>NZ_JAMSLS010000009.1 GCF_023806465.1 Thermomicrobium sp. CFH 73360 | reverse complement strand
TCAACGATGCCGGTGAGGTCGTCGGCTTCTCGATGTGGACCGGCTTCAGCTCCAACGAGGAGCGGGTTCTCTCGCTTGCAACGATCAAGGAAGAGTACGCCAAGGAAGGGACACGGCTGCGGATTGTGTGGGGCGAGCCGAATGGCGGATCGGGCAAGCCGGCGGTGGAGGGGCGTGTGCAGACCGAGGTCTGGGTGACAGTTGGACCGGCGCCGTACGCCGAGCCGGCTCGCCGCTACCGGGAGCAAGTGGCTCGGGCGCGTCGCTCCAGCTGAGATCCAACACCATTCCTAGGATCCCGGGCGGCTGCGCCGCCCGGGATCCTTTTCTGCTCTGCCCACACTATGCAGTTGATCTGTGTAGTTGGGCACAACCACGGTCCCTGCTTCCGGCCCATTTCGCTCTAAGACGGGTTTTTCCCTACATGAGGCGGCATGCTAGGTTTCTGTTCCTTCCCAAGCACTCCTGGCTTGAGACTCACCTCTTCCACGCAGCTAGTTCGGCTTCGTAACAAGTCCAGATGTCTCCCCTTTCCCCCTGCCATCTGCAAGAAAATGACCAACAACGCGAATGTTCCATGCCACAGCCGGGCCCATAACCCATGAAAGGAAGATCTTGACTCGCTACAGCCGTGTGATTAGCATAGAGGTGAATCATGGCAGATGCTCCGCGTTCGGATAATCTGAACACACTGTTACTGGGTGGGAATGAAGTACCTGTGGGAAAGACTATCAATAGAGATACGGCAGCCATCAATCAGTCATGGTGTATTTTCGGCATATCCAGCGACCTACGGTACACGCTTGTACTCTCGCTCGTAGCCGATACGCATATTGAGCTGTAAGCGGTACTCCCACGAGCTTCGGAGCGCTGTGTGACGCCAGTACGGCTACATTCGTCCGAAACAGCGCGCTCTTGCGGCACATTTCACACGATTATCGTCGTGTGATCGGCGGTGTAAGTGAGCAGTTGGGGAGTCTCTCCGTCAACGTGAGGAGGGTTGTTACATGAATATGCGGAAGTTCACTCGCCGGACTCTGCTTGTAGCTGTCGCCGGAGCGGTATCGAGTAGTCTTCTTGCTGCCTGTGGCGCTGGCCAGCAGCCGACACCAACTGCTGCACCCGCTCCACCGACTGCTGCAACCATGGGAACAACGCCGACCACGGCTCCCGCCGTCACCCCGACTGCTGCGCCTACCGCTACCCCAACACCCGCGCCAACAGTCGTCCAGGCTCGCAAGCTCAAGATGCGCGTTGCCTTGGCCACCGAAGAAGCCGGGAATTTCATCGCAGTTGAAAAGGGCTTTTTCAAGGAAGCTGGACTGGATGTGGAGCTGGTTACCACACAAGGCACGCCCGGCGAAGTTATTCCGTTGGTAGCCGTCGGCCAGCTCGATCTCTTTAGCGGTGCCATTCAGGCGGCACTGGTCAACGCCCGCACACAGGGGGTCGAGGTGACCATTGTCGCCGGTGAAGGCGCACTGCGGCGCGGGAATGTGTTTCACGCCTATGCTGTGACGAAGCAGCTGTACGATCAAGGCGTCCGCTCGGTGGCAGACTTGCGCGGCCGCACCCTGGCGATGCCAAGCGACGCCGGCATCGACTTGCTCGAACTCAAGAAGGTGTTGGAATCGGGCGGGCTTTCTCTCGATGACATCAAAATGCAACTGATCCGCCTCCCCGACATGCCGACAGCCCTGCAGAACGGCGCGGTGGAGGCCGCTGAACTCGTCGAACCCTATGCGACGATCGCGACGAAGCAACTCGGTGCGGCTGTCCCAATTGTGGCCGGTGATCAGATCGTCGACATTGTCGGCGATAACTTCCCCATCTCGGTGATCGTTGTCGGCCCCCCAATGCTCAAGGATCGCGCACTGCTGGAGGCATTTCTCGTCGGATATCTCAAGGGAGCACGTTACTACCTCCAAGCGCTAAAGGATCCGGCGGCACGCGCTGAGGTCGTGCAGATTCTCAAGAATCGGACACCGCTCAAGGATGACAAGCTCTACGAGCAGATGACCTGGCCTGGTGTCTCTGAAGACGGCACCTTCGATCTCACCAAACTGGAGGAAGCACAGCAGCTCTGGAAGCAACGCGGCAAGATCCAGCAGACAATTCCCGTTGATCAGCTGGCCGACTTCAGCTTCGTCCAGAACGCAGCCAAGCAACTCTGAGGCGAACGCTCGTCGCAGGCCAGCCAGAATCTTCGCCTCTCTGGCTGGCCTGCCCCTTTTGTGTCTTCAGACGTAAATTCTTCCTTCTGAGCATGCTATAATCCTCCTTGTTGATTCCGGTCTTGCGTCAGTGCCTCACCCTCCGCCACGACCGACCGGTCCGAGCGGTGATGAACGAGAGGACGGAAGGTACAGGCGATGACAAGCGTTCACCCGGTTCCATCGCCACGGGCGCGGGAACTCGTTCGTGGGGCGTACGATCTCCACGTCCACTCTGGACCCGACGTCATGCCGCGGCGTATCGACGACATTGCACTGGCACGTCGCTTCCTTGACGTCGGCCTTGCTGGATATGTCATCAAGTCTCACTACGTCCCGACCGCCGAGCGCGCTGCTGTCGTGCGCGCGGCTGTCCCGGGTGTCCAAGTTCTGGGGTCTCTCACCCTCAACCGGGCAGTCGGTGGTCTCAACCCCCTCGCTGTCGAGATCGCGGCCCGAGAAGGAGCACGGCTTGTCTGGCTCCCCACTGTAGACGCTGCGAATGAACGACGACATCTCCAACAGGCGCTGGCTGGTGCGAAACTACCATATTGGGCACGTCTCCAGCGAGAGATGCGCGAGACTGGCTTTGACGTGCCACCCGTTGACGTCGTTGGACCCGACGGCGACGTCGTCCCAGAGCTCCGTGCCGTCCTCCGTCTGATCGCGCGGCATGGTCTGGTCCTAGCCACAGGACACCTGGGTCGTGACGAGATCTTTGCCGTCGTTCAAGCGGCCCGTGAGGAGGGTGTGCGCCACATCATCGTCACCCATCCCGATTTCCCCTCCCAAGCCCTCACGGCAGAGGATCAGGTCAGGCTTGCAGAGATGGGCGCCTATCTGGAGCACTGCTTCACCCCGCTCTACAGCGGCAAAGTCCTTTGGGAAACGGCGTTCGCTCACATTCGCGCCGTCGGCCCAGAACGCGTCGTCTTGAGCACTGACCTCGGCCAACCAGACAATCCGCCCGTCGAAGACGGATTGGCACTCTTTGTTGACCGTCTGCTCGAAGCAGGTTTCAGCGAAGAGGAGATCCATACGATGGCCGTGCGGAATACCGTCCGACTCGCCACTGGGAGGGAGCAATGACTGGGGTTCAACGCCTACTCGTCGTCGGGGCACATGCTGCCGACTTCGTTTGGCGAGCAGCTGGAGTCATCGCCCTTGTCACGGCCAATGGCGGTGAAGCCACTGTGCTCGCGCTGTCCTACGGAGAACGCGGCGAGTCCGGTGAACTCTGGAAGGAACCGGGCCAGACGATCGAACGCGTGAAAGCCATCCGCCACGAACAGGCCGAACAAGCAGCCCACGCGCTCGGTGCACGCTTCCTTTGCTTTGATCTTGGAGACTATCCGCTCGAGGTGGACCGCGAGGCGACGGAACGGCTAGCCCAACTGATTCGAGATTTCCGCCCTGAGGCGATCATTACCCATACCCCAGTGGATCCCTTTAATCCTGATCATCCGGTCGCACACGAGGCCGTCCAACGTGCTCGCCTTCTCTCCTCTGGTGCCGGCGTCGCCAGCGCTTTTGCGACGGTGGAGCCCCCACCGCTGTACTACTTCGAGCCGCACCAGCCCGAGTTGTGCGGCTTCGTTCCCAATATCTTTGTGGACATCACACCGGTCTACGAAAAGAAACTAGCCGCAATGCAGGTCATGGCCTCGCAGCAGTACCTTCAGCGCTACTATGCCGAACTTGCGGAACGACGAGCCAACCATGCACGCCGCATTTCGGGCATCAAGGACATTCGTTATGCCGAGGCATTCCAACGCGTCACACCGCTCGTCGCCCGTGAACTCCTCGGTCACGGCTGAGCGCCTGGAATCGGAGGACGTTGATGACTCGAGCAGAAGAGCGTGCCATCGAAGATCCAGTGCTCACCGAGGCGTGCCAGGCCTTCAGTGAGCTCGGCGTCGCCACCGTCTATGAGGCTTCCGGTCGTCAGGGACTGATTGATCTCCCACTCATTCCGATTACTCCCGGGCAACGTGTCGCCGGCCCGGCGTTGACCGTGCTCTGTGGTCAGGGAGACAACCTTATGGTTCATGCCGTCATGGAACGCGTCTTCCCGGGCGCCGTATTGGTCATCACGATGCCGGAACCCGAACCGGTCGCACTTGTTGGGGAACTTTTGGCGATCCAAGCGAAAGTCCGTGGTGCAGCAGCACTCCTTGTCGATGCTGCAGTGCGCGATGTTGACGAACTTCGCGCGATGGGCCTTCCTGTGTGGACACGCTTCATCCGAGTCCGCGGTGCAACAAAAGAGACGATCGGTGATATCGACGTACCAGTGGTCGTCGGCGGAGCACAGATCAAGCCTGGCGATATCATCGTGCTGGACGACGACGGCGCAGTTGTCGTAGCACGTGAACGCGTCTCATCCGTCCTCGAGAGTGCGCGCGCTCGTGCCGAGCGAGAGGCACGTCTCCGTGATCGGCTGCAAGCTGGGGAGCTGACGTACGACCTTCATGGGTTGCGTGTCGTCGTAGAACGAAAGCAGTGAGGTAAGCGTAACGTCCGAGAGCAGGGGAGGTAAGGAAATGCACGACGTGACACTTTACATCGGTGAACCAAGCTGCGATATGGCTCATCTCGCTCATCTCGAACTGCTTACTCCGACCCTCCAGGAGAGCGAGCGTTTCTTCGTGGACTATCTCGGGATGACGGTGAGTGAACGACGTGGAAATGCCGTGTATCTCCGCGCGTGGGACGATTACGCGCACCACACGCTCAAACTTACTGCTGGCCCGGTGCCGGCAATGGAGCACTTCGCCTACCGCGTGAGCTCGCCGGAGGCACTGCAACGACGCGTGGCAATGCTTGAGCGTACAGGGCTCGGTTTAGGTTGGATTGATGGCGACGCCGGCCACGGCCCGGCCTATCGCTTCCGGACACCCGACGGACACATCGGCGAACTCTTGTGGGAGGTTGAATGGTACCAGCCGACACCGGAGACGAAGCCGGCACTGAAGAATCAAGCTTCCCGGTTCCCGGCACGTGGTTGCAATATCCGCCGACTCGACCATATCAATATCTTTGCGGCCGACGTCCGGGCAACTCGCAAGTTCCTGCAAGAGAACCTCGGGCTTAGACTCACCGAATGCATTATCTTCGATGATGGCTCAGAAAAGGGTGCCTGGGTCACCGCTAACAATAAGGGCTATGAGATCGCTATTACCGAGGACCAGACGGGTGCACGGGGACGCTTCCACCATGTCTGCTACGCGGTGGACACTCGTGAGGAAGTCCTCCGTGCTGCGGATATTGCCATTGAATTCGGGTACCGTATCGAGTACGGCCCACACAAGCATGCCGTTCAGCAGACTGTCTTCCTCTACGTTATGGAGCCAGGCGGCCATCGTATCGAGATCGGTTGCCCAGGAGCACGCCTGGTCTTGGCGCCTGATTGGAAGCCGATTGTCTGGACCGAAGCCGAACGCAAGCGTGGGCAAGCATGGGGCTTGCCAACTGTTGCCACCTTCCATACGTACGGTACTCCACCTGTCGAAGTCGCACGCTGAACGAAGCGGACAATTTCTCAGTGTCTCCGCATGGGGATGCGGCTTCAGCCGCATCCCCTTCCAACTCGGTGACCCAACCGACACTTCTGGAAATACCGCCCTCGTCGCACGTTCCCGCAATGGCCACACGCCTGTCTCCCAATTGCTCCTTTTCACGGCTCTTTTGCCGCGCCACGAGCAACCTTATGGACTGTTGGGATATCATTGACTGAGCGGAGTGGGGTAGCAACGAAGTGGTCGAGCTGATCAATAAGGCAGTGGCGAGACTGCATTATCCGCTGCAGAGGTACTTGCTCCATGTCGCAGGAGAGGCCGGGGCACATAGGGTTGCTCTAACATGGCACCCTTGGTAAGCTCCGCAATACTAAACGAACTTCCGGCTTAACAGGGGAGCCTATGCAGCGGAGTTCGGATGCTCTCCACTGGTTGGCTGACCACCGCAGACGTCTCCCCCGACGTGGCTTTCTCGCGCTCGCCTCGTCCTTGCTTGCCTGCCAACCCGCTCCACGACGTTCTTCAGAGCAGGTCACACCGTCACCGACGCCGACCCACCCACCATTGCACCCGCGAGCCGACCGGCCCCTCCGAGCACTTGCCAGTCCCACAGTGACGATCCATGTCCCTGACCTGCCACCGACGCTGGCGCGACAAGCCCAACATTGGCTTGCCCGACTCCAAGCGACGCTTCCCCGTCATTGGTCGCTTCGCTTGACCACCTCGCGCGATGCCCTTTTCCACCTCCACGCCACCGTTGGCACCCCGGCGGCATATGTGATCGGTGGGCGAATGTTCGTCCCCGTCACCACGCACGAGAATCTCGTGCGCAGCCTACCGCACGATGCACTCCGCGCACTCATCAACGGTACGATTCGCAACTGGCATGAACTCGGTCATCCAGAGAATCTCCCGGTCCTCCGCGTCTCGGTCGAGCAGTATGGCTATCAGCTCACGGCAGCGGACAGGCGCGTCCCGGATGTCGCTGCACTCACTCGGTTGACCAGCCTCGGCCTCTTCGCTCTGATCGAACCCGATGCCACTACAGCATCCCTTCGTGTCTTATCGGTCGACGGGAGAGATCTCTTCCGCTCTCCCGGCATTGCATCCCAGGTCCCCGAACTTGTCGAGTGGCTCGTCCTCGACGGCCCTACCCACCTCTTGCCCATCGACAGCCTGCCACCCGAACCGCTCCCTCACCCGACCTTTACCACCATTACCGTCGCTGGCGACATCATTCTCGGCCGAACAGTCCACCGCGTCATGATCGCACGCCGCGACTGGCAGGCCCCCTTCCGCCACATCGCGACTGAACTGTCGTGGGCCGATCTCACGATCGCGAACCTCGAATGCGCGCTCACCCGACGGTACCCTCCCCCGGAAGATCCTTACACGCTTCGTTTCCTCTCCTATCCGGATGCACTTGCCGGGCTGCAGCTCGCTGGGATTGACGCGGTCAGCCTCGCAAATAACCACAGCATGGATTTCGGCTGGCTGGCACTACAGGACACCAAAGAGGCCCTTGCCGCGGCCGGAATCGCCTCGTTCGGCGCAGGGGTCGACATCCAAAGCGCACTTGAACCTGCCATCCTCGGTGCTCGGACATCGACCGTTGCACTGCTGGGCTTTGATGGTGTCTCTGCTGACTGGTATGGCGCGACCGATGAGTCACCGGGGACTGCGCCACTTGATCCCGAGCTCATCCAGCACGCTATCAGTGCCGCTGCAAATCAGGCGACGATCGTGATTCCATTCTTCCATTGGGGCGTGGAGTACACGCTCGTCCCGACCGCGTTCCAGCGGGAAATTGCCCGCCTAGCCATCGACGCCGGCGCCACGTTGGTCGTCGGATCACACCCCCACTGGGTCCAGGGGGTCGAATGGTATCGTGGTCGCCCAATCTTTTACTCGCTCGGCAATTTTGTTTTCGACCAAGAGTGGTCACCCGAGACGAAGCAAGGTCTGATTCTCCACCTCTGGTTCCGCAACTCTGATCTCATGCGTTACGAACTGCTTCCGGTCATCATTGAGGACTATCACCGTCCCCGACTCGCCACAGAAGCGGAGGCCACGATGATCCTCCGTCGGGTGCAGGAGTCTACTCGCGCACTTCGCTCCTGAGCCGGAGATCGCTAGACTCACAGCTCACATCAGGTGACCAAACGGCTACACCAGACTCAATGATCACTGACCGGTCAATCCTGCCCTACTGAGCATGCTGAGGCTGTGAGACTTTGCGCCCGGTGCTCGAAGATGCAGCATCCACGTGGCCGAACAGCTCAACCCACCGCGACGTGGGTCACTCTTGGCTCATGGACCGCAGTGCCGCAAGCGATCCTCGCCCATTCGTGTTGTGCAAGCCACCCTTGACAACGTTGGCCTCGCTATGCCATACTTTCGCCGTGACAACGCGGAGGCGTGGTGTAGAGGCCTAACACGCGGCCCTGTCAAGGCCGAGATCGCGGGTTCGAATCCCGTCGCTTCCGCTGAGTTTTCAAGCGCGGTCTGAAGGCCGCGCTTTTCCTCTTTTTGCGTGGCCTTCAGAAGCTGGTGAGCTCATTCCCACGTGTGCAGGTCCTTCACTGCGGTGTCTCGCCTTGCTCCCACCACAGCCCCATCCGCGCCTGTGTACCGCCATCCACAAACAACACCTGGCCAGTGATGAAGTCCGCGTCATCCGAAACGAGAAAAACCGCCGCTTTTCCAACGTCCTCTGGCCGACCAACCCGTCCCCATGGTACCATCTGGTTCCCTCGTTCCGTCGCATACCCGGGAATCTGGAAGTATCGTGGCACTTCAATCAGCCCAGGCCCAATCGCATTGACCCGAATTCTGAGCGGCGCCAGTTCGATGGCAAGCGACCGGGTGAAGGCAATGATCGCCCCCTTCGTCGCCGCGTATGCCGCATGCCGCGGAAATCCTGCAGCACCGTGAATCGAGGTGATGTTCAGGATTGCCCCACTACCGCGTTCCAGCATATGACGCACAGCCTGCTGAGCACAGAAAAAAGTCGCACGCATATTCAGGTCAAAGAGCTCCTCATAGACCTCCTCCGGGAAATCCAGAAATGATCGCGCGCGCGTCACCCCCGAATTGTTAACTAAAATATCAAGACCACCAAGCGCTGCGGCTGCCTCGTCAACAACGCGCCGACACTCTGCCACTGAGCGGAGATCTCCACCGAGCGCCACCGCCTGGCCACCATTCCGACGGATCTCCTCAACTGCCGCCTCTGCTCCTTCACGGCTGTGAGCATAGTGCAGCGCTACCGCAGCTCCCTCCGCAGCGAGTGCCAGTGCGATGCCACGGCCGATCCCCATCCCAGCCCCGGTGACAAGGGCACGCTTTCCATCTAACCGTCCCACCCCTTCATCCTCCCTTCGTCACGATCCCTCTCCGAGGACGCAGTATCGCGTGATCGCAGCACAACGAGTAGTCCCTCTCTATGCCATCTGTACCGTCGGTGCTGAGATCGTTTAAACAGGCCAACAACTTGAGAGATCTCGCAACGGGTAGCCAGAGGGCCATTGAGAAGGACGCTCGTAACCCCCACAACAGGACACCCGATGCACCCCCAGTCACAGTCACGCGCGGTCGGAGCCATCCACCCCAACAATTCGTCGGACGCAACAGAGGGGGTATCTTCCGCATACGCGTCTTCTGGGCGACAATGGTCTCGGCGATTGCGAAATGAATGGGGGATACTATGGAACTCGCCCTGATCCTTCCTCCTTGGCCCAATGAGCGCTGGAAACTGGCATTGCAGTTGGGTGTCACACATGCGGTCACGACTTTGCCATTCCACGTTGCGGGAGGACATCAGGCATCGAACCCACCAGGGGTACCTCAGCCCGTTGTGCCGCACGACGTGCCACCGCCGGAATATCGTCCCTGGGATTTCATGCCTCTCCTACTCATGGTGCAACGCTTCCGTGAGGCGGGGATCACCGTCTCGGTCATCGAGGCCTCCCCACCGATGCACCGTGCCCGGCTCGGTCTGGACGGTCGCGATGAGGAGATCGAATGGGTCATCACGCTCATTCGCAATATGGGCAAACTCGGAATTCCGGTCTGGTGCTGGAACTGGATGGCCGTGATCAACTGGGCACGCACCTCGACGACCACGCCGACACGCGGTGGAGCACTCGTCACGAGCTATGACCACGAACTTATGGAACGAGCAGGCCCGACAGTCTACGGCGAAATTCCGGCAGAACGGCTCTGGCAGAACCTCGAATACTTCTTAAAAGCGGTCGTTCCAGTCGCTGAGGAGGCTGGCGTCCAGCTCGCCCTCCACCCCGATGATCCCCCTGTTCCATCCTTGCGCGGGATCGCACGAATCCTGATCACACCAGAGGCACTGCAGCGAGCGCTCGACCTCTACCCGAGCCCTGCACATGGGTTGACCTTTTGCCAGGGCACAATCTCAACCATGGGTGTCGACGTCCCACACTGGATTAGACATTTCGGCCGACAAAACAAGGTTCACTTCGTCCACTTCCGTGACGTGCGCGGTGGCCCGACACAGTTCGTTGAGACCTTCCACGATGACGGACAAACCGACATGTATGAAGCGATGAAAGCCTATTACGAGATTCATTTCCAAGGCGTGATGCGGCCAGACCACGCACCAACGATGGAGGGCGAGCCGAACACCGAGCCAGGGTACATGATGCTCGGGCGTCTCTTTGCCATAGGATACATGAAAGGACTGCGCGAGGCTGTGCTGAAGACCGCCGCCGCTTCAGTCTCGTAGTGTGCGACAGTTGTAGTCGAGAGTACCTCGCCCTGGGGGAGCAAGACACTTCGCCTTCGGCACTTCCAGGTCATCCTATCCTGTTCTGATGCTCCCACCACTTCACTCTTCAGAGGACTGCGCGATTGATTGCCGCACAACTCGGCGCCCCTTCGACAACAAGGCTTCGAGTTATCAGCATCAATCTAAACCCTTTCTGAGATCGCGCTCCTTACGTGCTGCAAAGAGGCCATGGGAATCCAGAGACCCCAACGAGATCTCCCATGTGTGGCTTGATACGACACTCAGGTCGCGCAAGGAAATAAGCGCTGATCGCACCAGCAGCGACGAAAAGTCGGTCACCGCCTACAGACTTCTTGACACGTCGCCACACTCACGGTCGTGACGTGCCCCACGGGAACGTCTGCTGATGGAAAACAATTACACTTGTTGTGGCATGCTCACACACGAGGGCGCGAGGTGACGAGCAAAATGAGTGCACATCCCCGTCGCATCATGCTTCTGACTACACCGACAAGCTACCGTACGGCCGCATTCCTCACTGCCGCCGCGCGATTGGGTATTGAGGTTCTGCTCATTGAAGACACGCCTGAGCCCCTCCGGCAGATGTGGGAACTCCGCTACGCCGTTGACTTCAGCGCTCCAGAATGCGCCGCGGAAGAACTCGCGCGCCTTGCTCAAACACATCCGGTTCGTGCTGTCGTACCCGTCGACGACTCCGGGACACTCCTCGCTGCGCTGGTGTCTGAGCAGCTTGGCCTTCCAAGCAATGACCCCGGTGCAGCGCTCGCCGCCCGCGACAAATGGATCATGCGTCAGCGGTTCGCAGCGGCCGGTGTTCCAGCGCCAAAGGCTCAAGCGTTCCCCGCCCTGGTAAACCCGGCAGAAATTGCAGCCTACGTCTCCTATCCGTGTGTCATCAAGCCTACTCGGCTCTCCGGCAGTCGCGGCGTGATTCGAGCAAATAATCAAAACGAGTTCACGGACGCGTTCGAACGTGTCCGTGCCATCTTAGAGAGCGACGGGATGAACCTGCAGCAGGCGTCCATTCTCGTCGAGCCATTCGTGCCTGGTTTCGAGGTCGCGTTAGAAGGGCTATTGACCAATGGCAAACTAGAGGTCCTCGCCCTGTTTGACAAACCTGATCCGCTCGACGGTCCCTACTTCGAGGAGACGATCTACGTGACGCCGTCACGGTTGTCACCCGAAACACAAACAGGGATCGTCTCGGCTACATGGCAGGCAGCGCAAGCGCTCGGACTCCAGACCGGACCGATCCATGCTGAGCTTCGCGTGAATGATCAGGGGCCTTGGGTTATCGAAGTTGCCGGACGGTCAATCGGCGGTCTGTGTTCGCGCATCCTCGAGTTTGGAACCGGGACGACGCTCGAAGAACTCATTCTCGCCCATGCGGTCGGCGATCCGATTCCCTCCCGAGATCACCAGAGAGGTGCGGTCGGTGTCATGATGATTCCGATACCAGGTCGGGGCATCTTGAAAGGCGTTGATGGTATTGCCGAAGCGCAGCGCGTACCCGGTATTACCGGTATCGAGATCACCGTGAAGCGCAACCATCGGATTATTCCATTGCCGGAAGGAGCGAGCTATTTGGGGTTTATTTTCGCACAGGGAGACAGTCCTGACAACGTCGAGACTGCACTACGACGTGCTCACGCGCAGCTCCGGATTCGCCTCGCCCCCGAGCTCCCTCTCATCACTGCCCGACGCGTATGAGGATTCGCTCACTTCTTGCGCGCTGGAGCACCTTTCACCGGTTGTCCAACGCCTGGTGGCACCCAGCCCTCCGGCAACTCCTCTTCTTCTCCGAAGAAGAACGTTTCCATATGCTCACGGAGAATGGTACGATCCTCCGGGTCAGCTGGATTCAAACCGTAATGATTGATCACGATCGTCTGATACTCACGCCACAGCTCCCAGGCCTCTTGGGAGACCTCCCGGTAAATGCGCTCTCCCAGCGGACCGGGGAAAGGCGGTCGCTCAAGACCAGGCAATTCCCGCTTCAACTTCACGCAGTAAACCATACGCGCCATGGTGAGCCGTCCTCATTCGTCGTCGCGTTTGACACTGCGGCAAGGGTATCGAACGGGAACCGATGATGTCAAAAGGATCTCAAATACCCCGCGTTGTGCTCTGGGGCTCCTTAAGTCGTCAAACTGCGGTTACGCTGCACGCTTTGCTCCAGGCCGAAATTCCCGTACAAGGTCTCATCGTCGCTGGCAATCCACTGCAGCACCCAATACCGTCGGCTGTGCCCTTTGCAATCTGGCACACCGATCCATTCACCATCGCTCGCCGCAGAAACATTCCTATCATCACTCTCAACCGACGTTCAAAGCTCCACGAGTTGACGCATACCACGCAACTGTCCGGTGAACTCGGACTCGTGTCATGTTTTCCCTGGAAGCTGCCAAAGGAGGTGGTAGCCTCGTATCCTGGCGGAATGCTGAATATCCACCCCTCTCCCCTACCAGCTTACCGCGGACCAGCACCGCTCTTTTGGCAGTATCGTGATGGCTGCCTCAAGACCGGCGTGGCCCTGCATGAGGTCACTGAGCAACTGGATTCCGGCCCGCTTCTGGCGCAGGTTTCTTGTACTCTTCCGCTTGCCTTCCCCGGTGATCGGCTCGAGGCATGGCTTGCTTGGTATGGGGTCGGATTGCTCCTTTGGGTTCTCCGCGGGGAGCGTACCGTGTACACGGCACCGGCCGAGTCCGTCTCTTCCGGGTGGGCACCACTCCCAGGACCAGCACAGTCAACCATCGATTGGACCTGGTCCTGCTGGCGCGCTGCACACTTCTTGGCTGGCGTCCTCCCGCTCGGTTACAACGTCACGATCGTAGATCGTGACGGCCAGAACTGGCTTGTTGAGCGTTTTCTCGCGTGGAGTTCCCACCCGCTCGTTCCACACAAGGGATCCTCCACAATCGTCTCACTCGAGTTCGCCGACGGATACCTCACCGTCCAAGCACGACCGCTTTACTCTGTCGAGCGACCTCGCCGCAGCGTCCGACGCCAATAGTCGAGCGTGTCAGCGAGCGTCTGCTCAAGCGGAATTTCCGGGCGCCAGCCAGTCGCTGCTCGCAATGCACGCGCATCACCGCGTAACGCCCGTACTTCCACCGGCCGCAGTCTCCCCGGGTCTTGTTCAACACGGAGCGCAAGTCGCGCCATCGCGAGTAAACGCTCTACCACCTCAGCCAACTTCCAGGAGTATCCGCTGGCAATATTGAACACCTGTCCAACGAAGCGCTGGTCAGCCACAAGCTCATACGCACGGACGACATCACGCACGTCAAGCAGGTCACGCTCCACGTTCAAGTCGCCGACGAGCAGAACAGGGGGGGCGAGACCGAGTTCAGCCTCGGCAATCTGTCGCGCAAAGCCAGATATCGAGAAACGCTCGCTTTGTCCGGGGCCAATATGGGTGAATGGCCGAACCCGTACCACCGGCAAGCCATAGGCCAAGTAGTACTGCAGCCCAAGGAGATCCTGACCGGCCTTACTCACGCCGTACGGGCTCAGCGGCCGAAACGGCTGCGCCTCTGTCACCGGCAGCTCGTCCTCGTGAACCAGACCGTAGGCATCAGAGGAACTCACCACGATGACGATCGGAGGCGGATCGAGTGTCCGTGCTGCCTCGAGCAAGTGCACTTGACCAATCATATTGTTTGCAATCGTTCCGACCGGATCTTGGAACGATCGCGGAACGTAACTGACAGCCGCAAGATGGAAAATCACCTCCGGTCGCCAGTAGGTGATTGTCCGCCGGACCAGTTCGCCATTGAGGAGGTCACAAACCAGATGCTGGACGAAATACGGCGACGGCGCGCTCGGACGAGCCGAGAGCCCGATCACCTCCCAGCATCCCGAGGATGCCAAATGTGCTGCCAAGTGACTTCCAGCGAAGCCGGACGCACCGGTGATCAAGGCCCTGTGCATCGTGCGGCCGCGCTCCTTTACCGTTCGGGGAGCCTTTCGACAACTCCTGCTTCCGCCCTGAGAAGCTCTGCCTTATCTGTCCGCTCCCAGGGCAGATCCAGGTCTGGGCGGCCGAAGTGTCCGTAAGCCGCAACCTGTCGGTAGAGCGGCCGTTGCAGTCCCAGTCCATGGATGATGGCTGCAGGGCGCAAATCGAAATGCTTCCGGATCAATTCCACAAGTCGTTCTTCGTCGATTCGGCCAGTTCCAAACGTCTCGACATGGATCGCGACCGGACGCGCGCGACCAATCGCGTACGAAATCTGGATTTCAAATCGATCCGCGAGACCCGCCGCAACCACGTTCTTCGCAACATAGCGTGCCGCGTACGCGCCTGAGCGATCGACCTTGGTCGGGTCCTTTCCGGAAAAGGCTCCACCACCGTGCCGTGCCATTCCACCGTACGTATCAACCATAATCTTCCGGCCGGTCATACCGGCATCGGCCCGCGGACCACCAAGCACGAATGAGCCACTCGGATTGATCAGAATTTCGGTCTCGCGATCAAGCAACTCCCCGGGGATCACCTCGTGGATAACCGCCTCGATCAGGTCGCGCCGCAGTTGCTTTTGCGACACATCGGGATCATGCTGCGCCGACAAAACGACCGTTGCCACACGTGCCGGCTGTCCATACCGATACTCGACGGTGACTTGGCTCTTTCCATCAGGCCGCAAGTACGGCAGGAGCTTCGCCTTTCGCAGGAAGGCAAGCCGCCGGACGAGGCCATGTGCCAATGCGATCGGCAGAGGCATCAACTCTGGCGTCTCAGTGCAAGCGAACCCGACAACCATCCCTTGGTCGCCCGCACCGATACGATCGAACTCGTCTACCGCGATCCCCTCACGCACTTCTAACGACTCGGAGACCCCTTGTGCAATCTCCGGAGCCTGCTCTTTCACCGAGAGGATGACACCCATGGTCTGACCATCAATCCCAAACTCCGATGTCGTGTACCCTGCCTCGGCGACCACTTGGCGCGCAATTTCCGCATAATCGACGCGTGCCGTCGTTGTGATCTCTCCAATGATGATCATCAAGCCCGTCGTCGTCGCCGCTTCGCAAGCAACACGTCCTGATGGGTCCTGTTCCAAAACAGCATCGAGCACCGCATCGGAGACCTGATCACACAGTTTATCGGGATGCCCCTCGGTCACGGATTCTGACGTGAAAAACGCTTGTGGGGCACGCATGATGCTCAGCGTCACTGTTCCCAACCCCTTCTGCTCATCGAACGGGCCGTTGCCCGCCTCCACGCGCGGCCTCTCACGTTCCGTGCTGCCAGGACATGAGATACGCCTCTTGCTCCTGCGTCAGCCGGTCGATTTCGATCCCCATGCTCTGAAGCTTCAAGAGTGCAACGTGCCGATCGATGTCCTCCGGAACTTGATAGACGCCTGGGGCCAGTTCCCCCTGACGCTGTACCAGATACACACAGGCCAACGCCTGGTTTGCAAAACTCATGTCCATGACGCTCGCCGGATGGCCCTCGGCAACAGCAAGATTCACCAACCGGCCTTCCGCAAGCACAACCAGCCCACGCCCATCTGGCAAGACAAACTCCTCCACGGCGGGACGCAAAGTCCGCCTTTCAACAGCAAGTTCTGCCAGCGCCTCCAAATTGATTTCAACATTAAAATGACCAGCATTGCAGAGAATAGCCCCATGCTTCATCACAAGGAAATGCTCGCGATCGATCACATGGACATTCCCCGTCGCTGTGACGAAGAGATCACCGACTCGCGCAGCCTCCCTCATTGGGAGCACACGATAGCCATCCATCGCGGCCTCAAGTGCCCGCACGGGATCGACCTCGGTCACGACGACCTGAGCCCCCATACCTCTTGCCCGCATTGCGATCCCTCGACCGCACCAGCCGTATCCCGCCACGACCACGGTCTTCCCAGCGAGCAGGATGTTCGTGGCGCGAAGGATCGCGTCGATCGTGCTTTGCCCGGTTCCGTAACGATTGTCGAAGAAATGCTTTGTCTGGGCATCATTGACCGCGATCGCTGGGAAAGCCAGTAGCCCATCCCGTGCAAGAGCCCGCAGTCGGATTACTCCGGTCGTCGTCTCTTCAGTCGAGCCAATCACAAACTCTAAGACGTCGCGGCGTTCCCGATGAACAGTCGTCACGACATCAGCACCATCGTCGATGATCAAATGCGGACGATAATCAAGTGCGAGATTGATATGCCGATAGTATGTCGCCGCATCCTCACCCTTGCGGGCGTACACCGAAAAACCGTCGGCGACGAGTGCAGCCGCCACATCATCCTGCGTCGATAGCGGATTACTCGCGCAGATCACCGGGATAGCTCCCGCTGCCCGAAGCGTGTAGGCCAGATTTGCGGTTTCCGTCGTCACGTGCACACAGGCGACGATGCGGATCCCTTCCAGGGGTCGCTCATGCGCGAACCGTTCTCGCAAGAGCTGTAATACTGGCATCTCACGGCGAGCCCACTCGATCCGCTGTCGCCCCTGTTCCGCAAGCCCCGGATCTGCAATGTCGTACCGAATTGCCACATGCTCACTCACCGCTCGTCCAGCTCCGTTTCTCTGATCCCGACCTACCGTCTAGCACCGCTCGCCGCCAAAAGTGCCGCAATCTTCGGTCTGTCAGGTGACGGTACGACGCCGTACTCAGTCACCAGCGCTGTGATGAGCCAGCCTGGCGTCACGTCGAAAGCAGGATTCCACACCGGGGTCTCGGCCGACGCAATCCAGGCCTCTCCCAAGCGTAGCACTTCTGCCGAATCTCGCTCCTCAATCGGAATCGCCGATCCTTCACTAACGTTCGGATCGAACGTGGAGAGTGGCGCAGCCACGTAGAAGGGAACGCGAAACCGATCTGCCGCGACCGCCAAGGCGAGCGTGCCAATCTTATTAGCGACGTCTCCGTTCACCGCCACCCGATCTGCTCCGACCACGACTGCCTGAATCTCACCTCGTGACATTAACCAGGTTGCGGCTCCATCCACGATCAATGTGTGCGGAATCCCGAGTCGCCGCAGTTCCCACGTCGTCAACCGGGCACCTTGTAGTCGCGGTCTCGTCTCCGTCACCCACACATGGTCAAGATGTCCGAGCTCGTACGCGCGTCGCACAATTCCCAGCGCCGTTCCGTATGCACCGGTCCCCAGCGCGCCGGTGTTACAGTGTGTCAGTACTCGTGCGCCTCGCGGCAGGAGCCCTGCGCCATGCTCGGCAATCGCTTGGTCGATTGCCCACTGCCGTTCCAGCAATTCCTTCACGAACTCCGAGAGGACTTGAGCGGCCTCTTCTGGATCTGTGGCGCCCACGATCCGCTCTCGTGCACGTTCGAGCCCATGGAAGAGATCGACCGCTGTCGGCCGCGTACTCACGAGGAGGCGTGCAGCAGCCTCGAAAGCTTGCCTCCAGTCACCTCCTGTGCTGGCGCTGCCACGAAGTGCCAGCGCGAGGCCCGCCACCGCAGCGATTCCGATCGCTGGCGCTCCCCGGATTCGCATCTCGCGAATCGCTGCTGCAACCTCCTCAGCTGTCCGACACTCTAGATATCGTTCCTCACGAGGGAGCGCCGTTTGATCGAGAAGAATCAGCGCATCCCCCGTCCACTGCATGGGGCGCCAGGTCGCTTCCCTCTCGGCCATCCGGTCCTCCTCGCATGACCAGCCGTGACCCTAGCCCGTAGTGAGGAGCGCGGCAGCCACCTCCCGGACCAACTGACTGGGAACATCGCGTCGCACGACCACACGACCTGGTTCGACCGGAAGAATCCAGGTCGGCATCCCGCCAGCAACCTTCTTGTCATACCGGAGACGCGCGAGTACTTCCTCCACTGGAAGTGTCGCGGTACGCGGCAAGCCCGCCGCGTCTAAGAGTTCGTCCTGGAGTGCGACCAGTTCCTCGCTGCAGAGCCCCATTTGCTGCGCAATACGTGCTGCCGCCCGCAGACCGAGCGCTACAGCTTCACCGTGGCGTAGCTGATATGCGCTGGCCGCTTCAATGGCGTGTCCCAGCGTATGCCCATAATTGAGGATTCGCCGTAATCCGCTCTCCCGTTCGTCCTGAGCCACAACGCTCGCCTTAATCACAATGTTCCGCCGAATCACCTCATCCAGATCCGTCGAATGCCACCAGTCCTCAAAGCGTCGCTGCTGGAGTAACTCCACCAACGGAGGAACAACGCTTTGGCATGTCGCCGAGTACTCAATCATCGCGTGCTTCACAACCTCCGCCCAGCCAGAACGGCGCTCCGCCTCTGGGAGTGTTTCGAGTACAGTCGGATCCGCGACCACGAGGTGCGGTTGATAAAAGGTCCCGATCAAGTTCTTCCCGAGCTGGTGGTCAACTCCGGTCTTCCCTCCCACGCTCGCATCAACCATCGCGAGGAGACTTGTTGGGACCTGTACCAGTCCAACTCCGCGGAGCACGATCGACGCCACGAATCCGGCAAGATCCCCAACCACTCCCCCTCCAAGAGCGACGACAATATCAGTGCGTTCGATACCATGCCCTAATAGCTGATCAAGTAACCACTCAACCGTGGTTAAAATCTTCGACGTTTCTCCCGGAGGGATGCGAAGCACACTGACGTCAAAGCCACCAGCCTCAAGGGCACGTCGGGTAGGCTCACCCCAGTGCCGCGCGACATGATCATCTGTAATCACGAACGCCCGCCGCGCATCTGGCCAGCGATGCCGTGCAAGCTCACCGAGCGCAGCGAGCAGCCCCGACTGGACGTAGAGATCCGAGCGGCCTGTTGCGCTCGCCAGGGCGAGAAACGGGATTAGTCCGCGCTCCGCACGTGAATGAACCGCTGCGGCGATCACTTCTACGAGTTCCTCGGGGGTCCGCCTGTCGGTTTCCACGACGATATCAGCCCGCTGGTACAGCGCGCGACGCTGCTCCCAGAGCGTGTGCAACCGCGCTTCCAGATCACCGGCCAATAGCGGCCGAGCGGACGCGGCATCCAACGCCCATTGTGAGCGGAGCCTTGCGGCAAGCGTTTCGATACGCGCGGTGAGATGCACGACGGCTGTGCCCGAACGGAGCGGAACCCAGTTCCGCTCGTCGAGCACAATCCCCCCACCAGTCGCGATGACAACGTGGCGCTGCGCCGTCGCCTGGAGCAGCGCCTCACGCTCCGCGGCACGAAACACCGACTCGCCGAATCGTGCGAAAATCTCCGTGATCGGAAGCCCAAACCGCTCCTCGACCATCTGGTCTGTATCAACCGGTCTCCAACCGAGCCGGTCCGCAAGCAGCGGAGCGATAGCACTCTTCCCGGAGCCACTTAGTCCAATCAGTGCGATTCGTTCGACCACCGGCTATCCTCTCCCAGCAACGCGCCGGTCTCGCGCGATTGTATCCCACGAATCGTGTTAGCTGTGTGTTAGGATACCGGTGATGAACGGTCCGCGAGGGCAAGGGCCCAATGGAGGCATAGAAAAATGCGACGGAAGGTCTCAATCATTGGTGCAGGTGCAGTCGGCGCAACCACGGCGCAGTATCTCGCCGGACGCAACATCGCTGATATTGTTTTGGTGGATATTGTCGAAAACCTTCCGCAGGGCAAGGCGCTCGACTTACTCGAGGCCGGACCCGTCATCGGGTATGACTGCGAGATCGTCGGTAGCAATGGGTACGAGGCGACCGCCGGCTCAGACGTGATCGTCATCACCTCCGGCTCGCCGCGCAAGCCAGGTATGAGTCGAGACGATCTTTTGCGCGTCAACATGAATATTGTCCGCAGTGTGACCGAGCAAGCTGCTCCTCTTTCGCCTAACGCGGTCATCATTGTCGTCACCAATCCGCTCGACGCAATGTGTCACGTCGCCCTCGAGGCCTCTGGTTTCCCGTCTGAGCGCGTTATCGGCCAGGCTGGAGTCCTCGATGCTGCCCGGTTCCGAACCTTCGTCGCGATGGAACTCGGTGTCTCTCCACGTGATGTGCATGCAATGGTGCTCGGCGGGCATGGAGACACGATGGTTCCGTTGCCGCGCTATACCACTGTGTCGGGGATTCCGATCACACAACTCATTCCGCCCGAGCGCATCCAGGCAATCGTCGAGCGCACTCGTGACGGTGGTGGTGAAATCGTCCGTCTCCTGGGGACAAGTGCCTTCTATGCGCCAGCAGCCTCCGTTGCCGAAATGGTCGAGGCCGTCTTGCTGGATGAGAACCGCGTCCTCGCAGCCAGCACCTATCTCACTGGACAGTACGGCATCACCGACCTCTACGTTGGCGTCCCCATCAAGCTTGGAGCCGGCGGTGTCAAGCAGGTCATCGAGATCCAACTTACGGACGAAGAGCGCGCGGCTCTTCACCGCTCTGCAGCAGCGGTCCGCGAGCTCGTGCAAGCAATGCGGCAACTCGCATAGGAGCAAGGGCGTTTAAGGAGGAGCATCATGGCGAGCACCGCAACCCACTCCTCCGGTCCACGCCAGCAGTTCATCAGTGTTGACGAGGCACGGCAGAGGATACTCGACCACTTTGTTGCTCTGCCTCCACGGCGTTTGCCATTGCTGGAGGCACTCGGACTGGTGCTTGCAGAGTCGGTTTGGGCCCACGAACCGGTACCGCCATTTACTAATTCAGCAATGGACGGATATGCGGTCCGCGCTGCTGATACAGTCGGAGCAAGCCCTGATCGTCCGCTGACCTTACGTGTGATCGGTGAGGCTCCCGCCGGTGGTGCCAGGCCGCGTCCCCATTCACCGAATGCTGGGAACCTCGCTGTACAACCTGGTACAGCGGTTCGCATTATGACGGGTGCCGTCCTTCCACCCGGGGCCGACGCTGTGGTTCGCTTTGAGGAGACAGACGAAGCCGACACGGAGAACCTTAGGGGTCGACGCGAGACCGTCACAATACGGCGTGCGGTTCTTCCCGGAGAAAATGTGCGTCCCGCCGG
Source organism: Thermomicrobium sp. CFH 73360 (assembly GCF_023806465.1). Lineage (GTDB taxonomy): Bacteria > Chloroflexota > Chloroflexia > Thermomicrobiales > Thermomicrobiaceae > Thermomicrobium. The sequence goes on along the minus strand of NZ_JAMSLS010000009.1, from coordinate 40,700 downwards.
AGAAGACATCCCATCAGGAAGCCTTGTCTTGCAGGCGGGAACGGTACTCGGGCCAGCGCATCTTGGAATCCTGGCCGCGCTGGGTCATACCTGGGTTCTCGTTCATCCTCGGCCACATGTCGCGATTCTCGCGACTGGTGATGAAATCGTCCCGCCCGATCGGCCGCTTGAGCCAGGGCAGATCCGGAATACCAATAGCATTGTCCTCGCAGCGCTCGTGTCCCAGACCGGTGGAATCCCTCATCTCATCGGTATCGCCTCCGACCAAGACTCCGATCTCGAACGGCACTTCCACCTTGCTCGTGATGCGGATCTGATTTTGACCTCTGGCGGTGTCTCACAGGGTGACTACGATCGGGTGAAAGAGTTCCTTCGTCGTCGTGGTCGATTCGAGATCTGGCAGGTACGTATCAAACCTGGTAAACCGATGGCCTTTGGCTTCATTGACGAGACCCCAGTTATCGCGCTACCTGGAAACCCGGTCGCGAGCGTGGTTGCCTTCCTCCAATTCGCACGTCCGGCCTTGCTCCGTCTCCTTGGACGGAGCGAACTCGAACCGCTACGTGTGCGGGCGACATTGACACAACGAGTCGACAACCGCGGGCAGCGACGGCACTTCGTTCGTGCTCAAGTCGAGGCACAAAACGGGCGGTTGTTCGTTACTCCGGTACCGAACCAAGGATCTGGTGTACTAACCGGACTTGCGCGCGGCAACAGTCTCGCAGTCATCCCAGAGGAGTGGTCGGAGGCTCCAGCGGGCAGCGAAGTGGAAGTCGAACTCTACGACATGGCCACCGCGGCCGCTCTGCTTGCTGCACTACACTAACGCAGCAAAACGAGCAGTATTCCGAGCAACATGATCGCGGCACCAACAACCGCGTTGGTGCTGGGAATCTCGCCCAGGATCAGCCAGGCCAAAATGATGGCTCCGGTCATCTCCTGTGTATAAATTACGTTCGCAACGGCAGCATTCAGACGGCGCACACTCGCGTTATACAAGGTATGGCCGAGCGTATTGGGTATAAGCCCAAGACCAAGTAACGCCAAGATGACGTTCCAATCGTAGCGTGCTAGTCCAGCGCCGCTCTGCACGGCCGCTACAAGCGCAAACGGTAGAACCCATAATGCCGCAAATCCATACACTGCGACTGCATAGACAAAGAGCGGCAGACGTGTCCGCTCCCGCCTTCCCACCAGTGAATAAGCGGCATATGCTGCCGCCGAGACCAATGCCAGGCCGTCCCCAAGAGCGATACGCGCATTGAACTTGGGCTCGAAACCGGCGAGGACGACAACACCGGCAAGAACAAGAACAATCCCTATCAACTGGGCTCGGCGTAACGGCTCGCGAAGTGCAAGCGCGGAAAGAGCAGCAAGCATAATGGTAGAGGTGTAGAGCAACGGAAGAACGTGCGCGACCGGCGCAAAGCGCAAGGCAGCGTTGTATGCAACGAAGTGCACCGCGAGCGTTCCGCCATAGAGTGCGAGTCGCATCCACCCCACACTACGCATGGCGTCTAAGGCTCGACTGGGTCGGATAAAGGGGAGCAGCACGCTCGTGGCCACCACAAGTCGCCAAAACGCGATCTCGAACGCGCTGACACCTTCAGCCAATCGGATTAAGACGGCGCTGGTCGAAACTGCCAAGACACCGAAGAGAGCAAAACCCAGCCCGATGACATAGTCCACTTTGGGCTGCTCTAGCTCGACCGACTGTCGCGTCTCCACCTTCCTGGAGTCCTTCCCCGCTCTCGATCGTGGGTGGTAGGATACAACGCCTAAAGTGTCGCGTCGTCGAGTTGACCGGATCTCGAACGATGACGGAGTTGACTGTCCGGCGGTTCCGAGCCCGCCCGCCAGCGGCAAGCGACCGAGTCCTCGGACTCGCGATTGCAGGCGGTTTGCTGCGTGCAGTGGTTGCAGATGGAACAGGGCGCATTCTTGGTGAAGCATCGGAACCACTTGAGAACTTGGATGCATCAGGCGTACTGCGCCGCTTGACCCAGCTCGCCCACCTGGCCTCGACGCGCGCTGGGTTGGCCCACCTCGATGTCAAGGCAGCCGGCATTGCGTTTGGTGGACCGGTCGATCCGGTGCGTGGCCTGACCATTCTGTCACCCCGTTCACCCGGTTTCGAGCAGTACCCCTTGGCAGCATTAATTGAGGAGCGCCTTGGTATTCCAACTGTTCTGGAAAACGATGCTCGCGCTGCGGCCTTCGGTGAAGCGGTCTTCGGAGCAGCCCGCGGTTGTCAGACAGTGATCTATCTTCATCTTGGGACAGGCGTGGGCGGCGGCATCATTGTTGATGGGCGCCTCGTCTATGGCGCGAGCAATACTGCGGGTGAAATTGGTCATATTGTCGTGACGGCTGGAGGACCAATTTGTTCGTGTGGGAAGCCAGGGCATCTCGAGGCCTATGCTTCTGAACCTGCGATCATCGCTCGCGTCCTGGAAGCTTTGCTTTTGGCCCCGGACGATCCCGGACAGCAGCTGCTGGCAAGTCAGTTGACAACCCGTCGCTTATTTGAGTTCGCCCGGTTGAGCCCGACCATTCGGCGGGTGCTCGATGACACAGTCCAGATGCTCGGCTTGGCCATTGCCTCCCTGATTGCTACGCTCAATCCCGAAGCGGTCATCATCGGTGGACCAGTCGCCGAAGCTGGTCACGAACTCCTGGAGCCACTCCAGGCGCGGGTGCGGCAGTTTGCGTACCCGGCCTCGCTGCGGCGCGTGCGAGTCGCGTTCGCCGAACTTGGCGCGGACGCGCCGGTGATCGGCGCTGTGGCGCTCGCCCTCGCTCGCACGTGACACTTGGATCCCCAGGGAAAATGAGATGAGCAGAGAGTCTCCCAAAGCTCATGGTCCTGTCGCCATTCTCCGCGGTGCAATGAGTAAATCAGTCTTTCAAACACTACTTCGCCGACACGACGGTCGACACGCTCCCAGTGCACGCTGCCCCCTGTTGCGAGGTAGACGGCGAGGAGGTATCCTTGTTTGGTGGCGCGACTGAAGGGGGTGGCATGTCCACACCGACCCTGAGCCCAGAAGTCCAGAAGACGCTCGTGCAGATCCTCCGCGAGCTCGGTCGTCCGGCGTCCACGGAGGAACTCGTGCGACTGCTTCGCGAGCGTCTCCAAACTGCATGACGAGCCGCGACATGTGAACAAAGGGAGCCTACGACGTGGCTGAGACGACTCAGCTGTCAACTCTGCCGGAGATCGAGTTTCTGGGCAGCGAGGAGGAACAGCGCCTCGCACAGCGTGTGTTTGCCTTGCTCCGTGCGACAGCACGCTTTTATCCCTTGAATGCGCCGATTCGGGTTCCTTTGGCGGTTCTCGCCGAGCATTTCTCGACTGTTGATCCGGCTGTGTCGTCTGCCGAGTGGGAGGAGCGGCTCCAGAAGGCGATCGCCGCAAACGCGCATGTCTTCGCCCTGGAGATCGAAGAAGGGAAAGTATTCGTTGCAACCACACGTGCCGGAAAGCCCCCCTTGCCCCCCGAGGCACTGATCGACACAGCGCATCAACTTCCCCGGCGCTTCATGGAGCCACCGCCGGAGGCCGTGGCCCCGGTGCGTCGGCCACCAGTCGCCGAGCCGGTACCAGCAGTAAGTGAGCAAGAACACCCGCCGGTCGAGGAAGTCGAGGTCGTCGAGCAGCCGCGCCTCCAGGTCGTTGAAGATATCTCAATGCTTTCCGACGAGGAGCTCGCTGCTGCGATCCGCGCGACACTCGGCAGCACACCGGAAGTCGTTGGATTCGGTGATCTCTGGGCTCCAGCCGAGCTTGTGCCGCGCCTGTCCCGAGGAGATGTCCGACGCATTCGCGAGTACATCGTCGAACGCGGTGAGCCACTGACTGATGCCGAGCTCCTCGAAGTCGTCTTGGGAGTCCGCCCGACTGCCCCCGACTTCGCTTTGCAACAGCTCGCCCTGGATGCACGGCTGGCGAGCGAAGACGATTTCGAATTCGTCGGCGTTCCGGGCGGTCATGCGTGGACCGTGCGCGAGGTGAACCCGGTTCTTGCTCCGAAGCGCCGCCCAGCCGACATTGGACAGGATTACCGGTTCCTGCTGGAAGAACTTCAGGGGATCACTCCGGGCAGCGAAGCTGTCGTCGATCACGTTCTGACCTTCTATGAGCATTACCACGGCGTCTTGCCCTACAATGCCTTGCTTGCCTCAGTCTTGCCACCACGCGTGTACCCGAGTCAGACCCGAGCCCTCCTCCGCTTTGAGGCGCCACAGACACACGAGACGTTCTACGTGGAACTCCGCTACCCGACGGCGAATCGCGGGGGTTTTCTCTTCGGGTTCGAGCACTTCTTCGCCGCCAACCTTGTCGCGGGCGCACTGATCACCATCGAGCGCTCAGAACAACCCGGGCACTTTATCATCGACTATCTGCCGATCTCTCGGCAGGAGCGCCGCCTCCTGGCACTGGACGAGAAGCAGCGCAAGTACATCTTCAAGCCCACAACGTATTTCTGCGCGGTCCAGGACAGCATGTTGCTCACCGAGCAACGGTTCCCGCGCTTTGCCGGCCAGGAACCACTCGACGAACGAACCCGCCGCTCATACGAGCGTGTCCTAGAGATCACCTTCGAGCGGGTTGGAGAGAACGTCGGTACGGCAGAGTCGCCGCGTTACATGGCAACGCTCGATGATCTCGTTGCGGGGGTCAATGTCGAGCGCCCGTTGAGTGCGGATAAGATCCGGCAACTCCTGACCTTGGGAGAGTTTCCGCAATTTGAAGCGGATCCCGACGTCGCAGACCTGTACTACTTCACACCACATCGCTGACAGACACACGAGGTGACATGGTAGGGACGTCCGATCTTCAGAAACTTCTCACCCGCTTGAGCGGACAGATCCGAGCAAGCGATATCGCGCAACTATCCGATCTCCCTCGTGCCACAGCTCGCACCCTGCGCCAGCTGTGGCCAACGGTTCCGGTTGCAAATCGCCGGCGGATCATACGCGAGATGGTCGAACTGAGCGAGTTGAACCTTTCATTGAATTTCCGTCAGGTCTTCCTTGTCGCGCTCGACGACCCTGATGCTGAAGTACGACGAAGCGCTGTGGATGGGCTTTGGGAGGAAGAAGATCCCGCCATCTTGAGACGACTGCTGGCGCGACTAGCGGTTGAGACGGAGATTCCAGTCCGCGCGGCACTCGCTCAAGTTCTTGGGCGGTTCGCTGAACTTGACGTCTTTGGCCGACTTCCCCGCCAGGAGAGCGAGGAACTGCGCAGCGCACTCATTGCACTGCTGGACCCACGAGAGCCAATCGACGTTCGACGTCGAGCACTCGAGTCTGCCGCTGTCTATGCGGATGCGACAGTCATCGCAGCAATCGAGGAGGCGTACTGGTCAGGAGACCCGCTCTTGCGTACCAGTGCGTTGTATGCGATGGGACGCTCAGTCGACCGCCGCTGGCTTCCCCTCCTGCTGGATGAACTCCACAGCGAGGATCCTGAACGCCGCTACGAGGCGGCGACCGCTTGCGGCGAGTTAGGCGCAGAGGAAGCTGTCGACGATTTAATTGGTCTCACGAGCGATCCCGATCGCGATGTTCAAGGGGCTGCGATCCTCGCTTTGGGACGGATCGGCGGCACAGTGGCCACGAATGTTCTCCGTCGGCTCGCCCGCTCAGCCGATCCCGTGGTGCGGGAAGCTGCAGAAGAGGCACTCGCCGAAGCGGTTTTCGCCGCTGATCCTCTCCGGCCGACTCCATGGTGACGCACCTCGCCCCTGCACAGACGATTGAAGACTCAGAAGCATGGGATGCTCTTGTCTTACACTTTGGGGGCCGCCTCCTCCAGAGCTGGCGGTGGGGCGAGTTCAAGAGGCGACACGGCTGGAAACCTTATCGGATTATCGTCCGCATCGGCGGTGCTACTGGCCTCGCCCAGATTCTCGTGCGACGTGTCTACGGGTTATCTGTCCTTTACATCCCCCGTGGCCCATTGGCAGACGCTGTGTCGCCTGAATTGGCTGTCGCTTTTCGGGAGGCTGTCGACCGGCTCGCTCACGCGACCCGTGCGATCAGCATCCTTGCCGAACCAGAAGATGAGCGTGGTCTTACGCTTCTACCGGAACATCTCGGTTGGCGTCCAAGTCCCTTTGTCATCCAGCCCCGGCGTACGCTGCGTCTTCCCCTCGGTGACGACGATCAGCTTCTCAACCAGATGAAGCCGAAAACACGCTACAACGTGCGCCTTGCGTTTCGGCGGGGTGTGACCACTCGTCAAGCCTCGCTCGCAGAACTCCCAACGTTTTACGAACTCCTCCGTGAGACAGCCGAGAGAGACGGCTTCGGTATTCACCGCATCGACTACTTCAGCGATCTTCTCCGTGTATTCAACGAAGACGCTGCACTGCTCTTCGCAGAATTCGAGGGGCAGCCGGCTGCGGCGGCATTGGTTGTTCGCTTTGGGGAGGAGGCCGTGTACTTGTATGGCGCCTCCAGAACCGAACTGCAACGACATATGCCAGCCTATGCGGTTCAGTGGGCCGCAATGCAATGGGCTCGCGCAAGAGGCTGCCGGTGGTACGACCTCTGGGGCATTCCTGAGTCAAACGAACTTCCCCCTGATACGGACGAAAACCACCTTAACGTCCGCTTCGGACTCTGGGGTGTTTACCGCTTTAAGCTTGGGTTCGGAGGGCATCCGTATACTTACCCCGGCACGTGGGAGCTCGTTCGGCAGCCTCTCCTCGTTTGGCTGTGGCGTCGCCTGCGGCCGTTAGGAGGCTGATCATATGCCGAAACTCCAGGAATTGCTTCACGATCTTCCCGTGGAAATCCGAGGTGATCCCACTGTCGACATCAATGCCATCTCATACGACTCACGGTGCGCCAGTCCAGGGAGCCTTTTCGTTGCGCTGCGTGGTGAACACACTGACGGGCATTTGTATCTGGCCGACGCTCGCACTCGTGGTGCGGTCGCAGCACTCGTGGAAGAATGGCCAAATCAACTAACTGTGCAGCTACCAGCAATAGCTCGTGTAGCCGATACCCGAGTAGCCTTGGCGACTCTCGCTGCCCGTTTCTACCAATTTCCAGCTCAGAGTCTTGGGCTTGTCGGTGTCACCGGAACTGATGGGAAAACCACCACTTCCTTTCTCATTGACAGTATCATGCGAGTAGCAGGCTACCGCACTGGACTCATCGGGACTGTCGCAATCCGCATCGGTGACGCATGGTATCAGCATGACCTTCGCCAAACGACCCCGGAGTCACTCGACGTGCAACGCCTTTTGGCCGACATGCGTGCTGTCAATGTGGAGTGGGCAGTTCTCGAGGCGACAAGTCATGGCCTTGTCCTTCATCGACTGGACCACTGTCCGTTCGATATTGCAGTTGTAACCAACGTCACCCAGGAGCATTTGGACTTTCACGGCACAATCGAGAACTACCGACGAGCAAAAGGAAAACTGCTCGAGTTCGTTCGCGATCGGGGCGCCCGCCCATATCCCACAGGCATCGTGTTGAACGCCGACGATGAGGGAGCGCGCTCGCTGGCTTATTTCGCCGGAGACACGCCAATTCTCTGGTATTCCACCAGAAGACAGGCGCAGCTGACTGCTGATGCGATCCGTGTCTCCACGAAGGGAACCACTTTTCGTTTCCATGTCGGCGAACAGATCGCCGATGTTACGCTCCAACTTATTGGCTCTTGGAACGTCGAGAATGCGCTCGCCGCAGCAGGAGTCGGGCTCCTACTGGGTCTCCCGCTCGACGTGATCATTCGCGGACTCGAACAGCTTCCCAGCGTACCGGGGCGCTTCACAAAGGTCGATTGTGGGCAGCCGTTCAGTGTGATTGTTGACTACGCTCATACGCCGGAGTCTTTCCAGCGCGTTTTGCCGCTCGCGCGACAGATCGCGAGAGGACGCGTTATCGTGGTTTTCGGAAGTGCTGGTGAACGAGACCGTGTCAAGCGCCGGCTTCAGGGCACGATAGCTGCTCAACTAGCCGACTTTGCGATCCTGACGTCTGAGGACCCGCGTTTCGAGGATCCAAGGTTCATCATCGATGAAATCGCTGAAGGGATGCGTTCGGCCGGTGCACGCGAAGGCCAAAACTATCTGCGCATCGAAGATCGCCGGATGGCGATTCGGGAGGCACTTCGACGTGCGCAGCCGGGCGATATTGTCTTGCTCTTGGGGAAGGGGCATGAGCAGTGCATCATTTACGGCTCCGAACGCCGACCGTGGGACGAACTTGCCGAGGCCCAGAGCGCGTTGGAGGATCTCGGCTATCGCTGCTCGCGCTGATACTCTCCGTGGTGCTGACGATCGCTCCGTCGTGTACTTCTCCATCCACAGAAGAGCGAGTGGGGTTCGCTGCGACCCCAAGCGGTAGGATTTTGTTCGTGCAGAATGGTGACATCTACATCTGGGAAAATGGCAAGATACGCCGCGTGCTCGAACTTGGGAACGCAGCCTGGCCACGCTGGTCACCAGATGGCACCCGCATCGCGTTCGTCCGAATGGGTGATGCCTTCTCGGATCTCTACGTGGTACGAAGCGACGCCCAGAATATGCGGCAACTCACCCGCAACCAGCCTGGCTTCACACCTGGATCCTACGAATACGTACAAAATGCCGTGTGGGCACTCAGTCCCGCGTGGTCACCCGACGGCGCCACAATCGTCTATGTTTCGGACCTGAACTCACTCAAAAACTTCCTTTGGCTCATCCCTAGTCAAGGAGGGACTCCTCAGCGGCTCGAACCTTCGACACGCCTCGGCGACAACGTGGACCAACCCACCTTCTCTCCGGACGGGACTCGCATTGCCTTCGTTCATCGGGTAACTCGCGAGGATGGGCTGAGTCGGAGGACCGACATCTGGGTTGTCAATCTTCGTACGGGCGAACTGACACCGCTTGTACAAGGTGGCGACGGCCAGTACGCCCCGACATGGTCCCCGGACGGGAGCTGGATCGCTTACGTCGGGCGCAGTGGCAGTGCCAATGACCTTTTTGTGATTCCAGCATCAGGGGGCCAACCGGTGCAGCTCACGAATTCGGGCGTCGTCGCAAGCCCCACTTGGTCACCCGACGGCCGGATGATCGCCTTTCTCCAGCTCGAACGAGACGGTTTCGCGGTGTACACTATTGAGTTCACGCTCGGGTCAGATGGGCAACCGCATGCAGGAGAACCAAAGAAGTTGTTTGCCGCAGAAAACATCGACGCGGTCTCTGGTCTCTCTTGGCACTCGTAAGGAAGTGAAAATAACTTAAAATCGCCGAGCAACGGGCATCAACCACAAAGCCCATTTGTAGTTTTCGGCTGCCCCACGGCATCACCACGAGCCGGTTCTCAATCAGTCAGCCTCGCTGATTCGGTTTCGGAAACGACGTGGCCGAAGACTGAAGGACGCCGCTTCCTGGGCCGAGGACGAACGTACGGGGACCACCACCGGGTGCCGGCCATCCCCGAGCAGCGAATCAGATGCTCTGTCCAGTGCTCCTTCTACAGAAAGACCCTTCGGCATCCTTAACGCAGAAAGGACCAGTCGAAGAGCTTGTCTGGAGACGCACGCGCAGCGTATTGGTACGGAATGGTGAGGGTTTTGCTCACTGCTCTGGTAGCCTGCGCTCACCGTGTCGAGTGTCCTAACGTTCCGAACTAACAGCAGCTTCTGCCCACTCGTGCTCCACAAGACCGTTCGGCTCCCCGAGAACGTCACTTGCGAAAGATGGCGGAATCAGAGTTGGTAGCGGATCAGGTACCGCCGAAGCCGGATAGTCACCACTGAGGCCCGAACAGGCGAGGGTCTTGCCAGAGACCTGAGTGAGGACCAAGGAAATACGGTAAGGTAGACTCGGCAAAAGTGCGTCGCACAGCGCATACTATTATTGGTGGGCACGGGCGGGGATGGCGGAACGGCAGACGCAGCCGTCTTAAAAACGGCAGGGATGACCTCCCGTGCGGGTTCGAGTCCCGCTCCCCGCACCAAACAGGCGGAATGAACCTGGGGTCAAAGTGGGGTCACCCTAGTCTACTGGAAAACCGCACTCCACGGGCACCTGGCCGGTCGGAGCCGTGTTCAGCTCCGCTTGCTGCTTCCGGGCGAGACCATGCCCCACTCAGCTCAGTGCCGCGATTGATCGAGGAGTGCCGCGACACTCGTTTCGGAAACGTGCAACAGCCTTTTGTGACCCAGCTGGTGGCCCTTACCCTGGATGTGAAGCCCCTAGTACATTGACCAGAAACTTCTTGCCCCCAACGAGTAGGGGGTACAGTCGTCGGTGTGAAGTCCTTCGTCCGTTGACCAGAAACCGAACCAGCCAAAAGAATCCGCCAGACGTTCTGAGGAAGCCACGTGATAGGCTCCCTCCATTGCAGGCCCAACCTGCCTGACAATGAGGATCCATTCTCTGGCTCAACACTTTGCGCACGCGCTGGTGCAAGCACACGAGCTGACGAGTTGTGGCCAATCAGACACCCCTTGGGAAGCCGTCTCAGCAACGAGCCCGCTAATCCTTTTCACCTCGCTCGGTTTCCTGACAAGCCAAGGTTGAAGACCAACAATTTGCTCCGCAGTATTGATACGAACTTTATGCCGCTCCAAGAAGCAGGCAAAGTCTCCGCTGCAATATCTTTCGGATGCCCAACACATCGCTCGCAGGTCGCTTCGTTCGGCGCGCAGAGGGGATACCGCTTTGGGGTGCTGCTTTGCCGCAGCCCGGTATAACCGCCGGCGGCACAAACTTGGTTACCAAGTGTCAAAAGCGAAGAATGCAAGAGATGCCAACCCGCAAAACTCGCCAATCTGAGGCTGCAAGAGTCTCTGAACGGAGGGAACGCGCCTGCCAAAATCATAAAAAGTAAGCCCCGGAGATTCTCCGGGGTTTCCGGAGCGGAAGACGGGATTCGAACCCGCGACCTCCTCCTTGGCAAGGAGGTGCTCTACCAGCTGAGCCACTTCCGCATCAGCTCTCGGCGGCTCCTCACCGCCACTTGCACTCCTGAGTATAGCGAGCGCCCACGCCGATGTCAAGCCCCTTACCCACCTTCTCTAAAGCGCAGCCTGTGAGACTCAACGAACGTCTCCAGCCGTTCGTGGCTCGGTTCTCTCATTGCTTGTGACTCCTCACGTTTCGATCGAATGCCAAAGGAAAGTTTCCCTAGGACATCCACTCGTGATCCGCTCGAGGAACTCAAGCACCCAACGAAGTCGCGCTTGGTCTACCACTTTCCGGCGCACTCGTAACTGTGCTCGTCGGCCACTCGTTCATCGGCGTCTCCGATGCCATTATCCTCTCCACTTCCTCGCGAGGCAGAAGAAGCGACTGCGTGAGGTCTTCTGGAGTGAGCAATCGACGCGGTGGAACCGCATACGCATGACGTGCAGCGACCGATACAAGCTCGAGTTCTGGGTAACGAAGCGCCGTGAGTCGATTGCCAAAGACACACCCCGTATCGATGTTGATGGTCCGATTGATCCAAACTGCTTCCGTAACCGGCGTATGCCCATAGACGACAATCGCACGTCCACGGTAGGCAAGTGCCCAGTTCACGCGGATCGGCAAACCACGCTCATCGACTTCACCCGTGGTCACACCGAAAAGCGCAATACGACGCACCACGGGGGAATCTCGCCCGTGATACTCCTGAGGCAGCCCAGCATGGGCCACCACAAGACGCCCCTCGTCGAGAACCAAGTGATGCGGAAGACGCTGCAAAAATCGCCGTACTCGTGCTTTGAAATCCTCCGATTCCGCCTCGAGTTGCTCAACCGTTGCTTCCAATCCATGCGCAATGCGGACAGGGTGCCCGGTCAGATACCTCAGAAGCTTTCGGTCGTGGTTTCCGAGGACAATCGCAGCCCGTCCACGCGCACACGCAGCCATCGCGAGTCGCAGCACCGGGACTATCTTGGGGCCACGATCGACCAGGTCTCCGATAAAGAGCAGCCGCCTTCCTTCCGGATGGGCAATCGCATACTCAAGCTCGCCACTCGGAGAACGCCGCTCGGCGACACGGTACCCAAGACGCTCCACGAGTTCGACGAGTTCGTCAAAGCAGCCGTGAACGTCGCCGATGATATCAAACGGCCCATGCCACCACCGGCGGTCACAAGCCAAAGGACGCCGCACGACCAGCGCGTGGATCGCCTCTTCTGGTTTCCGTATCCAGTAACGGCGTTGGAAGGGTTCTTCTAGGAGCGCGCTTCGATTCGCCGCGAGCTGCGCCAGCTGGCGTTCGATCACTGCGCGTCCGACTTGTCGTCCAACGCGCTGGAGGTCATTCGCCAGATAAACTTCGAGCGGGTAATCGAAGATGATTGCGACGCAGGGAACGTGATAGCGCCGGGCAAGTTCGAGGAGAGGGAGACGCGCTTCTCGACGCGTGTTTGTCGCATCGATCACCGTGAGACGTCCCCGCCGGAGACGCGCCTCCGCAACTCGATGCAGAATCTCGAACGCCTCACGAGTCGCTGTTTGATCTGCCTCATCATCCGCGATCATCGCACGAAACGTATCCGAGGACAGGACCTCTGTTGGTCGGAAATGCGTCCGCGCGAACGTCGACTTCCCAGCTCCGGAGGGGCCGATCAAGAGAAGAAGCGAAAGAGCAGGGATGACCAAGCGGCGTCGACGCATCTCGCGATGTTCATGCCTCGAAGCCGTATCCCATTCCACTCCCACACCACCCTCAGTCGCCGCGCAATGGTACTATGGCGAGGGTGGCGTCCGCCTATGACGGGCAGTAAAATTGGAAAGCGATGAGGGCCTGTAGCTCAGCGGCAGAGCACGAGGCTCATAACCTCAGGGTCGTAGGTTCGAATCCTACCAGGCCCACCACGGGGCTTTGCCCCGACACAACTCAAGTGAGGTGACGATGACACGGGTACACGAGGAAATTCGTCTGACGCCCCAGCAGATTGCCCGCGTGGCTGCAGAAACAGCAGCAGACGCACTCGCAACAGATATCCAAGTTCTTGATCTGACATCAGTCACCCCCTTCTTCGACCTTTTCGTGCTCTGTACAGCCGATAACTCCCGTCAACTGCGAGCCCTAGCCACACACATCAGTGACGCCCTCGACGAAATGGGAATCACCCTTCGGGGTGTCGAGGGTGAACCCGAATCCGGGTGGGTCATTTTGGACTACGGAGCAGTGGTTATCCACTTGTTCACGCCTGAGCAGCGCGCGTATTATCGCCTCGAAGAGCACTGGGCAGCAGCGCAGCGCGTACTGGTGATCCAATGACGTGAGGAGAGGCCATGCGGCAGTTGCCTGGGCGGGAATGGATCCTGCTCTTGCTGAGCTTTGCTCTTGGGACGGCCAGTGGTCTGACATTTGGCATCGTGTTCAGTCGCCCGTGGCGACGAACACGCTCACACCCACGTCCACCTGATCCGGCCTTGTTCATGCAATGAGTTATTTGCTCAGCTCGAACGGTACTGCCGCTCGAGCTCTTTTTCAAACCGCTCCTGATCAGCAATACAACGCGCTGCCCACGGTACTGCCTCAAGCCGCTCGCGCTCGATCGGACGTCCACAGTCAACGCAGATTCCGTATCGGCCTTCTGCGATGCGGTCGAGCGCGAGCAGGACTTCGTGGAGTTCCTCCTCGAGCGTTCTGAGCACCGTCTGCTGGTACTCCGCCATCGTCACATCGCTCGCAGCATCGGCCGGGTGACTGGCTACGGTGCCCTCGTCCGCTTGGCTTTGACCCTCGGCTGCCAGGAACCGCAGCCCCTGTTGATGTTGCCGCACGAGCTCCTCTCGGCGCTGCTCCAGCCTCTTCCGTATCGTCTCCAACCACTCGCGATCGCTCGTCATACTCACGATGCCGTTCCCCCCGTATCGATTCCCTCACCAGTTGAGATCAACCGGGCAAACAACTGTAACTCATCAGCGACATAGCGGGTGACCAAGAAACGTTCGCGAACCCTTTGTCGCCCTAGCAGCCCAATCCGCCGTGCAAGCTCCCGATTCCGCAACAACTCAATGACCCGCTCGGTAAACGTCTCCTCGTCATCAGGATCGACGAGGTATCCTCCCTCCCCATCAGCCATCTGCAACGTGATACCACCACTCCGCCCAGCGACGACCGGCGTCTCCTTCCAGAGCGCTTCGCTGACAACCAACCCAAAGCCTTCGCGACGCGATTTCTGCACCACCACCCATGCACAATGCTGAAACGCATTGACCTCGACAAAGCTGATTCCTGTGAGGTTCGTTCCGACCAAGATGTCGCTGTCTTGCTCAGCCTCACTGCGAACTTGCTCGTAAATGCGCCATCCTTCCGGATCGTCAAGCGCCATCGCCCCGATGAGAGCGAGTTGAAGACCCGGAACCTGCTCCCGTGCGCGACGAAACACCCGAATGACACCGAGCGGATCTTTCCACGGATCGAAGCGTGAGACTTGGACCATCAGCGGCCGTTGGTTGTCCACACCATACCAGCTGACGATGCGCCGACAGAGAGACGCCGACAGCGGAAGGTTCTTTGGACTTAGCGGATCGATCCCTGGCGGGAAAATTTCCACCGTCCCTCCACGCAAGGCAGGCAGCACGAAGTCCGTTAATGTGAAGACCAGAACGTCATAACCCTCTAACCACGGAAGAAGAAACGCTTCAGCAGCCGGATCTGGCTCAGAGGTATCGATGTGACAACGCCACACCCACCGCGCTCCCAGTCGCGGCGCAAAAGCCCGTATCGCAGCCGGCTGCGGATCGTGAACAACAATGATATCGTAGTCTGAGGGGATGGTAGCAGCATTCGCTCGATTGTTCAGGAGGTAGATCTCCTCGACGTCCGCCGTGGAGACAAAGGATGCGCCCTGTAGGCCGTTGTGGAGCGCCTTCGTCACTTCAAAAAATCGACTGTCACCGGAAATGACCAGCCAGTCCACTGCTAACCCGAGTCCACACTCGAGCGCGACGCTCGAGCGGAGAAGTTCAGAGACTCCACCTCCATACGGAGTGGCGTTAATGTGCGCCACACGCAATCCCTGCAGTTGGCGTCCAAGCTCGGCCAACTCCTCGACCTGACTCTCGGGAGCCACCTCACGGTATGCATCCAACTGTACCGGAGCCAAGCGGACGCGGTGGAGCATCGCTAGAGCCCCTCACGCTGCCTCACCAAATGCTCCGCTTCACGCTGTCGTCTTTGCAGCCGCTCGCTCAGTCGTACTGGATAGCCGCCGGTCGGCGATAGCGACCGCAACCAGTCTGGCAACCGTGCCATCTCTTCCCGATGGTGTTCCCGCAGATCGGCCAAACTTGGCAATTCGACAATTGTTCCGCCACGCATGACCGGTCGAAGCAAGGGGATCCAGTCCGGTCCAGGCGGTGGTTCGTCTCGTAATGCAATCATGTCTTCGCTATACCGCCCGTCCGGTCCCACACGGCGCCAAACTTGCTTCGCCCCAACCAGTGTCCGTTTCCCTGTACTGAGCTTGAGCACTGGCTGGCCCTCATACTCGACGAGTTTGTACGCCATGTCGGCTAGCGGCGCATCAGCGGAAGTGCCCAGCCGCGACCCAACACCATAGCCGTCGATCGGAGCCCCCGCTGCCTCCAGTTCTGCGAGTTCGTACTCGTCCAGCCCGCCGCTGGCGAAAATCTGAATGTCAGGAAATCCTGCTTGGTCGAGAATTTGACGTACTGCCCGGCTCAAACTTCCGAGATCACCACTGTCCAAGCGAACAGCACGAACCCGTCGCCCCTCCTGTGCGAGTTCGCGAGCAACAATGACTGCATGCTCCGCACCCCGGAGTGTGTCATAGGTGTCAATTAACAGAATCGGATCACCAGGGTAGGTCCGCGCGAAAGCACGAAACGCTTCAAGTTCCGAGGGGAAAGACTCGATATAAGAGTGCGCGACAGTTCCGGACACCGGGATGCCGTATCGTACCCCCGCAAGAACATTGCTGGTCGCGGCAAAACCCACCAAATACGCAGCGCGCGCTGCTGCCAGTCCCGCGTCCAGGCTGGGAGTACGCCGTAAGCCGAAATCGACGAGCGTCTTTCCCGGCGCTGCCAGAACACAGCGAGCTGCCTTGGTTGCCACGAGTGTCGGATAGTGGATCGCATTCAGGACGAGCGTCTCGATGATCTGCGCCTGGTCAATGGGCGCTTCGACCTCGAGAATCGGCTCCTCGGGGAAAATCACGGTGCCTTCGCGAACCGCCCAAACATCTCCCTGAAAGCGAAACGACGCCAACGAATCAACAAACTCAGGGCGCAGCACCGGTAACGTGCGAAGAGAGGCACGCGCCTCGTCGTCGAAGCAGAAATCCAGTAAGCGCTCCAAGAGCTCGTTTACCCCGGCGACAACGAGAAAAAACCGCTGTTCGGGGAGTTTCCGCACATACAGGCTAAAAACGGCTCGACCGTGCCGACCGAGCGCATGGTAACTTGACGCCATCGTGAGCTCGTACAGGTCGGTCGAGAGCGCGATTTCAAATGGACTCGCATCCATCTCGCCCCCGATCGGCCAATCACCCTCCTACGCTTCCAACTCCTGTCGCCGTTCACGAAGGAGTTCGGCGAGAAATGCCCGGCTCGCTTCGACAATACGTCCAACCTGCTCGGGCGAGACCCCCTCTGCCTGTGCGATCTGATCGTCCGGCCATCCGTCGACCTTGAGGAGGAAGACCTCGCGCCACGTTTCCGGCAGGCGATCCAGCGCCTCATCCAGAATCCGCTGTGCCTCTTCTGCCAGGATCACATCCTCAGGAAGCTGCGCTGTTGGATCGGCGAGGATGTCAATTAACCGGACCACTTGATCCGGCCACTCATCCCCTTGATAGGCAACTGGTTCCTCGAGCGATCGTTCATGTTCGATCCGCCGCCGCTCTTCTTCGACGAGCTGGCGGACGACGCGCCGTGCAGTACGTCGCAGCCAGCGAAACAGGCCTCGTACCGGAGCCTCCCGCCAATGTTGCAGGGCTCTGACCAGAACCATGTCTGTCACATCCTGGTCGGTGAGGACACCAGAGGGCACCACGCCGAAGGCGACAAATCGTCCAAGCTCGCGACGCACAAACCGCCGCAACGGGCGGTAATGCTCGACAAGTTGCTGCGCGAGCCACTCGCGACGCGTACGCCCCTCGCTCGTCACCTCGTCTGGATGCTGCTCCAAATGTTGCCGGAGCCTTGTGAGGAGCCTCTCACGTTCGACATTCATCGATTCTCGTGCATTCATTGCTCGCCCCCGGTTGTCGCCTCCCTCGCCTCGCCGGTCTCACCTTCTTCTTCTGGCGGAACTCCCTGCGGCCGAGCTAGCCCGGGGTGGAGGCGAGCCCGTCGGATGAACGGCTCGTTGCGAATCTTCGCTAACTGGCGCTCCAGTGCATCATAAAGATCTGCAAACGCGTCACGAAGCGCATGCGCCGGATTTTGCCCCTCCCCCTTTGTGGCAATGTCCGGCCCAGGGATCCTTAAGTGAAGACGGGCAACATACGTATTGCTCCGTTGCTGATGCTCCAGTGTGATATCCAGCAACTTCAGATCATCTTCGAGATCCGCCAACTTCTTTTCTAAAATTCGAATCTCGCGCTCGACAACGTGGTTCACCTTGTCTTGGCTGACTCCGAGATCGTGATACCGAATCCGCATGCGTCTTTCCTCCCGCATTCCCCCACCGGACACAAACCGGCTAGTGTCTTTGAGGATACTATGGATCAGGCCAAATGCCGATCTCCCCTTCGTGTCTCACCCGCGGTATGCTTATCACTGCTGGATACTCGGATGAGGCAACCGGAGGGAGGGTGTGCCGTTATGAGCATTACCGCTTGGAATCCCTGGCGCGAACTTGAAGCTGTGCGCGAGCGGTTCGATCGTCTCTTTGGTGAACTCGCCCGCTGGCGTGGTGGTGAGGAGCTTGGCATTCCGCTTGACGTGCAAGAGACTGATGACGCGATCATCGTCCGAGCTTCACTACCCGGCATCCGCCCCGAGGATATCTCGGTCGAATTGCGTCAAGGTGTTCTCACCATTCGTGCCGAAACGCGAGAGGAACGCGAAGAGTCAAAGGGAACTTGGCACATCCGCGAACGGCGTGTCGGTAGCGCATACCGGGCAATCACGCTTCCCTCTCCCGTTCGGGAAGATGAAGCGCAGGCAACCTACGAACACGGTGTGCTCGAGATTCGTATTCCGAAAGCAGAAGCGGCAGAGCGCAGACGAATTCCTGTTCAGGTTCGTAGCTGAGCGAATGCGACCGGGCGCTGGGAATCCCCAGCGCCCGCGCCGTCCTCTTGCGTGCGGTCCGTATCAGTATTGCTGTTGCGTCTCAGGTACCGTATCCTCCCCCATGCAACTCAAGCAGTGTCCGAGGACTTGAAGAACCTGCCCGCGTGGAGCTCCCTCCCGATAGACAGTCACCCCTTTACAATCCAGCTCGTGTGCCAGGAGAAACGCTCTCCGCACGTCCTCGCGCGTCGCCTCATGAGGCAGATTGATCGTCTTGCTCACTGCGTTTTCCACATGGCGCTGCACCGCCGCCTGCACCCTCAGATGCTCTTCGGGCGTGATCTCTGTTGCAACCCGGAAGAGTCGACGGAGTTCTTCAGGGAGATCGGTGCGATGTCCAATTCGCCCGGTCAGCTCAATGTCCCGAATCAGCGCCGGATCGTATTTGCCAAGCCGAGCGAGTTCACGTAGAAGGAGCGGGTGGGGTTCGACCACACCGACGAACTCCCCAACGTGCCGATACGCAAGCGCGTACAGTGGTTCAATCCCGCTACTGCAGCCGGCAATGATGCTGATGCTTCCGGTCGGTGCCACGGTCGTGACCGTCGCATTCCGACGGAGCGGCTCGCCTCGTGCAGCATACCGACTTAGGGGAAAGTTCGGGAACGGACCGCGTTCCCAGGCAAGTTGGCGACTCGCCTCGACCGCGGCCGATTGCACAAGTGCCATGAGGCGATCCGCCAGCGCAACCGATTCATCCGATCCGTAGGGTATCCGCATCGCGAGTAAGACATCGGCAAAACCCATTATTCCGAGGCCGACCTTCCGATTGGCTCGGCAGATCGTCTCGATCTCCCGCTTCGGATAACGTGACACTTCAACCATGTTGTCCAAGAATCGCAGCGCACTCTGCGCTGCTCGCCAAAGACCCTCCTCATCGATCACTATGCGGTCATCCTGTTCAATCACAAACGCCTTCAAGTTAAGGGAACCGAGCACACACGCCTCCCAAGGGTGCAAGGGCACTTCTCCGCAGGGATTCGTCGCCTCGAGTGGCCCAAGTACGGGAACCGCATTGTCTCGCTGGATTCGTTCATAAAAGAGCAGGCCTGGATCCCCAACTTCCCATGCCGCGTCGACCATTTCGTCGAACAGGTCGCCAGCATTCGCCCGTGTGAATGGCTCCCCTGTGCGTGGATTGATGAGATCGACCTCTCGACGCGCGATCGCTGCCTCGAGGAAGCTATCAGCCACGAGGACCGAAAAGTTGAAGCGCGAGAACACGGCCGGATTGCGTTTTGCATTAATGAACTCCCGGATATCGGGATGATCGCAACGTAACACCGCCATATTCGCACCGCCGCGGACGCTCTCTGTAGCGATCACATCACTCGCGGTGTCAAAGATCCGAATGAACGACACTGCCCCCGATGATGGTCTCCGCGTCGATCGCACGAGGTCACCACGCGGACGGAGGTGTGAAAACGAAAAACCTGTTCCTCCACCCGTTTGTTGGATTTTGGCTGCGTCACGGATCGCCCCGAAGATACCATCCAGCGAATCCGGCACTGGTAGAACGAAACAGGCAAACAACTGCCCGAGCTCGGTCCCCGCGTTGATCAATGCGGGTGTGTTGGGGAGGAAACGCAGCGACGTCATCAATTCAAAGAACTCTTCAGCGACCTCCTCGCTTCTCCTCCCACGCGGAAAAGCATCTTCTGCCGCGGCAACGGCTCGTGCGACGCGCCAAAACAGCTCCTCTTCCGTTTCAATCACTTGTCCCTCTTCGTTGCGGCGCAGATAGCGCAGACGCAACAACGAGCGAGCTGATTCGCTCAACACCAAGGTCATCTCCACACCTCCCGAGATGTTCGGTCGCTTGTATCATGCCATTCGAAAGCGTCACGATGGAGTGGTCCGCGATGCAGTCTGCACCTACAAAGACCAATAGTGACCAACTTCTTCCACTCCTCCAAAAACTTCTGGGACACCTTCTGTCACGTTACCGTTATCTCAGCAAGCTGGCTGCTGTCCTGTTCAAAAAGACTTACCAACGTCTCATTCGCGTAGCCGGCACGAGCCGGAAGTCCGCCTCTTGCAGGCTGATAGTCACGCTTGGTAGGCCACCCGTTTTGGTGACTTGGCACAACTTTCGCGCGCGCTTTCTCGGCGTGCCTGATGACACGACTTCCATCCCGCTCAAGCCGGCCTGTAAGGTACGTGCGTTCATCGTGGCCCGCCGGTTGCCAATGCTCCACGCCACAACGATGCGCCACGCCAGGCATCTGCGCTATGCGTGGTGTGGGCTTTTGCGTAGCTGTCCGTCTCCAGCTGCATTGCGTGCAGTCACTCAACCGACCGGAGGGATCGAACGATGCGTCTTGTTGTGCTCGGCGGGAGCGCCGCATGTCCAAACCCAGGACAGGGCTGTAGCGGGTACTTACTGTTGGAGGATAATGCCGCGCTGTTGCTCGATTGTGGTCCAGGAACTCTTCCAGAGCTCCTGCAACATGTCTCAATGGATGCACTGGATGCCGTCATTATTACCCACCTACACCAAGACCACGTTCTTGATCTCGTGCCACTGCGTTACGGTCTGAAGTATGCTCCTGGACTGAAGCGGCGGCGGCTGTCGGTCTGGTTGCCACCTGGCGGGCGCAGGTACCTCGACGAACTCGCTCGGGTGGTTTCGCTCGGTAGCGAGCCGAGGAGCGATGACTTCTTCACGGAAACCTTCGAAATTCAAGAATACGACCCGGAGCGCCCACTTCAGGTACGTCTTTGGCGAATCTTCTTTCATCCCACCCGACACTGGGTCCCCTGTTGGGCTTTCCGCATCGAAGGTCTGCAGTCGTCAATCGCTTATCTGGCCGATACAGGGTGGGATAACTCCCTTATCCAGTTTGCCCAGGATGTCGATCTCCTCATCGTGGAGGCGACTCTACCACCTGATACAGAAAATGGCGCGCGGGAGGGACACCTTGATGCGGAGGAAGCAGGGCGGCTGGCAGCGCTCGCAGGTGCGCGACAGGTTCTCCTAACACACTACTGGGCAACGCCAGACGTACCCACCAAGGTGGTGCGAGCGACTCGCCACTTTGGTGGCCACGTGGATTTGGCCCGGCCCGGCCTGACTATTGACGTAGACGAACGGAGAGACCAATGATGACGGAACATGTTGTCCCAGGATTCCTCGTTGGCCATTGGACACACCCCTCTGGACGCACCGGTTGCACGGTTGTCATCGCCGAGTGTCCTGCACTGGCGGTTCGAGACGTACGGGGCGGAGCACCAGGCACGCGGGAAACGGAGCTCTTGTCTCCGGGTTGCCTCGTACGGCACTTGGATGCTGTTCTCCTTACGGGCGGGAGCGCCTTTGGGTTGGCAGCTGCGGATGGTGTCGTCCGCTGGCTCCGCGAGCGTGGCCGAGGATATCCAACGGACGTCATGGCCGTCCCGATTGTTGCCGCCGCTGTCCTCTACGATCTTTCGGCCCCAGATCCTGTCGTCCCAGATGCTGAGGCAGGTTACACCGCCTGCCAGGTAGCAGGCCCACATGGCTGGCGCTCGGGTCGCATCGGCGCTGGTGCCGGCACGACCGTCGGGAAGCTGCTCGGACGAGAACGGGCCACGCCCACAGGAATCGGCGCTGCGGTCGTTAACATCGACAGCAATTCTGTTGGGGCATTGGCTGCCGTCAATGCGGTAGGAGAGCTCGTGGATCCATCGACTGGCCTCATCCGGGCTGGTATCCGCGCAGATGATGGGAGTTGGCTCGTCGCTCGGGAACTTATCCTGACAGGATCTTCTCTCTGGACTCAGCCTGAAACCAACACCACGCTCGTGGTCGTCGCCACGGATTTGGCCCTTGATCAAAATGCGTTGATCCGCATGGCTATCGCAGCGCATGATGCAATTGCACGGACAATTCGCCCCGCTCACACGGTCTACGACGGGGACACCGTTTTTGTTCTCGCACGTGAGGAAGCACCGACGAGCCCCGCCCAAATCCTGCGCATTGCAACAGCAACCGAAGTGGCCGTTGAACGCGCAATCCTGGCGAGCATCCAAGACAACCGGTGAGTGTCATTGACCCACTCCGCGCCTCCAGACGAGTGGTACACTATCCGCCACGAGACGGCCGCCTCGGTTCGGGAGTATCCCCGCGATGCAGCTCCTTGTTTCGACCGGGTCTCTTCCTTGGTTACCACTCGGTGAGCGCTTCCGCCTCATTCGCCAAGCTGGCGCCGATGGAGCGGAACTGCTCTTAACACCAGGACTCGCCAAACGCGACCCTCTGTCGATTGTGCATCTCGCTGCCCTCCAAAACACACCGATTTACTCAGTCCATACGACACTTCGACTTCGCTCTCCATCACCGGACATCGAAGCCTCGGACGTGATTGAGTCTGCTCGGTTTGCTGCCGCACTTCCTGATTGCCGGGTTCTCATCGTGCATCCACCCGTGCAGCGAGGACAGATCGGTACTTGGCTTGCTGCGATTGCCAAAGCCACGCGGATCTTGGGTTCCCGTGTTGCGATCGGTTTGGAGAACCTTGGTCAGCATCAACCCACCGATCGACCGGTCCCCTTCGACTCGCTTGAGTATCTGATGCGATTCGCTGAGGAGTGGCACTTGGGGGTTGTCTTCGATACTGCGCACGCTGCCTCCCTCGGATGGGACATTCTTGCCACCCTCCAGACTTGTCTGCCTCGCCTGGTGAACATCCATCTGAGCGACGCCACCGACACAGACTGGCGATTGGGCCTCCTCAATTCGCTCTTGCGTGATCACCGACTTCCCGGACAAGGCACCTTACCTTTGACCAGCTTGTTACATCTTTTGCGACGGAAGGGCTATCGTGGCTTTGTGACACTGGAATTGAGTCCACTCCGGCTCCTTTCGCTGCGGCCGAGCACGGTCCAGCGGCGTTTGGCTACCGCTGTCGAGTTCGCTCGCCACGGCATCAGTGAGCGGGCTCCTCAGCGTTCACGGCCTTCTTCCGGAGACTCCGCACAAACGAACTGAGGCGCAGCGCTGCGCCTCAGTCATCGTAACGGGATGAACAATATGTCCTCGAGTCGGTAAGTCATTCTCACCGCTTGGTATACTGCGGCGCCTTGCGGGCACGCTTGAGTCCCGGCTTCTTTCGTTCTTTGACACGCGGATCGCGCGTCAGCAGTCCTGCACGCTTGAGCACGGGTCGAAGATCCGGATTGTAGCGGAGTAGCGCTCGGGCGACACCGTGTCGGACTGCGCCAGCTTGCCCTGAAAGGCCGCCGCCAACGACCCGTGCACGAATGTCGAAGTGATCTTGCAAGCCAGTCAAGCGCAGCGGCTCGGTAATCATGACATGATAGAGCAAGCGATTTCCAAAGTACTGAGCCGCTGGCCGTCCGTTGATGATGATCTGGCCAGTTCCAGGATACAGTCGCACTCTGGCCACCGCGGTTTTGCGGCGCCCCAAGCCGTAGTAGTACAGCGGCTTGGTCCCGGTCGCTTGTTGGGCACGTGCGGTCTCGACCACGATGCTCACACTCCTCTCATCCCTGCCGCTTAGGCCTCAATATGCAAGAACTCCGGTTTTTGCGCCGCGTGCGGGTGATTGGGGCCAGCGTAGACCTTCAGCTTTCGGAACAGTTGCCGCCCCATTGGCCCTTTCGGGAGCATACGCCGGACCGCGAGCTCGATCGGCCGGGCCGGATGTTTGGCGATTAAGTCGCGAAAAGTGATCAGCTTGAGGCCTCCCGGATACTGGGAATGTCGCCAGTAGACCTTGTCGCGTTCCTTCGTCCCCTCCAGCCGCACCTTTTCCGCGTTGATAACGATGACGAAATCTCCGACGTCCACGTGAGGTGTGTACTGCGGCTTGTGCTTGCCACGCAGAATCGCCGCGATCTGGCTTGCCAGGCGTCCCAGCCGCTTCCCTTCTGCGTCAACGACCCACCACTTCCGCTCCACTTCGCCTGGTTTCGCCATATACGTGCGCTGGAGGTAGCGCCGCTTCTTGGCCTTGACCGTCATCGCTCACCCCTTATCTGCTCGGTTCTCTTCGCCAATGGCGCGAGTTGGCTCCGTCCGTTCTGGTTCACATGCCACTTCATCGGGATATCGTACTCGCCAAAGGACCAATCCGCAGGCAGGAGCGGGCGGCGGTGCTGCTCGCCGGTCATGAACAGCCAATAACTCGGCAATCCACTCCGGTGGCGCAGCGCCAGCGCCCACACGGACGAGTGCTGCCACCATTGTACGGACCATTTGGGGAAGAAAGCCATTCGCCCGGACGCGGTATTCGAGGACCATCGCTTGTCCCTCGTGCCGCTCGAGTGGCGGCTCCAGAACGTGCCACTCGGACAACGTGATGGTCCGGACACGTGGTTCGGTAGCCTTTGGCCCGCCCAATCCCTGTCCAGCGAACGAGCGGAAGTCGTAGCTCCCCAGGAAGTAGCGTGCGCCTTCCTGGAGTGCGACCAGATCCAGTGAACCTGGATAAACCCAGACGAAGTGCCGGAGGAAGAGCGGCGGCCGCCTTCCCAGCCAGATGCGATAACGATATTCACGGTCGACTGCCCAGCGTCGCGCATGGAACCCTGCGGGCGCCATCGATGCGCGATAGACAACCACGTCTTCAGGCAGCCAGGCTTGGAGCGCTCGCGCCAGCGTCGCCTCGTCGTGCCTCCACACGAGATCACAACTTGCGACCTGACCCACGGCATGGACACCTGCATCAGTGCGCCCGGCCAAGGTGGCTCGGACCGGCGCACCGGCCAACCGCGCCAGCGCATCCTCCAGAACGCCTTGCACGGTACGCAGTCCAGGCTGACGCTGGGAACCGCTGAAAGCCGTTCCCTCGTAACCAAAGTCGACCCGGTAGCGTCGTGCCTGCATGCCGTGGTCATCGGTCGTCACGCCACGAACTCGATCAGCGCCAGCGGGGCTCCGTCGCCGCGTCGCTGTCCAACCCGATAGATACGGGTGTATCCACCAGGTTGTCCGGCGAACCGCGGCCCGATCACTTCGAACAGTTTGGCCACCGCTCGCTGGTCACCCAACCGAGCCCACGCGAGGCGGCGATGGTAGTCCGTATCCTCACGGGCCAGCGTTACCAGCTTTTCGACGATCGGCTGGATCGCCTTAGCTTTCGCCAGCGTTGTTGTCATCCGCTCATGCAGAATGAGCGACACGGCAAGATTGCGAAACAGGTTCTTTCGCGGGTTGGTTCGTCGACCGAACTTCCGCCCTGCCTTACGATGTCGCACGCTCAGTCCTCCTCACCCTCTCCTGCACCGACCCCGACCTCGGGAACCGCGCCGGTGAAGAGCGGGCCCTCGGTGTACCCGTTTTCCTGCAACCGCTCGCGGAGCTCCTGGAGCGCACGAGGGCCGAAGTTGCGAATTCCAAGAAGTTGATCCGGCCGCATCGCTAGCACCTGGCTGACGCGCTCGATGCCGCGCGCCCGCAGCGCGTTTAGAACACGCTGCGAAAGGCCAATCTCCGACAGCAAACGAGTGTCGTCGACTTGAGCTGGCGTCCACTCTTCAACAGGCTGCTCGGTGGCTTCGCTGTCAAACTCTGCGATCCACTTCGCATGCTGGACGAGGATTCGAGCCGCCTCGACGAGTGCCTTCGCCGGGTCAACCGTGCCGTCAGTGACGATTTCCATGATGAGCCGATCGTAGTCCGTTGCACCACCGACTCGGGTGTGTTCAACGACGTAGTTCACCTTGAGAATTGGCGTGAAGATCGCATCGATCGGAATCTCGCCGATCGACCGAATCTCTTGCGCCTCTGCCGGAAGGTAGCCACGGCCTCGCCCAATCCAGAGGTCCATCTCGAGACGCGCCTGATCATTGTCGAGGGTCGCAATGACATGGTCAGGATTGACCACCTCGACCTCGGCGGGCCAGTCCACGTCTCCGGCCCGAACGACACCCTCGCCCTGGGCGAAGAGGATCGCGCGTGCCTCACGGAACTCCGTGATAGCACGCAGCCGGATCCCTTTGAGATTGAGTACGATCTCGGTAACGTCCTCTCGGACACCCTCGATCGTCGAGAATTCGTGCCACACACCAGCAATGCGGACACGTGTAATAGCTGCTCCTGGCAGGGAACGCAGCAGGATGCGACGCAGGGCGTTCCCGAGCGTCGTGCCGTATCCTGGATCGAGTGGCTCGACGACGAACCGCCCGTATGTCGGGGCAGCGTGGGTCTGGATCACTCGCGGTCGTGCAAAGTCGAGCACGAATCTCGCCTCCCCAAGTGATGAGTTTCGTGTGCGATCAGCGACGGCTGTAGTACTCAACGACGAGCTGCGTATTCACCGACGGGATATCAATCTCATCCCGAGTCGGCAAGCGCAGCACGCGCCCACTCATGGTCTCAAGATCCCGGCTCAGCCAGTCTGGCACCGCCTTATTCTTCGCCGTCTCCTCGAGCACCTTGAAGTACTCCCGGCGACGGCTCTCAGGGCGGACAGCGATGATATCACCGGGACGTACGAGGTACGACGGAATATCCGTCTTCCGCCCATTGACGAGGAAGTGTCCGTGTCGTACCAGCTGGCGAGCTTGGCGACGTGAGTCGGCAAACCCCAACCGGTAAACGACGTTGTCCAAACGCGACTCCAGGATCTGGAGCAGGTTATCTCCAGTGAGCCCGGGGCGCCGTTCCGCCTCCTCGAAGTGACGGCGGAACTGTCGCTCCAGGATCCCATAGATACGCTTCAGCTTTTGCTTCTCACGCAACTGCAGCGCGAACTCGGAAGGACGCCGAGCAGCGCGCTGTGCCGGGCCATGCTGCCCCGGCGGGTAATTCTTGTTGGGGTGACGCTTCACAATCGGGCACTTGGGCCCAAAGCAACGCTCACCCTTGAGATAGAGCTTCACGCCCTCCCGCCGGCAGAGCCGGCAGACTGGGCCGATGTATCGTCCCATTGACCCTCCTTCATCATTCCTATGTTCGTCGTCGCTTCGGCGGCCTGCATCCGTTGTGTGGAACCGGCGTGATATCGGTGATCGACATGACCTGAAGACCCGCAGCCGCGAGGGCACGAATCGCCATCTCGCGCCCGGCACCCGCACCCTTCACAAAAACGTCAACCTGCCGCATGCCGTGCTCCATGGCCTTTCGGGCAGCATTCTCGGCTGCCACCTGGGCCGCGTACGGAGTGCTCTTCCGAGTCCCTTTGAATCCGCTCGACCCAGCACTCGCCCAGCAAATCACGTTTCCGTTCGGGTCGGTCATGGTTACAATCGTATTGTTAAATGTCGCATGGACATAGGCGCGACCGCGCGGCACATTCTTGCGCTCGCGCCGTCGTGGCCGAGCCGCACCGCGCTGGGCTGCTCCGCGTCGTCGATCTGCCATCGCGCTCTCACCCTTTCTGGAAGTCTCCGACTAGGACTGCTGCTTCGTCTTCTTCTTAACACCAATCCGCGGGCGCGGCCCTTTCCGTGTCCGCGCGTTCGTCCGCGTCCGCTGACCACGCACCGGCAAGCCCATCCGATGGCGGATACCGCGGTAACACCCGATGTCAATCAGGCGCTTGATGTTCATCGCAACCTGACGTCGGAGGTCGCCCTCGACGACCATTTCTTTCTCAATAATGTCCCGAAGGCGCTGCACCTCGTCGTCCGTCAAGTCGCGCACTTTCGTCCACGGGTTAATGCCGGTGCGCTCCAGAATCTTCCGCGCCGTCGTCCAACCGATTCCGTAGATCAACGTCAGCGCATACTCAATGCGCTTGTCGCGCGGGAGATCAACTCCAGCAATGCGCGCCATTGTACCCCCTCATCCTTGGCGCTGCTTGTGCTTTGGATTCTCGCAGATCACGCGGACAACACCATGCCGCCGGATAATCCGGCACTTAGCGCAGCGCCGCTTCACCGATGCCGAAACCTTCATTGCTCCTCACCCCCTCGCTTACTCTTCCTCACGTGTCGGCCCGCGCAGCCGGTATGTGATCCGGCCGCGCGTCAGGTCGTACGGTGAGAGCTCAACCCGCACCCGGTCACCAGGCAAGATACGAATGAAATGCATCCGCAGGCGTCCTGAGACGTGGGCAAGGACTTCGTAGCCATTGTCGAGTTGCACACGAAACATCGCGTTTGGTAACGCCTCAGTGACCGTCCCTTCGACTTCAATAACGTCCTTCTTCGGCACACGACACCCCGCTCACGCGCGAACGCTCGCACGCATCACAAACATGCAGTATACCACGGTTTCCTCACAATTGCGTGAGGATCACCGGCCCAGACTCCGAGATCCATACCGTATGCTCGTAGTGTGCTGCCAGGCTCCCGTCACGCGTGACGACCGTCCAGCCATCCCGCTTGACGAGTGTCTGCCCACTTCCGGCACTGATCATCGGTTCAATCGCCAGAGTCATCCCACTCCGCAAGAGTATCCCTCGGCCTGCCTCCGCGTGATTCGGTACCGAAGGTTCCTCGTGTAACGCACGGCCGACGCCGTGTCCCGCATACTCTTCAATCACAGAAAAACCGTTACGCCGCACGATCTCCTCAATCGCCGCTCCAATATCTCCAAGGTAACGGCCAGGTCTCGCCATCGTATAACCTGCCCAAAAGGCCTCCTCCACGACCTCCACCAGACGGTGAGCGAGTTGACTGCCTCTGCCAACAACCACACTCACGGCCGCGTCAGCATACATCCCTTGCCAGCACACCCCCACATCAAGCTTCAAGAGGTCTCCAGCGCGTAGTACCCGCCGTCCCGGAATCCCGTGTAAGACTTCGTCGTTCACCGACGTGCAAATGGTCGCTGGGTATTCCCGGTATCCACGGAAGGCTGGTTCTCCTCCTTCACGTGCGATGATTTCCAGTGCGAGCCGATCCAATGTCGCCGTTGTGACACCGGCTTGAGCAGCCGTACGGAGCTCCGCAAGC
The DNA here is from genome assembly GCF_023806465.1 of Thermomicrobium sp. CFH 73360. Taxonomy (GTDB): domain Bacteria; phylum Chloroflexota; class Chloroflexia; order Thermomicrobiales; family Thermomicrobiaceae; genus Thermomicrobium. Next base: position 11,628 of record NZ_JAMSLS010000009.1, on the reverse strand, counting down.
ACGAGCGCAACGATCCGTCCGGCTTGCCTCATGCACTCAATCTCGCGCGGAGACTTCAAGACGATCGACATCGCGAGGGATCGCCCACACGCGGCTCGAGTGCAGCAAGAATCGCCTCGGTCACCGCATCGATTGGCTGATTGCCATCGATATCCACGACGAGGCCACGGGCCCGATAGTAGTCCAGCAGTGGTGCGGTTTGCTGCTCATATGTCTCGAGTCGCCGCGCAATCGCTTCCGGCGTGTCGTCACTCCGTTGAATCAACGCACTACCACAGCGATCGCACTGACCTGCAGTCTTCGGTGGAGAAAAACGGATGTGATAGGTTGCACCACACTGCGGGCAGATCAGACGTCCACTTAATCGCTCGATCAACACGGCACGCGGAACGGCAAGGTGAACCACCGCAGCGATGCTATCTCGCCGTTCACGCAGGACCTGGTCGAGCGCTTCAGCCTGGGCGCGATTTCGCGGGTACCCATCAAGGAGCGCTCCTCTGAACGCCTCCGCACTCTCACGCTCCAGCTCATCGAGCCGCTGCAGAAGGACGCGCAACGTCAACTCGTCCGGAACGAGCGCTCCGCGATCGTAGTAACTTCGCACCTCCCGGGCAAGTTCGTCATCACGGGTCATCAGCTGGCGGAAAAGGTCGCCCGTAGCAACGTGCACAAGACGCAGCCGCGGAGCGATGCGGGCAGCCTGCGTACCTTTCCCCGATCCTTGCGGACCGATCAGCACCACGTGACACCGGTCAGCCACCAACAGCCCCCTACCGGATGAAGCCCTCGTAGTTCCGCATCAATAGCTGCGCCTCGAGCTGCCGCATGGTGTCAATGGCAACACCGACGACGATCAATAGGGAAGTCGAACTCAGGAAGAGAACCGTCACACCAGTGATCTTCGCCACAATATACGGCATGACCGCCACAACACCGAGGAAAAGGGCCCCGATCAACGTGATGCGCATCAACACTTTGGTGAGATACTCGTCTGTCGCTCGTCCCGGGCGTATTCCAGGGATAAACGCTCCCTGCCGCTGAAGCGTCTCAGCGATGTTTTGCTGCTGGAAGAGGATCATGGTATAAAAATACGTAAACGCTACGACCATTACGAAATATGCGACTTGATACGGCAGACTATTGGGGTCGAATACTCGCGCTAGCCCGTTCGCGAAATCGCGCAGCCACCCGATTTGCGAGGTCGCGAGGAAGTTGGCAATCATCCCTGGCAACAGCAACATGCTGATCGCGAAGATCAACGGGATCATGCCGGCAGAGTTCACCTTCAGCGGTATATACGTCATGCCACCGCCGTAGACACGACCACGACGCACCCGCCGCGCGTGTTGCACCGGAATACGCCGTTGTCCTTCCGTGATGAGCACGATTCCAACGATGATGAGGACACCAATCGCAAGAAAGGCCACAGTGCCGATAAGGTTTTCGGAAAGGGTGCCGCCCGTGACCAACCGGCCGATTGCACTCGGCAATTGGGCTACTATACCACCCAAGATGATGATCGAGACACCGTTACCAATACCGTTCTCTGTGATCAGCTCTCCGAGCCAGACGAGAAAGATCGTCCCGGCCGTGAGCGTGAGCAACAGCGCCAGGCTCCGCAACCACGTGCCACTGTTGAACAGGCCGAAGTCTCTGAGGACCCCCGCACTACTCATGAGGACGGCATGGCCGTAAGCCTGCAGGAACGCTAGCGGTACCGTCAACCAATGGGTGTACTGATTGATTTTGGCACGCCCCAGATTCCCTTCCTTCGAAAGCTCCGTGAGTCTCGGGATAACCGGGGTTAGCAACTGCATGACGATCGACGCTGTAATATAGGGATATACCCCCAAGGCCACGATTGAGAAGTTGGTCAAGGTGCTACCGGAAAAGAGGTTCAGTACCCCAAGAAACTGGTTCGTCTCGAGGAGTCGTTGCAGCGCCTCCTGATCAACACCAGGCACAGGGATCGTGGCCACGAAGCGAAAAATAATCAGAATGCCAAGGGTGAAGAGGAGCTTCCTCCGTAGGTCCGGCAGTTTGAACGCGCTGACGACTGCCTCGAGCATCAGCTTATGACCTCCACGGTGCCACCAGCCGCCAAAATCTTCTGACGAGCACTCTCCGAGAATGCGTGCGCCTGCACGTGCAATGGCCGTGTCACCTCACCATTACCCAAAATCTTCACCGGCGCACCGTTTTCACGCACCAGACGATACTGTCGCAGAATATCAGGGGTAATGACACCTTCTACCGGAAGATCGTTGAGCCGCCCAACGTTGACGACCTCGAAGACGATCTTAAACGGATGCTTGAAACCCCGTTTGCGACCAACGCGCATATACAAGGGGTTCTGACCACCTTCGAACCCAGGCCGAACCTTTCCGCGAGCTTTCTGCCCCTTGGTTCCCCGTCCAGCGGTCTTCCCTTTCCCCGCGGCAATCCCACGACCAACCCGGGTCTTCGGCTTTCGGGAACCTGGGGCCGGTTTCAAATCATGAAGCTTCATCGCTGTATCCTCCGAGCCTCACTCCGTGGCTGGGCGCTCGTCTAGCTCTTCAACACGGACGAGATGCTGCACTTTTGCGATCATTCCGCGAACGCTCGGTGTATCGGGATGTTCCACCGACTGACCGAGCCGACGCAGCCCCAGTGAGCGCAGCGTCTCACGCTGCTTCTCCCGGTAGCCGATCATACTCTTGACGTACGTGATACGGAGTCGCTTACTCGCCATTGCTCTCCACTCGCTTCCGCCGTCCACGCAAGAGGCGGTCGACCGGAAGGCCACGCCGCGCAGCAACGTCTTCTGGGGATTCAAGCTGACTGAGTGCCAACAGCGCGGCCTGGGTGACATTCACCGGATTATTGCTCCCGTGCGTCTTCGCAATCAGATCCTTGATGCCAGCCGCCTCCACAACCGCACGAACACCCGCACCCGCAATGACGCCGGTGCCCGGCGCTGCTGGCTTCATGAGGACACGTGTCGCTTTGAATTTCACCTCGATCTCGTGCGGGATCGTCGTGCGATCGAGTGGCACCTCAATGAGGTGCTTCTTCGCATTCTCAACTGCTTTACGAATCGAGTCGGGGACTTCGGTGGCCTTGCCAATGCCTACGCCCACATGCCCTTGACCATCGCCCACCACGACGACGCTTCGGAAGTGGAAGCGCCGACCGCCTTGGACGACTTTGGCCACCCGCGCAATCTGGATGACCCGCTCCCGGAGTTCACCCACGCGGCTCGGATCGACTCGTCGTCCTTCTTTGACCAATACCATCGTCGTCCTCGCCCCTGTCCTCAGAACTGCAAGCCCGCAGCGCGCGCTCCCTCAGCGAGCGCCTTCACCCGACCGTGGTATTTGTACCCACCACGGTCGAAGACAACCTTCGTGATTCCCTTTGAGAGCGCACGCTCTCCAATAACCTGGCCGACAACCCGTGCCTCCTCCACCTTCGGGTGCGGCTCCGGTAACCGTTCCCGCACCTCTCGCTCTAGCGTTGAGGCAGCGACCAGGGTATGACCGCGTGTATCATCAATGATCTGAGCATAAATGTGTTTGTTGCTTCGGAACACATTAAGACGTGGCCGCTCTGGGGTGCCGAAGATCTTTGCTCGCACCCGCAGGTGCCGGCGCTTTCGCGGCGATAGTTGCCGCTTGAACTGGAACCGCATCCGCTCCCTCCATCGATTCCATGACCGCTCGATCCTCGTCGGCAGACGTTTCCGAGCGGTAGCCTGCTCTGAGGTTCGTTACTTCTTGCCCTTTGTCTTACCCGTCTTGCCGGCCTTACGGCGAATCACCTCACCCGCGTACCGAATTCCCTTCCCCTGGTAGGGTTCCGGTGGGCGAACACGCCGAATCTGTGCAGCAACCTCACCGACCAGCTGCTTGTCAATCCCGACGACACTGATGCGAGTCGGCGATTCAACGATGAAGCTGATACCAGGGGGAGGATCAATTCGCACCGGGTGTGAATACCCAACGTTGAGGACGAGCGTCTTACCTTCCAGCGCTGCACGGTACCCGACCCCATGAATCTCGAGATCCTTCCGAAATCCCTCAGTAACTCCTTGGACCATATTCGCAATCAGGGTTCGGTACAGTCCATGCAGCTGCTTGAAGAAACGCTCGTCAGAAGGGCGCTGGACCTGAATGACTCCATCCACTCGTTGGACGATCATCTTCGGGTGAACTTTCAGTTCCAGCTGCCCCTTGGGGCCACTGACACGGACGAGTCCGTCCGCAATCTGGACGTCCACCCCAGCCGGAATCGGAATTGGGCGCTTGCCGATACGCGACATCTACGGCCTCCAGCACCTAGAACACGGTACAGATGACCTCACCGCCGATGCCACGACGACGCGCCTCGGCGTCGGTCATCACCCCCTGCGAGGTTGTCAGGATGGCGATGCCAAGGCCCCCTTTCACCCGCGGAATCTCGTCCTTCCCCACATAAATCCGCAGACCGGGCTTCGAGACGCGTTTGATCTCCCGGATCGCATGCCGTTTATCAGGGGTGTACTTCAAACGGATCCGCAGGATTGGTCGTGGCTCAGCCGGTTCGACAGTATAGTCAGCGATGTACCCCTCTTCTTTGAGAATGCGCGCGATTTCCACCAGCATCTTCGATGCCGGCATGGTCGCTTCTGCTTTGCGTCCCATCCCGGCATTACGGATACGCGTCAACATGTCTCCGATCGGATCGGTGATCGTCATTGCCCTCACACCCCGCTCTCCAAGCGCCGCACCACACTCACCAGCTCGCCTTCTTCACTCCCGGCAGCTTCCCTATTGAAGCCAACTGCCGGAAGCAGATCCGACACAGTCCGAACTTCCTCATGTAGGCACGCGGCCGACCACACAGTTTGCAGCGGTTCCGGTGCCGTACTGCGTATTTCGGCGGCTTGAGTGATGCGACAATCTTCGCCTTTCGCGCCATTGCTCTTCTTCGCTCCCCGTTAGTCTCGGAACGGCATACCCAGCAGCTCAAGAAGCCGCCGGGCCTCGACGTCCGTGCGGGCCGTCGTCACGATCGTCACCTCAAGACCGCGCACTTTATCGATCTTATCGTAATCAACCTCAGGGAACACGAGTTGCTCCCGCAATCCAATCGTGTAGTTTCCACGGCCGTCGAACGATTTCGTCGACACGCCACGGAAGTCACGGATTCGAGGCAAGGCAATCGAGATCAGACGGTCCAGGAAATCCCACATGCGATTGCCACGTAGCGTCACCATAACGCCAATCGGCATCCCCTTGCGCAAGCGGAATGCCGCGATCGACTTCCGTGCTCGTGTCACGACCGCCCTTTGACCACTAATCGCGGCAAGATCATTCATCGCGTGATCAATGGCCTTGGGATTCGAAACCGCTTCACCCAGGCCAATGTTCAATACAATTTTTTCCAGTCGCGGCACCGCAAAACGGTGCGGATACCCAAACTCTTCCATCAGTTTGGGTACGACTTCTTCGCGATACAACCGCTTCAAGCGCGGTTCCACGCGTTCATGTACCTCGGTCGCCATTGTTCACTCGCCTCACTTCGTACGCCGATGCGCCGTCGGCTTCTCGATCGTCTGCTGGCACTTCTTGCAATACCGAACCTTTTCACCGCTCTCTGTAAAGCGGAATCCCACCCGCGTCGGTTTCCCACAATGCGGGCAAAGAAGCATGACCTTCGAGACGTGAATTGGAGCTTCCATTTCGATGATGCCCGCTTGCCGCACGCCCGGAATCGCACGCTGATGGCGTTTTACTATGTTGACACCTTCCACGATCACGCGATCTTCGCGCGGCAAGTTTTGACGGACGCGCCCGCGCGCCCCCTTGTCCTTGCCGCGAATGACGATAACCTCGTCGCCTGTGACAATCTTCTCCGCCATATCCGGCACCCCTCACAATACTTCCGGGGCTAGCGAGACGATGCGCATGTACTGCTTGTCCCGGAGTTCCCGTGCTACTGGGCCGAAGATACGGGTGCCTCGTGGCTGGCCCTGGGGAGTTACAAGGACGGCCGCGTTATCATCAAACTTGATGTACGATCCATCCTTGCGCCGGTACTCCTTGTTCGTGCGGACGATGACCGCATAGACGACATCGCCCTTCTTCACCGAGGCATTCGGCTCGGCCTTCTTGACCGAGGCAACAATCAAATCCCCTACTGACCCGTAGCGACGCTTGGAGCCCCCGAGGACACGAATACACATGATTTCCTTCGCGCCCGTATTGTCCGCTACAACCAGTTTCGAGAGCGGTTGGATCATTGTTCGACCTCACCCTCTCGTTCGCGTGCTTCGCGTTCCTCGATTAGCTCCGCCTGTACCTCTGGCGTCGCGCGCTCGAGAATCTTGCGCACGATCCAGCGCTTCATTTTGCTCAGCGGCCGGGTTTCTTCAATGAGCACCAGATCCCCGACCCGGCAAAGGTTATGCTCGTCGTGCGCATAAAACTTGCTCGTGCGGCGAATCGTCTTCTTGTACAGTGGGTGGCGCCGCCAATAGTCAACCGCCACCACCACTGTCTTATCCATTTTATCCGAAACGACGCGCCCAATCTTCGTAAGCCGTCGTTTCGGCTTCTGGATCGATACTTGCCCCTGTGATTCCCTGCCGCGCTCCTCCACCCGTCATCACCCCTTTCGCTGTTGTAGCTCGAGCTGCTTCCGGCGCCTCCGTTCCCGCCGCGTGAGCTTCGGCGGGGGAAGCAGTCCCTGTTCGGCCAAACGTGCTCGCTCGCGCTCCGTGAGGATCGTCAAGATCCGTGCGATATCCTTCCGCGCGTTCCGGATCGCCGAGGTATCCTTGAGCTGCCCCAGTGCGGCAGCGAAGCGGAGATCACGGACCTCATTCCGGAGCTCCTCCAGCTTCTGCCGCAACTGGTCATCTGTCATCGCTCGCAGTTCAGCGGGCTTCATTCCGCTTCCTCCTCGGCCATCTCGCCTGGACGCTCGCGCTTCACAATGCGGCAGCGACACGGCAGCTTGTGGATGGCACGAGTGAGCGCCTCTACGGCGAGTTCCTCGCGTACGCCGGCCAGTTCGAAGAGAATCCGGCCCGGCTTCACCACGTCCATCCAATATTCCGGATTCCCCTTGCCGCTTCCCATGCGCGTTTCAGCCGGCTTCTTGGTGACCGGCTTGTCGGGGAAGATCCGGATCCACACTTTTCCACCACGCCGGACCGCGTTTGTAATCGCGCGACGTGCTGCCTCAATCTGCTGCGCGGTCACCCAGGCCGGCTCGAGAGCCTGGATCCCATATTCGCCAAAGGCGAGCGTGTTGCCTCGCCAGGCGATCCCTTTCGTTCGGTAGCGGTGCTGCTTGCGATGTTGCACCCGTCGTGGCATCAACATCTCTGTGCCCCTCGTCTTACTCAGCTGAGACCATCGCAGGCGCGACCTTCGGCTGCGCCTCGGGCAGGACATCTCCGTGGTAGATCCACACCTTCACGCCGATTTGCCCGTAGATCGTGGGCGCATGAACCACCGCATAGTCGATATTGGCGCGAATTGTGTTGAGCGGTACGCGCCCTATCATCTCCCATACCATGCGCTTCATTTCAGCGCCACCCAGGCGTCCTTTGACTCGGATCTTGACTCCCTTCGCCCCCGCTCGCATTGCGGCTGCTGCCGCATGCTTCATCGCTCGGCGATAAGAGACGCGCCGCGTGATCTGCTCCGCAATACTTTCAGCGACAAGGCGGGCGTCGAGCTCCGGTTTGCGGATCTCCTGGATATTCAAGTGCACCTTCTTTCCAATGCGCGCCTCCAGGAACTGGCGCAGTCGCTCGACGTTGGCGCCTTGCTTGCCAATCACCACGCCAGGCTTTGCGGTGTGGATCGTAACATCCACCCGGTTCACCGCGCGTTGGATCTCGATGCGCGCTATTCCAGCTCGCGGCAGCTCCCGGTGAATCAGTTCACGAATGTCGAGATCCTCGTGCAACTGCTCCCGGTACTGCCGATCTTTCTCGGCAAACCACTTCGATTCCCAGTCGTGAACGATCCCCAACCGAAAGCCGATCGGATTAACTTTCCTACCCACGCGGCGCTCCCTTCTCCGGCAACTCGTCAAGAATGACCGTGATGTGCGAGGTGCGGCGCCACTTGCGCCCGACCCGACCGCGCGCGTGGGGCTGCCAGCGCTTGTAGCGCGGCCCCTCGTCGACGTAGATCCGCTTGACGTAGAGCCGCTCCGGATCCAGATCATAGTTATGCTCTGCGTTTGCCGCCGCAGATCGAAGCAATTTAAGGGCAATCGGTGCAGTTTTCTGCGGCAGCACCTGCAAGATGGCCAGCGCCTCTTGGAGCGGCTTACCGCGGATCACATCGATGACCATCCGCGCCTTTTTCGGCGAGACCCGGACCTCTCGCACCTTCGCTCGGACTTCCATCGCTCGCTCCCTTCGTCAGCGTCGCCGGGTCGTCCGCTCAGCATCCTTGCCATGCCCGCGATAGGTCCGGGTCGGTGCAAACTCACCGAGTCGATGGCCGACCATCTGCTCGGTGATGTAGATCGGCACATGCCGCCGACCGTCGTGAACCGCGATGGTATGACCGACCATCTCGGGGAAAATGGTGCAATCGCGAGCCCATGTTCGGATGACCCGGCGTTCCCCCGTCCGGTTCAGTTCGTCAATCTTCTTCTTCAGTTTCGGATCAATGTACGGACCCTTTTTTGACGATCGTCCCATTCACGCACCTCCTACCGGCTAGGCCTCGTAGCGCCGCCGGATGATGAAGCGATCGGACTTCTTGTTCCGGCGCGTGCGCTTCCCGAGCGCCGGCTTACCCCACGGCGTCTTCGGTGGCATACCCCGTGGAGCCTTCCCCTCACCCCCACCGTGCGGGTGGTCACGCGGCGTCATTGCCGAACCGCGCACTGCGGGACGCCAACCCATATGCCGCTTACGCCCCGCCTTGCCGATGCTTACGTTCTGGTGATCCAGGTTCCCAACCTGCCCGATCGTCGCCATGCAGTCAGCATGCACCATCCGGATCTCACCGGATGGGAGCCGCAAGTGGACATAGTTGTCCACCTTGGCGATCACCTGTGCCACTGCACCGGCAGCCCGAACCAATTGACCGCCGCGCCCCGGGTACAGTTCCACATTATGGACTTGAGTACCCAGCGGAATCTCTCGCAACGGAAGCGCGTTCCCCACCCGGATCGGCGAGCCCGGCCCCGACTGCACCACATCACCCACTTTCAGGCCCAGTGGCGCCAAGATGTAGCGCTTTTCACCATCCACGTAGTGAAGGAGTGCAATAAACGCCGTCCGGTTGGGGTCGTACTCGATCGCTGCCACCTTCGCGGGGATTCCCCATTTGTCCCGCCGAAAGTCGATAATGCGGTAGAACCGCTTGTTCCCACCCCCACGATGTCGGGTCGTGATGACCCCACGATTGTTCCGCCCGGCGTGTTTCTTGAGCGGCTCAATGAGCGACTTCTCGGGCTCTTCCTTCGTGATCTCCTCATAGGTGAGTACCGACATATTGCGACGCCCGGGCGTCGTTGGTTTGTATACCTTGATCGGCATCGCCGCACCTCATCTCTGCCGTGTCACAGCTGGCTGAAAAGATCGATCGTGTACCCGGGCTCGAGCGTGACAATCGCCTTCTTCCATGAGCGCTCTCGCCCGACGATCGGCGCGCCACCGCGCTTCCGCACGCGTCGGCGAACCTTCCCACGGACATTCATCGTGTTCACCTTCTTCACCTTCACGTTGAATGTCCGCTCGATTGCTTCCTTGATCTGAACCTTGTTCGCCTCGGGATGAACCTCGAACATGTACTGGTTCATCTGCATAAGCCGCGTATTCTTTTCAGTTATCAGCGGGCGCCGGATGATTTCCTGATACGTGAGCTCCATACTCTCACACTCCTTCCTGCGCCCACAAGCGATGGATGACATTGATCGCTTCGGGAGTTAAGATCATCCGCTCGTACTTCAATCCATCACGGATGTTCATGTTGTGTGCAACGAGCACTTTCACGTCCTCAAGATTCCCGGCTGCCCGTCGCACGTTCTCCCGACGTTGATCGACTACGATCAACGTTGACCGGGCGTTGGCCAGTGGCAGCCGCTGTAACACGCCCTTCATCACCTTCGTCTTCGGTTCAATCTCATTCAATCCGCGCACCACGACCAGCTGATTCTCACGCTGCTTCACTGACAGTAAGGACCGGATCGCAAGTCGCCGCATCTTCTTGGGCATCTTCTGGCGATACGAACGCGGATGCGGTCCCCAGACGACGCCACCACCCTTCCAATGCGGCGCTCGGATACTCCCCTGTCGTGCGCGTCCGGTTCCCTTCTGTCGCCATGGCTTACGCCCACCACCCCGCACTTCGCCGCGCGTCTTGGTGTCGTGGGTTCCCGCACGCGCATTGGCCAACTGCCGTACCAGGGCTTGATGCATCACCGGAATATTCGGCGTGATGTTGAAGACCGAGTCAGCCAACTCGATCTGGTCGACCGCTCGCCCTTCAAGATCGTAAACCGGAACCAACATTCTTCCCTCTCCCTCCATCACGCCGTTGCCTTGGCTCGCCGTTGCTTCACGGCATGGCGAACAATGACAAGACCGTTCGGATGACCGGGCACGGCGCCCTGGACGAGCACGAGGTTGCGCTGCGGGTCGACCTGCATCACCTTCAGATTCTGTACAGTAACACGCACCGGCCCCATCCGGCCAGCCATGCGTTTGCCTTTGTGCACACGTCCAGGATCGGTAGTCGGACCGATCGAGCCAGGGGCCCGATGGCGGTCAGACTGTCCGTGCGTCTTTGGGCCCCCGGCGAAACCATGCCGCTTCACCCCGCCCTGGAAGCCTCGCCCCTTTCGCCAACCAATGACGTCCACCAGTTGTCCCGGTTGAAACATGGAACAGTCGACCACTTGGCCGACTTGAAACTGCCCGGGATCATCAACGCGAACTTCTTTCAGATAGCGGGGTGATGCTCCCGAGGCGCGCAGATGCCCTTGCATCGGCTTATTCTGACGCTTGCGGTGTCCGAAACCGAGCTGGACGGCTTCATAGCCATCTCGCTCTTTCGTCTTCACCTGGGTCACGACGCACGGGCCGACCTCCAGCACGGTGACGGGTACAGCCCGCCCCGACTCATCAAAGATCTGTGTCATGCCGAGTTTTCGGCCCAAGAGTCCCTCGATCATCGGCTCTCCTCGCTTCTCTGGTGGCCTCAGACACTCCTGCGTGTCCACGCCACACGATGAGCATGACCAGGAACGCAGTCTCCTGCGTTCACAGCTTGATTTCGATGTCTACTCCCGCTGGCAACGTCAGCCGCATCAGCGCGCGGATCGTAGACGGACTCGGTTCCAGCACGTCAATCAGCCGCTTGTGCGTGCGGATCTCAAAGTGCTCCTGCGAGTCCTTATCGATGAATGGCGAGCGAATGACCGTAAACCGCTCGATCCGCGTCGGCAGCGGGATCGGCCCAGCAACTTTCGCCCCTGTGCTTTCGGCTGTCTCGACAATCTGCCGGGCCGATTGGTCGAGAATCCGGTGGTCGTGCGACTTTAGGCGTATGCGGATTCGTTGTGTCGGCCGACGAGACATAAGCGATCACCCCTCACTTGATGATCTTGGTGACGACGCCGGCGCCG
>NZ_JAMSLS010000008.1 GCF_023806465.1 Thermomicrobium sp. CFH 73360 | reverse complement strand
CGCGAAGCCGAGCCCCTCCCCCCGGGAGCGACTGCACCGCCACAACCTCACCAATTTCCTCGACAATACCGGTGAACATCACACGCCCTCCGGAATCTCGAGCGGTCGGAGTCTTCCTTCAATGACGACGTCTGTACCAACCTGACGCACACGCAGGTCTCGTAACCGGGCAGCCTGTTCCATCGTCTCGACGCCCTGCCCAGCCAGCGGGACCGGTGCGTTCGCCCCGCCGATAAGCACTGGCGCGATAAAGGCCACCACACTATCGGCGAGCTCCTCGTCGAAAAACGCGCCGAGCACGCGACTGCCCCCCTCGACAAGCACTCGATTAATCCCGCGCTCGGCAAGAACGCGCAACGCAGCCCGGAGATCAACGCGGCCACAGCGCTGTGGAACGAAGACAAGCTCCGCCCCCGCGCGCCACAGCGCTCCAACTCGCTCCGGTGGGGCTGCTTCCGTTGTGACGATCAGGGTACGACCAGGGAGATCCGGAGCAAGGAAGCGCGCCGATGGCGGTGTCCGCCCGTGTGTATCGAGCACAACGCGTAGCGGATGGTGCGGGCCACCGTCGCCGGCATCCTCCGGATCGAGACGTGTTGTCAATTCCGGATCGTCTGCAAGAACCGTTCCTACTCCGACCAGAATCGCGTCGTGGCGATCCCGCAGCTGGTGTGCGTATCGGCGTGCTTCAGGACCGGTGATCCAGCGCGAATGACCGCTGCGCGTCGCAATACGCCCATCGAGCGACATTGCGTACTTCAAGGTGATGTCCGGTAAACCATGCCGCAATCGCTTGAAATATCCAGCATTGACCTCGGCCGCTGCTTGCGCTTCCACCCCCAGGGTGACCACGATACCGGCCTCGCGGAGCCGTGCGATACCCCGCCCAGCAACTTCGGGATAGGGATCAAGAACCGCTACAACGACACGTGCAATGCCCGCTTGCAGGATCGCATCGACACAAGGTGGAGTCCGCCCGTAGTGGGCGCAGGGTTCCAGTGTGACGTAAAGGGTTGCTCCACGGGCCCGCTCGCCCGCTTGACGCATGGCGACAATCTCCGCATGCGGCCCACCAGGCGGCTGCGTGCAACCTTCGCCGACCACAGCACCGTCGCGAACCAGGACCGCCCCGACCGCCGGGTTCGGGGCGACACGTCCTTGTGCGCGCCAGGCCCAGGCGATCGCTCGCCGCATCCACTGCTGGTCGACATCGCAGGCGTACGCGTCGCTCATGTCCCTCGCCCCATGACGAAGAACCCGGGCGGCAGAGCCCCCGGGTTCAGGATCGGTCGAAGTCGCTGAGAGACCGGTGCAAACGACCGGAACAACGACCTTCTCCCATCCGGACTATACCGTCGGCCCCGGAATTGGCACCGTTGGCGCCTCACCGGATCCTGCGGCCAGTGACCGCTCGCGGGCTTTACCGCCGGTCGGGAATTGGCGCTTCGCGCCTCACCCTGCCCCGAAGGTCTTGCACTGCCCAGTCTACGGCGCGCTGCGTCGTCCGTCAACTCACTCGGCACATCTCCCACACGAGTGGTCCTCGAGATGATTCCCCGGGCCGACAAAATGTGGGATCGACGCGTTGTACTAGGTCCCGGTCACATCGATTTCAGCCGATCCACGCGATCCAGACGCTGCAGCCAACGATCCACCCACCGCGCGGCCCAGTACCCGCACAGACCATGGACTCCACCACCCGGTGGCGTTGACGCACTGCAGAAAAACAACGCAGGGTCGGGAGTTCGATATGGTGGCCATGGCCACCAGGAGGGACGCGTCAACAACTGGCCGAGCGTTGGCCAACCGGCCGCAAGATCACCACCCACAAGGTTGGGGTTCTTCTGCTCCAACTCGAGCGGGCTCCATGCCCGGCGAGCGAGAATCCGCGAGCGGAACCCGGGAGCGAACCGTTCCACCTGGCGCTCAATCACCTCCGTCGCGTCCCCCTGCCAGCCGTTCGGCACGTGACAGTATCCCCAGGCAACAGCTACCCCGGGCATCGCGCGACTGTGGTCAAATTGGCTTGGCTGGACGAGAATCACGAACGGTCGCTCCGGTATTCGGCCATTCACGACCGCTCGTTCTGCCGCAGCGATTTCCTCGGCTGTCCCACCAAGATGAACGGTCGCGGCAAGAGCACACGCCGTGGCCCGCCAGGGAATTTCGCCTCGGAGCAGCCAGTCGATCTTGAAGACACCAGGGCCATGCCGGAAACGTGCGAGCTGCTGGCGATACCGGCGGGGCCAACGCTGACCGACAAGCGCAAGCGCATTTTTCGGAACCAGGTCGAGGAGCACCGCGCGAGCCGGGGGGAGCTCGGTAAGTCGATAGACTCCACACCCGCTGGAAAGTCTTCCACCCCAGGCAGCGAGTTCGTCGATCAAACGAGCGGTAAGTTGCACGGTGCCGCCTCGCAGTAATGGCCAACCGACCAGATGCGCGCACAGTGCAAGCACCAGGGCGAAGGCGGCTGAGGGCACTCGTTCGAGCGGCAGCGTGCTGTGTGCCGCGAGTCCGGCAAGTAATGCCCGTGCCTGTTCCGTTTGAAACTGCTGGCACAACCGTGCTGCCGAGCGCGTGCCCTCCCGAGCGAAGTGGAAAAGTGCACTCCAGGGAACCGAAAAGCCGGGGAAACAGATCGCGCCGGGAGCAGGGGTGAGAAGCGTCGCGAGCAGCGCATCACCACGCTCAAGTAACGGTTGAAACAGTGCTCGATACCTTCCTCGATCCGCCCCGAGCTCGCCTGCGGTGCGCTCCAGATCTTGCCAGAGCAGGACCGCGCTCCCGTCATCGAACGGATGAGCTAGCGCCGCAGGAGAATGAACCCAGGAGAGACGTTCTGTGAGACCGATCGCACGGAAGAAGGGCGAGGCCGCTGCAAGCGGCAACACCGTCGCACAGTGATCGTGTCGGCCACCGGGCAGAATGCTGAAGTCTGTTTGCAGTCCTCCTCCGCTCCGTTCCTGCCCCTCCAGGACGAGCACGCGCCGCTGCTTGCGCGCAAGCCTAATCGCCGCCGCCAGTCCGTTCGGACCAGAGCCGACGACGACCGCGTCCCATCGAGACTGCCGCAGAAGAGCAGAAGTATCTTTCAGCCTTGCGGTGCCTCCTCGTTTTGTCGACCTGCCACCGACTCAACCATCGCGACGAAGGCGGCTTCCGGTCGAGCTCCCTCGAACTCGAGCGATTCGTTAATGACGACTTTTGGCACACCGTACACCCGATAACGCTGCGCAATATGGGGAAACTCACTGACCTCGATGACATCAGCAACAACCAACTCGCTTTCCACCGCCATCATGTGCGCGAGACGAGCAGCAGAAGGGCAGTATGGGCAGGTGGGGGTGACGAAGACCTTGATATGAACCGGTAGGGTCAACTTCGCCAGAGTCTCCCGGCTGAGCGGAGTGAGTTCCGTCGTCCCCCGAGACACATCAACAAGGTCCTCGATCAGGGTTGCGAATTCATAGCCTGCTGGCACACCAATAAACCGCACTGTCCCCTTATTGTGTCCTTTGAGGACGATAGCCGGGATGTCTTCAATCCCCTCTTGACGCGCCAGCTCCTGCTCCTGCAGGAAATCATGCACCTCCAGCGTGATCTTGTCAGAGAGCTCTGCAACCTCCTCAAGCAGCTCGTTCGTCTCGCGACAGGTCACGCACTCGTATCCAGGGATGCGGATCTGGGTCACGCGTTGAGTGAACAAACGGATGGTTACCGGATCGTGGAGCCGCTCTGCAAAGAGCTGCCGCAGATATTCCTGGTCCGACTGCCTAAGAATCGGCATGGTACCCCCTTCCCGTTCCACGCAGCAACACGCTCAAGCGTAACCGACGAAAAGATATCCAACCAACTCAAGCCGTGATGATACGGGCGTGATGACGACAGCCGCGAGGACGTGAAGCGCAGAGCGGTTCTCCTACAGCACGCACTGCGAACGCAACTCTCGTGTGGCGCTCACTGATGGTACGATGGTGCAGGAGGTTCGCATGAGTCGCATCCTTATCGGGACGTCGTCCTGGACTGACCACGAGGGATTTTATCCGCCGAATATTCCCGACCGTGAGCGGTTGCGCTTTTACGCCCGCTACTTCCCCATCGTTGAGGTGAACTCGACCTACTATGCCATCCCATCGCGCCGAGTGGTACAAGGTTGGGTTGAGCGCACTCCCTCTGAGTTTGTCTTCGATGTAAAGCCGCCGCGCCAGCTGACTGGAACACCCGAGCAGCCGGGCGGGGAAGCGCCCGTTCCCGATAGCGAGATCGCTGCTCGCTTCCTTGACGCGATCGAGCCGCTGATCACTGCGAGGAAGTTGGGAGCGATCACGTTCCAGTTTCCGCCGTCGTATCGCAATACCGAGGAACACCGGGAATATCTCCGCCTGTTGCCAGAACTCTTCCCTGGCCTGTCAATCTCGGTCGAGTTCCGGCGACGCGACTGGCTCGATGAGCGCCATGCCCACGAGACTTTGGAACTACTCAGGGAGGCGGGCTTGAGCTACACGATGGTCGACGAGCCACAGATTGGAATCGGCTGTGTTCCACCGGTCTATGCCGTGACCAATCCCCGCCTCGCGGTCGTACGCTTTCACGGTCGAAATGCCGAGACCTGGTACCGTTTCACAGGCAAGACCGGCGAGCGCTTCAACTGGGAGTACCGTCAGGAGGAGCTCGAAGAGTGGCGACCGAAGCTGCTCCGGGCTGCTGCTGAGGCACAGGAGGTCCATGTCTTCTTCAATACGAATTACGGTAATCAAGGACCACGAAACGCCGTGCTCCTCATGGATCTCCTTGGTCTTGAGCACCCACCGTTGCCAAACCTGACTTGAGCGTCAGTGCACCTGCAAACGGTATTGGAGGAGGAAGTGCCACAGCGCATCGGCAGCGGCTGAGACCGGACGCCCGACCCGTCGCACAAGTGACCACCAGCGTCGCACTGGAAACCCCTGAACATCAAGAATGACGAGGCGTCCAGTCTCGAGTTCAAGCCCAATCGCATCGCGTGGCATAATGGCCACCCCGAGATCCGCAGCGACCGCCTGCTTAATGGCACCGTTGCTCCGGAGCTCCATCGCCACGCGAATCGGGAAACCTGCTTCGGCAAAGATACGTTCGGTATCGGCTCGCGTTCCGGAGCCGATCTCCCGGACGAGGAACGGCTCGCGCGCAATTTCCTCGAGCGGTATTTGATGACGGCGCGCCAGTGGATGGCGAGGTGAGGCGATAACAACAAGTTCGTTCGGCAGGAACTGCGCAATCTCTAGGTCCTGTGGATCCTCGATCAGCCCCATTATTGCAAGATCGGCGTCCCCGGCGAGCAGCCGTTGGTGAACAGCAAAGCGATTGAGCACATCAAGCGAGAGTTCCACACCAGGATAGGCACGGTGAAAGGCACCGAGCGCCTTGGGAACGACGTAAATGCCCGCTGTGGTACTGGCAGCCACCCGTACTTGACCACGCTGGGCACAACGCAGCTCGCGCACCGCACTCAACGCTTCGTCCAGAAGATCGAGCAACCGCTCGGCATAGGGAAGGAGTTGGCGTCCCGCTTCAGTTAACTCGACTCCACGTCCGGTACGTTGAAAGAGCGGCACGTTCAGGATCTGTTCCATTGCCTTGATCTGAGCTGAGACAGCTGGTTGGCTGATCACGAGCTCCTCAGCGGCACGCGAGAAGCTGCGGTGGCGCGCCACAGCTCGGAACACCTGCAGCTGCCGTAAACTCACGTCCATATAGATTCCCCCTATGCAACACATCACAAAGTGCTATTGCGAATTATATGCCCATATCGGTATGCTGTGAAGTGATGGAGCGGCTCCGTCAGGAGTGATCGGTCCGAGGGAGGGATCGTATGCCCAGGCAGATCAGCGCAGAGAAGAGCACACACCTGCTCACCTCAACCGACCGCAACAAAGCCTATGGCACTGTAGTATCACGCTGATCCCCTGGCACAACAGGTTCGGCACCCTCCTCGTTCGCCGCCGCGGTCTCACTGCGCGTACGGCAATACGCTTTGTTGGTTATTGTCAAGCAAAAAGAAGGGAGGATCGCCATGTGGTCGTTGCCCCAACCGGTCGCCAATCCTGACGAACTCCGTGAGACCCCGTTGCTCCCACCCGGATACCGGGTGCCCGCTTCTCGTTGGGTGCACCCAAGCACACGGCTGCGCCAACTTCTCGAGACGCTGCCCTTCGTCTTCGCACCCGGTGTGTTCGATCCGCACGGGGCACAGCTCGTGATGTACTACGGCTTTCCCGCTGTCTACTTCAGCGGCTACTCATTTGCTATCGGCCATCTCGGGACAACCGACATGGACCTCTACTCAAGTGTGGAAATCGCCGACGCTGCCCGTCGCATCGTCTCAGCGCTCCGCAAGTTCCAACTGACGATGGCCGTTGGTGACCCTGAGAAGGGTATTCCGCCCAAGCACCTGCATATCCCCCCGGTGGTCGCCGATATGGATACCGGCTATGGGAACATGTTCAACGTCCAGCGCACGACCGAACTCTATGTCACAGCTGGCGTGGCGGGAGCGCACATTGAAGACCAGGTGATGCCGAAGCGCTGCGGGCATATCGGCGGCAAGGCACTCATTCCCGCCCAGGAAATGGTCGGTAAGCTCAAGATGATGCGTGCAGTGGCCGATGATCTTGGCAATCGTGACTTCGTCATCATTGCTCGCACTGACGGCGTCTCAGCCGTTGATGCACCGGAGTCAATCCGCGGCCTCCCGCTCGCTATAGAGCGAGCCCTCCGCTATCTTGACAGTGGTGTGCCTGACCTTCTCTGGTGTGAATTCCCCACCTCGGACCGCCGTCCCCTCGAAACTTTCGTGGAAGAGGTGCGCAAGCGCTTCCCCGATGCCCGCTTCGCCTTCAACTGGTCCTCGTCCTTCAAGTGGTTCACTGACCCGAACCCGATCAGCTTCCGCGAACTCGGCGAGATGGGTGTCCGCTTTATTTTCATTACCCTGGCTGCCCAGCACGCCATGGGACTCGGCTTCAGCCAACTCTTGCAAGACCTCGCTGCTCGCCAGGAGCAGGCCTATATCGACTTGCAGCGCCGTGAGTGGGCACCAGACACCGACTTCCCCACACGCAGCCATCACTTCTTCTCCGGTGTCCCATATCACCATCTGCTCGGTCAGGCATACAACGCACCACGCCTCGGGATCCAATTCGAGGAGGAACTTCCTGAAGAAGCTGTAGTCTGAAGCAACCGCTGACGCCGGGATGTGGAGAGAGCTCTCTCCGCATCCCGGCGTCATTTCGTTACACTAACCGCGAGCATATCGTGCGGTGATCAGGTGAGGGAGGCAACCTGATGGGAGGAGAAATCCGTATTATCGGCCCGGTGACTGCCGAGTTCGCCGAAATCCTCACCGAGCCAGCACTGGACTTCGTCGCCGCGCTCCACCGCGAATTCAACCCCCGCCGCCTTGAACTGCTGCAGCGGCGGGCCGAGCGCCAGCAGGAGATCGACGCCGGACATTTTCCTGACTTCCTTCCCGCGACGGTCCACATCCGGGACAGTGAGTGGAAGGTCGCACCGGCTCCGTCTGATCTGCAGGATCGACGGGTTGAGATCACCGGTCCAGTGGACCGGAAAATGATGATCAACGCGCTTAACTCCGGTGCCCGCGTCTTTATGGCCGACTTTGAGGACGCTCTCTCACCAACCTGGTCGAACGTTATCCAAGGGCAAATCAATCTCCGCGATGCTGTCCGACGGACGATCAGCTTTGAGAGTCCTGATGGACGGATCTACCGCCTTGCTGAACGAACCGCCACGCTCCTCGTCCGACCACGCGGCTGGCATCTCGTCGAGCGACATATCTTGGTCGACGGCGAGCCGATTTCAGCCAGCCTCTTCGACTTCGGGCTCTACTTCTTCCACAATGCCCACGAACTCCTGGAACGAGGCACCGGCCCCTACTTCTACCTACCAAAACTTGAGAGCCATCTCGAAGCGCGCCTCTGGAATGACGTCTTCAACTTCGCCCAAGACCGCCTTGGTATACCGCGTGGCACGATTCGTGCGACTGTCCTGATCGAAACGATCCTGGCTGCCTTTGAAATGGACGAGATTCTCTGGGAGCTCCGTGACCACGCCGCAGGACTCAACGCTGGCCGATGGGACTACATCTTCAGCGTGATCAAGAAGTTCCGACGCCACCGCGAATTCCTGCTTCCGGATCGTGCACAGGTGACGATGACAGTCCCCTTTATGCGCGCCTATACCGAACTGCTGGTCCGCACCTGTCACCGGCGGGGCGCTCATGCCATCGGTGGAATGGCTGCCTTCATCCCCAGCCGCCGCGATCCACAAGTGAATGAAGTCGCCTTGGCCAAGGTCCGTGAGGACAAGGAACGCGAGGCCAATGATGGCTTCGACGGAACTTGGGTCGCCCACCCTGACCTGGTTCCTATCGCCATGGAGGTCTTCGATCGCGTGCTCGGCGAGAAACCGCACCAAAAAGATCGTCTGCGCGAGGACGTCCGCGTCACAGCCCGCGATCTCCTCGATGTGCGTGTCCCCGGCGGTCAGATCACCGAAGGCGGCCTCCGCAACAACGTGAGTGTGGCTCTTCAGTATCTTGACAACTGGCTGCGTGGACAGGGTGCGGCCGCAATCTTTAACCTGATGGAGGACACGGCGACCGCCGAGATCTCACGCGCACAACTCTGGCAGTGGCGTTATCATGGCGCACTGCTGGCAGATGGGCGCCCCGTCACGTCCGAACTCTACTCCCAAATCCGTGACGAAGAACTTGCGAAGCTTGCCGGTGAGCAAAACGGGCGGCTCCGCGAAGCTCGTGAGATCCTCGATCAGCTTGTCCTTGCTGACGAATTCACCGAGTTCCTCACGTACATTGCCTACAACTATATCGACTGAAGAAGCACAGTTCTCCTGAAAGGAAGCGAGGGCGAGAAGTTGCTCCGCGAGAGGCTCCAGCTCCTCGCCCTCGCAACATGACGTGCCTTTCCTTTCGAAATGCCTCGGGGCCTGACAGTACTTCGGCTCGCGCCCCACTTCGATTCTCGGCACCGCTGGCTACTGCCTTCGCCGAGGCTGGAGAGCAACGTTCGGGCCTTTACTTCAATCGCTGGTAACGTGAAAGTTCCAACCACCGTCGACTGTACAATGGGCGCCGCCCTCAGACGATCATCGCCCCGCTCAACTTGACAGCATCGATCCCCTTTCATCGGCAGGTCGTCTGGCCACCGAGGCATCGCCTCACGCACCCGCCTCCGTGCCAACCGGTTCCCCAACCACTGCCGAGTGCTTCAGGGGCGTAATCGTCTGGAGTGCGATGAATGACGTGAGGGCCGGTACGGTTACCTGACCGAGGACCACAACGACTCGAGATGCTGAACTATGTGACAAGCGAGCACGAAAGCCGCCGCACTTTCGGTGCTGAGGCGCAGTGTCGAAGAACGGACGTCTGTCACGCGCGCGGCGTACATGTAGTCGACATTGGGTAAATTCCCTCGCAGCTCTCCCCTCCGCGCCTGGATTTCGTGTCACGACGTCTCCTCTGGCCCATCATCACGAAACACTAGTGCCGATGGCAGCTGACCGCCCGCAGCGGCCTCAAGCTGCGGTACCACTGCCCGCCAATAGGCTTGTCGCCCGGGGACAAGGTTGGCCAGAGTGATCCAGGTTTCACGCCCCTGGGTTGACCCCGATGACGCATCCCACAGGATCCGTGCTGAGATACCGGCGACCGTACCGGAGAGCAACTCCGCCAGCGACGAAAGTGGAACAACAACCACCTGCTCAACCTCTTGTACATCAGGCCAAAGCATCTCTGGTGCTGCCGGGAGCACCCACAGAAAGAGTTCCTGAATTTCTCGATCCCACTTTCCGGTCTCGCGATGTTCGGACCAGCGTGTCCCGATCCAGTGCACGTTCGTCGTGCACGCCACAAGGCCAAGCTCCTCGTGGACCTCACGAAGGATTGGTGTCACGGCCTTTCCCTGCCGGAGATACTGTCGATGGTACTCCCCGTGCCGGAAGTGTCCACCAACGCTGACGTCAATCCGCCCCGGCATTGTGTCCTTCGTTCGACTTCGGCGCTGTAGGAGGACGACCGTACCATCTTCGTCGCGCCAGATGATCCAAAGATGGAACGCTGCATGCCACAGACCCACCCGATGCACGACACCACGCGGTGCCACTCGTCCGGTTGGCTCACCCGTTGGCGTGAGGACGTCAAACAGCTCATCCTGCGGATCAGTTGTCATGGAGCTCGCCATGCCGGCTTCACCTTCACGCAGCGATCGAAGCACTCGACCGTGGTGATGGTACTCTTTCGCCGACGAGAAAGGAGGGATGATGGACGCCAAATCACCGATTGACATGACGCTCTTCCAGCAGGTCGATATGCGCGTCGGGCGCATTATCGGTGTCGAACCATTCCCAGAAGCGCGTAAACCGTCGTATAAATTGACCATCGACTTCGGGCCGCTCGGGATCAAGCGTTCATCGGCCGCCATTCGCCCCTGGTATCAGCCGGAAGATTTGCTCGGTCGGCTCGTCGTTGCCGTCGTCAACCTGCCGGTCCGTCGCGTGGCGGGATTTCCCTCTGAGGTGCTCGTCCTTGGAGCCATTCAACCCGATGGTCGGGTTATCCTCCTGCAACCGGACAATGCAGCCGAACTGGGAACTCCAATTGCCTAAAGAGACGGTAGCGTCCTGGCGCACTGGGGTACTCGTGGCGTAATCGTCACCGCGATCCATGATCATGCAGCAGAGAGGTGAAGCGTCAGCGAGGCTTGTGCTATACTTAAGCCGGAGTAAATGTGAGATAATTTTAGGTAGCTTGGGTCAGGATTGGAGATACAGTGATGAGCACTCCATCACGCAGCCGCTGGCTCGGACTTGCCGGGCTTGCGCTCGGACTGGCGATAATCATCGTCGATGCAACGATTGTCAACGTCGCCATTCCCAGCATTATCCAGGACCTTCGGCTCGAACTCACTGATGCCGAGTGGGTGAATACGATCTACTCGCTGGTTTTCGCTGCCCTGCTCGTTACTGTCGGCCGACTCGGAGACCTCTTCGGTCGGAAACGCATGTATCTCCTGGGTCTTGCAGTCTTCGTGATTGCGAGCCTCATTGCAGCCCGCTCGACATCTGGGTCACAACTGATCGCGGCACGGGCACTTCAAGGGATTGGCGCCGCGCTCATTCTGCCCTCGACACTTTCTTCGGTCAACGTCATGTTTCGTGGGCGTGAGCGCGCCATTGCCTTTGGCATTTGGGGCTCCGTGATCGGTGGCATGGCAGCTCTCGGTCCGCTCCTCGGCGGGTGGCTGACCACCAATTACTCTTGGCATTGGGCCTTTTACATCAACTTGCCGATCGGCGTTGTGGCTGCCACTCTCGCGGCACTGACTGTTCCTGAGACGCGCGATCCATATGCCCAACGCGGTCTGGATCCGCTCGGTATTCTGACGAGTGCCCTCGGATTTGGCGCTCTCGTTTTTGGACTCATCGAAGGGGAACGGTACGGCTGGTGGCAACCGACGGAGACGTTCCGTCTCGGCTCGTGGACCTGGCCGCTGGAGACAGCCTCCCCCGTCCCAGTCGCGCTCGCCATCGCTGCGGTCCTGCTCCCAGCTTTCGCGTTGTTCGAACTCAACCGCGTCCGCGGCGGACACCCAGTACTTCTGGATTTGCGGCTCTTCCGTTACCGCAGTTTCCGTTGGGGAAACCTCGCCGCACTGATTGTCAGCCTGGGGGAATTCGGCATCGTCTTCGTACTCCCGTTATACTTGCAGTCTGTCCTCGGCTATTCAGCGTTCCAGACCGGACTGGTACTTGTTGCGGTTGCACTCGGCGCGTTCTTCGGTGGGCCTGCTGCAGCGAACCTTGCCCAACGTTTTGGCGCACGCCAAGTCGTTCGCGCCGGTATGCTCCTTGAGGCAGTTGGCCTGCTCGCGATCATTCCCGTGCTCGATCCGACCACGACCGGGTGGCGAATTGCCCCAGCACTCTTCCTGTACGGGCTCGGGGTCGGGTTGGCCACGGCGCAACTCACCAGCGTCATCTTGGCGGAGGTTCCGACTGCCCAGTCCGGCCAAGCCTCAGGGACACAAAGCACGACCCGTCAGGTCGGCGCTGCCCTTGGAATCGCGATCCTGGGCACGGTGCTGTCCGCTGGACTTAGTTCTGGAACAGAAAGCCGTCTTTCGGCGCTCCCGGGCTTCCCAGTAGAGCAAGTGACCCAACTCGCCAGAGCAACCAAGCAATCGGCGGGACAGATCCTTGTTCAGCTGCGAGCTCAGCCGGGCACTGAAGCAGTCGTTCGTGCCATTGAAGACGCGTTTACCACTGCTGCCCACCGTACGGCCCTGGTGGCGGCGGCGTTTATCATGATCGGCTTTGTCGCGAGCTGGCTAATCCCGGATATTCGTCCCGGCCAGCAGGACGAGGTAGCCGAGCGACTGGCAATACGTGCCAAGGCTCAGGCTGCACCCCCTGCCTCAAGCCCGTCTTGAACCGTTCACTGGTGGACGCCGGCTGCTGCACACCCGTTGAAGTGAGCGGCAGGCCCTCCTGCCAGATACGCCGCCCCGGGAGCTGGCTCACCCGCTGCCCACCCTGCGAATGCGTGGGTCAGCGTAATACAAGAAGCAGCAACACCGTACCCAGGGCAAGCCGATACAAAATAAACACCCGCGTACTGTAACGTTGGAGAAATCGCAGCAGAAACGCAATCGCGAGAAATCCGGTGATGCTTGCGCTCGCGAGACCAAGTGCGAACGTGATGAACTCTTCCTGCGGGAGACCAGTCCGCAGGAGCTGGAGACTTTCGAGCAATCCAGCACCGAGGATCGCTGGCGTACCAAGGAGGAAAGAAAATCGCGCTGTCGCTGACCGTTCGAAACCAAGAAACAGCCCAGCCGTGATCGTACTTCCGGAGCGGGAGACACCGGGTAACAGTGCGAACATCTGAGCGACACCGATCAAGAATCCGTCACGGAGGCCTAGCTGGCCCAGGGCACGGACATGGCGCGCACGAACTTCCGCCACCCACAGCAAGATCGCCAAAACCACCAGGAGTACCGCGGTGATCGCAATCGCCAGTTTCCCTCCACCACCTGCGTGAAAGAAGTGATCTAAGAGATCATTGCCAAGAAATCCCGCGACACCGGCAGGGACAGAGCCGACGATGATCGCCCAGCCGAGCCGTCCCTCGACCGTCCCGAACGGGTGTCGTGTCCAGAGACCCTGCATCCAGCCACGAGCAATTCCGAGGAGATCCCTCCAAAAGTAAACGACCACCGCTGTCAACGTTCCCAGATGAAGAGCGACATTGAACGCGAGCCCGGGCTCCGGCCATCCAAGAAGCCAAGGAACGACGATCAGATGTGCCGAACTACTGATCGGAAGAAATTCGGTGAGTCCTTGAATCACCCCGAGGATCAGAGCCTGCAACGGATTCACGACCCAGACGCCTCCTCTGCCTGCGCCCGACGGATGACCGTCCAACTCAACTGGTGCTGCCACCAAAAGGCGAGGCCAACAAGGGTTATTGGGACGTACAGAGCCCCATGCAAGACAATGGCATACGAAAAGACTGTCGCACGCGGCAGTCCAGCAAGCCCGGAGAGTGCTAGGAGGATTGCGGCCTCGAACGGCCCCACATACCCAGGAGACGATGGAATAAGGGTTGCGAGGTTCGCAACCGCTGTGGCAAGCAGCACAAGCGCCGGTGAGAGGTCCAGCCCGAAACTCCGAGCAATCAGCCCGTACATCGCCGCTTCGGCCAACCAAGCAACAACCGACAGGACCGCCGCTGTTCTTACGGTGGGTCCATGGCGAAGCGCAGCAATACCGTCGAAACCGGCACGCACCATCCGGTCAATTCGCGGGCGAAATCGTCCCGGCAGGAGCAACGTCACTCGTTGAACCAACTTCATACTGTGCCGTGATCGCGCCGCAACAAGCGCCAGCGCGAGCGTGGGCAAGAACACTCCGGCGGCCAGGAGTGCGACATGACGCAAGGTTGAGTTGAGTGCCACCACGACTGAGGCAACGAGGATAAAGGCAAGCATCGTCAGGCCATCAAGGAGGCGCTCGATCACGATGGTGGCAAGCGTCGCCGTCTTGCTTGCGCCGAACCGCTGCGAGAGGGCATAGGCACGGACCACCTCTCCGGTGCGGAACGGCAGGACGTTGTTGGCCATGTAGCCGATCGCCACAACCGGAAGAAGATCACGCCAAGATGCCCGGCAGACCGGGCGCAGCAGCACCGACCAACGGATTGCCCGCACGGTCACTCCGAAGAAGTACACGAGGATTGCGGGAATCAACC
The DNA here is from genome assembly GCF_023806465.1 of Thermomicrobium sp. CFH 73360. Taxonomy (GTDB): domain Bacteria; phylum Chloroflexota; class Chloroflexia; order Thermomicrobiales; family Thermomicrobiaceae; genus Thermomicrobium. Next base: position 49,321 of record NZ_JAMSLS010000008.1, on the reverse strand, counting down.
ACCAGTATTCGGCCGCTCGAAGTGCAGCGAACAGTGCCGCGAAGTCCTGACCGCGCAGCGCGAGAAAGAGAAAGACGATGCTAATCAGAACACCAATGACGACGCGTCGCACTGGTTCGCTCGTCCCTTCCTCGCGCCTCGCGGTCGGCGCCGCTGGAGTATAGCAGGACGCGTCTGTAAGCGCCGGCGGACCTCACACCGCTGATGGCTCTCACTGCCAGCTCTCAGATTTGGCCAATCGGCCTATGAGAAGCACCCATGATCCCGAGACCTCCGGAATCAATGCCAGTACCACTCCTTTATCTCTTTCGTCGGGCCCGGGAGTTCTCGACTTCTACCAATAGGGCGACCACTCGCCTCTCTGCCGTCAACCATCTACCATCACTAAGGTACCAGAGACATCGATCCGTTACGTCTTCTGTCTTCAGAGAAGACGCGGACAAAAGAGGTGCGGTTCCGCATCGTGCACAGGTCACGGACGTAAGGCACTACCGAGGCGAATCAGCATCGTTTCGGTCAGATCCTCCTGGAACTGCAAGCTCACGCCTTGCTTGGTTGTCCCATCGCTCCTGTTGACAGCGAATGCGTCGGCACGTACGCTGGCCGTGGTCCGTCGACTGTCGACGATCGACGGGCCACGGCATTCATGACCGGGAGATCCGCTGACCGTGCGTCGACTGCGAGCGATCTCGACCTCCACATTGTCACAACGCGTGGAAGAGCAATTGCGTAAGACTATTCTGCTCGGCCAACTCCCGCCAGGTCAGCGCCTCATCGAGGAGCAGCTGGCTCGCGAACTTGGTGTCAGTCGCGCACCAGTGCGCGAAGCGCTGCAGCGCCTGGCACACGAAGGGTTCCTTAGCGTTCGTCCGCGACACGGCTATGTCGTCCAACCGCTGACGGCGACGATGGTCGAGGAACTCTTTGATCTGCGTCTGGCACTCGAGCCACCGGTCTTCCGCACGGTCGCACAAGCGTTTACGGAGGAACTCGCTCGGGAGCTTGACGAGATTCTCCAGCGGATGGACGGTGCTGCAAGCCGCAGTGATTGGGTCTCTCTTGTGCAGGCCGATGCCGCCTTTCACGCTGCTATCGCTGTGGCAAGTCGGCGACCGATCACTGCCCAGCTGCTTCGTCAGCTTGAGACACTGATCGCGCGCACAGTCATCTTGCTTGGATCGATCTACCCGGATCCGCAACTGCTTGTGCAGGAGCATTCTCACCTCCTCGCGGTCCTGGCAAGTGGAAAGCCGGAACGTGCAGAAGCGGCGATCCGCGACCACCTGCGAGATGCCCGTACAAAGCTCCTCGCCTCGTTTGGAGAAACTTCACCGGTGGTCCCGACCCAAGTCCGACGTGAGGAAGAATAGATGAATGAGATACACCGAGCTGCGACGAGCGGCACACTGGGCTCGCGGCGGCAGCTCTTACACGCTCTGCTTGGGATTTCGGCCGGTCTCGTCAGCGGATCACTGCTCTCCGCGTGTGGACAGGAGGCCACGAGTCCCACGTCCACGACGAGTAGCGGCGCCAGCACGGCGAGTACTTCGACTCCCGCGACCAGTGGAGCGCCGACGGTCTCCAGCGGTTCGGGTGGAAAACTGGTTGTCTACAGTTGGTACCAGAAATGGATCAAGGAGCAAGCCATCCCGGCCTTTGAGCAGGAGACGGGGATTACAGTAACCTATCTTGGTGCCTACGCGTCGAATGATGAATGGTGGGCCAAGCTCCCAGCAGGTGAATCGTAGGACGTTTTCATCCCATCCACGAGCTATGTCATACGAGCCATGGCAGCGGATCTGCTCACTCCGCTGGATTTGACGGTGATCCCGAACTATCGGAACTTAATGCCAGAGTATCAGAACCTCGAGTACTACGTGAAAGACGGTAAGACCTACGCAGTTCCTTTTGATCGTGTCTTCTACGCCCTGGCCTACCGCACTGACGTCTTTTCGGAACCACCGAACTCCTGGGCCGTAACCTCGAATCGAGCGTACGCAGGCCAGATCGCCCTTCATGACAATGCGTACTCTCGGATCGCTTACGCTGCCCTGATGATCGGAGACGACCCGATTCAACCGACTCGTTGGGACGAAATCCGACAGAAGCTTCTTGAGCAGAAGCCCTTGGTTCGCAAGTATTGGAAGGATTACCAAAACGGAATGGAACTCTTTAACAATAAGGAAGCGGTGGTTGGCCAGCTCACTGACGGACGCGTACGCATGGCACAGGACCTTGGCGCCCTGGTCGGCTGAACGGTTCCTAAGGAAGGTGTGCTGATCTTCATCGACACCTGTGCGATCCCAAAAACGGCGAAGAACGTCGAAAATGCACACAAATTCATTGACTTCCTCTTGCGACCCGACATCCAGCTTCTGCAGCTACTGAGTATGCGTTACCATGTCGTCAATGCGGTAGCTCGCGAGGAGTTGCCACCCGAGGAGCGCGCTCGCTTCGAACCACCCGCCGGTGCCAAGTTGATCCTTGGCGACCTTGCTTCTGCTGCAGTACTTCAGAAAGCCTCGGAACTCTGGAACGAGATTAGGTTGGCATGAGCGAAACAAACGTGCCACTGATACCGCCATGACGGCGATTTACGACGTCGAGCTGATCACTGTTACCACGTTCTTAATCTTGCTCGGACCATCCGGCTGCGGCAGGACCACCACCCTTCGCCTGATCGGCGGCTTCGAACACCCCGACAGTGGCGAGATGGTCATCCGCGGTCAGCCCATGGGAAGGACCCCGCCGTACCGGCGTCCTACCTCAATGGTGTTTCAGAACTACGCGCTGTTCCCGCATCTGACCGTCGCCGAGAATATCGCTTATGGCTTGCGGGAACGTCGCGTCGACCGCATCACGATCCAGAGGCGTGTCCGCGAAATGCTGGAGCTCGTCGCGCTCCAAGGACTCGAGAATCGCTATCCACGCCAGCTCTCTGGCGGACAGCAGCAGCGCGTTGCTCTCGGTCGGTCGCTCGTGATCGAGCCAGCTGTCCTCTTGCTCGATGAGCCCCTTGGGGCACTCGATTTGAAACTGCGTCGGCAAATGCAACTCGAACTGAAGCAACTCCAGACACAGGTTGGCATCACGTTTATTTACGTGACCCATGACCAAGAGGAAGCGCTCACCATGTCCGACCGTGTGGCGGTTATGAATCACGGACGTATCGAGCAACTCGGGACACCAGAGGAGTTATACGAGCGACCACGTACCCGTTTCGTTGCTGAGTTTCTCGGCGCGGCCAACGTGCTTCCGGCCGTTGTTCGCGCTGCTGATGCAACGAGTGCATGCCTCGAGATCGCTGGGCATCGACTGACCGTTCCGGTGCGTGGTCTCACTCCGGGCCGACCCGAAGCCCTCGTGGTACGTCCTCACTGGCTGACACTTCGATCAGCTGAAAATGATTCGGTCGTGTGGCAAGGGACAGTCGCGGAACGCATCTATAAGGGATCCACAATCACCTACCGCGTCGAGATGCCTGGTGCAGTTAGCGTTTTGGTCGATGTTCCAACTGGTTCCGGCGTGCGCGTTTTTTCGGTAGGAGAAGCGGTCACCGTCGGGGTTGACCCGTCGCGTGTCCACGTTGTCACTGAGTGATGCAATGTCCGCCTTGCGGCTGCGCCATCTCCGCTATGCTTACCACTCCGGTCTCCTGACCGGGTTGCTTTTCGCGACTCCGGCAGTATTCCTTCTCCTCCTGTTTCTTATCCTTCCTGTCTTCTTAGTTGCTAGTTATAGTGTGTATTCAACCGACCCGATTACCAGCCTCATCCAACCGGACTTCACGCTCGCCAATTACGCACGGATCGTCAGCTCACCGGTCTATCGCCGTCTCTTCCTTCGCTCACTTGAGATCGCGAGTGTCAGCACCGTAGTGGCTTTACTTCTCGCCTACCCAATCGGATAGACGCTCGGCACCCTGATTCCGCGACGGCGACAGCCGCTCTTCCTCCTGTTTGTCATTGTTCCCTTCTGGACCAGTTATATCGTCCGTACGTACGGGTGGATCGGCTTCCTCCAGAAGGGTGGCTTCCTGGACAGCGTGGCCTCTTTGCTCGTTCCTGGGCAAGTGGAGCTCGGTCTCCTATACACCCGAGCAGCAGTGATCGTCGGTTTCGTGCACGTTCACCTGCCGCTCATGATTCTCCCGATCTACGCGGCCTGTCGCTCGCTCGATCGACGTCTCCTGGAAGCCTCTTCTGATCTCGAAGCCCGCCCCTGGCGAACATTCTGGCGCGTGACCTTGCCACTGACCCTCCCGGGTCTTGTAGCCGGAGCGGCACTATTCTTCGTCGCTGTGTTCGGCTCGTTCGTTACGCCTCAGCTCTTGGGCGGTACCGGTGATCTCATGATTGGCAACCTCATCGCCGATCAGTTTGGTGAGGCATTCAACTGGCCATTTGGAGCAGCTTTAGCCGTTGTGATCACCGCAGTTGTCCTCTTGGCGTTGGTACTCCTCTTTCGCCTCGTCGACCTGGAGCGCTTCTATGGCTGAGCGATCCGCCGCACAAGTGACTCTCCAACCACACCGTACAAGATCTTGGAGCCACCTCGTCCTCTATACGGTGACCGCACTCGTCTATGCGTATTTATTCGCTCCAATCATCGTCGTCGTGATCGCATCCTTTAACACGAGCGGACTAACCAGCTTCCCACCGACCGGGTTTACATTGGCCTGGTACCAAGAACCTTTACGTGATGGTGATCTCCTGCGTGCCGTGCGGACTTCCCTGCTCGTCGCCACCACTACAGTTTTCCTTACCATTCTCTTCGCGCCGCTCACCGCGCTCGGGCTCGTTCGGCTTCCCTCGCGTCGGCGTCGTCTCCTCCAAGCCTGCTTCTACTTACCGGTCGTCGTTCCTGGTATCGTGTCTGGTATTGCGCTGGACTTCTGGTTCAAACGCATTGGGGTCCCTCTGGGATTTCCCAGTGTGCTCATCGCCCACGTTGTTCATGCATTTCCCTATGCCCTGGCCATCGTTCTGAGCGCCTTCAGCGGCTTCGACCGGCGGCTTGAAGAAGCATCCCAAGACCTCGGCGCATCACCTTGGCGAACCTTTTGGCGTGTTACCTTTCCGCTTGTCTTCCCCGAACTCGTCGCTGGTTTTCTCCTCGCGTTTACGTTATCCTTTGACGAGTTCGTGCTTACCTTCTTTGTTACAGGTAGTGGTGTGATCACCTTGCCCCTGGAAATATAGAGTCGCATTCGCTTTCTGATTTCTCCCGTCGTAAACGCTGTCGCGGCCTTTGTACTCGTCGTGTCAATCACGCTCGCGGTGCAACTCCTGATTTTCCTCCGTGCGCGGCGGGCAAGTTAACGGCAAATGGCAGCTCACGAAAGTCTTCGCCAAGCGATACCAGCTGTTTAGGAGGGGAAGCAAAGAAGAAGACGAACATACTACAGGAGCAAAGCCGTCTGATCTCGATGCCTTACCGTAACCGTGTCGGGGGTAGGCAGTCCTCGTGTTTGATCTTTCCCAGTGCTATCTGTGGTCGAATTGGTCTGCCACCGGTGAACGACGCCTGTGCAAGCATCACCCGAGAGTTTTCATTACACTGTTTCTTGCTTCCGACTCCACAGGAGTCTCCGTGCCCTAGCGTTGTCACCATTCGTCAGCAGACACTTGTCTGCGCCCACCCACAGACAAACAGCAGTTTCCCACGATCGACGCTTCATTACTCACGGTCCCGAGTGCTCCCAGCAAACACATAACGCTGTGATGCCAAGAGATTTTTTGCTTAGTGACTTTTATTTTCGTGCTATTGTCGATAGTCGTTGCAGTATTTTTCAGAACATGATCATGTACTCAGAATAGCTTCTTATTCAAACAAACACACTTCATCACATCCAAGCATCCGCCCTGGGGTCTTTGCCAGAATTCCGCTGACGTGAACCATCCGTGGCGTGCCCCAGAAGACCGTTTCCCACTTTGGGTCCTTGACTCAGTCCTCAGCGGTGATCGATGGCTTGGTTGCTCTTTGGCTCATATTACCTGGGATTTTGGCTTATCCTGAGGCTTTGGCAACCGGGAGACAAGCGTTTTGCCTTGCGTGCGGAATGCCCGTACCGGAGCATCACTTTTCGCTTCGCGCAGACCCCGCCTGTACCGCTGCACCGCACGAGCGCTTCACCAACCGTTCCTTGTCCCGCGCGCCCCTAGCGACGCCTCTCTTGTGCCTCGTGCCTGGCTCGTTGTCGCCGCGGCTCCCCTCATGCGTATGTATCACTTTGTCCCCCCCGGCATTGTCCCTTGCAACCACAACAAGCCACCTTTCACACCGCAACACCCCAACGTCACCCACTCAACCGGGGCTTATCGAATGTCGAAAAACTTGAACGCCTCAGCCAAGAGCATCTGCTCAGCATTGGGCCAGCCACGACGGCGCGCTTCCGCGGCCGTATCCTGCGCCCACAGGCGGAGCATCGGTTCCGGATCCCAGTCGCCCAGTTGACTCCGATGCGCCCGCAAGGCCTCCACCTTCCGCTCAAAGAAGGCTGTGATGTCCACAAACACATCTGGCTCTCGCGCACCCGTGAGATACACGTATGGCACGACGTGAGGTTCCAGACCTTCCCGTAGGAGCTCCGGAAATGTCAGCCGATCGCGAGCGCTTGGGAAGACCGCAGCAAGTGTTGCTTCACCAACGGCAATGTGGTCGGGATGTTGAATGTACTCTTGGCCAAAATACCGGGCGGTTGGATCCTGGCAGACAACCGCATCCGGGCGAAACCGTCGGATCGCTCGGACGAGATCGCGCCGCAAGCGAAGGTCAGCCACAACTTCCGCGTCCCGATACCGGAGAAACTCCACGTGTTGCACACCAAGAAGACGAGCTGCCTCGCACTGTTCGGCCTCACGGATCGCTATCAGCTGTTCTGGCGTCATCGTTGGATCGTTGCTGCCCTTGTCACCACTCGTCACCAGCAAGTAGATGATCTCGCTGCCTTCACTCGCCCACCGCGCGACCGTCCCTGCGCAGACGAACTCCGCGTCATCTGGATGAGCTATCACCACCAGTGCCCGTTGCGGTCGCTCTGGTATCCGCACGACTTCACACTCCCGTCAACTCTTCGTCATTGTCCTTCTCAGAGGTTCCACCACACCAGCGCCACTCCGGCAGTGGTGGGGCGGGAGGCAACGCGCCTGCCTCCAACCAAGCGAGATATCGTGATGCTCCGATACAGAGCGCTTCGATATCGATAGCAAGGCATCCATTCGGGTACTGTTGCACACGCCGAAGCCCCCGTGCCAGCACCCTTCGCGCTCCTACGTCATTACCACGCTGCGCGTGATAGAGTCCAACCGCGACTTGAATTAACCCACGATAGAGGTCGCGGAGTGGCCCCTCTGTGCGTCGCCACAGCTCTTCAAGCACCTCATGGCAAGTGAAATACTGGCCGCTCGCAAAGAGCTCACGGGCCTGCACAAGCTCGGCAGGCGGTGCTCCGCGGCAAGCGATTTCTAGACCGTCCTTCAGCGACATCCGGCGCACTCCGGACCCACCACCGCAGTCTGTACAGAATCTCCACCGTTCAAAAGCTGCCAGGCCGCCGTCAATTGGGCATCGGTTTGGAGATCATCTTTCGTCAGGAGCTGGCCATTCCGAGGAACCAGAGGCATCTCGTTCGGCCCGAGTGTTACTGGCACGTCTGGTTCAATCCCGTTCCGCCAAATAACCCGACCGTTCGGCGTTACCCAGATTTGGGTGCCGATAAGGAGTGCAGACCCGTCCTGCAACCGGAATTCGATGAGCACCGTCCCCGTGCCAAACGTGCGTTCGCCGACGATCCGGGCACGACGATAGTCCTGGAGAGCTCCGGCGACAATCTCCGCCGCTGAGGCGGAGTCGCGATCCACAAGAACGACCAGCGGGAGCGTGGTCGGCTGGCTGTCCGGCTTCGTCCGGTACGTCGTCTCATTCCCGCTCCGGTCACGTGACCGAAAGACAACCGTATCTGGCGGCAAGAACAGTCCGCTCACGTTGACTGCCTCATCCACCAGTCCCCCAGGATTCCCGCGGAGATCAAGGATGAGGCCACGCACGCCGAGCTCCTCCAGTTGCGTCAGAGCTGCGCGCGCTCCGTCCGTTGCCCCGGTCGAGAACGAGCTGATTCGCAACACGCCAACCTGCTCGGGCAGGAGCGCCCAGCGTACTAACGGCGCCCGAACCTTGGCACGCACGAGGGTGACTTCGAACGTTTGGCCATCACGTGGTCGTTCAAGTGTCAAGGTCACTGGAGTCCCTTCTGCTCCACGAACATGCTGCACCACACCATCCAGACCAAGCTCTTTGACCGGGAGTCCGTCCACAGCAACGAGGACATCACCGACCTCAATACCCGCCCGCTGCGCAGGCGACCCTTCAAAGACATCACGGACGACGATAAGCCCGTCTCGCTCTTCGATCTCGATGCCGACCCCAGCATATTCGCCAGCAAGCTGCTCGCTGTGTTGTGCAAGCTCCTCCGGAGTGAGATACCGTGTATGACCATTGTCCCCTACTGCATCGGCAAGCCCTCGCAGCGCGCCAGCAAGAAGACGCTTATCATCAAGCGCTGCCGGATCGACATAGTGCTCATAAAGTAGCGTCCAGGCCTCGTTGAAGATCGCGACGGGCGTCGGCACCTCGGCAGCAGTAGTTACTGGAGCCAGTGGTTCCCGCCATGCCTGCCCGATCAAAAGTCCGGCGAGGAAGAGCGCCAGCGAGATCAGAATCCAGGGCCCTTGCGGTGCCGGTGGCCGTGCCCGGTTCTTGTTACCATTTGTTGTTTGCACGCTTCGCCTCCACGAGAGGGGGATCCACAACCACGGGCACAAGCATAGCCAGTCACCATGCGGACTTTGGCTTCCCGTGGCCTTCAGGACAGACGCTGCTCCTTCTCGGCGCGCAGAAGGTCGAGTGTCTCCACCGCGTGACGCACATGTGGGATCACAATGCTTCCACCTACCATGAGTGCCACCTGCATGGCGTCAGTGAGTTCGCTCTCTGACCATCCGAGTTCCACGCAACGGTCTAGGTGATATTCGACACAATCGTTGCACCGTAGGACGAGCGAAGCCACTAGACCGAGGAGTTCCTTGGTCCGGGCATCGAGTGCTCCGTCCCGATACGTCGCGCTATCCAAGGCAAAGAAGCGGTTCATCTCCCGATGCCCCAACTCGCTGATTCGCTGGTTCATCCGAGCTCGGTAGGCTCGGAACCGTTCCAACCGGTTCTCACCACTCATCCCCAATTACCCCTTTCCTTCGCCGAGCTTCACTGGTACGACCGCGAGAGCAACCTTGTGACAAAGGGTGAACTTGTGTGAGTTCGTCGGCAATAACACTTCCATCGCCGCTCCCTAGACGCATGGGAGTCAGCCAAGCACTGACGACTCGCCCCTCTTCGCAGAGCCAGCTGGAGGCACGCGACGAGACGCAAGATCCTTGTTGCCCTGTCCGGCCGCTGACCCTCTTTGCGTCGACTCTCGCGAGAACGTTGTCCGTGTTGGCACATCGGAGCGTCAACCAACCAGAGAGGCAAGAACGGCCCAGCGATGCTTCCGGCTGGGCCGTCCTCCACAAGTACTCCGACGTCAAACCGTTTTGACCGCTTCCACGAGACGCTTGAGCGTTTCCTTTGCGTCTCCGAACAGCATGCGCGTCTGCGGCATGTGGAAGAGCTCGTTCTCCACACCGGCAAAGCCTGGACGCATGCTCCGCTTCAACACGAGAATGTTCTTTGCCTGATCAGCATTCAGAATCGGCATGCCGTAGAGGGGGCTGGAGGGATCCGTCCGCGCCGCTGGATTGACAACGTCATTTGCGCCCACAACGAGCGCGACATCTGCACGCTGGAATTCCTCGTTGATTTGCTCCATTTCGTACAACTTGTCATAGGGAATGTTGGCTTCAGCCAACAGCACATTCATATGTCCCGGCATACGACCAGCCACCGGGTGGATTGCAAACTTCACCCCAACGCCACGCTTTTCGAGTTCGTTAGCAAGCTCCGCAAGTTCGTGCTGCGCCTGTGCTACGGCCAACCCATAACCCGGAACAATAATGACGAGATTGGCATATGCAAGAAGTACTGCCGCATCGTCAACCGTGGTTTCGCGAATCGGTTTGGCTTCACCGACGGCCGCACCGGCCGCACGGGCACGGTACGCTCCGAAGAGCACATTGGCAAGTGAGCGGTTCATGGCGCGGCTCATCAAGATGGTGAGCAGCGAACCCGAAGCGCCCACCAGCGCACCCGCAACAACGAGGATCTGGTTCTCAAGGACAAACCCCGCGGCAGCAGCTGCCAGGCCAGTCATCGAGTTCAGAACCGAGATGACTACCGGCATATCGGCACCACCAACGGGGAGCACAAGCAAAATGCCAAAGAGGAGCGCCAGACCAAACATGATCCAGACGCTCGGGGTCGAGCCAGCGAACCCCAGTAACCAGATCCACATCGCCACAATTCCGGCCGCAACCGCGACATTGACGGGAATCTGCAGCGGGAAGCGCACCGGCCGCCCGGTCATCAGCTCTTGCAGTTTCAAGAATGCGATCACACTCCCGGTAAAAGCGATCGCTCCCACGGTGGTTCCGAAGGCGACGGATGCGCGCTCACCGCTGGTCACTGCGCCACTGGCGACAAAACGCTGAAACTCTGCAACCGCAACCAGTGCAGCAGTTGCGCCGCCCATGCCATTGAACAGCGCCACCATCTGTGGCATGGCCGTCATCGGAACCACGCGAGCCAAGTAGATCGACCCAGCGGCACCCACGACGGTACCGACAAGGATGACCGCGATATTGGCGGGTCGCCAATGAAGGTGTGGATCGAGTAAAGTCACGGCAACCGCAACGAGGAGTCCGGCCGCAACGAGTTGGTTACCGGAGCGCGCTGTGCGCGGCGAACTCAGCCGCTTGAGACCAAGGATGATTCCAATCGCACAGGCGAGATACGCAAGATCGATGATCGCGTCACGCAGGTTCTCGATCACCGCTGCCCCACCACTTCCTTCTCACGCACCGCAGCCGGCGCCGGCGCTTCCGCCGCCGTGGCCGCCGGCTCCTTCTTCTTGAACATCTCGAGCATCCGATCCGTGACGACAATTCCACCGAAGAGGTTGCCAGCTCCGAAGAGACAACCCAGGAGACCCAGCAAGAGCGTCAGCGTGTTCTCAGCCGTTCCCGCGACAAGGATCCCACCCAGCAAGACAATCCCATGGATAGCGTTCGTTCCAGACATGAGGGGTGTGTGAAGCAAGGTGGGAACACGAGAAATAACTTCAAAACCGAGAAAAATCGTGAGCATAAGGACATAGAGACCGAGCAGCAGTTCCTGATTCACCGCACTTCCTCCTTCAGTCGCTCGAGCGTTGGGCCGTGCAGGATCTGGCCATCCTTGGTCAGAACAACGCCCCGGGTGATTTCATCCTCGAAGTTCCACGCGAACTCGCCCTTCGGCGCAAGGTGCTCGAGCAAGGCAGCCACATTCCGCGCGTACATTTGACTTGCTGTGAACGCCATCTCGCTCGGGAGATTGAGCGGGCCCATGATCGTGACCCCATGGCGCACGATTGTCTCACCAGGTACGGTGAGTTCGCAGTTCCCCCCCATTTCCGCCGCAAGGTCCACGATCACTGACCGTGGCCGCATTTGGCGCACCGTCTCCTCACGGATCAGCAATGGGGCACGCCGCCCCGGGACGAGCGCCGTCGTGATCACCACATCTGCTTCCAGACAGTGGTTGTGGATCAGCTCCTGTTCTCGGCGCAGATGCTCTTCCGCGAGTTCTTTCGCGTACCCTCCGACCTCTTCAGTCGTCACGCCGAGTTCGAGGAACTTCGCCCCAAGGCTCTCCACCTGCTCTTTCACCACCGGCCGCGTGTCGAACGCTTCGACCAGCGCACCAAGACGCCGCGCCGTTGCGATCGCTTGCAGTCCTGCCACTCCAGCTCCGAGGACAAGCACTTTGGCAGGACGAATTGTTCCCGCCGCCGTCATCATCAGTGGGAAAAACTTCGGCAGCTCGTTCGCCGCGAGTAAAACAGCTTTGTACCCCGCAACCGTGCTCATCGACGACAAGGCGTCCATCGGCTGTGCCCGCGTAATACGCGGGATCGTATCCATACTGACCGCGATGACTCCCCGTTCTGCCAGCGCAACGACAAGCTCCGGTGCGATGAGTGGCTGGAGGAAACCGATGACGACTTGCCCTGAACGGAGCAGCTCGACTTCCTCCGGCAAGGGCCGTTGGACCTTCAGGACAATGTCGGTACGCTGGTACACATCAGGTCCTGTTTCGACGAGCTCCGCACCCGCTTCGGCGTACTCGTCGTCCGTAAATCCCGCGGCCAGCCCTGCTTCACGCTCAACCAAAACCCGAAACCCGAGTCGCCTGAACCGTTTCACCGTTTCAGGCGTCGCTGCCACCCGTCGCTCTCGGGGTACCCGTTCTCGGGGAATGCCAATGGTCCGAAGGGGATCGCTCGAAACCTGCTGCACCGCCGCCGCCCTTTCGTCGAGCACGTCCGCTACACGACCGCCCACGCTCTCTATATTGTCTTTTCTCGGGCTCGAGCCACAGCCCGAGTGGATACGCAGCATCTCAGCTAACTCTAGTCGCCCTCCGCCGAACCAGTCAAGGACCGTCCAGTATTGACGAACGAATGGACTTTTCCATAGAAGTTTTCCCTCTTGCTAGTCCCGGTGCTCTTCAGTCATCACAATTCGCTCACAGATGCCTGGCGTCTTCTTCTGCACCACCCTACCGTCTCACGCTCCACCTGTTCTTCCATCTCTACGTCTTCCGAATGAGATTTCGACCGTCCATCCAACGTCATCTGGCAGGAATACACCCGCAGGACGCTGCCTCTCTGGGACACGGCAACCCACCGTTCCATGTGCTCTAGAGCTTGACGTGCAACAGACTGGAGCAGTCGCTCAAGCTCCGCCGTGATTTGGTGAAGCGAAGACCGCCTCTCGGCTCCAGCCACTGGTCGCGCAGGGCACCCAACCGCGAGTGCATGATCTTTCTCGCTCATCGAGACCAGACACCCCTCACCCCGTTTTTTCACGAAGCACGCTGAGACAATGAACTCCTTCTCCGTTCCTCTCGCTCACCAAGCGACAGGCTTGTGCAAGACGCTCCCTGGGGCTGACGCCCGCTTCCTCTCGAACCTGGGGATCAGCAGGACCCGAGAGGATCGCAAGAGGCCTTTTCTGAGGAAGCGTCATTCTCCCTGCGTGCGAGACGAACTCTTTGTGGAAAAAGAGAACTCGGTTGCTCTTGCTCCTCGACGTCGATCTCCATAGGATCACAATTCGTGTCGTTTCGCGACACGCATGCGCAGCGGAGCTCGACTGGGGGGTAGACGATGACCGCGTGGCTGTGGACAACCGTACGATGGATCCATCTTGTGGCGATGGCGTTCTGGCTTGGTGGGCAACTTTTTCTCATCCTCGTCGTTCGACCCGCACTGCGCCGCGAGCTCGACCGTCGCCTGCAGACCACACTCACCGCCACGCTCGGGCGGCGCTTTTCACCACTCGCCTGGGTGAGTCTCGTACTCCTTATCGTGACGGGCTGGCTTACGGGTGAACACCGAGGCGTCGTCTGGAGCACACTCCTCGAACCAAGGAACACTTACGGCCGCATTCTGGCAACGAAAATGCTCCTCGTTGCACTCCTGCTCCTGCTCACACTGATGCATAGTCGCATCTTCGGTCCGCGTCTTGCCGCTCTTGCTCAATCGCGAGAGCCAGCGGACTGCCAGCGGTATCACCGCCTCCTCCGCCTTTCTCTTGTCGTCTCCGCACTCAACTTGCTTCTGACGCTTGCGATCGTGTTTCTCTCGGCACGACTCGTCGCCTAGCCCCACGGAGCTGGCTGGATCCGGAGCATCATGCCCTCAAAGTAACCCCATGAACGGACGAAATCCTCCCAAGCGAAGGCACGGTACTGACCATCGCCAGGATCCGCTACGTAGACTCGCTCTTCGTCGTAGCCGTACACGACTACGACGTGCTCCTGCGGTACGAGCACGAACTGCTCGCCCTCAAATTCCTCGACAAGCGGCGGTTGCACGGATGCCATGTTCGTTATCCAGACGACGACTGGACGTCCGGCGCGAAGTTCGCTCTTCAGAAGCTCGGTGTTCCCCTGCGCGTAGACGGCCTCGGCCTGAAAGCCGTAGCGTTGCAGCAAGGGAACCAAGGGTTCGGCATAGATGCCGTAATCGTCGGTGCCTCCAAATTGCCCATTCATATCACCCCGGAAACCACGGTGCGGATTCGGGTGACGCGGCATGTTCTCGATGAAGACCCACTCCGAAATCGGACGCCCCCAGTACGCCGTCACCATGCTCAAGGCGGCGGCTTCGCAGCTCAGCGGCAGCGACTGACGGTACGCCGGCACTCCCTGCAAACGAACAGTACTGCCTGCAGTTCGCGGGATGACTAACACCTGCCCGACCAGAATTCGGTTTGGATCCGACAGGCCATTGACGACGGCGAGCTCCCCGACTGGGACGCCAAATCGTTCTGCCAGCGCCGTCAGCGTATCACCCGGCTGCACGACGTAACGTCCAACTATCTCGTCGGGTTGCCCCGTGTCCTCCCGCTCTGGGATCTCCAGGGGCTGGCCGACCAGGATCCGATTGGGATCAGCCAGGCGATTGGCTGCGACCAGTGCAGCGACCGAGACACCATACCGTCGTGCAATCGCCGAGAGCGTCTCACCCGGTTGCACTCGGTGGATGCGTGCCCTGACAAGCTCTCGCTCTGGGATGACGAGCCGACTCCCAGCCCAGATGACATCCGGATTTACGATCTGATTCGTTACGACGATTTCCGCAATGGGAACACCATACCGAGCAGCAATCCCGCTCAGGGTCTCCCCCGGCTGTACCACATGGAATGTCGCTGCACTCACGCGCTGTGCCGCGAGGGTCGTGAGCGCCGCCAGAATTCCTGCTACGGCGCGCCGCGCCCGCGGTTTTTCCTGTCGAACTCGTCTGCCGAACCACCTTGCTGGTTCGGGCTCGACCGATGCTGCCAACTCAAGTTGTTGCCGCCGTCGCCAACGCTCGCGCTTGACGTAGTGCTCCACCAAGCTGCACGACACGGCATCCTCCTCCCGTGGACGTGCACGGACAGTGTGTACGTACACTATAGCGTTGCCGGCGCCAATCGCCAAGGGGACGCTGACTTCGCTCGCGCTCGAAGATGGC
Organism: Thermomicrobium sp. CFH 73360; assembly: GCF_023806465.1. GTDB lineage: Bacteria > Chloroflexota > Chloroflexia > Thermomicrobiales > Thermomicrobiaceae > Thermomicrobium. Next base: position 34,104 of record NZ_JAMSLS010000008.1, on the reverse strand, counting down.
TCAGATCTCTCCCCTTGTGATGGATCAAGGGTGAAATAATGACTTCCTCGCCTCTGTCCTTCGTTTTTATCTCACGCCCCACCACGTCCAGGCAGCGGAGTGGCAACGGAAGCAACGGGAACTCCGTCCACTTCGCTTTGGAGCGAGCCGGTATTTCAGTTCGCAGACCGTCGGAGTACCCGTACGTCGTTCACACTGCCGACCACGACCGTATCCGCGAGGTGGAGGAAGAGCCCATGGTCGACGACACCTGGCAACCGCTTCACCAGTGCGTCCAACCGCTCAGGCTCCTCAATTTGCCCGAACTGCACGTCGAGTATTAGGTTTCCGTTGTCCGAGCGGTAGGGACGACCATTCGGTCGACGACGCAACGTCGGCTGCCCACCGAGTTCCTTGAGCCACTGGGCGCACCAGAACCACCCGAACGGCACTACCTCGACGGGGACAGGAGAGCGCGCGCCCAGGCAAGGCACCAGCTTCGTCTCGTCAACCACAATGACAAGACGCTGAGCGGCTCGAGCCACTAGCTTCTCGCGGACAAGCGCGCCTCCACGCCCCTTGAGGAGCGCCAACGACCGTTCTTCAACTTCGTCGGCCCCATCGATCGCCAGATCAACCCGGTCGACGGACTCTGGGTCACACAGTTTCAGCCCCATACGCCGCGCAAGAGCAGCCGTCCGACGTGACGTCGGCACACCGACAATGCGGAGCCCGGTGCGAACGCGCTCACCGAGCGCGCGCACCGCCAGCTCGGCTGTCGAGCCGGAGCCAAGACCAACCACCATGCCATCCTCGACCAGTGAGGCCGCATAGTGCGCAGCGCGTTCCTTCGCTCGCTCTTTTTGCACCGTCACGTCCGTTCCAAAAGCTCGATAGCCGAGGCGACGATCCGATCACTCGTCAAGCCATAGGCCCGAAGGAGGTCGTCCGGCGCACCTGATTCAGCATACGTATCGTCGAGATCGACGAATGCCATCGGAGAGGGATGATGCTGCGCCACCGTCATCGCCACGACACTTCCCAGCCCACCATAGTGGAGGTGTTCCTCGGCCACGACGATTCCGCGCGTCTCCCGGGCCGCCCCGACGACTGCCTGCACGTCAAGCGGGCGAACAGTGGCCATGTCCAGCACGCGTGCCTGGACACCGCGCGCCGCCAGCTCCTCGGCAGCATCGAGCGCAGCAGCCACCATCAGACCGTTCGCGATCAGTGTGATGTCGTTTCCCTCGCGAAGGCGAAATGCGCGGCCGATGACAAACTCGACCGACGGCTCGTAGATGACTGGTACCGGTGGACGACCCAGTCGCAGATAGGTCGGCCCCTCCCACGTGAGCATCGCTCGTGTCGCTGCTCGCGTTGCATGCTCGTCTGCTGGCACCAGCACCGCTACACCTGGCAGCGCGAGCGCAAGTGCCACGTCTTCGATCCCCATCTGTGAGGGGCCATCCTCGCCGATACTGATGCCGGCATGGCTGCCGACCAACTTCACGTTGAGCCGCGGAAATGCGACACCCATACGAATCTGATCAAATGCATTGCAGAGGAGAAAGCAGGCAAAGCTTGCAGCAACCACCCGCTTGCCGCTTGCTGCCAGACCGGAGGCAACTCCGACAAGATTCGATTCAGCGATGCCGACATTAAAGAAGCGTTCGGGAAATGCTTGAGCAAAATATTCTGTCCGCGTCGAATTGCTCACGTCACCATCGACAACAACAAGATCAGGAAACTCCCGACCGAGCTCGCGCAACGCCTCTCCGAATGCATCACGCGTGGCCTTGCCCAGCCGAAGTCCAGCTCGCGTCCCGAGATTCATGCTAGCTCCTCCAGTGCTCTTTCGAGCCGATCCCGCGGGACGGCACGGCCGTGCCAAGTGAAGTCGCGTTCGAGGAATGAGACTCCCTTACCCTTGACAGTATGGGCAATAATACAAGCCGGGCCATCGCGGTACACCTTCGCGAAACGCAACGCTTCGTGCACGGCAGCGAGATCGTGTCCGTCCACCTCGCTGACGTGCCACCCGAATGCGCGCCACTTCTCAACATAGCCCCGCGGATCAGTGATTGCAGAGACAGGAGCTGTCTGCTGATAGCCGTTGTGGTCGACGATTGCGACCAGGTTGTGCACGCGCCATTGGGCAGCCACCATCGCGGCTTCCCAGATTTGTCCCTCCTCAATCTCACCGTCACCAAGAAGGACAAACACATGGTAATCCCGACCGTCGAGCCGGGCCGCGACGGCATGACCCAGACCGAGCGACAACCCTTGGCCAAGACTACCGGTCGAGGCTTCCACCCCGGGAAGTCGACGCATGTTTGGATGGCCTTCCAACGGGCTACCGAGCCGACGCAGTGTCCGTAGGAGGTCTTTCGGAAAGAATCCCGCCTCGGCAAGAACGGCGTAGAGGATCGGGGCGGCGTGCCCCTTGGAAAGAATGAAGCGATCGCGATCCGGCCAGCGCGGCTGCCCCGGATCATAGCGGAGAATCCCGCCAAAATAGAGTGCGACAAGGATTTCGACCGCCGAAAACGAACTCGTCGGGTGCCCTGAACCCGCCTCAGTCGTCATGATGAGCACCTCGCGCCGCAGCTGCCGCGCGAGCGCTTCCAACCGAACCAAGTCTTCGGATTTCAGTCGTCCATCCAGCGCCGTCACTGATACCCCCAGCTCCCCGGTTACACGACACGCTCCCGATTGTAGCCCGAGCTCTCTTCACAACACCGTAACGAACATCGAACGAGCCATCGCGCGCCAGCAGTCACTCCGCGCCTCATGCCGGTCTACGCGGCCCAATCTCGATCCGATAGTCATGGAGCACGCAAAACCACTGTGCGGTAAGGTGCTTTCCCGCACTGTAACGTGGCCAGATGTTGCCCGAGTGCGTCCCCGCCTGCTTTGGCGCGCACTCACTCGTCTTGGGGCGTAAAACGCACCGACGAAACTCTCCCAATTGGCACAGTGACGAACAAGGTATCGCAGGAAGCGGCAACGCGCTGGTGGGGGAACACCGAAGTACAACGCTCAACTTGTCAACCGCGGGTCCAGTCTGCTAGATTGGCAGCAATGGCTCATGGAGGCGTTCGGACGCGGAGGTGGGTTTCGTGCGCGAACGGACGCGGGTGATCTCAAGGGTTGCCGTCGTGCTCACTCTCGCACTTCTCCTGCTTCCTCCTGTTCGTGCTCGTGCCGAGGTGTTCCTCAGTATTGGTCAGCCAGCTCGCGTCGCCGGGACAAACGGAGACGGACTCAACCTGCGCTCTGGACCCGGCTATAACTATGCAGTGCTCGTCGTCATGCCGGAAGGTACCACTGTCCAGCTTCTCGCTGGTCCCCAACGAGACAGTGCCGGAAATCACTGGTGGAACGTCCAGTGGGGAAGCTACAGGGGTTGGGCGCTTGCTGACTATTTGGCGCCCGCTGGCGCGCAAGCTCGACTGGGTTCGAGCTTGCAGCGGAAGGCGACATTCCGCATCTACGCACACCGGCTTGGCTTAGTAGGCGAGCGCACGGCAAACGGGCACGTGATTCAGCCCAACGACTTTTTTGTTACGCTCCCCTGTCGCTGCGCACTCTCCAGTAAGGGCGGCCAAGAGTTCCAGGTTCTGGTGGAATATCGTGGACGAAGTCTCGTCCTGCCAGTCTGGGACGTGGGTCCATGGAATGTTGACGACGACTTTTGGAACCCACCCGAGGTCCGCCGATGGAAAGGCCTGCCCCAGGGCATCCCGGCTGCACAGGCGGCGTACTTCGATGGCTACAACGGTGGCAAGGACGGCTGGGGGCGGGTCGTTGCCAGTCCCGCTGGTATGGACATCGCCGATGGGGCATTCGCAGCACTGGGCATGACCCAGTCAGACTGGGTCACGGTAACGTTCTTGTGGATGGTCGGCGATTCTCCCTCTCCCTTGCCTGCACCACCGACCGGATATGAGGACACGGTCACCGTCCATCCGGGAGAACGTCCGCCACTTGTTCCTGTTCCCCCTCAGGATCCCGCTCGGTATGTTCATTTCCCGGAAACCGGTCACAACGTACCACGTTTTCTGGTCGATGCCTGGGAACGTGGGGGCGGCTGGCAACGGTATGGGTTGCCGCTGAGTGAGTTCTTCCGCGAGGTGCAAATTGATGGCTCAGTGCGCTTTGTCCAGTATTTCGAGCGAGCAGTGCTCCTCTACGACGTTACTGCAAACACCGTTCGGGAACTTCCGATCGGATACTATGCGTCTGCTCCGTTCGAAGCGTGGCAGCCAATCGAGCCGTTCCCTGATTCCGATGACCGCCTGTACTTTGACGAGACTGGACACTCACTGAGCCACGGTTTCAAAGCATACTGGCTCGCTCACGGTGGCCGCGAGGTCTTTGGCCTGCCCATCACCGAAGAATTCCGAGTCGATCTCCCTGATGGACGTTGGTACGTGGCTCAGCTTTTCGAGCGTGCCCGGCTTGAGTGGTGGCCCGATCGAATCGGGCAGCCAGACGAAATCACGCGGGGCCGCCTTGTGGCTGAACTGATCGTTGCTAGTGGCTGGTGAAGCGTTGAACAGTGAAGGAGCGAGCAGCCGTCTTGCCGGTCGCGGCGGCGCTCCGTATACTTCCTGCCGAGTCCTTCGCCTCGGGCATAGGCACTCGGAAGAACGGCTTCCCTACCAGATGGACGGTCGTACTACGGCCCGGGCGGACGACGCAACACGCTGGGCGTCGCCCGAGTTCGGGCTATTTCTCGTCTCTGTGAGGTTCTCGATGCGCCGAATGCACGTTCTCCTCGTGCTCGCTATCGCCTTCAGTTGTGCGGTTTGGGCATTCAGAGACCCGGATGTCATCACGACCACACTCAGCCGCCTCTCGCCCACCGTCGCATTCATGTTGCTGGCACTCCTCGGGGCCAATGAGTTGATTAAGGGATTGCGCTGGGCGTGGTATCTGCGGGCTGCCCGCCTTCCGATAAGCCTTCTCGATGGCCTCACGAGCTATCTCGCCGCGCAGGCTGCCAGTGCGGTACCCGGCGGGGCGCTCCTCTCAGCACGTCTCGCGGAAGAACATGGTGATGGTCAGGTCCGCCTGCGACATACGACACCGCCACTCCTCGTCCAAGGACTTGGCGACCTCATCGCCGTCTCCCTCGTGGCAGCCACCGGGATCGCTCTCACCGCACAGTCAAGCCTGCAGCTTACGGTTCCTGTCGGAGGTGTCTTCGTTTCCGTCCTCGCCGTGGCAGCGATCCGCAGTGAACGCATCGCCTCGGCCTTGACTCAGGCACTTGGCAAGCGGCGGTTGACACGTCGCATCGTTCCGGCGGAAGAGGACGCACGCCGGACGTTGCTTCTGCTTTGCCGTCCGCACGCCCTGGGGCCTGGTATCGCCGCAAGCATCTTCTCCACCCTCATCGCTGTGGCGATTCTCCTTCTGCTCGCAGATGCCATGACGCTCCGTGGTCTCGGCCCCCACGAAGCCCTCTATGTCCATGGCATGACTATGCTGGCTCACCTGCTCCTACCGATCCCGAACGGGTTTGGCACAAGTGAACTGAGCCTCGTCGGCCTGCTCAACGTTGTCGGCATCGGCTTTGCACGAGCAACTGCCATCGCAGTCACGTACCGCACCTTGGGACTCGGCTTCCGAACCATGGTGGGGCTGCTCATTCTTGTCCTCCGCTACCATCACCTCCTCGTCGAGCTCCGGCGTCGCCCGGTCACCACCCCAACCTCGACCCCAGCGCTCGACTTTGCAGTTGAGGGTCAAGACTGAGCAGCTTGCCGTTTCGGCCCCTGCAGCCTACAGTTGCTCTTGACCACAACGATGAGCGGAGCGACTCGATGCGTCCCTTACTGGTCGTCCTGCATGAACGCGCACTGCACAGTTTGACCGCAGCGGCCCGATTTTGGGATCTGCCTAGTACGAGTGGGGCATCCGATCTCGTTGGTTCACTCTATCCATTGCTGACCGATCCCTGGCAACTTGCGCTCGGCCTGGAACGAATCGGCCCCTTGGCCTGGAAGACAGTCGCTTTGCTGGCGCGCCTTCGTACCGCGCTTCGCCCCACCGAGTTGGCAAGTGAACTTGGTGCTGACGAGTCCGCGGTTCTCCCCATTCTTCGCAAACTTTACAGTGCTGCCATTGTAGCGAGCCAATCGACAGATGACGGACCAACGCTCTATCTGCCCACCGAGCTCGCTCGCCTCGCCACCCGGCTCCAACATGAACGCGACTACCCACTTTCCGTCGAGGCCGGTATCAGTGAACTCCTGGACCGGCTCACTGACTACGAACTCTTGGAACTTGCCGAACGATACGGGATGCGGGTTCTGCCGACCGTGACGACTCGCGAGGAGGCTGCCGCCTATCTCACCACGCGACTCGCAGATCCTGCACTACAACGCGATATCCGCACCTCGCTCTCTCCGCGTGCACAGCAACTTCTCGACCGTCTGAGCAGTCACCAGCGACCGCTCCCTGTGTCCGTCCTGCTCGGCGAGCCACACTGGTCATTCGGCGAACTCCGGCGCACCATCGCAGAACTAGCTCGTTGGGGACTTGTCTGGCGCACAGAGGAAAGTGGGCGACTCTCTTTGCTCCTTCCGTTGTTACTGACCAGCGTGCGTGTCAAGCCCACTTGCCCGCAGCCGATCGATCTTGCCGAGTCGACGACACACTGGCTGCCAATAGTGACTCTTCTCGATCTCCTTTCGCTCCTGGCACGCGTTCATCGGGACAGCAACGCAGCAGGTTTAGCTGGCTCCGGTACCAAGGACGACAGTGCTCAAGCGGCCACTCATCGCTGGTTCCGCCACGAGCCCAGCGAACAAGCCTTATACGTCGAGTTCCTCCAGCGCATCGTTCGCGCACTCGGTCTGGTTGGGTCTGAGGGAACGGTCGACCGGGTGCGACATGCGAGTTGGCTCCACCTCTCGTTTCCTGAACAGGGACGGCAACTGTTCCGCGCCTGGCGCTTCACGTTGGATCCGGGACAGCGTGCCGAAGTAGACCGCATTCTCAGAACGCTTCGTTCCCTTACAATCGATACCTGGTATGAGTGGGCAGCGATCGTCGGTCATCGCCCGCTGTCCAGTAAGCCCGAATATCGTCACGAGCGCCTCGCGCGCGAACTCGATTGGGTGGGGGTTCTTGCGCGCGGTCAGACGACGGCGGGTATCCTCGCCGTTCGCGTAACGCCGTGGGGTGCTTGGCTCCTCGGGCTCCGAACCGACCCTCTGACACAGTCCGTCACCGCAAGCCTCAGTGCGAAGGGTTGTCCGCCAATAGAACTGGCGACACTCACCCCGGAGCTCGCTTGGCTTCTTCTGCGTCTTGGCGACCTACGCCAAACAGAGCGAGAACCCGGTTGGCAGGTAACCCCGCAGTCGGTCGCTCGCTACGTCGTTGCGGCAGTCCGGAGTGAGTCAGCGCCGCGAGCACCCGAGGAGCTCGGCCATGTGGTGCTGCGCACGCTCGAGGCAGCATACGGTCGCCCACTGCCACCGGTTTGGCGAGACACCCTCCTCACCTGGTTCGCACAGAGCCGACCGGCGTTAGCTCGTGCGGCACTTCACCTCCGTTTCAGCAGCAGCGAGGACCGCGAGCGTGCTCGCGCAGCCTTAGAGACCGCACGGTGGCACGTCGCCCCGCTCGGGCAATTCGATTTGCTCGTCGTCGACTTTGAGGCACGGCACCGAGCTCGGCTCGTATCGCTCCTTCGTCGCGCTGGTTTCGTGCTCGACTGGTCGACTGGGGCCAACGAACACAGCACACCGCGTTGCCCCTAACGTATGTCAACGCGGTGGCCGTGACCATACACGTCTCTACGATCCGCGCTCATGCGCTGATCGTTCTGCTCGGATGAAAACTAACGCTTGAGCGACAGCACTGGAGGGTTCGGGAGCGACCACGTTGGCAAGCGTCCGTCCATGCTCGTCGAACGCCACACAGGCGAACTCGCCGGCCGAATAGTCGAGGACGAATGAGGCGCACTCCTGCGCAAGTTGGGCCAGCAGCCGCTCCAACTTGGGAACCAGAACTTCCTCCTCAGGGACTGACTCGGTCGGCGCCATCACCAGCCGAACCGTGTCGGGATGACCATCTTTCGGAGCCACCCAATCACCTGGCTCGGGACGAAGTTCGGCGGTGAGCCAACGTCGGTAACGCTGGCAAAGGGAGACGTAGGATTGCGACGGAATGCGCATCGAACTTTTCCCCTCACACCTTGCACTGCACAAACACACACTTCACCCTTGACACAGGATGCCTTGCTGAGCATCCTACGTGTGGTTGTGAAGGCGCTCACAGATGCGGCGCCTCGACGACGGCAAGATCACGGTGGATACTCGCGCCACAAAGATCCGCTGTGGTCTTTGGAGGGAAGCGACAGGCCGAGCTCCCCGCTCGGGCGACGTGGAGGAGCGGAGATGACACCGGCAAATGTGACGGCAGAGCAATGGCAGCAGATCAGCCAAACGCTGATCTGGTTCTGGGCCTTTCTCGCCTGCGTGGTCGCGTTCGCCGCGAATATGCTTGTAGCCTACGCCATCATCCCCTCGTTGATTTCGACCCGTGATCTCCCAGCAAAGGTCGGCGCTATTCGTCCCATCCTCTTCGCTCTCGCCGCGCTCTTCTTTCTCGCCGCGCTTTACGCTTTCGTGAACATTGTCAACGGGATCCAGGTTCTGTATGAGATCTGGCCGCACCGCTGGATCTAAGCCACGGTGTGCCGAATCGCCTGCGTTGTCGGCGGGTTTGGTTGAGGAACGGAGCCGAGAGGATGCGGTACATCCGATTGATCTTGTTCGTGTTGGTCGTGCTGGTTGTCATGGCAATTCCGCTTGCTCTGGTACTGGCACGCACGTATTTCCTGTCCCCAACGGCTCAGCCGGTCAAGGCACAGCCGATCCAGTTTCCGCACTCCGTCCACGTCCAAGCTCTTGGTCTTGACTGTACCTACTGCCACCGCAATGCCACCACCTCCGCTCAGGCGACACTTCCACCACTCGAACTGTGCATGCAGTGCCACAAGATCGTCCCGACGCAGGGACGCCCAGAACTTGAGAAACTTGTCGCGGCCTTTCAGCAGGACCAACCCATTCTGTGGAACAAGGTGCATCAGCTTCCTGACCACACCCACTTCGTGCACTCGGTACATCTCAGTTTCGGATTCCAGTGCTCGACGTGCCACGGCGACGTTGGTGCTATGGGCAAGCCTGGGGTCAAGCAGGTACGTGACCTCCGCATGGGTGACTGCATTACGTGTCACCAGCAGAACGGAGCACGGACTGACTGTTCGGTGTGCCATTACTAGTTCGACAGAGACTGTCTCGGTGTGAGGAGGCAGACGTTGGAGAAGGGCATGCGGCGACGAGATTTCCTGAAGGTCGCAGCAACTTCCGCGACGGGCGCCGTCCTTTTCGCTGGCTGTGGTCGCATCGGGGACGGTGTGCCGGAAACCGAATTCAAGATCGCACAGCCGGTCTATACCCCGAACGATTGGGCTTTCGGTCGCGATGCCTGGTTCGCGACCGCCGCGCCGCCAGATCAGGGGGGGTACGGCCTCATCGTCCGGGTATTCGAGGGGCGCGCGAAGAAGGTCGACGGAAACCCTGACTTTCCTGGAGTTCGGGGTAAGAGCGACGCGCGCGCTCAGGCGCTCGTTCAGGAGCTCTATCACCCGGATCGCCTTGCCGGACCACAGCGTGCGACCACACGCGGCAGTGGGCAGTTCCAGCCGATCGGTTGGGACAGTGCACTACAGCAGGTCGCCCAGATCCTCCGCGATGCAGGCGGTCAGCGCGCTGTTCTCATCACCACTCGGCCGAGCAGCTTGCAGGCGGCAATCATTGCGGCATTCCAGCGTGTGACGGGAATACGGCATGCCATTTTGGAACCTGACGAGCTGGTCGTGCTGCGTTCAGCTGTGCGCCGGCTCTTTGGCGTCAGCACGCTGCCGATCCCAGATCTCGCGAATGCGTCCTTCCTTTTGAACTTCGGCGCCGAGTTTCTCCACGGTTGGATCGCGCCGGTCCAACTCGCACGAGCCTACGGAGAGTTTCGGCAGGGGCGTCCAGGTCAGCGTGGCCTCTATTACCATGTGGGGCCGCGTCTTTCCGCGACAGCAGCCAACGCTGACCGGTGGTTCCCGATCGTGCCAGGTACCGAAGGGCTCATTGCTCTCGCCATTGCCAACGTCCTCCTCACTGAGGGTGCCGTGCCACGTGATCGATTCGCCCCATACTTCGCCGCACTCGGCCTCGACGAGGCACGATTAACCAACGACTACAGTCCCGAGCGGGTCGCCACGACGAGCGGACTGACCGCGGAGCAAATCCGCGAACTGGCGCACGCGTTGGTCGAGCACGAGCCTGCAGTCGTCATCGCCGGGACGAACGCTGCAGCATCGACGAATGGTCTCTTCAACCTGGTCGCTACTCTGGGTCTCAATCTTCTTCTCGACTCATTGAACCAGCCGGGAGGGCTGCTGCTGAATCCGGAGCCTCCGCTTCCCGAACTCCGCATTGCGGACGACGCGATCCTGACGCAGAGACAGTGGGCTGAGCTCTTCCAACAGATCCAGTCGGGCGCGATTAGCACGGTTCTCGTCTACCGTGCAAACCCGGTCTACGCCCTTCCGCCAGCGACCGGTGCCGCGGAAGCCCTGCGCGCGGCTCAGCACGTCGTGAGCTTCTCCCCCTTTGTGGATGAAACGACGCAACTCGCGGATATCGTGCTACCCGACCAAGCCTGGCTGGAACAGTGGGGGCTCGAGGTTCCCGACCCAGGCCCTGGCTTTGCTGCGGTTGCCGTCCGCCAGCCCGTCGTCCAACCGTTCGTCGATGCCCACGCCTTCGGTGACGTTCTCATCCAGCTGGCTACGCAGCTTGGCCAGCCGCTCCCCTGGGCGTCCCAAGAAGAGGCGACAAAGACGCTCGCTCTCCAGCTTCGCCGACTTGGGAGGGGCAATATCCAGGCAGCGGACGACAAGCAATTCCTCGTCACCCTCCAAGCTCAGGGCGGATGGTGGGACGAGCAGTCGCGCGGCAGCGGTACTGTGCCGAGCTCTCCCGTTGTGCAGCCTCGCGAGCCGTCTTTCGCTGGGGACAGTGCTCAGTTTCCCTATCTCCTTGTTCCCTACCCGCTCCCCGCGATCGGCTATGGAGAGCTCGCGCATTTGCCGTGGCTCCAAGCGTTGCCGGAACCAGTTAGCACCAACGTCTGGCAGAGTTGGGTGGAGGTCGCTCAACGGACAGCCGACGAACTCGGCCTCTCGACCGGCGACGTCGTTCGTCTGATTACTCCGCAGGCAACTGTCGAGCTTCCGGTGTACGTCAACCCGGCGGGTCAACCAGGCCTCGTTGCGATCCCATTCGGGCAGGGTCATACCGCTCTCGGCCGCTATGCCGAAGGCCGAGGCGTCAACCCACTCACACTTGCCGCACCTGAGAATGATGGTGATGCCGGTACGCTGGCCTGGTGCGCGACGCGTTGTCGGATTGAGAAGACGGGACGGCGCGCACGACTGGCTCGATTCGAGGGTATGGTGCCAGCGTTCCAATTGGAGGAGTTCCCGATCGTGCGCGTCATGGCTCCGTCGGCGTGAACGCGTCAAGCGGGCAAAGGAAGAGGGACGGTACGCATGCCACGCTGGGGAATGGTGATCGACCTCGATCGATGTATCGGCTGCGGTGCCTGCGTCGTCGCCTGTCAGGCAGAGAACAATGTTCCCATCAATACCGAAGACGTCTATCACCAACGCCGTGCTATCGCCTGGATTCGCCTTGAGCGCTATTGGGAGGGCGAGTTTCCCAACGTCAAGGCTCGCTACATCCCGGTGCCGTGCATGCAGTGCACCAACGCCCCGTGTGAGCCGGTTTGTCCGGTTTATGCCACTTATCACACGACTGAAGGCATCAACATGCAGGTGTACAACCGCTGCATCGGCACTCGCTATTGTTCAATCAACTGCCACTGGCATGTCCGGTTTTTCAACTTCTGGGAGCCCAAGTGGCCCGATTCACTTAAGAACCAGCTCAATCCTGACGTGACAGTGCGTAGCCGTGGTGTGATGGAGAAGTGCAACTTCTGCGTGCACCGGATCGTCAAAGCCGAGCAGAAGGCGAAAGTGGAAGGGCGTGCTTTGCGAACCGACGAGGTGACAACGGCATGCGCGCAGGCATGCCCCACCAACGCGATCGTCTTCGGCGACCTGGACGATCCGAACAGCGCCGTGAGCCAGCTCCTTGCGCAAGCTGAGAAAGAGCATCGCGTGTACCGGCTCCTAGAAGACCTTGGCACCGATCCAAAGGTGTACTACCTCAAGAAGATTGATATCGAGGCAACCACGGCACCGGCAGGTGCCCACTGATTGGCACAGACTGAAATGAGGTGAGGGCAAATGGCGACGCACGGTCACGCGCACGGACACGAACTCCAGCGAACCTGGGAGCTCACACCGTCCGACGTCCTTGGGAGCGCGCTCGGCTGGCTCCGAGAGGTCGGACGGCGCCTACGCACACCCCTCCTCATTTGTCTCCTCCTGTTCGTCGTCGGGATCATTGCGATCGTAGTAATACCCCTGCGGCAGGGGTTCGCGAACCGACAAGCCTGGACGTACGTCGCTGCAGCATTTCTGTACTTGATGTCGACTGCAGCCGCGGCGCCGGCTCTCTCCACGGCACTCCGGGTGGCACGCAGTCACTGGCGTCGACCAGTCAACCGGGCGGCGGAGATCTGGGGTGTGACACTCATCATTCCCTTCTTGCTGTATCTCCTCTTGCTCCCAACCTTTCCCGGCACCGAGGACCGGCTCTCGATCTGGTTCGGCTGGCCACTCTCGCCGTGGCTCTGGGGAGCCATTTTGATGCTCACACTCACTGGGGCCGGCTATCTGTTCGCCTGGTTCAGTAGCTTGCCGGATCTCGCTATCGTGCGAGACCACGGCGCGCCGGCGCAGCGCGGCCTGGCGGCCTGGCTAAGCCGTGGTTGGATCGGCTCTCACCTGCAATGGCGCTTCTATGAAAAGGTTGTGAACAATATCGGTGTCCTGTACGTGCTGATCTACGTCGCGGCTATGACCGTCCTTGCTTCCGACTTCATCATTGCGCTTATCCCCGGCTACTTCACTGCCGTTTTCCCGGCGTACTTTACGATTACTTCGTTTCAAGCGGGAATCGCCTTAACCATCGTCACAATGGCGGTGTTGCGGCGTTGGGGAGGCCAGACCGACTACTTGGGACGTGAACAGTTCTGGGCACTCGGCAAGCTCCTTCTCGCCTTTTCACTGCTGTGGTTCTACTTCTGGTGGTCAGAGTTCATCATTTTCTGGTATGGTCGAACCCCCCGTGAGATTGAGATCTTGAAGCTTCTCATGGCTGAAACCTATCGATGGCCCTTCATTCTCTCGTTCGCCTTGAACTTCGCCTTGCCACTCCTCATCCTGATGTGGAACCCCATTCGGCGCAGTATCACTGGCCCAACAGTCGTAGGGGCCATCGTCCTCGTCGGGAACCTCATCGATCGCATCCGACTCACCTCCGCTGCATTTTCTCAACCTGATAGCGCTTTACTTGGCCATGCTCACGAACTCAAAACCCTTCCCGCTGCCTACATCCCGGGGATTGGTGACATCCTCATACTCGTTGGCATGATTGCCGGAGCCTTAGCACTCATTTTCTGGGCAGCGCGCTACCTTCCCTTCCCGTCAGTCGCAGAGGTGGCCGGCGGCCTTTGGTTGCGTGCCCACAAGCCCTTTAAACACGCACGCCTCATCGTCATTGGGAAGCCAGAATGATCGCTCACGGTTGAGTGCAGGAGAGCAAGGCAGGGGGAAATACGATGCAAGAGCGTCATCGGCTCGGTGAAGAGGAAATTACGCGAGAACTCCTGCGACCGCTTGTCACAACGACCCCGATGATGTGGGTTGGGTTCATCGGCCTGGGCGCCGTACTCGCCATCTTTGTGTTCGCAGTGAGCTGGATGTTCTACTGGGGCCTCGGCGTCACTGGCCTCCAACGCCCGAACATGTGGGGCTTCATGATCGTCAACTTCGTGTTCTGGATCGGTATTAGTCACGCCGGCGTGATGATTTCGGCAATTCTTCGTCTCACTCAAGCAGAGTGGCGCCGACCGGTCACTCGCGCCGCCGAGGTAATGACAATCTTTAGCCTCATGACGGCGATGCTCCACCCTGTTATCCACACCGGCCGTCCCTGGCGGACCCTTTACTGGGTCTTCCCTTACGACTTCTGGCGTAACCTCTGGCCGGACGTCCGTGGCCCGCTCGTCTGGGATCCGAGCGCGATCTTGACATACCTCACCGGTTCGACGCTTTTCCTCTACACGACGATGATCCCCGACATGGCACTCGCCCGCGACCGCACCACCGGCTGGCGTAAGGTGCTGTACACCATTCTCGCTCTGGGATGGCGTGGGAACGAACGCCAGTGGAAGATGCAGACGATTGCTGGATTCCTGCTTTCCGGTCTCATCTTGCCGGTTTTCGTCTCCGTCCACTCCATCGTGTCCTGGGACTTCGCTGTTTCGCTGGTTCCAACCTGGCATGCGACAGTTTTCGCACCGTACTTCGTTATCGGAGCTATTCACTCTGGTGTCTCCGCGGTTGTCACGCTTATGGCATTGATGCGCTGGTTGTTCCGGTTCGATCATTACATCCGGCTCGAGCACTTCGACGCGATCGGCCGGCTCCTTATCGCCGTCGGAACCGGCTGGCTCTGGTTCTTCCTCCTCGACATCTTCTTCGCGATCTATCCCCAGGAACCACGCGAGACAGAGATCATGACTTTCCGCCTCTTTGAGTGGCCATTCAATGTCTTCACTGCTCTCATCTTTATCTTCGGCTACTTCATCCCAGTTCCCATCTGGATCTTCCAGCGCTTCCGCCGCAACGTGAAGATTATGTTCTGGACCTCGATCCTCGTGAATGTTGGCATGTGGGCCGAACGCTACTGGCTTATTAAGCCCGGACTCATGCGAAAGTATGAATTTACCTTTGATTGGAACTGGTACCGGCCGTCGATCGTTGAGATCAGCATCGTCCTTGGGTCCTTCGCGTTGGTCGGATTCCTCTTGCTCGTGTTCTCCAAGATCTTCCCACCGATCTCGGTTTGGGAGGAGAAAGAAGGACAGCACTTCGCACAGCAGCTGCAAGTGGGTAAGCGCGTGGTCAACGCGATCGTGCGGGAGTTCTAAGTCGGCGGGCAGGCAAGGGAAAGCGAGGCGACAATGGCCATTCGTGAAGTTCTCGGACTCTACCGCGATCTCGATTCGGCAGTGGCGGCAGCCGATGCGCTCCGCGAGGCTGGGTTCAGCCGGAACGAATTCGAGGTGCTCTCCAACGCACCGTACCCTGAGGGGACCTTCGGTGAAGAGTCTGGTATTCACCGACTCTTCGTCTTCCCCCTCATCGGAGCGGCCTGCGGTTTCGCTGCTGGTCTTCTCATTACTGGCGGCACGCAGCTCTCCTTCCCTCTCATGACTGGAGGGAAACCACTCCTGTCCATTCCTCCGATGATCATCATCATGTACGAGGGCACGATGCTCGGTGCCCTCATCTTCACGGTACTCGGCGTGCTCTTTGAATCGCGCCTTCCTTGGATCGGTCGCGCACTCTACGATCCGCGCATTACGCAGGGATACATCGGAATCCTAGTCCGCACCGCACCGGAGCGCGAAGCGCGCGCCATCGAAGCCCTCCGCAAGGCAAATCCTGAGGACATCCTCACCGAGGGTAGCAAGGCCGGGCAACAGCCGGCACGGGGCTAACGGGGTGAGAGGGAGACAGAATGATGTGGCAGTTCTTCAGCTCACGTCTGAGCCGCCGTTTCCTACTCGGAGTGCTGGCAGGTTCGCTGCTCACCATTCTCGGCAGTGCTTGTGTCTCGAGCAACACCTATCCTATTGACTTTTTTAGCGAAATGCATTATCAGAACTCGTTCCGTGCCCAGGAGCCGCCCCGACTTGACATCCCTGCTGGGGTTGTTCCGATCACTGGCGGGGAGCCGCAGTACACCTTCGAAGAAGCGCGCAATCTCCAGAATCCCCTGGCCAACGATCCTCAAGCTGCGGCTCGTGGGCAACAACTCTTCCAGGTTAACTGTGTCGCCTGCCACGGTCCGCAAGGGGATGGTAAGGGACCACTCGCGGTGTACTGGGGCCTCGTGCAGGGCGCCGTACCGCCAGCCAACCTTAAGGATCCGGCAGTCGTCGCCCGCACCGATGGAGAGTTGTACTGGATCCTGACCAATGGCTACACCTCACCCCAGCACCAGACCCAATATCCCGGTGGCCTAACGAACATGCCCGGGTTCGGCAAGTTGCTCACTCCCGAGCAGCGTTGGGCGCTGGTCAGCTACATCCGTCAGCTCCAACAGCAGCCATAAGTTCACCCTCAGAGACCGCACCTCCGTCGGACGCCCAGCCGTTCACGGCTGGGCGTCGCATACTCTCGAACTCCGTGGCACAGTGCGCATTCCTCACCGCATCGCGGTGCCAGTCCCATTCCAGCCCCTCGTGCGCTGTTTCACGCCCTTTCTCGACTCGAACAGTGTCGACATCCCCTACCATCCATGGCAGCACCGCTGTGACCTCAACCCCTTTGCTACGCACAGTACGCCCCCTCGCACCGCGGATAACGTCAGCGCTGTCCGGGAGGAAGACTGCCGGCAGGAAAAGAGTCCGTTCCCCAAACATCCACAGCTTGCAGCAGCATAGTCCCCCACTGCCACATCTTTGACCACACTGGAGCCCCTTTACCGTCCAACCACCCCCACCTGCACTCGATGAAGGACGAGCGAATGGAGAACAGAGTGGTCCGAACTCGTCCCATGATGCCCGTGAGCAACGCAGTAACGCGGAGCCACCACGCTCTTGCAAACCGCTGCGTTGTCAGCGACGATGCCATATAGCTGAAGGTGGCACTCGATCCACAAGGAGGATAAGATGACGAGACCGGACTACGACGCGATTGTCATTGGCTCTGGCCACAATGGCCTCATCGCAGCTGGTTATCTGGCCCGCGCCGGCAAGCGCGTGCTTGTGCTCGAACGGCGTTCCATCATCGGCGGCGCGACCGTGACCGAGGAGCACTTTCCTGGATACCGGCTCTCAACTTGCTCCTATGTTTGCAGCTTACTCTTGCCAGAAGTAGTCCGTGATCTCGAGCTCCCAAAGTACGGTTATGAGGTGCGTCCCTTCGATCCACAATACTTCGTCCCCTTCCCAGACGGCCGCTCTCTCATGGTTTTCCTGGACGAACGCCGCACACGCGAGGAACTCCGGAAGTTCTCTCGTCGCGACGCTGAGCGCTGGGACGAATACTGGGCAATGTGGAACCGCATGATCGCCCGTTTCCGTCCGTTCCTCCTGCGACCTGCTCCAACGCTGGCTGAACTCGAGCAGGCGTTCCAGGGACCAGAAGGACTCGAGGATCTCCGCACTCTCTTAATGAAGAGCATCGCTGAGGTGCTTGATTTGTTCTTTGAAAGTGAAGAAATCAAGGCCCCTCTGTGCACGGGCGGAGTCATTGGTGTGAACCTCGGCCCCAAGTCACCGGGCACCGCTTATGTGAAGTTTCACCATTTGCTCGGTAATCTCAACGGCCATCAAGGAGCTTGGGGTTTTGTCCGCGGCGGGATGGGTACGATCGCCGAAGCCCTCGCCGGCTTTTGTCGCGATCACGGTGTCAGCATCCTCACGGACGCCGAAGTGGCGGAGATCGACGTTATCGACGGCAGAGCGCGAGGTGTGCGACTTGTCGATGGCCGCCGCTTCACCGCCCGCGCGATTCTCTCCAATGCTGACCCGCAGCGGACATTCCTCCGCTTGGTACCCGCCCACCATCTGCCAGCGTCGTTCCGCGACGCGATCGCGCGGATGAAAGTCAAGGGGTCAGTGGTGAAAGTCCTCCTCGGCCTCAACCAGCTGCCGAATTTCCGTTGCTACCCCGGTACGGAGGTTGGACCGCAGCATACGGGCGGCATCGTGATCAACCCATCGATCGATTATCTCGAGCGGGCCTGGGAGGACTGCAAGCATGGACGTCCCTCGGCACGTCCGTTCATGGATTGCTATATCCAATCCGCCACGGAGGATGGCCTCGCCCCTCCAGGCAAGCATGTCATGTCGCTCTACGTGCAGTACGCCCCGTACGATCTGGCAGAAGGTAGCTGGGAAGAGCGAAAAGACGAAATTGGGCGGAACATCATCGATACCCTTGCCGAATACGCGCCAAACATCTGGGACGCTATCGACTACATGACCGTCCTCGGGCCACGCGATATCGAAGAGATTATCGGTATCACCGGTGGGAACATTTTCCACGGCGAAATAACGCCCGACCAGATGTTCGCTTTTCGCCCTGCACCAGGCTTTTCGGGCTATGAATCACCCATTGAAAGGCTCTACTTGTGTGGCTCCGGGGCCTGGCCAGGTGGTGCTGTCTTCGGCGCACCGGGTCGAAACTGCGCGCTCCAAGTCATCGCTGACCTTGAGCACCGCGCGGGTTGATCCCCGCGGTGCTCTCCCTCACTGGGCGACAGCCGGCACAATCTCCGTCGCGATCAAGCGGAGTGCATCGACGTCGTCAAGGTCGAAGGTTTGGAGCATGAGACGGCGGACACCAATCGCGGCACGTGCCCGGATCTGCTCAAGAACCTCCTCAGGCGTACCAACGAGCCAATGGCGCCGCTTCGCCTCCGCGATCACCTCTGCGGGGCTCAGCGTACTCCAGAAGGGGAACCACCGCCGCAACCGGTGAGCTCGCTCCTCCAGCTCCGAGCCATCGCGACCGATAAGGTGCGCTACCATCCACGAACAGACGACCGTCTCCGGATCTCGCCCAATCGCCCGGCAATGCTCATGCAAGAGTGCAACCTTGCGCGCGTGCTCCTCCACGCCAACATTCGTGACGTTCCACTCGGCCGCGTACCTTGCTGCAAGCGGTAGCGTACGGCGCTCTCCTCTCCCACCGATCACGATAGGCAGGCCAGCCTCACGCAACGGCCGAGGACGAAGCTGCGCCTGTACAAGCTGGTAGTATGTTCCCTGATGAGAGACAACCTCACCCGTCCAGAGGAGGCGGATCACCTCAAGTGCTTCAGCCAGACGCTCCATCCGCTCCCGCACCGAGAGCAACGCAAATCCGAATGCCTCGTGCTCTCGCTCGTACCACCCGGCGCCTACTCCGAGGACGTATCGCCCACCGGAAAGATGGTCGAGCGCCACCGCATGCTGAGCAAGTTCGACCGGATGCCGGAAACTCACCGGTGAAACGAGTTGTCCAAAGGTGATCCGAGTCGTGCGCAGCGCCACTGCAGTGAGTGATGGCCAGAGCGCGAGGGTCTCGCGCTCGACCACGCCGATAACCGAGAAGAGATGATCGGACCGCCACAGTGAATCAAAGCCGAGCTCCTCCGTAAGTGCCACTACACGGAACCAGCGCTCCCAGGTAACATCCTCCTGACCCTCGACCATAATGCCGATTCGCATTCGCTACTCCCTTCCGGACACCGACTCGTTTCTAGGAATGCCTGCTCCGTGCCATCAGGGCGGAGCGACCACTACGCCGCCGGCACTCTCTACGAACGACTGACAGCGGGGAGCACTTCTCGCGCCATGAGTTCCAAGCCGTCCACGTCGTCTAGATCGAACAAATGCAGCATGATTCGTTGAATACCCAATGCCGCCCAACCCCGAATTTGGCTCACGATCTCCCGCGGTGTGCCAACCAGCCACCACCGCCGTCGTAGCTCCTCAAGAATCCGCTCTGGATCGGGCCTATCTCGGTCTTCTCCTCGCCAATGCGCGAACCGTAACGCCTTCTCTCGGAGCTCGGCTTGCGAGCGCCCGATCACAGAGGTCATCATGAGCGTTCGGCGGATCGACGCTGGATCCCGACCCAATTCCCGGCAGAACTCTTCAAGAATCGAATTCTTCCGACGATACGACTCCGGATCGACGAATCCGGGATTCCATTCGTCAGCAAACTCCGCCACCACGCGAAGTGTGCGCCGTTCTCCTCCACCTCCAATCAGAATCGGCACCCCTTCACCACGGAGGGGAGTCGGACGAAGCACCGCACCGTCCAGCGAGAAGAAGCGGCCTTTGTGGTGCACCGGCCCGCCACGCCACAACGCCCGGACTATCTGCAGACTCTCCCGTAGCCGCTCGACCCGCAGACTAGGTGGCGGGAGCTGGAATCCAAACGCCTGATGCTCTCGCTCCTGCCAACCTGCCCCGATCCCAAGGATGTACCGTCCGCCGGAGAGGTGATCCAGCGCGACTGCATTTTGCGCGAGTTCGACAGGGTGCCGATAGGTGGTCGGTGAGACAAGCTGCCCAATGCGCACGCGCGAGGTCAGCAGCGCCGCCGCTGTGAGCGCCGGCCACATCGCCAGGGATTCGCGTGCAGCTCCTGGAAAGACGGTCCATAAGTGATCGGAGGTCCAGACCGACTCGAAGCCTAGGCGCTCCGCATGCTCGACTACTCGCAGCCAACCCTCCCAGGTTACGTCTTCCTGGATGGCCACCATCACTCCAAGTTGCATGCGACTGTCCTTTTCCCAACCACAAACGCGCCCCGCGCATCACCATTCCAACACAGGAGCCTCGCTATTTTAGAACTTTATAAAACGCGCAAAAACCCTGTCCTGACCACTGGACGCACTTTCCGAACTCACACGTGTGGTAGGACTTCGCGGGCGATCAGTTCAATCTGGTCGATATCGTCGAGATCAAGCGTCTGGAGCATGACCAGGTCGACGCCGAGTGCAGCCCACGTTCGCAGCTGATCGACAATCTCCGCAGGCCGCCCGACGAACCACGAACGCCGGCGCAATTCGGCTAAGAACTCATCTGCCTCGTAACGTCGCGTGAAGTACAGTGGTTGCTCCCCAGTCAAATATTCTTGGAGCCGCATCGCTCGCTTCCGGAGCTCCGCCTCCGTCCGGCCGATGACGTATCCTGCCATCAAGGTTCGCCGAATAGTCGCAGGATCACGGCCCAACTCCGAACAGTAAGCGCGAAGACGCTCGTCCTTTCGACGGAATCCATCTGGATCGGTGAATCCTGGATTCCACTCGTCAGCGAACTCAGCCACAAGGCGCAGCGTCTTTCGCTCTCCACCTCCCCCAATCATGATGGGGACGCCACTCGGACGAAGCGGCCGTGGCCGGAGAACAGCTTGTTCAAGACAGAAATGTTGCCCACGATAGGTTCTTGGCTCTCCACTCCACAGCAGCCGAATCACCTCTAGCGCCTCGCGTAGACGCTCTGAACGCTCACGAACTGGCGGTAGAACAAAGCCGAACGCCCGATGTTCCCGTTCGAACCATCCCGCACCAATGCCCAGCACATAGCGTCCTCCAGAGAGATGGTCGAGCGCAACCGCATGCTGGGCGAGTTCTACTGGATGGCGGAAAGTCACCGGAGAGACGAGCTGCCCGAAGCGAATCCGCTTCGTACGAAGCGCGGCCGCGGTCAACGACGGCCACAGTGCAAGGGAAGCCCGCTCTGAAGCTCCAACGACCGAAGTGAGGTGATCTGAGCGCCAAATGGAATCGAAACCAAGGGCCTCGGCAAGATCCACCACGCGCAGCCAGCGCTCCCAGGTAACGTCTTCCTGCCCCTCCACCATGATCCCGAGCTTCATGGCTCTTCCTCACAGAGATCCACTGGGGAACGGGAGACCAAGCCCTCCCGCCAGTGCCCCGACCTTTGCTGTGACCGCCTCATCGACGCGACGCAGCGCATCGTTTACCGCCGCTGCAATGAGGTCCTCCAGCATTTCCGTATCACCGGTCTCGACCACTGCTGGATCAAGTGTCACACGACGCACATGCCGGAGACCGTCCACTTCCACGCGTACCGCCCCGCCGCCAGCCGAGCCCTCAACCACCAATTCAGATAATTCAGCCTGAACCTTTGCGAGCTGCTCTTGAACCTGCTTCAAAAGACGCAAATTTGGCTGCACGACGCACCTTCCTTCACTTGCCCCTACGGGCCCTGACCGCACCTTCACCGGTTCGAGCTGACGCGGATGCCCGCGAGCGCCGCCTTCCGCTGCTCCACGCGCTCCACCATCGCCCGTGCATTCGCCAGCGACTCTGGGGTGATCGGCACGCCATCCATCATCGCTGCCAGCTCCTCCAGGCGCGCTTCTCCACGGAGTTCGTGGACAAGAGTTTCCGTCGTTCCTTCCTCGACATGCTTCGTGATTTTATAGTGTCGATCCGCAAACGCTGCGATCTGTGGAAGATGGCTGATCACAATGACCTGGTGTCGTTGGGCGAGTTCCCACAACCGTTCACCCACAACCTGTGCGCTCCGGCTTCCGATCCCCACATCAACTTCGTCAAATACCAGTGTCGGCGTCTCATCCACCTCAGACAAGATCGATTTCAAGGCCAACATCAACCGTGCCATCTCACCACCAGAAGCAATCCGCGCGAGTGGCCGCGGTTCCTGACCCGGATTTGGCGCGATGAGAAATTCCGCCCGATCCCAACCGCTTTCACTGCAGGTCGCAGCACGCCCGACAATCGACTCCAGGCGAGCCGAATCGTCAAAGAGCACGGTAAATCGTCCTTGGCCAAGCCGCAGCGCCCGCATCGCCTCGCTCATCGCGCGTTCCAAGTCGACAGCCGCTCTGCGCCGACGCTGGCTCAACTCCTCTGCGCGCTGAACCACCTCAGCCGCGAGCGCCTCGGCCCGCGCCTCCAGCTCAGCGATCCGCTCATCACTCGATTCCAGCGTCTCCAACTCTCGTCGCGCCCGCTCAGCGTAGCTTAAGATCTCTTCGACCGTCGCGCCATACTTGCGCTTGAGGCGTCTGAGCAATTCGAGTCGGTCTTCAATCGCTGCCAGACGATCGGGGTCAGACTCAACCGTCTCCGCGTACACCCGCATCGTTCGCACGACATCTTCAATACTATAGAGTGCTTCTCGAAGCTGCCCAACAAGCCCTTGCTGGTCGGGATCCAAGCGTGCAAGTTCCTCCAATCGCAAGCTTGCACGCCGCAGCGCGTCCAACGGTGTGTCGTCTTCGCCGTCCAAGTTGGCGACGACCTCTGCGGCGAGCATCGCGAGACGCTCAGCATTCTGCAGACGAGCTCGCTCTCGCTGGAGTTCCTCCTCTTCGTCCGGCCGCAGCCGAGCACCCGTAATCTCTTGGAGCTGGTACCGCAGGAAGTCGATGCGATGCGCTCGATCGCGCTCCTGGGCCCGTAACTGGTCAAGTTCGCGGAGCGTCGCGCGAAACTCACGAACTGCTCGTGCCAATTCACTGCGCAGCGGGAGCAATCCGCCAAACCGATCGAGGAGCTCAAGCTGCCGTTCAGTCTTGAGAAGCGAGAGATGGTCACTCTGCCCATGAATATCGACCAGAGCTGCGCCGATCGTCGCAAGCACCCCGGCCGGCACAGCCTGCCCGTTCACTCGAGCGATACTGCGCCCGTTCGCTTGCACTTCTCGGGAAAGGATCAATTGATCGTCCTCCGGCACGATTCCAGACTCAGCAAGTGCCGCGGCTAACCCGGTTGCACTAAGCTGAGAGACGTCGAAGATCGCCTCGACCCAGGCACGCGACGCGCCGCTGCGCACGAGATCACTCGAGGCACGTGCTCCGAGCACGAGCCCCAACGCATCGATGAGGATTGACTTTCCAGCGCCGGTCTCCCCAGTCAGCGCGGTGAAACCCGGGCCGAACTCCACTTGGACTTCGCGGATGATTGCAATGTTTCGGATTGTGAGTTGCAGCAACATTGTCCTCACGATCCATCCGAGCCCGTTCGGGCCGCTTCGTTCCGGATGCTGATTCAAATTGTACGGCACCGAGCACAGCTGACCGCTGTTACACTGAGAAACAAGCGACAATCGCCAAGAAGGGGGAAGGAAGCGACGGTGGCAGACGAAGTGACACGCGATACCTGGCGGATTGCACTGGCACAAGTCGATCCAACGGTTGGGGACTTTCCTGGGAACGTCCGATTGATTCGTGACCTAGCACGGCAGGCAGCAGAACTTGGCAGCTCCATTATCGCCTTTCCAGAGCTTGTCATCACTGGCTATCCGCCAGAAGACCTCCTCCTCAAGGTGAGCTTCGTCGAGGCAGCCCGCCGTGCACTCCTTCAGCTCCTCGATGTCGTCCCTGATCGGGTGCTCATCGTCGGTGTCCCCTGGGTGGAAGGCGGCATGCTCTACAACGGAGCGGCCGTCCTCGCCCGCGGCGAGCTCGTCGCCGTCGTACCCAAGCACCACCTGCCGACCTATGGTGTCTTCGACGAAGATCGCTATTTTGCTCGCGGGACGCAGACGTATCGATTCCTCTGGGGGAATCTGCGCTTTGGCGTGACGATCTGCGAGGATATCTGGTACCCCGTGGGACCAGCCAGCAGCCTCGCCACACAGGGAATCGACCTTCTGGTCAACATCAACGGTTCCCCATATCACCGTGGAAAGTGGCAACAGCGTCAGACGATGCTCCAAACGCGTGCTTCAGATTGCGGCTGCTATCTCGCGTACGTCAATATGGTCGGTGGTCAGGACGAGCTTGTTTTCGACGGGAACAGTCTCGTCCTTGACCCGAACGGGACAGTTCTCGCCCGAGGTGCCTCGTTCGACGAGGACCTTATTATCGTTGATCTGCCTGTCACGCGTGTGCTTTCCAGTTGGCTCCACGATCCCCGCCGACGGTGGCTTGCACGCTCCGAGCCGCATCCCACGCTCCCTGTCATTGACCATGAGATCCCGCTGCCGGTGCCAGATGGACAGCTCCCATCGCTGCCGGAGCATGTCCGCCGACAACGGATACCCCTTGAGGGAACCGCCGAGATTTACCAAGCACTAGTGACCGGCGTCCGTGACTATGTGCGCAAGACGGGTTTCCGTACCGCGGTCATCGGCCTCTCGGGCGGCATCGACTCATCATTGACAGCCTGCATCGCAGCAGACGCCCTTGGGCCGGAGAATGTAACCGGTCTTTCGATGCCAAGCCGGTATTCTTCGCGGCACAGTATGGAGGATGCTGAAGCGCTCGCCCGCAATCTCGGAATCCGCTTCATTGTCATTCCCATTGAGCCAGTACACCGCGTCTTCCGCGAGGTACTTGCACCGTTGGGTAACCAACCCGAAGAACCCGATGTCGCTGACGAGAATCTCCAGGCCCGTATCCGTGGAACGATCCTAATGACCTACTCGAATCGCTTTGGGCCGATCGTCCTGACAACCGGCAACAAGTCTGAGATGGCTTGCGGTTACGCTACATTGTATGGCGACATGGCTGGGGGATTCGGAGTACTCAAGGATGTTCCGAAGCTTCTCGTCTACGAACTGGCGCGGTATCGCAATAGTCTGTCGCCGGTCATCCCCGAGCGCGTCTTCACAAAACCCCCTTCCGCGGAACTCCGCCCCAATCAGAAAGACGTCGACACCCTTCCGCCGTTCGAGATCCTCGATCCACTGCTCGAACTCTATGTCGAGCAGGACATGGGGCGAGAGGAACTGATCCGTGAGGGGTTCGATCCCGAAATTGTCGATCGTGTCATTGCAATGGTCGATCGCGCGGAATACAAGCGACGTCAAGCGGCACCAGGGGTCAAGCTCACGCCGCGCGCCTTCGGCCGCGATCGCCGATTGCCTATCGCGAACTGGTTCCGCGGTTGAGTTGCCGCGTCCCTCACAGAATTGATACAGTTGCGCCACACGACTCATGGTGAGTATGTCTTTGTGATGAAACTCGACCGAGGAAAGGCGAGTGAGCGGTGCGCAACGGAGCGGTTCCTGATATCGTCATCAGACGCTTACCACTGTACTTGCGGACCCTCCGCCAGCTGCATCGTGACGGCTGGCGAACAATCTCGTCCGAAGAGCTCGCCCAGCAGCTCGGCTCGACTGCGGCACAGATCCGACGCGACCTCTCCTACTTTGGCCGTTTCGGCAAACAGGGCTATGGTTATTCGGTTGAGGCACTCATCCGCGAACTCGAAGGTGTGCTGCAGCTCGATCGGGTCTGGAATGTGGCGCTCGTTGGATATGGAAATCTCGGTCAAGCCATCGCCCATTACCGCGGCTTCGAGCCAAACGGCTTCCGGATCGCGGCAATCTTCGCTAAGAATCCAGAGCACGTTGGTCAAGTTGTCAACGGAATAGTTGTCCTCCCCGAGACTGAGATCGAACGGGTCATCAGCGAGCTGAGCATCCGCATCGGCATCATTGCTGTTCCGGCAGAGGCGGCACAAGAAGTCGCCAATCGTCTTGTGGCAGGCGGAGTGCGGGCCATCCTTAACTATGCTCCCGTGGTCCTCCACGTTCCCCCCGATGTCACAGTACGCGAAATTGACCCGATCAGTATGCTCCAGAGCATGACGTACTATGTTCGCGAAAATGGATATCGCTCAGAGGAGAACGGACACGCGACCTTAGTTCCAGCGCTTAGGGCAACAATCGCCGCAGAGAGACGTCCGGTAACGAGCTAAGGAAACCGATCAGGAGGAGCAGATCACCGACCAGTAGGACGGCCATCAGTGCGAGCGGAAGTGTCGCTCCAATCCCTTCGAGATAATCATCGAGTCCGCCGATTTGGCTGATCAGTAGCAGGTATCCGGCCCAGCCGAGGCCGATGAGCATCGCGCCCAGCACCAAGACCGGGGTCAAAGACAAGTCACGCCAAACAAGTACAGCAAGATTCAAGAGAAGCAAAACGATACCTGGGAAAACCAACGCGCCTACCACTGTCCAAAGTTGCTGCACCCCCTCCGACGAAGCCCAGCCATTAGCTGGCCGACGTACGCGCGGCCAACTCCGCTCCAAATAGTCTTCTGTTAACTCGATGGTGACCAGCAGTAGTGCGCTCACCAGAATAAGCAACCAGAGCCGCAGGTCGAACGACACGACCCGCCTCCAACCAAGGCATGGCCAGACGGACCTGCACCACCGCTTCGCGGAGTGCGACGGCTGAGCGATACCCTACCATGAACCGCGGCCCCCGACAATCGCCCACCACAAGGGCTGAGCGCGCAGTGCAAGGCAGCAAATCCCGCAAAGCCTCTTCTCGAGCAGCACGCGAGTTCACCTCGCGAAAAAGCCAACGTTAGGTCATGCTGCTCACTGAACCTTATCCGACAGTCGCACCAACACTTGGTGTTAGGGTCAGAACCCTAGGCCTGCCGCGCGAGCACGTGCCAGCGTGCTCTCGGCCATCCGCAAGCTCGCCGCATCAATCATCGTCGTCCCAATTGCCGTCGCGCCACGGCGCTGCTGCTCAGCTTCGTGATAGGCACGCAGCACTTCCTTTGCCCACGCGATTTCCTCTTCTGTCGGTGTGAACACCTCGTTGACGACCGAGATCTGCGCTGGATGGATGCACCACTTGCCGTCATACCCGAGCGCCCTCGCCTGCAGAGCAGCACGGCGTAATCCGTCAAGATCTCGATAATCAGCGTAGGGGCCATCGATCGCCCGGAGTCCATAAGCCCGCGCCGCGACCAGCAAGTGGTGCATCGGATAGTGGAGCCGAGAACCGCCGTACACTTCGTCCCAGCGATCGGTCATGCCGATCGCGGTCATTGGCATTCCCATTGAGGCAGCGTAGTCCCCCGGGCCGAAAACGAGACTGCGCAGCCGATCGCTCGCTGCTGCAATTGCTGCCGCATGCAGAATGCCACTCGCCGTTTCAAGCTGAACCTCTAACTCGACGCGATGCCCAATACCACCCGCCGTTTCCAGCTGGTTCAACAGCAGGCAAACCGCACGGACCTCGTCGGGGTGGTCAACTTTAGGCAGAATGATGATGTTAAGACGATTGCCAGCCGATTCGACAAGTTCGACGAGGTCACGATAGCAATGCGGAGAGTCCAGCGGGTTAATCCGCACCGCTCGTGGACGTCCGCGCCAATCCAGTTCCTGTAAGGCCCGCACCACATGACGGCGCGCCTCCCCCTTGGCAGTCTCCGCGACCGAATCTTCAAGATCGAGAAAAACGAGATCCGCTTCAGAACGCAACGCTTTCTCGAAGAGTTCTGGCCGTGAACCGGGAACGGAAAGGACGCTTCGCTCCGGATGCAGCACCGTCAACTCCTTTCTCCTCTTGTCCTTCCCCAGGCGCAGGATAGAGCAGGAGCGGCTCTACTGTCATCTCTTCTATGTTCTCCGACGCTATCGCTCCACAATTGACTCTGCAGCCGAATCGCTACGTCGCCAACCACGGGAGATTATCCAAACAAGCGCCAAGGAAGCTTGTGTCCCCCGCTCTCGCAATAGTGGGAATCTCAGCAAGACGGTTGCGTCTTTCCATACTTGTCCAGTCGATCCCCTCCAACATGCGGTACACTGACCTCAGGGAGAGTGATGGCACAGGATCAGTCTCGCCTGGCACGAGAGTTTGCCGAGCGAGTTCGCGAGGCAACAGGTCAGGAACTCGATTTCTCGCTGGACGCGCTTGTCGTGCTCGATGACCTCCTCGACGAGTGGTTGCATCTCGCCGAGGTCTATGGTGGCGAGCGTCCGCAAGACCTCACAGAGCTTGCGCAGCCACTTGCTGCCTACGTTGGTGAGACTATTCGGTTGGCCTTTGGAGGCAGATGGATCGAGCGGCCAGGTGGACCGGTTCTCCGGCTCGCGGAAGCAGTCGACCTGGAACTCCTGCCCCTTGTCCAGGCTATTCTTACCCGACAGTATCCTCCCGCCTTTGCCCGTCTGGCTGCCGCATTGGAGCGAGAACTCGAAGAACGCGCATGGAAGTAGAACCGCACACGCGCTTCATCGGCATCGACTTTAGTGCTGCCCGAGACGCTGCCGATCGAACTTGGGTCACCGTCGCTTTTGGTGATCACGATCACCTCACGGTGGCAGAAAGCCGACCGGTGCGGACGTTACTCGAATATCCATCCCAGCCGATTCCGACAGCACTTGTTTCCTTCATCGCACGCAGCGGACCAAGCGTCATCGGCTGTGATGCATGCTTCAGTTTGCCGCTTCCGCTCGTGGATACAATCTGGGAGGACTGGTTGTGCACGTATCCCCGTCGTTTTCCTGATCCTGACGCCCTCCGACGCGCCGGGCGAGACCCCTCTGGCCGCGAGCGCAAGCGACTCACGGATCGCCTGGTACACGCTCCCTTTGCCCCCACCAACCTGCGCCTTTTTCTCCAGACTGATACATGGCTAAGAGAAGTTCTCCACCCCCTCGTCGAGCAACGCATGGTCGCGGTCGCCCCGTTTCACTCACGTGCCTTAGATCGGCCCTATCTTCTGGAAGTGTGCCCTGCAGTATCACTCCGGGCACTCGACCTACCACACTGTCGTTACAAGGGGAGAACCACTGACGCACAAGCTGCCCGGGAGCAGATCCTCAGGGGTCTCCAGGGCCTTGGTGTCACGCTCTCACCGGCGCTCTCTGATACCGTGATCGCGCAACCTGGGGGTGATGGACTCGATAGCATTGTCGCTGCCGTGACCGCCTGGCTCGTGACGATGCGGAACCCTCCGTCATCAAACCTACCGCCTGAAGCCAGTCGCGAGGGCTGGATCTACGTGCCGCAGCCACCATATCCGCTCGTCAATCGGCGGTAGACAGCGAGAAGTTTCTCCGCAATCCGCTCCCACGCGTACTCCTCCTCGACAAGCTGCCGCCCCGCCCTACCGAGCGCTCGCCGCTGTTCCGGAGAAGCAAGCAGTGATAAGACACTCTCGGCGAAGGCCTGTGGCTCCTCCGCGAGGAGGAGATGGCGTCCATGTTCGCACTCCACCCCCTCGGCCCCAAGCCGCGTGGAGACCACCGCTTTCCCCGCTGCGAGCGCCTCCAAGAGTTTGAGACGCGTCCCACTTCCCGCGCGCAGTGGCACAACGACGACACTTGCCCGGGCGAGCCAGGGCCAGACGTCCGGTACGGTACCGACCACCACAACCCCAGGTATCCTTTGGAGACGCCGCACCTCCGCAGGCGGATCAAAACCGACGAGGGTTAGCCGCGCCGTGGGACGACAACGGACGATTCGCGGCCACACCTGTTCGGTGAACCACCGGATTCCATCCACGTTCGGCCAGTACCGAAAGCTCCCAACAAAAAGCACATGATCTGGCTCCGCTAGTTCAGGAGGTTGCAACGGATAGCGGTCCAATTCGACGCCATTCGGGACGATCGCTACGCGTGCTTCGCTGACCGCAGCAATCTCGTGTGCATCGACACGGGACGTGGCAAGACACCACGTCGCTCGTTGCCAAGCCGCCCGCTCGTCCCGCCGGACACGAGCGGTTTCCAGGTGTAGCCACAGTCGGCGCCACACGGGGGCTTGCCCAGCAATACGCTCCAGCGCCCGGTACTCCACGTTGTGCGCGTCGAGGACAAGCGGCATCTCCGGTGAAAATGGCAACAGCCCTAAAGGTCCATATTCCACCTGCACCACATCGAATGCATGCTCCCCGAGTTTCCGGACGACAGGAGCAAGCGGCCACGCGAACGTCCAGTAAAAGGCGGATCGCCGCGAGAAAAGCGAGCGCAGTTGACGAACGCGCTTCGCAAGCGTTGGTCCCTCACCCGGAGTCCAGGCGCTTGGCACCCGGAGGAGACGAACCGGAGCGAATACCTCGCTTGCCTCCTCCCACGGAACATCGGGCGGAGTGCTGGCAAGGAGCGTGACATCATGCTCCAACGCGAGAGCGCGGAGGAGCTGCCAGATGCGCAGCGCTCCTCCCGTTCTCACTGGGTAGGGCAATAATGGCGAAACAACCAGGACGCGCAACGAGATCTCCGCGTTTCCTTTCTCAAAACTCCATCTCTTCCACCGCCGCGTCATTGTAACGAGTCGGTGGGAAAGTATGCGTGAACAGGTTATCCTCGGCAGTGAAGCCGATTCGTGTCGTTGGATGACGAGGAGTCTCTTATGGAGTCACACACGTTTCCGTATCCCGAACTTTTGGACGCCGCCCTCGCTCGTCTCGTTCCCGCGCAGCAGGTGATACTCACAGAATTTCGCCCGCTGCCCTCATTCCGACGGAACGCCTGGCACGTCATCTTCCGTGACCGCTCCGACAAGAGTCGGAGTACCCTTTCTCTGCTGGCACTTCTCGTTCCCCGAACATTGGAGTACTCCACTCCCACAACCTCGTACGCCATCGCGACGTCTGCCGGATTACCGACGCCAACGATCCGCAGCGTGGCTGAAGGCCCTGAAAACGTGCTCTTCCTCTGCTCGCTCCCGTCGGGAACCGCACTCACCAAGGTCTTGCGCGAGTGTGATGCTCCGTGGCAGATCAGTGCCGCTGCAGTGAGCCTGGCTCGGTTCCTGGTACGGCTACATCGCACTCCATCCAGCGCGCTTGGCATCGAGGCAACTGCAGAGCGTACTGCTGAGCTCGACCGTACCCGCCTTGCAACACTCCGCGAGGTAATACGCGACACTCCAGATTTGTTGCGGGGGACACTCGAGAGCATCCTCGACTGGATCGATGACCAATTGCATGTCAGTGCACCCCTTGTACCGACGCTCGGCCACCTCCCGCTGGCGAGTGTGTTTGTAGACAACGGTGAAGTAACCTGCGCGTTCGGTTGGGAGCAGCTCGCTCTTCGCCCGGCCGCCGCAGACTTTGCCGGCCTTCTCACCGAACTTGCGCCTTTTGACGACGCGGTCCGCGCGCTTTTTCTCTCCGTTGTGCAAGCCAGCTACTTACAGGCAGGTGGCTCAACGCTGGCTGATGCACCCGCCCGCGCGTTGCTCGATATTGTCGAGCGAACTCTCATCGCCTGGACCGCCCGCGCCTCGCACGCGTTCAGTGGAGGGCCCCGCGATCCGTTCGGGGTAGTGCGGACCCTCGAGAGCGCCCATCGGGCCGCGCGCTCTGGACTGGCCGCAATGGCGTACCTCTGATTCAGGCAGTCACAAGTTCCTCAGCGAGCTCGCTGAGCACCCGCACTCGCCGGACGATGCTCGCAAGCGTGGCGGGGTCGATCGACTGGCGACCATCGACGAGCGCGGCATCTGGTTCGACATGAACCTCAACGAGAAGACCATGCGCTCCGGCAGCAATCGCTGCAAGCGACAGAGGTGGCACGAGTTCACGTCTCCCCGTCCCATGACTTGGGTCGACAATCACTGGTAGATGGCTCAACTGGCGCACCAGCGGGACTGCATTGAGATCGAGCATGAATCGCGTCGCTGGTTCAAAACTCCGCACCCCTCGTTCGCAGAGGACCACCTGATCGTTCCCACCAGCAAGAAGGTATTCCGCAGCAAGCAGCCATTCCTCAATGGTGGCGGCAAAACCACGCTTCAGAAGAACCGGTTTCCCAGTTGCCGCTACCTTCCGCAGAAGTGCGAAGTTCATCATGTTCCGGCTGCCAATCTGGAGCATGTCTGCATATTGAGCGACAAGATCGACCTGCTCGGTATCCAATACCTCCGTCACGATTGGTAGTCCGGTCTGCTCCCGTGCCTCCGCAAGGAGTTCTAAGCCACGCTCGCCAAGACCTTGAAAACTATATGGGGAAGTTCGTGGCTTGAATGCGCCTCCCCGCAGCAGCGATGCCCCTGCGTCTCGCACTGCTTCTGCAGTGCGGAGCAGCTGCTCTCGATTCTCAACCGTGCAGGGCCCGGCGATGATAACCGGCTCATGACCGCCGACAACAACATCTCCAACTCGTACGGTTGTTCCTCGGGGCCGACTCGCGAGAGCGGCCAAACGGTATGGTTCGGAAGGTGTCACGATTGCCTCGACGCCCGGGTACCTTGCGAGTTCTGCGGCAATACCTGCCGTGATTTCCTGTCCATTCACCGCCAAGATCGGTTGGCCGCCCCGCAGAAGTGTCGTGACTGTGAACCCCCAACGGTGTAAGTCGTCCAACAGTGCCTGCTGGTCATGCGGATCAACATCGGGCCGCAGCCGGAGAATCATCACCTCAGCTCCTTTCCCTTCTGGGTCTCCATAAAACAAAGCGAGCAGAGGTCATCACCTCTGCTCGCCGGCGTCACTGGCTTTTCGGGCTACGGGGTCAGCGCTTCAACACCCGGTGCCCCGCCAGCAACGCCGGCGGGCTAAAGTAGTACGCAAACCAAGCCTGGTGCTGAAGCGACACGCAACCCATAGCGTCACTCACTATAGTCCTCACGGCTCCGGCTGTCAAGGGGGTGCCTGATCGTCCAAAACACCACGCCTCTCCGATGCAGCGCACTGTGCGCACCACTTTGCATCCAACGTGCCGAGAGAATCCTCGAGTTCGCGGATGGCACCATCTCAGGTGATTACCTCCTCATGCAGGTACCGTGGTTGCGTTCGCCACGAACACTTCACTTCAACGGCCGAGAAACCAAAAGAGGCACTTTTTTCATCGCGCACATCCCGCCAGACGCAAACGGTATCAGCGAACAAGCGCTGGCCTCGCTCACCCCAATCATCCAGGACATCGCCCACGAGGTTGGCCGTAATTGGTTTACCCTCTCCTCAATCGAAGACCAGAACACCTCGAATGAGCCGACCTTCCTCGAGATCCAGGAAAGCCTGATTAATTTCGTCCAGCCGATAACGCTTCGTCACGAGCTCGTCCAGCTTCAGCTTTCCGTCGCGATAGAGACTCAGCAAGCGCGGGATATCCACACGCGGCACATTGTGGCCGAAGATTGTCCCGACAATTTCCTTCGCGAGTAGCATGAAATCGACCGGAGTAATGTTCATACGCTGCATCCGTCGGTCTGATGCCCCGACAATCACGGTTCGTCCCGCTTTGCGGGTTGCCCGAACCGCAGTACCAATCACCTCAGCAGTCACCAACGAAACCNCGGCCATGGCGGCACCCTGCACCGCGTTCATCCCGACACCGCCGGTGCCGAAGATCGCCACTGTCTCCCCGGGACGGACCCGGGCGCGGTTGACGGCGGCACCCCAGCCGGTGGGAACAGCGCAGCCGACCAGACATGCCCGATCCAACGGGAGATCCGGATCGATCTTGATAACCGAGTCGACCGGGCAGACCGTGTACTCGCTAAACGCAGAAACGAGGGCAAACTGGGCAATATCTTCACCAGCCTGGTTGTGGAAGCGGAACGTCCCGTCCAGTTGCGTCCCTTGACCAATCAAAATGCCACGATCACAAATCGCGGCCAACCCGCTCAAGCACCAGCGGCACTTG
>NZ_JAMSLS010000007.1 GCF_023806465.1 Thermomicrobium sp. CFH 73360 | reverse complement strand
CGTCGGCTGGCTCTTGCTCCTCTTTCTTGGGGGGACCTATACGGCGTCGGTTTTACGAGCCTTCGAGGAAGAACTCGAGCATGCGATTGCCCTAACATTCTTCGTCCCGCTTTTGATCGGGACGGGGGGCAATGCGGGCTCGCAGGTGGTCACGACTCTGGTACGCGCGATCGCCATCGAAGGGTTACGGCTCGGTGATATTCCAAAGATCTTGCCCAAGGAATGGGGAGCTGGTCTCCTGATCGCTGCCGTGATGGGATTAGCTGGCTTCCTCCGCGCTGAGCTCCTCGGAGCCGGTGTACTCATTTCCCTAACCGTCAGCATCGCGATCATCTGTATCGTGCTGTGGGCGGTCACGGTTGCCACGTTGTTGCCGCTGCTGTTACAGCGTTTGCGCATCGATCCTGCAGTGGTCTCAACACCGTTGATCACCACGCTCGTTGATGGAACAGGGTTGCTCATCTACCTATCCATTGCTCGCATCGTGCTCAGTTACGGTGGAACGAGCGTGTGACCCTTTGAGAAAGGGGGCGTGCGTGGAGGTCCGAGAGTTAGCGCAAGGGTGGTTCCTCGTCGACTTGGAATTTCAGGGAGTTGCTCAGGCCGTTGCTGCGTACGTTTACAAGGGCAAGAACGGTGTGACGATCGTGGATACCGGCCCAAGTACTAGCGTACCGGCACTGATGCGTGGGCTCGCAGAATTGGGTGTCGGTGAGGAGGAAGTTCGCCAACTTGTCCTGACGCACATCCATCTTGACCACGGTGGTGCCGCAGGACTACTGCTCGAACGACTGCCACAGGCGCGTGTCTTCGTTCATCCGGTTGGAGCTCCCCATTTGATCGATCCG
Source organism: Thermomicrobium sp. CFH 73360 (assembly GCF_023806465.1). GTDB lineage: Bacteria > Chloroflexota > Chloroflexia > Thermomicrobiales > Thermomicrobiaceae > Thermomicrobium. The sequence goes on along the minus strand of NZ_JAMSLS010000007.1, from coordinate 125,953 downwards.
AGTCGACTCTGGGCGAGTGCTTCTCGGATCTATGGGGATTTGATGGGGCAGCTCTGGGGAGAGGTGCGGCCGTGCCCGAAGGATCGCGTCGTCGTCATCGAAGACGGGGAGCGGATTGATTTGGGGGATGGACGACTGCTCCTCGCTCTGTCGACCCCGGGTCACGCCTCACACCACCACGCGTACCTCGATCCTGCGACTGGATTGCTCTTCGCCGGCGATGTCGCGGGCATCCGGATTGGTGGACTTCGTTTCGTCTTCCCACCGACGCCACCCCCTGATATCGACCTCGGCCTGTGGCGACACAGTATCGAGCGTCTCCGTGCGTTGCGTCCGACTCGGCTCTGTCTCGGTCACTTCGGCGCGGTGGACGACCCGGACTGGCACTTTGACGATCTGCTTGCTCGCCTTTTCCTGTGGGCGGGTTGGATTGGCGCGCAGTTGGAGCTCGGCGCTGAGCCAGCGCTTGTTGCCGAGCGTCTGCAAGCGCTTACCGACGAGGAGCTCCAACTCGTCAGTGGCGGGGGTGTACCGTTGCCCGCCTATCACTTAGCATCGGGGAGCTACCGGATGACGGTTGACGGGTATGTCCGGTATTTCCGATCACACCGTCCCTTCGCGAGTGGGTTGTGAATTGCTCCGCTGAGTGCTATACCGATGCCCCGGTGCCCAGGTGTCGCGGGGAAAGGGGCGACTGTCATGGAGATAGCTGAACGGCGGACACGCGCATTTCGGTTGATCCTCTTGCTCGGTCTCGTAAGCCTCTTTGGCGACATCACCTACGAGGGAGTCCGTGGCGTCACTGGCCCATACCTTGCCTTACTCGGCGCCAGTGCAACGCTCGTCGGACTCGTCGCGGGACTCGGCGACTTCCTGGGTTATGCGCTCCGTACCGTCGCCGGCTACATTGCGGATCGTCTTCGTTCGTATTGGCTCCTGACGATCGTGGGCTATGCGCTCGTTGGTGTCTTACCGCTGCTCGCGTTGACGCATCGGTGGGAGCTCGCAGCTTTCCTGATCGTCCTGGAGCGGCTCGGCAAGGCGTTACGGACTCCATCGCGGGACGCAATTGTGTCCCATGCCGCGAGCCAGATCGGGCGTGGGATGGGATTTGGGATCCACGAGGCCTTGGATCAAGTGGGCGCACTCGTGGGGCCACTGCTCTTCGCGGTCGCGCTCACGATCGATGGTGTTAGCGGGTATCGACTGGGATTTGCGCTGCTCACACTTCCCGCAATAGCCGTGATTGTCCTCCTTTTCTTCTCTTGGCGCTGGGAACCACATCCAGAGCGCCTCGAGCGCTTTCAGCCGAGGGCGACAGCGACAGACCAACGGCAACGGGGTCGACTTACTGGTGCCTTCTGGCGCTACAGCATTTTTAGTGGGATGGTTATGCTCGGGTTTGCACACTTTGCCGTGTTGTCCTACCACGTGGAACGAACGGGCCTGGTGCCTGCGGCAGTGATCCCACTCCTCTATGCCCTCGCGATGGGGATCGACGGTGCGATTGCGCTCCTTGCGGGATGGATGTACGACCGTCATGGCCTGCTCACACTCATCGCGGTGCCGATCTGCGCCGCACTGGCTGCCTTCGGAGCATTCCAGACGACTCTCCTAGCCATAGTTCTCGGGGTGCTTCTCTGGGGCGTCGCAATGGGACTTGTCGAGACCACGATGCGAGCAGCTGTCGGTGAGCTCTCGGAACCCGAATCGCGTGGTTTGGCCTATGGCGTCTTCAACACAATCTTTGGTCTTTCTTGGCTGGTCGGAGGTATTCTGCTCGGTGCCGTGTACCAGCGCTATGCCTCTCTTGGCGTCATCGCGACGGTCGGCATTTCCCAACTCCTAGCCCTTCTGGCCTTCTTCGTGCTCGATGTGAGGCGCGCTCACCAACTCCACCAGCAAGTAGTGGGCTGACCATACGAGGGAACGGGCGAGCGACCAACTTCGGCCTCTCCAGTGATGGAGACACCAATGGCGATCGCCAAGCGGCCGTGTGGCGACATCATCGTGTTCGTTGCACCGTGGTACGGTAGGTCGGGTAAGACTTCGATCGATGCGCTGGCCCACTTCAGGGATCTTGGCCACTGGTTCCACTGGCGGTGTGCACTGTGGCTGTACGTGTACCGCCGAGGACCGTGGAGTGCGCTTGCTCCGCGGTACACGGTAGGTGCATACCCGTGTCAGTCCTGCTTTCGGGGATGGTTTCTCTGACGTGAAAGCCAGGTTAGGAGGTCCGGAAGTGATCTGGTGTTGAGCACGTGACGCGATTCAGCCCATCCACGGCGAGCCATTGCGATGGACCATCTCATGTTGTCGAGCTGCCGAGTCGAGTGCGCGTCGCTGGTGCAGGCGATCAGGATGCCGCGGTTTATTGCGCGTTGTACCCAGACGTCAGGAAGGTCCAGGCGGTCGGGTTGACCATTGATCTCGATGGCCACGCCATACTCAGCTGCAGCATCGAGCACAGCATCAAGATCGATCTCATAGGGAAGGCGGGAGTTTAGAAGGCGTCCTGTAGGGTGACCGAGAATATCAACATGTGGGTTCGCAAGAGCGCGGATCACCCGTTCGGTCATGCGCTCGATGGGCATATCGAACGCGCTGTGGACCGAGACGATGACAACGTCAAGTTCAGCCAGGACCTCATCAGGATAATCGAGTGTCCCATCAGACTGGATATTGACTTCGGCGCCCTGAAGGATGCGGAAGGGAGCCACACACTCATTCAACTGGCGGATCAGTTCTCGCTGTGCTCGCAGGCGCTCGACGGTGAGGCCGCGTGCAACGGTCAGTGACGGTGAGTGATCAGAGATGACGAGATATTCGTATCCGCGTGCTATGGCAGCCTGCACCATCCGCTCGAGTGAGTCGTGGCCGTCGCTCCAATCAGTATGTGCATGAAGGTCACCGCGAATCTCCTGTTGCTCGACAAGTTTCGGCAAGCGATGCTCCCGAGCTGCTTGGATCTCCCCGCGGTTTTCACGAAGTTCTGGAGGAATCCAGTCCATATCGAGTAGGCGGTAAATTTCCTCTTCGGTACGGCTGGCCAGGCGTGTTCCATTCTCATCGAAGAGTCCATATTCAGAAAGCTTCCAACCGCGTTCCTGTACATAGGTGCGTAGAGCGATGTTGTGTTCCTTGGAGCCAGTGAAGTAGAGGAGTGCCGAACCGTATTCGTCTGGAGCCACGACGCGGAGATCGACCTGCAGATCCTCGCGGGTGAGGATAGAAGGACGCGTCGGCCCGACCGCCAATACTTCCTTGACGATAGGAAGATGGATGAACGCATCGACGACTGCTTCTGGGTCGTCCGTCCCTACGAGGATATCGATATCGCCAATCGTTTCTTTCATCCGGCGCAGGCTTCCGGCGGGGTCGATCGCTTTCACGGCCGGTATTCCACGCAGTGCAGCAACGACGTCTTCGGCGACTGGTAAGGCGATGCCGAGCAGGAGCCGCTTGGTTCGCTGCATCAAGCGTGCTGCCTCACGCGCGATCCGCTCTTCGAGCTTCTCGCCGAAGCCAGGTAAGTCGCGGAGCTTGTGTTCTTGTGCGGCTTGGAGCAATTCCTGGATCGTTGTGATGCCTAGCTTCTCGTACAGAAGGTACGCGCGGGCCGGACCAATTCCCGGCACTTCCAAAAGATCGACGGCCTGAATAGGGACTTCTCGTTTCAATTCCTCGTAATATTGCAGTTTTCCCGTTTGCAGATACTCCTCGATCTTCGCAGCAAGTGCTTTGCCGACACCAGGAATTTCGTCCAGTCTACCTTGTCTGGCTAACTCCTCGATGTCGACGTCCAGAGCACGGATGTTTTGGGCAGCGGTTGTATAGGCGCGGATACGGTACGGATTTTCGTTCTTGAGCATCAGGAGTTCAGCGATGTTGTCCAAGAGAAGAGCGACCTCTTCATTGCGCCGCATCACTGTCACTCCTTCGATTCGGCAGCTTCTGTCGCGATTTCCTCGATCCAGGCGCGGAGAAACCGAACTGTCGCGTGGACAATCGCCCGAACTTCATCCGGAAGAAGCCCAGTGATAGCAGCAATCTCGTCATCGCTCCAGCGATCCAGTGCCGCGAGAAGGTAAATCTCGCGCCATCGTTCTGGTAAACGATCGAGGAAGTGATCCAACACACGGCGTGCTTCAGGATCGTCGATCACGTCGTCCGGAAGGGGAAGATCAGGATCGGCGAGTGCTGATTCCAGCCGCGCGATGGTGGGTTGCGGGACCGGAGGCAGCGCGGTAACCGAGCTCGCAGCCGGGATAGGATGGTGGTGCAAACTGTGCTGGGCCAGTGCAGCGCGGTGCACCGTATCGCGCGCAAGGTGCCGCAACCAGGCAAGGCGGTCGCGCGGCAACTGGGGCAGGAGGCGAAGTTCTTCGAGCGCGCGCTGATACGTCGCAAAGGCGAGTTCCTCCGGATCAAGTTCACCCTGTGTGATCAAGCCAGTCTCAATCTCCCGCCGGAGAGCACGCAGGATAATGCGGAGCACTGGGAGGTAGAGATCGAGCCCTTCCTTGTACAGCCACCGCTCGCGTTCTTCGATCTCTTCGGCTGACAGATGAGGAGGGCGCGGTTTGGGAGCGACAGCCGCATGCAGTCGTTCCGTGAACTGCCGTCGGAACGTTTCGTATGGAGTCGCCTCCAGTCGACGACGCAAAGCGTGAAAGTACGGGTCCTGGAAGACCATCGTTGTGCTCCCTCCCCTGGGGCCAGTCGACGCTTTCCAGCATACTGATTCCTGAGCGTGGTGTCATGAGGCCTTGCCCATGCATTGTCGGTCGTGTGCTGCGGCCAAAAGGGAACGGCCTCGTTTGATCGTACGTACAATGAGTTAGTAGCTCACGAGGAGCGGCGAAGTAGGCGATTGAACAAGTGGAAACCCACCCGGCGGTATTCCCGTAAAAGGTATCAAGGCATCCAGCCGCGCCTGGCGAGCAGTTCCGCTCCGATGCGCCCGAATGCGAAGGCTGCTGCAGAATCACTGGATGCTCGGTACTCGAAGCGAGCACGCTCGAAGTACTGCACAATCGTCCCATCCGGGGTCATGAAGGGTTCGCTAATGGGAAGTCCAAATCGGCGGAGCGCTGACATCTCGCTGGGCTCCGTGACGCTCGTGCGAAACCCGTGGCGGAGCCAAAGATCGAGAAAGGCGTCACAGATCCGGTGTGCAGTCTCCTCAAAGTACCGGCAGTTACCACCTGTCATGCCGCCCAGCGTTCCTGAAACCGGGCGGAACGCTCGCGAGGAGAGAAAATCGGTCACTTCAGCGAGTTCGACACCAATACGATCGAAAACGACTCCGTCAATCGCTGCAGGGGAACCCGGTTGCCAGGAGAAGCGAGCACGCTCGAAATATTGGACAGTACGGAAGTTTCCTGATGTTGGATCGAATTCCTCGAACTCTTCAGAGAGAGGATAGCCAAACGACTCGATCCCACCGAAACGTTCCCAGAATGCACGGAAGCCGTTGGCGAGGTAATGACCTGTCTCAGGGAAATAGCGCCAGCGTGGATCTTCAGCTTCCGGTGCGGCACGCCGCGCAGAAGGTAAGAGATCCGAAATCGGTGCCCCCCACAGTATTACACGATCTTCTGCGGTGCGTTGTAGCCAGAGGAGCCAGCCACCGCCAGAGGCGAGCGTGAGAATTCCGCTGGCATTTGGAAGCGCGACGAAACGGCTGGCTGTGACGAGATCGAAGCCGATTACTGCCTCGATTCCCATCTCCGACGGTGAAGGCCCAACCCAGAATGTATAGCGGTCATCCGACGTCACGAGCTCGCGACTTGACGGGGATGTGCCGATCGTCAAGTTTCCAGTGGATTGATCAAGAGCGGCCACTCGCAATGAGTCGTCGATGATGAGCAATCTCCCCTCGGTGATGTGGAGTACTGGTGGTTCGCCTGTTCCCTCTAGCAGGGTTCTGGGGGAATCAGATCCCGCGACATGCTGCATTCGAATGACCCAGCGACCATCCTCAGTCGTTTCCCGCCAGACGAGTCGTCCGGCGGAAAGCTGGAGATCACTCAGGTGATGGCCGGGTGGTGCGACGTAGGTGACGCTGACATCCATCATGGAAGTCGCCACATTGGCGACGAAAAGTCGATCATTGCCGTTTCGTGAATTCCAAGCGACCCAGTGTCCCCAGGCGCGCGGGAGTTGCTCGTCGGCAGAATTGGCCAGAAGAACCTGTTTCCCTGTCGAAATTCGATATGCCACCACGCGGCCGAGACAATTCGGACACGGGCGTTCTTGCCAGACGACGAGATCGGGGACCAGAGCAACCTGATGCAGCTCTCCATCCGTCGTAGCAAGCGTGATCTCTTGTCCATCCAGGAGAGAGCGAAGTCGCAGCGTCGAGCGATTTCGCTCGTCGATGATAAGAGCGACGAATCGCCCATCAGTGGCCAGATCTGTGACCGGTTGGTAGGTGCCCAGGAGCACGGGGTTGGTCATAGCGTCGGAACCAGCGTACCAGGAGACGTTCAGCGTCGCGACAGCAAAGGCAAACACCGCGAGGGCAAGCACAGCGCGAAAGCCCTGCACATCGAACCAGCAAGAGACCGTTCGTTGAGTGCCGGGACGCTTCGCTGAATCAGTCGTTTTGAGGCGTTCTGGCGGCTGAAGCGACCGCAGGATGGGTGTGCGTGTGAGTCCCAAGCGATCACCCCCTGCCCAGAGTGTTCGGTCTCTCAGGATGGTGTACAAGAGCACAGAAGAACTAGCCGAAGAGTACCCTAGTTCCCTGGCCAATCGGTACCCAGAGCAGTCCGAAAGATCGAAGGGCAAGGCAAGCGGTGTTCCATGTGATCATGGGTCCGGGAGAACGTGCGTGCCGCAGCGGCCTTCCAGGGCGTCCCGAGCATGATCAAGCGCGGCAATGATTGCCCGACGACCCACACCACGGCTGACAAAACGGATTGCCGCTTCGACTTTCGGTCCCATGGAGCCGGAAGCGAAGTGCCCCTCGGCTTGATAGCGCCGAAGTTCACTGGCGGTGACCTGTTCAAGCGGGCTCGCGCTTGGCGTGCCGTAGTTCAGCATGACGTGGGGGACGTCAGTAAGAATCAGGAGCGCGTCTGCTCCGAGTTCATGAGCGAGTAGTGCAGCAGCGAGATCTTTGTCAATAACGGCCTCGACGCCGTCGTAACGCCCGTCGGGTCGTCGAACGACGGGAATACCCCCGCCGCCGGAAGCGACAACAATGGCGCCGGCCGCAATGAAGAGTTCGATCGCTGGTCGATCGACGATGGCAATCGGGTCAGGAGAAGGAACTACGCGCCGCCAGCCCCGCGTTCCCTGGGGCTTCCACACCTGCCCGGTTTGAGCCATGATCTCTCGCGCTCGTTCCTCAGGGTAGTAGAGGCCGATCGGCTTCGTTGGATCCTGCCAAGCGGGGTCGTCCGGACTCACTTCGGTCCGGGTCACGAGCGTGGCCACGACTCGTTCGACTCCACGCTGTCGAAGCTCGGCCCCGAGCGCTTGTTGGATCATGAAGCCGATTGTCGCCTGAGTCTGCGCGACACACCAGTGCAACGGAACCGGCGGGACCACATCTCGAGCGAGTTCGTTTTTGACGAGCAGATTGCCAACTTGCGGTCCGTTGCCGTGCGTGATGATCAGTTCGTATCCCGCGAGAACCAACTCGGCAAGCTGGCGGCACGTGAGATCAACGTTCGCTTGTTGCTCTTCGGCCGTGCCGCGCTGACCCGCCTGAATGATGGCGTTCCCGCCGAGGGCGACAACAACACGTCTCATATGGTCCTCCTCGTTTGAGATGTCGGCAGGGCACCGCGCTGGACGAGGTACTGCTGTTCGAATGTGCGGTAGGCCTCCGTGAAGCAACGAACCGGTGGCCGTACAATCCCGGCACCGACTTGGCCGATGCCCGGCTCGCGATGGGCGATACCCGTATCGATCACCGGAAGAATGCCGCTGCGGATGACCGCGCGGAGGTCGATTCCCACAGGGGTGCCCCGGAAGTCGAGCGAAGGGATTCGGAAAACCTCATGCTCGGCGACAGTGATCTCGTACATCTCGAGCGTCGCTCGCACTGCGTCAGCTGGTGTTCCACCAATAAATTGGACAATTGCTGGAGCACCGGCCAGCGCGAACCCCCCAAAGCCAGCGGTCTCGGTAATTGCACTGTCACCGATGTCGGGATTCGCGTCGTCTGGGCCGAATCCGGGGAAGTAGAGTCCGCGCGGGACATTCGCCGGACCGATAAACCAGCGATCACCCAAGCCGGAGATGCGGATGCCGAACTCCGTGCCGTTCCGCGAGAGGGTGGTGACGAGCGAGCTGCCCGGAATACCGTGCGCCGCATCCGCCATCACCTTGGCGGCGACCATTGCAAGATTCACAAAAAAGTGATCGTTGGAGTGAATGAAGCGAAGCACAGCAGCGATATTACTGGCTGGAGCATCGCACTCGACGAGATAGGGAGCAATCTCACGATAGAACAGCGAGGTGGCGGCCTTGTTGCGGTTGTGGCACTCGTCTCCCATCTGGAGGGCTTGGGCGATAATGTTGCGGAGATCGATACCGCCGCTCCGCTGCAAAGCCTGGCCGATCAGAGGCGCCAGGACGCGGCTCATCCACCGCAGTCGGTCAATTACCTCGGGGGCGTAGGCGCCCATCCGCATCACTTTGCCAATGCCCTCATTAAAGTTGGTGTAGGCGCGATTCTCGCCAGCGGCGTTGACCGCGATGTACACCGGCATTGATGGCGAAATCACACCGGCCATCGGGCCGACCGCATTGTGTTCATGGTTCGGTGCGAGTTCCACGAAGCCCGACTCAAGCTTGCGGACTGCCTCTTCAGGGGTGTTGGCGAACTCTTCGAAGAGCATGGCGCCGATGAGCGCGCCGCGCAGCGGCCCTGAGGCATGCTGCCAGTCGATGGGCGGGCCGGCGTGCAGGAACGTGCGATCACTCATTCCGGGAATGACATCCCGCGCCCGGGCAACCCCGATGATGACCGGCTGGGCGCGCATCATGCGAGTTACTGCCTCCTGGTTTGCAGCCGCGATGGTCGGATCGTTAAACAACGCAAGTGCCTGCTTGTTTGGTTCGACGAGCGGGGGCTTCCATTCGACCGAATGGACATGACCCCCCTGCTCGCGCATGGCGCGGGCGAAAAGCTCCAAGCCGACATTGACGACCTCCGGGGTGTTTTCCAGTAACTCACGAATCTTGTCACTCATCTTGCCATTCCTTCCCTGCGTTTACGCGACGAGTTGCGCGGCGAGTTCCGCGGCCCAGGCATTGCTGGGGACGACAATTGCGCCCGCAGCTTCGAGAGCACGGCGTTGACGCTCATAGTCCTGGGGATCGCTGCGTGTGCCCACGAGCGCGACGATAACGGGGAGTGATCGTCCCTCGCGTTCTGCACTGCGCCGTGCTTCCTGGATCGCCGGAGCGAGGTCCGCTGCTGGATCTGCGGCAGCTCCGTAGCCCAGGACGACGTCAAGCACGATCCCTGCCACAGTGGGATCGGTTGCCTCGCGCAACAACCGTTCTATCCGAATGGTCTGATCAATCATGGGATGTGGGCGCCCAACCGTGAACTCGTCCGATCCAAGATCGACGAAGGTGTGCTCCTGGCTTCGGTGCGGATCAGTAAGCCGGAGATCCGCACGGAGTGGCACGTTGGAGCGGATATCACCAATGCGGGGTGCCAGGATCTGCATCGCCTCGTCGCAGAGCGTCCCGCCGCTGTAAAGACCACGGAGAAACCGCTGCCCTGGCCTAAGTGCCGCACGCTGGGCTGCCAGACGAGCTGCGAGTTCGTCGTGCCCCGGGAGCTCCAAGTCCTCGAGCGGACGCCCAGTCGCTAGGTGGACTGCGAGCCGCGCGGCTTCGGTGAGATTCCCAGCTATTCGGACGTTCTCGATCGGTTCGGGTGGTCGCCCGACGAAGCAGACGACCACTGGTTTCCCGCACTGTGCGGCATGTTGGAGAACGCGTTGGGCGACCTGTGGAGCGGGGGGTTTAGAAACGAGGATCAGCACCTCGGTTGCCGAATCAGCTGCCAGTGCGTCGATACCAGCGAGCATCGTCACTCCACCAACGTGTTCGTCAAGGTCTCGCCCGCCGGTGCCGATCCCGTGACTGATGCCGCTACCAAACCAGTCGACGAGGCTGGCGACTTGCTGCAGTCCAGTACCAGCCGCAGCGACGATCCCAATGGGTCCACGGCGTACGGCGTTCATAAAGCCAAGGCCGAGACCACTGATAAAGGCCGTGCCACAGTCAGGGCCCATCAGCAGAAGGCCAAGGTCCTGTGCCAAACGCTTGAGTCGCACCTCTTCGCTGAGCGGGACGTTATCACTGAAAAGGAACACGTGCCGGCCGGAGCGGAGCGCTTCCTCTGCCTCAATCGGGGCATAGGGCCCCGGGACAGAAATGGCGACGATGCGAGCCTGCGGAGCGGCGCGGAGCGCACTCCGTAGCGTTCTCGGAACGGCGCTTGTGTCCACGGGTTGACGAACCGGAGTGGTCGCGCGGAGTCGTTGCAGTACCTGTTCGATGGCTGCAGTCGCCGTCACCTCGTCGCTGGCTCGAACCGCAATCACAAGGTCGTTGGGGGATACCTCTTCGAGACATGCATCCCACATGCCTGAGTCGCGAAGGAGTTCGAGGTTTGGACTTGTCCCCATGAGAAGGGCGGCAAGCTCTACACCTGGCTCCCGATTAACCGCCGCCGCCACAGCCATGAGCGCGACGGAGTCGAAATACGCGTTGGGTTCAACGTGAACGCGTACGACCATCTTGGCCCCCCTTATGCCGATCCGAGAAAAAAGCGACCCGGCCAACCCGGGGCTAGGTCCACAGGGCTGGCCGTGAATCAGACGACCTCTGGCTTGTGTTGCTGAAAGGACTAGAGGTCCGCTCCCCTCAATTGATGCGCTTTCCTCGGCCGCGTTGACAGCCTCAACCGATTCAGACTATACTCCTGCCGTCGTCCGAGGGCAAGAGGAGCTCGAGAGGAGCTCCTCTCGGCTTTTTCGGCAAGTGACGTTGTGCGTGGTGGTTAACGCCATCGGCGAGGAGTCGGTGGCATGGAGTTTTGCTTTTTCCGCAATCTGCTGCTTCTCCATTGTGGGGGCGACGTGGTACGCGGTTTCCCGGGAGGCCGTTCGGGGGCGCTGATTTACCGCGGTCTGAACGTGTTCGCCAGCCGCTCAGCCAGCCCCGCGGTGCCAAAGCGGCCGTCCGCCTTTGTGATCAAGGAGCAGACAGAGTGCCCGGCTCACCCCGTACGCGGTTGCCCAACCAGACGACGAACCGATTGTCAGAATACGCTTAAGCAGCCGGCCGATGAGGCGGGCGTTGGCTGCGCACAACGCGTGTGCCAAGGCTGCGAGTTCGCGGGCAAATTCGCCATTCCCCGCCTGACGGAGCCAGGCCGCGCTCCGGGCGGTTGTCGCTGGAGCGGCAATGCGTGCCAGCAGCCCGCGAAGTGCCAGCCAGTCATGGTCCGGAGCTGGCTCTTGTGCCAATATGGTCAAGGCCAGGGAACAGCCGAGAAGAAGATCATCACCGAGAGGTGTGAGGCCCGGCCCGAGTCCCGCGAGGTGGCGTGTGTGAGTGATGACTTCGCTCTGGTGACCGTTGGCCAGGGCACGGGTGAGTTCATCGAAAATCGACAGAGCAGAGTGGAGGACGAGTCCAACACTCGGGTCTTCCTGTGGGAGTGTGACGAGCAGATCCTCAACCATTTGGCAAGCGGCTGCGTGGAGCTCCTGCCTGCAAGAACGAGTGAGGCGGGGTTTCGGGTTCCAGTGGCGACATCGCGGGGAGATCGACAGCCGTCTTTCGTCCGGGAACGCCAATGCACCATTCCCGATGCGGATTTCATCGACGTGGCTGAAAAGAACTCGAAGGTCTATGGGGGTCGCAATTCGAATACCGTCAGGGGGCAGCGAGGCGCCGGGGACAACCAAGGATATCCAGTGAGCAGTGTCGGTGAGATACGCTGCCCGCGGATAGGTGGCCGCGACTCTGAATGTCTGCGGTGTACCTTTCATCAGGGGCGAGATAGGACTCGCAACCAGATCGACTTGCAGCAGCACTGCAGGGTTCTCCCTATCACTGGAGAGTGTACAGCGCTGGTTTGGAGCGGCACCGATTGGGTTACGATGAGGGCGTGAGTGGAGGGTATGCGCGATGAAGCCACCGCGCTTTCGGTACTACGCGCCACACAGTTTGGAGGAGGCCTTGGCGGTTCTGGCTGAAATGGCTGACGAAGCCAAACCGCTCGCCGGTGGCCAGAGCTTGATCCCGATGTTGAACATGCGCCTGGCACGGCCGAGCCTTCTCATTGATCTGAACGGACTGCACGAGCTGTCCGGGATTGAGCTCGACAACGGTGCGCTCGTGGTGCGGGCGATGACACGGCATCGTGCTGTGGAACGGTCGCCGCTCGTTGCCGAACACACACCGCTCTTAGCCGAGGCGATTCGCTGGGTGGGGCATCTTCCGATCCGGACGCGAGGAACGGTCGGTGGCAGCGTCGCGCATGCGGATCCAGCTGCCGAGCTCCCCGGAGTGTTGATGGCACTCGATGGAACGGTTCAGCTCACGAGCCGGCGCGGGCAACGCCTCGTGCCAGCGGAGGACTTCTTTATCGATCTGTTAACGACGGCTGCCGAGCCCGATGAGCTCGTGACGGAAGTGCGATTTCCATCGCTTCCGTCGCGCACTGGTACCGCGTGGCTGGAAGTTGCGCGCCGGCATGGCGACTATGCGCTGGTTGGAGTGGGAGCAGTCGTCAGCCTTGCGGAGGATTTCACGACGGTCACCGAGGCACGTTTGAGCTTTATCGGTGTTGGTGGACGGCCGGTACGAGCTCGTCTTGCTGAGGCTGCACTGCGTGGTCAGCCGGTGGCTGCAGAGACTTGGCGAGCGGCAGCGGCAACGGTGCGTGGTGAGATCGATCCAGCTGGCGATATCCACGCTTCGGCAGAGTACCGGCGATACGTGGCTGGTGTGTTAGCAGAGCGGGCCCTGGCCCTGGCGGCGGAGCGCGCGCGGGAGGGAGCGCGACAATGACAGCCGTGGGAACAGAACGTCGGGTGATCCGAGTGGTGGTGAATGGTGTCCCGTATGAACGTGAGGTTGAAGCGCGTTTGCTGTTGTCGGACTTCTTGCGCCACGAACTTGGTTTGACCGGGACCCATGTCGGTTGTGAACATGGGGTCTGTGGTGCCTGCACCGTCCTGTTTGATGGAGAGCCGGTACGCAGTTGCCTCTTCCTGGCCGTGCAAGCGGACGGGCATGCGATTGAGACAGTGGAGGGGCTCGCGCCAAGCGAGTCGGAGCTCCATCCGCTGCAGCTCGCATTCTGGGAAAAACATGGTCTGCAGTGTGGATACTGCACGCCGGGGATGCTTATGGTCCTCAAAGCTTTCCTTGCCGAACATCCCAATCCGACCGAAGAGGAGATTCGTGAGGCGATCTCTGGGAATCTGTGCCGTTGCACCGGCTACCAGAATATCGTTGAAGCGGCACTCTCTGCGGCACAGCTCATGCGACAATCGTAAGGGTAGGAGGCTTTCCCATGCCGACCCGAATCTTTGGAGAACCGATCAAGCGTGCGGAAGACCCGCGGCTGCTCACTGGTCGTGGACGATACACGGACGATATCGACCTTCCTGGACAGCTCCACGTGGCGTTCCTGCGTAGCCCGCTTGCGCATGCGCGGATCCGGTCAATTGATGTCAGTGCCGCGCGCGAGATGCCAGGTGTGGTCACGGTCTGGACGTATGCGGACATCGGGCCGTGCCAGCGGCGCATGCCGTTGCTGATCCCACATCCGGATCTCACCCATCCATACACACGCTATGCATTGGCCAAGGACGAGGTGAATCACGTCGGCGAGCCGGTGGCGATGGTGATCGCGGAGAGTCGCTACCTTGCCGAGGACGCGGTGGAGGCGATCGTGGTGGAATGGGAGGAGCTTCCGCCGGTCGTGGACATCGAGCGTGCCGTCCAGCCTGGTGCACCGCTTGTCCACGAGGAACTCGGAACCAACGTTGCGGCGCACTACGTCGGCATTGTCGGCGATCCAGAGGGTGCCTTTTCCCGTGCGGCGCATGTTTTCCGAGAGCGACTCATCATCGAGCGCAGTGCTGGGATGCCGATCGAGACCCGGGCCATCGTTGCCGTGTGGAATGACGTGGAGGGTGTGCTCGAAGTCTGGGACACGACCCAGGCGCCGATCGTGATCCGCAATGCACTGGCAGCACTCTTTGGACTCGCACCGACGCAGGTGCGGGTGATTGCGCCGGACGTCGGGGGCGGCTTTGGCTGCAAGATCATGGTGTATCCAGAAGAAGTGCTGGTCCCCTACGCTGCACTCACCTTGCGGCGCCCGATCAAGTGGACTGAGGACCGCTTGGAACACTTCGTGGGTACCAATCACGAGCGTCTACAAATCCACGACGCGGAGATCGCGGTGGACGCCGAGGGGCGCATCCTCGGGATTCGCGACCGCTTCCTGCACGACGCAGGGGCCTACACGCCATATGGGATCATCGTCCCCATCATCACGGCGTGCCAACTCCCTGGTCCGTACAAGGTACCCAACTATCACGTCGAGTTCCGCGCTGTGTATTCCAACACCGTGCCAGTGAGTCCTTATCGCGGTGCTGGGCGCCCCCATGCTGCCTTTGTGATGGAACGCCTTTTGGATCGCGTGGCTGACGAACTGGGGCTGGATCGCGCAGAGGTACGGCGACGCAACTTCATCCAACCGCACGAGTTTCCGTACGATGTCGGCCTGATCTTCCAAGACGGGGCGCCGACTCGCTACGACAGTGGTAATTACCCGGGCATGCTTGATCTCTTACTGCAGCAAATGGATTATGACCGGCTGGTGCGTGAGGAGCTGCCGCGCCTGCGGGCGGAAGGCCGCTTCGTGGGCGTTGGAATTGCGTGCTATGTTGAGGGCACCGGGATCGGCCCTTACGAAGGCGCCACGGTCCGCGTTGAACCGACGGGTCAGGTATATGTGGCGACCGGTATGCCGCAGCAGGGGCAGGCGCATAAGACAGTCCTTGCGCAAATCGTCGCCGAGGAGCTCCAGGTGCCGGTCGGATCGGTACAGGTGTTCGAAGGGGACACTGCGCACTTCCAGTTCGGTTCAGGCACCTACGCGAGCCGCAGCGCTGTGGTCTGCGGGAGTGCGGTAGCCCTTGCAGCGCGCAAGGTCCGCGAACAGGGGTTGCAACTTGCTGCCGAGGAGCTGGAGGTTGCGGTAGAGGACCTTGTGGTCGAAGATGGACGAGTCTACGTTCGGGGTGCGCCGGAGCGGGGCTTTACCTGGGCACAGCTTGCACAGCTTGCGAATCCGTTGCGGTATGCCTATGCCGGAGATTTGGTTGTGCGACCACGCCCTTGGACGGGACCGACACTTCCGCCAGGAAAGCAACCGTCTCTCGAAGCGACGGAGTACTACTCGCCACCACACGCGACCTGGGCGAGTGGAGCGGTGGGTATGCTCGTCGAGGTCGACATCGAGACGGGTCAGCTCCACATCAGAAAGCTCTGGGTCGTGCACGACTGCGGGAAGATGATCAACCCGATGGTCGTCGAGGGGCAGGTGCACGGTGGGATCGCCCAGGGGATCGGAGGTGCTTTCTACGAGAAGCTTCACTACGACGATAACGGACAACTGCTCAATGCGAGCTTCATGGACTTTCTCATGCCAACGGCAATGGAGATCCCGCGGATGGAAATTGCGCATCAAGAAACGCCGTCGCCCCTCAATCCACTTGGGGTGAAAGGGGTTGGTGAGGCAGGGGCCATCCCGATGCCCGCGGTCGTGGCCGCGGCGGTCGAAGACGCGCTGCGACCGTTCGGCGTGCGGATCACCCGGATGCCGCTCGATCCTGACCAGCTCTGGCGGATGACGCATCCCGAGTCATCGTGACGGCAGGGGCAAGAGATCCCGTGCGCTGATCGGGACCCTCCCAGTCGTCATGTCGGCGGGTTTGCTTCAGCCTGGATGAGCTATCGCTTGTGGAGGATTCAGAACCGGTTTTGATGAAGGGGAAGGGAGGAGTGCGATGGGTACCGTGAAACTCTACGACCTCTCGCAGCCGCTCAATCAGGAGGTCTCATTCTGGCCGTTCTATCCGCCGTTCGAGGTGAAGTACATCAAGCGCAAGGCGGAGCATGGGGTCAACGCCCAGTACATCATGACCTCAAACCACATGGGGACGCACCTTGACGCGCCGCGGCATTTCATCACGGGCGGTAAGACGATCGATCAGATCCCTCTCGAGTGGCTCTACGGTCCGGGGGTCATCGTCGATCTCTCGGATGTGCTCGACGAACTCGATATCTTCACGCCGGAGATGATTGAGGAGCGGGTAGAAGTCCACGAGGGCGATATTCTGTTCATCCACACTGGCTGGCACCGGTATGCCCAGTTCGGTGAGCAGCCGGACGAAGAAAAGTACTTGCTCCGCCATCCTGGCCCGCACCCCTCGATCGTCGACTGGCTGATTGCGAAGAAGATCAAAATTTGGGGTGTGGATATGGTCTCAACCGATCACCCAATGAATCTGCCGATTGGTCGGTTCCTCGGGCGTGGTGGTCTTGAGCAGTGGAAGCGCGTGCGTGCGATCTGCGAGCAGAAGTTTGGCGAGAAGCTCAACGAGCTCTTTCCCGAGGAACACTACCAGTTGACACACAATGCGCTCTTCCCGCATGACTGCATTCATGTCGAGAATCTTGGTGGAGAGATAGGGCGGAAGGAGCTCCATAACCGCCGACTGACGCTTGGCGTTTTCCCCTGGTTGTTTAAGGGTGGTGAGGCAGCGTTCTGTCGTGCCGTTGCCTTTGTTGAAGAGTGAGAGCAGCGGGGCTCCCGCCTAAAGCTTTTCCTTCCCCAACAGCGGTGTCGCCCTGGAGGCGGGAGGACCATGGGAACGGTTTGCCAACCGTTCCCGAAAGTGAAATCGGGGAAAGGACGTCAGACTGATGGTGGTTGATCTCGCGCGCTGCCGTGTGTTGGATCTCTCTCAAGACTGGGATATTCACACGCCGGGTTTTGCCCTTTACGAGGGCCCGACAGTCAAGTGGATCAAGCGGGTGGCGTTCGAGCGAGCTGGTGGGCAGTGGATCTCCTCGACCCTGCACGTGGGGACCCACCTGGACGCCCCGCTGCACTTTATTACTGGTGGTGAGGACATCGCCTCAATCCCCCTGAGTAAGCTGGTGGGGTGGGCGTGTATCGTCGATCTGACACGCTACGGCATTGGTGACTACGACGTTTACGGGCCGGAACACTTTGAACGGTGGGAGCAAGACACCGGAATCACCATTCAACCGGGTGACATTTTGGTGATCCATACAGGGTATCACCATTATTACCCGAGTGACTGGGCCACTGACCCTGCACTCCGGCAGCCAGACGAGACACGATATTTCATCAAACATCCGGGCCCAACGCGTGCTTTTGCAGAGTGGGTGCTCCAGCGCAAGATCGCTTGGCTGGCTGTTGACTGTGCATCGGCAGATCACCCGTTCAACACAGTGATTCGGAAAATCCGCGCAGATCTGATACCGGAGCTTGAAGCAAAACATGGGAAACGGATCGACGAACTTTTGCCGGACCGAGACTACCAAGTGATGCACTTTCACCTTTTCCCCCATGGTGTCATTCACATTGAGAACGCGGGGGGTGAAATCGACAAGGTGCTGGATCGACGCGTCATGGTGGGCTGTTTCCCATGGCGGTTTAAAGGCGGCGAGGCCGCGTTCTGCCGCTTTGTAGCCTTTGTGCCGGAGGATGAGTTGTAGCCGTGCGGGCAATGATCCTGGAACGGCCAGGACAACCGCTTGTTCTGCGCCAGCTTCCCATTCCCGAGCCTGGTCCGGGGCAGGTGCTCCTCCGTGTTCGTGCTTGTGGAGTCTGCCGTACTGATCTGCACATTGTGGATGGAGAACTGCCGAACCCGAAGCTCCCGTTAATCCTTGGACACCAAATCGTTGGGGAAGTGGTTCAGAAGGGGCCCGGTGCCGAGTGCTACCAGATTGGGCAGCGCGTTGGTGTTCCGTGGCTTGGGTGGACGTGCGGAGAGTGTCGATTTTGTCAGAGCGGGCGCGAGAACCTGTGTGATCGCGCCCGCTTCACCGGCTACACACTCGACGGGGGCTATGCTGAGTACGCAGTCGCCGACGAGCGCTATTGTTTCCCAATTCCGGATGGCTATCCTGATGAGCAAGCGGCACCCCTTCTCTGTGCTGGACTGATCGGCTACCGCGCGCTGCGCTTCGCTGCGGGGGCACGCCGACTTGGCTTTTACGGCTTTGGTGCAGCGGCTCATATCCTGACGCAAGTCGCAGTGTGGCAAGGGCGCGCCGTGTATGCCTTTACGCGCCCGGGTGATGTGGAGGGACAAGCGTTTGCTCGCTCTCTTGGTGCTGTGTGGGCTGGCGGATCTGACGAATTCCCACCTGAGCCGCTTGAGGCTGCCCTGATCTTCGCGCCAGTCGGGGCGTTGGTTCCGCAAGCGCTGCGGGCAGTGGAGAAGGGTGGCGTGGTCGTCTGCGCCGGGATCCACATGAGCAATATCCCGTCGTTCCCGTACGCGCTGCTCTGGGAAGAGCGCGTCGTCCGATCGGTCGCCAACTTGACACGGCAGGACGGCGAAGAGTTCCTCCAGCTGGCTCCGCAAGTCCCCATACGGACCCAAGTACAGCTGTATCCTTTGTCGGACGCAAATCAAGCACTCGAGGATCTCCGCACGGGACGCGTGCGGGGAGCGGCGGTGCTCGGAATCTCATGTTGAGCTCAGGGTGCTGCAGACCGTCACCCTGACGCTTCTCGGGTGGAGTAGGCAAGCACTGGTCTGCATGCTGCCGATGCGCGGCAGTCGCTTCTCCTGAGATGAGGATGGCACACGACGGAGTGATAAGAGGAGCCGGTGAGCGGCTGCCCAATAAACGTGCCTAAGGCTCGCTGAGGTGAGGCGGGTAGGAATCCTAATCGACTGGTGTTGGGGACAACTGCAGTGGCGGGGAAGTGCGCGTTCGGGGGGTGTAGTGTCGACGATACGGAAAGACCAGCGCGAGACGACTCGGGCCGGTCTACGCGGGCACACGTCTTGCACCAGTCACAGGAACTGGCTATACTGACGGGTAGTGTTAAGCCTGGGCCCACGTAGCTCAGGAGGCAGAGCACAATCTTGGTAAGATTGAGGTCCCGGGTTCGAGTCCCGGCGTGGGCTCTCAAGGCCGGTGTAGCTCAGCGGTAGAGCAGCTGTTTCGTAAACAGCAGGTCGTCGGTTCGAATCCGACCACCGGCTCCAGTCTTCCCCTCCTCGGGCTTTCGGCAGGTTGTGGTCCCTCCGCGTACGGATTGAGCTCGGACGATCGGCAACTAGCTTGAGCGCTATTCCACCTTTGGTCCCTCCGCGTCCGAATCAGGTGGAAGTTTGCCTTCGGATGTCCCCAAACAGTCTTGAGCGACATGCAAAAGGGAGGGACAGGCCACCGTACCCTTGTGACGTCGCATCTCCAATCTCAGGGTAAGGCAGAGGCCAGGCCGGGCACGCGAGTCGTATCCAGGATTCTGCCCTGAGGTACGCGTCTCGCCCGGCTCGCGGTACGTCTTTCCACGATTCCTTGTGTGTTCGAAGCGGGGGTATCACGGCGGCAAGAGGGAGCGCGTTGGGGAGCGGAGCACAGTACAGCTGGTCGAGTGCCGTTGCGCTCGTGCTCCTCGAGCTGATCATCGGCGACTGTCTGGCGCCGTCCATCCTGCGAAGTGCAACACCACGCTCAGCGACGCCAGGGCCTTACCCAAGTGCTGTGATGACACGGTCTGCAGCTCCGGTTGTGGCCAGGACTCCGCCGTCGACGATGGCCATGCCAGTTGCAACGACGCAGTCAGCTTCGAGGGGCGGAGCAATGACGTCGATCACGATGCCACCCGCAGTGACTCCAGCAGCATCACCAGGTACCAGGGTGACACCGGCTGCCTCAGCGCCGTTGGAGGTGAGCATGACACCGCTCACTCTTGATTGCCTGGTTGCGGTGCCGCCGTCGGCGCAAGTGCCAAGTGACGTCACAAATGTGGCAGTGCGTGCAAACGGGTGCATGCAACTCACTATTGCACCAAGGGACAGCGACGTCTTCAGTGCGCTTGCGCTCGTGGCTACACTTCCCGCCTGTGCTACTGCCATTGCGACGTCCAGCTGGACCATGTTGAGTCCGAGCGGCGCTGGGTTGGTGCTGAGAAGAGTGGTCAGCAAGGTGTTTGGAACCAACTGAACAGTGTCCCTACTGGCACTATAGGCGGATACTGCGGTGCGATTGAATTGCACAATCTCAATACACAGCGTGTGACACTCGATCTTGCCTTTGTGCTCGTTGAAGCCAGGTAGATGGCTTCAATGGCTTTGTTGCCGCTAGCTGTGTGTGCGGCCTGCAGAAATTCGATCGACTCAGACTTCTGGACAGGTTGTGTGACTATGAGGTGCAGTCGGGTGTGCAAGCAGAGGGCATGGGAGCATAGAGTAGCCGTGTGAATTCCGGAGATAACAATAAGGCCATTTGTGGTTCCTCTCCATTTGTGGAATGTGGAGAAGCGAGCTCAAGAGCGGGCAACCAAGATGGTCGCCGTTCGTGAACAGCCTGTCACCGATTGCAATTCGGTTGTCCTCTTCGGTGAGGGGGCATCATGATACCGCGCCTGAGGACTTCCTGAGGATCCATACCGAAACTTTGCCGTTGACGACACTTGCCTGACCACTATTTCCAGGGCTGCTCCGAACTTCGCCGCGGTGGTGGCGGAGACGTCATGATGAAGCGTCACCGTCGTGGATGTTTGAAGATCGTGCTGACCGGTCTGGGGCTGGACTCCGTGGACCGTGCGCCTCTCCGAGCCCCTGCTGCAGCATGGAGAAGCGGGTGCGTGGGACTACGGTGGTGAGACTTGTCGGTTGCAAACCTGGAGGCCGGTCCGGAATAGGGAAAAGTCCCGAACTGACCAACGAAGGAGCGTTTGCAGTGGCTGTCGCGGCACGAGCCGCTCGTTCGCTCGCCCCTTGGTTGACCTGAGCGTCGTGCCATGTAACCTGGCCAGGCTGATTGAGCAGCAGCGTCTTGTGGGTGGATGACTGCGGACGCAATCATCGGCAAATCACGACAGGTGGGCAGCATGCTCGAGCAGAGCTGAATGAGCAGAATATCCATGGTAACTCCTCACCCGATGTCGTGATGGAGTATCTCCTTCACAAAGTGGCCATCTCTCCGGGAAGAGAGCCAAACGGTATGGTGTCACGTCTTGTCCGGCACCGTCGTCTTTCCGGCTGCGCGTACACGTCTGAATGTGAAGCGAAAGCTTCGACGGTGAGGAGACACCGGAAACGCAGCGACATATACTCGCGCTGTATCGTTTGTGACCGTGCCAGCGCTGCTGTCCACCGAAGGTATGATGTCGCGTTGGCCGCAGCGGGATACAGGGAAGAAACATTCCCGAGACTCGGCGAGCGCTCCGTCGGAGTACTCTGCCCTGGCCATTTTCCTGGCCTGGCTACCACCGCTGTCACTTCTGTCCCTTTTTTCGTCGCGAACACGGCGTGTGGCGATGTGGTCACTTTTCGCGTGGCTTCATCTGCTGGCCGCTTTGACACTCTGGTTCTTGGTGGCGGGCTTAGTGGGATCGAGGCCCCCAACACAGGATCGCCTGGTTGATCTCATCTTTTTCTGGTTCTTCCTCTGGGTCATCGTCGCGGCGACGGGCGTGCTCCTCGTTCCGGTTTGGTTTCTTACTCGCCGCGGTCGGCCTCAGGCTGTCCAATTGGTTGCTGCTCGGTGTCTGGTGGTAGATGACCAGAACACGGCGCTCGAACAGCTGCGCCGCGAGTGGGATCGCCTCGGTGTGTCCTATTGTGAAGTTGGTCCTGCCCTGGTCGCTCTGTGGCCGCTCATTGAGCGAAGAGAAGAACGAGTGTCCATCGAGGGGGCAGTCGCTATCATCCCTGGGTGTGCTGAAGCAGCCGGCCTCGGCTGCGTGGCACTGCGATCCGTGCAACGTGGGTCGCGACTGGTTACGCTTCTTTGGCAACACCGCGCGCAGAAGTTTTTCGGGGCACTGGCTGAGCTTTTGGGAGCACAGATGAGTACCGCTGAATGGATACCGCTGACCAGGGAGGTTGAGGAAGCCTTGAGGATAGCAGCGACTTCCCTGGCTTCCGTTGAGCAGTTTCCTAATCGTGCGGCAGCGTTGCGCCTCATCGTCGTGGCCGCTGTGACTACCCTGCTCGCTACTCTCACCACATACCAGCTGGAGACAGAAAGCGGTGCAGTCGCAGGAGTTTTGGGTCTTTTGGGAGGATTGTACGCGTTGGTCGTCTTGGCAACGGGCTGGTGGATATATGAGCGCGAGCGTCTCCGCAGCGCTTTTC
The DNA here is from genome assembly GCF_023806465.1 of Thermomicrobium sp. CFH 73360. Classification (GTDB taxonomy): domain Bacteria; phylum Chloroflexota; class Chloroflexia; order Thermomicrobiales; family Thermomicrobiaceae; genus Thermomicrobium. The sequence continues at coordinate 103,520 of NZ_JAMSLS010000007.1, read as the reverse complement.
GGCTAGGGCAAAACGTGCGGTGGTCATGGAGGGATGGCTGGCAGTCGCTGCGACCCCTCGTGCTCATGGCCGTGGCACTCGCGCTGCTCTGGGTATCCGGGTTAACCCTGTTGCTTCAGCAGCTCCGAAGCCAAGGCAGCGACCTTACCGTCCGCTCGCTCACAGTCCTTGTTCTCGCTGGTGTCTTCAGCAGTGTTCTCATTGGAGCCTTTTACGGAATCTCTCAGGGACGCAAGGCTGCGCGGTGAGCGTGGCACCCTGAGAACCGATCCGCCGTTGCCAGGCGAGATAAAAGAAGATCGTTCTGCAGATGTCGACAACGTGTTTGCTCCGTTACTGGTCAACCGGGTTGTACGGTTGGTCGCGGAGGAGGGTGGGTAGTCGCGACACTGGGTTTGAGCATGCCCCGGGACTCCCCTACCGAGAAGCCCTTGCAATTGCAAGTAGTCGAGACACTGGTTTTGAGGATGCCCCACGTGGTGAGCGGGTTCGGAGTCCACTCAGTCGCCGCGTCTCGGTACACTTGATCAAACGGAGCGGCAACGGTGTTGCGGCGCCGCGAGAGACACCGTACGCCCGGACACTGCTCCCCGTGTTCGTCCGCATGAGAGCGTGTCATGGGGCTTGATCCGAGAGCGTCTCGGCTTGCGAGACTCGCATCAGCTGTTGCTACCACCGCTGAGTGGCACTCCTGAGATCTTGTGCTTGATGGGTGTACGAGAATGGGTGAGACCACGTTACCCAGAATGACCCTACGCGAGCAGATTCGCAGTTGGCTGGTAGAGGACATCGGTCACGGGGACATCACCACGTTGCTCGTCGTGGACCCCGGTACGTTTGGTGTTGCCGAGATCGTTGTGCGGGAGTCAGGTGTTCTCTGTGGCCTGCCGGTGGCAATGACGGTCTTTCAGGAACTCGATACCACTCTGTCTTGGGAGACCTGTGCTGCTGAAGGTTCTCGAATTGTGCCCGGCCAGACAGTGGCGCGGCTCACCGGGCGGCTGAGCAGCATCCTGAGTGCGGAGCGTTTGGCGCTGAATCTTCTGCAGCGCCTGTCAGGAATCGCGACGCTGACTCGTGCCTTTGTGGAGGCGGTCGAAGGAACTGGCGTGGCCATTCTCGATACCAGAAAGACGACGCCGGGCATGCGCGTCCTCGAGAAATACGCAGTCCGTGTCGGTGGCGGTCGGAATCATCGCTTTGGGCTCTTTGATGGGATCCTGATCAAGGACAACCACATCCGCGCTGCCGGTAGCGTGACCGAGGCGGTACGACGAGCCAAGGCTGCGGCCCCGCATCCGCTGGTCATCGAGGTGGAGGTCACCACGCTGGAAGAAGTCGAAGAGGCGCTCGCGGCTGGTGCTGATTGGATCCTGCTCGACAACATGGATCTGGACACGATGCGGGAGGCGGTCCGGCGGGTCGCCGGACGTGCCAAGATTGAGGCCTCAGGCGGTGTCACCCTCGAGCGGGTACGAGCTATCGCGGAGACGGGGGTGGACGCGATTTCGGTTGGTGCGCTCACGCACTCAGCGCGGGCTTTGGACTTCAGCTTGGAGATCGTTTCGATCCAGTCACGGTCATGGAGGTAGCGACAGGTATGGAGCAACAGGAACTTGTCCAGGAAATCCTGCGCCTGAAGCAAGAACGTCAGGCAGTCATCCTGGCCCACAGCTATCAGCGGCCGGAAGTGCAAGATATCGCTGACTTCGTTGGCGACTCGTTGGGGCTCTCGCGTGAAGCAACACGGACCGATGCGCGCGTCATCGTCTTTTGTGGCGTGCACTTTATGGCTGAGACTGCCGCCATCTTAAACCCGGAGAAGACGGTGCTCTTGCCAGACTTGGAGGCAGGATGCTCGTTGGCCGAGACGATCACTCCCGAGGATGTCCGTGCCTGGCGCGAGCAGCACCCGGATGGGATTGTCGTGGCCTACGTCAATACTAGCGCGGCCGTCAAGGCGCTGGCTGATATCTGCTGCACGAGCGCCAACGCGGTCGAGGTCGTGGCGAGCCTGCCGGCAGACCGACCCATCTTCTTCATCCCCGATATGTTTCTCGGCGCACATGTCGAACGGCTGACCGGGCGAAAACTGCATGTGTGGCTGGGCGAGTGCCATGTGCATGCGGGGATTCGGAGCGAGGATCTTGAAGCCCAGCTGGCAGCACATCCAGATGCTGAATTTCTCATCCATCCTGAGTGCGGTTGTAGCTCAACCTGTATCTTCCTGCGGCCAGATGCCAAGTTGCTTTCGACCGAGGGGATGGTTCGCTACGCCGCCCAGGCGCCGGCGCAGGAGTTCGTGGTGGCAACCGAGGTCGGGATCCTGCACCGGCTATACAAGAAGGCACCTGGCAAGCGGTTCATCCCGGTGCGGGAGGATGCGGTGTGCCAGTACATGAAGCGTGTGACACTCGAGAAAGTCTACGAGTCGCTGCGTGACTTCAAGCATGTTATCACCGTGCCGGAAGAGATTGCGCAGCCGGCCCGCCGGGCGCTCGAGGCGATGCTCGCTCTGGGGTGAGCGATGGCGCGGGGTGTGTGCTCATCATTGCTCCTTGTTCGCGCTCGACGTAGTTCGGCATCACGGGCTCGGCAGTTTCGCTGAGAAATCGACAGACTGTCCGAGCACAAGCGTGAGCAGTCAACATGACAACGAGCTCGCTCTACGACGATCGGCGAGGCTCGGGTGTCAGTTGCACAGAGAGACACGTCGAGATTCTCTCGATAGAAGAGGAGCGGATGCCAGGAGATGACCGAGCCACGATCTCACATCGCTTGAGATTGCTTTCTCGCCGGCACGAGAGAGCGCGGTGAGCGTGGCGGCTTGCCGAGAGTCCGTCCCGGTGAGCTGACGGTATCGCGTCCGTGGCGGTCCCGAGCTCGTCAAGAAGCGGCACACGTCCGTCCCGGTGAGCTGACGGTATTGCGTGCTGTCGAGGAGCTGTGGTGGATCACACTCTTTTGGTCCGGTCGTGCAACGTGCATCTATAGCGCCCTCTTTGACCTCTCCTTAGCCAGTGCTGTGTGGCCTTCTCTCGGACGATGCGGTCGGTCCAAGGGGTCTTCGCCGCAGCCCCGTGTGCCGGAGATGAGCGGTGACTGTTTGCCGCACGGTGGATGAGGAGAATGCCAAAGAAATCCCGATGGACAACTGCACCACGATCGCTATCCTCTAGATAGTAAATGTGAGGCTGGGTTGTCGATGCCTCGCTGGGGTGTGGTTATCCACAGAGTACTTCGTCTGTTGGCAAGCGGCCTACTTCTCGGCGCCCTTCTCGGTGTGACACAGCCGGTCATCGTTTGTCAGTGCGGTGCCGAGACACCTCACACGCATTCTGCGTGGGGATTCGATCCCCACCACCATCATCATGCTGTCGACGTGGTGTCTGGTCGCGACGTCTCGCCGGATGACGAGGTCGCTCTGACAGCTGGAGACGAACGCGTCTCGGCTCAGGCACTGGTAGCGTGCATTGATTCAGCACACCGCGAACTCGCTGAATTTTGTGCTCTCTCCCCGCATCCGTGGTGCGTCAGCTGGGCGGAGGGAAGGAGCGATTCTCCTGATCCACCGCCACCGCGTGGTCTCGTGTGAGACACGTTTTGTTGTGCCATGAGGGTCGGTGATCGAGGGGCACAGAGGTGCTCCACGTCACGTTGAGGGTTGCGTTCGGAGGGAGAGGGTCGTGTCGCGTGTTCTGCTGGTCCTTCTCGTCGTGGTCTCTCTCGGTGCTTTCGCTGCCTGTCGGCAAGAGGAGCAAAAGGCAGCGCCGCCGAATGTGAATGCAGAGCTTGCCCAGCGAGGGAAGGAACTCTTCGGTAAGTACGCCTGCAACACCTGCCACAGTACGACCGGCCAAGCGGGAATTGGCCCGGCACTCAATGGGATCTACGGGAAGCAAGTCAAGCTGGACGATGGCTCGACGGTGACAAGGGACGACGCGTACCTCCGCGAGTCGATCCTGAACCCTGATGCGAAAATCGTCGCAGGGTATCCCAAGGGTTCGATGGCCAATTTCATCCAACCGTATCTCCCCGAGCTCCAGAAGGAGGAGAACCTCTCCGCGCTCGTGGAGTACATCAAGAGTTTGCAGTAATCCGACCCGTTCCCTGCAGTTGCTGGGGCTGGGCCGGCTCGGCTCGGCCCCAGCCCTGCCGACGGCTTGGATGAGACGGAACGATGCAGATTGTGCTGACGAGCCGTCTAGCCGAGTGTGCGCACTGGGGATCTTGGGCCGGCACCAAGCCGGAGGAGCGAGCACCGACGGTCAAAAACTGCGCCAGCGGTGAGTGTGTTGCCCAATGGGCAGGTAGCCCGCGGGACTCATCGTGCCGCTTCCACGAAGCGATTGGTGAACGCTGCATTGGGGTCGACCTCGGCGCTCAGCAGGCCGCGCTGCTGCATCCAAGCCGCATAGTCGGTCCAGCGCTTCGCTTCCTGCCAGCCGAAGATTGGAACCCCCTCTGTCCAGAGCGGGGCAAGCCGCCGGATCCCTTCTTCTTCTAACGGGCGGTTGGTATCGGGGTACTCCCGGACGAGGAGGTCCACCGCGGCGACGAGGTCCGCCTGCGCGTCCTGGTATCCACGGATCATCGCGCGGACAAAGCGCTGCACGCGCTCCGCGTGGTCCCGCAGTTCCTGCTCGCTTGTGACCATCACGAGTTCGTAGAAGTCTGGGACACCCCACTGCTCAACACGCAGAATAACCGGCCGTTCTCCTTGCTGCTCGATGAGGATCGACTCGTGTACCCAATAGGCTCCGATGACCGCATCAACGTGCCGACTGAGAAGGGCGCGGACGAGCTCGAAGCCGACATTGACGAGTGTGACGTCGTCTAATCGTGCGCCGTCAAATTCGAGCATGGTTGCGAGTAAGGCCTCGTCGCTGGGCAACCCAGGATACCCAACCTTTTTCCCGGCGAGATCGCGAGGGCGACTGATCCCACTCCCTTCGAGTGCCATAACGGAATTGAGAGGATGTTGCACCAACGCGGCGATCGAGACGACCGGGATCCCTTCGGCTCGTGCTAGGAGCACGTCCGTCTGATAGCTAATACCGAACGTGTTTCTGCCCGTGGCGACCAACTTCAATACGTCCTCCGGGTTCGCTGGAACTTGCAATGTCACATCCAGTCCGACGTCATGGAAATGCCCGCGTTCGCGTGCCATGAGAAGCCCAGTATGGTTCGACCACGGGTACCAATCCAGTGCGACGCTGACGGCTTCGCGCGGGGTGGTGACTGGCGTGGTCGCACCCGGAGACGTTCCGCTGGCGGTCGGTGATGCCGGCGCCGCAGTTGGCGAAGGTGCTTGGCGGCAAGCGCCGATGAAAGCAAGACCGGCGAGTCCAAGGAAGGCTCGCCGCGTCATCGTTTGCGCGGGAACCATCCTCAATTCCTCCTCTCCTTCTCACGTTTCCGTTCTCGCTGGCCTGCGCCAGGGAAGCGCGAAGCGCTCAACCACACTCACGAACCCGAAAAGACCGATGCTGACGACAGCGCTCACGAGCACAGCCGCAAAAACGCGATCGGTGTAAAACTGCGAGGCAGCACGAATCATCAAATAGCCGAGTCCTGCCGATGAGCCGACCCATTCACCGATCAAGGCGCCAATGACACTGACCGCTGCGGCGACGCGGAGACCGGAAAAGAAAGCCGGTAGTGCGCCCGGAATGCGGACCACGCGGAGCGTCTGCCAGGATGTCCCTCCAAAACTCCGCACGAGATCGACAAATTCCGGATCGACGCCACGTAACCCATCCACCAAGTTCACGGCAATCGGGAAAAAGCAGACCAGAACTACCACGATCACCTTGGGAGTGAGGCCGTAGCCGAACCAAATGAGGAGGATCGGCGCAAGTGCGACGATCGGCACGGCCTGCGAGGCGATGACGAATGGGTAGACCGAGCGTTCGACGAGTCGGGAGCTGACAATGCCGATGGCGAGCACGATGGCGAGCAGCACAGAGAAGGCGAGTCCCAACCCGACCTCCTCCAGAGTCACTGTGAGGTGGTGCAGGAGGAGTCGCTGATCGCGGATCAGCGCTTGCACCACTGCACTCGGCGGGGGAAGGACCCAGCGTGGTACCTGCAAGACGGGGATGGCAAGTTCCCAAACCAACAGCACTGCGGCGAGGATGAGGAGGGGTACGATGCGGTCACGAGCAAGCAAGCGGTCACGTGCCATCGAGCGGTACCTCCAGGGTGGAGCGGGCTCGAAGCTCGGCCAGGATCTCGGCCTTGAGTCGCACGAAACGAGGGTCGGTGACGATCTCATAGGGACGTGGACGCGGGAGATCGACCATGATTTCGCGCACGATCCTGCCGGGGCGTGGACTGAGTACCAGCACGCGATCACTCAGGAAGAGCGCCTCCTCGACGTCGTGGGTGACGAGGATCACTGTGCGATCCAACTCTTCCCAGAGGGTGAGGAGCCACTCCTGCAGACTTGCCCGCGTGAGCGCGTCGAGTGCACCGAACGGTTCATCCAAGAGGATGAGCGGTCGGTCAGCCAGGAGCGTGCGCAAAAAGGCGACGCGCTGACGCATGCCGCCTGAGAGCTGTGCGGGGTAGGCGCGTGTGAACTCCGCGAGTCCAAAACGCTCAAGCCAAGGACGGGCACGTGCCGCCGCTTCCCGACGGGGTATGCCGCGGAGTTCCAGCGGCAAGATGGCGTTGTCAAGGACGGTCCGCCAGGGGAGAAGGAGATCGCGCTGATGCATGTAAGCGACGCGACCGAGTCGCTCCGGTGCGGGTTCGCCGTCGAGCCAGACCTCGCCGCTGGTCGGTTGCTCGATGCCGGCGATCACGTTGAGCAGCGTGCTTTTGCCGCATCCCGAGGGGCCGACGAGACCAACGAATTCCCGGTCGGAAACGCGGAGATCGAGTGGTCCGAGCACGGTGAGTGCCTGCCGCCCGCGGTAGAAGGTCTTGGTGACGTGGCGGAGCTCGACCCGCCAGGGGAGAGGACCACTCGTCACCGGCGTCCTCCTGCCGCGCGTCGCTGATGTGCGTCTCGCCAGGAGGAGAGGTTCTGCGTGGAGGGCGGACAGGCACCCCGGTTCAGTTGGTGAAGCGAAAGGGAGGTGAGATCAGACAGGGTAAGAGTGGCGGTGAGCACACCGGCCTTCCCTCCGCTGGCATTACCCAGGTCAGGTTCCACGGTCGGTGGCAGATGGTTGGGCCACCCTCTCAGCCCGGCTCCCCGAGCTCCCGCGGCCGTCTCCTCTTTTCTCGGACGGGACGGTAGCAAAAGCGGTGAGTGTTGTCAAGCGAAGCACGTGGGTTTGAGGCCTCGTCTGGCTTCGGTGCCGGAGTGGGGCGCAGCGTCACGCGAGATTGCCCCTTCCCACGAGCACGTTCCACCAAGTGGCAGCGGCGCTGAGCATTGAGACGCCCTGGCTCCTTCCAAGCGATGGTTGGTTGCAAACCGTTGGTCCGCTCCCGTGATCGGGCGATCGTGGGTCGGTGGCACTGTCCGGGAGCTGCCGTCGACGTGGGAACACCTCTATTCCCGTGCCGTGCTCAAAGTAGGGACGGGAGATTCACTAAGGGGGTGTAGCAATGCGGCGACTCTCGCTGTTCCTCGCGATGCTTCTTGCTGTTGCTGTCCAAGGGATCGCGCCGGTGCAGGCGCAGCAGGTGGAGTTTGGGCACTACGAGTTCCGGAAGACGTGGGAACGCACTGATCTCCCGGTGCAGGCCGGACGAGCAGCGCGGACCTGGATGTGGGGGCCAGGACCGTTCACTCCGGCGCTCTGGGAGCGCTATGTGGAGGCCGAAGATGGGGCACGCTCCGTCCAGTACTTTGACAAGACGCGGATGGAGCTGAACGAGCATGAGCCGTACGACTCGCCATGGCGGGTCACGAATGGGCTCTTGGCCAAGGAACTGGTCACTGGACGGCGGCAATATGGGGACAACACATTCCAAGACTACGGCCCGGCCCAGATCCCGGTGGCTGGTGATCCAGACGATCCAGATGCGCCGACCTACGCAAGCTTCAGTGCCCTCCTGAGCGCTCCTCCCGTTCCGACTGGACAGGTCATCACGGCCACCATCGATCGGAACGGCTCAGTTGGACAGGATCCCGCGTTGGCTCGCTATCGGGTGACTGCTGCGGTTCTGGTCCCGGAGACCCAACACACGGTCGCCTCACCGTTCTGGGCGTTCATGAACAGCCGCGGGCTGATCGCGGAGTACGGGCTCTTCCGCGAGGGGCCGCTTTTCCCCAATCCCTTCTACGCAACGGGTTTCCCGATCACCGAAGCCTATTGGACGACGGTCCGGGTGGGTGGTCAGCCAAAGCAGGTCCTCGTTCAAGTGTTCGAGCGGCGGGTTCTGACCTACACGCCCGATAATCCCCCCGGATGGCAAGTGGAGGCGGGGAATGTGGGGCAGCACTACTATCGCTGGCGCTACGAACTTGCGCCCGATCGGGGGAGCCGCAACAACCCAATTCCGCGTGGAGAGTCGGCGATTCTCTACGGCAACTGGGAGGTGCGCGTCGTCGGGGTGATCCCGAACGCCACGGAGCTCGTCCTGCGCGAGAATATGTTCAACGAACCGCCGGCTGCAGGACATCAGTTCTTCATCGCAACGGTCGAAGCGACGTATCGCGGTCAGGGCTCGGCGCGCTTTGACGGGAGCTTCCGCCTGCGTGCGGTCGGTCCGGCGAACGTCTCCTACAGCACGTTCGAGCACAGCTGTGGAGTGATCCCGGACGAAATTAGCGACCGCGAGGTATTTACCGGCGGAACAATCCGCGGCAACGTCTGTTGGGAGGTACTCTCGTCGGATGCAGCAGGTCTTCTGATGTATGATGACCCGTTCCTGGCTGACCGGTATGTCACGACGTTCTTCCGCCTGACTCCCTGAGGTCTGCAGCGAAGAATGGATCACAGTGGAGCCGGAGCGGTTCTGCGCGAAGGTGGTCAGGAGAACACGAGGAGGACTGCTTTGACCGGGAGTTCTCTCGGGTGCAGATGGGAATGAAAGAGTGGGGTTGTTCAAAGCTCCTGCGGCCGTGCGCTGCGTGTGATCACTCGGCGCAGGCTGCTGGTCACCCGGTCAGCAAGGGGCTCCTCCAACTGGTGTCTTGGGCCGAGCGTGTGGGAGAGGGAGTGCGGCGCGGGCGAACTCGCACCGCGTTGAGACGCACCGAGCCTGTGCGCCTTGGTTCGGAAAAGATCCTGAGCGGCTCAATCGTGCGACCGGGAACGACTCAAGGACGGCAGTGGGGCGTCCTTGTGCTCGATGGCCTGGTCGTCGTATATGCTGTCTTTACCAAGCTCGGTGCTCTCGTGGCGAACTCCATGCTGGCCGCGGACTCAGTGGTCAGTGGCGGTGGGAAGCGATGGTCGACAAGGCGGGAGTGGGAGTGCGATGCGAACGATCTTTGAGGCCTGTGTCCCACGGCCGGAAGTGCTCAGCGGCGAGCTCCGTGACGACTTGTTTGCCGCGAGTCTGGCAAGCGTGGTTCTGGGGACGGCCGAACCGGTGTACCAAGACCCGGAACGTTTCTTCAGCCAGACGTATCCAACGATGCAGCTACGAACCTTTTTGCGCGAGGCACTCGGTCGCCTGACCGGGAGCGATCCATCTGCCAATGGCGTCCTCCTCCTTGAGACGCCGTTCGGTGGCGGGAAGACGCACGCGCTTATTGCCCTCTACCATGCCGCGCGTGGTGAGCGAGCGGCAGCCCGGGTTGTCGGTGAGATGCCGTTGCCAGAACGCGGTTCGGTCAGCGTGGCTGCGGTCGTGGGCACCGATCTTGATCCCACCCAGGGGGTGCCACATCCCGAGGTGACGACGTATACGCTCTGGGGAGAACTTGCTTACCAGCTTGGAGGCCCAAAAGCGTATCGCCTGGTGGAGGAGTCTGACCACCGCACGAAGGCAGCGCCAGGTCGAGCGACGCTTGAGCAATTGTTTGGTGAGCGACCGGTCCTCATCCTTCTGGATGAGCTGGCACGCTATGTCGTCGTGGCCGAGGCAGTCCCAACTGCAACCGGGAAGGGGACGCTGGCCGACCAGACGATCGCTTTCTTGCATGCATTGCTCGAGTTTGCGGCAGCACGGCGGAATGTCTTAGTCGTGCTCACCATGGCGTCCTCGACCGATGCCTTTGCCGAAGGGACCGAACGGCTCCGTGAAGCGCTTTCGGTGATTGCCCGAAGTGCGCGGTTGTTGACCCCGGCCGAGCCGGAAGAGATCCCCGCTATCGTGGTCCATCGTCTTTTCGAATACGTTGACCAGAGAGCGGCCGAGGAGGTGGCGCAGGCCTATCTCGAGGCCTTGCGTCGATGGGATGGGCAAAAGGTGTCGTTGCCGCCAGCGGTCACGATGGCGGAGTATGCCGAGCGCATTGCGCGCAGTTATCCCTTCCATCCGGAGCTTGTCCAGGTCCTAGATACCCGGGTCGGTTCGATCCCGAACTTTCAGCGGACTCGTGGTGCCCTGCGACTTCTGGCGCGCGTGGTGCGGCGCCTCTGGAACCGGAAGCCACCACATCTGTGGCTGATCCATCCGGCTGACGTCGATCTGGGTGATCCGGACATCTTGGAAGACTTGACCAACCGCCTGGATCGGCCGGCTTTCAAGCAGGTTGCGGAAGCGGATATCGCTTCCCGTGATCCCAAGGCACCGTCCCACGCCGAGGCGATTGATTTGGCATATGGCGACTTGCGTCCAGCCCAACGTCTGGCGACCACGATCTTCCTGCACTCCTTGGCGAGCGCCGGCGTCGTCGGGATCGACCCGCCCTCGCTTCTTGCTGCAACGCTGCGTCCTAATGACCAACCCGACACGCTTGCCCGCGTGCTCGACGAACTGCGGCGGCAGTGCTGGTTCTTGGCCACGGACGAGGGGCATCATCGATATTGGTTTGCCACTGAGCCGCAGCTCCAGAAGATCATTGACGAAGAGCGAGCGCGTGTTCCTGTCACGCAGGCAAAAGAGTTCATCTGCCAACGGATTGAGGCGATCTTCAAGCCGAGCGTGCTTAAGCCGGAGTTCTTTCCGAGCGACCCGGCCGAGCTCCCGGATGACGCCGACCAACCGAGACTGGTGATCCTTCACTTCGATGCGGTAACGACGACGGCAGACGAAGAGACAGTGCCGGAGCTCGTGCGGCGGCTGTTCGAACAGGCGGGACAGAACAGCTTCCGTACCTACCGTAACAACGTGGTCTTCCTTGTGGCGGATGGAGGAGCTGTTGGCACGGCTGTGGAACGGGCGCGAACGGTGCTCGCATTGGACCGGCTGCTCGCGAGGCGAGACCCGTTACTTAGCGAACAGAAACAGCAAGAGTTGAAGACACGAAGGGGCGACGAGGAGCTCCAACTACGGATAGCGATCCTGCGTGCTTACCGCTTTCTGTATTACCCGCAGGGGGATGCGGCGATTAACAGCGTACCGCTCCAACGGGAGATGCTGCCCATCCGCGATCAAGGGACGGTCGAAAAGAACCAGACCACGGTTATTGAGGAGCGATTACGAGAACTCGAGAAAATTCGGCACGCCGAGGCTGGCAAAGGCCTTCCCGCTCCTGCCTTGGTGCAGCAGCGTGCGTTTGGGAAGCAGGAGTACCTTTCCACCGTTGAGCTGCGACGCGCCTTCGCTCGCTACACTGGTCTGCCCATCCTCGCGGACGCGGCAAATGCGCTGCGCGAGATCATCCGATTGGGAATCCGGGCTGACGTCTGGGTCTATTATGATGCGGCCGCGAGGGAAGCGTACGATGCACATTCTGGCCGAGAACCCAGCATCCGGCTGGCGGATGATACGTTCGTCTATACCCCAGAAGCGGCGGAACGGGCTGGTCTCCCCGTCGTCCGTCCCGGGAAAAGTCCCGCCCCAGTGGTTACCCAGTACTGTCCTGTCTGTGGCGAGCCGACAGAGCAGTGTCGCTGTGCTGAAGAAGTTCGGCCACGACCGGAGCAGCAAATCGAGGAATGGATCAAGCGTGAAGGCACTGTCGGTCAAGTCTTTGTGGGTCTCCTGGATGAGATTCGTGATCGGCAGTTGACGCTCCTCGCGAATCTCACGCTGCACCTTGAGACCGCGGAGGCGAGTGAGGTGCGGGCCTTTGGGCTCTGGGTCGATCAGCTCCGTTCCTTGGGGCAACTAGAGCCGAAGCTTGAAGCGTCCTTGACGGCCACACTCGGGCAGGGTGGTGAGCTTGACCTGACCTTCACTGGTCCGCCTGAGCAATACCTGCGCTATCGGAGCCTCTTCGAAGCACCACTCTCCGACGCTCGGCACCTGTCTGCCCGCTTCCAGCTTCGCTATGAACAACTCACCGTTGTGGAAACCCAGCAGCTGGTCCGGTGTGGTGAAGGCGAACTGGCTGCCGCGTTAGGGAAAGTGCTGCTCACGGCGCAAGGGTATCGGGAGTAAACCACATGACGGGGAACTGTACGGGACGCTGGTTTGAGCTCACCGTGCGACAACGAGCAACGAGGCGCGAGGTGGTCTTATGGCAGGTGGAGCAGCGGGCGGCGGACGGGCGTGCCCGTCGGCGGCTCAAGCGTCAGCGGGTGGGATCCCTCTCTGGCCGAGCGCTGACCGTTGCCGAGAACGATCTCCGGTACTGGCTCGGTCGGGCTGAGGTGCAGGAACTGGAGCGCAACGGACGGGTGCAACTGCCCGATGCACTGGGAGCGCGCTTCGGTGTGCTCTTCCTGACACTGCGGCCTCTGCGTCGGGTAGAGCGGATGGTGCGGCTGATTGAAGGGGTGCGGCAGCTGGCGGATGAGGAGACGTACTACTGGTACGCCCAATGCACCAGGCCAGGTCGCGCGCGCCGCGGACGCCGCGCACTACGGATCCTGCTGGCCGGCGAGTGAGAGCAGCGCAGCGTGAGAGGGTTGGACGCGGACTCAGGGACGGACTCTCCGGAGAGCTCGATGCCAATGAGTGCACAAGACCACTCCTCTCAGGATGGTCCTCAGCCAACGATACGATGCATGAACTGCGGCGCGCCTCTTTCTCCAGCCCACAGTGCGTGTCCCGAGTGCGGCTCGGGGCATCAGCAGATCTCTGTCTCGGACAGCGTGACGCTGGATCTGAAGGCGCGGGTGGTCCTGATGCAGTGGAAGCCAGGCCGGGACAAGCCGTATCGTGAGGTTCGATCTGGAGAGAGTTGCTTCCAGAAGACCGGGGAGTGGCACAGAATCCATCGGATCATTGACCGGGAGAACGACTGGTACTTTGAGCATATCGAGGATGAGCATGGGACTGTGGTGCGGCATTGTGAGGAGCCGCTGACACAGCACCGGGGGCACGGCTCGGCAAAGAAGAAGCTGCCGCAGGTTGCGGACCGTGGCGATCAGTTGTCAACTGGGATCGATCCGACCGCGCCGGACACCGAGGAGGGGCCTTAGAGGAACCGAAGGGAGCGCGCCGGATGCTCAAGTTGCCGCTCCTGCGCAACGATGTCGTGCTGGTGGCACCCGGTCCGTCTCCGTGGGGTGAGCATGGCGTCTGGGTGGGCCGGCGTCATCTCGCGGTGTGGTGGCCGGGTGACGGCCCCTGGCCGGAAGGGTGCTTCCGGAACCTCAGACCGTGGGGGATGGCGTTCATCCTTGAGCGGGTACGACCGCCACTGCTCGCGCGTCTTTTCGGTAGGCGTCGCCGCCCGGCGAGCCTGATGCTCGGCGGCGTTCTTTCCCCCTCTCTCCCGTTCTGGTGGCGGGCCGCGGTGCGACCCTGTCCAGAAGCGGCTGCAGAGCTCTTGTTTGCCTCCGGCCCGCTGGTTGCTGTCCTCGACTCGGCATCGTTGGCGAAGGCAGCCAGACGTGCGATCCGGCTCACGGGTAGGCAGCAGGCGCAGGGTGTCTTTCTGAGTGTTGTGCCGGGGCCGGACGGGCCGCTGGCGCGTCTGCAGAGGAAGGATGGCCGTGCGGAGGAGATCCCACTGGTCGGGGAATTGGCCGTGGACGAGCCGGTTGCCGTGCCAGCGGCCTTACCGCGCTGGTTATGGTGGGCTGGCTACCGTGATGGTGTTTATCGGCTGACACGGCCGTCGATCGGGGGCTGGGCACTCTGGTGGGGGCAACCCCATAGCGGCCTGGCTGCTCGCTCCTGGGTCGATGATCGAGGAACAGTGGTGCAGTATCGACCGCGGGCGGGTGCGAGCGGCTCTCCGCGCGCAGCCCGCGCATCGGGCACGGTGGCCACGGGGAAGCGCAGCGGAACTGGAAGACACAGCCGCACCGAGTGCTGCCGGGCAGTAGCGGCAGAGGAGCTTCCGCGTCAGGATAAGAAAGGGACGCGCCATGAGGCACGGTGAGGAAGCAGGGGCGACGACGAGGGTGCAGACAGGGCCTCTCTTAATCGAGGAGTGGCTGCCAATCCAGGAGTTGGGCATCGAGGCGCAGCGCGAGCGGTCGGCGAGCAGTGCTTTGCCGCCCCTCTATTTTCTCCACGTCTGGTGGGCGCGGCGGCCGTTGGTGGTCAGTCGGGCGGCGGTGCTGGCGAGTCTCTTACCAGCCTGGCGGCCGGATTGGCCAGAGCCGCTGCGGCAGCGCTTTCCCACTCGCGAGGCCTACCACAGCTGGTTCCGCTGGCTCTTGGGGATCCATGGCGATCCGGTCGCTGCCCGCGCCAGGATTGCCGAGGCCGACGCCCGCGGTGAGCGGCTCGCGTACGGGGCATTCGGTTACAAGCGCGCGTTCATGTTCTCGCCGCTTGAAGAGGAGCTGGCTGCTCTGGTGCAGTTGCTTGCAGATCACTGGGAAAGTGACCTTGTTACGGTGCTTGACCCTACAGCAGGTGGTGGCTCTATACCCCTCGAATCATTGCGGATCGGGCTAACGGTGCATGCGAACGAGCTCAATCCGGTTGCCGCTGTTATCCTGTGCGCTACGCTTGATTACCCAGCCCGTTTTGGTGAAACTCTGGCCGAAGAGATTCTGCAGTGGAGCGCTCGTCTTATCGGGCGGTTGGAGCCACCACTCGAAGTCATCTACCCCCGCGAGTCGAACGGTCTCGTCCATGCCTACCTCTGGGCCCGTACCGTCGCCTGTCCCCAGACCGGGAAGCCGATTCCTCTCTCCCCGAACTGGTGGCTCCAGCGAGACAACCGTGCCCATGTCGCGGTGCGGCTCCTTTGCCAGCCTGACTGGCCGGAGTGTCGTTTCGAGATCGTGCGCGGTGCGGAGGCCGACCGCGTCGCGGAGCAGGGGACCATCCGCCGCGGCGACGCCGTCTCTCCCTGGACCGGGCAGGTGGTCGACGGGGACTACATCAAGCGGGAGGCGCAGGCCGGTCGCATGGGCCAGCAACTCTATGCCGTCGTTGTCAAGACGGCGCGGGGTATCGACTTCCGTCCGCCGACTGAAGCTGACCTTGCTGCGGCGGCGGCCGCCGAGGCCGAGCTGGCCCGCCGCCTTCCCATCTGGCTGGCCCGCGACGTGCTGCCGGATGAGGAGATCCCGCTCGGCAATAAGACTGCTGAACCGCTCCGCTACGGCATGACCCGCTGGCGGGATCTGTTCAACCCACGACAGTTGCTCGCGCTCGGGACGACGGTCGAGGCGTTACGGGCGTTGGAGTCGGAGTTGTTCGCCGCATTGCCGGCCGACCGCGCCCGGGCCGTCCTGACCTACTTGGCGTTGGCGGTGGATAAGCTGGCCAACTACAACTCACGATTGTCGTGTTGGCACTCGCGGCACAGTACCATTGCCAATACCTTTGACCGCCATGACTTCAGCATGAAGTGGAGCTATGCCGAGATGGCGGTGGTGGCGGCGGGTAAGGGGCTTGACTGGGCGATCAACCAGGTGGTCGATGCCTACCGTGGGATCGCCCAGCTGACCCAGCCAGCCCGGCTGCCACTCTGGCAGCGCCAGGGTCAGTCCCCGGTCGAGCGTCTGCGCATCACCCAGGGCGATGCCCGGAATCTTCGCCATCTCCCGGACGGCTCGGTCCACCTGGTCTGCATCGACCCGCCCTACTACGACAACGTCCAGTACGCAGAGCTTTCTGATTTCTTCTATGTCTGGCTCAAGCGCACCGTGGGGCACCTCTACCCGGACTGGTTCTCTGCCCCGCTGACCGAGAAGGATAGCGAGGCGGTGGCCAACCCGGCACGGTTCGCTGCACTGGGTCGGCGCGGCCAGGCACAGGATTTGGCACGGCGGGACTACGAGCGCAAAATGACCGCCATCTTCCAAGAGTGTGCCCGCGTCCTGCGCTCAGACGGCGTTCTGACGGTCATGTTCACCCACAAGAGAGTCGACGCCTGGGACGCGCTGGCGCAGGCGCTGATCGACGCGGGCTTCCAAGTGACTGCGTCCTGGCCAGTCCACACTGAGTCAGAGCACAGTTTGCACCAGGCCAAGAAGAACGCTGCGCGTTCGACGATCCTGCTGAGTTGCCGCAAGCGCCCATCAGGTGAAGGGGCTGTCTGGTGGGACGAGATCAAGCCGCTCCTGCGGCAGCGGGTCCGGTCCCGTGCCCAAGAGCTGGCAGCGTGGGGGTTGCACGGAATCGATCTGGTGCTGGCGACCTATGGGACGGCGCTCAGCGTCATCTCGGCGCGCTGGCCCGTGTTGACGAGTCAGGCCGACGCGCAGGGGCGACCTATCCCGCTCCGTGCCGAGGCGGCGCTCGATGCGGCGCGGGAAGAGGTGCTTGGGCTGGTCCGTGAGCGGCTCCTGCATGGGCAGCGGATGCAGTTTGATCCGATCAGCGACTGGTACTTGATGAGCTGGGAGATGCTCAAGGCACGGGAGTTCCCATTCGACGAGGCCCGCAAGTTGGCGCTAGCCACCGGTGTGGAGCTGGAGCGCGAGATTCTGTCGGGCGCGCGTCTGGCCCAGAGGGCCAACGATGCAGTCAAGCTCCTTACCCCCAAGGAACGGTGGCAGCGCAAGGCGGTGACGGTTGACGGGACGCCGACACGCCTTGTGGACGGACTGCACATGGCGCTTGTCCTGACTGAAGAGGACGGTGTGGGGGCGGCGGAGCGTTACCTGGAGCGCGTCGGGCTGCGGCGGGACAATGCCTTCCGGGCCTACGTTGCCGCGCTGCTGGAGGCGATCCCGCGGCAGCGCGGCCGGGACGGTCGTCTGCAACTTCCCGAAGCGGAGTGGCTGGAGGCCCTGCGCGCCTACTGCTACCCGGATATCGCACCGCCGCAAGAGCCGGAACAAAAGCACGTGTATGGCCAGGCGCGGCTGGTGCTGGGCGAGGATGGAGCAGACGCGGAGGACGATGAGGACAGCGCCGAGTAAGTCCCTCGGCCGAGTCAGTGCGGCTGAGGCAGCCGAGGCTTTCATGATGCGCCGGTATCGGGAACACAGCGCTGGAGGGACTGGATCTGTCGGGCCAGGAGCAGCTCGTCCACGCGGCGGCAGCGCGTACACCCCAACGGGGAGGCGGCTCCGGCTCGGCCTCCGGGCTGCTCCGCAACCGCTGCCGGGGCGGTAGTGCGACGTGAGGTCGACCCGCTCGCCCCTGGTACGAATGGACGCAGTCAAGGTTCCGGCACGGGATATTCTGGCAAGGGCGAGTCGTTTGCCCAGACGGGATTGCAGTCGTCGAGCGCGATGTCGGCGTCCGCCCGTCCTTGGGGCCGTTACCTGCTGCAGGAGGTTGGTGCGTGGCTCGTGTCGGATGAGAGTTGCTGAGCAGGGGATGGCGGCTCAGGTTGCTGCGTGCAGGGGGTCGGCGCCACGGCATCAGGCGTGACTAGCCTTTGGAACGGGTGGAGCAGACCTCGTGCGCCGTGGCAAAGTATTCGCGGTCACTCTGCGCGGTAAGGCAGCGCGACTGGCTGAGCCGGGATGTTCGGTCGTCCCTCGCTCTCCTGGAAGCGTGGTGGGGAAGAGTCACGGGCACGGTTGGATCACTGGCTTCCGCCCCGCGGTCCATGCGGGACTTCCCGCTCGTGAGGGTTCGCTCGCTTGCGCCGTGAGGGGACTCAGCGCACCGGGATGGTGCCGGATGACGCTTCTGCTGTGTTGTCGGTGAGGGAGAGGCGCGGCAGGCATGCAGGTAGCGGGCGCTCCAGACCTACGCAGTTATCCCTTCGCCCCTCGGTATGGCGAGGGTGATGATCGGCTCCACCGCTTCTACTTGCCGGCGCTTGAGCGGAGTGTGCGCTATGACCGAGCGACCGGATTCTTTTCCAGTTCGGCGCTTGCCGTGGCGGCCGCCGGAGTAGCGCGGCTGGTTGCCAACGGCGGTCGCATGCGCTTGTTGGTCGGCGCGGCGCTCAGCCCGGAAGATGTAGAAGCAATTCTTTACGGGGAGGCCCTCAGCGCGGTCGTCGAGCAGCGGCTCTTGCAGGGGTTGGCCACAGTTGAGGAACTCTTGGAGCGGGAGCGACTCGCAGCCCTGGCGTGGCTCGCGGCTGAGCAACGACTCGAGATCCGTGTCGTGTTACCGTTGGGGCCACGTGGACAACCACTGGCAGCAGAGGCTGCGGCGCCGTACTTCCACGTGAAATACGGTCTGTTTACCGACGCCACCGGTGACCAAGTTGCGTTTGAAGGGAGTGTCAACGAGACTGCTGCGGGGTGGGTACAGAATTACGAAGCGCTCGCTGTCTACTTTTCCTGGGATGAGTCCCGTCGGTACCTTGAGGGTATTGCGCAGCAGTTCGAGCGACTCTGGCAGGGGGAGGAACAGCGCTGGCGGACGCTTCCCTTGCCGGATGCCGTGCGCCAGCACCTGCTGCAGTACCGAACTGATGAGCCCCCGCTCTACGACCCGCTGGAACGGGTCGTAGTGCCTGTGCCGGAAGTGCGCGAGGAATCTGCGATCTACCAGGCAGGACCCGACGCCAATGGGGCGATTGCGCGCTTCTTGCTTGACCTACCGCGCGTCGTCGGTGCCCGTTGGGTCGGACTCGCCACAGCGCCGGTTGTGCCGTGGCCACACCAACGACGCGTTGTCGAGCGATTGGTCGAGAAGTATCCCGAGCGATTCCTGCTCGCCGACGAGGTGGGATTGGGGAAGACGATTGAAGCAGCACTGGCCTTACGCGAGCTCCTGCTCGGCGGGCGTGTGCAGCGGGTCTTGTTGCTCGTGCCGGGAGGACTGGTTCGGCAATGGCAGGAGGAGCTCCTGGACAAGGCAGGACTCGCTGTTCCGCGCTACGATGCGGGGAGGCTCTGGTCCGCCGAGGGAGGCAGTTTTCCTATTGAGCTGACGGAGCTCCTGGAGACGCAACCGCTGCTGTTGCTCTCGAGCCACCTTGCCAAGCGACGCGATTGGGCGGAGAAGCTTCTCCAGGCCCAGCCGTGGGACTTGGTGCTGGTCGACGAGGCGCACCACGCACGGCGGGACGCCGATGGGCATCCGAACCGCTTGCTGTCTTTGTTACGCGAGCTGAGCATGCGGACACGTGGGCTCTGGCTGCTCACAGCCACGCCGATGCAATTGCACCCAAGCGAGCTCTGGGAACTCCTCTCACTCCTCGGCCTCCCGGGTCGGTGGGGGGCGAGTCCTGAAGACTTTGTGCGCTACTTCGAGCAATTCCGCCGTACCGACGGGGAGGAGCCGGACTGGACATTCCTTCTTCAGCTCGCTCGCGAGGAGCTCGCGGTACGTGGTGGCCTCGATGATGAGTTCGTCGCAGGCACGCGAGAACGTTTGGGGTTGGCCCGTTGGAAGCAGATCGCGCGACTGTTGACGACGGACGGAGCCAGTGACCCGCCGCGGACACTTGATGCCGAGTCGAAGGCTGCACTGCGGCTTGCGTTGCGCCGGTATACACCCGTTCGCCGACTGATGCTCCGTCACACCCGGTCATTGCTCCGCCGGTACCGCGAAAGTGGGCTGCTCAGCGAACCGCTCGCTGAACGCGATCCTGCGGTGCAGTGGGTCACGCTCACTGATCCGGAGCGTGCACTGTATGACCGGATAGAGGAATACGTCACGGAGTTCTACGCACGGTACGAGGCTGAACGGCCTGGACTGGGCTTTGTGATGACGATCTACCGGCGTCGGCTCACCTCGAGCTTCGCGGCGGTGCGACTCAGTCTGGAGCGACGGTTGGCGTTCCTGGAGAGGCGCAGTACCGATATTGGTCTGACGGAAGAAGACGTGTCTGACGAGGAACTCGACCGTGATCTCCAGGAACGGCTCAGTGATATTGATCGCTGGGCGACGGAGGAAGAGATCCGTTACCTGCGCAGTTTCCTCGGAGATCTCCAAAATCTTCGCGGTGACTCCAAGCGTCAGCACCTGCGGCAGTTGCTGGAGCGCCTCTTTGCCGAATCAGAGACGGTCGCCGTCTTCACGGAGTACTACGATACGCTTCTTGATCTCCGTGAGCACTTGGTGCCGATCTACGGAAGTCAGGTTGCTTGCTATTCCGGTCGTGGGGGCGAGGTCTGGCGAGACGGCAGGTGGGAGCCAATCAGTCGGTCGGAGCTAGCGGGGTTGTTCCGTGAGGGACGACGCGTGCGGCTACTGCTCTGCACCGACGCGGCGAGCGAGGGTCTGAACCTGCAGACCTGTGGCGTCCTGGTGAACTACGACTTGCCCTGGAATCCAATGCGGGTCGAACAGCGGATTGGTCGCTTTGATCGGATCGGTCAACGCCATCCCGTGGTGCGGATCGTGCACCTGCTCTATGACGATACGGTCGAAGCAGAGATCTACCTGCGCTTGGGGGAGCGGATCGATTGGTTCCGCAATGTGGTTGGCGAACTGCAGCCGATCCTGACACGGGTCAGCGAAGACATTCGGCGGCTCGCGGTCGCACCGGAGGCCGAGCGTCGTCGGGAGTTGAGGCACCTCCTGGAGGAGCTCGAGCGGGAACTCGCGCATCGCGAGGAGCAGGACCTCCTGCGGACATTGCTCGAACCGGACGCGGCAACCTCCCAAGTGACAGGATGGTCACCACCGGTCACGCTCTCTGAGCTTGAGCAAACGTTGTTCGAACTCCCAGCCGTTGCCGATGTCTTCCGCCGTCACCCGCGGATGGAACGGGTGTACCGCGTCTTCGACGATGCGGGGCGGGTGACCGTCACGCTGGACCGTCGCACCTACGAGGAGCGTCGAGAGGAGTTGCGGTTTCTCACGTACGGTCTTAAGGTGCTCGAGACACTCTTGGAGCGTGCTCTTGGCGAACTCCCACCGCATCTCCTGCGGCTGACGGACGAAACGGGGCGGGTTGGCTATTACTGGCTGGACGGTGACCGAGCGGTGCCGATCACGTCACTGCGCGAATTTCGTGAGGCGGTGACGGCCTCAGGGGCGTGGACAGAGACTGCCGTCCGCGTGGCGGAACAGGACTTTGCTGCGCGCTGTGCGGCTGAGCGTGAGCGTGAGGCGGCACGCGAGGCGCAGTTGTGGTCTGTGCACCGAAGTGCACTGGAAGCCCAAGCGCGTGCGGTTCTGCGGGAGGCGGCGGCGATCGAGTCGGCCCTTGGGCGTGGTGCAATGATTCAGGACTTGGCGAAGCGAGGGTATCCGTGGGCGCCACTCCTCCGGCTGGTCCGGATCGACGGAGAGGATGCACGCGCCGTTCGCGAGCTCGTGCCCTCGCTCCGGCAACGATCACGCGAGCAGCTAGACGGGCGACTTGGTTACCTGACGCAGGTTGCCCAGGAGCTCGTGAGCCAACTTACCGCTCTGGCCTCGACAGACAGCGGTGCGGGGCGTGTGGCGAGGTGAAACGGGGCTGGGTGATGCCTAAGTTTTGGCTCAGGCACCGCGTGACATGTGTCGGCGTGCTCGCCGAACACGCGCTGCTGCGTTGGACGACCACACGGTGGTTCGTCAGCTCTGCGATACTGATGTCATGCTCACAGCGGACGGACGGCGTTGCTGCGGCCGCGTGAGCGGTGTGGGGTCGGGGCAACCTTGGCCAGGCAGAGTGGAAAACCGGTTCACATCGTGCGAATCACGCGTCCTGTTGCTGGCCAAGCGGTACTCCCGCCCAGACGACCGTTCTTGGAGGGGAACGGCGTCTTGCCCTACCGCGGCATGTCAGTCACCAAGTCGTATTCTGGGGGAGGGACAGTCTATGACGACCTACCGTGACGTGCTGGGACCGGTCCTTTCCCCCGCGGCGCTGACGCTGCTCGAGCGGTTGACGCCGCTCATCTGCGCGCTCTATGAGATCGAACTCCTGCTCGAGATGGAAGTGCCGGTGGCTGAGCACCAACGGCTGCGTGAGCGCTTGACCGGTCGGCTGGAGCGGATTATGGCAATCCTTCCACCGGACGTATCTCCAACTGCCAACGAGGTCTTCACCGCTGTCGAGGTGCTGGTGACCGATGTGCTCGGGCGAGAGCTCCGGGTCGGTGAAGAGATTGCCCGGCTTGAGGTGCTGTCTGACGCCTTCCGCAATGATCCACTGCTCTATCAGCTTGCGCGTGGACAGGTGAATTGACCGGCGCGGGTGCCGTGTGTGGGCTCCGTTCGCATTGGAGGTACTCTGACAAGGGGGGGCCACTTTTCACTCTTGGTGGTCGGTCGTTGTCGCTCGCGGGGACCTGCTTACGGCGCTGGCGCACAGTGGCGGAACCTCTCTTGGCCAGGAGAACATGTGGGAACGTTGCGGCGCTCTTCCCGTGGGGCAGCGGTGGACGGAACGAAGATCAGCCGACGCGGAGCGATAACGACGGGGCGCGAGAACGTCAACACGTGTACCCTGAAGAGAAGAAAGCACGCCAATGACCGCAAGACCTCGGCGGTTGCGCTGTCGTTGAAATCTCCAGCAGAAGCGCATGTGGCAAGGATCTCTGGTGTGCCGCTCGTTGTGTGACGTTGCAAAGCAGGCAGCAGACGTGATCAATCGGCTTCCTCTTCGGAATGGCTTGCCTCGTGTTGCATCTCATCCCCCGAACCCGTGCTTGCGTTCGTCGTGGCAAGGTCGATCCTGCAGATCCCGGTTGGGTTCACTGTCCTCGGGATCTGCTTTCAAGCTCACGCGTCCTTTTTCGGACGGCAAGTGGACTTTCGTGTGACGCCACCTGCATGAATGGTCGCTCCGTGGCGCGGAGTAGAAGGGAGAGGGGGACCGCCATGAGACCCTGCTGGTCCCCCAGTGATTAACTCGCCAGCCCTCCGCCCTTTTGATCGGATTCTGACAGGTCGATTGTCTCAGCGAACGCGGAAGTCGATGTACATGCCGTTCTTGTAGTGCTGAGGGAGGTTACAGAGCAAGACATAATGCCCGGCGGTGAGGTCGAGTGTCATTTCGGCACTTTTGCCTGGGGGCAGTTCGTCCGGCTCGATCTCACCGAGTACTTGGCCAGCCTGTTCCTCTTCCGCCGTCTGCTCCTTTTCGTTGTAGGGCAGCTGATCGGCGGCGAGCTCGGTCTTTAGCACAATCAGCTCGTGCTCCAACTGCCCAACGTTCTTGGCGACAAACCGGACTTTCCCGGCCGGGACCTCGCTCTTATCCGGTTTTATGTAATAGTCCCCAAGTTCCACGTTGACAGTTGTTACGGATTCCCCTGGGCGGCGCTGGCACGCAAGGAGCACAAACGACACCGTGGCAGCGATGAAAGCTCGACGCGTCCCGACAAACACCATCTCCCCACCTCCTCGACGAGCGTCACGAGATACCCGAACTGACAGAGGTGGAGGCGGCCGGGGATAGCAGCACTGCGAAATGTCTCGCTGCCCAACCATGAGCGGAGAGAGCCTCTCCAGCGCGCGCAACGGTGCAGACAGCTGTTCGTGAGTGCTATCTTCTCACTCCGCGACGAAGAGCGCAAGAAGGTGTTGTCTGGTCAGCTGCGGACCTGTCCCGGTGATTGCGATGACACCGAGGGCACGATGGGGAGAGAGGCCCCTCGCGAGCGCCTCGGTGATGTGCGGTGCCCCTTCGGGAGTGCTGGCACGGTGATGACGGTGCCGTGCCCTCGATTGCCAGAGAAGCCGGGAAGCATGGAGTCTGGCACCACCGTGTCGTGCCGCTGTGATCAGCGAGGCGCACCTGTGGCGCTCCATTGGCGGCCTTCGTGTCTGGAACGGCACACAGCAGAGAAGCCGATGCTCCACCACGAAGGGGGCTCCAGTGCGCTGCCACAACGTCAGCCGACCTCTGCCAAGGTGGTGAGCTCGAGAGCGGTGTCTCCCTGGGGGCCAGGCACGTCCGAGTCACTCGTCTCGATACCGTAGCGTCACGGTACGGTGCACCGGGCCGATCTCAGTCGCCGGAAAGATGGTGCGGGCCGTCGGGAGCCAGGTCTCGGGGTCAGTGAGTGAGGGGCTGAAGTGGGTCAACCAGAGTCGCTCCACCTGCGCTGCACGGGCGAGCTCAGCGGCCTCGTGAAACAGCATGTGGCCGCGCTCGACGGCACGCGGAAGCATTTCCGGATCGCCATACATGCCCTCGCAGATGAGGAGGTCGGCATCGTGGACGAAGGGTGGGAGCTCCGGCGTCGGACGGGTGTCTGTCACGAAGGCGACGGTAATGCCGCGGCGCGGTGGACCAAGGACATCGTCGGGTGTGATCAGGCGGCCATCGATCTCGACGGATTCGCCGTGCTGGAGGCGTCTCCAATACAGAACGGGGACACCGAGCGCACGCGCTCGCTCCGGGTCGAAGCGGCGTCCGCGCGGCCGGTGGAGGGTGTAGGCCAGGCAAGGAACGCGATGGGCGACGGGGAGGGCGCGAAGATGGAGTCCTCCCGGCAGGTTGAGTTCAGCTGAACCGGGGAGTTCGAGGACTTCGACCGAAAATGGAAGTGCAGGGACGATGGTGCGCAGCGCGGCGACGATGCGTCTCGTTCCCTGTGGGCCGATGACGCGCACCGTTTCCTCGCGCTCGGCGAAGGCGAGGGAGAACAAGACGCCAGGGAGTCCTGCGACGTGGTCGGCGTGGAGGTGAGTGAGCAGAATGGTGTCAAGATCCCGGAAGCTCCAGCCGGTGTAGCGCCAGGAGATCTGGGTCCCTTCGCCGCAGTCGATGAGGACCGTGTGACCCTCGGAGCGTATCAGGAGCGCTGAGAGCCAGCGCTCTGGCAACGGCATCATGCCTCCGGTACCGAGCAGGCAGACGTCGATCACGCCCAAGCACTCCGTGCCACCATGCACGCCGGTGGCGAATCGTACCACGTTGGGCGGTACTTCCCTGCATGCTACGATGCTCACTGGGATGGGAGACCACGATCAGGAGGTCGGTGATGGCACAGGTTGTGACCGGGCGACCGACGACACTCGCGACCGAGGGGATGGTCGCCACGCCGCATTATTTGGCGACACTCACCGGTGTGCGTGTCCTTCAGCAGGGTGGGAATGCCGTGGACGCGGCGGTCGCGGCGAACGCTGTCTTGACGGTCGTCTATCCGCATATGTGCTCGGTGGGTGGTGATGCCTTCTTCCTCATCTGGGAACCACGCGAAAGCAGGCTGCTGGCGCTCAATGGGAGCGGTCGGGCGCCGGCGGGCATCTCGGCGGAGGAGCTCCGGGCCCGTGGCTACCATGAGATCCCACCAAAAGGACCGTGGGGCGTCACGGTACCGGGTGCGGTCGATGCCTGGGCAACCGTGCTTGAACGCTGCGGTACGCGTTCGCTTGGGGAACTTCTTGAGCCAGCGATCGCTTACGCAGAGCGCGGGTTTCCAGTGAGTCCTCAGGTCGCTCGGGCGATCGCAGCGGAGGCAGAAATATTCCGCCGACAGGAGGCTGCGGCGCGCCAGTTCTTGCCGAACGGACACCCTCCCGCTGCGGGAGAGGTACTTCGCCAGCCGGAACTTGCAGCCAGCCTGCAACTGCTCGCGGCAGAAGGTCCGGACGCGTTTTACCGCGGGCGGATCGCAGAGCAGATCGTGGCGACGCTCCGTGCCGCCGGTGGCGTGATGGCACTGGATGATTTGGCCGCGCACCGGTCCGACTGGGTCGAGCCTCTTCGGACCCGGTACCGGGAGGTGGAGGTGGTCGAACTCCCACCGAACACGCAAGGTGTGACGGCATTAGAGCTCCTGAATATGGTCGAAGGCTTCCCGGTGAGCGAGTTGGGCTGGGGAAACCCGCGACTGGTGCATCTCTTCCTGGAGGCCAAGAAGCTCGCTTTTGCGGATCGCGACCGGTATCTCGGGGATCCAGCGTTTGTCGATGTCCCGGTCAGCCGGTTACTCGAGAAGTCCTACGCGGCGGAGCTCCGGGCACGGATCAATCCCGAGCGGGCAGCAATTCCGCCAGCTCCGAGCTGGGACACAGACACAATCTACCTCTGCGTGGTTGACCGTGAGGGACGTGCAGTCTCGTTGATCCAGAGCCTCTATAACTCATTTGGCAGCGGCTTGGTTGCTGGCGGAATTGTGTTGCAGAACCGTGGGGCCTGCTTCGTGTTGGACGAACACTCACCCAATGTGCTGGCCCCGCGCAAGCGGCCACTCCACACCTTGATCCCCGCGATGCTGCTCCGTGAGGGGCGACCCTGGGTAGTGTTCGGGACAATGGGCGGGCACAGTCAGCCGGTCATCCACCTCCAGCTGGTCACCGGAATCGTCGACTTCGGCTTTGAGCCGCAGGAAGCGGTGGAAGCAGCGCGCTGGGTCTCACGACGCGAGCCGGGGGAAGCGGGTGAGACCGTGTATGTGGAACCGCCGCTCGCGGAGCGGGTAGCGGAAGATTTGAGACGGCGTGGACACCGGATTGCGGTCACGGAGCGGTGGTCGTCGCTGATGGGGCACGCGCACCTGATTGTGATCGGTGACGACGGGGTGCTGCGCGGCGGCTCGGATCCGCGAGCGGAAGGGTGTGCGCTCGGGTGGTGATGGTCACTCGAGCGGTAAATGTCCATTATCGTGCGGGCAGACATGCCCCTCGGGACCGATGACGGCCCCGCAGCGGGGACAGCGCGGGCGTCCGGCTGCGATGACGCGGGCGATCTGATGGGCGAGCGCCTTGGCGGCGGGAAGTGTGGCGCGACCAGCGAAGATCGGGTCCTCGTCTTCATCCTGCTCGAGGTCATGGGCGAAGATCGCGATCCGCTGACGCTCCTCATCGTATCCAATCGCCATCTTGCCGACGACGTATTCCGGGATATCGGGCGGCAGGGGTGCCGTACGTGCGGCTGGGCGTTCGGGGATGCGAGACTGCACGTACCCAGCGAGCCGAAGCTGTTCGAGAAGTTGCTCGATTGCGAGGCCGAGGGCTTGAAGTTGCTCCTTCTCCATCCACAGCGAGACGAGGTCGAGGCCTACTCCGGCAATCAAGCGGAAGCGACGCTGGCCAGGTTCGCCGATTGCTTCCGCTTCGAGGACAGTGAGCTCCTGGTATTCGTGTCTTCCAACCATCATCGACTCCACCGTACGGCCGATCCTTACTATGAGGATACACTAGCGGGCGCCGGCTCCGGCCGACGCCCGCACGGTGAGGTGGGGGATGGGTGTGGCAGGGGAGGGAGGACGTTTGCAACAGATCAACTGGTTCAACTCGCCACGCTTGACGAGCAGAACCCCTTCCACTATACACGTCGGGGCGGACTTCGTCAAGTAAAACGTTTCGGAAGTTTCCTGATACCAGGAGCCGGTCATGGCAAAGCGTAGCGGCTCGAGTCAGGTGACTATCCGCGACGTGGCCGGCCTGGCAGATGTGGGAGTCGCGACCGTTTCGCGACTGCCTAACGGGGATCCGGCAGTGGCGGCAGCGACACGCGAGTGGGTGCATGCCGTGATGGCGGAGCTTGGCGATGAGCCGCTGCGAGCCGCGCGGGCACTCTTGCGGCGCCGGACAGATGCATTGCTCGTTGTTCTCCCGCTCTGGACACGCTGCTTCTCTGTGCAAATTTTGTGTGGCATCGAAGAGGCTCTCCTGGAGACAAACGACGCCTTTATTCTGCGCACGCTCGAGCGTCCCGCGGACGGATCTCGAACCATCGCATCGGTACGACGCGATCTGGTCGACGGGGTCCTCCTTGCCTCCCTGGTTGTGAGACCGCTCAGGCTCGCTCGACTGGAACGCGAGCGTTGGTCGGCAGTCGTCGCCGATGGCGATCCGGCAGTCCCGCTGTCGCTGATTGTGGTCGATCATGTAGAAGGGGCGCGTTTGGCGGTAACGCATGTGGCCCGCTCGGGCCACCGAAGGATGGCCGCGATCGATCGACCTGGCGATCCCTTTGCTGACAAACAGAGAAGTCGGCGACTACTGGGCGATCGACAAGCACTCCAGGAACTTGGCCCTGAGCGAAGAGCGGAATATGAACGCGTGACCCCATTCAGGGTCGAGGGTGGTATCACGGGATTGCACTCCTTAATGCAGTTACCCGTTCCACCGACCGCGATCGTTGTCGGGCGTGAGACACACGCCGGAAGCGTGTTACGTGCTGTACGGCAGTTGGGGCTTGACGTACCCAGGGATCTCGCGGGAGTCGGCTACCACGAGAGTGAGATCGCCGAACTCTTGGGTTTGACGACCGTTCACTGTCCGAGACGGGCGATCGGACGCCAGGCGGCGCAGCTTCTTTTGGACTCTTTCAGCGGACGGCTAGCACCCAACGAGGTGGCGGTCGGGTGGGTAACACCGAACCTTATGGTGCGCCGGTCTTGCGGCGCGCAAGGGACAGAACCTGGTGCGGGAAGCGTCGGCGAGTAAGATCTCAGAGCAATGGTGAGGGGGTGGAGTGCACAGGCTCAAGTGGGTGGGGCTTCTTCTTGCGGTGATCAGTTGGGTCATCGCCTGCCGCGGGCCTGTCATTTACCCGACGCCAACCGCGGTGCGGGAGATGCGTTCAGGCCACAGTGCGCCGTCTCAGGCTCCCCAGGAACCGGCGGTAATGAGCACGCCCTCGGGAGCAGTCTCTGGGGCTGAGACGTTCGTCTTTGGTTTCAACGTTGCCTGGCGAGGGGATGAGGATGGTGCCGCTTTCAACCAGAGAACAGCCGACATGGTACGGCAGGCGGGATTTCGGTGGATCCGATTCCAGGTGCGCTGGGAGTCGCTTGAGCCGCGGCCGGGTGAGTGGGACTTTCGGCCTTTGGATCGGGTGCTGCCGGTGTACGAAGATGCTGGACTCTCCATCCTCGCCTCAGTGGTTGCTGCACCGGAGTGGGCCCGCGATCCTGCAGGGGGGATTGTGAAAGATCCGGCGACGTTCCGTGAGGCGATGTACCGCTTAGCCTCACGCTATCGTGGCCGGATTCACGCCTGGGAGATTTGGAACGAACAAAACCTGGCGCACGAGCTCCACGGTCCAGTGCGGGTCGAACCGTACTGTGCCCTGCTGCGTGCAGGATACGAGGGAGTCAAGGCAGGGGATCCCGATGCACTCGTTGTGTTCGGGGGGCTTACGCCAACTGGTGTCAACGATCCGAACATCGCCATGGACGACGTTGCCTACCTCGAAGCGTTTTATGCGTTCGAAGGTGGAGCCTGCACGCGCTACTTTGATGTGCTCGGTGCGCACGCCAACGCGACGCTCAACCCGCCAGACACGCTTTGGCCAGACAATCCGGGCCCCGGTCCAGGGTGGCGGGACCACCCGAGCTTTTACTTCCGGCGCGTCGAGCAGCTGCGGGCAGTGATGGAGCGGCACGGCGATACGCGGCCGATCTGGATTACCGAGTTTGGGTGGACGACGGCAAATCCAGCGCCGGGCTACGAGTACGGCCAGTACGTGAGCGAGGAGCAGCAGGCGGAATATCTTGTGCGCGCCTTTGAGATCGCACGGACACGCTGGCCTTGGGTGACCGGCATGTTTGTCTGGAACCTGAACTTCTCGACGATCGTCGATCCCGAGGACGAGAAGGGACCTTGGTCAGTCTTGAATGCGGACTGGTCGCCGCGTCCAGCGTATCGTGCGCTCCAGGCGATGCCGAAGGAGCCCTAGGAACAACCGCCGCTCGCGAAGAGACGAGCCACTTCATCGACGGCAAATGTAGGAAGCGGGCGTTCGCCCTTGGCGCTGAGAAGAACGCGGCGCGAGGGATCGGGGTCGAGCCAACCAAGCTGCGTCGCGGGGATACCAGCCTGGCGGAGGGTCTCCAGAGCAAGCGTGCTGCTTTCTGGTGAGACGACTGCGAGAAGTGCGCCAGAGGCGATGAGGCCGAAGGGATCGAGGCCGAGCGCAGTGCAGAGCGTCTGGGTCTCTGGGTAGACGAAGATGGCACGCTCTTCGACAACCAGGCCGGTGCCGCAGGCGATGGCAACCTCATGCAATCCGGTGGCCAGCCCACCCTCGGTTGGGTCATGCAGGTATCGCAGGGCCGGACCGAGTGTCCGCTGGAGCAACTGGGCAGCAGCGACGACGCTGATGCCCGGTTCATACAAGAAGCGCTGGCAACGGGAGATGAACTCCGGGTCAAGGATCTGGCGCAGCGTTTCCGCACACTCACGGGCGAGAAGCGCCGTCCCCTCAATCGCAATCCCCCGCACCAGGAGGACGGCATCACCTGATTGCGCACGCTCTGGGGTGAGCAATTGATTCTCGCTCAAAAGACCGATCATCGTCCCAGCGACAATGGGGCGGTCGAGACCAGCAGTGATCTCCGTATGCCCACCAACAAGTGCCACCCCAAGGTGCTGGGCGGCGCGTGCAAGGTCGTCCAGGACACGCTGGGCAAGTGACGGTGTTGCACCGTCCGGGAGCAGAACACTCGCCAGGAACCAGCGGGGTGTTGCCCCAAGGCAGGCCACGTCGTTGGCATTGACGTTCAGTGCGTACCACCCGATGGCATCGGTTGCGAAGGTAATCGGGTCACTTTTGAGGACGAGGAGCTCGCTGCCGGCCCGTACCACCGCTGCGTCGCGGCCAATGCCAGGACCAACGACGACACTTGGATCGCGGGGTAAGCGCCCAAGAAAGACGGCGAGGAGCTCTGCTGGTAGCTTGCCAACAGGGAGTGAAGCTTCAGCCATGCGCCTGCTCCTCGTCCGGCTGAGCGAAGCTGATCCCGATATCGCGCGCTGTAGCCAGCAGTGGATGGTTGAGCGGGACCAGGCGTGGACCGCGGGCGACTTCAGCCAACGGTACGCGGACGATGCCCCAGGTTGCCTGACCACTTGGGTGTCCTCGGACGGCCACCATCACTCCGTGGTCACCGAGAGCGAGGGTCTCGACCGCGGCAGCGCCGAGTGCAGTGGCAAGTGTGCGGTCACGAGGTGTCGGAGTGCCGCCGCGTTGCAGGTGACCAAGGACAACTGCGCGCACTTCCGTGGGGAGGAGGGTGCTCAGCTGCTGTTGTAGGACGACGGAAAGACCGCCGTACTTGCGCTGATAGGGGAGCGGGCCGAGCCGCTCGTAGACAGCTTCGCCACCAATCGGTTTGGCTCCTTCCGCGACAGCGACGATCGTGAAGTGGCGTCCACGCTTCCGTCTCGCTTCGACAACGGCGACAATCCGTTCTGGGGAAAAGGGGAGCTCCGGCAGCAGGATGACATCTGCACCACCCGCGACACCGGCGTGGAGCGCGATCCAGCCGGCATCGCGCCCCATGAGTTCGACAAGCATGACACGGTGGTGACTCTCGGCCGTGGTATGAAGCCGATCGATGGCTTCCGTAGCTGTGCAGACTGCGGTGTCAAATCCAATGGTTGCGGTGGTGCCGCGCACATCGTTGTCGATCGTTTTGGGTACTCCGACGACGCGGAGCCCGAGCTCGTGCAGTCGATAGGCAATCGTGAGGCTTCCTTCACCGCCGATGACCACGAGGGCGTCGATGTTCCACTGCTCGAGTGTGGCGAGGAGCGTTCTGCTGTGGTCACGTGGCTCGGCGTCACCAAGTTCGGGATGCTGAAAGTGGAAAGGGTTAGCACGGTTGGAGGCGCCGAGGATCGTGCCACCGCGCACGAGGAGCCCTCGTACGTCATCAAGGCCGAGCTCGCGTGCGCGGCCGAGGATTGCGCCCTCGTAACCGTCAGCAAAGCCGACAACCTGCCACCCATAGCGGAGAATCGCTGTCTTGACCACGGCACGGATGGCTGCATTCAGCCCTGGTGCATCGCCGCCGCCAGTGAGTACTCCGATACGACGGATTCTCGTGGTCATGGTGCGCTCCCTGCGCGCCCGCGTCTCGCCAACGCATAGGTATACTCTGCGTCGAGGCCGAGACGGTGTGCCCCGACGAAGCCCCAGCGCATTCTACGCGAGTGCGGTGCAGGACTGTGCGGTGTGGTTCCCGCGCGAGGGAGAACGAACGATGACGACGGAGCGGAAATACGTTGAGGAACTCATCGAGCAGGAAGATGATTTCGACCGCTGGTACGTCGAGGTGATTCAGAAGGCTGAGCTCGCGGACGAGTCCCCAGTGCGCGGCACACGGGTCATCCGCCCGTACGGCTTTGCGCTTTGGGAAAACATGCAGGCGGAGCTCGACCGGCGGATCAAAGCAACCGGTGTCCAGAACGCGTATTTCCCGCTTTTCATCCCGAAGAGTTATCTCGAGCGTGAGGCCCAGCACATCCAGGGCTTCGCGCCGGAGGTTGCGTGGGTCACAAAGGGGGGCGACAAGGAACTGGAAGAGCCGTTGGCGGTACGGCCAACCTCCGAGTCGATCATCTGCCCCATGTTCGCACGCTGGGTGCAGTCGTATCGCGATCTTCCCATTCTGATTAACCAATGGTGCAGCGTCGTTCGCTGGGAGGAGCGCCCACGGGCATTTTTGCGGACACTCGAATTCCTTTGGCAGGAAGGGCATACCGTGCACGCAACGCTCGAAGAGGCGGAGGAGCGTGCACGGCTTATGCTCGAGGTCTACCGGGACTTTGTAGAGACTGAGCTTGCGATCCCGGTGATTCCGGGACAGAAGACCGAGTCGGAGAAATTCGCCGGGGCACTGCGCACCTACACCATCGAGGCCATGATGGGTGGCAAGCACTGGGCGTTGCAGTCAGCGACCTCGCACAATCTCGGTGACCACTTTGGGAGAGTCTTTGAGATCACGTTCTTGGATCGTGAGGGAAAGCGCCGATTTGCCTTCAATACCAGCTGGGGGCTCTCCCACCGCACGATCGGTGCGATGGTGATGGTGCACGGGGATGATCGTGGGCTCAAGCTCCCGCCGCGTGTCGCTCCGATCCAAGTCGTCATCGTGCCGATCTGGCGGAAGGACGAGGAGCGCCGGCAGGTCGAGGAAGCGGTCGAGCGAGTGCGGACGACGCTCCAGCGAGCCGTGCGTGTCCATGCGGATTTGCGTGACGACAAGACGCCCGGTTGGAAGTTCAACGACTGGGACCTCAAAGGCGTGCCGATCCGCCTCGAGATCGGGCCACGCGATGTGGCCAATGATCAGGTCACGCTGGTTCGGCGCGATGTGCTCGGGCAGAGACAGACGGTGCCGGTGGCGAACGTTGTCGATGCGGTGCAACGGGAACTGGATGCAGTTCAGGCAAGTCTCTACCGCGCAGCACGCGAAATGCTGGAGCGCCATACCGAAGATGTGCGGGACTACGAACGGCTCAAA
This sequence comes from Thermomicrobium sp. CFH 73360, assembly GCF_023806465.1. Taxonomy (GTDB): domain Bacteria; phylum Chloroflexota; class Chloroflexia; order Thermomicrobiales; family Thermomicrobiaceae; genus Thermomicrobium. Next base: position 70,197 of record NZ_JAMSLS010000007.1, on the reverse strand, counting down.
GAGCGTGTGGCGAGTAATGCTGGATTCAATCGCGCCTTCTGGTGCGGGAGCGCCGAGTGTGAAGCGCGGGTGAAGGCGGAGACCAAGGCGACGATCCGTTGCATCCCGTTCGAGCAGCCGACAGAGTACGAGCCGTGCCTCGTGTGCGGAGCTTTGGGGCGCTACCAAGTCATCTGGGCGCGAGCTTACTGAGGCGGTGCATCGCTCCAAAAGACTATGGCGGGCCGGATTATCCTGGCCCATGCCGTCTCTATCAGGAAAGTCGTTCGGCGGAAGGGGTGGGATTCGAACCCACGAGGGGCTTCCGCCCCCACACGGTTTCCAGCCGTGCGCACTCGACCACTATGCGACCCTTCCGTGCGAGTCCTTGGCGATGTGCGCCACTAACAGAGTCTACTCGGAGAAGCGACTCCCCGGCAACGTGAAGCACGCCGCTCGCTAGCTCTCCTATGACAACCACAGTCGGCCTGACACTGATGTAAGACTGCTCCGGCGAAAAGGGACGGCAGCGGTTGGTCAAACGCTCGTCTGGACACTCGGTGCGAGCGACTGGACGAGAGCAACAACCAAGTTGCTCAAGAAGCACAGATGGGCAAAGGTTGTTCGTATCAAGGGCTTCCACCTGGAAACTCTGTTTCGTGGTGTCACCGACTGTGGACGCGAGAGGTTGCTTCGATGAAGGTATCGGGTGCGAAGCTGGTCCCGACAGCGAAAATGCTGCGGGATGACAACGAGCTTTTGGCCACGTTTGTCCCCTGAATCTGTCCGGGAGAGTTTGGAACCCGTTTGAGCGATACCTACCTGACAGAGATACGGTGGGTCCGGAACAGAGTACGCTTGGTCGCCAGACGAGTGAAGACCACCTTGCAAGGTGCTCAGGCTTTTCTGGACTGGTATTGCACGAGAGGGGCGGCTGGGATGCCTGTCTCCGCTGACGGAGCGCATTCCTCGCATCGGACAAGCGCTTGACAGCCGTATCGGTCAGTTTTTACGCTACGGCTGGTTAATCCACCACCTGCGTTGCGAAGGGCGGGATAGGAGGCTATGTGGCGGCGATCGGCCAAGCGGGTACTTTGGCTGTTGCTCCTTCTCCCAGCACTCATCGTGGTTGGGTGCGTTGCACGCGGCAATGACAGTGCCAGGAGTGATGAGGCAACGCGGACAATGACGAATGAGGGAACCGTGACCGCCACCTCCAGTGTGGGCGCATCGATGGCACAGGCAAGTGCGCAACTTTCCCAGTCGGGTGTCGTCGTGGTTGGACTGTGGTGGGGCGGTCCAACCCAGGAATTTGTGCTCGTTTTGATCGATCCGAACGGTGAAGAAATCGAGATCGGACGCTATCAGGCTCAGGAGCAACAGTGGTTGCCGGCACCAGTGAACCTACCGCGTGTCGCAGGGGAACGACTCCAGGCGGGAACCTGGCGGGTGCGTTGGATGGAAGCTTCCCAACGTCGTGTCGTGGCCGAGGCCACTCTGACCGTCACCACGCAAGACGTGCAACGGTGGCGTGCTGCCAGCACATCTCGCCCGGAGTCGACGCCGCTTGCGGAACAGCAGGCGACGCCAGTTGGTTCGCCAACCGCGCCTGCGCAACGACCCACGCCGGCGCCAGTGCCGCCCGCTTGGGCTGCGTCCTGGCCAAGTCAGCCGATCCAGCCACAGGATTGCTTCACGGGTGCGCGAAATGTTGTCGAGGTGGGGATTCGCAATTCGACCGGGCGGCCGGGACAGAGCTGGCGGATGATCGTGCAGGTGATCAATCCGGCCGACGATGTTGCGGAGTTGGGGCCGATTACTGTCGAGGCGGACCGCGCAACACAGACGCAGTTCGACCTCTGCGAGTATGGTGGAACGGCGGCGCTGGTAGGAACCTGGAGGGTGCGCTGGGTCGATGCAGGCAACCATAGCGTTGTGTACCACGAAGTGACCTTTGAAGTGTTGCCAGTTTCCAGCGATAGTCGGGCCCCCTCACCACCGCAAGGGAGTGTAGACAGTGATGGTGACGGCTTCGTGGACGATGAGGAACTCAGTTTCGGCTCCGACCCACACAATCCTGACACTGATGGCGACGGCCTGCTCGACGGATTCGAGATCTGGCAATACGGCAGTGATCCGACCCTCGTCGACACCGATTGGGACGGAATAGAGGACGGTGCCGAATATTACCTTGGCACCGATCCGTGGGATCCGTGTGATCCGAATCCCGACGCTGACGCCTGCAGTCTCTGAAAGGGAGCGCGGCCCTCTGCCAGCTACTCAGTGATCAAGAAAACGAGGTGGTGCAGAATGCTTCGGCGCCTTAGCGGGCTGTCCGGCTTCGGTCGGTGCAGTTTCAAGACATCGCACGTGTGGCGCGTACAGCTCTCCTGTACCTTTCCCTGGAAGAAGAGAAGCCGGATGATGGTCACGGCGGGTGCCCGTGAGAAGAGTCGCTGCTGCGAGGGCAGCCACGGTCTCGTTTCCCAAGGTGAGCTACTCGGTGGAGACGGAAACGCAGGAACATGCGGTCACTCGAGGCATTGTGGAAGCAAAGTCGTAGCGAGCGGTCCTGGCGCAGGAGAGCTCTTCTGTTGAGCCGGGGCTGGGCAGCCTGCGCGTTGCCCTGTCGGTGTGAGCAGTGCACTGGCTCGCACGGATTCGGGAGCGCCTGAGAAACCGGTGGCCGGAGCCGATTTTGGCCCGTGGGTACTCAAGGTGACGGAGAGGGGTGAAAAAAGAACGAGCGGACCCACCACAGTGGTCCGCGAGTAAGCCAAGTACTGCGGGCCGAGGGGGTGGGATTCGAACCCACGAGGCGCTCGTCACGCCTACCGCTTTTCGAGAGCGGCACCTTCAACCACTCGGACACCCCTCGGCGTGGTAGAAGGTGCAGAGACGAAGAACCGATATCGGTACGCCCGGAGGGACTCGAACCCCCGACCTTTAGGTCCGCAACCTAACGCTCTATCCACTGAGCTACGGGCGCACGTGATTCGTTGCTGCTACTGGTGGTTGTTCCACCAGCAGGGGACAGTATAGCACGTCACTGCTTTGGACGACAAGTCCTCGGTGAGAGAGCGGGCGACGAGTGCTTCTTCGCTTCCTCGCTGACTCGTTACCCGCGTGAGGTCCTCTGATCCAACGCGCTACCCAAGCGGACCCTCCTTGGTGCTTTGCTTGCTGGCAAACCATTCCTAATCAGTGACGGTCGATGCCCTGTTGTTCCAACTTGGCTACTGGTACGTTGGTGAGCCGAACAATCCGTCCTGCTCATCATCACTCGGATGAACAGTCTGTACGAACCAACCCAACCGTTAGCCAGACAACGCTTGTTGCAGTGCGTCGCGGAAACGCTGGAGTTCCTGGCCAGGTGTTTGATCGCTCTGAAACAGGGCAGAGCCGGTCACCACAACGTCAGCACCAGCACGAACGACCGCTTCGATGTTGGAGAGTTTGACACCGCCATCGACCGACAGCAGGCAGTGTAACCCGGCTTCGTCGACTATCCGGCGGAGTCTTTCGAGCTTGCGGAGGACGGCAGGGATGAGTGATTGGCCACCGAAGCCGGGATCGACCGTCATCACGAGGACCAAATCCACGAACGGGAGAATCTCCTCGATGGCTGCCAGAGGAGTTGCCGGATTCAAGGCGACCCCAGCGAGCACACCCAGTTCGTGGATCATGTGCACGGTGCGGTGGAGATGGATGCTTGCTTCCACGTGGACGGTAATCGCCGTGGCTCCAGCCTCGGCGAAGGCAGCAAGGTAGCGCTCAGGCTCGACGATCATCAGATGCACGTCGAGTGGTAGCGTCGTCACCTGCCGGAGAGCCGTGACAACAGGGAGCCCAAAGCTGATATTCGGAACGAACCGGCCGTCCATCACGTCGAGATGGATCGCGTCCGCCCCGGCTTCCTCGAGCTCTCGGACGATCTCGCCGAGCCGCGCGAAGTCGGCGTTCAAGATCGACGGCGACAACATCGGGCGGCGGTGGCCGAACGTCGTCGTCATGGAAGCTTTCCCTTCGCTGCGGTCTTGGAGCGACAGGGATCCCGTCGCGTGCGCTGCTGAGTGTACCGGTTGAGGAATCAGCTATGCTTGCTCTTGTGATGTGCGAGAGGGGTCGTACTGATGCGCCGCACATGGTATCGCATAGGGGACCATCCGATTCCGGAAGGAGCGGTGCTCCGGCGTGACGTCGTTGTCCAGGCGGACGGGCGTCAACAGTTCCGGCGCGGAGTTCCGCTCACGGAAGTTCTGGACCAGCGAGTCTTTCCAGAGGGTACGCGTTTGCCAATCGCGGCTCCAGACGAGGGTGAACTCGAGCAGCATGTGGCTTCACAGCGTATTGCTGAAAGGATCGCCGGTCCGGGAACGATTTTGGATGCACCGCATCAGGGGCAAGTGAACGTCCGGGCTGCGCAGCTCGGGCTTGTCCGCGTCGATACACGGCGACTGGAGCGACTGGTACGGACCGGGCGTGCGCTTGTTGCAACCGTTTTGGACGGACGAGTCGCCGATGTCGGAGAGGTCATCGCGATCGCGAAAGCACCGGCGCTCTTTGTGCCCGAGCGGGCGCTGGGACGCGCACTCGCGGTCTTGGAAAACCAGCCAGTTGTCCGAGTGGCACCGTTCCGGCGGCGGCGTGTGGCGTTACTCGCAGGTGAGCGCGTCCGTCCAGCTGCAGTCGATGTCGCGGTGCGTGCACTCAGTGAAAAGCTCCAGCGCCTTGGGGCAGTACTCGAGCGATTTGAACGCCTGGCACATGACGAACCTACAACGATCGCCGAGCGGATCACCGCATGGCGGCAGACCGGGACGGAGTTTGTCCTGACCGCCGGCTCGATCATGCTCGATCCGGATGATCCGTTCCTGCGGGCGCTCCGTCGGCTGGGAGCTCGGATGACGGTGCGTGGAGCACCAGTGGATCCAGGGACGATGTTTTGGGTTGCCTATCTTGATACGCTGCCGGTATTCGGTTTGGCAAGCTGCGAAATGTATGGGCGCATTTCGGTCTTCGACCTTGCGCTCCCTTATGCACTGGCAGACGAGCGCCTGGATCGTGCGCTCTTTGCGCAACTGGCACACGGCGGTCTCCTTGCTGATACGCAGCAGGCGCGGGTGCCTCACGCGTGGCGACGTCAAGAGGAGAGCTCAGGCTGAACGAGGCGTATACTCGCGAAGGAGCGACGAGGCTGCGAAATGTTGGGCAAACTGCAACGATTTGAGGACTTCGTCGAGCGGTTGATGGAGGGAGCGGTTGGTCGCATTTTTCGGACAACGGTGCAGCCGGCCGAGATCGCCCGGCGACTTGAGCGCGCGATGGATTCGCAACAGCTGGCAACACCTGAAGGCCCAATTGTGCCCAACGATTACCTTGTGCGGTTGCATCCCGAAGACTTTGTTCAATTTGCAGACTTCGCTGACTCGCTCTCGCTCCAGCTCGAGGAGTGGCTCCTCGATGTCGCGGAGGAGCGTGACTACGGGTTCGTGGATCAAGTCCGCGTGCGACTGATTGGTGATCCATCAGTGCCGCGGCGCCAGGTCCAAGTGGAGGCGCAGATCGCTCCATTACCGTACGACGAGTTTGCGAGCCGACAAGTTTGGCAGCGGACTGAGGTGTATCGGGTCCTGCATGATACCGGTAACGTGCCGCGGGCATTCTTGCGTGTCCTCGAAGGGCCGCTGGCTGGCCAGACATTCCTGATTCGAAAGAAGGTCACCACGATCGGACGTGCGCTGGACAACGATATTGTGCTGGAAGTGTTGGACGTGTCACGGCGGCATGCGCGGATAGAGTTTGTCGAAGGACATTTCGAGGTGATCGATCAGGGCTCAACCAACGGAACGCTGGTGAACGGCCGAGCGGTGGAGCGAGCCCCGCTCTCCAACGGTGACCGGCTCACGCTCGGTACAGTCGCGCTCGAGTTCACGACAGCAGGAGCTTGAGTCGACGCCGATGGAGTGGCTGATTCAACTTCCGTTCGAGTGGTTTGTCCTCCTCTTGCGTCTCGTTTTCGCATTCCTCCTCTACTTTTTTATTTTCCTGATTGCCCGTATCACCATCCGGGAACTTGCCGCGATAGCGGGGACGACAGGTGAAGCGGGCGGTCCCCCGGGTCACCTGATTGTGCAGTCGCCTGGTGCCAGTGGACTGCGGCCGGGGACACGGCTCCCGCTCGACCCGGTGACGGTCATTGGGCGGCATCCGTCCTGTACGATCCGGTTGGATGATGCATTCGTCTCGACCGAGCACGCACAGCTCACCTGGGAACATGGTCGCTGGTGGATCACTGATCTAAAGAGTACAAACGGCACGCGAGTGAACGGACGACCCGTGACTGCGCCGACCGGCTTACGGTATGGTGATGTGATTGAGCTCGGCGACGTCCGACTGGTACTGGTGCCGTGAAGGAACTTCTCCGACTGGGCTGGCGCTACTTTGGAGATTGGGACGAGATGGTCAGTTTTGTCAGTAGCAAGCCGTGAAGCGCTACCGAAGGGGGATGATCGGTAGGTGTGCCCAACTGTGGCCGGATGCTAGGATGAGGACAATCGAGGATGGAGGGGAGCGGTTGACCAGGGAGACCGCTCTCCTGTCTGGTCGATTGGCGCGGGGGCGATGAGCGCGCTACCGCCGTGTGGTGTGCGGGCCAAGGGAAGGGGGTCCGGTGAAGTTTCTGCGACTTCTTGTTGTCGGCTGGCTCGTGTTCAGCTTGCTGCCGATGGGAACAACTTCCAATGTCGCACGAGCAGCAGCGCCGAGCGCGCCGGCGGACCTCGAGATGCCGCGGTACTTTCCCGAAACAGGATTCTGGGTGCAGGGGCCGTTCCGACGTTTTTGGGAGACGAATGGTGGTCTCTTCATTTTCGGCTATCCGATCACCGGCGTGTTCCAGCAGGACGGATTCTGGAGGCAGTACTTCGAACGGGCGGTGTTCGAGTATCACCCGGAGAAGGCGGGGACCGAAGACGAAGTGCAGCTCGTCCGGGTTGGTGCCTGGCGCGTGAGTGGCCGAGAGAATGAGGAGCCGTTTCGGCCCATAGCCTGGTTCCCGGACACCCGCGAGCGAAGATATTTCCCCGAGACGCAACACTCGCTGGCCTATGGATTCAAGAACTATTGGGACCGGTTTGGAGGCTGGCGTGTGTTTGGGTTGCCCCTCTCTGAGGAGTTTTCTGAACCGAATCCAGCGCCCCCAGCGGGTGATGGAAAGGTCTATGCGGTCCAGTACTTCGAGCGGGCGCGGTTCGAGTACCATCCGGAGAATAGGGGAACGCCGTACGAGGTCCTCTTGGGGCTGCTCGGCCGCGAGTACCTGCAGGCACGTGGAGCTCCGCCGGAGGCGCTTGCCCGGCAGGATTCCGGGCTACCGCCGTATGACCCAATCCGGAAGAGACAATACGGTCCGCATGTCGGGTACGGATTCAATATCGCCTGGCGGGGTGATAACGACGGGGATGGGTTTAACCAGCGGACGATGGATCTGGTGAAGGGCGCGGGATTCTCCTGGGTACGTATCCAGGCGATCTGGCGTGACATTGAACCTCGGCCAGGGCGGTACGATACACATGCGTTGGATCGGATCCTCGATACAACGAGCAAGAACGGGATCAAGGTGGTTGTGAGCGTGGTCAAAGCGCCGACCTGGGCTGACCCAAACGGAGGCATTCCGGCCGATCCAGCGCCATTCGGTAAGCTCATGGAGTTCCTGGCTCGGCGTTATGCCGGGAAAGTTCAGGCTTGGGAAATCTGGAACGAGCAGAACCTGGCGTACGAGACTGGTGGGCATGTCGATGTGGGACGCTACGTTGCACTCCTCAAGGCGGGCTATCAGGGAGTGAAGCGGGGTGATCCCAAGGCGATCGTCTTATTCGGAGGACTCACACCGACAGGCGTGATGGATCCTTCCATTGCGATCGATGACGTCGAGTATCTCCGACAAGCGTATGCTTACAAGAATGGCGAGATTAAGCAGTATTTTGATCACCTCGCAACGCATCCAGGCGGAACACTGAATCCGCCGGACGCGCTCTGGCCGGAGCGGCCTGGACCGGGACCAGGATGGCTTGATCATCCCAGCTTCTATTTCCGCCGAGCTGAGCAGTTGCGGCAGGTGATGATCGAGAATGGCGACGCGGCCAAGCAGGTCTGGCTGACCGAGTTTGGGTGGTCGACGGCGAATCAGGCGCCAGGCTACGAATATGGGAACTTCATTAGTGAGCAACAGCAAGCCCAGTATCTCGTGCGGGCGTTCCAGATTGCCCGAACACAGTGGCCATGGGCTGGAGTCCTGTTGGTATGGAATCTGAACTTCAGCACGATTGCCCAGCCGAGCGATGAGAAGTATCCGTGGTCAGTCGTGGCGGCTGATTGGAGTCCGCGCCCAGCCTATCGGGCTTTGCAGGAGATGCCAAAGTGAAAGGTGGAGCGGCGAAAGACCAGGGAGCGGGAGTGCTGCCGATCCGCGGCAGCCTCTCGCTGGTTTTACCTGCCTACAACGAAGCCGAGAACCTTGAAGCAGTGGTGCAACGGTCGCTCGAGGTACTGCCTTCCCTCGTCGAAGCGTTCGAGATCGTCATCGTCGACGATGGGAGCCGCGACCGAACTGGTGAGATTGCCGAGCGGTTGGCGCGGGACGATCCTCGGGTGCGTGTTGTCCATCACGGGGTGAACCGCGGATACGGTGCAGCACTGCGTTCGGGTTTTGCGGCAGCCCAAGGCGACTTAATCATGTTCATGGATGCGGATCAGCAGTTTGATCCGGCTGACTTGGCGCACCTTGCTCCGTTTGTTCCACATGCGGACATTGTGGCCGGCTATCGGGTGCGGCGGCGCGATCCGTGGCAGCGGCTCGTCTATGCCGCTATTTTCAACGTTGCCATGCGGTTGCTCTTCGGTATTGCGGTCCGTGACATCGACTGCGCCTTCAAGGTTCTTCGGGGTGACCTTGTACGCGCGATCGATCTCCGGATGAATGGCGCGCTGGTCAATACGGAGCTCCTAGCGAAAGCACAGCGAGCCGGGGCGACAATTGTTGAGGTTGGGGTTCGGCACTATCCACGACTGAGCGGTGAGCCGTCCGGTGGCAGTCTCCGCGTCATTTTGCGCGCGATGCGTGAAGTCGCGCAGCTGTGGTGGCTCATGCTGTGGTATCAGCCACCACGTGGAGTAGGGCGTGGACGGCCGCAACCACGCTCAAGCCAGGTGATGCGTGCGGTGGTGCTGGTCACGCTTGTTTTATCAGCATCCTGGTGGCTGGTGCGGCGATTCTTCCGGCGCAACCGCTAGGCGCGCTGCATGCGAAATTGCGCAAGCCGCGCGAGCAGTTCCGCGCTGGTAAATCCAGTAATGCGGAGACGTTTGCGGCGCTGATGCTCACCAGCAACGATCACAATGCGTCGGATCGGAATATCCAGGGCGTTGGCAAGCGTCCGTAAGAGAGCGGCGTTTGCCTCGCCGTCGATTGGTGGAGCGGCCACACGGACAAGGAGCGTATCGTCACGTATCCCGGCGATTTCCGAGCGGCTCGCACGAGGCTGAACGGTAACCCTGAACTCGACACTGCCATCCGGGTGGTCAACGGACGTGAAGGTCACAGCGTGCGATCCCTCTCCCCTGTCTGAACCAGAAGTGGCTTCGGCAACGTGCGATTGAAGCTTCCCGAACGATAACCCTCGAGATCTAGGGTGATGAACTCATATCCCAGGGCACGCAGGCGGGCGACAATCTCCTGCCGACGTTCGATTGCCCGCGGTAGATCTTCTGGCTGGAGCTCAAGACGAGCGATTTGTTCATGATGACGGACCCGGAAAGCGCGGAAGCCGAGTTCCCGTAATGCGCGCTCCGCCGCGGCGACTTGCCGCAGCTTCTCCACGGTGATCTGGGTACCGTACGGAAAGCGAGAGGAGAGACAGGCATAAGCCGGCTTGTTCCATGTCCGAAGCCCGAAGATCCGGCTGAGTTCACGGATTTCCTGTTTGGTAAGGCCGACTTCCGCAAGCGGGTGAAGTACGCCAAGTTGCTGCGCAGCACGCAATCCTGGCCGATAGTCGCGGAGATCGTCGGCGTTCGTGCCGTCGACGATGGCGGCGTATCCCTCGGCGCGGGCGAGTTCTCGTAACTTGCCGTAAAGCTCATTCTTGCAGAAGAAGCAGCGCTGATGGGAATTCATCGTATATCGAGGATTCGTTAGTTCTTCGGTCCGTACCATGACGTGTCGGACGCCGAGTTCCCTTGCAAGCTGGCGAGCTTCTGCAATTTCTTCTTCGGGATAGGTTTCCGAGAGTCCAGTCGCGGCGATTACGTGGTCACCAAGGGCTTGTCGTGAAGCATACAGGAGGAAAGTGGAATCGACACCAGCGCTGAATGCGACCACGACCGAACCGAGACTGCGAAGTCGCTCCAGCAATCGGTCATACTTGGCGCGGAGTTCGTTGTGCATCGTCTGCTCCGATCGCAGTCGTCTTCGACACCGTTCGGCAAGGGTAGCACAGATGTCTGACAGAGAGGTGAACCCAGGGCCAGTCGCCACGGGGGCGATGCATGGTGCAGCACTCTGGCGGCGCTTGCTCGTAGGGCTGGGGCTCGGCATCGTTGTCATAGCGGCGCTCGCCGTCGTGGCTGATGTGCGTACGGTCTTGCCGACACTGGCTGGATTCACTTGGGAAATGCTCCCCGTCGTCTTGCTTCTAACAGTCGGGAATTACGCATGCCGTTTCCTCAAGTGGCAGTTGTATCTGCGCTGGGTTGGGGTGACAGACTTTCCGTGGCGTTGGAGCCTTGCGGTTTTTCTCTCCGGATTCGCCATGTCGATTACGCCGGGGAAAGTTGGTGAGTGGCTCAAGGCATATCTTGTGTCACGTCTCGGCGGTGGAGCCATGGCACCGCTTGTTCCGGTTGTTGCTGCGGAACGGCTCACCGATGGAATTGCAATGTTGGTGCTCGGGCTGGCAAGCGCTGCGGTTGGATCAGGGTGGGGATGGGAACCGCTGAGTATCCTCGCGGTGATGGTTCTCCTTGGTCTTTGGCTCCTGCAAGAGGAACGCGTGGTGCGACCGCTTCTACGGTTCGCAGGGCGGGCACCGGTGATCCGAAAGAGGGCTGATACTGTTGAGGCTGTCTACGACGCGGCGCGTGCGATTGTCTCCTGGCGGAGGCTCGTCCTGGTCAGCGGGCTGAGTGTGTTCTCATGGTCTCTCGAGTGTATCGGCCTCTTTCTCATCCTGGTCGGATTGGGACTACGACCAGAAGCGGAACTTCTCGCTCTCGCGACCTTCGTGCTGTCGACAGCGTCAATTGCGGGCGCTCTATCGCTCTTGCCAGGGGGGCTGGGAGCGGCCGAGGCGGGGATTACGGGGCTCCTCGTCTTCTTGCGCCCGGATGTTTCTACAGCGGTGGCTGCAACGGCAACTGTGCTCATCCGGATAGGAACACTCTGGTTCGGGGTGTTTCTCGGAGCTCTCGCGCTCCTGTGGATACAACAGCGGGTGCTGCGCTCAACCGAGCAAAGTTGTGTTGAGCGGGAACGAGTGAGTACATGACGGCAGAGAGCTCACGGTCGACCTGAGGAAAGATCGACCGTGAGCTGTCGTACCTGCTTGTTCAATGTGGTTCGTCCTCGTGGAGGATTTGCTTGAGCCGATCACCGATCCGATATTGGCCTGGTGGCCTGCTTGATCCTTGGGCCTGAGGCCGTTGCGGTCGACTGGGGCCCCGCTGCTCCGGTTTGCGCGGAGGTGGGGGAGGCCGGCGCTCGGGCTGCTGCAGTGGTGCGCTGGGACGCTGTGGCGGGCGCTGGTTGCCGTGACTATCAGTGGGTGGTGCGGCCGAAGCGCGCTCCACGGCCTCCTTCTCGAGGAGCGCTTTTCGGGAAAGGTTGATTTTGCCATCCGGCCGGACACCGATAACCATCACGTTGATCTCTTGGCCAACTTTCAGCACGTCCTCAACAGAGCGGATACGACCAGGAGCGATCTCCGAGATATGGAGGAAACCGTCTTTGCCCGGCAGGATCTCGACGAAGGCGCCGGAGGGGATAATGGTGACCACGCGTCCATAGAAGATCTCTCCAACCTCCGGAATCCGCGTGAGGCGCTCGATTTCTCGCACTGCTCGCCGCGCGCTGTCTTCGTTCATCGCGGTAATGAAGACCGTTCCGTCTTCTTCGATCGAGATCTTGCTGCCGGTCTGTTCCTGGATTGCACGGATGACGCGACCGCCCGGGCCGATGACCTCGCCGATCTGCTCTGGCTTGATCTTGATGCGGAGGACACGCGGAGCATATGGCGACATCTCGGGACGCGGAGCATCGATGACCTCACACATCTTGTCGAGGATGAAGAGTCGTCCTCGGCGCGCCTGTTCCAGGGCATCACGCATGATCTCGGGGGTAATACCCATCACCTTGATGTCCATTTGGATGGCGGTGATCCCATCACGTGTTCCAGCGACTTTGAAGTCCATGTCACCGAGGGCGTCCTCGATTCCCTGGATATCGGTGAGGATGGTGTATCGTCCCGCCTCTGGGTCGGTCACGAGGCCCATTGCGACACCAGCGACCGGTTTGCGAATTGGCACACCGGCATCCATAAGGGCCAAGCTCGAACCGCAGACGCTTGCCATCGACGTTGAGCCGTTTGAGCTGAGTACCTCAGATACGAGGCGCATTGTGTAGGGGAAGTCTTCCTCGCTCGGCAAGACAGCAAGCAACGCTCGCTCGGCGAGTGCACCGTGGCCGATGTCACGTCGACTTGGCCCGCGCAGCCGGCGGATCTCACCGGTGCTGAAGGGCGGGAAGTTATAGTGGTGCATATATCGCTTGGTCTCTTCGATACCCAAGGTGTCGAGGAACTGTTCTTCTTCCTTCGTCCCAAGCGTACAGACGGAAAGCACTTGTGTCTGTCCGCGCGTGAAAATAGCCGAGCCGTGCGGTCGAGGCAAAACCCCTACCTGGATCCAGATTTCGCGGATTTCGTCCGGTCGGCGACCGTCCGGACGTTCGCCGCGCTCCAGGATCGTGCGGCGAACGAGGTCCTTCACCAGTGCATCGAAGAGTTCGCCAACTTCCTTCGCCGTTGGCTGTGCGGGAGCGATGAAATTCTGGAGCTGCACTTCGGCCGGAGCGAAGTGGGCAACCACCTCTTCACGCAAGGCTGCTGTCGCTTGTAGGCGCAGTGTCTTATCAGGGTTGAATACTGCTTCGCGCAACCGGTCGCCGAGGTAGTCCGCGATCTGCCGCTTGAGTTCCAGGTTCTCCTGTGGAGGCATGAACTCACGCTTGGTTTTTCCGGCAATCGCCTGGAGTTCAAGTTGCATTGCGACGATGCGCTTGATCTCTTCATGGGCAGCGACCACTGCTTCGATGAACCGATCCTCAGAGATCTCGTCTGCCCGACCCTCCACCATGAGGATTGCATCGGCGGTGCCAGCCACCACAATCTCCATAGTGCTTTCAAGCAGTTGGTGACTTGTCGGGTTGATGACAAGTTCACCATTGAGCTCGCCAATGCGTACTGCGCCGACGGGGCCGTACCATGGGATGTCAGAGAGTGTCAGCGCAGCTGATGCACCGATGATCGAAAGGACATCTGGCTCGTTCTCCTGATCTGCGGAGAGAACTGTCGAAATCACCTGGACTTCATTACGGTAGCCCTTAGGGAAGAGAGGCCGGATAGGCCGGTCAGTCAACCGAGCAGCGAGGATTGCAGATTCCGATGGTCGTCCCTCACGGCGGAAGAAGCCTCCGGGGATCTTCCCGGCTGCGTACATCTTTTCCTCGTACTCGACAGTAAGTGGAAAGAAATCGATTCCCTCGACTGGCTGCTTGGCACCGACGACCGTCGTCAGTACCACCGTTTCGCCGTAGCGAACCAGCACCGCACCATCGGCCTGTTCAGCAACACGACCGGTTTCGATGCTGAGGATGCGTCCTGCGATTTCGATGGAGCGCTCGTGGATGATCGGTGGCATGGCTCCGTCACTCCTCCGTTTCTTGAGTGTGCTCGCCTCAACAGTGGCTCAATCCATACACTGAAACGGCCCAGGGTACTCCTCCCCTGGGCCATGCGATCGAGGCGCGAAAGGACTGATGCTGGGTATGCTGATCGACCCGGCGAGTGCTGACAACGCCGGGACGATCATGATCGGCACCGCGGTTATCCGCGGAGCCCGAGTCGTTGGATGAGTGCTTGGTATCGCTGGGCATCGGTCCGCTTCAGATAACGCAGCAGCCTTCGCCGCTGCCCGACAAGCTTCATCAGACCACGGCGCGAATGGTAGTCGTGCTTATGCTCGCGCAGGTGTTCTGTGAGAATGTTGATGCGTTCCGTCAGCAGGGCCACCTGGATCTCTGTGGATCCGGTGTCCTGTTCGTGCTGGCGGAATTGCTCGATGATCGCGGCCTTTTGCGCCTTATACAACGCCATCGCTTCGCGAATCCCCCGATCGCTGTGCGCTCCCTGCGCCACACATCTACAACACCAGCAGTATAGCAGAGAGGACCTATCGGTGCCGCAAAAAGAGTGCTCCGGGGATTTTCCCGGAGCACTCTTGAACCCCTCCCGCGTCAAGATGGGATCTGGCGTTGCTTGAGCCAGGGCATCATGGCGCGGAGACGCTCGCCGACCTCCTCAATCGGATGCTGAAGGTGTTCCTGGCGGAGTCGGTAGAAGTTCGGCCGGCCGGCCTCATTTTCCGCGATCCACTGCTGCGCAAAGCGACCAGTCTGGATGTCCTGAAGGATCTGGTGCATGGTTTCCCGGACGTGATCGTCGATAATCTTTGGACCACTCACGTAGTCGCCGTACTCGGCGGTATCACTCACGGAGTAGCGCATGAACTTGAGACCGCCTTCGTAGATCAGGTCGACGATCAGCTTGAGTTCGTTCAGCACTTCGAAATAAGCGATCTCAGGCTGATAACCGGCCTCGACCAGCGTCTCGAAACCGGCCTGGATGAGATGGCTCACACCTCCGCAGAGCACGGCTTGTTCGCCGAAGAGGTCGGTCTCGGTTTCCTCCTTGAATGTCGTCTCAATCACTCCCGCCTTCGTGCACCCGAGTCCCTTCGCGTAGGCCAACGCGATCTGTTTGGCTTGGCCACTCGCGTCCTGATGCACTGCCAAGAGTGCCGGGACACCGATCCCCTGGACGAAGAGATCACGCAAGATGTGCCCTGGACTCTTGGGCGCTACCATGGTGACGTCGACATCAGCCGGAGGAACGATCCGTCCATAGTGGATATTGAAGCCGTGGGCGAACATAAGAAGCTTCCCTGGCCGGAGTTCAGGAGCGACGCTCTCCTCGTACACGCCTTTCTGGACGTGGTCCGGCATGAGCATGGAGATGATGTCTGCGCGGGCTGCTGCTTCACGCGGTGTCAAGACTTCAAAGCCGTCGGCTTGGGCTCGTTCCCGGCTGCGGCTGCCCTCGTGGAGACCCACAACGACCTGCACACCGCTATCACGAAGATTCTGGGCATGGGCATGCCCCTGGCTCCCGTAGCCGAGAATCGCCACCGTTTTGCCGGCCAGGAACTGCAGATCGGCATCTTTGTCGTAATAGATCGTCGCCATCGGTTGTCATACCCTCCGTTCGAATCCGTTCTCCGTACACGCGTTTCATGCTACAACGGGCTGCGGAACCGTCGCAACTGCACGCGTACCGCGTGCCATCGCAATGACGCCGGAGCGTGCCAATTCCTTAATTCCGTAGGAGCGGACCATCGTGATCAAGGAATCAATTTTGTCTGGCGGTCCCGTCACCTCAATGATGAGCGAATCTGGGGTTGCATCGACGATGCGTGCCTGATAGACATCGGTGACCAACCGCATGATGTCACTTCGATTCCGATCAGTTGCCGCCACCTTGATGAGCGCAAGCTCGCGCTGGATGAGATTCTCGTCAGTCACATCTGTGATCTTGATCACCTCAAGAATTTTATATAATTGCTTGACAAGTTGTTCGATCTTCCGGTCGTCACCCTGCGCCACGAGTGTGATGCGCGAGAGGCCAGGCGTTTCCGAATGGCCAACTGCGATCGAATCGATGTTAAAACCGCGCTGGCGGAAGAGACTGACGATCCGATTCATCACTCCTGGCTTGTCTTCGACTAGCACGACGAGTGTATGACTTCGCACGCTCACCATTCCCCCTCAACCTGGTACTCGTCAATCATGTCCCGGAACGTTCCACCGGACGGGATCATCGGGAACACGTTCTCTTCCTGATTCACAACGAACTCGATGAGTGCGGGTCCGCGGAAAGAACGGGCCCAGAGGATGGCCTCGTCGACCTCGCCCGGGCGTGTGACCCGCCGTGCTGCCATCCGGTAGGCCTGACCCAGCAGGACGTAGTCCGGGCTCGAGATCGGCGTCTCCGAATAGTTTCGGTTGTGGAAGAGCTGCTGCCACTGCCGGACCATGCCGAGGTAGCCATTGTTGATGATCGCCACTTTGACGTTGAGTTGTTCGTCGACAATCGTCGCGAACTCGTTCAAGGTCATTTGCACACCACCGTCGCCGACGACCGCCCACACCTCGGCCTCAGGGCGCCCGATCGCGGCTCCCATTGCGGAGGGGACGCCGAACCCCATGGCACCCAGACCGCCGGAACTGATCCACTGCTGCGGGATGTCGCACTTGTACAGCTGGGCCGTCCACATTTGATGCTGGCCCACATCAGTCGTGACGATCGCTCTCCCCTCCGTGAGTGCGTGGAGCCGCGCGATGACGTACTGCGGCTGGAGGATGCCATTCGGTCCTGATGGCTCGGTGCGGATTGGCCGGTACCAGCTTCGGATCAGGCTCAGCCAGTCGTCATGCTCCAGCGGTTCAAGTTCTTCGAGCAGGAGGCGCAGCGCTTCGCGTGCATCGCCGACAACCGGCACTTCTGTCTTAAGCACCTTGCCGATCTCTGCCGGATCGATATCGATGTGAATGATCTTCGCATTGGGCGCGAACTCGCTGGGTCGGCCTGTCACTCGATCGTCAAAGCGCATCCCGATCCCGATGATCAGGTCTGCCTCGTGGATGGCGCGATTCGCGTGGGCATGCCCATGCATCCCAACCATTCCGAGGCACAGCGGGTGAGAAGCTGGGAAGCCACTAATGCCCAGGAGTGTGAGGCCGACCGGAATCTGCGTGCGTTCGGCAAAGCGCACAAGTTCCTCTGTCGCTCCGCTCACGAGGATGCCGTGACCAGCCAAGATGAGGGGACGCTTGGCTTGGCGAATCAGTTCGGCCGCGCGTCGGATTTGCCGTCGATGCGGCACGATCGTGGGGCGATAGCCAGGGAGATGAAGTTCCTGGCGTGGAGCAAGGTAACCCTTGGCGAGCTGGACGTCTTTGGGGATGTCGATGAGTACAGGTCCTGGGCGACCAGAGCGAGCAAGGTAGAACGCCTTCTGAATTGCAGGGCCGATCTCCTCCACGCTGCGGATCACCATGTTGTATTTGGTGATCGGCAAAGTGATACCGGTAATGTCTGTTTCCTGGAAGGCATCCATCCCAATCACGCTTTGCGGGACCTGGCCGGTAATGGCGACGATGGGGATTGAGTCCATCATGGCATTGGCGATCCCTGTGACCAAATTTGTCGCCCCAGGGCCGGAGGTGGCCATGCAAACTCCCACCTTACCGGTCGCTCGCGCATAACCGTCGGCGGCGAACGCAGCGGACTGCTCGTGTCGAACCAGGACATGATGAATTGGGTAGTAAGGTAACGCGTCATACACAGGGAGAATGGCACCGCCGGGATAGCCAAAAATGACCTCCACCCCTTCACGCACCAGGGCCTGCATCACGAGGTGCGCTCCGAGCTGTGGTTCGCGCTGCGGTTCTTCCCTGACCTGCTGTCGCTCACGTGTCTCAATTGCCATTGCGCCTGACCTCCCTTCGTGACCCCTGGATATATCGCGAGCCTCCCGCTGGGGAGGCTCGCGATGCGCTTCGTCTTTGTTCACTGTCTTGGTCCGCGCTCGCTCAGCCTCCCACCAGCGGCAGGCCCGTAAGGATGAGAATTACTACTACGAGGCTGAGGAAGCACGTCCAGGCTGAGGTGGCGAACACACCCTCAATACTAGCTGGTCGCTGGTTGCTGTCTCTCAAACCTTGTGACCGCCGCCTCGGTTTCATGGAACTCCACCCGGGACTGCTCTTTGTCCCTCTCGCAGCCTACCAGAGGAGTCGCCTCGTGTCAAGCGTTGAGTGGGCTGGAAGATGAACGAGACATGGATTTGCCCAACAGCCGGCAGTGACAACATGTGCGTTCCGTGGGAGCGACGATCACGGGAACCTCCCCGGTCACCGTTGGGCGAGCCGTCTCTCGTAAAGGATAAATGGTTGGCTGAAATTGTCCACTTGTGCGTAGGACGCGCGTCCAGATGCAAGCAGTCCCAGCATTGAGCGCTATGGAAACGCGCCTTCCCACCGATCTGGCGCGGTGGATCGGCTCCAGACCGCACTTGTTTCACCCCTGAGCAATTAGAGCATCCGTCCTGGTTGACGGCGGGCGGCTTTCCGAAACGTTTCCACGTCTTTGCGAGCAAGACGGGCGATCTCCCGAGTCAACTCCTCGATGCGATCCAAAACACTGGCAAGGTACTCATCGGGAGTGCCTTCTTCCACACCAGCTGTCGGATTCAAAGGATCTCGCCAAATTGCAACGGAACTCGTTTCGCTGTCGACGCGGAGGAGAGGCGCGAACGCGCTCGCGTGCTCTTTGCGGTCGAGCCACCAAAGCCAGCCGACATGAGGACGCAAATGTTCCTCGACCAAGTCGAGGACTGCGCTCTCAGCTTGAACTGCGACAAACCGAGCGCGCAGGTTACGCCAGCTGACTCGTTCCGCGGGGAGAGGCTGCGGGAGGAGCAGATTGAAGCCATGCAAGGCTGCAGTGAGCGTCTTCAGTGCCTGGTCAATGACTGCGCAGGTCCCTGACTCGGCGAGCGAAGGCCGGTGTGTTCGCAGTGCGTCGACGACAAGCGTCAGTTGCTCCCGGGCGCCCGCCAAGCGTAAGGCAATTTGCGCCTCATTTGGCAGCTTGAGCGCATTTGGGTCCTCGGACACAACTCTCAGCTCCTACTCATTCTCAGTATGGCCAACAGTCGCGCCCAAGACAAGAGATGATATTCGCGCGTAATCACCGAGGATCTGTTTGGTGTCGGGCGAGAACACGCGCCCCGGTCTCTGCCCGGTGAAGAGGCCTTCTTGCTTTCACTGGTTGGCCGAGCGTGCCCAAGGTCCAGTTGGGCACGGTAGCGACGCGAGAGGCGCACGATTCCGTTGCACGAACCGGCGTGGTTCAGTTGCAGAAATACAGGTTGGTTTTCGGCGCGAGTGGGCGCGTGCTCGTGGAGTGCTCTCATTTGCGGTGGTTGTTCGACTGATCCATCATGCTGGGCGGTCAACACTCTTGACGAGGAAGAAGAACTTTCCTACTATGAAGGTGCTGTGGGTCAGGTCGACGAAGAGAAGTCGGCGGTGCGCGTGCGTACCGTTCTGTGAGGGCCTATCCATGGAGAAGCGGTTGGTACTCCTTGTCGACGACGACCCGTCAATCCAACGACTGTTGCGCGCAGCGCTTACCTTGCGAGGGTACAGTGTTGTGGTCGCAGGAACCGCGAAAGGTGCGCTCGAGGCGCTGGATCGGCATGAACCCGATCTTGTGCTTCTGGATAGTAACCTCCCGGACCGCAGCGGATTTGAGGTCCTGCAGGATATCCGCTCGCGAAGCACGATTCCAATCATCTTGATCAGTGCACGGGCTGCCCCGGAGGACCGAGTCTTGGGACTTGAACTCGGGGCCGACGATTATGTGACGAAGCCGTTTCATCTCGACGAACTTCTCGCCCGAATTGCTGCGGTTCTTCGTCGGGCATGCCGCAACATACCACGGCAAACAGTTCTCCACTATGATCACGTGACGATTGATCTCCAGAATCGGCGCGTCTACGTCGATGGCCAAGAAGTTCGCCTCAGTCGAACGGAATGGGCACTCCTCGAGCAGCTCGCGCGAAATCCCGGCCGTGTCATGCGGCATGCCGAGCTGCTCAGTCACGTGTGGGGACCGGAGTTCGTGCGCGAGACGTACTATCTGCGTACGTGGGTCAGTCGCCTACGTTCGAAGCTCCGAGATGAGGAGCCACATCGGGT
Source organism: Thermomicrobium sp. CFH 73360 (assembly GCF_023806465.1). Lineage (GTDB taxonomy): Bacteria > Chloroflexota > Chloroflexia > Thermomicrobiales > Thermomicrobiaceae > Thermomicrobium. The sequence continues at coordinate 50,063 of NZ_JAMSLS010000007.1, read as the reverse complement.
CATTGTGACCAGACCCGGACTTGGATATCAGCTGGCCGAACCCATAGCAGTATCCGCTTAAGGTCTGCAGGCATTGTACCGGGATGGCCCACTTGCGGGACCGTCTTGGTCCGCTGTCCTTCCTCACGATCAAAGAGCGATGGCCGCATACCAGGTGGGGTAGGGAGTGGGAGGAAGTCACCGAGATCATCAAGAGTGGTGCCGTCTCTGGTAAATTGTTGTTCAGGTACCAGAGGCGGTCGTGATACCGGTTCGGGAACCGGAATCGGTCATCCTTTGTCTGGCATGAACCGCGTATCCACTTTACGGTCGTCCAACAGATTGCCCAGCTTCTCGTGACGAAGTGGGAAGCGCTGAGTGTGAAGAAACGCTCCACACTTCTACGAGCTCTCCTGACTACCGACCGTTCCTTGCGGGACATGCTCGAGCGCCTGCTCCAGCTGGCGGAATTGCAGAAGGCAGGTACACAGCAGAGAAGAGGTTCCACTCCGATTACCGAACGTGTGTCCGCGATGTTGCGCGAACTCGGCGAGGAGCTTGGGCCGTTGCGACTGGAAGTTCAGCTCCCTCCTGATTTGGCGGTCGGCATCGTCCCCTTGTACGTGGTGTAAGCCTTGCTGAGCATCATCCACAACGCTGCCAAATGCAGCCTTCGCGGGGAGCGGATCGAGATCGGGACGTATCGGGAAGGTTCTGAGGTTCGTATCCAGATCCGTGATATGGGACTAGGCGTTGAGTCCGAACTCCATTCACGTCTCTTCCAGCCGTTCCAACGTGGGCGTTCTCAGGGGAAATCCGGACTCGGTCTAGGCCTCTACCAGACCAAGTTACTCGTCGAGGCCAACCGGTGTCGCATCTGGCGCGAAGCATCGGGAGGGTAAGGAGCTGTATTCGTCTCGGCGTCCCCCGAGCGATTAAGCAGCACAACCGACCAGAGTGACGCGCTGATCCCGCACCACGTCGGATGAGAATCGCTGGAGGAGACGGTGACGTAGCTCGGACAGGGCATCCGACGCGCTCTGGCCGCAACCCGTAAGAAACACATACCCCTGTGTTGTCGCCACCAAGCCGACTGCGACCCACTGGCTGGGAGCAGGTTGAATGACGTAGAATCGGAGCATCCACGGACCAACAATGTCCTCGCGCCACTCCTCAGTGCGCTGGTGCGATTGCCACCGGGTTTCCATCTGGACACTCCCTCCCACGGGGAATCTCCCGCTGTCTCTAGAGTAGTCTGTTTGGCGGCTCCGCGTGTTACAGCATCGTGACAGAAGATGAGTGGTCGGTTCCCAAGGAATCGGTGCAGTGTGCACAGTCGCAAGCGGCGTGTTGCGGGAGGAGACGCGAGGGCTCATACTTGGGCCTAAGGACGAGAGGAAGGTGGCCTGAGGCCGTGGTTGCCCGTGCGCGAGTTCGTGAGACAACGTTCCTTGTCGGGGCTGCAACCGATCCTGGTCCCGTTCGAGAGCAGAACGAAGATGCGGTCCTCGTGGTCGAGCCAACCAGTCCGGAGGCGCAAGAGAACGGCGTTCTCTTCGCTGTCGCCGATGGGATGGGTGGCTATCGGGGAGGAGAAGTTGCTGCGCAGATGGCCGTGGAAACACTCCGTGAGCACTTCTTTGCGTCACCCGTTCCGCCCACTGAGGTCGCGAAACGGCTCGAGGAGGCGTTTCGTTTGGCGAACGGGCGGATCTTCCGCGAATGGGAGCCACACGGTGAGACCAACTTAATGGGGACAACCTTGGTCGCGGCAGTGGTCCGCGGCGAGAACCTGACCGTGGCAAATGTTGGTGATAGCCGTGCCTATCTGATTCGTGCTCGTCGCCCAACGCAGATTACTCGCGACCATTCGCTGGTCGCTGAACAGGTAGAAGCAGGCCTGCTGACACAAGAAGAGGCGCGAGGGAGTGCCTATCGGAATGTCATCACGCGTGCACTTGGTTATCGCCCGAAAGTGGACGTCGATGTCTTCGAGCTCCGTTTGATGAGTGACGACCGCATTGTCCTCACGTCGGATGGTGTTCACGATGTCCTGAGTGACGAGGAACTCGCGGCGATCGCGCTGTCTGCGGAACCCGAGCGGGCAGCGCGGATGTTGGTCGAGCGCGCGCTCGAACAGGGCAGTCAGGACAACGCCTCCGCCATTGTTGCGTGGCTCAAGCCGGCGACGACCCCAGTTGAAGCGGAGGCTGAACGTCACGGGGCTGGCAGTCGTTGGATTGTCGCCTTGATCGTCATTGGCTTACTCCTGTTCATCGCAATCGTCGGGGTGATCCTGAGCCTGGGTTACGGTGGATGAGAACCGTTATTGATGCTCACGTGCACATCTTTCCACCCGAAATCGTCCAGCGACGGGCTGAATTCTGCCAACGAGATCGATGGTTCGCCGAACTGTATTCGGATCCTCGCGCGCGTCTCGCAACGGCAGAGGATCTTGTCGCTTCGATGGACGAGGCTGGAATTACAGTCTCCATTGCCGCCGGCTTTCCCTGGTCGGACCCTGGACTCTGCGCGTATCACAATGAGTATCTGGCCGAGGCTGCACAACGGAGCGCTGGCCGTATCGCATGGCTAGCAACAGTTGTGCCGCATCAGCGGCAGGCAGCAAGTGAAGCAGAGCGCTGTTTCCAACGCGGTGCGAGCGGAGTTGGAGAACTCAATGCGGATGCTCAAGGGTTCGCCTGGGATGAACCTGGGGCACTCAGTGACCTCGTTGAAACCTGTATTTCCGCACGCCGTCCTATTATGGCGCACGTGAGCGAGCCGCTTGGCCACCGCTATGCTGGCAAGGGAACCGCATGGCCACAGCGTTTTGTGCGATTCCTCGAGCGCTTTCCTGATGTGACAGTGGTGGCGGCACATTGGGGCGGTGGACTCCCCTTCTATGAGTTGATGCCTGAAGTTGCAGTGGCGACAAACAACGTCGTCTACGATTCTGCGGCGAGCACGTACTTGTACCGGTTTCGCGTGTTTCGCCTGGTTGTCGATCTTGTGGGTCAGCAGCGTGTGCTGTTTGCGAGCGACTATCCGGTATTGCGGCAGAAACGCTTCCTGGAGCGCGTACAGCGTGAAGGGAGTCTAACCGAGTCGGAGCTTAGAGCTGTGCTGGGCGAGAATGCCCAGCGCATCTACGGCGTACAGTTGCCGCTCGTCGAGGAGCGCGACACGTGATTCGAGGCCTCCGCGGCACACTGGTGAGTAAACGACCGGGTGAACTGCTCGTCGATGTTCAAGGCGTCATCTTTCGCGTGCAGACATCGGCGACGACCTTGCAGGAGCTTGGTGACCCTGGGGAATGCATCTCGCTGCTCACTCACCTGATGGTTCGCGAAGAGGAACTTGCTCTCTACGGTTTTGCGACGGAAACCGAGCTGGAACTCTTTCTCTCGTTGCTCGGGGTGAGCGGGGTGGGGCCACGAGGAGCGTTAAGTGTCTTGTCTCTGGCGCCGCCGGAACGGATTGCGGAGTGGATCCGCGAGGAACAGGTAGAGCAACTCGCACGTGCGCCCGGAGTCGGACGCAAAACGGCAAGCCGGATCGTGTTGGAGCTCCGTGGACGACTTCCGTCACCGGTTCCATCGAGCGGAGTGGACGAGCTCGACCGCGAGCTTCTGGCGGCACTCCAAGCGCTCGGCTATACCGCCCAGGAGGCGCGCATGGCTGCGGTACAGCCGGACGTCCGAGCTGCAGAAACACTTGAACAGCGGATCCTCGCTGCGCTTCGCCACCTGGCTCCATCTTGACGATTATTGGGGCGGTACTCGCTCCAGCCGCTGTTCGATCGCAGCGGCATGTGCTGGTAGGCCTTCAGCTTGAGCCAGCTGCATGGCGGGAACACCGAGTCGCTCCAGGGCCTCAGGCGAGACAGCGATCACACTCGTGACTTTGAGAAACGTCTCGACCGTCACCGGTGAGGCGAACCGAGCGGTTGCCCCTGTCGGCATGACGTGGCTTGGTCCAGCGGTATAGTCGCCGATCACCTCGGGTGAGGTTTCACCGAGGAACACGCCGCCAGCGTTCCGGACGCGATCGAGATAGCGCCAGGGGTCCCGTATTGACAGACACAGATGTTCCGGCGCAAAGAGGTTTGCCAATTCGAAAGCCTGCTCCAAATCGGGGACGATGACGATCGCTCCGTTGCGTTCGAGCGCACTCCGCGCGATGTCTGCCGATTCGAGACGTGCGAGCTGCCGCTCAATTTCGTCGATCGTCGCGCGCGCGAGACCGGGATTGGTCGTAATGAGAATAGCGCTGGCGAGCGGGTCGTGCTCGGCTTGCGCCAGGAGATCAGCTGCGCAGAGTGCGGGATGGGCAGAGTCATCAGCGATGACCAGGGTCTCTGTGGGACCGGGAAGCTGGTCGATCCCGACCTCGCCATAAACGAGCCGCTTCGCGAGCACAACGAAGAGGTTTCCTGGGCCAGCGACGATGTCAACTTTGGGAATTGACTCGGTCCCGAAGGCCATCGCGGCGATTGCTTGTGCACCTCCGAGTCTGTAGACGGAACGAATGCCCAGGAGATGTGCTGCCGCGGCGACGATTGGTGCGATCCGCCCATCCCGTCCTGGTGGGGTGCAGACGATGAGCTCACGAACGCCAGCGAGCTGTGCCGGGATAGCAGTCATAAGCAGCGAGGAAGGAAGCGGCGCTCGGCCACCTGGAACATAGATGCCAACACGATCGACCGGGCGAACGAGCTGTCCAAACGCACCATCGCGATCGAACTCGATCCAGGAACGCCGACGTGTCCGCTGGTGGAAATGCTCGATACGGTCGCGTGCAAAGCGCAGTGCTGTGAGCACATCCGCAGGCACCGTGGCAGCGACCCTGACAAGTTCATCCTCCGGTACACGAAAGTCCTCGACTGGGATGCCGTCGAAGGCGAGCGTGAATCGTCGCAGAGCATTGTCCCCCTCTTCACGCACAGCTGTGATGATCCGCTCGACGACCTGAAGCGGTGAGAGCTCCGCACCGAACACGGAGCGAATGCGTTCGCGTACTGCATTAGGGAGCTCGCTTGGCAGCTGACGCGGACGTCCCAAGAAGGCCCGCGCAGCATGGAGATCCTCAAAAAGCCGGATCACTCCCGTCATGCTCCCTCCTCCAGCGCTCGACAAAGCCGCTCGAACGCGAACGACCGGGAATCGAACACGTAGTCAGGCGACGTCACGGTGATGCCAGTGCTGCCAGCCAGGCGCAAGTGATCCACCGCTTCCAGCAAGAGGTGAGCAGGAACGATGATCGTGACCTCATACCATCCAGAGCGGGTGTCTCCCGATTTCGGGTAGACGCGGGCGACCGTCGGCCCGAGTTCACCAGTGGTCGCAACATGAGCAGTGACATGGCGGACGACGTCCTCTTCGTCGTGGCCGCGGATGTTCGCCGTGATGAGGCGATAACGCCGTGACCGAAGGCGGGCCTCGATGAGCTCGATCACGATGCGGGCGCGCTCGAGCTTCTCAGATGCGTGGCAGAGCGATTTCCGGCTGGCGATGAGACACGCCTGAGCGCTGAGGATGACGCCACCTTCCAGAACACGGAGCCGGTTCTCGCGGAGCGTGACACCGGTCTCGGTCAGATCGGCAATGAGATCGGCATATCCGAGGGCTGGCGCGACCTCTAGTGCGCCATGCCCTTCAACGAGCGTAAAGTAATGGACGCCATTTCGAAGCAAGAACTCCCTCGTGAGATTCGGGAACTTTGTTGCAACTCGTAACGTGCGGCCACGGCGTTTCCACTCGACTGCAAGATCAGCGAGATCGGCGATCGTCGTCACGTCGAGCCAACTCTCAGGCACGGCCAACACCAGCTCGCAACGGCGAAATCCGAGATCCTCCATGACCACGAGGACCTCTGGATCATCTCCTGCCAACTCGGCAACGAGGTCGTACCCGGTGATGCCGAGGTCAGCGCCGCCGGTCGCAACCTGCTGAACGATGTCAGCAGTGCGCTGGAACAGCACCTCGATCCCATCAATACCCGACAATCGGCCGACGTACTGGCGGGGGTTGGGGCGCCAGACACTGAGCCCGGCACCTTCCAAGAAGCGGAGGGTCGCTTCCTCATAAGCACCCTTAGAAGCAATAGCGAGCCGCAACGGTTCACTCATCGGTGTCTCGTTCCTCATTCGACCGAAGGTCCCAATGCAGGACAGAGCCGGAAACGTCAACGACGAGCAACTGGATGAATCCACGTCGACGAGCGTAGCGGCGATTCGCGGAGACGGAACGCTGCCGCACGTCGAGTTCGACAATGGCTCCTCGTGCACGCAGTGCTTCCGCGACCTGTTCAGCTCGTGCGAGTGCCTCTGGCTGAGCCGCTGCCACGAGCAGGCGCGGTGCTGCCGGGACGTCCGGAAGGGACGCCAGATCAGCGATACGTTCCAGCCCACCGGAGAAACCACACGCGGGTAAAGGAGCCCGTGCGCCTAAGAGTTGAGCGAGATCGTCATATCGTCCACCGCCGCAGAGCTGACGGCCGAGATCGTTCTCAGGATAAACCTCAAAGAGGATGCCGGTGTAGTAGTGGAGACCGCGTGCCATGCCTGGGTTGAGAACGATCTGCTGCGAGGCGACACCGTACGCGGCAAGAAGTTCGAGCAAATCATCGATCTGACGCAAGGGGGTTGCATCGAGTTCGTAGCGTGCGATGACCCGATGAAGCTCGGGCAGGACCTCATCAGGTGGGCCGGAAATGGAAGCAAGTTCACGGACGAAAGCGAAGGCATGACGGAGTGCCTGCTGATCCGCGCTCCGCTCGAGTTTTGCCAAGACACCACGGACGATCTCGTCAGGTGTGCGGGAGCTATTAGACGTTTGCATGCCAACTTCTTGGAGGAGTGTTAGGACGAGTCGCTCGAGTTCCTCGGGCTGCAAGGGGTGTAGCTTCTCCCGTAATTCCCTTGTCAGCTGGGCGACGTGGGCACTGCCGGTGAGCGCAGGGAGTTCCGCCTCGAGATCGACGTCTTGTCCCTTGCGCAGCCGTTCCATTGTCCAGAGAAGCCAGTCCCGCGCCCGTTGGCGGAGCGGTAAGCGCTGGAGAAAGTCGAGAACAATTCCGACATGCCCGAGCACGATCCGCGGGACGATCCCGAGCGACTGGAGAATCTCCACCGCGAGATGGATCACTTCAGCGTCACCACTTGCACCGGGGGCCCCGAGGAGTTCGCACCCCACCTCAGTGAACTGGCGTGTGCGACCCGCTTGGGGACGCTCGTACCGGAATACCGGCCCGGCATAAGCGAAACGGAGCGGCAATGGATCATTCTGCCGGGCGTCGACGTAATAGCGCAAAACGGACGCCGTGTGCTCTGGCCGCAACGCCATTTCGCGATTCCGAAAGGTAAAAGCGTAGAGTTGGGCAATACGTTCTGGGCCGGCCTTGCGGAGAAAAAGCTCGGTCGGTTCGAGGATCGGGGTCTCAATCACCGCGTACCCGTGGCGTTCGAGGATACGAAGGATACGCCGGAGAACGGCCTGGCGTCGTCGGAAAAGTGCTGGCCCCACATCCTGCATTCCACGCAGGCGTTCAAGGGGAGGAAGACTCTCAGGCGTTGAGTTCGATGTCACCGGCGGAACTCTCCCTTGACCCGTCGACGGACTTGCTGCTCGATCCGTTCGCGCACACGCTGCAGTTCCGTGTCGCTGAGTGCTCGGTCAGGTGCCGAGAGAATCACACGGAAGGCCAAGCTCTTCTTGCCGGGCGGTATGGCCGGACCGCGGTAAACATCGAAGAGTCGTATTGCCGCCGCGAGTGGCCCAGCCCCAGCCCGAATGGCGGCAGCAACGTCAGCCGCTGGAGTCGCCTCGTCCACGACGATCGCGAAATCCTGTTCAATCGGTTGATGGCGAGAAATTGGACGGATGGTGACCGGCTCCAGACCGAGTTCGATCAACGAGGGAATATCGAACTCGGAAATGACCACTCTGTGGTGCTGAGCGATACCGAACCGCTCGGCGATGGTGACGAGCACTTCCCCAAGAATACCGATGGGCATGCCGCGGTACACCAGTTCTGCGCTCCGACCCGGTTGGAGGGTCGGATGGACAATCGGGCGAAAGACGAGATCCTGCGCACCGAGGCGTGGCAAAAGTGTCTCTAGGATACCCTTGAGGTCGAAAAAGTCTACAGGACGCTCCTCGTGGTACAGATCGCGCGGTGCATGCAGGCCAGCGAGAAGACAACCGACAGCGCGGCGCTCGTCAGGTAACTCGTCGCGTCCGCGCGGCAGGTACACCTTGCCAGTTTCGAAGACGGCCACAGCATCGTTGAACTTGAGTTGCTCCGCCGCGTTTCGCAGTAAGGTCGGGATAAGGGATGGGCGCATGATCGACCACTCCGGACGGATGGGGTTACGCGCCCGCACGAACTCCTGGCACGGTCGCTGGTAGAAACCAAGCCGTTCTGGCACCGAACCCCCACTTGGAGAGAGTGCCAGGAGCGTCTCGTCATCAACCATCGGATAGGTGATGATCTCGTGCAGTCCAGCGGCAACAAGGCCGTTTTGAATCTGCCGAATGAGGCGCAATTCTGGATCGATCTCGACCGGAACGGTCTGTCCAACCGGGAGACGTTCGGGCAACGAGTCATACCCGATGACCCGGGCGACTTCCTCGACAAGATCCGCAGGGATGGTCACGTCGCTGCGATAGGTCGGTACCTCGACGATCCAGATCGATCGGTCGTCCTCCCGGTGCGTCTCGGTCACGAAGCCGAGTCGTTGGAAGACCTGAAGCACCTCGTGATCAGGATAGTCAACGCCGAGCAAACGCGGGATTTCAGTGCGCGGCAGCTCGATACGACGTGGCAACCGAGGAGACGGATAGTGGTCGACAAAAGCAACCACACGGCAGGTGGGAATTAACTCAGTGAGCAGACGCACGGCGCGTTGGGCTGCGAGCCAGCAGAGGTTGGGATCGAGTCCGCGCTCGAAGCGTGCCGATGCCTCGGTGCGAAGGCGCTGCGCGCGAGCGGTCCGCCGGATACTCAACATGTGAAAGTTCGCAGTTTCTAGAAGAACAGTTGTCGTCTCTTCAGTGATCTCGCTGTCGAGCCCCCCCATGACGCCGGCAATGCCGACTGGTCGCTCGGCGTCGGCAATGACAAGTGTGTCAGGCGTCAGTGTGCGTCGGATGTGATCGAGCGTTTCGATCTCCTCTCCTGGGCGGGCACGCCGCACGACGATACGCCCTTCGCGCAAGCGCTGCCGATCGAAGGCGTGCTGTGGTTGTCCCCATTCCACCATCACATAATTCGTCACATCAACGACGTTGTTTATCGGTCGGATACCGACGAGCTGGAGTCGCCGACGGATCCACCACGGCGAGGGCTCGACGCGGATACCCTCGAGTGCTACACCAACGAAGCGGGCGCAGAGGTCGGTCGCCTCGATCGTTCCGAGGATCGGATCAACTGGAGCTTCGAGTGTGGCAAGTGCCGGGAGTTGGAAGGGGGCTCCGGTCAGGGCAGCGACCTCGCGTGCCACGCCCACGATCGAGAACGCGTCGACACGGTTGGGCGTAATTGCGAGCTCGAGGACCTCGTCGCCCAGATATTCACGAAGCGGCATACCGACGGGAGCATCGGGATCGAGAACCATGATTCCCTCGTGCTCTTCAGACAGGCCAAGTTCCTTCTCGGAGCACACCATGCCTTCCGACCGCACGCCACGGATGGTCGCCGGCTTGAGGGTAGTCAATTTCGGTTCGGCGCTGTGGCCATCATAAAGTGTGGCTCCGGCGAGTGCCAATGCCACCTTCTGCCCTACCGCGATGTTCGGTGCGCCAGTGACAACGGTCAAACGGTGTGCTCCGGCATTGACCGTAGCCAAAACCAGCCGATCGGCATTGGGATGGGGCTCGATACGCTCTACCATGCCGACATAGATGTTGTCCCAGTGCGCCCCGATACGCTCGATTGATTCGACCTCGAGTCCGGCCAGTGTCAGTCGCTCCGCGAGTTCGTCGGCCGAGAGATCGGTCGTGACGAGTTCGCGCAGCCACCGCATCGGCACTTTCATCGGTGTTCGCCCACCTTCCGTGTTGCTCGTTGCTCAGACCGGTATTCGATCGAACTGCTGGAGGAAACGTAGGTCGCCTTGATAGAAATAGCGAATGTCGGGGACGCCGTACTTGAGCATGACGAGTCGCTCCACGCCCATACCAAAGGCCCAACCAGAGTAGCGCTCAGGGTCATATCCCACATTGCGCAAGACTTGCGGATGCACCATTCCCGCACCGAGGATCTCAATCCAGCCGCTGTTTCCGCAGACACGACAACCTTCCCCGCGACAGAACATGCAGTCGATGGCGAAATCGACCCCAGGCTCGACGAAGGGGAAGAAATCACAGCGGAAGCGAACGCGACGTTCGCGCCCAAAAAGCTGACGCGCGAACTCAGCAAGGGTGCCTTTGAGATCCGCCATTGTGATGTGCTCGTCAACTGCGAGCCCCTCGATTTGATGGAAATGCCATTCATGCGTCGCGTCGACCGCTTCGTATCGGTAACAGCGTCCAGGAACGACCACCCGGATGGGCGGCTGGCGTCGTTGCATGACCCGGATCTGCATTGGCGACGTATGTGGCCGTAGAACGATCTCCTTTTGGTCGGATTCGATGAAAATCGTATCCCAGACGTCTCGGGCAGGATGCTCCGGTGGAATGTTGAGAGCGTCGAACGCGTAGTATCCGTATTCGACCTCTGGACCCTCGACGACTTGGAATCCGAGATGCGCGAAGATGTCGGTGACTTCCCGGATCATCTGTGTCACAGGGTGGAGTGTACCGATAGGCGGCACACGTCCGGGAAGTGTCACATCGACTGCCTCGGATGCGATCCGCGCAGCGAGTTCGAGTTCGCGGATTTCTCGCTCTCGCTGTTCGTAGGCTCGCTGGAGCTCCTCCTTCAGCGCGTTTGCGGCGCGTCCAAAGGCGGGCCGCTCCTCCGGCGGGAGTGTACCCAACTGGCGAAGCAGAGCCGTAACGTCACCGCGCCGCCCGAGATATCGAGCATGCCACTCTGTCAGGGCGTCCTGCGTTGTTGCGGCGTGGAGTTCCTCGAGTGCTCGTTGGAGGAGTGCCTCGATTCGTTCGCTGCTCACTCACTCGCCTCCTGCGATAGGGGCGTTCTCGTTCGACCCTCGGTGGCGCGTCCTTCGGGACGCGGCCTGAGCATAAGGATGCGCGATCGGAGGTGTCAAGCAAGAACCTGAACGGCACCCTCTCGCTCGGTTGCGTTGAGGTACAAGGACACTCGCGACGCTGTGGGCGATCCCAAAACTCGGAATTGGTGAGTACACTTCCGCGGGTTGCTGCAAGAGTGTGACCCTGAGGGGGGAGACAAGTGATGAGCGAGACAACGGTCGTTGCTGTCCGTGGGCGGGAGATCCTGGATTCCCGGGGTAACCCGACAGTTGAGGTGGAGGTTCGCTTGGCTTGTGGGGCAGTGGGGCGCGCAGCGGTGCCTTCGGGGGCATCCACCGGACGTCACGAGGCGGTGGAACTGCGCGATGGCGAGACGCGTTACGGGGGCAAAGGAGTACGCAAGGCGGTTGGACATGTGAACGGTCCAATTGCTGAAGCAATCAGTGGGATGGACGCACTCGATCAGCGCGCCATTGACCGAACACTCATCGAACTCGACGGGACACCCAACAAGGGGCGTCTTGGTGCGAATGCGGTTCTCGGCGTCTCGCTCGCGGTTGCGCGTGCCGCTGCAGCAGCGCTCGGACTCCCGCTCTACCGCTACTTGGGTGGCGCTGATGCTCATGTCCTTCCAACGCCGATGCTGAACATTCTGAATGGTGGCAAACACGCGGCGGGATCAGGTGTCGACATGCAGGAGTTTATGGTCGTTCCGGTCGGTGCCCCCTCGTTCGCTGAGGCGATCCGCTGGGGAGCCGAGATCTATCATACGCTCCGCAAGGTACTGGCTGAGCGAGGCGCTGCGACAACAGTCGGAGATGAGGGAGGATACGCGCCGCGCCTTGAGAGCAATCGTCAGGCAGTAGAGGTTGTCCTGAGCGCTATTGAGCGGGCGGGCTTTCGCCCGGGTGAGGACGTCGTTCTGGCACTCGATCCAGCGATGACCGAACTTTACCAGGATGGAGCCTACACGCTCCCTGGTGAGGGACGAACGTTGTCGCCGGACGAGATGATCGACTTTTGGAGTGAGTGGGTCGAGCGCTATCCGATTGTTTCCCTCGAAGATGCGCTCGCCGAGGACGACTGGGATCACTGGCGGATTCTCACTCAGCGTCTTGGGAGTCGAGTGCAACTCGTCGGGGACGATCTGTTTGTCACAAATCCGCAGCGTGTTCGCCATGGTATCTCGTTTGGTGTCGCGAATGCGGTTTTGGTGAAGCTGAACCAGATTGGAACGTTAAGCGAGACTCTGGAGACAATCCGCCTGGCCCGTTCGCACGGGTATGCGACCATCATTTCGCACCGGAGCGGGGAAACTGCTGATAGTTTTATCGCCGATCTTGCGGTCGCGGTGAATGCAGGACAGATCAAGACGGGTGCGCCGGCTCGGATGGATCGTGTCGAAAAGTACAACCAGCTTCTGCGGATTGAAGAGGAGCTCGGTGCATCGGCAGCGTACGCTGGATGGAACGGTTTTCCGGCCCGTTTGCGGCGGCTTGGATGACAGTCGGGCCGCCTCATGACCGCGGAATGCGCGTCGGGTCGCCCACTCAGCGGGTTTTGCTGACCGCAAGATCCCTCTCAGATCCACGTCGGGGAACTCGCTGTGGGGCCAACGTGGGAGCGGCGAGCAGGGCGAGGAGATCTGCCGCCGCTCCCCTTCATGGCTACGTGGCGGATCGGTAACTTATGAGTCTTGTCAGGCCGTCGCAGCCACCGTCGTGTTCCTGCGACGGCCTTTCGGGGTCAGTGGATGAAGAGCAGTAACTCGTTGCATCCCACGCCCTCGAGAGCTTGGAGCAGCCTTTCAGAGTCAGTCGATGGATAGCGGTTACCCAGCTTACCGTTGGATCAAGCTCTGCCCGGTCATCTCCTCCGGTTGTTCAAGGCCCATGAGTTGCAAAATCGTTGGGGCGACGTCGGCGAGACGACCGCTGCTCCGTAATGTCACGCGACGATAAGGACTCTGCTCAGGTGCGACGAGGACGAAAGGAACTGGATTCTTGGTATGTGCAGTCCACACCTCGTTCGTTCCGGGTACCAGCATCTCGTCAGCATTGCCATGGTCGGCGGTGACGATGAGATATCCATCAACTGATCGCACTGCATCCTCGATCCGGCCAACACACTGGTCGACACACTCGACGGCTTTGACTGCTGCCTCAAAGACCCCGGTATGCCCGACCATGTCTGGGTTGGCATAGTTGATGAGGACAAAGGCATACTTTCCGCTCCGGATCGCCTCCACAGCCACGTCGGTGACTTCGGGGGCACTCATCTCCGGCTTAAGGTCATATGTCGGTACTTTGGGCGATGGGACCAAGACACGTTCCTCGCCAGGGAAGGGTTCTTCTCGCCCTCCATTGAAGAAGTACGTCACGTGGGCATATTTCTCGGTCTCTGCGGTATGGAACTGTCGGAGTCCAGCCTCTGACAGGACGCGCGCCAACGGTGTCCGAACGATATCCGGTGCAAAGGCAACCAGAACTGGGAAATGCGGCTCGTACTCAGCCATGGTGACCATTACGATATCGCGCGGCCAACGGCAGCGTTCGAAAGCACGGAAATCCGGATCGGTCAGGGCGGATGTCAACTGTCGCGCTCGATCGGCGCGAAAATTGAAGAAGATGACCGCGTCGCCGTCCTGGACCGTCGCTCGGGGGCGTCCGGTGGAGTCGACGATTACGGTGGGAACAATGAATTCGTCGGTAACCCCCGCGGCGTAACTTTGTTCAATCGCTTGCAGAGGGTTAAAAGCGGTGCGGCCCTGCCCACACACAATCGCGTTGTAGGCCTGCTGCGTCCGATCCCAGCGTTTGTCCCGATCCATGGCGTAATAGCGACCACTGATGGAGGCGATAAAGCCGGTTTTGAGACGTTCCATCGTGCTCAGGAGTTCGCGCAGATGCTCGATACCCGAGGTCGGGGAGGTGTCACGGCCATCGGTGAACGCATGCACCGCGACACGAGGGACGCCGGCGCGCGCTGCGAGCTCGAGCAAGGCATAGAGGTGACGTTGGTGGCTATGGACGCCGCCGTCCCCAATAAGCCCGAGCAGATGGAGAGTTCTGCCTGGCTGGCAGGCTCGGTCGATCGCCTTCAGGAAGGCTTGGTTTTCGAAGAAGGAGCCATCCTCAATGGCAAGGTCAATACGGGTGATGAGCTGGTAGACAACTCGGCCCGCTCCGAGGTTGAGGTGACCGACTTCCGAATTCCCCATCTGGTCGTCAGGAAGTCCGACGTCGAGTCCCCAGCAGCGCAATGACGTCATAGGGTAGGTGGCTTGGAGGCGATCCATGACCGGAGTGTGTGCTGCGCGAATGGCGTTACCGGGATAGTCGGGCCCGATGGCCCAGCCGTCCAAAACGACCAGGCAAACGGATGGTTGTTGCTCCACTGCTTGTCCTCTCCCTCCCGCGCACAAACACGATTGCTCTGCTCATAGTAGACATCGGAAGCTGCTTGCGGCAAACAGCACAAAATGCGACTCCAGCAGTACAATGCCAACCAGCGTCGTACGAACGACCGGAGAGGAGTCGAAGGGACGATGCGGAGCGAACGGATCACGCATGGGATCGACCGCGCACCAGCGCGCGCGATGCTACGAGCTGTCGGGTTCCGCGACGAGGACTTCGAGAAGCCGATCGTTGCTATCGCTAATACGTGGACCGACGCGATGCCATGTAACTATCACTTGCGCGAACTTGCGCAGCACCTCCGGGAGGGGATCCGTGAAGCGGGAGGGGTGCCCGTCGAGTTCAACACAGTTGCAGTGAACGACGCGATCTCGATGGGGACTGAGGCGATGAAAGCCTCGCTGATTAGCCGCGAGGTAATCGCCGACTCGATCGAGCTCATGGCGTTTGGGTACCAGTTCGACGCGATCGTCGCTCTCGTCTCCTGCGATAAGACGATCCCTGGTGGAGCAATGGGGGTGATCCGAGCTGGCGTTCCGGGCATGGTGCTGTACGGCGGCTCGATCGCGCCTGGCCATTGGCGTGACCGAGAGCTGACGATCGTTGAGGTCTTCGAGGCGGTCGGCGCATACGCGGCTGGGAAGATTACGCTCGAGGAGCTCCAGGAGATCGAGCGCCGAGCGATTCCGGGCCCCGGTGCTTGTGGTGGCCAGTACACGGCGAACACGATGGCAATGGCCTTAGAAGTCCTAGGGCTTTCTCCGATGGGCTACAACGCGATTCCGGCGGTGGCGCCGGAAAAGGCTGAAGCAACGCGTGAGGCCGGTCGCCGTTTCATGGAGGTTGTGCGAGCGAACCGGATGCCGCGTGACTTCATCACCAAGACGTCGCTCCGGAATGCGATCGCGGCGGTGGCGGCGACGGGTGGCTCAACAAATGCGGTGCTCCATCTCATGGCGATTGCTCACGAACTCGGAATCCCGCTGAGTATTGACGAATTCGATGAGATTAGCCGGCGCACACCGGTGATCGCTGATCTCAAGCCTTGGGGCAAGTATGTCGCATGGAGCCTCTACAAGGCCGGGGGTACAAAGCTGGTTGTGAAGCGGTTGCTCGAGGCTGGACTTGTCGATGGAAATCAGCGACTTGTTACAGGTGAGACACTCGCCGAGGCAGTAGCGGATGCCCAGGAGGCGCCTGGCCAGCCAGTCGTCTACCATCCGTCCAATCCGTTGAAGCCGCACGGTGGACTTGTGATTCTGCGAGGGTCACTGGCTCCGGAAGGTGCGGTCCTCAAGGTCGCCGGAACGGAGCAGATGTATTTCCGCGGTACCGCGCGCGTCTTCGATGCTGAAGAACAGGCGATGCAAGCCGTGCTGAACCAGCAAATTAAACCTGGAGACGTGGTGGTCATCCGATATGAGGGGCCAAAGGGCGGTCCCGGCATGCGGGAAATGCTCGGTATCACTGCAGCGATTGTCGGCGAAGGGCTCGGACCACACGTTGCCTTGGTCACCGACGGGCGGTTCTCTGGCGGCACCAAGGGTCTCATGGTTGGGCATGTGGCACCAGAAGCCCCGGTGGGTGGTCCCATTGCCTTCGTGCGAGATGGGGACACGATCGTCATCGATGTGGAAAACCGGCGCATTGATCTCGAGGTATCGGATGCTGAACTCGCCGAGCGGCGAGCAAGCTGGTCGCCGCCAGCTCCACGCTTCACGAATGGCGTCTTTGCCCGGTACGCGGCGCTCGTGAGTTCGGCGTCCGAGGGGGCAGTCCTCCGCACGCCACGCTGGCAGTAATCACACCCGCGGAAGACGCGGTGACGGCGGAGAGTGCATGGAAGGAGGGTCGGGGCTGGTGATTTCCTCCCGACCCTCGAAGTGCTTGTCAGGGGAACGAGACGAACTCCAGTACCTGACGGAGGAGTTCGTCTCGTTCGTGAGCGGAGTCGGCACGGACAGTAATGTGGCCAAGCTTGCGCCGCGGTCGGGGTTCTTTGCCATAGAGATGGACGTGCGTGTTGGGCAAGCCAAGGATGGGCTCGATCGGTGGGATGACACTAAGAAGGTTGATCATTGCACTGTGACCTCGGGGTGTAGTCGAACCGAGCGGCCAGCCGAGAATGGCACGCAAATGCTGCTCAAACTGACTTGTCTCTGCGCCCTCAATGGTCCAGTGTCCGCTGTTGTGCACACGCGGAGCCATCTCATTGGCGAGCAGCCGATCGCCGACAACAAAGAACTCAACCGCCAACACCCCGACATACTCCAGTCGGTTCAGGATCGCTGCGACATATTGCTGGGCTAACGTCTGCAGTGCCGTGCTTGCACGTGGAGCGGGAGCCCGAGAGATGGCCAAGATCCCTTCCACGTGACGGTTTTCGACTAAGGTGTAGAAGGTGATTTCGCCCCGGCGCGAGCGGACGCCGAGTAACGAGACTTCGTACTCGAATGGCACAAACTCTTCCAACAAGCACGGTACTCCGCCGAGGCGTTCCCAAGCCAGAGCGAGCTCTTCTGCGGTGTGAATCTGCGCCTGTCCTCGACCGTCATAGCCAAGGCGACGCGTTTTGAGCAGTGCAGGGAGCGGGACGGCGTCCAGCGCCTGGGCGAAATCGTCCGGGCCGGAGACCGGTGCATACCGTGGCACCGGAATACCACATTCCTCGAAGAGTCGCTTTTCTTCCAGCCGATCTTGGGAACGAATCAGGGCCTCGGGGGGTGGTGAGACAGAAAGGCGGGCAGCGAGGAATTCCGCCGTCGATCCCGGAACGTTCTCGAACTCGTAGGTAACAAGGTCCAGACCTGCTGCAAAGCGTTCCAGCGCGAGCCGATCGTCGTATGGAGCCACGACGAGTTCGGCAACCTGACCCAGCGGTGCATTCGCATTTGGATCGAGACCTCGGAACCGCAGTCCGAGCGGATAGCCGGCAAGAGCGAGCATGCGCCCGAGTTGACCACCTCCGAGGATTCCGATCAACAAGCGTGCCCTCCTATTCTGGCTGCCGCGGATCTGGTCGTTCAAGAACAAACTGTGTCTGTTGTTCACGGTAGCGACGGAGCGCCTCGCGGATTTCCGGGTACTTCGTTCCAAGAATCGCCGCTGCCAAGAGCGCTGCATTGATGGCTCCGGCGCGCCCAATCGCGAGCGTGCCAACCGGTACGCCGGCTGGCATTTGAACGATCGAGAGCAGCGAATCCAGCCCATGCAGTGCTTGACTCTGTACCGGTACGCCTAACACTGGAAGGATGGTCTTGGACGCAGTCATTCCCGGAAGATGCGCAGCACCTCCGGCTCCAGCGATGATCACCTCGAGACCGCGAAGCTCGGCACTCGCTGCATACTCGAACATCAGGTCAGGCGTGCGATGTGCTGAAACCACACGGACTTCGTAGGGGATGCCCAGTGCTTCAAGTGTTTCCGCCGCATGACTCATCGTTTCCCAGTCTGAGCGCGAGCCCATGATGATGCCGACGAGCGGCTGGCTCGGCGTCGTACGCATCGCTCTTACTCCTGTGATTCAGTCTTCGCCCTGTGCCCTCGTGAAACCCGGCTCGCCGTCCAATTCATGGAGCAATTGAACCCGGCTCCAGCGATAGCGTGCACTAACGCGACTGAGGAGCTCGGTGACCGTCCTTGTCGTCACGTCGCCGTCGCGAGTAAGGAAACGGCAGCGCCAGTGGTCGACATAATCGATCCGAGTGCCTACATCCGGATAGACTTGGAGTCCGCGGCTGGAAATCAGGTGGAGGCGCAGTGGCAAATCAGCCACGAGTGCCTCCAGATTCGGGCCGAGAACCTCCGGTGGTTCTGTGCCCTCGATGATGAGGTCGAGACCAACGACCCGGCGCTGACCCGGGCGAATGGGATCCAACTCGGGGCGCTGGGGAGGAATGCGGATCTCTTTGTGTGGTCGAGAGTGCCAGGTTTTTGAACGGCGACCAAGATTGGCAATGATTGCATCGGTGAACGCGGTGGTGGAAACCGCCCGCTCATCTCCCACGACATCGCGAGTGAGCGCCTTGCCCTCTTCGAGTGTCACCACGAGCGCCTGTTCGATCGTTTCAGCAGCCTCAAACTCGTCAAGGTAACGGAGCATCATTACCGCAGTGAGGATCATCGCTGTTGGATTAATGACATTCTTTCCGGCGTACTTTGGGGCAGTGCCGTGGACTGGCTCGAAGATCGCAACCTCATGACCGTAATTTCCTGACGGGGCGAAGCCGAGTCCCCCGACGAGTCCAGACGCGAGATCAGAGATGATGTCACCGTTGAGGTTCGTGGTCACGATCACTTCGAACTGTTCGGGTGCCTTGACGAGTTGGTGCGCGCAGTTATCGATGATGAGGTGATTCGCTTCAATATCCGGGTACTCGCGGGCGATCTCCTCAAAGATGTGTTGGAACCAACCCTCCGTCAGCTTCAGAATATTCGATTTCGTCGCGCAGGTGACTTTCTTCCGACTTTCCGATCGAGCGAGTTCGAAGGCGAAGCGGATCACCTTCTCACTACCCTTGTATGAGATCAACTTGTGGGCGATTGTCACACCAGGAGTTTCCCGATATTCAATTGCAGCGTAGAGGTCTTCAATATTCTCTCGGACAACGACAAGATCGATATTGCGTCCCCGGTAGGGGGTGGGAATAGACGGGAACTCACGAACCGGGCGGACGTTCGCGAACGCTTCGAAGAGCTTGCGCAAGGTGACATTGGCGCTCTTCTCACCGTAACCCACTGGTGTTTCGAGCGGCCCCTTCAGTACGACACGTGTCCGCTTAATGGACTCAATGGTGTCGTCAGGGACGCCGCTCGCAATCCCTTCACGGAAGATGCTTGCGCCAGCTCGCCGGACCTCCCACTCGACAGGGGCACCGACTGCTTCGATGATTCGGCAGGCACTCTCAACGATCTCCGGCCCAATGCCGTCACCCGGAATCAGCGTGACCAGTTTTTTGCCGGACGGCGTGACGACGTACTTCATTCTTGTTCCGCTTCCTCCCATGGACACCTCTCGGCAGCAGGCTCACGCAGCCCGAGCCCGCACGATACCCAAGGACGACCCCCGTTGTCAAGCTCGTGTTTATGGATTCACTGTGTATCGGTTATGAACCGTCGTTGCCTCATGGGGTTGTATCGCGTGCGGCCGATGTAGCCACACCAAGGCGGCCCGTTCTCACGTCATCGCAGACGAGGTCAGCGACCACATTTCCCAAACGAACACTGTAATTGGTTCCACGATCTTCAGGATAGATCTGAGCCGTGTTTGCCACATAGACTCCCGGCAACGGGGTCCGATGGTCCGGGATTTGCGCACGATAACGGACGGTGACGATCGGCTGAGCAGCTCGCTCGCGAAAGACCCAATAGTCTTCTATCCAGTCAGCCGAGAAAGCAGGATTGACCTTGGGAAGATGCTGGATCGCAGCAGCCAAAACCTCGTCGTCGCGCAGCGCGAGGTACGGATGCGTCTGTTCGACATATTTGCTGACATAGATAAGGTGTCGTCCCTGGTAATAAGACGCGGGCACGAAGTTCGTATGTTCAATGATGCCAGTGTAGGGGAGATCAGGATCACCGATGTTTAGCCAGTATATATCGCTGAGCTCTCGATGGGTTTGGAGAAGCAGGGTGACGGCTGCCTGGTAGACTGTTCCTAAAAGTTTCATCCGATAGATCTCAGGAAGTTGCGGAAAGAGCTTTGCAATCAACGGGGATGGGACAGTAGCGACGATCACATCAACTGGCATGGCACGGCCGGTACTCTCGCGAACGACCCATGTGTCCCCGCTTCGTTCGACTGCATCGACTCCAACGCCGGCAAGGACGGTGCCGCTCTGCTCGCGGATCGCTTCAGCCAGCCGATCGATAAGGGCATTGAAGCTGCCCATGATGTAGCCCAGGCGCTCGCGCTCCAACAATGAGCGACGAGATTGGGTGCGGAGAAAGATCTTGTTCCAAAACCAGACCATCGCGACATCACTCGCACGTGGACCGAACTTGGCACGGAGTTGAGCCCCCCAGACGCGGTCAAAGGCACGAGCACCGACCCACCGCCGAAGCCATTCTTCGGCGGTGATCTCTTCAAAACGTCGCCAATCGCGCACGTGCTGCAGGTAAAACGTGACGAGGCCGATGCGGAGTCGATCGTGGAGCGGGACAACTCCGAGACGAAGAACATCGAGAGCGCTCGAAAGAGGATAAATCCGTCCAGCGGCATAGAATCCAACACGGGAGGGCAACCAGACCAGCCGATCGGCGATGCCGAGTTCCTTCATCAGGGCTACGATGTCGTGGTCACTCATGAACAGGTGATGATAGAAGTACTCGAGTGCCGTGCCGAGGAGCGGGAAAGCTGCTGCCTGGCCACCGAGCTGGCGCTGACGTTCCCAGAGGATCACTTCATGCCCTCGGCTGGCCAGCCGATACGCAGCCGTCAACCCGGCGATTCCGCCACCAATGACGCCGATGCGTAGCCGAGTGGACATAACACGGCTCCTCAGGCGGGTGCGTGTTGTCGTCGAATGCGTGCGAACAGGCGATGGAGCTCCCGGTTCTCCCACACGACCACGATCTGACTGGCGTTGAAGATTGACGAATAGGTTCCGCTGACGATGCCGATCAACAAGGCGAGGACGAAGTTTCGGATCGTTTCACCGCCGAGCAGGTACAAAGCCAAGAGTGTAAAGACGACTGTCAGGGACGTATTCAGCGAGCGAACAAGCGTTTGCACGAGGCTATAGTTGACAATCTGCTCGAAGGTTGGTGCCGCGCGGCGAGCCAGATTCTCACGGATCCGGTCGAAAACAACGATCGTATCGTGCACCGAGAACCCGATGACGGTGAGAAGCGCGGTCACGAACAGTGCATCCACTTCAACCCCACGCAACCAACCAAGGATTGAGAAGATACCCACCACAACAGCAACGTCATGCAGCATGGCGATGATGGCTGCGATGCCGTAGAGGAATGGGTTGTTCGTATTACGGAAAGCCCAGGCAATGTAAGCGAGTATGCCGATGGTGGTCAGGGCGACAGCGATCATCGCGCGGTTGCGGATGGCTGTTCCCAGGGTCGGTCCGACGGACTCTAACCGGAGTTCAGTAAAGTCGCCGAAGGCGTCTCGCAGGGCCTGGGTCAACCGATCCTTCTCAGGCGAACCCTCTTTCAGTTCGCGCATTCGGATTAACACGACATTGTTGTCCGCCGTCTGCACAATGGCGTCATCGACACCGTTTTCGGCCAACACTTGTCGAACCTCGCCCGGCTGAAGAGGGCGGCTCATCTGGAGTTCCCAGAGCGAGCCACCGGTAAAGTCGATGCTCAGTCGCAGGCCATGAACTGCCAGTGAAATCATTCCCGGTACGATGACGAGGATCGACAGAAGGAACCAATAGTAGCGTTTCCCAACGAGATCGAGCATAGTCCGTTTCCTCTCAATCACCAGGTGCTGGTGCAGTTGCGACTTGGGATGGAGAGATTCCATACCACCGGACGTCACGGAAGATGCGGCGAGTCAGCAGGATGCGCAACAGCGTCCGTGTAACGACGATTGCGGTAAACATGCTAACCGCAACACCGATGAAGAGTGTCAGCGCGAAGCCCTGAATAATCGTCGCACCCACGTAGCGGCCGAACCAAAAGAGGATCATGCAGGAAATCATCGTCGAGATATTCGAGTCACGGATCGATGGCCAGGCGTGATTGAAGCCTTCCTCAATGGCACGAGCAATCGGCCGGCCAAGCCGGAGTTCCTCTCGAATACGAGCGAAGATCAAGATGTTCGCATCCACGGCCATACCGATCGAGAGGATAAAACCGGCGATGCCTGGCAGGGTCAGGACGACTGGAATGAGCTTGAAGAGCGCAAAAACGTAGCTCGTGTAGAGGAGGAGCGCGATCACGGAGATGACACCAGGCAGTCGGTAGTACAGGACCATGAAAAGCGCGACCAGACTTAGTCCGACAAGCCCGGCAATGATGCTCTTTTGAATGGAGTCCTGACCGAGCGTGGGACCGACTGTCCGACTCTGCACGACTTCCAGCGGCACAGCGAGCGCGCCTGACTTGAGCTGCAGTGCCAGATCGCGCACTTCCTGGGCACTGAGCCCTTGGATAATGCCGCGGTCGCGGATCGCATCTCGGATCGTGGCAGTGTTGATCACTTCCTTGTCCACCACAATCGACATCGGCTGACCGATGTGCGTACTGGTGTATTGATAGAACTTGTCGGCTGCTTCAGGTTTCAGTTCAAAGCCGACGACGAGATTACCGAACTGGTCGGTCGTTGGATAGGCATCCTTGAGATCGGCACCGGTCACGATCGTCTCGTAGACCGGGCCACTGGGAGTCGGGGTAGCCGAGGGGATCGGCGTAGCAGAGGATGGCGTCGTCTGCGCTTGCACTGGGCCAGGAGTTTGCTCCGCGCTCGTAGGTGTCTCATTGCCGGCGGTCGGTGTCTCTATAGTCGGAGTCTGCTGTGCGGGAGTCGCGGAGGGAGGAGCCTCGAGGGTCGCGGGAGAAGTGTCTCGGTCAGTTGCTGGTCCGAGGCTCGTATTGACAATGGTGCCAACCGGGAGGAACTGACCCTGGGTGTCGATGATCTCAAGAAGAGCGGTCCGTTGCAGTACGCGAACGGCGCGCTCCGGGTCTTGAAAACCGGGAAGTTCTACAAGAATCTGGTTATTGCCACGTGTCTGAATGACTGGTTCGCTCACTCCCAGACCGTTTACTCGCCGCTCGATAGTATCACGTGTGCCCTGCAGAACCTCCTGCGTCACCTGGACGCCGGCAGGGGGACGTGCTTCGAGGACGAGCTGGATGCCGCCTTGCAGGTCAAGTCCCTGACGAACGGTAATGTTCTCTTTCCAGCCAAACGGATCCAGCGGGCGTCCGGGAAGATCGACCCAGATGGCAGCCAGACTTAAGAGGATGATGACGATCAGCGTTTGCCAAGGTCGGATTTGCACCGGCTTCCCTCACTTCCTCGCTCCGCGCCCGAGCGATGCCGCGGGGATTATACTCCCGCAGTCTGGTTCCTCCCCTCAGCGGTCAGGGGGGCAGGGACGCGGTACAGCTGATGCCGATAAATGTATTCCTCGACGATCGTAGGAACTTGATAGCGGATAGTTCGTCCCTCAGCGACCCGCCGGCGAATGTCGCTTGCAGCGATTTGAATGAGCGGAACAGGGACCAGGATAACGCGGTCGCGTGCTGCGGGGACCTTCTGGAAGACGGTTTCGAGTTCGACCTGGACGCCTGGCCGCAGTGCGACTCCAAGGAGCGCCTGAGCAGCAACACGATTTGGATCGTGCCAGGTTGGGAGATCGTGCAGGGAATCCTCACCCATGAGAAAAACCAGTTCATCTTCTGGATACTGACGCTGGAGGATCTCTAAGCTGTCGGCGGTGTAACAGGGTCCGGGTCGCTGGACGTCGACGTACGAGATGGCGAAGTGAGGATTCCCCTGAATCGCGAGCTCGAGCATTGCCAAACGATGGGGAACGGGCGTGATAACACGGCCGATCTTGTGGGGTGGTTGGCCGGCCGGAAGAAAGAGCACGCGCTCAAGCCCAAGCTCCTCCATGAGTACCTCGGCAACGATCAAGTGACCGTGATGGATCGGATCGAATGTTCCACCAAAGATACCGACACGGGCCACCTTCTGCTCCTCCTCGGTGCCTGCGCTCCGTATCGCGGCAATCGTACACTGAGCGTGGATGAAGGCGGCGTGCATGGGGTGGATGAGTCAACACGAGATGATCGAGGATGCACGGTGGGAACCTCCGCGGAGTTCGACCGCGATCAGCCAGACTCGGCCGGCGCGGCAGATGCCGGCTGGTCTTCGCCTGGATGTAGGGTGGCTGATCGCCACCCGCCTCTTGGTGGCAAGCCTCTACCTTGCGGCAGCTGCATGGCCGCAACGGCTAACGCTCCTCGTGCTTGTCACCGGGGTTGCTTGCGTGTGCTTACTCGCCGCCTCGCCGTGGTTTCGGTTGCCTTTGCGTTTGCGAAGAGCAAGCGCGGTCGAAGCAATGACGATAGGCCTTGTATCGCCGTTTGCGGCCGTGCAGGCGTATGTCGCATCGTCCGGTGCGACGATGACCACAGGAGAAGTTCTCCTCGCTCTCGAGACCGGGATAGCGATCACCGCCACAATGATGGCGGGGGCTGCTCTCGTCGAACGACATAGCGACATTTGGAGCCCGCTCGCACGCTCGCTGGTTCTCTGGCCACTCCTTGTCGTGCCCAGCAGCGTGTTGCCGAGCGCGCAGGATGGCAGTACCAGGTCGCTCTCACTTGCGCTCGGTGGTGGTTTTCTCGCGGCGGCATTCGTGACAGTTGTTGCGCGTCTTGCGCCCGCGGCAGCAGCCCGCTGGGTGATTGCCGCGGGAACGCTCGCCTATGGCACGATCATACTCATCAATACTGGGGCTACCAGCCTCTGGAACCGTCCGCTGTTCGCTTCTGTGCTCTGGGTGCTTGAGGTTGGCGTCGCCTGCTCGCTTTTCTCCGTTGCCGCTCGGCAATGGTGGCTACGAGTCCTCCAGGCCATCCGATTCGCTGTCTTCCTTACCCGACCGCGTCGGTGATAGTGCTTCGCTCGTCAGTCCGACCGCGATGGAAGCGATTTCGTCGTTGTCTTGGAGGCGCATCAGAGCGACGCCTTGAGTGCTCCGCCCCAAACGCGGGATCTGGCGGACTGGTATCACAATGAGTCGACCCCGACGGCTGACGAGGACCGCAGTATCATCCTCACGCGCGACGGTCGCTGCTGCGACATGTCCCGTGCGAGCGGTCACCTTCATCGCGATGACTCCACTTCCGCCACGGCCTTGGACACGAAATTCCTGGAGCGCCGTTCGCTTCCCGTAACCGTGGCGGGAGACAATAAGGAGATCGGCGTCCGGAGAGACCACCTCCGCAGCAACAACGTAGTCGTTGGTATCGAGGCGAATACCGATAACTCCCCCAGCTTGTCGCCCAACGGGGCGAACCTCGTCTTCAGGGAATCGGATTGCTTGCCCGAGTGCTGTCACGAGGATCACTTCGTTGGATCCACTCGTGGGTCGTACCCAGACGAGCTCGTCACCTGCATCCAGCGTCATCGCGATGAGCCCGCTCGCGCGAACGTTGGAAAACTCGTCGAGCCTAACCCGTTTGACCCGTCCCTGACGGGTGCAGAAGAAGAGGAACGTCGCTGCGCCAAAATCTCGTACTGGTAAGAGAGTCGTTACCTCTTCACCAGGCTGAAGGTTCAGGAAATTGACGATGGGAAGACCCCGGGCAGTTCGTCCCGCATCAGGAATCTCGTAAGCCGGAAGTTGGAAGACTCGACCGCGATTGGTGAAGAAGAGCAACGAATCGTGCGTGCTTGTTAGTACCACGTGCTGGATATAGTCTTCGTCCCGCACCGTCATGCCATTCACACCTCGGCCGCCACGGTGCTGGACGCGGTAGTGGCCGTTGGTGCTTCGCTTGATGTAGCCACGAGCGGTGAGCGTGACAAGGATGTCAACTTTCGGCACAAGGTCTTCGTCACGGAGCTCGACACTGACGTCCTGAATCTGTGTACGGCGGCGATCTCCGTATTGTTCCTTCAGTTCCAGAAGTTCGCGGCGAATCACAGCGAGAATCTTCGTCGGATCGGCGAGGAGGGCTCGCAATTCAGCGATTCGGGTAAGGAGCTCCTGATACTCCTCCTCGATCTTCTGGCGTTCGAGCGCTGCCAGCCGCCGCAACTGCATATCGAGAATCGCATTTGCCTGGAGCTCGGTCAGGCTGAAGCGGTTCATCAACTGCTGCCGTGCATCATCGGCTGAGCGAGCATTCCGGATTGTCGCGATCACTTCGTCGAGGTGATCCAACGCAATTTTGAGCCCTTCCAGGACATGTGCACGGCGCTCGGCTTGGCGCAGTTCGAATTCTGTGCGGCGGCGGACCACATGTTGGCGATGCTCGAGATAGAGCTGCAACATGCGCCTGAGGGTCAGCACCCGCGGTAGGGTTCCATCCACCAGCGCCAGCATGTTGACACCGAAGGTGGTCTGCAGCTGTGTCTGCTTAAAGAGATTGTTCAACACGGCTCGTGGCTGCGCATCACGCTTCAGTTCAATGACGATGCGCATGCCGTCGCGATCAGATTCGTCCCGAAGATCATGAATGCCTTCCAGTCGCCCTGCCTTGACGAGCTCGGCTATCTTTTCGATCAACGCAGCCTTATTGACCTGGTATGGCAGCTCGGTGACGATGATACTCGTGCGCCCGCGTCCGTGTTCTTCAATGTGCGCTCGGGCGCGGACAACGATGCGCCCGCGGCCAGTCGCATAGGCTGCCAGAATGCCCTCGCGGCCGAGGATGATGCCGCCCGTCGGGAAATCGGGGCCGGGAAGTCGCTCAACGAGCTCCTCGACTGTGGCTTCTGGATGATCAATCAGGTAGACGAGGGCATCGACCACCTCGCCGAGATTGTGTGGTGGGATGTTTGTCGCCATCCCGACGGCGATGCCGCTCGCACCATTGAGCAAGAGATTCGGGAGCCTGGCAGGCAGCACAGCCGGTTCGCGCGTGCTGTCGTCATAGTTCGGAACGAAGTCGACAGTTTGCTTCTCGATATCGGCCAGCAGTTCCTCTGCGATGGGAGCCAAGCGCGCTTCGGTGTAGCGCATTGCGGCTGCGCCATCACCGTCAATGGAGCCGAAGTTTCCCTGCCCATCGATGAGCGGGTAGCGCATGGTGAACGGTTGAACCATGCGCACCAGCGCGTCGTAGACAGCGCTGTCACCGTGCGGGTGGTATGACTTGAGTACCTCGCCAACGATACCAGCGCTCTTGCGGTACTTGGCATTCGGGCGCAGGCCCATCTCGTGCATGCCGTACAGAATGCGGCGCTGGACGGGTTTCAGACCATCGCGCACATCAGGAAGCGCTCGTTGCACGATTACGCTCATCGCGTAATCAAGATATGAGCGCTTCATTTCTTCTTCAATTGTGACGATTTGCACGCGCCCGATCTGACTTTCGCTCATGGCTCCGTCGTCCCTTGGCTTTCCCCTCCAATCCTACCAGATGGCTGGGATTCGCCGATGATTGGAGCGAATGTTCGCTTGACTATGAGGGGTGTGGAGGCAAAGTCCCCCCTATTTTGGGAAAGGCCGATTACGTGGGGTGTTGGGGGGATCGGAAGGGGACGGGGCTGTCCTGGTCGATCCGTCCGTTTCGACAGGAGGCGACACCAGGTGATCAGGTGCAGGTATCGTGCCCAGGGCCTCAGCGAGCGGAGTTCGGCGGGTCTCGACTGCCCAGACAGGCTGTAGCACGGCCCATTGTCCGGGATCGGTGCGGATCATTCGTTCTAAGCAACGTGCGACCTGCTGAAGGTTGTCAACAAGGTCCCGCTCTGGATCGCCGGTGTGCACGAGCTGCAAGGGCGGATCGACAACAACAAGCGAGCGACGAGGTGTTAAGCGGATGGTAAACGCAGGAAGGAGCGTTGCACCCGTGCGCTGAGCCAGTGCCACCGGGCCGATCGGTAACGGTGCCGGAGCATCGAAGAAGCGGACGGGGCGACTGTGACCAGTCACATCGCGGTCGCCAGCAACCAGCAGAATACCGTTGCGGCGGAGCAAGCGGAGAATTGCAGGAACGGCTTCGGGGCCCGATGGTAAGACGCGAACCCCAGTTGCACTCCGCAAGCGACAGAGAGAGACAAAGAGCTGCGGCGGCTGAACCCGTTCGACGACGATAGCCGTTTCTAATCCGAGTTCTGCCGGGTACTGTGCTACAACGTTGAAATTTCCTAGGTGTGCCGAGATGACAATCACACCGCGGCCGCGAGATAAGGCTTCTTCGACGTGTGTCCACCCGCGAACTTCGATGAGCTCACGCAAGCGATGGCGATCGACCGACCGGATGCGTACCAGGTCGTAGTAGTTCATGACAGCTGTGATGAAGACCCGAGCCGCATGCCAAACACGCCAACGGTGGGAGCACTGCGGACAAACGTGCCGCAGGTTCTCAAGGACGTGGCGACGAGCCCGATGGTGGCCAAGGAAGACAGCGACACCGATGATCCGACAAAGCCAGTAACCAACGCGTGCTGGAACCAGCGGCGTCAGGAGTGCTCCAATACGGAGTGCCCAGAGAAGGCTCATTGACCCTCCCGGAATTCGGGTAATACCTTCTCGGCTGGCTGGTCCCACCATGCTCGCCATCCCCACCATTGATTTGTGTAGTCACGCAGTACGTGCTCGATCGCTTTGGCGAGGGCCGTCACCGGGTGATTACCAGCGAGTTGGATCAGATCCAGCAACACGGACCGCCAGCCAGGACGGAAGATCAGTATAGCGAACCAGCGCGGTATGCAGGCGTGACTTGGGAGGAAGAGGAGCGCCGTTCCG
Organism: Thermomicrobium sp. CFH 73360; assembly: GCF_023806465.1. Classification (GTDB taxonomy): domain Bacteria; phylum Chloroflexota; class Chloroflexia; order Thermomicrobiales; family Thermomicrobiaceae; genus Thermomicrobium. The sequence goes on along the minus strand of NZ_JAMSLS010000007.1, from coordinate 21,107 downwards.
CGAAAGAGTGGAACGGCTGTAGGGATCTTCTCTTTGCCGGGGTGGTCGACCTGCCAAACTGCAAGCGGTGGCCGGTTTGATGGCATGAGAAGGCGTAACGTTCGCACGAGGAGTTCGGTTGCCCCAATGTCGATCGTCAAGACCGTGGAGGCGCAGTCACGTTGGAATGCCCAGACGGCCGCTTCATCGCGAAAGACGATCCGTGGGAGGAACTCCTCGTCACGCCAGCGAACCATGCGCTCGGTTGCGTGTTTTGCACGACGATGCTGGGCCACGATAGATTGGGCGAACCGATCCACCAGAGGACTTGTCGAAGGTTCATGGAGGACGTAAGAGAGGTTGAGGTGGAGAGCCCGGAGCACATCGGGGTTCGGCGTGCCTGAGAGCCGATTCTGGAGGAAAAAGAGGGGCCGGCGTATGACGCGCCCGCCCCTGGTGTCACCCTCGCAGACGCCCATTGTTTCAGGTGCTTTCGCTCGCTGCCAGCCGCTCGCGCTGTGCTACCGTCTCGCGGATGAAGGCTTCGACCATCTCCCGCGCTTCCTCGTCCCGATATTGGACGGGCGGAGACTTCATAAAGTACGCACTGGGGCCGATCAGTGCACCACTGATTCCGGCGTCGAGCGCAAGCTTAGCACAACGGATCGCATCGATCACGACACCAGCCGAGTTTGGGGAGTCCCAGACCTCCAGTTTTAATTCAAGATTGATCGGCACATCACCGAATGTTGTTCCTTCGATACGAATGTGGCACCACTTGCGGTCCTTCAACCATGGAATGTAGTCGCTCGGACCGACATGGACGTTTTCTTCCGGCAACGGATAGTCGAGGATACTTGTCACGGCATTCGTCTTCGAGATCTTCTTCGATTCAAGTCGTTCGCGCTCAAGCATGTTCAAGAAGTCCGTATTGCCCCCGAAATTGATCTGGTACATCCGGTCGATGCGCACACCGCGATCCGCGAAGAGCCGAGCGAGAACACGGTGCACAATCGTTGCGCCGACCTGGCTCTTAATGTCGTCTCCGATAACCGGCAATCCACGCTCGCGGAAGCGGCGCTGCCAATACTCCTCCCGGGCGATAAACACCGGGATGCAGTTCACGAATGCGCACCCTGCATCCAGTACCTGTTCAACATACCATTTGGTTGCCATCTCACTACCGACCGGCAGGAAATTGACGACAACGTCCGTCTTTGTCTCTTTCAAAATACCAACGATGTCTGCTGTTGGTCCGGGAGCTTTGGTAATCACCTGCGAAAGGTATTTTCCAAGACCGTCATGGGTCATGCCACGATAGACCGGCGCCCCAAGATAGGGAACATCTGTGAACTTGTAGGTGTTGTTGGGCGGCGCGAAGATCGCCTCGGAGAGATCCTTTCCGACTTTGTTGATGTCAATGTCGAACCCGGCGGTGAACTCGATGTCGCCGACGTGATAGCCGCCCAGATCGACATGCATTAGCCCAGGAACGAACTGGTTGGGATCAGCATTGCGGTAATAATGCACACCTTGGACGAGCGCTGAAGCACAATTTCCAACACCGATGATGGCGACGCGAATCTTTCGATCTCCCACGGCAGCGTACGTTCCTCTCCTCAAAAGGCCGGTACCAACAGAGAAGAAGGAGCCACTAGCTCCTGCGGCGATTGTAGAGGTGCTAAAAGAGACCGTCAATGGCATAACGTAAGCAACCGGGCAGTAGCAGGGTGATCGCACGATGAGCGGTCGAGGCGACAAACGTCTTCCGCGTGCCAAAATGTGCTCGGCTCTCACCAATCCCCTGTGGCGTGGCTGGTCGCATGAGCGAACCCTCCACAAGACGTTGAAGGCCGGGACTACCAGTGCGTCATGCGACTCTTGGCATCCCTGGTGACTCCGGCCAAGCTGCACTGACTTTAGCAGTGGTCAAGCAGTCGCAGCGCCGCGTCCGTGACCAGCTCAGGCGTGAGCAGGGTGAGGCATGTCCGAAGGCTACAGCCTTCCGGGCGCCCTACCCGATAGCCAACATAACAACAGGGCGAGCAAGGCAGTTGCACGGTCAGCGCAAGTACGGGGCTGGTGACATGGGCCGCTTGAAGCGGGTTGGCGATTGACGATCCCAATGGTCGCCACGCTTCCACATTGGTCGGCCCAAACAGTGCCAGGGTGGGGCGACCAAGAGCCGCAGCAAGGTGGACTACGCCACAGTCACTCCCAAGGACAAGGCTCGCTTGCTCCAGAACTGCTGCCAGCGTCGCGATGTCCGTGCGCCCGATCAGGTCATGGACGCCCTCGATGTTGAGGAGGGGAGCTGCGTCCGGTTTTTCGGCAGTAGTACCGGTCACCACGATACCCAACTGGTGGCGCGCGAGTTCGCGGGCCACAGCAGCGAACCGCTCGGCTGGCCATCGGCGAGCAGGTGCAAAGGGACCAACTCCCGGATGGATCACCACGTATGGGCGAAAGGCAGATTTGAGGAGGCGCTGCGCCTGCCGTCGAGCCTCCACAGGAACCTGCAGGAATGGTGGATCAGGTGCTTCTAAAGCTCCCAGTGCCTGTGCAATTTCCAGGGCGTATCGCCATTCGGGTACTGCCCCAAATCCCCGATCGGTGACGCGATGGGTTAGAAAGTGACCGGTGCCATTGTCAATCCCCGCGCGAACGGGGCTGCCGGTGGAAGCAAGAAGAATCCGGTAGAGGAGGCGTCCCGGTTGCGTTGTCAGGTGGTGCAGGAGGAGGACCGCATCATACTGGTGGCGTCGGAGCGTGATGAGTAGGTGAAGAAGGTGGTGGACTTGCCCACGACGCAACCGAGACTTTTCCAGAACGTACACATGATCAATGGCTGGGCAAAGCGCATAGAGTTCAGCCCCCACTCGCGAAGTCAAGACATCAATGCTTGTATCCGGGTAGGCTCTGCGCAAGGCGCGCAGTGCCGGAAGGGTAAGGACGGCGTCGCCAAGATCAGCGATCTTTATGACAAGGATACGTCGAAATCGTGCTGGCATCAGGAGCTCCGAGAGCGGCCGTTAGGACAGCAAGCGTCTTTTCTGCCGTGCGTTCCCAACTGAACTGGGCCGCGTATGCTCGCCCAGACTCGCTGAGTGCGATTTTCTGGTGGGGCTGGCGCGCTGCAGCGATCGCTTCGGCGATATTTCCAGGATCCAACGGATCGCACACGAGTGCCGGTCCGGCGATCTCTTTGAGTGCACCCCGCTGGCTGGCGACGACCGGGATGCCACAAGCCATGGCTTCGAGCACTGGCAAACCGAAACCTTCGTAGAGCGACGGGAAGACGAAAACCTCCGCCGCGCTGTACAAGGCTGGCAAATCACGATCGTCTACGTGCCCAAGCCAGCGGATTCGCCCGTGAAACGGGCTCTCGGTGATTGCTCGCTCTATTGGCTCTGCAAGCCAGCCACGCTTGCCGACAAGAACGAGCTCGAGTTCGGAATCATGCCGGGCAAGGAGTTCGAAAGCCTGCACGAGCCGCACAAGGTTTTTTCGTGGCTGGAGGGTCCCGACGTGCAAGAGATAGGGGCGCTGCAAGCCGTAACGGTGACGAACAGCCGCACATTCTTGCGGTGAACGAGGGAAGAACTGCAGATCAACACCGTGCGGAATCACGGCGATGCGCTCTGGTGCGGCGCGGTAGAACCGAAGGAGGTCGTTCGCGGTTGCTCGTGAGATCGCAATGACCCGGCGGGCCCGACGGACACTCCACCAGGTCCCTAGTTCGAGATAGAGCCGTTGTCGGAGGGGATGTGCTTGGGGTTCGTAGCGGTAGCCAAGATCATGTACGGTGATGACTGCTGGAACAGGACACCAAAGTGGGAGAATATGTGCCGGGACGAACAAAAGTGCCACCGGGCGACGCACAAGCTCGAAGGCAAGACGGACATGCGTCCAGAGTCGTGGGAATGGAATGACACGGATTTCGGCGCGATCGATGGGGAACGGAAACTCACCGCGAGTGTTTCGATAGAGCCGAAAGCGATACGGACCCGGTCGCCGAAGGAGATGCTCAATCACGCGGCTAGCGTAGCGCTCAGTCCCCGTGATACCCTCCGCCCGAACGCGGCTGGCGTCAATGCCGATAATTGACTCTGTCATCCAGAAAGGCCTTTCAAGAGGCAATCTTGCACCATGGCCACGACACGCTCGACACTCAATGCCATCATACAGCCCACACCACACCGACGAGTGGGGCCAATGTCTCCGCAGCGCGGGCACTCGAGCGGCGAGCGGACCACACGGTGGCGAGAGGCAGGCCCCCATGGGCCAAATCGCTCGGGCCGTGTTGGGCCGAAGAGGTGAACGGTCGGTGCTCCGACGGCGACAGCCAGGTGCAGGGGGCCTGTGTCCGGCCCAACGACCAGAGACGCAGCGCGTAGGAGTTCGGCCAGTTCTCCAAGCGAGAGATCACCAGCCAGGACCACCGGGGTGGCGCGTGCTGTCTTCGCGATAGCTTCTAACAGCTGTTGTTCACTCCGAGAGCCGGTGAGGAGAACTGCGAAACCGAGCTCGGACAGTACATCAATGAAGGCGGCCCAACGCTGCTCAGGCCAGCATTTGGCAGCGGCACCGGATCCTGGATGAACGACAGCGAAGGGAGCGTGGATACCCTGAGCGACGAGACGTGCCCTCACACGGCTCTCTGCGGCTCGATCGACAGGCCAAACGATTGGATGATCGTCCGGGTTGGGTGGGGACTCCGGGAGATCATATCCAAAGAGGCGTAAAAGCGCGCGGACGAGCTCGATGTTGCGTGCAGCAACGTGCTCGCTCCTCAGGGGCACCGGATGGGTAAGAAATGGGCGCAGAGTAGGATGATCGGCTCCAACGCGAATCGGAATCCCTGCAAGGTAGCCGAGCCATGCTCCCCACCAGTGGTCGTCACGGAGGATGACCATCGCAAGTGGAGCATGTCGACGGAGCCGAGCAGCCTCATGGACAAGTACTCGGTAGGGCTGGGTGAAGTCGGTCGATGGTCGCCGCGTAAAACCGGGAAACACCACTGGCACAACGCGGTCGACCACACGCGTGATTGTGAACAGCTCTGCAGTCCAGGGGCCAGCAAGCAACGTTGTCGTGAGTCCCGGTGCGACCTGGCGTACCAGCTGCAGGGCAGGCAGGGTCAGGATTGCATCTCCAAGGTGATCTGGCCGAACCAGTATCACTTCGCGCCGTACACTGGGTGTGCAAATCGGCACCGGAATTGCCTGCCCAACCCATCGAACGGCAGTACGTGCTCGGTCACGGAACATCTGATGCTCCCGCTGGGCCAAGAAGTGCGGCACAGGCGCGTGCGACCTCATTCACCGTCACGTGCCGAATATCCAGTGTGTCTGGAATGGGAAAGGGGCGGCGCAAGTCTCGTGCCTCGTGGAGTGACCAACTCCCTGGTGGGGCACAGACGAGGCTTCGGGGCCCAAGCGGCCGGTAGAGGAGAGGACTCGTCGGCCCGAATATCGACACCGTCGCGGTCCCAACTGCAGCAGCGAGGTGACCGATTCCGCTGTCGTTCCCGACGAAAAGATCTGCCAGGGAGAGGAGCGCGGCGAGTTCTGTCCATGTTAATCGGTTCGACCAATCGAGGAGAGGACTCCTGGCTGCATGGAGTACCCCACTTACTGCCTCGGCATCACTCGAACTGCCGACGAGCAGAATGGTGGCACCAAACTCAGCATGCAACCGATCTGCCAGTGCAGCAAAGCGCTCGGGTGGCCAGCGCTTCGCCAGGAGCGTGCTGCCCGGGTTCACGGCTCCTCCTGGATGGATGACGACGAGTGGACGAGTGACGGAGCCAAGTCGCTCTGCGACACTCGCGCATACGTCCGGCGGAACGGCATATTCCGGTTCGAGTCCCTGTGGGGAAACGCCAAGCATCGCGGCGACTGCCAGATAGAGCTCGGTCTCGTGCTGGCTCGGCCGTGGGCGCACGCGATGGGTATAGAGAATCCCGCGTCCGGCAACGTTGACACCAGCGCGCTTTGGAATACGGCTCAGATAGAGAAGGAGCGCAACACGCGGAGAGCGATCGAGCCCGAGGCCCCAGTCATAGCGCTCACGCGCGAGTTGGTGGGCGAGCCGGGCAATTTGCGGCAACGTGGCCTGCTCTGGATACGGGATGAGACGACGGATGGCTGGATGACCGTCAAAGGCGGGTGCTGCCCAACGGGTCACAACGACATCAATTTCTGCGTCGGGGAAAGTCGTACGCAGGGCACGCAGAACTGGTGTCGCCATGAGAGCGTCACCCAGGCAACAGGGTTTGACGACGAGGATGCGTCGCATTCTTCAACGCGCTGTCCGAGCAGCGTCAGGATCGAGGATCGCGAACAGGATTTCACCTTCGGCGGCGAGTTCGCCGTCGACCGTCGCGCGACCGGTCCCCGTTCCGATGTTCCGGCGGAGCTTCCCGATTTGGACTTCGAGGCGGAGTGTGTCGCCGGGTCGGACGGGGCGCTTGAAGCGGACGCGGTCGATACCAGCGAAGAACGCCATCTTTCCGCGGAAGTCTTCATGACCAAGGAGCGCGACAGCTCCGACCTGGGCCAGGGCTTCGACGATCAGTACTCCCGGCATCACTGGGTTACCGGGAAAGTGACCGACGAAAAACGGTTCGTTCACCGTGACATTTTTAATGCCAACAGCCCGTTGGCCCCATTCCACTTCAATGATCCGATCGACAAGGAGGAAGGGATAACGGTGCGGAATGATTTCTTGGATCTGCCATGCCTCGAGCATCATCCACTCCTCGACCAGCTTCAGGCGAGCGCACTGGCATGGCGCCAGACGATCTGGCGTCGCGCCGGGCCGATACCGATCATCGTGATCGGAACCCCGATGAGTTCTTCAATCCTTTCGACGTACCGCTGGGCGGCAGGTGGCAGATCGGCGAACGATGCAGCCTGACTCGTGTCTGTCTGCCATCCGGGGAGGATCTCGTACACCGGCTCGACGGCCATGCATTGGTCAAGTTGGGCGGGTGGGGCAGTGAGTTCTCGATCGCCGAGGCGGTATCCAACGCAGACACGAATTTCGGGTAGTGGATCGAGCATGTCCAGCTTTGTGAGAGCTGCTTCGGTCATGCCATTTAAGCGCGCGGTGTACCGGGCCGCGACCGCATCGAACCAACCAACGCGGCGTGGTCGACCAGTGGTTGTCCCGTACTCACGTCCTCGCTCACGCAGCAGCTGACCAGTCTCGTCGGTCAGCTCTGTTGGGAACGGGCCCGCACCGACGCGTGTGGTGTAGGCCTTGAAGACACCGACCACTCGCTCGACTTGTGTGGGGGCGATGCCAGCTCCTTGGCAAGCGCCTGCGGCCGTTGGGGAGCTGGATGTGACGTAGGGGTACGTTCCGTAGTCGAGGTCGAGCATGGTGCCTTGCGCAGCTTCAACAATGACGTGCTTGCCCGCAGCAAGCGCGTCTTGCACGAAGACTTCGGCGGCAATGACGAACGGCGCGAGTGCCTCACCCCAGGTGCGTGCTTCCTTCAGGAGTTCATCAAGATCCAGCGGCTGTTGATGATAGAGATGCACGAAGAGCGTATTCTTCTCGGGAAGCAGCATCTCGAGCTTTTGCCGTAAGTGTGCCTCGGATCCCGGAAGCAGATCGGCCACGCGGATGCCACGTCGTGCCACCTTGTCGGTGAAGGCTGGACCGTTGCCCCGGAGCGTCGTTCCGATACCTGCTGCACCGCGACGCTGCTCCTCGTACAGGTCCAGAAGTGGATGGTACGGCATGATCACATGCGCCCGGTCACTCAAGTAGAGCTGACCGAGCCGTGCATGGCGCTCGCGCAGCGCGGCAATCTCGCGAAGGAGGTCGGGGGGAGAGACAGCGACGCCCGCACCGATGATGCAGGTGCAATGTGGATAAAGGATTCCGGATGGGATCACGTGAAGCTTAAAGATACCGTCATCGGTTACGACTGTGTGCCCGGCATTCGTCGAACCATTCGGGCGGATGACGATATCAGCGGTGGCGGCCAGAGCATCGGTGATTTTCCCCTTACCCTCGTCACCCCACTGGCCACCCAGCACGATGGTCACTGGCATCGATCCAACTCCTCGTCGTGCTTCCCAATCGTGGGCAAGCTGCCCTGTGAACTATAGCACTACGGGCCCATTCAAGCGCGGATACGCGCTTCTCGCAGGTCACGCAGCCGCTCGAATAAGCGGCGCTCCTCCTCCGTGAGATCAGTTGGCAGAACAACCTTCACCTTGACAAGGAGGTCACCACGTTCGCCGGTACGAAGGGAAGGCATCCCCTTTCCGCGCAAGCGGAAAACCTGCCCATTTTGGGTACCGGGCGGGATCCGCAGGACGACAGGGCGATCAAGTGCGGGTATCGTCACCTCGCCACCGAGAATCGCGGTGTAGAGTGGCACCTCGACCTCGGTGCGGAGATTATCACCGTCAAGGGTGAACTGTGGATCAGGAACGAGATGCACCCGGAGATAGAGGTCGCCTGGCGGCCCTCCATTGAGGCCTGGCGCCCCTTGCCCGGCGATGCGGATGCGTGACCCTTCCCGCACACCCGCTGGAATCTTCACTTCCAGTGTCTTGGTGCGCGTGACATATCCACTTCCGCCACAGACGCGACAGATGCCGCGCCCATTGAGACCGGTACCATTGCAAGCTGTGCAGCGCTCGTCAATCTTCACATCAATTCGCCGCGTTGCACCGCGGAAAGCCTCACGGAGGGTGACTTCAATTGGATGCTCGTAGTCTTGTCCGCGCTCTGGGCGAGCCCGTGTCCGAACGCGTTCTGTACCAGTAGTGAAAAGGTCTCCCAGATCCCCAAAAAGCATGTCAAAGAAGTCCGAGAAGTCACTGCTACGTCGGTGGCGACGCTGCTGTGCCCGCTCTCGGGCGCCAAAGAACCACTCAGCAAAGTCGGCAGCTCCGCCCTGTGCGCCGGCGGCTTGCTGGTAGCGTTCCCAATCAGCACCGAAGCGATCGTACTTGGCACGCTTTTCGGGGTCCCGCAAAACCTCGTATGCCTCGTTGATCTCCTTGAACTTTTCCTCGGCCTCGGGCGACTTGTTGACATCAGGATGATACTTGCGCGCGAGGCGCAAGTAGGCCTTTCGGATCGTCTCTTGATCCGCATCGCGCGGAACACCGAGGATCTTGTAGTAGTCCTTGAATTCCATCGTTGCCCATCACCTCGAAATCACCCGCGCTCCAGCAGCAGTATACCTCTTGAGCCGACTTGTAGCAACCCTGGTGAGATTCAGCGGCGCAGGTCCGTGCATGAACTAGGGAGCGATGCGGAAGTGAATCATGCACTGGACTGCCCAAGGCGTGATCGAACTTGCGCCCAGAGGTGAACAGTGACGAGGAGCCAATGGACCTGAGCGCCTAGTGTCATGAGGATGCTGGCAGCGATACCAGGCAAGCACAGGAGGATGGCCGCCTGGGAGGCGAATTGTACAGCGACCGCGATCCCTAGGGCGTACCCGAAACTCGCAACCCAGACGACCATAGGATCACTGATCGCTTTCCCAAGTTCGTTTAGAGTCGAACGAAGGGCAAGAGCATCGGCAAAACGACCGCTCACGACCAAACGCGTCAGCGGGAGAGGAAGAACGATGCTACCGATCGCAGTGAGAAGAGGAACGAGACAAAGCAATGCGACAAGCGAGATGCCTAATGAGGGCAGAGAAAGGCGTCGTTGGTTGAGCAGCTCGGGAAGCAGCGCAAAGACACCACAGAAGAGGATGGCGTAGACTGGGGCAAACCACACGATGGCAACGAGGGTTGCTTTGAGGCCGAGCAGGAAATCCTGTCCCCACCGGTTCCATGGGGGAAGTTCTGTGTCATTGCCAGAAAGAACAGCCGTTGCGTACCGAAGAACCCAGCCAAAGACGATGAGATACCCAAGCAGTGGCAGAAGAAGCAGGAGAGCTGCAATGATTCCCTTTTCAGGCCATTCACGATCCCGGAAAGGTGCAGTGAAGGCTCGCCCAATGTCCATTTTGAGGTCCCTCGGCACTGCGTGACGTGTCCACAATCAGGTTGTAGAGCGACCCGCTGTATCGTGTCGGGCGATACATTCCCGCTGGATCATCGTATGGTTCGATCAAAGGGTATATCGCTTGCTCAGCCGACGGTGGAATGACGCGCTGAAACGACCGAATCACCGGTGCTGAAGGGATTACGCCGTTGGCATCAGCGGTGACGGTGCAACGATGCTTTCCCCATCAGCTGACAGACGCCGACGGATCTGCCCGTAGAGGTGCGCTTGCACAAACCAAGCGTAGAGGGATGTCACAAGAATTCCAACAAAGCACATGATGATACCAAGGAAAGCCAAGAAGCCGAGCACGAGTGACATTAAAAGGACAATAAGAAGACTGCTGAGACTTGATCGAATTTCTGTGATGATTTGAGATAGCTCGAACGCTGCGTTGAAGCGATCACTCACTGCGAAGCGTGTGAGGTAGATTGGTGTGACGAACATGACTGCGAGGGAGAATATCCAGGTAAGACAGTTTCCACACAAACTCAGAATGAGATTGATTGTTTCTGCCTCTCTTCCGCGTTCAGCGACGGCGCCCAGAACCCCACTGAGGACTCCCACACAAAAGGTCAGAATCAACACTGGAATGGACCAAATGATCTGTATGGCGAAGCCTTTTACGCCTCGTACAAAGTCTCCGCCGAAGTCATCCCACTCCGGCAACGGTACGTCGTCGCCAAGAGCAGTCTGTCGCATGATGCGGAGCATGTACCCAAAGAGGATTAGCCAGCCAACAACCGGGATAATTACCATCACGAGGGCGATGAGCCCTTTTTTCACCCACTGGGCATCTTGAAAGACATAAGAAAATGCACGACCAAGATCCATGCCCCTTCTCCCTTCCCCGCCTGCCATGAAACTCCTCTCCTCCCGCATTCTAATGAGAGTCTTCTTGGTGGTCAATGCGAACTCTTCATGACATCGCTCATGACCAACAGCTCAATACCGGCGGTATTCGCTGTGCTGGTCGCCGTCTGCAGGGGCGTACTCTGCTGGGTGATTGATCAGCGAACTCTCTAGGGTATTGTGCTCGCACGGCTTTGCGGGAATCCCTCTGCCACGGTGTGACGTCTACCGCTGACTGTGCGGACGAGCAGCGGATGACGAAGAATTTCTGCAGTAAATCTCCAGGAGGGGCGACCCAGAACGGAAACGGACGGGAGACTCAAGACTCACCGTGACGGCTGCCGCTCTTGCTGCTCGGCGGTGATTTCCACATCCGACGCAAAGACACTTGAGAAGGCTGGTACGATCTCTTGCGACCCAGCATTGGAGCAGGCCTCGCCCGAGGGGCTGACAGGGGATGCCTCTTTACTCCAGCCGTCGGATGACGAGCAAGAGTTTCCCTTGAATCTCAATGTTGTCGATGGTCGTATAGATGGGCTGCATCGCGGAATTGGCCGGCTGGAGTCGTACGATGTTGCCTTCACGGTAAAAGCGTTTGAGCGTCGTTTCTTGCTCGCGCTTCAGCCATGCTGCGACCGTATCACCGTTTTCTGCGGTCCCCTGTCGGCGGAGGACAACGATATCGCCGTCATCGATCAGTGCGTCAATCATGGAGAGGCCCTTGACACGTAATGCATAAAGATCCCGTGTCGCATGTCCCACGAGGCCCGCGCCGAGTTCAACAAATTCGGTCGCGGTTTCGGTTTCGACTGGCTCGAGAACCGGCAATGGTTGACCTGCAGCAATTGTGCCGATGAGTGGCACGCGGACAACATCGTCGTGCTTCGTCGTCCGTCGCTCAAGCAGCTCAATACCGCGTGAAATATTGCGGTTCCGACGGATGAAACGGAGATACTCGAGGACATTCAGGTTATAATCAACAACACTGGTGGACGAGATGCCGAGACCGGCTTGGATCTCGCGCACCGTCGGCGGATAGCCGCGTTCGTCCACGAAGGTTCGGATGAATTCGAGGATATCCTGCTGGCGCTTCGTGAGTCGCTTGCCCATCGGTTCCCGTCGCCTTCCGTCGTCGAACCGTCGGTGTCAGTATAGGTGCGAACATCCGTTCGTGTCAAGTGGCGCGATCGGCGATATCCTGGAAGAGTTTGATGGCTATCGTTGATCTCTTCGTCTTTACGCTGTTTCTAGCGCTCTACACACTGGCCTTCCTCAGTGGGATCGGACGGGCACTCGCTGCCCTTATAACCTGGTTTGGTGTGATGGTGGCAGCAGCATTCTTTACTCGTCCACTTGCGGGGGGACTGCGCGAGTTCATACCGGCGATGTCCCGTTGGGCAAGCGAGTTCTTGGCACTCCTGCTGGTCGTCGTTTCGGTCGGGTTGCTTGGCATCTGGGGTAGCATTTGGTCCCTCCGCACCGTACCAGTTGCGACATGGCGTTGGCAAGGACGAGGGAGCGGGCCTATCAGTCTCTTGCTACAGGCGCTCCTCGCGATGGTGTTTGCTGGCGCGGTCACGGTGTCAGTCGTCATGATTATGACCAACACCATTGGTCAGCTCCCTCGTGACGCGTTTGGGATACGACTGCGGTCCGAGATGGACCGTGCCCGTCTGATACCGCTCATCAGCGACGCGGAACCCTGGGTGCAGCGTATTGTCATTGACTGGGTTCCGGGAGAACCGCCTTCTCTCCTCGGAGGAGCGTGAGACGAGTATGACAAGTGATCTGCTGCGTCTTCTTGAGTTTGACAAGATACGCTCGATGCTGGCGAGCTACTGCCACTACTCGGTCGCTCGCGAGCGAGCTCTCGAGCTTACGCCGACGGCTGATCCAGAGCAGGTGCGGTATCTCCTCCAAGTGACACGAGAGGCCGTGCGGTTGCTCAGCGAACGCCCTGGCTTTACGGTCGGCGGATTTCGTGATCTTCGCCCGCTCGTGGAAGCAGCTCAGCGTAGGGCGGCTCTGGCACCAACGGACCTCCGGACGATCCTGGATACCCTTGAAGCGGCGCAAACGCTGCGTCGTCAGTTTGCAAGTTCAGATCGCTGGGCAGAACGGTATCCAGCACTGGCTGAGTTTGTGGATGCACTGGCCGACTTGCCAGCCCTTCGAAGCGACCTTGCGCGCAGCATTGGCCCGCGCGGCGAGATCCTGGATACCGCTTCCCCCGAGCTGGCTGCAATTCGACGACAGCTGAAGGATGCACACGATCGGTTGCTGGAGCGGCTGCGGCGCCTGGTCGCGGAGCGGCAGGACGCAGTACAGGAGGCGTATATCACAGTACGGGAGGGGCGTTATGTAATCCCCGTACGAGCAGATCGTCGTTCGGCCGTGCCAGGCATTACACACGACGTGTCGGGCAGTGGCCAAACGCTGTTTGTTGAGCCGTTCGAGGTGATCGAACTCAATAATCGCTGGCGGGAGCTGCAAGCGGCTGAGGCGCATGAGATCGAGCGCATTCTACGAGTCCTGAGTGGTGGCGTCGCGGAGGAGGCGGCGTCCCTCCTGCGCACGGTCGAAGCAGGAGCGGCGCTCGATCTCGCACTGGCAAAGGCGCGGTTTGCTTTGGACCTGAATGCGACGGAACCGGAACTTGTGGAGGTAACGGAGCCTGCCAACGCTACTGGACACCCGCGGCTGCGCATCCGTTTGCGGCGGGCGCGTCATCCGTTGCTGGATCAGCGGACGGCGGTTCCGATCGACATCGAGCTCGGCGAACGCTATCGGATCCTGGTCATCACTGGGCCAAATACTGGTGGGAAGACGGTCGCTCTCAAGACAGTCGGGCTGCTCGTCCTCATGGCGCAGGCGGGTCTCTTCATTCCAGCGGCACCAGGAAGCGGACTGAGTGTCTTCCCAGCACTCTTCGTCGATATTGGTGACGAGCAGAGTATCGAGCAGAACCTCTCGACCTTCTCGTCGCATTTGCGGCGCATCGTGGCGACCTTGAAACAGGCTGATGCGTTAAGTCTCGTCTTGTTAGACGAACTGGCGGCCGGGACGGATCCACAGGAAGGAGCCGCGCTTGCTCGCGCAATTCTCGAGCGCCTCCTTGCGATCGGGGTGCTTGGTGTTGTGACAACACACTATCCAGAGCTCAAAGCGTTTGCAGCAGGGACACCGGGGCTGGAAAACGCGAGTGTCGAGTTCGATCCCGTGACGTTGACACCAACCTATCGCCTTATCATCGGGCTTCCTGGGCGTTCCCATGCACTCCAGATTGCTCATCGGCTCGGTTTGCCGGAGACGGTCATCGAGCGGGCGCGCGAGCTGCTCGGCTCAGGAAGTCCACAGCTCGATCTCTTGATCGCTGAGATTCAGCGACGGCTCGCAGAGGCTGAGGCGCAAGCGGCAGCAGCTGCCCGTGCCCGTCAGGATGCTGAAGCGCTTCGCAAGGAGGCTGAACGGCTTCTGGCCGAAGCAGAACTCGAAAAGCAGCAGGCGCTGACTGCAGCGCGCGCTGAAGTGGAGAGCGAACTTCGTCGGGCTCGTGAACTCGTACGGAAGCTTGAGCGGCTGGCCGAATCATCGACGTATCCTCCGCCGCAAGTTGTCGAGTCCAGTCTCCGCGCGCTCGAGGAGGCGCGACGACGCGTCCGGAGCTTCGGTGCTGGCCGAAATGGCCCCTCGGGCCCAGCTGTCGCGGTCGGTGATCGTGTTGAGATTCCTACTCTGGGGCTTGAGGGTGAGGTGGTCGAGGTTATCGCCGAAAGTGATGAGGTCGAGATCCGGGTGGGACAATTCCGCGTTCGGCAACCGCTGTCAGCGGTGCGCCGCCTTGGGGCGCGTCCTGTTGAGGCGACATGGCAACCCCCGTATACGATGGTCACACAGACAACACCGACGGTGGAACCGGAACTCCACCTTCGCGGACTGCGTGTAGAAGAAGCGTTGGTGCGGCTCGATCGATACCTGGATCGGGCAGTGCGGGCTGGACTTCCGTGGGTGCGGATTGTGCATGGCAAAGGAACCGGCGCGCTACGGCAGGCGATACATGACTTCCTTCGGAATCATCCGTTAGTCGAGCGCTGGGAACTTGCTGGACCCTACGAAGGGGGTCATGGGGTAACGGTGGTCTATCTTCGAGGGTAGGGAGCAGCGTGGCGACATCACGTGGAGATGATGAGCTTGTCGAGCTCGCGGTGGCACCGAACGAGGTGGTGGCCGCACTCTGGCGCGGCGTGCTGGAAGAGGCGGGTATTCCGGCGCTTGTCAAGGTGCTCGGGCTTGGCCACGCATATTGGTCAGCCTTTGCAGCCGAGCATGCGCTCTACGTTCGCCGGCGAGACAGTGCCCGCGCTTGGGAGCTCCTAGAAGCATTAGAGGCGGAACCGTAAGACCCCCGGTTACCGGGCAGGTGCAGAGGCAGGAGCCGCTGGTGCGCCGAGGAGAACGGTAGCGCGTCGTGTTTTGATTTCTTGCAAGACGCATTGGAGAGCGTCCCAAAGGGTACACGTCAAGCGCGATGTCACAAGCCGTACTTGGTTCGGGGTGATATAGATCCCTGGCCCGATCATCCGTCGCAAGCGCTCGGGATCAAGCCGGGTTCCTACGACTGGTCGGATAAACACTTCGCCGTCGCGCTCCACGATCGACGCCAGTCCGAGGCGATTGGCCCAAAGACGCAGGTGGGCAAGATCAACAAGGCGCTGGACTGATTCCGGAAGCGGACCAAAGCGATCGCGGAGTTCGAGAACCAGATCGTCAAGCTGTGCAGCGGAGCGGATGGCTGCGAAACGCTGGTAGAGACTCATACGGACCGCCTCATCACCACAGTAGTCGGTCGGGATTGTGGCTTCGACCGGCAGATCGACTGTCACGCTGGGAGCGTCTTCTATTGGCCGGCCCTCGCGAACCTCCTGGACAGCGCGCGCCAGGAGCTGCGTATAAAGTTCGAGCCCGACGGCAGCAATGTGTCCACTCTGTTCGGGACCGAGAATGTTCCCAGCGCCTCGGATCTCAAGATCGCGAAGGGCGATCTGCAACCCAGCGCCCAGTTCGGTCGCTTCCTGGATCGCCTCCAGACGTGCTTGAGCTTCGCTGGAGAGAGGTCGGCGATCATCGTAGAGGAGGTAAGCATAGGCTCGCTGGTGGCGACGTCCTACTCGCCCTCGGAGCTGATAAAGCTGTGTCAAGCCTAACTGGTGTGCTTGGTCAATGATAATGGTGTTCACCGAAGGAATATCGACACCAGATTCGATGATCGCAGTGCACACGAGGACATCGAATTCTCGTTCGATGAACGCCAAGATAATCCGTTCCAGTTCCGCTTCCGGCATTTGCCCGTGCGCGACAGCGAATCGGGCTTCAGGAACAAGTGCTCGGAGCCGGTCCGCAAACGCATTGATAGATTGTACCCGGTTGTGGACGACGTAGACCTGACCACCGCGTGCGAGCTCGCGCAGTATCGCTTCTCGGATGATGGCATCGCGAGCCGGTGTCACAAAGGTGCGCACTGGTGTGCGCTCGATCGGCGGTGTCGCAATGATGGAGAGGTCTCGCACTCCCGAGAGCGCGAGATACAGGGTACGGGGAATCGGCGTTGCTGTCATGGCGAGGACGTCGACGTTTGTGCGCAACCGTTTGAAGTGCTCTTTCTGGGCGACGCCGAAACGATGTTCCTCATCGATGATCACAAGTCCGAGGCGCTTGAACTCAACGTCACGTTGGAGCAGGCGATGTGTGCCAATAACGATATCTACTGAACCCGTCCGGAGACCGGCGATGATCTCTCGTTGCTCGACCTTCGTGCACAGACGGGAGAGCATTTCCACTCGAACCGGATACGGTGCAAGACGTTCGCGGAAGGTGTTGTAGTGCTGCAGAGCAAGCACCGTCGTCGGCACGAGGATCGCTACTTGGTATCCATTGTTTACCGCCTTGAATGCCGCGCGGATTGCCACTTCGGTTTTGCCAAATCCGACATCGCCACACAGTAGCCGGTCCATCGGACGCGGGCGTTCCATATCCGCTTTGACTTCTTGGATTGCTCGCCACTGGTCTGGTGTTTCCTCGTACGGAAACGATTCCTCGAGTTCTCGATCCCATGCAGTATCTGGACCGAACGCGATACCAGACGTCGCCTTGCGCGCCGCATAGAGCTGGAGCAGTTCGAATGCGAGCTCCCGCACGGCCTCGTGGACGCGCCGTTTCACGCGTGCCCACTCTGGAGATCCGAGGCGCGTCAACTTCGGCTCAACATCAAATGCCTCGTAGAGTGTGATCCGATCCAGCTGGTCGACCGGAAGATAGAGCCGATCGTTGTCGGCGTACTCCAAGAGAAGATACTCGCGATGGACACCGTTAATAACCAGACTGACTAATCCGCCGTATCGGGCAATCCCATGGTCAACGTGAACAACAAACACGCCAGGGGTGAGTTTGCTCAGAAGGTCAGTCGAGGCCGGACGGTGACCGCGACGGCGCGGGCTCGGCAGGCGGGTGAGCCCATACAGTTCACGATCAGTCAGGATCAACACCTTCGCCTCTCGGTGTGCCCATCCGCCCGGCAAGCGACCACGGGCAACTGTAACTGCCGTGTCCGACACTTCAGGACGTGAGGTTTGTGCCCATTCGGTCAGACGTTGGAGAATTCGGTCGGGTTGCTCCGTCACGATGCCGATCGTATAGCCCTCCGCACGATATGGCTCGAGGAGGGCTGGAAGCGTGTCAAGGCGACCAGTGACGGTCGGAACTCCTGCGGTAAAGCCGAGATCCGATGACTCAGCTGAACATCCGCTGGGTTCACTGGTCGCCCCAAGCCAAAGGACAGGATGATGGGTGAGTGTGTGCAGGATCAACGCTGAGGCGTGATATGGGCGGGGCATGCCACGAGGAAGTTCGCCACTCAACTCGCTAATGTCACGGAATTCCTCGGCTTGTCGCTCGAACTGCTCGAGTGCGAGCTGGACTGCACCAGGATCAAGGATGACGACTGGCCGGTCTGGGGCATGGTAGTCGAGAAGTAACGCCGCGTCAGAGAGAAGAAATGGGAGAACGAATTCTGGGGGTGGTACAAGTTCCCCGCGCTCGAGTCGCTCGAGTAGACGAGTCCATTCTGTCAGGACCTCCGGGCGGAGGGAGCATGTGTCAAGTTCTCGGAGCTTTGCAGCTGCCAGGCGGTAGGTGCTGATTGGTACATCGCTGATGGGCAGGACCGTGATCGTTTCCAGTCGGTCCGTGGTACGTTGTGTGGCAGGATCGAAACGACGAATGGCGTCAATCTCGTCACCAAAGAACTCGACACGGATTGCGGCCTCACTACCAGGAGGCCAGAAATCGATGATGCCGCCGCGCCGACTGTATGAGGCCGGATGTTGCACGAGTGGAGCCGCGGCATAACCACATTCTGTGAGAAACTCCAGCAGAAGCATTGGTTGGAGCTCTCGACCGGCCTGCAGCGTCAGGCTACGAGCGTCGACGGTTGTTGGTTGAGGAAGGAGCTGGGTAAGACCACGGGCAGGAACGATGAATACCCCTGACCTCGCGTTGCGTAGCTGGGTAAGGAACCAGGTACGTTCAGCGGCCAGCGAACGGTCTTGGGTGAAGATATCGTAGGGGAGCGTTTCAGGAGCCTGCCAGGAGATGACGGGGAACTCCGGAAGAAGCTGAGCGATGGCATACGCGAGATCATCCGCATGATTTTGCCGCGGGACGACGACGAGTAGAGGCTCGCCGCTCCGCACGGCCAATGCTGCGATGAGCGCTGGCCGAGCTGCAGGGGGAACCGTATCAGCTACCACACACCGGCGCACCCGCAAGGTGGAAGTAAGGCTGACTATGGAAGGAGCAGAAATGAGCTTCCCAAGGAATTCGGTCTGGATCATCTCGGCAATCGGCAGTGCCTTGTAGGACAATACCGAACACCCCGCCCCGCATCACAGGGAGGGGTAAAAGGGATACCGTCCAACAATACCACATTGAGGATAGGGCGAAGATGCGATTCCGCGACATGCCGGCGCGTTTTGGCCTTTTGGTTGGGGCGGCGCTGGGTATGCTGATCGGGTTCAATATTGCGCGTCACTGGTCTTCTGAGGAGGATCTCATTCTTCGCATCGAGCCGATATCAACCCCGTCGGTCATCATCGTCTATGTCACCGGAGCGGTTGAGCGACCCGGACTCTATACCGTACCGAGCGATGCAAGGGTGGCCCAAGCCGTTGAGCTCGCTGGTCCACGTGTCGAGGCGGATCTCGCGAAGATTCCGATGGCCGAGCGCTTGCGGGACGGGCAGACAGTGGAGGTGCCGGTCCGACAAGGGCCCGATGTGCAGGTGACACCGGGTGCAGCGAGTGAGGGTATACCGAGCCGGGCTGGCCCTGTTCCTCAAGATGAGACGATAGACGTGAACCGCGCCACCGTCGCGGAGCTGGAGCGCTTGCCTGGAGTAGGGCCAGCGCTCGCCCAGCGTATTGTGGCGTACCGCGAGGAGCATGGACCGTTTCGATCGATTGAAGAGCTCGCCGAGGTACCCGGAATCTCCGCACGAATGGTTGCCGAATGGGCCAACCTGGTCACGGTTGGGAGTTCTACCGAATGACCGGTGCTTGGCTTGTGCTGGGATTTGTACTCGGTGTATTGGCGGACCAGAACAATCCGTTGGAATCTCTTGTGCTCTTGTTGAGTCTTGTGGCGAGTAGCTGGCTGCTCGGGCGTCACGGCTGGCATCTGGTTCGGATGGCTAGTGTTCTCGTCCTGGGGTTGGTGTTAGGGGTTGTTCGCTATCACGTGCTCCTTGTTCCCTCAACGTTAGGGACCAGCACGAGTGGCGTGGTGCTCACTGTGGCTGACGGTAACTCCGAAACATCGGAGGTCGTCATTCTCCGTGATGATGGACAACTTGTAGGCCTTACGGTGGACGATCCTACAGCAGTGGAGGTTGGTCAACGTGTTGTCTGGCAGGGCGTCTATCACCCGGGGCGGAGCACTGTAGCTGGGATAGGGGTCGTCGGGCAGTACGAGATTGAGGCCTTCGAGGCCGAGCAGGAACGGGCGTTTTGGCCTCTTTTGGCGTTGCGTCGTTGGGTGCGGGACGCGGTGCTTCGCGTGGTGCCAGAACCGAGCGGCTCGCTCACGCTAGGGATTTTGACTGGTGACGACAGGGGTTTGGCAGCCTCAACCCGAGATGTGCTTCGTCGGTCAGGACTCTCACATGTCACCGCTGTCAGCGGTTGGAACGTTGCGGTTGTGACGGCGGTGGTAGAAGGGGTTGTGGCGCGGCTAAGCCCTTGGGTGTGGCTACGTTGGGTGGGTATCGGGACAGCCGTGTGGGGTTATGCGGTCCTAACCGGACTAGAGCCGCCGGTGCAACGAGCAGCGGCGATGGCGACACTCTATCTTCTTGCCCGCTGGCGCGGCTGGCCGCGGGAGCCGATTTCGGCGCTCGGCTGGGCAGTGGTGGGATTGTTGCTCGTTCGTCCAGAGTTGGCGTATTCCCTGGCGTTTCAGCTCTCAGCGATTGCGACGTTTACGCTAAGTGCGATGCGACTTGGGGAGACAAAGGAGAGGCAGTGGAAGGAGTTCCTGCTCGTCCCGGTGGCGGTGCAACTTGCCGTAACGCCGCTTCTCCTGTTGCGCTTGGGAACATTCTCACTCGTTGCACCGCTCGCGAATGCACTGGTGGAGCCCGTCATGCCATGGTTGTTGGTCGCCGGGTTGCTGGCGCTTTTGGCAGCGTTGATGGGTTCGCTGGGTACAGTGTTAGCCATTCCGGCGTGGGCTTTGGGTCGATGGATTGTGTTGGTTGCTGAGTGGTTACTCCGAATTCCCGGAGTGAGTGGGGTGATGATCGAACCCCCGGTGTGGATCGTCGTATGGCTGTATGTACTTGCTGCTGGCTTGTGGCTCGCGTGGATTGACAGGGGCAGAAGTGACACGTAAAATTGCGGCTGGAACCGGCGCGGTGGCGCAAGCCGGTGTAGCTCAATTGGCAGAGCAGCGGTTTTGTAAACCGCGGGTTGTGGGTTCGAGTCCCACCATCGGCTCTCTCAGCGTACAGTGGGGGGATGCCCGAGTGGCCAAAGGGGCCTGGCTGTAAACTAGGTGCGTAAGCTGCGGGGGTTCGAATCCCTCTCCCCCCACCCAAAGCCGCGTTGGCGCGGAGGGGCCCACGGCGTGGAGGCGTGGGCTCTTTGGTGTAAAAGGGTATGATGAGGCCAGGAAGGGGCGAGACGATGAGCAAG
>NZ_JAMSLS010000006.1 GCF_023806465.1 Thermomicrobium sp. CFH 73360 | reverse complement strand
CCAGCCCCGCCGCCCCTACCATCGCAATGCGGAGCAGCCCCAGCTGTGCCTGCGCGTGATCCGCCGCCGCCTGGGCATCGGCCCGCGAGACTGCCTCAAGGTCGCGGATCGCCTGCAGGAGCGCCTCGAACTTCTGCGCTGCATCGGTCGTCATGTTCTGCTGGGCTGCAACGAGGTCGTAGCGACGGGAGAGCTGGAGCGTGCGCTCTGCGGAGTCTCGATAGGTCTTCCAGGCATCACGCAGGTTCTGTGCCGCCTGCTGTTCGTCCGCTGTATGCGCAGTCGCCGCGAGTGTGTCCAAGTCGGTCGCGATCATCTGGTCAAGCTCAGCGATCCGGGCATCGAGTTGCTTCCGGTAATCGGCATTCGTTGTCGCTCCCACGTGTGCAACGACACTCGTGCGCACCTCCGTCATGCGACGTGACATCTGGCCAACGGTCGCGAGTACGCCATTCATCTCTTCGACCGTGGCGACTTCCCGCAAGCTGCTGGAGATCCAAAACCAGCCCACCGCACCGAGCAGTACGAAGACAGCGGCCATGGCCGCCAGGATCCCGAGCACCTTCCCCTTGAAACCAAGCGCCATCATGGAACCCCCCCAAATAACAACCTGCCCCTTTCTCCGAGATATTTCGGACAACACCGCAGTCTGCTTGAGTTGCCACGGCGGGAAAGCAGTACCAGCTCTGGCCCACCGTGTAACCTGTGCCGGCCGTCGCCGGAAAGGTCGCGGAGAGGAGAACCGCTCCCGACCGAGATCGTCCGCGCCGCTGCACTATCCCACGCTTAAGGTCTTGCCTTACACACGTGAGACGTGATTCTTCCGGCAACCATCACAGGGAAGCTGCCGCCTCTTCTGGTATCGCTGCCATTTCGTGTGGTGGAAACCCGATTGAGGAACCGAGAGGCTGAGCCGCCCGACTTCTTTCGTTCAGCGGAACAATACACAGCGGATTAATGCCGGCCAGAGGATGTCGCCACCGTAGTCCCCGGTGACAGCAGCATCGCAGAGCAGATGATGCCATGCCTGCCTCTCGCCGCTGGGCAATTCTTCGACCACACAGGGCGTTAGTGGGGAAAGCCTGCCCGGCTCTGGAGCGACCAGGCTTTCAGACTCCTTTTTGTCGAACAGGCACGGGACGCCTGACGGATCGAAAAGCGAACAACGAGAGAGCACCGCAAGCCCCAGCTGATAGACACCAGAACCTGCCGCACGCCCCAGTCACCCTGCTTTGTGCAGCCGGCAGCGGAAGAAGTAGCCGCGCGAACTCAGCACACCCTCCCCCGAGCAACGGCCCACGTGCAACCATGCTTGACAACTCTCTCCCTCTGCTACTCTGTTGGTGGCCGAGCCCTGCTGGCAAGACGACAGCTGTTGAAAGGGAAGCCCCCGCAGGTCACCAGGCTGGTTCCGGACTCTCCTGCTCGTTCTCACCTTTGCCCTGGCTGCACTCGCTCTGCCCCATTCAGCCAGTGTCGGTTCCTGGGTCACGACAAGCGCCTGGCAAGTCGCCAAGCTCGCTGGGATTTTGCCCTTCGCTGAGTACGGTGCCTTTTCCCTGGGCAAGTATGGTCAGAACCAGCACTTTGTGAGGCCGGGCGGAGATGCTGCCACGTGAAGCAGCAACCACGGCTGTATCAGCAACTGGAACTGGACGAACTGAGGTGACGCGCAGCGGAACGTTCTCCTTTTGCCCAAGAGCTGGCTCTATCCTGTCGTCTGCGTCAGCGAGCGAGCCGAGGCTTGGACACCGAGGAACTCTCGCGCTCCGATGTGGGTTGGATAATCAGGTAGGAAGTCATCATGACCTGGCGGCATCGGCACACACTCACCGCGCTTCTTCTCGTCATTGGCGGAGTGCTCATGTGGCTTTCCTTTTCGCCCGCCCATCTTCTTCGCCGCAGCACAGAACTCGGCGAGTCAGCCACTGAGCGAACTCCTGGCCACACCGAATGTTCCGCCTGGCTGGATGATCGAGGCGCGCACGATCCACTCAGCCGAAGCGCCGCGCTTTGCCCCCGATCAGCCACCAGTATTCGACGGCTTCGACGAGAGTACAATCGCGATATCGCACATCAGCAACCCGAAACAGCCCGAGTTCGAGTGGCTGTCTGTCCAGACGAGTGTGTATCGCTTTCCCGATCCCGATGCTGCTCGCACTGCAGCTGCACAATTTGCCCAAGCCTGGCAAGCGTATCTTGACCAGGATGGGGTGCATCAGGGTGCAGTCATCAAGGTGGAAGGTATCCTGCTCCAGTTCGACCACGTCGTGACAAGGGTTGGTCAACCACCGGTCCACCTGGCGAGCGTCGTCTCATACCGAACCAGTTCTGAAGCAGACACAGCAGCGGTATCCAACAGCAACAGGTTCACGCTGAAGGGACATTGGCGAGACAAGACCTCCATGCTGCTGAGCGAATACTGGTCCTCACAAGCGGTGAGGCACTCGCACCATTGAGATACACGCAAATCAACGAGCAGCAGCAGTGGTCGAGTTGGTTCTGATACAAGTCTTGAAGCGTCTGCATGTCGATCCATCGCTCATCAAGGAGATAACCGCAGCTACAGGAAGCTGACCTGTCAGGGTCTTGCGCCTGCGGGTGTGCAGGAATGCCCAAACCGAAAACACAGCAGTGCCCGACATTCGCCGGACGCACGTGCCACGAGAGCCTCAACTGTGCTCTGTTGTGCCAGCCCTCGGGGGATACACGGCGGGGTTTCGGCAAATGCACCAGCCCCGAGACACGTCCCCGGAGCAGGTGCCACTTGCGAAGACCATCACCCCTGAGGCAGAGCTACTCGACCCAACGAATGACACTCTTCGCACCTGCGACTTCCTTCATGTAAGGAATACCCTTGGCCGGCTGAGTATCTCCCTTGGGCAGTCAGAGAGCGCTCTCGCCAGCGCGATCCAACGTTTTCACGCCGTGAGATCAGCTGAAGACGCACGTTCCATTACTCGATTCCGAGCGCGACTGCGGATAGGCACGCACCTGAGAGAGCCGATGCTAACGCAGGACCTTGGCAGCACTGGACGATACACTCCACCCTCCCAGGAGACGAGAAAGGCCGCAATCGGCTCTCTTGTCTGTACTCCCACTTGGTCGAACGCCCTGATCTATCGCCAAGTGGCTACGCCTTG
The DNA here is from genome assembly GCF_023806465.1 of Thermomicrobium sp. CFH 73360. Taxonomy (GTDB): domain Bacteria; phylum Chloroflexota; class Chloroflexia; order Thermomicrobiales; family Thermomicrobiaceae; genus Thermomicrobium. The sequence continues at coordinate 161,166 of NZ_JAMSLS010000006.1, read as the reverse complement.
ATCCTCGTTACTTCCACTGGCCCGTACTCGCGAGCCATGCTGTTTTGTCCTTCTCTCGCCCGTCCGGTGCACCCCAAAGCGCCGCCAGGGCCAGAGATTCTGGCACGACAAAAAGCCAGACCGTCTGCTTCTCATACTGGGGCGGCTGCCCCTTGACCGGCTTGACCGGCCGCTCGCTGTAGCCGAAGCTCGCCTGCAAGATGAGCCACTTCCCCTGCTCGAGCTCCGCCGGGAACTGCTCCGGTGTGACGGCTTCCACCCCATCCAACAGGATGTACAGCGGTCGTTCCAGCTTGTTCCGCCACGCGCGTGCCAGCACCCCACAGGTCACAACATTGCAAACCTCATGGTAGGCTGCAAGGTCCATTTCTTGCGCTTCGCTGAGCTGCACCCCGTCCTTGCCGACCACCGGCGCCTCACGCGTCGCCGCCGGGCGACGTAACCCGATCGCTCCCCAGTCAAGCGCTTCGGCCAGTGGCTGGAGGAGGTACGCCGGTACCTGCTCGTCGAGCAGGTTGATCCGGAAACGGGCCAACGCCCATCCCGACTGAGCCGGGAACCTCCTCCGCTCGAACGGTGCGCCGACGATCGACTCCGGAAGAAACCCGACCGCAATCCCCAGCAACGTCGCCAAGTTCTCGGCCACCGTCGGGAGGAGATGCTGTTCCCAGAGCACCGGCCGGTATTTTTGAGGCACCTTGGGATTGCGCGTTAGGGGCGCGCTTGCTGGAAAGACCGGCGCAACCTTGACCGTCATGGCGTACTCCTTGCTGCTTCTAGCCCTCCTTAGCAGCAAACCCGACATCGAGCACCGGCTGGTCAGGTAACCCGACCTGCACTCGCACTGCAGCTCCTCTGGAAAGACTCGCTCCCACGTTCAGGCTTTTTGCTCCACTCACATACACCGGGAGTCCAAGTCCCATCTGCAACCCCACCCCAGCAAGATGCCGCTGAATTTGCCCGGCCAGGATGTTGGTCAACTCCCGGACAGCATCCTGCAACATCTCGTCCTCACCGTCCGGCCGCTCTCCGAGCAAGACCTCAGCGACCGAGGCAAGTGCCCCCAGTTCTCCACCGAGCCAGACGACTGCTTGAAACCCTCCGCCGCTTGTATCCACCACCGTCACGAGGGCGATTCCCACTGGGGGATGCGCCCACGGGAGTTCAGCCTCTCCGACAACGGTCACGTCCACGCCGCAGAGTGGCTCGAGCGCTTCACGCGCCGCCTGCCCGATGAACTCTACCAGCCGGCCGCTCGTCGTCAGCTCCTGCACAATCGCGTGGCTCACGACACCGCTCCTCCCCGTCTCGGCTCCACCCCTCAGGCACGGGCCAGCAGCATTTCCAGCGCAGCGCCAAGCGCTTCGGGGGTCACTGGCTTCGTCAAAAGGTTGTCAACCCCAGCGTCCTTCGCCTTCAGCATCTGCTCTTCGGTACTCTGACTGGTGATCATCAGGATCGGTGTCCGCCGAGCTGCGCCGTTCTCTTTCTCCCTCGCCGCTCGGACAAACTCAATGCCGTCCATCCCCGGCATGTTCCAGTCGACAATGACGAGATCAAACTTGCCCGGCTCAAACTGCGCCAGGGCCTCCTCACCATTGTTCGCTTCGCTGACCTCCACCTCGTAGCCCACCTGACGCAGTGAGCGGACGTGCATGACACGCATCATTTTCGAGTCATCAGCAATGAGTACCTTCAACATTGCGCCCCCCATGTGCTCTTCCCGACTCAGCGTGGCGGAACCATGACACCACGCTGAGCCCAACGCACGACCTCACTAGGGATATCGGCAGCGGACACAACCTTCTGCACCCCGCCCCGCGCGAGCGCTGCCTCGATCATTCCAGACACCACCGCCTCCTCTGGCCGCTGCACAAGCGTGGCGGCACCCGCTGCCCGGAGTTCGGCCATCCCCACCGCCCCGTCATCCCCCATCCCGGTCAGGATCACCGCCATAACCCGCGGCCCCCAGCCAGCCCGCGCCACCGAGACGAACGCCCGGTTCACATTCGGCACGTAGATATCCTCTGGCTCCGGCGGCACGACCTGCACCCTTCCTGCCCGCGTCAGCAACAGATTTCGACCGCCGGGCGCCACCAACACGGTGTCCGCCATCACGAGCTCCCCATCCTCCGCCTCACGTGCCGCGTACTGACCTACCCGCGCCAACCGCTCGGCAAAGCTTCGTGTGAAGTTCGGTGGCATGTGCTGGACCACCAGCACCCCAACCCCAAGACCGAGCGGCAGCGCAGCCACGAGCTCCGCCACAACCGCCGGGCCACCAGTGGACGAGCCGATCAGCAAGAGTCGCTCAGCGGTACGACGTACCGGGTCAGCAGGTGCCCCCGCACCAGACCGTCCGTTCGGGCGCACCGCACTCCCAACCAGGCTCGGTTTCCGTAGTATCCCTGTTCCCACTTTCGCAGAACCCTCGATCTTCGGCCGATCACGGAAGCGCGAACGGGCCGCAGCGAGTGCCTCGCCAAGCTCCGGAGCCACCCGCCGCACTGCACCGGGAACAAGTTCCGGTACTACAACAGCCGGAACACCGCGCGGCGCTAGCACCTTAGGACCAACCAGAACAACAAGCGGCCAGCCCTGCACACCTGCCAGCCGTTCGAGTACGCTCTCACTCTCCAAGGCATCGACAAGCACAACGGCTGGGAGGTCTTCGAGACGCGTCCGCACCTCCTCGAACGAGCGCACCTCGCCAGCGAGCTCGACACCCGGCAGAAGACGCAGCGCCTGCCGAATAGCGACCCGCGTGACGGGCGATGTGCTGAGAAGCAGTACCCGGAGTAGCTCCCCCTCGGTCACCGCGTTGATACTGGCCTGACGCGAGCGCTTTCGGTAGAGATACGCTCCCGCAACGGTCACCCGCTCGAGTTCGCTCGGCGGCCGCTCCAGAGTCTCGGCTGAACCGATAACGAGCACCCCCCCGGGCAAGAGCTCCTCAGTGAAACGCCGCACAATCGCGTTCCGGTGCTCGGTCGTGAAGTACATGAGGGTATTCCGACAGAAGATCACAGCAAATGGCCCGGTCGGCACTCGTTCAATCAGGTTCAGCTGCTCAAACGTCACGTGTGCACGAATGCTCTCCCGCACGCACCACAGTTCGCCACGTTGCTCGACATACGCACGTGCCCGCTCCATCCCCTGATCGCGGAATGACCAAGACCGGTAGCAACCGTGTCGAGCGCGCTCCAGCGCCTCAGCATCAAAATCGACTCCCAAAATTTCGAAGCTGTGGCCAAGCGGACCAAGCACATCCTGAGCCGTCATTGCCAGAGAGTACGGCTCCTCACCACTCGAGCATCCAGCCGAGAGGATCCGCAGCGGCCGTTGCAGCGCCGCGAGTTCGGGCAGGAGCTGCCGGAGGGCGTCGAAGTGCTTCGGCTCACGAAAGAAGTAGGTCTCATTGATCGTCAGCCCTTGGCAGATCGCTTCCAGCACCGCTCGCTCGCCCCGCAGTGCCCGCTGCAGGAACTCGTCGGCACTGGCCGCACCTGCCCTCTTTGCCTCCTGCTGCACGACCCGCGCCAGCCGCTGCCACAAGAGTTCGGTCGGGCTAAACCCTAGGCAGGGAAAGATCTTCTCACCAACCCGTCGCAGGAGCTCCTCGCTCACCCTGGTTCTCCCTCTCCGGACCATCCCTCAGCAAAGAGAACGGCAGGACGTATCCCGCGCTTGAGGGAGTGCTCGCCCGCCACACCCCACCCATTCGTCCCGGACCGCCCACGCCGATCGTCCCGGCAGCACGTGGTGCTCCGTCACTCGTCAGGAGCCCAAACCCGTCCCCATCCTCTCATCCGAGAACGCCCTCCTCCTCGGCATACCGTGTCATCGCTCAAACGAGCACCAAGGCAGCAGCGACATCCGGACGTCCACGCACTCTCTCTGTCGCCCCGTCGCTCGCGCGCTCCGATCATCGCTGCAGCGTGCGCGTCTTCCTCGAGCGGTGTTGCTGCCTGGCTCTTTTGTCCACCGCTCCTAACCCGGTTGCCTCTGGCAGACAGAGCAAGGGTTGCGGGTTGGTCTTGCTGTCAGTGCGCGGTAGCCTATCCCTTATGGGGAACGAGCCACCGCTCTCGCTGGCACCACCCTCATGGGGAGGAGACAGTACGCCCAGGCTGTAGGGGCCCGGTCAGCGCGGTTTCCGCGTCCCGAACCAGAATGAGCCAACACACGGTCGTGGTGCACAGCACCGCTCCAGGAGATACTCACGTTCGGAGACCAACCGCTACGAGCTGGGCAGATTGGGCGCGCTGTTCCCTCACCCACTTGAACACTCCTCTCGCTGCGGCAGAACGCCAGGCGCACGAAAGATGCGCTCCACTCGGGTGCAGAAGACACGGTATGGAGCGCAAGCCTTGCGAGCAAGCCATCGTCAACAGGTGCAGGATCGTTCCCGCTCCGTCCCATCATATCCGGGGATGCGCCCACGGGCGGTTTCACTGGTTCAGACGTCTTTGGCGAGTGCCCATCAGGTGAGTCCTCACCCCGCTTGGCGCGAAACAGGAGAAGCACGTCACGGCCCTGGTGACGTGTGAGCACTCTCATCCCGGTAGGCATGGCTACACGAGTGGGGAGGCGGGGAGGGGACGCGAGCGCGTTCGAGACCAGTCGAGTGGTGGCTAGTGACCTCACCCGGTCCCGCGTGTCCGGACCGCACGGACGGGGGAGCACTACCGTCCGAAGCCGGTACCCCGTCTCGGTCAACCCGATGCGTGGAGAGAACGCCGGATCACTGCTTGCCACTCGCGTGTAACCCGCATCGCCCGGAGACACATCAGAAGTTGGCCGTCGTCTACGCGGAGGAGGAAACCCTTCGTCGCATCGCCGAGCGAGGCGTTGCCGTCCCTCTGGACACATCCTGGACCGCACTGGGCCTGCTCGCGCCAGGGTGCCAGTGCGCCGCGATCCTTTGCCTCTGCCTGGACAACTTCCCTGCCCGCGGCGACCAGGGTACGGAGCTCAGGTGGCTCCGCTGCGAGTGTCCCTGACCAACTCAGACCACGCGCATCGCGGAGTGTCGCCTGTCCACTCAGCAGGTTCACAGTCAAACTGGGTTGTGACCCCATGGAGTGCCGGAGCGCCACGCAGATGCACCGGAGTCCCGTCGGCAGCACGCTCCACTGTCAGTTCGGCCAGCGCGACGATCGGTGCGGGACCTGGCATACGCCGCTGCGCTTCGAGACGGAGCCCCGTCCACTTCCAAAAGAGCTGAGTGCGATTTCATCTTGTCACGCCTTCAATCATTCATCTTCCTGCACGGACGCCCCGTTTATCACGTTCTCTGCCCGTGTCTCACCCTTCCCCGATGTGGCGTGCTGGAGCGGCCATGGTTGGTCGCGACGCCGGTCTGGCGCGATGCCCGGTGGCTGCTGCCCTCATGGAGTCTTGAGAACTGCGCACTGCACGAGTCGGTGTTGCCCACCGCTCGCGTTGGACGTCTGCGCTCTGCCGCACACGCGAGCCCTCGAGCGCGTTGCCCGCAGTGCGGCACAGCGTTCACCCCTTGTGAGCAACCCCTGCCTGTGCTCACCGACCACAATGCCCAGCGCGCGAGCAAGGTTCTCCAGCCACCACACCAGACCGCCGCACGAACAAGAACGCCCCGGTCGGGACGAGTCCCGACCGGGGCATGCGATGCGCGGGACTAGCGCAGCAGCGAGAGAATCGACTGCGGCATTGCGTTCGCCTGAGCCAGGACCGCCACGCCGGCCTGCTGCAGAATCTGGTTGCGGGTAAACGTCACCATCTCGGCAGCCATATCGGCATCGCGGATCCGGCTCTCCGAAGCCGTCAGGTTCTCGTGCTGGACACCCAAGTTGGCAATCGTGTGCTCGAGCCGGTTCTGGGCGGCACCGAGATTCGACCGCACCTGGTTCACGTAGCTAATTGCGCCATCGATCGCTGTGATCAAGTCCTGCGCTGCCTGCACTTGCTGCGCGTTGGTCCCGGGCGAGCTATCGACCATGTCGGCGAAGTTGGTGAGTTGCGCATAGAGGTTTTGCAGCGCTGCAGGCGTTGCTGAGTTGCTGTCAACGAGGACCCGGCTGAAGGCGACCAGATACGAATGACCGCTGTTCGGGCCGACCTGGAAGTGGGCCGAGCCATCACCAGCGGTGGTGAGCTGATAGCGGTCGAGCCCGAAGCCAAGGTCATCAGCATTGCCAAAACCGGTCGTGGTCTCGAAGGTCACCTTCACACCGAGTGCCTCAAAATTCAGCGTGTAGCGACCTCCTGCTGCGACGGAGAAGGCGGCTGGCAACTGGATGGTTTGGGCCGCACCGTCTGACCCACGCGTGACCGTTATTTCTCGGTTCACCTGGTTGTAGCTGAAGGTGTACGTGTCACTGGCGAGCGCGCCACTCACGTCGATCGCAGCGACGTGTCCGAGAGCGGTCTGGATTTGGGTATTCGGTGTCCCACGCAAGTCAGAGGTCGCGGCGATGGCGCCACTCGAGACTTCGATACTGCGTCCCTCGAGGGAGCGCCCGAGCAAGTCATTCGTGCGGAAACCGCTGCTGACCGTCAACGTGAAACCATTGCCACTGCCATCATCGAAGTTGATCGTCGTCGGAACAGCAGCATTATCCGCCGGAAGGCTCGCATAGAACGTCGAGGTTGCATCCGTCGCGACTAACTGGTTGGTCGCTTCGTCATAGGTGATCGCATAGGTACCATCCGCGACCGTCCCGTTGACCGTGATGTTGGTGACCGTCCCTTGCGCGCCGACACGACTACCGACCGCAAATGGCGATGTGCTGTCGACACTCGTCGCCAACGAGCCGGTGAGTAGCAGCTTCCCGTTGAAGGTGGTCCGATTGGCGATCGCGTTGATTTCCTGCTGGAGATTCTGGAGCTCGCTATTGACCGCCGCTCGGTCTTCGGTCGTCAGCGTGTCGTTGGCAGCCTGGACAGCCAACTCGCGCATGCGTTGCAGCATCGAGTGCACTTCGTTCAGTGCACCTTCGGCCGTCTGGATCATCGACACGCCGTCCTGGGCATTGCGCATCGCCTGCATCACGCCCCGGATCTGAGCGCGCAGCTTCTCGGAGATCGAGAGCCCAGCAGCATCATCAGCCGCCCGGTTGATGCGCAAGCCACTGGAGAGCTTCTCAATTGACTTGGCAAGCGCAAAGCCGGTAATGGAGAGATTCCGCTGTGCATTGACCGCATTCACGTTGTTGTAGATCCGCATACCTGGCCTCCTCTGCCATTCTTCGGTCTACCGGCGCGTCCCTGCACCGCCTGTACTCCTGCGACCATCTCGCCGTCGCCCGCGGTTGACCGTCCGTCATGCCGCCTCACCCGGCGGCGGAGCCTCCTTCCTGCTCTCCTCTTTCGGCAGGCAGCCAGGCGTCCTCGATAGGGAAGGAAGTACCGGTTCCGGCAGAGGCGAGGCACCGTAGCGTCGCGACGCTCCCCAAGCGGCAGACGTCCGCGAGGCGCGCAGGAGGTCGTGTGCGCACCGCACGGCGAGAGCTCAGAGCGGGGCTGCCAGCAGCCACCACTCGCTGGCTCGGCCGAGCCTGGACGGCCCAACACGCTCATCAGCCGACAGGTGGTCCCTCGCCGACCAGACACGCTGACAGGCCGAGGCGCCTTCGGCGCGTACCGTGCGCGACGGGCAGGACGCGTGCCACCACGGCGCCGATAGGCGGGGCTCGGGCGCCCGCGGACAGCAGCCGCCGTGGCAGCGTCCCGACAGTGTGGGCCGGCCTATCCCAGCCGGCGGGGAGCGCCCCAGAGCGCGGGTGCGATGCATCGCCCGCTACGGCGGGGTCATGCGTGCCTCGCGCACGCGCCAGAGGGCATGGGGATCGATTCGCGGTGACGTGACGATCCCGGATCCGCACCAGAGGACCGCCGACGGCATGATGCCAGCCCTTGTGGACCGGCGGGTGCTACGCGGTCTCAGGCCGGCGGGCGCGATGCATCGCGCCCCTACGGGGGCGATGCGTGCCTCGCGCACGCGTCACCGGGCACGGCAGATGGGACGCCTCTGATACTGCCGAAGTCACTGTCGGTCAGCGCTGGCACCGCCCGGCCTTTCGCCCTGCGACACCTCCGGGATGGATACAGCTGGTCAACTGTCCCGCAACTGCTTTGCGAGCTCGCGCTGGCGCTGGAAGACGAAGCGCACGATCGCGTCTTCGGTGCGACGGTCGAGTCGTTCGAACTGGCAACCGTGGTCCCAGCGCGGCGGGTCGACCCGTTCCACCGGCGCAACACGCCGGACCACGGCAACCGTACCGATCGGTTGCGCACTGCCGGGTAACGTGAAGCGGAGCGCGAGGCGGTCACCGACACGGAGTTGCTGCGGCGAGCGGAAACGGACTCCACCAGCGCTGAGATCGATGATCGTCCCCTTGAGCGGCTGGGGGTCGCCCTCAGCAGGCAGGAGTAGCACTTCCTGCGGGGACAGCGTGACCGGTACGCGACAGTGCTCCCGCCGCTGCATCCGTTCCCACGGTCCGACGGGGGCGAGGACCAACCGCGCTTGCGGCTCGAGGACCGCGGCGACGACCTCGCAGGCAACGACGTAGAGGGCATCGTCCGGCACAGTGGCACCGAGGTAGACCAGGTCGCCGCGGTGGGCAGAGACGTAAGCGAGTTGGACCATTGGCCAGCCGACGACGACCCGCTGACCGTCGGGACTGAAGTCCTCGATCCGCGTGCGGTGCCAGGTGAGCCGTCCGTCACGGCCAGCGACGCCGAGTTCGGCCGCCTGCCAGACAGTGAACCCTTTCGGCGGTTGGGTCGTCGGTCGCTGCTGGACCACGCCTGCCTGTCCCCTCTCGGTTCTCACGTTCAGCATCGGCTAGAAGGCCGTTTTCCTGGAGCCTGTTGGAAGTGTAGCTGAACCGGAACGGTTGAGTGTCCCACTGGCCCCGCGGAGGAAGCGGATCGGAGTACCCGGCGGCACAACGGTGGACGGGAGCCGTCCAAGTAAGGGGGCGCGGTGAGCGCGCAGCGAAGAAGGGACCGCCATGAGCCACCTCTCCGAAGACGCCGGAGAGTCGATACGCCGGAACGCCGGGGAGACTACCCTGTCATCCACCGCCATACCGAACCACGCAACGTCTCCGGGGACGAACTCAGGCGTAACCGAGTGCCACACCGGTCGCGAAGACCAGGACGCCGCCGAGGACGACCTGGACGATCGATTTGGTGAGCGGCATTTGGAACACGCGATAGCGGATCCAGGCGATGACCACGAGCTCGACGCCGACGACGACATACGCGAAGGACAAGGCATGGTGGACGTGCGGTATCAGGAAGGGCAGCGAGTGGAGGATACCGCCGAGGAACGTCGAGACAGCGGTGATTAGGCCCCGCTGGATCGGACCACCGCGTCCGGTCAGCTCACCGGTGTCCGAAAGTGCTTCCGCGAAGCCCATGCTGATGACGGCGCCGATCGAGGCCGAGAGCCCGACCAGGAAGGCGACACGCGAGAGATTCGTGGCGAAAGCGCTCGTGAAAATCGGGGCGAGCGTCGAGACCGAACCGTCCATGAGCCCGAGCAGCCCTGGCTGGACAACCTGCAAGACAAAGCCGCGTTCATCGAAACGGCTGTGCTGAAGAGGGAGACAGGCCCACCAGGGGCGATCGGCAGTCCACAGCTCTCCGTTGTCGACCCACCGTGTCACCACTGACCCTTTCTGCGAATGAGACTCATTCGCATATACAGCAAACAAGCACACCGCAGCAGTACAGGATGTGACGACAGACCACGTGCAGCACTGGAGTTGGGATACGGCCGACCCGCGCAGGGTTAGCACCCCCGAGGTCCCACACCACGTGTACCTGCCCCTCGAGGACAGGCGTGCGGTACCGCGCCGGTATCCTTCCTGCCGGACAAGCAGGTCCGTAGTGGGGTCATGCGGCTGACACCCGCCGAAGCCCGGCCCCTTCAGCCCATCAGGGGCGGTCCCATGCCCTCACCGACCTCTCCTGCACCGTACGACGCGCGGGCCTGCCGCATCGCCCCTACGGGAGAATGCCGCGCTCACGTTACCCCACCGGGGATACCTCGGCGGTCGGTGACACCGGTCCAGGGGCGAAGTGCGCCCCAGCCGCGAGCTCCGAGAAGGCGAGAGGCTCCCCTTGCGCCACTCAGCACCTTCCGGCTTGACGAATGAGCCATGCGCGGCACCGAGCGCCCGAACTCGACGACCGTCCCACCGCCCGGTACCGCTTTGCGGCATCCGGTGGTACGGTACGAGGTGCGTGAGGACGGCAGCCGCACCGCGCAGCTACTACGAGGACGAGCGTCGGGCCATGGAGGGGGCGTTGGAAGCGGTTACGGCCCCTTATCGTCGGTCGCTCGGCGCGTATCCTCCACCGGTCTGTGCCGTCGCTGAGCATCGTTGGATCCCGTCCAATGCACCGCCACTGACGAGCTGCGGCGGAGTCCGACGTCTCCCGCTTCAGCTGGCCCCCGCGGGTCGGCAGGCTCTCAGACGTCTGGGTAGGATCATGGCCAGGATGATTGGACCTCCCTCACGTTGCGGAGGACGGTGGGCGGGACCGCGCATCCCATCCGACTCAGAGGCATTCTCTGAACACCCTCGCAGGCGAGGAACGACTCCCTGTCCGTTGGGAAGGCCTTGGGCGGTGCGGAGCCAGCGGGTACACCCACCGTCGAAGGAGGAAGAGGCTCTGGTACCAGCTCTCTCGACCGCCGCTCCTCGCAGCACCGAGACGACAACCGTAAATACGGCGTGTCGTGTCAGCCCTCCTGCAGGGACAGGTGAGACATTCTCCAACCGAGAACCTGGCGATGACCCGTTGCGGACGGTCCGAGGTACGGAGGCTCATCGCCTGGCTGCTTTCGCCATCGGCTCCCGCCGTCCGACCAGCTCCTACACAGCAATTGAGTGCCCGGGGGCTCGCCCTGCTCACACGCCACACCGGCTGCAACGTCATTCCCGCGTCCGTCCATCATCGGCCTCCGCGACGGCCGCATGGGACTTCCTCGATCCGACGGGACAGCTCCCAGTCGCGACACACCGCAGCCGCCCTGGTTCCTCCCTCCAGCGGCGCTCCCCACGCTCTTCGTCTCCACGCCGGTCCCTGCCTCATTCACACCCGAGCACCACGACCACTACTGTGAACTCGTGATCGTCACCTGCCAGGGGGTATCAGCTCCGGGGAAGGACGCCAGGAATTCTACGTCCCCACGTCGAATCCCGTGAGCCCCAAGGGGCTCGCACGTCCGTCGAAATCAGCAGGCTCGTCTGCCCGGAGGCGGGGCATCTTGACCAGCGCCGGCTGTCTGAAGACCCACCCCACGGTGCGGTGCACGGTTTCCCCCATCCGTGGACGGCGAGACGGTACACCGACCGAGCGTCTTTCCGCACGCGTCAGAGGGATCATCCGGCCCTCGACTAGATCTGCTTCACAGGCGCCTGAGTGCGTCAGGCTGGCTTACGGCACCGTTGGCGGTGTTCATCGCCTCGGCCCGTTCCCACTCACGCCCGTGGAGACGCCAGAGCAACTGCAGCTCAAACTGCGTTTCCGGATCGAGCAGGTCACGCCCGACGAGTTCCCCCACCTGCTCCAGCCGGTAGCGGACCGTGTTCGGGTGCACGCCGAGTTCCTCTGCCGCCTCATTGACCGAGAAGCGGTGGCGCACCCAGGTCAGGAGCGTCTCCACGTACCGTTCGCCGTGTCGCCCCCGGCGCAACGGCCCCAACCAGAGTTCAACGAATGCTCGCCGCGCCTCGGGATCGCCGGCCAAGACCCGCTCCAGCACCAGATCTTCGTAGCGAAACAGCCCCGGGCGATCCACATACTCGAGCAAGGCACACGCCTCGCGGTAGCTCCGCCGCACCCCTTCCGGACCAGCATGCGGGCGACCCGCCACCGCGGTGAGGCCACAGTCGGCCAAGGCAGACCAGAGGTCCTCCAGACCCTCTGCCCACTCGACCAACGCGATCACTTGGTCGTGCAGTGTTGCGACCAGCGGTGCAGCTCCCGAGTGGCGCAAGGCACGACGTACCCGCAGTGCAATGTGTTCGCGCCGCTGGAATGCCTCCACGGTGAGTGGCGGTTCACCGAGCGCCACAACCACCACCCGGTAGCTACGTGCCGGGTCATAGCCGAGTGCCCGCGCCCGCTCCAGTTCCTGCGGCGAGCCGCTGAATCGCCCTTCGAGCACCGTACTCAAGAAGGCATAGCCCAGCCGAGCCTCGAGCTGTGCCAACTCCCGCTTTTGGGCAAAGAGCAGAGCAAAGACGAGCGCCGCATGCTCTGCAGCCCGTAGGTCCAGTCCGCTCAGCGGCTCGTCCCCCTCGATGATCCAGACCAAGCCGACAAGTTCGCCGTGTAGCCAGATTGGGCACACCACTCGCTCGCGGAGGCCGAGTTCTGGGATTGCGGGAACACGGTACGGCTGCGTCCCCTGCGGGGGCAGGAAACCACGTGCCACTAGCCCTTCTTGCAACCAACTCGGGGCTCGGCCCGACTCGATCGTTACTTGTCGCGCCACATCCTCATAGGGGCCACGCTGGTAGTAGGCGAGCAGCGTTCCGTCCAGTTCCTCGACCGTGATCGAGCGCCCCAGGAGCTCGCCAAGTGTCCGCACGAGACGGTCGAGACTGCGTGTGCGCGCGGCGGCCCGCATCAGCTCCCGGTGCAGCTGTTCAGCCCGCTCAAGCTCCTGCCACTGTTCACGCAAGATCAGCTGGTGGACTGTCTCGGTGATGCGGACAAATGGAATCTCCCAGGGGATCTCGAGCAACGGCAGACCGACCGTATCAGCGGCAGCCCGCATCACATCGGGAAAGCGGGAAAAGTAGTGCGGTACGGCCAGACCCACCGCGGCAACTCCACGCTCGGCCAGGCGCCGCACCAGTTCAGCGAGTTCTTCGTCACTGCGAGGCCAGGCAATCCCGGTGCTCAACATCAGCATGCCACGGTCAATCCAGGGTAGCGGGTCTGGCAGATCGACCACGTGCACCCAGCGCACGCGCTGTTCCAGGCCCAAATCCCCAGCAACAACCCGTGTCCCTTGGAGGATCGGCAGTTGCAGTAGATCAATGACGCGCATTCCCGTTCCCCCGTACAAGAATTGGCCGCAGAGTACTACTCAATAGTGTACAACGCGCCAAATCTCGTCCGGCCAGCCAGACCACTTTGGCTACCTGCGTGATTCCTGATGCCAACCTGACCTGCAGGAATCCGAAACGCGGCACACGGGGCTGGGCATGAACATGCTGCAGCGCACCGCGCCATCTGTCAGGGCGTGCCGATACGACGAAGAGCCCCCGAAAGATTTGTGCCTTGTCCGCGCCAAGCTGCCGATGCACCATTCATCGCCCCAGCTGGCCTGTGGGCGGGCACCTCTCCAGTGGCAGCGCACGACACCCGGCACAGTCCTTCACCCAGCCTCAGGCCTCAACAAAACGGCTCCCTGTCCGGCGCCACCCGAGAATGAAGCGCCCCAATGGACGCACGGGCACCAGAGAGCTCGCCTCACCCACCGGGTGCCCTGGAGTCACTTCCCCCACCTCGCCATGCACACCGGACAGACCGCCTCATGAAGGGTTGGTTTGACCCTTCGGAAGACGTACTGCCTCGTGCCCCGTGGACATCTCACGAGCCAGCCCTCTCCAAGGCACCCAGCAAGCAGCGGTGACGGCCTCACGGTGGCAGACCCGTGGCCCCAGAGGAGTATCGAGACGGTTGAGTGTAGCGTTACACTTGCACTGTGCACGGGCGGGTGCGGGAACCGGGAGGAGGAATCCATGCCGGCACGCAGCAAGGCATTTCAACGTGCCCTCGATGCAGCACTGGACAACCAGGCCCAGCGCCAGGCACTCGAGCGGACGCTGACCCGTTACCGCCAGCGGCGCGCCGAGGCCTTCGCCGAAGTTGACTTCGCTGCACTGCGTGCCGATCTGCGCCGGCGCAAAGAAGCTGCCATCGCGCGTCTACCCGAACTTGTCGAGCAGTTCCAGCATGCGGCCGAAGCGGTCGGCGCAACGGTCTTCCTCGCCCGCACTGCGGAGGACGCTCGCCGCTACGTCGCCGAGCTCGTTCAGCGGCTCGGCGTACGGCTCGTCGTGAAGTCGAAGTCGATGGCTACAGAAGAGATCCGTCTCAATGAGGCGCTGGAGCACGCTGGTGCGCGCGTGGTCGAGACCGACCTTGGGGAGTGGATCGTCCAACTTGCTGGTGAGCGCCCGTCACATCTCATTGGCCCAGCCATTCATAAGTCCCGTGAACAGATCGCGGAACTTTTCTCCCGCGTCCTGGGCCGTCCCATCCCACCCGATCCACCGCAACTCGTTCAGGTGGCACGCGAGGAACTCCGCCGTGCCTTCATCGAGGCTGACATGGGGATCACTGGTGCCAATGCCGCGATCGCCGAAACCGGGACACTTGTCATCGTGACCAATGAGGGGAACGCCGAGCTGGTGGCTACACTCCCACCCGTCCACGTCGCCGTTGTCGGCATCGACAAGATTGTTCCCACACTCGACGATGTGCCACCGCTGCTGCGTGTCCTGCCACGTGCCGGTGCGGCGCAAAAGCTGACCGTGCGGGTGCTCTTTCTCACTGGGCCAACCCGCACCGCCGACATCGAGATCCAGCTTGTCCGTGGTGCCCACGGACCACGGGAGCTGCATATCGTGCTGCTGGACAACGGCCGATTCGCAGCTCGGGAAGATCCGGACTTGAGCGAGGCGCTCCTCTGCATCCGTTGTGGTGCCTGCTCCAACGTCTGCCCACCCTATCAGGTTGTCAGCGGCCACCTCTTTGGACACATCTACACCGGGCCGATTGGTCTCCCCCTCACCGCCATCCACCACGGCCTGGAAGCCGTGGCTGACCCCCAGAGTCTCTGTGTCTCCTGCAACGCCTGTGAGACAGTCTGCCCCGTGCTGATTCCCATCCCACGGTTGATCCTTGACGTCCGGGCCCGAGTCGCCGAACAGCTTGGCCTACCCTTCATGAAGCGGGCTGTGCTGGAGCGCTGGAGCGACCCAGCACGTGGCGACCACTGGGCGCGATTGGCCGCGTTCGCTGCTGCCCCGTTTGCCGACCGGGACGGGTTCCTTCGCTCACTTCCCTTCGTCAATGGGGCAACCAGTGAGCGACACCTTCTCGCTCCGTCTCGTCGACCATTACGTGACCAACTCCGCCACCTCACACCGCAAGAAGCACTCGCTCGCCCTGCGCCAGAGCCGCTCTTTGCGGGAAGCAAGGTGGTCGGACGCACCGTCGCGTTTTTCCCCGGCTGCCTTATTGACCGGCTTCTCCCCGAAATGGGCCGTGCTACCGTGGAGGTCCTCGAGGCCTGTGGCTGCCGCGTTCTCTTTCCGCCGGAGCAACACTGCTGCGGCCTCGTTGCCAGCAACGCTGGCGATCGCCGCCACGCGCGCGAGCTCGCTCGGCAGACGGTCGAGGCGCTGGAGCGTGTCGAGGCCGACTGGATCGTGACCCCCTCGACGAGCTGCTACGCAGCGATTGCCCAGGACTACCAGCACCTCTTCCGCAACGAGCCTGCCTGGCGTGAGCGCGCCACCCGCGTCGCCGAGCGGCTGATCGACTTCGTGCGCTTCCTCGACCAGGTCGCTCAACTCGGCCCACAGGACTGGACACGACCGGGGCCGGTGGTGACCTACCACGACAGCTGTCAGTCGGCGAACGCCTTGGGACTCCGCGACCAGCCACGGCGGCTCCTGACCGAGGTCTTGGGCTGCCAAATGGTCGAAATGCAGGAGTCGAGTTTCTGCTGCGGCTTCGGTGGTACCTTCAGTCTCGACTACCCGCGGCTGTCTGCCGCTATTTTGGAGCGCAAGCTGCGCACGGCTGCCGAGACGGGAGCACCGCTCATTGTTGCCGATAACCCTGGCTGCCTGATGCAGATCCGCGGCGGCTTGCACGCACGAGGCAATCCACAGCGTGCGGTCCACATCGCCGAGCTCGCAGCTGAACGACTGGCCGACCTTGCACGCACATTGAGGGGCTCCCATGCGAACGCGCGTTCGCATGGGGTGGATTCGACGTCCCAGATCGATGTGTCTGAGCCAAGAGGCATTCCTCAGTGAGGGACGAAGGATGCATTCGCATCAGCATCACACGCCACTCCGACTGCGTGGGGAACAGAAGCAGCGCACGCTCACCTGGGCACTCGCCATCACCCTTGCCTTCATGCTTGCTGAGGCGATTGGCGGCTGGATTGCCGGGTCGCTCGCTCTGCTTGCCGATGCGGCCCACATGGCGACGGACGCAGCAGCACTGGCACTGGCGCTCTTTGCCAGTTGGCTAGCACGTCGTCCCGCGACACCAGCACGGTCCTATGGCTTTTACCGCGCCGAGGTGCTGGCAGCCCTGAGCAACGCCGCCTTCCTTGTCCTCATCTGCATCGGCATCTTTTGGGAGGCAGCTCAACGGGTACTCGACCCGCGTCCTGTCGACGCGCCGCTCATGCTGGCCATCGCGGTCGCCGGGCTGGGCGCCAACGGTGCGGCGGCCTGGCTCCTCACCCGCAGTGCGCTGCACCGCCATGATGTCAATTTGCGCAGCGCCTTCCTTCATGTCGTCGGCGATCTCCTCGGCTCGGTTGCCGCCATCGTTGCCGGCCTGATCATCCTGCTCACCAATTGGACACCCATCGATCCGATCCTCTCGGCCGGTATCGGTCTCCTTGTTCTGCGTTCAGCCTGGCGCGTGCTCTGGGATTCAGTCGAAGTGCTCCTCGAGGCCACGCCGGCCCATATTGCTCCAGAACAGGTCCGTGCAGCCATGCTCCAAGTCCCCGGCGTGCGTGACGTCCATGACCTTCATATTTGGACGGTGACCTCGGGCTTTGTCGCCCTCAGCGGCCACGTCGAAGTGGACGAGACACGCCCCTGGTCCGCCGTCCTGCTTGATCTCGCGCAGATCCTCCGGGATCGCTTTGGCATCCTGCACGTCACGCTGCAGCCTGAACAGCCAGCAGCACTCCCGGAGGCGTTCCGCGGCTGCTCGCTCGAATCTCCAGAAGGGCTGCGGAGTTGCTTGCTACCACTTGATGAGGTGACAACTGCACCGCACCGGCACTGACACGCTCGAGTGGCCACCTGGGCCCGTCCTCCAACGCATCGGAGTTCTCCCTTGGGCCGCCTGTGTCTTCACGCTCCGCTGCATTGTTTCAGTCGGTCGTTGGGGCATCGTTCCCGCCGACCGCCTCACCTCAAACAGCCACTCGTTTTCACCCCATGCGAACGCACGTTCGCATGGGGCCCCCCAATTCGTCAGTAGCACACCGTACGACGAGCCAACCACTTCCCCTCATTCTGCTGATCGATTACAATCGCCCAGCAAAGAGCGTGATGCAGCCAAGCAGAGTGGAGGACAAGCGTGAGCACAGCCGAAACCGTAAAGTTCGTTTTGACTGAGGCTGATCTCCCGACCCACTGGTACAACCTCGCCGCCGATCTGCCCACCCTCCCGCCACCTCCCATCCATCCCGCGACGGGGGAGCCGATCGGCCCGACGGAACTCGAACCGCTCTTCCCGATGGAGCTCATCCTACAGGAAGTGACGCGCGAGCGCTGGGTGGAGATTCCCGAGCCAGTCCGCGCTGTCTACCGGCTCTGGCGCCCTACCCCTTTGTATCGTGCGCGGCGACTGGAGCAGGCACTGCAAACCCCAGCCCGCATCTACTACAAGTACGAAGGTGTGAGCCCTGCGGGCAGCCACAAGCCGAACACCGCGGTCGCCCAGGCCTACTACAACAAGCAGGCCGGCGTCCGACGCTTGACGACCGAGACCGGTGCTGGGCAATGGGGTAGTGCTCTGGCCATGGCCTGCGCCTTCTTCGATCTCGAGCTGAAGGTCTACATGGTGCGAGCCAGCTACGAGCAGAAGCCCTATCGGCGCGTGCTCATGGAAACCTGGGGCGCCCAGTGCGTCCCGAGTCCCAGCCCTGACACACAGGCTGGTCGACGCATTTGGGAACAGGATCCCAACCATCCCGGCAGCCTGGGGATTGCCATCAGCGAGGCGGTGGAAGATGCAGCCTCCCGTGCCGACACCAAGTATTCGCTGGGCAGTGTGCTCAACCACGTCCTCCTGCATCAGACCGTGATTGGGCTCGAAGCTCAGCGGCAGTTCGCGCTGGCCGGGGACTACCCCGACGTCATCTTCGGCTGCGTTGGCGGTGGCTCAAACTTTGCCGGGCTCACCTTCCCCTTCGTCCGCGACAAACTCGCCGGGAAGCCAGTCCGTATTGTCGCCGTCGAACCGACTGCCTGTCCGTCCCTGACCCGCGGTGTCTACACCTACGACTTTGGCGACACTGCACGCACCACACCGCTCCTCAAGATGCACACGCTGGGTCACACGTTCATCCCGGCACGCATCCATGCCGGCGGGCTGCGCTACCACGGCATGGCACCGCTGGTCAGCCACCTCTATGAGCATGGCCTGATCGAGGCAATTGCCTTGCCACAGACCAAGGTCTTCGAAGGTGCGGTGCTCTTCGCCCGCGCCGAAGGGATCATTCCGGCACCAGAGTCAGCCCACGCTGTCCGCGCCGCTATCGATGAGGCGCGTCGGTGCGCCGAAACGGGTGAGGAGAAGGCGATTCTGATCGGCCTGAGCGGACACGGCCACTTCGACCTCGCTGCCTACCAGTCCTATCTGGCCGGACAGCTGGAAGACTACGAGTATCCCGAGGAGGCGGTTCAGCAGGCGCTGGCTGAGCTCCCCAAGGTCGGCGGGTGAGGTGGCAGCCAACGCCCAGTGAGTTAGACTCTCCGCATCGCAGGCCAGCACCGGCCAGTGCTGCTGGCTCTTGATCGGATCTCCTTGCCCTCCGCGGGGTCTGAAAGAGCTGCCCCGCTCGTCCTCGTGCGACGTCCTACCAGGTGCGTGATCGCTGGCAGGACGTCGCACCACGAGACGCTGGACGCAGATACGAAGACGCACCCGTCGCGTCGAGGAGACAGCGAACGATCTCCGGACCGTCCGAGCACGGATGTCGATTTGATCTACAATCATCGTACGAGAGGAGTACGTGCAGTGTCTCCGAGTGTCGAAGAGTTTCGCCAGTTGTTACGGCTTGTTGAGCAGGATCCGGAACTCCGCGAGGAACTCCGGCGACACGTGCTGACCGAAGAACTCCTGCGGCTTCCAGCAGTCGTACGCGATCACGGTGAGCGTCTGACGCGTCTCGAAGCAAGTGTTGCCGAGCTCGTTCAAGCTGTCCGTGAACTCACCGACGTCGTGCGTGGTTACGATATTCGCTTCGCGCACGTCGAGCGCGAATTGACCGAACTCCGCCATGCTGTGCAGGAACTCGCCGCGACGACGCGGGAACACAGTGCTCGCCTGGCTCGCCTCGAGGAACTCTCCGCTCAGCACGCCGAACGCTTGGCCCGCCTCGATGCCCTCCTCGCCCGCCAGAATGAGCGATTAGAGCAGCTCGAACGTGATTCTCAAGAGTTCCGAGCAGCCCTCACACAGCTGACTGAAGCTGTCGCTCGGCTCGCCCGGAAAAGTGCTGAACATGACCGCAAATTGGATCGTTTCTCGCTGCTTCTCGGCGCCTACCTCGAACGCGATGCCGCCGAGCGCCTCACCCGCTTCTTTGAGGCAGAAGGGTGGCATCTCCGCGAGCGACCGCGTTCCATCACAGTCAACGGGGAATTCGATGTTGTCGCCGCATTTACTCGCGGCAACGAAACCGTCTGGATTCTCATCGAGTCCAAAGCGCGCATCTACCCCCGCGATGTCGCAGCGTTCGCAAAGAAATTGCAGGACATCCGGGTTCGCGCACGCCTCGCGGAGCACGGGATACGCGGACGAGTCCACCCCTTCATGGTCGGTGGCAATATCGAGCGGGGTGTGGACGAAACGTGCCGTAACCTCGGTGTCGGACTCATCGATGTCCTCGGCATTGCGGTCCGGCCCTCGAGCATGCCCGTCGACTAATCCCGATTGAGTAGCTCACGGGCCCGAGCGAACACCGCGTCAAACATCGGCTCGCTGAGAAGGCCTGTCTGTGTATTCCGCCGGCTCGGGTGATAGCTGGCGAGGAGCCAGAGCCCTCCAGCACGCCAAGGAAGGGTTCGCCAGCGGAAAAGCGCACCGTGCTGAAAACGTGGACGCGGGGACCCCTCGCCCTCGACTGGCTCGGGTCGTCCCGTTCCCAGCTCACCGAGTGCCGCAAGAGCTGCTGCAAAGGCAATCTGGCCCAGGCACACGACCACGCGCGCCCGCTCCAGCAGCTGAAGCTCCCGCACCAGATACGGTCGGCAGTTGGCGAGCTCCTCGCGACTCGGCCGATTGTCAGGTGGAGCACACCGGCAGGAGGCGGTCACATACGCATCGCGGAGCTCCAGCCCATCGTCACGCGAGCGACTTGTCGGTTGGTTAGCGAAGCCGGCACGGTAGAGTGCGCGGTACAGCCAATCTCCTGAAGCATCGCCGGTAAACATGCGCCCCGTTCGGTTCCCGCCGTGCGCCGCTGGTGCCAGCCCCACAATGACCAACCGTGCCGCCCGATCTCCGAACCCCGGTACCGGCCTCCCCCAGTATGCTTCGTCCTGATAGGCCCGGCGTTTCCTCTCAGCAACCGCCTGCCGATACTCGACCAAGCGAGGACACCGCACGCAAGCCACAATCTCCGCAGCAAGCCCAGGAAACGCCTCCTTCTCCACCGCCTCCTCCATCGCTCACCGGACGGCAGTCCGCCGTTCCCCGTATTGTCATCCCCTTGGTAGCGTACTGCGAGGAGCTCGCATCCTACGCTGACACTTCATGCCAAGGGGACGGCGCACCCGCACATCCCGACGTTCGGGGCTCCCGCGCCAGAGATCACGTCCCGCTCCTCACCGTTGGCCGTGTTCGGCCAAGACAACCTCTTTCACCGAGCACGCAACACTACCACACAGCTTTCGTCGCCCCCGCTAGACACACCGTGCCCTCGGATCTGTCTGTGGAGTTCGCGCTCACATCAGATCCCCGGCCGTCCATTTGGGCTGGAGCTCGCCAAGAGCACGCGCAGGTCAGGCTGAGCCTCGGTGAACATGGAAGGCACACGACACGATCGCCTGAGATACTGCGGTTCCTCGTCTCTTCCCGCGGGCGTGGCCGGTTCCCCGTCACCACGGTGGGCGCGGTGCACCACGCCCCTCCACACCAGCCGCTGCCGTACATTCGCGCTGCTACCTGACGCTTCCGCTCAGGGTCACGCTGCTTCTCCGGCTCACGAGCGTGCTCCTGCTGCCGCACTGTCTGTGGCAACACCGTTTAGGAACTGAAGACAAGGACCACAAAAACCAGCCCAACACACGTCCCCAGCAGAATCAAGCCCAGGCAGCCGATACCGCCATACGCGAACGCCCGCTCCCAGCTCCCAGTGAGCTGGTAGGCCAACGCGTACCGCCGGGCCAGTAACCCCGAGACCACCGGCACCGCGACCCAGACTGGAAGCGTGAGGCAGGCCGCGATCCCAAGCGTCACAACACTGAGTGCCACAAGAGCCCCTAGGAGAAGGAGCCAGCCAAAGAAGAGGCCCACCCCGAGCGCAAGACGGCCAACATAGGCCTGTCCAACACCGAGGATGCCAAACCACCCAAAGATCGTCTCCAGCGCGAGCGCAATCCAGCCAGTCGTCTCAACATCGACGTCACGCTGTGGGAGCGATGAGGATGGTTGTCCAGTCGGTCCACTTGTGCCCGGCGTCCCGTTCGCCGGTTCTGGGAGTTCACCGAGCCGCTCCATGATGCCCCCTCCACCCCCTGCAGGAACTTGCCGAAAGATTGTGCTAAGATTCATTCGTTGTTCCACCATTGTCAATGGTGAGTTGCTTTTTGTCCCTTGCGCCCTTCCCTGCAGGCCTGCTGTTCAGTATCGAGCACCCAACGTCTCTGGACCTTCTGCCCGACCCTCCTGCTCTTTCCTCGGCTGCTGGAGTAGCTGAGAGTCTCCTCTGACGTGCCGGCCGTCCTTCTCGGGCAGCAAGACATCTCCTCGCCGCACACTCACGCTCGCTCTTCCGTTTCTTCGCGATCCGCACCAAGGACGATCTGGCTGGGAGCTCCCAACTCGCTGTTGTCCTCGGAACACGCAGCCAGCAGAAGCGCTCTATGCATCACGCGGCACGATGAGCAATAGATAGGTTGTACTGCAGTTGGTGAATCACCAGCAGCGCGGAATCAGGTGAGGACTTCCTTTGCCACCTGGTGCGTACACCCGTGGTGCAAGCATCCTCCCCAAGGGCTGACGGCGCCTTTCAAACGCAGCGCCGACTTCCCGTGCACCACGCTGATGTCGGCAGGAAATCCTCCTCTGCCGTCACGTCCCAGCAGCCGCAGCTCGTGCTACGAGAAGATCCCGATTGCGGCGAACAGCCTTACGCCTGGTGGCAGATCGGGGCATGAACGTCCAAAGCAGCCTGCTCCCTGCTCCGCCGTGCATCGTTCCTTGGCAGGTCTGCACCGGAGCACATGCTGGTGCGTGCTCACTCGCTGCAACCGGCTCTCTGTGCCCTACCCCCGCGCCGCGACCAATGGAGCCGTTTGTGCTGCTCGTGCCACGGCCAGCACGTAGTCGGCCACGCGCCCCGGGATGTCGACCCCGGTCGGCGCAATCGAGTTGCGAAACTCCATCGTCGCGTTGACCTCGTTGACCAAGAGCCCTCGCTCCGGATGTTCCAACACGTCCACCGCCAGCACGCCGCCCCCTAAAGCACGCGCCACGCGCCCACAGAGTTCGGCAAGTTCCGGCGTCACCGGGCAGTTCGAGGCGCGCCCGCCCCGCGCGGTATTCGTCACCCAATGTGCAGACGTGCGGTAGATGGCGCAAATCGTTTCCTCGCCGACGACGAACGCCCGGATGTCACGGCCCGGCTTGGGCACCCACTCCTGGACGTAGATTGTCCCGTGGTGGAAGCCACCGAGTGCCCGCTTGTGCCGCAGGAGCTCCTCGGCAGTCCGCCGACTGTGGACGCGCGCCAGCAGCCGCCCCCAGGACCCCAGTGGCGGCTTGATCACCACCGGATAGCCCAGTTGCTCCGCAGCTGCAAGCGCTTCCTCTGGGCTGAAAGCGACCACGACCCGCGGCTGTGGAATCCCGGCCGCTGCCAAGAGCGCAGTGGTCCGCAGCTTGTCATTACAGATCTCCAGGATTCGTGTCGAATTGACGACCGGAACCCCCCAGGCCTCGAAGACGCTCGCGACGTGCAGCCCACGGAGCTGGCTCACCGAACGCTCGATCACCACATCGTAGCGGGGCGGCGGGGTACTCAAATCGAGTCGCAGCTGTCGATCGAAGAGACGCTCGACGACTGCGCCACGTTGTTCAAGGGCTGCGATTAAGAGGCGCTCTTCAGCCCGCAAAACACCATAGACAACACCGACGCGTAGACGCTCCACGAGTATCCTCCAGCTCTCGACAACACTTGACCGACCGCACTGGGCAAGAGACCATGCGCCTGCTGCTCAGGCGAGGCGTTTGGGCCCGCGTTTGTGCGGTTGGGCTCCGTGCGTCGTGCGAAGCCGGAGTTCGCGCGTCACCCGCTGACGAGGAAGCAGCTCTCTTGTCGACCGCAGGCTGTGTGACTGGAGTACAGGGATTCGTGATGCCAAGCGCGAGGTCCCAGGAGTGGGGCTCGAGAGCAACGCGAGGCGGGGTGCCAGGTGCGGTATGCGCCAGCGCGCAGCGGCACACACCGCGGTGTACCACTGGTGCATACGCCCTACCCCAACTGCTGGGACAACGATGGCTTCCATCTCCTCGCGCGCTTCTTCCATTCCGCGCCTCACAAGCAAAAAACCGCTCGCCCTGGCGGGGGCGAGCGGTGCCGTCTCGCGGTACCACCCCGCTTTGCCGCGCCCTCGCGGGTCGCGGCCTCAACCACTCGGCGCTGGGCCGAGTGCGACCCGATAACGGGGGCCACCGTCGTCGCCTACCCCGCGCCAGGCGCGGCTCGGGACGCAGCTCCGAGGCCTTCTTCCCCATCGGTGACGGGCCGCCTTTCCACCAACCGCGGCTCGCTGGACCGCTCCCGCTGGGTACTCTCCTCTTCGCCGCCTTTGCGCCGCTCCGTTGTTTCGCTTTCAGCCTACATCATCCGTCACCCACTGTCCAGTTTCCCACCGGAAGCGGGCAGGGCTTGGACGGATCACCCCCGGGACAGCGGTAGGGCGCGTCGCCCGTCTCCACATGGCCAACGACCCTGATTCCCCTAAGGACTGCACCCGTCTCGCAACACACCGGAAGGCACACCAAGGCCCCCAGAGTACCTTCTTCGGACCCCGCGTCCAACAGAGCCGGCTCCACGTCCTGGCAGGCCAGCGGTCAACGCAGAGCTGGTACTGCACCGTGCTGCCGCCGCCGTGAGCGCAAGCCGGTCGACCCACCGCGCCACCTGACGACCGTTGCTCCCTTTGCTCCGCGCTTGACAACCCACGCAGGATGACACAAGCTCTCGGGCGAGAGAGGGGCAGGTCACCATGTCCGTTCGGCCCGGCTCAGTCGTCCGGTTCCGTCACCGCGAGTGGATCGTCCTACCGAGCGACAATCCGGAGGTCATGTTGCTCCGTCCGCTGACCGGCACGACTGAAGACGCTGTCCCGATTCACTCCTGGATCTCCCAACTCCTCGGCTCCTCGCTCCTGAGCGAGCGATTACAGCCCGCCCGCTTCCCACCGCCTGACCCCACCCGCCTCACCGATGCGGAGGCTGTCCGTCTCCTGGCACAGGCAGCGCGCCTTCTTCTGCGCGAAGGTGCAGCTCCGCTCCGCTCGCTCGGTCGCATCTCCGTACGCCCACGTCCCTACCAACTCGTCCCCCTGCTCATGGCCCTCCGCCTCAACCCCGTCCGCCTCCTGATTGCCGACGATGTTGGTGTCGGGAAGACGATCGAGGCTGGCCTCATTGCCCGCGAACTCTGGGACAGCCAGGAGATTCATCGCTTCGTCGTCCTCTGTCCGCCGCCGCTCACCGACCAGTGGGCGACCGAGCTCCGCGAGAAATTCCACTTCGATCCGGTTGTCGTCGCCCCGGCGACCTTGGCAGCGCTGGAACGCACCCTCCCACCCGGCCGCCCGGTCTACCGCCACTTTCCCGTCATCGTCGCCTCTCTCGACTTCCTCAAGCTGCCCCGCCACCGTCAGCACTTTCTGGAACACGCGCCTGAACTTGTGATTGTGGACGAGGCTCACGGTGTCGTCCCCGCTTCCAGCGCCGAGCAAGATCCACGCCACCTCCGCTACGAACTCGTCCGGGATCTGGCATCCAACCCACGGCGGCACCTGTTGCTCCTCACCGCCACGCCGCACTCCGGGATCGAGCGCGCCTTCCAACGACTGCTCGGCCTGCTCCACCCGGACTTCGAGCAGTGGGATCCGGATCAGCTCGACAGGGAGCAGCGCGCCCGCCTTGCTCGTCATCTCATCCAGCGTACCCGGACGGATATCCGCGACCAGTGGCCCGAGGCAGCGGACTACTATCCGCAGCGACGGACGGTCGAGCGCCCCTACACCCTGTCAGAGCCGTACGAGCAACTCTTCCGGGAGACCTTCGAGTTCTGTCGCCGACTCGTTGAGCGCAGCCGTGAACTTCCGGATCGCACGCGTCGCTTCCAGTGGTGGGCCGCTCTCACGCTCTTGCGCTGCGTCATGTCCAGTCCCCAGGCCGCCGTCGAGGCGCTCGCCCGCCGCGAGCTCCCGACCGATGACAGCGCCGAGGGAGAGATGCTCCTCACCGGGAACGGCCTGGAAGACGAGGAGCCAGAGTCGCTCGAGACAACGGAGCTGCGTCCGAGTGATGAGGTTCCCACCCCGCGCCTCGAGCGTGCCACCATGCAGCTCCTCTCTCCCACTGATGCCGATCGCCGCCGGCTCGCCGCACTGGCACGGCAGGCCCAGCGGCTCGTCGAGGACACAGCGCAGGACACCAAACTCCAGGCCTGCCTCTCCACAGTCCAGGAACTTGTTGCCGCAGGACATCACCCGATCGTCTGGTGTTTCTTCGTCGACACCGCGGAATACGTCGCGACACAGCTCCGACGGGCGCTGCAACAGGCATTCCCTAACCTCAAGGTCGAGTGCGTGACCGGCCGCCTGGGCGACGAGGAGCGTCGCGACCGGGTCGCCGCGCTCGCCCAGGCACCGCAGCGTGTCCTTGTCGCTACCGACTGTCTGAGTGAGGGAGTCAACCTCCAGGAGTACTTTGACGCAGTCCTCCACTATGATTTGCCCTGGAACCCCAACCGCCTTGAGCAGCGTGAGGGACGGGTCGACCGCTTCGGCCAGCGGCGGGCCGAAGTCGTGGTCGTTCGACTCTATGGTCAAGACAACCCGGTTGACGCCGAGGTCATGTCGATCCTCCTGGAAAAGGCTGACCGGATCCGCCGTGCCCTCGGCACCACGGTGCCGCTCCCGGAGTATGAGGGGTGGCTCGCCGAACTCCTCGTCCACCGACTCTTCGAGCGCCCGCGTCAACTCCAGCTCCATCTTCCCCTCGGTCCCGATCCCACCGAGATGCTCGAGCGCGTCTGGGACGAAAGTGCCGAACGCGAGCGCAAGCGCCGCACAGTCTTTGCCCAACATGCACTCAATCCCACGATCGTCATGCAAGAACTTGCTGCTTGCGACACCGTGCTTGGCGACGAACAGGCCGTCCACGACTTCGTCGCGGCTGCCGCGCAGCGGCTCGGGGCACAGGTCCAGCCGGAGCCCAACAGTGTTTTGCGTCTGAGCAGACTCGCCGACCTTCCCGAGCCAGTCCGACACGCCTTGCCACGTGGGCTCCAGGGGACCTGGCGCCTCGCGTTCACCTACCCGAAGCCCGAAGAGACCGAGTGGGTCGGCCGCAACCATCCCTTTGTGACTGCACTCGCGCATCACCTCTTTGAGCTGGCACTTGAACGTCCCGACAATACCGCCGCCGTCGCCCGCATCGGCGTCCTGCGGACTCGCCGCGTCTCTGAAGTGACGACACTCATGGTCCTGCGCACGCGCTTCCTCTTGCGGCGTCCGGAGCACGCCGAGCTGGTCCTCGAGGAGGTGCTGACGCTCGGCTGCGACCTCTTCGCCACGCAGTGGTTGGATCCAGACACGGCTCGCAACCTCCTCGACTCGGTGCGACCGGAAGCGGAAATTCCGCTCGCGGAACGGCGGGAGTTCGCCGAGCACGCCCTGCAGGTGCTCCAAGCACAGCTTGAGCAACCTGAGCCCACTGGCCCACTCGCGAACGTCTTGGAGGACCGCGCAGCGCGCCTCGAGCAGGCTCATCGCCGTCTGCGTGCGGCTGCGGAACTCCCCCGCCGCGAGGTGACCGTGCAGCCACTGTGGCCGCCCGACTTGATTGCCATGGTGGTGCTCCAGCCATTCGTCGGCAGCTGACCGTACCGCTTGCCAACCGACGCACGTCCGCCGAGCACCAGACCCGCGAGTCCTCCTTTCCACGCCACCACGAGCCCTTGCCAACCGACTCACCGCACCCGGATAATCTCAGCCCAGCCGAACCGTTGTGTCAGCATCCACGCTCCAGACGAGGGGGAGGAGTGGTGCTATGGTGCTCGCGGTCACTCAAGAACTCGCTCGTACCACCACCCCCGCCATTCGCCTGGTCGGCGGCCTCTTCTCGCCCGACCTCCTCGAGCAGCTCCGCACCGATCCCACCAAGCTCCGCGGTCAACGGCCCCGTGACTTCGGCTTCCCAGACGACCGCGCTCTCCGCGACGACATCGCTGAGGCGTACCGCGACGCACTCGAACTCTGGCACATCTTCCAGCGCCGCCTGGAGCGGCTCCCGGAATCGGAGCGTGCAACGTCTCTCACCCGCGACGCCTGGGTTGTCCCGCTCTTCAGTCGCCTCGGCTACGAGGTAGAGCGCAACCCACGCGCATACGAACTCGGGGACAGGAGCTACCCCATTTCCCACCGTGCTGGTCCCGCAGAAGACGCCCCACCCATCCATATCGCCGGCGCCCGCCAGGAGCTCGGCCGTGTCGACCCCTCGGGTCGGCCGCGTCTCTCCCCCCACGCCCTCGTCCAGGAGTTCCTTGACCGGCACGGCCACCTCTGGGGCATCACCACCAACGGGTGCACTCTCCGCCTCCTCCGCGCTTCACCCGGCCTCCGCACCCAGACCTACCTCGAATTCGACCTGCAACAGATCTTCGCTCAGGAGCGGTTCAGCGACTTTGTTGTCCTCTACCGACTCCTCCACCGCACCCGTCTCCCGGAAAGCCTCCAGGACGCCGACCAGTGTGTGCTGGAGGTCTATCACCAGGACTCGATTCAGCAAGGCAGTCGCGCTCGCGAACGCTTGCGCGAGGGGGTCGAACAAGCCCTGCTCGCCCTCGGCAACGGCTTCCTCCGCCACCGGGCCAATAGCGACCTGCGTGAGGCGCTCCGGCAGGGCGAAGTGACCCCGGCCGGCTACTACGAACTCCTCCTTCGCCTGGTCTACCGGCTCCTCTTCCTCCTGGTCACCGAGGAGCGCGGCCTCCTCGGCGGCAACGACCTCTACCGCCAAGGCTACGCAGTGGAGCGCTTACGCCGCCTGAGCGAGGAGCCCCGTCGCTACGATGACCACGACGATCTCTGGGCCGGCCTCATCGTCCTCTTCGAGCTCCTGCGCGGTGGCAGCCAGCTGCCGGATGGCCGCCCACTTGCCGCCCTGCTCGACCTCCCCGTCCTCGATGGCGAACTCTTCCGCTGTGAGACGTTCGAACACTGGCAACTCGCCAACCGCGACCTCCTGACGGCAATCAGCGCGCTCTCCCGTATCCAGGTGGAGAATCACGGCCCGCGACGGCGCATCAACTACGCCGCGCTTGACGTCGAGGAACTCGGCTCGGTCTATGAGAGCCTGCTCGACCACGCCCCGGTCATCGACCTCGACGACTCCACCCCCTTCGGCTTCGCCCGCGGCACCGAGCGCAAGTCGACCGGGAGCTACTACACCCCACCCGAACTTGTCCGGGAACTGGTCGAAAGTGCACTCGAGCCGGTGCTCCACGCCCGGCTCCGTGCGGCGCGGACTCGCGAGGAGAAGGAGCGCGCGATCCTCAACCTGAACGTCTGCGACCCGGCCGCCGGCTCCGGCCACTTCCTCCTGGCGGCTGCCCGTCGCCTGGCACGTGAACTCGCCCGCGTCCGCACCGGCGAGGAGGAACCGGCACCGGAGCGCCAGCGCGAGGCACTCCGCGAGGTCGTTGCCCACTGTCTCTACGCGGTCGATAAGAACCCACTCGCCGTCGAGCTCTGCAAGGTGGCCCTCTGGATCGAGGCCCACACCCCCGGCCAACCCCTCACCTTCCTCGACCACCGGATCAAGTGTGGCGACTCGCTCATCGGCGTCTTTGACTTGAACGTCCTCAAACGCGGCATCCCTGATAAGGCCTATGAGCGGGACGACTCCGCCGAGAAGGAGGCAGCACGGGCGATCCGGAAACGCAACCGCGTGGAGCGGGACAAAGGGCAGCTCGCGCTTGGCGTCGGCGCAGTGGAATTGGACGACACGATCTTCGATCTTGGCGTCCGTCTCGAAGAGATCGAGCGGATGCCCGAGCGGACGGTGGAGGAGCGACTGGCCAAGCAGCAGGCCTACGCAGCGCTGGACCGTGACCCGCAGCTTCTGCGGTTGCGACAGGCCTGCGACCTCTGGACGGCTGCCTTCTTCGCCGACCTGCGGGAGGGTGAGACGGTCCCAACGACCGACCACGTCCGCCGCGCCTTGGCCAACACCCCGGTCAACCAGAAGGTCGCGAGTACTGCGGCAGCGCTCGCCAGTGAGCTTCGCTTCTTTCACTGGCCGCTCGAGTTCCCCGACGTCTTTGCCGCCGGCGGCTTCGACGTCGTCCTCGGCAACCCACCGTGGGAGCGGGTGAAACTACAGGAGGAGGAATTTTTCGCCTCGCGTGATCCCTGGATTGCTAGGGCACCGAATGCTGCTGAGCGCAAGAAACGGATCGAGGCTCTGGGGCAGCGGAACCCGTCCCTTCTGGCTGCCTACCGGCGTGCGCTGTGGGTTTCAAAGGCGGTGAGCGGCTTCCTCCGCGAGAGCGAGCGCTTCCCGCTTGGCAGCGTCGGCGATGTGAACACCTATCAGGTCTTCACCGAACTCGCCTGGCAGCTGCTCAATACAAGCGGGCGAGCAGGGCTCGTCGTCCCCACCGGCATCGCTACGGACTACGGTAACCGCCAGCTCTTCAGCACGCTGGTCGAGCGCCGTGCCCTGGTTAGCCTCTTTGACTTCGAGAACCGGAAGGGGATCTTCCCCGAAGTGGATAGTCGCATCCGTTTCTCCCTCCTGACCCTGGCCCGGAGCGGACACGATGCGCCGCGCTTCGCCTTCCTCCTGCACCAAACCGAGCAGCTCTCTGATCCCGAGCGCATCTATACACTGACCGCCGAGGACATCGCCCGCATCAACCCCAACACTGGCACTGCCCCAGTGTTCGCGAGCCGACACGAGGCCGAACTCGTCCGCCGCATCTACCGCCGCGTCCCGGTGCTGGTGCGTGAACATGACCCGGACGGGAATCCGTGGGGAGTGACGTTCTTCACAATGTTCCATATGTCCAACGACTCCTCTCTCTTCCGCACCCGTGCCGAGCTCGAGCAGGCCGGATTCGTCCTGCGTGGCAACGTCTTCGTGCGGGGTGAGGAACGCTACCTCCCGCTCTACGAGGCCAAGCTCCTGCACCAGTTCGACCACCGCTGGGCAAGTTACGGCGGCCCGGGGCGCCTGGGAGCACCGCCCGAGGCCGGTGGCCCGCCGTTCCTTGACCGTGCACCGCGCGACGCAGATGATGCCGTCGAGCTCACGCTGCAGGCCAAGGGCGACCCGACGCTCGTCGTTCTGCCGCGCTACTGGGTCCCTGAGGCCGAGGTCAGCACCCGGCTCGCCCGCAAGGGCTGGTCGCACCCCTGGCTCCTCGGCTGGCGAGGCATCACGAATGCCACCAACGAACGCACCGTCATCGCCAGCGTCCTGCCGGCAGTGGGGGTGGGGAACAGTTTCTTCCTTCTAATTCCAGGAAAGTCACACACGGACGTGAATTTCGCGCTGCTCTCGAACTTTAATGCACTGATCCTCGATCATATCGCACGCGTAAAACTTGCAGGCACAAATCTCAACTTCTACATCATCGAGCAGCTCCCCATCCTCCCGCCCGCCACCTATACCGAGCCCTGTCCGTGGCATCCGGGATTGACGCTGGCCGAGTGGATCCGCCCGCGTGTCCTGGAGCTCGTCTACACTGCCTGGGACGTTGCCCCCTTCGCACGCGACCTCGGGGACGAGGGCCCGCCCTTCCGCTGGGACCCCGACCGCCGCGCAGAGCTCCGCGCCGAGCTGGACGCCGCCTACTGCCTCCTCTATGGCCTCGAGCGCAGTGAGGTCGAGCACGTGCTCGGCAGCTTCCCTGTCCTGCGGAAAAACGAGGAACAAGCCTACGGCGAGTACCGCACCGCGCGGCTGGTACTCGCCGCGTTCGATGCGCTCGTCACCGCGCGCACCCTCGGCGAACCGTACCGCTCGCCACTCGTTCCCCCACCCGGTGACGACCGGGTGCGGTGGGGTGGTGCCGAACCTGCAGGAGACCGCTCTTCCCGGCGCTGATACCGGTCTCCGCAGTCGGGAAAGGGGCTCAACTGGCCTCTGAACCCGCATGCCTTTACTGACCAGGTTTCACTCCCAGCGGGCCCAAAGCGAGATCGCACGTGTCCCGCTCAGTCCACCAAGTCGCCAGCACCCGCGCGGCCTCACTCGTGCTGAGGGACGAGAGAACGTGAGACGCCGAGAGGTCCATCGATCTATGCACGCACTTCGAAACACGTTCTCAAACCCGAATACCGAGTCGACGAAGCATTTCGATCAAATCAACACGAGACAAGCCAAACACTGTGCAGAGGTCAGGGATCCTGATTCGCAACGCTTGAGGCGCAGCCGACTTTTCCTGTGACACCACGATCCCCTTTCTGTACGCGGACAGGGCAAAGACCCAACCGTCAGCACCCGCAGCAAACCGAGCTTTTCAGCCCGCCATGGGTTCTCATGCTCTGCTTTCTACGGAATCGGTATGTTTTCGGCGTGGGTAATGATGCGCCAGTACTCGTGATGGACGGCAGAACCGTGCTATGCCGGACACCATATACACCTGGGAAACTACTCTCGTAGCCAACGCACCAGATCATCAGGCTGCTGTTGGAGTTCTAACCAGATCACATCGGCACTGATTAATAATCCTCCATTCGCAGCAACCAAGAGCCGATCCCACAAAGTGGGGAAAAATGTCCCGAGGATAGAGGCGATTGAGATCGATGAAGACGGAGCTATCAAGGACAGAGAGCGTTGACTTCTCCGTCGCCATCTCCTCGTCACGCCGTCAACCGATCGAAGGTTCGCCCCTGAAGTCCTATCAATTCCTCAGCCTCATGCCGCGTGAGGCGGTCACGCGCGAGCCCGATCGCGACTGCTTCGAGGAACGGACGACCGCGGTGCTGAACCTGAAGCGTGGAAAAGTTTCCGTCGGAGCGGCGCGGCGTGGTCTGCTCGCTTCAGCGGTCGAATTGCTCCAACAACTCGCATGCGACATCCTCAGGGAGAAGCCCCAACTCGCGCGCCCTTCGCGCGACAGCGGCTCGCCTGACCTTCCACCCCCGTGCGAGTTTTTCGATGCGGAGAGGAGGAACCAGCCCCGCTTCGGCAATCCAGCGCTGCCGGAACAGCTGAGCTGGAAGCAGAAACGCTGCCGCTATGCGATTATAGGCACGCTCGATCTCGTGCCCTTCGACCACGAGGGCATCGTTGACGGTGCTGATTCCCGTCTCTCCCAACCAGACATGGGCGAGTTCATGGGCGAGCGTGAAGAGCCGACGGGTCGCGGTACCCTGGGTCGTCACGAACACGACCGGCGCAAAGCGGTCGATGAGCATGAAGCCGCTCAACGCTTCCTCAGTGAAGCGCCGTCGCGCATTGTTGCCCAGAATCGAACTCGACACGATCAAGATGCCAACTCGCTCACTCTGATGCATCAACTCAGCGAGAGCCTTTGTCGCACCCGCAGAATGTTGAGGCCAGGTAGGAGAGCCGTGGAGCACGCCACGCATGTGCTGTGCGATCATCACGGGGGCGTCCCACAGTGAAAACCGACCGACGAACGAAAGCGGCTCCCACCCTTCCCCCGGCGGAAAGTACTCAACCATACCTGCTGACGAGTGAGTTCGCTGATCAGCGCCCGAACCGCCGCCGTCAGGTGCGGCTGCTGTCCGTATCGAACACGAAAATCGCGGATCCCGACATCGGAGGACGGTGGTCGTGGGAGAAACAGATAACTAAAGGGGACGAGCGCAGCCCGAGCAAGCTCTTACAGCTGGCGAACTATGGGATGCGTGTCCCCGGCAAGCCAGACCTCGAGCTTGGGAAAACGCCATACAAATCGTCTGTGTCGACTGACCGCTCGATCGCCCAGCGCAGCACGTCCGGATTCACGTCGACTCGCACCGGGTCCGCTCGGGGAAGGCCGATCCTCCTCCACTCTTACTCGCCGTGAGTCTCGCGCATCCGCCCAAGACATCCGAAGCCACTCAAACGGTAAACTTCTATGTACCGGTTGCCGGCGAGAACAGAGTGTCTCATGTGAACCGCACCATGATAGGAGCATTGGGGCAGTTCAGATCGCATCCGTCCCCGCAGCTTACTCGAGGCCTCTCAGCCTCAGATGCGCACTTCCGGGCACTGCCGGTCGGCCGCGGAGATGCCTTCTACCTGCGAACAGCTGCCGGCTCTGTACTCGTTGATGGTGGCTTGGGAAGGTATGCATTACCGAACCTCTTCCGAAAGGACGTGAAACGCACCTTCGTCGATGTCCTGATCGTGACCCACAACGATGCTGATCATGCGAACGGTATCGCGGGTTTCCTGAAAAGTTCGCTCGAGGCCGCGGAAATCTGGCTTCCAGGCCGTTTCCTACAGGTTCTCCCCTACCTCCTATCGCCCTGGGAGACAGTAGTCGACGAGCTTGTAGCACGTGTCTCTGTAATGCATGATGACCAACTGATGGCACTGGTCGCTCATGAACCGAGTTCCCGACCCAGCAGCGACCCGTCGTACCGTTCGCAAATGCTGGGAATTGAGCATCGACAACAAGAATCTCCGCAATCCATAGTCCAACGTTACGCAGAAGCTATTGCTCCCACCATTCAGGGAGAAGAATCCGGTGAGACGGCTGCCCAGCACTCTCCGAGTCGCGTGGGCCGAGCGAGAGAACCGTCCGAACTCGTTGTCGATGACGGCGGCTGGCCACTGGAGGTGCTTGCTTCTCTCGAGGCATGTGCAGAGTTCGAAGTCGGACTCAGCTGGGAATTCGTCAGCCACAGGCGAGACTGGCAGCTCATCGATGCGCTCTTCCAGGATCCGTACCGACGTGAGCTTGCGAGGGGTATTGTTGTAGCAGCCCACCGAATCCGGGAAATCGCCCTCGCCGCATACGAACGGGGGGTCATCGTCCGGTGGTTCGAGCACGCCCCCCACGCCCCGGGAGGAGGCCTGCCCTGGCTGCAGCCACTGTCGGCTCGAGAAGTAGCTCGGGTTCGTCGCGCTCCCCCGGACCAACTCCTCGAGTATCTGGCCCTGACCGTCTTCAATCGTCAGAGCCTCGTCTTTTGGGCCCCACCGCTTGGTGAACACGGTGGTGTGCTCTTCACCAGCGACTCTGACCTCGACGGCATTCGGTTACCCAAGGTACTCCAGGGAGCCATCGTGACAGCACCTCATCACGGCTCGCAACACAACGCACAAGCATATGCACGCGTCAATCAAGCAGTCTGGTGGGTGCGCAGCGATGCACGAGTCCGCTCGCGTCCCTGTTCCCAGTATCTCGTCGCCCCCGGCCAGAGGATCTGCACCGTCTGCCGCGGATCACTGACCCCAAAACAGAGCGTGATCCTCTGGGCGGTTGGCGGATACTGGCAGGCGGATCCAGGTGTGCGAACCTGCCTCTGCAGCCCCTGAGCTCGCAAGCCCCTCACGCCACAACGACCCAGGCCAGGCACCCCAAGCTCCGTACTTGAGCAGTTCATGCCCAGGGGTTGCCTTCCGGCCAAGATTCACGAGACTAGCGAACGCGGCATTTTGCCATCGAGCAGAGAGAAAGGAGGGACATCCCGCTGACCGCTCTCCCGATGACCTCCAGCCGATACGGTCTCCGTACCGAGCACCATTCTCGTGTCTCCGATGCGTACTCGGCGCCACAGCGCCCCCCTCGCCGGTGGAGCAGCTCGTCCGCCGTCCGTTCGGTCGGGACGAGGCATGCATCATCTATCCCTGCAGTTTAGGAGCGACGGGCACCACACCCTACCCGACTAGACGACCGATCGACGGTAGATCCCGCCCGAACACAGTCGACGTGACGGCGGCCCCGGGGCGGGTTCTTCAGGCCGTGCTGCCCCCGAGGACCGGGGGAGCGGAGTCCGCCGGGTCCGTACCATGGGTTCACGAACGCTGATCGTCCCCAGTAGAGGTGATGCGGGCATCGCCCGGCGCTCCGCATGGCACGGTAATCGATTGGCAGCACGCCGATGACCACCGGCCCGTCTCGGATGACCTCCGGCAGAACGCCGACCCTCACCAAATCGGCGTTCGGTGCGCACCCCAGGGTGCGGGCGCGATGCATCGCGCCCCTACAGCAGGATGACACCACCTCTTCCTGTTCTCTCTCCCATGTCGAGCGGGAGGCAGAGGGTGCGGCAAGTACCTCCGTGCGCCCCTCCCACGCAGCCGGTATACTCCCCTCTGAACGCTACTCGGATTCCCGGGAACACCTGCGTTCCCACCGACCTGCGAACCTGAGGAGTGGAGTTCCTGAGGAGGGGACAGCCGCCCGATGTCGTCGGTGTTCGAACTCCACCGCCGCGTCCTCCAGGACTATCAGGACTTCATCCACGCCTTCGTCATCGCCCGCGACCCACGTATCCAGCAGGAGATCCGCCGCCTCCTGCTCGACCAGCAGCACCTCTGGCCGGAACCACTCGTCCAGCTCTCGCCGGCCTACCAGCGAGATGCCACGGTCGATGAACTGGTCCGCCAGGGGCTCTTGCACGAGACCACTGCCCAGATCTTCCGCCGTCCTGACGGTACTCCCTTACGCCTCTTCACCCACCAGGTGGAAGCGATCCGTGCGGTCCAGGACGGCCGCAGCGTCGTCGTCACCTCCGGCACCGGCTCCGGGAAAAGCTACTGCTACTTCATCCCCATCGTTGACCTCGCCGTCCGCTTCCCAGACGAGCCCGGTCCCTTTGCCCTCGTCGTCTACCCGATGAATGCCCTCGTGAACTCCCAGTTTCACGCGCTGACCGAGCTCCGCACGCGCTACGAACAGCGCACTGGCCGCCCCTTCCCTTTGCGCTTCGCCCGGTACACTGGTGAGACACCGCAAGAGGAACGGGCTGAAATCCGCCAGAACCCACCCCACCTCCTCCTCACCAACTACGTCATGGCCGAACTCTTGCTCGACCGTCCTGAAGACGCACCACTCGTCGCGCCCCGGCCCACTGCCCGCGCGCCCTTCGTCCTCGTCTTCGATGAACTCCACACCTACCGCGGTCGGCAAGGTGCAGACGTTGCCCTCCTCGTCCGCCGCCTCCGGGCTCGGCTCGAACGCCCGCGCGTTGTCCACATCGGGACGAGCGCCACCCTTGTCGCCCACCGCGACGCAACCGCTGCCGAGCGTCGTCAGGTCGTTGCCGACTTCGCTTCCCGCTTCTTTGGCCACCGGATTGATCCCAACGACATCATCGAGGAGACGCTCGAGCTGGTCACCACCGGAACTGTGCCGACCGGCAGCGAACTCACCGCGGCACTTGCTGCCCCACCCCCCAAGGAGCCGGACGCGCTCCGGAGCCACCCACTCGCCTGTTGGCTGGAACAAGCGCTCGGCGTGGAACGGCAGCCAGACGGGTCGCTGCGTCGCCGACCACCACGGACTCTGAGCGATGTTGCGCACGACTTAGCAACGGAGACTGGTCTCGACGCGGCGACCTGCCGCGCCCGCCTCCAGGAACTCCTGGAAACGGCTGCCCAGCTGCGGGGACCGGACGGCCAGCCACTCTTTGCCTTCAAGCTGCACCAGTTTATCTCCCAAAGCCACGCCCTCTACGCGACATTGGAGCCGTCTCCCGAGCGTCGCTTTGCCACCGAGCCGCGCGCCAGCGGCAGCCATCCACGCTACCCGCTCGCCTTCTGCCGCGTGTGCGGTCAGGAGTATTACCGCGTCCTCTTGCGTGGCGACCGGCTCGAACCCTCTCCACCTGGCCTCGTGCTCGACGAGGCTGGAGCGCTCGTCGGCTACCTCGTCCTCGCCGAGGCTGTCCCCGAGTGGTCGCTTGAGCAGCTGCCAGACGACTGGCGTGACGCCCGGGGTCAGCTCCGACGCACTTGGCGCGACCGCGTCCCGCAGCGCGTCTCGGTTTTCCCGGACGGCCGGCTCACCAACCATGGAGTTGAAGGCGCCTACCCCGCCTGGCTCCAGACCGAGCGGTTCTGGCTCTGCCTTTCCTGCGGCACCTGGTACGGGCGGCGCGAAGGAGAGTACCAGCGCCTCACCTACCTCGCCAGCGAGGGACGAAGCTCAGCAACGACCATCCTCGCCGTCTCCCTCCTCCGTCACGCCCGCGCGATCGGTAGCCGCGATAAGTTGCTCACCTTCACCGATAGTCGGCAGGACGCCTCGCTCCAAGCTGGGCACTTCAACGACTTTGTCCACGTCGCAGTCCTCCGTTCGGCACTCTATTCGGCGCTCCAAGAACGCTCGCCGCTCCCCTTCGAGGAGGTAGCCGAAGCGGTCGTCCGCCACATGGGGCTCACGCTCGCCGACTATGCCAAGCAGCACGACCTCGTCTCCAACAGTCCAGCGGCGCAGGATGTCCGCACGTGCTTCTACGACCTCACGGAATATCGCCTCTATGAAGACCTCCGTCGCGGCTGGCGTGTCGCCCTGCCCAACCTCGAGGATGTCGGCCTCTTGCGCCTCGACTATCGAGGTCTTGCGGAACTTTCCGCTGACGATGCGGAGTGGGCCGCGGTACCTCCCATGGCCGCACTCTCTGCCAGCCAGCGCGAGCGCCTGCTCCGTGCGGTGCTCGACCACCTCCGCCGCGCTTTGGCCATCGACGCGCCGATCCTCGCCGACGAGGACCAGCAGCGCCGACTCTTCCGCCGCGCCACAGACCTTTTGAACGAGTTCTGGGGGATTGATCCCAGCCAAGGCGGTCTACGCCGCGCCACCACCTTTGTCTGGCCTGCCCCAACCAGCGACGACGAGGACGCACGCAGCTTGGCCCGATCTACCCCACTCGGCCGCTTCCTTACCCGCACACTCAACCTGGACGCGACCGCCTACACGGAGCTCCTCCCCGCGCTCCTGGACCGACTGGCACGCCACGGCCTGATCGAGCGACGAGAGCAGGACAACGGCACCCTTGCCATCCGCCTCCGCCATACTGCACTCCGCTGGTGCCGCGGTGACGGAACGCCTGTCATCGACCTTGTGCGGGAACGCACACAGCTCAGCGAGGAGGAGCGGCGGGCCAATGCGTTTTTCCAGCGCTTCTATCAGGAGGCAGCCGCCGAGCTCGCCGCGCTCGAGGCACGCGAGCACACCGCACAAGTGGTGGCACCCGGCGAACGCCAGCGCCGCGAACGCCGCTTCCGCTGGACTGAGGAGGATAAGCGTGACCCCACGCTCGGTCGCCGCCTCCCCTATCTCGTCTGCTCACCAACCATGGAACTCGGGATCGATATTGCCGACCTCGACCTGGTGCACTTGCGCAATGTCCCGCCAACTCCCGCCAACTACGCTCAGCGCAGCGGCCGCGCTGGCCGCCAAGGACAGCCCGGCCTGATCATCACCTTCTGTGGCGCCCTCCACAGCCATGACCAGTACTTCTTCCGTCACCGGGAGGAGATGGTTGCCGGCGCCGTCCGCGCCCCACGCCTTGACCTCGCCAACGAGACGCTCTTGCGCACTCACTTCCTCGCTGAATGGCTCTCCGAGACCGGCTTGACGTTACGGGATTCGGTCAACAGCGTGATCGATATCGATCGTCTCCCGGAACTCCCACTCTTCGATAACGTCCGTGCCCAGCTCCAGCTCGCACCCAGCCAACGACAACGCTTACTCCAGCGGATCCAACGCGTACTCACCGCCGATGACCGCGCCGAACTGGAGCGGACGGGCTGGTTCACCGAGCGCTGGATCGAACAACTGCTCGATTCTGCTGCTGAACGGTTCGACCGTGCCTTCGACCGCTGGCGCGAGCTTTACCGTGCCGCCTTTGAACAGCTCGAGAGCGCGCAGCAGGTGCTCTTGCGCTCCCATTCCCGCGATCAGCAGGAGGCGGCCCGCCGCCAGCAGGAGGAGGCACTGCGCCAGCGCAACCTCCTACTCCAAGTCGAGGTGGCACGGGAGGAGAGTGACTTCTACCCGTACCGCTACTTGGCGACTGAGGAGTTCCTCCCCGGCTACAACTTTCCGGCGCTCCCCGTCCGGGCCTGGGTCCCACGCGGAGCAGGAGAATTCATCGCCCGGCCACGCTTCCTGGCCATCACCGAGTTTGCTCCCGGCGCCACGGTCTACCACGAAGGGGCAAAGTGGCAGTTCGCCCGCTTCTTCGTCCCCATCGGCGCCGGGTCGCTTGAGCAGCGCATCGTGCGCCGCAAGCTGTGTCGTCGCTGCTCCGCCTGGGCCGAGCTGCAGGACGACCGCTGCTCCTCCTGCGGCCTGGAACTCTCCGGAGCAAACGCAGAGCACGTTTCGCTGCTCGAGATGCCAAATGTCCGCTTGGAACGTCGCGAGCGGATTACCTGTAACGAGGAGGAGCGGCAACTGGCCGGGTATACCCGCGAGCTCGCCTTCCGTTTCACGGCTGTCGAGTCGAGCCCACGGCTCCTCGAAGCCGACGTCTTGGCAGATGACGGCACCCCTCTCCTAGCTCTCCGGTACGCCCCCGCGGCCACGCTTCTGACCCTCAACCGCGGGTGGCGCGCTCAGAGCGAGCCGGACTTTCTCATCGACCTTGCGACTGGCGAGGTCATGGGTGAGGAGCGTTCCAAAGCGCGGACTTCTCGTCGTGCCTCCACACCACAACATGTCAGTCGCTTGGCACTTGCCGTCCAGGAGACCCGTAACCTGCTGCTCCTCCGCCTCCTCGATCCGACGCTCCGCGACAATCCCGTGGTACGCACGACCCTCCGCGTCGCGCTGCACCGCGGGCTTGCCGAGGCTTTCCAACTCGAGGAGACGGAGCTCGGCACGGCTGAGGTCGGCGACGGGGATCATCTGGCGCTCCTCTTCCTTGAGGAAGCCGAAGGCGGCCTCGGTGTCCTCCGTCGACTGGTCGAAGAAGGCAACGCACTCGCGGAGGTCGCACGCGAAGCGCTCCGGCTCTGTCACTTCACTCCTGAGACGGAGCGAGCCGACTGCGACGGAGCCTGCTCAGAATGCCTGCTCACCTACAGTTCGGCACGCGACTTGCGTTTCCTCGACCGCTTCGCCGTCCGCGATCTCTTGCAGCAGCTGACCACTTGCCGAGTGCAACTCCGGCATGGCACCCGGTCTCGTGAGGAGCACCGCGACTGGCTCCTCACCCGATGCGAGTCCTCGCTCGAACGTGACGTCGTTACGGAACTCTACGAGCACGACCTTCGCTTGCCGGATGAGGCGCAGAAGGTCATCGAGGAGCCACGTTGCCGGGCTGATTTCTTCTACCGCCCGAATATTCTTGTCTTTATCGACGGTCCCCACCACGACGAGCCACGGGTCCGGAAGCTGGACAAAGAAACCCGTTGCAACCTGCTCCGCCGTGGCTACCGCGTCATCGTCCTGCGCTACGACCGGCCGCTTCTCGAGCAGTTCGCCGAGCATCCGGAGGTCTTTGGACCCCTGCCATGACTGCGCGGCGCCGCGGGCAGCGCTTCCGCACCGAGGCGTGGAACACGCGGTGAGGCCTTCGCAGGAGCGCCATTCGCACGCGGTCGAAGCCCGTATCGTAGCGACCAAGGATCCTGCGAGGCCTTGCTCACCGGCACGGGCAGTGGTGATGCTCGCCCGACGGGGTACGCGTGCACACGCTTGTTGGTTGCCCGCTCAGTCAAACCGCAATACCGGCTTGACCACGCGTCCGGCCTCGGAATCCTCGGCTGCCTGCTGGATCGCTGCAAAGGGGTAGAAGGTGATCAGGCGATCGAAGGGGAACTTCCCCTGCTGGTAGAGTGCGATCATCTCTGGGATGAAGAGCTCAGGGACGCTGTCCCCTTCAATGATCCCGCGCACCATGCGACCAAAGAGCATCGTCCCCATGTCCAATGCCACCTCGGCGCCCAGCGGCGCAGCGCCGATCAGCCCACAGACACCAAGTTGATCCAGGCAATCTACCGCTTGACGGAAGACTTTGGGATTTGCCGTCGTTTCGATACTGTACTGCACGCCGTAGCCAGTGATTCGCCGGATCTCTTCAACCGGATCGCTCGTCCGCGCGTCGATGACGTGCGTGGCGCCGAGCTCGCGAGCCACCTCGAGTCGGCCCGGGTTGATATCGACCCCGATGATCGTGGTGCAGCCCACGGCACGCGCAGCGAGCAGTGCGCTGAGCCCCACCGAGCCGGTGCCGAAGATGGCGATAGAGCTCCCAGCCGGTGGACGTAGCGAGTTGAAGACTGCGCCAGCGCCCGTCTGCACCCCGCAGCCGAGCGGCCCCAAGAGCTCCAGTGGTACATCCTTGGGTACTTTGACCACGTTGCGCTCGTGCGCCACCGCGTAGGTGGCAAACGATGACTGGGCAAAGAACATCCCGGTAATCGGTTGGCCGCGCCAGCGAATCGGGCTAGTACCGTCCGGTCGGCGCCCACCGAAGTTGAGCGGGAAAAGCTGCACACAGTAGGCCGGCTTGCCACGGAGACAGTGGTGACATTCGCCACAGGAACGGAAGGTCAGCACTACGTGATCGCCCGGGGCCACCTTCCGCACCCGTGCGCCGACGCGTTCCACTACACCCGCTCCCTCGTGCCCGAGCACTGCCGGTAGCGGCACCGGGTACCACTGGTCGCGGACGATCAGGTCGGTGTGGCAGATCCCTGCACTGACAATCCGGACGAGCACTTCGTCTTCGCGCGGCTCCTCCAGCTCGACCTCCTCGACGACGAACGGCCCGTGCGGTCGCTCAACTACCGCTGCTTGCGCGATCACCATGGTTGACACTCCTTCCCGCATGCGCTAGCGACAATAGTCGGGAGAAAGCCTCTGGCTCGACAGGGTACGACTCGAGTCTCCTCTGGACCTTCCGAGCCCCCCTACAAAACACCTCCTTGTGGAGCTCGCCTTCTTCACCGCCGCGAGATACGCTGACCATAGCGCATTGTCCCCGCAGTGTCGAGCGGCGCCTGAGAGGCAAACCCGCAACTGGCCCGCCCTTTGTCGCATTCAGGGTGCGCCATCACAGCATCGCCATGGTTTTCACTTGACGGCGAGTCCTCTTCTGCCGAATAACACATTGAGAGTACTGAGCGTCCGGTGCCACCCGGCGATGCAGGAGAAGGGATCACCAATGCGCCGCATGCTGACGCTCTGTCTCACGCTCGCGCTCCTGTTCAGCAGTTCACTCCCCCAAGCAGCCGCAACACCGCGCTGGTGGCAGCCGCGCGGCCAACTTCGCTGGCACATCCAGTTCACTGGGGACCTCACCGTCCCTCGTGACGCCCAGGTGGTCTTCCTCGACCTCTTCGACACTGATCCTGCAACAGTCACTCGCCTCAAACGGCAAGGCAAGCGTGTGGTCTGCTACCTTAATGCCGGTGCCTGGGAAGACTGGCGCCCCGATGCTGCAGCCTATCCCCCGGAGGTACTCGGCAACGAATACGAGGGTTGGCCAGGCGAACGGTGGGTCGATATCCGTCTTCTCGACCTCCTGGCACCGATCCTCCGCGCTCGCCTCGACCTCTGCCGTGCCAAAGGGTTCGACGGCGTCGACCCCGACAACCTCAACGGCTATCAGAATGAGACCGGTTTCCCGCTCACGGCGGACGACCAGCTCCGCTTCAACCGCTGGCTTGCCGCTGAAGCCCATGCGCGCGGTCTTGCCATTGGCCTCAAGAACGATGCCGAGCAAGCCTCGGAGCTCGTCGCCCACTTCGACTGGATTCTGGTCGAAAGCTGTGTCGCTGAGGGCTGGTGCCACCTCACCGCTCCGTTCCGCCGCGCCGGCAAGCCTGTCTTCGCCATCGAGTACGTGGAGAACGGCGTGACCAAGTCCCAGATGTGCCGAGTCGCCCGTCAGTATGGGCTCAGTGCCCAGCTCAAGCGCCGCGAACTCGGCCCCTGGACACAGCCCTGCTGGCGGTGACCGCCTCCGCCGTATCAGCCACAGCTTCCCAGCTGTCACGCCGAAGTAGCACAATGGCGAGGCCATACTGGCCATTGGCGACCAGGCGGTCGAGCCGCTGCCTCATTGAAGGCAAGAGCACTGTCGGAATGCGCACGGTCACACGATCGGGCGGTAGGCCTCGGCATCAAGCGGGACTTCAATCACAAACGGTACCCCTGCGCGAGTCACCGCCAACGCTTGCTCGGCCGCTGCCGCAAGCTCCTCAGCCGTCCGCGCCACCACCCCCTCGCAGCCACAGGCCCGGGCGACCTGCACGCTGTCGATCGGTTCGAAGTCGACGCCGTAGCGCGGCAGCCCACGGTTCTCCTGCCCGATCCGGATCAACGAATATGAGCAGTCAGCGATGACCAGCACCATCACCGGCGCGCCGACCCGCCGCGCTGTTTCCAGCTCCTGGCAGACCATGGAGAAACCACCATCCCCAAGTACTGCCAGAACCGGTACCTCCGGCCGCGCCAACTTCGCTCCGATCGCTGCCGCTAACCCATACCCCATCCCTGAGAGCCCATTCGACATCCAGAACGTTTCCGGGTACCGACTCGGCCAGAACTGGCCAAACAGATACTTGTGTGAGCCGACATCGGTGGTGACGATCGTCTCCGGCGGGAGGGTGTTCGCGAACACGGAGACGATCCGCACTGGCGCCAGTCCTTGCGCCGGCGCTCGACTCCGGCCGGCGGCAATCGCCTTCCGCTCCACCTGTACATCCTGGAACGGCCGCTCCCAGACACGTGGTGGCGCGAGCTCATCCAGCGCCGCCAGCAACGCTCCATGATCAGCCACGATCAACTCACGGCGCGGCAGCACGCCCGTGGCCTGCGCCGACTCCAGCACCCAGACAATCGGCAAGTGGGCATGCCAGGTCTTGTCCACCTCAACCGGATCGAAGCCAAACCCGACAATCAGGTCAGCCCGCTGAACCGCCTCCATCATCAGGTCATCAATCGCCATGCCACCAACCACGCCGACGAAGTCTGTGGCCTCATCGTGCTCATCGATTAGGCCCTTGGCCTTCGGGGTTACCGCGACGGGCAACCGCCATGACCGCAGCCACTGCCGGAGCAGTGGTGCCCGTTCCGGGCGCACACCAAGCCCAACAATGACCAGTGGTCGTTCGGCGGCGGCGAGTCGTTGGGCGAGCTCGTGCGCGGCACGGCGGGCGTTCTCCTCCTGCCCAGTCAATACTGGGGCTGTGGGGTGTCCACCCTCGTGGAGGAACGATGCCGGCTGCACCGCATCTTCAGCGGAGAGCGTGAGGTACGCCGGCCCCTGTGGTTCGCTGGTGCAGGCCCAAAGAGCCCGCTGCACCGCAGACTGCGGGTCGAGCGGCGTGACCGCCTCTACATGCTTGACAATCGGACGGTACACCTCGTGGAGGGGCAGGCGCTGGTGCGTGTGGCTCACCGGCCAACTCACAGGGAGATCGGCAGTGATCGCCAAGAGTGGCTCTCGATCCAGCCAAGCATTGGCGAGCGGCAGCATCAGGTTGGCTGCACCGGGACCGAGCGTTGCGACAGCTACCCCAGCTGTGCGACGGAGT
Organism: Thermomicrobium sp. CFH 73360; assembly: GCF_023806465.1. GTDB lineage: Bacteria > Chloroflexota > Chloroflexia > Thermomicrobiales > Thermomicrobiaceae > Thermomicrobium. Next base: position 116,217 of record NZ_JAMSLS010000006.1, on the reverse strand, counting down.
TTCCCGTACACTGCAGCCGCCGTACCGGCGACGGCTTCATGCCGGCAGAGCGTGAAGGAGATTCCAGCCCGTCGCAAGGCGTCGAGGAGGACTAACACCTCGCCACCCGGCAGCCCAAACGCCCGGTCTACTCCAGCTGACCGGAGTTCCCGCGCAACCACCTCCGCCACAGTCGGCATAGCAGTCCCCTTCCGCTCCAGTCACACGCAACTGCCAGTGTACGACGCCCTCACCCTCACCTCAACGATGAAGCTACTCGCGCCCTCCCCAACACTCCTCACCACTGGATCACCACTGGACCACTTACCCCCGCACACAGTCGGCCGCATCCGCAGGGAAAAGACGTGCACGGTAGGCGCGTTGCCAGGCACGCTATTCAGTTGGCCTCATCCGCAGGGAAAAGACCGCGGGGATGAGGGCCCTCGACTGCATGTCCCGCCGCCCGAGCGTGGAGACACCCTCCGAACCCGCTGTCTGCACCGTCAGAGCCGATTCGGTTCCTCGGGAGCTTCCTCGCCCCAATCCGCCAAGCGATGCGGCGGTTCAGCTCTACTGAACGTGTGCCTCGTCGAGCCGGTCGCCCAGCCGTACACTTGGCGTGCCACGAGACGGCATGCGTCACAGGAGGATTCAGATGGCTGAACGGGTCGAAGTGGCCCCGGCACCAGGAACACGCGAACTCCATCATGTCGAGATCGCCGAAGCGTACGTCGAGGCGCTCCTCGCGCACGGTGTCTCCTACCTCTTCCTCAACCCCGGCACCGATACCTTCCCGATCCAAGAAGCGATCGCCAAGCGCCGCGCACTTGGGCAGCCAGCACCGCAGGTCGTCCTGTGCCCCTTCGAGGTTCCAGCACTCGCGGCCGCGCACGGCTACTACGCGGTCTCTGGCCGGCCACAAGCCGTCCTGGTCCATGTTGATGTCGGGACACAAAACCTGGGAGCGATGGTGCATAACGCCCAGCGTGGCCGCGCCGCCGTCCTCCTCAGTGCTGGACGCGCCCCCTACACCACCGACCCCAGCGTTCGTGGAACCCGCGACGGCTACATCCACTGGTTGCAGGAGCAGCTCGATCAACACGGCATTGTCCGCAACTACGTGAAGTGGGACTATGAACTCCGCCGCCCTGACCAAGTCGCCGAGGTCGTTACCCGCGCCTACCAGATTGCGGAGAGCGATCCTCCTGGCCCGGTCTACCTCACCTTGCCACGCGAGGTGATCATGGAACGGGTCGAGCGTGTGCGCATCCCCGACCCCCGCCGCTTCCCGCCGGCTCGCCTTGGTGCTGGCGATCCTGACCTTCTCCGCCAGGCCGCCGAGCTCCTCGTCCGCGCCGAGCGTCCCCTGGTCCTCACCGCCGCAAGCGGCCGCTCCCGTGCTGGGTGGGACGGGCTTCTCGAACTCGCCGAACTCCTTGCCCTTCCGGTCGTCGAGTGGCGGACACGCGCCAACTTCCCAGCTGACCACCCCTTGCACCAGGGCTACAACTATGGACTTGAGCATGGCCTTGCTGAAGCCGACGTTGTCCTGATCCTTGACCACGATGTGCCATACATCCCAACGCGAACACCGCTCCCCGCGGATGCCACGGTCATCCAGATCGACCTGGATCCCGTCAAGGAGCGCATCCCGCTGTGGAGCTTCCCGGTTGATCTCCCAATCCGCGCCGATACCGGCGCAGCCCTGCCGGCTCTTGCCGCTGCCGCCCGCGATCTGCTGACCAAAGCAGACCGTCGGCGAATCGAAGAGCGCCGTCAGCGTCTCGCCGCCGCCTCGGCCGCCCGACGCGCCGAGTGGCGGCAACGCGCTGCTGCTCAGGCCACTACCCGCCCGATCACCGTCGAATGGCTTGGCTACTGCCTCGAGGAATTCCGGCGTGAAAACCCGGAACTCCTTGTCATCGACGAAGCGATCACGAGCCAGGTCCCGCTCTTCTGCCAGATCCAGTCCACAACCTACGGAAGCTGGTACCAGAGCGGGGGATCTGGTCTCGGCTGGGGGCTCGGCGCGGCAATCGGAGCCAAGCTGGCCGCTCCGGACCGCACCGTGCTCGGCTTGATCGGCGACGGCTCCTTCCTTTTCGGCGTCCCCGAGGCGAGTCTGTGGATCGCACGGCAGGCCAAGGCACCCATCCTCGTCGTAATTGTGAACAACGCCTGTTATAACGCCACCAAGCGCCCACTCGTCGCAGCATATCCGGAGGGATACTCCGTCAAGACCGGCGAGTTCGTCGGTATCGAACTCGCGCCCACCCCACGTTTTGATCTCCTCGCTCAGTCGGTCGATGCATACGGCGAGCGCGTTGAGGAACCGGATCAAATCCTCCCCGCGCTGCGGCGTGCACTCGCCCACGTCCGGGACGGCCAGTCAGCTGTGCTCGATGTCATCCTCGCCAGGCCCTAAGACAGTGGGAGCTCGGTGGTGACGTCCGCTGCGTTGCCACCGAGCTCGCCACTATCCATCCAGGCTGCAGACACGTCGTGGCCTCTGGTAGTACCGCGGGAAGCACTCGATCGCCCGTGAGCCGCTCCGTCCCTGCTCCTGAGACGTCTGCACCCCCTGGTTCTGCTCGAGTCGTCTTATCCGGGCCCGCCCTCTCCGTCGACGTTCCGCACCGCTCCTCCGGCTTGAGGATCGCCGAATGGTGGACTACTGTACGCTGGGATGAGGAGGAGGTTGCGTGCAGCTCCGCCCGACACGGCAGTCTCGCGTGCCCCCTGCTGACGACGAGCCGTCCAAACTCCAACCCCACCCCAATCACGTCCTCGCCGCCAGCTGGCTGGCCTATGCTGCCTTCTACTTTCCGCGCCTCGCCTTCGCCGCCAGTAAACTCGGACTCCTGGCCGACCCGACCCTCGGCCTCTCGCGTGTCTTTCTCGGCGTCGCCGACGCGCTCTTCCTCGCCGTCTACGCCGCCGGTCAGTTCGTGGCCGGCGCCCTCACCGACCGCGTGGGCCCGCGCAGACTAGTCACCCTCGGACTCCTGACCGCCTGCGCGGCATCACTGCTTCTCGCTGCGACGCCCACCGCCTGGCTGCTGCTGGCCGCGCTCCTCATCCAAGGTGCCGCACAAGCCACCGGCTGGGCCGCAGTCTGTAGTGATGTCGCACAACATACTCCGCCGCAGCGGCGTGGCGTCGCATTCGGGATCCTCAGCACGAGCTATGCCTTCGGGGCGCTTGCTGCTCCTGTCCTTCTCGGTTGGTTCGCGTACTCGGTCATCGGCCAGTGGCGCGCCGCACCGCTTGCGGGCGGGATGATCGCACTCTTCGTCGCCGTCGCCTACACACTGTGGCTGCGCGTCTGGTTCGCACCGGATCGGGCGAGCCAGCATCTGCGAGCCAGTGAGAGACAAGCTCTCGCGCTCCTCCGTAGTCGTTCACTCTGGTTCCTCAGCGGTGCCGATTTTCTCCTCAAGCCGGTTATTTATGCGACCGTCTTCTGGGCACCAGTGCTTGTCCGCGACGCCCTACCCTTCATCGCCGCCGGCGTCGCGACGGCGATCGCTGGACTGCTCGGGCTCGCCGGCCTGGCCGGCCCACTCCTCGCTGGCACGATCTCGGATCGACTCTTTGGGGGACACCGCGTCCGGCCTGCTGTCTTTGCCTTACTCGGCTGTACCGTGGCCCTTCTTCTCTTCCCTGTTGCGGCACGGACTCAACGTTGGTGGCTGATCGCGCTCGTCCTCCTCGCGCTCGGTATCACCCTCTATGCCGCGGAGTCGTTAATCGTTGGCGTCGCAGCCGCCGAAGCCGGTGGAGCACAGGCTGCAATCGCGGTGGGCATCGTCAACGGTGTTGGCTCGGTTGGCGGAATCCTCGGGGGACTCGTCCCTGGTCTCGTCACCGGCACTTCACTGTTTCTCGCTCTCGCGTTCACCGCGCTGATTGCATCGCTCCTGCTCATCCCACTGACCGACAAGGCGAGTGGGCACGATCATTCGCCTCGTTGACTTGCGACCCTCCTTAGGATTCTGCAGGACCCACCGGGTCCGCGAGCGGCTCCGCTCAGCAGAACCATGATTCGGTGAGCCGCGGTGGGGACGGTCGCTTCCGTCGACGTCGCGGCGGCTCACTGGGTGGCTGCTTTCCAGCAGTCTCCCAGGCCAGTGCGCGTATCGCCGCAAAGGTGGTATAGGGATCCCAGCCCTCCCGCGTCGCCCGCTCCGCAAGCTCGGCGACAGCCTGCTGGAGTTCGTCCATCCGCGGGTCTGGATGCCGCCAGGTATAAGTGAAGTTCGCCTCATCTAGCGGTCCCAAGTACGGCCGGAGTTCTGGGACCTCCAGCAGCGCCGAGCCTGGCGGGATGAGCAAGCGAATAGAAAGATGGACCGGATCAACGTGCTCGATCAGCTCCTCTTCCTCAATGAACTCCAGAAGCTCCAGGTAGTCCCCCAGGGTTGTCCAGGGAGTGAACAGCAAGAGCGAGGGTCGCAGCGCGATGCCCGCGTCGTCGCAGACGCGAAGCGCTTCAAGCACGTCGGCCCGCGAGTGACCCTTCCGGATCGCCTTGAGTGCCCGGTCGCTGAGAAGCTCGACCGCCGAGACGACGAAAACGCAGCCGAGCCGCCGAAACTCCGGCATCAGGTTCCGATGTTGGACGATGTGCTCGATCCGCGCTGTGAAATCAAAGGTCACGTCCGGGAACTCCTCGTGCAACGCACGGCAGATGCGCAGGCTATGGGTCGGCCCGTTCAAGAAGTCAGGATCACCAAAGGTGATGTGCCGGACACCGTTGGCCACCTGCTGCCGGATATCCGCGAGGACCACTTGGCGTGGGATGGCAAAAAACCGTCCACGGTAGATTGGCACGACGGGGCAATGTGCGCAGGTATGATGACACCCACGGGTTGCCTCTGTGTATCCTGCCGGCACGACCTGGCCATTGATGATCAGATGCGCGTAGTGGCGCGGTGGTGGCAGAACGTCGCGAGCTGGAACTGGAAAACCAACGCGGACGAGCGCTGGCGCAGACGATTGCTCCCGCGTCACAACCCCGGGCACTGTGACTGGCCCACCGCGCTCCAGCGCCTGAACCAGGCCTAAGAGGGGTACCTCGATCTCACCGCCGATCACACTATCGGCGAGTTCTCGGAGCAGATAGTCACGGTTTAACCAGGCATAGAGGCCGTAGTAGCAGAGGTGCACCCCAGGATTCACGGCCCGGATGCGCTCGCCAAGCCCCACACCCAAACGGAGGGCAGTGTGCATCGGGACGGAGATGGCCACGAGCCTTGCTCGCTTGATCGCCGCCGCGGGGAGCTCCTGTACCGCCGTGTCAATCGCCAGCGGGTGGTATCCCGCTACTCGCAGGTAGGCAAGCGGCATGGCGAGACTCAGCGGCTGGTGGCCGAGCTCGTAACAAGAGAGGAGAAGGATTGCACCAGGCTCGTGCAGGTCGCGCCCTGTCGTGTCCGCGACCTCCGCTCGAACACGCACCGGATCACCCTCCGCGGGAGCGTTTGCCATCCTTTGCAAGCGTAGCACGCGACGCGGCTCCGGTGATGCTCTCTGCCGACTCTCCCTGAACGGCAACCAGCCCCTGGTGCACCAGGGCTTGGCAGCAAGGCTTCTCTGCTTCCCCCTTCGTCATTCCCCGAGCCCCTTGCCTCCCGCCGTTCCGGTATCTCGAAAAGACGCTCGCACTGCGTCACACATGAGTGCTACACTGGTGGGCCGTACGTGTCGTTGGGTGGGGGAGGCACAATGGTCCAGCGAACAGTCGCACCGAACGTCTCGACCCGCGCGCAAGCGATTCCGCCATCTCCGATTCGTGGTCTTGTTCCCCTCGCCGATGCAGCCAAAGCGCGCGGTATCCGCGTGATTCATCTCAACATTGGCCAACCCGATCTCCCTCCCCCACCCGGCGTCAGTGCTGCAATCGCAGCGGCGGCCAGCCAGCGACCGACCTATACCCCGTCACGCGGGATTCCCGACCTCATTGCTGCCTGGGTGCGGTACTACCAACGGGTTGGCCTGTTGATCAACCCGGAGGAAGTCGTGGTGACCGGTGGGGCAAGCGAAGCGCTCTGGCTTGCTATCCTCGCCACCACGGATCCTGGCGACCAGGTGCTCGTGCCCGAGCCGTTCTATGCACCCTACCAGGGTATCCTGACTGCCGCCGGCGTCGAACTCGTGCCGGTACCCAGCCCTGACCGCTATGGTCCGATCTCTCCCGAAGCCGTCCGTCCACGCATTTCCCCGCGCACGCGAGGTATTCTCCTCTGTAGTCCCTCGAACCCCACTGGAACACTGTATGATCGTGCAGCCTTTCAGGCTCTCGCTGAGCTGGCGATCGCGTACAACCTGTTCTTTTACAGTGACGAGACGTACCGCGAGCTCGTCTTCAGCGGTACACGCGCGCCCAGCGCACTGGAAATGCCAGGGCTCGATGGCCATGCCATCGTCATCGACAGTATTTCCAAGCGCTTCAACGCGTGCGGACTTCGCATTGGTGCTCTGATTAGCCGAAACCGCGACGTCACCGCGGCGGCGGCATCGCTGGCCGAACTACGCCTCTCGCTTCCCCTCGTCGCACAACTCGCCGCCATGGCCGCGCTCGATGCGCCGGAGCGCTACATCGTCGAGGTCGTCACAACCTACCGACGGCGTCGTGACACGATGCTCGCCGCGTTGCGGCAGATCCCCGGCGTTCGCCCGATCCCGCCAGCGGGTGCGCTCTATCTCGTCGCTGAACTCCCGGTTGATGACGCGGAGCGTTTTGCCGCGTGGCTCCTCACCGACTTCGCGCTCGGTGGTGAAACGGTGATGGTTGCTCCCCTTCGCGGCTTCTATGCCACTCCTGGCTGTGGACAGCAAGCTATCCGCCTCGCCCTCGTTGAGTCCGAGGCTGTCCTCGAGCACGCCGCATCCCTGCTCGCTGCTGCGCTCGAGGTCTATCCAGGGCGGAGAGCGTGAAATCTCCTGTGCTTGTGGTGTGTTTTCACTGCTCGAGGCGCTGTTCGACCGGTCGCTGCACCCGGCGCGGGAAGAGGCCTTCAATCTGGTAGAACTCGTACATCCGGAGCATCTGCTGCAGTTCCGGATCAACGTGCCGGTAGAGCCCCTCCATCAACCCTCGTGCGATTGTCGGATCGAACAGTTTCTGAAACTTGTTGTTCTGGATCGCAATGAACAGCTTGTACAGGTCAATGAGCTCGGTTGAACTCAACCGCGTCTCACGATCGGTCTTAATCACGCGCCCGGCAGCCATGCGCACCCGCAACCCGTGCTGCCGCGCAAAGCGATTCAGCTGCTGCTCAAACTCCAGCGCAACCCGCGGATAGTCATAGAGGACAAGCTTGAGGTAGATCGATTCCACAGCCAGTGTGAAGAGTTCGATGATCTTGGCTCGGTTCGGCGGAACCGCCTCGACCATGCCCAGCTGGTGCAGCTGGTAGAGTGCTCGCGCAGTTTCGAACTGTGTCCATCCAGCTTCGCGTGCGATCGTCGCCACATCGCGTTGCCCGTCCACGAGCTCATACATCGTTGCTAACTCCACGGGCAATGGTCGCACCGGCCCACGCTTCCGGAAGATCATCGAGACAGAGGGAATCACCGGGCTGAGCTGGATCCACTCGTCGACACGGCGCGTTCCTTCCAGGACAAGCTGGAGGCTGTCGACCGTGATCGGAATACCGTCCTCGTACTGGCAGACATTCGCGCGGAATGCGAAACGGCAGTTCCGCCAAAGGAACAGCGTGTAGATCGCAATCTCGAGCTGCTGCTCCCGGCACCGCTGGATCTCTTCCGCCGTTATTTTCTCCTCGCGCACGAGCCGGGTCAGTAACCGCCCCTCGTCTGACTCTTCTGCGCTCAGCTCCTCGAGCTTCCTCGCCGGTAATCGGCCAGCACGCACCAAAAGCTCTGGTAATGTCGGGAGACGCGACCCTGCCGCCACATAGGTGATCCGCCCCTGCTCGAAAGTGATTGTCCGTGTGTTCCAGCCCTGGATCAGGGTGAGTGTGCCTGTCTTGTGCGTGTAGCCGAGCATCTGCAAGAGGTCGGAGAGCGTGAACGCTCCCAACCGCCCTTCCAAGTCCGGCGTGTCATCCACCGTGTGCTCTACGGTTGGATCGGGCCTCGTCTCACTCACTGAAACGCTCCAACCGGACCGCTGCCCGACCTTCGTTCCCCGCGCGATCCTTCGCTCGCACTTCCAGAGTGATCGGCGGCCCCGCCGTCGGCCATGGTGTCTCCCACAGTGTGATCCACTCATCGCGCTCGGACAATGGATCGAGCGTACCGACTTCCTGGCCGTCCACCCACACGCTCACACGTTCAACCCCACCCGCATCCGTCACGCGTACCCGGACGGTAAGGTACCGACGATCCACCTGCGCTCCATCCCGCGGTCGCTCGATCCGGATCTGCGGCGCCTCCTGATCCCGCCCGAGCGCTTTCCAGGCCGCTCGTGCAATCGCCTCATAGCCCTCGTTCGTCGGATGCACATCGACCGGCCACCAGGTCCACTCCGCGCTGTGTCCGCGGAACAGACTCTCCAGATCGACCACCGACGCCCCCACTGCGTTCGCCTGGGTACGGAGCTCGCTATTGAACTGTGCCACCCACCAGCTTTCGCTACGCTCGGCTCCCGGATCCCCCTCGGTCGGATCGTACAGTGTCAGTACCAAGAGCGGCACCTCACCAACGGTCCGACGGATCGCAGCGAGAGCTTCGCCAATGTTCGTCTGGAACTCCGCGAAGGCACGGTCTCGCTCACTCTCGTTCGCGTTCTGGAGAGCCAGAAGATCGTTCCCACCCAAGCTCACGAGGACAAAGCGGATTGTGCTGCCGCGCCGCTGTGCTGCTTCCACGGTTTCGCGCAGTCGGTCGAGCTGGCCTTCAGTGCGGAAGGAGTTGGTTCGCTCTCCAGGGACAGCGATACTCACCAGCTCTGTCCGCTCACCGAAGAACTCCCCGCTCCACTGGCAGAGAATCGCTGCCGCGCTGCGTTCCCGCGGCAGCGTACTGCCGATCCCGGCTGCCAGTGAATCCCCCACAGCAAGGCAGACCGCCGGCGGTACAGCGATGGAGCGGCTGAAGGGCACCCCAAGCACAAGGAGGACGGTCACCACCATAGTCGTCACCAGGGAACGCCGTCTCATGACCGCATTACCACCGGAATCCCGAACCGTTGCAGCGTCTTGATCACCAACCGACGCGTGTCCTCATGCGTTAACGCCTCAACTGCCTCACTCGGCTCGAACAGGAGCGTGTCATGACCCACATGCCGCTCGAAATCGGCACCTGGCCGCGCCTGCACGAGGAGATACGCCACGCGGCGCGGACGCCCCCCGGCAGCGAACTCCAAGACCCCGCCCCAGCCGATGACCTCCCCCACTAGCCCCTGCTCTTCTGCAACTTCGCGAAGCGCCGCTCGATACGCAGCCTCGCCCGGCTCAATGTGCCCTTTCGGCAGCACAATCGTGCCATCGGCCGCTCGCCGCAATGCCAGTTTCCCCTCGTCAGGTAGCCAGACGATTGCTCCCGCCTGCGGCACGACGCCCTCGGCACGCCCAAAGCTCGAAACCTCTAATTCCGCCCGCAGCTTGGCGTAGGTCACCGGGATGAGTTCTGGAATCACCATCGTGTTGGCAAGGATCGGCATGAAATTCGCATCACCTTGCCACCGCGGCACAATGTGCACATGCAGGTGATCGCTGATCCCGGCACCGGCAACGGCTCCCAGGTTCAGTCCCACGTTGAACCCATCGCAGCGTAGCGCCCGCCGCTGGGCGACCGTAAGCCACGTCACGAGCTCGAACAGTTCCGCCGTTGTCTCCCGGTCGAGCTCAGCAAGGTCTGCCACGTGCTGAAAGGGCACAGCCATCGCGTGACCGGTATTATACGGAAAAAGATTCATGATAAGGTAGGCCCGCGCTCCCCGGAGCAGAATCAGCTCGCGGACATCGTCACCAGCTGCAGGTTTCTCGCAGAAGATGCACCCGCGGTGCCGCACTTCCCCCTCGACGTACCGCAACCGCCACGGCGCCCAGAGTCGTTCCATCCTCCGCTCCTCGTTTCCTCGCCTGGTTCTGGCACGCTCCCGGTCAATCCTACACTGCTCCCCGTGCCCTCCTACGCCCTGCTGGTGACCGATTGTGACACGCCACCCGGTTTCCCATTAGACTGGACTACCTGCGCAACACCACTAGTTCGCTGCGGCAGCTCAATCTGTTCCTCGCAGCGTCTTTTGGGTGACCGGGTCTGTTCCGGTCCAAGCTCTCAGTGGCTTACTCCGCCCCTCAGCAGAGCAAGGTCCACAAGACGCCTGACGAGCGCTCCTTGACCAGGTGCACCCAACTCGCCATCCATTGCGCAACCCCACGGACACGTCGGCCAATGCCGGACAACTGCACCCCGGAGTGAGGGTTTTCGCATTCTCCAGTAGGATGGCCCACACTCTCCATCAAACTGGGCGCCGGCTGAAGCCGCTCTGGGACGTCTCACCCGGGCGCAAGCAGGCTCACCGTCGCAGCCTGCTCTCGTTCTGCTGGTCGACTGGCCCAAGTTCGCCATACGAGAGACCATCGACAGAACACGCAGAGCGCTCTGTTCGCACGGCATGGAGACGCGGGCGGAAAGGCCTGCCCTGCCACTCAACCAGGGAGGGCTCCTGCTCGGCCCCGTATGCCGTCTCCGTGGGAAAGATCCTGCCCCATACCCGAGAAGGGACGTGCGGAACGAGCAACGCCGTGATGTGGAGAAGACCCCTGCAACGTTGTTGCCGAGGTGACACAGCGTTCAAAGCCTCTCCGGACATCATGCCCGCTCGTGCGCATGACCGTCTCCAGGCGAAGCTCGCCAGCTGGTCCTAGCGAACCGGAGGCGTCGGTTATACTACGCCCGTGCAGCGCGTTGCCTGGGGGGCACGATGGACAACGACGCGGCGGCAGCGCACGGCGAAAGGGAAGCGGGATTGGGAGTTCAGACAAGCGAGGACACTCGCACCACGCGTCGACGTCGTTCTTGGCAGCGCACGTGGCTGCCTCGTCTCGTTCAAGCAGCGCTCGACGGCACACTGCTGGCACTCGCCTTTTGGTTTGCTTATGAGATCCGATATACGTGGGAACTTGGCGGGGACGTTCCGTCTGGTTTCATCCAACCATTCAGCGCCTTCGTCGGTCGGACGGCGCTCTTTGTTGTGCTGGCACTGCTCATCCTGACCGTCCGTGGTCTCTACCGGCTCCCCCGTTGGACCAGCTTCCTGGACGAGGCCTCGATCATCGCCAGCGGGGTGACAACGGCGATGGCACTCGTCATCCTGTATAGCTTCCTCTCTCGCTTCTCTCCCTCCCGTCTGATTTTCATCTACGCGTGGATCCTCGCGATTGGACTGCTGGTCACGCAACGGCTCGTCGGACGGTGGATTCGTGCCTGGCTCTGGGCCCATGAACGGGGAGTCGACCGGGTGGTGGTCATCGGCTCCGGGCCCGCCGCTCGCCGCATCATGCAGTATCTGTACAACCATCCACGCCTTGGTTACCGAGTCCTCGGCTATATTGATCTCGAGCCCCCCCTCGAGCCCCTCGCGCTCGGCACCGAGCGCGGCGTCATCCAGCCACCGTATCTTGGTACCTTGGACGAAGCGGTCGACCGCTTCCGCTCGACGCAGGTCGATGAGGTGATCGTTGCGCTCCCGCCCGCCCATCACGACCGGGTTTTAGAAGTCGTTGAGCAGTGTCGCGAGCTGGATATCGCGTTCTCCCTCGTCCCTGATCTTTTTGAACTCGCTCTTGACCGTGTCCAGATCAGTGAAGTTGCCGGCCTCCCACTCATCGGTATCAAGGAGAGTCGCCTCCGGGGCTGGAACTGGTGGATCAAGCGCTCAATGGACCTCGCCATTGCCACGATAGTCCTTGTCCTCGCTGCCCCCCTCATGCTGCTTATTGCTCTTGCTATTAAGCTCGACTCACCTGGCCCGGTCCTCTTCCGCCAGACTCGTATCGGTAAGGGTGGAAAACCGTTCACCCTTTACAAGTTCCGCTCCATGGTCGACGGAGCCGACCGGCAGCAGGAAGCGCTGCGACGTGCAACGGGGCGCAGCGCCCTGCTCTTCAAACTGCGTGATGATCCCCGCGTGACCCGCGTCGGTCGGTTTCTCCGCCGCACAAGTCTCGACGAGCTCCCGCAGTTCTTCAACGTCCTGAAGGGCGAAATGAGCGTCGTTGGTCCGCGCCCACCCGTCCCAGAAGAGGTGGCCGAATACCAGGACTGGCACCTGCAACGCCTGCTTGTCACTCCAGGGCTCACCGGCCTCTGGCAGGTCAACGGGCGCAGTGACCTCACCTTTGACGAGATGGTTCGCCTCGATCTCTATTACGTCGAAAACTGGTCCCCCTGGCTTGATCTCAAAGTCATCCTGCGAACTGTCCCAGTTGTCTTAACCGGTCGTGGTGCGTATTAGCCGGGATGCAGATTGTGATGGATCTTCATATTGTTCCTGTCACCCCTGAACGGTGGGACGACCTCGAGCGGCTGTTCGGGCCGAATGGCGCATTCAGCAATTGCTGGTGTACGTGGTACTGGCTGACCGGGCGAGAGTTTCAACAGCGCTCACCTGCCGAGCGCCGGACTCTCCTCCACCAGCGCGTCGTCGCTGGCCCACCCCCCGGTATTCTGGGATACCTGGACAACGAACCCGTTGCCTGGTGCGCACTCGGCCCGCGTCGTTTCTACCCCCGCCTGGCACGTTCGCGTCAACGTGCCGCGATCGATCAGACACCGGTGTGGTCCCTGGTCTGCCTCTACATTGCCCGCGCATACCGCGGTCGTGGACTCCTCCGTCCTCTCCTCCGTGGCGCCCTCGCCTACGCCCAGGCTGCCGGCGCACCAGCGGTTGAAGCCTACCCGATCGATCGTGAGGGGCACCTCCCGCCGACACAGCTCTGCCTTGGTCTCGCACGGGTCCTTCGGGAACTGGGATTCGTTGAAGTAGCGCGCCAGAGCCCAACACGCCCCATCATGCGCTACACGTTCGTGGAGTAGCAGCTCTCCCAACTTTGGACCACGGTTCCAATAGCCGTGCGCGTTATCTCGGCCGTCCTCTAGACCACACAGCCACCTCCAAACACGACCCCGCGACAGAGTTCCATCCAAGTCCGAGCACTGGCGTTGACCGCGACTACGGTGAGAGGAGAAACGGACTCCATGGCCAGCGCGCACCGCGCAGAGGAGTCCCACACGAACACATATTTATCGAGCGTGGAAGGTTGCGTTTCTCACACTGAGCAACGGAAGGCTCCAAAATAGTCACAACGTGAGCACATGACAAGTGACACACTTGTGCGAGTTGCGGAAGAGGAGCCTGGCTTGTCAAGGGGTGACGAGCTCGGCGGAAGGAGTTCCCATGACCCCGTGGATTGACGAACGACTCGCTGCCCTTCGAAGACGAGACTTTGAATCTGCCGCTGCTGCTCACCGACGAGCAGCTGCTCTCTCATCGTCCCCGCGCAATTGGCGTCTCCGATTCGGGAAGATCATTGTCCGTCTCGGCACCTGGGTCGCCGAGCAGCCCGATCCCCTCGCCTGACCTGGAGAGACTGCGCTCACCTCCGCCCCATGCTCCATGCGCTATCATGGGCTGGGGTTGGAGGTGGAGCGCATCGTGCGGGCTGCGATCGTTCACGACTACTTGAACCAATACGGTGGTGCCGAGCGTGTGCTCGAGATCCTCCACGAGCTCTTCCCGGATGCGCCCGTCTACACCTCGATGTATGCCCCGGAACAACTCCCGAGCTTCTATCGTTCCTGGAATATCCGCACGACATGGCTCCAGCACCTGCCCGGCATCCACCGTCGCCATCAGCGCTACCTTCCGCTCTATCCGCTCGCCTTCTCGCAACTCCGCCTGAACCAAGCCGATCTCGTCATCAGCTCCTCGAGTGCGTTTGCCAAGGCCGTGCGTGTCCCTGCTGGCACGCTCCACATCTGCTATTGTCACAGCCCGATGCGCTTTGCCTGGAACTTCCCAGAGTACGCGGCCCGCGAAGAACTCTCTCCCCTGCTCCAGCGCCTCCTTCCACCATTCATGGCCTGGCTTCGCCGGTGGGATCGGCGCACAGCACAACGGATTGATGCGATTGCGGTCAACTCCCGCACAGTCGCAGATCGTGTCCGGCGCTTCTGGGGACGCGACTCGACAGTCATCCATCCACCGGTCGCGGTTGACCGTGCGCACATCGTGCCGCCCGAAGAAGTCAGCGAGTATTTCCTCGTCGTCTCCCGGCTCGTGCACTATAAGCGTCTCGACCTTGTTATCGAGGCAGCGAACACCTTACGCCTACCCCTCAAGATCGTCGGTGACGGTCGCGCTCGCCTGGCCTTGGAGCGTCTTGCTGGACCGACCGTCCAGTTTCTGGGGAGCGTTTCTGACGACGAGAAGTTCGCCCTCTACGCCCGTTGCCGAGCAGCGATTTTCCCAGCTGAGGACGATTTCGGCATCGCTCAGGTCGAAGTGCAAGCGGCTGGTCGCCCCGCCATCGCTTTGGCCCGGGGTGGCGCCCTTGAGACGGTGATCGATGGCGTGACTGGCCTTCTTTTCCCCGAACAGACCGTCGATTCACTCCTTGCGGCGCTCCGCCGCTTCGACCACCTGCACTTTGATCCCGTGACCATCCGTACCCACGCTGAGCGCTTTCGCCCGGAACGCTTTCGGGCAGAGTTCATGGCCTTTGTGGAAACGCAACTCGCCGCCAAAGGCGTCACTCGCCGGAGAGAGGAGGTCTTCGCCCCGTGGAACTGAGAGCGTACCTCGCCGTCCTTTGGCGTCGCCGCTGGCTGGTGGCGCTCGTTCCCGGCCTCGCCTTCCTCGCCATTCTCGTCCAAGCGCTCCAGTATCGGCCGCACTACACCGCCACTGCCGCTGTCATCGTCACACGTCTGCCGCAGGAGGCACCCCGCGATGTGTACCGCTACGACGAGTACTATCTTTACTTGACAAACGAATATACTGTTGATGACTTCACGGAGGTTGTTCGCGGCAACGTCTTTGCCAGCGATGTTGCCCAGCGGGCGAGCGAACTTCTGGGCACCCCAGTCGAACCAGGCGAAGTACAGGGGAGTATCACGGTGACGCGACGCAACCGCGCCCTCCTCCTCACCGTGACCTCACCGGACGCCTCGCGAGCGGTGGCGATTGCCACCGCCGCAGTGGAGCGGCTGCGCGAGCGCGGCACGCAGTACTTCGGATTCTCCGATCCGCAACGCGAAGCGATCGTCCAAGTTATCGAGGCACCTCATGGTGCTGTCGCGGATATCACTCGCGCTCGCCTGATTTGGGCGATCCAGCTCGTGCTCGCGCTTGCGGTCGGAATCTTCCTTGCTTTCCTGGCTGATTACCTTGCCGATACCTTGCACTCCCCGGAAGACGTCCGGCACGCACTTGGTCTCCCCGTGCTCGCCGTTGTCCCGATGTCGCCGAGGAGGAAGCGCCGTGCGTCCTGAGGAATACCTGGCAATCGTCCTCCGACGCTGGTGGATCGTTCTGTTGGCCGGAGTGGCAGCAGCCCTGGTCGCTTATGGCTACAGTCGCACCCAGCCACCTACCTACCAAGTCAGCGTTCGGCTCATGGCTGTTGCTCAACCGCCTGACTACTGGCTCGACCTCTATGCCAAGAACCGGCTTGCGTCCTACCAAGACTTGATCCGCACCAGTGACTTTGTTGCCCGTGCATTGCGCCAAGCCGGCCTCAATGACGACCCTGGCCAGGTGCTTGGGAGCCTTGCCCTTGCCCGAAACCAGGACAGCAATGTAGTTCAGCTCGTGGTGACTGATACCGATCCTGAACGGGCCGCACGCGTGGCAAACGCCCTTGCCGATGCCTTTGTCGCCCAATCCATTGCCGAAAACCAGCGCATCCTCGAGCAGTTCCGTGACCCCCTCGGCCAGCGTATTCAAGGGACAGTCGCCGTTGTCAAACTCGACACCCCATCACCACCGAGCACCCCGATCGGCCCACGCACACGGTTGAACACGGCTGCGGGACTCGTGCTCGGCCTCGTTTTTGGTGTCCTTGTGACCTTCGGTATCGAATACTTCGAGGATGTCCTCCGCACGGCGCGCGAGACATCGCGTGCGCTGGGGCTCCCAGTTGTGGCTGAAGTTCCTGGATTTCGAAACCGGCGTTCATCACGCGTGGAGGAGAACATGGCAGACCTGATTGTTGTTGAGGCACCACTCTCGCCGGCGGCCGAGGCCTATCGCACCCTGCGGGCTGTCCTTCGTCGATCGAACGAATCACTCCCCCCGCGCACGATCCTCGTCTGCGGCGTTGGCCGGAGTTCTGCTGACTCTGCAAGCGTGGCCGCAAACCTCGCTGCCGCCTCGGCCGTCGCTGGCGAGCGTGTCCTCCTCGTCGATGCAGACCTCCGTCATCCCTCGCTGCAGACATTGGCAAGGGAGACTGTCTCGATCGGCTTAGCCGAATGGCTCGGAAACTCCGACCAGCGACCAGCGCCGGTGTATGGAACGTCACTTCCTACGCTAAGCCTCCTTCCTGCTGGTCACCTTCCAGCAGCAACCAACCCTGCCGACCTTTTGAGTCGCTCGCTAACCGGCGAACGCCTGACCCTTCTCCAGGAGCTGGGAGATCGCGTGATCTTCCATACCGCGCCGCTCCCGAGCTACGGTGAGGCACTTGCCCTCGCCGGTCTCGTCGAGGGGGTTCTGCTGGTCATCCGGAGCGGCGTGACACCGCGGACGGCCGCCCAGCAGGCGAAAGAGCAACTTGAGCGCGCTGGTGCACCCCTCCTCGGGGTCGTGCTCTTACGTGGATAGGAGACGGTCTCAGGCGAGAGACGCGTCTCACCGGAGCACTGGCTGACGGTCACGTGTCTCGCCGCTGCGCTCCCTTGTCACTGCGGGGAAAGGTGACTCTCTCGCCTCAGTCTCTCTTCCGACTGCGTCAGCACGATACGAATACAGTCGAACGTGACGGAGTTCCTCTCGCCATAGCCATCCCCAGAGAAACACGTTCACTGCCTTGGCAGCCCTCCAAGCTGCCAGAGCAGTGCGATCGGCCCGCTCAACGCACCAGCCCGAGCGTTCGCAGTCGTTCCACAATCTCCCGCACGCGGGAACAGCTGAGCCCGGTGGCCTGCACCACCTGCCGAACCGTCTGGCTCCCTTCCAAGAGTGCAATGAGCACCTCGCGCTCCTCGTGAGTGAGCCGATCCAGTGCCGAGCGATCGAGAACCTGGCTCACCAGCGCGATCGGTGCAAAGGGGACCCCAGACGACGATGTTCGCCTGGGGTGGAGAGCTGCCTCATCTGCCCGGCGAATTGCGTTCAGGATGAGCTTTGTCATTGGTGCATCGTCGAGCACTGTCTCGTCGCTGGGGAGGAGTACCGGCTCAGGAAGAAAGACGAATGTTGCGTCCGGCGCCGTCAACACGCGGACCAGCACCTCTTCGAACTGGTTCGCGAGGGCACGTTTCACTTGTTGGTGCGTCACGAATCCTAGCCGCATCAAGAGCTCCCCGAGCCGTCGTCCTGGTGCCACTGTCTGCAGCGCCAGCGCCTGCTCGAGCTGATCCTCACTGATCTCGCCCAACTGCAGAAGGATCTGTCCCATCCGCAGCTGTACATCGCTACTGGATACAGCCGCAACCCGCCCACGGTCGAACAGGAGTGTCACCTCTTCAGTATGCGTCCGGAGCACGAGCCGCCCCGTCTGGCCAGCACGCGTCAATGCCTGCAGGAGGAGGTGCAAGGGCAAATCGCTCAGATCACCGTAGATCGGCATCGTCCTGCGCCACTTTCCCGCGTGCGACGAGCTCGAACGGCGCAGGACAACCGCTCTCCGTCAGCCGTCGCTCGATGAGCGCACGCACGACCTCCCGCTCGAGCCCTGTCGTCATGAGTGCAACGTGTACCGAATGCCCATCGATCCATTCGATTCGGCAATTGAGAACCTCCGGGAACTCCAAGAGCCGCCTGCACATTGTCGCCAAGCCGCGCAGCCACTCCGGCTCCTTCACGATGACGAGCCAACGCTGAATCTTGTGCATCGTGCGGAGTGCGAGAAGCCGCGCCGGTACGGGAAACGTGCGACACGGGGCATGTTCAGAAAACGACTCCAACGCACGCCGCACCTGCAGCCGCAGCTGCTCAACTTCTGGATCGACCGACAAGCCCTGCGCCTGGTGTGCACGTTCGCTCAACCGCTCTCCACCTCTCTGCCCCCACGAGCATACAGGCAATGGGAGCTTGAGAGGCAAGCCAATCACGATGCCGTTGCGTACTCAGCATGTGGTCGTTCAGTATCCCCGAGCAGCCGGCCGGTGCTCACCAACCAGTGCAGAAACCGCAAGCGTGCCAGCTGCTGTGGCGCCAACTCAACGATCTCCTCCATCGGTCGTACCGTCACTGGTGTCGTCCGCCAGCCGATCGCATTGAGGAGCTCTGCAACCACCGTGCTTGGTGAGCCACCGAGCAGTCGCTCCAACGGTATTGCGATGTCCTGACCACCTGTCAGGAGGAAGTGCACTCGATCACGCTCAAGACACCACCCGGTCAACGGGAGGCCAGCGGAGCGCACTGCATTGAGAACGATCGCCACTGCTTCACGGTAATCACTCATGGCTCCACCCTCCTCGCGTGGCTGAGCAACTCAGCCTTCCTACCCCCCGTTCAGCGCTGCCAGGAGATTCGCTAAGGCCGCATCTGGGGTCTCTCCTTCCGCCACCGGCGGACAATGGAGTTGCTTCCGCCAGTACTGCAGCACCAAGCACGAGTTGGCTGCCTCCCGCGGAAGCTGCGTCGGCTCACACGCCACAGCCACCCAGCGCGGCCGCTCCCCTACACTGCACGGGTCGCGAAAAATTGTTATCGGCCATGTCCCAACGAGCCGCTCGCTGACCACCATGCCGCTCACTTCCACCATCCCACCGTCTTGCCGCCTACACTCTCATTCTCGGCGGGGACAAGAACAAGAACCGTAGGCCTTTTGTCCCAAAGCACTGCGCTGCACCGAAGTGTGAATGTACACCAGTACGTACGCGACCAGTCTAACCTCTCCGTGCCTCGCTGTCAACCCCTCAGGACCGACCGCCGCGCGATGTCATCCTCCAGCCGGTCACTCTCCGCGGAGCAACAGCGGCACCATCCCTCTGCACGACACGCTGCGCGGGTTCTCCGAGGACGGATGAGACGGCGGCTGTTCGTCACACGAGACTGTTCGCCCCCTGTCATTGGCATCCCCATTAGGCCCTCCACTGTCCGACATGAAAAGCGGAACGATGAGGTTCAGCCCACATGGTTCTCCCTCTCAGCACGGCGCGGAGGAGTACGCCGCCCTGCGTCTTCCGCAGCGCCGCGCAAGGCCGGCACCGCCCGCAACGCCACTCCGCGGAATTCAGACATCTTCGTCGGTGTGGCCCAAGGGACGAACACTCCGATCACGAAGACGCGCGAGGCGAAAGGCACGAAACACACGGAGCGCATGCCCCATCGCGTCCTGCCGCCCAGGAGGCACGGCGAACCTGGCTCTTTCAGCTGGTACCCACTCTGCCACCGCAGAGAGATACAGCAGCACACGTGTGCTGCTGCCCTCGCAGAATGTGCAACAGCTTCCCCGTCTCGAGGAATGACACAACCAAACGCCAGCGACGCCTTACTTCAGCGTTCCTCAAGGGATACCTAACACACTCACCAGTTCCGCCAGCGCGCCCTCGGCGAACTCTTGGCCAGCCTCTCCGAGCACTCCGGCCACCGCTGTGTTCAAAAAGGCGCCCCAGGTGACCACCCAGGGTCGCCTGGCGCGCAGTGGCGCATCTTACGGGCATTCAACGTGCCTTGACGCCTTGGCACGATGGCACGCTTTTCACGCGTTGCGCCACTCCGGCTGGCGCTTCTCCAGGAAGGCGCAGATCCCTTCCCGCGCATCCTCCGCCAGCGCGTTCAGCGTCATCACTTCCATCGCGTAGGCGTAGGCCAGGTGCTCCGGAAGCGCTAGTTGCCGGTAGAACGCCTGCTTGCCAATTCCCACCACATACCGGCTTGCCGACCGGATCTTCTCCGCCAGCTCCCAAGTCGCCTGCTCCAGCTCCTCCAGCGGCACCACCCGGTTCACCATCCCGAGCCGTTCCCCCTCCTCGGCAGTTATCGCATCACCGGTGAGGAGCAGCTCCAAGGTCTTCTTAGGCGGCAGCACGCGACTGACCGCCACCATCGGTGTCGAGCAGAAGAGCCCGATCTTGACACCCGGCGTCTGAAAGCGTGTACCAGCCGCTGCAACAATCAGGTCACAGGTCGCTGCCAGCTGAAACCCCGCCGCCGTTGCCACTCCGTGCACCTGGGCAATCACCGGCTGCGGAATCGACCGGATTGTCTCCATCAATGTCGTACACGTCTGGAAGATGTGGCGCGCCGTGCGGGCATCGCACGTCGCCAGCTCATTCAGGTCGTGTCCAGCACAGAAGACCGGCCCGGCACCGCGGAGGATTGCCACCGCGATGTCGCGCTCCTCACCAATCCGCCGGAAGGCTTCTGTCAGCTCCTCCATATGCTCCACCGA
Organism: Thermomicrobium sp. CFH 73360; assembly: GCF_023806465.1. Lineage (GTDB taxonomy): Bacteria > Chloroflexota > Chloroflexia > Thermomicrobiales > Thermomicrobiaceae > Thermomicrobium. The sequence goes on along the minus strand of NZ_JAMSLS010000006.1, from coordinate 95,698 downwards.
GAGGGCATTCCGTTTCTCCGGCCGGTTCATCGTCACGACCGCGATGCCATCCCGCACCTCGGACAGAACATGCCGATTTGTTCCGAGCTCTATCGCGGTCATTGGTCGCCTCCTTCCGCTGTCACGCGACCGATCAGCCGCGCTCAGTCGTCCGCCGGCTCGCTGCGCTGTCCATCCGACGTCGCACCAACCAACGCACGGTCAACGTCATCCGGACGGAATGTCTTCGCGTGTCCACGCCAGCGTTGGGCCTCCTTGTAGATGCAGCGGTTCATCACCACTGCCAGTCCGGCCTCAGTTGCGATCCGCGCCGCCTCCGGACTCACCACGCCTTCCTGCAGCCACAAGACGCGCGCGCCATGTGCTACCGCCTCGCGAGCGATACCTGGCGCGTGCTCGCTCGCGCGGAAGACCACGACCACATCCGCTCGCACCGGGAGTTCCGCCAGACTCCCATAGGCTCGTTCACCCAGGACCTCACGGACCAGCGGGTTGACGGGAACGATGCGATAGCCGAGCCGCTTTAGCTTTTGCGCGACGCGATAACTCGGCCGTGCTGGATCATCGGAAAGTCCCACGATTGCGAGCACCAGCGGCCGCCGTGTGCAATTCTCCTCGACGAACGCCTGTGTGCAGACCGACCGGATGACCTGCTCATCATTCAGGACTGGTCGTGCCGTCTCACTCACCCCGCGGCCGTCACCGACAGTAGGCACCACAGCGCTCTGGCCAGTCGCCACCCGCAACGCCCGATCGAGATCAGCCTTGAGATCGTCGATATGCTCGAGGCCCACGGCGAGCCGGATCAGATCGTCTCCTACCCCTGCCGCAACACGCTGTTCTGGCGTCAACTGCCGGTGCGTCGTACTGGCCGGATGGATAACCAGCGACTTCGCATCGCCAACGTTTGCCAGGTGCGACCACAGAGCCACCGAGTCTATCACCTTGATTCCGGCTTCCATCCCACCCTTGACGCCGAAGACCACGACGGCCCCGTAGTGCCCAGGCCGCAGGTACTTCCGCGCCAGGTGGTGCGACGGGTGGTCAGGCAAACCCGGATACGCGACCCAGGCCACTGCCGGATGCTCGGCCAGCCAGCGAGCGAGCTCCAGGGCATTCTCGCAGTGCCGCTCCATCCGCACGTGCAGCGTTTCCAGCCCCAGCAGGAGGAGGAAGGCGTTGAACGGGCTCATGCAGGCACCAACATCTCGCATCATGTGTGCCCGCAGCTTGGTCACGTATGCCAGGCTTCCGAAGTCCTTCCAGTACGAGATCCCATGATAGCCCGGATCTGGATCGACGAGCCGCGGGAACTTCCCATTTCCCCAGTTAAAGCGACCCGAGTCAACGACGATCCCGCCGATGGCCACGCCGTGTCCGCCGATCCACTTCGTCACTGAGTGCACGACGATGTCGGCACCCCACTCGATTGGCCGGCAGAGATACGGCGTCGCAAACGTGTTATCCACGATCAACGGGATCCCGTGCTCGTGCGCGATCCGGGCCACCGCCTCAATGTCAAGCACGTCCAGACGAGGATTCCCGATCGTCTCGGCGTAAATACACTTCGTCCGCTCCGTGATCGCTCGACGGAAGTTCTCCGGATTCGTCGGATCGACGAATCGCACCGTGATTCCCAGGTCGGAGAGCGTGTTGGCGAACAGTGCTACGGTTCCGCCGTACAAACTGCTGCTCGCAACCACCTCATCTCCGGCGCGTGCGATGTTCAGAATGGCGAGCATCGTCGCCGCCTGCCCGCTCGCTGTGGCGACCGCCGCAACGCCCCCTTCCAGATAGGCCACGCGCTTCTCGAACACTTCAACCGTCGGATTACTGATCCGTGTGTAAATGTGTCCCGGCTCATCCAGGTTGAAGAGCTGGGATGCGTGATCAGCATCGTGGAAGACAAAGGAGGTCGTCTGGTAGATCGGCACCGCCCGCGCCCCCGTCGCCGGGTCAGGCGCCTGCCCCGCGTGTACTGCCAGCGTCTCGAGATGGTACTCCCGGTACCGGTCGTGCTCGTTCATCAAGGTGACATCCTCCCCTGCTCAGTGGATCCGCTTCTCGTATCCGGCCCACTCCCGCTCGCGCAGGACAAATTTCTGGATCTTACCCGTTGAGGTCTTGGGCAGGCTGTCCACCAGCTCGACCCGCTTCGGGCACTTAAAGTGTGCCAGGCGCTCCCGACAAAAGGCGATCAGTTCCTCAGGCGTCACCTGCATGCCCGGCTTCAGCACCACGAATGCCTTGGGTACCTCACCCCACTTCTCATCCGGGATGCCAATAACGGCGCACTCAAGTACCGCCGGGTGCTGATACAGCGCACGTTCCACCTCAATGGTCGAGATGTTCTCCCCACCACTGATGATGATGTCCTTCTTCCGGTCACGCAGCTCGATGTACCCGTCTGGGTGCACAACTGCCAGGTCTCCTGAATGGAACCAGCCCCCCGCAAACGCCTTGGCGGTCGCTGCCTCGTCACGGTAGTAGCCCTTCATCACGTTGTTCCCGCGCATCACGACCTCGCCAAGCGTCTGCCCATCGGCCGGCACATCACGCATCTCCTCGTCCACCACACGGAGTTCCGGCGCGTGGATGTATCCCACGCCCTGTCGCGCCTTCAACCGTGCCCGCTCCTCGAGCGGGAGCTCGTCCCACTCACTGTGCCACTCACAGACGGTATGTGGGCCATAGGTCTCGGTCAACCCGTACACATGGACGATCTGTGCTCCCATTGCCTCCATCTGTGCGATCGTCGCTGGTGCCGGCGGTGCCGCCGCCGTCAACACAGTGAGCGGACGTGGGAACCGGTAGTCCGGGCTCGGTCGTCCTTGGAGGAGCATGATGAGCACGGTCGGTGCCCCGCAGAAGTGCGTCACCCCTTCCGACTCGATCAGCTGGAAAATCCGTGCCGGCTCCACCTTCGGGATCACCACATGCGTCGCTCCGACCCCTGTCACGGCGTAGGGGAAGTACCAGCCGTTGCAGTGGAACATCGGGAGCGTCCACAGATAGGCGCTCTCCGGCACCAGGCGCGCTTCGATGATCTCCCCCAACGCGTTGAGATAGGCTCCCCGATGGGTGACCATAACACCCTTTGGTCGACCCGTTGTACCGCTCGTGTAGTTGATACTGAGGACTTCTTCTTCATCCTGCAGCGGATACACTGATGGCTCCGGTGAGCCTTCGCGCAGCAGGTCCTCGTAGGTCACATCGGCAAACGCGGGCTGCTTCGGCGCTCCCTCACCATGCCGACTGTCGATGTCGGTCCAAATGATGAGGCGGAGTTCTGGCAACGCATCCCGGATCGGCTCGACCAGCCCGCTCAGCGCGCCATCCAGAATGAGCGCCCGGGCACCAGAGTGGTCGAGGATGTAGCGGATCTCCTCGCTCGTCAGCCGCACGTTGATCGGCACCAGAATGCCGCCCATCTGTGGCACAGCGAAGTGCGCCTCCAGCGCCTCGAGGCTATTGCGGCAGAGCACCGCCACCCGATCACCCACCTCGAGCCCGCGGCCGCGCAGTGCACTCGCCAGGCGATACACCCGCGCCCCGAACTCTCGATATGTCAACCGCCGATCACCGTCCACCACTCCCACCTTCTCTGGAAAGACGTGCAGCGTCCGCTCCAGCAGCATGAGCGGTGTGAGGAGCGACCGGTACGGTGGCAATCCTTCCCACTGTGGCCGTGACCAGAGTTGCTGGAAGAGGGGCTTGGTCTCAATCTGCATGCCTTTCCCCCTTTCTAGCTGGGACTGAAGAGGCAACACCGGTGAGGAGCTGTCTACGCTCCTCACCGGATGATACCGCGCGAGTATCCTGACTTATTCTCCGTCCCCGGCTGCCATCGCCGGTCCTGGCTGCTCCCACAGCCGGTGGCGTGCCGTCTCGGGCAAGAAGAGCAGTCCAATGATCAACCCGAGCAGTGGCAAGGCGATCGGGTAAACGAGTGCCCACATCAAGTTCCCTGTCGCGGTCTGAATCCAGGTCGTCACGTACGGCACCAGGCCGCCGCCCCACCCGTTCGCCGCGTTCTGCACCACACCAAGCGAGGTGTAGCGTACCCGCGTCGGGAAGTATTCCGCAAGCAGCGCCGGAAGCGGTCCCCAGACCATCGCGGGAATCAGCATCATCACAATCACCGTGAGAGCCGCCGGCCAGTACTGCACGTTGTCCTTCTGAGCAAACCGCCCGAGCAGAGTATAGAGTGGGTAGAACCCCACGATTGCCAGGGCAAAGCCGGTCAGCACGATCGGCTTGCGGCCGATTGAATCGGACAGCCAACCCATGAAGACGTGCAGCACCGGCGCGAGGATCAATCCGGGGAGCAGAATTTTGTAGGTGGTAATCAAGTCAAGCTTCTGTGCCGTCTGCAGGAAGAAGAGCGCCCAAAAGATCGCCGTGTACCAGGCAACTGCCTGTCCAAAGGACACTGCTGCGGCGATGAACACCCGCCGCAAGTTCTCACCGGTAAAGGTCACTTTGAGCGGGTTCTTCACTACTGCCCGACGGGCCTTGAGTTCTGCAAACATCGGGGTTTCCTGCAAACGCAGCCGCACATAGAGGGAGATCAGCACCAGCACGAGTGACAACAGGAAGGGGATCCGCCACCCCCAGGCCCGGAACGTCTCCTCACCAAGGGCCGTCCGCACGCTCAGGACCACGAGGAACGACATGAGCAGTCCGTAGATCGCCGCCGGGCTTAAGAGCCCTGTATAGAGACCGCGCTTGCCATCCGGCGCATGCTCCGCCACGTAGGTCAGCGCGCCGCCCCACTCACCGCCGACGCTGAGCCCCTGGATCACCCGCAGGAGGAAGACCAGAATCGGTGCCAGCACCCCGATGGTCGCATAGCTCGGTATCACGCCGATCAGTGCCGTGCCTAGTCCCATCCCGAGCAACGTGAGGATGAACACCCGCTTTCGTCCGATCTTGTCCCCATACCAGCCGAACACAATCGCCCCAAGCGGACGGAAGAGGAACCCGATTGTGAAGATCGCGATTGTATTCAGGAGCGCTGCGACTGGATGGTCCTTGGCGAAGAAATGTGTCGCCAGGATGGCCGCCAAACTTCCAAAGATATAAAAGTCGTACCACTCGATCGCCGAACCAACCGTCGAGGCACCGATCACGAACGCCAGGTATCCTCGGTTTCGCTCAATCGCTGTTGCCATCTCCCTTTCCCCTTCGGCAGAAAATACGCGATTCCCTCCAGTGTCCTCTGTCAGCCACCTGTTGGGCGGATCTTTCGATCACCCTACAGATCGAACGCTGTCTGGACAATGTGTGTTGCTCTCCGACATTGATCATGGCTTCCCCGCCATGCGACCTACCTCACATGGAACGCAAGTTCAGCCGCTGTCAAGCGGGGACTCAGTTGTTCAGCGGGAACACTCACAGATCCGCGGCCAAAGCGCAAAGACACCGTTCATTGTCGGGCACGGGGCAACCGGATAGGGCTGGTGGCGATTCACTCGTCGGCCTTCACGCATCACTGTCGGCATCAACCATGCACAAGACCGCCAACCGCTTCTGGCGACGCATATCGGTACCACATGTCGCCTTAGCCGTCAAGGTCTACCACGTGACGAACCCAAGATGAACCCCCTGCTCGCTCAACCACACCTTCCTCACGTCTGGTCGTGCGGTCAGCGACCTGCGACCGACCGGATCCTCTGCCACAATTGTTATGCTCTGTTCTCACCGTGGCTTCGTTGGTACCCAGAGGAGCTGGCTGATGGATGATCCTCTCCCAACACGTCCCGTTCTCCGCTCCCTCCGCACGGGGACCTCGCTCTACTTTCCTGCATCCTCCCGCTTCCAGCCCCGCGCCTATGCAGTCTTCCATCGTCGCCTCTTGCCGGCCCTCTATACTGATCCGCTCGACGAGTACTGGGCACTCGTCCACGGCGTCGTCCTCTGGGATATCGGCACCGAAATCCCGCTCGAGGTCAGTGGGCCCGACGCGTTCGCACTCCTCGATTGGGCAACGACCCGCGATCTGACCCGGTGTTCGGTCGGTGAATGCCGCTATGTCTTCGTCACCGACCAGCATGGGGGCATCGTCAACGATCCGGTCGTTGTTCGTCTCGCTGAGGACATGTTCTGGCTCATGCCCTCAGACAGCGACCTCCTGCTCTGGCTTCGCGCCCTCGCGGCAGCGACACAACTCGATGTCACCATTCGGCCAGTGGACACCGCCCCGCTGCAGATCCGTGGGCCACGCGCCCGCGAGGTCATCGCAGCTCTTGGCGGCCCATCCCTCGCGGAGCTTCCTTATTATCACGTCGCCCGCGCGAGAATTGGCGAGTTCGAGGTTGTGGTCACACGAACCGGCTTCTCCGGTGAACTCGGCTACGAGTTGATGCCGCTCGATGGAAGCCGCTCCGGGCCACGGTTCTGGGAGCACGTTGTGACTGTGGGAAAACCCTTCGGTCTCCGTGTCGCAGCGCCGAGCCACATCCGCCGCATTGAGGCCGGCATTTTCTCCTACGGCATTGATATGACGCTGGAAACGAATCCCTATGAACTGACCGGCTACGAGTGGATGGTCAATCTCCGGAAGCCGCGGTTCGTCGGACGCGAGGCACTGATACAGATCGCCAGCGAAGGACCTTCGTGCAAGGTGGTCGGTTTCATCCTCGACGGCGATCCACCAAACGACCTGCGGGACGGTCTGCTGCTTGAGCCGCTCCCTGTCCACCAGCCGGGCGGAGACGAGCCGCTTGGTCACGTCACATCAGCCTGCTGGTCTCCCCGGGTCGGCCAGGTTATTGGGTTCGCGCGCGTTCCCTCGTCACACGCACAATTGGGGAGCGAGCTTGAGGTACTGACGGCTGAGGGCTGGCGTGCCGCCCGGGTTGTCCCGATTCCCTTTGTCGATCCGGAGAAGCGGCGCGTGAAAGCCTAATGCGAGAAGCACCCGCGCCCACATGGGAGTCCATGTCCTGGCACTCTTCCAGCGAAGAAGCAGCAAACTTCGCGCTCGGGCACGCGGTGCTCGTTCGCCTCTGCACCGGCGCCACCACAGGTCCTTCGGCTCCTCAGGAGGGCACTGCCCAGCCACTTTCTCTACCCGTCCTCGAGCTCCCTACCGGAGAGGTTGCCCACCCCGTGCTCAAGAGCGTTCACGGTACTAGCAGGGTAGGTCCCCCTCGGGGCCCACAAGGGCCACCCCGTCCTCAACAGGTATGACCGTTCGTCCTTCAGGATGACCAGCCTGCGGGATGGACTGGATCATCCGCTACCGAGACGCGTGTATGGGTACCTCAGCGTCCTGGTATGCCTAATCGACACCAAAAGGTAGCTCCTCTGTGAGGTGAAGGGGCGTACCTCCTCGCTCTGCAATCACGTGCCACGACCCGATACAGCATGAGGATCTCTCGTCATTTGCAAGCCGCGATTCCATGCCAGACCCCCTCTGTCTCTCATCTGCAATCACCTCACGCTCCAGGTAACGCACGCATCGTCCTTCCTCCGATGGAACCACGATGACGCACAGCGCTCCGCAGCGCCTTTGTGCTCGATCAACGCGTCTCCCGCACGGAACTTGCATCCCCTTGCACAATGGCCCTCCAGGCATTAGAATATTCGCGCATTCGAATACAGGAAGCCTCGGAAGGAGGGTTACCCCTTGTATCTCGATGAACACGAGCGCCGGCGCGAGCTCTATCGCCTGCAGGCGATGCTCTGCCAAGTACTCGCCGATCCAACCCGTATCGAGCTGATCGAGCTTCTCGGAGAGGGGCCAAAGGCGGTCAAGGAACTTGCCCAAGCCACCGGGCAGCGACAGGCCAAGATCAGCCAGCATCTCGCGGTGTTGCGTCAGCGTGGTCTTGTCCATGCCCAGCGGGTCGGAACCGAGATGCACTACTCGCTGACTGATTCTCGCATCCTGGAGGCCTGTCACCTGACCCGCTCGCTCTTGCTCGATCAGCTGCTCCGCCAGGGAGAACTCGCCGAGTCAGTCCTCAGTGAACGGAGGTGAGATCGGTGCCAATCTATGAGTATCGTTGCCAACGGTGTGGCTATCGCTTCGAGAAGCTCATCCGGCTCTCGCAGGCCGCGCAGCCGATCGTCTGCCCCAACTGCGGTGCAGATGAGACGGAGCGCCTGCTCTCGGCCTTCGCCGCCCGCACGGCTGACGGCGTCAGTAGCAGCAGTGCCAGCTGCTCCACCGGCGGCGGCTGAGCAATCCGCTGGTAAAGCGAGCCGTTGGCTCGCTCCAAACTCGAACCGAGGTCGAGTCGAACAGAATGGGAAGGAGGCTGACAGGATGTTCACAGGTCGTTACGGCTTCGGGGTCGATCTCGAGAAGCCGTTCGACGAAGTGTTGACCAAGGTACAGGAGGTGCTCAAGAGCGAAGGGTTCGGCGTCCTGACCACGATCGACGTCAAAGAGACGCTGCGCCAGAAGCTTGGTCTCGACATGGAGCGCTACGTGATCCTCGGTGCCTGCAATCCACCCCTTGCCCATCGAGCGCTTGAGACTGAGCGAGAGGTTGGCCTACTCCTCCCCTGCAATGTCGTCGTCCGCGAAGTGGATGGTAAGACCCGCGTGGAAATTGCTGATCCCAAAGCCATGCTTGGCATTGTCGGCAATCCCGCGCTCGACGAGCTGGCTGCCGAAGCACGCACTCGGCTCCAGCGTGCCTTGCAGACACTTGAGGCCTCGTGAAGGAGGGAACGATGTTCTTCCAGCAGATCCTCCGCACCGACATCGGCTGTGCCGCCTACGTCGTCGGCTCCACCGATGCGGGGCTAGCCGCCGTCATCGACCCACGCATCGACATGGTCGAGGAGATCCTCGACCTCTTGGAGCGCGAGGGACTGACGCTCCGCTACATCGTCGAGACGCACAACCATGCCGACCACGTCTCCGGTCATCACCAGCTCGCCGCTGCCACCGGCGCGACGATCGCTGTCTCCGCACTGGCCGGCGTCGCCTACCCGCACCTGCCGCTCCGTGACGGTGACGAGCTCGAGCTTGGTGAGGTCGTGCTGCGTGCCATCCACACGCCGGGCCACCGTCCCGAGCATATCGTCATCGCCGTCATCGACCGCTCGCGGGCTCCGGAACCGTGGCTGGTCCTGACTGGTGATACCCTCTTCGTCGGCGATGTCGCTCGCCCCGACCTGGCCATCGACGGATTTGAAGGTGCAGCGGCGCTGTTCGATTCCCTTCACCAGCGTCTGCTCCAACTCCCACCCGGAACGCTCGTTTTTCCTGGTCATGTGGCTGGATCGCTCTGTGGCCGCGTGAACAATCGGATGACCGGTACCACAATCGGTTTTGAGCAGCGCCATAACCGCGCTTTACAGATTCGTGACCGCGCGGCATTCGTTCGCTTCATGAATGAGAACTTGCCGGAGCGCCCACCCAACCTGGCGCGAATTGTTGAGCTCAATCGTGGCGCGGAGCCTCCGCGGATCGGCTCGGCCACGCCACTGGCTCCAGCGCGAGTGCGCGAACTGCAGCAAGCTGGTGCGGTTCTCCTTGATATTCGCTCGCCAGCAGCATTTGCCGCCAGCCACATCCCAGCGGCCATTTCGGTTGCCCTGGATAGCGGCCAGTTCCAGAACCGTGTCGGCCTCGTTGTGCCACCCGATCGACCGCTTGTCCTGGTCGTCGACCGCGAGGAGGATGCACTCCGCGCCGTCCAGATGCTGGCCGTGATCGGCTATGACCAAGTCATCGGTTACCTGGCCGGAGGAATGCCCGCGTGGGAGCGTGCTGGCTACCCGTACCAAACGCTCGCACTGCTCACCGTTCAGAAGCTGGCCCAATGGCTGGAGAACGAGCCACTCCTCCAACTCGTTGATGTCCGCGAGTCATCCGAATGGGTCGAGGGACACATCGCTGGGGCACGGCACATCCCCTTCTATCGGCTACCGAACGAACTCGCCTCCTTGGATCCAACTCGTCCGGTTGTCTTTGTCTGTGGCGCTGGTGCGCGTAGTGTCCTGGCTGGAAGTCTGCTCCAGGCCCATGGATTCGAACACGTCTGGTCGGTGGAGGGTGGTATGGACGCCTGGCGTGGAGCTGGCCATCCGGTCACGCGCGGAGCTGCAGTCGCCGTGTAACGAGCCTTGACTGGATCGCCGTGGGGCAAGGTCAGGCCTGGGCCTTGCCCCAGCGGCGGCAATGCTCTGCCCAAGGTTCCTACGCTCGTGTCGCTTCGTGCGCCCTGTTTGGAAGGGAGAAGATGGTGCTGGGTCGTCTGCTTAGTCGGTTTCGTGTACCAGAAGTCACGCCAGCTGAAGCGCATGCTCGCCAGCAGTCAGGAGCCCTCATCATCGATGTGCGCGAGCCCCATGAATGGCGGGCCGGGCACATTCCCGGAGCGCGCCTCGTTCCGCTCGACGAGCTCCCTGCCCGTCTGAGCGAACTCGACCCGAATCGCGAACTTATTCTTGTCTGCCGGAGCGGCAACCGGAGCGCTTACGCCACTATGATCCTTCAACAGGCAGGCTTTACTCGTGTCGCCAATCTCGCCGGCGGCATGATTGCCTGGACACGTACCGGTCTACCGGTCACACGTTAGATTCGTCGACCTTCTCCAGCGTCAAGAAAGGAGCGTGCGCAGGTCGACCTCTGGATCACTCAGCACTGCTCGGTCGACCTGCGCCAACCGCTCAACGAGTCGGCGGGCCGGCCGCATATCTTTGGGCCGCCCCACGATTACTGCACCAAAAATCCGACCACTGGCCAAGTAGAAAGCCGTGAAGGCCGGCTCGTCGAGATCGCCTCGGACGATGATCTCATCCCATTCCACAGGATAACCGTAATATTGAATGGTCAGGTCGTATTGATCCGACCAGAACGATGGCACTGGAGCGTATGGCTCTGGCTGTCCTGCCACCGCCTTGGCAACGGCCGCTCCCATTGCCAGTGCGTTGTCGTAGTGTTCCACTCGAATGGCTCGCTGGATCGTTGGATGCCACCAACGTGCCACGTCTCCCGCCGCCCAGACACCTGGAGCGCTCGCGGCACAGGTCGCATCAACCACCACGCCGTTGTCGATCTCGAGGTCGCCGTCGATAGCCGGCAGGGCTGGCCGAACTCCAATTCCAACCACCACAAGATCACACGGGAGCACCGTTCCGTCGTCCAGAATGGCACGTTCCACCCGCGCCCGCCCTTCCAGCGCTTCGACCCGCCGGCCCAAGCGCAGGACAACACTGCGGCGCTCGTGCACACGGGCGATTGCACTCCCGATCTGCTCACCCAACGCTCGTCCAAGCAGCACTGGCATCGTCTCGACCAGCGTCACCTGTTTCCCCAACGTCCGGGCGCTTGCTGCGACCTCACAGCCAATGAACCCACCCCCAATCACGAATACCCGCTCAACGCGGTGGAGGTCGTCGCGTAACGCTCGCGCGTCAGCCATTGACCGGAGGACGCGCACGCCAGGGAGTTCAGCTCCTGGTATCGGTAACCGGATAGGATTTGCTCCCGTTGCCAGCACCAGCTGATCGAAATGGTAGGTCTTTCCACTCTCCGCCTGCGCTGAGCGCGCCTGAAGGTCGAGAGAGGCAATCCGTTCACCGAGCACAAGCGTGATCCCGCGTTCCTCGTAGAACGAGAGTGGTCGATAGATCAGATCATCCTCGTGCTTCTTCCCAAGGAGATACGCCTTTGACAGCGGAGGACGCTCATACGGGGGGGACTCTTCTGCCCCGACGATAATCAATCGTCCCTGGTATCCAGCATCACGAATCGCATTGGCAAAGCCGAACGCTGCAACTCCGGCACCGATGACCAAGCACGTCTCAGGCATGACACTACCCCTTGTTGTGGAGCACTACTGTGTTCCGCAGCACTTACCGCAGTTGTTTCCGGCGCTACCCCCCTGGACGAGGGTCCCCTTCTCCGAGGGACTCCGCAGCAGACGATGCCCACAGTATGCCCTAGCAGGGAGACTTGGGCGGTGGAGATCGTGCATCCTCCACGCCGGAAGAACATTGTCGCACGTTCCCAACCTTCTGGGTGACGCTCAACTGACGACCTGCGTTCTCCGTCAATGGAAGACGACGGTTAGGCGATGGAGACTACCCATGGTTTGCGGTAAGCAGCACTGTGGTTGTGAAGAAAGTGTTCCTTGTTGACTCAAGGAAGATCGCGGTTGATACTTCATTGGGTGTGTGCGGAGTCGCTTGAGGTGAGCAGTGCGTCGCTGGTTTCTTGGCCTGATCCTCCTCCTCGGAGTAGTGATCCCCTTCCCGTGGGTAGCGCGCGGAGCGAACGACTTCGGCTCTCCCCAACCTGGACGATACGTCTATGATCGGGCAGCTGTCTTGACACCAGCTGAGATAACCGATCTTGAGCGGCGCGCCGCGGCCATCAACCAGGTCGGTGCACCAATCGTCGTCTATCTGCGGCTCCATGATGCGTCCTTCGAGGAGACCGTGGCTGATGCCCGAGTACTCATGGATGCTTGGAGCATCCAGTCCGCACCGGGAGCGCGCGATGGCGTGGTGCTGCTCTTCAATCTTCAGCCAAACGATCCGCGGCACGGCCACTTTGCGATTGTCGCTGGCGAGGCACATGTGCGCAGCGGTGTTCTTCGCCAGCACGAGCTCGATCGGATTGCCGCAGAGATGCTCCCAGCACTGCGCGAGGGTCGGTTTGCGGCAGGTATTGCTGTGGGTCTCGATGCGATTCACCGGAACCTTACGGTCGGTCCCCCACCCCAGCAGCGGAATTGGTTCCAGCGCATGGCTGATACCCTCGCGCATCAGAACCTCAACCTGATCTGGTTCGTTGCCACTATCGTGGTTCTGGCTTGGGGAGCCGTGTTGTGGATGAGGATTCCACGACCCGCACGACGGTCTCCTCCTCTGACAACGACTGAGCCGCCAAGTGATCTCGCGCCAGCGCTCGCCGGAGCACTTGTCCGGGGACGAGTCATCTTTGACTTGATGATCGCGACATTCTTTGATCTCGCACGGCGTGGTGCGCTGAGCCTCCAGCCCGTTCCCAAGACACTACCGAGTCGCTCGCTAGCCTTGGTCCATCGAAAGTTCCCAGACGCTGCAGCCGAGCCGCTGGTCCATATTGCTCTTCGGGATCCACAGGTTGTCCAGTCAGACTATGAGCGTGTGGTCTGGGACAGCCTCAAGCCGCTTGCCGGACAGGTGCCTGTGGCCGTACAGGCTCTACGCTCCGCCCTTTGGGAAAACTGGCCTCGCGCTCAACAGGCGATCCGTGCCGAACTCATTCGCCGCGGTTGGTTCGATCCGAACATTCGCCGTCGACGCATCGCTTTCTTGATTCCCGGCGTGATCGGTCTACTGCTCGGCGTCCTTGCTCTGGCGGTCTTTTTGCTTGCAGAGACCCCGTCCGGTGGGATCGGTGTTCTTGCGCTTCTTCCGAGTGGCCTTCTGTGGCTTGTTGTCGCTGACTTGCTCCATGAGACGACGAGCCAGGGCAAGGAGGAAGCGATGCGCTGGCACGGATTCATAAGGGGAGTGAAGCAAGCGACACGCCAACGAGTCGCTACTCTGGATCTCGACCGGCTGCTTCCGTACGCGATCGCGCTCGGCATCCGCAAAGACCTTGACGTTCATCTCCGCGCAGCACATCTGCTCGGGTACGTGCCGATCTGGCTCGAGAAAGACCAGTCAGTATCGGATAACGAAGGTGATCTCCTGTTGTACGAATTCTGGAAGACTGTGGAGACGACCCTCCTGTCTGGTTCGTCCAGCCGAACAAGCGATACAAGTGGCGATGGCGGCGGCGCCTCAAGTGGTAGCGCAGCTTCGGGCGGGAGTTTCTAATCTGCCTTCGTTACGTCTTGCAGCGGGGAGCTTGTGATCACCTCTGGGCAGCAGGAGTTGGCAGGTCTCCAGCCACCTTCTAGGACAGCACGCCCAGCAAAGCCCCCTCACGCCGACCGAGGCAGAACAGGCTAAAAAGCAGCGGGCAGCAACTTGTTGCCTCGTTCCTTAAACCAGGCCGAGATGCGGGGCAACTTGGCTGCCACTGTGTCTTCGCTCATCCCCGTGGCCGCCGCGACACGTACACCATGCCGTCGCGGACTTGCACCTCGTACACCGGCAGCGGTTCTGTCGCTGGGAGTGAGACGACACGTCCGGTAGCGAGCTCGAACCCTGACCCATGCAATGGGCAATACACAATCCCGTCCTCGAGATCACCCTCGGCCAGTTCCGCTTCCTCGTGGGTACAGATTCCATACACGGCGTACAGCCGGTCGCCATAGCGCACGAGAATGCGGGGCTCACCGTCAACTTCAAAGCGGACGATCGTAGCCTCCGGCACCTCGGCCAGAGGCATGACGGCGACGAAATCTGTGTTCTCCTGACGCTCCCCCTGGGTCGTCGCCATGCTCGCCGCCGTGCCTTCGCCTGACACTTCACTTTTGCGCCGACGCACCTCCACCCCAAGGTCACCACGAAAGCCGATCCGCTTATGCGTCCCGTCACAGAACGGCTTCTTGGATGAGCCACCACAGCGACACAGCCAGAGTTCTTCACCTTCATAGGGAATCTCGTTTCCCTCGTGGTCAACCAGAATAACTCGGCCTTGGACGTAGTACGGGCCATTCTGCCGAACCGTGATCCGAACCTCGCTCACCGTCCCTCCTCCGGTCCTCTGCAACGTCATCCGCCAGCCTGATAGCAACTATAGCGTTGCGGAAGTGCCCGGGCGCAAGATGAGCGCCAAAGATTCTCCGGACAACGCTCTCATTCTGCGAGGAAACCACTGCATCATGCCAGAACCTCCTGCATTCCCTGCCACGAGGAGCTCATCCGATGTTCCTTCTCCTGTCGGGTAGGCAAGCACAGCGGCTCAGTCGAGCTGTGTTTCCTATGGCCCAAGAATCCCAGATCGCCACGCAGCTGCAACAGGAGACAGCCCAATCACCCTGCCTGCGGAGTGCACTCAGCGAGTTTCAAACCAAGCGGACATCCATGGAGGGTTCTTCTCCCTGTGTCCGGTACGCCATTGGTGCCGCGTCTCTGTGCGCTTCACCTTGCCAAGGAGGAGTACCCGTCGCCAAGGACTCCGCAGGCGTAACAGTTTGTGAGGCTGGAAAGACCACAGCCCCCGCATAACCATCAGCGGTCACACGGGCAAACCACACGCGAGGATACCCTCGCTGTGACGTCAATGGAGCATATACCAACTGTGGATATTCCAAGCTTTCCAGGCGATTTCTCCAAGGCATGATTGACAGCTTCGGTTTTTCGATGCTATAGTACTGAAGAAGTCTCCTTCGTCGGATCCATATCTCGAGCAGGTTGGTATGCGGCTATGGGCAAAGGGGGACACATGAAGACCCGTGCTGCTGTCTTGTATGGGCCCACTCGGCAGTTCCAGGTGGAAGAACTCGAACTTGACGAGCCGAAAGCCGGAGAGGTCCTGGTCAAGATGGTGGCAACCGGCATGTGCCACTCCGATTGGCACTTCGCCACCGGCGACTTCACAACCAACTATCCCATTGTGACAGGTCACGAGGGCGCCGGCATCGTTGAGAAGGTCGGCCCCGGTGTCACTGAAGTGCAGCCTGGTGACCATGTCATCTTGACATTTATTCCCTCATGCGGCAAGTGCCGGTGGTGCCTCACCGGTCTCCCTGTCCTCTGTGATCGTGGTGCGAACATCACCGGCGGTGCACTGCTCGACGGGACTTTTCGCTTGCATACTGTGGATGGACGGGACGTCGGACAGCTTGCTGGCATTGGGTGCTTTAGCGAGTATATTGTAGCTCCTGTGGAGACACTCATCCGCGTCGAGCCGGATATCCCCCTGGACAAGGCATGTCTTGTTGCCTGTTGTGTGCCGACAGGATTTGGTGCCGCCACAAAGCGTGCCGAAGTGCGTCCTGGTGAAGTGGTTGCCGTATTTGGCCTCGGCGGCGTGGGCATGAACGCCGTCCAGGGCGCCGCCCTCGCCGGCGCCTCCAAGGTCATCGCCGTCGACCTCGTCCCCTGGAAGCTCGAAGCCGCCCAGGAATTCGGCGCCACCCACACCATCAATGCCCAGTACGAGGACCCCGTCCAGCGCATCCTCGACCTCACCAACGGCGTCGGCGCCGATAAGACCATCGTCACCATCGGCCACGTCGAACCCGAGCACATCGGCCTCGCCTACCGCGCCACCCGCAAGTCGGGGCGCACAGTTGTGGTGGGGCTTACTCCGCAAAACACCGAGTGGATGAAAGTCCCACCAGCAGATCTCGTGCTCCTTGGGAAGGAGGTGGTCGGAACCCTCTACGGCCACGTCAATCCCCGCGTCGACTTCCCCTACCTCCTCCAGCTCTACCGCGCCGGCCGCCTCAAGCTCGATGAACTCGTCACCAAGACCTATCGCCTCGAGGAAATCAACCAGGGCTACGCCGACCTCCTGGAAGGACGGGTCATCCGCGGTGTCATCCTCTTCGACTAACCGACACTCCGGTGATGGGCAGTGGCGTTGCACCTCCCCCGCGGTCTCGCAGGCTGGCGCGACGCCACGGCACAATAGGGAGCGCACAGAGTAATCTGCCGCCCCCAGTCCTGACCGAGCAGAACCACGGGATGCTCGAAGTCGCATGACGAAGTCGGTTCCACACAAGCTTTGCGTGTTGGCCAGGACGCACCTGCGCCGACGGTCCGTGAACTCGGTACCCGCGACCTAGCGGCTCCGCTCCCGACGTGGCGCCCCACGTGGCCGGTAGAACGAAAGTGCGACAAGCATGGGACGCACTGTTCGGTAGCGTAGGCAGCCAGCCAGAAGCCCTGCGTTGTTCGCAAGATCGTCAAGTATGTGCGCGAGAACGAAGCGGACCAGATCAAGACGCGGTCGCTTGCGGACATAGTCGACCACTGCTGTTCCAGTCAGACTCATCACCACCAGGGCAAGCAGCCACTGGCCCACGCCCCTGCGCCGCGTGAGCGCTCCGGTGATCAGTGCTGCCCAGCTGTAGTATCGACTTACTGTTCTTCCCACCCAATAGACTGCTGCTGCCGTTCCCCGGAGTTCCCCTTGTAAGAGACGCCCAGTACCAATTGGTGCTCCCGCGTGCCGTACGCTTCTCATCGCACTCACCAGCTCCGCCAGTATTGGCAGCAGCGCGAACACCGGGAGCCATCGTCCACGACGCCAGCTCGCCAAAGCCCAACCGACGCTCATCAGCAGGGCAAGAGGGAGGGTGAGCACATGCCGGTAGGCAGGATGTCGCTCGACAAGCACAACTTCCGACGTCGCGTAGGCCACTCGACGACGCAAGAACGGCCAAAGACGGTCACGGTGGTCGTGGTAGACTACCCCATTCGGACGGTACAGCACCCGCCAGCCCTGCTCGCAGAGCCGCCAAATGAGATCCACATCCTCACCAGGATGGATACGTGCGAAGCCACCTAACTCGAGGAGGACTCGTCGCCGCATCAGCACGTTCGCTGTTGCCAGATACGGCACTGCACCGCGCGGCCGCACCCGGGCCGGTACTGGCCCATGTGTCAACGGCGATTGCACCGCTTCGTACCGATCAAGCCAGCTCTGCTCATCCGCCGGCAGAACGGCACCTCCCACCGCTGCTACGCTCGGGCGGACAAACTCCACAACGAGTGCTTGCAACCAGTACGGATGCGGTAGACAGTCGCTATCGGTGAAGGCGACGATCTCCCCTTGTGCCGCTGCAGCCCCTTGGTTGCGACACTCAGCCGCTCCCACGCGGACTGGCATACGGATCACGCGCAGGGGGAGCCGCCCGCACCATGCCGCAGCGCGCTCTGGTGTTTCGTCCGTCGAAGCGTCATCGACGACGAGAACCTCCAGCCGATCATGCGGATAATCCAGCCGCTCCAGCGCGGCCAGACATGCCTGGAGCTGCCGCGGCCGGTTGCGCACGGGAATCACGACGGTTACTGGTGGCAACACATCCTCCGAAACGCTCCACTCCAAGCGCACAAGTCCCTCATCGGCGAACCGCTCCAGGAGCTCCAGCGCCAGCTCGCGTCGCAGTCCTGGAACAGTCCGCAACGCATGCTCCACGTCCGGATTCATCCGGAGTGCTTCGAGCAGGCGGCCAACCTTGGGATGCACTCGCCATGCGCGGAGTGGTCGGTCGGCCACAATCCACACCGTCTCGCCTTGGGCGAGACAGCGCGCAGAAGGATCGATGTAACAACGGGCTGTGATCGTCACCGCACCGTCAGGATGCCACTGTGGAGCTTCTCCGTCATCTTGGCTGCGGACTCTCACGGATGACTTCGTGCCCCTCACCGCTCACCTGAGCCGACCAAGGTGGAAGGACCGTGAGCGTTCCGCTCCTCACCTTGGACGACTGCGGAGGTCACTGCGCTGCCGGCGTGACTGCGACCCGTCGTGGGCTCCGAACCGGACGCGGGTGCAAACGCAGCGGCAGAACGATATCGGTCGGTCCAGTCTCGGGCGCAAAGACACACTCGGGATCTGGTGCATCCAGCGGCGTTCCGGTGAAGTACTTCACCGCGAAGCACCCGCTCTGGCAGCGGGAATACGCGGAGCACGCTTGGCAGGTTGAGCCAGCCTCCCACTCACGTAATCGCTGGAAGAGCGGCGAATCACGCCAGATCTCGGTAAACGAGCGCTCACGGACATTCCCTGCCTTGAACTCCTCAGTCAGGACGAAGGGGCAGGCATAGACGTCACCGCGTGGATCGACACAACAGACGATCCGACCGGCTCCGCAGAGATTCAGCCCCTCCAGCGGCCGCCCCAGCGCCGAGAGATGGAAGAACGAGTCTCCTGTCAACACATCGGGATGATTGACGAGCCAACTGTACAGTTGGCGACTCTGGGCTCGGGTCAAGCGGAGTTCATGCCACACCTCGCGCCCGCGCCCCGATGGTCGTAGGCGTGTTACCCGGAGTTGTGCTCCATACGACTTGGCGAGCGCGTAGAAGTCCTCGAGTTGCTCGAAGTTCCGTCGCGTCAACACAACATTGATCTTAAAGGGGAACCGGCGTGCTGCCAGGAGCTCCATCGCTCGCCGTGCCAACGCATACGATCCTGCGCCTCGGATCGCATCATTCACCTCTGGAGTCACCCCATCGAGACTGATCTGGACGTCGAGATATGGTGTCCGCACGATCCAGTCTGCGACAGACTCGTCAATCAGGCTCCCATTGGTACTGAACTTCACGCCGATCCCGCGCGCGATTGCATACTCCATCAGCTCGAAGAAGTCAGGACGAACAAGCGGCTCTCCACCCCCAACGTTGATGTAGAAGACCCGCAATGCGGCCCACTCATCGATCAGCCGCTTGGCCTCCTCCGTCGTCAATTCATCGGGCGCGCGCTTGCCAGACGAGGACAAACAGTGCACGCAGTTGAAGTTGCAGGCGTAGGTAATTTCCCAGGTCAAGCAGATCGGCGCATTCAACCCACGACGCAGCACGTCAGTCCACATCGATGACCCCCCTGCGACGCAGCCCCTCCAGGAGCGGCAGGATCTTTTCTCCCGCGTCCTCTGGCAGGATGCCCGCTGCCCGCAGGCGCTGCGCCACCTCGGCGATTGTCTCATTCCCAGTACCCTCGACAAAGGGAACAAGCCAGGGCGGGATAAAGAATAATCGGCGCTCATGGTAGGTATAGGCCAGCGCCCCAAACGGCTCCGGCCGGAGCGCCGCGGTCCGGGCAAGCCTCGTGCGGTTCTCCCAGCGCACCGACTCGATCAGTACACCCCGCACATGCCGTCGATCGTGATCTCCGCGAGCAGCATCTCCACCAGCTGCTCGGCTGACTCCTCTGTCTCGGCCGAGAGCGTCGCAGCCGACTGCTCCTCAACCACCGTCTTCGGCTCCTCCACCAGCACCTCCACCATCGGCTCCATCTTTCCGCTCCCTTCTCCGCGCATTTCCCTAACCACCCAACATGTTCGGAATGTCAGCCGGAGTATATCCAGGCGTCTCGAAGGTGTCAACGCTCGTCTTCCGAGGAAAGTCTCTATTTACCCGGAACCTATGTCGGTGAATCCCCTTCTCGCCCGTGCACGGAAGGGTTGACAGCCATTCGATTATCTGCTATACTTTGAACAAAACTAGTTCTCTCTCACTCAACAATCAATGAGAGGATTCTGGTCAGTCGGAGATGTTGCGAAAGGGGGAGCCTATGAAGACGCGGGCAGCTGTGCTGCATGGTCCCACCAAGACGTTTAGTGTTGAAGAATTGGAACTGGATGAACCCAAGGCTGGAGAAGTCCTCGTCAAAATGGTTGCGACCGGCATCTGTCACTCTGACTGGCACTTCGCGACCGGCGATCACCCTGCCCGCTACCCCATTGTCCCCGGCCACGAGGGCGCCGGCATCGTTGAGAAGGTCGGCCCCGGTGTCACTGAAGTGCAGCCTGGCGACCATGTGCTCCTCACCTTTATCCCGCCCTGTGGCAAGTGCCGCTGGTGCCTCACCGGTCTCCCGGTCCTCTGCGACCGAGGCGCCGGTGCAACCATCGGTGCTCAGCTCGACGGCACCTTCCGCCTCCGCACGAAGGACGGCCAAGAAGTCGGCCAGTTCGCCATGATCGGCTGCTTCAGCGAGTACACAGTCGCCCCGGCCGACGCGATCGTGAAGATTGACTCCGATATTCCACTCGACCGCGCCTGTTTGGTCTCTTGTTGCGTGCCCACGGGTGTCGGTGCCGCCGCCAAGCGCGGTGAGGTCCGGGCCGGTGAAGTGGTTGCCGTATTTGGCCTCGGCGGCGTGGGCATGAACGCCGTCCAGGGCGCCGCCCTCGCCGGCGCCTCCAAGGTCATCGCCGTCGACCTCGTCCCCTGGAAGCTCGAAGCCGCCCAGGAATTCGGCGCCACCCACACCATCAACGCCCAGTACGAGGACCCCGTCCAGCGCATCCTCGACCTCACCAACGGCGTCGGCGCCGATAAGACCATCGTCACCATCGGCCACGTCGAACCCGAGCACATCGGCCTCGCCTACCGCGCCACCCGCAAAGCCGGTCGCTGTGTCGTGGTCGGTCTGGCGCCAATCGCGACCGACTCCATGAAGGTTCCGCCGGCTGACTTGGTGCTCCTTGGGAAGGAGGTGGTCGGAACCCTCTACGGCCACGTCAATCCCCGCGTCGACTTCCCCTACCTCCTCCAGCTCTACCGCGCCGGCCGCCTCAAGCTCGATGAACTCGTCACCAAGACCTATCGCCTCGAGGAAATCAACCAGGGCTACGCCGACCTCCTGGAAGGACGGGTCATCCGCGGTGTCATCCTCTTCGACTAAGCAACATCTCGTAGTTGGTTCATTCCTAATCCTCCTACCGAGCTCCACTGGGAGACTCCCCAGTGGAGCTCCCTGTTGTCGGGCAGGAGCCAGCTCGACTGACTACTCCGTCGGTCGTGCATCGCCCAGAGGTCGGGGGCGATCCATCTGCCAAGGTAGTCCGACCCACCCACTCCCGGATGTCGGCACCAGCCAGCGTGGTCACCATGGTTATGCGGCGAACGAGCTCACGGCACCCCTCTTGCTTGACCCCAGTCCGGTACCTCCTGGTACGCTCGCCACGCACCACACGGACGTCCTCACGAAACAATCACGCCACGGTTTGGGCTGCATCTGCGCCGCAGTCTTGCTGTCTTTCGATGGTCACCCTCAAGGCTGTCGCGCGCCATGGAGAACCATATGGCAACTTTTTCGCGCGGTGCCCGTGTGCTACCGCATTCAGCTGCCGGGGTAGCCGGTGTCGCTGCTGCGTCGGGATGACGAAGCATTTTGTCGATGCAGGAGGAGCAATGGCGAGCACTCGTGAATGGTTTGAGTCGGTTGCTGAGGCTCAACGTCGTGCGAAGAAGCGACTTCCCCCGTCAGTCTACGCAGCCATCCTCGCGGGGAGTGAGCGCGGTGTCACCCTGAGCGACAATGTTGCGGCCTTCGCCGAACTCGGCTTCATCCCGCGTGTTGCCGCCGCACCCACACAGCGTCATCTTGCGACGACGGTCCTCAGTTTCGAGATTTCCCTCCCGGTGCTCATCTCGCCGACCGGTGTGCAGGCGATTCACCCGGATGCCGAGGTCGCTGTCGCTCGTGCCGCAGCCGCAGCCGGTACAATCATGATCCTGAGTTCGTTTGCCAGTAAGCCGCTGGAAGAGGTCGTCGCTGCCAATCCGCATACCTTCTTCCAGATCTATTGGCTTGGGACACGCGAGCGCATCCGCGCCATCCTGGAACGCGCCAAGGCTGCCGGTGCCAAGGGGATTGTTGTCACGCTCGATTGGTCCTTTGCCACTCGCCGCGATTGGGGTAGCCCCTTCATTCCCGACCGCCTCACGCTCCGTAATATGCTCAAGCTCGCTCCCGAAGCCCTGTCCCGTCCCGGTTGGCTGTGGGAGTATCTCAAGCGCAGGAGGTTACCCGATCTCACCGTGCCGAACCTCGCGCTTCCGGGGCAGCGACCGCCTACTTTCTTCGAGGCGTATTTCGAATGGATGCAAACACCATCCCCAACCTGGTCCGACATCGCTTGGCTGCGCGAGCAGTGGGACGGTCCTTTCATCCTGAAAGGTATCCTGCATCCAGACGACGCTCGGCGCGCGGCTGAGATCGGCGCAGACGCCATTTCCGTGTCTAACCACGGTGGGAACAACCTCGACGGTGCACCGGCCTCGATTCGCGTCCTTCCCACGATCGTCGAGGCTGTTGGCGACCGCCTCGAGATTCTCCTGGATGGCGGCATCCGCCGCGGGAGCGATGTCGTCAAAGCGCTTGCTCTGGGTGCTCGTGCTGTCTTGATCGGTCGCGCCTATCTTTGGGGGCTCGCCGCCAACGGAGAAGCCGGTGTCCGCAACGTGCTGGAACTGCTCCGCAGTGGTATCGACGAGACCCTTCTCGGCATCGGCAAGTCTTCCATCCATGAACTCTGCCCAAGCGACCTTGTGATCCCACCCGGCTTCATCGCCGGCCCAGCACGTTCCGTCGCCCATTGGCGCTGCCGGGAGCCGAGCGCTCACCCGCTGCCGGTCTAATGAGCCCCGGTCCCCCACGTAGGGCCGGGGCTCACCCCCCTTCTCCACACAAGCACCCGCTTTCTCATCCCTCTCCTCTAACAGGGCACTGCTTCAGGCTCCAAACTCGTCCGAAGAACCGTGATCCGGAGCCCCCACCCTGTTGCAATGATTCTGCGATGGACAGAAACACTGCAGCACCTTGTCGGCCCGGTCATACCAGCACCGACTCGTCAGCTCCTTCCCCCACGATGACGACCTCGAAGGGAAAGAAGCCGAGGCTGTCTCCGCAGAAGAGAGTCTGGCAGAGGTTCTCCGTTGTGTCCCCCGACCTCAACAGGATGCAAGCGCAGAGCCAAGAACCAGACCAACGCGCGCGAACAACCAACCGAGCGCTCCGCCCCATCTTCAGCCCCAAACCGGGATGATTCGTCCACGCCGGTGCACACCCTCCGCGGGGCCAGCGCACATCGCGCCGCTGCAGTGGAAATCATGCAGAAAAATCCTCCACTGTTCTGTTATTATGAACACTTCCATTGACGACACTTCAGAACTGATGTTACCGTACGCCTAGTGCAGAACGCGATCGTGCTCACCTGCTGCGCCGAACCAGCCGCGCTCGTGTGGGCAGAAAGGGGACCTCGGTGAAGACCCGCGCAGCCGTTCTCTGGGGGCCGACACAACACTTCGAGATTGAGGAACTCGAACTCGACGAGCCCAAGCAAGGCGAACTCCTGATCAAGCTCGTCGCAACCGGTCTCTGCCACTCCGACTGGTACTTTGCAACCGGTGACAGCCCGGGTCGATACCCGATCGTTGCTGGCCATGAAGGAGCCGGTGTCGTCGAGAAGGTCGGCCCCGGTGTGACCGACTTTCAGCCGGGGGACCATGTCATCTTGACCTTCATCCCACCTTGCGGCAAGTGCCGGTGGTGCTTGAGCGGGATCCCCGTCCTCTGCGATCGCGGCGCGAACGTGACGCTTGGGGCGCAACTTGACGGCACCTTCCGTCTCCACACCAAGGACGGTCAGGATGTCGGCCAGTTCGCGATGATCGGTTGTTTCAGCGAGTGGACAGTCGCGCCGACCGACGCCGTCGTCAAGATCGACCCCGATATCCCGCTCGACAAGGCCTGCCTTGTCGCCTGCGCTGTCCCGACCGGAGCCGGTGCGGCGATGTTCCGCGGTGGCGTCCGCCCCGGTGATACGGTCGCTGTGATCGGGGTCGGTGGCGTGGGCATGAACGCGGTGCAGGGTGCAGTCCTTGCCGGCGCAGTTCGGGTGATTGCTGTTGACCGCGTCGCGTGGAAGCTGGAAAAGGCCAAGGAATTCGGCGCCACACACACCATTGATGCCACGCGCGAGGATATCTATCAGCGGATCATGGAGATCACCAACGGTGTCGGTTGCGACAAGGTGCTGCTCACCCTCGACCACGTGAAGCCGGAGCACGTCGGGCTCGCAACTCAAGTCACGCGCAAGGCCGGTCGCACCGTTATCGTTGGCGCCTCCGGCCGCGGTATGGACCACATCGATGTGACCCCTCGTGAGTTCATGCTCCTCGCCAAGGAGATCGTAGGAACCATCTACGGACATTCCAATCCAAAGGTCGATATCCCGCGCTTCCTCGAACTTTATCGGATGGGCAAACTTAAGCTCGACGAACTCGTCACGAAGACCTATACGCTCGAGCAGATCAACGAGGGATATCGTGACGTCGTCGAAGGACGCGTTATCCGCGGCGTACTGCTCTTCGATCACTAAGCACGCCGCCTGACACTGGCGGATCGCGTCGCAAGCTCCGCCAGCTTTCAACCATGCACACTCCTCGCGAGGTGACCCGGCCCTCGATCGGGGTGGCTCGGCTATCCGAGTTGCCCCGATCTTTCTTCTGCCATGAGAGAAACCGAAGAGATTGCTCCCAAGGCGCGCTCCGTCATCATCCACGCCATCCTTCGAACCGAGCTGACAATGGTCTTCTTGCAGCTCAGGAAGGCCTCGTCGAGGGCGCACTTGGGGTACTCGCTCCGGACGGCACCGACACGCCACTGCTGCTGACCGGGCTGGTCATGCCGACCGCCTTCGCCTTCGCTCCCGAGGGCTCTCTCATCGTTACCCAGAACAGCACCAGTGGGAACGACGCGCAGCTCGTCCGTGTATGTCGCTAAGCCCGTGAACGTGTGAGGGATCTGGCAGGGGACGGTGAAGCACCGTCCCCTGCCAAACCGCCTCTTAGCGACGCCCCTTTACCTGCGCCCAGTACTCCTGCGCCACGCGACTCAGCGGTACGGGAGCCACAGTCGCTCGTACTTCGAACGGCCGGTGCCGCTCGATCCACGGCTGGCTTCGCTCCCCACCGTCGCTTTCGCCCCATACCACGACCACCTCGGTCCCTGGTGTAGCATCTGCCTCTTGCACCAGGCCAAGCGAAACGACTCGCCGCTCGGTTGCGAGATATCCGGTCCACTGCGAGATCCCGATCGTTTCTCCTCGCACGTTTCGCACTTGGTCGTACTTCCACACTGCATATTGGGCCACTGGCAGGTCAAGGTATTTTGCTGGTGTACCGTCGTCAAAAAGTGCCGCACGCATCAGGGCCAACACGTCATCGGTATTCCAGACCAGCGTCACCTTTCGGCGTCGCGGTCGCTCGCGCAGTTGCTCGAGGGCTGGTCGGCCCACGAACTCGTGGTCGAACTTGATCATCCGCTCATACCCGAGTTCGTAAGGGGTGACATAGTAGTCCTCAATGTTCGGCGAATAGAAGCTCCCACCAAGCGCCCGGGTGGCTTCGGCCGAGGTCGCTGGCAGCCACTCCCGGTACGGCCGGAGCTCCTCGCCGGTATAGATAGCTGGCAAGGGAGCAGCGAACCACCCAGACTCCAACGCATTCGTGAAGTACGCAAGTGGCCCCAGTCGCCGCAGACCGAACCGCTTCCCAGCTTCCAAGAGGGCGTCGAGGACCGTCTCTCGGTCCTCCCACGGCCCGGAGAGTTCGAACCCCGGCGAACCGGTCATACTGTGCCGCATTACCCACACCGGACGACCAGCAATTGGGAGCTCAACGAAGTTGAAGAACTTGATCTCCGGGATCGGCCCACCGATCAGTGTTTCGAGCAAGGGTGTCGCGTTCGGCCCTTCGATCTCAAAGCGATACACTGTCCGTTGTCCAGACGGATTCAACGCAAAGAGCGGGTCTTCCTCGATCGCGACAGCAAAGCCACCTGTCACTGCGTTGTACTTAATCCAGTTCATTGTCATATCGGCACCAACAAGGAGCATGGTTTCTGGTTCGATACAGTACAGGATGGCGTCTCCAATAATGTGCCCACTTGGCGCACAGGCCACAAACTGCTTCGCTTTCCCTGGCCCAAACGTCTTGAAACTATTGACGCCAAGCGACTCCAGCAGCCGCACCGCGTCGCGCCCGCGCACCCAAAGGTTCACCATGTGGAACGACTGGTCGGAGAGCCCAACCGACTCCCACCAGGACCGCTGCTCATCCCGCCAATTGGTGAACTCGGGCAAGACCTGGGGTGATGGTTGGAGCAAGGTGAGAAAGGGGGTCAGCGCGCTTTTCTGGTTCCCACAGAGGTAATCCACGATATTCGGCACCGAGTCGATGAGATGCTGCAATGACCGGAGCTCCTGTGCAGCAGTCATCGCTTTCCCCCTCTTCGTACGTCAGGCCAAAGTGACTCTCGGTCGCCTGCCGATCTGGTGGTCCACGGGCTGCCATCGGGCGCTCATCCTCTGGGCCTGCGCGCCTTGGCCCGCTCTCCCCCACTATCACTCTCTCCTGTGTCCTACAGAGTCTTCAGGTTATAGCTTAATTCACGCTGGCGAACCGCACAACCGGTTTCCTTCTCTGCCCTTGCCTTGGCACGACATCAGCTCGCCCTGGGTGCCCCGCGCCGACACACGCGTTCCACCAGCTGCAGAGCACCAACTCCGAAGAGAGACCTCACCCAGCGAAGGGAGCCGTTGGGGGCTCCTTCGGGCCGCAAGACAGGCGCTGCGAAGAACACGTCCGAATGCGTCGGTCGAGGAGTTCGGCACGCTCCTTCGATGAGATGCATCCGGGCGAGCGGTTACACACAGAAAATCATCGGCAGCGAGCCGGCGAGAATCCCCCCACCCTTGACAATCACCCCGCTCTCCTCTCACACTCCCTGCGTTGTTGTGGAGTGGGAGGGAGTCCGACCATGGCCACCGAACGCATCAGCGACCAGTGGTTCACGATCCTCCGCACGAGCGCAGAACTCCGCTTCGGTTCTGAGCGCGCCGCTGTCCTCACGGACGAACTCCGTGCCATGGCCGAGGCCGTTGCTCGTGTACTCAGCGAGCCACTCAACTTTCAGGCTGAGTCACCGGTCGATTTCCCGATCGAAAGGGCTGACCGCTCATGACCGCACTGATCCAGCTTTCTGTTCGCGAGATCCCGCTCCGTATCCGCCAACGAGAACTGAGTGTCACCGAACTCGTCCAAGCGCTCCTCGAGTGGATCGATCGCACCGAACCCACGCTCCAGGCCTGGGCCGAGATCGATCGCGATGGCGCACTCCGCGAGGCCGAGCGGCTTGATCGACTCGCGACCCGCGGTACCGTCCTCCCGCTCCACGGTGTTCCCGTTGGCCTCAAGGATGTGATCGATGTCGCTGGCCTACCGACCCGTGCCGGCTTCGCACCCTTGGCTGATCGCCCCGCTCAGGCCGATGCGACAATCGTCGCGCGCCTCCGCGAACTTGGTGCAGTTGTCCTTGGCAAGACCCACACCACCCAGCTCGCGTTCGCTGATCCGGCACCGACACGCAACCCCTGGAACTCGGAACGCACCCCCGGTGGCTCCAGTTCCGGATCGGGCGCAGCTGTCGCTGCCCGCCAAGTCCCCCTTGCCGTCGGCACACAGACCGCCGGCTCTGTGCTTCGCCCCGCGGCCTACTGCGGGGTCGTCGGTTTCAAGCCGAGCCTCGGCTGGCTTCCTCTCGACGGCGTGATCCCCCTCGCCTGGACACTCGACCATCTCGGCCTCTTTATCCGCTCGGTGGAAGACGCAGCCTACGTCTACGTCGCCCTCTGCGCGCACCAACGTCTTGAGCTTCCGCTCTTGAGCGAGCCACCACGTCTCCTCCTCCTTGTCGATTTTCTCGAACTCGCTGAGCCGGAGGTGGCCGAGCACGTCCTAGATGTGGCTCGTCGTTTCCGCGAGGCCGGCGCTCGCGTTGAGGAGCGGCGTTTGCCGGTTGATGTGG
The DNA here is from genome assembly GCF_023806465.1 of Thermomicrobium sp. CFH 73360. GTDB lineage: Bacteria > Chloroflexota > Chloroflexia > Thermomicrobiales > Thermomicrobiaceae > Thermomicrobium. The sequence goes on along the minus strand of NZ_JAMSLS010000006.1, from coordinate 67,515 downwards.
GACTCCTCCTGGCTGTCCATCACGTCATCATGCTCGCCGAAATGGGTGCGCTCCACCAACAGATGCTTGAGCGCGATCCAGACGCCTACGGGCCGCGCCTGCGCTCGGCAGTCGAGGTAGGCCAGCTGATCCCGTCGGGCGCACTCCTGCATGCGCGACGCCTGCGCCGGCGCTTGGGAGCACTACTCGACACCTTCCTCGCCCAGGCCGACGCGGCCCTGCTTCCCACTGCCTCTGGTCCGGCGCCAGGCCGTGAAACAACCGGTGATCGCCGCTTCCAAGCTGTCTGGACACTCCTGGGAACGCCGGCAATCTCCGTCCCCAGCGGATTGACACGCGAGGGGCTCCCCCTCGCCATACAACTCGTCACTCGCTACGCTCATGACCGCCATCTCCTCCACGTCGCTGCCTGGTGCGAGCGTATCCTTCCCAGCCTTCCACCGCCACCACTCACCTAACCCAAATAGCTTGGGCAACCCTTGAGAGATTCGGCAAGATATCGCAGCGTTGTGGGACTCAGCTGACCGTCACGAACGGAGCCAGATAATGGGCGTCCTCACGCGACCAGAAATTCTTCGACTCATTGAGGCGGGTGAGATCGTCATTGAACCCTTCGACCCTTCACAGGTCGGTCCGGCCTCGATCGATCTCCACCTCGGTCGTGAGTTCCGCCTCTTCCGCCATGCCCGGGAAATTCTCCATGTGACCGAGGACACCGATCACCGTGAGGTCACCGAGCTCGTGACCGTTGACGACCACCTGCTCCTCCTCCCAGGCCAAGCAGTGCTCGGCATCACCGAAGAACGACTCACGTTGCCGGATTACATCTGTGGTTGGATCCAGGGACGCAGCCGGTTTGCCCGTGTCGGGCTCATGGTGCATGTGACCGCCAACTTCATCCAGCCGGGCATGGTCCGTACGCGCCAGGTGCTGGAGATGAACAACGCTGGCCCCATCCCGCTTGCCATTCGTCCGGGAATTCGCATCTGCCAGATCATCCTCGAAGAATGTGTCGGCCACGCCCGCTATACCGGACGCTTCCAGGGCCAGGAGCATCCTTGAGGTCTCACATAGCACCCTCAGGCCGAGAGCAGTGCCGTTCACCATTCTCCACGTTGCTCGTGGCGCGGCCCAGCGATGGCCTGTACCGTCGGTAGATCCCACATGCACGAGTGCAGCAAGAGGCTCTGCTGGTCAGCGTGCGATGAAGCGTTCCGCTGGTGAGAGCAATCCATTGCGCGGCAGGACTCCTCACCGCACGATGGTTCTTCGCACATCTCGGAGTGCTGCCTCGAGTTCCGCAGCCGTGACGAGGGCCAGATCCCCACGCACCGTGAGCTTCAAGGCGGCTAATGCCGTTCCGTAACGCATCGCCCGCTCAAGATCGCCGTCATCCACATAACCGTGGAGAAAACCGGCAGCAAACGCATCTCCTGCTCCTACCCGGTCGATAACCGTGGCAGGCAGTGCGCCGATCTTGACCAGGTTCCCATCGCGCGTCAGGGCGATGGCTCCACCATCGCCCAGTGTTACGACCGTCACTGCTGCACCAAACCGCTCGGTCAGACCAGCTACAATCTGCTCTGGTGCCCCATCGACACCCCACAGCGTTCGTGCGTCCCCCTCACCACACAAGAGGACCGTTGCCTGAGCACAGAACGGCGCGAGAGCCTGTGCCGCTTCCTCGCTACTCCACAGCCGACTCCGATAATTCACATCGAACGAGACGGGAACACCCAACGCTCGAGCCCGCAGGAGGAGCTTCCACGCAAGTTGCTGACATCCTTCACTTAAGGCCGGCGTGATCCCGGTCAGGTGGAGCCAGCGAGTTTCTGCGGTCCACTCGACGGGAAACGCCTCGGGATCAACAGCGGCTATTGCCGATCCGGCCCGGTCGTAGAGCACCATCGTTGGGCGCGGCGGTATTCCCGTGTCGAGGAAGTACACGCCCACGCGTCCCTGCTCGACCCACTGAACCAGTGACGTGTCCACCCCATGCCAGGCAAGTTCCCGCGCGATCCGCTCTCCCAAGGGATTGCGCGGCAATACGGATGCCCACGCCGTCCGACGACCAAGCCGGGCCAGTGCCACCAGCACGTTCGCTTCCGCACCGCCGATCCCTACGTCGAGGCGAGTCGTTGTCTCCAGTCGCTCTCCGACCGGCACAGCGAGGCGGATCATCGTCTCCCCAAAACTCGCCATGTCCCAGCGCACGTCCGCCCCTCTCACAGGTACTCCACGAGCTCCAGGAGAGAGTGCACCGTGAAGTGTGGCTGCTTCCCGAGCGCATCGAGCTTCGTATTGCCCCGGTTCACCCAGCAGACCTGAAAGCCGAAGCGGAGCGCACCCGCCACATCGAACCCATTGGCCGAGCAGAACAGGATTCGCTCCGGCGGTACCACGAGCGCCGCCGGCACAAGCGCGTAGACCGCGGGCGAGGGCTTGTAACGGCGCACCGCATCCGCACTCAAGACCACCTCGAAAAGCGCATCGAGTTCGGCGTGTTGGAGGAGCGACTCGAGCATCGCTGGACTCCCGTTCGAGAGAACAGCCAGGCGCAGCCCGCGCTCGCGTAAGAGTTCCAACGCCCCCGACACTTCTGGGAACGGGTCGAGTTCCAGCCACCCGTGCAACAGGTGCTCCCGTTCCTCCGGCATGAGTTCCAGCTCGAGCTGCGCACAGACGGCGTCGAGTGCTTCCTCTGTCACCGTCCAAAAGTCGACGTACTCTCCGAGGATTGTCCGGAGAAAGCTCTGTTCCAGTTGCTTCGTCCTCCAGTGGTCAAGGAGAGGCAGATCACCAACAATCGCCCGCGCCCGTTCCACCAGCCGCCCAAATCCGAACAGCGTCCCATACACGTCCAAGACGACTGCTTCAATCGCCCGCTCAGCCAAATGCCACCCTCCGCACCATGCATTGAGTCGAATCGTAGGCTCTTGTGCCGCTCAACGCAACTGTTCAGACAGGGAGCGCACTGTGTACACTCCTGGCCCACTGACTATCCGTCACACCTGGGCCGAGGATCCGTGAACGCGTCAGGAGGGGCAATGCACAGCCGTCACGGTCGAAGGCGCATAACACCAGTTCGCCGGCCCTGCCGCTCCACTGGCCATCACCACGCCAGTCCACCACCGACCTCATGCTTCCTGCGGTTGCACGTCTTCTTGCCTCGTCTCCATCTGATACACAGGACTCCACCCAGACCACGCCATACGTGACCGTGTATCCACTCCAGTGGAACACTGGCCATCGTCACTGACCCCCGCTCAGCACCACTTGCTCTCGTCGTCTACCCGGCCACAGGAAGTCGTGAGCAACCACCTCACCGTCACCCTCCTCGACACAAATCCGCACCTGCGTGCACCGCCTGCTCGTTGGTACTCTGGAGGAGTGATCACGGGAGGCTCGCCGGTGTGGAAGCAAGCCCTTGTCGTCCTTGCAGCAGTCACGGCGCTCGTTGCAGCCCTGCCGGTTCGGGAGGCCAGCACCCCACCCTTCGCCAGTCCTGCCTTTGAGCAACTGTGGCTCAAGCAGCAGAACGGGCAGCTTGACCTTTGGGGACAAACACCGCTTGCCTGGCGGATCGAGCCCTACACCGAGGCTCCCGCCGGCCGCCGCCTCGTCCAGTACTTCGACCGCGGTCGTATGGAACTCACTGCCCAGGCTGGATCCTCCCGCACCCTGGTCACGCAAGGTCGCCTCGCCTGGGAACTCACCACCGGCCAGATCGCGCTCGGCAGTGACCTCGTCGCTCGCCGACCTCCACCAGATCTCCCCATCGACGGCGGCTCACCCGACCCCCGCGTTCCCACCTATGCCGCGCTCGCGCGCCTTGTCGCAACGCCGGCAAGCGACCGCACGACGACCAACCGGCCACTTCAGGAGTGGCTCACCGCCGATGGCACACTCCACACTGACGCTGCACCGGCCCCAGTGCGCCCTGGCCGTTTCGTCTCAGCGACCGGCCACAACCTACCGGACGTGACCGTTGCGCTTTTCGATCGTTCCCCACTTGGACCAGACGCCTGGGTCGAAACGTTCGGATATCCCATCAGTGAACCGGTGTGGGCCTATTACCGGCGCGGCACAACAGCGCTCCCGTCCTTGATCCAAGTCTTCGAGCGCCGCATTCTTGTCTATACCCCCTCTCTCCCCACCGACCAGCGCTTCACCATCGCCAATACCGGTCGCCATTACTACCGCTGGCGCTATGGTGTCGATCCCTCCAAGCCTTGGCCGTCTCCGCTTCCGGGCGCCGAGTTGCCTCTCACTGTTCCCCAGGACTTCCGCGCCGGACTCTTCCTCGAGGGCGTGCGTGATCCCGTTGACCTCACGCTCGCTCCAGACGGCAACCTCCTCATCCTCACTGCCGGTGGCTCCCTTCTCCTTGTCACCGCCGAGGATGCTGAGGGACGCGCTGCACGCCTGACAACCTTCGCCTCCGGCTTCATCAACCCACGAGGACTCGCCACCACTGGCCCGTGGGTCTATGTCGCCGACGACCGCGGCCTCACCCGTCTCCGCGACGACGATGGCGATGGAATTGCCGACCGAACACAACTCCTCCCGCTCGACATCCACCCACTCCCCGGGGCCGCTGGAGCTCCTGTCGCGGATCACCGTGGTCGCATCTACCTGGCAGCGACCACCAGAGAGGCACCAACATCCGCAGTCGTGTTGGTCCTCCAGGACGACCAAGCTTTCCCCCTCGTTCCTGCTCCCCCCGGACTCGTTCGTCTCTTCACCTGGGGCGAGCTCCTCTTCGCTGTCGTCGACTCTGGCGACAACCACACTCGGGTGGAACGTCTCGACCTGACCACCGGTACCGCTCGCCGACGTCCGTTCCTCGAACTTCCAATCGGTTTCGATCCCCTCGGTGGCTTGGCCTATACCGCCCAACTCTGGGCTGACCCAATTCCCGGGACGCTCTTTTTCTGGGGCACTCGCGACACGGTCGGCGCCCTCCTGCGTGCCGTCCCTCGTGCCGATGGAGAAGGTGCCGACCTGTTCCCCTTTCTGAGTGGCCTCGTGCACCCTGTCTCGATGACCGCCGGTCTCGACGGAACACTTTACGTCGCCGATGCGGGCACCGGCCGCGTCGTCAAGCTCATCCCGAGTCTGCGCGCACCACAGTGACCCTCACGCCAGGTCACTCGGCCCACCGTTCGGTTTGCCTGCGCCCAGCTCTTTCGCCCGCCGGTAGGCCGCCCAGACTGCCCGCGCAATGACCGTCCGCAGTCCGCCCCGCTCCATCTCATAGAGCGCGGCCGCCGATGTCCCACCCGGTGTCGTCACCATGTTCCGGAGCTCCGCCGGGTGCTTCCCGGTCTCCCGCGCAAACAGGACCGAGCCCAAGATTGTCTGCTGCACGAGCTGCTCCGCCACGCTCCGCGAGAATCCCAAGTGAACACCCGCGTCGATCAGTGCCTCCATGATCAAAAAGACGTAGGCTGGCCCCGTCCCGCTCAACGCCGTCGCCATATCGACAAAGTCCTCGTTCTCGACTCGGATCGCCAGCCCCATCGCCTCCAAGACCGCCCGCACAAGCCGCTCGTCCTCTGCTGTCACCACCGGTGCGGGACACCACACGGTTGCCCCATAGCCGATCTGTGCCGGCGTGTTCGGCATGGAGCGCACGATCCGCTCGTGCTGCAACCCCTCCTGCAGTCGCTGGAGTGTCGCCCCCGCCACAATTGAGAGCACCACTTGCTCCGGCGCCAGTCGTCCAGCGAGATCGCGCATCGCCGCATCCAGCGTCTGCGGCTTCACCGAGAGCACAACCAGATCCGCCCCTGCGGCCGCCACCACGTTGTCCGTCGTCGTTTCCATCCCCAGCCGAGCTAAGAGCTCCTGCCGTCGTCGTGCGTTCGGTTCACCGCCCGTCAGCTGGTGCACACTCACCAGCCCAGCACGCAACAGCGCCGCTGCCATTGCCTCCGCCATCACCCCACAGCCGATAAAGGCAATTCGCTTCCCGCGCAGAGGCGACTGCTGCAGCCCAGCCGGCCGACCTGGCACCTCTGCTCGCCCTCCACTCGCCCTCACTCCTCTTCTTCCTCCTCGAGCTCAAGTTCCTCGTAGGGACTCTCCTCGATGAACGCCTCAACAAACTCCACCAGCCGGTTGAGCGCCGTCTCGACGATCGCTTCGCCGAACTCGACCGATGCCGCGCGCGCATCCCCGAGCGCCCCGTTTGCCGTAATCTCGTCGAACGAGGACGCCACGTGCACCGGCCCCCACCACGAGGCATGCGGATAGGCCTGCTCGAGCAGCTCACCCGCCGCCAGCGCCTCCTCCCGTACTGCCCACGGCGCCAAGTACAAGAGCTGGCTTGTCTCACTCTCGCAGGCGTGTCCGATCACCTCTGAGACTTTCCCACGTTGTACGACGTCGTTCGCTAGCTCGGTGATTGAGACCCATGCCGCCAGCACGTCCAACTCTCGCCGTAGCCGCTGCACGAGGAGCTCCAGCGCCGGACGATTCCCACCATGACCATTGACGAACAAGAACCGCTCGAAGCCGTGCTCGGCCAGGCTCTCTACTACTTCGTAGAGCACCTGCATGAATGTCTCACCTGACAGCGTGATCGTCCCAGGGAAAGTCATGTGGTGAGGCGAAACCCCAAACGGCATCACCGGTACCACCAGGACTTCCGGATACAGCCGCTCCGCCAACCGCAGACTGAACTCGTACGCTCGTACCGCGTCTGTGGCGAAGGTTGCGTGCGGCCCGTGTTGCTCCGTCGCTCCGACCGGAATCACGACCAGCCGGATCTCAGCCATCGCCGCCTCAAGCTCCGGCCAGGTCATCTCCCACAGTACATACCGTTCCTGCGCTTCCATCGATCCCGTATCCTTCCTCTGCCGCCCGTTCGGGCGGCGCACAACCAACCGCATCGCATCGTAGCACACGGGGGATCAGGCGCTATGTTCTCGTCTCCCTCTTATGTTCCCATCGCTGACTACGCGCTCATCGGCGACGGACGCACCGCCGCCCTCGTCTCCCGCCAGGGCTCTATCGACTGGCTCTGCCTCCCCCGCTTTGATTCCGATCCGGTTTTCTCCCGGCTCCTCGATGCGAACCTCGGTGGCTCCTGGGTTATTACGCCACAGGACATCCAGGCCATCCATCGCGCCTACCGCCCCCACACCAATGTGCTCGTGACAGAGTTCACCACTGCAACTGGCCAGCTTCGCCTGATCGACTTCTTCCCTGCGCTCACCGAGCAACAGAAACGTCACTACCCCGTCTCGCAAACCCTTCTGCTCCGCCGGCTCCGCTGCACTGCGGGACGCGTCTCGGTCAACGTGACCATCCGCCTCCGTCCCGGCTTCGGCCGTTGGACGCCCGAGCTCCGGTGCTTCGCCGAGCACTGGTACCAGTACGGCTGGGGACACAGTGCAGCTGTGCTGTACGCGAGTGTCCCCCTGGAACAATACGGGAGTGTTCTCCGCAATACTTTTGTCCTCGAATCTGGTCAGTCCGCTGACTTCGCCCTCGCGTATGCCGATGAGGCACCAGTTGAGCTCCCGGTCCCTGTCCTCTTCGATACCTTTGAACGACTGACTGTCGACTACTGGGTTAGCTGGGCAACCCGCTGTGCCTACACCGGCCCCTACCGTGCTGCAGTCGAACGAAGTGCCCTTGTCCTCAAACTCCTCACCTTTGCTCCTTCTGGCGCGATCGTTGCGGCTCCGACCACCTCACTTCCCGAGTGGCCAGGCGGTCCACGGAACTGGGACTACCGCTATTGCTGGCTCCGCGATGCCGCCTTCACCATCCGTTCCTTACTCAGCTTGGGCTACCACGAGGAAGCCGACGCGTTTCTCGACTGGATCCTCTACGCCACGCGTCTCACGCAACCAGAGCTCCGCGTCGTCTATACCCTCTACGGCGATCCGCACATCCCGGAATACGACCTTGTTGACCTCGACGGCTATCGCAGCAGTCGTCCCGTCCGCCGAGGGAACGCTGCGTCTCGGCAATTCCAGCTCGACGTCTATGGCGAAGTAATTGATGCCTTCGCTCGCTATCGCCTCTTTGGCCGCCAACTCGACCGCGACGACTACCGGTTCCTCCGCGGCCTCGCTGGAGTCATCCTTCGTCGCTGGCACGAACCGGATGACGGCATCTGGGAAGTCCGCTCTGGCCGCACCCATCACGTTCACTCAAAGATCATGGCGCTCGTCGGGCTCCGCCATCTCGAGCGTCTCGCCGCCCTCGACCGCCTCCGATTCCCGCTCGACCGCTACCGCCGCGCCGCGGCCGAACTCGAGCACTGGCTGATCACGTACGGCGTCGACCCAGCCCGCAACGCTTTTGTCGCCGTGCCGGGCGGCGGGCCTGATGCCGCACTACTCTGGGTGGCACTCCAGGACGCCTTTCTCACCCCTGACCACCCGTGGGTCATCGGCACAGTTGAGACGATTGTTCGCGAACTGGCACATGGCGACCTCCTCTACCGCTACCGTCGCCCGGATGGCCTTACCAGTCCAGAAGGAGCGTTCGTCATCTGTTCCTTCTGGCTCGTTGAGGCCTTGGCCCGCATTGGTCGCCTTGACGAGGCACACCGACGCTTCGAACAGTTGCTGGCCCGCGCCAACGATGTCGGCCTCTATGCTGAGGAGATTGACCCTGAAACCGGCGAGCACCTTGGGAACTTCCCCCAGGCCTTCAGCCATATTGGCCTCGTCAGCGCTGCACTCGCCCTCGAGGAAGCTGCCCAATGCTCGTCAGCGCCCCGCCTCGCCGCGAGCTGATTCACCGACTGAGCAGAAATCCAAGCACCGCGCCGTAGAAGACGTGCCCAAGAAGCGTCGCCGCTGCTGTTCGCCGCCCGTAGTTCAGCCCCGCGAGGCCGGGAGGCTGCAAGTGTCGCGTCGGATCCGGCCCCGTCCGCTCACTCGCCATGCGAGGGTGCACCCCCGGTAGGCCAGGCAAGACCACCAGGAGAACAAAGAGCGCATGCCAGAGCCCCAAGACTGCGCCCAACCACCACCGAGCTCCGCCCAACAGCCAGAACAGGCCCGCATAGATGAACGCGAGTGGCCAACCAATAAGAAGATGCAGGAGCACGCCAAGGAGTTTGGCCCGTTCGCGGTCACCAGTGAGCCATAGTCCCAGGATGAGTGGTAAGTCCATCCGCGTCAGCCCGGCAAGTTGGCTGCCCCGCAACACCACTGTCAACACGATGGTGCCGACCAACCCTGCAAGGAGAATCCGTGCGAACTCCTGCATCGCCACCTCCACTGCTCCTGCGTGCTATCCTCACCTTTCGCGCACGAAGGCTGCGCGGAGGAGTGCCGCTATGCCCTTCGTCATGGAGCTCCAGCCTGGAGGATTTGTGCCCGCGGTCCGCTGCGACCACTGCGGTAACAGCGTGTCCGCCGAAACCGGCCTTATCTTGTGGAGTATTGACTCCCCTCGCGCCATCGGCAGTGCACCGGTCTTTGTCGTCTGCGACCAGGACTGCGCCGACGCCCTTGCCGCCCGCTCTCCGCAGTCCCAGTTAGCCGCCATCGCCCTCGATGCCTACCTGGTGACCCTTGTCGAGGACTCCTTGGCAATCGACGCCGACGCTGTCCGCGAGCGCGAGGAACTTGCCTGGGCAATCGAGCGCACCCGTGATGAAGTCGACCAAGCGCTCGACTAACGCTCTACCGCCGCACCATGCGTCGGACAGCGAGCGCCGCTAGCGCCACGAGGAACCGTACACCGATCCCGGCATAGACCAGTGCTCGTACCGGCCAGGGCTGCCGCGGCGCGTAGTGCCGCCGGTAGAAGAGCGCCATCGCCCGGTAGAACTCCCAGAGGACACGCGGATCTCTCCGTCCCCACGATCCTCCTTTCAGGTGCAGCGCCTTGGCCGCTGGCTCGTACCGTACCCGCCATCCCCGCGCCTTGATGCGGTAGGCCCAGTCCAGATCCTCGCCATACATAAAATACGCCTCGTCCAAAAGCCCAGCCTCGGCAATCGCCGAGAGCCGCACCAGCATGCAGGCCCCACTGACTGCATCGACGTCTGCCGGTGTATCTGGGTCAAGAAACGTTAAGTTGTACCGCCCAAGCCAGCGACTCCGCGGAAACAAGCTCGCAAGCCCGGTCAGCTTCCAAAAGGCCGATCCTGGAGACGGGAAACTTCTCCGACATGCCAAGTCCAATCGACCATCCTGTAAGACGAGTTTTGGTCCGGCAACCGCGACGCCGGGCTCCGAGTCCAATACCGCGACTAACCGCTGAACGGTATGCGGCTCGACAAAGCAATCCGAATTCAACAACAGCACTGCGTGTCCGCCACGATCGTGCTCCGGGACCAGTGCCAGCACACGTCGCAACGCCAGATTGTTCGCCCGAGCAAAACCGATGTTGCGCCCTACTTGGAGCAACAGCACCTCGGGAAACCGCTCCCGCACGAGCTCCACTGACCCGTCACGCGACCCATTGTCCACCACGATGACCGTACAGGGGCGATCAAGGCTGCTCGCTCGCAGTGCCTCAAGACACCGCTCCAGCAGCCCCGCGGTGTTGTAGTTGACCACCACGACCCAGACACCGCGTGGTGCGTCCGCCGTCACACTGGCTGGCTGAAAGACCCGTTCACCAGTGATCACGCCAGGCGAGGTAGTGCAGTCCCACATTCCCCATCTCCACCTGCCAACCAGGCGCATTGCTCGGCGTGTAGGTCAGACAACGCCGCTCGAAGCATTGTACGAGCACGTCCTGGAACACACCTCCCACTTTCACTGTTGCCCAGTATGGCTCGGTGATCGGAAAGCCTGTCGCAAAGAAGGTCGGCTCGAAGAGTCGCCCCTCCGTCACTTGGTCATCCCCCCAGACCAGCCCCTCACTCTGAAGGAATGCCCAGAACACATCAGCCACCGTGTGGTTCGTCTCTGGGATCAGCACTGCCGCAAATACCCCACCCGGGCCGTCTTCCGTCACTCTTCCATCCCGATGCATCCTCCAGCGGATCTCAACTCCCACCGGCAGTGGTGGCGCTGTTAGGAAGTCGTGGAATGTCGCGTACGTGGGGCCGGACGGATCGTCCAGGTCACCAGCCACCGCAATCATTGCCGGTTCCCGCTCCTCAAACACCGCGTCCCCAATCTGCACCTGCCCAGTAATCAGTTCCTTTGCTAAAAGCCCATTCGTCACATACCAGCGCGTCTCGCGGCTCCCAGAGAGCGCTGTCACCTCCATCCGCGCTTTGTCCCAGTACAGCACTGCCCGGCGCCCACCCGGTGCATCGCGGTACTCCTCGATGGTCACCCGCAGTGGCTGCGGTCCCCACGTCCAACTCCGTGCCGCCAGCCCTCCCGCTACCGGCCGGTCTTCCCGCTCCCACGTCCGTTGCCATGCACTGAACACGACCGGTTGGTAGGCCGCCGGCTCCCACGCTACCCAGCCGAGCCCCTCCACGGTTTCCACGTGCCCGGTCGCTGGCTCGATGATGACCAGCACGGGCAACTTTCCTGGCGAGTTCCGGACAAAGGCAAGACGCTCCCCCTCTGGACCCACTGCAACCAGAACCCCCGGATCCGCCGCCGCGACCGTTCGCACCCCTGTGACCAGATCCACGCGCGTCACGACCGTCGGGAAACTCCTGCTCGCGTAGAGAAAGCGCGCCAGCGGGTCCAGCCAGAGATACACCCGCGGTAGCTGGATGCTCGGGTATCCGACCGGAAGGTCGTCCAACCGCCGCGTTCCTCCTGTCACCAGATTCAGCAGAACAACGTCGTCTCCGCCACCAGCGGCGTCCAGAAAGGCGAGCCACTGCCCGTCCGCTGAGGTGAGCAGCGGCCCGCGGCACGTCTCAGCATAACCGTCCCAGAGCACACCACTCGTTCCACTCGTCGGATCGGCCCACCGGAGCCGCGCGTCGCTCGCGCCCGTATACACCAGCTGCGGCTGCTCAGCGTCTCCTCGCCGGGCGATCCACGCCACGTCCCCGATGCCCCGGCCAAGCATCGTCACCGCTCCGGTCGCACGTGCAATCCATCCTACCTCGACCACCGGGCAGGACGAATAGTCCGGCTCACCCGTCAGCTTGGTGAAGGCCAACCAGCGACCATCCAACGACCAAACGAGCCTGTTCGCTCCCACTGCAACCCGCTGCACCCGCTCACCCTCGCGGGTCGCAATCACCACCTCGTCCCCATCGAGCCAGGCGAGCCATCGCCCATCCGTCGACCACGCGGGATCCCTCCCGGGAGCAATCACCCACGCGCGTGGTGACGCACCGGTTGTCGCAATCCCCACCACTGGCACTCCGTTCTGGAGTCCCGTGAAGGCGAGTCGACCGCCTTCTGGTGACCACACCACTTCGGTCACGGGCATTCCCTGTACGAGCGCGGTGCGCACTCTCCCATCCCCGTTGACCAGCACCAGCGCCCGGTCGCGGTCGATCCCGGCGAGCGACCACCACGCCGGTGTCGCCTCTTGTGCGGAGACACCGAACGGTACCATCACAGTGAGGACGAGAAACATCAGCAGCGCGCTCCGCGCACCCCGCATGCTCTTCCCCTTCCCAGGAGCAGCGCACCCGCCGCTCGCATCGTATCCTAGCCGCTCGCATTGCCTTCCGAGCACACCGGTCGTGGTTCGGCTGTTTTACCGTCCCTTATCTGTCGCAGCATCCCCAAGTCACCCTGCTAGACAGAGGAAAAGCTCCGTAGTCACTCTATCTACACAAGGCACGCCTCGTTCCTTGGAAGGCTTGCATAGAAGAAAAATCACCAGGGCAGCAAGGAGGTCAGCCTTGTTCACCCTGGTCGTACGAAACTTGACGAAGATGAGACAGCTCTGGCGAATCAGCGGCCACACCTCCAACAACCGCTCCACCCCTACCCTAACGAAGATTCCGCATGCAACCGGTAAACAAACCGGATCCGCTCGTTGAGGTGGATTCCCCGCTCCGCGCCATTGGCGAAGCGCGATCCCCGCACCACAATGTTCCAGTGGTTCGGTGCGTGTGCCCCGTCGAACCCCACCACCTCACCGACCATCTCCCCCTCCATCTGGCACTCCATCCCAACCGCAATCACCCCACCCCGCGCAAACCGCACGAATCCAAGGTATGCAGCCCGTGCCACCCGCTTCCCTGGTGCCGCTGCCGATTCGTCCGTCACGCACACCTCGGCAATCGATCCGTCCGGAAAAGCCCGCGAGCCATACGGCTCCAACGCCAGATCCCGGTTGGGAAAGCTCACCCCCAGCACCGCAACGAATTCTCCCTCTATTTCCTCAACCGCCACGAATGGCCGCTCCGGTACCAGTCCGCGTGCGTACGGCTCTCGACTCATCGCTTTACCCTCCTCACACTCTCCTATCACTCTGCAGCCGGTGTCTCTCCTACCGCGCCTCTTCGAGCCCGGTGCCCGCGCCTCTCGGCAGACATCCGATGCAGGCAGCATACCAGCACCACTTCCGCAGTCTTCGAGGCTGCCGATCTGCTCTGTCCCCACCAGCGCCGAGCCAGCGAAAAACACTTTCCGCCAACGGCACCGACAAGGTGCCTCGTTCCCGCCCTCCCCTCACCAGGTCGAGCCCCCCGCGTCAGGGGTGCAACGTCAAGCGCGCTTCTTACGCTACCCGTTCTGCCACATCCACCCTCGACACGAGCGGTATCACCGCTTGTCTTGTTCTGCAGCAGTGATCCCCCCTGCAGCACCGCTTTCGCTTGGACCAAACGCGCGAATCCTACTCCTCACGGCCACATCCGCCTCGTCCGTGCCGGAGATCGCCAAGTGCTCAGGTGAGTGCGATCGATTGATCTCACGGCCGACCAACGAGCAGGCCCAATGAATCACACCCCTTTTCGGTCTCCCTGCTGCCTCCTGAGACGTTCTCCCGTCGTATCATGGGTGGGGTGTGCGCTGCTCTCTGGCACGCGACAACACCGACCATGCCCCTTCTCTCCGCCTTGCCGCAGTGCCCGAGAGGACACGCGAAAAGCCCCAAGTCCACGGCACAGCGCCGCAACCGGTCGGTGGAGATCAGCCACAATCATCTCCTGCAGCGGTAGGGAGGCGCTGCGACCGCGGGACACTGGGGGAGATGCGCCGGTCATCCACGTGGGAAGGAAGAGACCCACCATGTTCGGCAATGCACGTCACGTACTCCATGTCTGGGATTACCATCACGGCCAGGCCACCCGCATTGTCGTTGCCGGATGTCCACCACTTCACGGTCGCACCATGCGCGAGAAGCAAAACGACCTCTCCGCCCGCTACGACCATCTGCGTGCGCTGATTTGCCGAGAACCTCGCGGGCATCGCAATCTTCTCGGAGCCTTCCTCACCGAGCCGGAACATCCCACCAGCCATGCCGGCGTCATCTTCGTCCATCCCGACGGCTACTTCGATGCCTGCGGTGACTCCACTTTCAGCGTCGCTATCGCTCTCGTCGAGAGCGGCTTGGTACCGCGTACGGTCGATGACGGCGAGCAGGAACTCTTGCTCGACACTGTGCTCGGGACTGTCCCAGTACGCATTCGCCTTCGGCAGGGGCGCGTCGTCGCCGCCACCATGGCCAGTGGCCCCTCCTATGCCCTTGGTGACGCCATGCTGGAAACACACGAACTCGGCCCTGTTCCCGTCACGCTTGCCTGGGGTGGGCTCCTCTACGCCTTTGTCGACGCTCCTGCGCTCGGTCTCGAGTTAGGGCCTGAGCTCTCACCGAATGCGCGCGAGCGCGTCCTTGAGGTTGGCACCCTCCTGTGGCAGGCAGCTCGTGCTCAGCTTCGCACCGATGTCCCCGGTGTCACCTCCGGTCGCCCTGTCGATCTTGTCACCCTCGTCCAGGAACTCGATGCCAACGGCTCGCCACTCCCAGCCGGATCAAGCAGGCAACCGGCTGGCGCACGCGTCGCCAACTTCTACGCGCCGCGTACCATGGGTCGCACTCCGTCTGGCACCGGCACCGCAGCCCGCGTCGCGGCGCTCGTCGCCAGCAACCGTCTCCCGCTCGGTGCGAGCTATTACCACGAAAGCCCAGTCGGCCTCCGCTTCACAGCGCGTCCGCTGCGCCGCGAAGGGGATGCAATCCACAGCGAGATCAGTACCATGTCGTACTGCATGGGGATCGCCACACTCATCCTGCGGGATGATGACCCCTTCCCTACCGGCTTCGCGCTCTAGGATACTGTCCCTTCTCCTTAATAGGCTCGGGAGACGCTCCCGTCGGCACTACGCAACGGACAGAGCCGGAAAGGTATTGCTCAGGAAATTGCAGGCCGCTGCGGAGACGCCGTCGTAGACTGGAGCAATCGTCGCCCCAACCGGCAAGAATTCCGTGGGCGAGTCACCGCCACGGACTACCACCGAGCGCATGAGCAAGCGCAACGGCGAGTGCAAGCCAACTCACAACAAGCGCGGCATCCGGAAGCACCGCTGGGAGGGCATAGGCGACGACGAGTAAAGCGGTAGCAATCGCAGCCCAGCGCCAGCGCCGGCCGAGCACCCGGCCAGCAGCGAGTGCTGCCGCAACGAGGATGGTCGCCGCAACGATCGGCTCGCTTGTCGCAGGAACCGCTGGCTGGAGCGAAAGTCCAAGACGGGCTGGCGAGAGTGGGCCAGTGAGTGCCGCCAGAAGAGCAGCGACGCCGAGTCCCGCGGCCGGAAGCCAGCGCCAACTCGCGACCATTGGGGAAACGCGAGCAAGCAAAAGCGCCGCAAGGGCGAGTCCGCTCAGTGCACCGATCTCGCCCACTCCTTCGAATTGCCAGGTCGCAGCGAGGCCGAGCATGAGTGCGCCGGCAGCAAGCCAGGTGAGTTGGAGCCGTGGTCTGGTCACCACAAAAGGGACACTCGCCGTCGTGAACCCCACAGCCGCAACAACCGAGGCAACCCGTATCGTGTCGTCTGAACGGAGCACAACCGAGAGAGCAGCAAGCCCTCCAGCGAGGAAGAGTGCGAAGGCTGCCCATTGTCGGAACATCCGCCTCCGCTCTGAGACGGCCACAAGCACGGCAAGCGCGCACCAGGCAACCGGTGCGACAACTGGCTCCGGATGGCGAGCTGTACCGACAGCCAGGGTGAGCACGGCCAGGCCTGCGGTTGTCTCCCAGGGTGCGGGGACAAGCGGTTCCCGCTGTGCCGCCTTCCACAGCAGGAGCGCAAGGAGCGCAAGACCACCCGCGACGCCCGTGAGCGCGGCCGCTTGCGTTGCAGGGACCGCGCTACGTAGGAGCCAGCCCCCGGTGCCGAGGAGAAGTCCGACGGCAACGAGCAGCACAACAGTGACGGATCGGCGACCGGCACGAGTTGCTTGCCAGAGGAGTGGGACAAGTACCAGCCAAGGTACGGCGAGCAGCGATGTTTCCATACCGTGCGCACGCTCTGCCCAGCCCAGGAGCAAGGGAAGTCCGGCAAACAGCGGGGCGAGCGGCAGCCACTCCCACGCGACCGGGACATCGCGGGTGCGCAGCTGCACCCAGGCAAGCACCGTTGCGATCCCAACCGATCCACTGATCCAGGGAAGCACCAGGGAGGCTGGAAGCATCTTCAACAGGAACGGTGTCAGAGCGACCATGGCAAGAGCAAGCGCAGCGGCGAGGAGGAAGCCTCGCCACCAGGACAACCCGAGGGCCGATATTCCGAGGAGGACAAGGCCAGCAAAAGCGGTGGTGCGGAGGAAGACGTTCGCCTGCCAGGTCGTGAGGATGCTCCAGAAAACAGCACTCGCCAGCAGAAGCAGTAAGACGAGATGGGCAAGGCCTGGTCGTTCGCGCTCAGTTGCTGCCAGCGTGAGGAGGAGAACGCTGGCTGCGAGTCCACTACTCAGTGCAACCCAGGTTGTGGGAAGAGGGAGAGACAACGGTGCAAGAAGTGCGACCAACGCTACCGCCTGAGCTGCGAGTGTCCCTGCACCGAAGATCAGTAGGCGCCGCATGGGTGCAGGAGCTGGAGTGGAGCGTGGAATCCTCGTCGGACGGGCTCCTCCGACTGGAGCCGCAACAGGAGCAGCGGATGTGGGTGGTGGGGACGGAGGAACAGGCGGCGCCTCTTCTTCCGTGACTGGTGCGGCCGGAACACTTCGAGCAGCTCGAGCTGCTCCGTTCGGCTCCGCTGGTGGGGTCGCAGCCTGACGCGCAGCGAGTTCGGCCAGTTGCGACTCGAGCCAGCGCAACCGACGTTCCAGGTGGGCGAGCCGGTCGTCGTCAGAGAACTTCCTACCGACGGTCGGACGCGGATGGGGGTTTCCGTTTGGCGGAGGACTGGCACCGTTCGCAGCAGCCCGGATAGCGTGGAACAGTTCCTCGGGGCGGCTACTCTTGACCACATAGGCACTCGCACCAGCAGCGCGCGCTGCCGCTCCATGCGTTGCAGCGTCATACATGGTAAGCATGACAATGCGGATCCCCGGGTAACGCTGGCGCAGGATTTCGGTCGTGGCGATGCCATCGAGATCCGGCATCGCGATGTCCATGAGCACAACATCCGGTGCAAGTCGGGTGACAAGCTCCACGGCCTCGCGACCTGAGGCCGCCTCACCGACGACAAGAAGATCGTCGGTCGTCGCCAGGAGCTGACGCAGGCCTTGTCGGAAGAGCTCGTGGTCGTCAACGAGGAGAATGCGAATTGGTCGATCGGACATTGTCTGCCGTCCTGCCAGCTGCCGAGTGGATCTATCTCATCGGCAGCATCGTGTTGCAGGACAATCTTCCCATGTTCGGCCAAGCCAATGCTACTACGTGTCGGGACGCCAGGCGAGTCCGGAGACATCAGCGAGAGCAACGATCTGGCCACCACGCTGGTAGAGACGTGGGATGCGCGCGGCCAGACTGGTGAGGATCTCGTAGGCGATTGTGCCACTGAGTTCCGCAGCATCCCACGCAGTCATCGCGCCATCATCCCCACGACCGAGGAGAACGACCGGGTCGCCGGGCTTTGCCGCAGGGAGCTCCTCCAGGGAGATGATCGTCTGGTCCATGCAGACACGCCCAAGGATACGGCACGGAACGCCACTCACGGCAAACCAACCGCGGTTGGACAGTGCGCGCGGAAGCCCATCAGCGTAGCCGATCGGGACAAGTCCACAGCGGAACGGGCGGTCAGCGATGAAGGTGTGACCGTAGGAGATCCCCTCGCCAGGCGCAACGGTGAAGCAGCGCACCAGTCGAGCGCGAAGCTCCAGCGCCGGGCGGATACCGGCTGGCAAAGCGAGTCCCGGCGCCGGCGGAAGGCCGTAGTAAGCGATACCAGCGCGGACAACCCGCCGGCCGGGAAGATCGGGATCGCCGATCGCGCCGCGAAGTGCCGCAGCACTGTTGGCCTGGTGAACAACCGGTGGGTGAAGTCCTTCGTCACGCAGTCGCTCGCGGACCGCACGGAAGCGTGTCTGCTGGAGATGGAGCGCGCGACAATCCGGTGCATCGGCAGTGGCAAAGTGAGTATAGACAGCCTCAAACTCAAGAAGCGGATCCGTGGCAAGAGCACGCGCAAGTGCAACGGCTTCCTGCGGCTCGCAGCCAAAGCGGTGCATGCCGGTATCAACCTCGAGGTGAAGCCGGGCCCGCCGATTCAGCTGTGCCGCGGCAGCTCGTACCGCAGCCACATCAGCAGCCGAGCCCACGGCGAGAGCAATATCGGCAGCGAGCGCCTCGCGGAGACGCGCGTGGTTTGGTGGGCCGAGGACGACAATCGGTGCGGTGATACCACCGCGGCGGAGGATGAGTCCCTCCTCGATGCGGGCAACGCCGAGCCAGCGCGCACCACCGGCCAGCGCTGCCTGCGCCACGGGAACGAGTCCATGACCGTAGGCATTCGCCTTGAGAACAGCAAGGAGTTCCGCATCAGGCGGAAGCGTCCGCAGGAGCGCACGAGCGTTGGCCATAAGCTGGTCGAGGTCGATGACCGCATGGAGCGCAGCCTGCGCGGCGTGGAGGCGAATATTCCAGCAGGTTGCGCAGTGGTACGAAACCCCAGAGCTGGGGTCGTGTGTCGTCCCCATCCCTTCCCCCGGAGTGTCCTGGCACGAGTATATCCAACCCAAAGACGCAGGGCGTCCACGTCAGTGGCGGATCCAAACGATCGTCGACCCCTTGCAGGGCTCACTCGACGTACCTCGCAGCACATCAGGGCCTTTCGCCTCCCATCTCTCGACCCTTGTTCCTGCTTGCCCTTACCCTACAGGCAGACGCTTCCCGTGCCGATTGCGGCTGTCTCCAAACACAGGGTTAAGGATGGTGTCTCCCTGGGGAAACGATGCAGCACGTCTTGCCTTCGCACGGCAGCTTCCATGCCTCTCCAGCCAGACGAGAAGAAGCCAAACCATGACCTGCAAGGCATGGTGCACCGCTCTTCCCCAACGGGAACCGCTGCGAAGTGCCCCCTGGGAGACAACATGTGAGGTGAGACGAACGACCCCTCCCCTCGGCATCCCGCGCCGCCGACTGCGTCGAGCAACCACAGACAGAAGACACTGCTGCACAGGGGTACGCCTGTTCCCGAAGGCGTTCCAGGAGATCCGAAGAACTCCTTCCTGCCCTTCTCTCCAGCGTCATTTTCCCGCAACATAGTGTTAGGACAGCTCGTCACGCTGCACTGCACTGATCAGGAGTTTCCCGGCACCACGCACAACACGATATTGGCAAACTGTTCACAGTGACGAGTCGCTCTCACGCATTCGTCACACCGTGAGCTGTACACTTTAGGCAAGAAACGTTGACCTCGTCGTACACGGAGGTATAGGAGAGAGCATTATGACGAGAACAGCACGGGTAACCGGGAAGCCCATCACCCACGAGCGACTCCACCAGCGCGTCGTCGAGGAACTTCTCAAGCAAATCGTCAGCGGTGCCATCCCATCTGGTACTGCACTCCCCTCTGAGCCGGAACTTGCTCGTCAGTTCGGAGTGAGTCGCATCGTGATCCGCGAAGCAATCCGCATCTTGGTTGAGAAGGGGCTGGTCGCTGTCCGGCATGGAAGCGGCATGTGGGTCCAACCGCCCGAACAGTGGAACCATCTCGATCCGATGGTGCTGTTCGAGCGGCTGCGCTCCAACCGCGATCCAAGCTGGTTGGAAGAAATTTTGGAGCTCCGGAAAATTCTCGAGCTTGCCGCGGCCGAACTCGCGGCGGTGCGCCGCACACCGGAACACCTGGCTCGGCTCAACGATCTCCTCGGACGCATGCGTGCCGCAGTTGCCGATGCCGACGCCGCGACCTATGTCAGCCTCGATGTGACCTTCCATGAGGTGATCATGGAGGCCACCGGGAATCGCCTGCTCCGCGAAGCACGTCGGCCGCTCAGCGATGTTCTCTTTAGTGGCTGGCTTCTGACCACCCGAACACCGGAGCGGCTCACGCGCTCACTCCGTGGGCACGAGGAGATCTACACGGCAATCGCCGCCGGCGATCCACTCGCAGCCCGCGAGGCGATGCAGCGACACGTCGAATACTTCGAGAACAGTATCCGCGGTGATCTCGAACTACCGACCCGCGAAGCTGTTGCGACTGTCTCTGGGGATGGACATCACTTTGCGAACTGACACAACTCCACAGATCGGTCTTGCTGCGCGGGGTGCTGGGACACTGGCACCCCGCCCTTCCGCACCGTTCCCAAGAGGCCTCAGCGTACCGTTCTGGGATGACTGCCCTGTCGACGCCACTCGGGGCCAGGTCCGTCATTGGCACATCGGGGCGATCGCTCGTCTTCTAATCATGGAGAACGCGGAGCACTGAAGTCCCTGATCGTCGCCCTTCGCAGCCTGCCGAGAAGCTCCTACGAGACGACGCCCCTTGGAGTCAACAACCCTTCCACCCGTTCACCGCGATTTCGTGAGGGCATCGTCTCTTGCTTCAGAGCAACCCTGCCTTGGCAAAGGCGAGTAGGAACACGCCGGCGACGATACCCAGCGCGAGTACCACACCCAACAGGCGCAGGAACCACAGCGGCATGGGGTCCCCTACAGATCCTCTTAGCCGATGCCACGCTGCTCGGCAAGCTGCCGCGTCAACGACGCATGCCCAAGATGTTCGCGGTTGTGCCCGATGGCATGGAGAAGCCAGCGCATGCCGGTGAACCGCCGCCCCAGCCGATCGTTCGGCGGCGTCCACTCACGCAGCAACGTGTCCGCCGTCAACCGCTCGAGGCGTGCGAGACTCTCCCCTTCAGTGTGGTCAATCAACTCAAGCAAAGCTGTGTCACTCGGCGCCTCGTAGCGAAACCACCGCTCACGGTCACGCTCGACCGCTTCATGCACTGCCGCAGCCACAAGATAACGCTCTGCATCCAGGAGATGCCCGACCAACACGGCGAGGGAATTCATCTCCGGTCCCGGTGACCAGTTGAGGACCGCCGGGCTGAGTCCACGGACGAGTTCTCGCAACACCTGGTGCTGCTCACGCAAGGTCGCTGCCACCGCTTCCCGCACCGCCGTCACCAACTCGCCGCTCACCGCGTCCTCCTTTCGCGGCGCAACCGCTCCACTTCCCACCGGCCCTGCCGCTCCGCCTCTTCCTCAAGATCTTGGTAGATCGCCCGATAGCGCTCGTACCGTCCAGCATCGATCTCGCCGGCTTCGACCGCAGCTCGAACGGCACATCCAGGCTCGTCAAGATGCCGACAATCACGGTAGGCACATGAGCCGAGATACCGCCGAAATTCCCGGTAATACTGTCCCAGTTCCTCCGGCAGCACTGCCCACAGATGCAACACCCCGATCCCCGGAGTATCGACGAGAAATGTCCGCTCGTCGAGTTGGATCAGCTCGCTCGCCGTCGTCGTGTGCCTGCCACGACCAGTCGCCTCACTCACCGCACCGATCCGGAGCTCCAGCTCCGGTCGGAACGCTTTCACGAGGCTCGTCTTCCCCACTCCCGACGGCCCAGCGAGCGCGGAGAGCTTCCCCTCGAGCATCCGCCAGAGCTCTTCCAGCCCGATCCTCGTCACGACACTCGTCTCGACCACCGGATAGCCGATCGCTCGGTACGGTGCGAGTGCCGCCCGTGCGCGTCCCTCCGGATCCAGGTCAACTTTATTCAAACAGATCACCGTCGGGAGTTCTTGCGATTCAGCAACCACAAGGAAGCGATCCAACATTCCAAAGCTGAGTTCTGGCTGCGCCGCCGCGAAGACCGCCACGAACTGATCGAGATTGGCCACAATCACCTGTGCCACCTCGCGGTCGCGCGCTCGCCGCATCAGCGCTCGCCGTCGCGGCGCAACCGCCTCGATCACCCCTTCTCCTGGCCCGACAATCCGCACCTCCACGCGGTCACCGACGACAACTAAGTCTTCCCGCCGCCGCTCCCGCTTGAGTGCTCCGCGCACGACACAGCGGATGACACCCTGCGCTGTCCAGACGTCGTAAAACGGCCCACGTACTCGAACGACGACATTCTCTGGCCACGACTCCTTCGTGTGCTCCACCTCTTCCGCCACCAGTTCCCCCTCGAGATTCTCACGAGCGCGACGTCTGGAGCTGTTCGCTCAGTACCACCGGCGCGACCTGCCGTCCATCGCCTCGCACCGGCAACGACTGCACCGCGAGAATTGCCAGGACACCAAAGAGCATCGTCACCACAGCGGCATGGCCCAGAATACTCATCAGGCTCATGCGACTGAACACCACCCACGCCCCGGTTGCCGACTGCACCAGGAGGAGTCCAAGTGCGAGCATGCCACTGGACACGAGATCCCCACGTCGACGCCGGAGTTCCGAGTCACTGCTAAGCCGCACCACGAGCACGAGGAGACCGAGCGTAAGGATGAGCGCACTCAGCCGATGCAGGAAGACGATCCCGGTGGCTCCACTGAGCTCCGGTATCAACTGCCCTTGGCAAAGCGGCCAATCCAGACAGGCCAGGCTCGCGTTCGAGTGCCGGACGTAGGCACCGAGATACACCACTGCGTACGTGCCAACGAGCAACGCCCAGGCCCCCCGCGTCACTGTCTGAGGTGCCCCGGAGGCCCGCCGACGGCGCAAGGCCTCACCCCGCGTCAGCACCAACGCCAGCACTAGCGCACTCGCGAACACTGTCAGCGACACTCCGAAGTGCACCGCCATCACTAACGGGTGCCGCGGCGCGAGAACCGCTGCCGCACCAAGCGCCGACTGCAGAAGGAGCGTCCCAACCAACAATCCGGCCACGATCCGCGCCTCCCACCGGGCAAATACTTGCCGCCGCTCGATCGCCACAAGCACGAGCAAAACGACCAAGAGAAGCCCGCTCGCTAGTGTCGTTACCCGGTGGCTATACTCGATGATCCCCTCCATCGTTAGCGGCGGGAGGAAACGACCGTGGCAAAGCGGCCACGACTCCCCGCACCCAAACCCTGACCCGGTCGCGGTCACTGTCGCACCGAGGAGAACCACCAGACCCATCGCAATGGCATTCGCCCAGGCCAGTCGCCCAATCCATCGGTCTCGTCGTGGCGTCTTCATCGGAGTACTCCCTAACGTTCCTCTCGCGTCTCCCGCCTTCTCGGGAAGGATAACCGACCGCTTTTCGCGGTGCATCGCTCTCAGGACCATCCTGGCTCCCTTTCTTGGGCACAAAGACTTCGCCTTCGCCCGGAGGACTGAGCGCCACCGCATGGTCCACTGGACACCCCTCGTGACTCATTGCATACGGAAAATCGTATATATTAAACTCCACTGCGTAGGCCAGACATCCCGCTTGGACGAAGCGTTCACCTGACCATGACCGCAGTCATTCTGAACCCATGACCACACGAGAGAGGACGGCAAATGCAACACGACCGGGATATCCCCACTGGTGACTCTTCACCCCAAAGAGTCACTCGTCGCACGAGAGCCATTTCGCTGCTAGAAAGCAGCACTAACACCGCGGTCGCGCACCCTGGCCTCGGCGAATGCACATCGTATTGCGGGACCACGGTGCAGCAGCCGGATCAGCTCTTCCCCACTCCGGGTGGAAATACCCTTACCACGTTCCCTGGTTACCTCAACGCGAAGCACGCCCATCAAGCTTGTGGCTCTCTTCGGTCCACCCGGTGGCATTACCCGCAACCTGCTCGTCCCGCTCCTCATCGGAGACGGCAGGTGATCGTACGACCCCTGGCGACTCTCTTCGAACTCCGGCGAGCTGTGCTGCAACGCCCTTTGAACAGTGGCCTGATCCCTGGGCTCTGCTGCTTCGTCGGCGCAGTGACCCCGCTCAAGCTTGGAGGTTGGGTACAGCACCACGTTGCGCTGCCCAAACGGAGCAACACCGTCATCTCGTGCAGGAGGCAGACACTGCAAAAGGAAGGCCGCGATGACTGATGAGCCAGCGCTCCACGACGGCCGAGATGCGCTTTGCCCCACCTGTCACGACAAATCACTTCCCCACTCCCAGACGCACAATTCCCCTGCTGATCAGCCACGTGATGGTACGCGACCTCATAGCCGGCTTCTCCGTCCGTCTCAGGAGTTCCAGCAAGCAAGGGACGTTCCAACGACCACTGTCGACCCTCCGGAGACAACCCGCAGCGACTTCCACCGGCAACGCGTGCTACTCGTCAACGCCTCTCACACCTTCGATACAGATCTCCTGATCATCGGTGGCGGTAGCGCCGGCTTCGCTGCAGCGATCGAGGCTCGACAACTGGGCGCCCGGGTCATCATGGTCGAACAGAGTACGCTCGGCGGCACCTGCGTGAATGCTGGCTGTGTTCCAAGCAAGTTCTTTCTCCGCGCTGCGGAACTCGCTCATCTTGCCGCGACCCACCCCTACCGTGGCATCGAGACCAGCCTCGACGCAGTCGATCTGGCCGCACTGCGTCGCCAGCAGCATACGCTGATCGCCGCACTCCGCGCCGAGAAGTACGAGGCGCTTGTCGATTACTACGGCTGGGAGCTCATCCGTGGCACGGCCTCTTTCCTCGATCCCGAAACAGTGGTTGTTCGCCAACGACGCATCCGACCCCGTGCCACCCTCCTCGCCACCGGCGCTCGTCCAGCCATTCCTCCACTTCCAGGGCTCCTCGACGTCCCCTTTCTGACCAGCACCAGCGCGCTCGATCTCGAGCGTCTGCCCCGTTCTCTCGTCATCCTTGGTGCTGGCTTCGTCGCGCTTGAACTTGGCCAAGCGTTCCAACGCCTTGGTGCCGCAGTAACGCTTGTCCAGCGACGCCCTCGGCTTCTCCCCGAGGTCGAGCCAGAAATCGCCGAAGCGCTCCAGCAGGCCCTCGCCAGCGAAGGCCTCCAGTTTCTGCTCGGCACGCAGGTCCAGCGCATCGACCGCACACCCTCGGGCATACGCCTCCTCATCACCCGAGGAGAACGCGAAGAGACACTCGATGCCGACGCCGTGCTCGTGGCCAGTGGACGCCTCCCGAATACCGAAGCGCTCAATCTTCCTCCTGCTCAGATCGCTGTCGACAACCGCGGTGCGCCGATCATCGATGCCACGCTGCGCACAACGAATCCGCGCGTCTACGCCGCGGGCGACGTTGTGCTCACCCCTCAGTTCGTCTCCGTTGCCGCGGCAGCCGGCCGAATTGCCACACGAAACGCACTCCTCGGGGAGAACCGGCCGTTCAATCTCGCTGCTGTCCCGGCCGTGCTCTTTACCGACCCGCAACTCGCCACGGTCGGACTCACACGAGCCCAGGCCATAGCTGCTGGATACGATCTCCGCACTGGCTTCGCTCCCGCGGCGGTGATCGCTCGGGAACGCGTCAACTTTCAGCCCTACGGCGGTGTCCTTGTCCTGGCTGACAGCGAAAGTGGGCACCTGCTCAGCGTCCAAGCCGTCGCCAGTGCGGCTGGCGAGCTCATCGATGCTGCAGCGCTGGCCATTGCTCACCGCTTGACCCTCAATGACCTACGCGAGCACCTCGCCCCTTACTTGACCTGTGCCGAGGGTCTGCGCCTCGCGGCTCTTGCCGCCAGTCAGGATATTGCGCACCTCTCGTGTTGCGCCTGATCAGCTGGTACGCGAGGATGAGCGATCGCCGCAACGAAGAGAAGAAAGGGACCGGTCAAGGAAGCAGTACGGCAACCAGGCGATCAGATGTACCGGCAGCATCCCGCACGATGCCGCTCTCGGAGCGGCACCGTGCGCAGACAACTTCTTGCTATCCCTCGTTTACCGTGACAGCCGCACGCCCTCGGGCACCAGCCCCAGAAGGCGCAAGAACGCCTCAATCTTTTCGAGTTCCCACATCGTGAGATCGACGGTCACTGTCATAGTCACCGTGACCGGCACGCGACCGGCCGCTTCACTTGTCCCCTCCCCGGCGAGGCGTCGTGACATCTCCGACTGGACCTCCGCGTGTTCGGTCTGTTCCTCGCCTGCCTCTTCTGAAACATCCCGCAACGGTTCCGCTCGCGCCAGTAACGGGCGGAGTACTCGAACCTGCTCTTCGAGAGCCGGTGCAAGGACCAGCCGCGACGGCTGGCCCCGCACACCACGGCGGAAGACGCCCAGCCCAGCCTCCTCAGCAAGCTTGAAGAAGAACGTGCGCGCCTCCTCGACTCGGTTGCGCGGCTGTCCGAGGCGCAGCTCTACCTGCCAGACCCGCTCGACCCACGGCCCATCCATGACACTGAGTCCCTCGCGGAGTGCTCGTTCGATCGCGCCCCCGTAGGGTGGATAGCTCAGGACGACCCGCGCGAGCTCCCGTCGGCGCTCCGCCGCATCTGTGGCGTAGGCAAGTCGCCGTCCAATCTCGGTCAAGCGCACCTCGGCGTCATCCCGCTCGATCAACCCCAACTGCTCCAGCGCATTCAACGTCTCACGCAGCGGCTCTCCACCTCCCAAGCGGGCCTCCAAAACACTGCGATCAACTCCACGTCCCTTGGCGTACTCGAGCACTTGGAACAACAAGCGCGGATCGGTACGATAGGGCAAGAGAATGGCCATCTCCACTCCTCCCGTACATCCTCACGCGACTATACTAGCACCTTTCCAGTGGCTGCGCAAGTGATAGTTCCATGCGTTCTTCCAGTAACGAGTCACGCGCACGACGGTTGCCTTTCCGCTGTGCGCACTTCGGACCAAGATCGTCTTTGGAACCTCGAGGTGTCCACAGCCCACAGCCTGTTCGTGTTTGTGGTCCTGCTCTGCTGCCTGCATCTGGCCGTTCCAGGGATTGCCACCCGAGCGAGACATCCACTTACTTCAAGCGACGAGGACGCGCCATCGACCGCTGACGCGAGTTGTCCGCGAGACAGCGACTGGATAGGCACGCGAACGTTCCTCGCGCAGGGCAACGCCCCTTTTGCACTTCACCACTCGCTCAGCACCGCAACACAGCACGCTCTGCTGCGCTCCGAACCACAACCCATCGATCACACCACAATTCCGAAATTCTGCGTGCTGGATCCACGGGAGCATGAGTGTGCTCCCGCCGTCGGCCTGTGTTCTCCACCTCTTGGACGATTCTTGGCTCTGCCTTCCAATATTTCACAGCAAACTCCATTCTGTGATGGTTCCTGGAACGCCCCAATCGCCTGCGTAACAACTTGGTCGGCACGCCAGCGTGCACGAAGCGATCCGGCACGGTACGTCAAACTCGTATCCGCGATACGCATCGACCATGTCATACTCATCACGCGAGAGGCAAGGGAGACGACGGTAGCAGCCTCATCAGAGGCGGCAATCCGGCCCGGCTCCAAAGTGCGCCAGCCTGGGCGATTTTCTCACCTGCACAGGATCGACTGCTCCAGTGATTCCTCCACAGTCGACTTTGTCCGCTTTCCGCCCACAAAAACAGTGTTTCTTCTTGGGGAGCAGAACTGCGCAGCGGCGAGCAGCGTGCGGGCTTGGGAATCGTACGTCGGGGGTGCTCGCCCAGCTCGCTTCGTCCACCATTCGCACCGATCGCTGCAAAAGAGGCAACACAGCCGCAATCCCGCAGCTAGCACTCTTACCCAGGGAACGAGCCTTCCTCACAGCATCCGCGCCATCTTCCGCAAAAACATCCTCACAGGACGCAGCTCCTCCGGCACTTTCCATCGTCTCGGCCACACGCACCGCCGATGCGATCCCCTCCACCTCCGAATGGCGATCGCCGCGTCATGGCTTTCCTGGCAGAGGACTGGTATTGGAGAGCACACCCCCACCACAGAGAGCGCCCACTGAACGAGGTGGAGCAAAGGAGGTACTGCGTGAAGAATGTGATGAAAGGGACTGCTGCCTTGATTCAAGTAGCGCGTGCCTCTATGCTAGAGAACGAGCGGAGTGCGGGAAGGGGCCAGAGGATGTCCGATCGCCCGGTGGCCCCAGCCGACCAACAGGAGCGAAGCGGCGAGGACAGTCGCCGACGCGGCTGGTTCTGGCACTGGAACACCATCATCACCCAGTTCGCACCCCTGATCGGGCTCAAAGGTGTGGGGTTGCTCAACTCCTACACTGTCTGGACCGATCGTCGCGAGCATTCGCCCTATCGCGGCTACGCCTTCCCCTCCCAGCAGGCCGAGGCTGCCTTCTACGGTGAGGATCGTGCCGAACTCATCACCATCAACAAAATCCTCGTCGCGCTCGATCTCATTGAGATCCGGAAGGAAATGGTCACACGCACCGACGAGGCCGGTCGCCGCTGGCGGGTACCGCATAATTTCTATCGAGTCAAAGATCGCCCCGAAGGGTTTGTGCTCAGCGCTGAGGCCGTCCTGCGCGTCGTGGAACTCGCCACGCGCGACGAAGCAGTGTATCGCTACATCCGCCACATCTTTTCGCCCCGCTTCGCCCCGATCGACCGCGAGAATGTCTGGCACCAAATCCTTCCCATCGTCCGCCGCAACCCACTCTGGCAGCAACTTGCTGCCCGTGCCGCAGCCGAAGATGCCCGCTTCTCCGCTCGCACTCGCGCTGGTCATGCCCGACGGAAGGCCGCGCAGGTGTCCACTGAGACACCATCCACGGTTGCACAGAGCAACGATGGTTCCTCAACCAGTGTTGATGACAGCAACAACGGTTCGCCAGCCGTTGTTGCTCCCTCCAACCATGCTCTGCCTCGAGAAAGCCAAACCACAGTTGGCCCGTCCAACAGAGAGGAGGCAAGCAGTGTTGCTCCAGCCGACAGAACGTATAACCAAGCTTTGGCAACGACTACGACGAGCGTTTCTCCTGCCCCGGATTTCCCACCCGCCGATGCCGCCGGTCCACTGCTCGAACCGTCGCCGGAGGTTGTCACCTGCTTTGAGGCAGCCAATGCCCGCCCTGCCTCCCCGCTCGAGCGCACCCTCCTCGCAGAGCTCGAGCGGGAATTTCTCCCACTTGCGACAAGTCGGGGCCAAAGCGCAGCCGAGCTCCTCGTTGCAGCCATTCGCGAGGCAGTGGCCAGCGGCTCGCGCTATGTCGCACCGAAGCGGATCCGAGAGATCCTCTCGCGCTGGTCGCGTCATTCCCTTCGGGCGAGCGACACAGCTTCCCACGCAGTGAACCACGGCGGGAGCGGACGGTCATCGGACGCTCTTTCCACTCTCAATGCACTGTCGCTCCAGAACTTGCTGACCTCACCGACCCTCGATCTTCTTGTTGCACGGCTGGAGGAAGCGATTGCGCAGCGTCTTGCCCTACCTCACCTAGCCCAGCATGCTGGTGTTGCCCCGGATTCCCGGACCCCGGAGCGGGCTACGCCTCTCCCCGAGTCATCTCCTGCTCTTGCAGCCATTTGGTCACTCGCTCAGGAGCACTTGAGTGAACGCCTTCCGCCGTCTGCCTTTGCGGAGTGCATTCGGCCGGCACGACTCCTGGCTGCTCCTTCATCAGACGAGCTGGTCCTGGGGGTTCCGAGTGACGCGGTACGGCGCCAATTGGAGCGTCGTTGGCTCGTCGAGGTCCGTGAGATCCTCTCCGCTCTGATGGAACGGCCGGTGACAGTACGGGTCATCCCCTTCGCCGAATGGGATAAGGTCGGATCACGATGAAGCGACGTGAGGTATCCATACGGCTGAAACTGGCACATCGACATCTCGCAGCTCCGGCCTCGTACTGCAGTCAGCCGCGCGCAGCTCTTGTGTCCGAGAATCTTCCCGGTTCGACGCAGTGCATTTCTCGTCGTGTGATTGCAGGCCGCTCACACGATGCCGTCGCGTCCATCCCCCTTCGACGATGGAAGACGCTCTTTCGGAACGCAGCGAGACACCGTCCGATCTCCCTGGGAGGAGTGGGGGCCTGGAAAGATTGGCGAGCCACAGGACGCAAAGCGCGTCGAGGGGCTCACTGTTGAGGATCGTCGAGAAGGAGAGGGCTCTCTGACCGTGATGCCAACCCCACGTGTGCTGATGGGCATTTTGCATCACGCTCACGATCAGCTTCCTCTTCTGCAGCCTGGCAGGTTGCTCTTGTCTCTCAGGACCGCAGGAATGCCCCTCACTGATCCACGTGCTCGGCATCACTCACTGCTCTGCTTCCGGAACGCTGCAACCGAGCCTGGTGGGAGTTTGCCGGCTGACTCTTGCGCTACTCGCTTGGGGTGATCTCTTCCCCAACTGCCACGTGACGGATCCTCTGCTCACTGTGCTATCGATCACGGCTTTACCCCCGACGCGAAACATCCTCGCCAGCGAGCGAGTGCTTCCCCAGCCTGCGCGTGACTACGGCTGCACAGCATCTCCCCACCGACTCGGCGTCACAGCAGAGAATGAGCATCTCTTCCCTGCAGGCAGCCTGTGCCAATGTTCCTGCCCAGTGACCTTATACCAGGGGCAGTGGCATCCCTGGGCGAGCACCACCGGCAGCTGGCGAGCCACGCTGTGGGTGGAGCAGCCATGCTCCAATTGTCTGTACCGATGCATGAGGACTCTTCAGCGCCGCTTGAGCGGGGAGGGGGTGCCGGTGCTGTGTCCAGAGAAGTTCGGCAGCGACTTCCGCTAGCTCTCGGGCCGGATGTTGGATGCAGGCAGCGAGAATTGGTGCGAATTCCGATGTCGAGAGGATTTGCCCCAGTGCCCAAAGGGCATCGGCTCGCACTGGCGCTCGTGCTCCCTCCTCAGTCAGAAGCTCTTGCGCAGCCGGCACGGCGTGGCTCCGTCGTCTGAGGACAACAGCCCACGTCGCACGCCGCACGCGTTGGCATGGATCTCGCACCCATGTGCGCCAGGCAGAAAGCAGAAGTTCTGGTAGCTGGGTGGCTGCCGTCTCAGCTGCCAGTCCCCGTACCACGTCATCTGGATCTGCCAGCGCGACCATGAGGAGCGCTCGTTCGGCCCAGTGCGGGAGTGCGACCTCCCGTGTAGGGTCGGCGACCAGTAGTGTGAGCACGGTTTCCCGCGCCTGTGGTGTTCCGCGGCGGAGGACACGCAGTGCCACGGTGACGAGTACGCTCAGTCCCTCCGTGGCCAACCGCTCCCACAGGGCGAGTGCCGCGTTGCTCCCTGCCAGCCATTCGGCGTGTTCCAGAAGCGTTGGACGCGCAAGACGTTGGACGACCAGCCCAGTGGAGCGGTCTCGTCGGAGGGGGGAAAAATCTTCGCGGAAAGCCAGCAGCTGTTCTGCGAGTGGAGCGGCAGCCTTCGGAGAAAGCTGGGGAAGCACCGTGAGCCGCAGCCAGCGCCGGCCGCTGGATGTTGCAACTGCTGCCGAAATGCCACCCGCCGGGTATGGCAGCTCACAGGTTGTCCACGGTGGCTCGTCGCGAAATGGTCCCTGCTCCATACAGTACCCCTCGCTGCACCAGTCTACGCTCTCGACAACACTCCGTGCGGGTAGCGCTCCTCAGTCTCTGTCCACAGACACTCGTGCCTGCTTGCAGGAACCGAACCCACTGGCTTTGTTCACCCGGGTGGGATCTTCGAAGTTCCATGGTGCCATACCGAACAGGCGACTCAGCCAGGGATTGCCGCAACACGGGATCAAGGTGAACGTGCTTCCAGAGACGACACTCGTGATCTCACCAGACCGGAACGTCTCCTGTTCCGGCGTGCCGCGTTTCGGTGTTGTCCTCTGGTACCATTCCGGCCGATGGAAACGGAATAGAACGACGGAAGGCTTGGACTATGTCGACGTCTCGTGAACTTCCGCCGAGAGCCGGGTCACGTGCAGAGCAGGAGCGGTTGTCGCGGCGTGCTCAGCGCAAGCGTGAGGCCGAGCGTCGTGCTCGCCAACGCCGCCTCCTCCTGGTAATCGTCCCGATCGTCATTGCGCTGGTGGCGGTTGGAATCGGCATCTGGTGGAGCCAGCGCAGCGCTCAGGAGGTCGCGGCTGTCCAGATGCCAGACGTCTCCAAGTACACCAGTGTCCCTCATGATGGCCGCTTCCTGGGTGATCCGAACGCGCCTGTCCACGTCATTGAGTGGGGTGACTACCAGTGTCCAGCCTGCAAGAGCTTCGAGCAACGTTTCTTCCCCACGATCGTTGAACAGTACATCGCAACCGGAAAGGTGCGGTGGGAGTTCCGTGACTTCGCCTTTATCGGGGCGGAATCCACGCGCGCTGCTGAGGCGGCCTACTGTGCACTTGACCAAGGGAAGTTCTGGGAGTTTCACGCGGCACTCTATGCCAACCAGACGGGTGAGAACGTGGGTGCCTTCAGTGACCGTCGTCTTGAGGAGATCGCTCGCGTCGTTGGGCTTGATGTTGGGCAATTTCGTAGCTGCCTACGCGACGGGACGCATAAGGAAGAAGTCCAGCAAATGATCCGGGAGGCGCAGTCGCTCGGCGTCCGCGCTACCCCGTCGTTCAGTGTCAATGGCAGCGCTCCCTTCACCATCCGGAGCTTGGGTGATCTGACACAGCGGATTGAGGAAGCATTACCATGAACCGTTTGCCACGTTGGTCGCTTACCTCCGCCGTGCTTGCCCTAGCCGGGATTGGGGTCGCTGGTTATCTGACTGTCGTTGCCTACGACCAATCTCTGCTGGTCTGTGGCCTCGGGGATTGTTCCACGGTGCAGAACAGTCCGTACGCCAAGATCGCCGGGGTCCCGATTGCTCTCCTTGGTCTTCTCATGTATCTCGCCCTCTTTGCTGTGTCGTTGGCTCGCTGGCGCTGGTGGCGACAGGCAGACGTGCTTACGAGTGCCAATGCCGGGATTGCGCTTGCCGGAACGCTCTACTCGGGCTACCTCACGTACCTGGAACTCTTTGTCATCAACGCAATTTGTCAGTGGTGCGTGGCGAGCGCTGTTCTCGTGACCGCACTTTTCCTTGTCGAGTCCTGGGGATTACGCCAGGTATTGCGTGAGGAGCCGGTGTCCGACCGCGGAGTTGGATCGCCCCCGCGTGCTCATCGTCGGCAGTCAGTCCTGTAGCGAAGGACGAGCGTCTTTCTGCTCATCCAGGCCTCACCCGGCCAGGCTCGCTCACGGTAGCGCTCGGCCATCCGCCAGCCGAGCGGGTGATAGACGGCAACCAGCCCCACAAAAAAGAAGCGTTGTAAGCGCGTGTACCAGGTCGGTGGTAGCGGGTGTACCTCAAATCCGAGTCGTCGCCCCGCTCGCGCAAACAGGGTGATTCCGACGAGTGCCTTCACCTCGTCGAGTTCTCCTCGGGCGATGCGACAGGCCAGTTCGGCCAAGTCCTCCCGAGCCAGCTTTAAGAGTTCCCACGGCAGTTGTGCGCCCGTGAGGGAAAGGGCGAGCAGGCGCCGATTGTCGAAGTGGAGCTCCACCACCCGGTCGCCTGGCTCGATGCGCGTTCCGTCTGCGAGCGTCTTCGCTGGCCCGCGATAGTGGACGATTCGATAGCGGAAGAACCCTCCTGACCGGACGTGCTGTGGCCGCCAGACGAACTCAGTCAACCGTTCCCAACCCAGCCAGACTGCCAACACGCCGATTGCCCGCCCTCCACCGGCGCGCCCCAGCTGGATCAGCCACCAGGGGAACTCCTTCAGTAGCGCCAGCGCCGACCGATGCCGAGTTCGGCGAGGAGCCAGCGGAGGAAGGTGGCCACCAGCCCCAGGCGGAGTGGCCACCGGCGCAGCCGGCGTGGCGACGTCGCGATCCAGCTCGTCGTCAAGTGACAAACTGGGATACCCCTTCCCTGCAACCGCTGCAAGAATTCGCGATCTTCCGCGATCTCGAGCGATTCGTCGAATCCCCCAACACGCTCGAACCAAGCGCGGCTACAGTACAACATCTGGGCGCGGATGCCAAAGTAGGTCTTGCCGACCTCCATCAGATCGAAGAACCAACGGTCGAAGAAGTCGACTGTGTCTGCAATAACGCGGATACTCCCCGCCGGATAGCCTCCATGCTGGTGGGCTACCAGTTCGGCGACCAATGTCGGAGCCATGGCGGAATCGGCATCGAGAAAAAGGAGGAACTCGCCGCGTGCTTCCGCTGCACCACGGTTTTTGGCGCGACTCCGGCCCGGTCGTGGCTCCTGCACCAGGAGAACTCGCAGTGGCTCCAGTGACGGAGCGAGTGTTTCCACTATGCGTGCTGTCCCGTCGTCCGAGCCGTTGTCAACGACGATCGCCTCCAGCCGCTCGAGTGGCCAGGCTTGCAACGCGACCGATCGGAGAGCACGTCCAATGTATGCCTCCTCATTTCGGGCTGGAATCACCACCGAGACATCGACGGCCCTGCTCACCTGCACTTCCGCCTCAATATGGCCAGTCGCGGCCGATTCCGACGAGGGCGAGCAGCCAGTGCAGCGTTGTGACGAGGAGTCCGAGCCGCAGCGGCCAACGGTGCAGTCGTCGCGTCGATGTCCAGACGGCGCTTTCCGTGACGAATCCGACGGGATATCCCGCAGTTTGGATCCGACGCAAGAGGTCGTAGTCCTCGGCCACGCGTAACCCCTCGTTGAACCCCCCGACTGCCCAGAAGACGTCACGGCGCACCGCGCACAGTTGTGTCGGAACGCGCACACGCTCCTTAAGCCACGTCGCGGCGAAGAAAAAGGCGCGGTCGAGGGGGTCGGTCGAGTCAGCCACGACGCGTAAACTCACAGCTGACTCGCCACGGTGGATATGCGCAAGGACGCTCGCGACCATCGTCGGTGCCAGCCGTGAGTCGGCGTCCAAAAAGAGCAGTACACGCCCACGTGCAGATCGAGCTCCACGGTTGCGTGCCCGGCTCACCCCCAGGCGTGGTTCGTGGACGAGGTGGATAAGACGTTCTGGATGGAGGCGGGCGAACCGTTGCACGGCGGTCGCTGTCGGATCAGAGGAACCGTTATCGACGACGATCACCTCCAGCCGCTCTAGTGGCCATGCTTGAGCAAGCACCGAGTGGAGTGCCCGTTCGATGGTCGCCGCTTCGTTACGCGCTGGGATGACGATACTCACGTCAGGTTGTCTCAATCGCTGCGGCATACGTCAAGAGTTCTCCTCCCCGCTCCAGTTCTCGGGCCAACTGGCGCAAGACGCGTCGGCAGACGGATGAGCGTGGGGCTCCCTGGGGGTGGAAAAAGACCGAAATGCGCGGCGCGACCACACGCCAAGGGCCGAGCAGCCGCGCCCCCAGCTGGGCGAGTTCCTCATGCAGCCAGCCGGTACCCATGAAGCCCATCCAGGGAGTGGCGAGTCGACGCTCGTCGCGGACATCAACGAGAAACAGCATCTCAACAAGATAGGCGAAGCTGAGTTCTGCAAGGAGTGCAGGAAGTTCCGGCGTGTGCAGCCAGCCTGGCGGGCAAAACCCCACGGTCTCAAAGCCGAGGTTGGCAAGGAGCTCTCGGCCAGCGAGCAGGCGTGCCCGTTGTTCCTGCCATTCCAAGCTCACGAACTCGGCTACTTCCTGCGCGAACACTGCGGCCCGGGTGACCGTAAGTGGATCACCCCGCCAACGCCCGGCTCGCGCGTGCGTGTATCCATGGAGGACGAGTTCGGAGCCTTTGGCGACTTCCTCTTCAAGCAGCGCAACGAGTTTCGGGTGCCGCCGCACGTCGTCTTGCCCCCGATGGCAGGGGATGACGAGCAGACTCCGTGGCCGTGCGCCGATCGCGTCTAGCTCAGCGAGTAGCCAGCGTAGTTCATCGAGGTACGCCGGTGCCACGTCGTGCACGGAGACGAGTAACTGGCGCACCGCAACCCTCCCCCTCTCACGCCTAATGTTACGCTGTCCCTCACGATTCAGTAATCACTGGGGAGAAAGCGCGGAGAGCACACCAGGCAAGCGTAAGTACCCCTTGGTGGCTGTATGGAACGGTCGCGCTCCTTCCGGTGACAAGAGGCGCGGGACAGCCAATACCACGATGTGCAACCACGAGTTGATGCTCGAGTGTCTTCACCTCCGGAAAAGGGTCGAAGAGGGAGGTCGATGTCTCTGCATTGGATGTAGATATCGTTCGTTTGCCAACAGGGCAGCGAAGACGCTATGGCCTCGCACCGAGGCGAGAGACAGGCCGCCATCGCTCCGCCATACCAGGGCGTGACTCAGTAGGATATCTGCGTGCCCCAGATGATCCATGGCAACAAACCTCCTCCCACGCCATCTTTGGCCACCAATACAGCGAAGCTTACGCCGTGGCGCGAGCTTCGCCTGGAGTAATGGTGCTGTCCCACATGACCATCCGAGTGCCGCAGCGTGAGTCTGCCAAGGCCTCTCGCCGCGCAGCAGCCAAAATGGTCTCCTCCGTTGGCGACCAGCTCGACAGTTCATGGCATCCTCTTGTGTGGGAAACGCTGGCGCTATCCCACAGCGGAGGACGTCTGAACGGTGCGATGAACGAACAACGGCTCCCTTGGAGTGGCATCCACAGTGCTCCAGCATGGACTGCTCGAAGAGCCGCTCAGAGTTATCGAGGCGTCAGCAGTACGGACACGAAGCGCGGCTGTGCTGGGTCGGTGGCTCACAGGAAACGGCTAGGATCGGCTCCACTGAGCACCGTGAGTGTTCCAACCGCACAAAGCGTCGCATCGCTCCGACCTGACGCCCGTCGCCTACTGCAGGGTGGGTAGAGGCGAGTGTCAACGTTACTGCACTGGGGCCGTGACCGGGAGCAAGGTCGCGGCCCCAGTGTGGGTCGGTTACTGCCCTGTGGTGCTTTCGGTCAGTCGCAACAAGAGCCGGACATACG
Organism: Thermomicrobium sp. CFH 73360; assembly: GCF_023806465.1. GTDB lineage: Bacteria > Chloroflexota > Chloroflexia > Thermomicrobiales > Thermomicrobiaceae > Thermomicrobium. The sequence continues at coordinate 30,650 of NZ_JAMSLS010000006.1, read as the reverse complement.
CGCGCGCCATCGTCCGGAAGTCCTCGATCCGATAAGACTCGTTCGGTGCGTGGACGCGGTTGTCGGGCATCCCCCAGGCGAAGAAGAGCATGTCGGCGCCCAGTTCACGCTGGAAGAGCTCAGCGACTGGAATGGTTCCACCAACACGAGTCATCAGTGGTTCCTTACCGTAGAGCTCTCGCAGCACTGCACGAGCGGCTGTCAGCGCCGGATGATCGCGCCGAATGGCGAAGGGGCGGGCGGAGCCCGGGAGGCGAGTGACCTGCACGTCGGCCCACGGGGGGCAGTGTGCCTGGACGTGCTGCTCGATCAAGCTGAGGATCTCGTCGGGATCTTGGTCGGGAACGAGGCGACAGGTGATCTTGAGGTGTGCCTCGCAGGGGGTCACCGTCTTGATTCCCTCGCCCTGGAACCCACCCCAGAAGCCGTTGATGTCAAGTGTTGGCCGAGCCCAGGCGCGCTCGAGCGGCGTGTATCCCGGCTCCCCCCAGAAGGTCTTGGCGCCGATAGTGGCCAAGTAGGCCTCCGGATCAAACGGAACGGCCGCGATCTCCGCCCGCTCTTCTGGCGAGAGTTCGCGCACTGTGTCGTAAAAGCCGGCCACTGCCACACGCCCCTCCGGGGTATGGAACGTTGCTGCCAATTGCACGAGGGTCTGGACGGCGTTGGCGATGACTGCCCCGTATTGCCCAGAATGCATGTCCGTCGCGGCAGTGCGCAAGTCAACTTGGCAGGCGCAGATTCCCTTTGAGGAGAGCGTCAGAGAGGGCTGGTCGTGCCCGTACATCCCGCCATCGGCCGAGACGACCACGTCGCAGGCCAAGAGTTCCCGATACTGCCGCACTGCTCCAGGCATGCTGGGCGAGCCGATCTCTTCCTCGCCCTCGAAGAAGAACTTGAGGTTGACTGGCGGGTACCCGATAATCCGGATGAGTGCCTCGATCCCGCAGAGTGCGGCGAACATGTTGCCTTTGTCGTCTGATGCGCCACGGGCGTAGAGGCGACCGTCGCGCAGTGTCGGCTCGAAGGGCGGTGTCTCCCAGAGATCGAGCGGGTCCGGTGGTTGAACGTCATAGTGTCCGTAGACAAGCACTGTGGGAAGGGTGGGATCGACTATCCACTGGCCGTAGACAATCGGGTTGCGCTCCGTCGGCAAGAGCCGCACGTCCGGGATCCCGAGTGTCCGAAGGCGCTGGGCCACCCACTCGGCGGCGCGCTGGACATCGGTTTGGTGCTGTGGGAGCGCACTGACACTGGGAATGCGGAGGAAATCGCGGAGTGCCTCCAAGTGTTCTGTCTCGTACTGGACCAGAGAGGACTCGCACCGTCGGACGAGCTCTTCCATCATCGGCCTCCTTTCCGGGGCGGAGTATCGCAGACCGTGTCGGATTGTGCAGTACGGGAAGACCTGTATTCCCGTACGACTGGAAAACTTGATCAATGGGCGTACCTAAGGGGGAATCTATGCTCAGGTCACGGCGACTCGCAGTCACATCGATCATGGTCATTATCGCGGCGCTTCTCTTGCCGGTGCTTCCGGTAGGAGCAAGTCAACAGCCGGGGCTCAGTGTCGCTTTCTGGCGGACATGGGCCCGAACGGATCGGCCAGTGGCGGAAGGACGGGCGGCTCGCACCTGGATGTGGGGACCAGCACCGATTAGCAATGTCCTCTTTGAGGAATACGACGAGGCCACAGACCTCTCTGGAGACGTGGTCGGAGTCCGCTGGGTGCAATACTTTGACAAGACCCGCATGGAGGTCACCGACGATGGGGCCGATCCGGTCAACTCCTGGTACGTGACGAACGGTCTCCTCGCCAAAGAACTCATCACCGGGCAGCTCCAACTCGGACACAACCGGTTCTTTCAAGGTCCACCGGCCCAAGTACCGGTTGCTGGCGACCTGAACGACCCGAATGCGCCGACCTATGCCACCTTTGCTCCGCTAATGGGCTACCAACCACTGCCGGTCGGCATGACCATTATCCAGACGGTCGACCGTAACGGCACAGTCGGAGCTGACCAGGCGCTGGCGCGCTTTGGCGTGACCGCTGCTGTGAACGTGCGAGAGACAAACCACACGGTGGCTAGTGTCTTCTGGGACTTCATGAATGCCCGTGGTACGGTCTATGTCGACGGCACCTTCCGTGAGGACCGTCTCTTCGAGAATCCCTTCTACGCGACGGGCCTACCCTTGACCGAGGCCTACTGGACGACGGTGCTGGTCGGCGGTGCCCCAAAGCGAGTACTCGTCCAGGTCTTCGAGCGGCGGGTGCTGACGTATACCCCGGACAATCCGCCTGGCTGGCGGGTTGAGGCGGGCAATGTGGGGCTGCACTATTACCAGTGGCGGTATGGACAGCTCGCGCAGCAGCCGGTGACCTGGGACACGGGTCGGCCGGAGGATCTCCCCTATCTTGATGCCGTGGCACCAACGATTGTCCAATTGGCAGCAGGCCTTGGGCCGTTGGATGCGCTCTTGGTCCGCCCTGCCCCAGAGAACCCCTCGTGGCGCTCTGAAGTGGAGCGTCGGCTGATCTTTTTGCAGGATTGCGCACGAGCCATGCGCGAGGCAACGCCGTCACCGATGCTATCGGGATGGCACGCGCAACTGATGGTCGGCCTCGAACTCCTGGAAGTTGGGGCGAGTAAGGTGCGTCGCGGCCTCGACCAGCGCAATGTCAGCCTTATTCTGGAAGGCTATCAACAAATGGACGAGGGACGCGCTGCGATCCTCGACGCGCTCCGTGTCTTTCCCACACTGCTCGCTGCCGGAACATCCAGCGATCCCCATGGAGCCGCAGTGTCAGGGGAGTCAGGCGTGACTCGGACACTGCCCCTCCGAGCAGGGGCATGGTATGCCGACCCAGTCCAGGCCTGACAGGACGGAGGGGACAATGGAAGAGAGGCCACGGCTTTCCGGCACGAACCAGGCACCAATGACGCCGTCGGAGGAAGGCAGTCGTTGGTTCCTGCCGCTTGCGACGCTGCAAGCCATCTTGCTGCTTGCGCTGGTGGTGGGTACGGCCCTTTTCGTCGCCGAGCTCCGTCGCCTCAGTAACCGAGCAGAGGCCCTTGCGCACGAGGTCACGCTCCTCCAGCAACGTGCTGATGCAGCGGAGCGACGGCTCTCCGACCTTGAAGAGCAGAACGCACAGCTCGCCGCTCAGGTAGCGGGTCGAACGAGTACTACAGCGACACCACAGCCGCCGCCTCCCGTCCGTGCACCGGATCTGACGAAATTGGCAGGAGTTCCGCGTGAGGGACGCGTGCTTGGTGATCCGACGGCACCGGTGCATGTCGTGGTCTGGGGAGACTACCAGTGTCCGGCCTGTGCAGCTTTTGAGCAGCAGCTCTTTCCGCAAGTCCTCGAGCGCTATGTGGCGACCGGTCGCGTCCGCTGGGAGTTCCGTGACCTCGCCTTCATCGGGCGTGAATCGTTGCGTGCTGCTGAGGCGGCCTCCTGCGCGGAGGAGCAGGGGAAGTTCTGGGAGTACCATGTGGGGCTTTACGCCAACTTCGTTGGGGCCAACCGCGGTGGGTATAGCGACGCTCGTCTGAAGGAACTAGCGTCGCTCCTTGGGCTCGATGCGGCAGCGTTTGAGACCTGTCTGGCCGGCGGGCGCCATACGGTACGTGTCCAAGAAGCGGTGCAGCAAGCCCTTGATGCAGGTGTGCAAGCAACGCCGTCCTTTAGTGTCAATGGAAGCCCACCGTTCACGATCAGCCGACTCGACGACTTGGTGGCACGGATCGAGGAGGCCAGCGGATGACTTCCAGGTATCTCCAGACCATGATCATCCGCAAACCTGGAGTCATCAGTGGGCCGCTGCTGGACGGGCAGAAAGCGGTCGTCGGGAGCATCGTTGGAGTCATCCCGTGGGCAGGACATGTCCCGGCTCAAGAGCTGAACGTCACCGTCGTCGTCCAGGGTGCGCAGGTGGCCAGAGGCCCCAGAACGAAAGGACACGGTGTATGAGTGCTCCGCAGACGATACAAACGGTGCGCCTCGCTCTTGTCACCCTGACTCCCCTTTTCCTCGGCGGGGCTGACCCGCGTGGCCAGCCGGAACTCCGGGCCAGTTCAGTGCGCGGTGCGCTCCGCTTCTGGCTGCGCGCTTTGCTCGGAGGATGCTATGGGACGGATGGTGCCGCGCTGACTGAGGTCCGTCGGCTCGAAGCGGAGACCTTCGGGGAAGCCAGCGGTCGTGACAGTGCGGGTGCATCGAGAGTTCTCGTGCGCGTTCTGCCTGCCTCAAGAGCACGATCCGGCTCCGGACAAGCTGCATCCTTTATCCACCCGTGGGATACACCCCGTCATTATCCGCGGAGCTACCTTTTCTTCTCGATGGCCTCCTCAAAAGTTCGTGGACAAGAGATCCCTGCTCGTTCCTTTATCGATCCCCACTTTGAATTCGATCTGGAACTTGCTTCACGACCAGGCGTCCCGGAGCAAGAGGCACGTAAGGCACTCTATACCGCCGTCCGTGCTGCGTGGCTCCTCCTGCACCTTGGCGGCCTCGGTGCTCGCGCGCGCCGTCTGGGTGGTGCACTTGCCCATCGCCCTGTTCCACGCCGCGATGCCGAGGGCCAGGTGGAGATGGCGGTGCCCCGCCATCTGAAGCTTCCTTTTGCGCTCGATCCATCACCAAAGCAGGCGGCTCAGGAGCTGGGGGAAGCCTTAACGGCTCTACGCAAAGGCTTTGATGGCAGTCCTCACGCCAACTCTGCGCGCCCAGCATGGGAGGTGCTCGACCCTCGCTGGTGCCGAATCTGGGTCTTCGGCGAGCGAGACTGGACGAGCGGAGAACGTGGCTGGCCAGCAGTGGCCGATGCGATCGGTACGTGGCTGCGTGATACCCGCCGGCAGCTGCCGACCGCTCAGCGCCTGGTTTTTGGCGCTCCGTTGGTCATTCCACAAAGGCGCGAATCCGTGCCTCCACCTCCAGGGTACGAGCAGGCTGATCGGCGTCCATCCCCACTGTGGCTGACTGTGACGCGTGCCAGGAACGGTAACCTGCTTGGCATTGCCACCCTTTTCCAGTGTCAATTTTTGCCCCGCCACTCCACGAGCCCGGAACAACTGGAACAGCTTTATACCTCGATTGCCCAGGCAGTAAACACGCTCCCCAACGTTGCGGAGGTGCACTATGAGTGAAGCCCTCCTCCGCTTCACCTTCGGCCCCATCCAGGGCTTTATCGCTGAGGCCCGTCGGACAGCTGACCTCTACGCTGGGAGTCGCATCCTCGCGGAACTTGCTCGTGCCGTTGCCCAGTCGCTCCAGCAGGGTGGCGCTCAGCTGGTCTACCCTGCCGACCTAACTTGTGATCCGCCCAATGTGATCGTCGCCCGCGTTCCCTGGGAGCGGGCCGAGGAGCTCGCCCAGCAGGCCGCTGTCGCGCTGCATGCACGCTGGCGAGACATCGCTGACCAAGCACTCGGCGAACTCGCGCGTCTCGTGGTCCTCGATGAAGCGCTGCATCAGCAGTGGCAGCAGCAGACTTCTGATCGCTGGGAACTCTACTGGGCCGCTGTCCCCATCGAGAACGGCGACTATGCCACCGCCTTCCGGCGGGCTGCTGCCGGCGTTGCCGCTCTCAAGAAGACGCGCACCTTCAGCCAGCGGCTGGAGGCCGGTGCGAAGGATGTCCTGAGCGGTCACCGTGCCGCACTCGCCCGTGCTGCTGAAGCGCCGCAGGCTTTCTGGCGTGCCGTCCGCCGACGACCGGACGGCGCACGGCTTGTCGGCGAGCATGAGGTCCTGGACGCGGTTGGTGCCGTGAAGCGCTTCTTCCAACTCGATGCGATCTTCCCCTCTCTCCCCACTATTGCAGCCCGTCCGTTCGCTCGAGCAGCTGCCACGCGGGCGCGGCCTTCGCTTGAGGCCTACCGGGACGCGTTCGAACTACTTGTGACGTCGCTCGGCGAGCGTCCAGACCGGTACCGGCGCAGCGGACTTGGTGTTGACACGTTTCCCTATGACGGAGCCTTCCTTTACGAGGCGACGCTCGAGTGGCCAGCGTTGCTGGAGGAACTTGGGCTCGATCCGGAGACCAACGATCCGCCCCGTACCCAGGTCGAAAAGATCCATCGCGCAGCCCGCTCTGCTCTTACGGAACTCTATCGAGTGGTCGGCCAGCGACCGTCACGGTATGTTGCGGTCCTCGTGCTTGATGGTGACTCGATGGGTGAATGGCTGTCTCGCGCCCTTGCTGAGGGAGGTGAGGCAGCGCACCACGAGATCAGTCACAAGTTAGCCAGCTTCGCACAGGCGGCCCAGCAAGTGTTCACTGGCTCCTTCTCGAACGCCGTACCGATCTACCTTGGGGGCGATGACGTGCTGGCGCTAGCCCCGGCTGAAGAGGCTGTTCCGCTAGCCCTTGCGCTTGCTGAGCGGTTCCACACGGTCACTGGTGGCCGCACGGTTTCAGCCGGCATTGCTCTCGCCCACTGGCTCGAGCCGCTCGGTGATCTCCTGCACGCGGCCCGCGACGCAGAAAAACGCGCCAAGCGGCTGCCGGGTAAAGACGCCATTGCGGTAGAGCTCCAGCCACGCGGCGGGGAGATCGTGCGCGTCGTTGCCAAACGCACCGCGCTCACGGAGCTCCAGCTCGGCGATCTCGTTGACCGTTTTCGACGCGAGGGCCCTGGCAGTCTCTCTGGTCGTCTGCCGACCGACCTGCGGGTTGCCGCCCGTGCCTTGTCAACGGCGGACGAAAGCTTCCGCGCAGTGCTGGTCCGGTCAGTCAAACGGCAAGGGGAATGGCCGGACGGCGCCATAGCGGAGCGTGATCAACTTGTCACGCGGCTACATGCGTTCGCACGAAGCTATGACGACCTCTGCCGTGAGTCGGAAGAGTCGAGCTCCACGGCTATTCCTCGCACCGTGCCCGAGGGTCCGGCCCAGCTGGCCGAATGGCTGGCCGTGGCCCGCTTCCTGGCGAGAGGAGGTGGCGAGTGACCACCCTGTTCCTTGAACCGCTTGATGTCTGGCTGTTCCGTGACGGGCGTCCCTTCACTGCCGGGCAGCAGTTCCGTGCTGCCAGCCGCTTTCCGCCCAGTCCGCTGGTCTTGCAGGGTGCGCTCCGGGCCTACCACCTCATGGTGCACAGCCGCGTCTCTCCGTGGGACGCTCGGGCGGTCGCCGAAGTAGTGGGCGGCCCCGATGACTGGGGGCCGCTGCGGATGATTGGTCCGCTCCTTGCCCGTCGGTTCGAGACCGGCTCGCTCGAGCTGCTTCTCCCGCCTCCCGCCGATGCGCTCGCACGTGGCAACCGCTTGCAGCGACTGCCTGCCCCACAGGAGCCTCCGTCATGGCTCCGCGTTGCCGCACCGACGTCAGCGCTCTTTCCCCTGTGGGAACTTGGAGATACGGTCACCGAGAAGGCCGGTCAGCGGCTCTGGTTGCCGCTCACTGACTTCCCGGCCTATGCCCGCGGCGAGGCCGTTGCTGGGGTGCCGCAGGACGAGCTCTGGGACGAAGAGGTTCGGGTCGGAATCGCTCAGGACTCAGTACGCCGCACGACGCGTGAGGGGCTCTACTACGAGGCTCGCTATGTCCGGCTGGCCCCCGGGGTGGGGCTCCTCATCTCCTTCGCCGGACTTGACTGGCACGAGACTGAGGGAATACTGGCGCTGGGTGGTGAGCGCCGCTCCGCTCGCTTTGTCGTTGTGCCGGAGTTCGCGCTGCCTACACCACCGGATCCTCTCCCCGAGCGCTTCTTCCTTTTCTTCTTGACCCCAGCAGTCTTTGAAGACGGCTGGTTGCCAACTGACTGGAGTGCCTTCTTCGAGGGATCAGTGGAGCTCGTTGCTGCTGCCCTCGAGCGTGCCGAGGTCGTCGGCGGCTTCGATGTGGCGCGGGGGAAGGAGCGCCCGGCATACCGCGCCATTCCCGCTGGGAGCGTCTACTACTTCCGTGCCCATGGAACGGCGCGGCTGCGAAGAGAAACCGGGCTTCCTTGGGTCACCGTCAGCGACTGGGGGCGCGAGGTTGGCTTCGGAACGGTACTGATTGGAGGTTGGTGAGATGGCTGAGGCGAGTGCCTTGCTCTTCGCGTACTGCGAAACACCACTCCACGCGGGGACGGGTCGTGCAGTCGGAACAGTTGATCTCCCCATCCAGCGGGAGCGCATCACCGGGTTCCCCATTGTTCAAGCATCGAGCGTGAAGGGTGTGCTCCGCGACGTCACCCGTGCCAACGGTAGTGAGGCAGAGCGCCATCGCGCCGTCTTTGGTCCTGAGCGGCCTGAAGAGGCTTCCAGTCACGCGGGGGCGCTCCAAGTCACCGACCTTCAAGTTGTCCTCTTCCCGGTTCGCTCACTCGCCGGCGTTTTCGCCTGGACGACCTGCCCTGCTGTGCTTGCTCGCCTCGGGCGCTTCGCCACGCTGGTTGGGATCGAAGGGCCGGTCGATCCGACCCGCTTCACCACACTGGGCCAAGGGCAGTGCGCGGTAGCGAATGAGAGTGCGTTACTCGCGCAGGCTGGCCAGCAGCTCGGCGTCATCCTTGAGGAGTACAGCTTCACCCTTGCCGGAGAACTCGCCGGCCTCGTGTCTGCACTCGCCGAGTGGCTGAGTGCCCACGCCCTGCCCCAGGGGCCGGAGTACGCCTGGTGGCGCGAGAACCTTGCCAAACACCTCTGTGTCCTCGCCGATGACGACTTTCGTGATTTCGTCCTGTACGGCACCGAGGTCGAGGCCCACGTCCGTCTGGAGGATGAGAAGAAGACGGTTGAGACCGGCGCGCTCTGGACGACGGAGACGTTGCCGGCGGAAACGCTCTTGGTTGGTCTCCTGGCCACCACCCGCTCCCGCTACCACAAGGTTGCCGAGGATGGCCGAACGCTCCTCACCTGGCTAACACAGAAGGTCGACGGCAAACGGATTCGCTTGGGCGGCGATGAGACGACTGGCCGGGGTGCAGTCGTTCTGCGGGTTGCTCGCGTCTGAGGGAGGTGGGACGATGAATCAGTCGCAGACCCGAGCGCAGAGCCATCAGCGCACGCTTGAGCAACGACGGGCCGCAGAGGCGTGGCAGTGCGTGGACGCGGTTCGCAAGACCCCGTACGCCGACGAGTACGGTCAGCTGGCTCGTGAGGCAGCGTCGCTCGTCCAGATGCACGGGCTGGGGCAGACGCTCGCCTTCCTCAAGGCCAAAGCCAAGGAGAAGGAGAATGAGCACCAGCACCTCGCCCGCGACCTCTCGCGCTGGGTGAGCCGACAACTGCTCGGCGAGGCTCGCGACGACCTCCGCGAGTGGATCGTGAACCAGGCCACTGTCGCTGAATACCGTCGGGCGACGTTGGAAGCACTTGCCTTCCTGACCTGGCTGAAGCGCTTCGCCGAGGCTGAGTTGGTGAAGGAGTGAGCCGATGCGTGAACGACCACGATTCGGCCAACCCCGTCGCGATGACCGACCGCCCCAGCGTGATAGCGGCTCACCACCGCGCCGCGACGGTGGAACTCGGCCACGCCATGAGTCCGCCGGTGGACGCAGCAGCGATGCGCGTGGGCGCTTGCACCCGCTCCTGCCTCGCCCGACTCGCACGCTTTGGGAAGCCGCACGGCGCAACACCGCGAACCCTGGCCTCCTGTTCGACCGCTTCGCGCCGGAGGCAGCAGTCTTCGGCGATGCGACCGACGAGACGCCGCGCCGCGACTTCCTCCGTGCAGTCATTGAGGCTGGCGAGCGGCTCGCCCGGAGTGAGCTGTCCCGGCAGCTCCTCGCTCGCTGGGAGGCCAGTGTCCGCGCTGCTGGCGCCGAGCCGTTCACAGTAGAACTGCAGAGTCGCCTCGTCACCGGGCTTGGCGCTCATGGGCCGCTCGAGATCGGCTTTCGCTTCGACCGCTTTGGTTTCCCCGTTCTTCCTGGGAGTGGGCTCAAAGGTGTCGCACGGGCCTACGCGCACCTCGTCGAGCGGCGCGACGAGATGGACCCAGACTTCCTCGCCATCTTCGGCCGAGCACCAAAACCTGGCGAGGAGCATAAGGTCGGTCAAGCCGGCGCCCTGGTCTTCTTCGATGCCTATCCGGAACCCGGCTGGCGTCTCGAGCTTGATGTCATGACGCCACACTACCCGGACTATTATGCCGGCAAGGCGCCGCCGACGCCCTGGCAGAACCCCAACCCGATCACCTTCCTGACGGTCGCCAGCGGGACGCGCTACCGCGTCGCGATTGGCCTCCGCCAGGGTATCAGTGATCCAGACGGACGCTTGCGTGGGCGAGCACGGGAGTGGCTTCTGCGTGGGCTGGCCCAGCTCGGCTTCGGTGCTAAGACAACCAGTGGGTATGGGGTGTTCCGTGAAGGAGGCTGAACAGTGACCGCTCCGATCCGCCGTATCCTCGTCCTGAACGTCGGCAAGCCAGTGAATGGCGACGTCGCCCAGCGCCCAGAGGCGGTCGCGCTCCGCGAGGCACGACCCGAGTACGTGGTTTTTGTCTGCTCCGCATCGGCCGACGACCACGACGGGAGCCTCGACTTCGTCGCCGACTACGCGGCGCTGGTCGGCCTTCCCGCCGACCGCTACGAGGTGCTGCCGCTTTCCGACCCCGACGACCTCGTCCTCTGCTATCAGGCCCTCGTCGCGCGCTTCGCGGAGCTCCATCAGCGCTTCCCCACAGCGGAGGTCCACGCTGACTACACCGCTGGTACCAAGTCCATGAGCGCTGCTCTGGTACTCGCGGCGCTGGACAGCGAGGGTGAGCCGGAGGTCAAGTTGCGGCTCGTCCGTGGGGTACGTGGGCGTCAGGCGACCGTGATCCCGGGCACCGAAGACTATGTCGCGGTCTCTGGCGTCCACGACGTCCGCGCTCGACGGGCAGTGGCGCTCGCCCGGGCAGCACTGGAGCGCTTCGACTACGCCGAGGCGGAGCAGCTCCTCGGCGCGGCACTCCAGCGCGAGGTCTCCCGAGTCCTTCGCGAGCAGCTCCAACGGGCACGAGCCCTCTGCCGGGCCTTCGACGCCTGGGATCGCTACGAGTTGGAGCTGGCGCAGCGGTTGCTCGAGCCGTACCGGCGCGACTGGCATCCGAGACTCAGTGTCCTCGGCGAGCTCCGGGGAGTCGTGAGTGCCTTCACGAGCACGCCCGGTCAATCCAGCGACCAGCAGCGGCTCGCGGAGTTGGAGCGCCTGCGCGATCCCTATGTTGCGGTCGAGGATCTTCTGCTCAACGCCGAGCGACGGGCAGCGCAGGGGCGCTACGACGACGCGATGGCGCGCGTCTATCGGGCACTCGAACTCTTCGTCCAGCTCCGCCTCTGGCTCGGCCACCGGATCGATACAGGTGACGTCGATCTGACACGTCTCCCAGAAGACCTTCGTTCGCAGTATGCCACTCGTCTCGAACGAGGGCGTCCACTGACGCTCGCGCTCCTCCAGGCCTGGGATGTGTTGGCTGCCTTCCCTGGTGAACCACTTGCCGACTGGCTACGTGCCGAGCGCGGCCGACTCCTGGACTGGACGCGGCACCGCAACCACTCGCTCCTTGCACACGGATTCACGCCAGTCACGCATACTGTCTGGCGGGAGTATGGCTGTCGCGGGATCGAACTCTGCCGTGCAGGACTTGCAGTGCTCGCGGAGAAGAAGATGCGCCGGCCGCTCAAGCACTGCCAGTTTCCACAGGCAGATCTCCTGTCCCAAGTGAGCTAAGAAGAGGCAACGAACGCATTCCGATCGGTCGAACAGCCTCCTGCACGTTCCCGATGAGGTCCTTCCTCCCGTTCGCGGCTGCACTGCGCTGCACCGCTGGTTGCTGACTGCGTTCCTCACGCGATGTCCGCTCGTTCTCATCGCCCCAAATGAACTGGAAAACTGTCCGTCACGAGTGGTTCTCATCTCCTGTTGAGAAACAGACCAAGAGGGATAGGTGGCGCGAGTCGTGACGCTGCCAGAAACGACTGCGCTGTACCTGTACAGGGGTCGTAGCCCATCTCGCGGTGGTGAGCAGATATGATGCTGCTCGCCGCGGAGAAGGACGTGGGATTCCGTGTGCCTGCCGTCCGTGGTGCTTCATTCGTCGTTGTGGTGGCACAATCTCAGTGTCTAACAAGGTACCTGTCCACCGCAAGCCAGCACCCTCTTCTCCTCGAACAAGGCGCTCATGTCCCCGTGTGGCTCTGGCAAGCGCGCACCCACCAGTGCGTACACGACACAGCAGGGTACCGTTTGGTAGTCCGCGCCTTCACGATCCTGTAACGGTTGATTGAGTTGGTCGTTCATCTTTATGGTGGGGCCGTCATACAGCCTCTCCGAACTCGTGGGAAGGGATGAGGAAGGGGATGGGGCGACTCGGTCTCCTGCTCGCGTTGGCTTTTGCTGTTCTCGGTACGGTCCCGGCCACGCAGCCTGCGCGGGCCAGCAGCGGCCCGCCGGTCGTCTATTTCTCCGCGACCGGTCACCACCTCGCCGAACCGTTCCTTTCCTTCTGGCGCGGCCACGGTGGACTCCGTATCTTTGGTTATCCGATCAGCGAGGCGCACGAGCGCGAGGGGATGCTCGTGCAGTACTTCGAACGGGCGCGCATGGAGGCACCCCGCACCTGCGCTGCTGTCACCGATTGCCCAGTGCAGCTCACCCGGGTTGGTGCACTCCTTTCTGCCGAACGCCGTGAACCCGCCTTTGCACCACTCGTGCTCGATCCTTCTCCGCCGGACACCCCGCTTCGCCGGTATTTCCCTGAGACTGGCCACACACTGGCCTACGGCTTCCTCCGCTATTGGCTCCGAAACGGTGCACTCACAGTCTTCGGGTATCCAATCTCTGAGGAGTTTCGCGAGATCGATCCCGAGACCGGCTACACCTTCACCGTGCAGTACTTCGAGCGGGCGCGCTTCGAGTGGCATCCGGAAGCGCTTGGCACGCTCTGGGAGGTGCAGCTCGGCCGGCTCGGGGCTGCGCTCGCCACGCGCGATGGCGTGGACACCGCACCGGTGCCGCGCCAGCACGGCGTACCGGACTATGATCCCTCGCTCTTTCCGCGTGCCTTCCGCCTCCCTGTTCTGATGTACCACGACGTCGGTGAGCCAGCCGGGCGCTACCGTATTCCTCTGTGGAGGCTCGAACAGCAGCTAGATTGGCTCTTCGCCAAGGGCTACGTGACGGTGTCACTCGAGCAGGCCTATGAAGCACTGCTGGCCGATGGTCCGTTGCCCGAACGGGCCGTGGTGATCACCTTCGATGATGGATCACGAAGTCAGCTGGCCGCCGCACGGGCGCTTGCAACGCGCAATATGACCGCGACGTTCTTTGTCGTCCCAGGCCGTAGCGCTCTCGGCCCAGCAGAGCTGCGCGAACTCCGCTCCATGGGACACGAGATCGGCTCGCATTCCATGACGCACCGGATGATGACCCGCCTTGCCGACCGGGACGTACACTGGGAGGCTGAGGCGAGCCGCCGCGTCCTGCAGGAGTGGCTCGGCGAACCGATCCGCTTCTTCGCCTACCCCGGCGGCGACTGGAACGGCCGAGTCGCGGTAATTGTCAGCACGACTGGCTATCAGGGAGGGTTGGCTGCCTGGGGCGGGGCGCGTTGGACACGCGAGAGACGCTGGGCTGAGCCGCGCATCGAGATCGGCGGCACGATCTCGCTCGACCGCTTTGCCTGGTACGTTGAGCGCTTCTGAGCAGTGCCACCACTTCTCGTCCTCTAACTGCAGGCAGGGGGCCGAGTCGAAGAGATGTTCGCCTGGGATGGAGAGACGGCCCGAAATCGGTATGCCAGGCCGTCTCTCCCGTGCTCACTGAGAGCAGTTCTCAGCCACTTTGTTGCTTCGCGCGTCGCCGCTCGAGGAAACTGCGGATTGCCTCTTGGGCTTCCGGTGTGGTGAAGACGCGCAGGAACAGCTCCCGTTCAAAGCGGAGTGCCGGATCGAGCGGCATTTCAAGTCCCTGCACAATTGCAGCCTTGGCAGCTCGTACCGCTGCTGGCGAATGCTGTGCAATCTGCCGTGCCAGCTCGAGTGCACGTGTCAAGTACTCTTCGGGAGTCGTTACCACATTGACGAGTCCCCACCGTTCGGCCTCCTCGGCCGAAAACTCCCGACCCGTGAGGACGAGCTCCATCGCACGGTACTTCCCGAAGCGTCGTGCAAGGAGCTGTGTTCCGCCCGCGCCTGGAATGAGACCGATGCGAATCTCCGGTGCAGCAAAGCGCGCGGTCTGCGATGCAACGACAAGATCGCAGGCCAACGTCAACTCGAGTCCACCACCGAAGACGTAGCCAGAAACGGCTGCGATCAATGGCTTCGGAAAGCGCCGGATCGTGTCCCACAACGGGAAATCGGAACGGCTGGTCGCCAATTCCTCGACCGTCACCTGAGCAAACCCATCAATGTCCGCACCGGCTGAAAACGCTCGCTCGTTCCCCGTCAGGACAACGACGCGGACTCCGTCATCCACGCGTGCCTCGTCCAGGGCTGTGCACAGTTCGCGCAGCATCTGTTCGTCGATCGCGTTGAGCTTGTCCGGCCGGTTCAGCCGGAGCAACAGCACACCATCTTGTACTTCGCGGAGTATCCGCTCCATCCCACTTCTCCCATTCCCCAACATGCCTCACCGTCGTGGTGCACTCAAGGCTTGCAATGTCGCGGCTGCCTTCTCCCGAAGTGCCGTCTGGCTGAGCAGCTCAACGACCGCTGCCCGCTCAGCCCGCAGGAGTTCCTCCAACGTGCCGGCACTTCGCAACGCACGCGCCAATGTCTCAACCACACTCCGTGCAGTCGGATCCAACTCAGCGAGCGAAGGACCGGCAGTGGTCATCTGCCCAGCCTCGGCGAACGTCTCATGCCAGGCGAGCGGCCGGACTGGCACGCCGTGCGCCAGCGCCCGTGCCAGGTCGGCTGCCGTCTCCAAGAGTCCGTCCCGGTCAACCGTTACCAGCCAGCGGTCTCCGAGGAGGCCAAGTGTTCCAGCCAGGTGGGCCGAATCGACCCGTTCCGCAGCCAGGAGAGTCGTCAGCGCGCTTGCTGCTCCCAATTCTGCACGCAGGAGGGCAGCAAGCGTGGAGGCCCGGGCCTCACTGCGCACGCGCAGAGCCACCAGTGCGCCGAGCGGTACCAGTCCGGCCAAAGCGCCCGGATAACCAAGCGGCGTAGTGAGGTAAGATACCGTCGCATCGCTCCAAAGAGCCAGCGTTGTCCCTGCACCCCGCGCCTCACCGTCGAGTGCCGCGACGACCGGGATTGGGACGCGGGTCAGTGCGTGTAACGCTGCTTGCAGCACGCGGAGCCGCTCCTCAAGTCCGGTCTGATCACCCGATTCAGCCAGCTGGAGGAGTTCACTGTATGGATAACCAAAGCTATCGAGTGCAGGAACGAGCACAAGCGCACTTGGCCATCGTGCCAGAGCTTCCTCGAGCGATCGCGGTAATGCCTCAAGCGACCGTATGCGGAGTGCGAGCACACCGTCTCCAAGGTCGCGCACTCCCTCGCGCTCGAGTGCCTCCCGCGTGCGAATCTGCCGCGTGCGGCGTGTCGAAGGGAGGCGTTCCTCGGGGACGAGTTCACCGCTCGCCGGCTCCAGTACCTGACCGTCCAGGAAGAAGCCGCCGCGTCGCTCGGCCAGCGTGAGGAGCTCTCCAGCTGGCACTCCCGCCTCCGCCAGCAGTGCGCGCACGCGCTGTGGACCGAGGAAGTCCATCTGGGCATATGGGCCGGCTGCCCAGCCAAAGCCCCACTCCAGTGCTCGGTCGACACTAGCGATGTCGCGCGCTGCGTCGGTGGTCCGCTGGAGCACATACCCAAAGGTGCGGCCGAGCAACTGCCGCACGTAGTCACCGTATGGAGAAGGCAACTCAAGCGCGCCAAGCAGACGCTGTGGGAACGGCTGACGCAGAAGGTCCTCGAGTCCCGGAATGGTCGCTGGGCGAGAGAGGCGATCAGCTCGTTGCACCGGGTCGTAGGTCAGCTGCTGCTCCCCTTCGCGGCGGAAGATTCCCCCGCCGGTCTTATCGCCGAGTCGTCCTGCCTGGTACAAGTCAAGAATCCAATCCGGTACTGCGTAATCGTCCCCGGTCGACTCCTGCAGGCTGCGTGTCCCCAGCACCAGGATGTCCAGGCCAGTCAGATCGATGGTCCGGAAGGTTGCCGACCGGGGTCGACCCAAGAGTGGACCGGTGAGCACATCGACGTCTTCAGGAGCAAGCCCGATTTCGCTGGTGAGTCGGACGGCATGGACGAGGGCATAAATGCCAAAGCGGTTCGCGACGAACCCAGGAGTGTCGCGCACCAGGAGGACGCGTCGCCCCAGTCGTTGTTCCAAGAAGCGGACGAAGGTTGCAAAGCGCGTGGTCTCTCCCTCCGGGAACGCGGTGACTTCACAGAGCAGGAGCGCACGCGGTGGATTAAAGAAGTGCGTGACAAAGAACCGCTCACGCCATGCGCCCAGTTCTGCCGGCAAGAGCTGTGCTAGTGTGAAGGTCGAGGTGTTCGTCGTCACGATCGTCTGAGGAGAAAGGACAGCGTCCAACCGGCGGAACAGATCACGCTTCGCATCGCGGTTCTCAATAATCGCCTCCAGCACCCAGTCGCACTCGGTGAGCCATGCGAGATCGTCCTCGACGTTGCCGACTCGTACCCGATCGATCGCGCTGGGATTGAGAAAGGCACGCTGCTGTACGACGCGCTGCAGACCGCGGCGTGCTGGGCCAGCGGCGTCGTCTTGTCCCTTGACATCAAGCAGGACCACGTCGAGTCCGGCCGAAGCGGCGAGCGCCGCGACCGCTGCTCCCATCGACCCAGCACCGACGACACCGATCCGCCTAATCACTCGCTCCCCTCCCACTTCCAATCACAGAATCGCTCGCGGAGCACCGCTTTCGCCAGCTTCCCGGTCGAAGTCTTGGGCAATTCGTCGACGAAGACGAATGCATCTGGTACCCACCAGCGCACAAAGCGCTCGCGCAGGTACTCGCGAAGCTCCTCTGGTGTGACTGTCTTCCCCTCACGGAGCACAACGACTGCCAACGGGCGCTCCTGCCAGCGCTCATGCGGGACACCGATCACTGCGGCCTCTTCGATCGCCGGGTGACTCATCAGCGCGTTCTCCAGCTCGATCGTGCTGATCCACTCACCGCCGGACTTGATCACGTCCTTCAAGCGATCGACGAGCTTCACGTATCCTTCGGAGTCGATGATCCCAACGTCGCCCGTGCGCAGCCAATCGTCAACAAACGAGTCGGGGCTTTCACCACGATAGTAGGAATCCGCAATCCAGGCGCCGCGTACAAGGAGTTCGCCCATCGTCTGTCCGTCCCAGGGCGCCTCCTTCCCGTCAAAGGTAAGGATTTTCGCCTCAACGAAGGGTGCTGGCATCCCCTGCTTGAGGAGGAGTTCATAGTGTCGCTCTGGTGGGAAGTCGCTCAGCTTCACATGGGCCTGTAGGCCGAGCAGCACCTCGCTCATTCCCCAGCCATGAATCACTGTCACGCCAAACGACTCCCAGCGTCGGATCAACGCCTCCGGCGCCGCGCTTCCACCCAAAATCAGGCGAAGCCGCGGCGAGAACGTCCAGCGCCCAGGATACCGCTCCACAAGATTTGCCGCATCATGCCAAACTGTCGGCACACCTGCAACGAATGTTCCCTGCTCATCCGAGAGGAGATTCAAGAGGTCAGCTGGTTGTGGGTGCGGACCCGGCAGCACCATCTTGGCTCCGACGATCAGCCCCGCGTAGGGGAGTGCCCAGCTCGCCACATGGAACATCGGGACCGAAAGCAGGATCGAGTCGTCCTTGCTGACGTAGTAGGTGATGGTCGAGGTTAAGGCAAGCGCCGCAAGTGCCAGTTGCGCGTGCACGTAGAGCACGCCTTTCGGCCGTCCCGTCGTCCCTGACGTGTACAAGAGGAAAGCGGGCGTGTTCCAGTGCACCTCGGCCAAGCACCGCTCATCCGGCTCGTACTGTTGGATCAGTTCCTGATAGGACAGTGCGCCCGGCACCTTGGATGCATCACCAACAACGATCACATGCTCAAAGGGGGCCCGATCGCGAAAGCCCTCATACAGCGGGAGTAACGACTCTTCAACAATCAGTACACGATCTTCGGCATGCTCGGCGATGTATGCCAGATCGTTCGGATGCAGGCGCAGGTTGAGCGTGTGGATCACCGCACCGATGTTCGGTATCGCGAGGTAGGCCACAAGGTGCGGCCAGGTGTTCCAAAGGAGCGTCGCGACCCGGTCGCCTTCCCGAACGCCAAGGCTTTTCAGCGCATTTGCCAGACGCAGCGATTCCTCGGCGAGCTGAGCATACCGGTAGCGGCAGACGCGTCCCTCACCGACTCGTTCCACGATTTCGGAGCGCGGGAAATAGCGTTGGGTTCGGAGGAGGACGTGTCGGATGGTGAGCGTGTCCAAGTTCATAAGACCTGTCCCTCCCGCTTGGCGTACTCACGCAGCGCTCGGATTTCTTCCCACGATGTGCCTGATCTCTCCTCGTGGCGGGAAAGCATTCCTGCCGATGACCAGACGATCGCACTTTGTTCACGCATAAAATAGCGGGGTGCCACACCGACGTCAACCCTTTGCGTTCACGAACGACGAAGAGATGCTCTGGCATGGGCTGCCTTTCCTTGTCCTCTGGGAGAAGCACAGCCTGCTGTCCGGCCAGCGCTCTTCTCTTGGCCCCCTTGCCACCGTGCCTCAGCAGCACAAGGTCGAGCTTTGGCGCATGCCATGAGGTCTCGGTGAGAGACTGCAATGCGCCCACCCATGACCGGAGTTGTCCGGTCCAAAGGGGCCAGGGCATCTACAACATGCCTCCTGCAAGCGAGCAGCATACCTGCCATGGGTCACCTCCCATCTCCACTCTCCACGCTTTGCTTGTGCGGTTCTTAGCTTCGTGCTAAAGTGACGAGGAGCACTACGGGTATGCTCTCGCGGTGAGCGTGGTTCTGGTCGAACGACTGAGGCTGGATATTGTGGACCGTACCGCATGCAACGTGTTCTGTCGCTCTTGTGACCGACGGCTGAGCCGGGTGAGGTTCCGTCGTCGAGTCCTCTTCCCGTTGGAGCGATGCGGTACTCGTCTGCCTCGTGGGTGTTCTGCCAGACACCAGGCCGTCCGAGGCTGGCCAGACGAGAACCGGTCCCCGCTGTCTCGATTGTCGCAGCGCTCTTGCTGGATCCCTGCCGCGCGTCATCCTCGTCCTGGCTGCGGCGCATGCGGCAAGGTTGTTGTCTTTTACTGGCCCTGTGCCGTTGGACTGGCGCTTCGGGGCTATGATCAAGCGCCTCGCATTGGCGGGCCCCGACGTGCTTGATGTTGTGACGATCGCTCCAATGCGGTGACAGTGAGATGCCGACCGATGAGAGAGTCAGGTAAGTCCGCGGAGAACGAGGAGGGTCAGAAAGGTGACGACGCGACGTGTGGAAGTTATCGACATCCACGTCCACGTACGTACCGGTGAACATGCCAAGGTATGGGAGCGTGATCGCTACGTCCCCGCCAATCCGGAGGGCTTCAGTGATCATCCGGACGCCATGGCGGACATGTACCGTGAGCTGAATGCGATGGCTGTCATTTTCGACATTGACGACGAAACACGGACCGGCCTCGCGGCCTCGAACGAAGAAATCGCGCAGTGGGTCGAGAAGCACCCGGATGTCTATATCGGTTTCGGTTCAGTGGATCCTTGGAAAGGTAAGAAAGCGATCCTGGAAGCAGAAAAGTGCGCGGCTCTTGGCCTCAAAGGTCTCAAGTTCCATCCCGCTGTTCAGGACTTTGCACCAAATGACCCCCGGTTCTTTCCTCTTTGGGAAGTGTGTGCTCGGCTCGGTCTCGCTGTCCTCTTCCATAGCGGCACGACAATGGCTGGCGCTGGACAGCCAGGTGGCGCTGGTATCCGCTTGGAATACGGACGTCCAATTCCCTACATCGACGACATCGCGGCGCGTTTCCCGGAGCTTCGCATCATCATGGCGCATCCCGCCTGGCCGTGGCACGAGGAGCAACTGGCCATCCTGCGCCACAAACCGAACGTCTACATGGATCTCTCGGGCTGGGCTCCCAAGTACATCCCAGAGAGTGTGATCCGCTACGCGAACTCCCTGGTCCAGGACAAGGTCTTCTTCGGCTCTGACTTCCCGATGCTTTCGCCACACCGCTGGCTCCGCGAGTTCGCCGAGCTCCCAATCAAGGACACGGTGCGTCCGAAGATCCTCCGCGACAACGCGGCGCGATTCCTGGGGCTCACCGATCTCCTGGAGGAACAGCCGGAAAGCGGCTCGTGATGGCTGCTTCGGGAATCCTTCGGGAATCTTGGAGAGCGATGGTATGTTGTCCTTCCGTTCAAGCAGAGGGAGGGGACAACGCTCTGCTGCGCTGCCGAGCGCATCCACAGCTCGCCGTGGCGAACGGCTCTCATCCCCGATCGTCCGGATAGCGTGGGGACAAACAAGTGATCTGGTTCCTGCAGCTGGTCGTGAGGGAGGCATGGAGAGCGCGTGCCCCTGAAATCTGGCCCCATCGGGAATGCGGCGGGAGAAGGCTTGCCTTGTTTCCGGCAGGGGGCAGTGTCCCCGCCGTTTTTTCGGGGCGGGATACACCTGGCCGGCACCGACTCGCGTGAGCGGATGGCCGGAGGACCCGGTGGTTCTGCAGGTGGCGGAGATGAGCGGGTGCGTCCTGTGGCGCGGCGGGCGATGGTGTGAGGGGTGATGCGCTCTCCGCCCTGCCGGGACGTCGCTCTTCAGGCGGCACGCGCTCCCGTTGCGGTGAGAACGATCCCCCTGCGCTCCCCCTCCTTCTCCTCTCTCTTTACAAGGAGGTTTCTCATGCTATACTGCAATTGTACGGCGATGAGGCTCGCCGGGTGGCAACGAGCCGCCGAACTGCCGGATTGTGGCTGATAGCCTCTGTCGGACCAGTTATCTGGCCGGCAGAGGCTTTTGCCGTCTGGAGGTGCACCATGGTGCGGACACCCGAACACCGCCCGTTCGTCGAGCGGTTCCGCGAGTTCCTTCCCCGTAGTCAGCGGGTCTCGCTCGATCGCTACCTTGCGGCGACTGTCCGCGAGACGTTCGCGGAGCCCGGCTGTCCGCTCTGCCGCCTGCTCTCCCAAAAGGAGCGCCGCAGTTTGGAGTCCCTCCTCTGGGAGCAGGTCAACGATCCAATGACCGCTGACCGGCTGGCGGCTGCCCGCGGCTTTTGCTGGGAGCATACCTGGGCGCTCGTTCCGGCTGGTGCGGCGGTGCATAGCCACTTCGGTGTTGCGATTCTGCTCGAGCGGATTCTCCGTGATGCGTATCGGAGCGGCACCAGCTCCCAGGCGCTCGAGCGTTGGCTCGCACCTGAGGAGCCCTGCCCGGTCTGCGAATGGCTTGCGGCCGCTGAGGAGACGCTCCTTTGGGCCACGGCCGAGCTCGCGCGGCATGACCCCGGGCTGCTGCTCCAACAGCCAGGCATCCTCTGCCAGCCGCATGCCGCTGCCCTCGCTCGCCTCGCTCCCGCTCTCCCCTGGGCCGAGTGGGAAATGCGGGTTGCGCGCGAGCGCCCGCGCTGGTCGCACCTTGAGCGGCTGACCCACGAAGCTGGCCGTCGTCCCTGGCATCTTCCCCAGCCAGCGACCCTTCCAGAGTGCTGTCCCCATTGCCTGGATGCCCCGCCGCGACGTGACCGCTGCTGGGACTGGTTCATGCATCAGCGGGAAGCCCACGCGGAGGGCGCTGCACTCGAGCCCTGCTTGGGCCATGGCCTGGAGTCCGACTTCCTTCGCAGCCGCGCTGCGCTCGCGGAGCTCCTGGACGATCTCGCAGCGTTCATCGCCGCCGCAGATTATCGGTTTCGTGGAGAACTGACCCCCGGTCAGCGCTCAAGCTGGCTCCGCGCGATCGCCCGATTAGCTGGAACCGTGCCTGCCGCAGGGGCGCACGAGCGGAACCGACCGTCATCAGTGGTAGGATCAGCTCACGCACCGGAGGGCCAGCCATGAGTCTGACCATTGACCACGACTACGACACGGCTCTCATCGAAGGGCTGCGTCACCCGCGACCGGACATCGCCGAGACTTGTGCCTGGGTGCTCGGTCAGCGGCGCACGCGCTGTGCCGTCCCCGCCTTGATCGCCGTCTTGCACGAGCGGCCGAACGAGGTCGATGTCCAAGCAGCAGCTGTCATCGCCCTTGGCCGCATCGGTGACCCAGGTGCCTTTCCGGCCCTCGTCGAGGCTGCCCAGTCCGGACCGGTTCGCGTGCGTCGCGCGGCGCTCCGGGCGCTCACTGACCTGGACCCAGCGCGCGCCCGTCCCATTCTCCACACGATCGCCGAGTTCGATCCATCCTCGGGGGTCCGCGAGGAGGCGCGACGGCTTCTGGGAGGGGAGGACACCCAATGATCAGTTTGAACGATGCGCCGCGTGAGCGCCTCTCCTCTGACCGCGTCGATGCCCTGCAGGAGCTGCTCCTCCGCGTCCGCAATGCCGTCGAGCGGGTGATCGTCGGCAAGCGCGATGTCATCGAGCTCCTCCTGGTGGCCGTCCTCTCCGGAGGCCATGTCCTCGTCGAGGACGTTCCCGGGATTGGCAAGACCAAATTGGGGAAATCCTTCTGTCAAGCCATTGGGGGCACCTTCCGTCGTATCCAGTTCACTCCTGACCTTCTGCCAGCCGATGTGACCGGCTCGCTCGTTTATGAGCCGGGGCGTGGAAGCTTCGTCTTCCATCCCGGTCCGATCTTCGCCAATGTCGTCCTTGCCGATGAGGTAAACCGCGGGACACCGCGCACCCAATCTGCGCTGCTGGAGGCAATGGAGGAACGCCAGGTTACCGTTGAACGGGAGACCTATCGGCTCCCTGAGCCGTTCCTCGTCCTCGCCACCCAAAACCCGATCGAGCTCGAGGGGACCTTCCCCTTGCCCGAGGCGCAGCTTGACCGCTTTGCGATGCGTCTGAGTGTCGGCTATCCAGCAGCCGAGGATGAGGTTGCCATGGTCCGCCGCTTTCTCGGAGGCGATCCGCTCGTGGAGCTTGAGCCGGTCACACGCCCGGAGGAACTCGCCGCGGCGATCGCCGAGACAAAACGGGTCTTCCTTGGTCAGGCAACGCTCGACTATCTCGTGTCGCTCGTCCGGCGGACGCGCGAGCACGAAGAGGTGCAGCTCGGCGCTAGCCCTCGCGCGACCCTCGCCCTGGCACGGGCTGCCCAGGCTGCGGCGCTGCTGTCCGGCCGACCCTTCGTCATTCCGGATGACGTCCGACGGGTGGCCATCCCAGTGTTGGCGCATCGCTTGCGCCTCGTGCCTCGTGCCGAGCTTCATGGCCTCACAGCCGAGGCACTGATTCGTGCCATCCTCGACGAGGTCCCAGTGCCGGTCGAGGAAGTCGCCGAAGGGGTCTAAGCATGGACGACGCACCGGTCGTTGTCCCTCTCGAACGGGAGGAAGTCCTGCCGAGCGGGCTCGTCGCCGCGCTGGTGCTCGGGCTCGCGGCGGTCGCGCTCGGTCGGCCGGTGCTTGCACTTGTCTCCTTCGCCGTGGCGGTCGTGCTGGCACTGTCGCTCCTCTACCTACGCTTCGGCTTTGCGCGAGTGCGGTACTGGCGGACGATCGAGCCGACGCACGCGTTTCCTGGAGAGACGGTGACTCTCATGCTCGCACTAGAGAACGCCAAGCCGCTCCCGCTTCCCTGGGTGGAGGTGGTGGAGGAACTCCCGGCTGCGCTGGAGGTCGCCGGCGTTGCACTCGAGCCCTCGCCGAAGCCGGAGCGGAAAGTGCTCCGGACGCTACTCACCGTTGGCGCAGCTGAGCGCGTGTACCGGCGTTACCAGGCACGACCGATCCGCCGCGGATACTACCGCTTTGGTCCGGCGCGCTTAACCACTGGCGACCCCTTTGGACTAGCCCGCGCCCGACTGGAGGTGGCTCCCGCTGGGACGCTCATCGTCTATCCGGAGGTCCGTCCGGTGGAGTCATTCGGCCTCCCGGCAGAGCGCCCGCTGGGCGATGCTACGCCGCTTCACCCGCTTCTCGAAGACCCGCTTCGGATCCAAGGCGTCCGCCCCTACCAACCCGGGGACTCACCACGCCAGATTCACTGGCGGGCCAGTGCTCGGCTCGGTGAGCTGCAGACCCGCCTGCTGGAACGGACGGCCACGCCAGCGCTTGCTCTCTTCCTCGACGTCAATACCTTCGAGCACTTTTGGGAAGGGATCCGTCCTGGCGAGCTGGAGTGGGCCATCTCGCTCACCGCCTCCCTTGCCGCTTGGGGCATCGATCAGGGCTATCAGGTCGGCCTCTGGGTCAACGCACCGCTCATTGGGGGTGAGCGATTCATCCGTCTTTTGCCAGGCCGCCATCCCAGGCAGCTGCAGCGGATCCTCGAAGCACTGGCGATGCTCGTCCCGCATACTGGTCACCGCATCGAGACGCTGCTAGGGGCTGAGACCCGGTCACTCACCGGTGGGTTGACGGTGGTCGTGGTCACGGCGTTGGTGACCGATGCTCTGCGGCGGACGCTGCTCGCCCTCTGGCGACAGGGCTACGGTGTGGTGCTCATCGCCGTTGACTGTGCAGCGGGCCTCCACTCGCGGCGTGGCCTTGAGGTGTACGAGCTGGAGGTGAGCCGTGCCGCGGCGGCCTGACTGGCTTGCTCTCGCTCTTGCGGTGAGTGCCGGCGCGGCCGAAATGCTACCGCTCACCGCCTGGATCTCTTGGGCGGTGACGCTGTTCGGCGGTGAGCCCTCGCGCGCACCGGGATGGCAAGCGCTCGCGGCGACCTGGCTTGTGGCCTTCGCACTGGCGCGCTCCGTCCTGGCTGCAACCCGCGATCCGGTGTGGATGCGTGCCCTCGCGGTGCTGAGCTGGCTTGCCTGGACGCTCGGCTGGTGGACAGGTCGTGCCGGCGAGCTTGCCGCGGCTGGTGCCTTCCTCCCCGCACTTGTCCAACTCGAGGCGGGCGCACTCGGCCTGCTGCTCCTCAGTGCGCTCGTCTGGTGGCGTGCCTTGGCTCTTGCCAGTGAACCCTGGCCCTTCCAGGGAGACTATCTCCGCTGGGCGGTGGCACGGGACGTTGTCCTCCTCATTGGGGTGACGCTTGCTGCGTTGGCCAGTGGTGGTCCAGCCGCGCAGGCGGTCTGGGCTGTGCTCTCCTGGGGTGCTCCGCTGCTCGTCCTCCTCCGACTGCTCACGGCCGCGCTTGTCCAAGCCCAAGCAGTACGCCGTGCCTATGCCGGTGCCGTCGCTGCTGGTCCCTGGGTGCTCCGCTCCCTTGCCGTCGCTGCTGGCGCACTCGCGGTCGGCGCGCTGTTGAGTCTCCTCGCCGGCCAAGCGGTCTGGCCGCATATCGCGCGTCCCGTAGAATGGCTTCTGACATTGGTCGTGTCGGTGTTGGTGACAGTGACCGTCGCCTTCGCTGTCATCGTCTGGACGGTACTCCGCTTCGTCGTCTGGGCCTTGCGGGCGATCGCTGGCGGCGGTGAGCCTGGCCCACCCCCGAGTCCACCAACCTTGCCCGAGCTGACGCGACCCGAAGAGGCGGCGCGCCTCCTCCCGATTCCCCCCTGGGTCATCGATGCGCTCGCTGGCCTGGTTGGGATCGCGCTCCTCGCCATCTTGATTCTCTCTCTTGCCCGCGCCTTCCGACGCTACCGTGCTCTGGCTGAGGAAACTGCTGCTACGGAGCGTCGGGAGCGCGTCTCGCTTGGCGCCGTCCGCGATCTTCTACCACGCCTGCGCTGGCCCACCCGCCCGGCCATGCGTGTGCGCACGTTCCTCCGTCCGACCGACGTCCGTAGCGCCTACCGTGCCGCACTCATGCTCCTTGCCCGCCAAGGGGTTGTCCGAGGTCCGAGTGAGACCCCAAGTGAACTCGCCCAACGGGTGGTGTCCGCGTACCCGGCGATCGCCTCACCGTGGATCGACCTCACAGCACGCTATCTTTGGAGCCGGTACGGCGAACGGGAGAGCCAGGACGACCGCCAAGCGGCGCTGGCTGATTGGCAGGAACTGGAGCGGACGCTCTCTGATCAGCACTGAGAAGCTAATGGATGCTTGCCGCGAGTGCCTGTTCCAGGTCGGCCCAGAGGTCTTCGACCTCTTCGAGCCCTACTGAGAGCCGGAGCAGTCCATCGCTAATCCCGAGCGCAGTTCGTTCTGTTGGCGCCAGCGCACGGTGCGACGTCGTGGCCGGATGGACGATCGTCGTGATCGCCCCGCCAAGCGTCTCCGCGAACCGGACGAGCCGCAAGGCACGCAGGAACCGGCGTACAGCCGGTTCCCCTCCAGCAAGCTCGAAGGTGACAACGGCCCCGTAGCCGCCAGTGAAGAGCCGCTCGGCAAGTTGGTGCTCTGGATGGCCCGGGAGCCCCGGATAGGAGACCCATCGTACTGTCGGGTGTGCTGCCAGCCGTTGTGCGAGTGTGAGCGCCGAGGCGCTGCTCTGGGCCACGCGCAATGGGAGTGTCACCAGCCCGCGTTGGATCAGCCAGGCATCAAAAGCCCCACCACGACCTCCAAAGCGCACCACCTGCTGCCGGATCACCTCGATCAGCTCGGCCGGACCAGCAACTACACCCCCACTCGCATCGTGGTGTCCGCCGAGCATCTTGGTCGTGGAGTGGACGACGAGTGTTGCACCCCAGGCGAGTGGCCGGCAGTGGATCGGCGTGGCGAAGGTGTTGTCCACCACAAGGAGAGCTCCGGCCGCCCGCGCGAGTGCTGCCAGCCGCGGCAGGTTGCGGATCCGCAGCGTCGGGTTGGTCAGTGTGTCCACCCAGAGCAGTCGCGCAGGCTCCCTGAGCCCCTGTTGGACCGCCGCGAGGTCGCCGCAGTCGATGAAGTCGACCCGGACACCGAAGCGGGCAAGGTCCTGCTCCAGCAAGAGACGTGTTCCTCGGTAGACGTGCGTATCGGCGAGGACGCGTTGTCCGGGACGCGTAAGTCCAAAGAGCGTTGCCGCGATCGCGCTCATGCCACTTGCCGTGACGACCGCTGTCTCGGCCCCTTCGAGTTCCGCCAGCGCTCGCTCGAGCTGGTGATGGTTCGGGAGTCCGTAGCGGGCATAGATGAAGCCGGGCAGTTCTCCTACCAGTATCCCCTCCATCGTCTCGAGGTCGGGATAAGTGAAGGCCGCTGTTTGCCAGATTGGTGGCGCGAGTGGGAACGTCGCACTCGGCGTGGGGAGGAGACCGGCCTGGACACATGTGGTTGTAGTCGTCGGTTTGGCTCGCTGGTCAGGCATCATGGAGCTCCTTCGTCGCACTCGCTCAGCTCGTCGCATCGGAGCATACTCAGACGAAGGTCGGAAGGGCTGGCGCGCGGTGGACGAAACAGGAGGTGACGTCATGAGCCGGCTCGGCTATTCCGCGAGCTTCGAGCAATTCCACCCGAACGATCTCCTCCGCTGGTGCCAACTTGCGGAGCAAGAGGGCTTTGACAGCGTCCTTGCAGCGGATCACTTCCATCCCTGGACTCCTGAGCAAGGGCAGAGCGCATTCGTCTGGGCCTGGCTCGGCGCGCTCGGCGTGACGACACGACTGCGCTTCGGCACTGGTGTCACGCCGCCGATCGGTTACCGCTACCACCCAGCCATCGTGGCGCAGGCAGCCGCAACACTCGAAGCGATGTTTCCTGGCCGGTTCTGGCTTGGCCTCGGCGCGGGCGAGGCACTCAATGAGCATATCGTCGGTCGCTACTGGCCGGAGCCGGCCGAACGGATCCGCATGCTGATCGAGGCAATCGAGGTTATCCAGAAGCTCTTCACCGGCAAGGTTATCCGACACGAGGGAACGTACTTTAAGGTGGAGAGTGCGAAGCTCTATACCCTGCCGGAGGTTCCGCCCCCTATTATTGTCGGTACGGCCGGCCCGTACATGGCCAAAAAGACCGGCGAGCTCTGCGATGGCATCCTGACGCCCGGCGCAAGCGATGAGAAGCTGCGCATGCTACTCGACCGCTTTGCTCGTGGGGCCCGCGAGGCTGGCAAGGATCCGGAGCGGATGCCACGCCTTCTCCAAGTCCATGTCTCCTGGGCCCAGACCGACGAGCAGGCGCTTGAGAATGCACTGCGTGAGTGGCCGAACGGCGGCATGGCCTTCCCCAAGGGCGATATCCGCAATCCTGAGGACTTCCAGGCAATGGCTCGCTTGGTGCGTCCCGAACACTTCCAAGGCCGGGTGCTGATCTCAGCCGACCTCGACCGCCACGGCGAGTACTTGCAGCATCTCATTGACCTTGGTTTTACCGAGATCTACGTCCACAACGTCGGTCGGAATCAGGAGGAGTTCATCCGCGCTTACGGGCGACATGTTATTCCACACCTCCGCTGGCCGGCCGATGCACCATTGGCTCATGCGCCACGAGTGGCGGTTGGCCGACTAGCAAGCGATGCGGGAGAATGATGGTTGGGAGCGGCGAGACCTGACAGCCCACCGGCGTGGAACAGGCTAGACCATCTGTGGTGATCTTCCCAGGAACCAGAGGATCGGGGTGTTCGTGGGATCCCGATCCGGTGTCTCGCCCTCGCCTGCGCCGGCAGAATCGTCTACCCCCCTGAGGGATCCTCCCTGGCATGCCGGGGTCCAGTCAGCGTACTCGTCCTGCGGGCGTCCAGACGGTGCTGCCGGTATCATGGAGGCTCAGCCTTTTCACGTACTCGCCACACCGTCGTTGCCTTCCCCTCTCGTTCCTAGCGGATGGCTCGCTGGATTCTGCCAGAGCCTTCAGCTCCGAGGCCTTCCCCGCCTGCGTGCCTGCCGTCCCTTCCACGCTGGATCGAGCCTCCACCCGTGAGGCAGTCACGAATCGCGCTCACGGGGACCCGCACCGAAGGGGAAAAATCCCTCGCACCCGTAGGGGCTGCATCGCGTTCCTTCGCTTTCCGGGCACCTTGCACCGTGACGCTACTCGAAGGCCGGTTTGGTTCACAGCGTCCACGTCAGTGGCCGGGTCCGGATGAGCTGCGCTTGGTTCTCATCCCGGAAGTCCGGTCGATTGACCCCATGGTTTCAGCGTTGGCGGCTCCTTCACCGGGCTGCGGGTGAAGATGTTCCGCGCATGGCACGCCCTCCAGACGATTCCCATCCTTCCCCGGTTCACCGGGGGCACGTGGCGGGTGGATGGCAGATTCCGGCAGCGTGATGCCCTGCGGTCCCCAACGCATTGGTCGGTGGTCTGGTTTCGTCGGTTGGCAGCAGAGGCGCCTTTGGACACACTGAGGCAGACGATGCAGTGGTCCCACAGGGCCATCAGTGTGACCGTCCCTCCACTTGCAGGGCAATGACGCTGGTTCCAAACCCGAGTGTGTCCAGCTCGCCAGTCCGTGGAGACGGGAATGTCCTTTATCTCCCCGAATCCTGCCGGCATCAGCAAGGAACGACCCCCGCCGGGTCGTTCTCCCGCGGGGGTCGACGCTGCGTTGATCGTTCAGCGTGTGCTTACTCGCCGCTCGGCTCGCGGCGCTCACGAGCGCGGATGCGCTCGGTCTGGCGGAGTTCCTCGGTTACCGCGCGCTGCTCCGTCGGCACCGTCTGGTGCAGCGGTGCAACACGTGCCGTCGCCGGGTAGACGACGCGAACGGCGCGGATAACCGGCTGGCCATCCTGGTTGAGGATGGTGTAGCGAATTACAGTGCGCATCGGCTCACCCCCTTTCCGTCAGGTTTGGTGCATCTCCTGACCGGTCACCCCCGGACCGACCGGGGGTGCGGAGGTGCCGTGCGCGCGGGGACTTACACGACGAGCTGCTCCGACCCGGCCGGCCCGTGGGAGCCGGTACTGCGTTCTGGAGGTTGACTACGTTCCACTCGCTGTACCCTCCACATCGGACCGACTCGGACGCACGACCCCGAAGGGCCAACACGCCCAACCTTCCATAGTATACGGACCAATCCTCTCTCGGTCAAGGGATGGCGAAGCACTCATAGTCCGCAGCGCTTCCTGCCTCTCGACGCGGGAAACGCCACAGAATCTCTCTGGTGTAAGACGTGCTCACTGCGTTCCTCTTGCCCAACAAGCCTGATCTCCCCCTGCCCCTCCTCACCTGCTCGACCATGACTCGAAAGGGGTCACGTCCGCTGGCGCGGACACCGATGGTGTGACTGAGTCGGTATGGTGGCAACACGTGAGGAGGCCATCCATGACACTCAGTTTTCGGGCAAAGGTCTTGGGCATTCTTGCGTCTCTCGCGACGGTCTTGCTGGGCATTACCCTTGTTGGGTGGTTCTGGATCGATGGAATCCTCGATACTGTCGATGAGTCGCGGCAGTCCAGCCAGTTCTTAGTCCAACTCGCGAAGACAACACGTGACATGACGGAGCTGCGAGCGCAGACGCTCGCTGCCCTCAGTGTTTCAAGTGATACAACAGTTCGACAGCGCATCGAGGATCGGATCGCAGAACTTGACACCGCAATCACTGATGGGTTGCAGGCCCTCGAACGGCTAGCGCCCAGTGGCCAGGTCAGTGACGTTGCTGCTCTTCGATCGGACTGGCAGACGTATCGCTCTGCAGCGGAACTCACTCTTCAGGCACTTCAGCGAGGGGATGCTCTAGGAGCCCAGCAGAATGTTACCGCCAACTCGACACCGAAGTTCACACAACTCGTCCAGACTATCGCGAGGCTGGAGAACGGTGTCGATCAGCAGGTGAGCGCGAGCAGCCAGATAGCCGTGAGCGAGCTGACGAACTTCCGCTACGCGATGGTAGGGGCGGCGGGGCTGG
>NZ_JAMSLS010000005.1 GCF_023806465.1 Thermomicrobium sp. CFH 73360 | reverse complement strand
CACTGGTGGAGCGTTTCCGGATAGCAGCCGAGGAGCGCGGTTCAGTACCGGTGCCAGCCCGAACGGAGGCGGCAGCGGCAGCGAATGGGCACCGATGGGACGGGGAGCCTGCGGGCGGTCTTGCTGTTCGGAGCATGCCAGGTGGGAACGGTCGGGGAGCGTGGTGAGATCGATGCGCGCCTAGGGCAGAGGAGGGACGACGGCCATGGGTGAGGACCGTGAACTCATCGAAATGTTCATAGAAGAGACACGTGAACGGCTGGAGCTCATTGAGCCAGCGTTGGTGGAACTGGAGCGGGCCGAAACGCCAGCGGAGAAGGAGCGGCTGCTCAACGAGGTGTTCCGCCACTTGCACTCGACCAAGGGGAGCGCTGGCTACCTTAATCTGAGCGATCTGGTAGCGCTGGTGCACGCGGCAGAGCATCTTGCTGATGTTCTGCGCAAGGGAGCCCCAGTGCAGCCAGACCACGTCGATCTCCTCCTGCAAACGGTCTCGCAGACGCGTGCTTACTTGGCCCATCTGGCGGGACAGGGGGAACCACCTTCAGGGCTGGGGACGCTGACCGAGCGGTTGCAGCGTGCGGCTACGGTGGCGACGGAGCACCCCACAGCGGCAACAACCAGCGAGTCGCAGACTGGTAGCACAGGCCAGGCCAGCCAGGTGGACGGCGAAGGACGCGGCGAGGAGAGCCGCACGGCGGATGCCGAGTTGGCGAGTTCCACGGTACGGGTGCCAGTGCACGTGCTCGATCGGCTTGGACGACTGGCCGAAGAGATGCTCGTCACTCGCAACCGGATCACAGCGCTGGCGGCCAATCTCCAGGACGGAGAACTGGTCGGTGCGTCGAAGAAGCTCTCGGTGATGGTGTCCGAACTCCAAGATATTGCCGCGCTCACCAGACTGCAGCCGATCTCCTCGCTCTTCGCGCAGATGCCGCGGGTGGTGCGCGATGCTGCACGGGTGGCAGGCAAGGAGGTCGACCTCGTGATCGACGGCGGTCGGTTGGAGGTTGACCGGCGGATCTTACAAGAGCTGCGTGATCCTTTGGTGCATCTCCTGCGCAATGCGGTCGACCATGGGATCGAGTCGCCGGAACGACGTATTGCCTTCGGTAAGCCGTCACGCGGGCGGATTACGCTCCGGGCGAGCCGCGAGGGGTCGAACCTGGTCATCGAGGTGAGCGACGACGGCAAGGGAATTGACTACGAGGCGGTGCGCCAGAAGGCGGTCGAGCGGGGGTTTGTCAGTGCTCGCGAGGCGGCCACCTTGAGTGAGGCTGAGCTCAATGCCCTGCTGCTACGCCCGGGCTTCTCCACCCGCGATCAGGCCACGGAGCTCTCTGGCCGTGGCGTGGGGCTGGACGTTGTCGCCGTGCGGATGCAGGAGCTGGGGGGCAATCTCACAATCTCGTCAGTGCCTGGGCAAGGGACGACGATCCGACTCGTCGTGCCGACCTCGGTCTCGGTGATGAACACGCTGGTCTTCACAGCACGCGGGTATCTCCTGGGTATCCCGTACAACGTCGTCCAGGAGATCGTGCTGATCACTGATCGGCAGATCGAGCACTATGGTGAGCAAGATGTTTTCCGCTTGCGCGATCAGCTGGTGCCGCTGTTTACCTTGTCTAGCTGGCCAGAGCGGGATGACGGTGCGAAGAGACAGACGGGGAAGCATTACGTCCTGGTGCTCCGCGGTGAGGGGACGCTTGCCGGGCTCCTCTGCGACGGGATTGCCCGGTTCGAGGAACTGATCGTGAAGCCTGTGGGGAACCTCCTACGCGGGGTTGAGAGCGTGAGTGGGCTGGCAACCCTCGGCACTGGGGAGATCGTCTTGATCTTGGAACCGGACAAGATCCTCGCTGAGGCTGGACTCGCGATGGCCAGGATTCAGACCGAACAGATGCAGATCGGGTTGGTGCACGAGCATCATGCGGCGGAGGATGACCTGGGCGAACGACTTGTCCTGCTTAAGGGGTATACGGAGCATCGCTATGCCCTCCCAGTGCGGCTCGTCTCGCGCATTGTGCGCTTTACCCCGGAGGAGCTCGCCATCTTTGGCGAACGAGTCTATTACCGAACCGAGGAGGCGCTGATTCCACTGATTGACCTCGACCGGGCCCTAAAGATGGGCGCTGGAGGCATGGAAAGCGGTGGGATCGCGGTGCTGCTCCGGGCGGACAACTTCGAGTGTGGCTTTGTGGCGTCACAGGTGGTGCGGATCGGACGGGTTGGGGTGGAACCGGAGCCGTCGGATCGCCACGGGGTAGCCGGTCTGCTGAACCTCTCGGACGGAGTCTACCTTATGGTCGACGTGCCAACTGTAGTGCACGGGGAACTGCGGCGACTCTACGAGGTGAAGCAGGAGGCGCGGTCGGTGCGGGGCAAGAAGGCGCTGATCGTGGAGGACAGCGTTTTCTACCGCGATGCACTGGAGGCCGTGCTCAAGCGGGTCGGCTACGATGTCAGCGCAGTTGGGAGTGTCGAGGAGGCGCTCGTCCTCCTTGCCCGGGTGCCTGATGTGGCGCTGATCATCAGCGACTACATGCTGCCGGGCAAGAGCGGGCTCGACCTGATCCAGGCAGTGCGTGCTGGTGAGACCGCAGTGCGGTCGGACGTGCCGATCGTTGTCCTTTCCCAGTTGCTCTCTGACCAGGCGACTGGCCCAGAGCTTCAACGTCGGTTGCTGGCAGCCGGAGCCAATGCCGTCTTTGGAAAGTTTGATGATCTGGAGCAGAGCGAACTCTTGGAGGAGTTCCGACAGTTGGTCGTCCACGACGAGGAGTCCCACCCGGATGGGGTAGAGCAACGGGCAGCGGAGGATGAGACGGTCCACGTGCTTGCTGTCAATCTTGGCCCGGAGGTCTACGGGGTGCCGATCGACCGGGTGCGGGAGATCACGACGCTGGATGGGGTCACGCCGACACCACTCGAGGACGCAGGGTTCCTGGGGCTGGCAAACATCCGCGGCGAGATTGTGCCGGTCTTCGATCTCGGTGGAGTCCTCCGACGACCGGTGCGGGCAAACGGTGAGGCGGTCGACGTCGTCACGCTGACGAGTCTTGGGCCGATGGTGCTGCGCGGCGAGAGTATTCGTGGCACCATTCGCGTCCCAGCAAGTGAGCTGCGGGAACCGACGGGGAACCTCGGTGCCCTGGCCGAACTTGTTCCCTCAGTGGCGACCTTGCCGGATTGCCTCTTGCAGGTGGTTGAACTGGAGAAGCTGGCGAGCGTCTGCCTGGGGCGGCGAGGGTAGATAGATCCCAGGCCAGATCGAGAATGCGACAGCGGGGTATCCGAGGATCGGGTACCCTGCATCACGTCGTTGCTCGGTATGCTCGTGTTTCTCCCCTCTGCTGATGCCCTGTCCGTGCTCGCTCGAGCCGAGAAGCAGGCTGCAGTGATCGCAGCAATGCGCTGAGCCGAGAGCCAGCCCCTTTAGCGCTGGCTCGGGCTAGCCGATAGTTCTTACTGTGGTGTAGGCATGGAGGGGTGTCTTGGGAATGTGGATCGGATTTCGGCGCACATTACTCGTCATTGTTATCGGGTCGGCAGCGATATTTCTCAGTCTCGGTTCGCTTGGCGCACTCTGGCTCGATTCACTCCAGCGACGTCTGGCTGATGCGCAAAAACAGGGTGAACTTCTTGCTGCTCTCACGGAAGCAGAGGCAGCTATCCGTGCACTGTCCGCTGAGACGACTCACGAACCTTTCACTGACCCCGTGAGCCAGGTTCGTGCAGCGCTCCGGGAGGTGTTGACGCTGGTCGGTGGTTCCGGCAGCTCCAGCGGGCAGGGGGAGGAAGGTGAGTTCGAAGCGATTCTGAAAGCGTATCTTGCTCGAACCGCGACTTTGCAGAGCGAAGTGGGAGTTGAGGAGCATCGTCGTGCCCTCCAAGCGCTGGAGTCGCTGCGCGCGGCAACGTCTAGGGAGCTGCTTGATCAGCAAACACTGGTACAGCGACATCTGCGAGTTCTGCAGGGCATGGCAATGGCCTGCGCTTTGGTCGCGGTGCTGCTGCTCCTTTCGTGGCCACTCGTACTTCGACCAGCACTGCGGACGATGACGCGAGTGGAGAGTGCCAGCCGAAGACTGGCGAGCCAAGTGCTTCCGGAGCTAGAAGCAGCGCTCAAGCGTCTGGCACAAGGTGATTTCACGGCGCACTTTCGCGTGTCTGGGGAGCGGTTGCAAGTGCACGGCTCTGATGAAATCGGCCGGATGGCACAGGCCTTCGATGGGATGCTCGACCGGCTGGCAGAGCTCAGTGTGACGTTTCAGAAGGCGTTGCGGCAGCTCAGTCGGCTGATCAGCGACGTGCAGCGTGTGGCCGAAGGAGTAGAGGATGCAGGACGACGGAATGAGGCGATCGCACGCCGTATCCGCGACCGGGTCAGCGTGGTCTCGGTGGGGATGCAGCAGATCGCTGGGGCTTCTGAGCGTCAGGCGACGCAGGGACAGGTTGTTGCTGGGTTCGTGGCGCGGACGAGTGACACGACAACTGTGGTGCAGCAGGCGGCAGCGGAACAGGAAGAGGCTCTTCAGCGGGTGGCGAAGCATTTCCGCTGGGTGCTTGAGCGCGGGGTGACAGCGCGGGAACTGGCGAGTGCTGTGGAGGAAGCAGCGCAGCAGAACCGTCGAGAGTCGGAGTACGGTGTCCACGTTGTGTCCCACGCTCGTTTGGAGATGAATCGGGTGCGTGAGCAGGTCGAGAGGACACTCACAGTCGTGGAGACATTAAGTCTCTCCGCTCGTCAGATCAACCACATTGTCGACGCGATTAGTGGTCTTGCGAGGCAGACGGCCTTCCTGGCTCTGAACGCGACGATCGAGGCGGCACGGGCTGAACAAGGTGCTGGAAAGGGCTTTAGCGTTGTCGCAGAGGAGGTGCGCAAACTTGCGGAGCAGTCTTCAGCTGCGGTGCATCAAGTGCGTGAGCTCGCAACAGCAATCGATCAAGCGCTCGAGCAGGTCAGAGCAGCCATCAGTGCTTCTTGGGAAGGGGTAGCCGTCGGACATCGAGCAGTGATCAACGCTGAGCAGGCCTTTGACGCGATTGGGCGAATGGCTGAAAGGATCATGCATGACAATGAGCAGCTGCAACGAGCAATCATGGAGATGCTCCGCGCGAGCCAGGCATTGGGTACTGAGATTGAGCGTGCTGCTGAGCTTGCACTTCGGAATGCGGAGGAGGCACGGCAGCTGGCGCAGCTGGTCGTCGCAGGACAAGCGGCGGTGGAGGAGATCGCTCGTTTGGCTAAGGACAACACGCAAACCGTCGAGCATGTGGTGCAGTCGACGCAAGAAGTCTCAGACGAGAGTGAGGCGATCTGGCAGAGTGCCGCGGAACTCGGTCGCTTGGCCTCGGAACTTACCCGGATCTCACGACGCTTCCGTGTTCTCCCGTCCGACGGTTGGCTGGAGTCGTCGGTCGAGGAGGCTTGTGGTGAAGTCCAGGATAGGATGCTGGCCACAGTTTCTCGTGTCTGACTCTCTCCACGCAGTAGCACCGCTGTGGTCCTGCTACGCAAAAAGGGGTACTGCCGAGATTGCTCGGAATCGGGTCGGCGGGTGCTTGGCGCTCGGCCTCGGGGGAGCTTGCGCGAAAGTGCGGGCGAAGGCGGCGTTTGAGCTCGGGGTACCTGATCGTGCCGAGTAGTGAGGAAATAAGAGGTTTTGCAGCGCTGCACAACAGAGGAAGGGAGAGGAGTGAACGAGATGACGGTCAGAGGACAAGTGACATTGAGCTGGCGCTTGCGTTTACTCGTGATGACAGTGCTCGGGATGGGTGCTTTAGGGATCCTGCTCGGTTCATTAAGTCTCTCGTCCATCACTCGCCAAGCACGTGGTGTCCTCCAACATGAGGTGCCCGCAATTGAACTCTTGCTGAACATCGACCGCGACGCGTATCAGGCCCAGTATGCGCTGGAGCGGAGTTTGCTGACGAGCGATCCGCAAGAGCGTGAAGAGCAGCTGGCCGACTTTCGTGAGAACGCGCAGCAGACAGGCGAGCGTTGGGAGCAGTATAAGGCGCTCGTGGCAGGCAGCGACGCGGAGCGAGCACAGTGGGAGATCTACGAACGAGAGCGGGCGGCATGGCTCGCAGCAGCTGAGCAGGTGGCCGCAGCAAGTGCAGCGGGGAACACCGAACAGGCGCTCACCGTGCTCCCTGTGGTACGGGCGCACTTTGTGCCAATGCGTGAGGCACTGAACGCCTTGCAGGACGAGATCTACAGCCCAGCCATTGCAGAGCATGGGGCGATCCTCGTGGAACTCAGCCTGCAGCGCTCGCTCCTGATGTGGACGCTCCTCGGGGTGGCACTCGCCGTGGGTACCGTGCTCTCGTGGCTTGTAAGCCGGCAGATTGCTCGTCCATTGCGTCTATTAGCTGACGCAGCAGAGGCGATTGCAGCCGGTCGAGTAGAGGGGCTGCAACTGCCGCAGTATGCTGCACAAGATGATCTGGGACGGCTCGTGAGGCAGTTCCGGCAAATGGCTGCGCGGATCACGGAGGTAACCGAGCAGGCAGTACGGGTCGGCCGCGGACAGCTGGGGACCGAGGTCGGTCTCGTGCATGAGCGTGACGCACTTGGTACGGCGTTCCAGCAACTGACGCAGGCATTGCGGGCGACACTCGGTGAGGTGCGTGCGCTCGGAGAACGTGTGGCGCAGGCGGCGGGAGCTCTGCGCGAGCAGGCAACCCATATCGAGCACGCGACTGTGCAGGCTGCTGATGCAGCCCGTGCGGTTGCTGCCGGATCGGGTGAGCAGTCGGCGCGCGTGACGCAACTTGCTCACGCACTGGAAGAGGTGGCCGAGACAGTCGCAGCAGTGGCGAAAGCAGCTCAGGAGCAGGGTAGTGCGTTACAGCGCGCAGTGGAAGTCGCGCAGCGGGTGAGTGAGCGCGTGAGTGGAGTGGAGGAATTGGCACGTGCTGGTCTGACGACCGCACAGGCGAATGCCGGACGAGCGGAGGCTGGTCGGGAGACAGTCGAGCGGACGCTCCGGGACGTGATGGGCGCACAGGAACGGGTGACTGACGCGGCGCGTACGGTGAGCGAACTGGGCGAACGCTCGCGACAGATTGGACAGATTGTGGAAACGATTGAGGGGATTGCCGAGCAGACGAACCTCTTGGCGCTGAACGCAGCGATCGAGGCGGCCCGTGCCGGCGAGGCAGGCAAGGGGTTTGCGGTGGTCGCAGAAGAGGTGCGGAAGCTTGCTGAGCGTTCGGCGGAGGCGACGCGACAGATTGCCGAACTGATCGGAAACGTGCAGCAGCTGGTGGAGCGTGCCGTGCATGCGATGACCGCCAGTGCACAACAGGTCGAGGCGGTGAGCGAGCGAGCAGGCTTGCTGCGCGAGGCGTTCGAGGCCTTCGCGGGCTCAGCGCAGGAGGTGGAGACGCAGAGCCGCACCGTACTTGTCGCCGCGGAGGCGATTGGCCGAGAAAGTCGCGAGTTGAAGACGCTAATGGAAGAGACGGCAGCGATTGCTGAGGAGAACAGTGCAGCAGCTGCGGAACTCGCCTCTACGATTGGTCGGATGCGGCAGGACGTGCAGCAGGTCGTCACACTGGTGGAGGGGAACACCGCAGCGGTGCAAGAAGTTGCGGCGGCAGCGGAAGAACTCACCGCGCAGGTCAGTGAGGTCAGTGCCTCGGCGGGCGATCTGGACCAAGTGGCGCGCGACTTGCGCCGGGTGCTGGCCCGCTTTGAGCTGGGGAGAGAGACTAAGGTAGACGAAGAAGCCCACTGGCCGGCGGTGGGCGTGGGAGAAGGCACAAACGGACACCGGGAACTCGTGGTGGTTGACCGCGGAGTGTGACGCTCCGCAGGCACCGACTCGTGCCAAGAGAGGGCACAGGAGGCACATCAGTCGTCTCCTGTGCCCTCTGGCTTGGTTGGGCGTGAGGAGAGCTGGGCGAGAGGAGCAGCGCGGGCGACTGTTTTTGGCAATAGCGCACAAGCACACAAGCGTGCCCGCTGAGGCAAGTTCCCCTAAAGCTGGGCAGCATCCCTGCCGAATATCCCGGAGTAGGAAGGAACGGTCGCAGGGATACTTTGACCAATCGCGAGAGGGAGCGCGATGAACCCGCCGATCACACCGGTCCCACCAGTAGGCCCGAATGAACCAGGCGCGGTCGAAGGGAGCAGCTCGCTGCAGCCGGTGAAGCCGGTAGAGCCAAGCCCGCCGCCGACCGGTGTGGCTCGTCGTGGCGAGGAGGAGAAGCGTGACTTGATTCCAGCCCATCGGGTGGATCTCAGTCTTGATCCCCAGCTGGTACGGAAGATACCGCGTGACGTCTACCTGCGTTACTACGTCCGGCCAGGGATCGGTAACTGGGTCGTGCAATTGATCGACCGCGAGACACAAGAAGTCATTCGGGAGATACCGCCGGGTGGACTGAAGGAGTTGCTGCAGGAGCTTGCGGAGCAGAGGGGCGGAGAGTGAGCGCTTTTGCAAGACGGCCGAGATCAGCGGCGTTTGGAAGGGGTCTCCCATGAGCATCACATTTGATGGCTTGGCCTCAGGCTTAAACACTCAGGACATTATTTCGAAGCTCCTGCGGGTCGAGCAGCAACCGATCAATCGGCTCAATCAACGCAAACAGCAGATTCAAAAGG
This sequence comes from Thermomicrobium sp. CFH 73360, assembly GCF_023806465.1. Lineage (GTDB taxonomy): Bacteria > Chloroflexota > Chloroflexia > Thermomicrobiales > Thermomicrobiaceae > Thermomicrobium. The sequence continues at coordinate 210,681 of NZ_JAMSLS010000005.1, read as the reverse complement.
AACGTGATGCGTGGAAGGACCTTGGCACACGCCTGCAGAATCTGGCGAGTGCGCTCAGCTCACTCGTCCAACGCAGTACCGTGGTTGGCTTCACGGTGCGACCGAGTGACAGCAACGCTCCCTTCACTGCGAGCGCACGACCGGGAGCAGTTGCTGGTACCTATTCCATCCAGATCCAGCAGCTGGCGACGTCAACGACGCTACGCAGCACCGGGCCGATCGGTGCCGAAATCGATCCCAATGCGGTGCTGAACAACACCAACCTGCGCAGTGGCGTCACCGCTGGCTCGTTCACCATCAATGGTGTGGCGATCACCGTTGATCCAGCTGTCGACACACTCAATGATGTGGTAGATCGGATAAACGCAAGCGGCGCCGGTGTTGTGGCCAGTCTTGTGACGGTCGATGGACGACTGCGGCTGAAGATTGAGGCGGCAACCCCCGGAGGGCCACTGCAGCTCGGTGCCCTTGGCGATACGTCAAACTTCCTCTCAGTGACCTCGCTCCTTGGGGCACCGCGTACAGGTGATGCCATCGTTGGGACACGCAGCTTGGCTGTGGTCAAGACGAGCGTGCCGTTAAACCAGGCCATGCTCGCAACACCAGTGAGTGGAGCAGGGACGCTGACGATTAACGGTGTGGCGATCAATTACGATCCAGCAGTCGATTCGTTGAGCACCATCGTGAACCGGATCAACAGCTCTAATGCCGGTGTGACTGCCAGCTACGACGCCACGAGTGATCGGGTTGTGCTGACCGCGAAGACGACAGGGAGTCTCTCGATCACGGTCAGTGACACTGGGAACTTGGCCACTGCGCTGGGGCTCGATCCCAATCAGCAGCAGCTTGGCCAGAACGCGGTCTACAGCCTCGACGGCGGGGCAACCTGGCAGTATAGCGCAAGCAATATTGTGAGCGACGCGATTCCCGGTGTCACATTGACCCTGACGCGAACGATGAGCTCGCCCTATAGCTTTACGGTCGAACCTGACACCGATGGGGCCGTGTCGGCTGTCAGGCGCTTTGTCGACCAGTTTAACAGCGTGCTCAGCTTCATCGCCGAGAAGACGTCATACGATGCGACGACGAAAACAGCCGGGACATTACTCGGTGACAGCGCGGTCAGGGCAGTGGAGTCGACGCTCCGGCGTCTGGTAACGAGTCCAGCGATCAACGCCGGTGGACGATTCCGGACGCTCGCCGATGTGGGGATCAGCTTTGGGCCGGTCGGCTCGGCGGTGGGGACGACGAATCAGCTCCAGCTCGATGAGAGCAAGCTGCGCGCGGCACTGCAAGAGAACCCTGATGCAGTGTTCGAACTCTTCGGTGCAACCAGCCGCGCAACGTTGACGACACCAGGAGATATCGTACGGGTCGCGGGTACGCCACGGCCGCCAGCGAGTGGGCGCTATGTCATCACCTCGGATGGGGCCGGGAACCTCACGGCGGAGTTCCGTGATCAGGCGAACCAGCTCCTCTGGAGCGCGACAGGGACCATCACCGCTGGTGGTTCGAACACCACGTTAGTGCCCGGGCTCACCCTCAGCGCGGCGACGACGCTCACTGGTGCAACGAGTGAGATCAGCGTGACGCAGCAGGAAGGCGTGTTGACCCAGCTCGGTCGGTACCTTAACGGGATTTTGGGCCGCGATGGGCTGGTGCGGGTACGTGGCGATGCCTTTGAGCAGCAACTGCGATCGATCGACCAGCAAATTGACCGCTTTCAGCAGCGGTTGGACGATCGCAAGGCGCAGCTCGTGCGCCAGTTCGCAACCTTGGAACGGATACTTGCGGAGATGCAAACTCAGGGGACGCAACTCCAAGGACAGATCGTGAAGATGCTCGGTGCTTCGTGAGGCAGGAAAGGGCAGGTGGGCGATGCTGGCGAACCCTTACCAGCGCTACCGGCAAGTGACAGTCGAGACGGCCTCGGTCGCGGAGCTCGTGGTGCTCTTGTACCGACGGGCAGTGCAGCTGCTTGAGGAGGCGGCAGAGGCGATCGTAGTCGCCGATGTGCCGCGCGCGCACGCGCGCTTGGTGCACACGCAGGAGATCGTGTCGGAGCTCATGGCAAGCGTGAACTTAGAGGCTGGCGAACTTGCCCACCAACTCTGGTCGATCTATGACTACGTTCAGCGCCGGCTGATCGAGGCCAACGTGCGGAAGGACGCAACAATTGTCCGTGAAGTGCGGCAATTCCTCACCAGTTTGCTCGAGGCGTGGGAGCAGGTAGCAGCACAGGAGCGCGCCGCCAACGCGGCAGCGGCACGTTTGGCTGCGACAGCGTAGGAGGGATCCAGTGCAGGAAGCGGATGTGCTCGAGGTTGCGGTCCAGCTACGGGATCTCACACTGGCGCAGCTCAAGGCGGTGCGCGCAGGTCGATGGGAAGAAGCGTCGGCGTATCTCCAGCAGCGTGGAGTGCTGTTGGAGCGCTTGCAGGAGGTTGATCCGCATCAGCTCAGCCGAGCAGCTCGCGATGCCATTGCCGCAGTACTCCACGAGGTCCAGGAGCTGGACCGCGAGCTCGTCACATTCGTCGAGCAGGCATTGCAGCAAACACGAGGAGAGCAACGCGCCCTGGAGCGGAACGAGGCTGCGGCACAGAGCTACCGGCGAGCACTGGGGACGAGCGACGAAGCAGGACTGATCGACGAAGAGGCGTGAGCGATGGAACGGCGAGCACCGGGGCCAGTACCGCTTTTGGTCGCGGCGTTGGCGTTGCTCGCCGTGGCCTGTGTGCGAGTCGAAATCCAGCGGACGACGACGGCTGAGCCAGAGCAGACCGTACCGACACCTGTACGGCATGCAACGGTCTCGACGCCACCGGCGGAGCCAGTTGCACCGCCACGACGCTCAGCCCCCGAGACTGGAAGCGCGAGTCGGGCGCTCTTTCGCTTGCGCATGCCGCCAGCGACTGCCATCGCGATTGCCCGGTTGGGAATCGATGTGCCAGTGGTCGACGTGGTGTCAGTCAAAGATGAACGCGGCTGGCATTGGCCCGTGCCACACGACGCGGCGGCACACCTGATCGGTACCGCCAATCCGGGTGAGCCGGGAAACATCGCGATCACCGGGCACGTGGATACAGAGCGTGGGGCGGGGGTGTTCTGGCGCCTGCTCGAGGTGAGACCAGGCGATGAGGTGACGGTCTGGAGCGCGGCCGGAACGTTCGTCTACCGCGTGTCGGAGGTGCTGGTCGTACCGGAGAGCGACCGTTCAGTGTTGCGGCAGACCAGCGAGGAGGTTCTCACGCTCCTGACCTGTCTTCCCGATGGACGGTACGACAAGCGGCTGGTGGTGCGCGCTGAGCCGGTCCGTCCGGCGGTGGCCCGGCAGGACTGACGCCTGACCAGCTGTGGGACGAACAAGCGCACGACGTTGGGGAAGACGACCCACCGGTGGTGCTGCTCCGCACCCACTACAGAGAGAAAGGTGACAACTCCTTCCACCATGGGCCGAGCCTCGATTCGGCTGTTCGCGCGGGATGCAAGAACCGCGTGTGGACACGGCATTCCTTGCTCCCGTGTGGTGGGCGCGTGACAGTGGACGTCGCCTGGTGAGCCGCGGTTGGAAGTGCTGGTTCGAATGAACGGGAAGACCGGACGGGAATCGTGAGCCTGCGAGCGGGAGAGCGGAGGAGGAAGGTCTCGTTATCCGTGTCTGAGCTCACGGACAGGAACATCTCGACGGTCGGTCGTGCCTTCCCGACGGTGAAGGACAACTGGGCACCAGCAAGCGACCTGTTGCGTGTGGTGGTGTGTCCGCGTGTGCGGTCGAAGAAGCGGAGGCGCACGGTGCAGATGTTGCAAAGCGAGTAGCCTCTCTGCGTGTCCCCGAGCTTGGCAGTGGTGACACACTCGCTGCGAGGCTGCTGGAGCGGTGCACGATCTCCTGCTCGTTGGACTGAGTCCGGGCGATGTCTCGTGAGGCTTTCCTCAGCGGTGGTCGATTGTCCAAAGGATGCCGAGCATGCGACGTACCTGGGGATTGTTCTCGTCGAGACCGCTCGGCAGGCGTATGGCGATGACCCAAGGACGCCCTTGCTGGTCACGGTAGTGGTACATGAAAATACGCCCCGATTCGTCCGTGACATAGACGTCTGCCTCATATTGTCCGCCGATTGTCACGCGTGCGGTCGTCGGCCCGAAGGTCAGGGTAGGTGCATACTCGGAGTCGAGACGGAGAATCTCTATGTAGACCGAGCCAGGACGCAGGTCGTCAACGCTGCGTCTATTGAACCAGTCTGCAACGACTTCGGGGATCGGCCAGTTTTGAACCATCTGCTCGCTCATGATGATCCAGTAGCAGTGACAGCTGCGCGAGTTGTATTCCGGAGCCTCAGGGGTGGTGACGACGAGCCAGTTGGGGGGATACTGGAAGCGGATGTAGCCAGGGTCATCGTAGGTTGGCCAGTCTGGAATGACTGCCGGGCCGGGAGTCGGCGTTGGCTGTGTTGGAGTAGGAGACGGCCGAGGAGTTGGGCGAATGGCGGGAGTGCGCGAGGGCGTGGGGGAACGTTGGACCTGAAGGTCAGCCGGTGGTGTCGATTGCGTCGGCGGGAGCGGCGCGAGCGCTTGTGCAGGCAGTGTGGGCTCGACCTCTCGCCAAACTTGCCAGGCCAAATAGCTTCCCCCCGCCCCGAGGACGGCGACACAACTGACGACCACCAGTGCGCCGAGACAGCCGAGGATATAGAGGCCGGTGCGGCGGCGTGGGGCGGTTGGCTCCATCGTGATCAGCCTCCGTGCTGAATACTGGCTACGATCGCGGTGACGATCGCCAACGTGTCGGTCGCTTGATCGAAGGGAGTACCCAAGTAAGCGACGAGACACCAGTCGCGCCCTTGGTCGTCTTGATAGAGATAGGTGATCGCCTGGTCATGTGGCCACTCGGCGAACGGGGCACCGTAGTAGAGCTGTGCACGGTACCGTCCACCGACGATCTCTTCGCCGTCTGGAGGTCGACGAAACGACGGTGGAGTCTCGGTGAAGGGTGGTGTGGCGAGGAAAAGGTCGACGACGACCTCCCCCGGTGGAACCTCATGCTCTCCTCCAGAGCCTGGCGGTGCCCAATCGATCCGCCCAGTCGGTAGCTGGCCGGGATCGAACGAGACGAGTGTGACGTTGCAGCAGGTCTGCTCCTCCCAGTAGTACTTCCATCCTGCCGGGACAGCGAGACTGACTTGTCCTGAGGGATCATCAAACCACTGCCAATCGGTGGGAAGGGCAGGGTTTGTCGGGGCCGGTGTCGGCCTTGTCCGTGGTGTGGCCTCTGCCACAGGTGTTTGCTGTGGGCGTTGCGCCACGAGTGGAGTCGGGGTTGCGGAGCGTTGCTCCAAGAAAACAACGGTCACGAACGCGGCGGCGAGACAGACACAGGCGAGGACGAGTGCAGCACCACAGCCGACCAGAACCCACCGCCAGGGTGAGCTGCTTCCATCCCCCGCGTCCTTCGCGAGGGAGTAGACAAGAGGACGACTCCCTCGTGATCTTTCGTCGGTGGCCGGCGCTGCCGATTCCTGCATGGATCGCTCTTCCACGACCTTGCGAGGAGCATCGAAGCAGGGAACCGCATTCGGATTCAGGAACTCCAGGCACAACGTTCTCGCGGTGATCCGCCTACCAAGGACATTGTCTTTGGCTGGCGGTCGCCTGTCAAGGGGTATGTCGTGCGCCATCGCGTTGGGTCTGGTGTGTTCCCCTGGCAGCGGCTGGGTATGCAGCGAGCACCGACGGCTGCTGGCAATTCGTCGACGGGGATGCCTGTCATCACTGGTGGCGTGCACGCGCTGCGGTCGGAGGACCTGTTTGGGACGGGGCCTTTGGGTGTCATTGCGACGCTCCCAACGCTGGAGGAGGGGCGTGTGCTGCACGGGTTGTCACGGGAAGGGAGTGGTCGAGTTGCCTCGTGTGGGTAGCTGGAAAACAACATGGTGCCCACGGGGGGTTGCCGTGCAAGCGGTCGGCGCGGTTGTGTGTAGTCCGGCCGGGGTGTGGCCTGGTCCGTGAGCGACTGGCTCGGCTTTGGTGACGCCAAGAGGCGACCCCGCGCGACCTGGCGCGAGCGACGTCAGGAACATTTGTCGCCGCTGCAGGAACGATTGTGGCCGTGGTGCGAGATACCGGATGAGGTCGTGCCGGTCCGGTACTGGAGGCCCAGTATGCGTCCATGGGTGTCTGGCCGGTGAGCTGTCGCGTGTTGGGCGTGAAGGGACCAAGTCTTCGCGCGATCTGAAGACGCTGACTCGCCTGTGTCCGGTGACCTCGTCGGCCTCGCGACTCCTGTCATCATCTGCGCGGGATCCTCTCAGGCATGTGGAACCCGATAGCGGTAAGTGTTTTGTCGTCTTTGCTTGACATCGTGTCAACTCGGAATTACTATCTGAGGGAAAGTGATGGGGAGCAATGGATAGTGGGCGAGCGGAACTAAACGTCCGGGTACGGGAGCGTCGCCAGGCTCTTGGGTTGACGCAGCAGCAGTTGGCGGAACGAGCGGGGGTGAGTCGGCAGACGCTCGTGGCGATCGAGGCGGGCCGGCTTACGCCGAGCGTGACGGTCGCGTTGCGCTTGTCACGTGTGCTCGGTTGCTCGGTGGAGGACCTCTTCGCTCTCCCCGAGCCCCAAGTGGTTGACGCTCAGCTGGCGGAGGTAGCCGAGCCGTTGCCGCCGCTCCCGTTCCGGGTGCATCTGGTGCGCATCGGGCGGGAGTTCGTGGCCTGGCCGCTCGCTGGGGAGGCGAATGAAGCCGAGGGGATTGCCCGGGAGCGGCGGGGTGAGCGACTCCAGGTGGAGCCTCTGGTCGATCCCGTGTCGCTCGAGCGGGGACTGGTGCTGGCTGGCTGCGACCCAGCTCTCGGTCTTCTGGCATCACTCCTTGGCCGTTGGCACCGCGAGCTCCGCGTGGTCTGGATTCCCGTGGGGAGCCTTGGGGCACTCCGGGCGCTGGCGCGTGGTCAGGTGCACATCGCTGGAACACACCTCTGGGATCCGGAGAGCGGGGAGTACAACCTGCCGGTGATTCGTCGCGAACTGGCGGGCCGTGCAGTAGTGGTGGTCACGCTTTCGCGGTGGGTCGAGGGGTTAGCCGTGGCACCGGGAAACCCGCGCGGTATCCGCGAGCTCGTCGATCTGGCGCGACCGGAGTTGACACTTGTGAATCGCGAGCCGGGATCCGGTAGTAGGCTCGTGCTCGAGACGCTGCTCCAACGTGCGGGTGTGCCCATCGAGGCCATTCGTGGGTATGAGCGGGCGGTGCGTTCACATCGGGCGGTAGCGGATGCGGTCAGGAGTGGTTTGGCTGACGCGGGCCCGCTCGTTTCTCCGGTGGCGCGTTCCCACGGGCTTGACTTCTTACCACTTCTCGAGGAGCGGTACGACCTTGTGATTCCCGTCGAGTTCCTGGACGAGCCGGCAGTGCGGGATCTTCTCGAGCTGGTGGCGAGCGGGGCATTTCTTCGGCAGCTCGAGGCAGCGGGCTACGACGTGCGAGAGAGTGGTCGGTTGGTGATGCAGTCGGTGGAGTGATGGTAACGGGAGGGCAGGGGAAGGCGATGGTTCGTCGATCGGTGCGACGGCGTGCAGTGTGGCTGATGGTGCTCACACTCCTGCTCGGTGTCCTTGCCGGCTGCGGCGGACAATCAGGTGGAGGAGCGGCGACAGGCTCGAGTGGTGGTGCAACTCCAGGAACTGGATCAGCCGCATCGTCGGGCGGTGGGCAGAAGGTCATCGTCTTTGCAGCATCGTCCTTGCTCGAGCCGTTCCAGGAGTTGGCGCAGTCGTTTCAGCAGTCTCATGCGGGGACAACGGTTGAGTTCAACTTTGCGGGGTCGGCGCAGCTGGTGGCCCAGCTCGAGCAGGGTGCACCGGTGGACGTCATCGCCTTTGCTGACCTGATCAACATGAAGAAGGCACAGGACGGTGGCTTCGTCGCCAGCGATTCGAGGATCTTTGCAAAGAATCGCCTGACAGTCGTGGTGCCGAAGCAGAACCGGACGGGTATTCAGGGCTTCGCTGACTTGGCCAAGCCGGGAGTCAAGGTGGTGTTAGCGCATGAGAATGTCCCGGTCGGGAAGTATGCACGTGAGGTGCTTGAGCGGGCGAGCCAGCAGCCGGGCTACGGGCCGGACTTTGCGCAGCGGGTGCTGGCCAACGTGGTCTCTCAGGAAGTCAACGTGAAGCAGGTGTTGGCCAAGGTGGCACTGGGGGAGGCGGATGCTGGGATCGTCTACGTGACTGACGTTAAGGCAGCTGGTGCCGATGTTCTCTCGATCGACATTCCTAGTGACGTCAACGTCACCGCTTGCTACCCGATCGCGGTGGTGAAAGACACGAAGGCACCTGTGCTGGCGCAAGCCTTCGTCACGCTCGTCGAGTCCGAAGAGGGCCGAGCAGTGCTGCAGAAGCATGGGTTCGAGCCGGTCGAGCCGGGGCAGGCGGGAACGGAGGAGTGCTCATGACGCGAGCGCTGGAATATCCGGCGTTGCGAGCAGGGAGAGGGAGGGGCTCACGTCCTTTCTCGCAGCGGGTGAGTCGTGCTCTCCTGATTGGGCCGGTCGTGGTGTCGCTCGCCCTTTTGGTCATGCCATCAGTCGCATTGCTGGTGCGAGCTGCGGGGATTAGCCCAGAGACGTTCGCGCACTATGCCCGTGATCCCTTCTTCCTCGATGCACTCCGGCTGACGCTTGTCACTAGTCTGATCACGGTGGCTCTCGCGCTGGTATTTGGGACACCAGTGGCTTGGATCTTGGCGCGCTGGAATTTCCCTGGCCGTCGGCTTGTCGAACTCGCCGTGGGGCTCCCGGTGGTCTTGCCGCCGATGGTTGCTGGTGTGGCTCTCTTGATGCTCTTTGGACGGATGGGGTTGCTTGGGCAGTACCTTGATGCGTTCGGTATCCAAATTCCGTTCACGACCGCGGCGGTCGTGTTGGCGCAGGTCTTCACGGCTAGCCCGTTCTATATCCGTACCGCCTTGGAGGGATTTGCCAGCGTCTCCCCATCGCTTGAAGAGGCGGCACAGGTCGATGGATGTAGCTCGCGCCAAGCGTTCCGTTTGGTGACCTTACCGCTCGCACTGCCGGCTTTGGTCAGTGGGATCACGTTATGCTGGGCTAAGGCGGTCTCCGAGTTCGGGGCAACACTCCTCTTTGCTGGGAACTTCCAGGGCCGGACGCAGACGATGTCGCTGGCGATCTGGACGGCAATGGAGATTGACCTGTGGGAAGCCGTCGCGATGGCCGCGATGCTGTTTCTGGTCAGCCTCGTGATCTTCTTACTTGCAGAGCGGATGCAAGGGACGCGCGAGGCCCAGTGATGCGGGCGCTGGTGCTCGGTGCCAACGATGTTGCATCGGCGGTTGCCTGGTATCTGTGGCGCGAGGAGTATCAGGTCATCGTGGCGAGCGATCCGATGCCCGCGGTGACGCGGCGTGGCATGGCCTTCGCGGATGCGGTGTTCGATGGCGCCGCGGTGCTCGAAGGAGTCGTGGCGCAGCGGGCGGAGACCGTCGAGGCGGTGGAGCAGCTCCTCCAGGCACGCGCGGCAGTGCCGCTGGTTGTCGGTGACGATCTGGTCGAGTTGGTCGCACGGTATCGTCCGGACGTGGTGATCGATGCGCGGATGCGGAAGCGTGCTCAACCAACACCGCTTCGTGGGCTTGCGCAGCTCACCATTGGCTTAGGGCCAGGGTTTGTAGCGGGAGAGCTGGTGGACGTTGCCATCGAGACAAGCTGGGAGGAGCTTGGGGCCGTCCGCTGGGAAGGTGCGAACCTGCCGTTGGCGGGGGAACCACGCGAGATTGCCGGGCACGGCCGTGACCGATACGTCTACGCGCCGTGCGCCGGAGTCTGGCGCACTGAGCGGCGTATCGGGGAGGTTGTGGCGGCGGGTGATCTTGTCGCCGTCCTCCACTGCGAGGGCGGTGAGCGGTACGAGATCCGGGCGCTGATCTCGGGGGCGATCCGTGGACTCACACGGGATGGAGTGCCAGTCACGGTTGGCACGAAGGTGTTCGAGATCGATCCACGCGGACCGGCTGGACAGTGGCAGGGACTTGGTGAACGGCCACGGCGGGTGGCAGAAGGAGTCCTCGTGGCGATCACTGCATGGCGCGGGGCGGTAATGTCCCGAGAAGGGTGAAGTGTGATGGGCGTCGGGGCGCGTGATGGAGAGACCGCGGTGCCGCGTCGGTGGCCAACGGAGGCTGTCGGTTGGGGGGCGGCGGTCGGGGGTGTCGGAGGGCTCCTTGGACTTGGTGGCGCAGAATTCCGTATTCCAGTGGTGGCCTGGCTTATGCGATACGAGCCGCGTCTGGCCGTACCGTTGAGCCTCGGGGTGACGCTCATCACGCTGCTCTTTGCCCCGTTTGTACGCTCGCGGACGCTGTCGCTCGACCCGGTCCTGGGTCGCTTATGGGTCATCGGTGGGATGACGGTCGGGGCTGCTGCGGCCGCGCTTGTGAGCCCGCGCATCCTCTATCGTCTCCGCGATGAGAGTGTGCACCGATTGCTTGTCGGGTTGTTGGTCTTCCTTGGTGCCTTGATTATCGTGGAGGCCTTCCTACCGGCTTTCCCCTCACCGTTTCCGGATGCCGAGGGGGGTCAGGCGGTGGTAGCAGCGCTGTGTGGGCTTGGGATTGGACTGGTGGCCAGTCTCCTTGGCGTGGCCGGCGGCGAGTTCATCATTCCGACTTTGATCCTCCTTTTCGGGCTCGATGTGAAGGCGGCAGGGACGGCGAGTCCGCTGCTCAGTCTACCGACTATGCTCATCGGCCTCGTCGGATACGCGCGGCTGGGAGCGTTCCGCGACCGTTAACCGTTGCGAGTAACGGTGCTCCCGATGGCACTTGGCTCGATCGTTGGTGTCTGCCTCGGGGGTGGCTGGCAGGGTTTGCGCCCGGCATCTTTCTCAAGGTCTTCCTCGGTGCCTTGCTCATCTTCTCGGCGGTGCGTGCGCTTGGCAAGCGGCGGTGAGAGGTCTCCTCGGGAATGGGCACAACGTTTACCCCAATGAGGAGGGGGAGCGGGCGTTTGCCGGATAGTGGGGTGCGCCGGCGGATTGACGGACCAACACTCTCGTGGTTCTGGACGGAGCACAGGTCGCTGTTCAAGCACCACGGCGAGTTCATCTCGTGGGCGCGCTTGCAGAGGGTGAGGAGGGCCTGAGGGCTGCAACGGTGGGACGGTCCTTGGGGTAGCGGTCGCCTGAACGCACAAAAGCGGGGCCGGCGACGAGGGATGCACTCGAGTGGCACGGAGGGAATGGTTAGGCCGAGAGGGTGGCACATCTGGTGACTCATCAGGTCGGGTGTATTGGCCGGAGGAGTCATGCCGCGATGGTGCGTCACCGAGATGATTCCGGTACATCGTCTTCTGGTCCGCGCGCGAACGGGCTGCTGAACCAAGGCTGTCAGCGCGGTTGGGACCACTCCTCGGTCGCTCGCCGTGAGAGGATGGCTCTCCATCGCTGAACCCCAAGCGGTCTATGATGCCGTACCAGCAAGAGGGCTCTCCGTGGGGACGGGGTCACGGGGACTGATCGTGTGGCTGACCAGGAGACTGTTTGGGCGGGGGCCCGAGACTGTGCTTCGAACCTCTTCGCTCACGAGCCTACTGAGCAGCTTCTGATTTGCCCAGTGAGCGCAACGTCAAGACAGCACAACATGGGGGATTGCTCGGGAATAAGGCCCGCCATATACTTCAGTGCGAAACTCATAAGGTTCGGCCCAAGCCACGAGCCGAAGCACTGGTTGGCGGTCACAGTAGCGTGGACCGGGGACTCCTCATTTGGGCGGGAGCGGATCCGGATGCAGCGGTCGGCAAGGAGCCTTGGAAACGAACAGGGCACGTCGACGGACATCTTCTGCTGGGCACAGAGCCGAATTTCCCAGGTACGGGTCTGACGTGAGCGATAGGCGGGGCGGTGTGACTGGTGCGACGAGGACAAGGCGTCCGTCGGGGAAGTGAGAGGGAGATACGGCCGGCTGCTGAACGATGATCACCGGTTTGACCGGTGCGGAAGGCCGAGCGGGCGAGCGAGTGGGTACGCAGGTGATCAGAAGGGGGATCGTTGGCGATGACTGAGGAACGATGGCTGGAGGGAATGGTAGCACTGGTGACCGGTGCCGGCCGTGGAGAGGAGGGTGGGGGTGGTGCAGGGATCGCGAGGCACCTTGCGCGCCGTGGTGCCCGCATCGCCGTCAACGACATCAGCGAGGAACTCGCGCAGGCCACGGTAGAGCAGATTCAGCAGCGTGGCGGGGAAGCGATCGCGGTCGTTGGCGATGTCTCGAAGCCGGACGCTGCCGATCGGATAGTGGACGAGGTGGTGCGGCACTTCGGGCGGATCGATATCCTGGTCAATAATGCCGCGATCAGTGGATTGATTCCGGCTGTGGAACGCCTGCCCGATGAGATCTGGCATCACCAGCTGGCAGTCGATTTGGATGGCCCCTTCTATATGAGCCGCGCTGCTTTACGTTACATGATTCCTCAGCGGTTCGGTCGGATTGTCAACATCTCCTCATTCGCGGCGGTGCGTACTGGCTTCGTCGGGGGCGTGACCTACACGACGGCCAAGACGGGACTGCTCGGCCTGACGCGCCAGCTGGCCTACGAGGTCGCGCAATACGGGATCACTGTGAACGCGTTGATGCCGACTGGGCTCCTCAACCCACGGGTGCTTCGACTGCGACCGGACTGGGTCCAGGGCGAGGGGCCGTACCGCGCGATCCACCCTGAAGAGGAGCTCGGTTGGATTGTCGCGTATCTCTGCCACCCGTCGCTGACGGCGATCTCTGGGGCGGCTATTCCGGTTGACCGTGGCGTGTCGAGCGGGATCGGTGATTTTGCTGAGCTCAAGCGGCGAAGTGGCAAGGATACCGGTGAGTGAGGCCGGCACGTTTGCCAGGAGTGATTCGACGGCCGGAAAGGCGGAGAGGAACAGGTTCATGACCAGGAGTAGCGGACCGTGTGATCTTCGTGGGCTTGTGGCACTGGTGACAGGAGCAGGTGGTGGCGCCAACGGTGGCCTTGGCATGGCGATCGCCCGAGAGCTGGCGCGCGCAGGCGCGCAGATCGCGGTGCACGACTTTGTTGCTGAGGTGGCAGAAGCGACCGCCAGCGAGCTCCGCCAGCTCGGTTTTGTTGCAGAGGCGTTTTCTGCCGATATCACTGACTCACGGGAGGCCGATCAGCTCGTCGAACAAGTCATCGAACGATTCGGCAAGATCGACATCTTGGTGAACAATGCCGAGTATCGTTCAGCGGCGTATCGTCCTGATCAGATCCCGACCGAGGAGTGGCAGCGCAGCGTCGCGCTGAATGTGCATGCGCCGTTCTATCTCAGCCGGGCAGTGGTTCGGGACATGCGCCTGCGCAAGTTCGGGCGCATCGTGAACGTTTCAAACATCGCCGCGATCCGAGCGAGTATCCTCCACGGCGTACCCTACGTGACGACAAAGGAGGCGCTCTACGGTTTCACTCGGCATCTGGCGACCGAGGTGGCCCAGCACGGAATCACGGTGAATGCCATCCTCCCAGGCTTTGTGGTCACACCAGAGCTCCGGGCGCAGTGGCCGGAAGAACGGTTCGAGCGACTCGCACCGACCATTCCGGCCCGCCGTGCGGGGACAGCGGAAGAGATCGCAAGTCTGGTTGTGTATCTCGCCAGCCGAGAGGCCGGTTACCTGACTGGTGCGGCCATTCCGATCGACGGGGCCGTTTCAATCGTACCCGGAGGTCGAACGGATCCCGAGAACGCGTTTGTGTGATGGGTTGGCTCCGGCAGCTCACGACGCTGTGTCTGTTTGGATGGCTCGAGGAGCAAGCGGGGACGCATGGGGACGGGCGGGTCTTTCGCCCGTCCCCGTGACAATGTTCAACCGACCTCGATGATCCGCATCATCCCTGTCTCCTGATGGTACAGGTGGTGGCAGTGGAAGGCCCAAAGGCCGGGATTGTCTGCCTCCCAGTCGATTGTGACCTCCTGCATGGGGTCGATGAGGACGGTGTCGCGGAGTGCTCCCTGCGGGGACTGGCCGACGCGGAAGAAATGACCATGTAGGTGCATGGGATGAGGCATCATCGTCATGTTCTGTAGGCGGAAGCGCACGCGTTGGCCGAGTTTGACGTGGATCGGCTCAGCGTCCGGATAAGCCTGGCCGTCAATTGTCCAGACGTACTGCCCCATACCACCGCTGAGGACGACCGGGAGCTCGAGATCGGGCGTGAACGGCGCACTCTCAGTGTTCGCTGAGCGGACGCGTAGGCCATGCAGGAGTTCACCAGCCAACTCAGCCGGGCGCGTGGTGATTGGAGAAAGCGATCTGCCACTCCCCTCGTAGCGCAACACGGCCAGCGCAGTTGCGTTTGTTCCCTCGGCCCAGGCAACAAGCGGCCAAACCCCAGCGTTGTCGAGCTGCACCAGGACGTCGTAGCGCTCGCCCATCCCGATTCGTAGCGCGTCGCCCTCGAGTGGCTCGATCGGTTGCCCGTCGACTTGGACGAGGCGAAGCCGGTGCCCGACAAGCGCGACGCGGAAGATTGTGGCTGAGGCAGCGTTGATCAGACGTAGGCGGAGCAGTTCGCCGCGCTTGCCCGCAAACGCGAAGGGCGCATCAACCGATCGCCCGTTGATCAGGTAGAGGGGATAGACGAGATCGGGAGTGAGTTCCGGTGGTGACCCACCTGGCATACTGGGCATCGTTCCCATTCCGGGCATCGTGCCCATCCCTGGCATTGTGTTCATCCCGGGGGTCATTGGCATAGTGCCGTGGCCCATACCATGTGCATCGTGGCCGGCCCCGACCAATTGCTGAAGCGCGTCCTCTGGGGTGCCGGCGATGCCGTCCAGCCAATCGTCGAGAACGAGCGTGACCTCACGGTCGTAACTCAGCGTCTCCTGCCGGGGTTCAACGATGAGTGCACCGTAGAGCCCACGATCAAGCTGGAGCCCGACGTGGGTATGGTAGAGGTAGGTGCCAGCCACAGGAACCACAAACTCATATGTGAACTGGGTGCCGGGAGCGATGGCTGGTTGGGTCACGTCCGCTACCCCATCCATGGCATTCGGGACGGGGATGCCGTGCCAGTGGATGGTCGTTGGTTCAGGGAGACGATTGTCAACGACGACGCGGAGCGCTTCACCTTCACGAACACGGAGCTCAGGTCCGGGAAGCTGACCGTTATAGGTAAAGGTACTCACCCGATGCGAACCGACTTCAAGTTCAGCTACCACTGTCTCGACGCGATACGTCCTCACCGCAGTCGGACTTGCTGTTGGCGTGAGTGTTTCCCCGGAAAGCCCAGGCGTGAGCTGAGTGCTAGGTGTTGTGGGTGTGACGATCTGCGCCGTGTTGGTGGCGGGTGACTGACGGCACGCAGCGAGTACGGTGGTCAGAACACCGACACCCACGAGGCTGAGCGTGGCTCGACGGGTGAATCGGCGAGATGTGAAGACCAATTGTGAGTTCCGCATCGAGATCTCCCTATGGTCTCTCACTCTGGGCCAACGTCGTCACGCCTGCAGTCAGCACGAGTACGCCAACTGCTCGCTGGAGCGGGGGTCCAGTAATGAGGAGAGGGGATCAATTCCGTAAGCAGCGGAATTGAACGCAAGTCACACGGGTGGATGTGCCGAGAGGGGCAGGAAGAAGTCGACGTGGGGATTGTGGCGCAGTGTAGGCGAGTGCCGTGCTGTGCTGACGAGAATGATGGACGATCCATCCCACAACCACAAGCAGGACAGCCACAAGCTGGCAGAGAGCCGATCCAAGCCCGCTCATGCAGGGTGTTACTGCTGTGACAAGGGCTGCGGGGATGGTGAAGCGTGAGGCGACCGGGAATGGGTGGAAGGCGGAAACGTGCGTGATCAGGCTGGCTTGCAGGGATGGAGACACAGCGTGCACGTGCTGGGCGTAATGCACACAAGACGTCTCATGTGGGAGGGGCGAATTTGCCGGTACAGAGAGAACACCTCGCAAGTGGTTGGTCAGGCTGGCAGTGCCGGGGTGGTGTGCCGCGAGGAGACATGTCAGTGCGGTGAGAGAGAGTGATACCGCGAGGATCAATGAACATGGTCGCCAATTTCCTTGTGTCGTTTGTGTCTTAGCAGCACTGAGCATGTCCACACCCTGTTCGTGCACCGCGGGTGGTTTCTGCACCACCAACGAGGTGAAGTGTAGCAATGTCCACGCTGCGGAAGGTATCGCATGCTGTGCTGCCAATACAAAGGCGGAGGCCTACCAGAGAAACACCGTGGTCCCAGTTGCGCCGTCCGTACAGGAAGCGTGTTGCTCTTCCCTCGTTCCCACTCAAGAGAGCCTCCGAGAACGCCCTGATTCAATGCAGGAGGGCACACAGAGTCATTGGTTGGCGCTGCCGGAATCGTATAGGAAGTGGAAGGTTCTGGTGATGGTGGCCGTCTTGGGGGATCAGTCTGATGCCAGCAGTCCCCGGTGAGGGTGCTTACTTGCACTCGCGCCATCGATGGCATTCACTTACAGGAAGATCACCGAACTGGGTTGTGGTGACGTCGACGTTTTTCCGCGGTGCTGGCTGGATCTGCCGAAACAGGAGCATCAGACGATGAATGTGGCGGAAGAGCGCGTGGCGTTGCTCACGGCCGAGGAGCTTCTGGAGCTCCCGGAGAAGCCGGGGATGCGCTACGAGCTGCATGAAGGGAAACTCGTGGAAATGCCTGGGGCTGGGGCTCGGCATGCTGCGATTGTCGTTCGCCTTGTGATGCTGCTGCACCAGTTTGTGACGGCACGCGGACTTGGTTTGGTCTTCGGAGATGGACTTGGCTATATCTTGCGCCGCAATCCGGACACGGTGCGGATACCGGATGTCTCGGTGGTGCGGCGGGAGCGGGTGCCGGAGGGAGGGATTCCAGAGGGGTTTTGGCCGGGGGCGCCGGATCTGGCGGTAGAGATTGTGTCGCCGCATGATCGGGCGGAGGAGGTACACGAGCGGGTGCGGGAGTACTTGGGGGCAGGGGTGCGGCAGGTGTGGGTGGTGTGGCCGCGGAGTCGGGCGGTGACGGTGTATAAGGGGGGTGGGGTGGTACGGGAGCTCAGTGCGGAGGAGGAGTTGGAGGGTGGCGAGGTGCTGCCAGGCTTCCGCGTGAAGGTGAGTGACCTCTTTGCGGTGGATAGGTGAAATGTTGCCCGTCTTCGTCTTGGTTGAAGATTCGGAGTGAGCTGGGCGGTTACCCCTTGCACTCCTGCAAGCACGCCGCTCCACCTTGGAGAGGATCATCAGTGAAGTCCAGCATGCTCCTTGCGTGTTCCATACGGAAGGCTGGCGCAACTGGGAGCACTGGCTCGTCCTTAGCTGATTGGAACCAGGAGCAGCGGGACGGAGATCCGCTCGAGGAGGCGGGCAGCGACACTACCGGCGAGCCAGCCTGGCAATCCCGCTCGACCATGTGTCGTCATGACAACGAGGTCCGCTTCGGTGGTCAATCGGGCCAGTTCGTCTACGACATCCCCTTGCCGGACGGCAATAGTGACGGTCGTACCCGCTGGGGCGGTTGCAGCCATCTGCTGGAGTTCCTGCTCTGCCCGTTCCCGTTCGAGCTCCAAAAGCGCAGCGGTCGCGCTGGGCAGGAAGACGGCGGGAGCACTCTCGCTGAGGCTGAGGCGCTCGAGTGTGGGGACAATCTGTGCCAGCAGTACACGAGCAGGAAGGCAGCTCGCCAGATGCCAGGCAAGCGGTACTGCGCGCTCGCTTTCCAGAGATCCATCGAGCGGGACCAGGAGGCGCTGGAAACTCGCGGGCTGGAGCGTGCCGTGACGGTTGCGAAGAGCGCGCACGACGAGCGTGGGGAGTTCTGCCTGCTGGAGGACCTGCTGTGCGATACGACCGAAGAGTAACCCGCGTAGACCTCCATGACCGTGATTGGTGAGGGCAATGCCGTCGACCTCGAGTGCGCGTGCTTGATGTGCGATGCAGGCTGCCACCGCCTCGCGATCGGCGGAGATGATGACAATGCGTGTCGCGATGGTGTGGGTCACGAGTTGTTGGGAGATGTTCTCCAGATAACGAGCGGCCTCTTCGGCGATAGCGAGGTGCGGCTCGCCGTGGATCTGCTCGGGTGGTGCGGGTTCGAGGACGTGGAGGAGAATGAGTTCCCCGCCACAATGCCGCACGATACCAGACACGATCGGCAAGATCTGCTCAGCCAGGCGTGACCCATCGAGCGGGACGAGGATGCGGGAGAAGGAAGGAGCACTCATCAGGCACCACCAGCAAAGGTTGTCCAGAGCAGAAAGAGATTCAGAGCAATGATCAAGGCAGCTAGGCAACTGGCCAGCGCCGTGATGAGGCGGCGATTCACCAGTTCCCCCATCAGGCGGCGCTTGGCCGTGAAGAGAATCAGCGGAATGAGCGCGAAAGGAATGCCGAAGCTCAAGACCACTTGGCTGATGACCAACGTGCGTGTGGGATCCAGCCCAAGCGCAATCACCACCAATGCCGGAAGCATCGTGATCCCCCGACGAAACCAAATCGGGATGGTGCGGTGAAGGAATCCCTGCATCACAACTTGCCCGGCCATGGTGCCAACGGTCGAGGAGGAGAGACCGGAGGCCAGGAGCGAAAGGGCAAAAGCCGTGCTGGCCAACGAGCCGAGAAGCGGCTCGAGCGTGCGGTGCGCTTCTTCGATCGTCCCCACCTGTGCCAGCCCGCGCGCGTGGAAGGTTGAGGCCGCCATCACCAGCATGGCAGCGTTCACCAGCCCAGCGATGCCCATCGCAATCACCACGTCCAGAATCTCAAAGCGGAAGATGCGGCGCGCTTCTTCCGCTGACTGCGGCACGATCCGGTGTTGTGTCAGCGCCGAATGCAGATAGATCACGTGGGGCATGACGGTTGCTCCTAAGATACCAGTGGCAAGGAGGACGCTTTCCGGCCCAGCAAAGTGCGGAATCACCGCGTGGGTCGCAATGGCTCCCCAATCCGGCTCTTCAAGGATCGTTTCTAGGATATAGCAGCCAGCGATGACGCCCACCAAACTGGTGATCACCGCCTCGATCGGCCGGTGCCCATACCGCTCCAGGGCGAGGATCGCGAACGTCGTGATACCGGTCAAGAGCCCACCAACAAAAAGCGGGAAATGAAAGAGCAGGGCAAAGCCAAGCGCTGCGCCAAGGAACTCCGCAAGATCGGTTGCCATCGCCACGAGCTCGGCCACCACCCACATGCCCCAGGTAACGGGGCGGGGAAAGCGCTCGCGGCAGATCTCTGCCAAGTTGTGGCCGGTAGCGATGCCTAACTTGGCGGAAAGCGACTGGATGAGCATCGCGGCGAAGTTTGCTGCAAAGATGACCCAGAGCAGGGTGTACCCGAACTGAGCCCCGCTTTCGATGTTCGTTGCATAGTTGCCAGGATCGATGTACGCGACACTGGCAACAAACGCAGGGCCAAGATAGGGAAGGCCTTTGGCCAAGGGACGAGTGCGGAAGCTCCCTCGACGGGCCGCAACCGGGTTTGATGACTTGGCCTCTTGTGACGGAGTGTCCATTACCTGCCTCACTGAATTAGACAAGGCTAATAATACTCTTCACGCAAACGAGTGTAACAGGGATTTCGAGGCTCCGGACGTTGGAGGTGGTGTCCCCCTTTGTCCTCAGGACGACTTCTTGGAGAAGCCGGGTAGATACGTACGATGACTTCCTGGGGTGCGGAGTGGGCGGTGGGTACGGAGCCTGTAGGCAGCCTATCTTCCGCGTTGTGCGGGCTTGACGCAATGGCCATGCGCGCAAGCAATGCGGCGTACCTATCTTCCGCGTTGTGCGGGCTTGACGCAATGGCCATGCGCGCAAGCAATGCGGCGTACCTATCTTCCGCGTTGTGCGGGCTTGACGCAATGGCCATGCGCGCAAGCAATGCGGCGTACCTATCTTCCGCGTTGTGCGGGCTTGACACTGGGCATCGTATCCCGATGCAGGCGGCGGTACGGTTGTTTGGCAATAAGGAGCGCTCCGCGGTGCTCGGCGGGAGCGAGTTGGGCGCGTACATGCTGGTTCCTAGGATCACTACCGTGGGGTACGTGGGTCATCGATGCGAGGCGGCTAGGGTGTCGGTAGCGACGTTACTCGCCTAGTGAACGGTTGAGCGCGCGCAGCTGCGCATTGAGCAGGCGATCGGAACGATTTTCGGACGCCGTTGGGACTATAGAGTTTTCGGCAGGAAAGGCGCGCACGTGCTCCAGTTGAGCCCGCGCTCTGCCGTCACTCTCTGTGGCGAGGTCGTGTCGGTGTGGGCGACTGAGGGAGGAAGGTGGCTCGGAACAGGCTTCAGCCTGTTCCGAGCCACGAAGTGGAAAGTGTTTACCGTACGGGGGTGCTTCCCTGATCGAGGATTGTGCCATCCTCCCGGACAAATGCCCACTCGTAGCGATCCGGATAGAGCGAGAGCTTGAGGACGCCGTAGACGTTGTCGAGGCGCACCTCGTCGCAGGGTTCATCGGCGGCGTGGACGTCCGCATCGTAGACGTTCTTCCCGCCCGTGCCGACGACAAAGTGGCGGACGGTTCCCGTGTTGCAGACGGAGTCGGCGTTCTGGAGAGCGAAGCGCTGGTAGTTGTGATCGTGTCCAGCCAAGGAGAGATCAACGCCATACTGATCGAACAGGCGGTAGAGCGGTCCCAGGCTGGACTTGTACTGGCCGTAGTAGTTACCGGTCGTCCAGTACGGGTGGTGGAGGAAGACGAGCACGTTCTTCCCACGGTTCGCCTCGAGCACGCTCTGGACGAACTGGTATTGCGGTGATCCAGCACCACAGCCACCAATCTTGGAGCAGTTGGAGTTGATGGCGATCGCAATCCAGTTGTTGCCCAGATCGAAGGCGTAGTAGCCCTTGGTGCGATCACCCGCGAGCGTGCCGAAGTAATCGAAGTAGCCAGCGGCGCCCGAGGTCAGATACTCGTGGTTTCCAGGAACCGGCTTGGTCATCGCCTTCAGTTGGCCCCAGGTCGGATCGTAGCTCTGCTGGAACTTAGAGAGACTCCCGTCCTCATACTGGAGGTCACCAAGCGCCAGCACGTAGGTGGGGCCGAGCCGCTTGGTGAGTTCGGCGGTGTACTTGTGACGACAGGAGGTCGCCGTGCCGTTGTTGTTGTTCCAGCTGGAGGAACCAGGGTCACAGGCGATGTCACCGACGGCGACGACCGTCACCGGACTGGTGCTGGAGGGGGGTGTCGTAGGTGTCGGGCTTGGCACTGGTGTCGGGGTGGGAGTCGCAGTTGGTGTGGGTGCTGGAGTGGGTGTCGGCGAAGGAGCAGTGCCCTGCCCGTTGGTGTGCAGAATGTCGAGATAGACGCCGAAGCCGGACGAGCTAGCCCATTGTTGGGCCGATTCCACCGAGGTGCCCTCGCCCCACTCATTGAAGGTGGTGATTAACTGCCAGGGCTCGCCGCTCGCGACCATGTCACGGACGTTCTGTGCCCAGCGGTTGGGATCGCGAGCCAGGCGCGGTTGACTCTCGGTGGCGAGCCAGAACCCGGGCGAGATGGTGTAGGAGAAGCCCCGCTGCTGGTCAGCGGCGACAGCAGGGCCGTATTGATGCCAGGAGTCGGGTTGGGTCGGACACGTGCGGTAGCCGACAAAGACCTTCAGGACAAGGTAGGCCCCAAGTTGGCGTGCAATGGGCACCCAACGGTCGGCGACTTCACAGGAAGAATCGTCAGCGTTGTAAACGAAGACAACAAACTTGCCATTCACGCGTAGGTAGTCCGGATCGCTCGCGTAGCGATCCCGAATGTACGTGAGGTCACTGCGGATCTCGTCTGCGGTGAGGTCGCGCTGGCCCTCCTGCTCGTGGTAGATGGCCCACTTGAAGCCGGTCCCGTCGCTGGCCTGAAGGATCTTGGCGAAGTCGACATCGGTGTGATGCCCCTGACCCCACCAGGAGGCGATTGCGGCCCGGATGCCACCATACTGCATGGCAGCGATATGCTGGCGGATCACGGTGGCGTCACCGGTGTCGTAGTAACCGAGTGACGGGTGGTAATGAGTGAAGGGATAGAGGCCACTCTGGCGCCAGGCTTCTGGGAACCAGGGATAGTAGAAAGCGGCACGGATCGGGAAAGAGAGACTATCACCGGTCACCGGCGGGCCCGGGGTGGGGCTGGGCGTGGGTGCAGTGGTTGGGGTGGGTGAAGGGGCAGCGAGGGTTGGGGTGGATGACGGGGTTGGGGTGGCGGAATTCGCGTTTGCGAACTCAAGAACAAGCTGGGGTGCAGTTGCGCCAGTCTCGCGACTGGCCAAGTTCATCTGTGTTGCATCAGTCGTCACGATGGCGAGGCTGAGCTTGGTTCCCGGCTGGACAACGGCGGTCACGTCGATGGTTGTCCACTGGCCACTGGAGAAACCGCCGGAGCGTCCAAGGACCGCACTCCCGACTGCTGGGGCATTCTGGTATGTGATGGTGCGCTCGCTCCAGCTTGTGTCAGAGACGGGACGAAGTTCATAGCCGGTGCGATGTGAGCTTTGGGCGTAGATGCGGAGCGTCGCGCGAGTGATCGTGTTTGAGACAGTGGTCAGGTCGAAGCGGAGGTAGCTCCGCATGATCGGTGAGCCATCGACTCGGAGTGCGGTGGCAGTACCATAGTTTTGGGTCGGCTTGCTTTCGTAGACAGAGGCATCCGCTTCAGGAGTCAGGGTCAGCGTCTGGGGTGCACCGCTGCTGCGGCTGATCCAGGCGACGGAGAGCGTCGCGATGACGAGGATGACGGCGCTCACGGCGCCGAGTCGGTCGCGCAGGGTCTTCCAGTGCTGCACGTCGTGACCTCCTTACGCAGTGATCTCGGAACCGGCCGGCTCGCCCCTCGACAGTCAGAACTACGGATGTTTGGTGGTGCCAGAGAAGGCACAGTGCTCCCAAGAGAGGTGCCCGGGATGGACTAGGAGCAATCAGGACGAATGGAGGAGAGATCCGACCGGAGGACAGTCAGCCTACTGGTTTGGTGCTCGATGGTGGACCACGGATGGGGAATGGTTGATGCTCCGGAGTGCTCGGCAGCTCGTGGTCTCTCCTGGAGCGAGCTGATTTCCATGGCACTGATCGCCGATCGTCCCCCGGTCGACCGGACCGGTGCGGCATCCGCTGCTCCCCTGTTCCCCTACCCGATCTTCCCAGCGAGGTGTGCGTCACCCCGTATGACGGCGTGGGAGGGTAGCAAGAGCCACGGGTTGTGACAACAGGACAAAGGTTCAGTTCTAGGGATGAGCACCATCTGGAAAGAAATCGAACAAACTCTGGCAGTCCTCTGTCATGAGAATGGTCATCCTTGACTAGCTATCAGATCGGCGCATGCATACGCAGATCTCGCTATCTTTCGAAAAGTCGACGCACTGAAGATGAAATAAACGGTCTTGCGCTGGGCGGTCGTCTGTGGTACTGTTGGGCTAGGAAAAATTTCCCAATCCAGCGCAACGGCTTCGGCGGGGCCGCTGGAGCGGCAGAGAGATTTCCCTTATGACTGCCTCAGGGGGAAGGGAGACTGACAATGGCGGCATTCCTCGATCATTCGTCTCGCTTACTGCACGAGCGATTTGTGGATCGCGAAGCTGAACTGGCCCAGCTCGTGGCGTTCCTCGTCGGGCCAGCACCCGTTGGAACTATTGCGGTCACCGGGCCACCCGGCATCGGGAAAAGTGCTCTGCTGCGAGAGTTCGTCCGATGCTGTGCGGAGCTGGGTGTTCCCTCGGCGTTGGTAGACAAGGCGGTGCAGCGAACACCGGAGGAGATCGCCGCTTACGCCGCACAGGAGTTCGGGTTGCCGGGAAGGACCTTAGAAGAACTCTTCACCGCGATCGGCCGACGAGTGCTGTTGCTCGACCACTATGAGCCAGAACAAGGACTCGACGAAGCATTGCGTGCAGCCCAACTCGCGGGCAGTGGTGATCTCCTCCTTGTGTTAGCGATGCGGCAGCTCCCACCGGCCAGCTGGCTCCAGGACGCGGACTGGAGTGCCCTGTTGCACGTTGTGCGCCTGGAAGCGCTGTCGCGCTCCGCTGCCCTAAGCTATTGCACGCGCGCTGGTATTGCTGGAGAGACCGCAGAACGGATCACCGAAGTCGCAGCAGGGCACCCTCTCACACTGACGCTCCTGGTACAGCGAGCGGTGACTCGCGCGGATGAACTTTCCCATGCTGCGCTCCTTGAGGTCGCTGAAGCAGTGCTGCGTTCAGCGATGAATACGCCAGAGTCGGACCAAGGTGCCGCGCTGGAAATCGCTGCCCTCGCCGGTGTGGCGAGCGAAGGAACGCTCCGTGCGGTCCTCGAGGACGGAGATCCTGGTGCCCTCTTCCGTTGGCTCTGTGTGCAGCCGGTCACGGTCGTCACCCCTCATGGACTGGCCGTTCGAGAGCCGTTTGGCTCCTTCCTCATCGACTCGTTGCTGTGGCGAGATCCGGAGCGTGTTGTCCAGCTGCGAGCGCAGCTGCGAGCTGCGAGCATCGATGCCCTTCGGCGAGGGAGTAGTGTTGTTCGCTTGCCGCATCTCCTGCGTCTCCTTGTGCTTGCCGACGAGCGTGGGGCGTTTCGGCGCGCACTTGTGACTGGTCTCGCGCGTGGCTTGGAAGTGGGCGTGCTGCGCCGCGACGAGCAAGAGGCCGCGCTGGCGATGGTACCTGTCGCACCAATGCGAGCGCTGCTCAACGGCTGGCTCACCCACGGTCTTGCGTTGTGTCGAGGAATCCGCGATGGCGCTGGGCGGTTGCTCGCCTGGACAACCACACTCCCATTAGACGCTCCGGTGTGGGGAACAACAAGTGACAGCATGGCATTGCTCACTGAACTTTGCCAGGCGATGCATGTTCGTCCCGGTGAACGCGCAGTGGTTCATTTGAGCTGGATCGCTCCCTCGGAGAAGGAATCTCCTGAGAGCCTAGTCGCATTGGCGATGGAGTTGCATTGGGAACGGGCGTTGCTCATGCCGCAGTTGGCAGTCTGCGGCTTCCTCAGTGACGAAGCTACCGTTCATCGGGCGACAGTTTGGGAAGTCTTCCACATTCAGGCTGTTCGATCACAGTGGGCGGGAATGCCGTTTGTCCTTGGAGTCCGCGACTGGCGTCGGCGCAGTATCACAGAGTGGCTGGCTCAGCCAGATGCGTTGGAAGAGGATGCCGAAATCGTGCTGCAGGGCGATGCACTGGATCGATCGCTGTTCACGGTCGCGGTGGTGCAGGCCCTGCGAGACGTGAGCCGCCCGGAGCGCCTTCGGGGGAATGCGCTCCTCTCATCGCGCGTCGTGACGCGCCTGGCCGGGGCAGGAGCGAGTGAGCTGCAACGCATTCATGCACTGCGGCAACTGCTCGAGCGAGCGATTACCGAGCTCGGTCTGCGTCCACAGTATCGCCGTTGGCAGCTCGTAGCGGAGAGTGCCTATCTGCGGCCGATTGAGTCGCAGGAGCGGATGGCCGAGCGATTGGGGATTCCCTTCAGCACCTATCGGAGGTATCTCAAGTCAGCGACGGAGTGGATCGTCGAATACCTGTGGCAGTTGGAAGTCGGTGATCCGGACGGAGCGATCCGTGGTGGAGAGTTCCTCGAACTTCCCCTGAAGTCCAGCGCCTGACTGCCATGGTAAAACGGGGCAGGGACGCCGTGGATGGTTCGGGGGTGCACCGTGACGACGTTGCCTGTCCTGCGGCAGAAAGATTCCCCGGCGAAGAGGTATTCGCCTGGGGTGGAGAAACGGGTGCCAAGTGTCTGGCTTGGTCCGGTGGTCAGTGCGTTCCTGCTGGCGGTCTTATTTGTGATCGCAACAGTGCTGCGGCGTAGTGAATTGGCCGACAGCGCACGCCCAGTGATGGTTGGCGTCTCGAGTGCCGCGGCGGCGATCATCACCCTGCAGGGAACTCGCACAGCGGCTGCGCGGCGCGGCTGGTCGGGGATCATTGCCGGTGGACTCATGGTGGCAATGGGGCTCTACACGCTGGTCCACGTACTTCGCTGAGACCTTGGGGAGCTATGCAGCGAAACTGCCACCCGGTGTCAGTGCAGCGTGCCCCAAGTTGCAACCCGCTCGATCCGGAGTGCGATAAGAGGCCTCTCCTCGAGGCGCATCGTTTGGTACTGACGATATCGCCTTCGGAGCAAGGACACAGCTTGCGCATGTTCCGGAGAGTCCGGGAGAAGGAGTTCTGCCGATCCACGGAGAAGCACCCAGCCAAGGCGCGTCCAGTCTTCGTCATAGCGGTCGACGACAAGCGCTGCGCGCCCGGTCTCTAAGACGTTCCGCACCCGTCGAAGCAGAGCGCCAGGTCGCTTCGGCTTCTCGTCAATCGGCGTGTAGATCGTGCCCTCGCTGACGGCATAGCAGACGGGGACAACGTACGGCTCACCCGCTCGGCTGACAGTCGCAAGATGACCCACTCGTTGCTGGTTCAGGAAGGCCCGGAGTTGTGCGTTGAGTACCGTGCCTGTCTGGCGCTCTCGCTCGCTCATCATTCCCGCTCCTCAGGTATTACTCCTGCATGATAGGATGCTCCCGGATCAGTAGCCAGAGATCGCCGGATCGTCGGTGTATCCGGAGGGCACGATGAGTGAACGTGTGGTGATCTATCCCGAAGAAGTCCTTGAAGGTGCTCCGATGCAGCAGCGTGACCGTTCAGTGCGCGACCTCAAACTGATCTATCCGGAGACTGGGTTCCGTGCGATGACACTCTGTCTTGGTGTCGTCGAGATTGAGCCGGGGCACCATAGTCCTCTGCATCGACACAATTGCGAAGAGGTGTACTACGTGGTCCAAGGCAGTGGCGAGGTTGAGTCGGATGGAGTGCGGTATGCCTTGCGTCCAGGTTGTGCAGTATTCAACCGCCCAAACGTAATGCACCGGGTCTTCAATACGGGCACAGAAACGCTACGGCTGGTGGTCGTTGCCGGGATCATGCTAGTGCCGCTGCTCCCCGAATGGCCAACTCCCTCTCCTTATGAGGTCTTTGAGGGGGACACAACGACCAGCCATCACAGCGTGTAAGCGGTTCCGGTTCGCGACACTCCTGCCAACACTGTTGGTTAGTCGCGAGGCAGCTCTCTGGAATCGCTCGGACGTGAGGAACAAAGAGCTCAGTCGTGGAGCGGTTCTTTGCGCCTGGTGACGTGGAGCCCGAGCGACTTTAGAGGAGGGCCGAGAGGGAAGAGGACGTGCCTTTAGGTATTGACGATTCGTGGGTCGCTGGATAGACTGGAGTACAGTGTGTTGCGGCCACTCGGTCGCGGAGGGCGTGCGGTGACTGGAGAAGCGCCCGTGCAACGGTGCCGACGATACCGCTGGTGGCAGTCATGCAGCTGCCGCCGTCGCCGTTGCCGTCTCATGATTGCGCCGTGCCCAACGATGATCGGGGTCTACTCCTACTGGCCTCGCATCTGCGACTGTCGCCCCTAAACAATCCTCACTGACCGTTTTCAACGCGCTGCTTCGGCGGCCCGCTGCCGTGCGGAAGTGTGGTGCTGCTGGCCGTCGAGGATGAGTGTCATCGCGTTCGGTCTCGTGATCGAGCGAACGGTAGGTTGTGCCTGTCGAAGAACAGGAGGGTGAGGGTATGCCGCTATTTCTGGCTGAGTATCGGGTGCAGGCGAGCGATCGTACCCAGCTGGAGCCGCTCTTTGCAGCGATCGATCGAGCGGTACGGCAGGTTGGTGGTGAGGTGATCGAGTATCAGGTTGGGCAAGATTTGGCCATTCTGTATGCGGTCCTTGAGCATAGCGATGGAGAGGCACTGCAAAAGAGTCTGGAACATACCGGTGTTGGGCCCCAAGACTTCGCGCAGGTCCGCCTGGTCGGCCAATCGTTGGAGGAAGTCAAGGCGCAGCGAGGTGACGCCAACTATCTCGTAGAGTGGGACCTGCCTGCTGGGCTGACCATGGAGGCATATCTCCAGCGCAAGGCGGAAAAGTCGCCACTTTACGCCCAGGTGCCGGAAGTGCGCTTTCTCCGCACGTATGTCCGGGAGGACATGGCCAAGTGTGTCTGCCTCTACGCGGCGCCGGATGAAGCGGCGGTCCATCGCGCACGCCAGGCGGTGAGTGCGCCGGTCGACCGGCTGACGCGGTTGTGCTCGTGAGGGGGAAGCAATGGCGGAGGCACTTGCCTCGACGCTCATCGATCCTGCGTTGCAGGAGCGACTCGCACCAGTGTTAGAGGTGCGGGCACCCCATATTGATGCAGGTGAGCTCCCCGCGCAGTCGACGCTGACGCTGCTGGCCGCCGAGGGCTTGTTGCCGCGGGTCGAGTGGGATTCTCCTGCAGTGCCCGCACCTCTCGATCTGCAGCGGGCCGGCGAGCTGCTCGCAACGATTGCCTGGTCGGATCTTGCGAGTGCTTTCTCGCTCTGGTGCCATGTGATGACGATGTTGTACCTGGCCTATGCGGATCGGGGTTCACCATTGCGGGTGGAATTCCTGCCGCAGCTGGAGCGGGCCGAGCGCTGGGGGAGTACCGCACTGGCGACGGCTCTCGGCCATGCCCAGACAGGGCGTCCCTTGCCAGTGCAGGCGGGGTGGCAGTGGGAACACGAACTCGTCTTGCACGGTTTCGTCCCCTGGGCGTCGAATCTGACCGAACGATTCCTGGTCGTGACACCAGCTCAGGAAGACCATGGGACAGTCATCGTAGCGGTGCCCAGTGAGACGGCCGGTGTGGTGGTTGACCCTTATCCACCGCTCCTTGCTCTGCAGGGCACGGCGAGTACCTCCTTGCGCTTTATCGACGTCCGTGTTCCGCAGGAGTGGGTTCTGGCCCATGATGTCGTCGCTTTTCTGCAGCGAATCCAGCCGGCGTTTCTGGGGCTTCAGGCCAGCTTTTGCTGGGGGCTCGCTGCCCGTGCGCTTGCCGAGGCACGCGCGTCCCTGCGCGGGGTGAATGAAGTCTTCCGTTCGGAGCTCGAACGGAGCGAGTACGAACGCGATTGGCTGGCTCAGCAACTCCGTGAGCTCCTCTCCGAAGCGCTGCGGCCGGCGGATCGTGAGCGACGCTGTCGGGCGCTCGAACTGCGGCTTGCGGCAATGCGCCTCGCCTGTTCTGCAGTCGCACTCGAAGCGAAGACGAAAGGAGGTCAGGCGTATCGGGCTGACAGCCCGGCCGCACGCCGGCAACGCGAAGCAGCCTTCTTACCGATCCAGACACCGACAGAAGGGCAGTTACGATGGGAGCTGCAGCAGTTACGCTTATCGACGTAACAAAGGTGTATGGGCACAGGCGACGCCAACGTGTCGTGCTTGGAGGGTTGTCGCTCACCGTACCTGTGGGTGCCGTGACGGTCCTCCTCGGTCCGAGCGGGATCGGGAAGTCCACCGTCTTACGGATTCTTGCAGGTCTGGAAGCACCAACGAGTGGTGAAGTGCAGTACGGCGCTGGTCTCATTCCTCGTCGGGACATCCGGTTGGTGTTCCAGGAACCGAGTCTTCTGCCCTGGCTCACCGTCGCGGACAACGTTGCGCTTGGGCTCCGCTTCAAGGTGAACCGGGAGCGCGTCGATCCAAGCATGGTCGAACAACTGTTGGAACGGAGTGGACTGCGTGACCTTGCCAGTGCCTTGCCCAGCATGCTCTCCGGAGGGCAGGCGCAGCGCGTGAATCTCGTGCGGGCGCTGGCGACGGCACCAAGACTCCTACTTTTGGACGAGCCGTTTGCTGCACTCGACCCGCCGACGCGGCGGAATTCTCAGCAATGGCTGCGTGAGCTGGTGCGTGATTTAGGGGTCACAGCAGTGCTCGTGACCCATGACCTCGACGAAGCGCTCACCGTCGGCGATCAGCTGCTGCTCTTGGGTGGGCAGCCAGCGAGAGTCATTGGACAGTGGTGGGTCAGCGAGCATGAGGCAGCGGAGCTCCGGCGCAACGTCCTCGAGGGGTACGGCGTTGCCGAGACGGTCGATGCAGTGCCGCGCTTGGCCTTTGCAGGGAGGGATGCGTAATGTCTCTGGTCACACGAAGAGCATTCGTCCGGCGGGCACTCCTTGGCCTTGTGGCCACTCCTCTCCTGACGGCGTGCAGCGGTAGGCCGACAGCATCACCGACTGCGTCGTCGGGAGCCAGTAGTCCGACAGTCATGGTGCCGTCGAGCACTGGGGTGACGGCTGGAGCCAGCGGGCGGCTGCGCATCGGCTACCTCCCGATTACGGATGCGGCACCATTGCTCCTTGCGCATGCGAAGGGGTATTACCAGGATCTGGGACTTGCAGTCGAACCGCCGACAATGTTCCGCAGCTGGGCACAGATCGCTGAAGCCTTTCAGGCCCGGCAGGTTGATGTGGTGCATCTCTTGATGCCGCTGGCGATCTGGATGCGCTTCAACCAGCAGGTACCGGTGAAGCTTGTGGCCTGGGACCACGTCAACGGTTCGGCCCTTACCGTCGCGGAAGAGATTGAGCAGCTTGAGGACCTGGCAGGGAAGACGATCGCAGTGCCGTTCTGGTATTCGATTCACAACGTGCTCTTGCAGCTCATGCTTGAGCGAGCGGGCTTGCGGGCCCTCTTACGGGGTGACCCGTCAGCGAGCGAGCGAACAGTCAAGCTTGTGGTGATGGCACCGGCCGACATGGCACCGGCGCTGGCGAACGGATCGATTGCTGGCTACATCGTTGCCGAGCCGTTCAACGCGCTTGCTGAGGTGCAAAGAGCTGGCAAGATCCTTCGCTTCAGCGGCGATGTTTGGTTGGATCACGCCTGCTGCGTTGTCGTGCTGCGCGAAGAGGAGACCGCGACCCAGCCAGAGTGGGCGCAAGCGGTGGTCACAGCGATCGTGCGGGCTCAGCGTTTCGCTCGGGAGAACCGGGCTGAGGCCGCGCGGCTGCTCGCCAAACAGGGTGATCGCGGGTACCTCCCTCAGCCGTTGGAGACCATCGAGCGTGTCTTGCTCGATCATGAGCATGACCGCTACGTGCAGGAGGGGATCATTCGGCATCCGGAGTGGAATGCGGCGCGGATCGACTTTCGTCCTTATCCGTTCCCGTCTTACACGGTGGCGCTTCTTGAACACTTGCGCCGGACTCAGGTCGAGGGTGATGCCGCGTTCCTGCATGCACTTGATCCCCAGCAGGCGCATCGCGAGCTCGTCGATGACCGGTTCGTCTTGCAGGCACTGGAGCGTGAGGGCGGGCCAGCGGCGTTTGGTCTTCCCGAATCATTGAATCGCAGCGAACGGATCGAGCCGTGAAGGTGCGCAGCGTGTTCCGCGATGTCCTACTGCGAACGAGTGGTCTGGCAGCACTCATCCTTATCTGGTGGCTCGCGACCGCTGTCCTCGCGAGTGCGGACTCGTTCGCGCGTCGGTTTGCCCCTGGACCGGCGCTGCGTGCACTCGTCGAGCTTGCACAGAGTGGGGAACTCTGGTCGCACCTGTGTGCGAGTGCTGAGCGCGTCGCGCTGGGCCTGGTGCTCAGCGCGACGCTCGGTATCCCGCTCGGGGTAGCTGTTGGGAGCGTGCGTTGGATCGCACAAATGCTCGGTCCGAGTGTGCAGGTGCTGCGGATGGTCTCCCCGCTTTCGTGGATGCCCGTTGCCCTGCTCGTCTTCGGTGCGGGAACGCGTTCGGTTGTCTTCCTGATTGTCATGGCAGCTACCTGGCCGATCCTCTTGAGTACAGCGGACGGGGTGGCGCATCTCGACCCACGGTGGCCACTTGTCGGGCGAAGTCTGGGAGCCTCGCGCTGGGAGCTCCTCTGGCACGTGGTGTGGCCCGGTGTGCGGCCACGCGTGCTGGCTGGAATGCGCCTTGCGGTGAGTGTCGCGTGGATTGTTCTTGTGCCAGCCGAGATGCTCGGGGTCGATTCGGGCCTCGGCTATGCCATCCTCGACGCGCGCGATCGCCTCGACTATGGGGAGCTGGTGGCCATGTTATTGGTGATTGCTGCGAGCGGTATCGTGTTGGACGGCGTTGCACGCTGGCTTCTCAGAGAACGACCAGCGGCACCTGCTCGCGCGCTGGTCCGGCGCGTGCCTGCTCCCATGGCGGAAGAGTTTGGCTGAGGTCAAGAACCAGTAGGCCGAGGGCCAAATTCGGCAGCGACCGTCCAATCCTCAGGGCAGCGAGGAGGTTCGCCGTCGATGATTGGGAGGAGTTGCCACTGGCCGTACGACGAGATACAGAGTGCAAACGGCTGTGCGGCTTCTCTCGCTGCCATGATCTCGGCGACGCAGCTTGTGTAGTCTCGCTCAGGACAGAGGAGTTCGGCGCTGCCGCGTGAGTCAAGGGCACTTGGCGTCGTTAGGGGATGGATTCCGGGGACGCGAGTGATGATGCGGCGCAGGAGCAACGCGGCCAAGGATTCTGTGCGGTCACGTGCCTGGCGGCAACGTTCTGGTTCGTGCGGGTTGCAGGGGGCTGTAACCGAAACAGCGGCCAGGACGTTCTCCACGCGGAACCAGAGCGTGAGGCGAGCGAACCCCGGCAGGGTGGCAGAGGCAAGACGTAATTGACTTGCATCGCCACGCGGACGATGCGGAAGCGATTGCCCTGGAGTGGTCTGGACGAGCACCTGGTAGGCTGCCTCAGCACGCTGTGCCGTCGCGAAGAAGTCGAGCCGACAGGCAGCAGCGGTAAACGGCGCATCGAGGCGCTCCGCGTGCGCTTGGGCGAGCGCCTGCTCCAACTCGTCTTGGCTAAGAAAGCCGTCCGCGTCTTCCGCTGGCATACTCGGGGGTTCGTAGGCATACTGCAGCCAAGCGCCGCTCAGCCGCTGCCAAGCCTCAAACTGGGCGGGTCGAAGACTGGGGTTGTCGTGCTGTGCGGCAGCTGGGTTATCGATGATCTGCCGCGCCATCACCTCGAAGTCTCCTGGCAGGTGCTCAACACCAAAGCAGGTATCGCGAGCTAGAAGACCCGCTTGCGTTGCGTACGGAGGCAGTGGAGGAGAGCTCGTCGCACACGCAGCAGCCAGGAGCACCAAGGAGAGTGTTCCTACAAGGCGACAGAGCACGTCAGCGACGCGCACGGGAGACTCCCCAGGACCAGGGACGGATCGAGTGTTCGTAGGCATGATCACGCTGAACGACCTGGATATCGTCAAAAAGGAGACGAGCACGTGGGCTCCCAGTCTGCTGACCGAAGCTCAGTACGACGAGGCTGATGTCACGAGCGGGAACTGAGAGGTGTGCTCGTATCGCATCAGTCGAGCGATCCTCAGGCTGACATTGGACTTTCTGCTGAGCAAAGGGTTGCGGGAGGAGTTGGCACGCATACCAGACGCCGAATGCGACCAGTTCTTGGCTCGCGGCGGTTCGATCGCGGTCACGCAAGATGAGGCGGCCATCTGGGGCAAGGATAAGCTGAAGCAATGGCTGGCCAGTTCGCGCGACGAGGGTCAGCAACGAGAGCGGCTGCGACCCCTGGTCAAGTAGCTGGAACCGAAACCGGATGATGAGCGAGTGGGGTGGAGTCTCGAGCCGTCGTTGCAGTGTCGCTGGTCCATTGGCTAGTTCCAGAAGTACTGCGTGGTTCAGTGCGTTGCCGCTGCGTTCTCGGAGAGAAACGCTCCCTGTGGCTGACCAACTAGTGAGAGAACCGCTCTCAAAGTCGTCGGCAAAAAGGAGAGGTGGGGAAACTGCTACTGTCCGTGTTCGAGTCGGTGGGGAGGGGAGACCAGTGAGGTCGAATGCCCGCACGGTGTAGGTGTAGTGTTGGCCGGGTTGGATAGAGCGGTCAGTGAAACGTAGTGAAGAGCCAACGAGCGCAAGCAGTTGACCGTTCCGCTCCACACCGTAGCGAACGGGTCGATCCTTTGTTGAGGTCGGTTGCCAAGAGAGCTCGATACCAGTCGCGTCGATTGCTTGGACAGCAAAATTGTGCGGGGCAGCGGGTGGGGGGCGACTCATCGGGAACCGGGGTACGTCGAACCAGGCAACAAGATCCGTGATCGACGCTGGTTGGACAAACGAGAGTGTTGATCCGGGTGCGGGAGCAGGGAGAGGAGTGCCGGCGAGATCGAGGGTAGCGGGGCGCTCGGTTTCGAGCCTGAGCACCACGCGAGCAGCGGATGGCGCTTGGAGGGTTAGCAGGAGCGCGTGGACGGCCGAATCCCACGCGGCGTCGACGATACCAGCAGCCACGCTCCGCGTATAGCCCGGCCCGGTCAGTGGGTTGATCCCTATGACAGCGAGGCGGTCGTGTTCGGGCATCCCGGGGATGTCGCGAAAAAGGAGCGGTTGTGTCAGGGCGAGACGTGTCCCGTCGGGAGTTAAGACTTCTGCCCGGACGACGGTGAGTGGTCCCTCGAGCGAGAGCTGTAGCGTGACGTCAGCTGCCGGACCGGAAAGGAGTTGTTCCTGCTCGAGCTGCCCATTGCGGATCCAACGGAGGTGGCTGCCAGCGGGGAGACCACCGGTGATACGCAGAAATACTGTCGTCATAGCGGCACGGTCCGAGACGAAGATCGGATACCGTGCGGGATAGGGCGTGGCCGAATCGGGCCAAGCACTGAAGAGCAGGGTACCTGTGAAGGTGTTACGGGCCAGAAAGCTCCGACCCTCATAGAGGGCGTGGACGATGCTGTCCAGTGTGAGGCCAGAGGCAAAGACGACGGTCGCAGGATTTCCACGGTCGATGAGTTCGTGGCTATCGGTGCCCCAGGAACCGAGGAGAGAGACACTCTGCAGCAGGAGTTCGTCCCAGATAGCGGCCCACTCAGGCTTCCGAACTTCAAGAAAGTCGGCACCATACGCTTGGTTCTCCAGGATCTCACGGAGTCTGATGGTCGAACCAGGGTGGTTAAGCTGAGTGGGATATCCACCGCGCTGGACGGATGGGATACCGTCCGTCCCGAATTGAAAACTGTGGAACTGCGAAGAATCGGTGATAGCGAAGTCGAAGCGGGTGGTATGGCGCTGTTGTCCCATCTCGTGGCCGCAGAAGACCTGGAAGGACGCGTCGCTATATGCCTGACAGAGGGCGGTCCGGGCAACAAACTCCTCTGCCGGGGAGAGTGGTCGTTCAGCACGGAGTGTCACACCATCCAGGAAGAGTTCGGCGGCACCGCCAGTTGTCGAGAGAGCAAACCGTGGATAGAGGAAGGCGGCGAAAGGATGGGGGCGTTCGTCAGGCCGGAGCTGCGCGAGCGCTTCGCTCACGTGGATGGTATAGACCGTCCACTTCCCGTGTGCTGGCTCCGGGAGTGGGAACACAATAACGCGGTGCGACGGTGTGGATTCTGATAACAGTGGTTGCCCAATGGTCCACGCGAACGTTACGCTGTGACCGAGCCGGACGTTACCGCTTTCCGTCGTGTAGCCAACGGTTCTCCCGATGTCTGGTGCACCGCCGAGAGAGATCAGAGCTGCAAAGCCGGTTCCTGGATCGAGCTGTTGGACAAGGACAGCGAAGGTGAGCGTCACCGGACCCGCGGTGATGAGCGGCCCACGGCGAGCCCAAATCGCCAACGTGCCAGATGAGGACAGCGGAAGGGCCAGGTGGAGGGCACGGGTCCCCTGAAAGGCGGTCGTGCTTTCGAGGCGCGCTGTGGCTCCGTTGAGTTTTCCGCGCCGATGGATTTCCCACTCCTCGTCACTTTCGTCGAGAGTCCGGCGATTCGCTGTCTCGCCGACAATTTGGAAGGAATTCCCGTCATTGTGATCGGTAAGAAAGACGGCGTTGTAACCAAGCGTGCGAGCAGTCGTTGCCAAGACGCCGACATCGGCGACGGCATCCGAACTGAACACGGAGTGTACGTGTGTTTCGAGGCGGAACCACTGTCCAGTCACTGCTCCCTCAGTCGCGTGCACTGCGAAGGGGGGTGCGAGGGCGAGGCCAATGAGGAGGGTGAGGAGTAAGCGCGCTGCTTCGAATCGCATGACTTGCCTCATGGTTCTCCAAGATGACTATGATCAAAGGAAATGGTCGGGCTCGCGTCGGCTCTGTTGCCTGGGTAAGTGGTAACGCGATGAATCCTGAGCACGAGGAAAACAATGGAGCCGAGGACGAGCGTGGCAGCTAGCACCAGGAGCGGGAGTCCATAAGAAGGGCCGGTGGGAGTCAGCGGCTCGGAACCGAGTTCCGGGAGAGTGGGCGGCGAGGTGCCAAGGACGCTGGCGAGGATCCGCAATGCCTGATCTCTGTATTGGAGACTTGGCTCAATATGCGTGTTTTCACTGAACTCGTTCCAGCTGATCAAGCCGATCGCGTCGGGTGCTGATGCGAAGGCGGCAGCGAGCTGTCGTCGCAGTGTCTCGCCGTCCTTGCGGTCGACGACGCGCGTTCCGCCAATTAGGCGAGCGTCGAAGCCAGGAGCAGCGGGGGCGATCCAGAGACCACCATGGCGGTGGACAGCGTCGCTCAATGCCCGCAGCTTACCGAGGTAATCAGGGTAGGTCTCCGGGTCGACCGACGACCAGTAATACGCGTTGCCGTCGACGAGGGTGGCCAGGCGCTCATATCCTGTCACGTTCCGCTCCGAGGCGAGTAGAAGTGCGCAGTTACCAATGCGTTCACGAACCAACCGCACTTCGTCGACGGAGAATTCCCACGTTCCTGACCAAATGATCAGAGGTTTGCCGTAGAGATCATTAAAGACGTTGCGCCCGCTCCATCGGCCGCAGAACGCTGCAAGGTCGCTGGCAACCCGTTCGGCGGGCAGCGGCCGGCGCTCAAAGTCCAGCCCCTGATAGATGATGGCAAGATGGAACTCTTCGCTCTCGGCGAGATCCGCGAGCTGTTCCAGCCGCCGATTCAGCGTCGGAGTGCTTTTCCAGCTGACAATGAAGCCGGTGATGCCAACCTGCTTCGCCCACTGGATGTGCTGCTGCATGACAGCACGGTCGTCACTCGAGTAACGACCAAGGAGCGGGTAATCGCTCTTGGCCCGATTCCAGGATGTCGGATCGTACCAAATGTAGTAGTAGGCGAACACGGGGATGGGCGAAGCGGCTCGGGCTTCGCGAGTTGGAAGCAGCGCGAACCACCATGCAATGCCGCAGAGTGCCACAAGCGCAAGTGAGATCAGCCGGTGTCTCACGGTGCCCTCCGTATCACAGGGTCGCGAATGACTTCGTTGGCAGTGCCGCGGAACTCGGGGTACACCACGAGCTTCGCGCGTTCGAAGTACTGTACGGTACGTCCGACCTCATCGAGGAAGGCCTCGCTAATCGGATAGCCCAGGAGAGCGAGCGACTCGCGTGTCGAAATCCCTGGGTCACCGAGCTCGAGCCCGTTCCGTCGCCAGAAGGCGCGGAGGCTCCCGCAGAGCCAATGGCCGGTCTGGGTGAAATAGGTGCAGTCGGCGCCCGGCGGCGTGTCGGCACTCCGACGGCGGAACGGCTCGCTCTCGAGAAGGCCAAGCAATTCAGCCTCCTGGACTCCCAGGCGAGCCAGCTGAATAGCGTAGGGCGTTCCGACGAGGTCGGGTCGGTATTCAAGACGGGCGAACGTGAAGTCCTGGAGGTACACGCGCATGCCGTCTTCCCCGAGTGCCCACCGAGGAGCATCGATCGCTGCCCCAAAGACGGCTAAGGCTCCGTTCGTCTCCCAGAACGCGGCGAACTCTGGTGCAATACGTATGTCGAGCGGCTCGGGAGTCGATTCAGTTTCCGGCGTCGATACGCGGGGGACAGTTGCTGGTGCTGCAGAGGGAGAGACGCGCTGGACGACGGTTGAAGCGGTCGAGGGACGGGGACGTTGGCTGCGGGCGAGCCCCTGCGTGAGGAAGATGGTGCCGGAAAGGGTGAGCGCCAACAGGGCGATTAGTGCGAGCCGCCGAGCACGTCCTTCGGTTTCAACTTGAGGCGTTGGTAGGCGCCGGTTCTGAGTGATCCAGCGACGCAGATGGCGTAACTGTGGGCGGCCAGCCAGCACTAAAGCGGTCGCAGAGGCAGACACCAGGATCAAGATGAGGAGCAGGTCCAAACCGCTCAATACGGTGAGATCAACGTCTTGGTTTCGGGACAGGGCGAGCGGCGCTGTCGGGCTCCAGCCGTAGATACCAGTTACTTGCACCCGATACTCTCCACGTGGGAGCGAGCGGACGACACCACGGCCATCTTGAAGTGGAACGAGTTCGCTTGAGCCATCTGGGTAGGTCAGCCGCACAGTTTGGCCGACGGGGAGACCGAAAAAGATGTCACGAACGGAAAACGTTGCCGTGTAGAGGAGAAGCGTGATCGTCCAGTCGTGCTCGTCGATCGGGTAGAAGCGCTGCTGTTTGCGGTTGACCACGTTGGTGCCGCGCACATAGACAGCTTCGATCGACCATTGCACAGGACTGACCGTTAATCCGGCAGCGGTCGGGATCGCTCGGCTTGCCTTGATAGGGCCAACAGTTATGTGCGCAGTATCAGGGGTGAACTCGCGGACCTCCCCGATGCTGCTCTTAAGGACAACCCGCTCGATGCGACGTGGGTCAACAGGCTGGCCGTCAAGATCAATAAAACGGTAGGAGATAGCGGTCTCGACGTCGTACCCGGCTTGGAGGTGCCGATGCTTGGGGATAATGACCGTGCGCAGCGGAGAAAACCAGTCGTCGTTCCAGCGTGAGAAGCGTGCAGTTTGTTCAGGGGTTATGATGGTACGACTCACCTCAATCTGGTAACTGCCGGGCTGATCGAAGGGGATCTGGACGGTGCCGTGTGCGCCTGTGGTGAAGGCTCTGCCGAGCGCTCGCACCTCGATACCAGGGAGAGCCGGAACGGTCTTGATTTCCAGGACCGCTGGCGCGATGGTTACAATTGCTGAAGCTGCCGCTGGTGCGAGTGAGCGCGATCCTTGATAAACAACGGTCAAGGTGTGTGAACCGATCGGTAGGGATTGGGTGACGATGAATCGGGCTGCGCCAGCGAAGTTGGTGCGTTCGCGTCGGAAGTGAATGCCATCAATCAGGAGTTGGAGTGCTTCATTCTCGACCGCTCCATAGATCTCGCCGCTCGGGCCACTGAGGCGTGCGACCACAGCGAAGCGTTCACCGACAGGGACAGCGGCCGGCGCTTCGATGAGGAGAGCTGTCGGACGTGGCTCCGCTTGGGCCAACCCGGGAGCCGGAGTGGCGAGTAGGAAGGTGAAAGCAATAGCAAGCA
Source organism: Thermomicrobium sp. CFH 73360 (assembly GCF_023806465.1). Lineage (GTDB taxonomy): Bacteria > Chloroflexota > Chloroflexia > Thermomicrobiales > Thermomicrobiaceae > Thermomicrobium. Next base: position 171,682 of record NZ_JAMSLS010000005.1, on the reverse strand, counting down.
AGAAAATCGATCGGCGCATTAGCGCTTCCCCTCCCCTCGGTGGGTAGGGGTGGATGGGCGCGACCGGCGTGAGGAGAGCGAGCGGCGGAGAAAGTGAATGCGTCGCGCCGGAATGAGAAAAGTAAGAAGTGCAAGGGCGACTGTGAGGCCGTAGAGACCGAACACGGCACTACGTCTTGGTTCAGGAGTGGGAGGCGGTGGTGGCCAGTCCCAAGGAATGAAAGCCGGCTGCCGGGGTGGCTGGGTGAAATCGAAGGCGTTCCGAATGCTTGTGGCACGCGCGTCGCGCTCGGCGAGTGGTTCGAGGCCCCAATTTTCTTCGATGAACTTGAGGATCGACGTGAAGTCATAGATGGTTGAATCGATAAAACCGCGTTTCGCATAGGGGCTCACAAGGAACGCAGGAACACGGAAACCGTAACCATACTCGTCGACCTGCGGTGGTGGCACGTGGTCGTACCAGCCGCCCCAGTCGTCATAGGTGACGAGGAAGGCAGAATTCCACCAATAGGGACTTCGCATGAGTGCCTGGATGAGCGAGCGGACAAAACGTTGGCCTGCTTGGATGCTGCCAGGAGGATGCTCGCTTGCCCCCGAAGGCACGATGTACGCGACATTGGGGAGTGTGCCGTTTTGGAGATCAGTGAAGTACTCATCCAGTGGAACGATGTGTCGGAAGAGTTCGGGATTGTCCAGATAGCGCGGAATGGCCAGGAGAGGGCACCAGACGACTTGCGCGGCGCGCGGCCCAACAACTTCGGTCCGTGTCCGGTAGGTGATCGAGGGATCGTAGTTCTGGATATAGAACTTCCAGGTTAGTCCAGCCTCGTTGAGTCGATCAAAAATGGTGACGATGTCGTTCGAGAATCCTTCCGCTGGGATACTGTTCTTTTCGGTACCAGGCACGGCAGCGATCCAATACATGTGATTCCAGACGCTTCCTCCATGTGCTGAACTGAAAAAGCGATCGAAAAGGACGTATTCACTGGCAAGATTCCAGTAATAAGGCAGATCGCGGCCATCGTAGTAGCCCATTGCGATGCGGCCGTCGTGGTTGCGGAGGCGCAGAGCCCAGATGAAGCCGTTCATGCGGCCGCCGTTGAACTGGCGGCGGAAGGTCACAACGCTATGATCGAGGTCTTCAATGGGAAGATTCCCAATATGGAACGGCTCGACGCACTCGCTCGCAGGATCTGTGGGGTCAACTGGCATACAGGTATCCGGAGGGATGCCGTCCGCACCAGGATACGTGCCAAAATAATTGTCGAAGGTGTGGTTCTCCTGCATGAGAACGATGAAATGTCGAATCGGCGTATTCGGCTCGGGGCGTGCAGCATGCACCGGCTGGAGGGGGAGCCAGAAGGAAGCGAACAGGAAGAGTGTCAGCAGCGGACGAACGAGTTTCATGGGCGCACCTCATAAATAACGATGACTGGAAGATCAGTTGGCCGGCCTTGCGTATCGACGGTCCGAACGAGTTCGGTATGCACGACCCGCCCGTGATAGCGTCGCGCATAGGTGAGGAGCTTTTCCGCGAAGAATGGCGAACGCGCAGCGGAATAGGCGTCCCATACCACATACTGGATTTCGCCGTTGCGAAGCCAGAGATCTGGGTTGACCACCGGCTCATAGGTCGGATTGCGGTGGAGCGGATTTGGGCTTACCGAGAGGCCGTAGGCCTTGCGATGCCCGTAGAACTGAATGATGTTGGCCATTGAGGGGCCAATGGTCAGCAATTTTGTACCTTCCGGCGTGTGGGTTCGGACCCACTCGCCTGCTTCCCGGCCGCCAGGAACGCCTCCTGAGCCAGCGAGGAAGGTGCCGTTCGTTACAGCGCGGAGCTGAGCGATTGAGGGGACGGCAAGCGATCCCGCAACGGCAATCACGGTGACAAGTGCGATGCCGCGCCGCCAATTGGAACGAGTAGGCAGAACACTCCCGGAGCGAGCTGATCCCAGTGCGAAGAGACGTCCAAGCGTGCGAGCAGCCAGAAGCGCGATAGCGGGCGTCGTCGCGACGAGATACGGGAACCCTTTGGTCGGCCAGACCTGGAAGAAGGTGAAGGGGACAACAATCCAAGCGACGAGCAACGTCTCGCGCCAGCTCCACACTTTCCAGACAAGGATGATGCCAAGAACAGCAAGTGCGACGACTGCCAGTCCAAGCGCTGGCGGGATCGTCCACGCGTAGAACCACCATTCGTGGTTCGGACGGCGGAAGAGTTGCCAGACAAGATACTGCGAGGTTCGTTCTGTTCCGCTGCCACCAGCGAGGAACGTCGCGAGTGGATGGACGGTAACTGTCGCTATGAACGCGCCGAGGGCGACAAGAAGTGGGCGGGGGCGACCAGAGAGCTCCGGATGGAGTGCAAAGGTCGTGACGATGGCACCGAAGAAGATAACTGCCGTCTCTTTTGTGAGCACTCCAAGTCCGAGCGCGACAGCGCTTGCCACGAGCCAGCTGGTCCGCTGCGTTGCCGCAAAGCGAACCAGCGCGAGAAGGGTGAGCGTCACCCAGAAGGCCATCGGCCCGTCCAGCAATGCCTGGCGGGACACGGTGACGTGGTACGGCATGAGAGCAAGAAAAAGAGCGGCGGTCGCGCCGACCCAACGCCCGAAGAGCAGGCGGCCGATTGCCATAGTCACCACAATTGTTGCCAGTCCGAAGCCAACGGCGAGAAGCCGACCAGCCAGGTCGAGTGCCTCGCGGCCAGTGAAGGGCAGTGCAAGGGCAACGAAGAAGGGAAAGAGCAGCGGATGGGCGCGGAACAGTGGAAAGAGGCGACTCAACGTCGGCTCATGTGCCAGTGCGGCAGCTTGGCCAAGATAGACGGCTTCGTCGCTGTTGACGCCGAAACGATTCAGTTGCCAGAGGCGGAGAAGTGTGCCGGCGAGCAGGGCGATGGCAAACAGAACCGAAGGCCCGTAACGGTCAAGGACCGAGGACGACGTGGGTGTGGGATGCCGGCGTGTCAACCGAGCCGAACCCAGGTGACGACTCGCAGGGCTCTGGGGTTGGGAAGGTAAGCTTGTACCTCTCAGGGAATGGAGTCCGCTCATCGGCCGGTCCGACTTTCGACAGTGATTGGCAACGTGAACAGTGACCCCAATGCGGCTCGGTTACTGTCCAGTCCGATCTGCTCAGCAATCAGTCGCCACCAGTCGAGCGCGGGTCGTCGCAAGAGCTGACAGGTCACGCCCTGCAAGGCGGTGGCGACGATAGCCCGTTCCGCTGCGGTCAGGTCGTGGCCGAGCGGACGTGTGAGGAGATGGCGGATTGCCGGATAGGGTGGAAAGCCATAAGCATCGTCACCGTTCTCGAGCAGGATGTGGAGGGCTTCGGTCTGCTCGAGTGGCCGTGCTGCCTCACTACCGCGCTCGATGACGACAATGTGTGCGAGGTGTGCTCTGGCTTGGCGTCGAACTTGGGGAACGAGTTGCTCGATATGGTACTTGGGTGGCGGAACCAGCCACTGAGTGTAGAGATTGATAGTCGCGACAGGGAGTCGGGTCGAGGCGAGTAAGAGGGCGAAACGACGTCCCGATCGCGAGTGGATACGACTCTGCAAGAACAGGCCGAAACGCTGCCAGCGTGTGAGTTGTGCGCTCGGCACTGCAGCAACGGTGTGTTGGCTGATGGTGAGCGGCTTGGGATAGGAGAGCACAAGCCCGTCGGAGCGGAGCAGCGTGAGATCGTCAGAGAGGAACGCTCCGCGGTCACTGGCGCGGCGCTGGTGCTGGAGAATGTGGAGGATCGTCGTTGTCTTCCCAGTGTCGGTGCGAGCGGTGACAAGGGTCGCGCGGTCACCAGCGGCAATGCAGGCTGCGTGGACGAGCGCGTAACCACGGCGAACAAAGCTCCAGCGGAGGATAGGCTCGAGGACGTTCGTGTAGAGCACGTGCGGCGAATGCCGTAATGCGGGCGAGGCAGTGATGCGGATCGGGAACTCTAAGTCTGCCTCAAACCAGAAGCCGAAGGGGCCGAGCCCGTCATCGTAGCGGATCCGACGTGGTTGCTCGCTGTCTGGTGCGACGTCGACCCACCCGAAACGAGCCAGCGGGCCTGGCGACCGGAGACCGCCGATCTCGATCGTGATGTCAGGTCGCTCAACCTGGTCTACCCGGAAGCGGTCCAGCTCAAGAAGATTCACTGCGGACTCTACCGTCAGAATGCCGTGCAGGTCGTAGGAGAAGCGCCGTCGGTGCGTGGGCCAAATCCAGGCCGTGGAGATGCCGAAACGAAGCACGGCCAGCGCACCGAGGGAGAGGATGTTGGACAAGAGATAGTAAATTCCGACGATCGAGGTGAGGAGCACGAGCAGTGGGCCACGGACGAGAAGCCCAGCGATGTTGGCGGCAGTGAAGAGCGAGAGGCGCGTCGTCCATCGGCGCCCGTCGCGTCGATCGGGAAAGACGAGCTTGTCGGTGAAGGTGAAGTTCCAGAAGCTGGAAACGAGTGTTGCCCCCGCAGCGCCGAGGAGATAGTGCAGCTGACCAAGCTCCACGAAGGCGAGCAACGCGAGCGTGTTGACGACAAGTCCAGTCGTGCCAACGGCAGCGAAACCGGCGAAGCGCGCTCGCTCCTCGCCCAGACGGAGCGTCGCCAGATGTCCGAGATACCGTAAGCCTTCGCGCACACTCGCCTTGCTCCGCCCGGCGTAACGTCGACCGAAGACGTAGCTCACCTCGGCAACGCGCAACTGTGGGTGGCGAACAAGAATCTCCAGGAGCACCTTGAAGCCACGGGGGCGAAGACTCTCGAGTTGCAGCTGCGTTCGCCGGACGAGAAAGAAGCCGCTCATCGGATCGGTGACGTTCCGCAAGCGTAGCGGAAAGGCAAGACGTGCCACTGTCGTCGACGCTCGCGAGATCGCCAGGCGAAGCAGATGCAGGCCGCTTGCTTGACCGTTGTCACGATAGCGCGAGGCGATGACCAGCTCGACACGATGCAGTTGCGCTGCCGCCAGCAGTCGCGGCAGGAGCTCCGGCGGATGCTGAAGGTCGGCGTCCATGACGGCGACCCATTCGCAGCGTGCCGAGCGAAAGCCGGTCAGTACTGCTCCGCCGAGTCCGCCGTCGCGACTCCCGGGCGGCCGATGGATGAGTCGAATGCGTGAATTGCAGGCTGCAGCCTGGCGGATACGAGTGGGTGTCTCGTCATCGCTGTCGTCGAGGAAGAGCACTTCCGAGTCAGGCGGCAGTTGTGGCAAGAGCCGAGCGAGCAGCGGCTCGATGTTCTCCGTCTCGTTCCGCGTGGGGATAATGACGCTGACAGCCGGGAGCGTGTGTCCTGTGGCATGGGCAGCAGTCGCGAGAGCGGTCTCCGTCGTTATCGCAAGAGATCTATCACGAGTCGTGACGCGAGTAGTCATGGATGAGTTCCTCTCTCCAAGATCGATGGATGGGGGGAGCCGTCGACCGGCACGCAGTGACAGCGATGTTGGGCAAAACACACGTACGCTTGAGCTGCGAGCAGGGCACGTGTGGTACCGAGAGGTGGTAGGAGCAGGCGTGCCGGACCGGAGCCCTTCCCTTTCTAGTCGAGTCGTTCACATGATCGACATACCTGAGGATGAACGATTGGAGGGGGATCTACCAGTTCACCGGTTCTCCGCGTGCTGTTCAGAGGCTGTCCAGGATCTGGTCAACTCTGGTAGAGCATCAGGTTGAGTCGGGCCGGAGTGCCATCCAGCCGAGGAGAGCAAGCCCCACGCAGGCGAAGAGCAACAAGCCGAGTATGAGTGCCACTGCGAGGAGGACCGCACGATCGAAGTCATCACTGCCCATCATTGGTGAACCATCCTGTCCTGCTCCTGGTTCGCTTGAGCCTATCACACGCGACGGATGTGCGGTGGAGACGCCCATTTCGCCTTCGCGAGGGCGGGCTGGCTGAACCGGGGTCGTACTCTGCAGGTGCGCCTCACCCGCACCGAGCAAAGTGTCCGCATGATGATCAGGATCGGTCCGGGGCTGTTTGCTGGTCTTCTTCCGTGGTATTGCGGTCCCAGAAGTGGCTTCAGGCCGGCACGAGAGCCAGTGGTCGCACCGGTGAGCCGGTTGCGCCGACAAGCTGTAGTGGCGTGCAGACGAGAGTGAAACGCCGCGCGCCATACGCCGCGAGTTCTTCCAGGGCCAGGTTCTCGATGATTGGGATGCCGGACTGGACGAGGAAGATCACGTGTCCGGGGAGATCGCAGCCAAGTTCCGGGTCAACGAGTCCGGGGAGATCCCAGGTCATCGTATCGCAGCCCACCACGCTCGGTCGCTGTGCGGCGAGCCAGCGCGAGGCATCGGGTGCGATCCCTGGCGCGTCAAGGTAACGCTCCGGATCGCGCCAGAATCGACCATTTCCGGTCCGGACGAGAATGGCCATTCCGGACTCGAGTGTGAGACCGTTGTGTACGCAGCAGGCCTCGAGATCGGCAGCGGTGACGAGTTCTCCAGGCGCGAGAACATCGACACCGCGGATGGCAGCAACATCGAGCAAAACCCCCGGTACAACGAGCGGTGGAAGTGTCTCGACACCATGCTGAGAGAATCCACGTGGTCCCGCAGCAGTGACCGCGTCGACGTCGCCATGAAGTCGTCCGTGGAGTGCCTGGTGACAGAGGGCGTCGATATGTGTTCCCGTATGTTCCATCATGATCAGCAAGCCAGAAGCCGACGTACGGGAACCGGCTGTGGGACTCGGGGGTGGATCGGTATGCCGACGATGGAGGGCAGGGACGTAGCCGGGGCGATGTGCTGAGTAGATCGGCATCTCTGGCGTGCGTGGTTGTTCAAGATCGAAGACCAGCACTGGTTGGCCAGCGACCAGGCCGCGGTACGGCATTGGCGGCTTCCTTCCCCAGCTTTCACCCTCGCCGGTTCGTCCGTTCGAGGTATTCCATCGCCGTGCGATAGCGTTGGCTGTCAATCATGCCGCTTTCAAAGTAATAGGTCAGCATTGTTCGTAAGCGGAGGATGGCTAGGACATGATAGCCGTGGGCGTGCAAGCGCTCGGCGCCCCCCTGCTCCCGGTCGATGAGGACAATGAAGTCGCGGACCGTGAGACCAGCATCTTCCAGAATCCGCGCTGTGCGAAGCAGGCTGGTGCCACCAGTCATGAGATCGTCGATGACCAGGACAGTCTGCCCGGGGACGATACGGCCTTCTAGCGCGGGTTCTTGCGCATCGGGCCGAACGTAGATCAACGGGGTGTCACTCACTAAGGCATACGCAGTCGCAAGATGCAGTCCCCCCATTGGGACCCCCGCAACGGCAGCGAAGGAAGAGAGACGTGGCCGACGGCGAGCTTGATCGGCTTGAATCTCATGGTGGATGAGGAGCGCGATGCGACGAAGAAGCGCCGGCTCACTGATGAGGACACGCGGGTTAATGTACACCGGAGATCGGCCAGCGGTGGGACCAAGATCAAACTCACCGAACATGACCCCACCGAGTTCAAAGAGGGCACGCGCAATGTCGAGATTCGTTTCAGTGCCGAACAGCACGGTTCTCCCACCTCCATGATGGTCAGGCTGTGCGTGCATTGGCGAGCAGCGTGGCGAGCGCACGCTCGCTGCTGGCCGCTACACTCGGCCTCGGTGCTCGTCTGGCTGGTCGCGGGAGGTCGAGCGAACACCCATTCACCCGACACACCTGACATGTGGCTGGAAGTATAAACCGGAGAGGGAAGATAGGTGGACTATATCGAGGCGCTCCGTTTCCTGCGTGACCGCGCTGGGTATGACCGTGGCTTTGTCGCGAACCCGTTCGCCGATGAGGGGATTGGGCTGCAGCGGACTGCGTGGCTCTGTGCGGCGCTCGGGCATCCCCAGCAGCACTACCGCAGTGTGCACATTGCTGGGACGAAAGGGAAGGGCTCAACGGCAGCCATGCTCGCAGCAGTGCTGCGCACGGCGGGCTATCGGGTCGGGCTGTACACGTCACCGCACCTGCACACGCTGCGTGAACGTGTTCAGATTGATAGCCAGCCGATCGCGCCTGAAACGTTTGGCCAGCTGATGGCAGAGCTTGCGGCGGTCGATGCAGCCCTCCAAGCAGAGCGACCGGCCTGGGGCCCTGCGACGGCCTTCGAGCTGGTAACGGTCCTTGCCTTCCTGGCGTTCGCGCGTGCCACGGTCGACGTGGCAGTCATTGAAGTAGGGCTTGGCGGACGGCTGGATGCGACAAACGTGATCCTGCCGGACGTGGCCGCGATCACTCGGATCGGTTACGACCACATGGCAATCCTGGGGTCGACACTCGATGCGATCGCACGTGAGAAGGCGGGTATCGTCAAACCGGGACGACCAGTCGTATCGTCTCCCCAGGAGCCGGACGCTGCAGCGGTGATTGAGGCAGTCGCACGGGAGCGTGCTGCACCGCTGTGGCTCGGAGGGCGGGAGTGGCAGGTGGAGGGGAGCTGGCAGGACTTTGTCTTCCGCTGTCCTGGACTGGAGCTCGCGGGACTCGCCGTGGCGTTATGCGGTGCGCACCAGGTAGAGAACGCAGGCGTCGCGCTCGCCACGTTGCCCTGGCTTGCGGAGGCCGGAATCGCGGCGTCAGAGGAGGCTGTGCGCCTGGGGCTTGCCAGTGTCTCCTGGCCGGGGCGACTCGAGGTGCTGCGTGAGCGACCGCTGATTGTGGTGGACGGGGCGCACAACCGCGAGTCGGCGCAACGACTTGCCCAAGCTGTGTGCGAGGCATTCCGCTGGAACCGCCTCTGGTTGGTACTTGGAGTCCTTCGGGACAAGGAGATCGAGCGGATCGTCGGTGCGCTTGCGCCCCTGGCCAACACATGTTTCGCCGTCGAGGGGTTCGCACCACGTGCGGCAACGGCTGAGCGACTGATGGAGGCTTGGAAGAGTCTTGTACCTGGAGGGGAGGCGAAGGCCTTCCGCTCCGTATCAGAAGCGCTCGCAGAGGCGCTCGCGCGGGCCGCGTCGGACGATCTCGTGCTGGTCACTGGCTCACTCGGGATGGTCGCGGCGGCGCGTGAGGCACTGGGGATCGCGACGAGCGATCCGCACGAGCAGGAGGTCCTCTTCGGCTGAAAGCCAGTTTGTCGCTCGCTGTGGGTGACGAGCGAGTATGCTCTTGAGCCATACGACAGCAGGCGATTGAGTTGGTGGTCTGGTAGACTCGGGGCGATCCGACCCGAGGTGGAGCCGTGGGGGATCGATCCGAGGCGGGAGAGCATCCGCCGGAATCCGAGCTGCGCCCAGGAGTGCGCGCTCGCCGACCGGTGTGGCGTGTTGGCCTTGTCATGCTCTCGCTTTTGGCTCTGATTCCTCTCGTCTCGGCTGGTTGGTACCTCGTTCGGCTTGGGCTCGCGGCGCAGGAGGCCTACCGCTCCATTTTCGTGACACCCGCTCCCCGAACTGATCTCGTGACGCGGGCTCCAAGTCCACCGCTCCCAACGGTTCGACCAACGACAATCCATCTGCCGACACCGACAGCAACGCCAACAGAGCTCCCACGTTGGGAGGGGAGTGAACCGATCACGCTTCTGCTCATTGGGATTGATACAACGCTTGAGCGTGCGGGCGAGGGGGCTCTGCCGCTCGCCGATGCAATCATCCTGGCGCAGGTTGATCCGCTTGCAAAGCGGGCGGTCATGCTCTCTATCCCGCGGGATCTTTTGGTTGAGATTCCTGGAGTTGGCTGGGACCGGATCAATGCAGCGTATGCCTACGGGGAAACGAACGGAACCGGTGGGCCGGTCACCTTGATGAGGACAGTCGAGCACAATTTCGGTGTTCGCATCGATGCCTTTGCCGTGGTTGACTTCCGAGGCTTCGTGCAGATTGTCGACCTGCTCGGTGGCGTGGTGGTGGATGTGCCGGCACCGCTCAAGGACGACGAGTTTCCAGGAGCGGACTTTACGTATCAGCGGCTCTACTTCGCACCGGGCCTGCAGCGTTTTGATGGTGCACGGGCGCTTGCCTACGTGCGGACACGGCACGACGATAATGATTTGGCTCGCGGGCTGCGCCAGCAGCAGGTGCTCTCCGCACTCCAGGCGCAGGCGCTCCGCATCGAGGCATTGCGGCGGGCACCGGAGCTCCTTGCTGCGCTCGGAAAGACAGTGCGAACCGACCTGGGCCTCCGGCAGGTCCTGGCATTGGCTCGGCTTGGCCTTGAGCTTTCACCTGAACCGATAGAGACAGCGTCGTTGGCAGGGATGGTCCAGGACGCGACACTCCCCAGCGGAGCTGCTGTCCTCGTTGGGGACTGGCCCGCGATCCGTGCTGAGGTGACGCGACGTTTCCACGCTACTCCGGGAGCCCGCTGAAAGGCGCCGGTGCGGTAGGCTTGGTGAGCACCGGAGGAATTCCGGGGAGCGTACCGGCAGACTGCATTCGGGAGAAGGGACTGAGGGTATGCGACGCCGCAACTTCGTCATTTGGCTCGCTGCTGGTGCACTCCTGATCGGCTGTCGTGAGGCTGAGGTGACGCCGACGCCAGGCGCTGGAAGTGCGACGACGCCAACTGCTGAGCCGACGGTCGCTCCAACCCCAACGGTCGAGCCAACGCCTGCATCAACTACTTCCGTGGGAACGCCTGAGGTGACGGCAACACCGGGCCGTGCGACACTCGTCGCAGTCTACTTCCTGCGAGGGGAGAAGCTGGCAGTCGTTCGTCGGCCGATTCCGGAAACGCCGCTTGTTGGCACGGCAGCGCTCCTCGAGCTCTTGGCTGGACCGACTCCCCGCGAGGAGGAGTGGGGCTTCAGGACCGAGATTCCGGTTGGGACGGAGCTGCGCGAGCTGACGATCGCGGACGGGGTGGCAACCGTGGACCTTTCGTCGGACTTTGCCAGCGGTGGTGGTTCCTTCTCCATGCGTGCTCGCGTTGCCCAGGTGGTCTTCACACTGACACAGTTTCCGACGGTCCAAGCAGTCCGCTTCCGGTTGGATGGTCAGCCGGTACCAGCGATTGGTGGCGAAGGAGTGATCGTCGAACCGCCGCCGGGGCGCGATGAATTCGAAGACCTCCTGCCGCTCATTTTCCCGGAAGCACCCGGGCCGGGTGAGACGGTGCGCAGTCCGCTCCGCGTGACGGGGACGGCGAACACGTTCGAGGCCATGTTCATGGTCCGCCTGAGTACAGCGGACGGATCGGTACTGTATGAGCAGCCGGCCATGGCGACATCTGGGAGCGGGACGCGCGGCTCGTTTGATGTGACCATTGCTTTTTCAGTCCCACAGCCGACAGATGGGATGCTGCGGCTGTGGGAGTATTCGGCGAAAGATGGTTCCGAGATCAATGTCGTCGAAATTCCGCTCCGACTGGAGCCGTGAGACAAGGGGGACGCGAGGATGGAGATCCGCGAGCGCGTGGAGCCTCTCGGCGATCTGTGGCTTTGGGTCGCCGAAGCAGGGGAGACCGATGCGCCGCCGGTGCTGCTGCTCCATGGGCTTTACGATCGCTGGGAGACTTGGCTCCCAGTCGTACCGGGACTGGCCGCGAAGACGCGGGTGATCGCGTTCGATCTCCGCGGGCACGGGAGGAGTTCTCAGCCGGCAGGTGGCTACACCTTGCGCGACTACGCGGACGACGCAGCACGTCTGCTTGCGGCGATGAGGCTGAATAAGTCCGTGGTGGCCATCGGGTTCTCGCTGGGAGCTCTCGTAGCGCTTGTTCTGGCTGCCGAATGGCCGATGGTCGTGCGGGCGCTCGTGCTCGAAGATCCTCCGCTGGCACCTCCGAGTGAGGGGACGCGGCTCTGGCTCGAAGCATTGCTGGCGGCAAAGCGAGCCGGTGTCGAGGCGGCTTACGAACTGGCGCGCGAACTCGATCCAGATGGGACGCCCGAGGACTGGCAGCGGAGTGCACTCTGGCTTTGCAGCACAGCAGATGGCCCCATTTTGGCGCTCCTCGATGAGGGGCGGCAACCGGAGCCGCTCGACCTGCTCCCGCGGATCGTCCAGCCAACCTTGATTCTGCAAGCCGATCCGCTTCTGGGTGGTGTGCTGGACGACGATACGGTCCAGCGAGCGTTGCGGTTACTGCCGAATGCACGCCTCGAGCGCTTCCCGGGAAGCGGGCATGCCATCCATCATGAGCAGCCCGAAGGATTCTTAGAAGTTGTCCTCGCCTTTAGCGAGGAAGTGACCGGCCGTGCTGCTGTGGATGATCCGGCCGCCGGATCTGGCGCGGGTGGGTAGGTGGACAGCGAGGCGGACTGGGTTTCCTGGTGCCTTCCGGCGCGAGAAGTGGCTCTTCACGAGTGACTGAAGCAAGTCCTGATGGGCTTTGACCGACTTCAGTGCGATCGTGTTTGCTTCCCTGCGACCTTGCAGCGGCTGACAAGATGCACACATCTTTCATCTACGTTGGTGAGAAGCGTCCGTGACACGGGAGGCTCCCTGCTCGTTGTGACGACCGAGTGCGCGGGGGTGGTTCCTATCCCAGGCGCGCCGTTGGGGCTCGTCTCCCAGCCAAGGGACTCGCGGTTTTCTGCCGTGCGTCACCGACCAGTCATTTTGGTACACTGGCTTGCATCCGATCCGATCTCGTCACCACGGGCGGCCATGGGACTGCCAGTCGTGAGCCGATGGAAAGAAGGTCAGCAGTGGCTGATCGCCGCTCGGTTCTTCTTCCTCGTTGTCTTCCTCTGGACGGCGGTCACCTGTGGAGAGCATCCGAGGAGCGATCTTGTACTGTATGCCATCCGACCGGGGCACCTTGTTGCGCTTGATCCAACGGATGGAGAGGAACGCTGGGCGACATCGATCCCGCTGGAATTCGTCTGCGAGATTGTGCCTTCGCCGAGTGGGCAATGGGTGGCTGCGGTAGGCCACGTGCTTGTGCTTTTGCCCGTTGGTGAGCAGACTGAGCCGCTCGTGATCGAGCCGCCGCAGGGGTGGTTCTATACAAGCTGTATCTCTCCGACTGCGTGGTTCTGGCCAGGTGGAAGGCTCTTAGCGTGGGCAGATGAGCGGACGCTGCTCGTGCTGCTCCGCAAGAACGTTGCCTATCCGGATGTGTGGGCTCTTGCGTCCTTTGAGCTCGACTCACAGTCATGGCGTCCCTGGGTGCACGAGGTTCCATTTGGCTGTGACCTTCTTGATCAGCCAGTGGTCGGTTTCCACATCCGTTGCGTGAGACTACCCAACAGCCGCGGACCAGATGAACTCGTCGGTCTCCTTGGGATCGATGGACTGAACGGAGTCGTCCAACGGCGCCTCCCACTCAGTTTGCCACCAGAGCTGCGCCAGCAAGGCCTCGAGCTTGGAGCACCACCAGTGGCCGTTCGGCAAATGCGGGGAGTGCTCTTTATCCTCCTGCGGTCAGGTGTCCTTCTCATCGGAGATGACATAGCACGAGAGACGGCATCGCTGGTCGTCTGGCGGGAGGCCGGTCTCAAGGAACGAGCGCGTGGGATTGCCCTTCGCCTCACGCGGGATGGCTCGGCGGCGTGGGTCGTCCTCGCGGAGGAAAACGATCGTTTACGGGTTTCGCTCCTGGAACTGCGGACGCGGAGCGTGGTGCGGACCGTTGAGCTTCCGGCCCGGGCTATCGGCCTTGACTTTGTTGACGATGGTGTCGTGGTGATGGTACTCGAGCAGGCGTCTGGGCAGCGGCAGGTTGTGCGCCGCGAGCTCCGCACCGGCGCAGAGCGCATCCTCGCGACACTGGGTGAGTACGAGGTGTGTTGCTGGGTGGGGCCGCTTGCGAGGGAAGCATCAGGGGGGCAGTAGATGGCTCAGCAGTCGCGCTCATGACGAACCACACTGCTCGCATTCCTGGAGTGCGCTTCGATGTCAGACACGGTGCCACACAGGCGAATGAATCTCTCCGTGGAATTGAATGAGTCCCTCATCTTGCGATCGCGCGTGGCAAGCATGCTGTACCTGATGATCGTCAGCCGTCGCCGCATAACTTGGTTGACTCCAAAGAGGGCGTGCGAACGTGACCCAAGCAGAGACGTCCAGAGGGTACCCCAGTATTGATGCCGGTTGGTAGGAGTGAGGTGTCGCGACCATCGATGAGAGGGCAAAGATTCAACTTCTGGCGACCAGCGAAGGGGGCACCTGCTAACAGTTCCTCTAGTGCCTCATCCCTGGGAGCACAGGCGGGGTGAACGCCGTGACGATTCGGTTCTATACTCTCACCGAGAACGATTCAGCGAGTCATGAAACACGAAGATGGGTACGCTATCGACTCGGTACTGCGCGTGTCCAAGGCTCGGGTCACGGCTTGGCTGGTTTCGCAGCTGGCTGCTGTGCCTGATCGCCTTTCTTGTTGGGTGTGCTCAGGCTCCGAGACCAGAAACAGTGGTGTTCCTCGCGCGCCCTGGCCAGCTCATCGCACTGGACAGCCGGGATGGCCGTGAACGGTGGTGGGGAAGCTTGCCGCCTGATCCGGTCTGCGACGTTGCGCCTTCGCCGGACGGTCGTTGGGTCGCTGTGCTGCAGCGCAGCCTTGTCGTCCTGTCGATTGAAAGGCCACTCGAGTGGATCGTAGCCGATTCCCCGCCGGGATGGTTCTTTCTGAGCTGCATACATCCGTACGGTCGGGTTGACTCGCCTTGGTCGTTGCTGAGCTGGGCGGATACAGATGCAATCCTTGTCATGGTGCGAAAGTCCTTCGGTGGTCAAGAGTTGCGCGGGATCACTGCGTTTGACCTTAAATCGCGTGCCTGGAGGCCATGGGTGCAGCAGTTGGTGCCGGGCTGTTGGCTGCTCGCGCAACCGAGCCGGGAGGTGCAGCTTGCGTGCGAGCGACTCCGCTTCGGTCGTTGGCCGCTCGCGTTTTCGGGATTGTTGGGGATCGATCCGACGAACGGGGTCATCCGGCGGTGGATCACGCTCAGCCCACCGCAACGCCTGATTGCACTTGGGGTGCCGGAGGTTTCGCCGGTTGTCGGGGTAGCGGAGCGCGGCGAGTATCAGTACGTCCTCACCGAGTCGGGGGTGCTCTCTATTCTGGATCGTTCGGGATACGTGCTCGAGAGCTTGCTCGTCTGGCTCGAGGCAGGACTCGTCTCGCGTGCCAGTGGGAAGGCGTTGCGGGTGGACCGCAGCGGTACGGTAGCCTGGGTGGTGCTGTGGCGAGCTGATTCGTCTTCCGTGCTCGCGCTCGTCGAGCTCCGGTCGCGGACGGTACCGCGAACACTGGCTCTGGACGAACGACTTGTGGATCTCGACTTCCTTGATGATGGGGTGGTTGTGTTGTTGCTCGACGAAGGGACAGGCTTTCGCGTTGTGCGCCGCGAGCTCCGTTCCGATACCGTGCGGGAACTAGGCACGCTACCTCGGGAGACGACCTGCTGTTGGATGGGCCCACTTGCTCCCCGAGATTGATTCCCTGATGCTCTCGGCAGCGGCCGTCACACGCGCAGGAATGACTCGACGGCGACGAAGAAGTGCTCCGGTTGCTCAAGGTGCACGGTGTGGCCGGCGTCCGGCACGATGACGATTGTTCCATGAGGGAGTTGGGACATCATTGCTCGGCCAATGGCCACGTACCGCTCATCGAGTGCACCGACGAGCACAAGCACCGGGCAGCGCAGATCCTGGAGGCGCCCCCAGACTGGCGGCATCGTCCCTGTGCCGAAGCCGCGGAGCGACGAGGCCAGTCCGTGTGGCCGTTGCGTGAGCCACTGAGCACGGAGCCGTCTTCGCACGCTCTCCGGTAGGCGGTGGCGACTGGCGAAGAGCGGAAGGGAATCCCAGTACTCGGCGAACCAGAGAAGGCCGCGCTCCTCGATTGCCCGCGCGAGTTCCTCGTCAGCTTGCTGGCGAGCGGCGCGCTCAACGGGATCAGCGATTCCGGGTGTCGCGCTTTCCACGACGAGTCGAGAAACACGCTCTGGTGCGGTCAGTGCGAGGTGGAGTGCCAATCGTCCGCCCATGGAGTAGCCGAGGACTGCCGTTCGCTCGATCGCGAGGGCATCGAGGAGTGCGAGGAGGTCGGCGACTTGCTCGCTCACCACATAGCGGCTGGCATCTGTCGGGGCATCACTTGCCCCATGTCCCAGGAGATCCGGGGCAAGGAGCTGAAAACCGCGGACGATGAACTTTGGGGCCACGTCGCTCCACGTGTCGCCCGATCCAGTAAAGCCGTGGAGCAACAGGAGCGGCGAACCGCGGCCCGCGGCGCGAAGGTGATAGTGGATACCGCGGAGTTCGAGTGTGCCCTGCACCTGCCAGGGATCCCTCACGGTGCATCCTCGGCGAGGGCGGCGCGCACAGTGGCTCGTGCCTCTGTCCACAGCTCCTGATGCAGCTGCCAATTACGCTGTCGATCGGTCCGGAGTTCAATGACGGTAACACGGTCGCTCTCGAGCGACGCGCGGAGCGCAGCACGGAAACTCGACCAGTTGGGGGGCTGCCGATACTCTAGGCCGAAGAGCGCTGCCGCATGACGGAAGTCGAGGCCATGAGGAGTGCCGAAGAGGAATTCGAAGTGCTCGGGTACCTCAGATGCCTGCGGTAGGAACGAGAAGATACCACCACCGTTATTGTTGAGGAGCACGATCGTTGCCCGCAGCTGATGGCGTCGCGCAGCGAGGAGTCCGGTCAGGTCGTGGTAGAAGGAAAGATCACCCGTGACGAGCACAGTGGGGCCAGGGTGCACGGCAGCGATACCAAGGGCCGTCGAGGTCACGCCGTCGATGCCGTTGGCGCCCCGGTTTGCGAAAATCTGTACCCGCTGCTCAATCGTGGGGAAGAAACTGTCGAGGTCGCGGACTGGCATGCTGTTGCCGGCGACGAGTGCCGCGCCGTCTGGCAGCAGCGTTGCAAGTTCGGTGAAGACGCGTCCCTCAAACGGCTCCTCGAGCCGGGACAGTCCTTGGGTCAGTGCTGACCGTGTGACTCGGTCGAGTCGTACCCATCGAGCACTCCAGACGATGTCAGAATGGGGGACACGCTCTGCGAGCAGCCTGGCAAGTGTGCGAAGCGTCGGCCTCAGTGAGCCACAGACGACCCATCCGGCGCGGTGCAGGGGGTCCGGCCAGTTCCCTGGAGTGATCAGGACATGGATTGCCTCTCCCCAGGCGTCAAGTGCAAGCTGCAACGACTTTGAGGTCGGGAACCCCCCGATCCGTAGCACGAGTTCGGGGGCCAGTGCGGCAACAGCGGCTGGCTCCCGCAGCATGGCGTCATACGCGTCGAGCACGAGCTCGCGCGGATGCGGTCCGGCACGGAGCTGGGAGAGCGGATCGGCCAGGATTGGGTAGCCGAGAAGCGCGGCGAGTTCGATGACTGCATCGGCGAGTGCTGGATCGAATTGAGGTCCGGCAACGATAATCCCTCGTGGATGTGTCGCGAGGAGTTCGACAAGTGGCTCCAGCGCTTGTCCATTTGGCTGTGTGCTCAGTGTGAGCGCCTGACCGTCTCGTTGTTCGGGTGGACTGGTAAAACACGGAATGAGTGGCTCGCGGAAGGGAAGGTTGACGTGGACGGGGCCAGGCGGGAGCGCGCGGGCCACTGTGACGGCACGGCGAGCGATTGTCCCGGCAGCACGCCGTGTAAGCGGCGTCGCGTCGGGGAGTGGTGTCTCCGCGAACCACTTGACGTGCGACCCGTAAAGGCGCAGTTGGTCGATGGTCTGGGGTGCGCCGGTGTCACGCAGTTCCGGTGGTCGGTCAGCGGTGAGGACGATGAGGGGAACGAGAGAGAGGTTGGCCTCGACGACGGCTGGCAGGAGGTTCGCTGCAGCTGTACCGGAGGTCGTCACCACGGCTACCGGTTCGTCGAGTGCACGGGCGAGACCCAGCGCGAAGTAGCCCATCGAGCGCTCGTCCAGATGATCCCAGAGGCGAATACGTGGTTCGCGGACGAGTGCCAGGACGAGCGGAGTGGAGCGCGAGCCGGGTGCGAAACAGGCATGCCGGAGTCCCGCGTCCGCCAGGGACTGGACAAATGTGGCCACGGTGGTACCAAGTGCCTCGCGGTCGTTCATGCGTGTCACGCACCTCCGAGGACCTCGAGCATGGGACGGAGCTTCGCTTCTGACTCGTCCCATTCTGCAACTGGGTCGGAGTCGGCGACGATGCCACAGCCAGCGTAGAGCCGCGCCACCGTGCCCCAGACAATACCGGAGCGGAGCCCAACGACGAACTCCCCGTCTCCGCTGGCAGTTATCCAACCAAGGGCACCGGCGTACCAGCCGCGCGGGATAGGCTCGTAGGTACGGATGAAGGCGAGCGCGGCCTCACGGGGTGTCCCGCCAACCGCAGGGGTCGGGTGGAGTCTCGCGGCGACGTCGAGCGCGCCCTGACCGTCTGCCAGAACACCAGCGATCGGCGTTGCAAGGTGATGAACGTTTGCGATTGAGAGGAGCTGGGGCTCGTCTGGTACAGCGAGCCGTTGACACACTGGGAGGAGTGCCGTGCGGATTGCCTCAACAACCAGCACGTGCTCATGTCGATCTTTTTGGCTCTTGAGGAGTTGGGCAGCCGCAGTTTTGTCCTGAGTAGGATCGGCGCTCCGGGGAGCTGAGCCGGCCAGGGCCACTGTCATGACAGTACCGTTTTCGACCTTGACGAGTCGCTCCGGTGTCGCGCCAAGGAAGACGGTCTCGCCGATGCCAACCGCGAAGATGGTACAGGTCGGGTAGCGCTCGGCGAGTGCCCGGAGCGTGATCTCGAGCGAGAACGGTCGCTCGGCGATCAGTTCAACCGCGCGGGCGAGGACGACTTTGCGAAGTTCGCCGCGGCGGATGGCATTGCGTGCAGTCTCGACCAGTTCGGCCCAGTGCGCACGCGAGACTCGATCGCATCGTCTCACGACTGAAAGCGGCGTTTTCAATGAGGTTGGCGTCGCCGGTGGCCACGCTGGCGTGGTCAGTGGCACGAGGTCGTCCGGCCGAACAGTCTGCTGCACGAGTTGGGCCGACAGCTCACCGCGCTGCACGTAGGCGAGACGAGGAAGGAAGGCTTGGAGATTGCCGAACGGTTCCCACCAGGTGTCGATCCGTGGGTCTTCCGGGTCGAAGGCACAACCGGCAAAGGCAAGGGGGGCGAGGGGCCCTTCCTGCACGGCTTCCGCAGTGTGCCATCGCCAGCTGTGGGCAAGTCGGGCAAGCGCGGAGCTCGGGGTTGGGATCATCTCCTGGATCGGTAAGCGTTGGCAGCGGAGCCCGACGATGGCTTCACCGGTCTGCGGCATCAGCCAGAGGATTCGTGGAGTACTGCTCGTGTCGGCGGCGAAGAGCGCGATCGGGTCGAGCGGCTCAATGAGCTTCGACCAACTGAGGAGCACTGGTCGCCGCAGCGCGCGCGCACGACGCTCGGCGATCGCCCACAGGTCAGCAAACGTCGAGGCGAGCACATCTCGTCGCATCATGTCTTCCTGTTCTCGGGGGATTCCGGGATGCCGAGCATGCGGCGGAGCAGTCGGCGCAGCTCCGGTGCGGCCTGCGTCAGTTCGGCTGGTTGCCCGCTGAGGAGCCACTGTGTCACCACTTCATAGACGGCGCCAAAACAGGCCGTGGCGGCGAGGTGCGCGTCGAGCGGAGGAATGGCGCCTTGCTCCTGAGCGCGCTCCAGTTCGGAGGCGATGAGCGTCGCGAAACGGTACCGTACTTCGATGAGCGCATGGTGGACAGCTGGCCCAGCGGCGAGCGCCTCCACGAGGAAGAGACGAGCGAGTGCATGGTGTTCGCTGAAGAGGCGCAAGATCACGTCGAGGGCCGCGTCAAGCTTGCCAGCAGGATCGGGAGCAGTAGCGAGCGCTTCGTTGGTCCGACGGAGTAAGAGTTGGGCGCTGCGGTCAAGGAGCGCGAGGAACAGCGCTTCCTTTCCCGGGAAGTGAAAGTAGACCCCGCCTTTGGAGGTCCGGGCTGCGATGGCGACGTCGTCCATCGTCGCTTCGCGATAGCCGCGGCGCGTGAACACCTGCAACGCGGCGTCGAGGATCCGCTCGCGGCGTTCGCGGGCGCGCAGCTGTAGTGCGCCCGTGGATGTGGCCACTTCGGGAGCTGGGCTGTCGTGTCCGCGCACGGTCTCCTCCCTGAATCCGACCGACGCGTCAGTCGGGTTTCAGTGTAGCACGGTTCACCGGACTGTCGCGGTGATCGAGCGTCATGGAGGCTGGCCTTTCAAAGAGTCCATGCTGAGGCGAGCATTCGCAGTGGCCACCAACAGTGCTGCGTGCTCCCCGGAGGGCATGGTGGGTTGCTGTTCACTGGGCCGTCGAGGGAGTAGCACCGCCGGATGACGGTGAGGAGATGAGGTGGGGAGGTGGACGTCAGCGGCTAGGGAAGAACAGTGCCCCGTCAACCTCTGTGCAGGCTCCACCGACGCCGAGGTAAACCGACCACGCTGACCGTTTGCAGGGTGTCTCGGTTCCAGCTTGCCCCGTGTCAGAAGTTACCGCCGAGCCGTGAAGGACCCCAGAGCTCGGTCGATCGCCTTTCGGGTCGCTTCTGGATAGTCTGTGATGATGCCGTCGATACCGAGCGCTGCGAGTTCAACGGCACGCTCGGGAGAGTCAATCGTCCAAACGTTGACGAGAAGTCCAGCAAGGTGGGCGCTTTGCACGACTGCAGTGCCGTGTTCGTCAAACCCGATATCGGTTGGATGGAAAGCCTCGTAGCCGCGCTCGACCGTGGTGCGGAGCTGCTCCGGAAGTGGCGCGATGGGCATTGTGCAGAGCCCGAGCGGGAGTTCTGGCTCCAGGTGTCGTACGGTGTCGAGTACTGCGGCATCGAATGACGAGACAAGCAAGCGCTCGCGGAGATCAGGGTGCCTCCGCACGAGCGCGACCAGCTTCTCGGCGATCACCTGGCCGCGCTGGCGGTCAGCTGGGTCCCACGGGGCTGACTTGATTTCGGTATTGATGCCGAGGTGCTGAGGGATTGAGGCAATGACTTCCTCGAGTGTAGGAATCCGGAGTCTCAGCCCCCGGAAAGGGAAGGTCGCGCCTCCGTCAAGGGTGAAGGCGTAGCCGGCGTCGAGCTGCTGGAGCTCGGCGAGAGTGTGCTCATGGACGAATCCCCTACCGTTCGTCGTTCGCTCCAGAGAGGCATCGTGGAGAACAACAAGGTGTCCATCCTTACTGAGGCGTAGGTCAAGCTCGACCATATCGGCCCCTTGCTCGGCGGCAAGGACGAAGGCGGTCAACGTATTCTCTGGGACGAGTCCCGAAGCGCCGCGATGGGCGATGATCCTGGGGCGCTTCGGGAAGCGTCCGCTCAGTGACTGGAGACGAGGGTTCTTGAGCATCGCAGTCTCCTCTCGGCACTTTGCCATCGCTCCCTCTGATGTTCGGTGGTAAGCACACGTTCTTGTTTGCCGTTTTGTGACTTCTCCGAGTTGCAGGCAAGTCGAGTCGTGGCGATCGCAACAGCAGCGCAACATCTGCCCCTCCACAGGCGGATAGGAATGGGGTCAGGACAGGATGAGGCCTGCGGAGGCGTGAGGATGGAGCGCTCAATCGACGTCGTGGAACGGGAGCGCATGGCGAAGATGGCAACCCCAACCACGAGTAATGCGCTCCTGCTTCACCTTCGGCGGCGGCTCGGGGATTGGCCACTCTTCGTGCTCTTGGTTGCACCGAACTTGTTGCTTCTCGCCGTCTTCACGTACTGGCCTCTGGTTTACAACGCCTACCTAAGTCTGATGCAGTGGGACTTGATTAGCCCGAGCAAGCTTTTTGTGGGACTTGAGAACTATCGCTTCTTACTGGAGGACAGCGAGTTCCGCGAAGTGTCCCGCAATACGGTCGTCTTTACGGTAGGAACGGTCGGTGGGACGGTCGTACTGGGGCTGTTGTTCGCGCTGCTCCTCGACCAGCCGTTGCGTGGGATCGCACTCGCACGCGGTGTGGTCTTTGCCCCCTATGTTCTGAGTGGTGCCGCGGTCGCGGTGTTCTGGGTCAACATGTTAAACCCGCGTTTTGGTGTTGTTGCAGAGGTCGCGAGTTGGCTGGGGACGGTGTCGCCAGACTGGCTCAATCATCCTCGGCTGGCGATGGTTGCAGTAATCCTTGTCTACATCTGGAAGAACGTAGGGTTCACGACCATCGTTTATCTCGCCGGGCTGCAACGGATTCCGAAGGAGCTGTATGAGGCGGCGACGGTCGACGGTGCTGGGATGCTGGAGCGTTTCCGGTTTGTCACGATGCCGCAGCTCGGACCGATCACGCTCTTCCTCGTTGTTGTCTCAACGATTAGCTCCTTCCAGGCCTTTGACCTGATCAAGGTGTTGACCGATGGTGGCCCGGTCAACGCAACGACGACGCTCCTTTTCTACATCTGGGAACAAGGATTCGTTGCTTTTAACGCGGGACGTGCCGCAGCGGCAGCGGTGGTGCTCTTTGCCTTACTGGCTGTGATCAGCCTGCTGCAAGTGCGCATCGGTGAGCGGAGGGTTTCCTATGACTAGCAGGATCCGGTGGCGACGTTTGGTGGGACGCGTACTTCTCGGGCTCATGGTCTTGGCAGTAGTTGTCGTCATGGGATTGCCGCTGTACTGGGTGGCAACCGGTGCACTCAAAACCAACCGAGAGATCTACACCTTCCCGCCCGTCTGGATCCCGAGCGATCCACAATGGGTTAATTTTGTCGCAGCCTGGCAAGCGGTACCGTTTGGACGCTTCTTTGTCAACAGTATCGTTACGACGCTCGGGGCGGTCACCTTAGAGCTGTTCTTTGCCCTGCTCTCCGCGTATGCGCTCGTTTTCCTGCGGGTGCGCGGTAAGGGGCTCATCTTTGCTCTCATAATCGCTGCCTTGCTGGTACCCAGCACAGTGACTTTGCTGCCGAACTACTTGACGATCGCAAGACTGGGATGGATCAACACCTACCAGGGGTTGATTATTCCGGTGGCAGCCGTTGCGTTTGGAGTCTTTCTCTTCCGTCAACATTTTCTCACGCTGCCTCGTGACCTCCTGGATGCGGCACGGTTGGATGGCTGTGGACATCCGGGGTTGATCCGACACGTTGTGCTTCCACTTTCTCAGCCAGTCATTGTGACGTTTCTCGTGATTTACCTGGTGGCACATTGGAACGACTTCCTGTGGCCTCTGGTGGCGACCAACCGACTGGAGTGGCGTACGGTGCCGATCGGAGTCGCGTACCTCTACCAGGTCGAGGGGGTCCAGAACTGGGGGCCGATCCTGGCTGGCACCGTGATGGCGCTCCTCCCGATGCTGGTCGTCTACGTGGTAGCGCAGCGCTGGATTGTGAAGGGAATCGGAGGTGGCGCGCTGAAGGGATGAATGATGGCGTGGAAGTGGGTTGTTAAAGTGTTGAGGAGGGACACGATGCCGCAGAACTTGACTCGCCGCCGTTTGTTGCTCGCTTTGGGTGGCCTATCGGGGGTGGCGTTGCTCGCTGCCTGTGGTCAGCAGCAAGCAACACCGACGTCCGCACCGGCGATGACCGGAGGCGGGGCGGCCCCCAGCCCCACCGCAGCCCCAGCAACGAGCGGTATGGCTACACCGACTGCGCCAGCGGTGGTGAAGACTCCCGG
This sequence comes from Thermomicrobium sp. CFH 73360, assembly GCF_023806465.1. Lineage (GTDB taxonomy): Bacteria > Chloroflexota > Chloroflexia > Thermomicrobiales > Thermomicrobiaceae > Thermomicrobium. The sequence goes on along the minus strand of NZ_JAMSLS010000005.1, from coordinate 148,267 downwards.
ATCGACGGTCAAGGTGGTCTACTGGGGATCGTTCAGCGGAAACCTCGGTGAAGCCGAGCAGGGAATGGTCAAGCGTTTCAACGAGTCGCAGAACGAGGTCGTGGTCGACTATCAGTACCAGGGAAGCTACGAGGAGACTGCGCAAAAATTGACACAGGCGCTCGCAGCAGGAACAACACCGGACATCGTATTGCTGTCGGACGTGTGGTGGTTCAAGTTTTACTTGAACGATGTCCTCCTGCCCCTAAACGACCTCTTTGCTGCCAACCAAATCGATACCAAGGACTATGTGGATCCCTTGATCGAGGAGGGTACTCGCAAGGGAGTGATCTACTGGGTACCGTTCGCCCGCTCAACTCCGCTCTTCTACTACAACAAGCAGGCGTGGCAGGAAGCTGGCCTGCCTGATCGTGGGCCGAAGACGTGGGAAGAGTTTGTCGAATGGGTGCCAAAGCTGGTCAAGCAAGAAGGTGGTAAGACTGTACGCTATGCCTTCGCACATCCGAGTGCCGCATCGTACATTGCCTGGCTCTTCCAGCCGGTGGTGTGGCAGTGGGGCGGCCGCTACTCGGATCCGGACTTCACGATCCGCATTCAGGAAGCCCCCGCGGTGGAAGCCGGCAGATTTTATCTCTCGACGGTCAGGGATGGGTGGGCGGTACCATCGAAGGACATTGTCGCCGACTTCGTCAATGGTGCAGCGGTAGCGATGATGGCATCGACAGCATCGCTGCGGGGAATCACAAAGTCGGCGAGCTTCCCGGTTGGAACCTCGTTCTTGCCAGAGGGACCCAAGGGATTTGGTTGCTGCACGGGCGGTGCCGGCCTCGCGATCTTGAAGAACAAGCCCAAGGAGATCCAGGAAGCGGCGTTCAAGTATTTGGCGTTTGCAACATCGCGTGAGAACACCATGTGGTGGTCACAGAATACTGGGTACATGCCGGTGAGGAAGTCGGCGGTCCAGAGCTCAGAGATGCAGCAGTTCTACCAACAGAACCCGAACTTCAAGACGGCCGTCGATCAGCTGCCAAAGACGCGCCAGCAGGATGCCGCCCGTGTGTGGATCCCGAACGGCGACCAGATCATTGGAAAAGGTCTGGAACGTGTGACCGTGCAACTTGAGGACCCGGGGACTGTCTTTGCGGACGTAGCCAAGACGCTAGAACGCGAGGCGAAGCCGGTCGTGGAGCAGCTGAAGCGTCGTGAAGGCTAATTGTTCTCTTGGTTTGCCGGTGCTCGCCCCATCCGGAACCCTGGTTCCCGCTGCCAGCGGGGACCGGGGTGTTCTCCTTACTGGGGCGGTTGTGCGGCGACTGCTACCGGCTATGACCGAGATACGCACCGTGACGTCATGACCCCCACCGGCCATGCGCCGTGTGAGCAGACCGAAGAAAAAGCACGATACTGGAGGACTGCCATAGCGCACACTAACCACGAAGCCATGCTGCGGAGCTGAAGGACGGTGTACCCGCGATGACAACGGACGCTTGCTCAGGGCCCTCGTGCACTGTGGTGCTTGACATGGGGACCACAGCACAGCGATCAAGGAGTCGCCAGTAGCAGATTGGCCGAGGTGACCAGTTGGGATAGTGCGTCCGCGGACTGGGTGCGATCTCGGGTAGCCCACGGGGTGTCTTCTCAGCGCCTGTTGATGCTATTCAGAATGCCCAGATGGGGTGGTACGTACCGTCCCTTGACTGCAAGTGGGGCAGGAGTCCATCCGTCAAGAAGTAGGTGATAATCGTTGATCTCTGAGTGTCGTCTGTGGTCAATCGAGTGGTTGCTTATATGGCTTGACGCAGTTAACTGCCGGTCCAGCGTGCGTTGTTTGTCGCGTACTGCCCTTCTTCTGCCGCTCTCCTGTACCCGGCGTCTTTGCGGACAAGTGTCCCTTGTCGGTGCGGGGCGGTGATCAATGCCGAGAGAAAAGACGCCTTGGAATTCCACCCGAGTATTCTGGCCGGTTCAGGAGGGGAATCGTTGCGCTGTCTTCCACGACTCCCTGCGGGTCGCCACGGAGGGAGAGGTGCGTCCGACCCGTTGTAAGGTATGGACCACCAAGGTGTTGTGGTGCGTGGCACTCACCCCCAAAGCACGTCCAAGACGCGGCCGCTTGCATCACAGCGGGCGATGCCAAGTTTGACCGGCTCGATGCCTTGGGGGTCGCGGATCTGGTCGGTCACGAGGTTTGGGAGGATAAGCCGGGCGTTATCGGCGAGGGGGAGTGTCTCGAGGGTTGAGGTGTTGACCCAGTGGAATATTCCCTCCGGTCCGGGTGGCAGGGGTATCGCCTCAGGGAGTTCACCAGTGAAGTAGAGGAGCACCGTCAGCTCAGCACTTGTCGGGCGGTGCTGCAGAAGCACGCGGCGCAAGACGATTGTGGGGAGGGTGTCAAGGGAGATTCCCATTTCCTCCGCGAGCTCGCGACGGGCGGCTTGGGCGAGTCGGTTCAACTCATGGGGCTCGACGCGGCCGCCGATGCCCGTCCAGAAGCCGGGGAGCCGTGCCCGGTGAGAACTCCGTTCGAGCAGGAGACAGTGATCCCCGGCGAAGAGAAGGGTGACGGTGAAAACGGCAAGGATGTCAGGCGCGGGCATTGCCTCAGCAGCTCGGGCCGGGTGGGAGGGTTGTCTCTGGATCGGCGAAGGGATCCCACTGAAGGGCTTCGTCAACCGATTCGAACCAGGTGATCGCGGCGCCGTTGACGACGGCGATCACCGTGTCCTGTTGGAAGAAATAGCGGAGATAGCCGGGATCGATCGCTCGGACGCCGGGTACTGAGCGAAGCAGTTCGATTAACTGCGGTTCGTCGGGAGTAGCGACGAGGGTCTGATCGTACGCAGTGTCGGCATAGCGGTTGGTCGCCAGGTAGGCAAGGCCCGGAATGGGCGGGAGCGGTTCGTGATGCTCGACGATCCAATAGAGTGGCGGCTCGGTCAACCAGCTCAGATCCTCGCGTTCCGGGGTGCCGTCCCAGGTTTCGATCTCTCCAACCATGCATCCATCCTGTCATTCACCGTGCGTCTCGGTGTGACACGCTCGCAGCATACCACCCAGTTCACTGGCAGGAAAGTGGGAATTTCGTACTTCTGGTGTAGGAGCATCGTGCCGCTGCCCGATGACAGGGAAGACAGTCTTCCTTGGTTTCCCAAGCACGCCGAGCAGCCGCTCTCTCTGGCCTAGGATGCCGGAACCATCGTTTCTCCTCGTGTCTCGCTGATCTGGTCGGCTGTGGCCCCCTGCCAAGCTCCGACTCGGGCTCTGCAAACTGTGCGCCTGGTGTTCTGGAGGGCTCGGTTGCCGAGTGGAGCAGTTGGTGCGCGTCGTCCTCCCCGACGATTGCATACGGTGCGACGAAGGCAGGGCTGTTCGACGGCACTTGACTGGTCAAGGCCTTTCCAGGGGGGCACAGCGTGTTCCCCGTCTCCAGGGAGATGCCTCGTGCCTCAACGGATCGCAGGCTTGACAATTGGGAGGGTCACGCGTGTCCAGCATTCACTCCATGCGGTGGGCAGTAACAAACCGTCGTTGCCGACACGATGGGGTTCCCAGTCAAGGCCACAGTGACCACTGCGGGAATACCGCGCATGAGGAGCCGAGAATCCGCCTGGGCCTCTTTGCACGTGTCGAGGCGTCGAGACTCGTCAATAGCGAGCCGAGCAAAGACTCGTGCAATCCGAGCTGGCTGGACCCGATCCACGACGATCGCAGCAAGAGCAGGACATACACAGCCATTCTTGCCATGACGCAGTGCTCTCCGGCAGCAGTGAATGGGGAGAGAAAATCCACAAGAGGTAGAGATGCAGCGTTGGCCATCCAGACTTGCGCCTCGGGCAGCCGTGCGCCTCGCGTTGTGTTGGGAGACACGACCTGAGGCGCAGGTGCCTTGCTGAGAGACCCCGCGTTCACAAACGCGGAAGCCGGACGGGTTGTCTACAATAGAGTAGTGCGGCCGTTCACCTCACTCTTCGGGCTCAGGCGAGCTGCTCTCTTCCTCCCGTCGCAAGGCGTCGAGTGCCAGTTTGGCGAGTCCACCAGCGACATGGACGTTGTGCTCGCTTGGCTCCTCGCCGCGCAAGCGCTCCAGTACTGCCGCCTCTGGCGCTCGCAAGAGGTGGCGCACGGCAGCGGTCGAGACGCCGAGGAAACGGGCGATCTCCTCGGCTGACCAGTGATGTTCCTCAGCCAAGACGACGGCGTAGGCCGCCTCCATCAGGCTTGGCAGCCAGGTGAGACGGCGGAGTTCCACGAGTTGGCGCGGTCCCCCGACCAGTTCGATCGCCTTGAGAAAGACGCGGAGTGCCCGCTGGTCGATATCGGGTGGCTGTGGTGTGACCTCAATCGGAGTCATTCTTCGCCCTCCTCTTCACGGGCGTGAGCGCTGCGTACCAACTCGGTCAGCTGCGGGCCGATGCGAACTAAGCCCTCGGGGGTGATCTCGAGCAGATGCGTTGTCGTGTCGTGTCCGCTCAGGCGGCAACCGTCGATGCGGAAGAGCCGGACCGTCTCGCCGATTGGAGTGCGGTAGAGACGAGCCTGCTGAGGGGAGAGGATCGTCTGCTTGGCGAGGACGAGCGAGCCGTCAAGGATATGACCGACGGCGAAGCCGCCGGCGGCTTCCGCGGTGAGGAGCTCGTGCCCGCTTCGTTTCTGGGAGACGGCGAGGGCGGTCTGATGCCATCTCTTTAAGAAGAGGTACAGCGGCCGGACGATCTCGCGCGCCTGCATTTCGCGCGCCTCGTAGAAACCGGTCAACGAGTCAATGACGACGGCCTTCGCGCGATACGTGCGGATCGCGTAGGCAAGCGTGCTCAGGAGTGTGCCGAGATCGTGTGCCAGGTTCGTGTGTGTTGCGGCGTCGATCAAAACGACGGAGCGATCGATCGTCTCGACCGGGACACCCATCGCCCGGGCGCGGAGTTGCAAGCTGAGCGCGGCAAAGGGCCCAGGTGCCTCAGTCGTAACGAAGACGCAGGTTTCTCCGTGCCGGGCGCGCTCGACCGCGAACTGCTCGACCATAAGACTCTTGCCAGTGTCGGAGACACCAGTCACCTGGAGCACGGCGTAGCGCGGGATTCCGCCGAGCGTACGGCGCATCGGCTTGCCGTCCCGCCATTCGGTGACAAAGAAGAGTTCGTCCAGCCCGGGGACGCCGGTTGGCACGCCTTCCAGCGTCGGTACCTTCTCGGCAAGTTCGGCGAGCGGGGTCACTGCCTCAACAAGCGGTTCATGCTCGCGCATCGGTTTGCTCCCTCGTTCTTCAACGATCTCGCGCAGTCGTCGGTGCTGTACGAACGATACCTGAGCACTGAGTGAGGTGCGGTGGTCTCATGGAGCGACAGTTGGGCGATGAGTGGGATGCTCTCCGCTGTTCCAATGCTTCTCCGGGAGACATCAGGACGAAGAGACACGCTGAAGATTGAGACTCGTCAGTAGGAACGCCCTTTTGGCAGGTTGTCGGCCATCCTCCGCCGGGTCTGTCGGTTCATGCTGCGGAAGTGGCGTTCCTTCCGAGGGTACGGCCGGGGTACTGCAGTCGGACGGGAACTCCTGGCGGCCTGTGCGCAGTGCGGCGCGCCGCGGGCGTTCGTTGGGGCTTGCGCTTTCATGGCGGGCTTTGCGGATACGCAATGTCCCGGATGATTCCCTTGCCAGTGAGACAAAACAGTGCTGAACGCCACGGTCATGCGCTTATGAATGGTGAGCCCAGCGTGACGTGGTGTGTCGCTCTTGGAGCGGGATTGCCCCAAGAGGGGGCTGGCCCGAGGAAAGCCTGAGGTGAACCAGGAGAATTGTCGAAGGGGACTGGAGATCCCAGGCATCCGGAGTTGCGTGGCGAGGTGCTTGATCGGCTGTGTGCTCTTTGTGGTCATCGAGTATGCAGCTGCTGCGCCTGAAGTACTCCTCTGTCGTGGCCGTCCTGTAGCCGGTTGCAGCGCTTGCGCCGAGCCGATCGAGAGGCTGCCGCGCACCCGAACGGTCGCAGCGCCCCAACGGTGGGAGCAAGGGAGCTACGGTGGCAAAACACGCTGGAGGTCACTCGTCCAGTGTACGTACACTGTGCTACACTGGGTGATAGCTGGACGTACACTCGGAGCGGGTCAAGCGCGAGAGGGGGCGCCGATGGCGACGGTACCGATTCAGTCGCTGGATGTTGAGTATCCGTTCCGCTCGCCGCCGCCAACCGTGCGGCTGGTGCGGAGCGAGTCGAGTACGCACCCCTTCGCGCTGACGGTGGCCGCTGCGTGGTCGTGTTATGGGGCACGGCCGGCGAATGTCGAGCGTGTGGCTGAACTCGTTGCCGGCAACGGTGATGCGGCACGTGCTGCACGGCGTGAGCGAGCCGCTGCCTTGTACCCGGACCTGTTTGCTGCAGGCCATCACACGACGTTTCAACATGCCCACTTTGTCTTTGTACTGGACGGTGTCTCGCGTCTGGCCATTTGGTCGTTCTTTCACCATCACCCGTTCTACAACTCGGAGCAGGTCTCACAGCGCTACCGCGAGGTGACCGGCGCGACGATGGTGACGCCGGAACTCCCCGCGCCCCTGGATGCGCTCTATCGGGCAGCTATGGAGCGGGCGCTAGCCGGATACCGTCGGTTAGTCGAGCTCCTGACGCCTGATCTTGCTGTGCGCTACGCCGAAGTCTTCCCAGCGCGTGCGCGGAGTCAACGTCCAGAAGTGCAAGAACGGGTGCGGACGGCGGTGCAGCGCCGGGCGCAGGAAGTGGCGCGCTATGTGCTTCCGCTGGCGACACCAGCGCATCTCTACCACACCGTCAACGCGCTCACGCTGCTTCGCTACTTTGTACTGGCCAATCAATTGGATGCTCCTCGGGAAGTGCGGTACGTCGTCAATCGGATGGTCGAGGAGGTGCTCGCGGTCGATCCCAACTTCCTTGGTGCTCCGGGCCATCCGCTTGATCCCGCGGTGCTGGCTCTTGAGGAGACGTTGGAATATCAGGTGTTGCAGTCGTTTACGGCGGCACTCGAGCGGAGTGCGAGTGAGGCGTTCTTCCGCGAGTTCGATGAGGCGCTTGGGCCGTACCATTCGCGACTTGTAGCTCACACCCCAGATGCGGAGCGTGTGCTGGCAGATGCGGTGCGTGCAGTGCTGGGTCGGTCACGGGCTGAGCTTGATGACGATACCGCTATTGCCCTGGTGCTCGATCCAGCGAAGAACCACTACCTGGGACATCCGCTGTTTTTGGCGATGCACTCCAAGCTGATGCAGACGCTGACACACGTGTCCTTCACGTTCCAAAAGCGGATCAGTGGAGCGGAAGATGCCCAGAACCAGCGCCATCGTGGGACGCTGAGCTCTGGACCGGTCTTGTTGGCGCATCTTCGGGAAGAGCCGGATGTCATCGTTCCCGAGGACATCGCGCGCGTACCAGCAGCGCTTGACGAGTATCTGGAAACAATTCGCGTGCTCTGGGAGACAAAGAACCGACTGCTTGATGCCGGAGTACCGGCCGAGTACGCGCTCTATCTCTTACCGAACGCGCACCATGTACGGTTTTACGAGTCTGGAACACTCCTTGCCTATCTTTGGAAGTGGATCAAGCGCTTGTGCTTTGACGCCCAGTGGGAAATCTGGGAAACAGCGCGACAGGAAACGGAGCAGGTGCGCCAAGTCCTGCCGCGGATCGGGCAGTATGTGGCGCAACCACCGTGCGTCCTGCGCGATCGTGCGGGGCTTCATCCACCCTGCCCCGAAGGAGAGCGGTATTGTGGTGTCCCGGTCTGGCGAGGATACAACCCCGATGCCCTGCGTGTGCGCCGCGTTTTGTAGGCTTATTCAACCAGCCATGTGATCCAGGATTCTCTGGTCGGTTGGCGCATGATTCCTGCTGTTGAAGAGGGGAAACCGTTTTCTTCTGGAGAACGGTACAAGGGCGTCGGCGCGTGCCGTGCGCCCCGGACGGAAGAAACTCGTCCTCTGCTGGACGTTCGTTTTTGCTGAGGAAGAAGAAAAAGGCAGAGCTCTCCTCCTGCCGGTGCCGGCTATGACCTGTCGTCTTCACCGGCAGGAGGTTCCGTCTGGTTGGCTCGAGGACAGATCTCCAAATGCTCCTTAGGCCTGGACGACTTCGCGTATTGCCTGCACAATGCGCTCGACACTCGGGATCACTGCGTCTTCGAGTGGTTTGGAGTACGGAACGCTCGTGTCGAGCGCGGTGACGAGGCGCGGTGGTGTAGTTAGCGCACCAAATGCGCGCTCGGCGATTTCCGCGGCAATCAGGGCGGAAGCCGAGGCATGGCGTGGTGCCTGATCGACCAGCACAACCCGCCGCGTCTTCTCGACTGAGGCGACGAGGGTGTCGAGGTCGAGCGGGGCGAGCGAGCGGGGATCGACGACCTCGACGTCGATCCCCTCCTGGGCGAGCAGGTCAGCCGCTTCGAGCGAACGCTGCACCATCCAGCCAGTGGCGATGACGGTGACGTCGCGGCCTGACCGCTTTACGTCAGCGACGCCAATCGGGACCTCGACATCCCCGTCTGGCACCGGGCCTGGTACGAGGGTGAGCATGTAGTTGTGGAGATAGACGACCGGATTGTCGTCGCGGATAGCTGCTTTCATCAGCCCCTTCGCATCGGCGGGCGTAGAGGGGACGACGACTTTGAGGCCGGGAACCCCCATGAAGAGGTTATACCAACAATTCGCATGTTGCACGGACCACCCGGCGGCAAAACCGTAGCCAGCCTTGAGGACGATTGGGACTTTGACCCGGCCGGCGGTCTTGAAGTACACCCGTGCCGCTTCATTGACCACCTGGTCGAGCGCGACCAGGATGAAGTCAGTCATCAGGAGCTCCACGACCGGACGGAGCCCGACCATTGCCGCCCCAACTGCCATGCCGATCTCGGCCGTTTCCGAGATTGGTGTTGGTCGGACCCGCTTGCGACCAAAAGCGACAACCATCGGGTCCTCATCGCTGACCGCTTGCTCCTGGCCGTAAAAGATCACGTTGGGGTCGCGCTGCATCTCTTCGGTGATTGCCTCCATGATCGCTTGGATGTACGGGATCTCCCGGGTCATGCTTGCTGCTCCCTTCTCTGTCTTAGGCATAGACGTAGCGCTGGAGAATGTCCGGCTCAGGCCAAGGGCTCTCCAGCGCGAACCGCACGGCATCGTCCATCTCCTCGCGGGCGGCCGATTCGATCGCAACAAGTTCGTCTTCTGATACTCCGATCCCACCGAGCCACGCACGGAACCGCGGGATTGGATCGCGCTGGCGCCACTGCTCGTACTCATCGGCGCACTGGTAAATGGTGAGGGCTTCATGCTCTTCGAAGTGCAGCGGCACCGGTGGTGGGACGATGATGTTGCCATGCGCACTGAAACGATAGAAGACTGATTCAATCAGCGTTGGCCCTTCACCGCGTCGTGCGCGCTCGACAGCGTTGGCAACAGTCGTCAAGACGGCGATCGGGTCAGTGCCGTCTATTGTCACACCGGGCATCGAGTAGGCTCGAGCCTTAGTGGAAAGCGGCTCGCCAGCGGCGGCATTGGCGTCCTCCATCTCGACGCGCGTCACCGCCTGGTACAGGTTGTTCTCCAGGATGTAGACCACAGGCAGTTTCCAGAGCGAGGCGATGTTGAGCGACTCGTGGAATGCTCCTTGCTTTGCGGCACCGTCTCCAAAGAAGCAAAGCACAACCTGATCGCTGCCACGGACCTGAATCGCGAGTGCGACGCCGGTCGCATGCGGGATGCCTTGCCCGACAATCCCCGAGGTGCCGAGGAACTGGTGCTCGGGGTCTGCCAGGTGCATCGAACCGGCGAGCCCGTGCGAGAGTCCTGTCGCCTTGCCGTAGATTTCGGCCATCATGGCGCGTGGAGAGCTCCCAAGCGCAATGAGATAGCCGTGGCAGCGGTAGGTGGCAAGGACGTAGTCGTCTGGGCGGATGGCCGCGATCGCCCCGACGATCGTTGCCTCGGCACCGTCACCAAGATGGGTGTGCCCGCGGATCATGCCGGGATGCTCAGTAAAGGTACGCTTCACGCGCTCTTCGAACTCGCGGATGCGCACCATTTGGCGGTAGATCCAGAGCGCACGCTCCCGATCGGGATAGGGTAAGGGGTGCATCGTTGCCTCCTCCGTTCGGCTGTCCGGTTGCGACCCGTCCGTATGAGCATCATCGCGGATGACGCTTCAGCGCTCAAGTCGATTGTTCAGCTCTGTGGAACCGATCCTCTGCTAAGATGACTGCGACGATCGCACCATATAGCGTGATCATCGCTGCAACGTGTGCGGCGACGAGGAGCGCGACGAGCGCGCCGAGCAAGCCGTAGACCTCACTCGATCGCCCTAGGCCTCGAGCAAGGAATGCGAGAATTGCCTTGGCGAGTTCCCAGGAGCCCGCCGCGAGGAGGCTGCTCTGCACGATCGCAGGGTAGGGTAAGCGTGGCCCTGGGAGCAGAAATGCGTAAAGGGCGGCGAAGAGGAGCCAGGAGGCGGCGAGCCCGATCACGGACCGCCAGACGAACGGGAGCTGGACGAGGAGCCCACCAACAATCCCCAGGATGCCGAGCCAGGCGATAGCAGTAAAGAGCGCGATCAGCGTCGCTGAAAGACCGATCAGGCGTTCGCGGAGCGGAGCACGAGGCAGTGCCGGCGCAGCAACAGCACGCAGCGCATGACGCAATGTGCTGCCAAGTAGGCTTGCTGCCCACAGGCTGAGCAGCACGCTGGCCACAGCCAGGAGGCCGCTGGCCACCTCAGCTTGCCGTTCCAGCATCGATGTGAGCAATGGTGCGAGAGCCGCAGTTTGTGGGAGTTGCGTTGTCACCCAGTCGATGATCGTTGCCGGGGCCACATAGTCGCGTAACAGGAGACCGCCGAGTGTTGCCAAGGCGAACAGAAATGGGCCGAGCGAGAGCACTGCTGCATAGGCAATGGCAGCAGCATACAGCGCACCATCGCGTTGTGCAAAGAATTGGTATGCCCGCCACAAGGAGCAAACTCTGGCGACACGCTCAATGGTTCGGACGCATCGCAGTACCTGCACTTCTCGTGTCCTCTCCAGGCTTCCACTTAGCGCACTCGGAGACTTTTCCTTTCTCTGTCGTGCACGTGTTACTACGCTCGCATGGTGTTGTGGAGACAGAGCAAGTCGTCCATCTCTGATCATCGATGACAGAGCCGGCTGTGGCACCTTGCTGCGGGACGGGCCAACGCGTTACCAGCGTCGCCTACTCACCGAGGTAGAAGCTCGACGTGTACCTCGTGGAAGCGGACTGTGACCGGCACAGTGTCGAAGCTCTCAACCCAGAGTGCGACCTGGCCGTAGCCAAGCAGCGGGTCATCCAACTCGGCGACGGTTTCCCCCGCCACGCGGAAGATAAGCTGCGTGTCCTGGGCTGCGAGCTCAAGTTCCAGTGGGTCGGTCGCGGGATCGATCGCCGCAAGTGGGGTGACGGGCAGGAGGACAGCGGACTGCCCGGCGACGGCCAGTGAGCAGGTCGCCACGAGTTGCCCTCCCGCACGGACGACGGCACACAAGTACAGATTGCGAGAACCGTTGGGCTCCTGGCTCGAGCGGACAATCATACCAGCACCGGCATTCTCGGGGAGGCTGACACGGGCGGTGATGCGCTGGTCGGTGCCAGCGCCGAGCGAGAGGGGAGGGAAGATCCCGAACGCGTTTGGCTGATTAAGCGTGATGACATAGCTCCCGTCACGGAGCTCGCCAGTTCCTACTTGACTAGAACCGGTCGGCCAATCGGCAGCCTCCTCGGGGCGGTCGAACGTCCACGTTGTCGTCACCGGCGTCCTCACGGGACGCGGCCGTGGGTCACGGCGGAGCTCAGTCAAGGGCACTTGGGCGGATTCACCAATGCGAGGACGTGCCTGGGTAACGATGAGTTCCTGGTCAGTGACCTGTCGAAGTTCGATGGGTAGATCGTCCCCTTGCCGGTGCTGGCGCAGGATACCACAGAGTTGAGCGAACGACTCGAGTTCGGTGCCGTCGACGTGCGTGAGCAACATCCCGGGTTCGATCCCAGCGCTGGCTGCTGGGCCGTTCGGAGTCACGCGGAGAACAACGAGTCCCTTGTCTGTCCCGAAGCGTTGTGGGTTGCGGTGCGGGCTGAGGCCGAGGCCCAGCCAGAGGAGGCCGCGTCCTTCGGCCAGCACGTCGGCCGCGGCACGGGCACGTTCGGCAGGCAAGAACAGGCCGGTTGGGAGCAAGAGACCGAGCACTGCGGCATGCCGGTTGACGAGGAGTGAGCCCTCGGTGAAGCCGCTCAGGTCGATCGTCACGCCAATCTCCTCGATCGCGCGACGTGTGTCGGTGGTGACCCCCGCGATGACGGCCGGTGCGCTCACAGGCGCACCATCGGAATCGGATGCTGAGTGGCCGTAGACGAGGACATCGATGCCAATGTCCGTCTCACTCGCGCTGCCCAAAGGGGCAAGTGACAGATCCGTGGTTGGCTGCAGTGCCACAACGGCAATACCGTCACAGGGACTGACACCGCGGAGTTCGGCTGGGCGTGGTTCGCTCGACCCAGGCAGGAGCACCTGAACACGCTGGGGTGCTCCGCCCTCAAGTGGTGGAGCGATGGTAAGGAGGAACCCCGGTGCGTACGCGACACCCGTGGCCAGAAATGGACCAGCTTGCGGCAGTTCAAAGCGGATGAGCACCGTGGCAGGCGCGAGGCGGGCTTCGACCTCGTTCCAGGCGAGTTCAGTCTCGCTTGGACGCGGGACGGTGGGAGTGCGATGTGTACCGTCAAGCGCGGGGAAGCCACGGCAACCTGTCAGGAGAAGCGCCAAGGCAAGCAGCAGGCTGAACTTGTGATGTGCTTTGGATGCTACGAGGAGCTGTGATCCAGCTGTCCTGCCGTTCATGGTATGCCTTCCACGTAACGTCGCTCGCAGCGGAGTGTAGTGCAGGCAAGCGTGTTGCTCAAGGAATCCAGTCAGGGGCAGGAGTTCCCAACACGTCTACGTTCATCTCCTGGGTTGGCGACGCGAAGGGATACAGAGTGGGGGGTCGATGGGCAGCCACCTGTGGCCCAGCGCCGATGGAGGGTGAGTAATGCTCGGTGTCTCGAAGCAGCGAGATTCCGGACGAGATGGGCAGCACGTCGGCGAGGCGCTCTTCTGGTGACAGAGGTCGCGGAAGTACGTGGCAATACGAGAAGCTGATAGAGGGTGGGCGGCTGAGGAAACGAGCTGCCTGCAGAGCGGGTTGACCCCCCAGGAGAGAGCGCGAATCGAAGCAAGGAGGATCGAGGGGTTGGCGCAGCGATGCGAGAGCGTTCGGTGGTACCCTGTCTAGCTGCGCGAGTTCCTCATCGCAAGGCGATCGGCGAGGTGGAGACCTCGCGAGGATCGTGAGCAGTCGGAATGTCTGTGATCACCGACCAGCAGCAGTCGGCGCCGCACCATCGTGTGCAGCGTCACTGATTTCTCTTGATCGACTCTTGGAGAGGATGGTTTGCATGCAACCAATGGAGAGTCGCCCCTCCTTGCTGGACCAGCTCCGCCGGAGCGTCTTTGATGTCCTCATCATCGGTGGAGGGATTACGGGTGCAGGGGTGGCGCTCGATGCTGCTGCTCGTGGGCTGCGGGTGGCGCTGGTTGAGCGACGCGACTTCGCCAGCGGCACGAGTTGCTCTTCGACGAAGCTTGTGCATGGTGGGATCCGTTACTTGCCGCAGCTTGATATTGGACCGGTACGTGAGGCGCTTGTCGAGCGAGGACTTTTGCTCCACAACGCACCACGACTCGTCGAGCCCTTGCTGTTTGTCCTTCCAATCTTCCGCTTCAATCGGCGGCCCCTGGGATTACGGTTTGTCCCCCCGGCTGGGCCGTTGCTCTTTGGGTACCTGGAGCTCGGTCTACTCGCCTACGACCTTCTGGCGGGCCGCCGCAATATTGAGTGCCATCGTCGGCTGAATCTGTCAGCAGTCCAGGACATCGTCCCGGCACTGCGAACGGGCGGTCTGCTGGGGATCTTTGGGTATTTCGACGCGCGGACGAACGATGCACGTTTGGTGATGAACGTCCTGGCGTCGGCCCGTAGGCATGGGGCAACGATCTGCAACTACTGTGCGGTTATCGGCTTCGAGCGCAGTGGTGGTCAGTTGCGTGCGGCGCAGGTGCGGGACGAGCTGACCGGCGAAGAGTTCACGATTCAGGCGCGCATTTTTGTCAATGCGACGGGGATCTGGGGAGAGGAAATCGAACGGCTCGCTTTGGGGACACCAACAGTCCACATTGCGCCGAGCAAGGGGGTGCATCTGGTGCTGCCCCGGGAGCGAGTCGGGGTGACGCAAGCTGCGGTGGTCATTCCGGAGACGAGTGACGGACGGCTCTTGTTTGTCATACCGTATGAGGGGCGCGCGATCCTCGGGACGACTGACACCGGTGCTGGGCCGCTCGATAACCCGCGGGCGGACGATAGCGACGTGGACTTCCTCCTTGACCATGCCAACCAGTATTTCGACGTGGGGATCTCGCGGGCCGATGTGATCAGCGCCTACGCGGGCTACCGGCCGCTCATCCGGCGTGGCGTTGCCGAGGTGACGGCACAGCTTTCGCGCTCGCACGAGCTCATTGAGCATGAAAGCGGGCTGATCTCCATTCTCGGTGGCAAGCTCACCACCTATCGGCGAATGGCGGAGGAGACGGTGGACCGGATCCAACGGCGGCTGAGGCAGCCAGTGCGCCATGTGACGGCGCGTTTGCCACTGGTCGGACGCGAGAGACTGGAGGAAGCAATACCGGCGATCGTTACGTTGGCGCAGCAGCTCAGCGTCGAGGAAAGCGTACCGTGGCTACTGCGTGCATATGGCACCGACGCACGTTCCGTCCTGGAGCTTGCAGCAGAGGATGAGCGGCTGGCATCGCCGATCGTCCGTGGACTGCCATACCTCTTGGCTGAAGTGGTGTACGCATGCCGGAACGAACTCGCGCTGTGGATCGGAGACGTGTTGGAGCGCCGCACGTGGGTGCTGTTCGCGGATCGGCAGCACGGACTCGGGGCGCTCTCGGCGGTTGGAGAACTGATGGCGCGCGAGCTCGGCTGGGAGCCGGATGAGCTTGCGTGCCATATGGACACCTATCGACAGCGTGTCCTGGCGCTCTGTGCGAGCGAGCAGGGCATTGGAGCATCGCTCGCGGTGACCTGAGAGTAGGAGCGTCGGAGTTCGGGAGAAAGACGAAGAGTGCGCAGGGAAGGGTTTTCACCGTGATAGCGGCGCTGTGGTTGTGCTGGAGGTTGCCAGACGCAAAAGAGCGCCCCGTGTGCCGTACCCGAGAGCGAACGGCGGCAATGTCTGCCTGGCATGCGAGCGCGTCAAGCCAGCGAGCGAAGACAGCGGAAGGGGAGAGACGATGAGCCGCTTGGTGCTCGCTATCGATCAGGGGACGACGAGTACACGAGCAATGATCTTCGACCGTGAAAGCAAGGTGATCAGCATGGGTCAGCGCGAGCATCGACAGATCTATCCCCAACCAGGGTGGGTTGAGCACGACCCGCGGGAGATCTGGCAGCAGACGCAGGAAGTCGTGCAGGAAGCACTGGCACGGGCTGGGGTGCCGGGAGGAGCGATCGCTGCCATTGGGATTACCAACCAGCGTGAGACAACTGTGGTCTGGAATCGCCAGACGGGCCAGCCGTATACGAACGCACTTGTGTGGCAGGATACGCGCACCGATCAGATTTGCGCCCAGCTAGAGCGCGAGGGGTATGGCCCGCTCTTTCGGGAGCGAACCGGATTGCCGATCAGCACCTATTTTTCAGGCCCCAACCTGCGCTGGCTGCTCGACCACATTGCTGCACTTCGGGCTGATGCGGAGCGGGGGGGGGCGCTCTTCGGCACTCTAGATACGTGGCTGATCTAATGGCTCACTGGAGGGCCGCGGGGTGGGGCGCACGTTACCGATGTGACGAATGCCAGCCGCACGATGCTCATGAGTCTGCGTACGCTGGATTGGGATGAGGATCTGCTTCAGCTTTTGAGAATCCCGCGTGAGATGCTGCCAGCGATTCGACCAAGCTCTGATCCAAGAGTGTATGGCTTCACCGCGGCTGATGGGCCGCTTGGGGCGGCGGTACCAGTGTGCGGCGATCTCGGCGACCAACAGGCAGCGCTCCTTGGACAGGCTGGCCTGCGGTCGGGGATGGCCAAGAACACCTATGGAACCGGCTGCTTCCTACTCCTCAATACGGGCACAGAGCCGATCCCCTCGAAGGCCGGCCTGCTGACCACGGTGGCGTACCGATTTGGCGACGACGGTCCCTGTGTCTACGCCCTTGAAGGCTCAATCGCGATCGCTGGTGCTCTGGTGCAGTGGTTGCGTGACAACTTGGGACTGATCAGCGAGCCAGCCGAGGTGGAGGAACTGGCCCGTTCTGTCGAGGACAATGGCGGGATCTACTTCGTCCCGTTCTTTTCTGGAGCGTTCGCGCCGTACTGGCGTCTGGATGCTCGTGGTGTCATTGTCGGCTTGACGCGCTTTATCCACCGCGGACATGTGGCACGAGCAGTACTGGAGGCAACCGCGTACCAGACGCGGGGCGTCGTGGAAGCGATGGTGGCGGACTCCGACATTCCGCTTGCCGAACTCCGCGTCGATGGTGGGATGGTGCGCAACGAGTTTCTCATGCAGTTCCAGGCAGATATTTTGGGCGTTCCGATCGTCTGTCCTCTGGTCAGCGAGACGACGTCACTTGGTGCAGCGTATGCGGCGGGACTGGCGGTAGGGTATTGGGAAAGCCAGGAGGAAATTGCTCATTACTGGCGAGAAGCAAGACGCTGGATTCCCCTCATGCCGGCCGAACAACGCGAGGCACTCTATGCGGGCTGGAAGAAGGCAGTGGAACGTAGTTTCGGCTTGGTCGAGGTGTGATGCGTAGCATGGAGCGCTTCGCCGTGGTCTGCGGAAGCAGCGGTGAGGGTAAGTAGGCGATGCAATCGCGGGAGCAGCTCTACCACGCCCCCTCGAGGCATGCATCAGATGACACCAAGCGTACCTTTCGGGCGTGCCAATCTACCCGCCTACCCGGCGGAAGACGCAGGGAGTGCCTCCAGAAAAAGTGTTGCCTGGAGATTCCACTCGTTCTGTGGGTGACGGTCGGCGAGACGGACACACTGAGCACGGAGCTCGGGTGGAAGGAGTTCGGCATTCGGGTAGTCAACTTCGATCAAATTTCCAGCTGGATCACGAAGGTAAAGCTGGATGTTCCCATTCGGCAACTCCACCAGAAAGTGACTAAAGGTGTCGCTGTCCAGGCAACCACGTTCGTGCGCCTTTTCATAGATGGCTGGGAGGTTATCGACAGTCAACGCAAAATGTGCGTATCGACGCGCATCCTCCGGCCGCTCGAAAAGATGGAGTTGGAGGTCACCGACACGCAGCCACTGGACCGGGTGGCCGAAGTTGGGAGTAGGGATGCGGACAAGACCGAAGACCTCCTCGTAGAAGCGGACAGATTCTTCAAGGTTTTTGGCGACGATGCTGACGTGGTTCAGCGCCCGAGTCGGCATGTGATGCGCTCCCTTCCCGTGCAACGAACAGCTCTTGCTGATTGATATGGTGAGTGTACCAGTTTCACTGCGGAAGATGGAGCAGGTTGCGACAAGCTGGAGGAAGTCTATGGGAGGAGTCCTTCCTGGACCGTGAAGAGGGTTGGAGGTGAAATTTGCAGACATGCGTGATCATGCGTCGTGTATTGCGCAGGTTCACGGCGCTGGCAGTTTGCTGCTGGCGGAGCTCCCACCCATGACATGCGGTTGATGCAGTCGGTGTGGAGATGTCCCAAGCGCCATGCATGTTGTGAGTCGAGTTCAGGTTTCTGGCCATGGATCGAGAGAGACGTGGTCAGGCAGCTTTGCGATGAGCCGCTCGCATGCAGGCTGAGTCAAGGGGAAATGGTGCTGCCCACGGAGTCAAAGACCCACGGTGGGCGTGCCAGGAGCGCCCATCGGGTTGTTCTCCGTGTAGGGATTGAGATCTTGAACAGGCGACTCGCAGCAGCCTAATGGCCGGGCAAGCTGGCGGTGGCTCCCGTGAAGGGTGCCGTGTCACCCAACCCGAATGCGAAGAGCTGATGCGACGTGCTCTCAGCGAGCGGAGCCCTGCCGTAAGCTGCTGGCTTTGAATGTTGCGCAGTCCTGCAGCTCCTGGCTGGCGATAGTCTCAGGTGATCACCCGCAACCCCTCGGCGAGGACAGCCAGCGCCCGTTCAAGTTGCTCCCAGGAGATCGTCAGCGGCGGTTGGATACGCACCACATTGCCTTCTTGTCCACCCACGCCGATCAAGACGCCATGCTCGCGACAGTAGGCACGCAAGGCCGCAGCCTGCTTCGTTGCCGGCTGCTTCGTGCGGCGGTCAGTGACGAGCTCGACGCCGATCATCAGCCCAAGCCCGCGGACATCGCCGATCAGCTCATGTTCCGTCGCGAGCTCACGCAGCTGTGCAAGGACGTACTCGCCCTTACGGGCAGCTTGGCCGGGCAGGTCTTCCTCCAGCATGACCTCGATATTGGCCAGGGCGGCGGCACAGGACACCGGATTGCCGCCGAAGGTGGAGAGGTGTTCACCGGGCTGGAACGAGTCGGCGATCTCCGCACGGGCGATGCATGCGGAAAGTGGGAAGCCATCGGCAATGCCTTTGGCCATGACCATAATGTCGGGCTCAACACCGTAGTGTTCGATGGCAAAGAACTTCCCAGTGCGCCCGAACCCGCTCTGTACCTCGTCAGCGATGAACAGAATGCCATAACGGTCCAAGACGTCTTTGACATAGCGGAAGTAGTTCGCGGGCGGGACGATGATACCGCCTTCGCCCATGACTGGCTCGGCAATGAAGGCGGCCACGTTACCCGAGGTTTGATACTTGATTGCCCACTCAACCATCTCGGCGCAGCGCTGGGCGAGGATTTCGGGATCATCGGTGCCGAAGGGGTTACGATAGAGGTACGGGGCGGGTGCAAAGGCGACGCCAGGGAGGTAGGGGCCACCGCGTTTCTTGCGCTGCATGTTGCCAGTGACAGAGAGTGTGCCGACCGTGCGACCGTGGAATGAGTGTGTTAGCGCAAGAAATTCGTTGCGGCCCGTATACGCCTTCGCCATGCGGAGAGCTGTCTCAATCCCCTCAGCACCGCTGTTCCCAAAGAACGTCTTCTGAAGCGCACCAGGAGTAATCTGGGCCAGACGTTCAGCCAGATCGGCTACGACTGGGACATGGTAGACGTAACTTGCGGCATGGACCAGTTTGTCGGCCTGGGCTTTAGCCGCAGCGATCACTTTCGGATGGCAGTGCCCAGCGTTGGTGACGGCGATCCCAGCAAAGCAGTCGATATATTCGCGCCCGTTCACGTCGACGACGGTCGCGCCGCTGGCGCGCTCGACCGCGATCGGCTCAACTGCAGCGACGAAGCTGGTGCAGACGTATTCCCGATACTTTTCGATGGTGCCCATCGGCATACTCCTCATCCTATTCTCGCGATGACCGGCCCCAATGCTTTCTGCCCCCGGCTCATTCTAACGCTGATGTGTGCCGTACGGTGTGATGATTCCGGGTGTGCACGACACGGCTGAGGTGACGATGTGGCCGCGGGTTGGGAGAATGCGCTACAGGTAGCATGTGATGCTTGGTCCATCACGCTGTGGCCCATGATGGAAACCTGGCGAACTGGATCGTCAGGCGCTCCCGACACAGAGGAAGACCAGGCGTTCCTCTTGCCCAACGGCGTGGTAGGATCGGGCGCGTGTGGGGGGCGTGACTGTGGTGGAGTCCCTCGAGCAGCGGCCCGCTGGCCGTGGTGGAGCACTTTACTCGTTGCGAGTCTATCCGGCATTCAGACTGCTGTTCGGGACGACGCTTGCGACCAACGCGGCGTTCTGGATGTGGTCGCTGCTCTCCGGATGGTTGGCGCTTGTCCTGACCGATTCCCCGTTTTTCGTCGGACTGACAGGATTCTTGAACGGGATCCCGATGCTGCTCGTGAGTCTCCCGGCGGGAGTAGTAATCGACCGATTGGACCGTCGGTTCGTGTTGCTGACTGCGCAAGTGCTTGTTACTGTCGTGACCGTGTTGCTCGTGGTCCTCCTGTGGCTTGACCGACTCCAACCATGGCAGCTCCTGGCCGCTGCCTTCCTTTCGGGAACCGGGATGGCGTTTGTGTTTGGGACGCGCAGCGCGCTGGTGGCGAATGTCGTCGGTCGCGAGGCGCTGGTCAACGCGGTGGCACTGACGTCGACAGCCCAGAACGCGCCGCGCATCGTGGGCCCGGCCCTGGCTGGCCCGCTGGTCGGAGCGGTTGGTCTGGCGGGAGCCTTTGGGGTCTGCGCACTCTTTCAACTGCTCTCGGTGGCAATTACTGCGCGGCTGCCTCGCGTTCGCCCGGCTTCGAGCGGGGGGTCCTTCTGGCGAGCATTTGTTGAAGGTGTAGAAGTGGTCTGGCGGCGCGAGCAGCTGTTGGCGCTGATGGTGCTCGCTGCGCTCCCGACACTGCTTCTTTTCCCGTACATGAACTTTCTGCCGGTTTTTGCTCGTGACGAACTTGGAGTGGGGGCAACCGGTCTCGGCATCCTCATGGCGCTGAACGGTCTCGGCGCGGTCATCGGCTCGGTCGCGGTAGCGGCTCGTCGGCATATCGGGGAGTCACCGCGGGTCCTGGTGGTCAGTGTTGGCCTCTTTGCGACGGCAGTGTTGGCGTTCGCACAGGCTCCATTTGCGTGGTTAGCCGGACTTTTTCTCTTTGCCGCTGGTGTGACTGGTGCGGTGTATATGGCGGCGACAAATACGCTGCTACAGCTCACAGTGGAAGATACGGTGCGCGGTCGTGTTTACAGCGTCTATCTCTTGACATGGGGACTACTGCCGCTTGGGACGTTGCCGGCCGGAGCGCTGGCCGACACGTGGGGTGCCCCGCTTGCGGTCAGCATGCTTGCGCTGCTCGCGGTTGTGGCGGTTGGTGTGGTGACGCTGCGTTTCCCGATCCTCTGGCGGTCATCGGTGTGGGTGGAGCGCTCGCGAACAGCGTCCCGCGTTGGTTGAGTTGTCCGGGGAGCGTCGGGTATGCGCAACTTGATCCCGCGTCCGTGGGTACTCCGGCAACCGATGCTCCGTCTGGTGCTCGGCCTCACCCTGCTTGCGGGGCTCATAACTGGGTTGGTGGTGCCGTTCATTGCGCTCATCGCTCGTGAACGCGGAGCCTCCTATGGCACTGTTGGGCTCATGGCCTCAGCGTTCATGCTCGCACAGCTGGTTTTCTTCTTCCCGGCTGGGGCGCTGGCTGATCGTATTGGGCGGGTGCGACCTGTCGTTGCAGGCCTGATTATTGAGGGCGCCGCGACGGCAGCATTCGTTTGGGCGGAAAGCCCCGCTGCATTTATTGCTCTGCGCGTGCTCCAGGGGGTTGGGCTTTCGCTGATTTACCCGGCCATGCGGGCGCTGCTCGCTGACTTGACGCCCGTGGAGCGTCGTGGCGAAGCGTTCGCCGCCTTCTGGGGTATGTTCAACGTGGGATGGCTCTTGGGACCGGCGATTGGTGGTCTTCTCTCGAGCTTCGTTGGGAAAGTCGTACTCCTCTTGCTCAGCGGTTTCGGGGAAATGCTGCTTGCGCTTCCCGTTCTCCTGGCCTTCCGGCGTCTGAGCACGACGGCAGCAGGGACAGTACCGCGCGCAGGACGCGATTCGTTCCGCACGATCTTGGGTGGAGCCTTGTTCGCTGCGATGCTTTTGGCCTTCGCCTTCGAGGTTCCAGTGGGTATCTTCAGCGGGATCTGGAGCATTTACCTCAAAGAGCTGGGTGCAAGCGACTTCGTCTTGGGGATCAGCTATACGACCTTCTCCGTCGCCAATCTTGTCACCTTGCCGATCGGAGCGCGCTTGGCGAACCACCGACCTCGCTGGCGTCGTGTCGCCGTGTTGTCGACATTGCTCGGGGGGGTGATCGTTGGGTACGGTGTCCCGTCTATTCCTGCCTTGTTAGTGCTTGGCGCCGTTGAAGGAGCAATTGCGGGGTTGTTAACTCCGTCTGTCGACGCGTATCTCTCCGCGCTTGCGGGGCCACAGCACCAGGGGCGGGTACAAGGGGCATATACAACGGCCGGAATCTCCGGTGCGGCATTGAGCGCGCTGGGCAGTGCTGTGCTCTACACGCACGGGGCCTGGCTTCCGTTCGCTGTGGCCGGTGGAGCATTGATTACTTTAGCCTTGCCCGCTGCTTTCCTGATACGCTCGAACGAACAGTTGCCAGTGCAGGAGGTGATGGCGGAACCAGCGGTGCGATCCACGAGATAGCAGCGAGAGGTTGAACGGAGAGGAGTACGTGTGCGGCAAGTGGAAGTACCGTTCGTGGTTTACTGGGGTGATGCGGATCCTGCGGAGTTGATCTTCTATCCAAACGTTTTCCGCTACGTGATGCAGGCCGAGTACGCCCTTTTCCGCGGGCTCGGCTACACGCTGCGGATGATGCGAGAACTCGGGATCGTTAACCCACGTGTCCACGTGGAGGCGGACTATCGGAAGCCACTGTGGGTGCACGACCGAGGTGTGTGTCGTCTTTGGGTGAGCAGGATCGGGCGGTCATCGCTCCGGCTGGACTTCGCTCTGGTGAAGGACGGAGAGGAAGAGCCAGCGGTCACGGGACATCTTGTGCAGGTTTTTGTCGATGCACGGACCATGCGGCCAGTTCCAGTACCAGAGGAACTCCGCCGAGCGTTCGAGGCGGGTGAGTCTTCAGTCTGAAGGAGCACAGTGTCGTGCTTGTCTAGGCGATGTCAGCTGGGGATGCCCGACAACAGACTGGCCGTAAGGTGTGTCCAGCGGTTTCTTGAGTCTTAGGGTGTTGGACACTGGAACCTCTGGGACGGAGTCCTCGATCACCCGAGAGCCAGAGAGACATGATGTGCAGTGCGCGGACAGCATGTGTGGGGCCGTATCGCATGGTGCGGAGGGATGGCGCGCGTGTGCTTGGACGTCGGAGGCGCAGGACCCTAGGTGAGTGGCCAGGAGGGTGGTGCGCCTTACCGAGATTCCGTACTTTTCTGTGGCCTGAACTGGCGCGGCGGAAGGTGCGTACCAGGTTTGGTCTACCAAGGGACACTTCGTCAGGGTGATGTGTCTACCCTGGCATCTGGCTCGGGGCTGGCCTTCACCCGAGCCATACGAGAGCTGTCTTGGGCCACGGCCAAAGCAAAGCCGGTATCGCACGCTCGCCTGAGTGGGCCGCACGGATCCGAACGAGCAAGAGGCTAGGAAGAAGCGGTCGGCGTAGCGGCGGACGAGGCCGAGGACGCCAATTGTCTGGATCGAAAGATTCGCTCCCGATGAAGGGGATAGGCAACACCGGAGTTTCTGACCCGTACTGCCATCGCGATCGCGTTCCGGTCGTCATGGTATCCTCGTGGGTCGGAAATTGGGAGGAGCGAGGATGGCGGGGAAGCCGCGTGCGTTCTCGGGAATCCAGCCGACTGGTGGTATTCACCTGGGAAACTATCTCGGGGCAATCCGGAACTGGGTGCTCCAGCAAGATCAATACGACAATATCTTCAGCATTGTTGATCTCCACGCCATGACCGTCCCGTACGACCCGGTGGAGCTCCGCCAGCGGACGCTTGAGGTGGCGAGTGTGTTGCTTGCCGCAGGGATCGACCCGGAACGTTCGATTCTCTTCGTTCAATCCGACGTGCGGGAGCACACCGAGCTGTGCTGGATCCTGGGGACGCTGGCAACCTTCGGGGAGCTCCGGCGCATGACGCAGTTCAAGGAGAAATCCAAGGGGCAGGAGCGCGTCGGTGCCGGGCTGTTCTTCTATCCGGTCCTGCAGGCGGCTGACATCCTGCTCTACGATGCAGCGGTCGTGCCAGTCGGAGAAGACCAGAAACAGCACATCGAGCTGACGCGCGATGTGGCGATCCGGTTTAACCACACTTTCGGTGAGACCTTTGTGGTACCGGAAGCGGACATCAAGCCTGCTGGCGCCCGCATCATGTCGCTGACGGATCCGACGAAGAAGATGAGCAAAAGTGACCCGGATCCGGACAGTCGGATTGAACTGCGTGATCCGCCCGATGTCATCCGCCGCAAGATTCGGAGGGCAGTGACCGACTCGGAGACGGTGATTCGTTACGACGAAGAGCGCAAGCCAGCCATCTCAAATCTGCTGACGATCTACTCGCTTCTCGCCGGTATTCCAATTCCCGAACTCGAGGAGCGGTATGCAGGCAAAGGGTACGGCCAGTTTAAACAGGATTTGGCCGAGGTGATCATTTCAGCGCTCACACCCATCCAGGAGCGGCTGGAAGAACTCGCCGCAAGCCCAGCGATTGTCATCCGAACGCTCCAGGAAGGTGCGGCCAAAGCGCGCGAGCTCGCGGCAGCAAAGATGGCAGTGGTGCGTGAGCGTTGCGGACTCGGGCTCCCGCCACTCGACTGACGTGGAAGCAGGTGGACCGATGAAGGAGCTGCCGGCCGTCACACGCTATCGGTGGGAGACAATCGAACCGGAGTGCCCGCAGCCGGGTGTCATCCGCCAGACTGTACATGGCGAGCGGCAGACGCTCGTGCGCTATCGCTACGCTCCGGGGGCGGTTTTTCCGACGCATGCGCATCCTGAAGAGCAGGTCACAGTTGTACTGCGTGGACGGCTCGCTCTGCAGGTGGATGGCTCAGAGATCGTCTGCGAGCCGGGTGATGTGGTGGTGATCCGCTCTGCTGTCCCACATGGAGCCTCCGTCGTCGGTGACGAAGAAGTCGAGACGTTGAACATGTTTGTGCCGCGGCGCGAGAGGGCGCCGTGAAGTAGAGGAAATGGGAGGAAGCACAAATGGCGGTCGAATCGATGGTCAAGAAGCTTCGTCGGCAGGCAGGAAAGCGAGTCAACCAGCGGCTGAAGCAACCGAAGCACAGTGTGCCTCACCGATATCCATTTAAGTACCGTCAGTCGAAGGAGGGGCGTGTGCCGCTCACGCCCGAGGATGCTGTGGCGATGTTGCGGTGGCGAGCTGCCCGCAAGGCGCAGAAGCGGCAAGTAGGCGATGAGGAACAGAAGGAGGCCACGGGGAAGCGGTAAAGCAGATCCCGACCTCTAGGCCGGAGTCTCCTCGATTCGGTCGCTTCCTGGTGTGGAGGCGGCCGGAGCATTATTGCTACGGAGCTCATGTGTCGCTGGGTGGTAACGCCCAGCGAGTTCATCCTCAAGGACCATGGGGCGGATGCCCGAAAGGTAGGCAGCCCGCCCGAGCAGGTGTGCTGCAATTGGTGTGGTCAGGAGGAAGAAGAGACTCGCCAGAAAGGCATGCAGCAACGCGGAGAGACTTCCAAGAGTGATCCCCGTGGCGGCGACGATCAAGAGGATACCCAGCGTGCCGGCCTTGGCTGCTGCTTGCATGCGCATGTAGAAGTCCGGCATCCGAAGGAGTCCTACCGCAGCGATCAGCATTAAGAGTGCACCGCTGAAAGCGAGCAGTCCAGTTACCAGCGCGATCATTCGCGGGTCCTCCGTTCGATCAGCGAGGCGAAGGCAACGGTGCCGAGAAAGGCGATCAGCGCAAGGACGATGGCGATATCGACGATCGCTAACAGCTGCAGTACGGCTCCGAGTAAAAGCAACAGCCCGACGACGAGCGAAGCAGTTAAGTCAAGCGCAATGACCCGATCAGGGATTGTTGGTCCACGCACAATGCGGACGAGCGCAAGGAGCAGAGCAGCGACGAGGATGACCATCGCGATCGTTAAGAGGGGTGAGGAGACAGGAAGACCGACGAGCCGCTCGGTCATCGGAGTGCCTCCAGTAGGCGAGCCTCCATACCGCGCTTGATCTCTTCGATAAAGCGGTCATGGTCGTCGACGTACATCGCGTGGACGTAGAGCACGCGCCGGTCGGCGGAGACATCGAGGGGAAGTGTCCCAGGGGTCAGTGTTAAGAAGTTGGCGAGCAAGGTGATCTCCGTGTCGGTGCGCGCTTCCAGAGGGATCGCGATGATTTGTGGCCGGGCTTGGAGTCTGGGGGTTACAACGTCATAGGCGATACGGAGATTACTGAGCACCAGTTCCCGGAAGAAGAAGAGGACAAAGCGGAGTCCCTGGGTGATCCGCGGGAAGTACCTCGGGCTGCCCCAGAGTGGCTCGATAATCGCGACGATGATGAAGCCAAGGACAAACCCGAGCAGCAGTTGGGGAAAGGTGAACCGCCCGACGGCCATCGTCCAAACCAGTGCAAGCAACACGTTTAAGAGGAACCCCCGCATCCTCAACCTCCAGCGATTACTACAGGATTGACTGTCCCAAGCACAGCAGCACGGTAGCCGGCCGGGTCGAGCAGTTGCTCGGCGGCTTTCATGGACAGCCCCAGTAGCATCTCACCCGCAATACCAAGATAGAGCGTGACCGCAGCGAGCACGATGGTCGGGAGAATGAGACGAGCGTTGTACTGGACGGAAGCCGTGTCTGCGTGTCCTCCTTCGGGCGGAGCTTTCCAGAATGCCTCGTTCCAGATCTTCAACATAGAGAGGAGCGTGAAGAGCCCGACGACGACGGCGATTGCCGTTGCAAGATAAGAATGCGTGGCAAGTCCGGCACGGATAACGAGGAGCTTTGCGGTGAAGCCGGAGAGCGGAGGAATACCTGCAAGGGAGAATGCCGGAATCAGGAACAATAGTCCGAGCCAGGCACGCTCTCGAAATATCCCACCGAGCCGATCGAGTGAGCCAGTACCGAATGCGCGCTCGATGAGACCTCCGATTAGAAACAGGTTGGTCTTCACGACAATGTGGTGAATCAAGTAGAAGACACTGCTTGCAAGGCCGAGCGGAGTAAGTAGGGCAAGACCGAAGATCATATAGCCGATCTGGCTGACGATGTGGAATGAGAGGATGCGCCGGACGTCGTGTTGCGCCAGTGCACCAAAGACCCCGGTGAGCATAGTGAGCGCCGCACAGCCAAGAAGGAGCGTATGTGTCCACCCGGGATTGTGGACAAAGAGGAGGGTGAAGACGCGGACGAGGGCGTAGACTCCCACCTTGGTCAGCAGACCAGCGAAGAGTGCTGAGACCGGTACGGGGGGTGTGTGATAGGATGCTGGTAACCAGAAGAAGAGGGGAAACACTCCTGCCTTGATGCCGAAGGCGATCCCGAATAGGACAGCGACCAGATCAAGGATTCGGGGGTCGGTGCCTGAAAGTACTCGGCTGAGGTCAGCAAAGTTGAGAGTCCCACTTATGCCGTAGAGGATGCCGGTAGCGCTGAGGAAGAACGCCGAGGCGAGCAAATTGAGCGACACGTACTTGATTCCACCCTCCACCTGTCCTCGTTCGGCTCCGAGAACCAAGAGAACGAACGACGCCATCAGCATGACCTCGAACCATACATAAAGGTTGAAAAGGTCACCGGTCAGGAAAGCCCCATTAACTCCCAGAAGTAAGGCAAAGACCAGTGGGTAGAAGCCCGTCCGTTCACGTTCTGGGTCGATCCACGCAGTCGCATAGACGATCGTTGCCCAGGAGACCAAGGCACAGATCAGAACCATCGCTGCACTGAAGAGGTCAGCGACCAGGACAATGCCGTAAGGTGCGGGCCACTCTCCCAAAGCGACCACTTGGAGCCCCTCACGTGCGACGACGACAAGCAGGGCGATGGCTAAGGCGAGGAGTGCCGAGGCACCGATGATGGCGAGAACGTGGCTCGCCGTTCGGCGGCGACGTACTGCAAAGAGGGTCAGGCTGAAAGCCAAGGAAAGGAGCAGCGGTAAGGTAACCAGGAGACCCATATCTTACCGTCCGTCCTGGGAATTCGATGCCGACACACCGACCGGCACGACTGGCTGGTGGGCTGCCTCAGGGACTTCGCCGAGCCGGTCGGTCGCGGTCAGATCGTCGAGGTCATCAGTGGCCAGGGCGCGGTATGTTCGATAGATCAGCGCGACAGCGAAGACGAGTACGCCGAAGCTGATGACGATGGCGGTCAGGATCAGTGCTTGCGGGAGCGGGTCGGCGTACGGGGCGGGCACGCTGGTGGCGTCCTCTGGCACCAGCGGTGGGCGACCCCGTACCAAGCCGCCGGCACTGAAGATGAGGAGATTTGCTCCATTGCCAAGAAGGATAAGCCCAATAGCGAGCTTGACAATGCTACGGCGCAGCAGGAGGTAGAGCGAGCAGCCATAGAGTGTTCCGATCATGATCGCAAAGAGGAACTCCATTGTTCACTCCTCTGCGAACTCAAACAGCATTGTGAGGGTCGCGCCGATGACTGTGAGGTACACGCCGACGTCAAAGAGAAGTGGGGTGCCAAGTTCGAGCGTCACTGTCCCGGCAAGAGGAACCTTGACCCAAAGTCCGGTAAGGAACGGTTTCCCGGTGATGAGCGCAAGGATCCCGGTTGCAAGGCTGAGACCGATACCGACGGCAACGAGCGTGATCGGAGGTACCCGCAACAAACGCCGTGCCGTGTTCAAACTATAGCCGAAGGTGAGAAGCGCAAAACCGGTCGCAGCGATGAGGCCACCGCTGAAGCCTCCCCCCGGTTCGTAGTGTCCACGCAGAAGCAGGAAGAGACTAAACAACAGCAGTAGGGGGGAGATCCACCGGACAGCGGTACGCAGGATGAGCGACGGGAGCGCAGTCATCAGTCCCGAGCCCCCTTCCCAACAGCGAGTAGCGCAGCGACACCGAGTGCAGCGAGCCCAAGAACGGTAATCTCACCGAGCGTGTCCAATGCACGGAAATCAACCAGAATCACGTTCACCACATTGCGCCCGTGAGCGGCCTCATACACCTGTTCGGCGAAATAGCTGGAAATGCGTTCCGGGTACCGAAAGAAGTGAACCAGCAGCGCAAAGACGCCCATTACAACACCAAAGGCAGTTGCAAGGACGGCATCACGGATGCGTGCTGGAGTCGAGGAAAGCTGTGCGTACCGGGGTAATCGGTAGAAGGCAAAGACTAAGAGGACGACCGTCAGGGTATCAACCAGGACTTGGGTGAGTGCCAAGTCCGGTGCACCATACCGTGCGTAGAGCAGAGCGAGGCTGAACCCCAGTGCGCCCAGCGCCGCAACGGCGACGAGTCGCTCAGTGGCACGCACGGTGACAAAGCTACTGACAATGATAATCAGCACGAGAACGGCATCGAGCAGATCGACGATTGTCAAAGGTGGGAGCGGAGCCGGTATCGTCAGCCCGCTGCGCAGCACACTGACGATGATCAACAGGATCGCGGTAGCGACGATAACCGTCACATAAACACGGAGATAGCCGTTCTGAAGGAGTCGGGTCTGCACGTCGGCAAAGCGCAGAACCATGCTCATGAGTGACTGGTAGCCTCGTTCGGGTGCCAGACGGCCGAGCCCGCGGGGGCGCTCGGCGAGCGGTTCCGTAATTGCCAGACGGTCCCCCACGGGCGCGATGCGCGGCCAGACCGCGGCGATCAGTCCAGCGGAGAGGAGGATAAAACCACTCGTGCCAAGTGCCACCGTGAACCCGTGCCAGAGGGTGAGCTTCACTGGAGGAGGCGTTGCTCCCTGCACGCTGGCAATCACTGCGGCGATCAACGATCTAAGGGGATCGAGCGCAAAACCTCCTCCCAAGGCGATCAGCCCAAGAAGCATCGGCCCAGTCAGAAGCGAGAACCAGTGTGCATGGTGCAGGTGGAGACTCTCCGGTGGACGTGCCAGAAGTGGCCGGAGGAGGAGCCACGCCACGGTGGTTTGACCGACGAAGGCGAGAAGGAGGGGAAGGAGGAGCAGCGGAGACAGCGTTTCGACACCAAGTTCCAGGATTGCTTCTTTGGAAACGAATCCAAGCGTGGGCGGCAGGCCAGCAGCAACCAGTACCACCAACCCAGTCGCACCAGCGAGGACCGGCGCGGTTCGCCAGAGACCACCGAGTGCGTCGAGCGTTCGCCGTTCTGTGACGTGCTCGATGGCACCGGCAGCCAAAAACGCTCCGCCTTTATAGAGAGCGTGGGCGATGAGAAAGAGTGCGAATGGCTTTACCCCGGCGTCTCCCAAGCCGAGGAGAAAGACTAACGTCCCGAGCGCACTCACGGTGCTATAAGCGAGGAGACGCTTCAAGTCGCGCTGCGGTATCGCGAGTGCCGCTCCCGTGAGCGCAGTGAGCAGTCCGAGAGTGAGGAGTGATGGTTGCCACCAGGGGTGACTACCCAAGACTGGGTGAAGTCGGGCGAGGAGATAGATCCCTGCCTTGACCATGGTCGCCGAGTGCAGGTACGCACTCACCGGTGTGGGCGCCTCCATGGCGTTGGGGAGCCAGAAGTGAAAGGGGAACTGCGCAGACTTCGTTGCAGCGCCCAAGAGGATAAGCAGGAATGCCACAGTGATGAGCGTCTCGGGTGGCTGTAGGGAACCCATGGTCACGAGCTCGCGCAGACGGAAACTCCCTTGCTGCTGGGCAAGCAGGAGCAGCCCCACAAGGAGTGCAAGACCCCCGGCCACCGTGACGATCAGGGCTTGCTGGGCGTTTGCCCGCGCGCGCGGGCGCTCATCCGCAAAGCCGATGAGGAAGAAGGAGGAGACACTTGTGAGTTCCCAAAAGACGAAGAGCAGGACAATATCGTCGGCCAAAACGAGTCCGAGCATCGTAGTCTCAAACAGGAGGAGTGAGGTCCAGAAACGCGGGAGTCGGGGGTGATTTTCCAGATACCCGACGACGTAGAGCGCAACGAGCGCTCCGATCCCGGTGATGAGAAGCGCGAAAGTGAGCGAAAGGCCGTCCAGGCGCAAACTCAGCGTTGTCCCAAGCGTCGGTAACCAAGGAAGCTCCTCGAGCCGCTCGGCACCGCCCACGACATGAGGCAGTTGAAGGGCGAACCAGACAAACGTCCCGCCTGAAACGAGCGCTGCGAGGTAACCGAAACGCTGTTGCAATCGGGCTGCGAGCCAAGGCGCGGCAAATGCGAGAAGCCCTAGGAGCGCGAGGCTGACACCCATCATTCAGTCCTTCGTCCTGAGCGACCTCGGACTCGAACCTTCACATGGCTGTGCGGGAGCAAGCAGTCGCCGTCACTCTCGAGTGCTCCCGCGGGACAGCCGAACGACCTTCGGTCGTCTCGCGGAAACCTCGAGCTGCCGCGAGCCGCTGGCACGGCTTCGGCCAGTGTACCTAGATGCGTTCCGCTTCGGCAAGAACGTCTGGCTGGTCTCAAGGATCCCATCGTGTGCAGCCTTAGGGTCCTGCAGGAAGATGTTTGCCTTGCCACGGGTAGTCGTCATCCTCCAGGGGGCTCTACTCCTTGCTCAAAAGGTCCTGCAGTGATGCACTCGAGCAACCATGTCTCGTATGGTTGCTCGCACTAGGGGGTGGAAAGTGCTTGGAGCTCTAACGCTCTCCTACTTCTGAGCTCAGCGGTTGGTAGGGTTGGGGGCATGGGAGAGCAGCAGAACCAAAAGCAGCTTGTGTGGAGAGGCCGAGTGCCGGTCGCCTCTCGTGGTCATGTTCAGCACATTGAGGCCAAGAGCGGGAACTCAGGATGCGGTTCTCTCTGGCAACGGGTGGAGGCTGTGCCAATGAGCCTTTGCGTGAGAGTGAGAGTCGCCGTGCATTCTTAGACCGTACAAGAACCAGCATTGGTAAATTGGGGAAGCGCAAGAGCCTAGACCGCCGATACACTGGGACGATAGGCCTCGGAGAGTGCAGAGGAGGGTAACTATGTTGCAACACGTTGATCATCTTGTGATCCTGGTCGAGGATCTCGAGGCTGCGATTCAGGCATATCACGAGGCTGGGTTTACGGTCGTGCGGGGTGGTGAGCACCCAACAGGTACTCACAATGCCTTAATCGGGTTCGCGGATGGCTCGTACTTGGAGCTCATCGCCTTTCGCGAACCGCATCCAGAGCATCGCTGGTACCGGTATCGCGAGCTAGGTGGGGGGATGATCGATCTTTGCCTTCTAAGCGACGGTCTCGAGGCTGATGTTGAGCAAATTGTCGCACGCGGCATCACACTACGTCTCAGTGAGGGCAGCAGGCGGCGGCCAGATGGAGTGACGATTGCCTGGAAGGGAGCGACACCACTGGACGAACTCACTGGTCTGGTTCCATTCCTCATCGAGGATGTGACACCACGTATTGAACGCGTCCCACATGGGCAGCAGGCTGAGCATGCAAACGGAACGCGCGGTTTGGCGGAGGTTCTCATCGCGGTACCGGATCTGTCTCACGCGGTCGAGCTCTGGCGAGCAGTGACTGCGACGGATGGTGAACTGGTGCACGATGCCGAGTTCGGTGTGACAGTGCACTACTTCGCGGTGGGGCCGCAGCGTATCGGGCTGGCCGCCGGCGGAAACCCGCTACTTGTCGAGCGCATGGAACGGCTCGGACCGGGACCGGCGCTCGCTCGCTTGTGGGCCTGGACCGATGCGGAGGTCGTGTTGGGGACCGCGCACTTCCAGCTCCGGCGATTGGGGGGCTAGCGCTCTTCACGTCCCACCCAGCGTGGGACCGCAATCGGTGGTTGATAGGTTAACAAAGCTTCGACTGCCTCTTCGGGGTCATCGGTC
Source organism: Thermomicrobium sp. CFH 73360 (assembly GCF_023806465.1). Taxonomy (GTDB): domain Bacteria; phylum Chloroflexota; class Chloroflexia; order Thermomicrobiales; family Thermomicrobiaceae; genus Thermomicrobium. Next base: position 115,777 of record NZ_JAMSLS010000005.1, on the reverse strand, counting down.
ACAACCAGGAGCCCAGCGTGCTCCGGGGTGATAAAACCCTCCTCGACCGCGTGACGGACGCTGGCGAGCAAATGCCGGTAGTAGTCGGCAGAGTTGAGGAGCACCACTGGTTTACTATGGATACCCAGCTGAGCCCACGTCACGATCTCGAAGAGTTCGTCGAGTGTCCCGAAGCCACCGGGAAGTGCGACGAACCCATCGGCGAGATCTGACATGAGTGCCTTGCGCTCGTGCATTGTGCGAACGATATGGAGGTGGGTGAGGTTCGGATGTGCAAATTCGCGTGCCATGAGGACCTCAGGAATCACGCCGATCACCTCACCACCTGCTTCGAGCGCGGCGTCAGCGACCACGCCCATGAGTCCAATGCTCCCGCCACCGTAGACGATCCCAATACCACGCTCCGCAAGGAGCCGGGCAAGACGCTCGGCATGCAAACGATAGATTGGCCGGTTGCCGAGACGGGAACCGCAAAAGATACAGATCCGTTCAGGAGGAGTGACCGCATTGGACATTGATCGTGCCGCCTTTCATTCAACGGGGCCGGAAAGCCCCGGCTCGCAGAGTGTACTCCGTGGCGGCAGCATGGTGAAAGCCCTGTTGAGACAGCAAAACGCTGGCTCGGGGAGGATGAGGGAATGAGGAAGGGTGCGGGAGGCGGCTGGCTCTGGTGACCGCTCTCCGAGTGTTTCCGCAGAGAGAACGCTGGCATGAACAAGAGTGAAAGGCAGTCCCGTCAGCCCTCGTGTTAGACTGGGGGCGGTCGAGGAGGAAATCATCGATGGTACGAGTGATGGATCCCATCCAGGACCGTGCCGGGCTCGAGCGCAAGCTCGCCACGACACCCTACCATGTCGACCGTGAACGCGCCCATATCTGGATCATTGACCCCGATCTCTGTCTGCAGTGCGAGCGTCAACAATGCATCGTGTGCTGCCCAGCTGCGTGCTATACGCCACTGCCGGATGGCCGAGTCAAGTTCTCTTATGAGGGATGCGTCGAGTGCGGTACGTGCCGCATTGTCTGTTTTGAGTTCCGGAACATTGCCTGGACCTATCCGAGAGGCGGCTTTGGCGTCCAGTACCGGTATGGCTGACAGCGCTGTCCGTGTCGCGATTGAATTCTGCGAAGGGTCCCGTGCTGGATCAGTGCGATCTGCAGGCGTTATCACGGGGCAGGAGTTGATCCCCGAGAAGTTCGGTGTTGCGTCGGGTGCCGCATATCTGCGTTCCCGGGGGCGGACAAGTTGGCTGATCTTTTGTGAGAGGCGGGGCCGTGCAGCGTCACGCAGTGGCGTTTCCCAGCAGTCAAAGTACTGGTCACCTCCATTGCGTCCTCGTCGTTGCCGGGGAAACAACGGATGATCGCCGACGTCGGGCGGGGTGTCCCCTTTGGCTTTCAAGTGCGCTTGCGGACCGTCATGCCTCGCGCTGGCTGGCGCTCGGCCTGGAGTTGGAGTCGGCAGGTACGGTGTCTCTGCGCCGCTGACAGGAGCCGGCCTGGTGTGAGTCGCCGCGTCATCAGCGGGTGCGGAGCGCGGAGTAGAGTGGCAAAGTGGCGCTGGATCAAGTGGGGCGAGGCCTTCAGTAGAGGGGGAAGACAGGGGGCTGAAGAAGGAGATCCACCGGGCGCAGCAGATTTACACTTTCCAGAGGCGCAGAGGGCACTTTGTGTCGCTCAGGAGCATGAATCTTTGGAATGTCGTAGCTTGAGAGGACACGCACATGTACTGGTGCCGAGCGCACGTGCTGGTCTGCACAGCCAACCACTGCACACAGAAGGGGGCGCAACAGGTTGCAGCACGGCTCCGACTTGAACTCAAGCGAGCGGGGCTGGATGCCGAGATCATGGTGAATACCTGCGATTCGATCGATCTCTGTGATCTGGGGCCGAACATCGTCGTGTATCCACACGGCTGGATTTACCGGAACGTTCAAGTGAGCGACCTGCCGGAGGTGATCGCCTCGTTACGATCGGGTGGTCATCCGGTTGGGCGCCTGCTCCTGCGACCGGACTCCGAGGATGAGGTGCGCCGGCGCGAGTTGTATCGAAAGGCGGTGGAAGCGGGGTCACTCTCGGTTGAGGCGTTCGTCGCATTGGCAGAGCGGTACGGATTTGACGACGTATGGGTTGCCGAGCAGGCGCGTCGAGGGTTCATCGCGCGGAAGCCTGGTGAATCCGGAGACCGGATCACGGTGACGAGCAAGGCACGGCACCGCTATGGGTTGCCGGCTGAGGAGTAGGTTTCCGTCTGAGGCGCTGTGGGCGAGCCAGACCGAGCGGCGATGCACACGGGGTACGTGCCCGTCGGGCACTGGTGTGGTCTTGAACAGCTTCCGGTGTAGTCATGACGGTACTGACGGTGTGATCCCAGCCCACAGAGGATGAGAAGTAGGTTCGTGGCGTCCGTACGAGAATGGTGCCAAAATGGCACTGACCTTTGAATGCTCTTTGCCGCCTGCGTTGTGCTATACTGATAGCGGGGAGGAGTAGGAGAAGTGCAAGTGGGAAAGTCGGCAATGAGGAGGGCTGATGACAGCAGAGGTGCAGCATCTGCTGGTGGCCCCGGAAGAGCGGGCACAACGGGTACGCTTTGCGCATCCGGCTGAAGCAGAGTTTGCAGCGTTCCTCGATTTCTACCGTATCGCTTGGGAATACGAGCCGCGTTCGTTTCCCCTTCGCTGGCAGGATGGGCGGATTGCCGAGCAGTTCACCCCGGACTTCTACCTCCCCGAGCAAGATCTCTACGTCGAACTCACCACGATGAAGCAGAGCCTCGTGACGCGCAAGCACCGTAAGGTGCGACGTCTCAAAGAGCTCTATCCACATGTGAATATTGTCCTTCTCTATCGTAAGGACTATCATGAGATCTTGTCGCGCTTTGGGTACGGTTCCGTCGACATCACTTCACTCCGGCCAGATCAGATCGAGCGGGTACTCCTGAGCCCGGCTGAGATCCAGCGTCGAGTCGCCGAGCTCGGCCGCCAAATCTCCGAGGACTATGCAGGGGAATCGCTCGTGCTCGTTGGCGTGCTCAAGGGGATTACATTCTTCCTTGCCGACCTTGCACGTGCGATCACGCGGCCGCTCGCGATCGATTACCTGCAGCTCTCACGCGATCTTCGGGAAGGGGTTGCCATTCGGAAGGATCTCGATCTCGATATCAGCGGCAAGCATGTCCTCTTGGTCGAGGACATTGTTAACACGGGGCTGACGCTCGACTTCATTCTCCGCACGCTGCGCGAACGGAATCCGGCGAGCATTGAGATCTGTGTGCTGCTGGACAAGGCGGAGCGGCGACTCGTTCCAGTCCCCGTGAAATACGTGGGATTCACCATACCGAATGAGTTCGTTGTTGGCTACGGTCTGGACTATCGAGAACTCTACCGTAATCTCCCGTTCATCTGCGTGCTCAAGCGCGAGGTCTACGAGGCGAATGGGCACGCGCAGCCTGTGGGAGCTGCTCGGCACGAGAGTGCTTAAAGGAATGTCAAGACGCTGCTCGTGCCGAGAGTTCAGGGCTTGGTTCCATCGTTGGCTTCTTCGCTGACTGACACCGCGGACAAAAGTAGGTTCCGCGACCGGCAACAGTGCGTTTGAGGATGACGGTGCCACAGCGGATGCAGGGCTGCCCGGCCCGACCATGGACGTAGGGAAACTCGCCGACCGGGGGAACCGCTCGCCCGTTCAGGATCTTTGCTCCTCCGAGTGGAACTGCGATCTTCAGCACCTCATGGATCGCCCAGTAGAGCCGCGTAATTTCCTCGTCGGTCAGCGTCATGACTGGCCGCTCGGGGTGCAGCTGGGAAACCCACAGGCTCTCGTCGGCGTAAATGTTGCCTAGCCCGGCGACGATCCGCTGATCGAGCAGTGCTGCTTTCAGACGTATCCCACGCCGGCGGGCGAGCGCGGTGCGGAAGGTGTCAAGCGTGAAGTCTGGACTGAGGGCGTCGGGGCCGAGGCGTAGTGCCTGCAACGTTGCTGGGAGTTCAGTCGGTGGAAGAAGCTGGACACGGGCGAAGTGGCGCACGTCAGTGAGAAACAGGTGTGCATCCGGCGCAAAGTCAATGCGGAGAGCGGTCGACTTGTGTGGAAGTGGTGCGTCATAAGGGGGAACGGGATGCCCGGCGGCAAAGCCGGGGATACTACTTCCGCGCGCAACGAGCTGACCGGTGAGCTTCAAGTGCACAAGGAGTGCACAGGAGGGGAAGACGAGCCAGAGATATTTTCCCCAGCGACCGACGCTTTCCAGTGGGTGGCCGACGATCGCGTCGAGTGTCAGCCCCGATGGTGCGACAATCAGTCGTGGGCGATAGAGCTCGTAGCCAGTACAGGTCCGACCAACGAGCTGCTCAGCGATGCCGCGCCGGGCTGCCTCGACCTCTGGGAGTTCAGGCATGGCGCTTGCTCCGCCCGACCGTCTCGACGACATCGGCAGTCGGTGTCATGGTTGGGGGGCGGACGCCTAATCGCTCCCAGTCAATTTCCCAAAATCGGGCATCGAAGGGGTCGACCTCCTGCCGCGTGTCGAGTCGGTTCCAAATGGTCGGGAACGCATAGATCTCCTTGTCGTCAAGCACGATGCGGCGGGCGATCCCGCCCGGGCGGCTGACTGGGAAGATCTCGCGGGGCGGACGACTGATCACTTCCGTCTGGAACCAACCATGCTCGGGACAGCGTCCGGCGTGGAGCTGCCACGGGAGCTGGGCCGTGACCCGACCGATCTGGCGGATGATCACGTCTTGGAGCTCCCGGCGGCAGAGTGGACAACGTAACGGTGTCGACCGATTTGGCGTCGTCGGAGCCATCGTCTGCCTACCTGTCGAACAGTGCCTGATGCGGGTGGCACTCGGAAGAGTGCCGGTTCCTCGAAGCGATCTTAGCATGGGGGTGACTGTCCTGTCCGATGCGACCCGTAACACAGCATTTCCCTGGGCAGCAATCTCCCGCTGCCCAGGGAGGAGACCGTTCCCGAGAAATTCTCTCTCAGTCGAAGATCAACACGCCGCGGATGACGCGTCCTTGTTCGACGTCATGATAGGCCTGGTTGATCTCGTCAAGCCGATAGCGTCGCGTCACGAGCTCGTCGAGCTTGAGCTTGCCGTCACGGTACAACGCGAGAAGGCGAGGAATGTCGATGCGTGGCACATTATGGCCAAAGATTGTCCCGAAGACTTCCTTTGCCATGAGCATGAACATAAGGTCGAGTGGAGGAGTCTCCGGTTCATTCGGATCACGGCCGATGGCCCCCACGATGACTGTCCGACCGGCCTTGCGTGTCGCACGCGTGGCAGTCGCCAAAAGCGCGGGCGTCACTAAGCTTGGAGTCAAGATGGTGGCGTCGGCGCCGACGCCGTGGGTGATGTCCATAATCCGCTGGATCGGATCCTCCCGCGTGGGGTTGATGGTGTGGGTGGCCCCAAACTCCTTGGCCTTCTCCAACTTCCAATCGACCAAATCGATCGCAATCACCTTCTCCGCTCCGGCCATGGCGGCACCCTGCACCGCGTTCATCCCGACACCGCCGGTGCCGAAGATCGCCACCGTCTCCCCGGGACGGACCCGGGCGCGGTTGACGGCGGCACCCCAGCCGGTGGGAACAGCGCAGCCGACCAGACATGCCCGATCCAACGGGAGATCCGGATCGATCTTAATGACCGAGTCGACCGGGCAGACCGTGTACTCGCTAAACGCCGAAACGAGCGCAAACTGGGCGATATCCTGCCCGTCCTTGTGCAAGCGGAAGGTACCGTCGAGTTGGGCACCTTGTGTGAGGAGGATACCGCGATCGCAGAGGGCAGCGAGCCCGCTCAAGCACCAGCGGCACTTGCCACATGCTGGGATGTAGCAGAGGACGACATGGTCGCCAGGCTTGAGGTCGGTGACACCGGGCCCGACCTTCTCGATGATCCCTGCGCCTTCATGGCCCACGACCATTGGGAAGCGCACTGGTGCAGCTCCCGTGGCGAAGTGCCAGTCGGAGTGACAGAGCCCGGTCGCCACCAGTTTGACCAGGACTTCCCCCTCCTTCGGTTCATCGACCTCAATCTCCTCGATACTGAAAGAGCGAGTCGGGCCGTACAGAACTGCCGCTCGGGATTTCATCAAGTACCTCCTCGCGTTTTTGTTTAGCGGTGAACCGCTTGCTGACTGAACGGATCGTAGCATGATGCTGCCCCAAGAGCAACGTACTCGTGCAGGATAGGAGAACAGGAGTGACGTGCTACTGAAATCGAGAACAGTGGGTACGAACGTCGTCCCGGGTGGAGCCTTCGAGAAGCTGGACAGAAGCACTGATCGGGATGCCGGTGCATCACGTGAGTCCCCGGTCAAGCGCTCGGGTGTTGGACGAGATCTCCGGGAATAGCGCAAGTTCGAGGTGCTATCGCGACCTCTGACGTGATGTGGACAACTTGCGCGTTGTCTCCACTTTCCGCTATTGTAGACAGCGATCGTCGGAATCCGGGCGGTGGTGGAGGGACGTCGATGGCCGATCGAGACGTGATTGAAGCGTTGATTGCCACGTACCGGGAGCTCAACCAGCGTTTCCGGCCGATGCTCGCGGCAATGAACGCGGGGTCGGGTTCGATCGACGACCCATCAAGTCCGCTCGGGATCCTCTACCAACTTCGCAACCGTGAGTTGAATGCTTCGCAGGCGATCAAGGAGATGCTGCGAGGCGGTGAGCGGACGATCCTCGATGACGAGGGGGAACCGCTCCTGACTGTCCATCAAACAGCTTTGGGACTGACTCCGACGGTGCTACTGAGCCAGTTTGGGACGGCGCGCGAGGCGACCCTCGCCATGGTGCGCGATCTTCCTGATCAGGTGTGGCAGGAGGAGTTCGAGACGCCCCGCGGGCGGATGACCCTGCGGGCCTATCTGGAGACGCTGATCACGCGGGACCGCGAAGCGATTCGAGCGCTCGAAGAGCGAATGGGACAACCTGTCCCGAAGAGCTAGCGTGTGGTTCCCGCGGGCGGCGCCTTCTCTGAGGAGCGAAAAATGCTGGCGCCGCTCCTTCCGCTCTTACACGTCACTGTCACGTCGACCGACCTTGTTCAAGCCTGGCACCTCGATCCGCCGTTGACTGTCCTTCTCCTGAGTCTGGCAGTTGCGTATGGGGCTGCTCGTCGGGGAGCCCGGCGTGCAGGGCGCCTCGTCCCCTCACGCTGGCGTGCAATCGCCTTCCTGGGCGGTCTGGAAGTGGTCGCGGTTGCTCTGATGGGTCCCCCCGACCACGGGAATACGGTGCGGTTCAGCGTGCACATGGTGCAGCATACGCTCCTGATGTTGGTCGCGGCACCGCTACTCGCCCTGGGGCAACCGGCCCGCACGTTCCTGCGGGGCTTGCCGGCCGGGACACTGCGTTGGCTTGTCCAGCAACGGCGTCTTGTGGCACTGTTGCGTGTGCTCACGCATCCTGTGACCGCCTTCCTCGCAGCGACGGGGCCCTTTGCACTCTGGCACTACCCTCCGCTCTATGATGCAGCAGTGCGCGTCCCCTTCCTTCATGAGGTCGAGCACGTGAGCTTTCTGGGAGGCGCATTTCTGTTCTGGTCGGTGCTGCTGGATCCGCTCCCACGGCATCGCCGGTTTTCTCCGCAGACGGCTGTGCTTCTTGTGTTCGCGACGTGGATGGCGACGGATCTGGTCTGCGCGACCGTGACCCTCGCGCCACGCCCCCTCTACGGTGTGTACGCCGAGGCGGCCGCTCTGTGGGGGATCGACCCACTGGCTGACCAGCGGCTTGGCGGCGCAATTATGTGGGTGGGTGGTGGAGGGCTCTATGCAGCAGTCCTTCTCGCGCTCCTTCTTCGCGCAGCGCGACCCAGCGCGCTGCGCTCTGTCGCGGGAAGTCCGAACCTCAGGCGGGTATCCCTTTCGGTCGCGACCATAGCTCTGTTCGTGGTCCCGCTTGCCTTCATAGGCTTCGGAGTTATTGCACCAGTTATGGCACGGAGCGCAGATGGCATCCGCTGGCAACAAGAGGATCCGCAACGCTTCGAGCAGCGGGTCGCGACGTTCGTTGCGGCGTATCGGGTTGGTGAGCACAACGGACTCCCGATTGTCGCTCCACCGGGTGGGGAGGCGTATCTTATCGGGCGATCTGATGGCTGGTACCCGATACTGAAGCTCCGACGTGGAGCCGAGTATCGACTGTATATCTCGGCCAGTGATGTGACACACGGACTCCTCGTCGATTTGGGCGAACGGCGGCTGGCCGTTCGGGTGGTTCCGGGAACAGTCGCGATCATCACCATTCGTCCCGAACGAACGGGGGAATACCGGCTCCTCTGCACGGAACTCTGTGGCCCGGCGTTCAGAGAGATGACTGGTCTCTTGATTGTGAGCGAGTATTGATCGTGTCGATTCACCAGGGGAGCCACATTTCTCCTTCGACTTGCGAACTCTTCACACCCGGGCGCAGTTAAGCGGTTGAATCGACCAAGGCGAGCGTATTCCATAAGGCGCGACAGCTGGATTTGAGTCCATTGATGACCGGGTTGAGCCAGACCCGTGTCACGCGGGCATCAATGCATGGGCCTACCTGTTGCTGGTGAAAGGCGGCGGTGTGCGACTCGGTCTACCTCAGTCCGTCGTCTTGAGTAGCCGTGCGTATCTTCTCCCCCTGCAATTCGTTCCGAGCAGTGTGGATGCTTCTGGTTTGGGATAAGGTTCACGACTCCTAGTAGGCTCAGGAGTCAGTGCTCGTTGCTCGGGGATATTTTTGCCTTTGGGGACCGTGTCTAAGGCAAATCGCGAATTACAGGAGCGAGAGTAGCCATATGAGGTCGCGGAAAGAAACGTATGGTGAAGTGGTAGTGGGAAAGAATAGCTCCGATGGGTATTTCTCTGTTTCCTCTGGTTATAGAACATGGATGTTTCATAAAGTGATTGTCACGTTTTTGTAACGTCCCGAACGGTGCTCCCCCTTGACGGATCGAGTTGTATTCCTACAGTATGCGTAGAGGCGTGAGACACGAAAGGAGGCGCCGATGGAAGGGCGCGAGGAGCGGTCGGAGCGTGTTCCGTGGCCACAGGTGCTGTTGGATGACATTTTTCTGATCTTGATGGCAGGGCTGGTTGTGCCGACGCTCTTCTACCTGATCTGGGGCTTGATCGATCTGGGGTTCATCCCGCTCTTTGGTCGGTGATGGGCGCTCGGCGGGAGGTGTGAAAATGGCGAGCCGAGTCAGCGCGCTTGCCAAACCGCGCGGTGTCTGGTGGGAGGGGTTAGGCCGTGACGAGCGGCTCTGGGTGTGGTTGACGGTCATCTGGGGCATTGCGATGTTCCTGATGATCGCGTTCGTCTGGCCGCTTATCGGGGAAGAACAAAACCGCCTTCACTCGTATCGGGTCGATCCGGTGACCTTTGCCTCACAGGCGGAGGCGTTCATCCAGCAATACCAGATTGGACAGCGTGACGGGGTGCCAGTGGTCGCACCGCCGCCGGGTGGTGATGTGTATCTGGATGCGCGCGCTTTTGCGTGGCAACCAGTGGTCCAACTGAAGCGCGGCGAGACCTACCGGTTCTTGATCAGTTCGCGCGATGTGCAACATGGCTTCTCGCTGGTGATGCCGCCTCACAGCATCAACGTGCAGGTTTTGCCGGGGTATGTCGCGGTGCTGGAACTGACGCCCGAAGAGACGGGAGAGTTTCCACTAATCTGCAATGAGTACTGCGGTCTGGGCCACCATCTCATGATCGGCCGGATCATCGTGACAGAGTGAGGTGGGACGATGGCGACAGCAGCAATGATGCGACGGTGCGAGATAACGGGTCTGTCGGTTGATCGCTCGGCCGAGCGACTGATCATGCTGAACGCGGTGACGGCGGTGGTCTATCTCACGATTGGGGGTGTATTGGCCTTGCTCATCACCTTGACGCGATGGCAGGCTGTGCATCTCCTCGCCGCGAAGCTGTTCTATGAATTCCTCTCAACCCATGGCGTGGTGATGCTGATCTTCTGGATCCTCTTCTTCGAGGTCGCGGGGTTGATCTTTGCGAGTACCGTTCTCCTCAGTACACGAATGGTTATTCCGTGGCTGAGCTGGGTTGCCTACGTGATGATGCTTGGGGGCTCGGTCATCGCTACTGTGCTGATGCTGAGTGGCCAGGCGACGGTGATGTTCACCTCTTACCCGCCACTCCGGGCTGAGACGCCGTGGTATTACGCGGCAGTGCTTGTTTTCGCGGTGGGAGCTATCCTGGCGGTCGTACACTTCTTTGTCAACATTGTTGCAGCACGCTTGCGCGGCGATGTTGGGAGCTTGCCGCTCTTTACGTTCGCGTTGATGGGGGCGGCGATCATCGCACTCTGGTCGTTGCTCTCCGGTGCACTCGCCTTGTTCCCGGTGTTCCTCTGGACACTGGGAGTCATTCCGGAGGTCGATCCAGGAATCTACCGATTGCTGTACTGGGGGCTGGGCCATGGCGCGCAACAGGTGAATCTTGCCGCTATGGTTGGCGTGTGGTACGGGCTGGCGAGCCTAACGACCGGTGCGCGGCCAGTGAACGAAGGGTTGAGCCGGATCGCTATTGTGCTTTACGTCCTCTTCATCAACATGGGGGCGATGCACCACCTGTTGGTCGATCCAGGTCTGGGAACCTGGGTCAAGAACGTCAATGCGAGCTACTTCATGTACGCGGCAGTCATGGGCAGTCTTATTCATGCTTTCAGTATCCCAGCCTCGATGGAGCTGGCCCTGCGCGAACGAGGGTATCGCCGTGGTCTTTTCGAGTGGCTACGCCGAGCGCCGTGGGGTGAGCCGGGGTTCGCTGCGCTCGTCGTGAGCATGATTCTCTTTGGGCTCTTAGGCGGGATCAGCGGGGTGATCATTGGTGGGCCGCAAGTGAACATGATTTCGCATAATACATTGCTTGTTCCAGCGCATTTCCACATGACGGTCGTCGCGGGGACGACGTCGGCGTTCATGGGGATTGCGTACTACCTTGTTCCACTCATCTTCCAGCGTCAGCTGCTGTTCCGGCGGCTGGCGCAGTGGCAGCCATACGTCTATGGCTTCGGCATGCTCATCCTTGGTCTTGGGATGGGATTGGCTGGGCATTGGGGCGTTCCGCGGCGGCACTGGGACATCACCTTCTCAACCGCGCCGGTGCTCGGTGTGAACTTGCAAGAACTGCGGCCGGAGATTGCAGTGTTCCTCGCGATGATGGGTATCGGGGGGATTATTGCAGTCATCGGCGGGGCGATGTTCGTCGCGGTTGCGGTGGCGACGGTCTTTGTGGGTCACCGCACTCCCCGGCCAGCCGTCGGGCGCATCGTCCCCGAAGCGTTCAGCCCCTATCCAGCCATTGCCGGTGGTAGCGGAGAACCGGCGGCTGCGGCTGCACACCGAACCTTCGAGGTGCCTGGCACGTTAGTCATCTCGGTCGTGTTCTTGATCCTGTTTATCTTCTTGTATGGTTTCTCGTGGTTTGAGTTGAGCCGCGTGCCGTGGAAGATCGGGTGATCCCTGACACCACTCGGCGGATTTCTCGGTTACGCTCGTTGTAGTAGACTAACGGCGAGTGTCGTATGTCGGGTGACAACGCATTCTCGGGGGCAGCGATGCACAGCGCAGTCGAAGTGGGGAGCCAGCGAATGCGTTGGCTCACGCTGGCGGTGGCGATCGCGGGGTATCTCTTGATCGTCGTGGGTGGGACGGTGCGAGTTACCGGGGCCGGGCTCGGTTGTGGACCAGAGTGGCCGCTGTGCAATGGGCAAGTGATCCCTGGATGGGATCTCCTCGCGTGGATTGAATATGTGCATCGGCTGATTGCACTCGGAGTCATCCTGCTCACCGGAGCGGTCGCGCTAGCCGGCTGGCGCCTCCGAACGGCGGACCCATGGCTACGGCGGTTGCCGCTCGTCGCGGTGGGGCTGGTGATCATCCAGGCGCTGCTGGGGGCGGTGACGGTGTGGACGCATCTGGAAGCGGCGATCGTCGCACTGCATCTCGGCGTGGCGTTGAGCTACCTTGGGGTCGCGGTCATTTTGGCCTTCCGAACGTGGTGGCCGGAGCTCGCTCGCCGCGCGGTGCGTTCGCCAGTCCGATCGTGGATCTTCGCCTCGATCGGTGCGGTCTTCGTGCTGATGCTTAGCGGAGCCTATACTGCCAAGCGTGGTGCCGGCTATGCGTGCCCGGAATGGCCTTTCTGTGGTGGTTTTTGGTTTCCGACCGGTTGGACCAATGTGGATGTGCATCTGACACATCGTCTGATCGCACTGGTTGCTGTCTTGCTGGTCCTGGTACTGGCTTGGCAAGTGCGCCGTCTGCGCAGTGATGCGCCGTGGGTGGTCGGTCTCTCGCTGGCTGCTGCCGCACTGATGGTGGCGCAAGTCTTGGTAGGGGCAGCAAACATCTGGTTCCGGCTGCATCCGGCGGTGAGCGTCGCACACCTGGCGGTGGCGACGGTCATCTGGGTGTTCTTCGTGTTGACAGCGCTGGTCGATCGAGCGACACCACTGGCGGAAGTGGTACCTGCCGCGACGGGAACGGCACGTGGCGTACGGTCGGGTCGCCCCCTTCGTGAAGTCCTGCGTGACTACCTCGTCCTCACCAAGCCAGGTGTGATGGTCTTACTCTTGCTCACCACGCTCTGCGCCATGCTCGTCGCAGCACAGGGGGTACCAGCCCTTGGCACGCTGTTCTGGGCGCTCATCGGCGGAGCGCTTGCCTCGGGTGGAGCTGGGGCAATCAATCACTATGTCGATCGAGATATCGATGCGATCATGACGCGGACGCGGCGACGACCATTGCCAAGTGGTCGGCTGGCACCGGAGTTTGCGCTGATCTTTGGTGTGACCGTGAGCGTCCTGGCTGTCTATGTCCTCACTGCTTTCGTGAATCCAGTAGCGGCGCTCCTTTCACTGGCAGGGAACCTGTTCTATGTCTTTGTCTACTCCATCTGGCTCAAGCGGAGCACACCACAGAACATTGTGATTGGTGGAGCAGCCGGAGCCGTACCGCCGCTGGTCGGTTGGGCAGCGGTGACGGGGCAGGTGGCGCTGCCGGCCATCTTGATGTTTCTGCTGGTGTTTGCCTGGACACCGCCGCACTTCTGGGCGCTGGCGCTCTACAAGCGCGGTGACTATGCCGCTGCAGGGGTGCCGATGTTACCAGCAGTTCGTGGCGAAGAAGAGACGCGGCGGCAGATTCTCTTCTACACCATTGCCATGGTACTCACCAGCCTGCTCTTCTATCCGCTTGGTGTCCTCGGGCTTCCCTATCTCATCGCTGCAATGGTACTGGGAGCACGTTTCCTCTGGCTTGTTGCGCGACTCTACCGCGAACGGAGTGATTCGCTTGCGAAGCGCGTCTTCCTCTACTCGATGCAGTATCTTGGGCTACTCTTCGCAGCGATGGTTGTGGATGCTGTCCTGTTCTAAAACGTCGTTGCGAAGAGCGCGACGCTACAGTGTGCTGCATGCCCACTTCTGATGTCTTGTGAGCTGACGCGGGCGTGCTCGTTGGCGTGTCGTCATTGCCGAGCGGAAGCCGTTCCCTGGCGCCATCCGCTCCTGCTCTCAACCAACGAAGTTTTGTAGCGTCCCGATGCGCTGCGTGGTTTTGGTTACTTGTTGCCGCCTTTGGTGCTGTCAGGCGGCAATCCGCTGGCTCGTCCGGATCGCTTCAAGCTGATTGCTGGAGCTCGCGAACGTGGCTTTGCAGTCTCGATCACGTCGAGCGGGACATCTGCACTGACACCTCCTCTGCTTCGTTGTCTCCGCGAGGCAGGGAGCACGACGTTGGAGCCCGGATGGATCGACAGCAGAGCGACATGATTCGCTGCGTGGTGTGGAGGACAGTTTCGTCTAGGCACTCACAGCCGCGCGCACAGCGCGTGAACTCGGCCTCCCCTTTAGGTGAACGCGCTCGTCTGTGCCGTTCCCGGGGGATGATCTGCCCGCCATGCTCGAGTGTGTTTGGGAGCTCGGAGTCGAGCGTTGGAGGCTCTTCTGCCTTCTGCGCGGAGGCCGCGGGCGTCTACTGTCGCCGCTCACGCCGGATGAAGCGGAGGCTGTGCTCACCTGGCTCGCTGAGGTCACTGAGCAGGTTCCGTTCGCCATGAAGACAACCGAGGCGCCATGGTACCGGCGGGTGGCGGTGCAGCGACGAGCGCGGCTGGGCGTATCGTCGTCGCCGATTTTGGTGCGGAGTGAGGCGGCAATGGGATTCTGTTCATCTTGAATACCGGCGAAGTGTATCCGGCGGGCTTTCTCCGGTTGCCGGTCGGTGATGTGCGTACAAAAGTGGTTCATCTCTCCCGGAGTCATCCCCTCATCATTGCATTGCGTGACCCGGATCAGTTCCGCGGCAAGTGTGGACGCTGTGCGTTCCGCTTCATGTGTGAGGCTCGCGAGCCCGTGTATGGGCGGGGGCAGGGGACCCTTTAGAGTGATCCACTTTGCCTGTACCAGCCTGGCGCACGGACGCGTGAAGCGACCGTCTCCGTCGACTGAATCCACGGAACCAGGCGCGTGGCTCCTATCTACCGTGGATACGCTCGATTCTCGCTGCCTGGTGAGGGCACCTCATGGGTCGCGGATGAGGGGGGGCGTCGAGCAGTGAATGCCACCACCGTTCTTTAAGATCTCGTCGTAGGGGACTTCAATCGTCTCGATACCGGCAGCGGTTAACCGCTCGCGTGTGCGTGGGCAGCCAGCCGGGATGATGACGCGCCCGGGCCGCACGGCAAGACAGTTGACGGCGTGCGGCTCAGTGGGCCAGACGTGGATTGGAGAGATGCCGAGTTCACGGAGTGTGTCGAGGAACCAGTAGGGAAGCCGCGTCACGTTGATGAGCGCCTTATCATAGTCGACCATGACGCAGGCACCGTCGAGATGAAGAGCGTAGCCGGGCAATGGGACGCGGATCACACGGACCCCTTGCTCGGTCAGCACCGCTTCCAGCTGGCGGACGCCTGACTCGTTCTGCCGATAGGACATGCCGACCGCCACGGTGGAGCTGTTCAACCAACAGACCGAGCCGCCTTCCAAAAGTCCGTGACCGTGGATCGTGTGGAGGATCGGCATACCGAGCTCGACAAGGAGCCGCGTGATGTATCGCTCCTCCCCACGCCGGCCGGAGTCAGGGTGGCGACCGACCAGGCCGAGTCGACAGACGACGGCGCCGCCTTTCACAGCAACTGCCATATCACGCGTGAAAACGGCATGCGGATCACGCGGTGGACAGTCGACATAGACGATGTCAACGCCTTCGGCACGCAGTGCAGCGGCCAAGGCGTCGTGCTCGGCCTGCATACGGATGAGGTCGGGGGGCATCGTGTCACGCCAATACCACTGCTCGTCCTCATCGATGTATGCACCGATCGTCGGGTCGTAGCGACCGGTCGGGTCGATCGCGTGCATCTCATCGCCGGGTCGGTGTAGAACGCAGAGTCGAAGATGCCCGACGTCGTTCTCAACACCCCAGCGGCGTCCCCAGACGCGTTCCTGCATCTCGGCAGACTCGAAAGGCGGGGTCGCCCGGGGAGTCATACGCTCGAGGACGAGATGGTAATACGCTTCGGTGTGGCGAACAGACGATTCATCATGGTGACGGTGCACTGCTGCCCCCCATGGATTGTCCCCCTGTCTGTGCGATTGTGACTGGCGGCGTGACTCAGCGCAAGATATCCGTGTGGTCGTATCGTGTGAAGCGGTGACATGGAGCTCCCTCGCCTACCCGAGGGTTCTTGCGTGGTGGGTTATCCGTTTGGACTTGTCGGCGGGTTGAGGATGAGAAGCGATGCTGTAAGAGGAATTTCCGGTAACCAGGCGTGTTCTGACACGCGTTGCGAAGGAACTGTTCGGGGTATGAACGTTCAGAGACTTGTCCCGTGTGGCGGTGCATGCCATCGTGTGTAGCCGGAGTCAATCGAGGCCGCGCCAGAGGATCGAGCGTGGACGATGAGAGATAGGGGTTACAGTTGTGTTGGAGAATGTTGGTGGATTGGGGTGTGGGCTAGGAATCCGCCGCATGCGTGTGAGGTCATGCCGCGCGCAGAGGCTACGGTATCCGTTCGGCGAGTATGAGTTCGGGAAATGGAGGAGCGATGCGAGGAAGTTACCATAATCACCCGGGGTACTGCGATGGATTGGGAACGGTCGAGGACTTCGTGGCGGCGGCCCAAGCGGCAGGGCTGGCGGCGGTCGGTGTCTCCTCACACGCACCGGTTCCCTTCGCGTGTAGCTGGACCATGACTCTTGAACGATTCCGGGAGTACGTCGCTAAGGCGCGTCTGGTACAGGAGCGCTGGCGCGGCAGTTACCCAGTGTGGGTCGGTGTGGAACTCGATTACTTGGATGCTGAACTGGTACCAGGTGGAGCCGCGTTCCAGCGAGCGCATGTCCTTTCAGCCCAGCTGGACTATGCGGTGGTGAGCCTCCACTTTGTTGGCCGTGACCCGGAAGGGCAACCGTGGGCGGTTGATGAGTCGGCAGAGTCGTTTGCGCAACAAGTGGATGTCGTCTATGGGGGTGAGGTGCGGCGGCTGGTCGAGGACTATTACCGGTTGATGGAGCAGCTTGCTGCGTGGGCCCAGGGACTCCGGATACCGGTGGTAGTGGGGCATCTGGACAAAGTAAAGCAGTGGAACGTCGGGGAGTGGTATTTCCGTGAGGCGGAGTCCTGGTACCAGGAGGCTGTGGAGCGCGCGCTCTTTGCGATCAAAAGGGCCGAAATCCCAATTGAGGTCAATACCGCTGGGCTGCGACGGCCGATTGGCGCCCCATATCCTGGTGAGTGGATCCTGCGCCGATGCTGGGAACTCGGGATTCCAGTAACAATTGGGGCAGATGCGCATCAGCCCGCGGAGGTGGCAGCGGGGTTTGAGGAGGCGTCGCAGCTCCTCCGTTCGGTTGGCTACGAGGAACTCCTCGTACTGGAACAGGGACGATGGCAGACGGTGCCGCTCCGCTAGGTACCGCGGCTGTGGCGCATGGCTGGTCTCCCGGGTTGGTTGCTGTGTTCGAAGGGACTGCGTCCGGGCTCGCGATGTCAAGCGTAATCGTACGACTTGCTCCGTAGCCCCGAAGAAATCAGATACCTTGAGCGCCAGTTGTCTGAGCGCGATGCAACAAGCCGCCGGCTCTTTGCGGCCGCTCCCTTCGGGCCTCCCCACGGGCAGTGGTACGTCACTGTCGCTTAAGACCAGTAAGTGCCGCGCATACCTGCTCTGGAAGGATCGGGAGTTCAGTGAAGCGCAAGCCGGTGGCGTCGGCGATGGCGTTGGCGATCGCAGCGGCCGTTGGGGTAACTGGAGGTTCGCCGACACCCTTTGCCCCGAAGGGGCCAATCGGTGAGGGCACTTCGACCAGTTCGACTTGCAAGGAGGGGAGCTGGCTTGCCTTTGGCAGATCGTAGTCGAGGAACGTCGGGTTCAGCGGTTGGCCGCTCTCGTCCCAGCGCATCGCCTCGTGCAATGCCCAACCAACTCCCTGTGCTGCGCCACCGTGGACTTGTCCTTCGACGAGTGCCGGATGGAGCGCACGCCCAACATCCTGAATGGCGACGAGATCGAGGAGCTCGACCTGCCCTGTCTCGGGGTCGACTCGCACGTGCGCGATCTGGGCGTTGAATCCTGGCGACTGCTGCGTGACTGCGACCCGGCCTGTTCCGTACACCGGTGCGTAACGACCGCCGAAAGCCATACTGAGGGCCGCGATCTGCTGGAGTGTCATCTGGCGATTGGGAACGCCTCGCACACGAATGGCGCCCTCAACGACTTCCAGGTCTTCCGGTGCAACCTCAAGCTCGTTCGCAGCAATCTCCAGGAGCTGGCGTCGCGCCTCCTCGGCGGCTGCCTTGACAGCTAGCCCAACGGTGTAGGTGATCTTGCTGCCGCCGCTCATCCCCGCATACGGGGCAGCGTCGCTCGGCAGCAGTGCGATGCGCACGCGCTCAAGTGGCTGGCCCAAGACTTCTGCGGCGATCATCGCGAGGACGGTATGCGTACCGGTGATATCGATGGCACCGAGTGTGACAGTAAATGTCCCGTCGTGGTTGAGACGGACGTTCGCTGCACAGGGCTCGATGCCGCCTGGCCAGCCACCGACGGCGATACCCCACCCCTCGTTGGGAACACGCTGCCGGTTTTCCCAGAGTGGGTGGTCGCGGACGCGCTCAAGCACCTGGAAGAGCCCGATCGGTGGCCACGGGACGCCGTTCGGTTGTGGGTCGCCGGCCCGGGCGGCGTTGCGGAGTCGGAGCTCCAGTGGGTCCATCCCGATGGCCTGGGCGAGCTCATCGACCAATTGCTCCACCGCGAAGGTCGCCTGGGGCACACCGGGGGCGCGGTAGGCGCCGGTGCCCGGTTTGTTGGTCAACACTTCATATCCGACGAGATCGAGGTGCTCCCAGCGATAGGTCCCACCGAGGAGAAGAAGCGCGATGTTGACCGGTGCACCAGGATAGGCACCAGAGTCGAAGACAACGCGTGCCTGGAGCGCGGTGAGTGTCCCGTCGCGTCGCAAACCACCGCGCAATTCGAAGATCGCCGCCGGTGCCGGCGTGGCCAGCAAGAACTCCTCAGTCCGTGTCAGCGTGAGTTTGACGGGCCGCCCCAAACGCAGGGCAACGGCGGCGACGAGTGGCTCGAGAAGCACCGTCTTGCCACCGAAGCCGCCGCCAACCTCCATGGGAACAATCGTGACCAACTCATGCGGCAGCCCGAGTGTCGTCGCGGTGACGTTCCGGCAATAGAACATGCCTTGGGTCGTGGTGTGGATCGCCACACCGCCGTCTGGTCGGGGGATGGCGACCGAGGCATGCGGCTCGATGTAGGCCTGGTGGACAAACGGTGTCCGATAGGTGCGCTCGATGATTACATCGGACTGAGCGAATCCCTGTTCGACGGCGCCGCGCTGGAAACGGACGGCATTAGTGACATTGGCAGGCAGGCGACGGACGTCGAGTTCTTGGCCTCCCGCGACCGTTGCATGCATCCCGGCTTCAGCCCACTCACCCTCCAGTTCCTTCGGGCGGATCGCCGGTGCGTCTGGTCGCATGGCCCGGAGTGGATCGGTCACAGCAGGTAGCACCTCGTACTCGACCGTAACAAGGCTGGCGGCGTCAGCAGCGGCGTAGGGCGAATCGGCAATGACAACCGCCACGGGCTGGCCTGCGTAGAGAGCCTTGTCGCGTGCGAGGAGGTGACGCGCCCGCTCGGCTGGCTCGGGGCCGACCGGGAGCAAGTCATGGCCCGTGAACACGGCAACGACGCCAGGGATCGCACGGGCTGCGCTCGTGTCGATGCGGATGATGCGAGCGTGGGCGTAAGGACTTGTCACCAGACGAGCGTGCAGAAGGCCAGGGAGGTGGAGGTCATCGGTGTAGCGAGCGATCCCCCGTACCTTGGCTTCCCCATCGAGTCTTCGGACTGGTCGCGCGAGCAGTGTCGTTGCCTGCACCGCTTCCCTCCCCTCGACACTGCGGACAGCTGCGTTAGTATAGCGGATCGCACTGGGGTGAGCGCGCTTCGAAGAGCGTGTTCAGGGTGCCCATGGCAGAACTGCAGAGCTCTGGGCTTCCTTCCCTGGCGGCAGAGTGACGTTCAGGGGCTTGGGCATCGATGCCATGATGGCGCTCGCTCAGTCACCAGCTTTCGGTCCGTGGCCTGAAGAGGGAGCGGCACAGGTTTGCCGTAGCGGAATGATTGGACTGTCGCTCGTCTCCCGCCATGCTGAGTGCAGAAGGAGGCTCGACCGTACTCCAGTTCTGCGTTACTGTAGGTGGCTGCAATGATTCTCTAGTCGGACTCGGATTGTTTCCGGAGACAGTCCAGTGTGTTGAGAGAAGCGAGCACGAACGTCAAGGAACTTTACCGCAAGAACATTGGGCGCGGGGCGTTGGTATGTTTTGTCGTTCTTGCGTGATGGCTGGGGGCGAGGGTGATGGCAAAGATCGTGGTGTTTGCGCCGAATTTTGGACTCGATCGCATTGGACTCCTTGGCGAACTTGAACCGGGTGCCGTCATGCGATTTCGTACAGTGGAACGTTCGGCGGGTGGGAAGGGGCTGAACCTGGCGCGGGCGGCGACAGCGCTTGGGGAACGCGCAGTCGTTGTTGGGATCCTCGGTGGCTGGATCGGTCGGCTGGTTGCGGAACTCGCGCAGCGGGAGGGGTTAGAGCTTCGACCGCTGTGGATCGAGCAGGAAACGCGCGTCAACACCATTGTGATTGAAGACTCAGGGCGAGTCACAGTGTTCAATGAACCAGGGCCAGATCTCGCGATGGACCTGGTTTATCCACTCTTGCAACTGCTCGTTGCTGAGTTGTCTGGGAGTTCCCTCGTTGTCGTCAGTGGCTCATTGCCACCGGGCCTACCACCCGCGGTGTATGCGACGTGTGTGCGCTTGGCCCATGAACACCATCTGCCGATCATCGTCGACGCAACAGGGGAAGCACTCGCAGCCGCGCTCGACGCCGAGCCGGACATCGTCACGCCAAATGTCTTTGAGGCAGAAACGGTGCTTGGGAGAGCTGGTGAGGAACTGGTGACAGCGAGACGGGAGGAGCTCAAGGCGCGGGCGCTGGCGGCTGCGCAAGCACTGGCTGGAAGAACTCGGCATGCGACGGTTGTGAAAGCAGGAGTAGCCGGGGCCGCAGTGGCGTCGGCAGATGGTCTCTGGTTCGTGTCAGCTCCTCAGGCAGAGGTAAGGAACCCAATTGGAGCTGGGGACGCCTTTGTGGCCGGATTCGCAGTCGGGCTTCGACGAGGATGGCCGCTGGAGGAGGCGTTACGGTTGGCGGTTGCAGCAGGCTCGGCCAGTGTGGAAACGCTGCAGCCGGGAGCGTTGAAACCTGAACGTGTGGAAGAACTCTGGAACCAGAGCAGGCTGCAGCAGGTACCATAACGATCGGTAGGTTGCTTTGACAGGGTTTCCGGAATACCGGTAGTCAGGTGCAGAGTCTGAATGCGCTGACTGTTGAGAGTAGCCATCAAGGCTCTGGGTGTCGGGGACGAGATTGCGCTCGTGTCCGACCCCGGGACTGCTTGGCAGCGCCAAACGCGATCGCCGGCCGGTTCGTGACTTTTCACCGGTGGGCGCTGTCCATCGCCTCTCGCGGGGCTCTTGACATCTCTCTCTCTGCTAAGCTCTTGGTCAAGATGGACACGCGGGACCAGGATCAGGGGGTGAGTGAGGTCACGGGTTACTCGAGGGGTTGTGATCCTCCTGAGTCTTCTCTTAGTATTTGCACTTTCCACCGCAGTGTCACGCGGTGCCTCTGGGCACCTCTTCTCTGAGTGGTCGGCGAGCGGTATCAAGCCTGGTGGTGGCATTTGGTACTATTCGGTAACTATTCCGGGAGAACAGCGTGGAACCCCATGCGCGAGGCGAATATCCTGACGCTACACGAGAGCATGGTTTGGGTGCGGAATCCGACCGGCGATATCCGCTCGCTTGGTACTGTCCTGTACTTTCTCCACGATGGACAGGTGCGGCGCACAGTACCGGCGTACGCCTGGAGCCTGATCGGTTGTGGAGCGATGGCTCCGGGCGGAGCTGCCTCTGGTGGCTGCACGACTTCATCCCAGTATCTTGGGGCATTTGATCCGCTCCGTTGAGCGCAGGACCGCGGTACTTGGGGGTTCCTTTTCTGCGATGCGGCAGGGTGTCACGGTGGTGTGTCTCTTGGCCGCACATGGAATCTTTGGTAACCTCAGATACGGAGGCTTCTGATGCGGTGGCAGTTCGCCCTTCTCCTTACGCTCGCTGGAGTGCTCGTCGTTGGCCTGGTGTCCGTCGTTGCGGCGTTGCCGGGCACGGTGCCCGGACTTGATTTCGTCCGCCGGGCTGCGGACGAGCGACGCAACGAGAACACTGAGGCAGTGGTGCTGGTGAACGGTCGAGCGATCACGGCTGCCGAACTGGCCGAGATGGAGCAGTGGGTGAACGCGAATGTGAGCTGGATGCGAGAAGCCGAGAAGGAGACAACGGACACGACCCAGGTGGCAGTACTCCGCCGCACCCGTGAGCTGATCGAGCGGAGCGGACCGCGTACCGTGGCGCTGGCAAGGTTAATCCGTGACCGTGCCCTGGAGTCGGCGGCGATTGAGCGCGGTGTCTGGCCGGATGAAGCGACCATCGCGGAACGCGTTGCGCGCGACCGGGCGCTCGCCGAGCAGATGCGCGATCCGCGTGTGGAAACCTACGTCGCGACGTTTGGCCCGACGGTCTACTGGGAGCAGTTCTATCCGAGCGTGGCCGCCCGGGAGCTGGCAGAGGAGCGCCTCTACGAGATAGTGACAGGAGATGAGCAGGATCTGCAGGCTCGTCAGACCCGTTGGCTCTCCTTCGAGCGAGAACTGGTTCGGGCAGTGCAGATCGACGTGGTAAAACCCGAAGCACTTGGGGCGACGTCGGTGGACGCAGCGTTGGGGTACCTCGAGGCCTATTGGACGCTGCACGGTGGTGCGTGAGCAGCATGCTCGACTCTTCGACAGGTCGCCAGCTGAAGCGTCCCGTACCGGGTGATGCTCTCATGCGTGCCAGCGTGGAACGATGATGCCTGGAGGCTCGCCGACGGCATCAGATCGAGGGCGGTGTGATGGGGAGCGAGGTGCCTGGTCGGTGGAGTTGAGAGCGTTGCAGCTTCTTCAGTCATCGACTGGTCTGACACCGTGATCCCTCTTGCTGAGGCGGGACAGCGAGGGTTCGATGCGCTGGTCGAGCGGTACCGTCACGGTGCGGGTCTATGCGGAACTTAACGACCACCTACCGCCCCCGCTGCGGCAGGTTCCCTTCGAGCGACCGCTGCCGCTGTCCTGTACGGTGCGGGAGCTCGTTGAGGCGCTCGGCATCCCGCGTACCGAGGTCGATCTGGTGCTGGTGAACGGTGAGCCGGCTGCCTGGACGCAGCAGTTGGCCAGCGGTGACCGTGTGAGTATCTATCCCGTCTTCGAGTCAATCGATATCAGCCCAGTGCAGCGGTTGCGGCCCCGTCCGCTCCGGGAGCCGCGATTCCTCTGCGACGTGCACCTCGGCCGTTTGGCGCGATACCTGCGGCTGCTGGGATTTGATACGCGCTATGATCGCCGGTTGGACGATGCGACGCTCGCAGCATATGCGGCGAGTGAACGGCGGATCCTCTTGACGCGGGACCGCGAGCTCCTCAAGCGACGAGCGGTGACGCATGGATATTGGATTCGTGCTGTCCTCCCACGCGAGCAGCTGCTTGAGGTGGTGCGTCGGTTTGATCTGGCTCGGTACCTGCAGCCATTCACACGGTGTCCGCGGTGCAACGGGATCTTGGAGCAGGTGGAGCGCGAGGCGGTGGGTGGGAAAGTGTCGCCGCGGAGCTGGGCGCGCGCGGAGGCCTTCTGGCAATGCTCCGGCTGTGGGCAAGTCTACTGGTATGGTACCCACTGCGAACGGGTCGAGGAGCTCGTAGAGTGGGTGCGGCACGCAAGTTCCATGACTGGATCCCCCGCTGCTGAGACTTGAGTGAGCAGCCGAGTTGCCAGACCGCACGAGGAATCCATCCTCTTACAAGCGGATCCACATCCTTAGCGCCCGCGTCGAGCCGCTGCCAGGTGAGCCCGGGCATACTCGCTGAGTGGGACCGGCGCGACGGTCGCGCGGATCTCCACCTGGCGGTGCGGCTCAAGCCAGGGACGACTCCGAGCTCCCCCGTCCGGCTCACCCCACAGCACAGTGACACGCGTCCCCGGTGCGGTGTATTCGGGGTCAAGGACAGCGAGAGAAACCATTGCCCGTTCGTTCCAGCTGAAGCCGACGTAAGTGGAGATGCCGATACTGCGCTTCTGGTCGTCGAGAACGGCGTCATATTGCCAAGTGGCATAGGTTGAGAGCGGAAACTCGATGTACTTCGCTGGTCGTTGGTCTGTATCCATGTAGGAGCGGATTACGTGAGCAACATCGTCGGGATCCCAGACCAGGGAGACTTTCACGCGGTGGCGCTGGTTCGCCATCCGCTCCAAGGCGGCACGTCCGATGAAATCGTGATCGAACTTGATCAGATGCCCGTACCCCAGTTCCCAAGGTGTCAGGTAGTAGTCCTCCACGCGTGGTGAGGCGAAGCTACCGCCAAGTGCCCAGGTGGCTTCGTTGGCAGTCGCTGGTAACCACTCACGGAAGGGACGGAGCTCGTCCCCGGTGTAGATTGCGGGAAGTGGGCGAGGGATCCAGCCAAGTTCGAACGCCGTCGTGAAGTAGGCGAGCGAACCGACCTGCCGGAGACCGAAACGATGGCCGGCCTCGATGATCGCCTGCTTCACTGCTGGTCCCTCATCCCACGGACCGAACAGTTCGAAGCCGGGGCCGCCCGCCATGGTGTGGCGCAGCGCCCAGACCTCATGGCCGGCGATGCGCAGGGTGACGATGTGGAAAAAGCGTGTCTCCGGTACCGGTGCGCCGGTGAGATGTTCGAGAAGCGCGAACGCATGAGGCCCTTCGACCTGGAAACGGTAGACTGTCCGACGGCCGGTCGGATTTTGTGTGAAGATCTCGTCACGTTCGTAGGCAACGTCCCAGCCGCCGGTCTCAGCGTGGAACTGGACCCAGTTATGGCCTGCTGCACGACCGACGAGGAACAGCTCGTCCGGCGTGAGGCAATAGAGGATGCCGTCTCCGATGTAATAGCCCTGTGGACTCACAGCGAGAAAATGGCGAGCCCGACCCGGGCCAAAGGTGCGGAAGCTATTGACGGCCAGGTATGAGACAAGCCGCAACGCATCCGGGCCACGCAGGATGCTCGTCGTCATATGAAATGACTGATCATAGAGCGCAACTGTCTCCCGCCACGCGCGCTGCTCGTCGCGCCAGTTCGTGTACTCGGGTAAGACGTGCGGTGGCGGTTGTCGTTGGACGGCATCGCGAGTGACCGAACCCTTCCGATTGGCATACAGGTAGTCGACGATATTCGGGACGCTGTCGAGGAGTTCCTGGAGCGTCCGGCGCTTTCGCTCTTGGGCCATCCTGACTATCCCCTCTCATCTCACTCTTTCCGCCTACCTCACAGTGCTATTCGGGAGACCACTCGTCTCCCTTAGATGAAGGGAAGGAGTTCTGACAGGTCTGTCACGCTCAGGTCAGCGACGTCCTCCGGCGCGTCCCGGTCCGTCCCAGTCCGTACGAGCACCGCGGTACACCCGGCCTGGCGCGCCATCGAGACGTCGATCTCGAGGTCGTCTCCAACCATCACCAGGTCCCGGAGCGGGAATCCCAGTAGACGGGCCGCGACCTGAAGCGCCTCTTGTGCCGGTTTCCCGATGAGGCGGGGTAGCGTCGAGGTGACGTGAGCAACGGCCGCCATGAGAGCTCCGCCCATCGCCGGCGCGCGTCCCCCTTGCGCTGCGAGTGCCCGTGCGGTGACCGCCGTCCAGAATTCGGCCCCTCCCCAAATGGCTCGTGCAGCTGCCGTCAAGTCCTCGTACGTTAACGCCGGTGCCCACCCGACGAAGACGACACGCGCGGTCGTCGCCTCCCGGCGGTCGAGTACCCGAATACCACGAGAAAGTAAGGGCTGACGTGCTCCCTTGTCGCCGAGGACAAAGACCGGTTCTCCAGGGTGGTTGCGGGTGAGGAGTTCCGCGGCGACGACAGCGGGGGTGAGCAGCTCGCCGGGTCTGACATCGAGGCCGGCTGCACGCAGGCGCCCGATGTAGTCATCAGGTGGCCGTGCGGTTCCGTTCGTCAGAAGCAGGAACGGTCGGCCCTTCTTGCGCAGTCTTGCGAGGAACTCCCTCGCACCGGGCAGGGGGCGCGGGTCATTCCACTGTTCGGAGTCGGCGAGAATCAGGGTCCCATCGACATCGAGGACGAGCGGTCGTCCGTGGAGGATGACCGCTCGCCGCTGGTCGTCAGCATTCGTAGTCAAACGTCGCTCTTGCGGCATCCGGTGTCTTCGTCCTTTCGCGTCATGCAGTGGTATTCCGCTGTGGAATGACGATGGCGGGTGTCTCCTACGGATCGCGATCCTATCCCTCATGCCTCGAGCACTTCGACGACTCCGCGGTTGCCGTCGACCCGGATCCGTTGCCCAGTGCGGATGGTTGTTGTGGCGTAAGCCGTGCCGACGACTGCCGGGACACCGTACTCACGGCAAATGATCGCGGCGTGACTCATCATCCCACCAATATCAGTCACGACACCCTTGACTTTCGCGAGCGTTGGCCCCCAGGACGGTGCAGTGATCGGACAGACAAGGATTTCACCGATTTCCACCATCGGTAACTCACTCTCATCACGGACGACCCGGGCAGGTCCCTCGATAATGCCTGGAGCGGCAGCAACACCGGTGAGAACAGCTCCGCCGCCGACTTCTCCGCGAAGCCACTCCCGTACCCGATCGGTTGTGACTCCCCAGAGCATGATCGCAAAGGGATCGCTCACGGTCTCAGGAGCATCACCGAGACAGGGGACGGGTGTCCACTCACGGAGGACAGCGATGATCTCTTTGCGGCGTGCGATGCGATCTTTCCACTCTTGCCGACCGCGCACGGGAATGCCGGTGGCCCAGGCCGAGGTGAAATCGAAAAGGAAGCGCTCGAGTTCGTAGGGGTTGAAGTAGAAGACATCACCCGGCTGGTCGATTGCCCCAGCATCGGCCAGGATCCGGCCCAGCTGCCGCATATGGCGCCAGAAAATTGTTCCAGACCAGTGCTCGACATAGAAGTTGTGTTCCTCGACGAAGGGGAAGACGGTGCGTGCGAGTTGGAGAAGCTGATCGAACTGCTGGCGCTCCGCATCGGAGGGAAGAAGTTGCCGATACTCGTCTGCAATCCGCTCGCGTTCCGCGCGGAGTTGCTCCAAGGGACGCTCGACTGATTGGCCAGTGGTGAGTTGTTTGATGTAGTCGCGGATCGTCGCGAGCGGAAGGCGCAGGTCATCAATCCAGGAGATGTGGTCATGGTAAAGACCGCTCCCGGACGAGTAGTAGAACCAGGGATTTTTGGCTGCCTCGAAGGCAGCAAGCCATTCTCGCCCTTCCGGGGTATCGCCGAGCGTGGTGAGCAGCTGGTCGAGTTGGTCGATGGGGGTGGCCAAGAAGCGTTGGCTGAGGCCGAGCTGATGGGCCTTGGTTGCCAACTTGCGGAGTTCGTCATCGGGACGGAAGAGGATAACGTCGATGCCGGCGACCATCCGAGCGATTGTCTGGTCAGAGATCTCGGGGAACGCTTGCTTGCAGAACGAGAAGAAGGTCAGATAGGCCGCATAGCCGATGTTGAGGAACTCAAAGTGACGCTGGTAGAGTTGGAAGACGCGGTCAATTAGGGCTCGATAGGTGTGGTAAAAGTGGTGCGAGCGCCCAAGCTTGCGGGTGAACACGTCCTCTTCTGGTTCAAACTCCGGGAGCGGCTGGAAACTCAGCTGCTCCATCTCGTGGATAATGCCCTCAAGCTCACGCTTCCACTGCTCGTAGAGCTGATTCCAATGCTCATAGTAGTACCCAGCACGGCGTTGGAAATAGGCAACACGCTGTTCGATCTCCTGCGGATCCTCAACTGGGACGAAGCCCAGGTAGAGATAGCCATTGATGAGTCGGCGCTCGATCCCCCGAGCGCCGGGAATGACGAACGTACGGTTGGTATACTGTGAGATGGCAACACCCCAAGCCTCATGAGGCAGGATATCGAACGGGACACAGACGTACGGATTGTGGATCTTATCGGCGATCCAAAAGAGTTTTCGCTCGACTTCGTGTGTCTCGGGTCGGGAGATCAGGTAGTATGGGTACATCTCCTCCCAGCCCTCGGCACCATGGGGTGTCGGCACTTCCCAGGGGTACGGAAACCGCTCGCGCGACATGGGTGACCGTCCCTTCTCGCTTGTCGCTTTAGCCGTGAGCTTTCCCAGCACTATAGTTGGCAAAGTATGCGGGTGTCAAGAGGGTGACGAAGGCTTTGGCGGTGTGCCTGCATGCTTCGCGTTGTCACGGGGGGCAGTGGGAGGACTGCTGCCGACGGAATACTGTGACCGGCGATGCACGCCTCCTCATTGACGGTCGGTGCCCGGATGGGCGAGCATTGCCTCAAGGGTAGTGAGCCAGGCTTGCGCCTTGCCGGTCTCAGTGGATTCGAGGGATCCAAGGCAGGTCAGGAGGATGAAACGGGCAAAGCGAGGAATGCCGTCATGCTGGAGGAGCAGCGAGAACACTTCGACACACTGATCCTCGGCGGGGATCTGATTGATCCGGGAACGGGGCGCTTTGGTCGCTTCGATATCGGAATTCGCCAAGGGCGTATTGCCCGCGTCGCTCCGTCACTTGCCGGCTCCGTAGCTGAGCAGGTGGTGGACGCGCGTGGACAGTTGGTGACTCCCGGACTGATCGATTTGCACACACACGTCTACTGGGGAGCGACCTACTGGGGGATCGAGGCTGATCCGGTAGCTTCCCGGACCGGCGTCACGACATGGCTCGACGTCGGGAGTGCTGGTGCGTACACCTTCCCGGGGCTGCGCCGCTACGTGATTGAGCCGAGTCGGGTACGAATCTTTGCGTTCCTGAACCTGTCCTCGATTGGGCTGGTTGCACCGACCTGGGAGTTTGCCAATCTGG
The DNA here is from genome assembly GCF_023806465.1 of Thermomicrobium sp. CFH 73360. Lineage (GTDB taxonomy): Bacteria > Chloroflexota > Chloroflexia > Thermomicrobiales > Thermomicrobiaceae > Thermomicrobium. Next base: position 87,241 of record NZ_JAMSLS010000005.1, on the reverse strand, counting down.
ACTACTGTGACGTGGAGTTGGCAGCGCGGATGATCGAGACCAATCGAGATGTGATTCTTGGGGTCAAAGCGCGCATCGACACAAACACCACGCGGGGTGTCGGTATCCGGCCGCTCGAGTTGGCGCGCAAACTCGCCGACGAGCTCGGTGTGCCCCTGATGGTGCACATTGGCGATGGCCCACCGACGATCGACGAGGTTGCAGCGTTCTTGCGCCCGGGCGATATCCTGACTCACTGCTTCACCGGCGCTACTATGCGTATCCTCACGCCAGAGGGGAAGCTTCATCCCACCATTCGCTCGCTACGCGAGCGAGGGTTGGTGCTTGATGTTGGACACGGCGCTGGATCGTTCAACTTTACGGTAGCCGAGGCACTCTTGGCTGAAGGGATCTTGCCGGACACAATCTCGAGCGATATCCATCAGCTGGCGATCCAGGGACCGATGTTCGACTTACCGACCACGCTCTCCAAGTTCCTGGCTCTGGGCTTGAGCTTGCCTGAAGTCATTGAGCGGGTGACAGTGCGGCCGGCCCAGCTTCTTGGCCGACCCGAGTTAGGGTGTCTGGCCGAGGGGACACCGGCGGACATCGCACTCTTCCGCCTCATCGATGGGAACTTCACCTTCTATGATGTTGCTCTGCAGGCGCGCCAGGGCCGTCAACTGCTCATCAACACCGTAACGATGGTCAATGGCCGCATCCTGCCAAGAACGGAGCCAAGCCCGCTCCATCTTTGGGCGGAACTTCCAGAGCACCAGCGAACGATCCGCAAGATCGGTCATCCCTTCCGTGCTCAGCCGATGGTTTTGGAGGTTCGCGATGCCGGAGCGTGACGGAGTGCTGAGCCGGGAGCAACTGGCTGCGCTGCTCGCGGGCGATCCACCGCTCGTACAAGAGCTCCCGGCACCGGAAGAGCAGCTCCAGCCACATGGGATCGATCTCACCGCCGCGGCGGTGGCCCGTTTCGCCGGGCTTGGCCAGATAGGGGTGCACGAGGCGGAGCGACGCTTGCCGATGTTCGAGCCGCTGGAGCCAGATGCCGAAGGCTGGTGGGAGCTTTCGCCGGGGCCATATCTTTTGCGCTTCACTGAAACCGTCTCGCTGCCGCGTGACTGTATGGCGTATGCGCGACCGCGATCAAGTCTGCTCCGTTGTGGAGTGGCATTGCACACCGCTGTATGGGATGCTGGATACAGCGGGCAGGGTGTGGCCCTACTGGTGGTGTACAACCCAGCGGGGTTCCGACTGCAGCGCTGGGCACGGGTGGCGCAGCTCGTGTTTCACCGGCTCGAGCAGCCGGTCACCGAAGGGTACCGCGGCATCTACCACGGTGAGCGCGGCTGAACGGTTGGTGTGCTACCGATGAAACGAGTCGGACGATGAGCGGCGAGACAGCAGCGCTCTTTCTCTCGGCCCGCGTGCCAAGCGATCCGAAAGAAGCAAAGCGGCGGCCGGCGCCAGAAGACGAGCTCGCCGAGCAGGAGCGGCGACTGCGGAACTACGCACAACAGGCGAGGTACACGGTCGCACGCGTTTTTCGCGAGATTCTCCCGGAGTTTCCGGAAGAGCGGCCGGCGCTCAAGGGGCTGCGGACAGCAATGTGGCTTCGCGAGATTGCGGTCGTTCTCGCCGACTCGCCGGAACGGCTCTATCGTGATCCGGAGCGCTTAAAGTCGTTCCTCATTGAGGCGCGGACACTTGGCCTTCGGGTTGAGTTCCTCGATGTACCCCCGCTCTATGCCTGGATCGTGAAGGAATATGGCTGGCCGCGTGAGCGGCGCTAGTGGACGAGGGGAGAGATGCTCAGGCGGATTATCGGTGCCCTGCGGCTTGACCCGGCCATCTACCGGGAATTGAAGGAAGATCCGGCAGCAACGGTCCCGGCGCTTTTAGTTGTAGCACTGTGTGCATTGGCTGCGGGGGTGGTTGGGCTTCCTACCGGAGGCCTGACGGCATTTGGTGTTCTCGCGGCATCTGCCTATGTCTCCTGGATCATCTTTGTCGTTGCAGCATACATCTTTGGAACCAAGGCACTACCAGGGCCGGCAACCGACGCAACGCTGGGGGCGCTCGTTCGGACGCTCGGTTTTGCGCTCACCCCTTCGCTGCTTCTTGTGTTCGGCGTGGTGCCGGCGCTGCAGATCGTGGTTGTGCCGCTCGCGTTCGTCTGGGTCTTCTTCGCGTCGCTCATTGCCCTGCGGGAGACGCTCTTGGTGGGGACGCTGCGCGCCGTGCTCGTTGCTGTGCTCGCGTATGTGGCGTCAGCCGTGGTGGGACTCTTCTTGACACCGCCGGGCGCGTCCGGCTGAAGAGCGCAATGTCAGCCTAGATGTTGGGAAGGGGGGGTTGACATGCAGGAGCCGACTGGCGGTGTTCTCACCGAGCTTAGGGTCCCGGTTGAGCGACTACGACGGCGCCTTGATCCAGCTATGTTGCCCTTCGAGACGACGGCTGACGTTGAGCCGATCGCGGGGACAGTGGGACAGCCACGAGCGCTGGAGGCACTTGAGTTTGGGCTCGAGGTTCCAACCTATGGATACAACGTCTACGTGGCGGGACGGCCTGGATCAGGACGCGAAAGCACGGTGTTGCGCCTCGTGGAGCAGATCGCGGCCACGCGTCCGACGCCACCCGACTGGGTGTATGTGCATAACTTCCAGGATCCAGAGCGACCGGTCGCGATCTCTCTGCCTGCTGGACGTGGGGCGCAGCTCGCGCGCGACATGGACGAGTTTCTCCGCGCAGCTCAGCAAGCGATCCCGCGAGCGTTCGAGAGCGAGGAGTATGACCGACGACGCCGTGCTATTGTGGAACGACTCAACCAGGAGCGGGAACGTCTGTGGGAAGGAGTGCAACACTTCGCACAGCAGTTGGGCTTTGCGGTCGAGCTCACGCCGGCTGGTGTCATCAGCGTTCCAGTGGTTCAGGGGCGTCCGCTCGCGCCAGAAGAGTACGAGCGGCTCCCGGAGCCAGTGCGCGCGGAGCTCGAGCGCCGGAATCACCAAATTCACGATCGAGTCGCAGATGCTCTGCGTGAAGTGCGGCGCCTGGAGCGGGAGACCGCAGAACGTTTGCGTCAGCTTGACCGTGAGGTCGCACTCTTTGCGGTGGGTGGGCTCTTTGAAGAGCTCCGCGAACGCTATCACGATTTGCCGCAGGTGCTGCAGTTTCTTGAGCAAGTGCGAGAGGACATCCCGGAACATCTCCACGACTTCTTCCCACCGCAGCTTCCTGGTGTGCCGGCGCCAATTGCCCAGCTCCAAGCCCTCCAGCAGCAGGAGCATCTGGCGCGCTATCGCGTGAACGTCTTTGTGGACAATAGCCAGACGCGCGGCGCGCCGGTTATCTTTGAGCGTAATCCGTCGTACTACAACCTGGTTGGGCGGATCGACTATCGCGCGACCTTCGGTGCGATGGTGACGGACTTCAGCCAGATCCGTGCTGGAGCGTTGCACCGGGCGAACGGGGGCTATCTTGTCCTTCATACTGTTGAGCTTCTTTCGAACCCGTTTGCCTGGGATGCGCTCAAGCGGGCGCTCATCACGGGGCGCGTGGTCATTGAGAACCTTGGTCAGCAGTACGCGGTGCTGCCGTCTGCTGCACTTCGTCCCGACCCGATTCCGCTTGACGTGAAGGTCGTGCTCCTCGGCTCGCCGCTTCTGTACTACCTTCTCTCGGCATATGACGATGACTTCCGGGAGCTCTTCCGTGTGCGGGCTGACTTTGCGCCTGATATGGACTGGAGCGACCAGCATGTCATGGGCTATGCGGCGTTCATCAGCCGCGTGGTGCGGGAGCAGGGGCTCCGGCACTTTGACCGGAGTGCAGTTGCTCGGGTCATCGAGTATGGGGCGCGACAAGTAGAGCACCAGCGCAAGCTCTCGTCGCAGCTGCTCGAAATCGGTAATCTGGTCGCCGAAGCCAGCTACTGGGCAGGAAAGGCCGGCCGGGACATCGTGACGGCCGAAGACGTGGAGACTGCGATCCGCAAGAAGCGGTATCGCTCCGATCTCATAGCCGAGCGGGTGCGTGAACTAATTGTTGAGGGGACGCTAAAGATTTTGACCCGAGGTGAGCGAGTCGGTCAGATCAACGGGCTGGCGGTGATCGAGCTCGGTGACTTTGCGTTTGGCAAACCCTCACGGGTGACGGCGCGTGTCTCACTGGGACGTGGAAATCTGGTCAGTATAGAGCGGGAGATTGCGCTCTCCGGTCCCATCCACTCCAAGGGTTTCTTGATTCTCTCGAACTATCTCGCTGGTGCCTATGCGCAGGACTTCCCGCTGGCTATCAGCGCCTCGATCACCTTTGAGCAGGCCTACGAGGAGATTGAAGGTGACTCAGCTTCCTCGACCGAGCTCTATGCACTCCTCTCTGCACTCTCTGGATTACCGATCAAGCAGGGGATCGCAGTGACCGGCTCGGTGAACCAATACGGGGAGATCCAGGCGATCGGTGGGGTCAATGAGAAGATCGAGGGGTTCTTTGCTGTTTGTAAAGAGCAAGGGCTGACCGGGGAGCAAGGTGTCATCATCCCGGCAGCGAATGTCCAGCACCTGATGCTGGACGAGGAAGTGATTCAGGCAGTGGCGGAGGGACGCTTCCACATTTGGGCGGTGGAGACGGTTGACCAGGGGATCGAGATCCTCACAGGAGTGCCCGCCGGAGAACGTCAGCCAGATGGTACCTACCCTGAGGGTACGGTACATCGGCGAGTCATGGACCGGCTCCGTGACTATGCCGAGCGCATGCGCGACTTTGGACGCCGCGAGGAGCGCGAGGAGCAGCGTGGACAGGCTCAAGCAGCCGACCCGGAACCGGAGCAACACGAAGACCAGGACGGCTAACGGCGCGCCTCGAAGTGCTCACGGAGCCGCTCGACCAGCAGCTCGATCCCCCGGGCGCGCTCGTCAGGGCGAGCGGGGGCAATGCCGAACTGTCGGAGAAGCACGCTGACAAGTCCGGTCAGCAGCCCAGCGAGGAGGAGAACAAGGGCGAGCAGTGCGAGCGTGTCCATCATCCCATCCCTCGGTGAGCAGCCCGTTTCACGGGAATGGTACCCGGGTTGTGCGTTCCATGCTTGAGAAAAGATGTGTCGATTCGGGTCTTTGCATTGGGCGTTGAATCTTCAGTGCTTTGCGCAGGAGAGGCTCTGCAGGCCTCACATTGCGGCCGATCACGTCTTGACGTGATCACCCATCTTCGGTTTCTCTGCCGAGTAAGACCTTTGGCTTAGGCAATGGTCCGAGCGCTCCACGTCTTGGCTGGTAGCTCGTTTCCCCGATTCGCCGTCCACGTGGTCGCGACGTTGTATCCCTTCCACTGCTCCTTCAGGAGCGATCAGCCGAGGGCGTCGAGCGTCGGACGGCTCTATCGTCTTGCACACAACGTTGGCCTCCCGGTACGGACGTGACGTTGCACGAGAGACCGGGCGCCGTCCTCCTGTGGAGAGCTGCGTACCGGAGAGGGCTTACCGTGAATACGAGTGAACGGCGGTGGAAAGCACGACTCTGTCAGAAGAGAATGCCGTCTCGGAAGAGAGGGATGCTGTGGAAACGGACAGTCGTGAGGCAGTTGAAGCGTATGCGTGTGCTTCAGCGGCTGAACTTCCTGTTCACGACCTTCTGTAGGAGGGCGTGTTGTGTGCCGGCGGGAGCCGACCGATGACGCAGGCAGGCATTGCATGGGGGCGGGTGTAAGGGCTCAGGCGTGTCGCCGAAGGCAAAAGGACGGAGAGCCAAGAATGCGAGGTGCACCGGGTCCGAGCAGAGCGGCGAGGCTGAAGCTATCCTGGAAAGGCCTGGCTCGCTGGCAGCAGCTGGGCAAAGGAAGACGAGGAGTCTTGTCAGGAGCGGTGACGATCGACTGGACGAGCCCAGGTACGCTGGTCTTTGTGTTCGGATTTGTTGTCCTCCCGGCTCTGCTCATCGGCTGGGCACTATGGTCGTGGCGTCGCGAGCAGGGGGAGGAGATGGCCAGAGATCAGGATCAGTCAGCCGGCGAGCCACCGAGGCCGAAGGCATCGTGAATTGCTGGCACGGCCCGTGCGACCTCATCCTCCCGGATGACGAACGAGATATTGAGCTCTGAGGAGCCCTGGGCGATCGCCACGATATTAATCCTGTGCTGGCCGAGTGTTCCGAAGACGCGGCCGGCCACACCTGGGGTGCCGCGCATCCCAGCACCAACGACCGCGACGATTGCCATTCCGGGTTCTTCCCAGATCCGGGCGACGCGTCCCTTGAGAAGGTCAAGTTCGAACTCACGTTCCAGTGCTCGCAGAACCTTGCTCGCATCGGTGCGCCGCACAACGAAGCCCAGGCTGTGCTGCGAGGAGGCCTGGAAAACCATAAAGACATTGACCCCGGTGCGTCCGATAGTCTCGAACACGCGCGCAGTGACGTCGGCGACGCTGAGGAAGCCGGAGCCTTCGACGGTTACGACACTGACGCCCGGAATGGCGGTGATGGCCTTGACTACCGAGCCGTTCATGCTGGTGTCTGGGCCGATACGCGTGCCAGGATGCTCGGGGTTGAACGTATTCTTGATCCAGATTGGGATGCCACGCTCGGCGGCCGGCTGCATCGTCCGCGGGTGAATGACCTTGGCGCCGAAGTAGGCGAGTTCCGTCGCTTCGGCGAAAGAGATCGCAGGGAGTGTGCGGGCGCTCGGGACAAGCCGCGGATCGGCCGTCATGACACCGTCGACGTCGGTCCAAATCCAAACCTCGTCGGCCTCAAGAGCGTGTGCCAGGATTGAGGCGGAGAAATCGGAGCCACCGCGGCCGAGCGTGGTGACGGCGCCCTTCGGCGTTGCGCCGAAGAAGCCGGTGACGACGGGGAGTTTCCTGGCTTCCAGAAGAGGGAGGAGTGCCGCCTCGGCGCGGGCGCGTGTTTCCTCGAGGAGCGGATTGGCGCTCCCAAAGTGATCGTCAGTGACGATGACTTTGTCGCTGTCAACAGGGACAGCTGGGATACCCCGTTCTTCCAGCACGGCAGCGACAAGGACCGCACTCATGCGTTCACCAAAGGAGACGATCCAGTCCTGGGCACGTGGCGAAAGATCTCGCAGGACGTGCACCGACTCGACGAGGCGGGCACAACGGCCTGCGAGGTCGGCCAAGCGGGCAACAGTGGCCTCACGACGTGCGGGGGTCGGGATGAGTTCGGCGGCGACGGCTTGGTGCCGCTCCAGGAGTTCGCGTTGCAGCTCCGCCGCTGCGCGTTCGTCGCCCTCGGCGGCCGTCTGAGCGGCGGCGATGAGCTGATTGGTCACGCCGCTCATGGCGGAAACGACTGCCACAAGTCGTCCGTCAGTCTGGTAAGCCTCGCGAAGAATGTGGACCACCCGCTCAATTGCTGGGGCGTTCCCGACCGACGTGCCGCCGAACTTCATGATGCGCATCATGACTCCTCCCGCCGCCGGGCACTGACACTCTCTTCCCAAGCGGGGAAGGATACCGCGCTCAGCAAGGGATGGCGAGCCGTTTGCGCTTCTGCGGTGATGTTGATGGGCGTCTGTCTTGGCCAGGAGACCCATCCGCATGGTGGGTGATCCGTGGCAAACCGAAAATGGGAAGTATCCCGATCACTGTGACATGGAATACAGTGCCAGTTGTCTGCGTTGGTGTCACAAGCACCGCTGTGAAAGAACAAACTTCTCCGTTCGGGGTGGTAGGATTGTCGGGCTCAAGGAGAGGGAGAGCAACCAAGAAGGGAACTGAGAGACGACGCGATGGCTGTGCCCAAGTTTGATCTCCGTACAGCCACTGATGATCAGCTGGTTGAGGCGTACCTGGCTGGAAGTTCGGAAGCGTTCGCCATCCTCTATGAACGCTACGTCAATCGGGTGTACGACTTCGTGGCGCGGCTCGTCGGTGACCGTGAGGTAGCAGCTGATGTCACTCAGGAGACGTTCGTCAAGGCGCTCACCAGCCTGCGGGCACGCCGCTTCCACGGTTCACTCCGCGCCTGGCTCTTCACGATTGCCCGAAATACGGCAGTCGACCATCTGCGTCGTCAACGGACGACGACCTTCTCACGCCTTACCACACCTGAGGGTGAGGAATGGGAGCCAGAACTCCCAGCAACTGGTCCCGAGGCGGAGCCGGAAGAGACCGCTCAGCGGGCCGAGCTCGCGGAGCTGGTGTGGCAGGCGGCGCGTGGACTGAATCCGAATGACTACGCACTGCTCGATCTCTCACTGCGACAGGATCTGATGCCCGCGGAGGTGGCCCAGGCGGTGGGGGCGCGGCGTGGGGCCATCAATACGCGGCTGAGCCGACTGCGTGATGCCCTCGAGGAGAGTTTCACGGTCCTTCTCTTGGCGCGGCATGGTCGGCAGGAGTGTTCTGAACTTGACCATCTGCTGGGCGATGTGAAGTTGCCTGCCGGATTGACACCGGAGCTGCGTCGGACGGTGGCTCGTCATGTCCAGCAGTGTGAAATCTGTCAGCGGAATCGTCGCCGCGTGGTGACCGCGGCAGAACTCCTTCCCGCCTTGGCTCCGATCATGCCCTCTCCGGAGCTTCGTGCCACCATGGATGCTGCGGTGCAGCAGGCGTTGGGCGCCGTGCCGATGAGCAGTGTTCCGACGACGGTCCAGCAGTTTCGACACTGGCTCATTGGTAGCGGGACTGGCAAAGCGCTTCTGGGAACGATTGCAGCCATCGTGATGGTTGTCGGTGCCGTTGGTGGTTGGCTTGTAATGGGCACAGCACCCGTAACGGCCGTGACCCGCGGATGTTCACCACTGACCCTGGAATGGGATGGTCCGGCTGCCTTGGTGGCGGAGCTTTTGGGTGTTCCAGCGGAGTTCAAACAAGAGCAACCGACCCGCTTCCGACTCCCCGTGGGAAGCTTCCCGGTGACTGTCACCCGTGAGGGGGCGATGTTTGCGCTTGCTGGCGTGCCCGTGCACATTCAGTTCGTCGCACCCCTCTCTGCAGTGACCTGGGACGGTATTCCGCTCCTCGACCAAGGAACTCGACGTCTGGAGGTTGCACGTGGTCAGGAGCACACGCTCGAGCTCCAGTGCGGCTGAACCCGAGTTCCGATAAAGCCTGCGAACGGATTCGCCTTTGTGCGGTGTTGCCCAAGAGCAGCAGCGCCCCGTACCGGGACGGTCCCTGTCTTCCGTGGTCACTCTGTCAACATCGGCGTCCAGGCCGATTCATGGCCCTTCCTTGGCGCTGGCAGGCGAGATATCGCCGAGTGGGACCTCTTCTTTGCTCCCCGCACAGACCCAGAAGCAGGTCGCTGTGACGGCTCTCTTGTCGGGGGTAAGGAAGCTGCTGTGAAGAAATGCAGCTCATGACCGGCGGTTTTCCCGGCGGGGAATAAAGCAGCGTGTCGCTGCGAGAGCGTACTCCTCAGGGATGCGACAGGTGGCTCACTCCTCGGCTCGTGCGGGCTTGTAAGCGTTGGGCCTCCTCCAACGTTGAAAGGGGTGAAAAGCGCAGCAGTGGTTCTGTCAGGATCCGCTCGTAGGCGCGCCAAAGTTGACGGACCTGATCCGAAGAGAGTGTGGGCGGACAGTCGGTGCGGGCGTGAGCGACAGAGACCAGGACGGTGCAGAGCGTTTGAGCATTGCACGTGCTGTTGGGAGGTGGGCCCATGCTGCAGGGAATCAAGCGTTGATAGACGAAGCTGCACGAGTGGCTCCCGATGCTGATGGTCCGTGGGCTGGGAGCAGGAGGTACTCTTTGTTGGCGCTATACCGGTGGTTTCTTCGTCTACGAAGCAAGACTGCTCCGTCGCGTAAGGGTGGCGTGCTGAAAGTATCCTTGAGGGTCTCTGGCGGGCAGATAGAGAAGCTGAGTTACGATCGTCCTGTCACTGGGGTGTTGGAGCGGCCATAGGTTCGTGTTACCGAGAGAGGCAAGGTTTTCGGCGCACAACGTGACGCGACCGCGATGCGAAGGGCGCCGAAAGACGAGGAGGTCGTGCAAGATGCAGTTGTCGGTTGCTTGCTCGCGTGCGGTCGCGCTCCTTCATCTTGTTGGTTTTACAGCGTGTGGCGGTTCAGCGTGTTCAACGATGTCTGGGCCTGCGGCGGATTTGAAGCGAGCCTCACCGACCGCAGCGAGCCCTCGTGGAGACCGCACGGTGGTGCCGAAGGCCGGCTCGTCCTTCTTGGTTACTCCCAGTGGGAGTCCGCCCACCCCGACGAGATCGAGTGCCTCGGATGCCACAATCAGTGTGACCACGACCGTTCCGGCGGCGTCAACTGCACCCGTGACACCTGCGTTGACAACCTGGCGGGTAGTCCTAGCTACGCCTGCGACGATGACCCCGACGTTAACGCCGTCGCCGACTCTCTCGCCCACGGCTACCTCACCATCAAGCGGCGACACCTCCGTGAGTCCAACAGGCGCTGCGTGCGATCGTGCAGTGAACATCGAGCTGTTAGAGACTGTTCCGGGAATCGACGCGATTAGGGTAGGGCTTGAGAATGTTGGTGGTGGCTTCTGCCCGACGGGGGCCACGGTGAAATTTGCCATAAACCCTCCCGGATCACCGGCGCTGGGCGCTTTGGGTGCGGCGTACGAGGACAACGGCACGGGATGCTGGTCGTGCACGGGTACGAGCTGCGGGGCAGTCAATGGCTTGCTTGGAAATCCTCTCGCTTCCCAGTATCAGGTGGGCTTTCAGGCAATGGGAACTTTCAATGGCACAATCACGCTTTGTGCTACAGTGGCAAACACGGGCGATGGTAACCCAATGAACGATACCTGGTGCGAGATGTTGCCGTGGGGTGCTCATGATGCTCGCTGCTTGACGATGGAAAGGGGGTGAATGCAGAGTACTCGACGCTTCCTGCGACTGCTCGATGTGCGCCTTTGAACCTCAAGCGTTTCGGCTTTGATTCGTACGAGTGGGAGCCATTTTAGGGGGCGTCGAACCGCCAATACAGAGGAAAGCTGGCAAGAAGGCCATTCGTCTCTGCACACGCGGGAGATCGAGGCACATCGCTCCATGACCAAGCCTCCTGGTCGAAGTGCTGCGATTTTCGCTGAGCAGAGCAGGAATGGACGACTTCACCAAACCTGGGGGGATGACATGAAACAGCCATGGTCATGGGGCTTTGCTGTGGCAGGTCTGACCATCGCATTCATCTTGGGTGCGTGCGGCTGGCTGGGAGGTGGGTCACTGGCAACACCGACCCCGACGGTCCCGATCGTTGGGCCGCAGGCAAGTTGCCCGCCCGGAGCGACTCCACTGTCAATGACCGTTGGCCCGGGGCCGTTACAACCACGGCCGCAGCTGGTTAGCGACCTGAACAATCCACCGCACTACACGCAGCTCCCGACCAGTCCAGCGGCGCCGGGCAAGCTGGTGCTCCATACATTCACCAATATTCCGGGCGCTGGTTCGGTGGTCTACTACTGGGTAACCGTTGTTGCTCGTCCGATCGCTACGTGGGCAGCTTCGGATGACGGTATCCGTATCCGCTACCATCTTTACCCGTCTGTCATAACGGACGGGTGGCAGTTCTCCTCTATTCTTGGATCCCCCTGGACAGCAAGCACTGTTCCAAACTTCGTGCAAGTGACCATGGGGGGATACAGCATGATCACAGCGAATGGCTGGAGTCCGATAAGCTCGACGAGTGTGCCACTGGCTGATCTGAATACGTATGGTGAACTTGATATCGAAGTTCATGACAGCACCGAGGTCTTATCGCTGACCCTCGTTGTGTGTGTGCCGGCACCGGCCCCGACACCAACGAAAGTACCGGTGCCAACTGCTGGTTTGGCGACTCCACACGGCCCGGCGACGGCGATCGATACGGATACCGCTGGTTCTCCTTCGCCGACAATCGTCATTCCTCCCACAGTCGTCCTTCAGTGGACTCCAAAGCCGCTACCCACACCAACACCGACACCAAAGAAGAGCCCTGGTGGGTCAGCGGTCACCGTGGTCCCGCTGCCAACTTCGACACCGACTCCCTTGCCAACGGCAACGGCCACGCCGGCCCCGAGTCCCACACCGACCGCGACACCAGTGCCGCCTCCCTCACCGACGCCACAGCCGACGCCCACTCCAACGGCGACACTGGTGCCCACTGCCACGCCGACACCACAGCCGACGCCCACTCCAACGGCGACACTGGTGCCCACTGCCACGCCGACACCACAGCCGACGCCCACTCCAACGGCGACACTGGTGCCCACTGCCACGCCGACACCACAGCCGACGCCCACACCGAGCGGCATTTGTGATCTTGTTGTCGATAAGGTGATGCAGCCGACGAACCAGCCTGGGGTCTATACCGTCATCCTCTTCGTCTCGAATCAGGGGAGCGGTCCGTGCCCTGCGGGGGTACAGGTCACGGACTTTGTGAGCCAAGGAGCGATGACGTTCAGTGGGCCGTTGACTGTTACGCCGCCCGGTGGTTGGAGCTGCACCATCTCTGGTTCAGGAGGGACCTGCACGTCAACGAGCACACTGGCGCCAGGATCGGCTGTGCAGTTCGCCTTCACGGCAACAGTCACTCAGAAGCCAGCGACCAACTGCGTGCGGGCGTTTCTCCCCGGCGTGCAAGATCCAACGCCAGGGAACAATGTCTTTTGCGTGACCGTGCAGTGAAGCTGGATACCTGCCTTTTGAGAGATCCCTGGAGGGTTGGTACGGTTGGGTGCTGTGGAGTTCACCTTCTTGCGACCGTCGCGAGGCGACACAGTATCATTGCCAAGATGATGTGGGTGGAGGTGTGCGTTCCGGAAGCAATCTGAGTACAGGAATCGGGTGACAAGCAGGGCTCGGATGAACACGGGAGTGCGTTTCCTCACTGTCATGCTGCTGACCTTCCTGCTGGCGGCGTGTGAGGGGAGACTGATTGCCCGTGACACGCCGCCCGTAACGATCGGACCAGTGTCGACGCCGACCGGCACAGCAGATTTCGGGAGCCCAACGCAATCGTCAAATCGCCCGACACCGTTCCCGAGTCCGACGGCTGTGCCAACGTTTACCCCGGAGCTAACGCTCGTCGTCCCGGGGGGGACACCGGCCAGCACTGCGACCGTGGCGGCCGAGCAGCCATCGATTCCGACTCCATCCCCCGGAATCCCACCGCGAGGACAGCCCACGGCAACACCAACCGAGCCACCGCCTCCACCAGCGACACCCGCAGGCTACTGTGACCTCACCCTGGAGAAGTCGTTGTTCCAACAGGTTGGCACGACGAATGTCGTGGTGACCCTGACAGTGCGGAATCAGGGGAGCGGGAGCTGCTCTCCTGGCGCAGTTGTCAGCGATCCTCTGCCCGTTGGAATGCGGCAGCTTGCTGAGGTTCAGGTGACAGAAGTGGGTGGGCAGGGCGGTTGGCACTGCGTCGGGACAACATGCACCGCGGGGGAGAGTCTGGCACCTGGTTATGCAGCCAATTTCGTTTTCACAGCAGCAGTGGAACCGGGCGTAATGCTTGAGAATTGTGCCCGCGTTACTGTCAGTGGAGATACTGACCCCGCGAACGATGCGCGGTGCGTGTCTTTGAGTGCTCTGCTACCCACTCCGACAGCCACGCTAACGCCAGTCACTTGTCTGTTTGGGTTCGAGAAGGCGATTCAGCTTGGTGAGGAATTCAGTACCACGCCACGATGGAGAGCGACACTCCGCATCAGAGTACAGAATGCCGGTCCCGAGGGCTGCGTGTCGCGCTGGTCGGCCGTGGTGGTGAGTGACCTTTTGCCATTGGGGATGCGCATGCAAGCTCCACCAGTCGTGAGTGATAACCGCTGGGGGTGTGGATGGAGTGCAGACGCGTTGCACTGTGAAGGCCCACCGCCAGAGCTTGGTCGGGTAGTCTCGATTCACGCCGAGCTCGCTGTGCTGCAAGAGGCAGTGCATGCACAGAACTGTGCCACGCTTGAACCGGCAGGCGCGACAGCCTGCGCTGCGCCGTCAGCACGGTGAGGCAGAGGGCACCCTCGCTGGGTGAGGATTCCCTCCCCAGGAGAAGGGTATAATGGCTCACTTGGAGACTTCGAAGGGGGTACAGTGGGACATCAGGTTCGCATCGAGTACTGCACGAGTTGAGGGTATCGTGGACGTGCCACCCGTGCGGTGGAACTCCTGCTGGATCGATACGAACTCCAGTTCGCCGAGATTACGCTGGTTCCCTCGTCGGGCGGTCGGTTTGAGGTCTGGGTGGATGGCGAGTTGGCCTTCTCCAAGCTGGCGAAGAAGCGCTTCCCGGAAGACGCTGAACTCCTCGAGCTCGTCGGAGCGCGGCTCGGTATCGAGTGAGTTCCAAAGGCTCGGAGCGGCCGCACGGCGCTGGGGAGAGAGGCGCGGGAGGTGAGCGATGAGCCGACAGATGACGTCGCTCATCATCGCGCGTGTCCATGAATTGGCGCTGAAGGGGCAGAACCGTCCTTTCTTTAAGCGTGCACTGTACGAGAATCTTCGCTATGCGCTGCGCGATCTTCCCGTCTCGCGCCTCCAAGAGCGCGCACTGCGCTACATCATTCGACTGGAGGACTCCTCGGTTTGGCCGGAAGTTGCAGAACGGCTACGCTGGGTCTTTGGCGTGGCGAACTTCTCGCTTGGTCTCGAGACGGCGCTGACCGTCGAGGCAATGCAGCAAGGGTTAGCCGAACTCTTGGAGCGCCAGGGACCACCGCCGGGAAGCTTCCGCATTCGGGTCAAGCGGACAAACAAGGCATTCCCCCTCACTTCGCCAGAGTTGGAGCGAGAACTCGGGCGCTTTGTGCAGAGGCGGACTGGTGCCCCCGTCAATCTCACACGTCCGGACGTTACCTACCAAGTTGAGGTGCTCTACGATCGAGCACTGGTGAGCGGTGAATCGTTACCGGGGCCCGGCGGGCTTCCGATGGGGGTGAGCGGGCGCGTCGTTGCGCTCCTGTCAGGTGGGTACGACTCGCCAGTCGCAGCTTACCGGCTGATGAAGCGCGGGTGCTTTGTGACCTTCGTCCACTTCCATGCTTATCCGTATGTACGACCGATTTCAATTGAGAAGGTCGTCGAGCTCGCGCGACATCTCTCGCGCTATCAGCCACCCTACAACCGCCTGGTGATCGTGCCGATCGGCGACGCGCAGCGAGAGATCGCGTTGGCTGCTGAGGCATCGTTGCGAGTTGTCCTTTACCGGCGACTTATGCTGCGTCTTGCAACGGAGATTGCCCGAGAGGAAGGCGCAGGAGCGATTGTGACCGGCGAGAGTCTCGGCCAGGTCGCCTCGCAGACGTTGGAGAATATGCGGGCGATTGGTGCCGTGACCGATCTTCCGTTACTCCGACCTCTTGTTGGAAACAATAAGGACGAGATCATCGCCGAGGCAGTGCGGATTGGGACAGAGCGCGTCTCCCGTATCCCCGACGACGACTGCTGCACGGTCTTCGTCCCGCTCCATCCGGCGACCCGCGTGACGACCGAGCAGGCGGAAGCGGCCGAACGTGCCTACGACGTGGCCGCACTCGTCGAGCGGTGTCTAGCACGGCGGACCGTCTACGAAGGCGATCCGTTCCGGTGGGATCCGTTGGCGGCACTGGCGGCGGCCACAGCCTGACGCCGTGCCTCGCGATAGCGGCGGACGAGCAACGTGATGCTGAGCAGGGCGATAAATCCGCTAACCAGCTCGACCCCGAGCCAATCGACGAAAGTCGCACTACTCATGATCTGGAACGTGTCCCAAAGGGTGTGCAAGGCCACGGCGAGGAGGAATGCACCAAGCGTCGCCCGGATCAGCCCGGCATGGCCGTGACGAGCGCGCTCCCGCCAGAGGGCGGAGGCCACGAGTGCAGTCCAGGCCGCATGACCTGCCGGAGAGAGAAGGCCACGAACGAGTAGGACAAACTCAGCCAAGCCTATGTTTCCACGTGAGGCGAGAAGCGCCGTAAAGCCGTATCCGAGTGTCTCCAGTGAGGCGAATCCCATTCCGCTTGCCAATCCAAACAAGAGTCCAGCCATCTCCGACCGGTATCGCCAGCCGAGGAAAAAGACAATGGACACGAGCAGCTTGGCCGACCCCTCAATGAAGCCGACGGCGAGGAGCGGGAGAACGCCGAGTGCCCGATAGGTATCGTATTCCAGCGTGCCGGCGACGATGACGCCGAGCGCACCACCCCAGAGGAAATTCCAGACGACCGGACTCGCGGGGATCGGCTCGGGGAGTGGGTGCTCGTAGACCCAGAGAACTAGGACAACCGGCACGAGGAAGGCACCGAGAACGAGCAGCGTGGGGACAAAATTCGGATTTTGAGTCGCTTGCAGGACGCGGTTCAGGGCATAGAAGAGGACAATACCGCTCACGAGGATCTGGAACCACGCTCGACGGAGAAGACCGGTAACCCCCTACATCGCATTTCCCCCTCCCTTCCGGTCCGCTGCCCGACTCTACGGCAGCCGCGAGCATTGTGCAAGAGGCCAGCCTGGTGTCACGTGTCGATTGACCGGGCTCCTCCTGCGGCGGGCAGCGGACGATGTTCGTGGAGCCGGTGTGCGTTGCCCTGCTTCAGGGGCAGCGAAGGGACAGTTGGGCGGACAGGGAGCAGGACGGACGGGTGTCTCCTGGGAGCGGCGATTGAATTCAAGCGCTGAGAAGATTCGCCGGTGACTCTGGGGGCATGACGAGGAGCTGGCGTGTGGTTGGTGACAATTCTGGCAACCGTGGAGCGGGGTATTTGGAGGAAGGGGCATCTGACTTTCAGAGGCGAGGAAATGACGATCACCGGTTACCGCTGCTGGATGGTGCCAGGCTCGGTCTCAGCGGAATAGAGTCACAGGGGGCGAATGTCACTCGTGGTCCCGGAGCTCCTGTGGTGGGGGCAGATCAGTGCTCGTCTTTGACATCGCGTTGAGGCTCGTCGCAGATGAGCCGCAGTTCCGTGAGCTCCGGGGATGACACGAACCAGCACCGTTCTTCCTCGTGTTCTAGGCTGAGTCGCTCCTTCGTAGAGGCTGCTGCGCGGTGTCCGATGCATGCAGACTGTGTATGGTGATATGGACGCGAGTCGTCGAAGAACAGGAAGCGAGCGTCCGAGGGTCCCCGTGGATCATCGCCCGCGCTGGAGCAAGCTTGCAATAGTGCGTTCAACATCGGGTGGGAGCTGGAGCGCGAAACCCTCGGCGGACAGGAGATGCCGGTTCTCAGTATGTCCGCTCGCCACCGGCACGAGCTGCCCCGCCTCCATGCGCCACAGGATAAAGCCCGCCTCGAGCTTGCCATGATAGGGGCGGATTTCGAGGACGTAGCCGTTCCCTTCCAGGGTGACTGGCTGAAAGCGGTGCTTCTTGAGTGTCTGGAGCAAGCGGTCAGCCAAGGTCGCCACCGGATCCTCTCCCTCCATCTCTCAGCAGCATACGTCGGAGGAAGGGGAACGGCAAGCTTGCTGCTGGCTCATCCACGGGGTAGGCAGCGTCTTGTGAAGGACGCGAGTCTTCCTTACCAATCTCACATTGTCCCAACGAAGCATCCTGATCTTGCAGCCGATCGAGCATGTTGCCGCCTGATCTGGACGATGCGGCAGTCATCTTCTCGTGCTGATGCCCCGGTCTTCCTCCAGAGCGGAGCAAGGAGCGAGGGTGGAGTGCGATGAGATCCTCTACGATCTCTTCGCCCCCAACCAGCGTGGCACCGTTATGGCGCCAGGAGTGGCGTAGCCTCAGCGCAGACTTCATGCGCGTGAAGCGAGTACAGCCGCTCCTCATCAGTACCCTCTTGGGTTATTCGGTGAAGAGGTAGCGGTGGTTACGACGAAGAAGACAGAACGGAGATCTGCGGCAGAGGGAGCTCCGGCAGTTGGGATGGCGCTGGCTCGGCGCGAGAGGCCACGCCGAGCCAGCGGGCTTCACGAGGCGACACGATCACGAAGAACAAGTTGTTGCCGGCGAGAAGATGCGATGTCGTCGTGCCTCAGCGGTCCCTCGCCTCACGCTGTTCCAGGCGCAAGCGCTCTTCCTCTGACTCGAGCTCGACGTACTGGTGCTTGAGCTCTTTCTCCGCCTCCAGGATCAGGGCGACCTCCTCCTCCGGTGCCTGGGCGACCAACTTGTGACGGGAGTACAGGGCGAAGTAGAGGATCGCGATCACCAGGAAGAAGGCGACTCCCAAGACGCCAGGACGGTAGTCCTGGATGGAGAAGGTTGCGAGTAGAGCGACGATTGCCAAGATTGCGCCGATTGCCGCACCGGGGATCCCGAAGGGACTCTGATAGGGGCGTGGGAGCTCCGGACGAGTGACCTTGAGGCGAATGTAGGCAAGCATTACTGCCGCATAGGAGATAACTGCGCCGAAGACGGCCATGTTCAAGAGTGCAGCTCCCACAATCCCGGTGCCGAAGCGATCAATGATCAAGGCGCAGAGCAGCCCGATGATGGCACCAGCGATGAGGGCACGGTGCGGTGTGTGGGTCTTGCGCCCAGTGACAGACAGGAAGCGTGGATAGTAGCCAGCGCGTGAGAGCGCAAAGATGACGCGACCGTAGGCATAGATGATCGTATGGAAGCTGGCAATGAGCCCAGTCAAGGCGATGAGCGTGAGGACAGTGGTGGTTGCACCGCTTCCAAAGACAGCAACGAAGCCGTCGGCGAGCGGTGCACCCGAGACACCAATTTGGGCGGCGCCACCATTCACGCCCGAGTTGAAGATCAAGGTGAACACGGAGAGGGCAAGCAATGTGAAGATGCCGGTGATCAGACCGCGTGGCATGTCCCGCACAACATCATGGGTTTCCTCGGCAGCGAGCGGGAGTTCCTCAATCGCGAGATAGAACCAAATAGCAAAGGGGATAGCGGCAAAAATCCCAAAAAAGCCTTTTGGAAGAAACGTGGAGCTGCCAGCGCGGTTTGGATCGGGCTCGATGTTGAAAACCAGATCCCAGCTGAAGGCGCCGGAGGCGACCGCGCCAATGTAGAAGATCAGCAGCACAAGCATGGCGAGGATGGTCACGACTAAACCGACCCGAAGGGTAATCTCTACTCCAGCAATGTTGATGCCCACGAAGATGGCGTAGAAGACGAGCCACCAGATCCAGACGGGGACCGACGGGAAGAGTGTGTTCATATAGCCGCCGATACCGACTACGATGACTGCTGGGGTGATGACGTACTCAATGGTGTCGGTAACGCCCACCAAGTATCCGCCCCAAGGGCCGAAAGCACTGCGGGTGAAGGAATAAAAGCCACCGGCATGGGGCAGTGCCGTACTGAGTTCAGCGATGCTATAAACCATGCAGAGGTACATGATCGCCATGAGCACCGTGGCGATCAGGAGCCCACCGAAGCCGCCAGCGTCGAGCCCAAAGTTCCAGCCGAAGAAGTCTCCAGAAATGACTGCGCCGACACCGAGGGCCCAGAGTAACACCCAGTTGGCGTGCCGACGTAGTTTCCGTTGCTCAAGGTAGTCCTGCCCAACCTTCTCATAGCGCACACCGCCGCGTTCGATGCTCTCTCCCATGGCTCCCCTCCTCTCAAAAGATTTGCGGCTTCAATCCTCTGGTGTGATGTAGGCAGCAGTAATACCACCGTCGACAAGGAAGGCGGTTGCCGTCACGTAGGACGACTCATCTGAGGCAAGAAACAGCGCAGCCTGGGCGATCTCCCGTGCTTGGGCAAAGCGACCCATCGGGATATGCACCAGCCGACGTTGCCGCTTGGCTGGATCCGCCAGAATCGATCGCAGAAGCGGGGTGTCGACTGGTCCAGGACAGAGGGCGTTGGCCCGGATATTCTTCCGTGCGAACTCGATGGCGATTTCGCGCGTCATGGCCAGCACGCCCCCCTTGCTCGCGGTGTAGGCGATCTGGGGGACAGCGGCTCCCATGATGGCGACGAAACTCGCGGTATTGATGATCGAGCCGCCACCGGCGCGCAGCATGGCTGGGATAGCGTACTTACAACCGAGGAAGACGCCTTTGAGGTTGACTGCCATGACACGGTCCCAGACCTCTTCGGGCGTGTCGACCACCGAGCCATCCTCGTCGGGAAAGATCCCGGCATTGTTGAACATGACGTCGAGCTTGCCGTAGGTCTCCTCGGCGGTGCGGACTAAGGCTTCGACCTCGGCTGCCTTCGTGACGTCGGTGCGGACGAACAGCGCCTCACCCCCAGCCTCCTGGATCAGACGGACCGTCTCTTCACCACCCG
This sequence comes from Thermomicrobium sp. CFH 73360, assembly GCF_023806465.1. Taxonomy (GTDB): domain Bacteria; phylum Chloroflexota; class Chloroflexia; order Thermomicrobiales; family Thermomicrobiaceae; genus Thermomicrobium. The sequence goes on along the minus strand of NZ_JAMSLS010000005.1, from coordinate 67,133 downwards.
CCACATTCAGGTCGGCGACTACAACCTTCGCCCCTTCCTGGGAGAAGAGGAGTGCCGACTCACGACCGATCCCGGAACCCGCTCCCGTGATGATGCAGACTTTGCCGGCCAGCCGTGTGCCCATCGTCTTCCCTCCCTTAGCCGCGCTCGAAGTAGCGGTACAGTTCCCAATCGGTGACCACCGCATCGAACGCCTCTTGCTCTACCCGCGCCATGTTGACGTAGTGGTCGACGACGAGATCACCAAAGACCTGGCGAGCGAATGTCGAGCGGTCGAATTCCATCATTGCCTCGGCGAGCGTTCGTGGCACACGGACGACGTCGCGGGCTTCGTACGCATTGCCGCGGTACTCTGGTGGAAGTGGGAGCTCGCGCTCGATGCCGTCAAGCGCCGCGGCGATCATGGCGGCGTAGGCAAGGTAGGGATTGGCGTCGGCGCCGGGGATGCGGCTCTCGATGCGCAACGACTGGCCGTGTCCAACAATGCGGAAGCCGCAGGTGCGATTGTCGCGCCCCCACACAACATTGACCGGAGCCCAGCTGGCAACAGCGTAGCGCTTATAGGAGTTCACGTTCGAGGCGACGAAGAGTGAGAGCTCCCGGGCGTGCGCGATGAGACCAGCTAAGGCATGCTGCATGAGGCGGCTCATGTGGTAGGGGTGGCCGTCAGGATCGTAGAAGAGGTTTCGCTCGCCATTGCTGTCCCAGATGCTCAGGTGGATGTGTGAACTCGAGCCGGTCCAGGTATGATGCGGCTTGGCCATGAAGGTGACGGAGAGGCCGTTGAGATAGGCGATCTCTTTGACGCCGTGCTTGAAGAGAATGGCGCGATCTGCTGAATCGAGCGCATCAGCATAATGGATATTGATCTCGTGCTGGCCGGCAGCGGCTTCCCCCTTGGAGAACTCAATGGGGATTCCGGCGGCGGTCATGAGGTTGCGGATCTGCCGGTAGATTGGTTCAGCTTTGGTGCCTTGGAAAAGGTGGTAGTCCTCGTTGTACCAGCCGAAGGGTTGTAGAGCGCGGTACCCCTTCTCGTGGGCCTCGTCATAGGAATCTTTGAGGAGATAGAACTCGAGCTCACTCGCCATCATGACACGGAAGCCCAGAGCGCTGGCCCGCGAGACCTGCTGGCGCAAAATCGTGCGTGGGGCAACCGGGATGAGTTCGCCGGTCTCCTCGTCGACCGCATCGGCTAGGACGAGCGCTGTCCCTTCCAGCCAGGGGATACGCCGCAGCGTGGCAAAGTCGGGACGGGCGACCCAGTCGCCGTAACCGGTCTTCCAGTTCATGAGGCGGTAACCACCCGGAGTGGTCATCTCCATGTCGGTTCCGAGGAGATATGTGCAGAAGTGGGTACCGTGCTCGCGAACATGGTCGAGGAAGAAGTCGGCCCGCACGCGCTTCCCCATCAGGCGCCCCTGCATGTCGCAGATGGCGTTGATGACGGTGTCGATCTCACCGGACTCCACCAGTTGTGTGAGTTCGGCGAGGCTCAAAAGACCGCTGGTGTGGCTGCTCATCGTCCCGCTCGCTCCTTCCTGGTTCTTCGCAACCAGAATCGGAACTGCGAGCGGCGAGGTGGCGGCCGGGATTTCCCAACCGGCCAAGGAGGGTCTGTGAGTCCCGTGCATACACTGCAGATCCGGCACACCACGACGAAAATGCTCGATCCTTCCCCAATCGAAAGCTAACCCAATGCACGCAGTAGGCAGTCCTCTGTTCCTGCGTGCGAGCGAGCGATGACCTGACCCAAAACTGAAACGAGCCAGACACTGCAGACAATGCCGTGTCCGGCTTGTGTACCGTACTCACGCTGCCAGGAGACACAATAATGGCTGGTGGAGCGGATGTCAAGAGGCATTCCTCAGACGATTCCATCGAGTTTGGCGCGCGGAGACCGTGGCGTTGATGGCCTGCCGTTTCCAATAGGCTGGCGCCTTGCGCGATCATTTGCTTGGCGATCTCGTTCCCATATCCCCTGCACTGGCGCGTTACAGCGCTTCATGCGAGACGCAAAGGGACGTCTGCGAGCCCGGCCCCTGGACCGTGCTGCTGAGTTGCTGCTCTTCGTGCCTCTGACTCGTCCCCTGTCACTGGAACACCAGCGGGGGATGCGATTTCGAATTCGTGGATCTTGGATGGCTGCTACACTGCAGAACCAGGTCACTCTTGGTGCTTCTGCCCGATGCGGGGCGGTCGAACCGAGTGAGCGCCGAGGACGGATCCTCGCGGCGCCAAGATCGGTCTTGTTGATCCTCCTGTGATACCTTCGGGAGCAGGCGAGCTGCAGCTTGAGGCACCGCATTTACCGACCTTCCGGTGTTCCCGCAGTTGCGATCTGGATGCTGGTAACAACGCAACACGCTCTTACGGGGGTGCACGCCTGGGTTGCGGAGAGGATCGGCATGACGATACCCCATTCCCCGTGCTGAGAAGACAGAAGACCGGTTTCGAGAGCGGGTCATCCGCGTGGAGCACGAGCGCAGTGGCAGTCCAACAGTGCTCGCCGTGACGGCGCCCTGATCGTTTTCAGGAGTACTGGAGCTGCGCCTGAAGCGCTCTAGGAAATATTGGCGTGAGTGCTCGCCCTGGTCGTACTCCAGCGGAAGTCAAGCGTTGCTGGCCGGTTGTTCTCCCCTGGCACGTAGCAAATCTGTCAGGGAAGGGTTGACAGCCCCTTCCTGTAGCACTAGACTGTGCGCAGACGAGAGACGACCTGTCGGATAGTGTCTGAAATATCGGACACACGGAAATGCCGCGACGCGTACCCGCAGTTGAACGAGCACTAGACATCCTCGAGCTCTTCTTGCGGTCTCCCCAGCCGGAGTCGCTTTCTGTGCCGGAGATTGCGCGAGCGCTGGATTTGCCGCGCAGTACGGCACATGAGCTCGTTGCGACACTCGTCGCTCGTCGTTACTTGCGGCCGATTGAGGGGAACCCACACCGCTACGCGCTGGATGTCCGTGTCTTCGAGCTCGGTAATGCCTATGCGGCTGGGCTGGATCTCGCGCGCGAAGGTCAGATCGTGGCGCGTCGGGTGGCAGCGTCCTGTGACGAGACAGTGCACATCGCAGTGCTGGAGGGGACGGACGTCTTCTACATCGCCAAGGTGGACAGTACGAATGCACTGCGCCTTGTCTCAGCGATCGGTCGCCGACTACCGGCACACTGCACCGCGGTTGGCAAGATGTTGCTCTCCGGCCTGAGTGAAGAGGAGTTTGCCGAGCGGTTTGCCGGTGTGCGGGAGCTCCCGGGCATGACGCGAAACAGTCTCCGTTCGGTGGATGCTCTACGGGCAGAGCTGGCACGGACGCGGGCGCGAGGGATCGCGTGGGACAACTGCGAATCCAACCCTGATGTCCGCTGTGTGGCGGCGCCGATCTACGACCATCGCGGCCGAATGGTGGCGGCGATGAGTATTTCGTTCCCGGTCGTGCGTGATACGCCGGAGCGCTTCTTGGAGCTTTCACGCTTAGTCTGGGAGGGAGCGCGGGAACTCTCGCAGCGGCTCGGGTACCGGGAGATTTCGCAGGGGACCTGGCAGCCAGAGTTGCCTCCGTGGCACTCGGCGCTCGTCGCTGACAGCTGAGTCGTAGTGGGGGGAGGTGACGTTGGAGATCGAGCATCACGTCATCAGGCGATCTGATGACTCGATGGGCAAAGTATCGACGAGTCGGGAGGAGATGGTCATGGATGAGCGGACGATGCGGAGACTCGTAACGCGGCGGCAGCTGCTGCGTTCGGTATTGGTTGGTGGTGCGGGACTGTCGCTTCTCGGTGCATGCGGGGGTGGCCAGGCCACGCCGACGGCCGTGCCGGCGGCGAGTCCAACGCCGGCTCAAGCCGCAACACCGACGACTGCGGCTGCAGCCGGGCCGGTCCCGACAGTCGCCCCGGGGACGAAGATCACGGTCGCGATGGTGCCGAAGCTCGTGCACCCGTTCTTTGAGGATGTTCGGAAGGGTGGCGAGCAGAAGGCCAAGGAACTGGGCGTGGACTTCCAGTGGGTGGCGCCACAGCAGGCCGATCCAGCCCAACAGGTCTCGATGATCGAGGACCTGATCCGCAAGAAGGTGCATGCCATCTCGATCTCGCCGAACGAGCCGAAGTCGGTCGAGCCGGTTATCGCTGAGGGGATGAAGCAGGGCATTCTGATGATGACCTTCGACGCGGATTCCCCGAACAGCCAGCGTGTCATGTACATCGGCACGGATAACAAAGCTGCTGGCCGGACGATGGTCAAACTTCTCAACGGACAAGGGAAGGTCGGGATCATCACTGGCGGGCTTGGTGCGCTCAACCTGAATCGCGTATTGAGGGATTCAAGGAAGGGGTCGGACCGAACATTCAGGTCGTTGACGTCCAGGCTACCGACGATGATCTCCAGAAGGGGCTCTCGGTCAGTGAGGCGATGCTGCGGGCACATCCGGATCTCAATGGCATCGCCTGCGTGAGCGCAACGGGTGGGCCAACACTTGCCCAAGTGCTCAAGTCGCCCGAGTTTCAGGAGCGGATCGGAAAGCTGGTCATCGTCGCTTTTGACGATTTGGAGGAGACGAAGCGGGCGATTGACGAAGGAATTATCGCAGCAACGATGGTGCAGCGTCCGGTTCAGATGGGTGTGTTGACCGTGCAGTGGGCTTATGACATTCTGACTGGAAAGGCCAAGCCTCCGTTCCAGAATATCGATACCGGCGTCACTGTTGTGACGAAGGAGAACCTCAACAGCTACACGAAGTGAGCCATCAGGGCCAGGGGACTGGAGCGCCCCTGGCCCACCGCTATGACGGTGAAGGGGAAGCGATGACCGTTCCGGTCCTTGAAGCGCGCAACATCAGTAAACGGTTCCCCGGTGTCGTCGCCTTGGAGCGCGTGTCGCTGTGTGTCTCGCCCGGAGAGATACTGGCAGTCGTCGGGGAGAATGGGGCGGGGAAATCGACGCTGATGAAGATCCTCTCCGGTGCGCTCCAGCCTGACGAAGGAGAAATCCTGCTCGACGGCCGACGGGTTCGATTCTCCGATCCGCGTCAGGCTCTCGCGCAAGGTATTGGGATCATCTACCAGGAGCTCAGCGTCATCGACACCTTGTCGGTCGGGGAGAACGTGTTCCTTGGGCGACTGCCGGAGCGGCCGGGGCTTCCCGGAAGCGTGGACTGGCCGCGCCTGTGGCGCGACGCGGCGCGCGTGCTGGAGCGTGTCGGTGTCCGAATCGACCCACAGTGGCAAGTCCGCGAGTTGAGCGTGGCCCAGAAGCAGCTGGTCGAAATCGCGCGAGCGCTTTCGCAAGACGTGCGGGTGTTGATCCTCGACGAGCCGACGAGTTCGCTCTCGCTCCAAGAAACAGAGCGACTGTTTGAAATTTTGCGTGGCTTACGCGCACAGGGTGTCGCAGTCATCTACATCTCCCATCGCTTGGAGGAAATCTTCGCCCTCGCCGATCGGGTCACGGTGCTCCGTGACGGCCGGGTAGTGGGGACGCTGCCAATCGGTGAGGCGACGCGTGAGGGACTGATTCGGATGATGGTTGGACGCGATCTTTCGGCGTATTACCGGGCGGTCCGCTCGACGCCTGGTCCCATTCGGTTAGAGGTGCGCGGCCTCTGTCGCTCGGGTGTCCTGCATGACGTCAGCCTGAGGGTGCGGGGAGGGGAGATCGTTGGCTTGGCTGGGCTCGTCGGGGCTGGACGCACGGAGCTCGCACGGTGCCTCTTTGGGGTGGACCCGGTCGATCGTGGGGAGATCCGCATCGATGGTCGGTTGGTGACGATCCGGAATCCGCGCGATGCCGCACGACACGGGATCGTCCTCGTCCCGGAGGACCGCAAGTTGCAGGGGCTGGTGCTGATCCTTTCGGTGCGGGAGAACGTGACCTTGCCGGTCCTCGCACAACTAGGATGGTTGGGGTTTCCCTCTCGCCGTGCTGAGGAGCGGATCACCCAGCTTTTCGTCGAACGTCTCCGGATCCGAACGCCGTCACTTGAGCAGCGGGTGATGAATCTGAGCGGAGGGAACCAGCAGAAGGTTGTGTTAGCGCGGGCGTTGGCGACCAATCCGAAGGTGTTGATCCTCGACGAGCCGACGCGTGGGATCGACGTTGGGGCGAAAGCGGAGGTTCACACACTCATTGCCGAGCTCGCCGAGGCCGGTATGGGGATTCTGCTGATCTCGTCGGAGCTTCCGGAAGTGCTGAGTATGAGTCACCGGGTTCTGGTCATGAGTGGTGGCCGCATTGTGGCCGAATTCCCGCGCGAGGAGGCGACGGAAGAGGGCGTCCTGGCTGCGGCGACGGGGCACCAGGTGACAGTGTGAGGGAAGGAGCGACTCGTGCGAATTGTCGATGTGAAGACGTACGTGTTGGGGACGGCCTGGCGCAACTTGACCTTCGTTGAAGTCCACACCGACGAGGGCATTACTGGGGTCGGCGAAGCCCGGATGTTGAATCACACGGATGCCTTGCTGGGCTACCTGGCCGAGGCGGTCCCGAACCACGTGCTGGGGAGTGACCCGTTCCGTATCGAGGACCTAGTCTTCCGGATGATGCGCAATGACTATGCGCGACCAGATTACATAATGATGTCCGGCATTGCGGCCATCGAAATCGCGTGCTGGGACATCATGGGGAAGGCACTGGGTCTACCAGTCTACCAGCTGCTCGGTGGTGCGGTGCGCGACCAGATCAAGGCGTATGCCAACGGCTGGTACACCGTTGAGCGAACACCAGAGGAGTTCGCCGAGGCGGCCCGACGAGTCGTTGAGCGTGGGTACCGAGCACTGAAGCTTGATCCGTTCGGTGCGGGATACTACGAGCTCGACCTGGAAGAGAAGCGGCGAGTGGTTGCCCTAGTCGAGGCAGTGCGGGAAGCCGTTGGGCCAGACGTCGAGATTTTGATCGAGATGCATGGGCGTTTCAACCCGGTGACCGCCGTTGAGATGGCGCGACTACTGGAACCATACCGTCCTGGCTGGATCGAGGAGCCGGTTCCTCCGCACAACCTCGCGGCGCTGAAGAAGGTGGCGGAGCAGGTCTCCGTACCGGTAGCGACTGGAGAGCGAATCCACACGCGCTACGACTTCCGCGAGTTGTTCGAACTGCAGGCAGCGGACATTATCCAGCCGGACATCACGCACCTCGGCGGGCTCCTAGAGACGAAGAAGCTGGCAGCCTGGGCGGACGCCTATTACATCCTGGTTGCGCCGCACAACGTCTGTGGGCCGGTGGGAACAGCTGCCAACTTGCACCTAGCGGCCTGTACGACGAATTTCAAGATTCAGGAGCACTTCAACGACTTCGCCGAGGCACACGTGAAGGCCGCTGCACCGGGGGTGCCGGAGGTCGTGGACGGCTACTTCCCGTTGCCAAGCGGACCAGGGCTTGGTGTGGAACTCGATCACGCAGTGCTCGAGCGGTACCCGCGCCGGCGTGTCTTTTTCAACCTCTTCGCCGAAGACTGGCACCGTCGGCAGGCGGAGCGCTCCTGAAGGGGGCAGCATGGGCACGCTTGGTCAGATGCTGGGTGATCTCGCAGCGCGCGAGCATGCCGTCGGTTTGGTGCGGTTGGGACAGGCGAGCGTCGCGCTGGCAGGTGGGGGCCGTATTGTTCTGATCGATCCGTTTCTCTCACCACATCCTGATCGGTTGGTACCACCGCCAATAACTCCTAACGAACTCACGATGGTTGATCTTGTGCTCGTGACGCACGAGCATTGGGATCACCTTGATGGTGCGGCGTGTGCTGGGATCGCAGCGGCTGCGCCGATGGCGCTCTTCGCCTGCCCGGAACCGGTTATGCCGCAGCTCGTGGCGGCGGGTGTACCGGAAGGACGGGTGCGCGGCGTGCGCCCTGGCCGTGCGTATGAGCTGGCCGGCGTGACTGTGTGGCCAGTGCCGGCGAAACACGGACTCCATACTGCTGATGCCTACAGCTTTGGCGAGGTGGATGGGGTGCCGCGGTTTCTGGGGTATGTCGTGGATTTCGGTGGTGTGCGGCTCTACCATGCGGGGGACACGATCGCGTATGAGGGGCTTGAAGAAGCGCTACGCTCGCTCGGACCGCAGATCGTGCTGTTACCGATCAATGGCCGCGATTGGTTCCGGGAGCGCGAGGACATCGTTGGCAACCTCGACGTGCGGGAAGCCGCCCACCTCGCCGTTGGGATCGGTGCGGAGCTCCTGGTGCCGTTGCACTACGACATGTTCGCCGCGAATCTGGCTGATCCAGGCGCACTGGTGCGGTATGTGCATGACCGGCAGTTGCCGGTGAACGTCTTGGTCCTCCAGGTTGCGCGACCGGTACTCGTCCAGCCGGTACAGACAGTGGGGCGGTGAGGCGATGGATCCGCGTGCGCCACGACAGGAAGCCGTCACAGCGGAGATCGGCCAAGCCGAACGAACCTCCGTGTGGTCACCGGTCAAGCCAGGAACATGGGGCCGCCGGGTCTTGCAGCGGTTGACCGGGCTGCGGGAATTCAACATCCTGGTTGCGCTGCTCGTCCTCGGCCTCTTCCTCTCCGTGACCACTGACGCATTTCTGACAACGGGGAACCTCTTTGGTGTGGCACGGGCCTTCTCGCTCACGGCGATCGTGGCCATCGGTCAGACGATGGTCATTCTCACCGGTGGAATCGATCTTTCCGTCGGCTCGGTGCTGGCGCTCGCTGGCCTTTCGACCGGGATGTTGCTCGAGCGCGGAGCACCATTGCCGGTGGCGGTGCTGGCTGGCCTCGCTGTGGGCGCCCTGGTCGGGCTCGTTAATGGCCTGTTGATTACGCGCGTGGGGCTGCCGCCCTTCATCGCGACGTTGGGGACGCTCAGCATCGGGCGGGGCCTCGTCTACGTGTTGACCAAGGGCTATCCAGTGACGGTTCCCTACGACTACCAAGCCTTCATCTGGCTTGGTCAAGGATATATTTGGATCGTACCGGTTCCAGTCGTCATCATGGTCGTCTTGACCATCCTTGGGACGATCTTCCTCGGCTTCACGACGTATGGGCGGTACATCTACGCGGTCGGGGGGAACCCAGAGGCTGCCCGGCTGGCGGGCATTCCGGTCGAACGGGTGAGGCTCTTGGTGTACATCCTGTGTTCCACACTGGCTGCACTGGCTGGACTGATCCTCGTTGCCCGACTTGTATCGGCACAACCGTCGGCGGGACTGGGGTTCGAACTGCCGGTCATCGCGGCCTCAATCATCGGTGGAACGAGCCTCATGGGTGGCGAGGGAACGGTTCTTGGGGCCGTGCTTGGGGCGGCGATCATGGGTGTGCTGGAGAACGGCATGGTCTTACTGGGCGTGAGCACGTACGCGCAGCAGGCGGTGACGGGGACGGTCATCATCTTGGCAGTTGCGCTTGATATCTGGCAGAAGCGGCGACGAGCGCGGGTGCGGCGCGCTCGCAGCTAAGGCGCATGGGGGTGGCGAAGGGTGGAGCGGACGCGAGCGTTCTTGGAGCGGTTGGGGCTGCCACGAGGCGATCTGCACGAACTACCGACGAGTACCAAACGGTTTCCCGACGGTGCGCAGTACCGGGTCGAGATTCCGAGTACGGAGGGGCCGCGTGTACTCGCCGCGGTCATTGAAGAGGCGAGGCGTTACGGCGTCGTCGTGCACCGCATCTCGCAGGGAAGCGGCGTCATGCTGCTCACTGATGAGGAAATCCGCGAAATGGGGTACCTCGCAGCCGCGGAGGGGATGGAACTCAGCCTCTTCGCGCGCCCAAGTGCGGGATGGGACATCGGCGGAATGGCGCGAGCAAGCGTGGGGGCGATGGTGAGCGCCAAGCTGCGCGGCCAAGAACAGCTCGTGCATTGCCTTGAAGACGTGCGGCGGGCGGCCGAACGAGGGATTCGCAGTGTCCTCCTGGCCGACGAGGGTGCGCTCTGGGTGGCGGGCGAGATGCGACGCGCTGGTGAGCTGCCACGGGACATGCAGTTCAAGGTCAGTGTCCTCATGGGTGCAGCGAACCCCGCGTCGGTCAAGCTGCTCGTGCAGCTCGGAGCCGATACCTACAACGTGGTGACCGACCTCACGCTGGCGCAGCTCGCAGCGATCCGCGCAGCGGTCGACGTTCCGCTTGATGTGTATGTTGAGGTGCCGGATGACGTCGGCGGGTTCGTAAGACATTACGAGATTGCCGAACTGGTGCGGGTGTGCGCACCGGTCTACCTCAAGTTTGGGCTTCGTAATGCGCCGAACATCTATCCGTCCGGGAGGCACCTTGAGGACCTTGCAGTGCAACTGGGTCGGGAGCGGGTGCGGCGAGCCGCCATTGGGCTGATGATTCTTCACCGCTATTATCCGGATGCCGTGGGGTCTCGACCCGGAGCAGCGGGGCTGGCTATTCCAGTTGTGGAGGCGTAGGGGAAAGGTGACTCTGGCGAGGGACAACCTACTGAGTCCGGTACAGCGCAGGCGAAGGGTCTGCAGGAAACAGTACAAATGTCCTAACATGGTCCACTCGAGCGTTGCCGACGCTCTCGAGTAAGAAGGGCGTCCGATGGAATCGGGTGGAGCGGTGCGGACGACGGGGCTGAGTGAGCTGATCGCAGCGCTGTGGCGTTGTGGCGTACCGGTGGTGGGGTGGGCCGAAGTACGTGACGGGATCGTGCTCCTCACTGACGGTGGGGAAACAGTCCTTGTCCCACGTCTCCGTTTAGGCGAGCGGACCGATGCGGTCGCGTGGAGCTTAGCGGCACAGTTGCCGCGGCGTCGAATTGTTGAGACACCCGTGAGCCCCGAACAGGTACCGCGTTTCAGCGAGCGCGAGCTGGCCTGGCTGCGCTTCGTTCGCTGGTTGCGTGGACGCGAGCGGAGGGGTTCTTCATTGCAAGGGGATTAATGGCAAAAGAAGGGCTGGCGGCGGTGACTGCCGTACAGGCCGTAAGGCGCAAGCACTGTGAGCGTTGCATAGACTCGCTTTCCCCAACAGGGCCTTGAACTGAGCTGTGGATCGGTGGGTGAGATGCCGAGCCTCTTGCGTTGTGCCTCGGAAAAGGCCATAGACTGTTCTGCGTGTGAGGAGGCGACAGAACAAGTATTGTTGATGACGATAGGCCATCTGGAGCGAAGTCGGCCCCCGCGGTTCGGCGTGTGTTGAGACTCGCCGCGGGGCGGACGCGGCCAGCGTTGGTGGTACAAGTCGTCGCGCCGACTGGGAGTGCAAAGCAGAAGACAGAAATATGAGGCCGCCCTGGACACCCAGGGCGGCCACACGCGCCTCGTGTGGTGCCGGTCAAATGAGGCCGCGGTCCTTCCACTTCTTGAAGATATCTTGAATCTGACGCTCTGCCTCAGCGAGAGCATCTTGCGGGGACGCTTTGCCCGTGGCCACCTTGGTGAACAGATCGTTGATGATCCAACGATCGAAGATTTCTGCCTCGGCGGCGTTCATGTAGCCAGGCCAGCCGACATTCACTGTCCAATCGGGAGCGGTCGCAAGCATAGCGTACTTGTCTGGTGGATTCGCTTTGGGATCATTCTGGACCTGCTGTTGCCAGTCGGGAACCGCCTTGGGGAAGGAAGGAATATTGTAGAACTTGGAGGCTTTGAAAGCGTCTTGGTAAGCAGCAACCAGATCCTTCAAGAACGACTTGGCAACATCGACGTTGGGGGAGAATTTCCAGATGACGAAGCAGTTATACCAGTGTGCGCTACCCTTCCGGTCGCGGGGGCCTGCGGCAGTCTTGGCAATCGCGATTTTGGGTGCAAGGTCAGGGTATGTTGCCTCGGCAGTGCGCGTGGCCGAAATTGCATTGAGGATTAGCTCGCCGCGTCCGGAGACAAGGAACCGGTTATTTGAGGTTGCGTCCCACGCCAGCACCTCTTCGGTTTCGGCGTCTTGGAAAAGCTGCTTGGCGAACTTTAGGGCCTCAAGTGTCTCTGGCCTATTGATGACCACGTTGCCATTCGCATCCTGGATCGACGTGCCAAAGCCCCACATAATCGTACGCATCGCCATACCGGTATCGATTTCCGGCGAGAAACCGATGCCGATCGGATTCCCCATCTGCTTGAGTTGATGGCCGGCCTCGAGGATGTCCTGCCACGTGTCAGGCGTCTTCCCAACCTGGTCGAAGAGGTCTTTTCGGTAGAGAATCGGGTCAGCAGCCCAGAAGGCCATGAAGCTGTACCAGACGTCGGCCTTGGGGTTGTAGCAGGAGCGCTCAAGGAGTGGGTAATAGCCCCCGTATTCCTGCTTCAGCTCTTTGATCAGGTCGTTCAGCGGAACGACTTCAGTTTCGTATTGTGAGGGTGGGAACCCGAAGGCGAATAGGTCGTGACCACTTTGTGCTGACACTTCGGCAGCCCGAGCAGGAATATCGGCGTAGGTGAGTCGTCAGAGACGACTTGAACGTTGTTTTTTTTGCGCCCCACTCTTGGACCCACTGGTCGAACCACTTGTCATAGTCCGGGACGAAGTGGCTCTACTGCAAGATCTTGAGCGTGGCCGGCCCGGATCGCGTCGGTGTCGCTGCAACCGCTGGAGTAGCACTGGGCGCAGTTGGACTGGCCTGGGCGGCAGCCGTTGGACTAGCAGCGGGCGCGCGTCGGAGTCGCTTGTCCACCAGCTTGGGCTGAGGTCGGCGTTGCTTGGCCGCCAGCACAGCTGGCCAGCAGCCCGGCGGCAGCCATGCTGCTCAACAAAACAAGCAGGTGACGCCGGGTGAAGCGATGCATGGCTCGACCCTCCTCACGTAACGACACCGAACCCAATCCGATTGGATAGCCAAACCCCCAGACTTCATCGCAAGGCACCGGCGGTCAAACCCTCCACAAATCGGTCGAGGAACGCGTTATAGAGCAAGGCGACGGGAAGGCTGACGACAAGCGCCGAGGCCATGATGGCACCCCAGAAGCAGATGTCACCACGAATGAGATCGGTCGGTACGCCGACGCTCACCGTCTTCAGGCCAGAGATCGAGACAAAGGTGAGCGCGTAGATGAATTCGTTGACGGCGAGCGTGAAGGTGAAGATGACAGTGGTCAAGATTCCCGGGACGGCAAGTGGCAGCAGGATACGGTAAAAAGCGGTGAAGCGTGTTGCGCCGTCGACCAAGGCTGCCTCTTCTAGTTCTTGCGGGAGGGAGCGGAAGAAGCCCATGAGCGGCCAGGAGACGAAGGGAACCGCGAGGCTGGGATAGGTGAGGACCAGCGACCACGTATTGTCCAGCAGCCCGATGCTGCTGACGATCTGCGAAAGCGGGAGGAAAAGTAGTGTCGGCGGGATGAGGTAGGTGAGGAAGACCGCGATTCCCAGGTTCTGCCCCACCCGTCCGCGGAGGCGCGCCAGTGCATAGCCTGCTGGGAGCGCCAAAACGAGTGTGATCAGAACCGCAGCCAGCCCAGCCCCTGCCGTATTCATAATCCAACGAGGAAACATCGTCTCCTTAAACAGAAGACGAAAGTGCGCGAGCGTTGGTGGCTCGTTGAAGAGAAAAGGATTGTTCGTCGGATTGTAGAGATCGCTATCGCGCTTGAAAGCAGTGATTGCCATCCACACAAAGGGGAAGAGTGCTTGCGCTAGGAAGATTGCCAGAACAGCGACAAGCAAGAGCCGCAGAAATAAGCGCCGGATGTCGGCGGTCGCTGTCACTCTGTCACCTCCCGATGCGACAACCGCAGGACCCACACAGCGACGATGGCGAGAACCGGTAGCATGAAGAGCGCGATCGCCGCGCCTTGTGCGAGATCACCGGCGACGATCCCGACCTGGAAAGCCCAACTGGACAGCACATGACTTGTGTCATAAGGGCCACCGCGAGTCAGGATCCAGACGACCGCCATATCGGTGAAGGTGAAGAGAGCCGTAAACAGGATCGCCACACCGAGGATCGGTCGAACGAGCGGTAGGGTAATCCGGAAAAGACGTGTGAAGAAGCCTGCGCCATCGACGAGTGCGGCCTCGATGAGTTCTCGAGGCACGGCACTAGTTCCTGCGAGCGTGATCACAGTCGCGAAGGGGAGGATGCGCTAGACCTGCACGATGATGATCGAAATAATGGTAAGACTCGGAATCCCCCGCCACTGGGGAAATTCATAGGGGCCAAGAAGATGGAGCTTGCGGGCCATCCAGTTAATGACGCTGTACTGCGAGTCAAAGATCCATTTCCACGCGATAGTGCTCATCACAACCGGGGATGCCCAGGGGAGAAGCAAGAGATAGCGGATGACCGGTTTACCTGGAAACCGTTCTGCCAGCGCGGTAGCGGGGATGGTCGAAAGAACGAGAACAGCAATCAACACCACGATCGTGATCAGCACGGTGTTCCTCAGCGCCTGTCGAAAGATCTCATCGGCAAGAATTGCACCAAAATTGGCGAGACCAGCGAACGAATAGTCCCGCCGTCCAACAGAGATGTGGCTGAGGCTGTAATAGATCGAAAGAACGAGGGGAAAGCCGATGAGGAGGAAGATATACAGCGTTGCCGGAAGGAGGAGCCAAATTTCCCAGCGTACACGTCTTACAACACTGCGCCGAGCGGCGACTCGCGGTACAGCAGCCGAGACCATACTCTCGTCTCGTCCCTTCCGTCACGCCGTACGAGATTCGCCACTTCACCTCTCATCGAGTCGTCAGATAAGTCGTCACCAGTCTAGTGAGCGCTGCAGGGACTGTCACAACCCCCTCTTTCTCGCTTGAGCTGAGAATGAGTCAGTTTGCGGATGCCTGGGTGTGTTTTGGTGTCTACTTGGTCTTCAGGGCCGTGCTTCGCCACGGGGTACCGGTGATCTCGGACGGATGATGATCTCGCCGCCAGTATTCGGGAGCGTGTTCCTACGCTGAGTACTCTCATGGATCGCACAGAGAATGGGCGGCAGCGTTCCCGAGTTGCGGTCTCTCACCAAAGTAGTGGTGCAGCGCCTCGAGCGAGGACTCAGGACGAGCAAAAGAGCGGCACACTGTTGGTGTGTAATTTACCGAGTCCTGCATGAGAAGTTGCGTCGCGTTTGCGGTCGAGAAGGGGCAGCAGTAACTTTGCGTGGCGTCATTCGAGGGCGATAGACAAGGGTGGAGCAGGCTGATGCCCCCAGAAGAGCTCAATCTGCAGGTGTGGCCAGCGTTCCAGGATAGCCTGCCGAACGGGCTCGATACGGCCGACGGTCTCCCCGATGACGATGGAGCACAGCTCGGCATCCTCGGGATCAAGAGAGGAAAGTGCTTGGAGTGCTACTGCTGGGAGGCTAGTCATGCGACCTAGGACATTGTCTCCCCCGTCACGACCAGTTGTACTCGCCAGAATATCAACCGTACGCAGACGGGCCAATACAGCTTGGATCTCTCGCACTGTCTCGTCCAGGTCGCGTTCTGGGTCAAGGAAGGAAAGAGCCACGAGCTGTGCCGCAAGTGACCGCACAGGCAATACAGCGAGTCGTGGGTGAAGCGTGCGTGCGGCTTGTTGTGCCATCTCCACGTCGGTGTCACTACTAGGAAGCACGACGATCTGTTCCACAGGGAGCTTGGCGAGGTGGCTCATGAGCGAACTCGCTGACAGGGGCTTCCGGTTCGTCGTGATCCCGTATGCCCCAAGGCGATGCGCCAAGGTGACGATCCCAGGGGCGGCTGAGAGGACAACAAGGATGGACTGCCGAGGCTCGGTGAGGGGAACCACAGCAGGCTCGCCACTAAAACTGTCGATGATGATCGACCGTATCTGACCCACGTGACGCAGGAACCCCTGTACCGTGTCCGGCATGGTGGTGTGTAAATGGACACGCAGGAGATCGCCGTCACCGATGACCTCAATCGACTCTCCGTAGCGAGCGAGTTCCTGTGCGATCCTTTCGCGCGGGGTGCCATCGCAATACAGGAGCGCGTTCAGGCAATAACCGGTTGTCGGCTTATCTGATCGAGGAACTGGTTTCGATGGGACAGGGAGCGGTCGGAGCTCCATCTCCTCACCGCAGGCCAATGCTGTCCAGGCGTCGAAGATCACCGCGAGACCCTGGGCGCCTGAGTCAACCACACCACGTTCGCGCAGCACCGTGAGGAACTCGGGAGTCCGAGCGACTGCTGCGACGGCGGCCCTCCGCACGGCTAGGAACAGGTCCGCAAGTGTGCCCCCTGTCTCAGCGACGCGTACCGCTGTTTCGGCCACAGCACGCAGCACCGTGATCATCGTGCCCTCGATGGGATGAAGCAGCGCACGACGGGCGAGCGCGTCAGCGCGAGTGAGCGCGTCACTGAAGGCGAAGGCGTCCAGTACCGTATGTTCTCGCGTCGTCTCCGCGAGGGCGCGGAAAACCTGGCTCAAGATCACACCGGAATTCCCGTGTGCCGCACGCAGGGCGGCTCGCGCCGCAGCCTCCGTGACTGCTGGCAGCCCTTCACCTGCCACGTTGCGTGCGGCGCGGAGTGCTGCTCGTGCAGTCAGGAGGAGGTTGGTACCGGTGTCTCCATCGGCCACTGGAAAAACATTGAGCGCATCGAGGCTGGCAGCATGGTCGCCGAGGGCCGTCACTGCCGCATCCAATGCAGCCAGAAAAGTTGCCTCATCCCATACGAGCGCAGGAGCCTGGCTGATCATCGCGGTTTCGTCTTTCTCTTGCTCGGACATCGGCCGCTCCTCTTCCTCAAGCGGCTGAGTCAGGGAGAGTTCCCTCACACTAGTTCCGAGCATTCACCATATCTCCTATACTATATATGGCGTTCTTCGTAGATGTGGTGCCGATATGGACACGATTGTCCTGCTGGTCACCGGATTTCTGCTCGGTTCCATTCCGACGGCCCAGATCGCGGCATATCTCCTCGCAGGAACTGACCTTCGAGAACGGTTTCCGACCGTCAGTGGATCGGGCGTGTATTACGCGGTGGCACGGTGGGCCATCGTGCCTGTTGGGCTCGTCGATGTCACGAAGGGTGGACTGGCTGCGTACCTGCCGTACCAGTTTGGAGGAGGAGCGGGGATGGCGGTCGCCTGTGGGCTGGCAGCTGTGATCGGGCACAACTGGTCTCCGTGGCTGGGGCTTCGCGGGGGACGCGGCCTGAGTCCGTTTCTGGGGATGCTTCTGGTGGTGTTTCCGGCAGGAGTGCTCGTCCTCTTGGCAGCGCTTGCGATTGGGCGTCTGGTAGGTCGAACGCCTGTCCTGGCGCTCTTCGGACTGGCAGTACTTCCTGGGGTCATCATTTTCAGTGGCGGGTCAGATGCTGCCCTACGTGGCAGCGCTGGCATGCTGCTGATCACAGTTCTCAAGCGGCTGGAGGCGAACCGCCGAAGGTTACCACGAGATCCAGCGCTCCGCCGCGAGGTGCTTTGGCGACGCTTCTGGTACGACCGGGACGAGGAACGGTGGCCGCCGGAGGTGGGGGAGTAGTGACGGATGCTCGGGATTGTCACCGATAGCGTCGCTTGCTTGCCTGCAGAGCTGGCCGAGCGGTACGGGATCCGAGTCGTTCCAGTACGCATCGTGCGAGGCGAGCGCGTCTACCGGGATGGGGTCGATGTCTCGGTTGAGGAAGCGTTCGCATGGCTGGCCGCGGGGGAGATTGTCACGACGTCGCAACCGGCGGTTGGTGAGTTTGTGGAGGTCTACGAGGCGCTGAGTCGAACCGTGGAGGGAATTGTCTCGATTCATGTCTCGTCGGGGGTCACTGGCGTGTACCAGGCTGCCGTTGCGGCGGCCGGCATGGTGACCGGCGTGCCGATCACAGTGATCGACAGTGGTGCAGCGACGATGGCGGAGGGTTTCCTGGTTCTCGAGGCGGCGCGTTGTGCCGAGCGTGGTGCCGGTCTGCGTTCAGTTGTGCAGCGGGTCGAAGAGCTTCGCCCGCGGCTGCGCTTCTTCGCCGTGCTGGAGACGGTGAGTTTTCTGGTGCGTAGCGGACGTGCGCCCTGGCTTGCCAAGCTCGCGGTCGATCTCTTACAGGTCAAGCCGATCCTCACCCTGCGGGGCGGTGAGATCGTGTCGCTCGAGCGAGTGCGCACTCGGAAGCGAGCCATTGACGCCATGCTGCGTCGCATGGAGCGCGACGTTGGTGACCGTCCGCTGCACGTTGCGGTGCTGCACGCCGGTACGCCTTGGGAGGCCGAGGCGTTGGCGCACGAGATCGCGCAGCGTTTCCGAACGGTTGAGCAGTATGTGACTTCGTTCAGCCCGGCGATGGCCCTGTACACCGGCCCGGGGTTGCTTGGTCTTGCCTACTATGCGGACGATGCGCCATGAGCGACCCCCGCACCGGCGGCGATCAGGTCATGCTGGGTGGAGGTAGGTGACCAAGGTAATGCCGGAGAGCGCATGCTGCCACGAGGTGTTCCGTGGCAGCATGCCGCAGAGTGGAGCAGACAAACAGGACGTTGATCCCTCTTTGGGTTGCCCGGAGAGCCGCGAAGGCGAAGCACCAGGCGGTCCTGCGGATCGGGATGCAACGGCGTCAGTCACCTCATGGCGGCCATGGCGTGTCCGTGCCAGGACCGTAGCTGCTGTAGGTCTGGTCAATATAGGCACGGATCTCCCGAAGTGGTCGCCCTTCAGCTGTGAGCCGCATCACGTCACGCGTGATGTCGATGCAGATCGCTCAGCCAAAGGTCATGCGACCCAGCACAACCGAACCGTCTGGACGGAACTCCTCAATCGAACAGTCCAGGACCGAGCGGTGTCCCTGCTCACCGCAGCCGCAGTAGCAAGGGAAGTACTGGAGGATTTCGGGGTGTGCAGCCGCGTAACGGTACGCCTCCTGGGCTTCCGGTGAGGCTTGGTAGAAGATCGGTGGCCAGCGATCCCGGGAAGGCCACGCGACGAGTTCCGAATCACTGGAGGAGGATCCTTGCCCACACGCAACAAGGACGGGCATCGTGGCGAGACCGATCAGGAAGTGGCGTCGGGTTATGGTCCAGCGGTTCGTCATGCGATAGCCTCCCGCAGAGAACCAACGCAGCAGTCCGCTGTGTGCATTGTGCCACCCCAAGCGTGACGACTGGTATGGGAGTTTTCCTGAGGGAGTGCGCATTCTTTCTTGTGAATGGCCGATGCGCTTGGTGCGGATTCGCAGTGACGAGACGCGGCCAACGGAATTTCTCACGAGCGGAGATCCGCTTCTGGTGGCAGCAACCGGTTTCAGTTGCAGTGGTCGGTGGTTCGAAGGAGGGATACCTCGAATAACCGCACGCGAGAAATGCTGAGGAGCGGTGTTGAAGATTGCGAGTTTCTTGGTGCCTTCCGGGGCAGTACGGTGAGCTCACCAGTGTGGCACCGTCGCCTTTTACCACTGTTCGAGAAAGGAGATCCGGCTCTGCCGATGGCCGCCACGGCGCACGAGTGTGTGTCAGCGGGCCAGATGGCGCCGGAGAAAGACGAGCGTACGACGCCATACCTCGATTGCAGCCTCAGGACGATAGCTGGCACGCGTGTCATTGAAGAAGGCGTGTGGCGCGCTTGAGTAGCTCTAGAGTTCAAACTGCGTGGCCGCGGCCTCGAGGAAACGACGAAGTCGTTCTACCTCACTCGGCGAAATATCCAGATCCGCCTCGCCGGAGCGACCGAGCAGTGGGCAATGCAGTGATCGCACTTGTTCGATCGAATTGGGGTTACGCCCAGGTAAAGACGGCGGGAGTCCCGAAGAAGGCACTCGCGTAGGTGGCGAGTAAGGAAAGCGTGCCACCCGTGTAGAAGTCGACCACGTTGACGGTGGAGCCAACGACATCGTCGCGGGAAAGGGGAACCGAGCTGCCGCAACGAGTTCTGCGACTGCCTGCTCGCCCTCGAGTTCCATGGCCAGATGACGCGCCTCGTCAAGCTCCGTCCCGATCTTGGCATGGTAGAGGATGGGTGCAAGGGCGACGAGACCCTCGGCAGCGAACCGATCAGTGACGTCTTTCATCTGCGGTTCAAGCCCCCACCACTCCTGAATCACGACGACGCCTGGCATGGGGGTTCATGCTGGAAGTGCGAGGTGGCCGGGTGTCTCGATACTGTCGCTCGGGAAGACAATCATCCGGCTTATCGGTCTCCGCCTTTCCCACCATTCACGGGCAGAGCCTGCGGCTATGTCGGTGTTCGGGGATCTCCGGGGCTGATGAACACTGCAGCACGAGTGTATCGCGTCACTCCCGTGCAGGGGATTGGGGGATGCAAGTAGGAAAGCGACGTCACGACTGGTTCGTGAAGAGACTGCTTTGGGATTGCAGCTGGTGTGAGCAACCAGCGAAACCGCGAGAAGAGTCTTTTCAGGGTGCCTCTCAAATGAGGAAAACGCCGTGGAGTAGTTCGTCGGCCGGGCAAAAGGAAACCCGTCAGATCAACTTCTTCCGCAGTGGGTGAGATCGTTGCGTTCGGAAGCATATTGCCTTTCCATGGCACGGGATGGGGCTCCACCGGTGCTCATGAAGACACTCTTTCCGATTGATTACCCAATGACGACACAACGCCTTCACTCAAACGCGTTGCCGTTTTGGTTCTCACGATTTATGCTGCGAGAGCGGAAGGATCCGGTGAAGATAAAGTGCGAAACCCCGTCTGTTGAGTAGCCGGAGCCCTCAGGCGCGTGGGTCTTGAGAGGGGTGGTTATGAAACGCGTCGTCATTCTCGGAGGAGGGTCAGGTGGGGCAGTTGCCGCCAGTCGGCTTGGCAAATGGGCGCGACCGGGCGAGTTTGAGGTTGTGCTGATCGACCGGAGCGAGTGGCACGAGTTTCGTCCCAGTTATCTCTGGGTAGCGGTCGGAAAGCGGGAGCCAGAGGAGATTCGGCGCCCGTTAGCGGCCCTGGAGCGACGCTACGGGACACGTGTTATGCGAGCGACTGTGACAGGTATCCGACCGGAGACGCAGACCGTCGAGACCGACCAGGGGAATGTAGAGTACGACTACCTGATTGTCGCGTTAGGGGCGGAGCTCGTGCAGACGCCGGACGTGGCTGGATGCGAGGCCCCGTGGGAGCTTGCCCCAGCGCTGGCACTTCGCGAGCGGTTGCGCACCTTCGCTGGTGGGCGGGTGGTGGTAGGACCGCTCTCCTGGCCGTATCGGTGTCCGCCGGCGCCGTTCGAAGTCGCATTTATGCTGAAGTACCTTGCTGAGCAGCGCGGGGTGGTGGAGCGCACGCACATCACGGTGTTCCATCCCTGGAAAGATCCGATGGAGACGTTCGGCCCGCAGATGGTGGAGGGATTCCGCCGGTTCCTCAACGACTTTGGGGTGCACTTTGAACGGGGCTTCGTCTACGTGCGGGACGATCCTGGGAGAAGGGTGATTGTTGCGGCTGACGGGCGGGAGTTAGCGTACAACTTTTGCCATCGTGGTGCCACATCATCGGAGCCCCGAGGCGATGGCGATAAGGAACTCGCTATTGACAACAGCGGACGGCTACATGGACGTTCTGCTTCCCTCGATGCGTTCACCTCGGTTCGAGACGGTGTGGGGAATCGGCGATGTGGTAGCCCCCACGATCAGGCTCGGTATGGCCGGTGTCTTTGCACACTTCCAAGCAGAGCATGTGATCGGCCAGATCATTGATCGGGAGCGTGGGGCGTTCCTTGGCGAGTTGTACAAGATGGTGGGAATCTGCGTGATGGATACAGGGTATATCGGCGCCGCGGTCTGGTGCAACTTTACCGATAAGGTTTTTGGCCGTTCAACAGTACCGGATTGCTGGTTGCTGGGTGGGATGCGGGCCTTTCGAGCGGTCAAGGTCGGCTTTGAGCGGTACCGGTTTGCGAACCTCTTCGGGCACTAGGGGGTGTCATGAGTGGGTAAGAGATGGCTATGGGTCTCCATGGAACTCCGGAGCAGCAGGAACGGCTGGAGCGTCTTCTGGTGCGGGTTGTTGACCAGGCCGACGTGATCGAGCAGCTGCTCGAGACTGTCGAGCTTTTGGCTGGGAGTGGTCGTCCTGCAGGCATCAATGCGGTACTCGCCAAGTTCGATGAGACCTTCAGCGCGATCAATCGGCCTGAGTTCATAGGGATGGTTGCCAATGCCATGATGTTTGCTTGGCTTACTGAGTCAGCTCCGCTACGAGCCATTCTTTCGCACGCATGCACCAACGGTGGAACTAGGAGCAGACCTTTTTGGGATCCAGGGGCGTACCACGGGAGGTGGTGAACACGAGGTTCCATTTGTACCCAATCCACGCCGGACAAGCAGCCAGTCGCGCTCTTCGCGCTGCCGAGCGCGATGACGGCGCAGCGCAGCGCGCAGGGCCTCAGGAACCCGAAGCAAGCGTCCTGACGAGCCACTTTTCAGTGGTAGCAACACTGGTTTCCTCCCGATCCACTGCAGCTGTTGGATGACGCACAGAAGCCTGTGCTCGAGGTCGACATTGTCCCATGAGAGCCCCAGCAGCTCGCCTTGATGAAGGCCCAATGCCAACGCGACGGTATAGAGCGCCTCGAGTCGAGCCCCGCGGACGGTAGCGACGAAACGGCGTGCCTCTTCGACAATCCAGGCGCGATGCTGGGCAGGATCGCGCTGCGGTGGATCCGTCAGTGCAACAAAGTTGCAGGCAACAGAGCCCCTCTTGACCGCGTCCTTGAGCGGACCACGGAGGACGATGCGGCAATAGTCCGCCGTTCGTGGGGACAGACCACGTTCAAGCCGTGACGACACGAACTACTGCACGCGGTGCGGTTGCAGCTTGGCAAGTGGTATGGCGCCGAGCACGGGGACAAGGTGTCAACGAACGATCTGCTCGTAGGACCGAAAGGTCTTGGGGCACAGGCGGGTGCGAATGGCAGTGAGCCACTGGGTGAGGAACTCGCCGACGGTTGTGCGTTCGTCGAGGACCGGTAGGCTGCGTTGGACGTTTGCAAGGAGGATGGTGAGTTTTTCTTGGACCTCCCGTCGGGTGCGCCCGTAGATCGACTTGCGGACCCAACGACCATTGATGAAACCCAGACCGACCTTCGCCTCCCAGCGACCATCGGCACGGTGATAGAGTGTCCCCTCAAATCGGCCACGGCGTGGCATTCACTAATCAGCCTTTCCAATGTAGTACGGTGTTCACCTAGGTTTAGACCTGACTCATGATCGCCAGATCGCGCACGATAGTGGTAGCCACCTCTTCGTTGTACTGCGAGACGAGACTGGGGAGGCGAAAGAGGTCGATGAACCACTAGACGAGGAAGCCGCCGGCGGTCAGCCAGAACAGAATCTGCCAACCCCAGCGTCCAAGATAGGCGTAATGCCAACCGAGCAGAAGCCACAGCAGGTATGCCGTACCGAGGCTCTTACGGCGCCGCCGGTAATAGTCGACGAATTCTTGTTGTCGTTCCGCTGGCAGGCGGCAGAGCGTGTTTCGGACCGCGGATGGCAAGGTGCGAACGAGATGCTCTGGGAGATAGAGTTCTCGGGCTTGCTCAGACATGACACACCTCCGCGGAGACATCCTGGACCAGAACCGTGTCCGTGTGTCGACGCCGTGCCTGCATAATCGGCTGGCTCAGGTCATGTGCGAGTGAACTCGGAAGTTCACCGAGTAGGGGGATCGCGGCAAGGGTGTTTGGCACCGAGCAGCGCGCCGCAATTTGCTCTAGGCTCCGTGTCTCACGAACGACCCATTCAGGGATCAGGAGGTAGGCTGCAGCATGGTTTGCTCGGCGTTCGATCCGCTCGCGCAACCAGTGAGTCAACAGGGAATCGTCGGCTGCGCACAAATGGAGGACCGAGGGATCTCCCAGGATGACATGTGCCAGCTCGTGCGCGATGACCCAACGGCGCCAGGAACGAGAGAGGTCGGCACTGATCTCCATGCGGCGGACTGGACCGATCGTGATGGCGAACCCGTTCAGTGGCCAGAGCCGTGGCGTCATACGGAGCTGAAACCCCTCGGCTTCTGCTGCCTCTTCGATGGGAACCGGTAGGGAGCAGCGACGGTGCAGGTCGTAGCGGCCGATGAACTCCTGGAGCCGTTGTAGCGCATCGCCGCGCAGATGTATGCTCGCGTTACCCCCTATTAGCTACGGTCCCGCGTGTCCTTATCCTGGAGCGCCTCGTACTCCTGGATAGCCTCTGCGATCGCACGCATGAGGTGTGATCGGACATGAGTTGGTAACCGGCTTTGCTCGATCCACTCGCGAAACTCAAACAATTCTAGCAGATTTTCGTAATAAGTGTCGGCGCGGCCGATGAGTTCCTTTCCGCGGCGGAGGTGGAGTGCTTTGAGAGTTTGTTCTTCTGGTTCGGATCCAAGGAGGGCATCAGTCCGCACACCGAGGGCGTCTGCGAGACGTTGCAGGACCTCGCGACTCGGGCCGCGCCAACCATTCTCGTAGACAGCGATGGTATCCGGGCTGACATGAACGAACGCAGCCAGTTCCTTGCGACTGAGGCCGAGAGCCTCACGAAATCGCCTCAGGCGCTTTCCAAATGAGACGTCCTCTGGTCGTCGCTCCCGTTTCATACCTTCAACGGTAGGGGAATCCAGTGACGGACGGTACGCGATTTTCGTGCAGTTGGATCGGGAATGTTGTGCAAGACGTACGGCATGACCGATAATGGCAGCCTCCTTCCATGCATCAGATCAGTCGAGGACTCGTGGGCCACCCCACGCTTGTAGCCGCATCGCGCCATCGGCAATGGCTACACGATTCTCTCGACATCTCGAACCACCGCGGACTGGACGTAAAGCACACTGTATTGTACGATGGGCACAGGAAGGAGCGGTATGAGGGTGATAACGGCAAAGCTCGTCGCGCTACAGGAGGAGATGGGACTGAACAATGCCGAGATGGCCAAAGTGCTTGGGATTTCTGGACCAGCACGGTCCCGGATCCGGCATGGGCAGCGAGAGATGGGCCCCAGGATCCTGCTACGGGCGCTGTATGTCTTCCCGGAGATCTGGTCCGAGTTTTCGTTGGCCAAGGCCAGTGCCCTAGGTACGGATCCCAGTGCTCTATGTCGGCATGTAGCGGTCGTTTGTAACCCGTGTCGGTGTCTTGGGCGTTCATGGTCAACCCCCTCTACGACAAGTGTAGCTGGGAATGGGGAGCGATGACTATACCGTCTGATGCGCTTTTCTCCGTCCCAGATGAGGAACGCCTTGACCGCGTGTTGCAGCGGCTTGCACAGTTCGTCGCGGGCCGGCTTCGTGAGGAGGTTCGTGCCGAAGTGGGAGCACGCGGGTAACCCGCCCGCGGTATGGTCGTCAGATTGGTCGTCAGAAACCGTTCGCCCCGGGGTGGCCCGGGGCGATTTCCTTGATTTTTTGCGGTAGGCCGCGAGGGACTCGAACCCCCAACCCGCTGATTAAGAGTCAGCTGCTCTACCAGTTGAGCTAGCGGCCCATGACCCGCTCACCACCAGGAAGAGTATACGCAGCTTCTCAGTGGCGTGCAAGGTTGTGTAGTGCGGCGGGGTTGCCGTGCGCATGGCGCCATTCGCGTCAGGAACCATCCCGCAGGTTGCGGGGGACGAATACGGTACGTGCTCCCCTGAGCAGATCTAACCGGCAGTCGTCTCCAGTGGCTGAACATCCAGCATTTACCATGGGAAATGCCTCTTGGCTGATGGTGGTGTGAGTGGCCTGCCGAGCAAAGTGGACAGAAAAGCGGACAGGGGCTCTCTGGTGTTGGGCAACGTCAGCGGAGCAGAACGCGGTTTGCGGCAACTACTGTTCTGCCAGTGGGCGTGCCGTGGAAAACGCAGACGTACCGGTCGAAACGGTGAGTTTCACAGAGACCGCGCAGTGGTGGCGAGAGCGGGTCACATGCGATGACGGCTGGTATTCAAAAGCGTGCCGTGTGGGATTGGCGGACACGCCGGCCGCGAGCCGGGGGAAAGGAAGCGAGGCAGGGCTGGCGAGAAGGCGCTCGGCAGACCTAACCCGAGGTGAGTACAGGTTAGACAGAGGGTTCGACCGAATCTGCGTGACCCATGCGGGTGGGCCAAATCACGCGTGCCCGGTAGACAAGCGAGGATGCCAGGAGCACGATTCCCAACAGCCCGAGCACCGGTTGGAGCGGTGCGAACCACTGCAGTGCCCCACCGCTACCCAGAAGCAGCAAGACCAGCTTATTGCACGTGGGGCAGCCAACGGCAAAGTAGGTGGTAATGGTGCCAGCGACAAGCCGACGCTCCGGAAGTGGGCAGGCAGCGGGCCAAGCGTAGGTAGCAGCCAGCGCCGCGGCCAGTACGACCGTGATGCCAAACACGAGATAGTCGACCGTGTCAGGTGGAATCATCCGCCCGAAGATCGGATTCGGCACGAGGGCAGTGGGTACACCAATGACCAGCACCGTCAGGGCGGCACCGAGGATTGTGTAGAGTACGACGCGTATGACACCTGGCTGCACTGAAGATTCCTCCCATCAACCCATCGGAGTGTACCAACCCGGTAGGCGGTATTCATGATACGCTGCTCTACCGACTATGGTTGGAGGGAGGAGGGCGGTGGCTGTTCGGTGGACGGAAGCGCTGGCTGCCTTGCGCTTCCGTGACTTCCGCCTACTCTGGGCCGGGCAATTTGTCTCCATGCTTGGCACACAGATGCAGACAGTCGCGCTGAGCTGGCTCGTGTATGAGCTGACTGGCTCGCCGGCCCAGCTCGGTGGTATCGCGCTGGCGCGCGCGATTCCGACGATCAGCCTCTCACTGTTCGGCGGGACACTGGCCGACCAAGTGGATCGCCGGAGACTCTTGCTGGTGACGCAGACAGTTGCGGCGGCGTTGTTGGCCGGCCTTGCCGTCTGTGTCAGCTTGGGGTGGACAGTACTACCACTGTTGTACGCCTTTGCTTTTGCCTCTGCCGCGGCGATGGCGTTCGATGCACCAGCCCGACAGGCCCTGATTCCGGCGTTAGTTCCACGCGAGCGATTGGCGAACGCCTTGACACTGAACGTGCTGGCGTGGGACGTTGCGGCGGTCGCTGGACCTGCACTTGGTGGCCTCGTGATCGCGCGGTTGGGGGTTGCGGCAGCATTCTGGGCTGATGCGCTGAGCTATTTCGCTGTCGTGGCTGCTCTCCTGCTGATGCGGCGCGACATTCCGATTCCCCAACCGGAACGGCGTGGTTGGGAAGCGTTTACGGATGGTCTCGCCTTCGTGCGGCGACGGCCCGTCCTCTGGCAACTCATGCTGCTCGACTTCTTCGCTGTTGTTCTGGCATCTGCGACGGGGCTCCTGCCAGTCTTTGCCCGGGACGTGCTCGGAGTGGGACCGGAAGGCCTCGGGCTCCTTTTTGCCGCGCCGAGTATCGGCGCTATTGCGGGAGCAGCTCTTTTTGCGTTCCTTTCAATGCCGAAGCATCCCGGGCGAGTGATGGTTTGGGTGGTTGTGGGGTACGGTGCGTCCCTTGCCTTCTTCGGAGTGAGCCGCTCGTTCTGGCTCTCCCTCACGCTGCTCGCTCTCTCTGGTGGGCTCGATGCCGTCAGTATGGCGCTACGGCATACCGTCCGGCAGCTGGCGACGCCGGATGCCTATCGTGGCCGGATCGGTGCACTCGCCTCGGTCTTTGCTGCTGGTGGGCCACGCCTGGGGCAGTTCCAAGCGGGTCTCCTTGCCAGCGTTGTGGGGCCAGCGGGTGCGATGGCGTTGGGTGGGATCGGATGTGTCGTGGTCGCGCTCGCGAGTCGCTGGTGGGCGCTCGATCTGTGGCGATACCGCGGTGAGGAACTCACTGAGGTGCATCCCGCGAGAATGCACGGTGAACACAGCAGCGCTCCGGCAGGCATACGATCAGGAACGCTGTCCGATTTGGGAAGAAAGTCCTAGTGGTGACTGACAAATGGTCGGGTAAGATGGAAGTACGCTCGGTGGAACCGAGATCACTTGCGCCGGGAAATGAGGCGATAAACGTGGAGAGGTCGAGCGATCTCAATCTGATCATTATCGACCAAGATCCAGTGCGACGAGCTGCCGTAGTGCGTTTGGCAGAAGCACTTGGGGTCGGCCAAGTGGTGACGCTGGAGGAATGGCCTGAATCGTTCACCTCGGCACTTGTTGAGAAACCGACCGTTGTTCTGGTTGATGGAGCGCAGCTCAGCCGTTATGCGCTCGACCTCTCGACGCAGGCACGGTCCGGGCTCTTGTTCGTGGCGATGGTGCACGGTGAGTCAGGGACGACGCCGGAGTTTTTGGCTGCTGGCTGTGGTGCAGTGCTGTACGATCCGATCACAGTCGTCGACCTGGAGCGGATCGTCGCATTGGCCAAGTCGGTACTGGAGCGGGAGCGCGATCGGGAGCGCCGTCAGCTTGTCAAGCTCAATGCGTTGCGGCAGGTGGAAGCCGACCTCACTTTGCTGGCTGAACTGACACCCGAGTGGCTGATGCAGAGTCTTCTGCTTCTGCAGAGAATTCTCGAAGTTCCGGCGTTGGCGGTATGGCGGGTCGACTGGGAGAACGACGCACTTCTCAATGCGGGTGCCATCGGGCTCCCAGCGGCGTTTCTACGTGAGGTCGAGCGGCAGGCGCATGGGCGAGCGGCGGAGCTCGTGCACCGAGTATTGGAGTCAGCTGTCCGACCTGTCGATATGCGGGAAGGATCCAGTGATGAGCGAGTGGTCACAGCCCCAGAAATCCGCCGCGAGACCGGGCTCGAGGCAGGGATCGTAGTGCCGATCCGGCGCGCCGGACGGGTCGTTGCCTTGTTCTCAGTCTATCTTCGGCGGATGGAAGATTTCGACCGTGCTGATATGCAATTGTACGACTCGGCAGCCGAAGCGTTGGCAGTGGCCTGGACGGTCGCTGAAACTCGCCGGGAACTCCTCTTGAACCAGCAACTGTATCGTGCGCTTGTTGAGGAGCAACCGGTTGGGAATCTCCTGTGCGCAATGGATGGAAGTGTGCGGCTGGCGAATGGTTCGGCGGCTCGGCTCCTCGGTTATGAGCGTCCGGAGCGCCTTCTTGGTGTACGACTGCCAGAGGTGGTCCGAACTCTTGCTCCACTACCATGGGACGAGTGGTGTCAGCGTCCAGTGGGGGCACCATCTGTTGGGGCGGTCATCCCGGTGCTGTCCCTTGACAAGCGGCTTCGGATTCTTGAGTTTCATGCGCGGATTGTCGAACTTCCTGGAACCGGTGCTCGGTGGGAGCCGCAGGTACAGCTTGTCCTTCAGGACGTGACACTGGAACGGCGTCGCCTGATGGAGCTTGAGCTGCTGCACGATTTGACGCGGATGGTTAGTGAGGACCGCAATCTCGATGCGGCCTTTCAGATAGTGGCTGATCGATTACAACGGGAGTTCGGATATGGGCTGGTCGGCTTAGCCTTGCTCAGCCCGGATGGGTCGCGCTTCGTGGGGCGGGCAGTTCGTGTCGAAGGTGGCCTGACCTACAACGAATGGCGGGCCGATCGAGGAGTAACGGGTCGAGCAGTGCGGGAGAACCGGGCCCAGTTGGTGGTGGATGTGCGCCAGGATCCGGACTACTTCGATCCGCAGCCGGATCTCCCGATGGAGAGCGAAGTGGTGGCAGTGCTCCGCCGGAATGGTAAGCCGATTGGTGTCCTTAACATCGAGAGCAGGAGGGGACACCGGCTTGACCAGGAGGATCTCCGGTTGGCACTGAATATTGCCGTACATCTGGAGCTCCTGATGCGTCAAGTGGAACTGACGGAGCAGCTAGAGCGCCAGGCACTGAGTGATCCGCTGACTGGATTGCCGAACCGGCGTGCACTGCTTGAGCACCTGCGACGTGCACTCCGCGATCGCCGGGTGGAGAGCGTAGTGGTGATCCTCATTGATTTTGACGGATTCAAGACCCTCAACGACGAGAAGGGGCATCTCTTTGGAGACTCGATGCTACAAGCGGTGGCGCAACGCCTCGCGCAGTCGCTGCGCCCGAGTGATCTCGTCGCGCGCTACGGGGGTGACGAGTTCGCAGTGGTGCTCGCTGACGTGAATCTCGAGGTGGCGGAAGAAGTTGCGGAGCGACTGCGTCACGCGATAGCCGGTTTGCCGTTCCAGGTTCGTGATGAGCTTGTTCATCTCACAATCTCGTTGGGCATTGCCGTCTCTCCACAGCATGGCGATACGCCAGACATGCTGCTCCGTGCGGCCGACGAAGCGCTGTATGCTGCCAAGCGGCGCGGCGGGAATGCGGTTGCGGTCGCTGACAAGCATACGGCGCGTTAATGTGTCACGGCAGCTCAAGCAACTCATGGGGAGAGGCGGTAAGTCGCTCTGCGCCTTCTTCTGTGATGATAACGACGTCTTCAATGCGGAGTCCCCAGCGGTTTGGAAAGTAGACGCCGGGCTCGTCGGTCACGACCATCCCGGGCTGCAGCATGTCCCGGTTGCCTTGGACGAGATACGGAGGCTCGTGAACGCTGAGCCCCAGTCCATGCCCGAGGCGGTGAATGAACGCTTCGGCGAGGCCGTGTTGGGCGAGCACCTCACGGGCGATCTGGTCGATCTCCTCGCAGGGCACGCCAGGACGCATGGCTGCGAAGGCAGCCTGTTGTGCTTCAAGCACGGCCTCGTACGCGGCTGCGAAATCGGGGTCGCGGAGCGAACCAGCGACCGGCGTCCGCGTCATGTCTGCGTAGTAGCCTTGGTATGGACCTCCAATGTCGATGACCACAGGATCACCAGGTTGGACGATGCGATCACTGGTCGAATGGTGCGGTGAGGCGGCGTTCGGGCCGCTGGCGACGATACAGAATTCGACGTGGTCAAGTCCCGCTTCGAGTAGCCGTTCGGTCAGACGCCACGCGATCTGCTGTTCTGTTCTCCCGACGAGCTGCTCGCTCGCGCAGAAGCGTGCCCAGGCGGCGTCGACGCGAGCGACGGCCTCGCGGAGGAGGACCAGTTCAGCAGGGCTCTTGACGATGCGGAGGGTCTGGAGCAGAGGGCTGACACGGACGAAGCGGCGATTCGGCAGCTGCTCCTGAAGAGGGAGGAGAAATGCGGCCCAAAACTCATCGTTGATGCCGATTGTGTGCGCAGCGAATCGTTCGAGCTGAGACGCGAGAAGTTGAAGAGGATCTTCGCCGTCCTTCCAACGCAGTACGGTGCCAACACCCACCTCTGCGAATCGTGGCGCTTCGAGTTCTGGAACGACGAGAACCGGCTCACCGTCGCAGGGAAGCACGAGCGCGAGCAGTCGCTCACTCGGGCTTGCTGGTTGCCCAGTGAGATACCGGAAGTCTGCGGAGGGACCGATGAGCGCGGCATCGATGCCATGCTCGGCAAGGAGCGAGCGTGAGCGGGCGAGCCGGTGCTCAAGTTCAGTGCGCATACATGACCCCCTGCTTCTACGATGGGAAACGATAGATGCGCTGGGCATTCCCGTAAAGGAGCAAGGTGGCATCCGTCTCAGCGTCGGCGAGCGTTAAGAGCCCCTCATCGATCAATGCGCCGAAGGCACGGACGATCGCGTGGCGCCAGATCCGCGCGACGAACCATTGGCGCTCTGGAAGGAACTGGCCACCCGTAGAGGCGAGCAGCTTGGTCGTGGGGACACTCGCGAGGAGTTCGCGCAGCAGCACAGGTGCCTCGCTAGGACGGCTCAAGAATGCTGGACCAGGATCAAGGTACAGGTGCGGATAGCGGCGGGCGAGGACGAGTGCGTGCGGATGCAGGCGAACGGCACTCACGAAGACAAGCGGGACGTGCTGATAGCGTGGTTCATCGAGAACGATCTGAAAGAGCGACGGATCGTCTGCGTGGGGATCTCGGGCTGATCCCTGAGCCAGAAGAATCTGGAAGGGAAGGCTCAGTTCTGCGGCGACCTCGAGCGCGACCCAGAACAGTGCGGAGAGGAGTCTCCGATGCTGCAGCTGCCCAAATGAACCGGCGTCGATCTCGGCGCGGACTTCGTGAAACGAGCGGTCGGCCGTGGCGACATCCACCGGCTGGATGGCGAGCGACGTTCGCTGCGGGAAGTCGCTGACAAAGCCGAGCGCGCCGCGACCGACTGCCTCGGCGAGGGATTGCGCGAAAAGGGTACGGAGTTCGTCCCAGGAGGAGCAGTGCGGGAGGAGCCGTTCGGCAAGCGACTCGATCGGAACGAGAGATCCGACGGGGCGTTGGATGATCGCTGCCCACTCGGTAGGGGAGCGGGTCATTTCGTCTTCGGCAACGATGGCACAACAAGGGCCAAGGCGCGCGTCATCCGCGAGGACCCGTTCGTACTCATCAAGAGAGCGTTCAGCACGGGCGGCAAGGACAGCTTGTTCGGTTGGGTCGCAACCAAGGAGTTCAGCGAGCCAGCGAAGTGCGAGGCGATAGGGAAGCGTAAAAGGAGCCGAGCGCTGTGCGTCCGGCAGAGCGTCAGGCAGGAAGCAACGGTGGAAATATCCGGCAGGGATGCGGGAAGCAAGCCGCTGGGGCGGGGTGCAGGAGTGATCGAAGAGAGGTCGATCGGCTAGCCGCTCGTGGAGCCAATCGCGTGCGGACATATCCCAACTCCCTTCCCGTCCCGCGCATCTCACTGCGCAGCGTGTTCCGCAAGTAATGTCCGGAGCACGGCAGCATTTCGCCGACCTCATGGTACACTGCGGGGTGCTGGAGGTGGCCAATGATCGAGCGCTCGCAGGGTCGAGTCCCCCTGGCCGACCGTGACGATTGGCAAGCGCAACTGGAGTCGCTCTACGCCATCTCGGTCGAAATTGCCGGATTGCGGGAGCTCGGCGCAGTCATGGACCGGGCGCTCGAGTATTGCTTGGCACTGACCGCGTCCACCTTCGGCTTTGTGGGGCTCGTCGACGGACCCGAGACGATGGATGTGGCCGCAATCCGCGGCTTCGTGCCAGATCGACCAGATTTTTATGAGCGATTTCGGAAAATTCCGATTCGGCGAACGATCTTCGGCATCGTGATCCTCGAAGGCCGGCCGAATATTTCCAACGATGTACGGAACGATCCGTTGCATCGTGGCGCACCGCGCGGTCATCCGCCGGTAGAGACGTTTCTTGGCGTACCGCTGAGAGTGCGGGAGCAGACGATCGGAATGATTGGGGTTGCCAATCGTCCGGGTGGATACGATGCAGGGCACGAGCGTCTTTTGAGTACCTTCGCGAATCAAGTAGCGGTTGCGATCGAAAATGCGCGTCTCTACGAGCGGCAACGGCAAATGATCGCGGATCTCCAACAGCTGCACGCGCGGCTCGATGCAGCTCGGGTGGAAGCGCTGCTCCACCAGGAGCGCAACCGGATCGCAGCGGAACTCCATGACCGGGTGGCACAGATGATGTTCGGAATCGGGATCGAGGCGACTTGGTGTCGCGAGCAGCCAGGTGTACCAGAGCCTGTGCGACGGAGCCTCGATCGTATCCGCGAGCTCGCGGCCCGCGGAGCGGCCGAAGTGCGCCGGGTGGTGTACGACCTGGCGGAGTTCCCGGAGAGTGGGCGGGAACTGGTCGAAGAGCTCCGGCGGCTTGTGGAGGCGTACCGGAGCGAGGAGTTGCAGGTCGAGCTGGTCCTCGAAGGGAAGCCGCGACGTCTCCCACACACTCTGGAGGATACGATCCTCCTGATCGCGAGCGAGGCACTCACCAATGTCCGGCGTCATTCCGAAGCGGATCTGGCGATCTTGAGCCTGCACTTCACTGACCACACGGTGACGCTGGTGGTCCAGGACAACGGACGAGGCGTGCCCCCAACGTTGCTCACCCAATGCGCCAATCAGCTTGGGCATGTGGGGCTACGATCGATGCGGCGCCGGGCTGAGTCAGTGGGGGGTGAGCTGCACCTGCAAAACGGTGAAGACGGTGGTTTTGTGGTCCGGGTGGTGATACCGGCGGAACCACGATGGTAGGTGAGCAAACATGAAGGAGAGACCGCTCCGCATCGCGATCATTGACGATCACGAGATTGTGCGCAGCGGGGTCAAGCATATCCTGGAAGGAGACCCAGAGTTCGAGGTCGTCGGCGAGGCGGCGGATGGGCCGAGCGGAGTGGCGATGGTGGATACGCTGCGGCCTGACGTCGTGATCGTCGACGTGCGCTTGCCTTCGATGCAGGGTGATGACGTGTGCCGTCTCATTCGAGAACGCGTTCCCGGCGTGCGCATCCTGATCTTGAGCGCCTTTGGTGAGGACGAACTGGTTTACCGGTGTCTGGTGTCAGGGGCACAAGGGTACGTTTTGAAGGATATTGTGCACTTTGACTTAAAGGAGAGCCTCAAGGCGATCGCTCGCGGCGAGGCAGTGCTCGATCCGCGCGTGGCGACAGCTGTCATCGAACGGCTACGAAGCCGTGAAACTCCGAGCGAGGTACCCCTCTCGCCGCACCAGTTCTCAGTGTTGCGTCTGATGGCGCAAGGGCTTTCCAACCGCGAGATTGCTGAACGGTTATTCCTGAGCGAGAACACTGTGAAAGGATACGTCCAAGAGGTGTTGCGCCGCTTGGGAGCTCGGAATCGCCTCGAGGCGGTGATGATCGCGAACCGGCGTGGTTGGCTGAGCTAAAGGTGTGGTGATTGTGCGGATTGGTGCAGTTGTCCTTGCTGGAGGCCGTTCGGAGCGTTTGGGCCGACCAAAGCAGCTCTTGCCGTGGGATAGCCGAACGCTGATCGAGACAGTCATTGACGAGGTGTGTCGCACGCCGAGCCTGACGGCGGTTGTGGTGGTTCTGCGCCTCGAGGTTGCGGAGCAATTGGGTGTGCAGCCAGGTGAGTCACTCGGTTGTGCGCGCGTGGTGCTCCCGGAGGCTGAGAATGAGGGCTGCGCTGCATCGTACCGGAGCGGGTTGACGGCACTGGGGGACTCTCGGCTGGACGGCGTCGTGATTGTCCTAGGGGACCAACCAGGACTGAGGGCAGAGACGATAGAGCAGGTGGTGAAGGTTTGGTCTGCGTCAGGTGCGCCGCTCGCGGCGACGCGGTACCGGGATGGGGAGGGACATCCGCTCGTCTTTGGGAAGGAGCTGTTCGGGGAACTGGTAGCCCTCCGCGGGGAGAAGGCAGCGTGGAAACTGGTGGATCGGTACCGGGATCGGGTGCTGTGGGTGGAATTCGACGAGCCAATGCCACGAGACATCGATACGGAAGAGGACTATCGTGCCGTACGGGAGGCCTGGGAGGGCCGAGCCCGCACGGAGGGGTGTCTCCTTACCCGGTTGCCGGAACGTGAGAAGGGAGGGGTCGGTGACAGGCGAGAAGGAAATGCGGAGTGATCTGCTCACCGTTGATGAACTAGTGACAATGCGACGGCCATCGGACGTGCACATGTCCCCTGATGGGGGGCTTGTCGCCTACGTGGTGCGGCCAGTGAGTCGAGAGGGAGAGCACTGGGAGAGCAGTATTTGGATAGTGCCGTTCGATGGTGGTGAGCCACGGCAGTTCACCAGTAGGTTGTGGCACGACGAGCAACCGCGCTGGTCTCCAGACGGGCGGCTTCTGGCGTTCCTTTCAGACCGTGCCGAGCGCGGGAAGGCGAGTGTCTACGTCATGCCGCGCGACGGTGGGGAGGCGATTCGCGTTTTTGAGCAATCTGGTGAAATCGCCGAACTGCGCTGGGCGCCTGATGGTCGGTATCTCTCCTTCCTGATGGTGGAGCCGGAGACGGAGGAAGAAAAACAGCGTCGAGAGCGGCGCGACGATGCGTGGGTCTGGGATACCAATTGGAAGTATCGGCGTCTCTGGATTCTGGACCTTGCGACGAGGCAGGCGTGTCTGGTCTCCCCGGAACGGGTCCAGGTGTGGGGGTATGCGTGGGCGCCGGACAGTCGGCGTGTGGCGCTCGCGATCAGCTGGTCGCCGCGAGTGGATGACCTGAATCGGGAAACCGCAGTTGCCGAGCTAGAAGTCGAGGGGGGCAGCTTCCGGGAGCTGTTCCGGGTGCGAGGGCTTGCAGAGGATCTCGTGTGGTCAGCGGACGGAGAGTGGCT
This sequence comes from Thermomicrobium sp. CFH 73360, assembly GCF_023806465.1. Taxonomy (GTDB): domain Bacteria; phylum Chloroflexota; class Chloroflexia; order Thermomicrobiales; family Thermomicrobiaceae; genus Thermomicrobium. The sequence goes on along the minus strand of NZ_JAMSLS010000005.1, from coordinate 31,442 downwards.
GGCCTATCGGGGGCCGGCTGGGCGAGTGGTGCACGGTGAGTATGTGTTTCGGCGGCGTGTTGATGGAGGAGAGGCGGAGTGCCTTACACCCAGCTATCCAGGAACGGTAGAACATCTGGGCCCCTACCGTGGTGGAGAGCAGCTGGTCATGGTTGGGTATGAAGGGGTGAACGCGCGGGTTTATCGCCTGGGGTGGGACGGAGAGCGGCAGTTGCTGTGTCCGCGGGTTGAAGGGAGTTGGCACGGGCCGGTAAGCGGGAGTGCGGATGGTGAGCGGTGGGCTGGGGTATGGTCGGACGGGGAGCACGTGCCGGATGTGTGGGGGTGGCGCGCTCCGCACGACATATCCCAGTTTGATCCACTGAAGGGGTCTGATTCTGAAGAATTTCATCGTCTTACCCAGCTTCATGCTGAGATTGAAGCCAAGCTGTGCCCTGTACGCGTGATTGAGTGGCAGAGTGACCCCGGCGTCCAGGTGCAGGGGCTGCTGGTTTTGCCGCGGGGCGAAGTAAAGCCCCCGTACCCGCTTGTCGTTCAGATCCACGGTGGTCCAACGAGCCTGTGGGCCAATGAATTCGCCGCTTCTTGGCATGACTGGGCCCAGCCACTCGCCTCGCGCGGTTGTGCCGTTCTGCTCCCGAACCCGCGCGGGAGCACCGGGCGAGGGACGGAGTGGGTGAATGCGCTCTTCGGTGACGTCGCCGGGGGAGAATTCCGTGATGTTCTCGCGGGGGTGGACTTTCTGGTCGCACAGGGCCTGGCTGATCCTCAGCGGTTGGGTGTCTCCGGTTGGAGCTGGGGAGGCTACTTGACCGCTTGGACAGTCACACAGACGAATCGCTTTCGGGCCGCATTTATGGGTGCCGGACTCTGTAATCTGATCAGCGACAATAATTTGGGTGATATTCCTTCTGCCAATCTCTCATATTTTGCGCAGACTCCGTCTGAGGATCCGGAACCGTACTGGGAACGGTCACCTATCCGCTATGTATCGCGCGTGTCGACGCCGATACTCATCGCGCATGGTGAAGAGGACGAGCGCGTCAGTGTCTGCGAGAGTATCCAGTTCTATCGAGCGCTGCAGTTGCTCGGGAAGCCGGCCACCCTGGTCACCTATCCCCGAGAGAAGCACGGGTTTGAAGAGCGGCAGCATCAGCGCGACCTCTTGACGCGCATTCTTGCCTGGTTCGCAGAGCATCTTGACTTCCCAGCGCCGGAGCGAACTGCCGCGCCGGTGTCGCTTGCGGCGCAGTAAGCGGACGCTAGGTGCGGTGGGTAGGATCACCGCCTCATTGTGTGATTCTCGCTGTGTTGCGCGCCAGCGCTGGTGATGACCGGTATCGTCAGGCACTGTGTCGCACGCGGAAAGAGGAAGATTCGACACGAGACACCAAGAGGGCTAGTACACTTATGCGTCCTCACCCTGCGCCTTGAGACGCTGACCTCCTCCGATCCGGTGATCTTACCCTCCGAACGGAGGGTGAGAAGACCACTGATCGGACTGTTTCCCCACTCGGCGCCTGCCTGTTACACTCCTCTTGTGAGGAGAGGAACCCAGTAACACAGTTGTGGCCGAGCCCTAAAGGTTCGTGCGTCTCTAGTACGCTGGCCGATCATCTGTCGGCCCAGCTGGTGGCTGCGCTCGGGAGCGCGAGGACACGGCGATCGATCCGGAACGAAAGGAGCCGAACGATGATTCCGGGGCCATTCCGGTACCGCAGGGTTCGCTCCGTGGACGAGGCTGTTGCACTGCTCTCCCAACTGGGAACCGATGCGAAGATTTTGAGTGGGGGGCAGAGTCTGATCCCGATGATGAAGTTTCGGCTTGCTGAGCCGACTTATCTTCTTGATATCAATGCGATTCCTGGACTCGACTTCATTGAGGAGCGCGACGGGATGCTCCATCTCGGTGCACTGGTGCGGGAGTCCACGCTCGAGCGCTCGTCGCTTGTGCGTCAACGCTATCCCATCCTGCACGACACGGCTGAAGTGATCGCGGACCCGCTGGTCCGCAATCTCGCGACAGTCGGTGGTAACTTGGCCCATGGCGATCCAGCGAATGACCATCCGGCAACGATGCTCGCGCTGCGCGCGCAGGTGGTCGCGCGTGGACCGAACGGAGAGCGTATTATCCCAATCGATGACTTCTTCGTTGACACGTTCGTGACTGCGCTCCAACCGGACGAACTCTTGACGGAGATTCGCATCCCGGCCCCACCGCCGCGATCGGGCGGAGCATATCTCAAGTTTGAGCGCAAGGTCGGCGACTATGCGATCGCCGCGGCAGCGGTGTTCCTCGCGCTTGACGAAGCGGGGCGGATCACGCAGGCCGGCATCGGGCTTACGAATCTGGCGTACAAGCCATTGCGGGCACTCGATGCGGAGCGTGCGCTGCTTGGCCAGCAACCAAGCGAGGAACTCTTCCGACATGCTGCGGAACTGGCGGCCCAGGCGACCGATCCAGTCAGCGACTTGCGCGGGCCAGCGGACTATAAGCGTGCAGTTGCTCGGACGATGACGCTGCGCGCCTTGCGCCGGGCTCTGGAACGCGCTCAGGCGAATGCCTGAAAGGGGGAAAAGGTGGAAACGTTGCCGATCCAGGTAACAGTGAATGGTCGTACCTATACTGCCGAGGTCGAGCCTCGGTTGCTGCTGGTGCACTTCCTGCGCGACGTGCTGAATCTGACCGGGACACATATCGGTTGCGATACGACGAGTTGCGGCGCTTGCACGGTGCTCTGGAACGGTCGGCCGGTCAAGTCCTGCACGGTCTTCGCGGTGCAGGTCGACGGTGGCGAAATTCTCACCGTCGAGGGTTTGGAACGCGACGGACAGCTGCATCCGGTGCAAGAGGGCTTCTGGGAAGAGCATGGGCTCCAGTGTGGCTTCTGTACACCCGGGATGATGATGACCGCCGTCGCACTGCTCAACGAGAATCCGGATCCAACGGAAGAAGAGATCCGCAAGGCCATTTCCGGCAATCTCTGTCGATGTACTGGGTACGTCAACATTGTCAAAGCCATCCAGTATGCAGCCCGCAAAATGCGCGAAGGCGCGACCGTCCATGTGGGAGGAGCGTGAAGCGATGACAGCGACAGCAGTTCGTGGGATCGGGATGCCCGTAAAGCGCAAGGAAGATCCGCGCTTCATCCGGGGTAAGGGCACCTACGTGGACGATATCAAGTTGCCCGGCATGCTCTTCATGGATATCGTGCGGAGCCCACACGCACATGCCCGGATCAAGCGGATCGATGTCTCCAAAGCGTTAGCGATGCCGGGTGTCATTGATGTGATTACTGGCGAGGAACTCGCGAAGGCGAACCTCGCTTGGATGCCGACACTCATGGGTGACCGGCAAATGGTGCTGCCGACCGACCGGGTCGTGTACTACGCCCAGGAGGTGGCTGCGGTCATCGCGACCGATCGTTATACTGCGGCGGATGCCGTGCTGGCCGTCGAGGTGGAGTATGAGCCGCTTCCGCCGGTGCTCAACCCATTCGAGGCGTTGAAGCCTGATGCACCGTTGGTCCGCCCGGATCGCGAGCAGAAGTCGAACCATATCTGGCATTGGGAGGCCGGCGACAAAGAGAAGACGGATCGTGCCTTCCAAGAGGCCGAAGTTGTCGTCGCGCAGGATCTGTACATCCCGCGCATCCATGTGGCCTCGATTGAAACCTGTGGGTGTGTGGCGAACTACGATCCGGCAACCGATAAGTTGACGATCTGGATGACCTCGCAGGCACCGCATGCGCATCGCACCGTCTTTTCACTCGTGACCGGCATTCCGGAGCACAAGATCCGCATCATCTCGCCGGATATCGGCGGTGGATTTGGTGGGAAGGTGCCGGTCTATCCGGGGTATGTTATCGCCACGTATGCGACGTTGAAGCACAAGAAGCCAATCAAGTGGATCGAGGATCGCTCCGAAAACCTGCAGGCCGATTCCTTTGCGCGAGACTACCACATCCACGCCGAACTCGCTGCGACCCGTGATGGGAAGATCCGTGGGTTGCGTGTCCACGTGGTGGCCGACCACGGCGCGTTCGATGCAGCAGCGAATCCCTCGCGTTTCCCGGCTGGCCTCTTCAGCGTCTGTACTGGGTCTTATGACATGGAGGCGGCACACATTCAGGTCGACGGGGTGTATACGACCAAGCCGCCCGGAGGTGTTGCCTACCGCTGCTCGTTCCGCGTGACCGAAGCAGTGCACACGATTGAACGAATGGTTGATCTCTTGGCTCATGAGCTTGGCATGGATCCGGCCGAGATCCGCTTCAAGAATTTCATCCAGCCACACCAGTTCCCGTACAAGTCGCCGACCGGCTGGGAGTACGACAGCGGCAATTATCCGGCCGCGCTGCAGAAAGCACTGGATATGATCGGGTACCAGGAGCTCCGGCGGGAACAGGCTGAGCGCCGTGCTCGCGGCGAGCTGATGGGAATTGGAATCTCGACCTTTACCGAAATCGTCGGTGCCGGCCCATCGCATACCTTCGACATTCTCGGCATCAAGATGTTTGACAGTGCCGAGATCCGGGTGCATCCGACCGGCGCCGTCATCGTGCGGATCGGTGTCCAGACGCAAGGGCAGGGGCACGAGACGACGTTCGCACAGATTGTCGCCGAGGAGCTCGGGATTCCGGTTGAGTACATCACTGTCGAGCACGGAGACACGGATACGGCGCCCTACGGACTAGGTACCTATGCCAGCCGGAGCACCCCGACGGCCGGTGCAGCGACAGCGGTGGCAGCGCGCAAGATCCGCGAAAAGGCGCGACTCATCGCAGCGCATCTCCTCGAGGTCAGCCCGGATGACCTGGAATGGAAAGACTACGCCTTCCGGGTCAAGGGCGCACCCGACCGCTATAAGACGATGCAGGAGATCGCTTTTGCAGCCTATACCAACTTCCCGTTTGGTCTTGAGCCGGGGCTCGAGGCGGAGTGCTACTATGATCCGCCCAATCTGACCTTCCCCTTTGGTGCCTATGTCTGCGTCGTGGACATTGACCGCGGGACAGGACAAGTCAAGATTCGCGAGTTCCTCGCCGTCGATGACTGCGGGACAATCATCAACCCGATGATTGTCGAAGGGCAGATCCATGGTGGGCTGACGATGGGTATGGCGCCAGCGCTCTTCGAGGAGATTGTCTACGACGAGAACGGGACGATGCTCACCGGTACCTTTATGGACTACCTCCTGCCGACGGCGGTGGAGACGCCGCACTGGAAGACGGCAAAGACGGTCACGCCCTCACCGCATCACCCGTTGGGGGCGAAGGGCGTTGGTGAGAGTCCGACGATTGGCGCGCCGCCGGCCATCGTCAACGCGGTCGTCGATGCACTGAGCCATCTGGGCGTGCGGCACATCGATATCCCGATCACGCCGGCGAAGGTCTACCGTATCCTCCAGGAAAAGGGCGTGGCGGAGTAAGACCGAAGGGAGGGTGCGGGTGGTCTCCCGCTCCCTCCCACTGTCCACTTTTGGTGGCGAGCGAGTAACAGTGTGCGATGACGCGTTCAAGTGGTGACCGGACACAACTGGGGCGCGATCTTTTCATGCTCGCGGTGGAGCTCCGTGAGCGAGGTATTCCCTTCGTCCTTGCGACCGTCGTGTGGAGTCAAAGCCCGACGTCAGCCAAACCAGGGGCGAAGGGAATCGTCACCGCAGACGGTGCACTCTTTGGATGGGTTGGTGGAAGCTGTGCCCAGCCAGCGGTGATGCGGGAAGCGATTGCTGCGCTGCATGATGGGCAGGCACGAATCCTCCGCATCGACCCGGCAGGAGCTGAAGGCGCGCCCATCCGACCAGGAGTGGTGGTGGCACCGATGACCTGCCACAGCGAAGGAGCCTTGGAGATTTTCTTGGAACCGTTCCTTCCTGCGGCGCAACTGTTGATCTACGGCGAAAGTCCCGTCGCTGATGCCCTCCTGCGCCTTGGCAGTGCAATGGGGTACTACGTTGTTGCCTTCCGGCCCGGGGCGCCAGGTGCCCCGGCGGAGGCCAACGAGTGGGTCGATGGCCTCGACCCCGGCGAGCGACCGCGACGGCGACCAAGTGTCGCGATCGTCGCCAGCTTGGGGGCCTACGATGAGGACGCGATCGAAGCGGCACTCCGCGCCGGGGTACCACTGGTAGAACTTGTCGCCAGTCGGAAGCGCTTCGCGGCCATCCGCGCAGCACTTGCGTCGACCGTGCCTGGCGAGTTGCTCGAGCGAGTGAAGGCGCCAGCCGGACTTGATATCGGTGCGACGAGCCCGGAGGAGATTGCGGTCAGTGTGCTTGCGGAACTTATTGCGCGCAAGCAGGATTGGCGCAGTGCCTGGCGCCCCGAGGGTGCAGTCGCAGCCGTGCCGGAAGAGGCAGCTGCCGAGGCAATCGATCCGGTGTGCGGGATGACTGTCGATCCGCGTACGACACGTCACGTTGCTGAATATCGCGGCCAGCGCTACTACTTCTGTTGCCCAGCCTGTCGACGGCTCTTTGAAACGGATCCAGAGTCATATCTTGCGTCGACACCCCGCTAGTCGGGTCTGATCGCCCAACTCCGGAGACTTCTCCCTCTCTCCATTCAGTGCACGTGCCGGAGCTCGTACTGCTGGCGGTCGGCGCCAACTGTGAGACGGAGATGTGGGCGGCCGAACGCCGCTGTACTCCTCTCCGGTGATCTGTTCGCAAAACAGACCATGGAGGCGTGAGATGACGCTCATCGCAGCGGTGATCGCTCGGTCTCTGCCGCTCGCGGGACGTTGACTGTGCGCAGGAGAGGTGAGGGAGTCACCCTCCCTTGGCAAGAGAGGGAAGAACACCACTGTATCGGAGGGTGAAGAGGGTTGCAGCCCGCTGTGGCTAACGGTGTGATGGCGCATGCCAAGCATGAGGGCGGGGCGGCCTGGTGGGTACCGCCCCGAAGAGAGGGGTAGAGAGGGGGAAACTGGAGGTGCAGAGAGGGTATTCGTGTACCGACTCGAGAGGAAGACCGAGCCGGCAATTCAGTGCAGCGCACCGATCACCTCTCGGCATGAAGCCGTTCGTGCCTGGCGCTGCGAACGTCAGTGTAACGCAACATGGTCGCCGTGTCTGTCGGGAAAACTTAGACATCGACCTCGACAGTTCGGTGGCTGTGAGACTGCCGTGCGGTGACGATCCGGAGTAGAGTTAGGAAAGACAAGGAGCGGCCTCACGTCGTAAGTGAATCGACGGGAGCGGTAGAGGGAGAGCGGCGATGGTGACGCGAGGGAACGATCCGTTTGGGGCGAGGGGCATGCTAGAGACGCCAGAAGGGCGTGTGACCTATTTCCGGCTGGCAGCGATCGCGGACCGGCTCGCGGTGCCGCTGGAGCAGTTGCCGTTCACTGTGAAAGTCCTCCTTGAGAACGTTCTCCGCTACGCGGGAACGCCGCCATTCAGTGAGGAGGATGTGGCGCTCGTGGCGAGTTGGCGGCCGGGTGAGAAGGCAGCCCGAGAATTCCCGTTCTTGCCAGCCCGTGTGCTCCTCCAGGACTTTACTGGTGTGCCAGCGGTCGTTGACCTCGCGGCGATGCGAACCGCTGTTGCTCGACTTGGTGGTGATCCGGCGCGTATTAACCCACTGGTTCCAGTCGACCTGGTGATTGACCACTCGGTGCAGGTCGATGTCTTCGGGACAACGGTGGCGTTCCAGCGGAACGTCGAGAGAGAGTACGAGCGAAACCGCGAACGCTACGCGCTCCTGCGCTGGGCACAGCAGGCGTTCCGCAATTTCCGTGTGGTCCCGCCGGGAACAGGTATTGTGCATCAGGTCAACCTGGAGTACCTGGCATCAGTCGTCGCGGTGCGGCAGCATGACGGAGAAGCGGTTGCATTCCCAGATACGCTTGTTGGGACGGATTCCCACACGACAATGATCAATGCCCTTGGGGTGTTGGGCTGGGGAGTCGGTGGGATCGAGGCTGAAGCGGTACTCCTCGGCCAGCCAATCTATCTGCTCCTCCCAGAAGTCGTCGGGCTCCGTCTCGTCAATGAGCCGCCAGGTGGGGTGACGGCGACCGACCTTGTGCTCACCATCACGCAGCTTCTGCGGCAAGTGGGAGTCGTTGGTAAGTTCGTCGAGGTCTTTGGGCCGGGTCTGCGGCACCTGAGCCTCCCGGATCGGGCGACGATCTCCAACATGGCTCCAGAGATGGGTGCGACCGCGGTCATGTTCCCGATTGACGATGAGACGCTCGGCTACCTGAAGCTCACTGGGCGGAGCGAGGGGCACGTTCGGTTGGTCGAAGCCTACGCGAAGGAGCAAGGCCTCTTCCGCACTGCCGATGGGCCTGAACCGGTGTTCGATCAGGTGGTTGAGCTGGATCTTGCGATGTTGGAGCCGAGCCTCGCTGGACCACGTCGACCGCAGGACCGTGTCCGGCTCTCCGAGCTCCCAGCAAGTCTGCGGGCGGCCTTCCCGGAACAGTTCTCCCAGTCTCAGACGGATCAGGAGCGGTTCGACTGGGAGGGTGGGACGGTGAACGAAGCGGAAGAGCCGAGCGAGCCGGTTGTGCCGGTCGGCCAGCAACGCAAGGTGGTCGATGTCCATCTGGATGGGCGGCATGTGGAACTCACCCATGGCTCGGTGGTGATCGCGGCAATCACGAGCTGTACGAACACCTCGAATCCTGAAGTGATGCTGGGGGCGGGCATCCTGGCGAAGAAGGCAGTCGAGCGTGGACTGGATACTAATCCGGCGGTGAAGACAAGCCTTGCCCCGGGTTCTGGAGTGGTGACAGCCTATCTGGAGCGGGCTGGTCTCATGCCCTATCTGGAGGCATTGCGCTTTCATCTCGTCGGGTACGGATGCACGACCTGTATCGGGAACAGTGGGCCGCTGCCCGAGCCGATCGCGAAGGCAGTGCAGGAGCATGAACTGGTCGTCGCGGCGGTCCTGAGCGGGAACCGCAACTTCGAGGGACGCATCCACCCACAAGTGCGGGCAGCCTATCTGGCCTCGCCACCACTGGTTGTCGCCTTCGCCATCGCTGGGCGCGTGGACATCGACCTCACGACTGAGCCGCTCGGCTATGACCCCAACGGGGAACCAGTGTATCTCCGCGACGTCTGGCCGACGCCGGAGGAGATCCGCGAAGCAATGGAGAAAGCGATCGGACCGGAGCTCTTCGTCGAACGGTATCGGGAAGTGTTCACCGGCGACGAGCGCTGGCGTTCCCTTCCGGTGCCAACTGGGGACCTCTACGAATGGGATCCGAACTCGACCTACATCCAGGAGCCACCTTTCTTCCAGGATCTTGCCCTTGAGCCACCGCCGCTGCATGACATCGAGCGTGCGCGCGTCCTGGCGTGGCTGGGAGATTCGGTGACCACTGACCACATCTCGCCGGCTGGTTCGATCCCTGTCAATAGCCCAGCCGGGCAATACCTCATCGCGCGGGGCGTGCAGCCGAAGGACTTCAACAGTTACGGTGCGCGACGCGGGAACCACGAGGTGATGGTGCGTGGCACGTTTGCGAATATCCGCTTGCGCAACCGGCTTGCTCAGGGGCGCGAGGGCGGCTGGACGACCCATTTCCCGAGTGGGGAGTTGGTAACGATTTACGAGGCGGCGATGCGCTATCAGATGGCAGGAACGCCACTCCTCGTCATTGCCGGGAAAGAGTACGGGAGCGGGAGTTCGCGTGACTGGGCGGCGAAGGGGCCAATGCTGCTCGGTGTGCGGGCAGTGCTTGCCGAGAGCTTTGAGCGGATCCACCGCAGCAACCTGGTTGGCATGGGCGTCCTGCCGTTGCAGTATCTGCCGGGGCAGAACGCGGAGTCGCTCGGCCTGAACGGGAGTGAGCGCTTCACGATCACGGGTATTGCGGATGGACTTGAGCCGCGCAAGCTCCTGACAGTGCGCGCTGAACGCGACGACGGCAAGGTCATTGAGTTCCAGGCGATCGCTCGGCTCGATACCGAGATGGAGATCGAGTACTACTGCCATGGGGGGATTCTCACCTACGTCTTGCGACGGTTACTCCGTGCGGAGGCCTAAGACGAGTGCGCAAGACGTCAGCCGGGAGTAGATGGAAGGTACGAGGCGATGCAAGAAGGATCCCCCGTTGTCGCAACGCGGCTTGAGAACGGATTAACCGTTCTTGTCCAGTCGCTGCGGCACGCGCCGGTCGTCTCGTGCTGGATTTGGTACCGGGTGGGGAGCCGAAACGAGCCGCCGGGGCTGACTGGAGTCTCCCATTGGGTTGAGCACATGCTCTTCAAGGGGACCCCGCGCTTCCCACCCGGCTCGATCTTCCGGCAGGTGAACCGCTGGGGTGGGATACTGAATGGCTTCACCTGGCTGGACTACACGGCCTACTTTGAGACACTGCCGACGCCAGGATGGGAACTCGCACTCGAGATCGAAGCGGACCGTATGGTCGCGGCGAGCTTCGATCCGGCGGAAGTGGAACGCGAACGGACGGTCATTCTCTCTGAGCGTGCCGGAAGCGAGAACCAACCTGGTACGTATCTCCGCGAAGAAGTTGTCGCGGCAGCTTTCCGTGCCCATCCGTATGGGCATCCGGTGATCGGCTACCGGGAAGACTTGCTCCACATCACCCGTGATGAGCTGTATCAGCACTATCGCACGTTTTATCAGCCGAATAACGCGATCCTGGTTGTCGTCGGTGACGTCGAGCCTGTCGCTGCGCTCCAAGCAGTCGAGCACCACTTTGGTGGGATACCAGCCGGCAGGCTGCCGCCAGCACTGCGGGTGACTGAGCCGGAGCAGTGGGGCGAGCGGCGGGTGACAGTACGCCGCCCAGCTCCGACAGCGCAGCTACTCATGGCCTGGCGTGTGCCAGCAGCATCGCATCCCGACATTCCGGCGCTGCTTGTGCTCGATGCGGTGCTTTCGGGTGGGAAGCCGGTCGCCTTCGGCGGTAGTGGGATGGGACGGAGCGCACGCCTTTACCGTGCACTTGTCGCCCCAGGGCTCTGTACTGCCGCTGTCTCGAGTATGTCGCTCACTCTGGATCCTTTCCTCTTCACGATTTCAGCGACGTTGACCCCGCTGGTTGAACCGCGGCACGTCGAGCAGCTCGTCGATGACGTGGTGCGGCGTATCCGAGAGGATCCGGTCAGTGAGGAGGAGCTCGCACGCGCGAAGCGCCAGCTTGCGGTCCAGTTCGCTGCGGCAAATGAGAGCGCGCAGAGCCGCGCGGCACTTCTCGGGTCGCTCGCAGTCGTGTGTCCCGAGCGCTCACCAGAACAGCTGTGGTGGGAGATCGAGGCGGTGACGAGCGACGACCTCCTGCGTGTCGCAAACACCTATCTGCGACCGGAGCACCGCACCGTCGGTTGGCTTGAGCCGAGCCCAGAAGACGAGGGGAGCCTGGGACAAGCAAGCGTTGTAGGAGCGCGATGCGTCCCGCTGGCAGAGCCGGAGACAGTGGCGCCGCGGTCCTGGTTCCGTGAGGTACCTGACAATCCTGCCGAACCGGTTGTGCTTCCACGGGTGCAGCTGGCACCAACTGCCGACTACTTGGCGAACGGAGCGTACTTCGTTGGGCAGGAGGTCTCAGCGAGCCGTCTGGCGGTCGTCAGCGTCCGCATACCAGCCGGTGCCGCGCGCGATGAGAAACGACCGGGGCTCGCCTCTGTGACTGGGCAGCTCTTGTCGCGTGGAACGCGGCGACGCAACGAGGCATCACTGAACGAGGAGCTGGATCGGCTGGGTGCCACGCTGACAGTCGGGGTCGGTCGGGACGCTGTTGACGTGAGCCTGAGCTGCCTCGTCGAGGCGCTCGATGCGGCGTTGCCGCTCTTTGCCGAAGTGCTGTTGGAGCCAGCATTCCCGGCCGAGCAGTTGGAGAGCGTTCGACAGCAGGCGCTCACTGCCTTACGGCAAGCGGAACAAAGCACGCGTGCGCGAGCCGATGCGCTGTTGCGCGCTTTGATTTACCCACCTGGTCATCCGTATCACCATCGGGTGCTCGGAACCGCGGAAACGCTGGAGACGCTCTCATCTGAAGAGGTGCGGGCCTTTCACGAGACGTTCTATCGTCCGGCAGGGGCAGTGGTTGCGGTGGCAGGTGGGGTAAACCTTGGCCGGGTGCGGGCGTCGATTGAGCAGGCGCTGGTGTCTTGGCAGGGAGAGGCACCGCGCCTGACGATCCCGCCTGTGGAAGCGTCGGTAACGGGGCAGCGTCGCAGTGAGTCGCTGCCAGCGAAGCAGCAGGCGGATGTGGCGCTCGGTATTGTCGCGGTGCCACGGCAGCATCCGGACTTTGAGGCACTCCGCCTCGCCAATGTTGTCTTGGGACGGCTTGGCCTTATGGGCCGGATTGGTGCGCGGGTGCGTGAACGCTCTGGCCTGGCGTATTATGCGGCGAGCACGTTGGAGACGGGTGTGGGACCCGGCTACTGGAGCGCCTACGCAGGAGTTGCGCCGGTCCATGTGGAGCGCGTCATTGCGGAGATTGTGGAAGAAATTGAGCGATTCCGTGACGAGGGGCCGGAAGCACGAGAGCTTGCCGACGCCAAGACGGCGCTCGCTGGAACGATTGTGCTCGGGCTCGCGACAGCCGGCGGAGTGGCTGGGGCACTGCTTGACCTCGCGTTCTATGGGCTGGGGTTAGACTATTTGGAGCGGTTGCCCGAGCTCCTTGCTGGTATCGACGAGACAATGGTCCGTGACGCGGCGCTGCGTTACTTCGATCCAAAGCGTCTACACATCGTCGTCGTTGGCCCGAGCCAGGAGACCGTGCTCTCGGCCTCGGAGCCGCAGCGGTAACACCTGCGGTGTGGCCAATCTCACCGTTACAGTGACAACGAAAAGGCTGCAAAGCTTCTCCGCGCAGGCGGAGGGGAAACGCTTGTGACACTTGCGCTCCTGGCAGGGCGACACAAGGGGCGGCATGGTCTGCAGGGCGACGGCTGGCTTCATGCGGCCTCTGGAGGTCGCTTGCCCGCCACGGTGGGGGGTGGCCGTCTCCGTCTCTCCTGTGAGGCGAAGGGCACAGCGTGTCCGCTGAATCAATTCGAGGCTCGACCAATTTCGGGAGATTTGGCAGAATCTGCCCGAGGTGGCGGAGTCGCGTTGCGTGGAATGGGACGGAGCGAGGAGCGACAAGATGGGCAAGACGCCACGCTATACCGTCTTCTGGCTGGCCGCGCTGGACCGCGAGCGTGTCCCGAGCGATGTGGAGTCGGCGATCGCCGACTATGTGCAGTTCTTTGAACGCAGTGAGGGGACGCAGCTCCGCGGAGCATATCTCTCGGTGGGCTTCCGCCCGGATGTCGATCTCATTTTGTGGGTCCTAGGGCACGATCCAGCCGATGTCCAGGAGCTCGCCCTTGCGCTGCGGCGAACAGCGGTTGGCCGAGCGCTGCAGCTCCGCTATGCCTACTTCGGTATGGCAGGATCCTCGCAGTATGATCCGACCCATGGCCCGGCGTTTCTCCGTGGAGTACCGCCGAAGCGGTATCTCAGCGTCTATCCCTTCGTGAAGACGCCAGAGTGGTATCTCTTGCCGTTTGAGGAGCGACGGCGTCTTATGGCCGAGCATGGGCGGCTCGGTGACGAGTTTCCGAGTGTGCTGACCAACACGGTCAATTCCTTTGGTGTTCAGGATCAGGAGTTCATCGTGGCTCTCGAGGACGATGACGTTGGGACGTTAATCACGATGGTGCAGCGTCTTCGGGCAGCCGAGGTACGGAAGTATACGCAGCTGGACACCCCGATCTTCCTCGGAAAGCGCTACGAGCCAGTGGAGGCGCTCCGGCGGCTCCTCTCTTGACCTGGAGTGAGCAAAAGCGCAAGGAGTGCGGCGGCGAACGTCGCAAGCGCGTTGACGAGGTCGTTGGTCATACCAGGCAGTCCACTGACACGTCGGACACGGCCGGTGCAGTCATGCTGTGGATTTTCCAGGATGCATTGGCAGTGCGGGCAGTGGTAGCGAGCTTGGAGCATTGCCCCAAGGAGGCTATCGAGGATGGCCCCGAGACTCCCGGCCGTGACCACTGGCCAGCGTGGGAGTCTGCGCGGGGCGAGGAGGGCGACGAAGAAGGCACCAGCGACCATGGCAAGGGATCCGAGAGGGGAGATGGCACCGGAGGTACCTGGTGGGACGGGACGTCCGGTACGAAGCGAGCGTGGTGGGCTGGGACTCAGCACACCAAGCTCAGTTGCCCACGTATCGGCGGAAGCGGCCGCGAGAGCAGCGAGATAGGGCAGCGTGTAGTCGCGGTCACCGGGGTGAAGGATTTGGAGCGCGGCAAGTGTGGCGGCAACCCCGCCGTTGGCCAAGACTTGCGTCGCGGTCCGTGGTCGACTCGCCTCGCGACGGAGGGCGGCGAGGGAGCGCTTGCGTGTCCCACCGAGACGAGTGAGCGTGCTGGCGGCGATGAAAAAACCGAACATCGAAGCCGACCAGGACAGACCACCAGCGGCGAAGACGAGTGTTCCGGTCCCAGCTGCGGCTAGTGCACCGCCGCCGTCGAGGGCACGGTATCGATAGGCGAGCAGCCCAACGAGAGTCGCGAGACCCCCACCAAGAGCAAGACGTAGCGGCAATCGCGTCAGGTGGTGGTTCATGGCTGTGGGGGCGCGAATAAAAGGATAAGGTCGTCGTCACGGATCTCAAAGACGTATCCAGCCAGTTCAACCACGGCTGGTGAGCTGATTTCGCCGTATCGGATGCGGATATCGTATGCACCGATCCGGAGTGTGCGGGTACCCGCTGGCGAAAATGGGTGACGGGGTGATCGATAGACGGTGCGTGGTCCACCGAGCTGATCGAGAGCCTCTAGTGCGAGAGCGCGGGCCTGGGTTTCATTGAGCGGCATCATCACTGGCTCCTTCCTTGGCTTTCTCAAGACTACCCGAAGCGGAGCGGTTGTGTCGCCGTAGCGGCGACAAGCAGTGCGTGATGTGGGTAGCGCTCTACGGCGTCGACCACAGCAGATGCAAGACCTGCCCTGTTCGGCGACTGTGACGGATCCGTGCGCCGGACTGCCAGCTGAGTAAGTGCGAGAGGTGCTCGTCGGGCGGGCATCGTGCGAGCTCTTTAGTCTAAGTTCCAACGTCGTGAAGTGAGCGACAGGAGCGGCGAGAGCAGCAGAACTCTTGGCGTGCGGTGCTCGCGGAGATGAGAGAAGGGATGCACACAGGGGCCGAGATCGGCTACACTTAGGATGAGTCCGGCGGGCAGTCTGCCGGAGACGTAGGGGCTGGTAGCTCAACTGGCAGAGCAGCGGACTTTTAATCCGCGGGCTGTGGGTTCGAGTCCCACCCGGCCTACCAGGGGAAGGGTCGCGAGACCAAGAGAAGTCAAATGCAGCTCCAGCTGTGACTCCAGTCGTTGTGCGAGGTCCTTGAAACCGTAGCTGCATCCATTTACCCCGGGCGTTACTGCCCCTCGCATGACGTTTGTACATGTCTGTCTGGCGCGGCAGCAGTGGAATTTTCGAAGACAGTGTTGGTGTCGACGAGACCGCAGCGAAGCCCTGCTGTTGTACCGCGTTGCGAACGTCGTCGGAACAGCGCTCGCCAAGCGTAGGTCGGCTGGTTGCGAGTGGGCCACGACGCCCATAGTAGATTGCCGGATCAAAGGTGCTGGGGAGTGGTGGCACTACCAGCAGCCGAGAGGAGGCGCATCCTCACACGCTAGGCCGGTGACCCCGATCATCTCGAGCCAGTGGCTGCGTACACAGGTAGCCTCCAGTTCAAGGATGGCCTGAGAGCCTCTTACTGGAGTGCAGCTCTAAAGGAACCGACCGTTCTTAAGATCCTGGCAGACGAGTGCGGTACTTGCGAGTTGCCTGACTTATTGGGGCGGGATGGACTGTTGCCCGAACCGGTAGAACGTCATGTTGCTCGATCCATGCGTTGCGCGGCGTCCCTGGAGCGCTGTCCCCCCATGAGAGGACGACCTCGGTTCCGGGGCGGCTGAAGGACTCGTCGACAATCGCAAGTGCCAGGATCGCTCGTTCATTCGCGCTATAACCAGCATAAAGAGCCAAGCCGATACGGCTCCCGCGAAGGTCGAGCACCTCGTCGTATTGCCACGTCGCGTAGTGTAGCCAAGGAAGATCGAGGTATTTGCCTGTTGGCCCGTTCTCGCACCAGGAGCGGAGAATTCGCAGTGCATCGTCCGGGTTCCAAACCAAAGTGACCTTAGTGCGATGCGGCCTGTGCTTCTAATGCTTGGCGGCCAACAAAGTCGTGATCGAATTTCACGAGATGTCCTAATCCGAGTTCGAAGGGGGTAAGATAGTAGTCCTCGAGAGTTGGCGATGAGAAGCTTCCACCTAACGCACTCGTTGCCTCAAAACTGGTCGCTGGAAGCCACTCACGATACGGGCGTAGTGCTGAACTCGTGTAGATCGCTGGGAGCGGGCGTGGGATCCAACCGGACTCGAGCCCACCGTTCGAAAGGTAGGAGAAGGAGCCGACGAGGCGAAGGCCGAATTTCCGGCCAGCCTCGACAATTGCACTACGCACCCCCTCACGCTCGTCCCACGGCCCTGAAAGTTCGAGCCCCGGAACACCCGCCATACTATGTCGCAGAATGCGGACCCGGTAGCCTGCGAGGAGAACTTCTGCGTGGCGAAAGAGGCCGAGTTCCGGGAACGGATGTATGCAAAGTGATGCGAGGAACTCCGGTGCCCGAGGGCCTTCCAACTGAAAGCGATAGACGGAGCGACGACCGGTCGAATTCAGTGTCCACAAGGGGTCACGGTCGAGGTTGACTTGAAACCCTCCCGCTCGCGCATGGTATTCGATCCAGTTGAGAACCGGCTCACCAGCGACGAAGAGCAGTTCTTCGTCGGTGAGACCATAGAGCACATTATCGCCGATGACATACCCGTCTGGCGTACAGGCAACGAGGTTCTTCGCTCGACCAGGCCCGAAATGACGGAACGTGTTGACCCCGAGAAATTCTGCTAACGCTCGGGCATCCGGTCCACGGAGCCACAAATGTGTCATATGGAACGATTGGTCGAGGAGTGCGACTGACTGGCGGCGGGCTCGCTGCTCATCCCGCCAATTCGTGTATTCTGGCGGTAATTGGTCAGGTGGGAAGCTGCGGAAGATCGCGCGGAGCACCCCCTTCGGATTCGCGAAAAGGGAGTCCACGAACTTGGGCGTTTGGTCGAGAAGGTCCTGAAGGCTCCTAGGGCGCTGCTCAGCGGCGGCCATTTCCGATTCCGTCCAACGGCCAGACGTGCATCACCGTCGCTTCGTCACGCGAGCTCGCTCGCGCGTGGCCGAGTGGCGACTTCAGTGGGCCACTCCATCTGTCCTTCGAGGTTAGGGCGCACGCGTTCCTGAACGGCTGTTGGGGGAACCTCGTGCAGGGATGGAATTCCATTGAGGAAAAGGTCCACGGCCTCTGCTGCTGCGGCACCCATGGCGATGCAGGGCCCCATCACGCGGATACTGGATAACGCGTAGGGATCCGCATCGACGCAACGACCTGCTGCGATCAGGTTGTCCGCTTCATTGTGGATGAGCGAACGCAGCGGGACATAGTGGACATGACCGTCAGGAAACGGCTCCCACCGGTAGCCGGATGCCGTGTCGTGCAGTTCAATCGGCCAGGCGACGCGGGCGACTGCGTCCTCGAAACGTGTCCCCGCTACCACGTCTTCGGCCGTGAGCATGTACCGTCCGACGATGGAGCGCGTTTGCCGAATGCCAGGGTGCCCCATACTCCGGATGCGCGCTTGCCCGAAGGCTGCGGGATACTCCTTCGCGAGGAGTTGAAAGGCCTGCTCTCCCTCGTCGCGAGCCGGTGCCGCTGCCTCCCAGAACGCAACCGGATCCAGCGGGGTGGCAAGATGCGTCACGTTCAACACCGCCATCTTGCGGCTCGGCAGAGGAAAGATGACCCCCTTCTCGCGGGTGAGGCCGTAGTCCCGTCCCCGCTCGTTGAGAAGGCGTTCAGCCTCCCACTGCACCTCATGAGGCTCACGGACATGGTCGTAATTGACTCCCTCTACGATGACGATCTGCGTTCCAAAGATTGGGAATATGGCCGTCCGACAGGAAAGTCCGGCTAGCCAGGTGAGGGCGGCGTCACCGGACGTATCGACGAAGGCGCGTGCCTCGACGTCGCAGGGACCGAACCGGGTCTCAAGACGGACCTTACGGATCAAGCGTCCCTCGCGCTCTACCGCGGCGAGTACGCCGCCGAGAATCATCCTCACCCCTGCATGGCGGAGTTTTCGCTCGAAAATGCGCATCAGCTCCACGTCGTCGTAGACGACATTGACCGTCCTCGCGCGTCGCGAGCGCTGGTAAAAGACGGCGTCGCGTTGGTCGAGTTCCTCGAGCAATTCGGTGGCAAAGATCGTCGTAAGGAGGTAGGAATCCGGCCCGCAGGAAAAGAGCCCACCGATCGTCCCAATCGGGACCCCCACAGCTTGACCGCCCACCCAGGGGCAGGCGTCGACCAGTACTACTGTGCGACCGTGGCGACCCAACAGCGTCGCGCAGGTGACACCGCTCATCCCGGCCCCGACGACACAGACGTCGGCTTGGAGGGTCGGACGGTCCGGCATATCGCGCCGAATCACCGCGAAATGTGAGGTGTTCGTCATGTCCGCTCCTTCCTCAGACTAACCGTGCTGAGCAGAACCAGCACGGAGATCACTCTCAAGGAACGCATTGGGAACACCGTACTGCCCGCGATCACGCCGCGTTCTGATAGGTTTCAGCATCATTTTGGGCGGGTCGTTGGCTACGAAGTTGGAGATCGCCCGACGCTTTTTGCGTACAAGGTCGCATCCGCCCATCCCACACTGGGCGTTGTTCAGCGCAACGCGCATGCGGATCGTAACGGGGGCAAGTACAGGCGCACATCATCCCTCGTGTCCTACGAACGATGCTCGCTCAGTGTCTCTGCAGATAGCAGCACATCCATATCCGGGACAGCGTCACAGGCGTTGCGACTGACGGAGCGACGATCCGAGCCGCAGTTCGAGCTTTGGCACGCGGACCCTCAAGGTGTCCTCCAAGTCGTTTGAAACAGGCTCGCCAAAGATCACGCATGATGCGGGATCTCCCTAATCGGTTCGGTGATACCGCTCTGGGTAGCGATTGAGCTCGATGAGCGTTGTGAGATCGTACAAGCTTTCGATCTCGAAATCGGGCAGAAGATCGCTGGGCGCATGGGTCACCTTTGACAACCGTCCCTCCTTTCGGAACAGTTTTGCTGCGATCATTCCGGTCGCCATGGCGCCTTGGATATCGAACTCGGGCGCAGCGCAATAGATCACGTCGCGGGGTTCGAGATTCATCTGGTGCAAGACCCAGCGGTAGGTGCGGGGGTTCGGCTTGTGTACACCGGCCTGTTCCGTCGTGCCGACAAAGTCCGGCCGAAATCGCTGGAACTTGCGGACGTACGTCTCGAGATACTCGCTTTCCACGTCAGAGTAGATGATGATCTTGACCCCGAGTGCCTGTTGGGCGGTAAGCGCTTCCTCTGTGTCAGGAAAGAGTGGGACATCGTATTGCAAAGCCTTGAAGACCTCCATATCCCGCTCCGCGTCGCCGTCGATGCCGAGCAGGCGATAGGTCATCGCTAGCGCGTTCTTGATGGAGACATGCGTGATCGGCGTGTACTTGCCGAATGCCGCGGTTCGCTGAAAGCCCTCAAAGGACTTGACCCATTGTTCCACGAAGTCGTCAACGGACAGCGAGAGGCCGTATTGATCAATGTACTGCCGAGCAGCGGTCCGCCAGCTCCACGCCCAGTCGAACAGCGTCGTCTTAGAGTCGTAGAAGATTGCTCGTGGCCAACGGCTCAAGATCGCCATGGTCGATCCTCCTTCAGCAGGGTGGTACCAGGATTGCGATCCACCGAACGTGCAGCTATGACTCCCTCCTCTCTCGCCTTCCATCGACGAGTGCCCCGTCCCGGACGTCACGCACGAGCGTCGCGTACACCGCTAGCCATCCGCGTGGTGGTGGCTCGTTCTGTTGAAATGGCTCGCGTTGCCACAAGATTGTGTCGTCAACGAGGACATCGACCCGCCGCTGTTCGAGATCGACCGCGATGCGGTCTCCATCGCGCAGTCGACCGAGCGGTGACGCTTCGCTGACGGCCTCAGGGGTGACCTCCGCCACGACGAGGCCGCGATTGATCAGCCCCGAGATCTGACCGTCGGTGATGAGGATGCAGCTCTCAACGAGGGGGGAACTCGCCAGAGCCAGCGCCGCTGTTCCCGCCATGCCCATGCCGGCCTGACCGCGGGGTCCGAGGCCGCGGAGGATGATTGCTGTACCCGGCGGAATGCGTTGTGCCTTTAGAGCGGCGAGAACGCTGCTTTGATCGTCGAATAGCATGGCCTGACCGATGAAGCGTCGGTCACGCCGCTCCTGTACCCACGCGGTCGAGCGGACGAGCGCCCCACGGGGAGCGAGCGAACCCTCGACCGGCATGAGGGTGCTACGTGGACGCTTCGGGTACGCCAGTGAGCCGATAACGTGCGGATCGATCGACTCCATGCTTCCCACGAGTTCCCCGAGGGAGCGGCCGTCGATAGTGTCGCAGCGGAGGTCGAGGAGCGGGCTGAGTTCGCGGAGGACTGCAGCGGTGCCACCGGCCCGTTCGAGGTCCTCAATCGAGGTCGTTCCGTTCGGACGCACTTCGGTGAGCAGCGGTACCCGCTCGTAGAGCGCCTGTAGTTCTGCGAACACATCGATGTCGATGTTCCCCGCCGTGGCGATAGCTTGCAAGTGTTTAACTGCGTTGAGGGATCCTCCGATCGCCAGAAGCACTGCAATCGCGTTGCGGAAAGCGGACGGGCTCAGTATGCGGCTCGGTCGGACATCGTGCATCACCAGCTCCACGATACGTGATCCGGCACGCTCGACCGTCTCCCAGAATTTGGGGCTGAGCGCACGAACCGGGGTTGTGCCAAAGAGTGCCATTCCCAAGGCCTCGGCGAGCATGTGCATCGTGTTGGCTGTACCCAGGCCGGAGCAGACGCCAGGCCCTGCAATTGAGCACGGCGCGCAAGCGCGGATCCAGGAAAGCAAGTCTGGATCGGGGGCAATCAGGTACTGTGATGCGCGGATGAAGATGTCTTCGACATCGACGGGCTCACCGGCACAGTGACCGTGGGGCTGGTAACCGCAGGGGAGGATCAGCGTTGGGATGTCCAGTCGCGCTGCGGCGATCAGGTGACCGGGGAGCGTTTTGTCGCACGAGGAGAGGCAGATCATCCCATCGAGCATCGCACCCTCGACCATCACCTCGATGTCGAAGGCGATGAGGTCGCGGGCCGAAAGGATGTATCCCCCAGCGGCGCCAACGCTCGTGATGAAATCACTGGGAGCCACCGTGCGGATCTCAAACGGAATACCCCCGGCGCGGCGGATCGCCGCTTTGACCCGCTGCGCGACGGTGTCGAGGTGGCTGTAGCACACGGCGAGTTCTGCTGACGAGTTCACGACGGCAATCTTCGGCTTCTCGAGCGCATCTGGCTCCAGACCCAGTACGCGCCAATGGGCGAGGCGTGCCGCCCAACGTGGGCTTCCTTCAGGCAACGCACTTCGAAGACGTCGCATCCGCTACCTCCCAACAACCTGGCCAATGTCGGAGAGCTGCCAAGCTTCTGTGCCTCGTGCCGGTACCGGGAATCGTCCGTTGCCTCCTGCCCTTGGCCACTCTTTACGCTCCCCATACGTACGGGCTGAGCCGCACTCCTCTCTGGCAACTAGTCCCGAAACCTGATTTAGGCATGAAGCACACGTATTATGCAGCGTTGTGCTCTCAGTGGAACTTGTCAATCTCGGCATTTCACTATTGGGAACGGGAGAGGTGCTCTGCGTTTGAGTGTCTGGAGCAGTCGCTGCTGTGTCACCCTCCGGAGCAGATGTCCGGTGCGGAGTGCACTTGGCCTTTTGAGGAGGCGCGGAGGAAGCACCCCTCGGCACCGAGATCGGTGGGGGCAGGTCACTCGTGCGGCCGGGGTTGTGAAACGCAAGCGTGGTTGCTGGAGCCCACAGGCCCGTGCGCACCTCGCTTCGGAGAGCACTCGCGTGCCGTCGCAGCGTATCCGAGCAAGTGCGATGAGCAGCCTGGGGTGTCCACGATCGTGCTCGTGTAGGGCGTCAGCTCCAACCCTTATTGGGCTAGTGAACACAGTGCCACGAGCAGCTCATCGTTTCCCGGAATGTCGCGCATTGACTCGCCGTACCAGGCGGCGCGGACGATACTCTCGGCGTCGACGACGATGACCGCCGGTAGCCGCCCGAGGCGAGTCAACTTGACTTCCTGTCCGAAGCGCTCCGCGATCCGGTGCTCCGGATCCGGGACGCCCGGAAACGGGATTCCCTCTTGCTCCCAGTAGCGGACGAGGGCGCGCGGACCATCGGGGGCGATTGCCACAATCTCGACACCCTGCTGCCGAAACTTGGAATAGTCCTGGCGCAACTGCGCCAGATGCCGCCGGCAGTACGGTCAACGGAGCCCGCGCATGAGTACGATCACGACCGGCTGGCCTCGCAGCGTCTCACGACCGATGCGTTGGCCGGCCGTAGTCGTTCCCTCCCACTCCGGCGCCTGCTCACCGATGTGGAGTCGTCTCATCTTCCACCTCCGCAAGGAAGGTCCGGAGGACCGCGATGAACCGCTCGAATTCTTCAATGTGTGGGAGATGGCCGCTCCGCTCAAAGTGTTCCACCCGCGCCGAGCAGCCCCGCAAGCGCCACCGTTCCACTAGCTGAAGTGTCAGTGACGGGGGGACGATGCGATCGCGCGCACCCAGCATGACGAGCGTTGGGACTACCAGCGCTTCTGGTGGCGTCGCGTGCGCTTCTGCGAGGGTCGCTGCGGTCAGTCGCCAGAGTGCTGTATCCCATCCGACCAGGCTCGCTGCCACAGAGCTCTGATCGATGCCTCCTGCCGGGGGAGGACCAGCCCAGATCGCTCGCTGAGCCAGTCGGAGGGCAAGTGGACTGATTAGCCGGAGGAGTCTACGGCCAAGCGCGGAGCTGACAGGGCTGCGGACGAGCGGGGCAAGACGGGGTGCACTCGGGCTCTCCCACGCCGGTGCCACGAGAACCAGCCCAGCCACTCGCTCGGGCACTGCCTGGGCGAGTGCAGCGGCGAACCGACCACCCATCGAGTGGCCGAGCACGACGCAACGCTCGATACCGAGGTGATCGAGTAGCGCCAGCGCGATAGGCACCTGCGTTGAGGGTGCATACGGATCCAGGCCATGCCAGCGGTCGATGGGGACACGCGTGAGCCCGAAGCCTGGCCGATCGTAGGCGACGACCAGGCGGTCGGCGGCGAGTGCCCGGATGACCGGCTGCCACGCGATGGCGCTCGAGGCGAAGCCGTGCAAGATCACCACTGGCAGGCGGTTCTCGCCGGCTGCCAGAACGAAGAGGGGAAGTCCGTCGAGTGTGATGATGGTGGGGTGGAGGTGATCCGCCACGCGTCCTCCTTCGCTCAGGATGATGGCTGAGCGTGTGGTCGCGTGCAAGTGTTACTGGACCACAATCGGGTCGCCCGAGCGTCCAACCGCTGCGGCCGAGGTGGAACTGCGTGAGGGTTCCTCCTGCCTACGTCAGGAGTGAGCAGGCAGTACCGTTAGAACGCCCGTCGTTCCGCAGTGATGGACGCTCCTTTGATGAGCACCGATCAGGGTTGCCGTTGACGGCCCCATCGTGTCATCCTCCGGAGCTGGCGAGCATGGTCCGACGCGGAAGGACGAGCGCGCGATGTCCAAACTCGGTTCCACACTCCGTGAGTTTCTCACCGCCCCGCGCTTTGGCATCCTGGCGACGATTGCACCAGACGGTACCCCGCGTCAGTCGGTGATGTGGTATGCGCTCGTGGACGAGGAGACGATCCTGATGAATACCGCGGAGGGGCGAGCCAAGCTTGCTGACCTGGCTCGTGACCCACGTGCCTCCCTCTGTGTCGCGGACGGCTATCGTTATGTGACGCTCATCGGTCGGGTTACGCTGGTGGACGATGCGGAACGATCTCAGGCGGATATAGCGCGCCTGGCCGTTCGGTATGTGGGTGAGCGAGAAGCCGAGTCGTGGATTCCCCAATTCCGGTCGCAGCGGCGGGTCACGCTGCTCCTTCACATCGAGCGGGTGCTCGCTCACGGCTTCCCTCAGGACTGAGGCGATGGGGTCGGGTGAACTGCGCATCATCCCGATCCAAGGCATCCCGGAGGCCCGTCCGGGGGACTCCGTTGCCGAGCTGGTGCTGGCTGGAATGGCGGCGAGCAGCCTTGCTGGCGAACCTGGCGATGTTCTCGTTGTCACCCAGAAGGTCGTCTCCAAGGCAGAGGGTCGCCTTGTCCGGTTAGCTGACGTCGAGCCTTCACCACTGGCCATTGAGTACGCGGCACGGTGGGAGCGTGATCCGCGTCAGGTCGAACTCGTGCTCCGCGAAAGTGTACGGATCGTGCGGATGGATCGCGGTCTCATCATCGCCGAGACGCGTCACGGCTTCGTCTGTGCGAATGCCGGCGTCGATCTTTCGAACGTCACCCCCGGCTACGCCGCACTCCTCCCCCTGGATCCGGACCGGTCGGCGGCTACCATCCGGCGTGAGCTGTGTGAGCTCACGGGATGGGAACCGGCGGTCATCATCTCCGACACCTTCGGTCGAGCCTGGCGGAACGGGATCGTGAACGTGGCTATTGGGGTAGCCGGTCTGCGGCCGCTGCGCGACTACCGGGGACTGCGCGACCCACATGGCAACGAGCTCCGGGTCACCGTCATCGCGGTTGCTGACGAACTTGCCGCGGCAGCGGAGCTGGTGATGGGCAAGACCGAGGGATGTCCGGCGGCGATCATCCGTGGCTTTGCCTATGAACCGGGCGATGGCACTGCTCGAGAGCTCGTCATGCCCCCAGAGCGCGACCTGTTCCGGTGACGTTGCGGAGTGCCGGCGAGCAGGTTATACTCCGCTCGCGTTTGGAAATCTGCCGACTGAAAGGGGGAAGACAATGCCGGTGCGGACGGCGACGGCGACGTGGGAAGGGGCGCTGCAGACCGGCAAGGGGACAATGGCTGTCGGAAGCGGTGCCTTCTCGGTTCCCTTCTCTGTCGGAACCCGCTTCGGTGACGAGTCGGGAACGAACCCGGAGGAGTTGATCGGGGCCGCGTATGCCGGGTGCTACAGCATGGCGCTCTCGGCACTCCTCGGGCAGCACGGTTACACCCCTGAGCACATCCGAACCACCGCACGGGTGCGGATCCAGCAGGTCGAGGGCGGGTTTGCCATCGACCGCATCGAGCTGGAGACTGAGGGCAGAGTCCCCGGCATCGACGAGGCCAAGTTTCGCGAGATCGCGGAGCAGACCAAGACGTGGTGCCCGGTCGGAAAGGCACTCGGCGGTGTTGGGGAAATCGTCGTGACGGCGCGTCTCGTGAGTTGAGTCCCCACTGCACCACCTATTCTTATGGCGCCGGTGGGGCACGGGCCGTGTGCAGCGCGGGGGGGCTCCCCGCGCTGCATCCTCCGCTCTGGTGCAGGTGAGGCACCGCTCGATGGGTTACCCTACAAAGATATCGAGCGGCAAGAGGGCCGTCACCATGACGTTGGGCACATCGACCGTCTCCGAGACGCGCAGGTCCACGGCGACGCTGCAGAGCGCATAGGCCTGCTGTGCGGTGAACCCGCGACGCTGGAGATATTCGATCATCCGGAACAAGGCGTCGCGTGCAGCGAGCGTCAGATCTTCCGATTCATTACGACCATTGCGGACACAGATACCGGTTGTTGCGTAGAAGCGGCGTGGTGCCGCCATCTCTGGTGCCGTGAAGTAGCCATCGCGCAGGAACTGGAGTGTCCGGATACCGCGTCGGCGTGCTTCTCCTTTGTGAATGCGGAACTCTACGTGGACAACCGAGCACATTTCAATCGCGGTACCACAGACTTCGCCATCGCCTTGAGCAAAATGAACATCACCGACCGAGAAGAGGGCGCCTTCAACCCAAACGGGAATGAAGAGACTCGCCCCAGGAGTCAGCTGCTTGATATCGACATTCCCCGCATTCTCTCGCGGTGGGATCGTGCGAAGCCCCTCCGACGCGATCGGCTCGCTTGAGGGAACGGCCCCCTGCGGATCAGGTGGAAGCGCGAAACCACCGCGCGCGGCGAGTTCCGCCTCCCGTCGCGTTGCTTCCTCACGGAGTTCGCGTGACGGTGCGACGCCGATTGTCCCTGGGTGCGGGCAGCGAGGGATGCGCACACCCGGCAGCTGAGGTGATTCAGCATAGTTTGGGTAAAGGTGCCAGTGGATGATATAAGGCTGCGGAAACTGATCGCGGAGAAAACCGAATCCAGGGACCTGTACAGTGTAGCCCCAGTGCCGCCATGGATCAGCTTCGATGTCGAGGATCTTGACTTCAAGGAGGTCGCCTGGTTGCGCGCCTTTGACGTACACCGGGCCGGTGAGCGGGTGTACGCGCCCCAGGTCAGCTTTGGCGACATCGTGAATGGTTGAGCGGGGCGACAGTTGTGCGTCGAAAGCGTCCCAGGTCTCTAGTGCGACCGGTTCGCCCGGTTCGACTTCCAGTGCAGGTGGAATCGCCTCGTGCCAGCGGTTATGGCCCTTACCAGGTTGCGTCGCAAGTGGCCGCAGAGGATCGATTTCAATCCGCCGCTGCTGGACCATGGTTCCCCTCCTTCCCCGTGAAAGACGCGATCCACTGCCAGCATACGACCATGTGCGCTCGTTGGGAAGCGTCTCCTTTGCCTTTGGACGGCGGACCTCCTATTCTTCGGAGTGAGGATGGAATGAGGAACGTAGATGATCGAAACGGTTCTTGCAGCTCATGACGGCTCGACGGCGGCGGACGCGGTGTTACCTGCCTCGGCGCTCCTCGCACGGCTCTTTCTCGCACCAGTGGTCGTTGTCCGCGTGCTTGAGACGATGCGCCCCTTCTACGACCCGATGCGGGGTGAGGTGGTTTGGCTCTCCCCTGAAGAGTCACGTCTTGACGTCGCAGCTGAAGAGTTTCTTGCCGAGCAACTGGCGGTGCTTGAGCAACTCGGTCTACCGGCGCGTGCCGTTGTGCGTCTGGGGCGAGCGGAAGAGGAACTCGTCGCGGAGGCAACGCGCTGGCCAGCACCCGTGCTTGTCGTCGCAAGTCATGGTCGAGGTGGACTTGGCCGCGCAGTGCTGGGGAGCATTGCCGATCGCGTGCTTCGGACGGCGCCTTGTCCAGTGCTGGTGGTCCGTGTGGGTGGTGCTCCACTCGAGCGCTTAGAACACGTGCTGGTACCACTTGACGGTTCGGAGCGTGCTGAACGGGCGTTACCGTACGCGTGCGCACTCGCGGAGCGTGCGCAGGCTCGTATGACCCTTGTCCGAGTTGCGGAGACCTATCGCGAAGTGCTGCTGGAATGGCGTGGGCGACCGATCGCAGCAGCGGCGCAAGAAATGGTACGCCAGCTGGAACAGGAAGCGCTTGCCTATCTCGAGGACGTGCGGACTCGGGTGCCAGGCCATCTCGACGTACGAATCCAAATGTTGAGCGGGGAGCCGAAAAGGGAACTCGTCGCTGCGGTGGAACGCGAGCGGCCGGACCTCGTGGTGCTGACGACACGCGGGCGAGGCGGGATGACCCGCTGGCTTCTGGGCAGTGTGACAGAGCGACTTGTGACTGCCACGCGCGTCCCCCTCTTCGTCGTGCCAAGCGAAACGACCGACGAGCGCCCTCTTTGAGAGATCACGCACACAGGAAGACTCGCCAGCGATGCCCGTGGGCTTCTCCGGTCAGGAGCACCAGTGAACACTGCCCAGCCAAGCAATTGGGAGCAGAGTCGGCGACGGGACAACCTGTCGTTTGGCCCTACTGAGATACTTACCAGTGCACCAAATGCTCTAGACGGACACGGATCAGCGCACTGTACTCAGCTGCGAACTGGGGTGCGGTCATTCCCAGTCGGGTGATTGCCTCGCTGTACTTTGCGAGGTATGCGGGAACAGCGGTCACTGGTGGAGGATCGGGCACAAGCTCGGCCGAGCCATCGAAGCGCGTCACATGGCTCGCCCACCGGTCACTGGTAAAGTGAAGAGAAACGCGTGGGTTGCTCTGGATGTTGCGAACCTTCTGGCTCCGTGGCAGTGAGTAGATCAGCACATGCTGGCCCTCCCAGAGAAACCAAACCGGGACAACCTGGGGCTGACCATCCTGCCGTACCGTCGCAAGCCAGATGACTGGTTCATCCCGCAGTTGTCGCTCGACTGATGGCGGAAAGTTTGACATCACGCACCGCCCTCCCGTAGTTCTTCCGCGACAGTTGGGTCGACCGACCGTGCGCTGGCTCGCGCTGCTCCGCGCTGGACCAGTTCTGGGGCGCCCTGCTGGAGTGTCAACCAGGCGTCTCGCAGTGCTCGTCGGTCGATGCCATGAGCGTAACCCAAGGTGTCGAGGAAGTCGAGCAACGCTTCTGTTGCTAAGTTGCCGGGCGCGCCGGGGGCGAAGGGGCAACCACCGAGGCCGCCGAGAGCGGCATCAACGGCGCGGATGCCAGCGGAGAGCGCGACCGCCACGTTGTCCAGGGCTTTCCCAGTGGTATCGTGAAGGTGCACCGCCACACGCTCTGCGGGGACTTCCCGGAGGAGTTTTTCCAGTAGGCGCGCAACGTCGTCGGGTGTCGCTCGGCCGATGGTATCGGCGATCGCGAGTTCATCACAGCCGAACTCCAGGAGCCGAAGCGCCACAGTGATCGCTTGCTCAGGCGCGACGGGGCCACTATACGGACAGTGGAAGGCAACAGAGACGTATCCGCGCACCCAGCAGCCAGCAGCCTGGGCGCGGACCGTAACCGTGGCGTACCGGGCGAGCGTGTCAGCGATTGAGGCCCGCAGGTTGGCCTGCGAGAACGCTTCCGTTGCGGCGGCAAAGAGTGCCACCGCGTCACAGCCGACGGCGAGTGCGCGCTCGAGTCCGCGCTCATTTGGGACGAGGACTAGATAGCGTGTTCCGGCGCGACGGCGAATGCGACGCATGACCTCTTCAGCATCGGCGAGTTGAGGGACAGCAGCCGGCGACACAAAACTCGTGCACTCGATGATAGGAAAACCGGCCTCGCTCAGTGCATCGATAAAGGCGACCTTCACCTCGGTGGGGACGGGGAGTGGTTCGTTCTGCAGGCCGTCGCGCGGTCCGACCTCGATGACCTTCACGGAAGTGTCACTTTTGGTTGTCACGATGGTCACCTCCGCGATTTCTCGAGAGTATACTGCTGGCTGACCGCCCACGTCTTGAG
Organism: Thermomicrobium sp. CFH 73360; assembly: GCF_023806465.1. Classification (GTDB taxonomy): domain Bacteria; phylum Chloroflexota; class Chloroflexia; order Thermomicrobiales; family Thermomicrobiaceae; genus Thermomicrobium. The sequence continues at coordinate 2,222 of NZ_JAMSLS010000005.1, read as the reverse complement.
GGAGGAAGAGCCGGAAGGGAGGGTAGCGGTGTCGCGCCGCGGTTGGCTGTTTCTCAGTGCTGGGGCTGTGCTTGCTGTCGTCTGCACATGTCTGGGTGTTCTTGCAGCCGCAGGTCTCTGGTATCTTGGGCGTTCCGTCTCATCGACTCCAACGCCGACTCGAATCCAGGCAAGCAACTGGCGAACGGTGCAAACAGCCCAGGGGCAATCGGCACTTGTTGTAGATACGAACGAAGAAGTGCCGTTCCAACCGGGTTTGTTTTGGTTCCAAGAGCCGCTGCCGCAACCGATGAACCCGTTGCAGTATGCAGGGATCATCTATCTCAGGCTTCAGCAGCAGAACGAGGCGCTCGTGGCCTATGACGTCCGCTGGGTCGCCTTGGATGGTTGGCCGGCGGTGCAACTGGCGTACGCGGCGGTGCAGCAGGGGCAGCCGTACGAAGGAGTGCTCTGGATCGTCACTGATGGTTGGAATGGGTACGTCATGAGTTTTGTGGCACCGTATGGGGCGCTTGCGCTTTATGTGCAAGACATTTCAGCGGTGTTGCCGGAGGTGACAAGCGAACTTTTTGCCTCGCCAGGACCGTTGGAAGGTGGTCCGGTGCCCGAGGTGTGGACGGAGGAGTACTGGCAGGGCAAGAACGATTTTGGTGTGCCCGCGGCCTGGAACTGGAGTGATCTTGAGACTGATGTTCCGCTGGCAGATTTCCAAGATCCCTATGCAGGAGCGACATGGGATGGTTCGGCGAGCGATCTTTGGTCGGATCTGCCAGATGTCGGGGGTGGAGTCCCCTACGACAGTGACCACGACGCATTCAACACGTGGATGGCCGAGGAGTGGAGCCAAATGCTGAGCGGCGAGAATCCGGAGCCGACCTGGCAGGATGAAGCTGGGAATCTGTACTGGGAGGGACCGTCTGGCACGCTCCACGAGTGGAGTGCAGATTACGATCCGAGCCTCGGAGACTGAGGAATGCCAGTGTGATCGAGACAGGGAGGGTGACACATGAGCCGCACGGTGGAAGTCCCGGCCTATGAGCTTGTGCCCGAAGTTCTCATCGACCCGGTGACAACTGCGTTGATTGTCGTTGACATGCAGAACGATTTCGTGAAACCGGAGGGGAAACTGTTTGTCCCCGATGCTCCAGCCACGATCCCCAAGATTCAGCATCTCCTCGCGCTGGCGCGTGAGCACCGAATGTTCACGGTGTTCACCCAAGATACCCACTATCCAGGGGATCCCGAGTTTCCGATCTGGGGTGAGCACTGCCTGGCGGGGACATGGGGCTGGCAGTTCGTCGACGAGCTTGCGCCCCAGGACGGTGAACTTGTCCTCCAGAAGCGGCGGTACGACGCTTTCTATGGTACACCGCTTGACCACGAGCTCCGGCTACGGCGGATTGAACACTTGATCATCTGCGGTACGGTCGCCTCGATCTGCGTGCACTATACGGCGGCGAGTGCGGCGCTCCGGTGGTATCACGTGATCATTCCTGTGGATGCGACGTCGGCATTACATCCCTTCGATATGGAGGCAGCGAATCGGCAGACAGCGTTCTTGTTCCGAGGGACGCTGACACGTGCGGAGGGTGTGCAAGTTGGGGTATCAGCGAGAAGCTGACACTCCGTGTCTTATCGGGGATGGCGCGCCGAGCGCGGTGACGCTTCGGCTATCTGTAGTCGCTGGGGACACAAAAGGTGGGCGTGTTTGGGCACGTCTCGAGGTGCGGGTGACGCGTTTGCGGAGAAGTCGCGAGTGGACGGCGTGGTGGCGGAACCGTCATCGTGTTGTTCTCTGCGGAGAGAGGGGTATTCCGCGGCAGTCGCGGTCGGTAGGTGATCCCGTGCCCGGAGCTCTCTTTTCGGCCTGAGGCGCTGGGTAGGCGGGGCTGCTCGACGAAGCAGAGACGCGAGCGAAGTGACGCCCGCTGTAGCCCTTGACAGGGAAGGGTGAGACGAGTAATATGTACCTTCGCCGCGTGGGAATGACGCGGCTTGGAGAAGCGGGTCTTGACAACGTGGCACGCCCATCGCTATACTATGACGATGGGTTCGACGAAAGACCCGAGCGCCGTGAGGCGAGCACCTTGACAACTGAGGTGTGGTTCGCGAGAGTGCCCCGTCGACCGATCGTCATGCGGCGATCGGGATGGAGTGACACGCAGCCAACCGGCGTTCCGATGAGGGCGCGCGGTTGGAGTGGAGCGTGCTGGGATGGAGAG
>NZ_JAMSLS010000004.1 GCF_023806465.1 Thermomicrobium sp. CFH 73360 | reverse complement strand
CAAGCACCTCTTGGAGGTTCCGCGCCATCGTAGTACCCTCCTTCTGTCACTCGAACCACATCTCACTCGTTGCGAAGTGACTCCGGTGTACCCCCTTAAGTCTTAAGAGATGACCGGCGCTGGATTAGGAAACTCCGAGGATATTGCCGTTCTCATCGATATCAATGGCGCCGGCTCGTGGGTTTCGCCCCAGACCTGGCATGGTCTGGATATCACCGAGGAGCACGACCACATATCCGGCTCCCGCGAACAACCGGAGCTCGCGCACCTCGACGGTGAACCCGTCGGGGCGACCAAGGAGGTTCGGATCGGCGCTGAGCGAGGTTGGCGTCTTCGCCATGCAAATTGGCAGCCGATCGTAGCCTAGTCGCCGAAGGTCCTCGAGTTGGCGCCGAGCTGTCGCTGTAAAGCGGACACCCCCGGCGCCGTAGAGTGTGCGCGCCACTGCTTCAACCTTCCGCTCGAGTGGCCACTCGAGGTCGTAGATGGGTTGGAAGGACGGCTCGCTGTTGGCTGCGCGAAGGACAGCGCGCGCAAGCTCTACGCCACCCTCGCCACCACGCGTGTAGACCTCGACGACGGCAGCATCGTGAGCTCCCGCATCGATTGCCGTTTTACCGAGTAGCTCAAGTTCCCGCGGTGAGTCGGTCGGAAAGCGGTTGATCGCGACGACCGCTGGCACGCCGAACGTGCGAAGGTTCTCGATATGCTTGACCAGATTCGGCAAGCCGGCTTCGAGTGCGGCGAGATCTTCGCCACCCTCTTCGATTTCGCGGACGCTTTTCCCTCCTTGCACTTTGAGTGCGCGGACCGAGGCAACGAGTACAGCAGCGTGCGGGGCGAGGCCGCTAGAGCGGCACTTAATGTGAAAGAACTTCTCGGCGCCAAGGTCTGTGCCGAAACCTGCCTCCGTCACAACCACGTCACCCAGGCGTGTCGCGAGAATGTCTGCTACGACTGACGACGTACCGGTGGCGATGTTGCCGAAGGGACCAGCATGCACAAAAGCAGCTGTTCCCTCGCTCGTCTGGACCAGGTTTGGCTTGAGGGCATCGACGAGGAGGGCGGCCATCGCTCCGGCGCCTCCGAGTTCCTCAGCAGTGACTGGTTTCCCATCCCATGTACGACCGACGACGATGCGGCCGAGCCGTTCGCGCAAGTCACGATAGTCCCGGGCAAGAGCAAGAATAGCCATCACCTCTGATGCGGGCGTGATGTCAAAGCGGGAGACGCGGACAGTCCGATTTGTCTCGCCGAGACCGATGATAAGCTGGCGGAGTGCCCGATCGTTCAAGTCGATAACGCGAGGCCAAGTGATGCTGCGCGGGTCGATCGATAGACGGTCTTGATACAGGGCGTTGTCCACCAAGGCAGCGAGGAGATTGTGGGCGACAGTCACGGCGTGGTTGTCGCCTGTGAAGTGGAGGGCGAGATCAGGGAACGGGTGGAGCTGTGCGGCTCCACCGCCCGCTCCGGCTCCTTTCGTGCCAAAAACTGGTCCCATCGAGGACTGGCGGACGGTCACAATTGAACGAAGACCTAGCCGTCCAAAGGCCTGGCCAAGACCAACCGAGACTGTTGTCTTCCCCTCGCCGAAGGGGGTAGGGGTGATTCCAGTTACCAGAACGTAGCGAGCGCGAGCTGTACTGAGCCGACGAAGCACGTCGAGCCGAATCTTTGCTTTGAAGGGACCGTACAGTTCTAGTTCCTCGGGGAGGAGACCGAGTTCTTCGGCGATCTCACTGACCGGCCGCAGCTGCTTCAGCTGCGTTCCGCTCATGCGGTCGCTCCTTCCTGTCCACAACCCAAACTCTCACGGCGAGCAAGAACCCAGTGTACAACACTTTCAACGCTGTTGAAGCTGCTCCAGTGAACACCAACGATGCCAGCGTGAGCCGTGGCTGGCCGTCGCGCGAGTCCGTCCAAAAGGTCGCCAGGGTCGTACCGAAGGCCCCCAGTGAGGAGGCGTCCGACCAGACCTCGTTGCTTCTCAAGGTATCGGAGCGAGGTGCCGAGGCCGAGACGCATTCCGATGCGGATCAAACGATCGAGCCGCAGTGTCCCTGGTAGGCACAGGTAGACGGGAAGAGTGAATCCGCGAGCACGTGACCGCACGAGCCAACTGAGCAATGCATCGGGATCGAAGACGATCTGAGTCGTTGCATAGTGTGCGTAGGCTTGTTTGGCGAGAAGATCTGCTTCCAGTACATCATTCGGTATATGCGGATGACCTTCCGGATACGCTGTGATGCCGATGCGTGTTGGGGGCGGCTCAAGTTCGATTAGCGTTTGGAGGAGTGCTAGCGAGTTGGGAAACTCACCAGCTGGACGCTCTTGGTCACCACCGACAACAAACACTTCGTCAATACCGGCGGTGGTGTACTGGTGCCACAACTGAGCAAGCTGGGAACGATCACAAAGTGCACGCGCAGCGAGGTGAGGCACGACGCGATACCCTTCACGCCGCAAGGCGAGGGCTGTCTGGAGTGTGCCTTCCACCCCATGGGCTGGTGAACTCGTGACGGTGAGAGTCGCGTCTCGGGGAACAATCGACGTTACCTTGGAGAGATCGACATTCGGGAGAACCTCGATACGGAGCTCGCGGAGGAGACTACAGAGAAATCGTGTGTCGATCTGTCCTTCTGTACTCACGAGGGAGCTGGGCGAATCAGTCATGACCCAACCCTTTCACTCCTTGCGTGCTTCACTGGCTGATCCTCCCATCGCTGGCTACACATTCGTCTCGCGGACTGCCCAACTCACACACGGCGACTCACCTCGAGGCGTTATTTCATTTCTATAGTAATGGGTCTCGTGTCTTTTCGCAAGCCCTAAACTGATCGTCGGGGTGGCAAATCGGCTTGATGGGTTGGAATCACCTGGCAGGATGGCGACTGATCCGAGTGAAGGTGCATGATTCCCGGCGCCGTGGACCCCCCTTTTGACTTGCCGATCTGGGTGACGGTCGGAGATACTTGGAATGAGGGTGGATCGGGCCCGGTGGCCCGCACGGTCTTCAAAACCGGTGGGCGGGGTGACGAGCTCCGTCGGTGGGTTCGACTCCCATGCACCCTCGTCCGCATCGAGAAGCCAAAATCGAGAGGTCGTGTCGTGAAGGTTCTGCTCGGCTCACCCCTCGGACGTGCTCTTGCTAGCAATTCTGCTAGCAATCAGCCCGGCGAGGGTCTCCGTCGCCTGGCGTGTGAGCCCCGGCATCACGTGGGAGTACGTGTCAAGGGTGATCAAGACCGTACTGTGACCCAAGAGGCTCGCCACCACCTTCGGGTGCACTCCTTCGGCGAGGAGCAGGCTTGCTGCGGTGTGTCGGAGATCGTGGAAGCGCACCCGCGGCAGCCCCGCTCGCTCGAGCAGCCGCTGGAAGCGGTGGGTCACGTCGCTTGGGTCGTAGGGCAGCCCCAGCGCTGTGGTGAAGACCCAGTTACCCCCAGCCCAGGCTGGCCCCGCCTTGAGGCGGGACGCAAGCTGTCGACTGCGCTGCTCGCGAAGCGCAGCGACGGCCTGCGGCGCCAACGGCACGAGGCGCTTTGACGAGGCGGTCTTCGGTGGTACCACGACCAGCCCGCGCCCCCGCACCCGCTGCAGTGAGCGCACCACGGAGAGTTCCCCGCGCTCGAGGTCCACCTCGTCCCACGTCAACCCAACCAGCTCCCCGAGCCGAAGCCCGGTCAGCACCGCGACGGTGATGAGGGGCCCCAGGTCGTCAGTGGCCGAGGCCTCGAGCAGCCGAGCGACCTCGCCCGCGTCAAGCGCACGGACCGCCGGCCGGGTCGCTCGGGGTGGATCGACAAGGTCGCAAGGGTTGCGGACGAGCATGCCCCAGCGCACCGCGTCACCGAGCACACGATGAAGCAGCCGATGCGTATTGAGCACCGACTTGGGGCTCAGTCCCTCTCCCAGGAGCCGGTCGTAGGCGGCAGCAAGGTGGGCAGGGGAGATCTGGTCGAGCCGTAACCGACCGAGCTGGGGGATGAGCCGCGTGCGCACGATGGACTCGTATCCTTCCCAGGTGCGCGGCCGCAGGCTGTGCCGCTGGCCCTCAAGCCATTGGGTCAGGAACTGGGCCACGGTCGGCGGACGGCCGAGGGGCAGGAGCCCCTGCTCTGCTTGCCGCTGGAGTTCGCGGAGGAGGCGGAGAGCCTCAGCCTGGGTCTTGGCCGAGCGGTTCACCCGCTTGGGCTTGCCGGTCGGGTCGACGGTCGAGATTTCCGCGATCCAGCGACGACGATGGCTGTTCCAGAAGATGGAGCCCTCGCCTCTGGCGCGGCGCTTACGCTTGCCCGGTCCTGTCGGCTGCTCCGGTTTGTTCATCATCCGCTGCTCCTTCCGCCGCATCAAGCCCAACGGTCTGGCGCGACGTGGCTCGCGGTGTTCGGTCGACGCCGCGGACCTGCGCCACGGCGGGTCTGTCCCACGATGCCAGGGAGAAGTCCTCGAGATCGGCGCTGAGCTGGTACAGCCGGAGACTCGGCTTCGACACCGGCTCAAGCCCCCACAGCCCCGCCGCGCGGAGGAGCGCGAGCGCCACCTTCGGTCCTTGTGCCGGGTCATCGAGTGTGCGCTCCACTACGTCGAGCGCCTTGGGTACGAGCGCGCGCAACCGTTCCTCAGCGACCGCCCAAGCCTCGTAGCGCCGCAGATGCGCCTGGTACTCCTCCCAGACCCGCGCTTGTCGGGCGGCCTCCTGTCGCACCAGGCGCTCACGGCGTGTCTCCGTCATCCTGCACCTCCCTGTGGTCCAGCGGTTCAACCTGCAGCTGGCCAAAAAGCCGCTCCAGACCAGTTGCCAGGTGCTGCTTCAGGTCACGCGCGAGCTCGGCAAGCAGCGGCGTGTCGCCGCAGCAGCGGTCGAACTCCCGCCCCCAGACGAGGTCGAGCAGCCCGGGCACGCGCACACGGCGTGCCTGACTGCGGTACCCGAGCCGATTGCAGCGCCGGCAAGCGAGTCCCCGCCGGCCCTGGTACAGCACCTCGGTCCGCCGCCCGCAGACGGGACAGCGGAAGAACCAGCGATAGCCGTAGGTGAGGCGGACACCTTCGATGACCAGCTCGCGTCCCGCGTCAACCAAAAGACGGAAGGGTGGTCGTTCTGGGAGGGGAGTGCCGGTCTTCCGCCGCCAGTACTCCGCGAGCCAGCTTGCCCAGAGCTGCGGCGTCTCTTCGCAGAGCCCCCACCAGCCCTGGTGAGCGTTCGCCCCTTGCCCTGGGAACGGCCCGCGGCGTCCAAGCCCGAACACCGCTTGGAGCGTCGCGCGATCTGTGGTACGCCGCATCATACCCCGACACAACGTCAAGATCACCTAGCGAACTCGTCTACGATGGTAACATGCTGGCGCACTGGCCATCGGCATCCGTCGCGGTCGTTGTCTGAAAACCCTGGTAGCGTTGTGCGTATAAGTAACGTTGTGCGCAGACGACTCCCCACACCGCGCGCGCTGTCGATGCGCGCACCCCATCCAGGCACCGCGCAGGAGCCCATCAAGCGGTCGCGCCCTGACGTCCTGACGTGGCACACGTACTATCCCCTGCACGACGCGGGCACCCATCACGCCTCCTCCTGACGCACCGGTGTCCCTGCCCAGTCCCGGCAGACCGTCGTCTCGACCACCACCGGCACCCGGTGCAGATACCACCCCATTCCCTGCCTGAGGAGTTCCGCAGCCTCCCAGGCCACCCGGTCGGCCTCGTGGAGGGCACACTCCAACACCACCTCGTCGTGCGCCACCAACACCGGGACGGCTGAGCCGAGCCGGTGGCGCTGCTCCCAGAGCAGGCTCAGCGCCGCCTTCAGCCCGTCAGCCGCCGTCCCCTGCACCGGCGTGTTCATCCGCTCCGTGGGCCGCCGCACGTCGGACCGCAGCCGCCCCGACCGGGTGCGGACGTCACCTGCCCCCGTGCGCTGTTGCCGAGCCTGCCACGTCCGCAACTTGGGGTACGCGGCGAAGAACCGCTCGATGAGCTGCGCTGCCTCGGCAGGCGAGAGCCGTAGGCCGAACTCGGCCGCCGCATGCCGTCGGAACCCCTCGGTGCTCATGCCGTACAACAGACCGAAATTCAACGCTTTCGCTCTCTGCCGCTCGGCGCGAGAGGGCTCCTGCACACCGAGCACGAGCCGGGCGGTCTTGCGGTGCACGTCCTCCCCACGCACAAAGGCCTCGATCAGCCGTTCCTCGTCAGCGAGCTCAGCCACGACGCGGAGCTCGATCTGGGCATAGTCGAGTTTGACCAGGACGCGTCCCGCAGGCGCTGCCACCGCCCGGCGAAAGCCCCCCTCCCGCGGGAGCTGTTGCACTGGCGGCGCGGAGCAACTCATCCGGCCCGTGGCCGCCCCGAGCTGGCGCCAATCGGGATGCACTCGACCAGTCACCGGGTGCACGGTCGCCCAGTCACGCGGGTAGCTCGAGGCGTACTTGGCCGCCTTGCGGTAGCGGCGAAGTGCTGCGGCAACGGGGTGGTCGAGGAGGGCCAGCGTCTCGTCCTGCGTGTCCTCGAGCGCAAGACCGAGCTGGCTCAGCGCGGCTTTGAGCGCTTTCGGTGAGTCAAGGTTGACTGTCGCACCGAAGAGCCCGTCAGCGGGCAGCAGTGCACGCAGCGCGACGGCCGCCTCGGTCTGCTCCCGCTCCGCCCCCGCCACGGCCTGCTCCCAGGCCTCCTGGTCCCAGGGCAGCCCGGTGACGCGGAGCCAGGCAACAAAGGGGAGCGCGCGGGCCTCAAGCGCCGCGGCCTCGGTGAGCCCGGCACGGGCCAGCTCCGGTTGAAGCCGCTCTGCCAGCCGCCAGGTGACGAGGGCGTCGCGCGCCGCGTAGGCGAGCTGCTCGGCCGAGAGCGCCCCCGACCAATCACTGGTCTGCAGCCGCTTGTCCACCGTCAGCCCCAGCCACTCGGCAGCGAGGGCCTCCAGCGTGAAGGTGCCACGCTGGTGCAGTCGCTGGCCGGCATCGAGCAGCATCGCCTCGAGCATGGTGTCGCGAAGCGCTGTGGGTAGTGGTAGGCCGTGGACCAGGAGGTAGCCGAGGTCGAAGGCGCCGTGGTGCAGGGCCACGACCCGCCCGTGGGCGAGCTGACGCAGCGCCGCCGCCAGGGCGTTGCGTGAGAGGGCCGCCGCGTCGAGCAGCACGACCTGCTCGCCGTCCGAGAGCGCCACCAGCCGGATCCGCCCCTGGTGGGGGTCGAGCCCAACTGTCTCGAGATCGAGCGCCACAAGGCGGCCCAGGCGCTGCACTACCCCGAGCTCCGCGGGTGCGCGCACCAGCGTCACCGGTGCCTCGAGCGGCGCAGGGCCAGCAGCGACTGCCTGGGGACCAACGTCAAGGGTATCTCTCCCTCCAGAAGATGTAACTCGTGTAACTGGTGTAACCTGCTCGAAAGTAGCCCCATCGGCTGTGGGATCTTCCAGTCGCGCCCGGTTACATGTTCCGCCGGGAACGTGTAACCACAGATGTAACCCCGGTTGCGCCGTTGGGGGACGGCCGTTCCTGGTTACATCTCCGGTTACATGTTCGCCCCCCGAACATGTCACCGTCGTGCCCTCGATTTCCGCGTCCTCATGCGGACGGTTACATGAGTTACATGAGTAACACGTTTTGGGGATAGAGACCCTCTGAGTGTTTGTCGCCGCCCCGAACAGCTCGGCTGCGAGCTGGAGGTAGGCCGTGCCGAGCGTCGCTGGAGTCTTGGGGCGCTCTGGCTGTGCCATCGCCTAGGCTCCTTCCGGGTCCTTGTGACCCCACTGGCGCTCGACCGCCAGGCGGCGGAGCGCCCAGACACGCCAGGTCTTGCCCTCGGCCTTGATAACCGCGGCGCGTGTCGGCCCGCGGTGGCTGGTGGGCAGGAGGTAGCCGTCCCGCTCGAGCTCCTCCAGCAGACGCCGAGACGAGATCGCGAACACCTCTCCGCTCTCGCGCAACAGCCGACCGACCAACGCGCGCGCGGTGGAGGGGATCAGGTACAGCCCGTCCTCGTCGACCCAGCCGACCCGCTCGCCCCGCGGGACCAGCGTCCCGCCGTCGAGCGCCACCCACCCCAGCGATTCGGCGTCCGGCGGGGGCTTTCCGTCGCGCCCGGCGAGAGAGGCCCGCCGGCTGGCCAGAAGGTCCCCCAGCGCCTGCACGAACCGGTGGCTCGGCCGCTGCGCCCGGACCTCCTCCCCGGTCGCCACGGCGTGCTCAGCGAGGCTGGCCGCTACCTCATCGAGCCGGCGATTGGCCGCCGCCTCGCTGACCGCCCCCGTCTCGGTCGCAAACCAGGCGTAGAGCGTCCAACCAGCCAGGAGCTGGCGCAGGGTCGAGGCGAGGCGTGGGTGGAGCCCGGACGGGAGCTCCGGGATCGTCAGCCCGTCGCGCAGCGCCCGGAACCGCGCCGGACCGTGCCGGTCAAGGAGACCGGCCAACCAGCGGACATACCCGGCGCCAGTGAACCGGAGCGGGACGGGATCGCGCTGCCAGCGGCCAAGCGCCTGGGGGTCCACCGTTCCCAGCTCGAACCGCACCAGCAGCGTGCGGCCGATCGTCGAGCTCCCCGCGAGCTCGTCTTCGCCGGTCACGATGACCAACGCCCGCGGCGGATAGGCGCCCTGCAGCGTGGTATCCCCGGCCATCCGCCCGCGGCCGGTGCGGTTCCCGACCGCGCGCACGAGCCGCTCGACTTTCCGCCGCCACTCGGCCGCCTCGGACACGCTCTGCGGTGGGCGGACGTCGTCGATGAGGAGCGGGAGATCTTTCGCCAAAAAGGCGAGCTTCTCGAGGTAGTTCGCCGTCGACTCGAACCCGGCTGGGGCTGTCGTGGGCGGAAACTCACCGTACAGGTTGAGAAGCAGGCTGACGACCGAGGTCTTGAACAGGCCCGTGGCGCCGGCGACCCAGACCGCCGCGTCGACGTCAAGCACGGTCGCCAGGGGGGCGGTCACCGCCGCACCGAACAGCGCGGCGTAGACAGTCGGGGCCACGGTGGGGAGCTCATGCCAGACCGTGGCGACGGCTGCGCGGAGTGTCTCGGCGTCCGGCGGCTCGACCAGGCGGTAGCGTGCCAGTTCCTGCGGCAGCTCGACGCTGATCCCCTCGGCCGGGCCGTCCGCCCCGAGGGCGCCCCCGGCGTGCAGGTAGAGCCACCGTCCGCCGACCTGCCGCCAGCCAGTGTGGGTGTAAATGACCCGCTCTGGGGCATCGAGCGAGACGAGCTGGATCGCCTCCCGCACCCGATCCCGGGTGGTCTGCCCGGCGTAGAGGACGGCGCGCGGTGCCCACTCGGCGGTCCAGGCCAGGGCCGCGAACCGCTCGGCAGGGACCCGGAGCGGCGGGAGCGGGGTGTCGCCAACCCGTCCGGTCACCACGAAAACGCGGCGGGGCTCAGCACCGTCGTCGGTGACGATCGCCTCCTCGATCTCGGCCGTGAAGTTGGCGAGCGGCCGCGCCTCGTGCCCGTGCTCGGTCTCGCGGATGTAGGCGATCCCGCTCGACCCGAACTGGTACGGCCCGACGCGCCGCTGCGCCGGCTCCAACCAGCGCCGGACACAGCGCACGACGCTTGGGTCGAGCAGCTCGGCCAGTCGTCGCCAGCCGGTGGTCGGCTCGCCGGTCTGTTGTTTGGCGACGGTGTCACGGGCAGCGGCGGCCCGCTTGCGGGCCTCCTCATCTCCTCCAGCCTCCGCCACGAGGAGGACGTACTCCTCGACGGCACGGGCAGGCCAACCCAGGCGCCCGAGTGCGCCGGCGAGGGCGAGCGCTGCCTCCTGCCGGCTCCCCGGCGCCGGCCAGTGGCGGGCCAGGAGCGCGGCCGCCGCCAGGCGAGCGCAGGCCTGGTGGAGCTCCTCGGCCGTGACCCGGCCCGGCTCGCCGTCGCACTCCCAGCGCACTGGCTCGCCGCAGGGGTGGACCGATGGGGGGACCATGGTCTGGTGGCGGTCGGCCCGGAGCTCGAGCAGCACGCGGCCGTCCGGCGCGTGGTAGGCCCGTGACTCCGGTACCGGGTCGGCCTGATAGAGCCAGTGCGACGCCGGAGCGCTTGGCCGCCCAAACACCAACTTTGTCGGCGGGAGCAGCCGGGCTGCGAGGGCGCGCGCCTCTGGGCTGTCCAGGTCGACGTCGACCAGGCCGCCACTCGGTGCGCCCAAGAGCACCCCCAGGTTGAAGTCGGTGCATCCGTCCAGCCGGGTGAGGAGCACGTCGACCGTGGGCGGCGCGGACGCCCAACCCCCGTCGAGCGGGCGCTTGTCGCGGGGTCGGAGGAGCAGCGGCTGCCAGCCACGTTGGGCGTAGGCCACCACTGCATCGCGCACGGTCATGGCGCACCCCCGGGCCAGTCATAGCCGCACGATGGGCACCGGTCACCTGGCGCGGCGGGATCGTCAGGGTCAGCGGCGAGCGGCACCGGCACCACCGACCCGCAATGTGGACAGTCGCGGGTGGCGCCGACTGGGCGGCGGGTGGTGGTGGGGTCGTAGCCAGGACTGTTGGCCTGAAGTACCGGCTCGGCGATGTCGTGTCCCGATGGGGTAGACTGGAGAACAACGACGTGCGCTCGCGGCGCCTCTGGCCAGGTGGCTGGGGGCGTTCGCGTGTCAGGCATCCCGTCGGCCCTCCCTTCCGAGGCGAGCGAGCAGCTCGTCCTCGTCGATGCCGAGCGCCTGTGCCAGCGGCCGGACCGGTACGCGGTACCGGCGACCACCGACGCGGATCACCGGCACCCCCGGCGCAAGCTGGCCCTGCCAGCGCGCGAGCTCATACGCCAGGCTCCGCCCGACGCCGAGCAGCTGGGCAGCCTCACCGACGCTGACGGTTGTGGAGCGCGAAGCACTGCTATAGGCTATGGGCATGGCGCGTCCTCCCTAAGCTGATCGATCCGTCCTGACGATCAGCGTACGGACGCGCCAAGCTTTATATCAAGGCTTGATAAGGGGTTGATTTTGGCTTCGTTTCGTTCAACCTCGATCACGTTTCGTGGCGGGCCTCTGCCACGCCAGCCGGCCATATGCGGAATACTTCGGGTTTGGGGGCGGCAGGTACGGTCGGAGCCACGCGAATTCCTCTTTGTTCCAGAATTCCGAGTAATACGTTCGGACCGTCGACTCCGTCACGACTCCGCGGAGCGCTTCAGCGATCTCTTTGAGTGTCTTCCCACGCATCAGGAGTTCTGCCACCCGGCGACGACCGTCGGACAGGCCATGAAGGTCTGGAAAGTCGCGGTCCGTGGAGACGCCGCACCACCAGGAGAAGAGCTGCATCGCGGGAATGCGGTGGTCCTGCTGGTGGAGGAGAGGGAAGAGGACACCCGCCCGCCTGGTTGCGAAGTCGATGACGAGCCAGGAAGCGATGGGGTGGACGGGCAGATATGAGCACACCTGGATGAAGGTCTTGCCCCTGTATTCTTTCAGGTTCAGGCACAAACTGGCGTGCTCGCTCGGTACGAGCAAGACGGTAGGACAGAGCTGCGGCGTTGTCACGAGGGCTACTGACGGAACCACCCACCAGTTTCCACCGCGGGTGGACAACCACGTTGGAGTTGCCCACAGCATCCAGACCCACCAGCGCGTGTTGTCCAGCTTGACGACCTGTGGGTCTCCCTCAGCGACGCCGAAGTCCCTGCACCTCGGGAAGAATTCATCCCGTAGCCAAGCTTCGACGAAGGCTGACGGCGTGTCGATGATCGCAGACCACAGGAGAGGGACATGTCTCCCCGCTTGCAGTCGCTCAACGATACCGCCCGTACTCGGAACCGGGAAGCGCTCCGGTAGCCCCTGGAGGAACCCGGCGTATGCCAAGTGTGAGTCGTCCAGCGGCTGATCAGACCATCCAACAGCGACCAGGTGCAGCTCCCACTGGCCGTTTTCCCAGATCGGGATGACCTGCAGGGAGATCCGACCTTCTCCGTCTTGGTAGATACGCCAACCGCGGACGGCGACCACCGATGTCGTGTTCTCACGATCGAAGTGGCGGATGAATCCGGCCGCCACGATCTCGGTCTCGAGCGCATCAAGGAGGTCCTCCGGCCACAAGGTCGCCACTCCGACGACCCGCCATGTTATTAGGTACGGCACAGCGGACATCATGCCCACTCCTTTCTTTGGCCCTGCTAGCAATACTGCTAGCAGATAAATTGTCACTCACCGGACATTCTAGCACACTCGAACGGATGTCTTACGCGTACGGACGCACTGTCCGGATGTTTGAGCACCAGTCAAGATGTTTTTCCGCAGACTTCAAAACCGGTGGGCGGGGTGACGAGCCTCGCCGGTGGGTTCGACTCCCATGCGCCCTCGTTCCGCAATACGAAGCCGAAAATCGCTGCACGCTTGACCGGGCCTGCGTTCAATCTCTCTCGCTCGGAATGGCGCTGCGAGCAGCTTTGCTGGCAACGCGACTTCGTCTCTCATGCGCGCTCATCCGTCATGTGGTGACACCGATATGTGAGCCGCAGCTCGGCAGACTGGCCGAAGAGTATCGGGCTTCCTCGTCGCGTCGGGCGAGAGGGTGCCGAGCAGACCAGTTTCTTGCGTGCAAATACTGTAACAATGTCGCCGCCAATCTCTTTGCTCCAGATAATGGAGCGATGCTCAGCGAGGGTAGCTCGCGTCTGCGTTCTATCGGGAAGGGTACGCTTGGAACATACGTTGTGGCTGTGTTGGCTTTGCCCTTGACGAGTACATGAACGAGATGCAGGTCGGCAGGGCAGCGGTGCTGCTCGTCTATTCCTGTTCTCGTTGAGTGTTCTGTGAGGGTAGTTCGTCTCTCGCTTTCCTTGCTCCAGGATCCGCTGTCTCCCTCGCCCGCGGAGGTAAGGCGTCTCCACTCGCCGTTTGTGACTCCTGCTCGTCGGTGCCCTCTCGGCAAGATCCAGAAAGGCCTGCAACAGCGCGTCGCCACAAACGGCACCATATGACCTCATCTGATCGCCTATCTAGGACCGCTGCCAGCGCCTTCGACTTCTGTTAGGGTTTGGGCGCTGATGATCCACTAGTGCCGCGTCGTCGGTAGGCTTCTTCGAGGAGTTGGTTGAGATCGGCGTCGGTGAAGAGCAGCGTTTCAGGTGCCAACGACAAACTCTCCTCATCTCGGCCTGGCGCGGCCACATACCCTTTGACGAGAAAGCCTTCAGGAGTTTCGATGACGGCGATACGTGTGAAGCGATGCTGATCCAGGTAATGCCCGAGGGCACGGAGCGTATCCTCGTACCGTGTCCGATATCGTCCTGTGTGATCGCGCATCCTCGACAAGTCCTCCAACGCATGATCAGCGAAGTCTATGGAACTCGACGAAACTCGGATGGTGTTCCTCACTGTCAACCAGTATATCAATGACTGCTGGTTGGCCAGCATCATTGGCCCGTCGCGCTCGTTCGAGAGCGGGTGCTAGTTCTTCAGGGTGCTCAACGCGCTCCGCGTAGCAGCCGGAAGCTCGTGCCACGGCAGCGAAATCGAAAGTGGCAGCGAATTCAGTGGCGATGACTCGACCGCCGAGCTGTGTCCGCTGTGTCCAGCGCGGCCAACCGAGTGCGTGATCATTGAAGATGACCCATGTCACACGAAGGCGGTGTTCGAGAGCTGTTGGGAGTTCATGCATCCCCATTTGGAATGCACCGTCACCGGTCGTGCAGACAACGTACCACTCTGGTTTTGCCAAGGCAGCACCAATCGCTCCACACACACCAAGGCCCATCGCGGTCTGTTCTGCTGGTGGCACGACAGCACCGCGGTCTCGGACTCGATAGTATGGCCAATAGTAGGCCCACAGGTCCTGGGCTCCGTTCTCCAGTACCAAAATAGTTCTCTGGTCAAAGATGCGGTTGATGGTGGCGACGACGCGCTTCCCGCGTATCGGCTGCTGACTGGTCATCGCGTCCGCCTCTGCAGCTGCGATGGCAGCGCGCTGTCGCTCGGTCAGCTCTCGCACACGAGCCTCATCGCGTGGGATCCCTTCTCGTTCGAGCGCCTCAAGCAGTGCAAGGAGCGCGAGTTTCGCGTCTGCCTGAATGGCGACTTCCGGTATCCAGTTCCGGCCGAGCTCCTCGGCCGCGATATCGATTTGCACGAAGTGTGCGCCACTCGGAAAATAGGTCCACACACCCGACTGGAACTCCTCCATCCGTGATCCGACGGTGATAAGGAGATCTGACTCTTCCCAAATCGCTTTGGCGTACTCGGTACGGTAGAGACCGACGAGACCCGCGAAGAGCGGGTGATCTTCTTGGATGATTCCGCGACCTGCTGGCGTGACTTGGACCGGGATCCCCAGACGTTCAACAAAGGCTTGCACTGCGTCGTAAGCACCTGAGGCTATGGCACCGCCGCCGCAGACCAGGAGCGGGCGCTTCGCTGAGCGAAGCAAGCGCACTACCTCGGCGATCCGTTCGGGATCTGGGGCTGGGCGTACAGTGCGATCCGCTGGCGTATAGGACGGCATAGTGACGCGTTCGAGCGCACGGTCGGCGGGAATCTCCAGATACACTGGGCCAGGTTGTCCGGTGGTGGCCAGCGTGAGCGCGCGACGAAGATACCAACCGATACGGTCAGGCCGCTCGACCGTCACCGCCCATTTGGTGATGGGCCGGAACATGCTGACTTGATCAGCCTCTTGAAATGCTCCCATACCGTATGTTCGCGTTGGTGCTCGGACACCAAGCGCAAGCACAGGGACACAACCCGACCAGGCTTCGAGGATGCCGGGGACGAGATTCGCTATCCCGGGGCCGGGGCAGCCAAAGCAACAACCGACTGTGCCCGAGACGCGTGCAAAAGCGTAGGCCATAAACGCGCCAGCGGTTTCGTGACGAGTCAATATGGGGCGGACGGCGGCTGAGTCGTAGAGGGCGTCGTACAAGTGTTTCGGCGAACCGGGTAGGCCGAAAACGTACCGGATCCCTTCGCGTTCGAAAACTGCAGCCAGTTCTTCCCACGCTGTACGTTCCATGACGATCCCCCGCGTGTCAGAATACTCGACGTGATGGTTTTGCGAAAGGTGACGTTGGTTGTGCAGCGCAACGACGGCTAGAATGGAACGGTTGTGATAGGATCGTGCAGTCGAGCGGAAGCCATGGAACAACGCTCAGTGCCAGCGCCGTTGTCGCTTCTCCAGCGTGTGACATTGGAGCTCGAGTATTTGACGCGGGGTGAACGGCTGCGAGAATTGCGCCATCGCGTGACGTTGCTCGAGTTTGCACAGCAAGAACTCCGTGCGACCATTCAGCAGCGCCTTGGTGCGTTACAGCGGGAAGTTGAGGACCTGCGCGCGGAAGTTCAGATCCTCGAGGTCCGACTGAGTCGCTTGCTACGCGTGTCCAGACCGCTTTCCGACGAAGAACTTGATTCCGCGACAGCCGATAGCAAAGACGACGCATGGCGAGAGGAGTGTCGCCGGCAGCAGAGTTCCCGCGGAAATGGATGCTCGGAGGAGTTCCTCTCTCCCAATGGGCACGAAGCCGAATTGCTTCGCCGGTTGTACCGGATGCTGGCCCGTCTGTTACACCCTGATTTGGCGCGTGACGATCACGATCGTCTCCAGCGTGAACATCTCATGCGCCTTGTGAACCAGGCTTGGGAGCGCCGTGATGTCGAACAGTTACAGCGGCTGGTGGCCGTCTGGTCTGCTGCCGAAGAGCCGAACTCTACCTCCGATTTGGACGATCTGCGTCGCTGTCTCGCGCAGCGGGAAGTCGAGGAGATGCAACTCTCTCGCCGGTTACGTGAACTGGAACGCTCCGACCTGGGTCAGCTTCTCAAACGAGGTCCCCAAAGTGTGGAACGCTATCTCCAGCGGCAAGAGGAGCTTCTCCGGCATGACATTGCGGTTTTACGTTTGCGACGGCGGCGATTACTCCGCCTGATCGAGGAACGAAGACGAGAACTTGCTCTTCGCGCAGGGTGCCAGCACTGAATGCCATTCGTCCTGACCAGTGGTAAGCACTGCCAACAGTCGCATTGGACAGCGATAGGTCGCAGTGCTCCCTATTCTGACTACCGACCTCGAACGTCCAACCTTGCCGACCGGCTCGCCGCTAGGGGCACTGCAATACTCTCACCGCCAGTCTAGCGCTGGAGTGACTGGGGTGGGGCAAGCCGGATCATTGGAGATGCCTGGGCGCGGTACGTTGTCGGGTACCTAGAGCCGCTGGTCGGGGGTCCAATCGATCTTTGGGAAGATCGAGGGACGCTCCGCGCGCTCATTCCGCTCGACCTCGATTCGTCGCTCAAAGGGACGCTCCCACGCCGCGTCCGAATACCGGATCTTCTGCTCGTCATTGAGGAACCCGCGGGGATGTTTGTGCGGGCCTTGGACGCGAAGTTTGACATCTCGGTGGCAGAAGCCGAGCAGGTGAGCATACAGAACGTGGAGCGTTTACTCGCTGGATCGGAGTCTATCGCACGCCGCGTAATGACGGTGAGTCGTTGTGGCCGTCTGATGACGGGCGAAGGGGGTGTCGCTGTGCCGGAGCATTGGTCAACGCGAGCCCTCCTCCCCAAGCTCGACGGCCGAGATGCGCGACTGCATCGTAGGCAGGTGCTCTGTCTACCAGTGCGCCCACCCGACCTATTTCGGACAGTTCCTGAAGCACAATTGGTCGGGCAGTTGGCGCGGCTCGATCGACTGCCAGTGTCCCCGGCGCAGGACTTAGCGGTTGCGACGTACTACCTGCGGCTGGTTTGTGCCTGCCGGTGGTGCGACACAGATAGAGCGGAAGCCGTTGCTCGACGTAGGGGACTTTCGCGTCGTTCACGACGAATTCGCTGCGGCTCTCGCGGAACGGATCGCCGGTGCCTCCAGTGCATTCCAGGTAGTCGAGGTGTGGACACAGCAGGTGGAGCCGATCCAGCGAGCACGGCGTGAGCTCGAACCGTTCTTAGAGCCACCGGTGTCGAAGGAGGAGGTTAAGGCGCTTCTAGCCTGTTACGGCGACCTTGGTGGCGCGTCGGGACTCAGGGGTGTCTTGCGAACGCTACGCGAACGGTATCGGATTCGTTTAGTCGAGCG
This sequence comes from Thermomicrobium sp. CFH 73360, assembly GCF_023806465.1. Lineage (GTDB taxonomy): Bacteria > Chloroflexota > Chloroflexia > Thermomicrobiales > Thermomicrobiaceae > Thermomicrobium. The sequence continues at coordinate 203,509 of NZ_JAMSLS010000004.1, read as the reverse complement.
GGTGGGAGTCATTCCTGCGTCGCAAGCGGCGGCATCGGTCGCTCAACGGGCTCGAGAACTCGCAACGCTTCAAAGGGAACCAGGCTCCTGGGCACTGGAGGAACTTCGGCGCATTCTTACTGAGAACCGTGCTGCACTTTTGTCAGGAACGAGCCAGGTATCTCACACATGAATGATTTCGGTCTGATAGTCAAGGAGATATCCCTCCGACAAATGTTCTTCGATGTACTGCAGGACGTGACGGAGCATTTCATCAGCGTGTTGTGCTGAGGTTGACACACAAGCGATGCCAAGTTCGGCGAACTGCCACTGTGAGTGACCATCGACCTCGGCGATGGAGACATTAAAGCGATGTTGGACTTGGTGGATGATCGACTTGATGACCTTCCGCTTCTCTTTTAAGGAGTGCGCGCTTGGAATTTCTATGGCAAGACGGGAAATGCCGACGACCATACTCTGAGCTCCAACACATTGTTCTAGATGACGTTCCGCTCCTGGATGAGTTGACCTCGCCGGAAGCGGGCCGGACTGAAGGCACGAATGTCAACGGATGTGGCCACACCGTCGAGTAGGAGCTCTGCCATGCAGCGACCAACCGCCGGCCCGTGCATGAATCCGTGTCCACTGAATCCGGCAGCGACTGCCAAGCCATCGATCTCCTCGATGCGGCCAATGAGTGGGTTGGCGTCCGGCGTAACCTCGTAGAATCCTGCCCAGCCACGGCGGATACGAGCCTGCTCGAAAACAGGGGCCCGGCGGCAGAGCGCCTCAACCGTACGGGTCATCCATTCGGGGTCCACAGTCTTGTGAAATCCCGGAGGCTCATTCGGATTGGACATGCCGAACAGGAATCCTTCACCCTCCGGGTGGAAGTAGAGTGACGATTCGAACTCGATGGTCATGGGAACGGTCTTGGGGACGAGTTCGAAGGGTTCGGTGACGAAGGACATGCGACGATACGGTACGACGGGAAGCTCGAGCCCCGCGAGTTTTCCGACTTCACCAGTGTACGGCCCGGCACAGATGATGGCTGTGCCACAGGCGATCTCTCCCTCAGGGGTGAGAACGGCCTGCAGGCGATCACCGACAATCCGGAACCCAGTCACCGGACAGTGCTCGCGAAACTCGACGCCGAGTTCACGGGCTGCTGTCGCGAAGCCCATCGTCGCCGTATAGGGATCACACCAGCCGTCACGTGGGCAAAAGGTGCCGCCAAGGAGGTCGTCTGTACGGACTGCTGGCTGGAGCTCGGCGATTTCCTGCGGCTCCACCCACCGTGCAGGTACCCCTAACGATGTCTGGAGGGCGAGCGAGGCGCGGAACGCACTGACGTCCTCGGGACGAGTTAACAGAAACAGGTAGCCGTATTGATGGAGGCCGATATCGACGCCGAAACGCTCCGTGAAATGTTCCCAGTACTCGAAGCTGAGGAGGGACAGACGAATGTTTGTCTCGGTCGAAAATTGCAGGCGAATACCACCTGCGGCGTCAGCGGTAGCGCCCCGCGCAATCTCGTCACGTTCCAGCACAACAATGCGTCCGGCTCGTCGTTCCGCGAGGTGATAGGCGACGCTGCATCCCATGATCCCCGCGCCAATAATGACGAAATCGGCTCGTTCCACTGCGGCGCCTCCCACCACTGAATCAGCCCATGACGAAGTATAGAAGACTGACCTCGTGTGGTTGCCGGTCGAGTGGTACGATGCGAGTGCCGGAACAGGCGTGGGTGGGAAGCGAGGTTCCTTATGGGTGATACGATCGACACGGTGTATGCCCGAGAGATCATGACGTCCAATGTCATCGCTGTCCATCCGGACACGACCCTCGATGAGATCGCCCAGACGCTGGTCGCGCACCGTATTACGGGAGTTCCGGTCGTCGATGACGAGGGGCGCGTTCTGGGCATCGTGTCCGAGTTCGATCTGATCGCCAAGCGTGGTCGCACAGCAGCTGACGTGATGACAAGAGATGTGATCGCAGTGACGGAGAATACCCCGGCGGAAACGATCGCTGACCTCATCGTACAGCAACGTGTGCGACGTGTTCCCGTCTTGCGCGAGGGCCGGCTCGTGGGGATCATCACACGGGCTGACTTGGTACGGCTGTTTGCGATGACCCGTTGGAGCTGTCTCAATTGCGGCTACTTTGAGCGTGGGCTCCATCGACCTGAGATCTGTAGCGCCTGTGGGCACCGTGAGTTCACGCTGCAAAGAGAGCCACCTGGGATGTGAGGATCGAAGGCGATGTTCGATGTTGTGATCATTGGCGCTGGCCTTGTCGGTCTGGCGACAGCCCGTGAAGTTGCGCTCCGCCGTCCCCGACTCAAGATCGCGGTCTTCGACAAGGAGTCGCGGGTTGCCGCGCATCAATCGGGCCACAACAGCGGAGTGATTCATTCTGGTCTGTATTATCGACCGGGCTCATTGAAAGCACGGGCCTGCGTCGCCGGAGCTGCCAGGCTCATAACGTATTGCGAGGAGCGCGGCATTCCCTATCGTATGGTGGGGAAACTCGTTGTTGCCACGACACCTGACGAGGTACCGCGCCTCCTGGAACTCTACCGGAGAGGGCAGGCGAACGGCGTCGAGGGGTTGCAACTTCTGGCTGCTGAAGAAATTCGGGAACGGGAACCCGCGGTGACGGGCATACGCGCGATCTGGTCGCCCCGGACCGGTATCGTCGACTTCATTCGTGTCGCGGAGGCGTTGGCCGAGGATGTGAGAAATGCAGATGGAGAACTCTTTTTTCGCCACACCGTGCTGAGCTTCCGCTCGCGGAATGGGGTGATAGGCCTGGAAACGACCGGTGGGCACTATGAGGCGCGCTTCGTGATCGTGTGTGCTGGTCTCTACAGTGATCGGTTGGCACGCGCAAGTGGAGGATCTCCTGATCCGATGATTGTGCCGTTCCGCGGGGACTATTACCTGCTCCGGCCGGAGCGGGCGTGTCTTGTGCGTACGAATGTCTATCCGGTGCCCGATCCACGCTTTCCATTCCTTGGGGTGCACTTTACTCCACGCCTTGATGGTTCAGTGCTCCTCGGACCAAATGCCGTTCTGGCGTTTGCCCGTGAAGGGTATCAGCGAACTGACTTCTGCTGGCGAGACTTGGTAGAGACGCTGTCCTATCCTGGTTTTCGTGCGCTGGCGCGACAGTACTGGCGTGTCGGAATTACCGAGTTCTGGCGTGATGTCAGCAAGCGCGCCTTCTTGAAGGAGCTCTGTCGTTTTGTTCCGGAACTTGAGGAAGACGATCTCCTGCCGGGTCCGTCCGGCGTACGTGCTCAAGCCCTGTCACGCGATGGGAAGTTGATCGATGACTTTGTTCTCGAGCGACAACGAGGAATCGTGCATGTACGGAATGCGCCCTCGCCAGCGGCGACTTCCTGTCTGGAAATTGGTCGTCTCATCGTCGATCGTCTCGAAACGGACCTTCCGTCGTGAGCGCGAGTTAGGAGTGCTGTTCACTCACCGAAGGGATGGATCCTGCGCGGGCATGCGCAGCTGGATGGTGACGAAATTGCTGCATGAAATATGCGATGGCTGCGGTGCAGAAGAGCGTATAGAGTGCAAAGACAGGCACGTAACCGAAGGTGACGATCAGGCGACCGCCGAGAAAGCTGGCGGCGGCGAAGCCGATGTTCCACGCGGCACTCCGGAAGCTAAAGGCGTTCGCCCGCGCTCTCGAAGGGAGCGTTTCGGCTACCAGCATAGAGTCGATCGGCCAAGCCATTGAGATCGAAATCATGCGGATAACGTGTGCAGCGATGGCAAGCGGGATTGCTTGAAGCAACATGAGACTGGCGAAGACCGGCACTGGTGCGAATCGGATGATGGTGACCGCGCGGAGCGGGCCACAGATGCGGGCGATCGCCGGGCCGACAAGACCAAAGAGTGCGCCGACAAGGCTGGCCACTGCGTAAATGACACCGATCGTGCGGGCGGAAAGCCCGAGGGTGTCCAGATACACGTTGTAGAATGGAACGACTGCTCCGTTGCCGATACTCAAGAGTCCGCCAGCAATGACGAACGCGATGAGATACCGACGGATCTCGGTCAGTGACTTGGACTGCGGGTCGTGTATGTGCAGTGTGCTCGTTGCCTGTGGTGGGCGATCGCGCGCTTCTCGCATGACGAGAAGTGGCACTATCGCGACAGCACAAACACCGATGCCCGCGAGCAAAGCCACGCGATAGGACTGGACACTTGGAACAGGAATGTTGAAAACGGGACCGATTGCGGAGGGAAGCCACCCAGCTAAAAGGCTGCCGATCGTCGACGAGACGGAAGTGAGAGACAGGGCGACTGCGGCAACGGTGGCACGGTGAACGGTCGGAGCATGGTCGATGACAAATGGCATAAGCGGCACGAAGAGAAATGTTGTTGCCATACCCTGGAGAATTGCACAGGCCAGAACCACGGCAGGCTGGGTGGCGAGTGCCAGGATCGTCGAGGTGGCCAAGTACGCTCCGGTACCGTAGGTCAAACACCACCAGGAGCCACGCTGGTGAAGCAGTCGGCCTAAGCCGAGTGCGGAGAGTGCAAGAGCTCCTGTCGATGCTGCGTTGACCAGACCAATGAAGTCCTCGCGATATCCAAGTTGGATGAGGTAGAGGTTGTACAGTAGGGTGAAAGCGCCGATCGCGACGTTCGAAAAGAGCGCATACACGAAAAAGAGGCGGATGTCGCGGGGTAAAGCGAGGAGCGATCTCGCATACCGGATGAGACCTTGGAAAAGCGACACTGCTGAGCGTCCCTCCCATGCCGAAGGGAGTATACGATGGTGGCACCTTGCAGCGATGATGACCACATGGCAACACCACTGCGCACGAGCGATATCCATCGGCTCCTCGAGCGATCGCTTGCAGTTCTGCGCCTCTTTCCCGCTGGTGTCATCACTGATTTCGATGGAACATTAAGTCCCATCGTGGCGCATCCCGAAACCGCTCAACCGCATCCCCTCGCAGCCCAAGCGTTACGCCTCCTTGTGAAGCGCGTGGAATTGGTCGCCGTCGTGTCTGGACGTCGGGCGCTGGATGTGGCCACTCGGTTGGACATTCCAGAACTCGTTATTGTTGGAAATCACGGAGCCGAGTCTTTGGTTGAAGAGCAGCTCACCATTGCTGCAGAGATTATTCCCTGGCTCCCCAGCGTCCAGGAGGCATCCCGCGTCTTACGTGCGGAACTGGGTGACTTTCTCATTGAGGAAAAGGGGGCGACGCTGACGGTCCATCTACGCGGTATCGACGCGAATGAAGAGCGCCAACGGGCGGAAAAGGTTGTAGAGCAGATCGCGACGCGTTATGGTCTCCTTGTTCGTCGTGGCCGGGAGGTTCTGGAACTCCGACCGAACGTGCCGATCGATAAAGGGACGGCCGTTGATGCGCTCGTCACAAGGTACAGGTTGCGGGGCGTTCTCTTTGCTGGTGATGACGTGACGGACCTCGATGCCATGCGATATCTACGGGAACGTCGGTCGGCTGGGAGTATCGATACAATCCTGATCGGTGTTTGGAGCGAAGAGGCTCCAGAAACACTCGGACATCTCGCCGACATCTTGGTGGGCGGAGTGGAAGAGTTCGCTCAGTTCTTGTACGCGATGGCACAACGTCTCAGTGAAGCCTAGAGCTCATCCAGAGGCCAGATTGGCCGTGGGAGCTGACGAAAGGTAAAGAAGGAAAGATCAGTTGTGGAGATACCAGGAGTTAACGCCTGAATGACCTCTTTGGGGAAAGAATTGGACTTCCAGAGTCGACTGTCATGACACCAGGCAAACGCGTCCAGCGCGGACTTCAGCACAAGGACGGAAGCACAATGGGGAGAGAGGCCGAGTGCAAAGAGCAGTTCCGGGTCGTCGAAAGGTCCCGGTTTGGAGGTGACAATCACGTCAACGCGGGCATGATAGCGCCCTTCGAGTTCGAGCCAAACCGAGGGACCTACATCCACCGGTTGTCCTGGGGCCAATGGGGAGCGTCTCCGGTAGATACCGGCTCCGATCCGGCGCACCACGCCTCGAACTGGGATGGGATATCCATGACGATGATCGTGCTTCCCGCCGAGTTCGAGCTCGATTGTGATCCCAGGGCCAGCACGGTGGGCAATCTCGACAGCTTCGGGATCGACAATGGCGGACACAATTGTTCCCCGTGCTCCGAGATCCAACGCTGCCCAAAGGGCCGCTGTACCCTCACCTGGTGCTCCAGCCTCAGGCGCGTCACCAGTGTCTAGAAGAACAACTGGGTGGTCCGAAGCGGTCATGGCTCGATGGATTGCCTCCTCGATGGTCAGCGTGGGCCAATGAAGAGCGTTGCGGAGTTCTAGTAGTTCCTGCCCGAGCTCGTGCGCAATCGCGTTGCCGAGTTGGGAGTCGCCGTCGGTGATCACTATGACGCTGGCTCCAGCGTAGCTGACGTCGGCGTAGGGAAAACCGCCCAAAACACTCGTTGTGAGAACGTTTGGATGCGCTTCCCATGCGGCGAGCTTTCTCGACAATCTATCGAATGGAGGAATATCAGTTCGCTGCACGGCAAGGGGGAAAACGAGCGGGAGGCGATGTACAACGAGGGTGGGCTGGATGCGTCCACGTGCCCATTGTCTCAGGAGGTCCAACGCACGTTCGAGCCTCTGGGGGCGGTCCCGTGGAGGCCAGCGGTGCGGACCAAGAATCAACGGCGTGACGTCAGTGATGTCAGGTGGCAACTGCGCCACATGATCGACCAATACAGCGATCGGTAGAGTAGGATGGCGTTGGCGGAGGTGTTGCAGGAGAAGTACATCGCCACTCATGCCATCCACTACGAGGGTACCGGAGGTATGGAGGAGAAGGGCATCGATTGGCTTGGTACGGTCCAAGGTCTCATCGAATTGCTGAAGAAACGCGAGAAATTCAGCAGTCGAGACGGAACCTCCGGCGCTTTGAACGTCGCACAAGTTGACGAGCTCCAGGCCGAGTCGTTGGGCGAGAGGCTCGAGCATAGTGCGCAGCCAATTCACCGCTGGTTTGGGATCTTCTCCCCATCCGGCGGAAAGTTTTCCTGGTGTCAAGGCAAACGTATTACTTCGGTAAGTAAGCCAGGCGATTCCGATGCGCATCTGGCACCTCGATCATTTGTGCTTGCGTCCTGGTCTTGTGCTTCAGCGGCGTGTCGCGCTGCTCTGATCAGCTATGATAGGACGCGTTGGAGAGGTTTGCCGAACGTGAGGGCTGGGTGCACCGAAAGGTGACAAAAGATGTCAAATCTTTCCCGAAAGGCGGACACAGAGGGTCAGTCGGTTTTCTGCCCACGCTGTGAAGCGTCGTTGGGAGGGGACGAGATCTACGAGCGTTATCGCGTGTGTTCTCAGTGTAGTTACCATTTCACCCTCTCGGCCGAGCAGCGGATCCGGTTACTGGTTGATCCTGGGTCATTTGAGGAGTTCAATCGGCATCTGGTTTCTATGGATCCGCTTGTCTTTTCGGATCGTCTGCCGTATCGCAAGCGCATCCTGCAGGCACGTGAAGAGACGGGCCTCCGTGAGGCGGTCATCACCGGTATTGGTCGAATCCGGGGACATGAGGTCGTCCTGGCGGTACTCGACTTTCGGTTTCTGGGCGGCAGTATGGGGTCGGTGGTTGGCGAGAAGATCACACTGGCGTTCGAGCGCGCGGCAGAGCGCCGATTGCCAATTGTGACCGTCTCCGCATCGGGTGGCGCACGGATGCAGGAGGGCGTCCTTAGTCTGGTGCAGATGGCGAAGACCACTGCAGCAGCGAAGCGCGCGCACGACTCCAGCGTGCCGTTCCTCTCGGTGCTGACCCATCCGACAACTGGCGGCATTTATGCGTCGTTTGCGAATCAGGGCGACATCATTCTCGCGGAACCTGGGGCGCTGATCGGCTTTGCCGGACCACGAGTGGTGAAGGAAACGGCGGGACACGAGGCGCTTCACTCGCACTCGGCCGAATTCGTATTCGAACATGGATTTGTTGATCAGATTGTCGATCGCCGACGGCTGCGCGACACGATTGGTTTGATTCTGCGGCTTGTACGGGCGGAGAGTGAGCTCGTGCCCCGGACGGTGATCCGGCGGGCGATTCCGGACGATACTCCGGTGCGCCGTGCATGGGAAGTGGTCCAGCTGGCGAGGCATCCGGAACGACCGACGACGCTGGACTTGATCCGACGGATCAGTCCGCAATTTGTGGAACTCCACGGTGATCGCCTCTACGGGGATGATCCGGCGATCGTGGGGGGCATCGGAGAGATTGCGGGACAGGGGGTTGTCCTGATCGGGCACGAGCGGGGGCATGGCGATCCGGCACGGCGAAACGGTCAGGCGCTGCCGGAAGGGTATCGAAAAGCGATGCGTCTCATGGATTTGGCGGCTCGGCTACGGCTGCCGGTCATCACGCTGATCGATACTCCTGGGGTTTATTTGGGTGAGGGGGCTGAAGAGCGGGGAATTGCCTCGGCCTTGAGTCAGTGTCTTGCGATGATGAGCGTGCTACCTGTTCCGACGATTGCTGTGATCATCGGCGAGGGAGGCAGTGGCGGAGCGATCGCGCTCGCGGTGGCAGATCGGGTGCTCATGCTCGAGAACGCGATTTACAGTGTGATATCGCCAGAGGGGGCGGCGGCAATTCTCTACCGAGACGCATCACGGGCGCCAGAGGTTGCGGAGTCACTGAAACTGACGGCGCCGGATTTGTTGCGGTTGGAAGTTATCGATGGGATCGTGCCGGAGCCAGAGGGAGGGGCACATCGAGATCCGGACTACGCGGCGGTGCTGCTACTCGATGCGATCGTTGAGTCGCTGGACGAGCTTCACGACATATCCCCCGAACGACTCGTCCGGGAGCGGTATCGGAAGTTCCGCCGCATGGGTCAGACGAACACCTATTTCCGAGAGCTTGTAGCGCAAGAGGTAGCGGAGCTAAGTGGATTAATCGGTCGCACCTTGGGAGGCTTGCGCGAACGCCTACCGTTCGGACGGGAAGAAGAGGCCGTGGGACACGGATCGCCGGGCACTCGCGACTGAATGTCTGCGGTTTTGCAGCGTGCATGAATCGAGAAGCGATCTGGGGAGGGGCACTCGTGCAGCGTGCCTGCCCTGATGCGTTGACGCTGCAAGAAGCAATCGTCTAGGATAGCGGTAGTACGCCGTCACGGGCGCTCTCGAAGAGTCTCGATTCCTTGTTCAGGCGCTGACGGTGCGCGCAGAGATCTTTTCGGCACCTCGTATTGCGAAAGCGTGCAGCCGGTGAGGCGGTGGAGTTATGGTGACCGTGAAGGAGAGCACGACACCAGGAGCCGCGCAGACTGTTGGAGCTCGCTTGCAGTTAATCGAGCTGACAAAGGTCTACGGCGAGGTCATTGCCGCTGACCGCGTGACACTGGATATCGCGCCGGGAGAGTTCATCACGCTGTTGGGGCCCTCGGGGTCCGGGAAGACAACGACGCTGATGATGGTGGCGGGGTTTGTGATTCCCACCTCGGGGCAAATTCTTGTCAATGGAGAAGATATCGCATTCCGACCGCCTCACAAGCGGAACATTGGCATGGTTTTCCAGAACTATGCGCTCTTCCCGCACATGACTGTGGCTGAGAACATTGCTTTTCCTTTAAAAATGCGGAAATGGCGACGCGACGAGATAGAGCGAGCGGTGAAAGAGGCGCTGCAACTTGTTCGCTTGCCGGGTTTCGAAGAGCGATACCCTCGGCAGCTTTCTGGTGGTCAGCAGCAACGCGTCGCCCTTGCACGAGCGCTTGTCTTCCGGCCGCCAGTGCTGCTGATGGATGAGCCGTTGGGAGCACTCGATAAGAAGCTTCGCGAAGAGATGCAGCTCGAAATCAAGCACATCCAGGAGTCCCTAAATATCACCACGATTTACGTGACTCATGATCAAGAAGAAGCACTCACAATGTCTGACCGCATCGCGGTCATGCGGGATGGTCGGATCGAGCAGGTTGGGACGCCGCGCGAGCTCTACGAAAGTCCAGTCAGTGAGTTCGTGGCCAACTTCATTGGTGAGTCGAACTTCCTCGAAGGACGATTCGAACGACGTGACGGACGAGGTTATCTCGTCACCGACGACGGCTGGCGCATTGCGGTGCAGTCAGGAGATGCTGTCAGCGCAGGTGAACGGGTGACGATCGCGTTGCGTCCGGAACGGATTGTCCTCGGTGAGGAGCGAGGTGACAACCGCGTTGAGGCGACCATCGAAGAGATTATTTACGTTGGGGAGGCGACGAAGTTCCGCGTCCGCGTGCATGGCGAGCGGATTCTGAGCGTCAAGCAGCCGAGCCGTCTGGAGACGATGCGCTGGCAACGCGGTGATCGTGTGCTCCTCAGTTGGCGGGCTGAAGACGCGGTGTTGTTGCGCGCAAGAAGGTGAGGGCATCAAATGAGCCAGGAGCTACCGCGCGACGCCGATGTGGTGGTGGTCGGGACGGGTGCTTTTGGCCTCTCGGTTACGACGCAGTTGGCTCGGCTCGGAGTCCGACGTGTTGTGGCGCTGGATCGTTTTGAAATCGCGTCGCAGACCTCGCCACGGGCAGCGGGTCTTTTTAAGTTGGTGCAAGCTGACGAGCTCCGGACGCGTCTGGCGCGGCTGGCGGTGGATACGGTGCGGAACTTCGAAGTCGAGTTCGGTGTGCCGGTTGCATTCGTCCACTCTGGAAGCCTGATGATTGCGCGCAATGACCGCCACAGTCGCCTGATTGAGGAAGAGGTGGCTGCGGCGCAGCGATGGGGTGTCGAGGTCGAACTCATCTCTCCCCGGGAAGCGAGTCGTCTTGCACCCTATGTCGAGCCGGAGGAGATTCGTCAGGCAGCCTACGTACCGGGAGACATCTATATCGAGGAGCCTGTGAGCTTCTTGGAGGCATATCACACGGCGGCAGCGCGCTTGGGGGCAACAGTCATCGGTGGCGTACCGGTGACGGGAATTGTCGTCCGGAACGCGGCTGTACACGGTGTTGAGACGCCGCTCGGCCACATTCGGACAGAAACTGTGGTGGATGCAGCTGGCGCATGGGTTCGCCAGGTGAGTCAGTTGGCCGGGGCCGATTTCGCTGTAGTCCCCATGCGTCATCAGCTGGCAATTACGCACCCAATTCCTGGTATTGAGGCGACCTACCCGATCACACGTGTCTTCGATACGGCCGTTTACGTGCGGCCTTGCCGGGGTGGCTTAATGTGGGGAGGATTCGAGTCAGATCCACTTCCACTGGATCCGGCGAACCGTGGGCAAGATTTTCGCATTGAGCATGTGCCACTTGAGTTTGGCGTGCTAGAGCGCTTTGCCCAGTTAGTACGTGGTGTCATACCGTCCTTACTCGACGCAGCAGTGCAGGAGCACCGTGGTGGGCTCTTCACGATGACACCGGATGGGCGTTTTGTGGCTGGGCCGGTGCCGGGGGTCCGCGGGCTCTGGGTATTGAGCGGATGCAACGGCAGTGGCTTCTCTTTTTCCCCGGCCTTGGGGCGGCTGTTAGCAGAATGGATTGTTAGTGGCGCCCCTTCCATCGATCTGAGTCCCCTTGCGCCTGGGCGGTTTGTTGGCCCGATCGATGCGGGGGCATTAGTGGAGGCGGCGATCTGGCAGTACACGCACTATTACGAGCCTCTGGAGAGCTAAATTCGGCTGCACGACCGAGGTCCTCAGTAAGGAGCGAGAGTATGCCAGCACCGCTCTACGAGGCGAAGAACACGGCATTTCGTTGGATCGAGGAGAATGCGGACTGGCTATCGGAGTTTGATCTCGAAATCTGGCGATATGCGGAGCCAGCCTGGCGAGAGTACAAGTCCGCGCGGGCGTATGTGGAGCTCTTGCGTCGTCATAATTTCGACATTGAAGTTGGTTCCGGGGGGATGCCCACAGCATTCGTGGCCAGTTGGGGGACGGGGAGACCGGTTCTCGGTGCGTACGCAGAGTATGATGCGGTGCCTGGAAATTCTCAGGAACCCGTTCCGTATCGGAAGCCGCGTGAAGGGATGCACCCCTGGGCAGCGGGACACACTGATCCACACTCGATGCTCGGCGTGGCAGCACTGTCTGGGGTCCTGGCGGCGAAGTATGCGATGGAGAAGCATGGTCTGCGCGCTACGCTGCGGTTCTTTGGGGAACCAGCGGAAAAGGTGTGTGGGTCCAAGCCGGTGCATGCAGCCAAAGGATACTACGACGGATTCGATGCTTTTATCGCTTATCATCCGTCCTATTACCCTAAAGGCACGAACACCGTGGCATGGGAGACTCATTGTGGTTCCTATTGGAGCTGCGTGTTCACCTTCGAATGTGTCGAGCCGGAGCGGTGGATCGACCGCAGTTTATTCCCGGATGTGGGCGGGACCCATGCAGCTGCGCGATGCCCTGGGGCGATCGATGCGTTGTGCCTCATGTACACGATGACCAAGTACACGAAAGAAGCGATGTTTCCCCATACTGGGTCCTGGAGCCTGAACGAGTTCATTCTGGTCGGAGGGGATGCGACAGCGGATAATTTGCCTCCCAGGTTTGCACAGATCCAATATGCCTGGCGCTCACCAACGCTGGGAATTCAGGAGCAAATCTATCGGGTCCTTGTCAACAACGCGAAACGCGCAGCGGAAGCGACCGGTTGTCGTGCATCAGTGCGCTGGGTGACGAAGACCCGCGTGGGGTTACCAAATCTCACGGTATCTCGCGTTGCCTACGATAATCTGGAGCTCGTGGGCCCGCCGCGTTACAGTGAGGCAGCGCGGGCGTTCGCGCGGGAGATTCAACGGAATCTTGGCTTGGAGCCGATGGAGGACCCGTTCATCGACGACGTGGAGCGAGTGATCCCACCGGAGGAGTATGAGTCGAAGTTCCGTTTGGCCCTACCTGAATGGCAACGGAACTTCACGTCAGACGATTACGTGGAATACACGTGGCATGCGCCAACAGTCCGGCTGTACACTGCGCGGCCGCGCTTGCGTCCGCCGACACCGGACTATGCCTATCCGGCCTGGGCGGACAATGCACTTGGGGGGCGGCCAGAGATCGTTGATCCGGGGATGTTCGTGGCTGGGAAAGTGATTGCGGCAACGATTCTCGACCTTGTGACCTATCCCGCCCTGCTGGAGCAAGCGTGGGTCGAATTCCGGGAGCGGACCGGAGGCGGAATTGGCGGACAACACTGGGTGGCACCGTTGCTTCCGGCTGATTTTGCGCCGCCGATTGATTTACGTTGGCCAGAATATATTACGACGGTTCGCGGCGAGGAATGGTGGATTCCCACGCCGAACCTGGATGCATATCACCTCTTGTAACGCCGTTGGTGGCATAGTTGTGGTAAAGGGTTGGCACGTGAGGAAGGAGGGAGATCCGTGGCCACCGAATGGGAACAGTTGCTTCGACGACTCGAGCGGGAGGGGCGGCTGCGTCGTCGCCAGTTCCTGCGGGCGCTGCTTGCCTCTAGTCTGACTGTCGCGGGTGCTAGTGGATTAGTTGCCTGCGCTGGCGGACAGCAGGCTACACCGACGACGGCACCGGCGGCCGGTCAAACGCCAGCCGCAGCGAGTCCAACGGCGGCAGCCGGCGGTGAACTCAAAGTTGCAGGGTACGACAATCCGAATAAGTGGAAGGGGAAAACGCTTGTCTTCGCCGGTTTTGGTGGAGCAATGCAGGATGCACAACGCAAAGCAGTACTTGAGCCGTTTGCACGCTTGACTGGGGCGACGATCGTGGAAGACACCACGGACATCGGCAAACTCAAGGCGATGGTTGATGCCGGTGCCGTCGAATGGACAGTTGCTCAGCAAGGAACGTTCGAAAGCCGTGTCCTCGGGAAGCAGGGGTATCTCGAGCCGATCGACTACTCAGTGGTCGATAAGACGAACTTCTTTGAGGATGTTGCTGGAGAATTTGACGTTGCAGTGATTTACTGGTCACTCATTCTCGCTTATCGAACCGACAAATTCGGGAACAATCCGCCGCAGGGCTGGAAGGACTTCTGGGATGTGCAAAACTTTCCCGGCCCACGAGCGATGGATAAAGTCGACGGTCCGGTGGGCAATCTTGAGTTTGCACTGATGGCGGACGGTGTTCCGAAGGATCAGGTGTATCAGGTTCTGCGAACCGCGGAGGGTGTGGAACGAGCTTTCAAGAAGCTGGATGAGATTAAGCCGCACGTGACCGTCTGGTGGGAAGCGGGGGCGCAGCCGGCTCAGTTGTTGACCGACGGTGAAGTGGATATGGCCCAGGCGTGGAATGGTCGAATTGACGCTGCCCAGCGCCAGGGCGCCCCAATTGCCATCCAGTGGAATGAGGGGCTGTTGCGGACTGACTCCTTCATCATCCCCAAAGGGGTGAAGGAGAAGGAACTGGCAATGGACTTCATCAACTTCGCAACCCGTCCCGAGGTGCAGGCTGAACTTTCGAAGTACATTCCCTACAGCCCGACAAACGCCAAGGCGTTCGACCTCATGACGGAGGAATTGAAAGCGCGCCTGCCAAGTGCGCCCGCACAGAAGGACAAGCAGCTGCTTGCGGATGCATCGTTCTGGCTGGAAAATCTGGATCGGCTGACTGAGCAATTTAATGATTGGTTGACCAAGTAGTTGCTGTGGTGGCGTCCGGGGGGACATTTGTCCCTCCGGACGCTTGTCAAAACAGCATCGTTGACGGTACTGTTGACTGCAGCGAAAGCCAGCAAGCGTGAAGGATAACGCCTATGACCACCGGTGAGGTCCTGGCTGGGCGAGCGTATCGGGAGAGCACCACGAGTCGCCGACTAGAATTTCGGCGTCAACTGGGGTACTTTCTTTTACTACTCCCCACGTTGCTCTTGCTCCTTGTGCTCTTTGTCTACCCGATCGTTCGCCTGATTGTGACGAGCGTCTATGACGGAAACCACTTCACGCTGGTGCATTACCGACGCATCGTCGAAGTTGACCTCTACCTTCGTGTTTTGCAGACAACCTTTACCATCGCTTTGCAGGTGACTCTGCTCTGTCTGATTCTGGGTTATCCGCTTGCGTATTTTCTCGCAACCCTACGCGCGCGAACGGCTCGTCTGCTCATGATCCTTGTGCTGATTCCGTTCTGGACAAGCATTCTTGTGCGCACGTATGCCTGGATGGTGCTCCTCCAGAGACAGGGTGTCTTCAATCGTTGGCTTCTGGAGCTAGGGTTGATCGACGAGCCGCTCCGGATGATGTACAACCGCATCGGGGTCCTCGTCGGTATGACTCATGTTCTCCTGCCTTTCATGGTCCTCCCAGCCTATGCGGTGATGCGCGGAATCGATCGGAATCTGTTGCGAGCGGCTTATAATCTCGGGGCCTCACCCTTCCAAGCCTTTCTCAGGGTGTTTCTCCCGTTGAGTCTGCCGGGGGTGGCGGCGGGAAGTTTGCTCGTCTTTATCCTCGCGCTTGGGTTCTTCATCACGCCTGCACTGATGGGCGGGCGAACTGACATGATGATCGCGCAGTTAATCGAGACACAAATCCGCACGCAACTCAACTTTCCGTTCGCTGCTGCCCTGGCGGCAGTACTCCTCGTCATCACGCTTGTGATTTTCGCGATTTACAATCGCTTGCTCGGGATCGATAAGATGTTCGGGGGTGGCTACTAATGGCTGAGACCGCTGCACCATTGCAGCGAGCAGTTGTCGCGACACAGCCGGCGAGGCGCAGGTGGTCGATTTCATGGTCTCGCGTCATTTTAGGCCTCTTTAGCGCACTTGTCCTCTTGTACCTGGTAGCACCCGTGGCGATCGTCATCCCAATGTCTTTCAGCGCAGCGAAGTACTTATCGTTTCCGCCGCCGGGACTTTCGTTACAGTGGTATCAGAATTTCTTCGCTCGCGCGGACTGGACATCCGCGACGATCCAGAGCATTCGAGTTGCCTTTACAGTCATGATCCTTGCGACGGTGCTGGGGGTTGCAGCATCGCTCGCGCTCGTGCGAGGCTCATTTCCCGGAAAGGACATCGTCAACCTGATCATTGTCTCACCGCTCGTCGTTCCGGCCATTATTGTTGCCATCGCAATTTATGGGATTTATGTGCGTCTGTATCTTGTGCAGACGTTTTGGGGACTGGTGCTGGCGCATACGGTACTTGCCGTGCCCTATGTCGTCGTCAACGTATCGGCAACGCTGCGGGGCTTCGACATTCGCCTCGAGCAGGCGGCCCAGAGTCTTGGGGCAAATGCTTGGCAAACCTTCCGGTATGTAACGTTGCCGATGATTAGCCCGGGAATCTTTGCCGGTGCCGTGTTCGCCTTCATTGCGTCGTTCGACGAGTTAATCGTTGCGTTGTTCATTGCTGGTGCCCGCGGTCGTACCTTACCAATGCGCATGTTCGAAGGGTTGCGCATGGAGATCGATCCGACGATCGCGGCGGTTTCGTCGATGCTGATCACGTTCTCGGTGCTGATTTTGGCCTCGGCTGAGTTTGCCCGTCGGCGTAGCCGCGGAGATTGACACGAAGCGAGCGGTGGGAGGGCTCTGGTGCAGCCAATCGAGCGCCCTTCAGCGCAGCCGACCGGGAAACGGTGGTTGCGCCGTGGCCTCGTCGCGCTCGCCCTGATCATTGTTGCCTGGATCGGATGGTCGGCACGCAGTGCCCTCTTGCCGTTTATTGTCGGGGCTATTTTCGTCTATCTCCTGGCTCCCCTAGTGGGGATCTACGAACGGCTACTCCCGTTCCGGGCTCGTTTCCCAGGTCTGACGCGGACAGTTGCCATTCTGGTGACATATCTCACCGCGGCAGCGATTGTCGCCGGCGTGGCTATGCTTTTCGTCCCACCGCTGGTGCGACAGACGAGCGAGTTTATTCAGGCTGCGCCCGGCTACTGGCAAGCGGTGAATGAATACGTGAACGGATGGTTGGCTGAGTACGAGGCTAATGTGCCACCGGCTGTCCGTGCACAGATTGAAGGGGCTCTGGGAAGTCTGTGGTCGATGGCTCTTGCAGCCCTCCAGCGTGCGATGCGCTTGACATTTGGAGCCGTGGGTGCAGCGATCGGGTTCTTTTCAGCAGTTGTCCTTGTACCCTTCTGGATGTATTACGTGCTGAAGGACAGTAGTCGGGCGCTACAGTGGTTCTACGGGTTGTGGCCGGAGAGTTGGCGGCCGGACGTGCAAGCGATCGTCCGTATTGTCGATCGAACGCTGGCCGCGTACATTCGTGGCCAACTCTTTCTCGGATTGATCATCGGCATTGCGGTCGGAGGTGCTATGTGGGCGATCGGGTTGACACAACCGATCGTTCTTGGGTTGATCGCAGGGGTACTGGAACTTGTGCCGATTCTCGGACCGATCTTGACGTTCATCGTGATTGGACTTGTTGCGTTGGCCACTGATCCCAGCAAGCTGGTATGGGTAGGCCTTGCTTTCATCATCATCCAGCAGCTTGAGAATAATCTTCTAGTGCCGAGGGTTCACGGTTATGTAGTGGAAATGAACCCAGCAGTCGTGATGGTACTTGTGGTGACCGGCGGGGCACTTTGGGGCATACCCGGTATGGTCATCGCGGTTCCGCTGGCGGCAGTGTTCCGCGACGTTTTCCGGTACCTTTACCGGCGGTGGAGCGATCCCGGACCTGCAACGACCGTTCAAGCCGAGTTTGCCTCAGTCGGTGAGTCTTCGCACGCCAATGAATCCTGAACACCCGGCACAAGATCGAGATACGGTTGAAGATCCTCGGTTAATCCGAGTGGCTCGGGCTTTGAGCGCAGCTGCGGAAAGAGAATGACTTCGCGAATCGTTTGCCGATTCGTGAAAAGCATGACGAGCCGATCAATCCCCAGACCGAAGCCACCGGTTGGAGGCATGCCGTACATGAGTGCATTGATGAAGTCCTCGTCGATCGGCATCGCTTCTTCATCACCGCGCGCACGATCGCGGGCCTGCTCGAGAAAGCGGTAAAACTGGTCAAGCGGATCGTTGAGCTCGGTGTAGGCGTTGGCCAATTCAAGGCCCCCAACAAAGAGTTGGAATCGCTCGACCAGGCGTGGATCGTCAGGCTTCCGCTTGGCAAGAGGCGAAAGCGCCACGGGGTAATCGTACACAAAGGTAGGTTGAATCAATGCGGGACGGACAAAGGTTTTGAGGAGTTCATCGAGGATTCGTGGCCAAACTGTGTCAGGACGGACGTCGGCCCCAAGTTCGCGCGCGAGGCGATACAGGGTCGGTTGGTCAGTGACCGCCAGAAAATCGATCCCAGTGTAGCGCAGGAGGGCCTCACGGAAGCTCATTCGCGTCCAGGGTGGCGTGAGGTCGATGGTATGCGAGCCCCAGGGAAGGAGGAGCGTACCGAGCGCCTCCTTAGCTGCAAAGACAATGAGTTCTTCGCACATCTGCATGATGTCTCGATAATCGGCATATGCGACATAGAACTCTAGCATCGTGAATTCAGGATTGTGTCGGGCATCAATTCCCTCATTGCGAAAATCCTTGCATATCTCATAGACACGATCGTAGCCACCAACAATGAGGCGTTTCAGGTAGAGTTCGTCGGAGATGCGCAAATAGAATGTTTGGTCTAACGCATGGTAGTAGGTCGTAAAGGGACGTGCGGCAGCGCCACCATAGATGGGCTGAAGCGTGGGTGTCTCGACCTCTAAGAAACCTCGTTCGTCTAAGTACCGCCGGATAGCCCGAATGACTTGTGCCCGCGTCACGAAGACTTCGCGTGTTGCGGGATTCGTCATGAGATCGACGTAACGCTGGCGATATCGGGTCTCGACATCGGTCAGACCGTGCCACTTGTCTGGTGGTGGGTTGATCGCCTTGTTGAGGAGCCGGAGCGCAGTCACCTGGAGCGAAATCTCACCGGTCCGCGTGCGGAAGAGATGCCCGTCGGCTTCAACGAAGTCGTTGAGATCGATGTACCGCTTGAACCATGCCAGCTGCTCGGGACCTACCGCATCGCGGCGGAGAAAGAGCTGGATCGATCCTGAGCTGTCACGAATGTGGCTGAAAACGGTGCCACCCATGTCACGAATCGAAACGACCCGACCTGCCACCGTCACCGGCTCGGGGTCTGGTTCGCCACCAAGGTGCGGTTCGAGCTCAGCGAATCGTGCTACAGCATCGGCGGCGGTCAGAGTTCGTGATGATCGAGCCGGGTAAGGATCTATACCCTGTGCGCGAAGCTCGCGGATCTTCTCGAGACGCGCTCGCTGCTGATCGTTAAGCGGCATGCGTCCTCCCTGTTCGTCGAGAACGCCACACGGCAGCACGAGAGCGCCGCGGTGCGGCACCGTCAGCGCTCCCCAATTGTTCCATGATTACTCGATCCGCTGAATCGTTAGCCGAATCTCGCCGCCAGGAGCCTTCACAACCACGGTTGTCCCGGCGCGCTTACCCAGCAGAGCAGCACCGACTGGGGACTCGATAGAGATCCGGCCTTGCGCGGCATTTGCTTCCTCGGGGCTCACAATGACCCAGTGTTCGGTTACACCCTCGTCATCGATCACGGTCACCCGTGAGCCAAGGCGCACTTCGTCCCCGGGGCCGGTATGAGCCACCATCTGAGCGCGGCGCAAAATATGCTCGATTTCGCGAATGCGAGCCTCCGTGAGCACGAGCTCCTCTTTCGTATCCTCGTACTCGCTATTGTCGGAAATATCACCCTCGTTGCTGAGTTGCTGCAGGCGCTCGAGCAACGCTGGGAGCTTGACGTGACGAAGTTGCTCAAGCTCCTGCTCTAGTGCTGCCTTACCTTCGGGGGTGAGCACAATCGGTCGCTCACGAACCATCTTCGACACCTCGCCTGTCGTTCGTTCGCCTCTCCAGCCACTTCCCCTGGAGAGGGAGCATACCGGGAGGACGGCCGACCAGGCACCGGCGCGTGTGGAGGATCGCCTCAAACGGTATCTGGTCTTCACGTAACACAACAGTGGCCGCGGTTATGCACCGCGCCACTTCACCGATTCCCGTACTCCCTCGGTGGGTGAGAAGGGACTCGAACCCCTGACCTCGCGGATGTGAACCGCGCGCTCTAACCGGCTGAGCTACTCACCCTCACCCGCACGCAGTATAGCAAACGAGCGCACGGTTCAGCAACTACATGCTCACTCGACAAGGGCAATACAGTCGACTTCGACCAGCGCGCCAGCCGGTAGTCGTGCTGCTTGCACGGTCGTGCGTGGGGGCGGATTCTCCCCAAAGTAGCGAGCGTAGACTCGATTGAAAGCCGGGAAATCCTCCAAATTGGCCAGGAAACAGGTCGTCCGCACGACCTGTGTGAGTGAGCTCCCAGCTGCTTCGAGTATGGCCTTAAGATTCTCCAGCACGCGCTCCGTCTGCTCTTCAATTCCCCCTTCGACAAGCTTTCCCGTCGTCGGATCGAGGGGAATCTGTCCCGCTGTGAAGATGAACTGACCGACCCGCACGGCCTGGACGTATGGGCCGATGGGGCGTGGTGCGCGGTCTGTTTCGATCACCTGTCGCGTCATTCCGTTCTTCCCTCCTCGCCCTAAGGCCACCACCATCGACGGACCCTACCATGCATGTTGCCGTCTGACAACCGTGGACCGGTGCAGCAGGCGTCCCCTCTGGTACACTCTTGGCCGGTTCGGTGTCCGGACACTTCTGGCATGGGGGGACCGTGAGCATTGCCGAGGTTGCCCGTGAGGTCGTCAAGACGCAGCTGCGGTGGGGGGCACTACGTCGCATCCTCGTCGTCGTGAGCGCCGCGCTGGGAACGATTCTACTCGTTACTGGTACAGCGCTCCTAAGCTATGGCTTGGCACAGGGGGACCGGATCTACCCAGGGGTACGCGTCGCCGGGGTCGATGTTGGAGGACTTCGGAGCGTGGAGGCGACGCAGCGTGTTGATGAAGCGCTGCGAGCGATCCGTGAAACGGAACTCGTGCTTGTTTTCAAAGGGCGCAAGGTAACTGTCCCAATCGAGGAACTGCAACCGAGTTGGGAAACAGCCAGTGCTGTGAGCCGCGCTCAGCAACTTGGTCGTAGCGGTAACTTGTGGAATGACTCCCTCACATGGGTTCGTGCACGACTTGGACGAGAGGACGTGCTGGTTCCGGTGACGTTCGATTCCAAACCGGTGGAACGGGCATTGACGCACCTCGCCGAAGTCGCAGCAACGCCACCCAGTGACGCGTATTTCGTTGCCGATGAAGATGGCAAGGTGAGCATCATACCCGAACAACAAGGCACCGGCATCGATGTCGGGGTAGCGCTCAGCGCCGTTGAGCGATCGCTCGCCGCAGGGCGCAGTGGAATCATCGAACTAGAGCCGGTTCCACTCGAACCGTCCCTCCACCGGGCAGAGTTGGAGGCCGTTCTTCCGGACGTACAGCGTCTTCTCGATGGGCCGGTGACGCTGACGGTCGAAGGAGAGCCGCGCTGGATAGTTACTCCACAAGATCTTGCGGCACTCTTGGTCGTGGCACGACGGGGAGAAAGGCTAGAGGTGCGGCTCGAGCGTACGAAGGTCGAGCGTTATCTGAGCGAGATTGCTGATGTGGTGGTCGCACCGGCAAGCGATGCACAGGTGCGTTGGAACGGCACGAGTTTTGTGGTTGTACCGGCCCAGTCGGGAGCAGTCCTTGACGTGTCTGCGACTGTTGATGAGTTCCTAGCCCGTCTCGCGCGGGGCGAGCGGACGGTTCCAGCCCGCGCACGGCCTGCAGATCCCGCGGTAACCAACGAGATGGCAGAACAGGCGAGAGCCAGGGCTACAGGAATCATCGAACGAGGATTGGTACTGAGATGGCCGGAGGGGGAACAGCTGCTTCGTGGCGACGCACTGGCAAAGCTTCTTGCCTTCAGTCCCCGAGAAGAAGCTGGGCGAGTTGTGGCATTGGACATTGTTGTAAATCGTGGGGTGGGAGGACAGTACTTGGAATCGCTAGCATCGAGCGTCCGGCGCGAGGCGCGCGATGCGGTTCTCCGTTACATCGATGGACGCGTGCGTGTTGTGACCCCGGAGCAGGAAGGAAGAGAAATCGATATCGACGCGACCCTTGAGGCAATGGATCGTGCGCTCCGAACGGGTCAGACGACGGTTGTTCTCTCGTTGCGGAGCATTGCTCCCAAGATCACCGCTGCGTCTGGGGCGCAAATCGTCATCCGGGAACGGATATCCTCCGGTGCAACGTACTATGGCGACTCGGCTTCGAATCGACGGCACAACGTGGAACTCGCGGTTCAGCGTGTGAATGGGGCACTTGTGCCGCCTGGGGAGATCTTTTCGTTCAATCAGACAGTCGGCCCGATCAACCTTGATAGCGGGTACAAGGTCGGATACGGAATCGTTGCGACGAACGGCCGTGTGCAAACGGTCCCATCGGTTGGTGGGGGTGTCTGTCAGGTATCGACGACTTTGTTTCACGCGGCTTTCTGGGGCGGGTTCCCGATTGTGGAACGGAACTGGCATCTCTACTGGATTCCGCTCTATGGTCAGCCACCGAGTGGGCTCATTGGGCTCGATGCCACAGTTGATACCGACTATGGGCTGGATTTCAAGTTCCGAAACGCAACGAACGACTGGATCGCGATTGTGGCCTGGGCGGACGGCGCGTGGGTGTACTTTGAGATCTGGGGTACGAAGCCGAACTGGCGAGTCGAAGTGGAGGATCCCGTCGTAACAAATGTGGTTAAGGCTGACCCGACGCCTGTGTTCCGAGAGTCTCCTGATCTTGCGCCGGGTGAGCAGGTCGTTGTGGAACGTGCGCGCGATGGCTTCACAGTCACTATTCGTCGGCGTGTCTACAAGGGAGAGCGCTTGATCGACGACTTGACATTGCGGAGCACCTATCAGCCATCGCAAAACGTGACACTGGTAGGGCCACAGCTGTCGCCAACTCCGACTGAAACGCCAGAGGAAGCGTCGAATCAATCGACACCTGAACCTGAGCCGACATTGCAGGATAGTCCTGCATCAACGGCAACGCCGACTCCCTGATAAGCCGACGCGTGACTCGCGAGGCGCGGAAGTGGAGACAATCATGAGTGAACGCTCTGCACGAGTCATCGGACTACTTGTCGGACTTTCTCTGGGGCAGTGGGTCGGGCGACGGGCACGGGATCGGGTTGCAACTTGGGAACCGCCGGGACTGATCGATTGGGGACGTGCTCGAGAGCTCGCGGTGCGCTTCGCGGGAGAAGTGCGACTAGGCGCGAAAGAGAGGGAAGAAGCCACTGCGACCTACCGACGGTTGATTGAGGAGTTGGCACCGGCGATTGCCACCTTTGTAGGAGCTCCGGTTCCGCCAGGAATTCACCGTGTCTATGCCTTTGATCGCATCGACTGGATCGATGCGAATCTTGAGGGTTTTGCGGAGATCCTGCGACCACTCGAGACACTGGTATCTCTCCCACAGCATCCGCTGGCCCGGGTGGGGGCGCTGGCGTGGGCGTATGCTGGGAGATCGGCCGCGACCGTGGAAATCGGTATGGCGCTGGGTTTTCTCTCCCGCCGTGTGCTGGGCCAATACGATATTACTATTCTCGGGCGTGAACCGGTCACAACGGGTAAACTGTACTTTGTCGAGCCGAATGTACGGTGGCTCATTCGGACGTGGCGGCTGCCCGAAGCTGATTTCCGCCGATGGCTCGTGCTGCATGAGGTGACGCACGCCTTCGAGTTCGAAACGTACCCTTGGCTACGCGAACACGTTAATGGACTCCTGCGCGAATGGGTGGAGGCCCTTCGTCTGGACGGAAATCTGGGACGGCGATTCATCGAGGCCGTACGCTCCGCAACTCGAGGTGAAGTCGGCCATGAAGGAACGTGGATCGAACTCCTGATGTCGCCCGAGCAACGTCGCCTGTTTCGAGCGCTGCAGGCGGTGATGGCGGTTATAGAGGGGTACAGTAATTTCGTCATGCGGCAGGTAGGGCGACATCTGGTCAGCGAGTACGAGGTCATCGAGCGGAAGTTTGAAGAACGTGAGCGAATGCGCACGCCCGCCGAGCAACTTGTCCTTCGCCTGACGGGGTTGGACATCAAGCTTGAACAGTATCGACGAGGGGAGATGTTCTGTCGCACCATCGCTGAGCGGTATGGGCGGGACGCTCTCACGCTTCTTTGGCGTGGACCGGATTGCTTGCCGAGTTACACGGAGCTTTCGGATCCCATTGTATGGCTCCAGCGGGTAAGGCGGAGCAGCGAGCAGCATGACGCTGGACCTAACGAAAATCGTCAGTGAATTGCGACGCGCTGTTGCGCTTGCCGTTGCCCATGCGCAGAGCGGGGCAGACGAATTTGTCGATTTGCTTCGGCGATTCGACGATACGGAAGTCCTGCAACGGGTTGAGGAAGCTCGAACCTCTTGGCTTCTTGCAGTCGCGCTCGGGCGGTATTTTGCGCGCTATGGTGTTCCCGAGTTCCACCCGGTGAACTACAGCTGTGTCGCGACTGACGGGTCAATCGTTGCCAGTGATCGGCATGGGCCACTGCACTACGCGATCGTAAATATCGGGTATTGTGTTCTGGAGTACGGTCCCCATCCCCGAGCGCGACTTGGTGCGGAACCGACTGTGCTTTGGAAAGACGAGGATCTTTGGATCACGGACGGTGCGCGGCGAATTCCGGTCACCGGAGCTGCTCTCGCCGCACGACGCGCGGTTATGGAGTTGGAGACCAGTTTGCGCCTGTGTGGCGACGTGCAGTCGCCAGTGGCGGTCTTGCAGGATGGGACACTCATTCCCTGGGGGCTAGAAGGTCAAACAGGGCCAGTTGTTGCATGGGCCCTTGAACGCTTCGCGACCGTTCTCCAGGAGTACCGCCAGCGAAAGATTCCAGTGGCTGGAGTGATCAGCTACCCAGGGTCGAGGGATGTCGTGAATGTGCTTCGCGTTGCGGCGTGCGACTACCCGCAACTCGGTCGTACGGTAGACTGCGACGACTGTCTTGCCCGTGTCCAGCGAGGGGAGCGACACCAGGCGTGCAGGATTGTCCCTGACGTGACGGATCGCTGGCTTTTTGGACGATTTGAGGGGATACAGCTGAGTCCCGGCGAACGCAGTGCCTGCTACCGCAGCCGGTCAACTATTTTGCGGCAACTTCCGGAAGAGGACCAGATTGTGTTTTTCTACCTCCACACCGGCTCAGAGATTGCGCGTGTGGAGATGCCACTTTGGATTGCTGCCGATCATCGCCTCCTGGAAGCGATCCACGGGATCATTTGGGATCAGTGCTGTCGGGCGCGTGGCTACCCGCTCGCTCTCCAAGAAGCTCATGAGCAGGCAGTGGTGCATCGGGAAGAACGGCTTCAAATTGAGGCTCTCGTTGACCAGCTCTTCGCTGATGCAGGTCTGATCCAGGAGCGTTCAGCGAAGGAGCGAAGCAAGCGTGTGCGCTTTGCATAAGTCTCGTCGTATTGGTGAAGTTGTTGAGACCTCGACGGTGCAATTTGCTGTCGAGTGCGATGAACTCGATGTGGTGCCTGAGCTGGGATCGTTCGTACGGGTTGGCGGGACAGGCGTCGATGCTATCTACGGGATTGTGGCGTATGCGGAAACCACGGCGGTTGATCCAGGCCGGCGTGTCGTTCGCCGTGGATCAGCGCAACTTCAAGATCGCGCGCTCTACGAAGCAAATCCGGAATTGCGCTTCGTCCTCCGCTCACTGTTTTTGGCGGTGGCCATGGCGTACGAGCACTCTGGGAACCTTATGTTCTTGGTGCCGCCGTTTCCGCCCCCCCTGCATTACAGCGTGGAAGTCGTGCCAGAGAGCGACGTTGGGCGGTTGACCGATGGATGTGCGTATTTCGCGCTTCTTTTCGATTTCACAGGTCCGGTGCCTGCCGAACAACTCCTTGCAGCGCACCTCTACTACGTGTACCGCAAGCGTGGCCAAGACTGGGATTGGCTCGAACGAGCGGCCAAGGAGATAGCGCGGCTCTCGAAACGGGACTATGAGCGCTCACTCCGAGTGCTTGGCACGCTGGAGGCGGTCCTGCAGCGTGAACTTGATCGTTAGTGGCGAAAATGCCGCTCTCCGGTGAACACCATTGCTATGCCCGCGCGTTCTGCTGCTGTGATCACTTCTCCATCGCGGCGTGATCCCCCCGGTTGGATGATTGCAGTGATGCCAGCAGCGGCTGCAACCTCGATGCTGTCGGGGAAGGGAAAGAAAGCATCGCTGGCCAGCACTGCACCGCGGGCTCGCTCTCCAGCTCGCCAGATGGCTAAACGAACGGCATCCACGCGATTTGGTTGGCCACCACCGATTCCGACTGTTTGCCCGTCACGCGCAAGAACGACGCCGTTCGAGAGGACGAACGGCACGATGGTCCAGGCGAACAAGAGATCGCGCCACTCGGTCTCGTTCGGATGCCGCGTTGTCACGACCTGCCAGGACTCTTGCGGGCGAACAGGCCTATCTGGTGACTGCACGAGTGCGATGTCGCCAGTACTTCGAACCACATAAGGGGGATCGACCCACGGAGGAGCGAAAATCAGGCGGAGGGCCTTTCGTCGTCGCAGCACATCTTCGGCCTCGCGATCGATCGACGGGGCCACGATAAGGTCGAAGAGATGCTGAGCGAGTGCTCGGGCCGTTGGGGTATCGACCGGACGATTAAAGGCCACAATACCGCCGAAGGCAGAAATCGGATCCGCGTCGAAGGCACGAGCGAATGCTACCTCGATTGTCGAGGCAACAGCGACACCACACGGAGCAACGTGTTTGACGATCACCACTGCTGGCTCAGCGAAGCGGTTGACGAGCTGCCAGGCAGCGGAGGCATCGAGGACGTTATTGTAGGACAGTTCGACTTCGCCAACCGTGTGCCAGCGATTGATTTGCGACGGAAAGCCTGCGAGCTGGTATAAGGCGGCCATCTGATGGGGGTTTTCCCCATAACGAAGTGCCCGAATCTTGCGTAATGGTAACGGTAGGAGGTCGGGGAAGGGCTCAGTTCGCAAGTAGGCTGCAATCTGCGCGTCGTAGGTTGCAAGGTGTGCGAAAGCTTTCGCAGCGAGTTCGCGGCGGAGAGCGTATGGGACGGATCGGGGGCCGCCTCGCGCGAGCTCGGCGAGAATGCGCTCGTAGTCGGAGGGGTCGACGACAGGAAGGACCCAATGGAAGTTTTTGGCTGCAGCGCGAAGCAAAGTCGGTCCGCCGACGTCGATCAGTTCGATCGCTTCGCCTTCCGGTGTCTCGGAGGTCACCGCTCGATCGAATGCGTACAAGTTGACAACGACTAGTTCAATTGGCTCAAACCCGTACTGTGCGAGCTGTTCGAGGTCCTCCGGGTGATTGTGACGGGCAAGGATCGCAGCATGAATGGCTGGATGCAACGTTTTCACACGGCCGCCCAAGAGATCCGGAAACCCGGTGAGTTCGGAGATTTCGCGAACCGGGACGCCATGTTCGCGCAGAACCCGTGCTGTTCCGCCTGTGGAGAGCAGTTCCCATCCAAGGGCGACAAGTTGCTGGCCCAACTCCACGATGCCGGACTTCTCATAGACCGAAAGAAGTGCGCGCATTGAACCTCCCTCGTCATACCGATTCGATACGCTGAGGCAGAATCAGAACGTCCTTCCCGAAGACAGTTCGGAAGAGACCTGCGCGAGCCTGTGCCTTCTCGACTTCCAGTGAGGGGTATGTGTTCGACACTGCGTAGATGGTGATGTACCCATCGGAAAACTCGATGAGGACGTCCTTGACGAATTGCTGATGGCTCGCATCAAGTCCCTCGGCAATACGAAGAATCGCTGCCAGTTGTTCGACGAGGTGGCGGAATCGGGGTGGTAAACGCTGGAACTGTGGATGGCGGAGTGAGGGTTCGGCAGCGCGATGATACCGTGCGATATTCGCAATAGCCAGCTGTTCGGTACGGTCAAATCCCTTGAGGGGAATTGCCATGATTCGATCGAAACTGTATCGGTGGTGCTCTGGAAGCGAACGGAATTGCCCGCAATCATGCCAGAGTGCGGCTGCAGCCAGGAGATCACGGCCCTCTGGTGGAAGGTGAAAACGGTCTCGGAGCTGATCAAAGAGCTGGAGAGCGAGAAAAGCAACGTGCTCGCTGTGCTCGTGATCGGGTGTCTCGATCGACGCGGCTGCCCGTGCCCGCTCGAGTGATGGATCGGCGCGAGTCATACGGTCCGCCTCCACTTGGGGCAAGTATGCCTGAGCGAGCGTTGTTGGGATTAAAGTCGGTCGACAACGAGCTTCATGATGGCGCGGAGTGTTTCGATGACGCCGATAGACCGTACCGCGATAGCTGGAAAACGAGGGGCGCGCATTGGGTTGAGATAGCGATCGAGTATTGGAACTGGTAACGCGTTCTGGAGATCCAGCTTGTTGTATTGGAGCACCAAGGGAAAGTCGAGTGGACGCTTACCCTGCTTTGCCAGGTTCTGTGCGAGTTCCCGCAGGCTCTGGAGATTTTCTGCCAATCGCTCCCGCTGGGCATCTGCCACGAAGACGACCCCATCAGCACCACTGAGGACCGCGATCCGAGTCTGCCGATAGAGTGTTTGTCCCGGAACGGTGTACAACTGGAAACGGAGCCGATACCCATGCACGGTGCCGACATCCAGAGGCAAAAAATCGAAGAACAAAGTTCGCTCGCGATCTGTTTCGATCGAAATCAGCTCGCTTTTGGCATGGTCCGGGAGCGATTGGTGAATGACTTGTAAATTGGTTGTTTTTCCGCTGAGCCCGGGTCCATAGTAGACGATCTTCCCGTGAATTTCTCGAGCCGCTATGTCAATCAGTGCCATAGCTCTTCACCACCGAGTCACGGCGGTGGTTCTCGGTCGAACTGTATTAGCCAGCTCTACGATCTCAGGAACCACTCGTCAAGACCAGTTCCGGGTCTGTTCTAACGCGCACAAGAACGCGCGGTGTATCTCCTTCGCCAACTTGTCCGATGATCCATCCTTCTCCGATCGCTTGCTGAAGTTCGCGAATGAACGGTGCCTCCCCAATGACAACGAAGCCGATTCCCATGTTAAACACACGATACATTTCGATGAGCGGTACTTGACCCCGTTGTTGGAGCTCAAGGAAAAGCGGGGGGACAGTCCATCTTGTTGCGTCTATCTCCACACGGCGACCTTGAGGAACGATGCGGGCGATGTTTTCAACTAACCCTCCGCCAGTGATGTGAGCAAGCCCATGTAGGCCTGGGTGATCTAACCACGCGCGTAAGAGCGGATAGTAGCATCGGTGAGGCTCGAGCAGGAGCTCGCCCAGCGAGTGCTGGGACCATACCGGGATCTCCGAGAGTATCTGCCGGTCGCGTTCGCGTTCTCCGGTCAAACCGAGGCAGGCTCGCGCGAGCGTATAGCCATTCGTGTGTAACCCACTACTCGGCAACCCAAGGACAAGATCTCCAGCTGTGATGTGACGCCCATCAATGATTCGATCAGTCGACACCACACCGACCATGCAACCAGCGAGGTCATAGGTTCCTGATTGGTAGATGCCGGGGAGCTGCGCTGTTTCGCCCCCAATGAGCGAGCAGTGCAAAGCTCGACAAGCATCGGCCATACCGTGGACGAGTTCCTCCAGGATACTCTCCTCGAGGCTGGCAGCAGCGAAGTAGTCCAGGAAGAACAGCGGCTGCGCACCGCAGGCAAGCAGGTCGTTTGCGCTGTGATGCACCAGATCAACACCGATGCCATAGTGGCGACCCAGTGTTGCAGCAAGAAGCACTTTTGTGCCGACACTATCAATCGTCGCGACCAGCGCGAGGGTACCGTTGCCTCCGGGGGCAGCAAAGAAGCCGCCGAAGAACCCGAGCGGTCGGAGAACATCCGGACCGAATGTGCTCTCTACTGCGCGAGTGATACGTTCTTTAAGAGTTTTCGCCCGTGCGAGATCGACCCCACTCCGGGCGTACGACAGCGGTTCCATGAGGGCTCCTTATCAGGCTGATATGGGTGGCGTGGCCTGGCTGGTCAGGGTACCCAGACGACGAACGGCTAGCCGCAGGCGTCCTAGGTTCGCACTGCCAGCAGCAACGAGAACCAATGCGGTGTCCTGGTCGAGTGGTGCGACAAGCACGAGATGGCGATCAAACTCAATGATTGCCTGGCGGGGCGCACTTGCGAACTCTTGTCCCAGTGCCTCGAGCATCAAAAGCCCACTCACGGCATTTGCAGCAATCGCCTCGGCGTCAATTTCAGATCTACTCGCTGTTGCTGCATCCACGACTAAACCGTCGGTGGTGACGACGAGGGCGGCCTCAAGACCGTAGTCCTTTTGCAACTTTTGGACAAGTTCGCTGAATGTCACGTCCAACTCCTGTTCCTTTGTGCCGATCGCCTCAGCTCTCATTATCGACTGCTAGCGGTGAAGGTGCGACGGGAATTTCGTCCCAGCTCTTCATCCGCACTGTCAAGGTGTTTCATGCGTGCGCAGTCGCGGTACAACATAGCGGTCGAGCCGAGGTAGAAGCGCGACTGGGACCTGAGCATCAACGATGATGTCGTTGGCACAGTATCGCCGCTCGGCAATTGTACCCCGCTCCTCGATAAGTGCCAGGAGATTTGTTTCGCGGTACGGGATACGCAATCGAACTGAGATAGGTGTCGTGATCTCCCGTAGCGTTGCGGCGATGCGTTGCCGTAGTGCGTCCAATCCCTGACCGGTCACTGCAGAGACAAGGAGCGCGTTCGGGGGAAGCCCGAGTTCTTGGGCAAGCTGCTCAGGATCGACGTCCGGTGTCAGTAAATCGATCTTGTTCAGCACAGTAATCGTCGGGTAACTATCTGCCCCGAGTTCCCGTAACACCTTACGGACGGTCGCTGCCTGTTCGGCGGCTTTAGGATGTGTGACATCCACAACATGCAGGAGCAAGTGAGCATCCAGAATCTCTTCCAGGGTGGCCCGAAATGCAGCGACAAGAGATGTTGGAAGCTTATGGATAAATCCGACGGTATCGGTCAAGAGAGCAAGTTGCCCGTCTGGCAGGGCAAGTCGGCGAGTGGTGGGATCCAAGGTCGCGAACAGCTTGTCCTCGACAAGGACAGACGCGCCAGTTAGTGCATTGAGGAGCGTTGACTTCCCAGCGTTGGTGTAGCCGACGAGCGACACCACAGGTAGTCGCTCTTGCCGGCGCCGCTGGCGATATCGCTCACGATGCCGCCGCACATCTTCGAGCTGACGACGGATCCAAGCGATCCGCTCTCGGGCGCGCCGGCGGTCGATTTCCAGCTGTGTCTCGCCAGGCCCGCGCAATCCGACTCCACCAACAGCCTGGCGGGACAAATGTGTCCACATGCGGGTCAAGCGCGGCAAACGGTACTCCAACTGCGCCAACTCTACTTGCAAGCGACCTTCGCGAGTCTGTGCGCGCCGAGCAAAGATGTCGAGGATGAGCGCCGTACGATCCAGGACTTTCACCTGCAACGCATCCTCGAGGTGCCGGAGCTGCGCTGGGCTCAGCTCGTCGTCCGCCAGGACGACGGAAAAGTCGAGCTCACGACGAAGAGCGGCGATCTCGGCCAGTTTGCCCGGTCCGACGTACTGTCGTGGGTGGGGATGAGGCAAATGCTGCGTGACTGCGCCAACGACCTGGAGTCCGGCAGTTTCAGCCAGCTGAGCGAGTTCCGCGAGAGAGGATACAGGATCCCAACCGTCTCGTCGCCAATGGACGCAGACGAGGAGTGCGCGCTCAACAGCCGTGGAGCGATTTGTCTCGTGCGTGGTGCTCCTCCCGTGCAGGCCGCGTACTCTGCTTCGGTCCGAGGTGGCTGGTCGAGCAATCGTGCGCATAGTCTTGACTAGAAAGGCCACCGTCCAAGGCGACGGTGGCTCGTGGCTGGGGAGTAGGGATTCGAACCCCAACTAGCTGATCCAGAGTCAGCCGTCCTACCGTTAGACGACTCCCCAACGACCGCGATGAAGTGTAATCGATCTGCACAACGCATGTCAAGGCTTGCAGTCGCACCCAGTGTGCGCTAGGGTTGGGGCAGGAGACGGCGCAGGATGGGAGGTGCCGTGATGCAAGTGGGATACGCTCGACCGCTGTATATCCTGGCCTTCGACCATCGGAGTTCTTTTGAGGAGATGGCAGCCAAGGCCGGAATAGGCCAAGAAGAGCGAGTGGAGAAGATCCGTCAGGCGAAGCAGGTGATCTTCGAAGGGTTCGAAGTGGCGATCACGCAGGGGGCTCCACGTGAGTCAGCGGGGATCCTCGTTGACGAGCAATACGGAGCTGAGGTGGCTCGCCGAGCGCGGGAGCGTGGTTACCTTTTCGCTATGCCGGTCGAGAAGAGTGGGCAAAAGGTTTTCGACTTCGAGTATGGAGAGCGGTTTGGCGAGCACATCCTGGCCTTCGACCCGACGTTTACCAAGGCGCTTGTCCGGTACAACCCGGATGATCCCTCCGATACCAAGAAGATACAACTTGAGCGCCTCAAGCGGCTCCACGATTGGCTCCGGGAGCGGGAGCGGCTTTTCTTGCTTGAGCTGCTTGTGCCGGCGACGAAGGGCCAGCTTGAGCAGGTGGGCGGAGATGCCGAGCGTTATGACCGAGAAGTCCGTCCAGACCTCACCCTGCAGGCCATCGACGAGTTTTATGCGGCAGGTGTTGTACCGGACATCTGGAAGATCGAGGGACTCGATCGTCGGGAAGACTGCGAGCGTATGGCGGCCAAGGTGCGGAGCGGTGGCCGCGACGCAGTGAGTTGCGTTGTGCTTGGTCGCGGTGCCGATCCGGCGCGGGTGGATCATTGGCTGCGCATGGGAGCGGGCGTGCCGGGGTACATAGGATTTGCGATCGGCCGCACGCTGTGGTGGGAAGGTGTGCAGGGCTTTTTGAACGGAACGCTGACGCGCGAAGCTGCTGCGGAGAAGATCGCGGCGAATTATCGCCGCGCAATTGATCTCTTTGTGGAGGCTTCCCAGGCCGTCGTCCGATGAGATAGAGCAAGGTTGAATCGCGAGCGGCACGAGCATCGAGCCACTCGATGCTCGTGCCGCTCTAACAGGAGAAAAGCAACAAAAAACCGGCTCAATTGAGCCGGCTTCTCATTCTGTTTTGGTGCCGAGGGGCGGGATCGAACCGCCGACACCGTGATTTTCAGTCACGTGCTCTACCAACTGAGCTACCTCGGCTCATGCTGCCTGGGGGCACTCGTGGGCGATAGAGGACTCGAACCTCTGACTTCCACGGTGTAAACGTGGCGCTCTACCAGCTGAGCTAATCGCCCGCGAAGTGGTGCCGAGGAAGGGATTTGAACCCCCACGCCCTTTCGGGCACTACCCCCTCAAGGTAGCGCGTCTGCCTATTCCGCCACCTCGGCACGTCCCTGCCGCCTCGGCAGCACCATAGAGTATAGGCAGCAGCTGGGTGCGCTGTCAAGGGGCGGCGTGCAGGGCTCGGAACCTTTAAACCAAACTGGACGCTGGTTCCAACGAGTCCGGCGTCACCAACTCTGTGCCCTTGTCTTGCCCCAATGAGCTACGGGCTTCGTGGGACAAGGCCGTCGGCGAGGCGCGATCGCACGCCATCACGTGCGGTCTGGCGAGAGCCGAGTCCAACCACGCCGATGATCCGCACCGAACAGTCTTGACACTGTCCAAACGAGTCTGCTATGTTGGACAGTGTCAAGAAAGGATCGTCCTTCGGTGAGTCACAATCTCCCTGAGGAGCGGATGAGCCAGCTCGTGGCGCGACTGCGGAGAGCAGGACTGCGTGCCACTCGACCGCGGATCCTTGTGCTCGATGTGTTGGATCGTGCTGGCGGGCATCTGGCCGCGGATGAAGTGTTGGCTCGCCTGCGTGCCCGCGGTTTCCGACTCTCCCGTGCGACCGTCTATAACGTCATTCACTCTTTGGTGTCGTCCGGACTCGTGATGATTGCGGACACAGGGCCGGGACGAATGCTCCTGGAGCCAGCGAGGGTGTGGCACCATCACTTTGTCTGTCGAGAATGCGGTAGTGTTATCGACGTCCCGTGCGTCGTCGGAGCGAAGCCTTGTCTGCAGCCCGATCTCCCTGGTGCTGAGGTCGATGAAGCCCAGGTGATTTGGCGCGGCCGATGTCCACGCTGTGTCATGCGCTCAGCAACGGGAGGTGGTAGCCATGCGGAGACGATTTCCTCCGGGGCGAGCACCACCGTGATTGACCGACGAGCGTTTGGGCGACCTGGTCCGATGGCGGAGAGGCACTAAAACAAGGGAGGGAGTACCATGTACCTGCGCATCGATCGGCTGCAGATCGAGTTGCCGCAACCAAAGGAGCCGGATCCGAATGCCGCGGCGGCGGTTCAGGAGCTCCTCGGCGGGCGGTTCGGCGAGATGTCGACGCTCATGAACTATACCTATCAATCTTTCAACTTTCGGGGGCGCGACAAGCTGCGTCCGTATTACGATCTCATCGCGAACATCGCGACGGAGGAGCTTGGGCACATTGAGCTGGTCGCAGCGACGGTCAATCTCATGCTCACTGGTACGACCAAGCCGGGTGCTCCGGACACTGCACCGCTGGCACCTGCAGTGAATCTGCGCAACACGCACCACTTTATTGCCACTGCGCAGACAGCTTTCGTTGGGAACTCGATGGGGGCGTTCTGGCACGGCGACTACGTTTTCTCCAGCGGTAATCTGGTGCTCGATCTGTTGCATAACTTTTTCCTTGAGTGTGGAGCTCGCTTGCACAAGATCCGTGTTTATGAGATGACAACGAACCCGGTCGCGCGTGAAATGATTGGTTATCTGCTGGTCCGCGGTGGCGTACATGCCACCGCCTACGCTAAGGCGCTTGAGACACTGACGGGCGTGCAGGTGACGAAATTGCTGCCGATCCCGAACATCGAGAATAGTAAGTTCCCGGAAGCCCGGAAGTACGAGAACATGGGAGTGCACCGACGCCTCTACCGGTTCAGTCCTGAGGATTACAAGGAGATCGCCCGGATCTGGCGAGGACCCTCGCCAACTGGAGATGGCGAGCTCGAGGTGGTCGATGGGCCGCCCGCAGGAGGACCGGTGCCCGACTTGCCCGAGGTTCCGGAAGAGTTTGCACCAGGCCTTGCCCCAGAGGAGATCGCTGAGCTCGCGAAGAAGCTGGCCGCAAGCTAACAGCGCATACTCCTCGCTGCTCACCACAAGTTGGGGACCGGCCGGTGCCGGTCCCCTCTTTACCGCGGAAGCCTGTTTTAGAGGTCGGCTCACGACGCGGTCGCATCGTTTTGCTCCTCAGGGTAAATCACGAGGAGATGCAATTCTCGGAGTTGTTTCTCGTCGAGGGGTGAGGGGGCTCCGAGCATGAGATCTTGCGCCCGTTGGTTCTTCGGGAACGCAATCACCTCGCGGAGCGAAGACTCTCCAGCGAGGATCATGACGGTTCGATCCAAGCCCGGTGCCATTCCACCGTGCGGTGGTGCCCCATACTCAAAAGCTCGCAAGAGATGTCCGAACCGTCGCTCAATCTCTGCATCGTCGTATCCCATAATGGCGAAAATCTTGTTCTGTACTTCCCGGCGGTGGATTCGAATACTCCCGGTTCCAAGTTCGTAGCCATCCGCGACCAGATCATAGGCCTTGGCGCGCACTCGGCCGGGATCAGTGTCGAGAAGCGGAACGTCCTGGTCCAAAGGACTTGTAAACGGGTGATGCATAGCTTCCCAGCGCTGTTCTTCCTCGTTCCACTCGAAAAGTGGCGGATCGACAACCCAGCAGAAGGCGTGAACACTCTCGTTGATCAACTTTCGTTCCCGCGCCACATGGTTGCGCAGTCGGCCGAGCACATTGGCTGCGACACTCTCGACGTCTGCCACAAGCAAGAGAAGGTCGCCGGGGCCGGCTCCCAGGCGCTGGGCAGTCGCCGCGATTTCCTCTGGCTGCAGGAACTTGGCGACAGGGGAGCGGGCGCTTACACGGCTCTCTTCCTGATGCAGTGCCAGCCAGACGAGTCCCTTCGCCCCGAAGGTTCGTGCCACCTCGGTCAACTGATCAAGCTGAGAGCGCGAGGCATCAGCGAAGCCGGGCACGGCGAAGCCACGGACTACCCCCCCGTGTTCTAGGGCTGTGCGGAACACGCCAAATGAGGTTCCTCGGAACACATCTGAGACGTCTTCAATTTCCAGGCCAAACCGCAGGTCTGGCTTGTCGCTTCCATAGCGGAGCATCGCTTCCGAATAGGTGAGCCGGGGGAACGGCTTTGAGAGGAGTGGCTTTGAAGCAAAACGCTCGAAGAGTTCCGTGTAGAGACCCTCAACGAGTTCGATGACATCTTCCACATCCACGAAGGACATCTCGAGGTCAATTTGAGTGAACTCGGGTTGCCGGTCGGCGCGCAGATCCTCGTCGCGCATACAGCGGGCGATCTGGTAATAACGATCGAAACCTGCCACCATTAATAGTTGCTTGAGCTGTTGTGGGGACTGAGGTAAGGCATAGAAATGCCCTGGGAAGATACGACTGGGAACAACGTAGTCTCGAGCACCCTCCGGCGTGCTCTTAATGAGCATTGGTGTCTCAATCTCGACGAATTCGCGCTCCTCGAGGTACTGGCGAATGAAGCGCACCACTTGGTGGCGAAGCAAGAGGTTCCGCTGGAGGCGCGCTCGTCGCAGATCGAGGTAGCGGAACTCGAGACGTAACGACTCGTCAACATCCGTCTCTTCCGCGATTGGGAAAGGTGGAGTCTTCGCCGGGTTAAGAATCTCAATCTGGTCTGCGAGGACTTCAATTTCCCCCGTAGCGAGAGCCGGGTTGACGGTTCCCTCCGGTCGAGCGACAACCTGGCCGGTCACGGACAGGACATACTCGGCCCTGACGCGCTCGGCCATCCCGTGCGCTTCACTTGAGTGCGCCGGGTTAGCCACCACCTGGGTGATCCCGTACCGATCACGGAGATCAAGGAAGATCAACCCACCATGATCGCGCCGGCGATGGACCCAGCCTTTGAGCGTAACTGTGCGACCAACGTGTTCGCGGCGGAGTTCCCCGCAGGTAGTGTAACGGCGAGTTCCGGCCCGCTGCGTCGAAGTCAGCCCATCGGTCATGCTCTTGCTCCCTTCTGGGCGCGATGAATCGTGCCCCTCAAGCCCTTCCAGATCCGTCAGGCATCGGATTGATATGCGGATGCGTCACTAAAATGTGTTCGTTCGAGTTCCAGCGTCCACAGGCGAAGCACTGCCTCTGCGTCGAGCGCCTGCTCAGAGGCAGCTAGCACGCTACTCACGAGTTGCTGCCGGATCGTGTCGGCCGTTGTCTCCGGTGTCATACCTGCCACGTGTTGTCGCAGGGCTTCATAGCGTTCCGGATAAAGTCGTCGGAGCCGTTCGACCAGTTCTTGCGCTCGTGCAAGCGCCGGTAGTGTGAGCGGGACAACGTGACGTGGTGGCTCCTCTTCCTCCCGTTCAGCTGCCTTAATCTGTTCCCATCGTGTCAAAACGACGCCCACCGATTCGGCTTTTGTTTCTCCGAAGACATGCGGATGACGACGCACGAGCTTCTCGATCACTGCAGCGACGATGTCCTCGTAGACAAAGGTGCCTCGCTCCTCGGCCAGCTGTGCATGCATGATGACCTGCAAGAGGACATCTCCAAGTTCCTCGCACAGCGCCTCGTCATCCTCACGATCAATCGCTTCCAATACCTCGTACGTCTCTTCCAGGAGGTGCCGTCGGAGGCTCTGATGTGTCTGTTCACGGTCCCAGGGGCATCCCCCTGGGGCCCGGAGTCGCGCCACGACCTGTTGCAGTGCATCGGTTACACGCGCGTCGAGTGGATCGACCGGAGGGAGATAGACAGCGGTCGAGGCATCGTAGTGGTAGTGGTCGAGTTCGTGCAACGGAACGTGCAGTACCAGCGGTGAGCTTGTACCTGCCTGGCGCACGATGCTGACAGTGATGGTTGGAGGATAGAGGCGCTCCAGTGCCAGCTTGACCTGGGAGGCAAGCGGCCGATCATAGAGCTGACCCAACAAGGCTGGTCGCAGTGGAGAGAGAGGAGACCGGCCGGCTGCGAAGGGCGCTGCTTCCAGACAGCTCACCAGTTCAAGCGCATCGACGATTTGCAGATTTGTTGCCAAGGCGTCGATGCCCAAAATCGGCAAGACTGCGTCGACAAAGCTCAAACCGGGCACGATGGAGAACTCAATCCCGTGCTGTGGGGCATCAACCAGGAGACGGCGCACCGTCGCTTCGCCGACAAGGGGGTGACCGGGTACAGCGTAGACGAGCGGGGCTCGGCGAGCCTCCTCGATCACACGACCTACAATCCGGTCATAGACTTCCTCAAAGGAGATTGCTGCTTCGTAGAGATCGTCGCACGTCATCCAGCGGTCTGCATGAGGGAAGGACTGGGCAACTGGGTGGAGACGGGTACGGACCAAGACGCGCGCCTCAGAAAGAGCAGCGGCAGCAGCAGTTGTAAGATGCTCAGGTGCGCCTGGCCCGAGGCCGACAATCGTGAGGCGTGCGCGTGCAGGCATATCGTCACCGCGAGGAGTGACTTGATGAATCGCCGAGGCTGAGAACAGCGAGGAAGGCTTCCTGTGGGATCTCGACACTGCCGATCCGCTTCATGCGGGCCTTTCCTTCCTTTTGCTTTTCCAGTAGCTTGCGCTTCCGGGTGACATCGCCTCCGTAGCACTTGGCGAGCACATTCTTCCGAATGGCCCGGATCGTTTCGCGCGCGATGACTCGACTGCCGATCGCAGCCTGGATCGGTACGTCGAACAGCTGTCGCGGAATTAAAGAGCGAAGCTTCTCGACCAGCTCTCGCCCACGGGCGTAGGCCTGATCACGGTGGCAAATGAGCGACAGGGCGTCGACACGCCGCCCATGGACGAGGATGTCCAACTTGACCAGATCGCCGGCCCGGTAACCGATCGGTTGGTAATCCATCGATGCATAGCCCTGAGAGCGCGACTTAAGCTGATCGTAGAAGTCGACAATGAGTTCGGCCAGTGGCACGTCGACGGTCAAACGGACCCGGTCTTCACCAAAGTACTCCATTTCGACGAGCTGACCGCGCCGGCTGGTGACGAGATCCATGAGTCCGCCGATATACCGGCTGGGTGTCAAGATCGTGGCTCGTGCCCAAGGCTCACGGATCTCTTCGATCTCGCCCGCTGGCGGCATCTCGGCCGGGGAATCAATGAGTACGGTCGTGCCATCTCGTTTCACAATCTCGTATTGCACGCTAGGTGCCGTCGCCAGCAGCTCCAGCTCGTACTCGCGCTCGAGTCGTTCTTGAATGATCTCCATGTGAAGAAGTCCCAGGAAGCCGCAGCGGAAACCGAAGCCGAGTGCTTCGGATGATTCCGGTTCGAAAACCAAAGCCGCATCGTTGAGCCGAAGCTTCTCCAGAGCGTCGCGCAGCGCCTCGTAGTCGTCACTGTTCACGGGATAGAAGCTGGCGAAGACCATCGGCTTGACTGGGCGGTAACCAGGCAGTGGTTCGCGAGCTGGGCGTTGAGCGTGCGTGACGGTGTCTCCGACCTGGCAGTCACGCACAACCTTGAGCCCAGTCGCCACATAGCCAACTTCCCCAGCAGCCAAAGCTGCAACTGGTGTCATAAGCGGCCGGAACTGACCGAGTTCTAAGGCTTCCCCATTCGCGCCGCTCGCCATCATGAGAATCGGCTCACCGGTATGCAAAGTTCCGTCGACTACACGAATGTAGGCAACGACTCCCTTATACGGATCATAGTGGGAGTCAAAGATCAGTGCACGGAGAGGTGCTTCGCGATTGCCGCGCGGCGGTGGTACACGACGCACGATCGCTTCGAGGATTTCTTCGACGCCAATCCCCTCCTTTGCGGAGGCGAAGATGATCTCGTCCGGTAATAAACCGAATTGATCCATCAAGTCTTGTGCAACGCGTTCTGGCATTGCGTTCGGAAGATCGATTTTGTTGACTACGCCGATAATCGTAAGCCCGAGATCGATGGCCAGCATACCGTGGGCGAGTGTCTGGGCCTCGATCCCCTGTGTTGCATCGACGACCAAAAGCGCACCCTCGCAGGCAGCCAGACTGCGAGAAACTTCCGCTGAAAAATCCACATGTCCCGGGGTGTCGATCAGGTTCAAGACGTAAGTCTCCCCGTCACGCGCTCGATACTGCATCCGAACCGCGCGTGCCTTGATGGTGATACCTTTCTCGCGTTCGAGGTCCATCGAGTCGAGCACTTGCTCGACCATCTCCCGATCGCTGATCGTCTGTGTGAACTCAAGGAGACGGTCAGCGAGCGTCGACTTCCCGTGGTCGACGTGCGCGATGATACTGAAGTTGCGAATTCGTTCCTGTTCCGTCATCGCCCGCTCGTCGTCCCATCTACCGCAGCATCACCGTCCAAGTATAGCTGCCACGATTTGCCTCATCGGCCGGCGAAGCATTCGCTTGAAGGTGGCGGCGAGGCGTGTGATGTCAGGTTGACCAAAGACAAGAGCAATGAGCACATAGGCCGCGAGGACGGCTGCCACTGTGTATCCAAAGGCGAAGAATTGTGCGAACGAGCGTCCGCGCGTGGGATCCGTTGCCAGCGCTAGGGGAGTTGCAAACCACAGAGTGGCTATGGTGAGCGTTGCGAGGGCTGGAAGTGCTCGCGCTAATCCTCTGAGTGTCTCGCTTAGGTTCAGGCGTACCCGTCGGTGCACAAGGAGACCGAGGACAACCATTTCGACT
Organism: Thermomicrobium sp. CFH 73360; assembly: GCF_023806465.1. GTDB lineage: Bacteria > Chloroflexota > Chloroflexia > Thermomicrobiales > Thermomicrobiaceae > Thermomicrobium. Next base: position 162,984 of record NZ_JAMSLS010000004.1, on the reverse strand, counting down.
GTCGTTGCCAGTGCGAGACTGAGGGCCAAGCCACGATGACCGAGGACTCCGATGAGTGTGAGACTGAGCACAAGATTTGTCCCAACTGCGACGAGCGCGGCGATGACGGGCGAGCGGCTGTCCTTAAAAGCGTAGGACAGGCGTGTGAGGAGTTCCACGATTGCATAAGCGAGGAGCCCGGGTGCGAACCAGCGGAGGGCCTCCGAGACCAGGTATGTCGAGGTGGCGGTGAAGGCACCGAACTGGAAAAGTGTTTGCACGATGCTGCGCGAGAATCCGCCAAAGAGTACTGTCATTGGGATCGTAATGAGAACCAGCACACGCAACGTCTGGCCAACTGTCCGTTGGAGCTGGTGGTAGTCTCCCGCTGACCGATAGCGTGTCAGGGTAGGAAAGAGAACTGTGGCTACGCTAAGCGCGAAAATACCGTGTGGGAGGAGAAATATTTGATAGGCATACTGCAATGAGGCAATGTACTGGTGGCCGATTCGCGAGGCAAGGTTGGTGGTAATCAGGAGATTTGCCTGCATGGCAGCTTGAGCAAGCAGGCGTGGTCCAAGGAGAGATAGGACATCGCGGAGGCCGGTGACAGAGCGGTCAAAGGATAGGCGAAACTGCCACCCAGTCCGGTAGAGCGCCCAAAGTTGCAGAGCCGCATAACCCGCGGCACCCACGATGACGCCGATAGCCAGGCCGTAGACACCGGCGAAAGGGGCGAGGGCGACCGTTCCGGCGATGATGCCTAGGTTATAGAGGAGCGGTGCAACTGCTGGTTCCGTAAAGCGGGATTTCGACTCGAGCATAGCCTTGGCAGCGGCTCCGATTCCGAGGCACAACGGTGAGAGCATAAGCAGGCGGGTGAGATCCGCTGCCAGCGCACGGCTTTCGGGGCTGAGCCCTGGTGCAACGAGAGTACCGATCAAGCTATCTGCGGTGATCAGCACAGTTAGAGAGGCGAGCAGAAACATGGCGACCGTCATGCTCAGGAGCGTGTTGGCTAGTCGCCAAGCCGAGTGACGCTGCCCCTTCGTCAGAAGTTCAGCATAGACCGGAATGAATGCCGAACCGAAAGCACCGCTCATCACCACAAGGAAGATGAGATCAGGGATCCGGAAGGCTGCAACATAGGCATCGTAGTCCGGTGAGGTCCCGAATCTTGCCGCGATGAGGATGTCGCGTAGTAGACCGAGGAGGCGGCTTGCGACAAACAGCGCGGCGACAACGAGCGTCGCGCGAGCGAGATGCTGCCTTTTCTGCTGCTCGACCGTCATGGAGCCTCCTGTGACTCCCGCGGTATCTTACTGGGAGCTCCGTCGTACCGGTGATCGGGAATGCTGGAGCGGCAGCGAAATCCTTTTCATGCTAGACTTTGGAGCCAGGACAACGCGTGCAGGTTCGAGAAACCAAGGGGGTAAGGAGCCTTGCCGAACACGAAATCTGCTGCGAAAGCTCTCCGTCGATCGGAGCGGCGACGTATCCGTAACCGGATGTGGCGCTCTGCGGCACGCACATTCATCAAGAAGGCGCGAAAACTCATGGAAGCCGGCGACCTCGAAGCTGCAGCGCGAGCAATTGGCGATGCGATCTCGACGCTCGATCGCGCAGCAGCGAAAGGGGTTATCCACAAGAACAATGCTGCTCGCCGGAAGTCGCGTCTGATGAAGCGCTTCAACGCTCTGGTGAAGGCGCGCCTGCAGCAACAACAGCAGCAACAGGCATCCTGAGCAGCAAAGTCAACGTTTCGGCGATCCGGGCGACGGCCGCGCTTGTTGCCCAAAGGACAGAAGAGCGGCAACGAGCGCGGCCTCCATGTCGGGCACAAGACCACGCTTAAAACCCGCGTCGATCGTGCGCAGCATCGCGAGCGCCTCGCGGGCCTGTTCGATAGTTCGCTGGCTTCGCTGCCGCCGTAGCTGCGCAATCCTCCTCGCCGCTACGCCTGTCACTGCTGCAACTACGTCGGGCGAGAGGTCTGGTTGCGTCAGCGCCGCAACCAGACCTTCGAAGTAGCCAGCGAGTTGGCCGAGCAACAATTCCGGCGGGTTTCCTGTGTCGAGGGCGCGCTCCAGCTCACGAACGATGACGTCGGACTGTCCTCGTTGCACAGCGTCGATCAGTGCCCATTCGAGCGGCGGTTCATCCGGACTCACGAACGTGCGCACGTCGGCCACGCGAATGACGGTAGCCGGATACACCGCAACAGCGAGCTTCGCCAGTTCTGTATTGATCCGGGTGAGATCCACTGAGTTTGTCTCGCTTCGATCAGAATTAATCTCGGCGTGACGATCCTGCAGTGCCGTTGGCGCAAGGGCAAGGACAAACTCTTCCGCTGCGTCAGGTTCAATCTCTACACCGTACGAGCGCGCTCGCTCGCGAACCCAACGAACCATCTCCTTCCCGGATGGGACAATGCAGCGAATAAATTGAACGGAGGCTCCGAGGTGTGTCGTGAGCCGTTGGATCACTTCTTGGGGAAGGAGTGGCTCAATGGTTATGAGGTGGCAGGATTCTGGGAGAGTCCGGAGTAAGTCCAGGAGCTCTTGGTCCAGAGTATTAACACGCAGAGTGTCTAATAGCAGTCCTTCAGCCACGATGAGTCGACGCTCCGCAAAGAATGCAGGAGTGCGTGCTGCTGCGGCGATTGAAGCAAGCGGGGTGCCAGGAGGAAAACGTGTCGTCGCGAATCCGCTCGGGTCTTCGCGATTCGTGAGAGACGCTAGTGTCTCTCGCCGGAGAAGTTCGCTGTTGCCGTGGAGGACAGTGAGCATATTCGCCTCCGGCGTCCCACCCCGTCATCAGTGTATCGTTTCGCACGGGACACCAGCACGGAGTCGGTCTCTTGGTACGCGCCCGGAACACCGCGTTAGGATTGGTAATCCTCGTGTTTGCCAGTGTCCTTCCCCTCGCGGAAGGGGAAGTCCACGGAAGTGCGCCGTTCGCTTTGCCTTTCGCGGAGCCTCCGGGAGTCTCAACCTGGTTTGTGAGTCAGTGGTACGGCAACACGGTGACCGCCTACCGCAATCGGGCCGTCCTTTACCGGGCTGGTCAAGGCCTGCATTTCGGTGTGGATTTTGCTGCCCGATGTGGCACGATCGTGCGAGCCATCGGAGACGGTATCGTCGTCGCAGTCGATGGGCCATATGGTGCGGCGCCTCACAACGTCGTTATCGCGCATCCGAACGGGTATCGATCGCTTTACGGACACCTTCTGGAGCGCTCTCCGCTTCAGGTGGGATAGCGTGTCCAGCAAGGCGATCCGGTTGGCAAAGTTGGGGATCCCGCGAGCCCGAACTGTGATCGAGCGCCCCATCTCCATCTGGAAATTCGCGACGCCAGTATGAGACGGGCATTCAACCCTGTGTCCCTGATCGAGGCAGACTGGCGTCGGCTGACACTCGGGCTGACGCTTCCAGGGCAACGGTTCGTGTTGCCCTACGAAAGCCCAATGCAATGGCGAACGCCTTGGGATCAGCCGGACGTGACCTTTGGAGGGATACTCCTGAATGAGTGGCAGGACACCTGGCCACGGTGAGCGCGTGCTCTGGCGGTACTACCTACCGATTCTTGCCGCCACATTGTTTGGGATACTAGTGAGCTGTCGTTTCCAAGGCATAGGACCTGCCGCGTATCCGACGGCGCTATACTCCGCAACTGCTCTCCCTTCCAGTACTCCCGCTTCGTTGGACGGGATGGTGTCGACACCGACACCAACTAGCCGGAGAGAGCTACTGACGCGCACGGTGCCGAAAGAGGCGTTGGGGGATTGGACAGCTTCTCCTACAGTACAGCCCACTGCTGAGGATCGCAGTGAGATCGTTGCTGCAGAGTGCTGCGGTGTCTTTGCCTGGGCTGGTGTCGATTGGCTACTGGTCTACGATGTCGAGCCGCGACCTGGTGGGTGGCTTGTGAACGTGGTATCAGGGGAGCGCCGTTGGGTTGCTCCACGATTTGGTGTTCCCGGTCCGAACGTCATTGCCGTCCCTGATCCGATATCAGGGCGAACCACGCTGTTCAAATGGGATGGTTCAAGCAGTGGGAGCATTGAGAACGGAGGCGCCATCGTCTACCCGGATGCGACCGGCCGTTGGCTCGCTTGGTCTGTGCCTGAAGAATCATCGGTTCCGAGTTCGGCGGTCAGTCGTATCGCACGGGTAATGGTGTTGGATCGTGCAAGTGGTGAGACGTATTTCGTCGGACGTTTGCGGGTGAGTGCGCTCGCATGGTCGGGTGCCGGTTCGGAGCTCCTCGTGGTGGGCGAAACTCCAGAGGACTCACAGGCCGGGCTCTGGGTGTCAACACCACCGAGCAGTGGTCTGCATCTTGTGAAGAATGGTCGATTTTTTGTCAATCTGCGACCAGTCCCGGGAACTCGCAGTGTGCTTGTGACTCAAGTATTGTCTGGCGAACCGAAGGACGATGGCGTGTGGCTGATTGACCTTGAGACAGGAACCTCGAAGCATTTGCCGATCGAGACGAATTACCGGGTGGCACAGAAGTCGGTATGGGTGCTTCAGTGGGGGAAGGAACACGATCGACTCATCGGTTATTCTCTTCCCGACCTGGAGGTGTGTGCATCAGCGGAGCTTGGCGATCAGGTTCTGTCGGACATGTGGGAGATTGCCCCCGACGGTCGCTGGATTGCGTACTGGCGGATGCGTGACCAACGTGTGGTGGTCGAGCCGCTATCCGATTGTCGTGCTAGCAGTCAAGGCTGAAGGCGCGAAGAACTGGAACGCGGGAGGAGAGGGCGGAGCAGGGCCAGTTCTTCGTTACGAATGGTTCCGGTGAGGCGAAGCGCGATGATGTAAAGGAGGACGGCAAAGGGTATCGAAAGCCAAAGCAGCCCTGGTACAACAAGACTCCCAAGGTATGCAACCGTAAAGGCGACGAATGGCCGCAGGAGGAGACTTTTCCAGTCGATCGCACCCAACCCCCGCTGGAGTGACCTGCGGAGGAACGAGAACAGCACGATTTCGGTCAGAACGGTGACGACTGCAGCGGCACGATAGCCAAAGAGCGGTACACCGATCAGATTCGCGACGACATTGAAGGTTGTCGCCACCGCATATGCCGGAGCAATTTCGCGTTGGCGATTCGCTGCGATCACCGCGTACTGGGCGATACCGTTCAGGTAGTGCAGTGGCGCGAACCAAATGAGAATGCGCAACGTGTCTGCGGCGTCTGGTAGAAAGGCTCTACCGCCGAGAATTCTGATGAAGAGGGGTGCGGCGAAGAGTGTCACCAAGACGATCAGCCAGGCAATAACGACAAGGAATTTTGCTCCGAGTTCGAAGGTTCGACGCAAGTCAGATCCAGATTGACGGGACAGTAGTGGGAAGATGGCGAGCACAAAGTAAGACGGAAGCAAGGGAAGAAGATTGGGAAGCTTGTAGGCTGCATCGTAGATACCGAGTGCACGTGTGCCTGCAAAGCCTTGGATCACGAACGTGTCAATCCGAAAGAAAACCGTGATGAGCAGCCCGTTGAGCAAGAGCGGCCAGGCGGTTTGAGTAAGAGCCTTCGCTTCGGTTGCTGAGAATTCCCACAGGATCCGCACATTCTGGCGCTGGACGGCAATGTGGAGGGCCGCAGCATTACACAAGGTGGCGAGCACAGCCGCGCCTGCGATACCTGGCACGCCGAACCCTTGGCCGAGAGCAAGCAATCCGAGGGAAAAACGAATCAGGTTGGTGAAGACGGTGAGGATCGCTGGCAGGTGGAGGCGTTCAGCACCAGTAAAAACTGAGTTAATTGCTTCAGCATAACTTGCAGGGATAATAGAAAAGGTCAAGAGTAGGATTGCCAAAACACTAGGGTGAGACAGATTGAGCCAATAACTTCCGAGTACGAGGAATGAGATCAGGATGGGGAGAAGAAGAGTGAGGACAAAAAGACGAAAAAGGGTTGTGGTGCCAACAAGTCGTCCGGCTGACTCCGGATGCTTGGCAACTTCCCGTGCAACAAGTATTGAGAGTCCAAAGTCTGACATCGTTTTCAGATAGAGCCAGGTGACGGTCGCAATCGCGTACTGGCCATTCCCTTCGACGCCAAGAATCCGAAGGGCAATGGCTGCGAAGATGAGGTCGACAAAGCGGTTAAGAAGTTGTGCGGCAAGCGGAGTGGCCGAGTTCGCCAGAATTCGTCGAGCCTGATTATCGGCAAATCGATCGATGGTTGTCGATCCAAGAGACGCGATGCCGAAGAGCGAGAGGAAGCTAACCGCCGTAGCGCCGATTAATCCCCATTGGACGAAAGCCGATCCGAGTATCCACTCTGTAGTAAGCATTTTGCACCGTCGAGCGAATGATGGACCGCGTCAGCTCCAGCCGTGTTTTCTGTGCACTCTAACAGCGACAGGACGAATCTCGCTCAATGCTCTAGCTGGATCGTGCAAATTGACGATACACCTCGACATGTCTCTCGGCCGATCTTCGCCAGGTGAAGAGTTGAGCACGCTCCCTTGCAGTGCGACTGAGACGTTCGCGCAGTGAACCATTCATGAGCACACTCAGAATTGCCTCTGCGAGTTCGTGTGGTGCATCGACTGGGACGAAGAGGGCAGCATCTCCGGCTACCTCGCGATGTGCAGGAAGATCGGTCGCGATCACTGGAGCAGCGCAGGCCATTGCCTCAAGTAAGGGAAGGTTGAAACCTTCATGGTACGACGCAGTGACAAAGGCTGCTGCGCCGCTGTAGAGCGTTGCCAAGGTTCGATCTCCAATGCTACGGAACCGTACCAGCCGCCCACGCCGTTCAGCTTCCAACAGAGCCGCTTCGATCGGTTCTGCTAGCCAACCAGTTGATCCTACGACGACGAGTTGAAGGTCAGGCAGCTGGATTGCTGCAAGTTCGATTGCTCGAATGAGAACTGGGTAGCCCTTCCGTGGTTCGATCGTGCCGACTGCAATGACATAGGGATCGCGCAGACCAAAACTGGCAAGAACCGCGCGGCGCTCGTCCTCTGGAACTGGTGAGAAGCGAGATGAGACGCCATGTGGGATAGCGAAGACGCGGTTGGGGGCTATGCGATACAAGCGCAAGAGATCGTCGCGAACGGCCTCACTCACAGTGATAACGGCGCCGACCTCTCGGAGCATCCGCGGCACGGTGTTGGACAGAAAACGGACTAAGCGAGGATGCCCGAGTTCCGGGACGAGGAGAAAGCTCAAGTCGTGGATCGTCACGAGGCGCGGCACGCGAGCTGGGGGCACAAGGAAGTTGGGACCATGCACAAGGTCAACCGCACCCGTCACGAGGTCAACGGGCAGTGGAAAACGAAAGCGATACCAGAGACGCATGAGATCGGTTTCTGACAGTGGAAGGGCGCGGGGGGTGGCTGTTGGAGGCGGCGTGCCGGCGGGATGACTAGGAGTCCGACCATACCAGAGCACAAGGTCGCGGCCAAGGAGATCTGCAAGTTCTCGCGCTAATTCGCGGACATATCGTCCAATACCCGCTGGTTGTGCGACACCGGCTGAGAAATCGAGGCCCACCCTCATCATGTCAGGTCCTTCGAAAATGGTCAATCAACCAAGGAATGCCAGCCAGTAGAAAGACGCTCCAGTAAGCGACGAATCGGTCGAGCAAAGCCAGTGCGATGGCCTGCTCAACAGGGATGCCCAAGAGGACCAGGGTGCTCGCAATCCCAAGCTCAACGGCTCCCACTCCAGCTGGTGTGAGTGGAATCGTGGTCAAGAGGGCAGCGACGAGTGCAACGAGGAGTGTGAGAGGAGGGCCTAAGGAGAGACCGAGGGCGCGGGACTCGGCGTAGACGCGGAGCCCCTCCAAGAGCCACAGGGGGAAGGTGGAGATACCCACGGCAATGCCAGTGTGTCGATTGAGTTGAAGACCCAGGATGAGTCTCTGCGCTGGGTGTTGCAGGAATGTTGGAAGCTTGTGTAGAAACCGACCGAGGTGGCGAAGTGTCACGAGACCAACAACGAATGCGGCGCTCAAGAGCATCGCCACAAATTGCAGCGTCAGTATGGGTTTGCCGGGATCCGTGCCGAGGACGAGTACCACGACGAGGGGAAAAAGAAGCGCAAGGAAGAGGAAATCGGCGCTCCGTTCGATCAGGACTGTCCCAATCACTGTTCCGAGCGCAATCTGCAGTCGCCGGTGAGCGAGGTAGCTACGGTAGAGTTCGCCGACCTTGCCTGGGAGAGCGCAGTTGAGGAGCCAGCCATAAAGGTAAGGGCGGAGGAGGTGATAGGGGCGGAATGGATGAACGCTCGTTGGAAGTTGGGAAAGGAGGCGATGCCAACGCCAGGCACGAAGCGGGAAAGAGCCGTAGTAAGCCGCGAAAGCGATCGCGACATATCCCCACTGAGCCTCCCCGAGCAGCTCCAGAACCCGACGGAGGTCAGCACCACTGCGCCACCATGCCACACCAGCAAGCCCAATGAAAGCCAGGAGGCCAGCTAAGACTCGCAGAATCGTAGGCCAGGAACGTGCGCTATTCCATGCTGGGTCGGCAGCTTCACGTTTGAAGAGGTGGGCCTCTGACTGCTCGGTACTCACCGATTGCCTCCAAATTGAGTCCACCCGGCTCCTGCTCGCCATACCAGTCCCCACAGCGCGAACAGGTGAACGCTGAGATGTAATTCATGCAAGTTCTCGACGAGGTTATGGACCATAACAGCTGCCGTCGCTGCGAGCGTTCCAAGCGCGAGAAGGCGATCAAAGGAAGAGTGCGCGTGACGAAGTGTCCGGACGAGCAACGTCAGCCCCGTGATCAGCACCGCAGTGTACGTTAGGAGCCCGGGTATTCCTAACTCTGCAAGAACGTGAAGATAGTAATTGTGCGCATGGCCACGAGCGATCCTGAAGAGTGGGTGAGGAGAATACTCCGGAAAGGCGACTCCGAAGTTCCCTGCCCCAACGCCTGTCCAGGGATGATCCAAGACCATGCCCCATGCGGCTTGCCAATGCACCATCCGTTCGACGACAGCCCAATTTTCGCGCGTGAGCTGCACGTCCCGTACATCAAACGGTCGACTTTGCGTAAGGAGCTGCTGTGCTCGCTCACGAACCGCAGAAGGGAGCTCTTGCCATCCACCAGCCAACGCCACCGTGGCCACCAGGAGAGCTGCAACCAGACTCAATCGGCGTACCGTTCGTGGGGCAAACAAAACGAAGACGCCGATGCCTGCGAAGGTTCCAACCCAGGCGCCACGTGAAAAACTTAGAATAATTCCAACAAAGCTCACAAAGGCTCCGACGCCGAACCACGCCGCCGTAACAGCGGTCAAGAGCATTCGCTTTCGCGTCGCCGCACTGGAAACAAGATCGCGAAGACGTTCCCGTCGATAGCGCCGTAGTAGTTCTCCGGCATGCCGTACGGCCCACAAGCTCAGTGCAGCCAACCACAGACCGGTCATCTCAAGATATCCAGCAAAGGGATTCGGTTGGCCAAATGTTCCATAAGCCCGATAAATGCCACTTGCCACTGCGAAGCTGGGTGGTGCCAGACCGAGCGCGCTCTGTAACGTTCCAAAGCCCACTTCAGCGACCGCCGCAGCGCTGATCCCGAAACCGAGGACAATAACCGCTCTTCTCGTTGTAACGAGGTGAATAGTGACGAGGAAAGCAAGGAGTGCTGCCGTCCACCGGTAAATCGTCGCCACGCCGAAGAGCAAGTTCTGGGCAACAGCAAGTGAGGCAACCTGGACAAGAAGAAAGATTGTCAAGGCAATGGCAATTGCTGGATAGTGCACAAGTCGACGCCGCACGAGGAGGACGATCGGCAACAAGAACATGGCTGTGGCAAGCATGAGCTGTGTGGCCGTGATCCCGATGCCGGCTAACGGCAGCTGGACGACATCCTGTACCGGAACTGAGAGGACAAGCGTGATTGGGATCGCAGCTGGCCAGATGAGCAGGATTAGACCGACAAGCGAGCCAATAACCATAGCGATGCCGAGCGGCGCTGGAACCACCACCAGAACAAGCGCTGCGAGGATCCCTGCCAGCGCAAGCCCGAAGTCCAGCATGCGGAGTCGATAGGAGCGAATCGCTTCATTCATCAGCCGAGGCCGTTGCTGCGAGCACGTTACGGAAATACCGGATCGTCTCGCCCATGCCCTCTTCGAGTGACACGCGTGGCTCCCAGCCCAAGATCGTCTGGGCGCGTGTGATGTCTGGGCAACGCCGTACCGGGTCATCTGGGCGAGGTGGCCGGAACACAAGAGGAACCGATCTGCCAATCAGGCGTTGGACAAGCTCAGCCAGTTCCAACACTGTTCGCTCATCAGGGTTCCCTAAATTGAAGACTGTGCCGGCGAGCTGATCGCGTTCCATGACGAGGCGAAGTCCACGAACCATGTCCGATACGTAGCACAGCGAACGGGTTTGCAAGCCATCGCCAAAGATTTCGAGTGGCTGACCAGTCAGGGCACGAACAATGAAGTTGGGAACCACGCGACCATCGTCAGGATCCATTCGCGGCCCATAAGTGTTGAAGATTCGTGCGATCCGGGCATCGACCCCGTACTCCCGGACGAATTCCATCGTCAAGGCCTCGCCAAAGCGTTTCCCCTCGTCATAACAACTCCGCGGCCCAACAGGATTGACGTTTCCGAAGTAATCTTCGGGCTGCGGATGAACAAGAGGATCCCCATAGACCTCAGAAGTCGACGCAAAGAGGAAGCGTGCGCCAGTTCGGCGTGCCAGTTCGAGAAGTCGTAACGTGCCGAGCGAATTCACTAACAAGGTTTGAATCGGATAACGCCGGTAGCCGACTGGGCTCGCCGGGCTCGCCAAGTGATATATGGCATCGACCTCGAACTCCGCTCCCTCCGTGACATCCTGTTGGACGAACTGGAAACGGGGGTGGGCCAGTAGGTGTTGGATGTTCTCGACCCGTCCGGTCAAGAGGTTGTCGACAGCGATGACTTCGAACCCGTCTTCCAGTAATGCCTCGCAGAGATGCGAGCCAATGAAACCTGCGCCGCCTGTCACCAGCACTCGCACGGCTTCCCTCCAGTCTCCATTGCCGCGCTGCGTGCGGTGCGCGGCGCATCTAGTATGACAGCCGCGAGCCAAAACGAGAGCGACAGCTCAGGAGTGAAAAAGCCCCGATCAACGAGACCGTGCACGAATCCCCCCAGCAGGCTTATACCGACCGCGAAGTCCAGTGGCCACACCAGACGCTGGCGAGTTGTTTTGACGACCAACCAGACGGCACTCGTCAAAAGAAAGATCCCGTTCGTCCCGAACGTCACCCAAGCATCCAGAAAGAGATTGTGCGGATGACTGGTAAAGCGCTCGGGCCACGCCGCGGGATCGATGTAGCGCGGTGCATATTGATAGAGGAACTGATCGAGTCCAACTCCTGTCAATGGGCGATCACCAATCATCGCTAAGGTGCTTTTCCAAATCGCTAGCCGCAGTGCCTCTCCATCAGCCCACACCCCGGCGCGGAGCCGTTCAGGGAAAGCAACGACTGCAAAGAACGCAACCAAGAAGCCAGCAAGGAAAAGCCCGTACAACCATCGGCGATGGTGCAGCGTCCAAAGCACAGCCGCCGTGCCCAGAAGAAGGGCGAGGAGGGCTCCACGCGAGAACGTGAGTGCCGTCGCCAAGCCGATGACAGCACTCGAGCATCCCCAGACATAGCGGGCACGACCCGTGCTTGCTAAGCCGATTGCGAGCGCTAGCAGCGCTGGCCGTTCAAGCGCCAATGCAGCAGCGTTCGGATGCGGATAGAACCCCGTCAAGCGACGAACACCCTCGACCATCAGCCCTCCACCAGAAAACCATTGCGTGACGCAGACCATCGCTGCAAGCACCGATGCACCGATCCATGCTCCAAGCAGTTTGCGCCATCCGTCAGGGCGCTGTAAAAGCCAGAGCGCCGCCACGTAGTACGCGATGGGCTCTACGACGACCCAACGCCACTCGCGAAGGCTCTCGCGCACATGTGACGGATCAGCAACAACACCGAGTGAGGCGGTTCCCACTACGACCAAGGCTAGTGCAAGTGGGGCGAATGCAACGCGCGAGACGAGCTCTCCAGCCCTCGAGAGAGAATGTCGCAACGAGCGAACTCTGAGACAACTCCACACCTCTCGTAGCGCGACGCTACCGACGGCACTGACCAGTGCCAGTTCTAGCACAGAGAAAGAAGCGCCACCTATCACAGCATGAAGCGGCGCGAACGGTATGGTTGCCGGAACAGCGAGAAGCGCTGCTTGTGGGCGCCACACGGCTGCGATCACCATTACGCCCAGCAGGCCAACGGCAATACCAAACGGCAGTCCGGTGGCGAGGACAGCAAGCAAGAAAAGAAGGAGGCAAGTCAGAAGGTCGGTGGAGTCCACCCATCTGGGCCCAATTTGCCTCGCCCGAGAGAATGCACGCTGAACAGGCGATGAGCGTTCGATCATGACTCAGTTCCAAGTTTCCACCAGCCCAGGGCCGTTACCAGCGCGTTCCACCAGGCATGGAGAGATGCCCCCAGCCCCAAAAGTCCCAGACCGAGGGGCGGTAACCAAGCCCACCAAACACCCGGACGGCTGTGAACAATAATCGCGGCGAGGGCCAGTTCGGCTGAGTCCTCGTTGCGAATTTCGGCCACGTAAACGCCAGGGGCAAGGCTCTTTCCGAGCGTGAGGGTCTCAACTCGGGCGGAAGACCTCTCAAGGTTGAGGATCGTGGACACCTCGCGAGATGCCGAGTCATTCCTGGTGCCTTCGCGTATCCGTACCGAGATGCTTCCAGCATCTGGTCCCGCGCGCACGACGATACCCAGTTCGGTCCCCACAAACCCGAAGCGAAGCCTGTCGCCAGCAACGCGGGTCGCCACGAATGACTCGGTTCCGATAGTCTGCATGACCCAGTCTCCGAGGAATTCGACGCGTGAGTCCGGCAGTTGTGTCACTCCTGGGCGAAGGAGCGATGGTGCATCCACCGAGGAGGGGACGTTCGTCGTGACTCGCGCAAGGACACTCAACCACCAGGTGAGCATTCCAAGCAAGAGAAGAACACGGAGCGTCGCACTCCAAAATGGCCAGCTCCGCGAGTGGGTATCATCACGTTCCGGGAGCGAAGTGCTATCCTGCAGCTGCACGAGACGCGTCACCTCCGCGCGGTAGTGTAACGCGCGATCAGTCGCAAGGCGCTGGGCTGAGGCGAAAGGAATAAGAGGGGCGTCATGAGGGCAGAACTGGGTGTTCTCGGCGGAAGTGGTTTATACCGGATGGACGATTTGGAGGACGTGGAAGAGGTCGAACTGGACACGCCCTTCGGGCAACCAAGCGACGTCATCACGCTCGGTACGCTGCGCGGTATGCGTGTTGCCTTCCTGCCACGGCATGGTCGGAACCATCAACATAGTCCCAGTCGGGTGCCAGCTCGTGCGAACTTCTGGGCGTTCAAGCAGCTTGGTGTTCGTTGGGTTGTCTCGGTGAGTGCTGTCGGAAGTCTGCGTGAAACGATCCGGCCGCTCGACTTCGTTGTTCCCGACCAGGTGGTCGATCGGACGGTACGTCGAGCGCGATCCTTCTTTGACGAAGTTGGCCCCGTCGTGCACGTGTCACTGGACGAACCCTTCTGCCCCGAGCTCCGCGGAGCATTGATTCAAGCTGCTCTTGAGGCAGGACCAAAAGTCCATGATCGAGGGACCTACATATGTATCGAGGGACCGCAGTTCTCTACCAAGGCAGAGTCGAAATTGTATCGCTCATGGGGGCTTGATGTCATCGGCATGACTGCCATGCCGGAGGCTCGGTTGGCACGGGAAGCGGAACTCTGCTTTGCAGTTCTTGCGCTCGTGACAGACTACGATGTGTGGCACAGTGAAGAGGAGCCAGTGAACGTTGCTGTCGTGATTCAGCGTCTGCAGCAGAATGTCGAAGCAGCACAACGCACATTACGTGCATTGGTGGACCGTCTGCAAGAACTCCCCGGCGAGTGTTCCTGCAGGTCTGCGCTGGAGCATGCCATTGTGACGCGCCCGGAAGCAGTGCCCCCAGAGATCCGAGAGCGTTTCGCACTGCTGCTCGGGAAATACCTTCCGGCGTAGTCGGATGACGAGACGCGGGTTTTCTCTACGCTGGCTCGAATTGCAGCTGCTGATCATTCCTGCTGCAGTGTCATTGATTGGGCTGTTAACGATCTCGCTAGCCCGCCTTGGAAGCACCCGCTGGTCGTGGGGGGATTTAACTGTAAGCCTTGTCTTCATTGTCGCGATGTTCGCGACAAGTTTCTGGCTGACCCTGCTCAAGGTTCAAGGGGATCAGATCCTCTTGCCGATCGTGGTCATGCTGGCTTGCCTAGGGCTACTCTTAAGCCAACGTCTCGGACCGACTCTACGAGAAGGCGGAGTATGGGCGTCACTTAGTCAGCGTCAGCTTGTGTACTTGATCGTTGGACTTGTGCTTCTGTGGCTCACTGTCGGACTCGTACGGCACTTCGTCTGGCTGAAGCGGTTGAAGTACACGTGGGCTGTTCTGGCGTCCTTTTTGACCTTCTTCACAATGGCCTTCGGCACGGATCTCGGATCGGGAGCACGACTTTGGCTGGAGCTCGGACCTATCACGGTTCAACCAGGCGAAGTGGTCAAGGTGCTCCTTGTCTTCTTCCTTGCCGGTTACCTCGACGACTATCGAGAGCTGATCACTAGTAGCTACCGTGTCGGCCCGTTCTCACTTCCCCCGCTTCCGTATCTTATTCCGCTCGTTGGGATGTGGGGCATCGCCGTACTTGCTGTCGTCCTCCAAAACGACCTGGGTAACGCACTGCTTCTCTTCGGTATCTTCCTGGTGATGCTCTATGTTGCTTCGGGGCGACTGCTCTACGTCATGGGAGGTCTTGCTGCCTTCGCGGCAGCGTTTGTCGTCGCATTGCGTCTCGTCCCGCGCGTCGCGCAACGGGTTGAAATCTGGCTCGATCCGTGGAGCGATCCAACTGGCATCGGCATGCAGCCGGTACAAGCGGATCTTGCATTCGCACACGGCCATATCCTTGGTACCGGTTGGGGATTTGGTTTTCCGCAAGCGATTCCAGTCGTCGCGACGGACTATGCATTCGCGGCACTCGGTGAGGAGCTCGGTAGTCTCGGTACAGTGGCGGTGATCGGCCTGTATCTCGCTCTGGTGATGCGTGGTCTACTGGTTGCGAGCCGAATCCGAAATAGTTACGTCCGACTTCTGAGCGTCGGCTTGGTGAGCGTCTTCGGCCTCCAAACGTTGATCATTCTTGCCGGTACTGTGCGACTCTTACCCCTTACTGGTATCACGCTGCCCTTTATTAGTGCCGGAGGAAGCTCTCTGATCACCAACTTTCTCCTAGTCGGGTTACTGATACGTGCGAGCGAGTTCTCGAGAGGCTAACTCGAAGGTGCGCGGAGTATTGCAAGCTGCCGCGATCATTGCATCCATCTTTCTCATCGCCTACGGTGTGCTGATTACCGATGACCGAGCCGATCCGCGTTGGCTTGGCTTGCTCGTCGTCATTGGTGGACTCTGGGGCATCGCATTGTGGCCAAGCGGAGCAGCAGAGCTCGTCCGAAGTGCTCGTCCCCTTGTTCATCTCGCTCTGGTTTTTGCAGTTGGGTTTGCGCTCGTGACAATTCAAGTGCTGCGTGCCCAACTGCTCGACCGTGACCGGATTTTTGCAAGAGCGTCGGATCCCGCAGTCGGCGTCGTCGATGTGCGCCGCTATGTGGCCGAGCGCCAGGTCGAGCGGGGACGTATCCTTCTCTCGGATGGAACAGTCATTGCGCGCGACGATACGGACAGGTATGGCATTCGTCACCGAGTCTATGAAGGTCCCATAGCCTATTTGGCTGGATACTACTCGCCAGGGTTATATGGCGCTGCAGGAATCGAGCGTGTATTTGACCACGAGCTCTCAGGCAGCAGCACGAGCGGATGGAATTCCTGGCTCGATGGCGTCTTGCACCGTGCTCGCCGAGGCAATGATGTAGTCCTTTCGGTCGATCCCCAATTGCAGGAACTTGGCCAAACCATGCTTGGTGAACGTGCAGGAGCCGCGGTGCTCCTCGACGCTGATAGTGGTGCTGTCCTCGCATTTGTGTCCAGCCCGACTTTTGATCCGAATCAGTTGAGTGTGCCTTTGGGGGCACCTGCAGAGGATGTCGAACGCGCTCGTGCCTATCTCGCGATGCTGGAACGTGATGGTCGTGGACCATTACTGCTGCGGCCAATTCAAGGGCTCTACGTGCCCGGTTCGATTTTCAAGACAGTGACCGCTGCGGCTGCCTTACAGTCTGGTCTTGCCACACTGACTTCCGTCTACCGGGACGATGGCGCGCTGGTCGTTGACTCACGGGTCATCATTGAGCAGAACCGGCCGGATCCCACGCGCGTGAGCTTTACACTCCAAGAGGCGTACGGGTACTCGTTGAACGTTGTCTTTGCGCAAGTTGGTCTGGAGCTAGGTGCTCAACGACTCGAGGAGATGGCGCGGGCGGTTGGTTTTGAAGAGAGTATCCCTTTCGATCTGCGGGTCGCACCAAGCCAGATTGCTCAAACTCCTGATTTTCTCACAAGTCGCGCCGGCATCGCAGAAACAGCGTTTGGGCAAGGGCAGCTCCTCGTTACGCCGCTCCAAATGGCTCTGCTAGCCGCTGCCGTTGTGCGCGATGGTTCCATGCCAGAGCCATACCTGGTTCGTGAAGTACGTAGTCCAAATGGTGGCCTCATCTGGAGTCGGCAAACAAAGGAATGGCGTCGCGCCTTCACTCGCGAGACGGCAGCAGCGCTCCGGGACTTGATGGTGTGGTCGGTGGAGTATGGGTATGCACGGCCGGCTCGCATCGATGGGGTAACGGTGGGGGGTAAAACAGGCACGGCGGAAGTTGGTGATCGTGCTCCGCATGCCTGGTTCATTGGCTTCGCGGAACGAGCAGGTAAACGAGTCGTAGTGGCAGTTGTGGTCGAACACGGTGGCTCCGGCGTGCAAGTTGCCCTCCCCATTGGGAGAGCGCTACTCGAGGCAGCTGTGCAAGGCTCGTGAACCTACAGACGCCGGACAATCAGGTATACTTGTTCGGGTTGGGCGACAGGGGGCACGATGCCGGTCTTCTTGAGCCGTCGAGCATTTGAGGAGCTCGTGCGGGAAGTTCTCGACTTGTTGCCTGAACCGATCCGGGAAGCGCTCGACAACGTCGCAATTGTTATTGAACGTGAACCACGAGTGCGACACCGACGGGTGGCCGGTGTTCGCGGCGGAACTTTATTCGGGCTCTATGAAGGCGTTCCATTACCCGCTCGGACGAGTGGCTACGGCATGGTGGCTCCGGACATCATTACGCTCTTTCAAGGACCAGTATGCCGTGCTGCGCGTGATCGAACTGAACTCGTGCAACTTGTTCGTGAGACTGTGCTGCATGAACTCGCTCACCACTTTGGGATCGACGATCAACGATTGCAAGAACTTGGTCGATACTGAGCTGGAGGCACTGTGGGCTCTGCTCCCTCGCGACCGCTTCGCGAGCCGGTACCGGCAGGTGTCATTGAGACGGTAGGTCTGGCGTTCACTCTGCTTAATCGCCGGCCCTATCTCATGCTTGGCCTGGTTGCGCTCGACTGTCTGCAGTGGTTGAGCCCCAGAATTTCCGGAGGGGAACTCTTCCGGTGGGTAGGCAATTACTTGACTACCGCGGGAACTCTGCCGACTGACCAACGGACTAGTCTTCAAGGACTTGGGGCAGATTTCGATCTGCTCTTGTTGTTGACGACGCTGCTCCCGAGTCTCGTCGCGGTTTTGGGGCCGCAGACATTCGCCGTACCGTTTCGTCCGCCAGTGGTCGAACCGGTACCACTGGTCGCGAGTGTCGTGTTGGTCGGCCTTTTCGTTTTCGGCGTCGTACTTGGGATGTGTTACTGGACGATCTTGGGTGCCGTAGTGCGGGGTGAGCGCCTTCGGCTGGCCCCGCTGCTACGAACGGGACTGCGGAATTCAGTCATGATGCTGACCTATTTCGGGATCCTCATTCTTGGGCTTCTGGGCATTACCGTGGTTGCCACTCTTGCACTGGCGGTGGCCACTATTGTGGGGCTCGGCATTGCGGTTCTGAGCCTCGCGACGCCCCTGTTCCTGATCGCAGGTCTCGTGTTCTATGTTGGTACCTTCTTTGTTGAAGATGCTATTGTGCTGAGTGGTGCCGGACCCTTCCGAGCAGCGCAGTACAGTATTGGTATTTTACGCGTTGCTTTCTGGCCGACGCTCCGTTTCATCGGTGCTATCTCGATGATCCAGCTCGGTCTCCCTTTAGCACTGCGTGTGTTCACGGGGAACGTCCTCGCAATCCCCTTCGCATTGGTCAGTTACGCATACGTCGCGACGGCCTTAATCCTGGCGAGCCTCCTCTTCTATCGAGCACGAGTCATTCTCGTTCTGCGGGGTCAAGCTGTCCGCGCGAGTCGAACAGAGATTGAGGAACGATGATGACAAAGACGAACGTTCGGTACGACGCGAGCGCGATTCAGGTCCTCGAGGGCCTTGAGGCAGTCCGTCGGCGTCCGGGCATGTATATTGGCAGCACGGACGTCCGAGGCCTCCATCATCTGGTGTACGAGATCGTCGACAACAGTGTTGACGAGGCATTGGCGGGCTTCTGTGACCGGATCGATATCACTCTTCATCGTGACGGCGCTGTACGGGTGCGAGACAATGGAAGAGGGATCCCGGTCGATATCCACCCGAAGGTTGGAAAGTCTGCCCTCGAAGTCATCATGACCACTCTGCACGCAGGCGGGAAGTTCGGGGGTGGGGGCTACAAGGTCTCCGGCGGGCTGCACGGTGTCGGCGCATCGGTGGTCAACGCGCTGTCGGAATGGCTCGAAGTGACGGTCCGTCGGGACGGCAAGATTTATCGTCAGCGATACGAACGCGGTGTACCGGTGACTCCAGTGGAGCTGGTCGGTGAGACGGATGTGGAGGATCACGGTACAGAAACCGTTTTCCTGCCGGACCGGCAGATCTTCCGCACCCTCGACTATCAAAACGAGGTACTGCTCCAGCGCTTCCGGGAGATTGCATACCTGACCAGCGGGCTGACGATCCACTTCGAAGACGAACGCACGGACACGGAGATGACGTTCTCCTTCGAGGGTGGAATTGTCTCCTTCGTGCGCCATCTCAACAGGACGAAAGAGGTATTGCACCAGCAGCCGTTCTACGTAAAGCGGGAGCAGAACGGTTGTCTGGTTGAGGTTGCCATTCAGTACACCGACGGGTTTGCTGAGTCGACGCATGCCTTCGCCAACAACATCAACACGATCGATGGTGGAACTCATGTAACGGGCTTCAAGGCCGCGCTCACGCGCGCGATCAACGAATATGCGCGCCGTCACGGTCTCCTCAAGGAGGGTGATCCGAACCTTAGTGGCGAGGACGTGCGGGAAGGACTGACTGCGATCGTCTCGGTCATGCTTGCAGAACCGCAATTCGAAGGACAGACGAAGACGAAGCTTGGGAATGCTGAGGTCGCGGGTATCGTCCAATCCGTAGTGTACGAGTCGTTTACGAGCTATCTTGAAGAAAACCCCCAGATTGCACGCCGAGTTATCGAGAAGTGTTTGACGGCGGCGCGGGCACGTGAAGCAGCCCGCAAGGCGCGGGAGCTCGTACAACGAAAGGGTGCGCTAGACACGTTCAGCCTACCGGGGAAGCTCGCGGACTGCACCGAACGTGACCCAGCGAAGGCGGAACTGTACATTGTTGAGGGTGATTCCGCCGGCGGTTCTGCAAAGCAGGGACGCGATCGCCGGTTCCAGGCTGTTCTTCCCTTGCGGGGCAAGATCTTGAACGTTGAGAAAGCGCGACTGGATCGCATGCTCCACAACGAAGAGATTCGGGCGTTGATCACGGCGCTCGGCACAGGGATCGGTGATCAGTACGATCGATCCAAGCTCCGGTACCACCGGATTATCTTGATGACGGATGCTGATGTCGATGGTGCGCACATCCGTACACTGCTTTTGACCTTCTTCTTCCGATACCTCGAAGGGCTGATTGTGGACGGACACCTGTACATTGCTCAACCACCGCTCTATCGGTTGCAGAGCGGCAAAGAGGTCTATTACGTGTATTCCGACGAGGAGCGCGACGCTATTTTGAATCGTGGTGACGGCAAGAGTTGGGACATCCAGCGCTACAAGGGTTTGGGTGAGATGAACCCCGAGCAGCTCTGGGAGACGACAATGGATCCGGCGCGACGGACGCTGCTTCGGGTGACAATTGAGGACGCAGTGAAGGCTGACGAGACGTTCAATATGCTGATGGGCTCAGCGGTACCGCCGCGCAAGCGGTTTATCCAAGCCCATGCCCGCGAGGTACGGAACCTGGACATCTAAAATGCCGAGGCGGACAACCCGCCTCGGCTGACCAATGGATTCCAAGAACGGTTAGCGTCCAGCGACTGCACGCTTAAGCTGTGTTCCTGGACGAAAGCTTGGGCTTCGCCTGGCCGGAATCTCGATCGGCTCGCTTGTCCGCGGGTTGCGACCCCGCCGGCGTGCGCGCTCACTGACGCGGAAAGTTCCAAAGCCGGCAATGCTTACCTCTTCCCCCTTTGCAAGTGTGTCTTGGATCGTCTGGAAGACAGCGTTCACGATTGGAGCAACCTGGCTCTGTCGAGCGTTGGTTCGCTCTGCAACAGCTCGAATGAGATCGCTCTTACGCATGGCTCGAACCCCCTTTGTCGGCCTTCCCAATCCCTAGATCTCTTCTCGAGATCACCGTCACTATAGCATGAATCGCGAATTTTGCAAGAGGTTGCGGCTACTCACGGGTAGTGGCTTTGCGCGTTGTCATTCGCCGCTGTCGAGCAGCCTCGAAGAGGATAACCGATCCAGCAACTGCTGCATTCAGAGACTCTAAGCCACCGCGCAACGGAATGGCGACGTGGTGTGTGGCGAGCTGTCTCAGCTGTGGGCTTACTCCGTGTGCTTCGCTGCCAACAACGAGAGCAGAGGCACGGGTCCAATCGACTTCATCGTAGGCCAGGCCAGCGCGCGGGTCACCAATGACAAGCTGCTCCACGCGATGAATCCAAACCTCCTTATCACCGGCGAATTCCTGAATTGGCAGACGAAAGTGTGACCCTGCGGCTGCCCGGACCACCTTGGCATTGAATGGATCCACCGTTCCCGGCGTCAGGAAAGCGGCATGTGCACCGGCGCCGAGCGCGGAGCGCAAGAGAGTACCCAGGTTTCCTGGATCTTGCAGTCGATCGACGACAAGGAGAAGTAACGCTTCGCGCTCTGGGACACAGATCTCTAGGGAGGGGAATGGAAAAACTGCAATCACCGCCTGCGGCGTAACGGTATCCGCGACATAGTGCAGAATCTCGTCACTCACCGCTACGATCGAAATCCCGTGCTTCCTGGCCTCCTCAACAATCTGCTGCTCCTCGGCATCAGCACGGTGTGGAGAAAAGTAGAGGAGCTTTGGCCAAAAACCAGCCGCGATCGCATCGGCAATTGAGCGCGGCCCTTCTACAAGAAAAGCCCGTTCTCTCTCTCGCACGCGACGCTCGCGGAGAGAACGGGCATAAGCCACGAGCGGATGTCGACGACTTGTTACCAATCGCGTCACAGGGCTTGACGTGCCACCTCAACCAAGCGGCTGAATGCGCCGGGATCGTGGACAGCAAGATCAGCCAGCATCTTGCGATCGATCTCGACCCCAGCCTGCTTCAGGCCATGCATGAAGTCCCTGTAAGGAAGCCCATGCTGACGAGCAGCGGCATTGATACGGACGATCCAAAGGCGGCGAAAATCCCGCTTGCGGGCACGGCGGTCGCGATATTGGTATCGTAGCGCTTTCAGGACCGCTTCGTTCGCGTGTCGGTACAGCTTGCTTCGCCCGAGCTGATATCCTTTCGCCGGCTCTAAAATCTTCTTGTGTCGTCGGTGTTTGGTCACTCCGCGTTTGACGCGAACCATCGCTCTCCCTCTCAGGACTCAGCCATCGTTACCATGCGTACGGCAGGAGCGGTTTTACCCGGTGCACATCCGAGGCATGCACCGGAACCATCTTGTCGAAGGAGCGCCGCACGCGCGGAGCCTTCTTAAGCCGATTATGATTCCGAGCGCTACGTAGCCGGAGGACCTTGCCGGAACCAGTAATTTTAAAGCGTTTCGCTGCAGCCTTTTTGGTTTTCATCTTTGGCATGGTCAGCTCTCCTGCTCTCGTTCGTCAGCACTTCCTGTCCGCGCCGTCTCACCACGACCCGGGGCCAGGAACATAACCAGGGTCCTTCCCTCAAGGTGTGGGGACTGTTCGACCATTGCTCTTGCGCCCAGGAGCTCGAGCACTTTCTGGAGTACCCGTTCGCCGAGTTCCTGGTAGACGATTTCCCGACCACGGAACAGTACGGTCACTTTGACTTTTGCGCCGTCCGCCAGGAATTGCTGAATTTGGCGGACTTTCGTCTCCAGATCGTGCATGTCGATGCGGGGCCGTAGCCGGATCTCCTTGACCTCAATCGTCTTCTGCCGCTTCCGCGACTCCCGCTCGCGGCGACTCTCCTCATACCGGTACTTGCCGTAATCCATTATGCGGCACACCGGCGGAGTCGCGTTCGGTTGAACCTCGACCAGATCCAACCCTCGTTCCCGCGCGAGCCGGAGTGCTTCTTCTGTGCGGAAAATTCCGAGATGCTGTCCGGTTTCGTCGATCAAGCGGACTTCCGGAACGCGGATCCGCTCGTTCACTCGTAGAGGTCGTGTCGTACTGATCGTGCCCCTCCTCACCCAGAGGTTCGGCCGTTCTCCGCAGAACCACGCGCTGCGTGGCATACCCGATGGTAACACGCCTCACCGATTCGGTCAATGAGGTAGCGAAAACGAAGGCCGGGCGTAAATCACAACGTCACCCTGCACAAAGGCGGGTTGCCAACCGAGCTGTTTGAGAGTTTCCGAAAGTCGGTCAGCTTGTGGTGCTCCCAACAGCGCACAATGTGCTCCCAAGCCGGACCGTTCGAGCGTCCCGATGTACACGTGCGTGACATCGTAGTGATGAAGTAGCTCCTGAACTCGTTCGACCGAGGGGGATTCGAAAATTTCCCGAAGCGCTGCCTTCCGCTCCTCAAGCGATGCAAGTTGCTCCAAGCTGCCTCGTCTCCACTGGTACTCGTGCCCGTCCCATCCGAGAACCGTTGGTCGACCAGTTGCCATTGACACACGACTATGGGGGATCTCCATCATCATCCCGTAGGAGCAGCCAGGAGCCTCGAGCACGACAGCGTCTGGTGCGGTGTTCCGACGAATCCATTGAATTCCTGCAGCTTCGTCAGGATGCGCCTGACGAAGATACTCGAGCCCATCAAGCCCCTGCTGTTGAGCAAAACCATCTGTCCATTTCCAGGTCGAGAGCGGAGGATACAGCGCACCAGCCATGAGTGCAAGGACGACGAGGCCAAGCGACACCGGTCTGAGAAATCCCCGGGAGCGCAGGATGTGCAAGAAAAGAGCAGGCAGTGCTGCGGCCTGGAGTGCCCACGCATCAAAGTAGACTTTGAACACGGTGTTCATGCGATCGCCGAAAACATCGCGAAGATAGAAAAATTCAACCGCGAGAATGCCACTCCACGCTGCAACCAGAAAAGGCAGAGCTCGTGACCAGTTCTCCAAGGACCTCTCACGCTGCCAAAGTAACCACCAGGCCCCGACGAGCGGAACTCCGATGAGAATAAGGGCAGGAGTCTTGCTCGCCAGCGCCAAGATTGCGACAAAACCGACGATGGCAACGGTCATCCCAGCACGCGGACGGTGTGTCGCTGGTAGCTCCAACAGCAGCACACCGACTGCCAGTGCTCCTGGCAGCAGCAACGTGCCGTGCGCACGAAGCAGCTCGCCAAAGGAGCTCCTCTCCCACACGACGACACCGACGGTCCGCACGAGCCAGCGTAAAGGTGGTATCTGCCTGAGGGCTGGCGGCACTTCTTCAGGCAGGAGGCCATAGGAGGGGATGTACGCAACCTGGAACGGGAGCGCAACGATCACAGCGACGCAACCGAGCAGACCGATATGGAGTGCTGTGCGGGAAACCATTGGCCACCAGCGGATCGCTGCGACGAAAACCGCCGTCAGTGCCGCCAAAGGGAGCGCCCAGGTATTCGTGATCCAGAGACAGCCCAGCAATACACCGGCCAGAACTACTGCTGGTACGGATCGCGTACCGGTTGTCACAGCGGAGAGGCAGCCGAGGAAGGCGCCAAGCATCGGCAATGCAAGCAGATGGGGATGAAGATCGCCCAACACAAATGAAAAGGCTGGGAACTCGTTGATTGTCGAGCGCGGAGGCCCCGACCAGGGAAAGCCTGTATCGATGATTACGCGAGAGGCGTTCCAGCCCGGACCGGTCCACCACGAGGTAGTAAGAGCGTCGTGAGGATTGCGAAGCAGGGCCCAGGCCGTCTGCCAATTACCGACGCCAACAAGGAGAAAGACTGCAAGGATCGCTGCCGACCAGCGGAAAGAGCCATCCGATGTGGAAGCTGCGAGATGACCAGCTGCCGCGCCAATACTCACGATCGCGCTCGCGAACAAGGAGGCAAGCGCCAGATTAAACGCCACTTCCGGCGCGGTGCCCAGGATCTTCGCCAGCCCTGCCATTTCGACATAACCAAAGATGTAGTAATTGACCGGTTTGCTCGCAAACCAGGGATCCGGAGAGGGAAGGTGTGAGGCAACGATTGTGCTTGACAGAATAGCGAGTTCCATCGGTTTTTCGGTGTAGCGAATAGCTGGATTAAAGCTGCGGAACACGGCATACCCTGCAAAGGCTCCGGTATGCAGAAGGAGGAACGGCCACCCCTGCCCAGTGTCACGGCCTAGTGCAGCCAAATCACGAGTCAGGAGTGCGGTACTCCAGCTGCCAACCGCTAGCAGACTGAAGCTGACAAGAAGTGTGGTCGGAGTGAAGGGAAGACGGAGGAGGGTACTAAGCCACCACACGGGTAGGGCGATCAGCGCTGGGCCGACTGCCAATGAAATGCCAATGGCAAGCTTCTCGTCACCGCAAGCACTCCGTATAGCAGGGAAGACAGCAAGAGCACATGACAGCCAAGCAGCCTGCCAGAGCACTGCCACGGCGATCTCGTTCATCCGCCCCCTTCATCCCTTCACCGATGGGAGCACCTCGTAGATAACTGTCTCGCCGAAAACAGCCACACGCCTGAGAGTCGACCCTTCGAGAGCTTGGAAGGCTGCGATACCTTCTGGCGAAGCGTATAGCTCATCTGGCTGCGTCGCGCCGGCAAATCCTGGTTGGACGCGCCAACGCTTCTCGACTTGACCGACGATGACATAGTGCACGCCGTACGCGTACAACAGCTGCTGCTTCCTTTCAAGGTCTGTGGTCGTATAGAGTTCGCGAACCTCGCGCAGTCTTCGATCGACGGCATCCCCAAGCGGAGAGAGCCCGATGACACTGTGATCAATCGGTGCAATCGCAGTCCGCTGCTGCCGCTCGTGGCGGTCCCAGCCCAGAATAGTAGGAAGACCGGTTGCACTTGAGATCCGCGACCCGTTGCCTCGATAGGGCCCGATCGACGCCTCCAAGATCACCTGGTTGCCCCGAGCATGCGTGCGGAGCCAGTGAACGACCTGCCAGTCCTCGGTGGTGTCGATTACTTCACCACGACTGTTTGTATAAGTTCCTCCAATCATCCAGGCATACCCGTCGAGGCTGCCAGGAGTTGGGGTCGACGGAAGGCGCAATGCTAATCGTGCAGGAGTTCCGAGAAGCGGGTAGAGGGCGGCAAGAGAAGCAAGCACCACGAGCGCTCCAACCATGATGGGCCGAGCTGATGGTTGAAAAGCATTCGTCGGTCGTGCCAGAGCCCAGAGAAACGCTGCCCAGCCGCTCAATGCGAGCAGTGGCCAGGCCTCGAAGTAGAACTTAAATACTGTGTTCATGCGTTCCCATGGCGATCCATAGAGGTCGTCGACAACAATGAAGAGTTCCGCCAAAGCGATCACTCCAAGAGCCATAAGCCAAAGAGTTGGAATCGCTACTTCTGGACGCCGCTGGTGCAGGAGAACCCACGCAGCAGCCGGTATGGCAGGGGCGAGCATCAGCGCTGCAGTCCAGTGGGTTGCTGCCAAGAGTCCGACCGCTGTTCCAGTCATCAGCGCGAAAGCAAGTGATTCATTGTTTGAGGCATCGAACTGCAATACGGCTGTGCCGAGGGCGACGACCACAAAAACGAGGATGAGAAGGACCAAGAGCCAACGATCCTGAGCAAGTAGAGTTGTTGAGAAGAAGTTCCCGCCTCTTATCAGCGCTCCGATGCCATATCCTGCGGCCGAAGCTCCCATGGCTGCAATGCCCAAGAACCAATGCTGGAGCTGGAGCCGCCGACGATGCGTCAGAATGGCAACCGCGGGCAGAATCAAGAGCAAGCCGAAGTGGACAAAGAATTCCGTGATCGGACTTCCCGCCGAAGTCGGGCGTATGGTGGTCACAGGACTTACAAAGCGATCATAGAATGGCTGGAAGGCGAGTCGCGCAAGGACAATTGACGCAAATCCCACCGTCAGCGGAAAAAGAATGTTCCGACGTATTGACCAGAAGCTTGCCAAGGAGAGCACGGCGAGCAGAAGTGCAACAAGTGGAAAATCCCAGCTGTTGGTCACGGCTGCAGTTCCACCGAGCAGGACTGCGCACCCAATTCGGAGCCAACGTGTTCTTTCCTCGTCTCCCTCTCCATGCGCAGCCAAAACAAGGGCAATCACCGCCAGCCAGAAGGGGAGCGCAAGCATGTGCGGATGGAGATCGGCATAGAGGAACGAAAAGTAGGGAAACTCGGTGATGGTGTTGGTGATGGTGCGCGAGCTTTGCCAAAAATCGATGGCTACCGAGCGGCGACCGAGGATCTGGAAGGCTGGATCGATATTTCCCGCAAAGAGTACCCAACCAACTGCTCCGAAGCCGCCAGCCAGAATCCAGCCACTTGGCACTAACCGTTTTTGTTCGTTACCCCATGAGACACGAGCTACGATCCGCCGAGCAAGGTCCATGCCGAGCGATGCGACAACACCGGCCACCAGCGCCGCGAAGGTGGCCAGCGTCAGCTGAAAAGCACGTTCAGGAAGAAGTCCGCTCAGCTTCCACAGCAACGCTGTGAGGAAAAAACCGTAGTAGTAATAGTTCTGAATGCCATCGGCGAACCAGGGGTCGTACGGTGGTAACCAGCGACTCCGGGCTACCGCATTCGTGTAGGCAAGCTCCATCGGTTTTTCACCGCCGAAGAAGGGGTGCCAAAGATCTGGGTATCGCCAACGCAACGAGAGGAAAATACCGAACGTGAACCAAAATACGAATTCGTTGGTGATGACAGGTCGTGCGCTTGCTCGCCAGTCGATTTGGCGGAGCTGTGGCCAGCCGAGGATCCACGACACGATAACGGCCAGAGCAATAACCAGTAATAGCCATGGAAGCTCGAACGGGAGGAGGTGCCAGCTCGCCGCTAACCACACCGGATAGGCCAGCAGTGCCAGACCTAGCGGTCGGGCAAGTCCCCAACCCCGGTCGGATAGCTGCCCCGCGACACGTACCGCAAGCGGTAAGCCGGCGAGACCGATTACGACCAGGATGACCACCCACCAAAGAAGTGCCAAGGCGTCGTGCTGTAGCCAGCGCTCACTCCAGCCGACGTCATGGGTCACTTCGACGGCGCTCGCGGGTAGACCCAGCAGCTGCTTGTATGCCTCCGGTCGTTCGCGCTGTGGTACATACGGCTGTTGGAGTGCCCAGGAGAAGAGGGTGCGGAGCTCTTCGATGGTCAGCGTCCGCGTCTTGCGGTAGATTCGCACGCGTGGATGATCGTAGACAGTGAAGCTTTCGTCCGCTGCGTAGTCATCCAGGCTGAGTGGTCCGAGGCGTGATTCCTGTTTTCCCTCATAGACCAGCTCGAAACCCAGTTCACCCGAGGCGAGCAGCCGGTAATACTCGCTGACGACCGGATAGCGCCACGGGAGTCGTGGAATGGATCCTGCCAGGCGATCTGACGACAGCACGAGGTAGTCGACTTGAGCGAGGGATTCTGCAAGATATTGGAGTGCATCGTCTGGCGCACGGTCGTCATACCAGTTTAATGTGACGAACCGGTACTGCTGATCTGGATGCTGGTCTGGGAATGCCAATGGCAGGCGATCATCCCAGTGTTCGATGCCAAGTGTGGCACCGCTTGGAACGTAAGCATACATCCACTCCGAGGCACGGACTCGGGTGTGCGGTTGCGCGTAGATGCTGCTAAACGCAAATGCCCAGATTCCAGTACCAGCGAAGAGGATCACGATAAGTACAGCAGCAAAGATTCGGCGAATCGGCTGCTGCGCCCACCGCACCTGCTCGATCAGCCTACCACTCACGAGAATTGCAAGCGGCGGCACGAGGGGTAAGGAGTAGCGCAAGTACTTTGTCTCTGCAGTCCAAGTGGTAAGCACGTAGGCGCCGATCCAGGCAAGCATGAGTACTCTCGCGAGCCTAGCATCGGAACTACCTGCAGCCTCTACGTCTCGTACAACGTTCCGCGCTCGGAGAGCCTTACCGAGGCTGATAGCTTCCCTTCCGACAATGAAAAGGGCGACCGTAGCAAATGCTGGTCCAACGCCCCAGCGCCAGAGCTGCACAATGTGATAGATGACCGGCACCGTGTCAACGTATTGCCGGGTGTACGGAACATCCAGCTCTCCACGCGCAATCTGCCATTCACGTAGGATGTCCCGAAGTGTTGATCTGGGGTCAAGAACCGTATATGGTTCGAACACCGCAAAGGCAATGATCGCTGCCACTGCAACGGCGCCCCACGGAGCGCCGGTAACGAGGGAACTCAAAAGTGTGCCCATGCGCCACGGCTTTGGAACACCCTTCGTTGCGTTCCATCCAAGGGCGACAACAATGGGAACTACCAGTGGCCACATGCTCGCTTTGCAGGCGAGTGCAGCTCCATACGCAACTCCGGTGGCGATACCCCAACCGCGCGTTCCTCTCCGTGCGAGTTGGAGAGCACTCCAGAGCGTGATCATGCTAAACGTCGATGCCCATGGGTCGACGACGAAGAAATGGGCCTGTTGGATAGCGATCACGCTCATCGCGATGAGGGCACCAGTTGTCAGAGCGGCGGCCGTTCCGAATGCACGCCGTGCGACTGCCATGGCGAAGAGAATGCCGATGAGATCGACCAAGGCGCTTAATACGCGTCCCCGAAAGGCAAGCGTGCGATACGGATCGAGACTTCCGAGGGATAACAGACCAAGCAACGAACGAACGCGATCCACTAGCCAACTTGTCGCCTCCAGCGTATAAAGCGGCAGCGCCCCATACGCAAACGCTTGTGGACGACCATCGGCCCCCGCCGATCGTGGGTTCCATGGGCTCCCCGTGGGATCAAGAAGCTCGGAGAACTCCCTCGGGGTGTGGATGCGGTCGACTGCGACCATCAGCTGGAAACGCTCATCGGGATGCAAGAGATGCCATTGATCCCAACTAATGCCATAGAGGCGAAGGGTGAGAGCGAGGACGATGACCGCGATGAACCCCGTGGCTTGGAGCGCCGCCAGTCTGCGCCTCTTCTGTCCTACCGTTTGAGGAGTGGTGACCGTCAGCTGTTGAGCCATCGCTCCCGCTCCTGACCGGGCAATGATGCCTGAGCACGGCCGGTCATGGTAGGGTTCGATGTAGAAGAGTGTCGACCGATCAATCGGAGCGCTACACGACATGGCGGAGTCGATTCGCATTCTATTTCTTGGTACACCTGATTTTGCTGTCCCATCGCTCCGCGCACTCGTTGCTCAACCCGATATGGAGATTGTTCTAGTGGTGACACAGCCGGACCGCCCCGCTGGCCGGGGCCGTGCGTTGCAGCCACCGCCGGTAAAGATGGCCGCGCTCGAGTTGGGCTTGCCTCTATGGCAACCAACGTCTTTGCGTGGGGCTGAAGTGGAAGAGCGCTTTCGCGTGGTCTCTCCGGCAGTCGGCGTTGTGGTCGCCTATGGGGAATTGATTCCCCGTCGGCTCTTGGAGCTCGTACCGCATGGCTTTCTGAACGTGCACCCATCGTTGCTACCCCGCTATCGCGGAGCAAGTCCGATTCAGACCGCGCTACTCAACGGGGACGAGATGACCGGTGTGACGGTCATCCTTCTTACGCCTGAGCTGGACGCAGGTCCGATTGTTCGACAAGTTGCGGTGCCAATTTTGCCGGAGGACACCGGTCAGACCCTCAGCAGTCGGCTCGCCGCGCTTGCTGCCGAGATTCTCCCTGAGACGGTTCGCGATTGGGTCAAGGGGAAAAGCGCTGCTGTCCCTCAAGACGAACAACAAGCGACCTATACTCGGCCCTTGAGTAAAGAGGACGGGAGAGTCGACTGGTCCCTGCCGGCGGAGCAGATCGAGCGGGCGATCCGTGCACTGCAACCATGGCCCTGTGCCTGGACAGTGATCCGTGGGCGTCGCTTGATTCTGCTTCGCGCACATCTCACCCAGAACGAACAGCGGCTCGCACCTGGCTGCCTTGCCCCGAGAAGTACCGAGTTACTTGTTGGGACCGGAAGCTGCTCCCTTGCCTTGGACATTGTGCAGCCAGAGGGGAAAAAGCCCATGATGGGCCTCGACTGGTGGCGCGGAGCTCGGCTCGCGCCAGGGAGTTGCTTCGATGTGTGATGACAGCTCAACGCAGACGCGGCGGCCACGTCAGTGGGCTTTCACCGCGACGAGTTGGCAGGAAGAGCTGGAGCGTCTGGTACAGCTTCAACAGCAGCTCGCGCAACGGATTCTCGAGTGCCCTTTACCCGGTCCACCTCGACTGATCGCGGGCGCAGACCTGCATGTTCGTGGCGAGCATGCAGTGGCTATCGCGGTGAATTTCGAACTTCTTACGCTTCCTGAGGACGATGAGGATATTCGACCGTTGCCGCTCCAGGAGGTCGAACGAGCCGAAGTGCAGACGGTCGTCGCTTTCCCTTACATTCCTGGCTACCTAAGTTTTCGAGAAGCGCCGGCAATTGTCGAAGCGATACGGGCGTTGCGGCGAACACCAGATCTACTCCTTATCGATGGACAAGGACGGGCGCATCCGCGTGGCTGCGGCCTCGCCAGTCATGTTGGGGTCCTGCTTGATTTGCCGACAATCGGTGCCGCGAAGTCGCGTCTGTACGGCCGATATCAGGAGCCGTCCAATGTGCGCGGCGCGTGGACACCTGTCATCGGCGATCACCAAGTGATCGGTGCCGCGGTGCGGACACGCGTGGACACCAAGCCGATTATCGTCTCCGTTGGGCATCGCATCACGTTGCAGGAAGCGATCACGTGGGTGCTTCGGCTCAGTCGCTATCGTCTCCCGGAGCCAACTCGTTGGGCTCATCGCTATGCAAGGGACGCCGCCGCACACCTGGACGAGAGCAGTGCACCGGGGATGTGAGTGGGAAGTGTCGTGCGGAGTACAACACCATATCTCTTTTCAGGTTTCGGTGATTCCCGCGACTTGCCCCTAGCGGGAGGTGCACCAGCAAGCAAACACCTGACAGAAACGTTCGCGCCGGGGACAGAACGGACTCTCCGTTTCGTCGCCGCGCCTTGGTTTTCGCGACTCGCACACACGAGAGTGGATCGTGTAACCAGTTGGTAGCGGATGGTCTTCTCGCAACCGCGCAACCACGCTGTCTCGGAAAGTCTCACGCAGTTCTATCACAGCCATGGGCAGGGGTCTGCCTCGGACCATCCCAGGCCGATAGACAATGAACGTAATAACGCCAGTGTATCAGTGTGCCACAGTGCAGAACTACCGTGTACGTGCCGAACTGCGCGTACTGCGTAACGGGGTGGCAGTCTGTACGGGCGTGGTCGCGAAATTCCAGGCGGTGGAGCCGGCTCTCTAGATATGCGCATAAGAATCCTTATGCGTATATTCAGACCACGCCTTCGACGCCAGTTACTTACCCCCCGGAGCGGCGTTACTGGTGACGCCGCTGCAGCGGTCCGCCACCTCGTCCTCACTCACGCTGTCTGTGTGACTGTGCTGAGTCGTACGTTCGCAAGACGCCGTTGGTTGTTGGCAAATGAGGACGCTTATCACTCGTTTCTGGCATCGAACGCGGTTCCTCAGGTTGGCTCTGCAACATCGTATTTCGGATGCGAAGATGCACTGCTTCCGTCTGCGTTGAGCAACGTTCGCTGACGGCCATCAACGATTGTGGTACGGCTACCTCCCCAGGGAAAGCTCAGAGGCATGTCAGACATTCATTCGGCCGTAACTGCAGTCGACTTCTCACGGCTGACCGTGTCCCGAGGGATTAAGTTCTCTCTGTTATCGCTGAGCGCAGTATCGGTGTCTGCAGGTGGCTCCGCTCCACGTAGCGGTGATCGCGTTGCTCGTCTCTGCGGCATCGCCTACACTGCGCGGGGGACGGACTGCGTCCTCTTTCAGGCATGACGACGGTGGGTACGGAAACTGGGGTGAGCCAGAGATGCTGCTTACAGGTGCCGAGCTGCTTGTCAAAGCCTTGGAACGACACCATGTCGACCTTGTCTTCAGTATCCCTGGGGTACACACGTTGGATATTTACGCCGCGTTAGAAAGGAGTTCTCTCCGCACGATCCTTCCCCGGCACGAGCAAGGTGCAGGGTACATGGCTGATGGATACGCTCGAGCCAGCGGCCGCGTTGGAGTCGCTCTCACCATCTCTGGCCCAGGTCTCACAAATATCCTAACGCCGGTCGCGCAAGCGTTTGCCGATAGTGTTTCCCTCTTCGTGATCAGCACTTCTCTTGAGCGACACCAACTCGGTCGGATGCATGGAGAACTCCATGCGATGCCCGATCAGCTGGCTGTAATCCGCCCCGTGGTCAAGTGGGCTTACCGCGTGATGAGTGCAAGCGAGATCGAACCGGCGGTCGCTGCTGCCTTTGACCAGCTGTGGAATGGCCGGC
The DNA here is from genome assembly GCF_023806465.1 of Thermomicrobium sp. CFH 73360. Classification (GTDB taxonomy): domain Bacteria; phylum Chloroflexota; class Chloroflexia; order Thermomicrobiales; family Thermomicrobiaceae; genus Thermomicrobium. The sequence goes on along the minus strand of NZ_JAMSLS010000004.1, from coordinate 130,074 downwards.
CACGTCCCGTTTATCTGGAAGTTCCACTCGATGTGTTGCGCGAACAAGCGCCTTCGTGTGACCAATACACTGCACGCCGTCAGCCACGTGCGCCGAACCAAGCCGATGTTGATCGTGCCGCCGAACTGCTTGCGGCAGCAAGACGGGCGGTGATCTTGGCCGGTGGCGGGGCGGTCGCCGAGGAGGTGAGTCCACTTCTGGCGGAACTTGCGAGCGAGATCCGGGCGCCGGTGTTCATGACCGTTACGGGCAAGGGGGCCATTCCTGAGGACCATCCCTTTGCGGTCGGCTCGTGGGGATACCGATGGACAAGCGACAATCCAGCTGCCGACCTGTTTCGCGATTCTGACGTGGTTCTTGCCCTTGGCACGGGACTCGGTACGCGGACGACTGCCGGAGGCACACTGCCTCTTCCACGGACTCTGATTCACGTCGATATCGATCCAATGGAGTTCAGTAGCCCTTATTGTCCGACACTCGCTGTTTTAGCTGATGTCCGTAAGTTTGTTGCTGCCTTACTCGAGCGGATGCGAGGGAATTTCCGCCCCCGTGAAGGTTGGGATCAAGAAACCATAGCAAAGACGCGCGAATCCTTGCGTAATTACTCGCAGGATACCTACGATCGGTACAAATCTTGGGTTCAGGCACTGCGCAGTGCCCTTCCTCGTGAAGCCTTCACCGCCCACGACATGACGATGGTCTGCTACGCCGGTGTTCGGTTCTTTCCGGTCTTTCTCCCGAGAACCTACACCTTTCCACGCGGCTTCGGCACGCTCGGGTCAGCGCTGCCGATGGCAATCGGGGCAAAGTTTGCGCGCCCCGAGCGACCAGCGGTCGCGATTTGCGGTGATGGTGGGATCCAATTCACAATCCAAGAGCTGGGAACGTTGGCACAGTACCGTCTCCCAGTAATCGTTGTCGTCTTTGATGATCACACCCACACTGCTGTGAAGCGGGCAATGCATGGACGGGAGATGCAACCGCGCGATGTTGATCTGATCAATCCCGATTTTGTCGCACTGGCACGTGCCTATGAAATCGAATCGGTGCGAGTCACAGTGCCGGAAGAACTCACCCAAGCGTTGTCGCATGCCATCGAGCGATCAACTCCAACGCTCGTGCATGTTCTTTTGCGTGATGAGCCATGATGATTGAACCCTACCGTTTCGTGACACTGACACAACTGGGTATTCCACACGGAATGACGCGACGTGACCCTTCCCTGCCAGGACAAGGGACGGTGAGCTGGAACGCAGGCTGTGACGTGGCCCTGCAGAATCGTCGTCACTGGTGGAAGAAACTGGGACTCCCGCTGGAGTCGACAGTGTTCGGTCGGCAAGTCCACGGAGCTCGGGTCGCCATCGTCATGAGAAAGGACGCTGGCCGAGGAGCTCTAGAGTCAAGCACAGCCATTCCAGACACTGATGCCCTCGTCACTGCGGAGCGCGGCCTGCCACTGGTCGTCCAATGCGCTGACTGCGTGCCGATCCTGCTCTACGCGCCGGATGTACCGGCTGTCGCCGCGGTCCATGCTGGCTGGCGTGGAACAACGCAATTGATTGCCCTCCGTGCAATCGAGGTGCTGGTGGAGCATTTGGGCGCAGAGCCCAGAAAGCTCAGAGCAGCGCTTGGACCGTCGATCGGTCCTTGTTGCTACGAGGTTGGTGATGAGGTTGTCGAGCAGTGGCTCACGATGGCTCCGGCAGATGGGGAACGGGCTTTTTCCCACCGCGAAAGTCGGTACCTTTTCGATCTCTGGGAATCGAACCGCCTTCTCTTGCTTGAGGCAGGTGTCCTCCCACAGCACATTGAAATAGCTGGCATCTGTACACGGTGTCATGCAAGCGACTGGTTTTCCTATCGCGCTGCTGGCCCTCGTTCTGGTGCGCAAGCTGCCGTCATCGCACTTCCTGCAAAGCAAGTGGGGTAAGGATGATCGAGCGAGATCGTCTGGCTGCGAATCTGGAACGAGTACGACGCAGAATCGCACAGGCTGCTGAGCGAGCTGGGCGTGATCCGGCCACCGTGAAAATTGTGGCTGTGACGAAAGGTGTGCCTCGCGCGACAGTACAACTTGCGTACGATCTCGGTCTGCGTGCCTTTGGTGAGAACCGTGTGCAAGAGGCGCTGCAGAAGTTCGGGACAGATCCGCTTCCCTCAGATACTGAGCTCCACCTCATTGGCTATCTGCAGACGAACAAGGTTCGGCACGTGGTGAAGCTCTTCTCCATGATTCAGTCTGTTGATCGCCTCTCACTGGTTGAGGAACTCGAGCGACGGGCGGAAGGCCAAGGACGGCGAATCCCGGTACTCGTTCAAGTCAACCTGGCGCGTGAGCCGCAGAAACATGGTTGCGATCCTCTTGAAGCGGCCGAGGTCGTGCGCGCCCTCCTCGAGGCTCCTCACTTGGAACTCCGCGGCCTTATTACAGTAGCTCCGCTAACATCGTGCGAGTCCGAAATCCGGCGAGTATTTGCAGCTTTGCGCACCCTGCGCGATCAACTTGAGGATTACTTCTCTTACTCGCTTCCGGAGCTCTCGATGGGCATGACCAACGACTTCGAGATCGCCGTTGAGGAAGGGGCAACGATGGTTCGTATCGGACGAGCGTTGTTCGGAGCATAGGGCTATGGAAGTGTTCTGTTTCGGGAGTGGGAGCCGAGGGAACGCATTTGCCGTCCGGACGCGCCGGACAGTGCTGTTGATCGATGCAGGTTTTCCTCCAAGTGTACTCCGGAGCCAGCTAGCGAGGTGTGGTATTCGTGATCATGAGCTCTCAGCTATTGTGATCACTCACGAACACCACGATCACGTACGAGGACTTGCCGGACTCCTCCGTTGGCACTCCTGCCCGGTCTTTGCAACAGGTGGGACGTTTGCGGCTCTCAAACTGAACGGAGCCCGCCGCGTACAGATTACCGCTGATCGGTGGGTCGAGGTTGGCGATCTTGCGATTTGCCCCATCGCTGTTTGGCACGATGCTAACGAGCCTGTCGGTCTCCGTATTGCCTCGCGGGAAGCAGAAATTGCGCTTTTTACCGATCTCGGTTCGCCCACACACGAAGTCATCGAGAGTGTGCGAAATGCTACCTTAGCTGTCATCGAGGCGAACCATGATCGAACTCTCCTCAAAGGAGGATCGTATCCCGACTGGCTGAAACGGCGGATTGCCTCGCCTTACGGGCATTTAAGTAACGATGAGGCGGCACGAGTCGCTCAGGAGTGCGGGCCGTCTACCCAAGCCGTCTGGTTGGCGCACCTCTCGGAAGAGACGAACCGGCCGGAGCTTGCGGAAGCAGCAGTCCGAGAACGACTCGTCTCTCGTCATGTGCTTCCCATCGTTCTCTTGACCCAGCGGGGCTTCCATCGGTGGTGCTCTGATGCTACAGACTTCGGCGGATGAGTTTCCGTGTGATCTCTGCTGAGATGAATTGAACAGGGACGAGGTAGTGTCTAGTTGGCACAGAGCGGATTCTGAACATCGTGCGGACACCTTGTATCCGACTGTCAGTTGACGTCCACCAACGGTTTCCGTACAATGGGTACGTACACCGGTAGTTGGTTTGTTGGGCGAGAGGAGGCCCCGTGGACTCCCAGACACTGGTCTACCAGAGGGTGATCGACGAGGCACTACGGCTCCTCTACACGCATCACTACCGGCTCTTATCTCGTCTGCTCCCCCGAGCCCTGGAGCAGTTGAATCTGAGTGAAGAGGCGCTCATGGCAGATCTCCGTGAGAGCCCACTGGGCCAAGTGCTCCAGCGGTTGGCTGCGGTTGCGCAGGGGAAGCTCGTCGAGCAGCGTGAGCGGATTTTGGAGAACATTGAGCTGGTGTTGCAGTTGCTCTTTTGGGCCCCTGGAGCCGAGGACTACTCTGTACCGCGGAGCTTCTGGGAGAGCGACCTCGGCCGGCTGCTCTCACAGGCCAAGTTCCGGGCCTACGAGCCGAGTGAACTCGTCAGCATTGGGAAGGCGGCCCAAGACCTCGGCGTGACTCGGCCGACGATTTACCGCTGGATGGACGAGCGCAAGCTCGAGTACGTCCGCGACGAGCATTCGGGACGCACGTTCATTATTCGTCGCGACGTAGAACACCTGCGGCAGCAGTTGCAAGAGTCGGCCTGATGTGCCCACCTGGTTATGAGCGACTCGCCAAGAGTGTCGGCAGCTCACCCCGCTCTTCAAGCGTCATGAGCCAGACGAGGTCAGAGCGAGAGACGATACCGAGAAGTTTCCCTTCGTCGTCGACGACCGGAACAGGGTTCACACGCCGGCGGTACATGAGCGTGGCCAACGCTTCGATGGTCTCCTCAGGACCGATCGTGACCGCCGGCGACGACATGATCTCGGCAGCTCGGGTGGCCAGGATCTTGCGCAGCTGCGTTTCATCACCGGTGCCGGGAAGCTTGAAAAAGGCATCTAAAAATGGAACATAGAGCGGAGCATTAAAACTTGCCTCGCGCGCGATCAGGTCAAATTCTGTCACAATTCCCACCACGCGCCGCTCTGCGTCAATGACCGGCAACCCCGAAATCGCGTGTTCCCACAGGAGTCTGGCAATTTCTCCAACAGGGGTATTCGGACCGATCGCAATGACGTCTCGTGTCATCAACGCCCGGACACGAAGCTCTTGTGCCATTCTCATACTCCTCTCTTCAACGGACCACACGAAGGCGTACTCAACGCTCGTCTGCTCCTTCAAGGAAAGGTTGCATTCCTGAGAGAACGCATTCCTCTGGAGACCATCGTGGATCGTACAGGGTTCGGAGTATGCGAGGCAGCACAGCGATAATATCGGAGGCCACCAGCGAAAGCGTCCCCTTCGTCGCGATCGCAGCCAGCGCGGCTTGCCCCGCAATGAAGACTCCTGCCGCCGCGGCGTCTCTCGGCTCCAAACCCTGGGCAGCCAAGCCAGCGATCACTCCAGCAAGCACATCGCCAGTCCCGGCTGAGGCGAGTCCTGGGTGAACCTGCGGTGCAAGGAGGAGCGTACCGTCTGGGCAGGCGACCGACGTATGCCCGTACTTTAGAACAAGATATTGGCCGAACCTCAGTGCCGCTTCGGCCGCGACTCCCCACGGATCTTCAAGAATCGTCGAGACCTCTATGTCAAGTAAGCGAGCAAGTTCTCCGGGGTGTGGCGTCAGGATTAGTCGAGCTTCTCGGAGTTCTTCCCACCACGCACCGGACTTGGCCAGCCAGTTGAGGCCATCCGCATCGATGACTGCATAGCCGGTGAACGGCTGCAGCGGCGCTTCCTCGCTCGCGTGAGCGAAACCGAGCGAACCACGCCGTTGCTTCCCGATCCCAAGGAGAAACCGGACGAGTTCCTCTGCCGGACGGTCTTGACCCAATCCTGGACCGAGAAGTAGCACGCGATACCGCGGCAGGGCTTCTCGGACGAGTTCCGCCCAGCGCCGACCAGCACCAACATCGCCATCTGGGGCTGGAAGAAATGTTACCTCGGCTTGGGCGGCGGCAATCGCGGGTATCAGAGAGCGTGGCACCGCAAGCGTCACGAGACCGGCTCCAACACGGAGGGCAGCAGTAGCGGCGAGACGGGGTGCCCCGTAGTAGCCCGGAGCGCCGCCGACGACCATGAGAGCACCGACGGCCCATTTGTGCGTATCCGCCTCACGCCGAGGGAGCCACTTGCGGACGTCCGCCTCAGTGAGTACGGCAACGCTCCCACGGGTGATCGGCGGTCGTGGTAACCCAATATCGACCAAACGGATGAGACCTGTATACCGTAACGCTGGTGCCAGATAGGCGCCAAGCTTGGGGAGTCCCAGCATGACAGTCAGGTCAGCTCGGAATGCGCGCCGATCGGCTGCGCCCGTGTCACTGTCAATACCTGACGGTACGTCGACTGCGACTAGCAGGGTGCCCCGTTGGCGCCGTGCCTCACTCGCCACTTCAAAGACACTCGCTACTGGATCGGGGAGCTCGGGCCGACTGCCGATCCCAAACACAGCGTCGACGATGACGTCAGCTCGCGAGAGTGCTTCCTCCAGTTGTTCGTTCGTAAGCCATTCACAGCGAGCGAGCCACTCAGTTTCCACGGGAACATCACCTGGTTCAGAGCGATTCCAGGCCCAGATCTTGCAGTCCCACCCGCGAGCCGCCAGGTGCCCAGCGGCAACGAGACCATCGCTGCCGTTGTTGCCCGGGCCAACGAAGAAGAGTGCGCGCCGAGATTTTCTGTCGCTGGTACCAACAAGTTCGTCGATCACCTCGGCGACCGCTCGGCCAGCGCGTGCCATCAGTTCAGCGAGCGATGTGCCCTGGGTGACCGCTTCTTCCTCTGCTCGCCGAACCTCTGCTACGCGGCAAAGCTTTTCCATCGCTGGTGCTCCTCCCGATCAATGTCTTGGATCTCTAGAATGCGAAGGTGTGAACACGGCGACAACGACCGCGATAGCAAGATCTCGCGCGTGAGTGAGCGACACCGCAATATGCTGGAGTCCGAGAAGCTGTGCCCGCTCGGCAGCCGTCGCGTACAGGCGAACAACTGGCTTCCCACGCCGGTTTGGGAGCACCTCGATGTCTCGCCACCGCACACCGCGTACACCCGTCCCGAGGGCCTTCATGACCGCTTCTTTTGCGGCAAAACGTGCAGCCAGTTCGCTCACTCGCCCTGCATAACGGATTCGCTCAGCCTCGGTATAAATACGCAAGAGGAAACGTTCCCCGAAACGAGACAGCGCCCTCTCGATACGCCAAATCTCGATGGCATCGACGCCCACCTCGACGGGGCCAGCTGCATCAGGGTCCCAGATCGGCTCAATGACCACGTCCGACTCCCATGTAAATGAAACCGAGACTCCGCACTTCAGCAGGCTCATAGATGTTGCGGCCGTCGAGAATGATCGGTGTGCGCATCAGCTCACGTACTCGGCGGAGGTCGGCTTGCTTGAACTCGTTCCACGGCGTGGCAATGAGTAACGCATCAGCCCCTGTGACTGCTGTATACGGATCGGGAACATAGCGTGCTTCTGGAACCTCACGGGCCGCATTCGGCATCGCTGCTGGGTCATAGGCAGTGACCACTGCTCCTCGCTGGAGGAGCATTCGCAGGACGTCGAGCGCCGGTGACTCGCGCACATCGTCGGTATCTTGTTTAAATGCGAGACCCCAAAGTGCAATGGGACGTCCGTGCAAGTCACCGAGGAGTTCCTGTAACTTCCTGACGAAACGCCGTCGCTGATCCTGATTGATCTCGAGGACAGCATGGAGCAGCTGTGGATGGCAGCCGACTTCCTCAGCCATGTAGGCTAATGCCCGGACATCTTTTGGAAAACAGCTTCCACCGAATCCGAGCCCAGCCTCCAGAAACAAGGGGCCGATTCGTGGGTCGTACCCCATCCCTTGCGCGACAACCTTCACGTCGGCGCCTAGCTGCTCGCAGATCTGCGCGATCTCGTTGATGAAACTGATCCGGGTGGCGAGAATAGCATTTGATGCGTACTTGATCATCTCAGCGGTTCGCCGATCGGTTATCAAGATCGGGGTATTGAGGACTCGATAGAGTTCCGCGACTCGCTCCGCTGCCTCACGATCCTCTGCTCCTAGGACAATTCGGCTCGGATGGAATACATCATGGACGGCTGAGCCTTCTCGCAAGAACTCCGGGTTGCTCACAACCGCGAACGTCGCATCAGGCGGTTTCACCTGCTCAATGAGCGTCGAGACGAAATCACCTGAGCCGATCGGCATAGTACTCTTGTTGACGATGATCGTGTGTCCCCGTAAGTGACGCCCGATCGCCTCAGCCGCTGCGCGCACTGCACGCATGTCCGCATCGCCGTCGACTGTTGAAGGGGTCCCCACGCAGATAAAGACGAATTCCGCGTCCGGTATTGCCTCTGCGTAGTCCGTCGTAAAGTGCAACCGTCCTGCTTCAAGGTTGCGCCGTATCAATTCGTTGAGACCAGGTTCGTAGATAGGAATGATCCCCTCGCGCAGCTTCGCGATCTTCTCCGCGTCGATATCGACGCCTCGGACAAAATTCCCGAGATCGGCGAACGCTCCTCCATACACAAGCCCCACGTATCCAAGTCCCACAATTGCGATTGTCGCCACGGTTGCTCCTCTTCCCTCACCTTAGCGTCGGATAGTGAAGTCCGTGTAACCACCAGTCGGCTCGACCCAGGTACACTCCACCCGCTCTACCCACGCGCCCGGAGGCCCGACGCGGACACGATCTTGTAGGTGCTCCAAGGTAGAACGCGGGCCCTCGGCCCACAATTCCACCGATCTCCCATCGGGGCGGTTACGAACCCAACCGACCAGTCCCAGTCGTTCTGCTTCGTCCACCACGAAGAAGCGGAATCCGACGCCCTGCACACGACCATACACGACACAATGCAGAGCAGCGCGTTCGCTCATCCTTCCCCCTCAAGCAGCACGGCTTCTTCCCGTGCATTTTCTGTCGACCGGTATGCAGCAAGGAATTGCTCCCACGCCGCGGCGAAGGTGCCCTCAGCGATTGCTGCTCGCATTTTCTGCATAAGATTTTGGATAAACCGTAAATTGTGAATGGTCGCCAGTCGATAGGCAAGGAGTTCTTTCGCCCGGAAAAGATGGTGGAGATACGCAGCACTGAAATGACGACAGGTATAGCAGTCACACGTCTCGTCCACGGGGGCGGTCAGAAACTTGAAACGTGCTGAGGTAATGTCAATGCGGCCGCTCGGCGTAAAGAGTGCGCCATGACGGGCGAGCCGTGTTGGCAATACACAATCGAAGAGATCGACGCCAAGTGCGACCGCTCGCCACAGATCTTCCGGCGCGCCAACCCCCATCAAGTACCGCGGACGATCTTCCGGGAGGGCCTGCAGGCTCGCTGCAAGCATCGCTTCCAACAGCGGTTTCGGCTCACCGACGCTCAAGCCACCAATTGCGAACCCGTCTACTGGAAGCGCGGCGACGATCGCCGCGCTCTGCTGGCGGCGTGTCGCGTCGAAACCTCCTTGGGCGATGCCGAAGAGTAAAGGGTGCTCTTCCGCGGACATCTTCGCTGTCCGCTCCTGGAATCGCTCGATGCTCCGACGTAACCACCGGTGCGTCCGCTCCATCGCGTCGCGTTGCCGCTGCTCAGGTTCCCCGTATCCTACGACGTCATCCAGCGGCATCACAATGTCGGAGCCGAAGATGAACTGAAGATCGATCACAGATTCCGGCGTCAGTTCGCAGAGTGATCCGTCGATGTGAGAGCGAAAGATGACCCCGCGTTCCGTCACCTGCCGCAACTTCGCCAGACTGTAGACTTGGAAACCTCCCGAGTCCGTCAGGATTGGTCCATCCCACCTCATGAAAATGTGCAGCCCACCGACCGCCTCGAGCACCTGGGGACCAGGACGCAGGGAAAGGTGATAGGTGTTTGCAAGGATAATCTCGCTGCCGGTCGCCCGGATCTCCTCCGGAGTCAGCGATTTGACGGTCGCTTGCGTTCCGACCGGCATGAACGCCGGAGTGTGTACGATACCGCGACGCGTCCTGAGCAGCCCAAGGCGGGCAGAAGTTGTGCTCTCACGTCTCACGATCCTAAACGATTGCATCGTTCGTCCTCCTCGCCTCGGTGCTGACCGCCGCGAGGCTGTTCCTGAACGGGTATACCATGACAACTGAGTGAGGCGGAAAGGCGTATGCATCAGGGTTTGAGAAGGTTCCTGGCTCGGTTGCTCGAACTTTTCTATGATGGCCCTCTCTCTCCACTGTATCCGCTGCTCACGCATGTGCTCTTTGGTGGAGCATGGGCCGATTGGCAACGAACGGTTGCGATGTGGCTCGTTTCCGCAGCGTGCATCGTTGAGCTCGGTAGCGGCCCGGGCGATCTTGCCGCATGGTTGGCCAGACCGGGGCGAGCGGTGGTTGCGGTGGACCTTTCACGACGGATGACGCGAATCGCCCACCGCCGAACAGCCGGCTTGCGAGAAGTCTGTATTGTCCGGGCGGATGCTAGGGCTCTTCCTGTGCGCGATTCGACTGTCGATGCTGTGATCACGACATTTCCGACCACGTTCTTCCTCGAGGAGACAACGAACGAAGAGGTCGCGCGCGTCCTACGCCCCGGTGGCCGCTACATCGCGCTCGTCGCCGTTCGTCCGACATGGTGGCCGCTCTGGATGCGCCCTTGGTCTCCAATCCTCCAGCGTCTCCTTGGCCCGTTGCCGGCAAACAATTGTGAAACGATGCCACAACCACGGAACAATACCAGACTCAAGGGAGACTGGGTGCGCGTGGAGCTTCCGAACGGTGTGCTTTGCCTCTGGGTTGCGCGGAAAGTGCACGAGGAAGAGCCGATTGATCCGCTCAGTGCTCCCAATGACTCTCAGTAGCCTTGAACGACGATGTATCGTTCAGGAGATCGTCTAAATCAACGAGATCGGCTAGGGGATCTTCCTTTGTCGGCTCACGCCGGCCGTTCGCAACTGTGACGTGTGTTGCAGTTGAGAGAACGGGCGACGGGGGTGGAACCGATGCTTCCGCAGGGGTCGTGACTGGCGCTGGTGCCTGGTCAGCGGTGATCGCCTGCGCGGCTTGCTGTGTCGTTGTCGCGACTTCACTCAATGCGGCACGCGTCTCTTGCTGCACGGAGAGCACGGAGGTCGTCACTTCAGCAGTACTCGTCTGAACCTCGCGGAACGCTTGTTCGAACTCACTTGTCAGTTCGCGTGTTGCGTTGCGGAACTCGCGCACAGCTCGCCCGATTCCTGCAGCAATCTCGGGCAACTTGCCAGGCCCGAACAGAATGAGCGCGAGCATCATAATCACGAGGATTTCCCCAATTCCCATTCCAAAGAAGTCCATGGCTCTTCCTCATTCGTTGGCGCGTGCGCTCCGGACCAAGCATCGACGTCCCAGATGCTGAGGCATCGAGCTACGGTGGAGAGTATAACAGCCCTGGGAACAGTGGCTCGGGGGATGCATGAGTCATCAGGAAAACATCGCGATTGACGGGCGTCTGCTCGCCTACCGCCGCGGGGGGATCAGCCGCTACATCCGCTGCCTGGCGGCGGCGATCGCCACGAGTGAAGCAAACGTGTACGCCACAAGTGGCTTGACATTCTTCCTCATTGCTAACCGCCCGATCGTCGATTCCCCGCTTCCACTTGTCCGCGTCTGGACTCCACCTCACCATGCACTTGAGGAGTGGACGCTCGGGTGGGAACTCGCGCGACAACCGGTCTCTCTTGTCCATGCGACCGATTTTGTTCTTCCCCGCCTACCGAAGCGAATTCGTGGCGTCGTGACCATCCACGATCTCGCTTTCCTTGACGCTCCTGGTGAACTCGCTCCCGACGCAGCTCGGTACTATGCACGCACTCTACCCACTTTACGGCGCGCAGACCGGATCATAGCCGTTTCGCATGCAACTGCCCGGCGAATCGCCGAATTCGTTCCAGATGTGGCTCCTCGTATCCGCGTCATCCATCACGGGGTTGATGAGCGGTGGTTTCATCCTCACCCTGATCCGATCGGTCAACTTACTTCGGTGTTTGGGCGGGAACCCAGCTTGTTCCTCAGTGCACGTCCAATCGTTCTGGCTGTGGGTACCATCGAACCTCGCAAACGGTATGACCTTCTTCTGGATGCTTTTCTTGCGCTTCATCGCTCGCTTGAAAGCGCTCCATTCCTTGTGATCGTCGGCCAAGAAGGTTGGAATGCTACCGAAACTGTATTGCGAATACGAAGCTACCAAGAACGAGGCATCTTGCGCTGGTTTCCTGACGCGGACGATGGCCTTTTGCATGCCCTTTATTCCATTGCAGCAGTACTTGTTGTACCGAGTCGCGATGAGGGTTTCTGTCTTCCGGCACTGGAGGCGCTTGCTGCTGGCGTACCCGTGGTAGCCTTCGCAGTTGGGGCCCTGCCGGAGGTGGTCGGCGATGCTGCGCTGCTGGTCCACGATCAGACCATTGAGGCGTTGGCTGAAGCATGCAGGGTTCTCCTCCAGAACGAGAGCTTACGGCAAACCTACGCCAGGCGAGGTCGCGCACGCGCAAGGCAGTTCTCCTGGGCTCGTGCAGCGGAACAAACCCTTACGGTGTATCGGGAGGCACTTGAGGATGGGAGATGACCAATGGCTTGCTGTCGGCCTCGGGAATCCGGGGCCGAGGTATGCCGACACGAGGCACAACGTCGGATTCTGCGTAATCGACGCGTTAGCAAGAGAATTCAGGATTCCCAGCTACGAGCGTCGTTTTGACGGAGAGTTTGCCTCCATTCATACCGATCGAGGTCAATTGCTCCTGCTGAAGCCACTGACGTTTATGAACTTGAGCGGTCGAGCGGTGCGAAAAGCGGTCCAGTGGTACAAGCTTCCTTTGGAACGCGTACTCATCATTCATGATGATATGGATCTTCCGCTCGGCGTGATCAGACTACGACAAGGCGGTAGCGCGGCAGGTCATCATGGCGTCGAGTCGGTGATCAGTGAGCTTGGGAGCGACCGGTTTGCACGGCTTCGTGTCGGTATTGGGCGTCCAGCGGTTAAAAACGAGGGCCGCTCCTATGTCTTGAGTCCATTTCCTGCAGCAGAACGGCCGCTCGCTGAGCGTGTTGCGTTCGTTGCAGCACAGGCTGTGCTCGTTTGGCATCGTGAAGGTTTAACCGCCGCGATGAATCGGTTCAACGGGCTCCGTATTCGTCTCGACGAGTCCTCGCTTGCTGACTGAACGCCGTCAAAGCGACAATTGCCGCAGGGCGTCTCGCACTCGGCAGCCTGCGGCTAGTAAAGCAGGGAGACGCGGACGCAACGACAGAGAGCTAGCGTCGCTGCTGCAATGAGGTGGTAGCAAAACAGTCGGTTGCCAAGACCTCGTATTCACCCGACCCATGGATGGGTGCTGCCTTCCGGTCGGATACGAGGAAGCGGAAGCGCGAAACGGGGGAACGCAATGGGTGCGGAACCAGGACAGAATGGGCGCGGATACATGATGCTGTTAGTCGGGGACGAGCGTCGCACTTCGGATGCTGCGCTCGGCATCGCGTTGCGCGGTGCCGGACATGGTTTGCGCGTGCACATCATCGAGTTTCTCAAAACCGGACGTGAGCGCGGTGAGGTTGCCGCTGTCTCCTTCCTCACAGGTGTCACACTCTCCCAATATGGGATGATCGACGTGCGCACGCGTCCGGAAGAATTCCGCGGTCCGGCTATCTCGCCGGAACGGTTGCAGGCGGCACTCCGTGAGGCCCGTGACCACGTGCTGCGCCGGGTCACCAATATCCTCATTCTGGATGGTCTGCTAACACTGGTCGACGAAGGTATGGTAGAGGATAAGGCGATTCTGGAGCTCGTCGAACGGGCTGCTCCCTGGACCGATATCGTGTTGACCGGACGTGCAGCGAGTCCAGCCCTGCACGATGCAGCGGATAGCGTCACGCTAATGCAAACAATCAAAGTTCGGGAACACGAACCACTACGTCGAGGCCTGCACTACTGATAAGGAGGCTTTGGACGATGCGTCGCAGACCGATTCGTGTTCTCATCGCCAAGCCTGGTTTGGACGGACATGATCGTGGGGCAAAAGTGCTCGCTCGTGCACTTCGGGATGCCGGAATGGAAGTCATTTACACAGGTTTATTCCAGACCCCTGAGTCGATCGCGCAGACCGCTGTCGATGAAGATGTCGACGTGGTGGGGTTGAGCATCTTGTCTGGTGCCCACAACCAGCTTGTGCCAGAAGTGATCCGCGCTCTGCGCGAACACGGAAAGGGTGACGCACTGATACTTGTCGGTGGCATTATCCCTCAGGACGACATCCCCTTTTTGAAGGTTCAAGGAGTGGCGGAAGTCTTTGGCCCGGGAACCTCGCTGGCTGAGATTGTGCGGTACATCGAATCGCGTGTTCCGGACGTCGTGCCCAACGGGTAAATCGGCGATGATTGCGCAGTGGGACTCGCTGCTCGAGCGTGTACGTTTGCGAGATCGGTTAGCACTTGCTCGTGCGATCTCGTTGCTGGAGCGGAATCCCGAACTCGGGCATGACCTCGATATCGAGCGATCACGGCAAGCGCTGGTTGTGGCTGTTGCCGGTCCGCCAGGGGCTGGGAAGAGTACCCTTCTGGGAGCGCTCGCGAGTGAAATGACGCGCCGCGATGCGACTGTCGCGATCCTGGCTTTTGATCCGATCAGTCCGCGGTCTGGTGGCGCGATCCTGGGCGATCGTATCCGGATGTTAGAGTCGGCGCATCACCCCCAGGTCTTCGTTCGTTCTCTGGCGGCGCGTGATCCCTATGGAGCGGGTACTCCACAACTGCCGACCTTACTCGCGCTGCTCGATGCATACGGTTTCGATTTCATTTTCCTGGAATCGGTCGGCGCTGGTCAGGAAGCTTCTCCGCTTGTTCAGGTCGCGGATGTCGTTCTCCTTGTCCTCGTCCCTGGGTTGGGGGACAGCATCCAGACACTGAAGGCCGGCGTCCTGGAGTTGGCTGACATCGTGGTCGTCAACAAGGCCGACCGACCAGGAGCCGAGGATGTGGTCCGTGATCTCTCGGCGTATTACCGACTCATCGCCGAGTCCCCAGAGTCTGCTCCTCCAATTCTCCGAGCAATCGCTTCTGCAGGCGAAGGGGTGACTGAGATTGCAGAGGCTCTAATTGAGCTCCGTGACCGACGCGCCGCTGCAGGGATACCGGAGCAGCACCGTGAGGAGCAGGCAGCGCGGTCGTGGGAGGTGCGTGTCCGACACCGCTGTCATCTCTTGATTACGGAGCTCCTCAACGAGTTCTTGGCGGAGGACCGCGGGACGGGACGCTGGCGAGCGCTGGAGGCGCGATTCTATCGCGAGCTTGCGCAGCGCCTTCAGGTGTTGGCCGAGTCAATCAGAGCAGATTCAGACTGACGCCGTAGTGCAGCGCAGCGGTTGGCGATCTTGGCGGCAGCTGCGGCAGCGCCGACTCCGTTGTCAATATTGACGACGACGAGGCCGGGAGCGCAGGTCTGCAGCATACTCTGCAGCGCTGCTACTCCACCACCGCCAAAACCGTAGCCGGTGGGCGTTGGCAAGCCGATCACGGGAACGTCCACGAGTCCTGCCACGACGCTCGGCAAAACTCCATCCATTCCTGCGGCGACAATGAGTACGTCGGCATCCCACGCGACGATCAGCTCCTCAAGCGCCGGCACTAGTCGATGCAGACCGGCGACACCGACGTCATGCACGACACGCACGGTACAACCAAGTTCCTCCGCGACGAATTGAGCCTCTTCTGCAGCGGGGAGGTCCGAAGCACCAGCCGTCAGAATTCCAACTCGTCCCCCGCTGGGTGTCGGAACAGCGCCCTCGTGCCACAGCACGACGGTACGACCTGACTCGGTGTACCGTGCCTGGACATCTGGAAAGGCGGCGAGCAAATGATCGCGCTGATGTGCTGCCAATCGGCTAATCAAGACGCGGCCTCGCCGTTCGAGTAAGAGCGTGACACTTGCGACGAGTTGCTCGTGCGTTTTCCCTTCGGCAAGGACGATCTCGGGAATACCCGTACGGATCTCTCGCTCCGGATCCACCCACACTCCAGGATTCGAGCGAGCGCTCAGCATTTCGCCAGAGAGTGCTGCCCGCAGTGTACGGAAGGGGTCGCATCGTGAACGTTCGTTCATCGATCCGATTCCATCTCGCCTAACACACTCGAAATGAGTGACTCCGGGTCAAGCGAAGTCACTCCATCACGCCGCAAGAGTAGCAGGAATTCGATGTTTCCTTCCGCCCCCCTGATCGGTGACCGTACGAGACCTTCCACGCTGAAGCCGAGTTCCAGCGCTGTCGCAATGATACGTTCCAGCACTTCGCGGTGGACCGCGGGGTCACGGACGATACCTCCCTTCCCTACTTTCCCCTTCCCTGCCTCGAACTGCGGCTTGACGAGCGCGATGACTCGACCGCCCGGCCGCAGGACACGACGGGCAGCGGGAAGTACAAGTCGCAGAGAAATGAACGAAACATCGATTGTCACTAGATCGATCGGTTCAGGGAGGGATTCAAGATAACGCACATTGGTGCGTTCCATGACGAGGACACGTGGATCCTGCCGAAGTCGGTAGTGTAACTGGCCGTACCCGACATCAATGGCGTAGACACGGCGTGCCCCATGCTGAAGGAGTGCGTCAGTGAACCCGCCTGTGGATGCTCCAAAATCGGCGCAGACAAGGCCATTCACGTCGATGGCAAACATGCGCAAGGCGTATTCGAGCTTTTCGCCGCCACGACTCACGTAGCGCGGCTCTTGGGTCAGCCGGAGTTCGGTATCGGGCGGCAAGAGCTCTCCTGGCTTCTCGACACGGCGATCACCGTGCCAGACACGGCCAGCCATGATGAGTGCACGTGCCTGGCTTCGTGTCGTCGCCAACCCTCGCGTCAGAAGGAGTTCGTCAGCCCGGACCCGGCGCTTGCTCATGGCTCTCTTTGATCCACGGAGAGCGGAGATGATGCAGGTGGCAGAGAGCAATTGCGAGGGCGTCAGCTGCATCGTCCGGCTGGGGAATCGTGGGTAGTTGCAAGAGTAAACGAACCATTTCTTGCATTTGGCGCTTTCCTGCGCGTCCGTAGCCACCGATGGCCTGTTTTACTTGCGCTGGGGTGTACTCGACGACAGGGATGCTGAATTGGCCACAGAGCAGCAAGACGACTCCGCGAGCTTGGCCGACTGCAAGCGCAGTCGTCACATTCCGTGCGAAGAAGAGCTGTTCCAGGGCGACAACATCAGGTTGCCACTGTTGAAGTACTCGACGAAGCTCCTCGTATAAGAACACCAATCGTCGTTCTGGTCTGAGCTGTGCCGCTGTGCTCACCACCCCATAGGTTAGAGCTCGGGGAGTCTCGGGGTCGGCAACGATCCCGTATCCCAGGAGAGCCATTCCCGGATCGATACCGAGTACACGCAACGGATCACGAACCTCTCTTTGTAGAGCTGCCGTTTCCGACATTTCGAACACGGATATGGATGTGCTTCGTCGACAATCGCTTGAAATGATAGCAAAAACGCAGTATACTTTCGGGCGGAGTGTACGCTGGATCGCCGCGTCAACAAGCGGAAAGGACAGCGGGTGAAAGGCGAACGAGACTCGCCAGAACCACTCGCCAGTGACCGGCCCTCGTTATCTTCTTCGCTCTGCAGGGCGTGTTGAGCAGGTGCCGACCGGTGAGTGGGGGTCTGATCATGGATTCGATGGACCTGCATGCGCTGGATGGGTTGACCGAATCGTACTTCGGTCCCGATGAGACCCTTCCTTCCTTGGCTGATCTTGACGATTCCTCACTCGATGACAGCTTGAGCGTCCTCGAGAGTGAAACCAGTCTTGCACCCCCACGCACCTCGCTTCTCCATCGCCGACTGCGTGATCAACATGAGCGTCTTGACCTCGAGGACGGTATCGGAATCAGCGACACGGTGCGACTGTATTTGCAGGAGATCGGTGAGACGGCTCTGCTCACACCACAGGAAGAGGTTTGGCTCGCACAACGGATCGAACGCGGCAAGATCGCTCAGGCTCGCCTCGAGCGAGGGGACTATGCGTCCGAGGAGGAGCGGCAGGCGCTCCTCCATGACAAAGAGGACGGCGAGCGTGCACGTGCTCACCTTATCCAAGCGAACTTGCGTCTAGTTGTCAGCGTTGCGAAGAAATACATCGGCCGTGGTTTGTCCTTTCTGGATCTGATCCAGGAAGGCAACATCGGCCTCATGAAGGCCACCGAAAAGTTTGATTACAAGCGCGGGTACAAGTTTTCCACGTATGCAACTTGGTGGATTCGACAAGCGATCACCCGAGCCATCTCCGATCAGAGCCGGACAATCCGTCTCCCAGTGCACGTTGGCGAAACGATTAATCGGATCAAGAAAATGAGCCATCGGCTTCAGCAAATCTTGGAGCGTGAGCCAACTCAGCTCGAGGTCGCCCGAGCGCTCGACATGCCAGAAGAAAAGATTCGTCAGATCCTGGAAGCAGCACGTCTCCCGGTTTCCCTCGAAGCTCCGATCGGACAGGACGGTGATGCGTTCTTGGGTGATTTCATTGAAGACGAGACGCAGCCACCGCCAATCGAGGTCGCATCCCAGCAGTTACTCCGGCAGCAGCTGGAAGAGGCGCTGAGCCGCCTTACGGAGCGCGAGCGTCGTATTATCGTGCTCCGCTACGGCTTGGAGGACGGTCAGTTCCGGACACTCGAAGAGGTCGGTCGAGAGTTCGGTATCACACGCGAGCGCATCCGGCAAATCGAGGCCAAGGCTCTCCGGAAGCTCCGCCACCCAAGCTGCAGCCGCATGCTCCGTGGCTACCTCGACTGATTCGTGTATGCTTCGCGCATGTTCTCGAGTCTACCGTCTTGCTAACCTTAGGCCTGTGTCAGTTCACGACGTGAGCAAGGCGGTGCGGCGGTGCTCGAGATCGAGTTTT
Source organism: Thermomicrobium sp. CFH 73360 (assembly GCF_023806465.1). GTDB lineage: Bacteria > Chloroflexota > Chloroflexia > Thermomicrobiales > Thermomicrobiaceae > Thermomicrobium. Next base: position 111,674 of record NZ_JAMSLS010000004.1, on the reverse strand, counting down.
GGTCCGATCTCCACTGTCCTTGGGCCTATGTAACCGCAAGGCGGCTGCGCCGTGCGCTACAGCGGTTTCCGCACCCGGTACGGGTGTACTGGCGCTATTGGCCTCTGGAGTTAGTGGACCGTGTTGGCACACCGCGTGCTGCAGTTGAAGCAGAGCGCGCTATTCTTTCCCAGGTCGAACCGGACGCTTTTGCCTTGTGGCAGCGTGATGATTATCCCGTCACGTTTTTGCCTGCAATGGCCATCGCGAAGGCGGCAAGTTTCCAGGGAGAGGAAGTTGCGGGTGAGGTCGACTTCGCGATACGTGAGGGATTCTTTCTTTATCAGCGCAATGTTGCGCTTATCCCGGAGCTCTTTGAAATTGTAAGCCAAACATCCGTCGATCTGGCTCGCCTGGAACACGACTTCTGGTTGGGTCATGGCTGGCGTCGTTTGTGGGATGATTGGCAGGCAAGTCAGCAGCGGCCGATTCAGGGAAGTCCTCACCTCTTCGTCGTTAGTGGACAACGTGACGTCCATAACCCGGGAATTGAAATTCGACAATCGTCTCATGGATATCCCATTATCGTTCAGGATGATCCCGACTATCTGTTGAAGTGGCTTCATCTTGCGTGGAGAGAAGTTACGGGCGGACATCAAGAGGAATAGCGGCTGAGAATCAACACAGCATTATGCCCACCGAACCCGAAGGCGTTCGTCATGACGTAGTGAAGGGATGCTGCGCGCGGTTGGTTCGGAACATAGTCGAGGTCACACTCCGGATCAGGTTCGCGCAGATGCCATGTTGGCGGAATCATTTGGTGCTGAAGTGCTAAGATGCAGATGGCCGCTTCCAGTGCACCTGCTGCACCGAGCAGGTGACCAGTAAGTGCCTTTGTCGAACTAACGGGCGGCACCGCCTGGCCAGAGCCGAACAGCTGTTTTATTGCGGCGGTCTCCACCGTGTCGTTGAGGGGTGTACTTGTGCCGTGAGCGTTAATATAGTCGATGTCTCGCGTCAGAAGTCCTGCATCGTCCAATGCAGACTTCATGGCAGCGACTGCACCGGATCCATCCACGCAAGGTTGGACGATGTGGTAGGCGTCGGCAGTCGTACCGTAGCCGAGGACCTCCGCGAGGATCGGTGCTCCGCGCCGCCGAGCATGGTCCTCCGACTCCAAGACGAGCACCGCCGCACCTTCAGCGATGACGAAGCCATCGCGTGTGCGATCGAACGGGCGGCTTGCTGTCTCTGGCTCGTCGTTCCGTCGTGAAAGTGCTTGCAGTGCGGCAAACCCGGCGATGACCGTGCGTGTGAGAGGGGCCTCGCTACCGCCTGCAAGCGCAATGTCGGCGCGTTCCTCTCGGATCATCCGCGCAGCCTCGCCGATCGCATTCGCACCACTGGCGCAGGCTGACAACGTAGCGAAGTTCGGTCCCCGGGCTCCGGTGAGAATCGCGACGTATCCTGCGGCCATGTCGGCAAGAAACATCGGAATCAGGAATGGACTCACCCGTGCGGGCCCACGCGCCTGGAGTGTTTCAACGCCTGCCTCGAACGTCTCGACGCCACCCAGTGCTGACCCAATCACGACGGCAGTGCGTTCGGCGACTGCCGGAGTCAATTCAAGCCGGGCTGCTTGGAGTGCCTGCATGGCCGCTACGACTGCGAACTGGATGAAGCGGTCGGTCCGTCGCGCTTCTTTTGGGGGAAGAAAGCGCTCGGCCTCAAATTCCTTCACCTCTCCTGCGACGCGACTCGGCAGATCTGCGGGATCGATTCTCGTGAGTATTCTCGTTCCTGATCGACCCTCCATAAGGGACGTCCAAACACTGACTGCGTCGTTCCCGATAGGGGTGACGAAGCCAAGACCGGTCACCACGACGCGTCGGCGCACCTTGTTATCCTTTCCGATGCAGTTCGTCCCAATTGAGCGAACGGGGTGGGCGTTCACCTCGCAGTGCGGCGACCAGGTTTTCAGCAGCGAGCTGAGCCATCCGTGCTCGTGTGACCTCACTAGCGCTCGCGATGTGCGGGGTGACGATGACGTTGGGGCACTGCAAGAGTGGATGGTCGGCCGGCAGCGGCTCCGGATCCGTGACGTCAAGTCCGGCACCCCACAAGCGTCGGTCACGAAGTGCTGCCACGAGGGCGTCTGTATCCACGACTGCTCCTCGCGCTGTGTTGATCAGCATGGCGTTCGGTTTCATGAGAGCCAATTCACGAGCCCCAATGAGTTTCCTGGTCTCAGGCGTTAGCGGCACGTGTAGTGTAACGATATCACTCTCAGCTAGCAGCTGATCGAGTGGCAGAAAGGTTGCTCGTAGTTGCTGTTCAATCTCGGGCGGTCGTTGCTCCCGGTCGGTATAGACCACGCGCATCCGGAAACCGCTCGCACGTCGTGCGACAGCCTGGCCGATGCGACCGAAACCAACAATGCCCAGCGTCGCTCCTGCCACATCTTGCCCGAGGAAGCCGAGCGGCTCCCAAGTTCGCCACTGGCCGCGATGGACAGCGTCTGCAGCTTCACAGACATGCCGTGCGACGGCAAGGATGAGAGCCCAGGTGAAGTCTGCGGTCGTCTCCGTCAGAACATCTGGCGTGATACAGACGACGACACCCCGAGCGGTGCACGCCTCGACATCGATGTTGTCAAAGCCGACGGCCATGTTACTGACGGCTTTGATTGATGGTAAGGCATCAAGGAGTTTGGCGTCGATTCGTTCGGTGAGGAGGGTGAGGAGACCATCAGCATCTTTGGCGAATTGGAGGAGTTCTTCACGCGTCGGCGGTAATGGTCCAGGCCAGATCCTGACCTCGTATCCTGCGCGCCGGAGTACCTCGATTCCCGTTTCGGGGATTCGTCTGGTGACGACTACTCGCACGCTCGTCTCCTTCTTCCCAATTGCCACTTTCGGCCTCTCTGTCGTCCGACACGCGATCGGACTGATCGGATTCTATCGCCCTCTGCGGCTCTTGATGGTAAGAGACGGTCACAATTTGAGCTCAGAAGTGCCACTGATGCCGGTGGTGGCGAACCTTTACGAGTAGGGACGGCTCTGGTGGTTCTGCCGAGTGGGTACTGAACAGCGGTGTGACACCAGCAGCGCGAAAGGGAAGGATGAGCAGCCACTTTGCCGGTACTCTGTCTCCTGATGTGGTCGTTCCGTCGGCAGATTAAGAGTGCGCTTGTGAAGAGATAGCGATATTGCCGAGGCTCGCGGAGCGGCGTGGCCAAGTGACTTCGATAGCGGATGCCTTCCCTGGTGCAAGAGACCAACTTCACTCGTACCAAGGACCGGAAGTGGACCGGGACTTACCTCCAGTAAGGAGGCCGAGCGGCTCCGAAGTTGGTGGGGAACAGAGCATCTCTTCCTCACCTCCAACGTGAGCACGGGATCGTCCGCACGTCGTCTCCGGAAGGTCGGTCAAATCTGTTCCGTCGCTTCTGGAAGAAAAGAAAACACCTCGCAGGATGTCAGCGAGGTGAGCGCTTTGCTGTCGAGGCCTGACCTGGAATACCGGCTCCCCGAGCAGGATTCGAACCTGCAACCTTGCGGTTAACAGCCGCCTGCTCTACCGTTGAGCTATCGGGGACCGCTCCTCGATTGTCGCACTCGGATTCTGCCACAGGTCTTGGCAGTTCGTCAAGGGTTTCTGTGTGGGGGGAACGGCGTCGTTAGCGTTGCAGGGATATGTCGTCCAAGGCCATTGTCCGCGTCTCCCCTTCACTTCGCCTCCGCCGACTTCCTTTCTCCATCCCCCTTTCTCCCCGCCTCCCCTACTCAACCTTTGCCTTCCCGTCACGCCCCCCTATCGTCCCCCATACTCACGTCGCCGTGTTACACTGCGGCTGACAAGGATCGAGCCGGTGACGTTGTGAAAGGACTCCTAGACATGCGCATCCTGACGCGGCATGACGTCTATCGTCTCGTCCCAATGTCAGTTGCCATCGAGCTTGTCACACGGGCATTCCGCGATCTCTCTCTCGGCCAAGCACATGCGCCGCTCCGCACGCCAATCGAAATCCCCGATCATCTCGGGACAACACTTTTTATGCCGGCTTATGTTCCTTCCTCCGGTGGACTCGGCCTGAAGGTGGTTTCCGTCTTCCCTGAGAATCCCTCGCGCTATCAGAAACCTACCATCCATGCGGCGGTTCTCACTGTCTCCCCAGAAACGGGTGAACCTACTGCGCTCTTAGACGGCACCTACCTCACTGCGCTTCGCACTGGAGCAGCGTCCGGTGCAGCAACGAAGCTTTTGGCGCGTCCTGACTCACACCGACTCCTCGTCATCGGTGCAGGCGCCCAAGGACCGACACAAGCGTGGGCAGTTCTCACCGTTCGCCCAATTGAAACAATTTATGTCTATGACCGAGTTCCAGAAGCAAGTGCGACCTTCGCGCAGCGCCTGCGTGAATTAGCACCAGATCATCAGGCCGAGGTGATTCCGATCGACGACATGACATCAGTTCTTCCGACGGTTGACATCATTTGTACCGCCACAACTGCACGCGAGCCCTTGTTTCACGATGCCCATGTTCCCGCTGGCGTTCACATCAATGCGATCGGTGCGTTCACGCCCGAGATGCAGGAGATTCCACCGGAAACGGTTGCTCGGGCCTACGTGGTGGTCGACTCCGTCGCTGCCGCGTTGGCCGAAGCTGGAGATCTCATTAAACCATTGCGCGCTGGGTCAATCGATGAATCCCATATCCAGACAGAACTTGGTGAAATTGTGGCCGGTTTCAAGCCGGCCAGAACGTCCCCTGAGCAAATCACCTTGTTCAAGTCGGTCGGCAATGCTGTACAAGACCTCGCTGTCGCAGCTGAGGCAGTCCGGCGTGCTCAGGCTGAAGGATACGGACAAGAGATCGAGCTTTGATTCACGCTTCACTCATCCAACACGGAGCCAGACCAATGCCTGAGGATCTGTGCGATCCTCAGGCTTCTCACCCATGGTCTTCTCAGGATTGTCGCTCTTAGAGCGCTATCGGCGCTACGGCTGTCATTGGACACACTCCAGCGCGGCAGCGTCGCTCGGTAATGTGCTCAATGAATTCCTCGCGAAAGCGCTCCAACATTCCCAGGAGCGGCATTGGTGCGACCTGCCCAAGGCCACACAGCGAGAGATCGATAATGTGCTTACTCGCGTACCGGATCACATCGAGATCCTCGGGTCTACCGAATCCATGCCGAATCCGATCGAGGATCTCCACCAGGGCAGGAGTTCCTAAGCGACACGGAGTGCATTTTCCGCAAGATTCAAATCGGCTGAATGCCACCAGGTACCGTGCGAAGTCAACTGCGCAGACCGTGTCGTCGAAGACTACAAACCCACCCGATCCCAACATTGCACCACGGGGGGTCAACGCATCGAAGTCCACTGGAACATCAAGTTCTTCCTCCCGTAGTGGTCCGGCTGAGACACCCCCAGTTTGGACACCTTTGAACCGATAGCCGTCGCGCAGACCGCCGAATACCTCAAATATCAGCTGGCGCATGGGCATCCCCAGCTCGATCTCAGCGACCCCGAGATACCTCACCGGTCCTTGCATCGTGACAAGTTTCGTTCCCGTACTCTCCTTGGTCCCGAGCGCAGCATACCAGGAACCACCGTTGCGGATGATTGCCGGGATCGATGCAAACGTCTCGGTATTATTCAGCACCGTTGGTCGCTTCCAAAGTCCTTCCTCTACGGAGCGGGGCGGCTTGGTACGCGGTTGACCTCGTTGGCCCATGATGGCATACATGAGCGCAGATCCTTCGCCACAGATGTACGCTCCACCTCCCGTTCGGACACGGACGTGGCACGAGAAGCCGCTCCCGAGGATGTTATCCCCAAGAAGTCCCAGCTCGTACGCTTGCTCAACCGCCTTCTGAAATCGCCGCAAGGCGAGTGCGTGCTCACCACCGATGTAGTTGTATCCATGCTGCGTCTCCAGAGCGTAGCAACCAATCAGGAGGCCTTCAAGGACAAGATGCGGATTTGTCTCGAGCAGTCGACGATCTTTAAAGACGTTCGGTTCTCCCTCGTGGCTGTTGACCACCACGTATTTCGGCCATGCTGGTGTACGGCGACCGCTTTCCCACTTGATACCCGTCGGGAAACCTGCCCCACCGCGACCCCGGAGGTTGGACGTCTTCACCTCGTTGACGACCTCTTCCGGCGTCATCTCCAACAATGCCTTCAGAAAAGCCCGGTATCCCCCTGTCGCAATGTAGTCATCGATCGATTCTGGGTCGATGATGCCGGCCTGTTCAAGCAGTAGGCGCCGCTGAGAACGGAGGAACGGGTGTTCTCGTAGAGCAGGAATGCCTCGCCAGCTTTCTCCTGCACGGACACCAAGGGCCCACTCGGGACGCAGCTCACCTCGCCGGAGCGCGTCGAGGAGGTCGGGAACTCGGTCGGTAGTCATCCAGCCATAGACGATCGGTGGCTGACCTGGCAGTTTGATTTCAACAAATGGTTCGGCAAAGCACCATCCGGCGCAACCGACTCGTCGGAGCACACCAGGGATATGTCCGTCGGAGAGCAGCAACTCGAGGTGACGGTACGTTTCTAACGCCCCCTTGGCAATACTGCACTCGCTGATGCCGACCGAGATCACCCATCGATCACCAGACCAGAGCGTCTCCCACCGCTGCTCCGCCTGCGCTGCATATTGCTCAAACGCCCTTCGGTCACTCAGTCGACCCATCGGCTGCCTCCGTCTGCGCTTCGCCCTGTAATTCCGCGATGAGGGCTTGTAGTCGCTCGAGGCTCAGAAGGCCCACATACTCGTGATGATCCAGTTGGGCGACCGGAGCCAAGTCACAGACCCCAAGACACCCGTTGAAGACGTGAACTGTGAGTGCGCCATCGGGAGTTGTCCCCTGTCCAGTGATCCCATAGCGCTCGTGCAGAAACTCGACCAATCTACCTGCCCCTGCAACATAGCATGCCGCTCCATGGCAAATCCACAGAAAATGCCTCCCTGGCGGTTCTGTCCGAAAGTCAGCATAGAATGTCAAGAGTCCATAGATCCGGTTGGTCGTCACTCCGAGATGCTCTGCAATCAATTGCGCGGCCTCCGGCGGAACCCAACCGAAGAGTCGCTGGGCTTCCTGGCAAGCCCCCACTACAAGTTCTTGCGCTTCGCGGTAGTCCCGCGGCCGAAACCGTTCTTCCAGTACCCGCCGCAATGGTTCCAGGTCTACCGTCTGCCCTGCCTTCGTCGGCTTCATCGGCATTTCCCTCCCAGCGACCACGCCCTGGCCGCCAGTATACCGCGCTGACACACGCACTCTGCTGCAGCTATACTGTGGCACAAGGAGTAATCATGTGTTTTGGCTTGATCGGCTGGTCGAGGAACGAATCCGCACCGCGCAGGAGCAGGGAGCCTTCCAAAATCTCCCGGGCGAAGGGCGACCGTTACCTGATGACCATGAACCGTCTACCGAAGCGTGGGCGGCTCATCGTTTACTGAAAAGGCATGGCCTACTTCCTGATTGGCTTCAACTTCGCAAAGAGATCTACAGTGAACGTCAAATCGTTCGCCAGGCTTGGGACGAGTACTGGCGCGCCGTCGACGAACTCGATCTCGCTGATCCGGCACATGCCGCACTTCTTCGTCGTCTTGCCTGGCGCTACCGTGAACTCGCCCGCGCCTTGAATCGCAAGATCGATCAGCACAATCTCCGCTGTCCGTCGATGGCTCACGAACTCGTGCGGTTTCCTGAGGACATGATCGAACGCGAATGGCGCCGACGCGGTGGTACTCCCCCGGAGTGAGAAACACATCACTCCTCGCGCGCTCCACGTCCCCAGCGCTCATACCCAAAGAGGCGCTGGAAATCTCCGTCGAAGCGCTCGAGAAACTCGCGGATTTCCTCAACGTCCCGTTCGGTGACCGGCTCGTCTCGCCGCACAGGTGCAAGGTCAGCGAACTGTTCCTCACCGATCACCGCAGCAATTAAGCTTGATGCCCCACAATACTGACAGGTTAAGCGAAATGCCCACGTCGATCGTGAACGCCCCAGCGCCTGCAGATCCTCGGCGCTGAAGCGCTCTCCACAAACGGCACACCGTTCGACTAGATTCAGCACAATTGCGCGCACACGTTCCCAACGCGGATCCATGCCGTCCTACTTCTTGTCCAAATCATCTAAGTCAAGCGACTCGATCACTTCACGAAATACCGAGAGATCAGCCTCAGAAATCGACTCCTCGGATTCGACCCGTTCGATCTCCGGAGGCTCCAGCTCGCCTTCGCTCTCCGTCTCTTCTTCACTTTCGAGGCGGACCCCTGCTCGCTCCATCACCGACTCGTCAACGTAGATCGGCACTTTGGCCCGCACCGCCAGCGCGATGGCATCACTGGGTCGACTGTCGATCTCGATCCTACGCCCATTCACCGCGAGCACGATCCGCGCATAGAAGATCTCCTGAGAGAGATCGGTAACCGCAACCTCGCGGATCTCCGCACCCAGTTCGCTAATGACTGTCCGCAGGAGGTCGTACGGTAGCGGGCGAGCCGGGGTCATCCCCTGTATCGCCATCGCGATCGCCTCGGCTTCGAACGGGCCGATCCAGATCGGCAGGTGCCGGTCTCCATGGACTTCCTTCAGCAGGACGACTCGATGCTGCGTCACCAAACTGACTCGAATGCTATCGACTACCGTCTCGATCATACCCTGCACCTTCCTCTGGCACGCTCAGATTTTCGTACAGGGCGTCCTCCGGCCACACCCGCCCATTGTCCCGCTCGCGTCAACTCGATTCTACACCCATCCTCTTCTCACTCCAAGGCGTAGGCCGGGGTACCGAGGAGTTTTGCTTCGTCCGGCGGCCAGTAGGTCAGCCACGCCTTTCCAATGATGCTCGACATCGGTATAGCCCCGAAAATTCGGGAGTCACTCGAGTTATTCCGATTGTCCCCCATCACAAACACATGACCAGGCTTCACGACATACTCGTGGTTCAATGTCATCCCACGCCAAACTGTTGGTTCGACGAGGTATGGCTCAATCAGCCGTTTCCCGTTGATGAACACCGCCCCTTCCCGAATCTCCACGTGCTCCCCAGGTAAGGCGATGATCCGCTTCACATACGGCTCACTCCCGCCATTGGGCGGACGAAACACAACGATATCACCGCGCTGTGGTTGCCCGAATGGGTACCACACCCACCCTTCGTCCACGTCCACTCCCGGAATGGCATTCAGCCATCGTCCTAGCGGAATCGCCACATACGCGCGGCGATTCACAATCAACATTTCGCCATTGTGCAGGGTCGGCTCCATACTCGACCCGTCGACACGGTAATTCAGGATGACACCACGAATCGCGACGAAGAGAACCAGGGCGATCAGCAGCGTCTCAGCAAGATCCCAAATCAGTGATCGCTGTCGCGCTGGATGAGCCATCTCATTTTCCTGGAACTGATCAGATTTACCGGCGATATGGTTCATCGATTCTGGTCCTATCCCCACTCTCTCCAGCGCTCGCCCGGGCGCCGATTATATCCTGTGGGTGAGTTGGAATCACTGCCATGGAGGGCGAACTCACAAGTATGAACCTGCAGAGCGGCATGATTCTTGCGAGACGGTACCGGATCCTCCGTGAACTCGGCCGTGGTGGCATGAGCACGGTGTTTTTGGCTCGTGATGAACATTTCCCGCATGTCCAGCGTCTCTGTGCCCTTAAGATCATACGCGCCAGTGAGGATCCCACGCTTGCTGAGCTTCAGCGCATCGCCTTTGAACGAGAAGCCAGCCTTTTGGCTACGCTCCGCCACCCTGCGATTCCGCAAGTCTACGACTTCTTTTCCGAAGATGACCGCTGCTGCCTCGTCCTCGAATACATCGATGGTGAAGATCTGGAATGCTATCTTGCGCGTCTTGGCAGTCCCATTCCCGAGCCGCTTCTCATCGAGTGGACACTCGAACTCCTTGATGTGCTCGAGTACTTGCACTCTCAGCATCCTCAACCGATCGTCTTTCGTGATCTCAAGCCTTCCAACATCATGCGACGGCAAGATGGTTCGCTTTGCCTCATCGATTTCGGGATCGCTCGCCTCTTTCAGCCCCAAACCCGCGGCACCATGATCGGTACCGAGGGCTACGCTTCCCCCGAGCAATATCGCGGCGTCGCCGATCCGCGCAGTGATCTCTACGCGCTCGGCGCAACACTTTATCATCTCGCAACTGGTATTGACCCCCGCGACCAGCCGCCCTTCTCACTGACCAAACGTCTTCCTCGATCCGTCAATCCTGCGCTCTCCTCCTCGTTCGAGGCCATCATCTTGCGAGCACTCGCCTACGATCCAGCTGAGCGGTTTCCCAGCGCCTCTGCGATGGCACAGGCAGTACGCGCACTCCGTGAACCGCTCGCCGTTTCACCTCATCCCCGTCCACCGTCACTAACCCGACCGGATTTTGGTGCTGAGGGATCATTCCGTATTCGCTGGAGCTTTCGCACCAGTGATGAGGTTCGCGGATCCCCACTGCTCACTGACGATCTTGTGGTATTCGGCTCCTACGACGGAACACTTTATGCTCTCGAGGCTCGAACCGGTTACCTCCGTTGGCGCTTCCCGACCGGGAGAGGCATTGCAACGACACCTTGCGACCTTGGCGGCGCGATCGTTTTTGGTTCCGATGACGGGGCCATCTACTGCCTCGAGCGTAACGAGGGGGTCTTCCTCTGGCGATACCGTACGGCTGGCCCAGTCCGCGCGTCGCCAACGGCGGCTGGTAAACTCGTTGCAATCGGCAGTGATGACGGCTTCCTTTACGTTCTCGCTTCGCACTCGGGGGGATTGATCTGGCGTTGGCAAGCTGGTAGCCCGGTGCGTGCGACGCCGCTCGTTGTCAGTGACCGCGTCGTGATCGCTGCCGACGACGGAACTATCACCCTCCGCGCCCTCAGCGACGGTCAACTCCTCTGGCGTTCTCGCCTCGTGGCTCCCATCTGGAGTCGTCCTGTTCTCGACGGAACGAGCATTATCGTTGCCTCTCTCGACGGAACGGTCATGCGTCTTCCTCTCGAGGGGGGTGATCCCCTCTGGGTAAAGCATTTCGACGATGCGTTCGTCGCGAGCGCTGTACTTTGGGGGAAACTGCTTATCCTAGCCGGAAATGCAGGCCATATCTTCGCCTGTTATCCGCAGTCAGGTGAAAAAGTCTGGGAACTCGATGTCGAGGGGCGTATCGCCAGCACACCAGTCCCGTACCGCGCTACACTGCTGGTTGCCACTGGAACCGGAAAGCTGCTCTCCATCACTCGGAACGGCGAGATTATCCGGACCGACGACCTTGGCACCCCTATCGTCGCAACTCCCGCTATTGATGGGTCACTCGTGTATATCGGCGCGCTTGACGGTCGACTCTATGCCCTGGACTTGACGGAGAGAGAGGAGACATCGGCATGCTGCGCGTGATCGTTCACGTCATGAACGATGATCCATTTGTTGCCGAAATTGATGATCTTCCTGATCCACGGGACAGCTATCTCGTGCTCCGTAATCCACGGCGACGCGATGGCAAGCGCCTCCCAACTATCGCCGATGGGGTCACGACGATTCTCTATCCCTGGCACCGAATTACCTTCATCGAACTCCTTGATACAGAACGCTCCCCCGCTGGGGAAGAGCTTCTCACGATTTTCCGTGACGACCCGGCTACTTCCCGCTGACAGACGGAGTTCTTAACTTCGCTGCTCTTCTGCAGGGATGTCAGCCGAAACCTCCTTCGTTGCCGCACGAAATTCCCGGATCGTTCGTCCAATCGCGCCTCCAATCTCTGGCAGCCGTCCTGCACCGAAGACGATCACGACAATCAGAAGCACAAGCAGCAGTTCTTGCCAACCGAGCGATGGCAATAACAGAGGGAACATCGAGAACCTCCCGTCAAGGACATCCGCACATTGGAATGCAGTATACCCGGGACACCCTGCTCCGGACTAGCGCTCGACGCGATACCAGCGTGGGAGTTGTCGGAAGTGGTCCTCCGGAGCGACCAGCGGTGACGCATCTACCCCACCAATACGATCGCTCACGACGAAGCAGTACCGAGGATAGTAGAGAACGATAGCGGGAACGTACTCTGCAAAAAGTCGCTGGAACTCGACATAGAGTGAACGACGTTCTGAACGATCCAGCGAGTGACGAGCCTGCTCGAGTAAGATGTCTACGGTCCTACTACGAAAACTGGTGATATTCGCTCCTCCTTCGGCTTGAGTTGAGTGCCACATTTCGAACATGTCCGGATCGCCTGATGTCGACATCCAACCAAAAACTGCTGCGGTAAACTCCCGATCGAGGAGTTGCCGCTCAAGCGATGGTGCAGCGATCGGTTGGACTGTGACACTCAAACCGACTTCAGCGAGCTGTTGCGCCACAGCCTGTGCGACTGCGACCCGCTGTGGATCGTCCACATTCACGAGAAGTGTGAAGCGGAAGTTTAATCCTTCCTTGTCCAGGACCCCATCGCCATCCCGATCTTCCCATCCGGCATCGCGCAGGAGCCTGACTGCTACAGCCGGATCATACCGGTAGTCCTGTTCTTGATACGCCCACGACGCCGGTGGAATCGGCCCATTCCCTGGTTCTGCCTGCCCCCCCAAAACGTCACGAATCAGCCGCTCTCGATCAATCGCAAGCGAGAGTGCCTGACGCACTCGTACATCAGTGAAGAATTGTGCCTGGCCGTTCAAGAACAACGCGGTGAATCCAGCAAGCGACGGAGCATAAATGCGAGCATGCTTCCCCAAAAGTTGACCATCCTGGATAGCCTTCCACGGAACAGGCTCAAGTGCGTCCAGCTCTCCCTCCCTGAACGCAGCAAGTGCCTCTTCAGCGGACTCAAACAAACGAATCGTAACACGCTCGAATATCAGCTGGGGCCGCTGGTATCCGTCAAACCGTACCAACTGGATCATTCCCGTTCGGAGATCGGCCCGTTCCAGCCGATATGGCCCCGAGCCGATCGGATGCACAGAGAACGAGCTCTCCGAAAGGTCTGTAGGCAACGTCCCCTCCAGCAAATGCTCTGGAACGATTGGTAGAGCTAAGTATGTTGGGAAAGGGGCATAAGGTTCCGCCAAACGGAACCGCACCGTATGCGCGTCGATGACTGCGACCTGAACACTGCGCCAAAAGTCAGCCAGTGTTGGATCGCCGGGGAAATCCGGTGCCTGTATCAGCCGCACCGTAAAGAGCACATCCCGCGCCGTTACCGGCTGTCCGTCATGCCAAAGAGCGTCGTCACGCAAGTGAACTGTGTACTCAAGCCCATCCCCGCTCGTTTCCCACCGATCAGCCAAGGCTGGCTGGGGGATACCGCTACCATCAACCCACACTAGTCCCTCAAACAACAAAACAGACACGGCTCTCTCTGCGGTCGACCGCACCAGGAGCGGATTCAGTGTCTCGATCCGCCCAATGAATCCTTGGCGGAACGTGCCACCGCTTACAGCGGCGACCGAAACTGTCGGTTGCCTGGTGCCTTCTCCCGGTGTCGGAACTGGCGATCCTGAACTTGCCTCCCCGGTCGGCTGGAAACGGAAAACCGTCAGACCGGCACTGAACGCGATGAGAAGAATCGAGGTTACCAGCCACACCGGCCACCGACGTCCCCACGAGCGTCGCACCGTTGGATGTCGTGGCGGTGATCCGAGCAACGCTCTGGCCCTCCGCTTTCCAGTCTTTACAGGAGCCACTGCCCAATGATCGACAGCACCACGAAGACGATTGCCACGCCGATGGTGAGCTGGAAAAGCGTTCTTTCGAGCCCTCGCCTGGTTCGATAGATGGCTGAGGTATCACCACCGAACGCACCGCTAAAGCCTGACGCCTTGGTCTGCAGGAGGATGACCATCATAAGGAGAAGCGAAACGAGGATTATTGCGATATAGAAAGCCGCTTCCATTGAGTGACCGCCTCCTATTCCGAGCGTGCTTCCACACTCTGCGTTGCTTCGACGATGCCACAAAACTGCGTCGCATCCAAACTCGCCCCGCCAACAAGAGCTCCATCGATATCCGGCGCCTTGAAGAATCCAGGCGCATTCTCCGCCGTGACGCTTCCCCCATAAAGAATCCGGAGCTCCTTGCCAACATCCCCAAAGCGCAAGACAAACCAGCGACGGATCCACTCTGCCACTGACTGGGCATCCGAGGGAGTCGCCGGTTTCCCAGTTCCGATCGCCCACACAGGTTCGTACGCGATAACAACGCGCTCACACTCTGCCAGAGACAAAGACTCACAGGCCGATCGGAGCTGCCGCTCAACCACGTGGAGCGTCGCTCCGGCCTCGCGTTCCTCCAGGCTCTCACCGACACAAAGAATCGGTCGAAGCCCATAACGAAGTGCGACACGCAATTTTGCTGCGACGACCTCGTCCGTTTCACCGAAGAGGCGACGACGCTCGCTGTGCCCGACGATAACATACCGGCAGAACGGGGCAATCATACGAGCAGAAACCTCTCCGGTATAGGCCCCTTGGTCATATGCGCTGCACGTCTGACCACCGAGAGCAATCGAACTCCCGCGTAACCGTTCCACCAGCGGAACGATCCACGGAAACGGTGGGATCAGGATAACCTCGACATTCGGGAGAGAGGGACAGCGTCGCTGGATCGCCTCTGCAAGCTCCAGCGCCTCCTCATATGTTGTATGCATCTTCCAGTTACCAGCGATGAGCCACCGTCGCTCCCCTGCCGTCACTCGCCGCCCTCCATGAGCACCGCAACGCCTGGAAGTTCCCGCCCTTCCAGGTACTCAAGCGTGGCCCCACCACCGGTCGAAAGATGATCGACCCGGTCAGCCAACCCGAGTTCCTTGAGCGCTGCTACCGAATCGCCACCTCCGACCAACGTAAAACCGGGGCATGCTGCCACCGCTTCGGCCACCCCGCGCGTTCCCTCCCGGAACTCGGGTACCTCATAGACACCCATTGGACCATTCCAGACGAGGAGCTGCGCGGTAGCGATGACCGCTGCAAAGTGACGGACAGTCTCTGGTCCGATGTCGTAGATCGCCTGATCGGCAGACATCTCCGCTACGCGAAGAATCTGGCGCGCATCGACTGCACTGAGGGAAGGCGCAACGACGACATCCACCGGGAGTTCCACGCGAACGCCGTGCTGCGCTGCAAGAGCGAACAATCGCCTCGCCTCTTCGACCTTGTCTTCTTCGACAAGTGATCGGCCGACCTCGAACCCCTGTGCGCGCAGGAATGTATTCGCCATACCACCCCCGAGCAACAATGCATCGGCTCGGGGAAGCAAGTTCTCGATCACACCGATCTTGTCTGAGACCTTCGCTCCGCCGAGTACGAGCACAAAGGGCCGCTCGGTGCTGTGCAGGACGCGCTCGAGCGCTGCTACCTCGCGCTCCATGAGAAATCCAGCAGCTCTCGGTAACAGCTTCGCTACACCCACGACGGACGCATGGGCACGATGCGCAGCCCCAAACGCGTCATTCACGTAGCGCTCCGCCAAGCTGGCAAGTGCAGCCGCAAACTCGGGGTCGTTCTGTTCCTCTCGCCGATCGAACCGCAGATTTTCTAGCAGGCCGACCTCACCAGGCTGGAGTCGCCGCGCCATTTCCCGCGCCTCTGGTCCAACGATGTCGCGGACATAGCGAACCGATTGCCCCAATACCGTGCTCAGGGCCGCAGCGACTGGAGCAAGTCGGAGTTCTTCCCGCACTTGCCCCTTTGGTCGCCCGAGATGGGTGCAGAGAATGATGCGCGCTCGCTGATCGAGGAGCCATCGGATAGTCTCGACGGTCGCGCGAATCCGCGTATCGTCGGTAACCCGTCCATTCTCGAGAGGGACGTTGTAATCGACCCGCACCAGCACTCGACGTTCAGTCACGTCGAGATCGCGTAGTGTCCGCATTCGTCTCGCCATTGTGGTCGACCAGCCCTCCACAGACTTACTCTTCCAGAAGACAACCGACCATCATGTAGTAAGCGAGATCGGCCACGCGGCACGAGTAGCCCCACTCGTTGTCGTACCACGCCACCACTTTCGCGAGATTTCCGTCCAGCACCATCGTACTTAAGCCATCCACGATGGCTGAACGCGAGTCCCCGCGGAAATCACTTGAGACGAGTGGCTCCTCCGTGTAGCCCAGAATTCCACTGAGCTCGTTCTCCGCAGCCTCTCGAAACGCTGCATTGATTTCTTCTGCAGTTGTCGAACGGGCCAGTTCCACCACAAAGTCGATCACTGACACCGTGGCGACCGGTACGCGCATAGCAAAACCATCGAACTTCCCTTTCAGCTCAGGGAGCACCAGCGCTACCGCGCGCGCCGCTCCAGTCGTCGTCGGGACAATATTGGTCGCCGCAGCACGTGCCCGGCGAAGATCGCGATGTGGCGCATCAAGCAGCTGCTGATCATTCGTATACGCGTGCACGGTCGTCATCAGGCCGCGCACAATGCCGAAGCGCTCGTGCAGCACTTTAGCGACCGGTGCGAGGCAGTTCGTTGTACAGGATGCATTCGAGACGATGTGATGCTGAGCGGGGTCATACTGATCCTCGTTTACGCCGAGCACGATCGTAATATCCTCTCCCTTCGCCGGGGCGGTGATAATCACTTTCTTGGCACCAGCCTCAAGGTGTGCCCGCGCCTTGGCTGCATCTGTGAAGAGCCCAGTCGATTCGATGACGAGCTCAACCTCAAACTCTCGCCAGGGAATCTTCCGGGGCTCACGCTCAGCGAAGACACGGATCTCATGGCCATCAATGATGATCGAATTCTCGGTCGCCATGACCTCACCGTCCCACGAGCCATAGGTCGAGTCCCACTTGAAAAGATGAGCTAGGGTAGCAGGAGTCGTGAGATCATTGACCGCAACCACCTCGAGCTCATCGTCATAACCTTCGAGAATTGCCTTTAGGACCTGTCTTCCGATACGACCGAAACCGTTGATACCCACACGGACTGCCACAGGACTACCCTCCCTCTCCGCTGCTGCGGCTCCGACACTTACTCCCTCTGTGCAATCCCGACCGGAAATCCCGTCGAGTAATCTCCTCGGGCTGGTTGTACGGTACGCTCTCGTCCAAGGGGAAGCTCGCCCCGCTTCGCCGCTCGTGCCAACTCAAGCAGTGCATCGGCCAGCTTCCTCGGATCGTGACGCCAAGGTTGTTCAGGATTGATGACATCCCGCAAGATGACCATCACAGAGTCCTTGACACGATCGAGTCCGTCCAAACTCACACCGGTAACCCCACTCGGCGCTAATCGATGAGTCGGCTCGAGGTTCTGATTTACAAGGAGGCAGTCCACCAGACACCCACCAGCATGCCGGTGCAATGCCTCCAAGTGGTCAATCGCCCGAAAACCATCCGTCTCGCCTCGCTGCGTCGTAACGTTGCAGACAAAAACCTTGAGAGCCGACGACAAGCGGATTGCCTGGACAACCCCTTCAACCAGGAGATTTGGAATCACCGACGTGAACAAGCTTCCAGGCCCCAGAACAATCAGATCCGCCGAGAGGATGGCCAGCAACGCTGGTTCATAGGCGGCGGGACGCTCGGGATCCAAGAAGACCCGCTGGATTCGACCTCGCGCTTGGGCGATCGCCGATTCGCCTCGGACGATTCGGCCGTCGCTAAACTCCGCACAAACCGTGATGTTTTCGAGCGTGGACGGCATCACCTGGCCACGAACAGCAAGCACCCGTGAGGATTCGGCAACTGCTCGTTCAAAACTCCCAGTGACCTGCGTCATTGCAGCGATGAACAAGTTGCCGAAGCTGTGCCCATCTAACGACGAGCCAACCTCCGGGAACCGATACTGAAACAGGTTGCTCATCAGAGGTTCCGCGTCAGCCAATGCGACGAGACAGTTCCGAATATCGCCCGGTGGTGGGATGTTGAAGTCCTGTCGCAGTCGGCCAGAACTTCCGCCGTCGTCACCTGTGGTGACGATTGCTGTGATAGCAACATTGTGCGCTTTCAGTCCACGCAAAAGCGTAGAGAGACCGGTGCCACCACCAATCGCGACCACACGGAACTCGGGTGCCTCCGGCCCAAAACGATGCGCGTGAATAATCTCAGCGAGTCCACGTCGATCGGCACGCTGATCAAGAAACGGCGCGAGGAGCGAGCGAGACAATTGCCAGAACCCAACTACGGTCATCAGGCCACCGAGCGTGATCATGAGAAGTTCCCGATAGGGGTGGGGAATAAATTGGAGCGTGACTGCCTGAACAAGGCCGGATACCCGCTGCGGAAAATCATAATTGCGGTAGATCCAGGCTAAACCCATGGCGAGCCCGAGGCTTGTCGTCACCACCCCGAGCGCAAGCAGTACGATCCACCGTTTCACAAACATCCCTGGGCGCAACCAGGTCCGGAGCTTCATCGGTCCCCCGTTTCCCGTCCCGCAGCCCCGCCCCAGTATAACAGTGGCGGTCACTCTCATCGGGAAGGCCGTCAAGTCCTGGCTCTGTCTTGCAACAACGCGAGTCGACTGCTATACTGTCTATGGTAAACGGAGCGCCCCGGACAAGTGGGCAATGCCCACTTTAATTTTTGCCCCGGTCGGCAGCCTACCGCCCGGGACCCCGGAGCGCGAAATGAGGGGGGCGATCAACAATGAAGAGCGATCTCTACACTGCTATTGCACAGATCGCAGCAGAGCGCGGCATTCCGCGCGAAGCGGTCATGGAGTCCGTCCAGCAGGCCCTGCGGACAGTGTATAAGAAGGCTACTGGCTCGGACGAGGAAGTTGAGATCGAACTTGATGTGAACACGGGTCGGATTCGCATCTTCGCGCCGAAGCGTGTCGTCGAAACCGTACGCGATCCGCTGACCGAGATTTCAATCGAGGAGGCACGCAAGATCGATCCGCGCGCAATTGTGGGAGATATTGTCCGCGTGGAGCGCCAGCCCACCAACTTTGGCCGGATCGCAGCACAAACGGCGAAGCAGGTAATCTTGCAGCGGATCCGCGACTTTGAGCGCGAAACGATTTACAACGAGTTCATCGACCGAGTCGGGGAAGTCCTGACTGGTACTGTCCAGCGAGTCGATCCGCGCGCCGTGATCTTGAGCTTCGGCAAGGCAGAGGCGATCATGCCCGCTCGCGAGCAGATTCCAGGTGAACGCTATCGTCCTGGCCAGCGCCTCAAGGTGTACCTCGTCGAGGTTACCAAGGACGCCAAGGGACCACAGCTCTTGGTCTCGCGCACGCATCCAAACCTGATTAAGCGCCTGCTCGAGCTGGAGGTGCCAGAGGTGGCAAGCGGCGCGGTTGAGGTGATGGCAATCGCCCGCGAGCCGGGTCAGCGCTCCAAGGTCGCTGTGGCTGCTCGGCAGGACAAGGTCGACCCCGTCGGGGCCTGTGTCGGCGTTCGTGGCGTGCGAATCCAGAGCATCGTCACCGAGCTTTCGGGCGAGAAGATCGACGTGATCGAGTGGTCCTCGGACATCCGCACATTCATCGCGAACGCACTCAGCCCCGCGAAGCCGATCACAGTGATCCTGAATGAGGATGAGAAGGTCGCACGGGTCGTTGTCCCGCCCGAGCAGATGTCGCAGGCCATTGGTAAGGATGGGCAGAACGCACGGCTCGCCTACAAGTTGACTGGTTGGCGGATCGACATTAAGGATCCAGACTCGTTGAAGGGCGAGGAAGCCTTGCTCGTCCGCGCTGCGACGAGCTTGCCCGAGCTCCCTCCTGACCTCATGGCACTCGGTCGCCAGCCGCGCCTCGTCCGAGCCGATGGTACCTTCAGCATCCGCGAGCGGGAGTTCGGTCCGTTGCCCAGCGATCTCATCATGAAGAGTGTCGATGTCGAAATCGTCAACGGTGTCGTGAACGTTTATTACGACCGTGAACTCCGCGCCCGCTACGATTTCGAGAGTGGCCGTGAGCTACCATTGACTGATGACGAAACGGCCAATGTCCGTTGACACCCGTTTCGCAGGGGATCGTGACGATGAGCGAGCGTCCCGACCGAACGAAAGGGCGTGGACCGCGCCTCAAGCATCTGCCGGTACGCACCTGTGTCGCGTGCCGCGCCCGTGACTTGAAGCGTACATTCGTTCGTATCGTCCGGACACCGGACGGGACGCTCGCCATCGATCCGACTGGCAAGCGGAGCGGCCGCGGTGCCTATCTCTGCCGACGGTTCAGCTGTTGGGAGCGCGCTGCCACGACGGACGTGCTGGAACGCGCGCTCCGCGTGCCGGTACCACCGGAATTTCGGGCAGAACTCTTGCGCTGGGCCGATCTCCACATTCGCCGCGAGGAGCCGCCCGCCAACGAGACAGTACTCGAACAGGAGGAACAACCATGAGTACGAAAGCGAAGAAGCAAGCTCCCACGAGGCCTGAGCGCCCGACACCAGCAACGCAGCGCAGCGGTAGCGGCATCGCCACAGTCAAGGGGCCGATCGAGATCGGTAGTGTCATCACGGTCGGCGAGCTCGCTGAGGCGATTGGTGTCAGCGCAGTCGAATTGATCAAGGCACTCATGCAGCGACGCGTCATGGCGAGCATTAACCAGCAGATCGACTTTGAAACCGCCGCAGCCGTCGCCGCCGACTTCGGCGTCGAGCTCGTTGAACGGACTCCCGAAGCCGTCCAACAGGAGAAGAGCTTGGCCGAGATCGTCCGGCTGAGCGCACAGGAGCCCGGGGCCGTGCCGCGTCCTCCTGTTGTCACAATCATGGGGCACGTCGACCACGGGAAGACGAAGCTGCTCGACGCCATTCGGCACACAAATGTCGCCGAGGGTGAGGCTGGCGGGATTACGCAGCACATCGGTGCGTACCAAGTCGAGGTCCAGGGCCGCAAGATTACTTTCCTCGACACCCCTGGACACGAGGCCTTCACCGCCATGCGCGCCCGCGGTGCCCAGGTCACGGACATCGCGGTCTTGGTGGTTGCAGCTGACGACGGGGTGATGCCGCAGACACGGGAAGCAGTCGCTCACGCCCGTGCGGCGAATGTGCCGATCATTGTCGCGATCAACAAGATTGATCTACCCACGGCCAACCCAGCCCGCGTCAAGCAGCAGCTGGCAGAAATCGGCGTCATCCCGGAGGAGTACGGCGGTGACGTGCCTGTCGTCGAGGTGTCGGCGAAACAGCGACTTGGCATCGAGGATCTGTTGGAAATGATTTTGCTAGTCGCTGATTTGCACGAACTCAAGGCTAACCCGAACCGGCCAGCCATCGGTGTGATCATCGAGGCCAAGATCGATCAGAAGCGGGGCCCCATCGCGACGGTCTTGGTCCAGACGGGCACCCTCAAACTCAACGATATCGTGGTCGCTGGTGCAACGTGGGGACGTGTCCGCGCCATGTTCGACGACCGCGGCCGAAAGGTACGTCGCGCCGAACCCTCCATGCCAGTTGAGATTCTCGGTCTCGAGGAAGTGCCGGAGGCAGGCGACTACCTCCAGGTCGTCGAGGATGAGCGTACCGCCAAGGAAATCGCCGCGCAGCGCGCACTCAAGCGCCGCGCTGAGGCGTTTGCTGAGACGCGCGTCATCAAGCTCGACGAGTTCCACAAGGGGCTCCAGGTTAGCGAGACGCGCGAACTGCGCCTCATCCTGAAAGCGGACGTTCAGGGAAGCCTGGAGGCGATCCAAAACGCTCTGGCAAAGCTCAATGATGAGCTCGAAGGTGTTGGTATCACTGTTCTCCATGCGGCCACTGGTGCCATCTCGGAGTCGGACGTCATGCTTGCCGCGACGACCGGCGCGATCGTCATTGGCTTCAACGTCCGTCCTGACGTTGCCGCCCGACGTGCTGCGGAAGCGACCGGTGTAGACATTCGGTACTACGATGTCATCTACCACCTGCTGGAGGAAGTTCGTGGTGCCGTCACCGGATTGCTCGCACCTGAAACGCGAGAAGTCGTTGACGGTGTCGCCGAAGTACGAGAAACGTTCCGCCTCCCGAACCGAGCGGTCGCAGCCGGTCTCTACGTTGTGAGTGGTAAGGCTCTACGCAATGCTCGCGTCCGCGTCATCCGGGACGGCAAGGTGATCCACGAGGGCACGGTCGCCTCGTTGCGTCGATTCAAAGAAGATGTCCGGGAAATCGCCGCGGGCTACGAGTGTGGCGTGACCATCGACGGCTTCAACGATATCCGCGTCGGCGATCAGATCGAGTTCTATCACATCGAACAGGTACCGCGCGGGCGTTGATGACGCGCCCGCGCAACCGGCCGCGCGGAAGGGAGGGCAAGCGATGCCCGGTTATCGACAAGCGCGACTAGCAGAGTTCCTGCGTGACGAGATCAGTGCCATCATCCAACGTGAACTCCGCGATCCCCGCCTCGGTTTCGTCAGCGTCACACGCGTCGAACTCAGCCCTGACCTCCGTCATGCGCGTGTTTTTGTCTCCGTGTACGGCAGTCACGAAGAACAAGAGGCAGCATTGCAGGCACTCCAAGGTGCCGCCGGCTTCATCCGTCG
Source organism: Thermomicrobium sp. CFH 73360 (assembly GCF_023806465.1). Taxonomy (GTDB): domain Bacteria; phylum Chloroflexota; class Chloroflexia; order Thermomicrobiales; family Thermomicrobiaceae; genus Thermomicrobium. Next base: position 89,259 of record NZ_JAMSLS010000004.1, on the reverse strand, counting down.
GTTGATCGCTCCTCATCTGCACACAAGACACATTCCTGAACTGCATTTTAAGCTTGATCGTTCGCTCGAACACGCGGAGCAGGTCGCGCGCCTGCTGTATCAGATTGAGCGAGAACGACAAACTGACATGGCAGGAACGAGTAAAGACGATGACCACTCGTGAACCGAACCACAGTACGGGTTTCGAGGGTCGCGCCGCCTGGCAACTGCTTGCCAGCGCGCGCACGGTGTTGATCGCCACGCACGCAAATCCCGATGCCGACGCGGTCGCATCGATCTTGGCTCTCCGTTTAGCCCTCGCCGAAGTGGTCTCTAACTTGATCTGTTTGACGGGAGATGGCCTAGTCCCCTCAAGTCTGTCTTTTCTCCCAGCGGCCGACCTACTGATCCGTGAGCCTGCAACGGTGCACGAGACACCCGACTGTATCGCGCTCCTCGATTGCGCCGATCCAAGTCGGCTCGGACCGTTCTTTCACTTGCATTCCAACTGGTTCGACGGCCAAATACCAATGGTGAACATCGACCATCACATTACGAATACTCGTTTCGGACACGTCGACCTCATCGATCCGAACGCGGCTTCAACGACCGAGATATTAGCGCAATGGTTCCTGACAGTTGGTGTCACCATCACGCCCGATATTGCGACCTGTTTGCTTACGGGGCTCTATGGGGACACGTTGAGTTTTCAGACAACAAGCACCAGCGTCCGCGCACTCGAACTCGCTGCTCTCCTTCTGCGCCTTGGTGCCCGTCATGAAGAGATTGTCAATAACCTCTTTCGGCGGAAACCCGTTTCCACGATTCGTTTGTGGGGCGCTGCATTGAGTCGAATCCGTGTTGAACCGCCGTTGATTTGGACCGAAATTACGCGGGACATGCTCCGCGAGACTGGCGCGAGGCCCCTTGAGGGAGAAGGAATCGTAAATTTTCTCAGCGGAGCTGAGGGCACAGTGGTGTCGCTGCTCTTTTACGAACAGCCCGAAGGTTGGCGTGTGAGTCTGCGCTCCGCTGACTCCTTAGTTGACGTTGCCCAACTCTGCCAGCGGTACGGTGGCGGTGGACATCCCCGTGCTGCTGGTTGTCGTTTGCCGCCTGGAGAAGCCGCTCGCCGGGTGTTCCTCAACGACCTTCGTGCAATAGTCACGGAACTCCTGGCAACCCGGCCACACTCGAGGTAAGGAGCAGTGCACGGTATTTTGCTCGTCGACAAGCCACGAGGTTGGACTTCACACGACGTCGTAAACTGGGTTCGTAAGCGACTCCGTACCCGCTGGGTCGGTCATGGCGGAACGCTCGATCCCGCTGCCGAGGGACTCCTCCTTATCGCGGTTGGGATCGCGACGCGGCTCATCCAGTATGCGATCGACGCAGACAAGTCATACGTTGCCCATATTGTGCTCGGGGCTTCGACCACGACCGACGACCTGGAGGGTGAGCCATCTCAGGTCTCACCGGCGAGCCAACCGCCAAGTCTGGCTCAGCTCCATACTGCTCTAGAGCGGTTCCGCGGCTCGTTCGAGCAACGTCCCCCTTCCTATTCTGCGGTCAAGATCGGAGGCACCCCGGCATATCGTCGAGCTCGGGAACAGATACCCACGGAACTCCGTCCCCGGACGGTCTTTGTCCATGACTTGCAATGCCTCCACTACGACTATCCAGACGTTATTGTCTCCATTGATTGCAGCAAGGGTTTTTACGTCCGTTCCTTGGCACGCGACCTGGGAGCACTCCTCGGCACGGGAGGATACCTGCACGGGCTCGTTCGAACGCGCATCGGCACGCTCACACTGAGTGAGGCCTGGTCGATCCCGGAGCTGGAGCGCTGCCTTAGTCCTGAAACCTGGTCTCTCCTCGCACAACATCCTGACATGCTCGTCTCAACACTTCCGGTTCTGCTCATACCGGAGCAGCAAATGACGGCGTGGTATCATGGCGCACCGGTGCGGTCTTCAGAGACCGCACTCCCTGAGACCCTCGCACGGGCATATGCGCCCGACGGTACATGGGTCGGAGTCGCTCGATACGATGCCGTTCAGGCCTGCTGGCGTCCCGTACTCGTTCATCACGAACGACACTGACTGAGGAGACGAATCGCGCAATGCGCATCGTGACTGATTGGGACGACCTCCCGGCTGAACCACACGTGGTGACAATTGGAAATTTCGATGGGGTTCACTATGGACACCGTCATCTCCTCGAGACGGTTCGCAACCATGCTATCCATCATGGTGTCGCGAGTCTGGTCATCACCTTCGACCCGTTGCCAGCCGAAGTGCTTGCTCCCGATCACGCCCCGCTGCGACTGACGCTTACTGAACATCGTTTGCGACTCCTTCTGGCCTGCGGGATCGATCGGATCCTGCTGATTCGATTTGATCGCCAGTTCGCTTCTCTCACGCCTCGAGAGTTTATCGATTTGCTTGTCGCAGCGACCCATCCCACCGAAATCATCGTCGGTGACGACTTCCACTTCGGCCGTGGCCGGAGCGGAAATCCGCGCGTCCTCCGCGAACTCGCTTCCGAGTTCGGTTTCTCCGTGTCCGTCGTGACCAGAGTTGAAGATGGGTCGACGCCAATCTCTTCCACGCGAATCCGTCAAGCAATCACCGAAGGCAATGTACGGCTGGCCGCAGAACTTCTGGGACGACCACATGCTCTCGTTGGCGAGATCGTTGCTGGTTCTGGACGGGGGTCACAGCTTGGGTTCCCAACAGCGAATCTCGCGGTGTTCGATCGTCTCCTCCCCCCAGCGCACGGCATCTACGCCGCTATGGCTTGGACACGTCAGACCTGGTATCCAGGACTGGCGTATATTGGAGATCGCCCGACCTTTCCTGGCGCGGGCTACGCCGTAGAAGCGTACTTGCTTGCGGAGTCGGTCCCGAATCTCCGGGGTGAGACTTTGACGATCTACTTTATCGATCGGCTGCGCCCGGATCGTGCCTTCTCCAATGTCCAGGAACTGATCGATCAAATGCAACAGGATGAGCAGCAAGCTCGCCAACGACTAGAATCGATCATGTCGAGCTGGCCCCCGCCACTCGTCGCTGCTCTTCACACACCTTTGGAAGGAGTTCATTTGACCTATGGTTTATCGGACCGAACGTGAAGTTCTGGTCGATCGGCTCCTCACACGTGGTACTGTCGATGTCGTCGTTCGCGAACGGCTCCGTGCCCGTCTGCTTGGTGATCGGCCGCTTCGCGTCAAGTTGGGCGTCGACCCCACACGCCCCGACATCCACCTCGGTCATTATGTCTGTTTCCGCAAGCTCCGAGAATTCCAGTCACTCGGCCACCAGGTCGTCGTCATCATTGGTGACTGGACTGCTCGCATTGGGGATCCTTCCGGCCGCTCGGCGCAGCGCCCGATGCTCACAGCGGAAGAGGTTGCTGCCAACGCACAGACGTACCTTGACCAATTCTTCAAGGTCGTCGACGTGAGCCGAGCCGAGATCGTTTGGCAAAGTACCTGGTTTGGGACATTCACGCTGGAGGACGTTATCCGATTGGCGAGCAAATACACGGTCGCCAAGCTCCTGACCCGAGAGGACTTCGCGCGACGCTACGAGCAGGGATCGGCAATTAGCATCACCGAGCTCCTTTACCCGCTTCTGCAGGCCTACGACTCTGTTGCGATCCAAGCCGACGTCGAGATCGGTGGAACCGACCAGTTATTCAACCTCTTGGTCGGGCGTGACATTATGCGCGAATACGGGCTTGAGCCGCAAGATGTGCTCACGGTTCCCCTGCTCGTTGGCACCGACGGCACCCTCAAGATGAGTAAGAGTTATGGGAATTATATCGCGGTCAATGAACTTCCTGAGGAGATGTTCGGCAAAATTATGTCAATCCCCGATCATGTGCTCGGCGACTACCTCCGTCTCCTTACTGATCTCCCGGATGAGGAAATTGACGACATGGTCGCACGGATGGCTACCGGCTCGCTGAATCCACGTGACGTCAAAGAACGCCTCGCGACAATCATTGTCAGCGATCTGCACTCACCCGAAGCCGCTGCTCGTGCGCGCGACTATTTCCATCGAGTACACCGACTCCGCGAACTTCCCGAGGAACTCCCAGAGATTGCGGTCCCAACGAGAGCTCGCGTCATCGACTACATCGTCCGCGCTGGCTTCGCGCGAACGAATAACGAAGCACGCCGCCTCGTCCTCCAAGGCGGCGTGCGCCTGGATGGACAACGGGTCGACGATCCCGAAGCAGTGCTCGAACTGCGTGAACCGATCGTACTCCAGGTGGGCAAGCGACGTTTTGCCCGTCTTGTACCCAAGTTGCCGAAAGGTTGAACAACCCTGCGACTCACAACACGATGATGCTCCGGGCGACACTTCCAGCAAGCATCGCTTCGAATCCCTGATTGATCTCCTCGAGACGTAGGCGGCGTGAGATCAATTCATCCAGCTTGAGTTGCCCGAGTCGATACAGCTCTATTAGCCGCGGGATATCGCGCGGCAAATTCGCAGAACCGTAAACGGTACCTTTAATCGTCTTTTCGGAGCGCAGCAGATCGAGCGGATCAAGTGGAATTGCGGTCCCCATAGGGGTCAACCCAACAACGACCATCGTTCCGCCCTTGCGCGTCGCGGCATATGCCTGCTGAATCGTCTCTGCTCGACCGATGACCTCAAAAGCGTAATCCGCGCCGCGTCCCTCGGTCAACGACCGCACAGCCTCGAGGAGGTCTTGTTCCTTCGGATTCACCGTGTGTGTCGCCCCGAGTTGGCGAGCCCATTCGAGTTTCTGTGGCACGATATCGGCGGCGATGATTGGTCCAGCACCGACGAGTGCGGCCCCTTGGACGACGTTGAGCCCAACTCCTCCACAACCGATGACCAGGACACTTTCTCCGGGTCGCACTCCAGCTGCAAACAGCACTGCTCCGACCCCAGTGGTTACACCACACCCCACCAACGCGGCCCGATCAAGCGGAACATCGGCCGGCAACTTCAGAAGACCTTGCTCCGGTACGACCGTATACTCGGCGAAGCACGATACTCCGAGAATGTGATGAACATCCTGCCCATCGCGATGGAAGCGTGTTGTCCCATCGAACATGCGACCAGTTCGCCGGATCGGATTACTGAAGTCGCAGAGGGCCGGACGACCGTTGAGACAGTAGAAACACTGCCCGCAGAAAGCGCGAAAGACAAAGAGAACCGGATCGCCGGGCTGGAAGCGCGTCACCCCTGACCCAACTGCCTCAACCACCCCAGCCCCCTCATGCCCTGGCACCGCTGGAAGAACGGCTTCGAGATCACCTTGAATGTAGTGCAAGTCACTGTGGCAGACTCCCGCCGCGACCACGCGAACCAAGACTTCGCCTTCTCGGGGTGGATCAATGTCCACCTCCCAGATCTCCAACGGCTTCTTGACTTCTGTCAGCACGGCAGCACGAGCGCGCATCACGGTACTCCCTCCGTGTATGATCCTGGTCTCGCAGTATCCCCCACACAGTGTTGAGGAGTCAACAGTGTCACGTGAAGGAGTACCAATCATGGCGCAAACCGTGGTGAAGCCAGGATGGCGCCGCGCGCTGGGCCCAGTCGGACCCGCCTGGACTACGTGACGCGAGATTCAAAGCCTCGTTTCGCATTCGATACACGAGTTTACCAGCCTAAACAGCACCTCGCTGATGCCAACTGGGCACCACAACCCTTCGGGGGTTAATTTCCTTCAGACGACCCGCTGCGCCCCGGTGCCTTCCAATAGACAAATCCGGTTCGACAAAGACAACACTGACAGATTCCAAAGTGCAGTAGCTTGGAGCTCTTGCGTCTTCGTCCGGCGATCGAAAAGTCTCTTGATTCGGAAGCGGTTGAACGAATCCCAGACGCGGTCACTGCCAACTCCCGACGATTCCCGCGCAAAAACAAGCTCCCTGACCACCGTGGAGAAGTCAGGGAGCAAGCGAAGAGCCGGATTCCTGGGGAAGATCCACACTGCAATAAAAAAGAGCGGGAGACGGGACTCGAACCCGCGACAACCGGCTTGGAAGGCCGGCACTCTACCAACTGAGTTACTCCCGCACGGTCGGGGTGAGAGGACTCGAACCTCCGGCCTCAGCGTCCCAAACGCCGCGCGCTACCAACTGCGCCACACCCCGATCCGTTTCCAGTGCCATAGTATAGCACGATCACTTACCCTGCTGTCCACCTTTGTTTCTCGTGCCTCGCCCCAGACTCACCCGCTCCCCTCGATCAGTCTCTCGCAGCTTAGCAAGCGCAAACGGACATCCCCTTCGCTTACATCCAGAGCGGTCCCCATGGTACCCTCACCGCTCCCTGACCCTTTCTTGCGTTTCATCTTCTATTACGAATCCTCTGAAGGGGCGCTCTTCCACTGGTGTCGCTTAATCCTCCATCGCTACCGCAGCCACCGAAATGCCGAGACATTGACCAGACTCGATTTGCACAGAACAAGCGCTACCCGCGCCGCTGACCGCCATTCCGCTGTCGTGGTGTCTCGTACGGCACGGGAATGTATTGCACGGACGGTCGCCGCTGCATCGCCTGCGGATACAGCTCCATCAGCTGATAGACCTCTTCCGGAATACCGACTCTTACCGGAAGGCCCAACTGCTGGGCTTCCTCCACATCGATCGGATAATCGTGCGTCCATTGCCCGCACGTCAGCGAATCTGCGATTCGTTGCGCCTCCATTTCTGGCATTCCGTTTGCCTTCAGAATGTTCCGTACCGTTGCGTTCACCTGACGCATGGCCTTCTCGCTGATATCAGCAAGGATGAGCGTTTCATCCTCGATTTCTGCAATCGGCTTCTCGCGGATCACCCGCAGCACCGATGCCGCTGGAAACTGGCCTATCTGTGGATCCACCGGACCCAGCACTGCATTCTCGTCCATTACAATCTCGTCAGCCGCGAGAGCAATGAGCGTTCCACCCGACATCGCATAGTGCGGGATGAACACCGTCACTTTCCCGCGATGGCGCACGAGTGCCGACGCAATCTGCTCCGCGGCCAGCACTAGGCCGCCAGGGGTATGAATAATGAAGTCGATCGGCATCTCATCCGGTGTCAACCGAATAGCACGCAGGACTGCCTCTGCGTCATCAATGTCAATGTAGCGAGCCAGCGGAATCCCCAGAAACGACACCGCTTCTTGCCGGTGAATAAGCGTGATCACTCGCGTCCCACGACGCTGCTCAAGCCGATTGATTAGCCGCAAGCGGTTCGTCTCGAGCAGCCGACGTTGTAGAGCTGGCGACAACACGGAAAACAGGAGCAAGAGCCAAAACAACAACCCTGTGACGTCCATCCTTATCCCCTGTTTCCTGGCACCCTTCCTCGATTGCCCAGCTACCGTCGCGCACCTATACTAGCGGCAGGTACGCACCTCGGAAAGGAGCACGTGATGGGCCTGATCTCCCGTATGACGACATTCGTCAAAGTGAAGCTCAGTCGCCTCCTTGACCGTGCTGAGGACCCTCGCGAGACGCTCGATTATGCCTACGAAAGGCAGCTTCAGCTTCTCCAAGAGGTTCGCCGAGGTATCGTCGATGTCACGACTTCCAAGCGGCGATTAGAACTCCAACGTGCCAAGCTTCAGGAGTCGCTTGACCGCCTTACTGACCAGGCACGGCAGGCCCTAAGTATGGGTCGCGAAGACCTGGCACGTCTCGCGTTGGAGCGCAAGGCGATCGCTCAACAGCAGGTTACCGATCTGGACCGACAGATCCAAACGCTTGAGCAAGAACAGGCCAAACTTGAACAGGCAGAGATGCGTCTCCGTGCTAAGGTAGAGGCTTTCCGAACACGGAAGGAAGTTATCAAAGCACAGTACTCCGCTGCTGAAGCTCAAGTCCGTATTAATGAAGCCATCACTGGTGTCTCAGAGGAGATGACCGATGTTGGCCTGGCAATCGAACGAGCTGAGCAGAAGGCCGAGCAGATGCAGGCACGGGCATCAGCAATCGACGAGCTTCTCGCTTCAGGCGCCCTCGAGGATCTTACCGGAACTCGTCAGGACGTCGTCGAACGCGAGCTGGCCCGAATGAGTGTGACTGAGTCAGTTGAAGCCGAACTTGCTACATTGCGCGCACAGTTGGGACAGGGTGCGTCACCCAAGCAGCTGCCCGAGGGAGGACAGCAGTGATCGTGCGCATTCTCACCGAAGGACAATATCGGGTTGAGAGCAGCCTCTACGACCAGTTGAATGCACTCGATAACGCAATCGTCGAGGCCGTCGCCGCCGGTGACGAAGCCCGTTTCCAGTCGTTACTGACAGAACTGCTCGATACGGTGCGCCGTCACGGCATTCCAGTGTCACCCGATGAATTTGTTGAGTCCGACGTGATCTTACCACCCCCGGACACCACACTGGAAGAGGCTCGCCATCTCTTCGCTGGGGACGGTCTGCTACCAGGGTGACCGAGGCTTATTTGCACAGTGTTAGTGAAGGCAGGTTGTAGCGCCTGACTTTTCTCGGTCTGTCGTGTCGTGTCGTGGCTCGACGTTCGCATTGGTCACTGAGCTCGGGTTCTTTTACCAGAGTCGACCGCGACCATTTCGTCGGCAATCGCAGTTGGCGAGATTGGTGGATGAACAGGCATCGCCGCTCTGGGATCCTTCCTCCCTCGTGCAGTGACCATTTACACGGGAATATCCCAGAGCGCGTACCAATGGTCTGGACGGCGTTCCACCGGGAGCTCACGTTCAAGCAGCGCGACGAGACGGAGTTCCTGCGTCTCGTCACGCCGACGACCGTCTCGAGGAGCAAAGGGCGTAAACTTCCCGAGCTTGAACTGGTAGATCCAGTAGAATGGCCGTCCCTCGCGGTCATCAAAGCGGAACACTGCCGCCAGCAACTGCTCGCCGAAACCGTGCTCTGTCAGGATCTGGCTCGCCCCTTGGATTGTTGTCACAAGATCCTCGAAGTCAGGATCTTCAAGGATGACCCAGCGATACCGATAGGAGTCGGTCCAAATGCGATACCTACTGTTCGTTTCCTTCACAGCGATCTGAAGCACCCCGTCCAGTTCTTCCTGTGCCCGTTGGAAATAGACCGACTCCATCGGCTTGAAGACGAGGCCAGCAATCGGTCGCGGGACAAGTCCCACTTGCGCTTCCATCGTAATCGCAGCAGTACTGATGGCGATGAGCCCCTCAACCCGCGGCGGTACCGGCCGAGCTGCCCGCCCGAACAGAATGTCAAACAGGCGCTTCACGCAAGTCCCTCGAGTTGCCGTTGCAGTTGTTCCAGCCGACGTACACGCTCACTCACGGGAGGATGCGTCGAAAAGAGCGCGAGAAGATTCTCGCCCCGGAGCGGGGGAATAATGAAAAACGCCGCCATCTCCTGGACTTCTCGGAGATCACGACTTGGGATCCGGCTGATCTGACCACTGATCTTCAACAGTGCCGAAGCGAGCGTCAGTGGTCGACCAGTGAGGATGCCGGCCATGCGATCTGCCACGAATTCCCGGTATCGGGAGAGCGCCAGCAACAACAGCTGCCCAAGGATCCATACCAGCAGAGACACAATGAACGCGATTGCTAGCCCACTCCCCCGACGGTTCCGATCAGAGCTCCCTCCACTGCCCCAGAGGAGGAGGCGGAAAACAAGCTGGGCTACGACGACGAAAAAGCCCGCGATTGTCATCACAAGGACATCACGATTGCGTACATGTGCGATTTCATGGGCAATCACTGCCTCAAGCTCCTCATCATTGAGGAGATCCAACAAGCCTCGCGTGACCACCACGGTGGACGAGCGAAGTCCTTTTCCAATCGCGAATGCATTCGGCATCGGCGTCTCGATGATGCCGACGCGAATGCGCGGGATACCAGCCAAGGCCGCAACTCGTTCCACCATCTCCTGTAAACGCGGTTGCTCCCCAGGCTTCAGAATCCGCGCTCCCACACTCGCTAGTGCTAACGGTTCGGACAGTACAACCTGGAAAAAGGCGAGCACAACGGCCAAAACGAGCACTGTCACCACATCAACACCGCTCGCAATGAGTGCCGTCAAAAACAGAACGTAGAGAAGTCCCAGCCCGAAAAGAACAAGCCCCATTCGCGCAGTCAGCCCCGGATCACGAGCCCAACGCTCGATTCGACGCATGGAATACACCGCGACTCGCCTCCTGCCGACTAGCCAGCCTCGCAGATTATACTGCTGAGAAGCCGCACATCGGCTGAGTTTCTTCGTAACGGAGGAATGAGACGTTGGTCACATCACGGCTCTCTATTCCACGACGCGTGCTCGCCCATCGCCGGCGACTCACTGAAATCGCCAGTGTTCTGTCGAAACATGGGTTGGGTTGGATCCTTGACCAGCTCGGAGTTCCATTCCAGACACGCGTACGTCGCGCTACTCTCGCTCATCCTGTTCCGCCAGCGGTGCGACTGAGACGCGCGCTCGAGGAGCTCGGGCCGACCTTCATCAAGATCGGACAAATTCTTTCGACACGCGATGATCTCCTGCCTCCCGCTTACATCGAGCAACTGGCGTTGCTCCGCGATCGCGTTCCTCCGGTTCCGGTCGAACAGATCATCGCGGAAATTGAGCGCAGTTTCGGGCGGCCACTCAATGAACTCTATGCACATTTCGACCCGGTGCCGCTGGCCTCGGCTTCGATCGGTCAAGTACATGCTGCAACGCTCCCGACCGGCACCTCAGTGATCGTCAAGGTACGTAAACCTGGTATCGCCGAACTCATTGAAGAAGATCTCGCCATTCTCCGAGATATTGCTGAGGTCGCAAGCCGACGCAGCCAGTTGGCCCGCCAGTACGACCTCGTCGGCCTCGTCGATGAGTTCGCGTGGACAATTCGCAGCGAACTCGATTATCGCCGTGAGGGACGGAACGCCGATCGTTTTCGGATGCTGCTGCGGGATCAACCGGATATCGTGATCCCGCGTGTCTACTGGCACCGCACGACCGAGACGGTGCTAACAATGCGCCGCATCGACGGCATTCCGATAGACCAGATCGAGGAACTGGATCGTGCTGGAATCGACCGATCCGCCCTCGCGGTTCGCGCAGCACGCTTCATCCTCGAGTGCGTGCTCGTTCACGGGTTCTTTCACGCTGATCCACATCCGGGAAATTTCGCTATTCTCACTGATGGTCGTCTCGTCGTGTACGATTTCGGCATGGTCGGTCGCCTCGATCCAGCCTATCGCACAGAGCTGCTCGATCTTCTTCTCGCGGTCCTGCGTGGTGACCTTGATGCGGTCATCGATGCTCTTGGTCGATTGGGAATTGTGCGCCACGAGACCGACCGCCCAGCTCTGCGCCGGGAACTTCAGCACCTCGTTGACCGCTACTTTGGCCTCTCGCTCGGGGAATATCGGTTCGGGGAAATCGTCGACGACTTCTACCGTTTCATGCGTCGCTGGCGTCTCACACTTCCGCCAGAACTCAGCCTCCTTGCCAAGACACTCTCAATGCATGAGGGCGTCGGCCAACGCCTCGATCCAAGCTTCCGCCCCTTTGAAATTGCCGAACCGTACGTACGCAGGCTTATCATCGAGCGCTATCTACCCGCTTCATGGCTCCCGCAAGTCGCCCGCATGCTTGAAGATGGCGCACGCCGAGCGATTGAATTTCCCCGTCGCGTCGACCGACTCTTGCGCCGGATTGAACAGGCTGAGCTCGAGGTCACGATGCATTTAGCAGAACTTCCTGATGTCACGCATCGCTTGAGCGCGCTCGTGAATCGACTTATCGTCGCCATCCTCCTCGCAGCCGCAGCGACGAGTTTCAGCCTCCTTCTCAACGTCTGGCACCCTGACTGGTTCGTTCGCTGGGCGGGACCGCTCCTCGCGTTCAGTCTGGTCGGCATCGTTCTTGCAACTGTTATCCTTGCCTGGCAGTTCTGGCGTGGAGGTTAGCTCTGCCCCGAGTCTGTTGACTCAGCAGGATACTCTTGCGAGTCTGTCTGGAGCGTTTCTTGCTCGAGCCGCTCCAAAACACGTTCAGGATCTTCGCCACGCTCAAGGTCCTGGACTACGCGCTCCAATGAAGGATCGAGTGGCTCGCCTGTCTGAGCACTCATCTCACGCATCCAACGCGCAAGTTCCCGTGGGTCTTCTGTATCAGGAAAGTCAGGGACAATAGATTCGTCTTCGTCCTCCCACGCCTCTTCTGCGCGGTCAAACGTGTCCTCCATGCCGTTATCCCCATCAGCGATCCCGGACCGTGATGGTTCCGTGACGGTTCGGTGCACGAAAACGCGCGAAAGCAGCCGTTCCGCATCGCGTGCTCCGCAGTGCGGGCACGGTCCTGGATCCCCTACGGCGGAGAGAGACCGGAAGAGCTTGGTGAAACGCCGACGGCAGGATCGACATCGGTACTCGTAGAGTGGCATCCCCTCACCCCACTTGCTCTACAATTGCTAAAATGGTTTCACCTTCTCGTTCCCCTGTTGCATGCTCGAAAGTGGTTTCAACCGTGCAAGCCAGGAAAGAACAACCAGTCCGGTGACCCCCGCGATTACTAATGTCACGAACTTGTAAACCGGGGCCGGCATCAATAGCGCCATTCCCCCGAACACCAAGGAAATAACAACGAACGCCACTGCGATCCGCTGCTGAGACCAACCAAGGTCGAGCAACCGGTGGTGCAAATGACCACGATCTGCCTCAAGAGGTGAGCGCCCATTCCACAATCGGTAGACGATCAGCCATGCCACGTCGAGAATCGGAACCCACAGGACAAGGAGTGCCGTAGCGATCTTCGCCCCCCCAATGATGCTCAAGATAGCGAGGGTATAGCCGAGGAGCATGGCACCAGAGTCACCCATCATAATCCGTGCCGGATGCCAGTTGAAGAGAAGGAATCCCAAAACACTACCGGCTAATGACGCCGCGAGAAGCGAGATCGTGAACTGTGGGTTCCCAGCGGGACGGAAAAAGGTATGCACGAACATGACGAGTGCAGCGATAACTGTCACAGACCCTGCCAAACCGTCCAGCCCATCCAGAAAGTTGACAGTGTTCATCATGCCCACAATCCAAAAAACCGTGAATGGAATCGCAATGGCAAGCGGTAGCACGACGACACCGCCAAAGGGACTATTGAACTGTTCGATCACCAAACCATGCTCTGGTCCGCGCAAGCGCGGAAGGATTGCGACGGCAGCACCTGCGAGTTGCCAAGCAAGCTTGGCAAGTGGGGAAAGCCCAAGGAGATCGTCGTAGAGGTGTGCAGCGAGAATCAGCGTTGCACCGAACACCAGGAGGAGAATTCGTTCGATCTCGATCGGGAAGCGTTCTACCGGGAGCACGAACGTTAAGGCAAGTCCGCTCAGAAATCCGATAAAAATCGCCACCCCCCCGATTCGGGGTATCGGCTTCGTATGCACCCACCGCGCTTCGGTTGGATAGGCCAGGAGATCAAAGCGCTGAGCGACGTGAATGACACGCGGTATCAGCGCGGCACTCACGACCGCCGCAACGCCCGCCGTCATGACCGCGATGAGTGCTCGCTCAAAGGTCATCGTCACTCTCAGTCACGGCCGGTTCCTCAACGGCCGGCTTCATCAATTGCTGATATCACCTCTATCGTAACGCCTGGGACCGGAAAATGCGCCACGAGCTCCGCGACCTGTGCTCGAACACGCTCCTTCACCTCAACATCGTCTGGAGCTCGAAGCACCTGCGCGATCAGCTGACCGGTCAAGCGCATCTCCTCCGGACCAAAGCCACGCGTGGTCATTGCCGGCGTCCCAATGCGGATACCACTCGTTTGCGTCGGCGGCTTCGGGTCGTTGGGAATCGCGTTCTTATTCACGGTGATCCCCACCTCGTCCAGAGCTCGTTCCGCCTTACGGCCGCTGATCCCCAAAGGCCGCAAATCAACGAGTAGCAGATGATTGTCCGTCCCTCCAGAAACGAGTCGCAACCCCTCCTTCTGGAGCGTCTCTGCCAGGACCTGAGCGTTCTCGAGGACGCGCGTGATGTAGACCCGAAAAGACGGTTTCAGCGCTTCTCCGAACGCGACAGCCTTTCCTGCGATCACATGCATCAATGGCCCACCCTGCGTTCCGGGGAAAACCGCCTTGTCGATCGCCTCTGCCCAATCTGCATCACACAGAATCATGCCTCCGCGGGGTCCGCGTAGCGTCTTGTGCGTCGTCGTTGTCACCACCTGGGCAGCCCCCACTGGGGTCGGATGCATTCCAACCGCCACCATCCCGGCGATATGGGCGATATCCGCCACCAAGACCGCGCCGACGTCGTCCGCAATCTCGCGGAAACGTGCAAAATCGATAATCCGTGGGTACGCACTCGCCCCAGCTATAATCAGTCGTGGCTTCACTTCCTGGGCAATCCGCCACACGGCATCGTAGTCGATCCGCTCGGTCTCGGGATTCACCCCGTAAAAGTACGCATCAAACCACTGCCCAGAAACGTTCACCTTCGCCCCGTGCGAAAGGTGTCCCCCATGCTGCAGACTCATCCCAAGTATCCGATCACCGGGACGAAGCACTGCGAACATCGCGGCCATATTGGCCTGCGCCCCTGAGTGTGGTTGGACGTTCACGTGCTCGGCCCCGAAGAGCTGCTTCGCCCGCGCGATCGCCAGCTCCTCAACCCGATCGACGCATTCGCAACCACCGTAGTACCGCCGCCCGGGATACCCCTCGGCATATTTGTTCGTGAGAACCGATCCAACAGCAGCCAGTACAGCTGGGCTCGCAAAGTTTTCGGACGCAATCAGCTCAATGGTTCGACTCTGCCGACGCTCCTCACAGGCGATTGCTTCTGCGACATCCGGGTCCCAATCCCAGAGATGCCTGTCCATTCCGGTTGCTTCCCCTTCCCGATCCTTCGACCAAACCATCTACTGGCGACTCGATTCGCCCCGTTTCCATGCTGGCGCTGACCGCTCGCGCGCGCGAAACACCAACTCAATCGGCGTCCCAAGGAAGCCATACCGCTCCCGAATGCGGTTCTCTAGATACCGCTTGTAGGAGAAATGCACCAGCTGCGGGCGATTGCAGAAGAACACAAACGTTGGTGGATTCACTGCCGCCTGTGTCACATAGTAGAACTTGACCCACTTACCAGGCTTCGTCGGTGGCGGATGATGCGCTATGGCTTCACGGAGGAGTTGATTCAGTTCGGCAGTGGGAATCCGCCGCGATCGCTCTGCCACAACAACAAGTGCTAAATCGACGACCTGCTCCACATTCTTCCCGGTAAGTGCAGAAACAAAGACTAGCGGTGCCCAGGGCATAAAGTGGAAGACCGCATGCGCATCCTCCTCGAACGCTTCCCGCGCACCCTCCATCTGCTCGAACAGATCCCACTTATTGACCGCAACGACGATCCCCTTTTTCGCGTCGATCACCCGTCCCGCGATCGCTTGATCCTGGTGCGTAAAAGGTTCTGTTGCGTCAAGCACGAGAACCGCGACGTCAGCTCGCTCGATCGCTCGCTCCGCACGTAAGACGCTGTAGCGCTCGATACCACGTTCAATGCGACCTGGTCTCCGAATACCAGCAGTGTCGATCAAGACAATTGGTTGACCTTTCCACACGAGCTCCGTGTCAACCGTATCCCGCGTGGTTCCTGGGATAGGCGACACGATCTGTCGCGGCTGACCGAGGATCGCATTCAGGAGCGCCGATTTCCCAACGTTCGGTCGTCCAACAAGAGCGATTTTCGGCGCTTCGGGCTCGAGTGTCTCCACCGCTTCTCTACGGGGCAATCGCTCGGCAATGGCCTCAAGGAGATCAGGAATCCCCTTCCCATGCAGCGCCGAAATTGGGATGGGCTCCCCAAGGCCGAATTCATAGAACTGTAAAGCGTTGAGCTCACGCTCGCGTGATTCGGCTTTGTTCGCGGCCAGGACGATCGGTTTGTCTGTACGGCGAAGGAACTCAGCCACTTCCCAATCGCCTGCTGTTGGGCCAGCAGCAGCATCAACGACGAAAACGATGACGTCTGCCTCCCTGACCGCCATCTCTGCCTGGGCCTTGGTCGCCTCAAGGAGCTCACGCTCGCTCGAACGAGCGATCTCTTCATCGGTCAACAAGCCGCCGGTATCGAAGAGCCCGAAACGGAGTCCGTTCCAATCAACAACACCGTAGATGCGATCACGCGTCGTGCCGGGCACCTCTTCAACGACGGCTCGCCGCTGCCGCAGCAGCCGGTTGAACAGCGTTGATTTGCCGACATTTGGACGACCGACAATTGCGACCTGGGGAAGTGCCATTGGAAACTTTCTCCTGCACGCAAAACCCGGATGCACCTCACCTGCATCCGGGTTCCATTGTGCCCCAGCAGTGGGTTCCGTGCCGACTCACAGGGTCAAGTCTCGCAGGGCTTCCACGAGACGATCGATGTGTTCCTTGGTCGTGAGTTCCGTCGCACACAAGAGCATGAGATCATCTTGTTGCGGAACCAACTCACCGACCGCGAGCCCACCAATGATACCTCGCTGCAACAGAAATTCGTTAATCGCACGCGGATCTTGGGGACAACGCACGACAAATTCGTTGAAGAAGGCCCCTTCACCGACTAGCGACCAACCGGGCAACTCGGCGATCCGCTGCGCGAGATAATGCGCCTTGTGGTAGCACAGCTCAGCAATTTTCTGTAGTCCCCGCCTTCCGAGCGCCGAAAGATAAACCGTGGCAGCAAGTGCCATCAGTCCCTGGTTCGTGCAGATATTCGAAGTCGCCTTCTCGCGGCGAATGTGCTGCTCCCGGGTCTGCAACACCATCACAAAGCCGCGTTTGCCTTCACGATCGACAGTGGCTCCAATGAGCCGACCGGGAAGATGTCGCACGAGCTCCATGCGCGCCGCGAGCAGTCCAAGTCCTGGCCCGCCGAACGATTGCGGAATCCCCAGGCATTGCCCCTCACCAGTCACGACATCGGCACCGAGTTCGCCAGGAGGCCGCAACAACCCCAACGCGATCGGATAGGTTGACACGACGAACCGTGCCCCGACTGCATGGGCTGTCTCGGCAAGTGCCGCGAGATCCTCAATCCGGCCATAAAAATTCGGATATTGTACGACGACACAGGCAGTCGATTCGTCTACGAAACGTTCCAGGTCCTGTGGCGCTGTCCGAAGCGAATCCGGGATAGGAACCTCCCGAACTTCGACCGGTAACCCTCGGGTGTACGTCCTGAGAACACCTCGATAATACGGGTGCACCGTCCCCGCCACCACAATTGCCGTTCGTCCCCGAGACGGAGAAACACAGAGTAGGGCCCCCTCGGCAAGTGCAGTGGCCCCGTCGTACATGGACGCGTTGGCGACATCCATTCCGGTGAGAAGGCACACCAGTGACTGGAACTCATAGATCGACTGCAGCGTCCCTTGTGAGACTTCGGGTTGATACGGCGTATAGGCGGTATAAAACTCCCCTCGCCACAAAATCTGGTGGACGACCGCCGGAACGTAGTGGTTATAGGAACCCGCACCGAGGAATGTTGGTGTTGCCACGGTCGACCAATTCCGAAGAGAGAGCTCCAGGAGTTCCCGAAAGATGTCCGCCTCTGCCACCGGCGGCGGCAATCGGAGCTCTGGGAAACGGTAAGAGGCAGGAATACCCTCGAACAGTTGCTCGATCCGGTCCACCCCGATTGCCTGCAGCATCATTGCCCGGTCTTCGGGAGTGTGCGGCGAGAAAACCATCCCCCGGCCCTCCTCACCGATCAGCACTGATCATGCCGTCGCCGCGGTCTCCGCGAGATACTTCCGGTACTCCTCGGCGTCCATCAGTTGCTTGAGCTCATCTGGCGTGCTCATCCTGATCTTGACCAGCCATGCATCATCATACGGGCTTTTGTTGACGAGTTCTGGTGTGTTGACCACTGCGTTGTTCGCTTCGACCACCTCGCCGGAGACCGGTGCATAGATATCGGACGCCGCTTTCACCGATTCGATCACTCCCATCGAATCGCCCTGCTTGACTGTCGTTCCTGGCTCCGGCAACTCAAGATAGGTGATGTCTCCCAGTTCCGCTTGCGCAAAGTCGGTAACCCCGACTACCGCAATATCCCCTTCGACACGCACCCACTCGTGTGTTCGCGTGTAACAGAGACCATCACGTACGTCCGCCATTGATTACCCCTTTCCTTAGGACTCAATGCCTTCGCCTATCCTCTGCCGTGGACGGCGATAGAACGGAGTCTTTACCTGACGCGCACGCACCGGCTTACCCCGGATGACCACATCAAACTCGCGGCCGATCCCTGCAGCAGAACTTTCAATCAGTGCTAAACCGATCGCCTTTCCAAGTGAGGGCGAACTTGTGCCACTCGTAACCGTCCCAATTCGTCTGCCCGCGAGCTGAACCTCATACCCGTGCCGCGGAATACCGCTGCGTTCGACAAGCTCGAACCCGACCAGCTTTCGCGGAACGCCTTCTTGCAGCTGCCTCTCCAGCGCCTCGCGTCCGATAAAGGACCCCTTGTGGAACTTAACGACCCAGCCGAGTTGTGCCTCAAGTGGTGTAATCTCGGGTGAGAGTTCGTTTCCGTACAGCGGCAGGCACGCCTCCAACCGAAGCGTGTCACGAGCTCCTAAGCCGACCGGAACCAGGCCATCTGCTCGGCCAATCTCAAGTAGACGATCCCACAATCTCACGGTCGCTTCGATCGGGAAATACAGCTCAAAGCCGTCCTCACCGGTGTACCCAGTTCGCGCAACCAGCGTCGGTACACCAGTGACCGTCGTTTGAACAGTGTCGAACGGACGGATAGTCGACAGGTCACCCTCCGTGACACGCTGCAAAATCCGTTCAGCACGCGGGCCTTGGATCGCTAACATACCCGTTGTGGCCGAAATATCCTCGAGTTCGACAACCCACTCAGGATGATCGGCACGCCGCTCGAGCAGCCACTGAAAGTCCTTGTCGGTATTCGCGGCGTTGACAACTACCAGATACTCCTCGCGATCTGGGCGCAAATAGATCATGATGTCGTCGACCACGCCGCCATTCGGGTAGAGGAGCATCGAGTATTGAGCACGTCCCGGTTTTAAGGAGCCGACGTCGTTCGGGGTAACAAACTGGAGAAACGGGAGTGCATCACGACCGCGCACCGCCAGCTGTCCCATGTGTCCCAGATCGAATAAACCAGCTCGACTCCGTACCGCGAGGTGCTCCGCCACGATCCCCTCGTATTGCACCGGCATCAGCCAACCAGCGAACTCGATAAATCGCGCACCGAGCGCTCGGTGCTGCTCGATCAGAGGGGTAACCTTCGGAGCCACCGGCCCACAACTCCCTTCGCGTCGCGACCACTGCGCCGAGTGTATGGGTCTCACGCGAGCCGGGTCAAGCCTCTCCCACGCGCGTGTAGGCCCCGAATTGTTACGACCGTGCTCCAGCGAGCTCTTGCGTCCGGTTTCGCCGTCGCAACAGGCGTTCAGGAGGAACAGGTACCGGGTAGTGCCCGGTGAGGCAGGCAGCGCAGAATCGCTCGCGCGGGAGGCCAATTGCGCGGAAGAGCCCGTCCAGGGACAAGTAGCCGATCGAGTCGGCACCGATCGCCCGTCCGATCTCTTCTACTGAGAGGTGCGCGGCAATGAGTTCGTCCCGTGTCGCCATGTCTACTCCGAGGTAGCATGGCCAGCGAATGGGTGGAGAGTGCACACGCATATGCACCTCGCGTGCACCGTTCTGCCGGAGCAGCTCCACAATCGGTCGGCTCGTTGTCCCTCGCACAATCGTATCGTCGATCAAGACGACGCGCTTGCCTTCCAGGACCTCCGGTAACGCGTTGAACTTGAGCTTTACGCCCTGTTCGCGGAGCCGCTGATCCGGCTGGATAAACGTACGCCCAATATACCGGTTCTTGATGAGGGCCTCCGCATAGGGGATATCAGAAGCTAGCGAATACCCAATCGCCGCCGGAACCGCTGAATCGGGGAGCGGAACAACGAGGTCCGCATCCGCAGGATGCTCCCGCCACAGCTCCGCCCCCATGCGCTGGCGGACGACATGCAGACGCTGACCCATGATCGCGCTGTCCGGCCGTGCGAAGTAGATGAATTCGAAAACGCACATCGCTTGCTCAGCTTGTGTTGCAGGGTCGGGATGAGATGAGACCCCTCGCTCGTCAATGACTACTATCTCGCCCGGCTCGATCTCCCGCACGAACTCCGCCCCAATAGTCGCGAGTGCGCAGGTCTCCGAGGCAACCACCCACCCTCCATCGAGTCGTCCAAGACAAAGTGGCCGAATCCCCAGCGGATCACGCACCGCGATCAAAGATTCGCGGGTCAAAAGAGCGAGGCTGTAAGCCCCAACCATCCGACTCATCGCATTCCGGATTCGCTCCACCCAATCACGACCAGGAGATCGCAAGATCACCCATGCCAGTGCTTCGGTGTCCGTGGAGCTTTCCAGCTGCACCCCGGCTGCCAAGAGCTCCTGCCGGAGTTCATCGCCGTTGACAAGATTGCCGTTGTGTGAGACGGCAATTGCCTCATCCCCTTGTTTCACCAAGAACGGACCCGCGTTCACCGGGACACTACTTCCCGTCGTCGAGTAACGGGTGTGCCCGATCGCGATGTGTCCAGGCAGGCGCCGCAGGTCATCCTCGGTAAAGGCGCTACTGACCAAACCCATCCGGCGATGGATGGAGAGTGAACGCCCATCGCTCGTCGCGATACCAGCACTTTCCTGCCCGCGATGCTGCAACGCATACAAACCAAAAAAGGTTAGCCGAGCCACATCTTCGCCCAGTGCGAAGACACCGAACACTCCACAGGCTTCGCGTGGACCACCGATCTCACCCACGCAGCACCTCACTGATCTCGAGCATCCTTCACGTCTGGAGTCTACCATGGAGGAGGACGGACGCTCCTCCTCATTCTGCACGCAGTCCGTCTCTCCAGATCGCTGCCAAATCATCGAGGGGACAGTCCACAATCCCTTCCACGATGAACCGGTCACCACCGGTATGCCCGAGTTCACAAATTGGCACACCATAGGCGTGCGCCAAGGTCAGTACCGCACCTTCCGCACTAGGAGCAACTTGGACAATGATCCGCGACCCTGCCTCCCCAAAGAGCGTCCGGTCGAGCCGTCCGTTTACCGCGACGAGCTCGTCCACCCTGAATCTGCCTCCGATCCCGCCTACGATGCAGCTTTCGGCCAGTGCCACTACGAGACCACCCTCGCTGCAGTCGTGCGCCGCGAGCGCGATCCCGCGTTGGATCGCCTCTCGAACCAGCGCCTGAACACGCCGCTCGAGCTCCAAATCCAGCTCTGGTGGCGCGCCGGCAACGATTCCATGGAGTTGAGCAAGATACTCACTCGCCCCCAGTGTCGCATTCTGTGGTCCCAACAGGAAGACCTTCCCCTCTCCAGTGAAGCCCAGGCCGACATGCCGACGGACATCGTTCAGCTTCCCCACAACCCCAACAACCGGCGTCGGTGGGATAGAGCGGCCCTCCGTCTCGTTGTACAGGCTCACGTTCCCGCTCACCACCGGTACCCCGAGGACAGTACACGCCTCAGCCATACCCTCAATCGCCTGCACGAGCTCGTAATACACCTCCGGGCGTTCCGGATTGCCGAAATTTAGGCAATCCGTGATGGCAAGCGGTTCAGCACCGACGCAACTGACGTTGCGTGTTGCTTCCGCGACAGCATGCTGTGCACCAAGCCGCGGCTCGAGCAGGCAATAGCGTGGGTTGCAATCGGTTTTGAGCGCAATCCCGAAACGATGCCCTTTCACGCGCAACACCGCCGCGTCTCCCTGACCGGGCAGTAGCACGGTATTCGTCAGGATCGTATGGTCGTACGTTCGGTAGATTGGGCGACGGGAAGCGATATTGGGTGAGTGGAGCAAAGTAAGCAGTGCCCGTAGCACGTCGTTGGCAGAAAGATCCGGTACTGTCTCTAGATCGAACGCTCGACGCGCGCGAATGGCCTCCGATTCAATCGCCTCGCGGATATAGGTTGGACAGGCCTCCGTCAACAGACGCACCGGAAGTTCAGCCACCAGGCTGCCTGCGTCCAATACACGAAGCATGCCGCCGTCGGTCACGCGCCCGATCACCACTGCAGGCAGTTCCCAGTGTCGGAAGATCTCCAACACCCGCTCCAGCCCCTCAGGCCGGACCACCAGGAGCATCCGCTCTTGGCTTTCCGAGAGCATCACCTCGTACGGCGTCATCCCAGTCTCACGCCGCGGAACTGCCGCGACGTCCAGCTCGATGCCAGTACCACCACGCGCTGCAAGCTCGGCACTCGCGCTCGTGAGACCGGCGGCCCCCAGATCCTGCATCGCCACGACAGCCCCGGTCTGCAACACTTCCAGGCACGCCTCAAGCAGAAGCTTTTCCAGAAACGGATTTCCTACCTGCACGACGCCCCGGTGTGAACGCTCGGGATCTTCAACCGAGGCGAATGTCGCGCCGTGAATGCCGTCTCGTCCAGTATCCGCCCCAACCAAGACAACCAGATTCCCCGGACCAGATGCCCGTGCCCGTACAAGCGCACTGCGTTCAGCGATTCCCACGCACATCGCGTTCACAAGAGGATTCTGACGGTATTCCGGCAGAAAAAAGACGTCCCCGGCGACGGTTGGGATGCCCAAACAGTTCCCGTACCAGCCGATTCCCCCTACGACCCCGTGGTACAGATACTGCTGTCGTGATTCCTCGAGTGGGCCGAAACGGAGAGAATCAGCCAATGCGATCGGCCTGGCCCCCATCGCGAAAATGTCCCGAACAATGCCGCCAACCCCCGTAGCGGCCCCTTGGAAGGGTTCTACCGCGCTCGGATGGTTATGGGACTCAATCTTCAGAACCACCACGAGACCATCGCCAAGATCCACCGCGCCTGCATTCTCCCCCGGTCCTTGCACAACCTGCGGCCCACTGGTCGGGAGCCGCCGCAAAAGCGGGCGAGAGTGCTTGTAGCCACAGTGCTCGCTCCAGAGTGCGCCGATCATACCGAGCTCGACGAGGTTCGGCTCTCGTCCGAGTAACTCGACAGCTCGTCGGTACTCGTCCTCGGTCAAGGCAACTTCGCGCAACAGTTCCGGTGTAACAGGCATCGTTTCCTACTGACCTCCTGTCAGTGGCCTCCTCGCCCCCGCACAACCTCGAGTCCTACCGCCAAGACCGAAGCGAGGATCTGTAGGCCATCGTCGCCACCAATCAAGCGGTCGAATGCTCGCTCCGGATGTGGCATCAGTCCTACCACGTTCCCGCGAACATTGCATACTCCTGCGATATTGGCAACTGAGCCGTTCGGATTCGCCTCGGGCGTAGCGTTTCCCTTTGCATCGACATAGCGAAAGACGATCTGTCCCGCCCGCTCAAGTTCCGCGAGCGTTTTCTCGTCGACGTAGTACCGTCCTTCCCCATGTGCAATCGGGAGACGCAGGAGTGTTCCTGGCGCAAGCTGAGTCGTCCAGGGGGTGCGCGTCTGCTCCACGCGGACCCATACCCAGTCGCAGACGAATTCCAGTGAGGCATTGCGCAACAGTGCTCCCGGTAGGAGATGCGCCTCAGTCAGAATCTGGAATCCGTTGCAAATCCCAAGCACCGGCTTACCAGCTTCCGCTTCGCGCGCGACCGCTTGCATGACCGGCGCAAAGCGTGCGATCGCTCCGGCCCGCAAGTAGTCACCGTAAGAGAAGCCTCCGGGAATAACAATGCAATCATAGTTTGAAAGATCAGTCTCGGTATGCCACACCAGCTCCGCCGGCTGCCCGAGCCCCAGTCGCACAGCCATAAGCGCATCATGGTCACCGTTGCTTCCGGGAAATGTTACGATGCCAAAGCGCATCCCGCTGCCCCCTCCGTGCGACTAGGCCGGCTCAATACTGAAGCGATAGTGTTCAACGACTGGGTTCGCAAGGAGCTGCTCGCACATCGCCGCCACACACCGCTCCGCAGTCTCAACATCTGGTGCTCGCAGCCAGACTTGGACGTACCGGCCCACGCGAACGTCTTCGACTTCCTCGTAGCCAAGTCTGCGCAATCCATCACGAACCGCCAGCCCCTGAGGGTCATTGACGCCTGGTCGCAACGACACAAAGACCTCGGCTCGCCAGCGCGCCGTCTCGTTCACCACATCCCCCTCATCGTTCCCGTACGTCGAGATAGGGTACCGGTCGTCCTGTAAGTCGTCGATATGCCTCACGATACTTTTCCGCTGTCTTTTCCACTACGTCGGGCGGCAAGGCTGGCGCAGGAGGTTGCTTGTTCCAGCCGCTCGCCAGGAGCCAGTCACGCACAAACTGTTTATCGAACGATGGTTGTGGGCGACCCGGCTCGTACTGTTCCACATCCCAGAAGCGCGAGCTGTCCGGGGTCAAGAGTTCGTCAATGACAGCAAGCTCACCGCCGATCCAGCCGAATTCGAGCTTGGTGTCAGCAATGATCACACCGCGCTCTCGCGCATACCGCTCGGCCGCAACGTAAATCTCCAGAGTTCGCTCCCTCAGTCGCTCTGCAAGTTCCTCCCCAACCCGCTTCACTAGCTCATCGAACGTGATGTTCTCATCGTGACCCGTGTCCGATTTGACTGCCGGAGTAAACAGCGGCTCAGGCAACCGCTCGCTTTCCCGCAGCCCACACGGCAAACGAACACCAGCAACCATCCCGCTGGTTCGGTACTCCGCCCACGCCGAGCCAGCAAGATACCCGCGCGCCACGCATTCAACCGGTATCCGCTCCGCCTTGCGGACCAACATCGAACGGCCCTGGAGAATCCCACGATACGCCGAAAACTGTTCCGGTAGTTCGGTCGTCAGGTAATGAGAGGGAACACGTTCAGCGAACCATTCGAACCAGAACGCCGAGAGCTGTGTCAGCACGATCCCTTTTCCGGGAATTCCATTTGGGAGCACAACGTCAAACGCAGAAAGACGATCAGTTGCGACCAGCAACAACGTATCGCCCAGATCGAACAGTTCGCGCACCTTACCCCGGCGGAAAAGCGGGATGCCTGGGAGCTCGACGTTCAAAACGACCGGCATCTCCATCACGCTGTCTTTGCCCCCACCTTGTGCTCTACTGGCAACCCAACTCGCTGGAACGCCACGTCAACATATCGGAGGTATGGCTCCAAGTTGAAGATTTCCTCGACGCGCGCCGGGGAAAGGAGCGCTTGCACCTCGGCATCAGCCAGAAGAAGTTCCCGGAGAGAAATCTCGCGCTCCCATGCTTCGCGTGCCAACCGCTGCACGAGGCGATATGCGCGCTGCCGATCCATCCCAGCCTGGACAAGTGCGAGCATCGCACGCTGCGAGAAGATCGCACCGTGCGTCGCATCCACATTCCTCTGCATTCGCTCTGGATACACAACCCAATCACGTACGAGATGGGTCATCGAGGCCAGCAGAAAATCGAGCACGATACAGGCGTCCGGCAGAATTACCCGCTCGACCGAGCTATGACTGATATCCCGCTCGTGCCACAGCACAACATTTTCGAACGCCGCATGCACGTAACTGCGCAACAACCGGGCCAGACCAGTCATCCGCTCGCTCTCGTGCGGGTTCCGCTTGTGCGGCATGGCTGAAGAGCCCATGTTGCTCGGATCAAACGGCTCCTCGAGCTCCCGCACTTCAGTCCGCTGGAGGTGACGAATCTCCGTTGCAAACCGATCCAGTGTCGCCCCGATCCCCGCGAGCGTTGCCACGAATGCCGCGTGCCGATCCCGCCCTACAACCTGCGTCGATACAGGATCGACGCGAAGCCCGAGTCGGGCGAGTACTGCCTCCTCGACCTCGGGTGGAACGTGTGCATGTGTGCCCACTGCACCGGAAATCTTTCCAACGCGCACTTCCTCACGCGCACGCTGCAACCGCTCGCGCTGTCGTTGCAGCTCGGCATACCATCCGGCGAGCTTGAATCCGAAGGTAATCGGCTCGGCATGGACGCCGTGCGTCCGCCCGATCATCACGGTCCGGCGATGCCGAACAGCCTGCTCACCGACGACCGCGATAAGCTGGTCTAAATCTCTTAACAACAGATCGCTCGCTTCGACCAATTGCAGGGCCAGTGCAGTGTCGATCACGTCGGAACTGGTCAACCCGAGGTGGAAGTAGCGCCCTGCCTCTTCCCCAATCGACTCAACTGTCGCCCGAATGAAGGCGATGACGTCGTGATCAACTTCCGCCTCAATCTCCCGCATGCGGGCCAAATCACAGCGGGCGACGCGGATGCGCTCCAGCATCTCTGGAGGAACAACACCCTGTTCGGCCCACGCCTCTGCCACCGCAATTTCGACCCGCAGCCACAGCTCGATCTTGTGTTCTTCACTCCAAATGCGACCCATCTCGGGTCGCGTGTATCGTGGAATCATCCTCTCGCTTCCCTGTTCGACCGCGGGAACACCCAAACATGAGGTGTGAAACAGTATGAGGGTCCCAGTCCGGTCTTCGTATCGTCCGTAACGGGCTTCCACTCGCCCGATCGAAAGTATACCGCGGCACGCAGAAGGCCTGATTCGTGCGGCTTGCAGCGCGCCACTCCACTATGGTACAGTCAGCGCGTTCGGGAGGCGGAATGAGCGGGGTGTCGGTAC
This sequence comes from Thermomicrobium sp. CFH 73360, assembly GCF_023806465.1. Classification (GTDB taxonomy): domain Bacteria; phylum Chloroflexota; class Chloroflexia; order Thermomicrobiales; family Thermomicrobiaceae; genus Thermomicrobium. The sequence goes on along the minus strand of NZ_JAMSLS010000004.1, from coordinate 62,754 downwards.
GGAGGAGTAGCGCCTGGACTCGCTGGTGGAGGGAGCGAGTCGACGAGGTGGAGGCTCGATCGAAAGATTCGGCGGATGGCCTCCCGGCTGGCACGGTCGTCACGGTGAGAGCAAAACCGGCGGGCGACTGCCGGGACAAAGGCTCACCGAGGTGCACCCGCTCATAGACACCACTCATCGACAGCATATCCGCCTCACGAATGACAAGACGGTCGAGCGGATGCGGTGATCGAACCCGCACCCGCCTGCTATTGGCTGCGCTTTTCTCGGCGCACGTCCGAGGGAGGTCTCGCTGCGCATGTGTGGGATCTTTGGCTTCGTCTCGACTCGCGAACTACCAGTAGCGCTGGTAGTCGACGCGTTGCGCACCCTGGAGTACCGCGGGTACGACTCTTGGGGCATCGCCTACGCGACGTCTGAACCAGTTGGCGAACGTCTCGCAGTCTTGAAGCAGGCAGGTCGTCTCCCGCAAACACTACCACCACTGCCGACCTCACCGATTGCACTCGGTCATACACGCTGGGCTACCCATGGCGGGGTCACAGACGACAATGCACATCCACATCTTGATTGCAGGGCAACGCTGGCGATCGTTCACAACGGCATTATCGAGAACTACCGACCGCTCCGCGAAGCGCTTGAACAGGCCGGTCATCACTTTCGCAGTAGCACCGACAGTGAAATCTTCGCACACCTCTTAGAAGATTCACTGCAGCGTGCTCGCAGAGTGAGTGAGAGTACGTTCAGCGGATCACCAGGTCTCTTGGTAGAAGCTGTTCGCCAGGCTTTCGCCCAAATTCGAGGATTAAATGCTTTTATCGTCTTGCATCTTCCGTCTCGCCAACTTGTCGCGGTCAAATCCACCTCGCCGCTTGTCCTCGGCATTGGCACGGAGGGGGTCTTTGTCTCGTCGGACGCCGTGGCACTCGTCGGCCACGCTGAACAGATCTATTACCTGCGCGACGACGAAGTCGCACTGCTTTCCCCACAAGGACCGCGCTTGTTCGATCGGTGCACCGGGGAATTGCGTCAACCGCAGTGGGAACCGCTCACGCTTCGATCCGCTGATACGTCATTGGGTGGGTTCCCACACTACCTGATTAAGGAGATCCATGAGCAACCGCATGTCATCGAGCGGATCCTACGCGAACGACTTGATGGTGCCCGTCAGCTCGCCGAATTGATCCGGCACTCATATGGAACCTTCCTCGTCGGCTGCGGCACGGCCGGGTATGCAGCACTGTGTGGAAGTTATCTCTTCTCCCGCATCGCTCGCCGCCACGTCAACGCAGTGATTGCTTCCGAGTTCAAGTACCAGGAGCATTTCCTCACCGACCGATCGCTCGTCATTGCGCTTACCCAAAGCGGAGAAACCGTTGACGTTATCGAGGCCGTTCAAGCAGCCAAGCGGCGCGGCGCAACAGTAGCTGCGCTGGTCAACGTCACCGGTTCCACAGTTGCCCGGATTGCTGACTTCACCGTCCCACTCTCGGCTGGCCCTGAACAAAGCGTGCTCTCTACCAAGGCATATACCGCGAAGTTGGCGATCCTCCTTCTCGTTGCCCATATCCTCAATGGAAGCGACCATGTTGGTATCGACGTGCTCTGGCGTGCCATCGACGGTATGGAGCTCGCATTTGCTCCGGCAACCTTGGATCGTATCCGGGCAGTTGCTGAGCAGCTGGTCAATGCCGAACACTGTTATGTGATCGGGCGCGGCCTCTCGTACCCAACAGCCTTAGAGGCCGCACTGAAAATTAAAGAAGTGACGTATATTCACGCCGAAGGCTTTGCTGGTGGTGAGCTGAAGCACGGTGTCATCGCCCTGATCCAGGACGGGAGCCCTTGCCTCGTTTTCTCACCACTGGATGAGACGAGACCGGATATCCTTTCGGGCGCGATGGAAGTCCGTAGCCGCGGCGGCTGGGTCGTCGGTATTTCGCCGGAACCCGACGAAGCATTTCACGTTCACATCCCAATCGCCGATGTCGGCGATGCCTCCCCCCTCGTCGCAATTGTCCCAGCACAACTCCTCGCCTACGAACTCGCTGTGCGACGTGGCCTTGATCCGGACAAGCCACGCAATCTCGCGAAAAGCGTCACCGTCAAGTGAGGTGCAGCGTGCTCCTGGTCGATACGCACTGTCACCTCGACCTCCCCGTTTTCGACGACGACCGGGCAGCCGTACTCGAGCGCGCCCGTGCCGTTGGCATTCAAGGCTTCGTCCTCATCGGTTTTTCGCCCCCGTATTGGGAACGCGCACTCGCCCTCGCCGAAGCGACTCCTGGAATGGTCGTGGCACTCGGCGTTCACCCGAACGAAGCAGATCAGTTCGACAATCGTACGGAGCAGCGCCTACGCCTACTCGCGAGGCACCCACTCGTCCGTGCGATTGGTGAAATCGGTCTGGATTATTATTGGAAGAGCGTTGATCCTCAGATACAGCAGAGCGTCTTCCGTCGCCAACTCGATCTGGCGCGAGAGCTGGACCTTCCTGTTATCCTGCACCAACGTGAGGCAGAACAAGAACTTCTCATGCTGCTAGAAGTCTCCGAACCGCCGCACAGTGGCGTCATGCATTGTTTCACCGGTGGGCCAGAATTGGCGCACGCCTTCGTGGCTCTGGGATTCCACCTTGGTATCGGTGGTATCGTGACCTTTCGCAACGCACGCGCTCTCAGGCAAGCAGTCCGTGACATACCCAGCGAACGACTCTTACTCGAAACCGATTCGCCCTACCTCGCGCCGGTTCCGCACCGTGGTCAGCGGAATGAACCAGCCTTTCTGCGTTACGTCTTATCAACCGTCGCCGCAGAACGCGACGAGAGCGAAGAAAACGTTGCCGCACAAACCACTCAGAATGCGCAGGACCTGTTTCGACTTACGCTTCCAGGGTACCCTCAGGACGCTGACGGGAAGACGGCAAAAGCGTCCGAAGCCAGGAGTGAGGAGAACCACAAATGACGATTTACCGCATCGTGGTCGCGACTGCAAATCCTGGGAAAATTCGTGAGTTACGGGCCCTGCTACCCTCGTGCTTCGAGGCCGTCACCGCTGGGGAACTCGGTATTAAACTGCCACCCGAGACGGCTGACACATTCGCCGAAAACGCGCTTATCAAAGCTCGGGCAGCTGCACAATCCAGTGGACTCGTTGCTCTGGCTGACGACTCCGGCCTGGAGGTCGATGCACTCGGCGGCCGGCCGGGAGTCCATTCAGCGCACTATGCCGGCGAAGGAGCTACTGATCGGGACAACATCCAACGGCTCTTGAAGGAGCTGCGTGGAGTCCCGCTGGAACGACGTACCGCCCGCTTTCGCGCTGTCATTGCATTGGTGGCACCAGACGGCCGGGAAGCACTCGCTGAGGGGGTCGTCGAAGGTCGCATCATTGAGGAGCCAAGGGGGGAATCCGGCTTCGGATACGATCCGATCTTCCAGCCCCTCGGCTCCGAGCACACCTTCGCCGAAATGTCTGCCGAAGAAAAAAACCAAAGGAGCCACCGAGCTCAAGCGCTGCAACGAGCACTTCTTGTCCTACAGGACTGGTTCAGTTGCTCAATCGAGAAATCGTCAAGAAGCGATGAAAGTAGGTCATGACGATCTACGGGGCCCACGATGAAGGACACAGGGAAGCTAAATCACAATCGTAGTCCGCTCCCCCTCGTTGCCATTACGGGGACACGTGGCAAGTCGACGGTCGCCTGGCTGCTCTACCAAATGGCACGGGCACGCCAACTCGCCACTGGTCTATGGTGCACGAGTGGCGTATTCATGAACGGCCACCTACTCGAAGGAGAACTCCACCCATGGACAGCAATCGTGCGCGCCCTCGTGGCGGGTGAGCTCGATCTTGCGATTCAGGAACTGGAGGCACCGGTCGTCGCCTCGGTCGGACTGCCTGAGGCCAGCTACGGATATGCGGCGATCACTACACTCTGTGGCAACGACGACAGTTGTCTCTTTGCGTTGGAGACGCGCTATGCCGCGCGCGCACACGAGATTGTGGCTCGAGCAGTACATCCCATGGGCACCCTCGTCCTGAATGCTGACGACCCTGCAGTCCTCGAACTCGCAGAGCGCTCCGATGCCCGAATCGTCCTCTTTGGCCTTCATCCAGAAAACCCGGCGATCCGCCGTTGTCGCGAGACTGGTGCCCCGGCCATCTGGTGCCAAGAGGGGGCCATTGTCGCGAATCGCGCGCTGTGGGAGATCGGTGCTCGTACAGCTTCTCAGAGTTTGCTTCGGAGCGAAAAGAGCACGGTATTGGTTGCAGCCAACACAGCTGAAAACCATGGAGAAGCCCGGCCTGTAGATTCCCAGGAATGGGACAACGGTCCGGAAATTCAGCTTCTGGATGCTCGCGATGCACCCTGCACCTTGGGTGGTACGCTGACATTCCAGATTCAGAACGTCATGTGCGCCGCTGCGCTGGCGCTCGCACTCGGCGTCCCCCTCACGACTATCCGTGCGGTCGCGCGTACCTTTCTCCCAAACCCGGCTGTCTTACCAGGGGCCTGCAACCTCTTTCCGTTGCAGGGACGAGACGTACTCATCGACAGCGCACGCTACCCTTGGATGCTGCGTCCGCTCATTCGGGGTATTCGCCAGAGGAATCCCCGGAACACGTTCGTGATCGTCCATGACTTTCCCTGGCTCACCACTCAGGAGTTGCACGAGGTAGGTCGAATCCTCGGGAAGATTCGTGGCCTCATCATCGTTTATGGCGCGGCATCTGAGGACCGCCTGCATGCGCTTCGCGAGGGAATCGTTCAGAACCCGATGCCGCCTGTCGTTGCCCTGCAACAAAGCCTGTCCCACGCGCTTCGCTACGCGCTCAGTCTCTCGCGCAGCGGTGATCTCTGCCTGATCCTCGCAGACAATGCCCTGGACGCAATTACGACACTTGAGCGGATCGAATTCGAGATCGCTTAACACAGAGATCACGCCGCATCGCGCCATCGATTCCCAATCGTCTCCTCGATCCAAACCGCGCCCTGGCCTAACGCAGACTCGAGGACCCGCACAAAATCTTCGCACCAATCGACACGGAGCCGCGTCACCAGGACGACCTCACGATGTCCCACTGGAAGATGAATCCGCAGCTCATCTTCGCCTGGGAACTGAGCCAAAAGCTCGCGCAACTCGTGCATCCGCGCGATATCCTGGTCCGCATTGGTACTTACAGGAAATCGCAGATGGACAATCCGTGTCGGGCTGCTGATGGTCCGGAAGAACTCGCGGGGATCCTGGATAGCCTGAGCAACCAATTGGAGCTCGTCGTTCCGTTCCTCCACCTTCGCTTGGATCGCTAGGACAGCTTCGTCTGAAATCAGGTCGCGATGCGCCTCGAACAAATCAGGGAATACAACGACCTCGATTGTGCCGGATCGATCCTCGACCTGCAGAACTGCCATGATCCGCCCGGTGCGCGTCGGGAGTTTTCGAAAACTGCTTACGAGCACCAGCAGTTCCACAGTTTGCCCAACCGATTCTTCGTCGAGTTCTGCAATCTGCACGATCCCCCGCTCGCGGACAAGCGGCAGAAACTCATCCAAGGGGTGGGCACTCAAGTAGACCCCCAGGAGTTCCCGTTCCCATCCCAAGAGCGTCCGCTGGGGAATGTCCGGTGGCTCAACATCAGGTCGCGCGAACTGCAGCGGTGCGAGCTGCTCCGCCCCAACCACCGAGAACAGATCCATTTGTCCACGCTTGAGCGCCTTCTGCCGCGCCTGAGCAGCTTGGATGGCGCCGTCCAGCTGCGTGAGCAAAATTTTTCGGTCACCAAGACAATCAAGAGCGCCACACTTGATCAGGCTTTCGACTGCTCGCCGATTCACCACCGACCAGTCAACAGTTTCACAGAAGTGCTCAAAGCTCTGGAATCGTCTCTCGGGCTGCTGCGCTCGGGCGGCCAAGATGGCCTCGATTGCTGCCTCACCCACATGCTTCACCATGGCAAGCCCAAACCGGATTCCTCGGCGTCCATCTGCCATGGTCTCAACGGTGAAGGTCGCTTCACTCTTGTTGATGTCTGGCTGAAGAACCGGGATCCCCAGTTTCTGACACTCTGCAAGTGCTGCGGCAATTCGCTTCACCGTGCCAGACGGATGACTGGGAGCGTTCCGCAAGACGGCCGTCATGTACTCCACTGGGTAATTCGCCTTCAAATACGCTGTCTGATAGGAGACGACCGCATAACAGGTAGCATGCGCCTTATTGAAGGCGTACCCAGCAAAGGGCTCAATCAGGTTAAAGATCCGCTCAGCATCCGCTTCGCTGTATCCATTCGCCTTCGCTCCAGCGATAAAGCGCTCACGCTCGGCACGCATCTTCTCGGGGATCTTCTTCCCCATCGCCTTCCGCATGATGTCGGCTTCACCAAGCGTGTAGCCGGCGAACTTGCGCGCGATCAGCAGCACTTGATCTTGATAAACAATCACCCCGTAGGTCTCGTCCAAAATTTCCGCAAGGTCCGGATGCGGATACTGGATTGGCTCCAAACCATGCTTCGCCCGGCAGTATGTGGGGATATGTTGCATCGGGCCGGGACGATAGAGCGCGATCATCGCTGCAAGCTCGGCCACTGACGCTGGGCGCAATTCTCGGATGTAGCGCCGCATTCCGGCACTTTCCAGCTGGAAGACACCGAACGTCTGCCCTTCACTGAGCAGCTGGAACGTTTGGGGATCGTCCATGGGAATCCGTTTCAGATCGATGTTGATCCCCTGCGTCTGGCGAATCAGCTCGACCGCGTCTGCCAGGATCGTCAGATTCGCCAGGCCGAGAAAATCCATCTTCAGGAGACCAATCTCCGCAACGGTCTCCATCGGAAACTGGGTCGTCGGTAGTGCCCCTTCCTCCGCACGAGCCGGTCGCTGTAACGGCACATGCTCAACGAGTGGCGACGCCGAGATAACGACGCCTGCCGCATGCGTCCCAGCATGGCGCGCGATTCCTTCTAACTTGCGAGCGTTGTCGATCAGTTCCCGCGACCGTGGGTCGCTCTCGTAGAGTTGCCGGAGTTCGGGGTTCTCCTGCAGTGCCCGGTCGAGGGTCATATTGACCCCATTCGGGATGAGGCGAGCAATCCGATCGACCTCGGCATGTGGCCAACCCATCGCACGTCCAACGTCGCGGATTGCCGCCTTCGCCCCCATCGTCCCAAAGGTGATGATCTGCGCGACATGCTCAGGTCCGTACTTCCGGGCAACATACTCGATCACCTCGTGGCGCCGATCATCGGCAAAGTCCATATCGATGTCCGGCATCTCTCGCCGCTCCGGATTGAGGAACCGCTCAAACACCAGACGATTGGCGAGCGGATCGACATCGGTGATGCCGAGTGCATACAGGACAATGCTCGCTGCAGCACTGCCACGAACCCCATAGAGGATACCGCGCTCCTTGGCAAACTCCGCGAAGTCACGGACAATAAGCATGTAACTTGAGAACCCTGTTTGCCGGATGACATCCAGTTCATACTCGAGACGCCGCTGAATCTCATCGGTCACGACCGGGTATCGCTGCCGGATTCCTTCCCAGCAGAGTCCCGCGAGATATTCGTCCGCTGTCATCCCATCAGGAATACCCGGATCCGGAAGATGGAGGCGCCCAAACTCAAGTTCAACTTGGCAGCGTTCCGCAATGCGGACGGTATTCCAGAGCGCTTCCGGAACTTCTCCACCAAAAAGTTGCCACATCTCCTCAGCGCTCTTGAAGTAGAGCTGATCCGATTGCACACGCATCCGCTTCGGATCGCTCAGCGTCGAGTTCGTCTGAATGCAGATAAGCAGATCCTGAATAGCCGCATCTTCTCGGTCCAGGTAATGCACATCATTCGTCACGACGAGGGGAAGCTCAAGTTCGCGAGCCAACTTGACAAGTTCGGCGTTAACGCGGCGCTGCTCTGGCAATCCGTGATCCTGTAGCTCAACAAAGAACCGGTCAGTTCCAAATAGGTCGCGTAACCGATAGGCCCAGTCTCGTGCCGCGTCCCAGTCGCCGGCGAGAAGATTCTGTGCCAGCGGCCCTCCCAGACAGGCGGAGGTGACGATCAACCCCTCTGCATGATCGGCAAGCATCGCCAGATCAATCCGCGGCTTGTAATAGAAGCCCTCCAGGCTCGCGCGCGTTGCCAATTTCAAAAGGTTCTTGTATCCTCGTTCGTTTTCCGCGAGAAGCAACAGGTGGTAGATCGTCTTATCACGATCTTGCACCGTGCGTGGAGCGAAATAGGCCTCCATCCCAATGATCGGGTGAAGCCCCTCGGCCTTAGCTGCCTTGTACCAATCAATGATCCCGTAGAGTACGCCGTGATCAGAAATAGCAATGTGTTCCATACCAAATTTGCGTGCACGCGCGACGTACTCCGGAATTCGTCCCAATCCGTCAAGCAACGAAAACTCTGTATGGAGGTGAAGATGCACGAACGGCCGTGACACGCGCCCCCCTCGCCTGACTCTCTTGCCGGTACTCGTCTCGCCGATCACCGCCGCCGAGACCGTCCCCGGACGGTCCTTGTCTACCATCAAGGGTACCCGACAGGGAACAGACTCGTTCTCTTACGCCCGATCCGCTTCTGTTACCAGGCACCACCTGGCGCAGTCTGCCCCGACCACCGGGTGCCCCACCCCGTATCGCTCGGATACCCACTCGACACGTCCTGGTCAGATCCAATCCCAACCAACGCTCTCTTGACCTGCCGCACGACCAGCGCAAGCAACTGGCGAAGATCTTCCCGTATCGCGTCGGGCACGTCCTGACGCTGCAGCAGTTCCACCACCTCGCTCAAAACGGGTTCGTGCCCGAACAGATGCTCCGCTTGCTCAGGAAGAAAACCAGCAGCAGCGAGGAGAGAGTCACGATCAGCCGGCGAGAGTTCGAGCGCCTCCGCCAACCGCACGATCGCTTCTCGTGTCGGAGCACGACGCCCGCTCTCCAAGCGCGAGACGTAGCTATGATCGAAGCCCGCGCGTTGCGCGAGGCGGCTCTGTGAGAGCCGTGCCGCCTCCCGGTACCGCTTCAGCAGCTGCCCAAAGAACGTCACCGGTTCGGTTGCCATCGCACCCCACCTTTCTGCTCCGAGCGAATTCGCTGCCAGCGAACAATGCCTCTCAGACACTTCCATCCTAGCGTAGCCGTGCCTCCTCGTCAACCCCTTTCCACCTTGTCCACATGTCCGTGCCCATGAGGCACAACCAGGGTGGAGCGCTGGAAAGCAACCTGCTGAAGTAACAGTGAAGCGACACCGAATCGACACAAACTTCATCGCTATACTCGCTGCGGTCAAGCGAACGGTCGTTGGCCACCGACACCTGGGAGGAGCGTGAGGATGCTCGAAGTCGACGATCGAATCGCGAGCTGGAGCGTACAGGAGCTCATCGACCGCATGCGTCGCCCGCGCTATCGCTGTGGCGGAGGCGTGGCGGCGTGCGTTGCCCTGGCCCAGGCTGCGGCACTCGCAGACCTGGTACGGCGTGCGGTCCGTCGCTCTCTCGACAATGGACTAGAACAAGAGATGGCTCACGTTTTTGGTTCGATCGCAGAACGTGCGCTTGCCCGAGCCGACCTCGATCGTGCCGCGTTGCACGAGTTGCTTTCGACGCTGCGTTCAGACGCGGCGAGCTCCGAATCTCAGCCGGTTATCGAGCACGCTACACTCGTCCCTCTTGGGACAGCTGACCTCGGCCTCGAGCTCCTGGAGATGCTCGCACGCCTCGCACCGGCGGTCCCTGCCTTTGCCGCATCAGATCTTGAGGCAGCACGAGCACTGTGCCGCTCAGGCATCCAAGCCGCACTCGCAATGGCCCGCGCGAATTTGCCCTTGCTCACCGCACCACGCGCAGCGGAATTAGAACAGGAGATTGAGCGGCGAGCAGCTATTCTCCAAGAGTCAACTCGTTAAAGTGCCCGCTCTCTTGACCAACTCCAATGAGCGAGAGCTGTGGAATGAACCACCTCCATTGGTGTGAGACGAGTAGAAATGCGAGGAGGCCCTTATGCCTGCCCAACTGCTGACCGGCACACCCGTTGTCGAGCAACTGCATGCCCGGATCCGTTCCATCCTCCAAAATTTGCCGCTTGATGCTCCCCGCCCGACGCTGGCACTTCTTGTTCCACGCGACCCTTCCGCACAGGCCTACGCTCGTGCTATACGCAAGCAATTCTCCAATCTTCTCCTCGAGGTGCGTGCTTTTGCACTGGAGGATCAGCTGGAGGAATCCGATTTCCTCCGATTGCTCAAGCAACTCGACTCGGACACGAGCGTCACGGGTATCCTCGCCCTCCAACCACTGCCACCGCGCATTTCCAGAAGCACGCTCTCGGAAGCGATGCCTCCAGCCAAGGACGTCGATGGGGTGTCCTACGAGCAACAAGGACGGCTTGCCCTCGGAACCCCCACTATCGCGCCAAGCACGCCGCTTGGAGGGATGCTCCTACTTCGGCACTACGGGATCACTGTAACGGGTCGCCACGCCGTCGTGATCGGTCGGAGCCCCATTGTTGGACGTCCGCTGGCACTCTTGCTCCTCATGGCAGATGCGACGGTCACGATCTGCCACACTCGTACCCTTGATCTCGCGAGATTCACGCGGCAAGCCGACCTCCTTTTCGCTGCGGCTGGACGCCCCGGTCTCGTCACTGCCGATATGGTGAAGCCAGGCGCCGTCGTTGTTGACTTTGGCGTGAGCGTTATCGACGGGCGCTTGGTCGGCGATGTCGACCCGGCAGTCGCCGAGGTCGCGAGTGCGCTCACCCCCGTGCCTGGAGGGACGGGCCCAGTGACCACAGCTGTCTTGGCCTGTAATCTCCTTCGCCTTGCTGGTCTCTGGCCAGAAGAACAGTTATTCTGACTCGGGCCACTGGCACTCCACCCAAGTAATACCGAGACTCGCCTTCGTCGAGTCTCGGCACTCTCATTCCCAATCCGTCTGTCTTATCACCCCACACCGCACCGTATCGGGCCGCCTGGGACAAAGGGTGGCGTGAAGATCACCTGCCCCGTTGCGCAAGCCGGTCTTGGTTGTTCCTCTCCATCACAAACGCGGTTCTCCGGCGTGTCCATGTCTTGGAAAGCTGGATCTTTGCGGCGTCGCATTCCGCGCGTGGGATTTGTATCCTGATTAACCAGGACCTTACGCGAGCGCGGTCGCTTTGGCCATGCGAGTCACATTATTCGAGGAGCATCCGCATCTCTCGAGAACGCAAGTCAAGGAGCTGGACACCAAACCATGGATGCGGCAACAGCGGAGTTGCTCAGAGCCTTTCTCCTTTGGCTTCCAGGAGGGACGTTTGCGCCCTTCCTTGTGAGCCGGTTGACCGGGGCTGACAACCGACTCGCTGTCATCGAGAGTGCAATCTTCGCACTCTGCGGCCTCCTCCTCTATCCGACACTCCTTGGGCTGCTGTCCGCCCGCTTCGTCGCTTGGCAAACAGGAGATCTACCGGTTGAACTCCTCTTTGTTGCGGGGTTCGTCCTTGCGGCGCTGACGCTTCTCGCAATGCGGCGAGCAACACAACGGATCAGACGGGGCACCTACACCCGCCGCTGGACACAGTTCCGGTGAGCTGTGCGGGATTACAAACGCTGGTAATCCTCGAGAGGAATCACGAACACGGTCGCAGCCGCACTCTGCACCTGACCCGCAGGGGATTCTTGCCGGGCCCGGGTCCGGGCATGCGCACGAATGACCTCCATGACGGCGTCAACATCCGCATCCTCAACACCGATAAGCAGCGTCGTATTTCCCCGCCGCAGAAAACCGCCAGTGCTTGCCAAGCGGGTGGCGCGGAACTGACGCTCCAACAGTCCCTCAAGAATAGCATCCGCGTCTTCGTTCTGAACCACCGCAATGATCAGCTTCATTCTGCTTACCGGCCTTCTTCCCGTATCACATAGTCGACGGCAGTATAACGAGCACGCTCCCCAGTTTCAATCAGGGAACCCCTCTCGCCTTGTCGCGGACCGCGCGGTCCCTAATTCTCCTTAAATTCTAAGGAAGATCTCCGGTTACACGATCACCCGAGATAGCGAAAGAGTGGTGCTTTCATCCATCTTCTTCGCCCTCGTCCCCGGCGAGCACCACGTTCCGCGATAACGAGGCAAAACGATCGCAGTTCCTCCTACTGCCCAGGTGAACACTGGTGCTCAAGAGCTCGCTTGTGATCCACGATAGCGTCCCCCTTGGGCAGCGATCCGCTTGAGCACACGCAACTGCACCGCAATGACTGATCAACTCAGGTTCGCAGTAGCTCCCAGGGGCAATACTCCAAGGATAGAGATCGACCATGAAACCTATTCGACCGTAATGTCGGTTTAGGCTCGATTACGCTGTTGAACCTTACTACGGAGCCAGAGCAGAGATCCAAGGGTGTCAAGGTTCGTTGTCCATCCTTCGCCGCGACTGCTTCCGTGGCGGGTGCCCTGCCCGCTGTGCGTCGAGATAACTTTGCAGCAGTAATGCTGCTGCGACCGCATCCACCAGCTGCCGCCGCCGACCGCGGCGTACTCCCGCTTCGGTCAGAAGACGTTCGGCTGCTGAACTCGTCAGACGCTCATCCCAGAACACAATCGGGCACTGGACATGTGGCCGGAGTGATTCCACGAACCGGCGTGTCTCCGCAGCCTGCGTTCCCTCCTGCCCGCGCATCGTCACCGGTAAACCGACCACGATCACCGACGGAGTATATCGCTTAATGATGGCAACCAGTCCCTCTACACCCTCACGGTCTAAGTCAATTGTCATCAATGGGCTGGCGATGAGACCCAATTCATCGCTGATCGCGACGCCAACGCGTCGTCCACCAATGTCGAGTCCAAGCGCGCGGCCTGGACGGCTACCTGCTTCATTCACCAAACACCACCGAAATCCGCGACGAGCGATCCGGCATGCGACTCGGCCACCAAGACGGTCGGAGTTCGATACTCACCGCAGCGACCCCCGGTATCGCTCGTACTCGCGCAATCGCATCTTCAACACTCTTCCCAGCAAGTTCGTTCCGCACAATCTCGAGCTCGCGCTCAGAGGGGACAATCTGTATCTTCGCGGCGGCCCTTACACGCCAGCGATTCAATCCGAGTGACTCCGGTTCGCCAAACGTCAACGTGTTCCCGAGAATCACCTCATCTGGGCTCGTCGCCTGCGCTAGCCGTCGCGCTGCCTCTTCTTGCGCTGCTTGGTGGACAGTCGCCGGATTGTAGGCGAAGGCACTCACCCTCAAACTCCCACGTGCCGAAACGCGTTCGGTCTCTGCGTTGACTTGATGGGAAAATTCCACTACCGGTGGGGCGCTTTGGATCGTTTCATCGACGAGCACCTCTCCCTCTTGCAATGCAGCGTGCAGCTCCTCGGACCCTTGACGGACGAGTGATTGCTCGACCGCTGCGCGCAGGCGGGCGAGATCCTCCTCTGTCACGAAGTGCACGGTGCGCATCGTTCCACCGCTGATCGGCTCAACATTGCGATAGAGCAGTCCTGTCCCCAGCTGACCACTCACAACTCCTGCAGCAGCGTTCCCGTCAGGACCCGGAGTAGTCGCGACGACCGGGAGATCAGCCACCCCGAAGGCTTGACTGCCGAATGGATCGGCTGCCGGAACCGTGACATCCGTCGTAATTCGATAGCGTATGCCATTTGTTCCTACGAGTTCAGTGCCAGCTGGTATTCGCACCGATTCGATCGTTGCATTGACGGCACGCACCTTGCCACTCGCGAATCCCTCCGGCACTTGCTTTTCGCCGCTCGCTGGCAATTCTGCCTCCGCTTGCACGACAACACGAACAACCCGGGTCGGCGCGACCCAATCAACGGCGTCTCCAGCGATAATCCCGTAGGTGAGCACCAAGCTGCGCTCTTCGACAACCGGCGCAATTCGGATCGTTGCCGAGGGCAACGCAATCACAGCACCGGCAAGCACGGCGATTCCCGCAAGAATGAGACTGGTCGCCACCACCAGCCAAAATGCGCGTCTTGAACCGTTCAATTGTGGTCTGCGCCGTCGAGAAAGGCGAACGTCGACGTAAGTCGAGGTACGGAGTTCCTCCGTGAATCCATGCAGGTGCTGCTCTCCCTGCGCTCGCGGCGATGCGAGCCGCCGCAGGAGTTGCTGTGGCCCACGAACCGCGTGCAAAGTCGGCGCGTACGTCGCAAGGTCAGCCGTCTGGTCGAAATGCCGCGTCGCTTTACCCGGCATGGATTCCAGGGACCCGTCCACAGCCGCGGGCGCACGCTCCCGACGCATCTGCTCCACCTGCTCCCCACCCGCTCCACTCGTCGCTCGCCACACCATTTTCCCTCCAAAGCTAAACCTGCTTTTTGAGGTGCGGCGAGCGACGGGCCGCTGGGGAGCCTCCGTCAGCTTGCCGCCTCACCGCGGAGCTGTCGCTCGACCTCAGCACGAGCCGCTGCAAGTGCTTCATCGAGGCGTGACGCGTCAGCTCCTCCGCCTTGTGCCATATCAGCGCGACCTCCGCCTCGACCGCCCAGAAGCGGAGCAACAACCTGTACGACGCGCCCTGCATGGACACCACGCTGCACCGCGTCACGTGTCGCCATCGCCAAAATGGTTGGTCGGTTTTCGATCGCAGTACCGAGGATGATCACACCGGATCCGATACGCTCGCGCAACCGGTCGCCCAAGCGGCGCAGTACATCGAGCGAAGGCACCTCAATCCGAGCACTCACGACGCGAAAACCATCGACCCGATGGGCATGCTCGACGAGCGGGGCAGCCCGCTCCAGAGCCAGATCCGCAGACAACCGTGCTATCTCCCGTTCTTGGTCGCGAAGTTGCTGCTGCAGACGCTCGACCTGCTCCGGAAGACGCTCGACCGGAACATGAAGCAGCTGTGCGGTCTGGGACGCCACATTGACAATCTGCCGCGCAGCACGCACTGCAGCCGGCCCGGTGAGCGCTTCGATGCGGCGTATACCGCTTGCCACGCTCGTCTCATCTGAAATGAGGAAATACCCGATTTCACCGGTGCGGCTCACATGGGTTCCTCCGCAGAGTTCCTTGCTGAAAGCGTCGATTGACACCACACGGACAATCTCGCCGTACTTTTCACCGAAGAGCGCAATTGCCCCTTCTGAGAGTGCCTCTCGTAGTGGTTGGTAGCGCACCTCCACCGGCAAGTTCCGCACGATCTGTTCATTGACAAGTTCCTCAATGGTGCGGAGCTGGACCGGCTGCACGGCCTCATGGTGTGCAAAGTCGAAGCGCAGTCGGTCGGGAGCAACAAGTGATCCTGCTTGCAGTGCATGCTCCCCAAGGACGCGGCGCAGCGCCGCGTGAAGCAGATGCGTAGCGGTGTGATTTCGCCGGATCGCCGCTCGCCGCTCTGCATCGACCAGTGCGACGACTCGCTGACCAACGCGGAGATAACCTTCTCGCACCTGCCCTCGGTGCACAATCAACTCAGGAGTTGGGCGTTGGGTATCCTCGACAACGAAAACGCCGGTATCGGTCCGAAGCTCGCCGGTATCACCGACCTGTCCTCCTGCCTCGCCGTAGAACGGGGTCCGATCAAGGACAATCTCGACCTGGTCCCCCGCCTCTGCTTCCTCACGTGTCTGGTCAATTCCGAGAATGCCGACGACCGTCGCTTCGGCCTGAAGCTGCTCATACCCCAGAAACTCCGTTGGCCGCTCTGAGAAGCGCGCGTAGAGATCAGCACGCTGCCGCTGGGTATCCGCGAAGCGTCCCACGCTCGCCCGGCTCAGCTCTCGCTGGCGTTCGAGCGCTCGCTCGAACCCTACACGGTCGACCGCCAAGCCTGCCTCCCGGGCTAATTCCTCCGTTAACTCAAGCGGGAAGCCGTAGGTGTCGTACAAACGGAAGGCCTCGTCACCCGGGATGATTCGCTCCCCTGAGCGCTGGAGTTGATCCACCAGTGCTTCAAAGCGAGCCAGGCCCGTCGCAAGAGTTCGCTGGAAGTGCTCCTCCTCGTGGTCAATCACCCGGTGAATACGCTCTCGCTGTTCGACGAGATTCGGATAGTACGGGGAGAACAGCTCGATAACGACGTCGGCCAATTGACCAAGGAAGGGGCGCTCGATCCCAAGGAGGCGCCCATGGCGAACCGCTCGGCGCAGGACGCGCCGCAGCACGTATCCGCGTCCCTCGTTACTCGGAAAAACTCCATCTCCAACGAGGAACGTCACCCCCCGCGCGTGATCAGCGATGACCCGCAACGATCGGTCAATTCGTGCATCTTCCTTGTATCGGACACCAGCGATCGTCGCTGCTTGGGTCAAGATCGGGTAGAAGAGGTCGGTCTCAAACACCGAACCGACCCCCTGCAGAATGAGCGAGATCCGCTCCAACCCCATCCCCGTGTCAATGTTCTTCCGTGGAAGCGGGCGTTGTGTTTCGTCGAGTTCCTTATAGAACTCCATGAACACGAGATTCCAGGTTTCCAAAAAACGCCCGCAGTCACATCCTGGACCACAAGTTGGCTTTCCGCAGCCATGCTCCGGTCCCCGGTCGTAATGAATCTCCGAATCGGGGCCGTTGGGCCCGGTCGCACCAACCGGCCCCCACCAGTTATCCTCAAGCTTGAAGATCCGCTCCTCTGGCACGCCGATCTCGTCACGCCAGTATCGATACGAGAAGTCGTCTTCCGGATGGACGGTCGGATACCACCGCTCAGCTGGTACCCCGAGCCACTTCGTGAGGAACTCCCAAGCCCAGCTAATCGCTTCCGCTTTGAAGTAGTCCCCGATAGAAAAGTTTCCCAGCATCTCGAAGAAAGTGAGATGACTCTCGTCGCCAACTTCATCGATGTCGACGGTCCGGAAACACTTCTGGATCGACGTCAACCGGGTATGAGGGGGACGCTCCAGGCCCAAGAAGTACGGCACCATCTGTTGCATACCGGCGGTGGTCAGTAGCACCGTCGGATCAGTAGGGATCAGCGACGAGCTCGGAACTTGTACGTGTCCGCGCTCGGCAAAGAATTCGATGAACGCCCGGCGGATTTCGCTGCTCTTCATCTCGATCGAACTCCCTACCCTGCGGCTCCCTGTAAGCCGATTCTGTCGTCCTTGCCCCGATGCTCGCTCGAGCAACCCGATTCTACCGGAGAGCAGCGCCCGCCTCCATTCGGAGAGTGTACGTACACAATGATAGTCCGTACAGTCCAGCCCGTCAAGGATGGCGACACATCGGACACTGCCAACCCTGTCTCAAGGACGAAGGCGAACCGACTGCGCTCGTCAGGAGGTTAGCGAGTTGATCAGTAGACGGTACCCACTACAGGCTGAGTCTTCGTTGCTCCTCCGAGCCGTCAGTAGGACTTTTCGTTTCATCGCTTGGTTCCACGGTTCTTAGCGAGCCTCAGCGACTGCAAGTACGTGTCACGGTTGGGCCCTACCCGACAGCGAAGTCACCTGGGTCTCTGGAGGCGTTGCACCTCACGCTCTTCCGAGACTGGCCACCCAGCGGTTCTCCTCCACGCGGAGCACAAGACCGTGTACCGTTGACGCGGTATGTCCTGGAATGTCGCACGCGAACGTGTGAGGCGGTCGAGAGGGTGGAAAGAGAAACGATCTCTCTGCTGTTTCTTATCGTGTCAGCCGCGGCAATCGGATTTGGTCTGGCGGCCGCGCAACTCCGCCAACCGGTCGTGGTTGGCTTCCTCATTGCCGGTCTTGCAGCCGGTCGCATTGTCGATCGCTGGTCAGTTGATACGGAAATTATTCAGGCCTTCGCTGATTTTGGCGTTACCTTTCTTATGTTCGCGCTCGGCGTGCAATTTTCCTTCCGGGAACTTGTTGAAATGCGTCGCCTTGTGGTTCGCGCCGGCTTCCCACAGATTCTGCTGACAGCCGTCACGGCCTTTGTCATTTATGTTGCAACTGGCCTGCCCCTGGCCACATGCTTTGTGCTCGCGTTCGCGTCAGCAATGTCCAGCTCGATTGTGGCACTGACGCTGATGGAGCACCGCGGCACGCTGGCACAACCAGCAGCTCGCCCAACCGTTGCGATCGCACTCTCACAGGATGTCGCCGTGGTGCCCTTGGTCGCACTCTTACCAGCGCTGACTGGATCAAGCATCGCAGAGGTAGGTCGCGGTCTCGTCGTGGCAGTTGCGAACGCGCTGATCGCCTTGCTCGTGATCACAATCCTTGGCGTACGGGTCGTACCTTGGCTCCTCTTCCATGTTGCTCGGCGCGGGAGTCGCGAGCTCTTTCTCTTGACCGTTGTGCTCCTTGCATTTGGCACCGCAATCGGCAGCGAGCGACTAGGCCTCTCACTCGCGCTGGGAGCTTTTCTTGCGGGAGTCGTGATTTCAGAATCGGAATTTTCCTACCAAGCGCTCGGGGGAATTCTTCCACTCCGTGACGTGTTTGGGGTTATGTTCTTTGCTGGACTCGGACTTCTTACCGACCTTGGTGGCCTTCTGGATGCGTGGCCGCTGACACTCACGATATTGTTGACCGTAACTCTCCTAAAAACCACGATCACCGCGGTTGTCGTCCGATTCGTCGGCTTTCCGGCAGACGTTGCAGTACGCTCGGGCATTTTTCTTGGACAGATTGGTGAGTTCTCCTTCGTTCTCGGTCTCGTTGCACTCCGCGGCGGTGTGATCGACGAAACGGTTTACAATGCCTTAATCGGGGCTGCGATTGCCTCCCTTCTCTTGAACTCGCTTCTCCTGAGCGCGTCAAGACCGCTCGGTCGGCTACTTGCTGCCCCGCTTGAGCGCTTGGGGACGGCACCGCGCATGGAAGACGAGAGAGAAGAGTCCCACCCCCAGCGAGCCAAACTCCGCGGGCATGTGGTCATTGCCGGATATGGACGAGCTGGTCGGGAGGTGGGACGGGTTCTCCAGCGCCGACGGTTTCGTTTCGTGGTGATTGATCGTGACCCAGTATTGGTGCGAGAACTTCGTCATGAGGGATTGACCGTGGTGTATGGTGACGTGGCGAATGAGCAAGTACTCCTGGCAGCTGGGATCCCAACGGCTCGTGTCTTCGTGGTCGCTGTACCAGACGCCTTCGCCGCGGAAACAGCAGTGCGCTTAGCACGCGCGCTGAATCCGACTCTGGATATTATCGCTCGCGCTGATCGCCGAAACTTCGTGACACGCCTGATCGACGCAGGCGCCAGTGAGGTGGTCCATCCAAGCTTTGAGGCAGGCCTCGAATTGGTGCGCCACACGCTTCATCGCTTCGGTATGAGCCTTCAGGAAATCCAGGCCATTCTCACGGCCCGCCGAGTCGACTACTATGAAGAAGAGCGGCGGATTGCTGACTGAGTGCCATACCCTGAGAAGCCGGTCGGAGGTACGACTCCAAAAACGTGCCTCGCCGAATCATACTGCAAGCACGGTAACCCAGGTCGTCCCACGTGTGGCTGATACCTTGTCGAGCGGTCCGCAGCATTGGTATACTAGGCAGTGCGAGTCCACGTGGACTCGTACGGGCCGAAGTGGCGGAACTGGCAGACGCGCTACGTTCAGGGCGTAGTGGGGGCAACCCCGTGGGAGTTCAAATCTCCCCTTCGGCACCGCCGGTCCGGTGATGGGTGACCATCACCGCGAGCGATGTCGGGCAGGGCGGTCGCTGGCGTCCAGCAAGACGCCAGAGGAAAGTCCGAGCTGCAGAGAGCGGGGTGCCTGGTGTCAAACCAGGGCAGCGGTGACCGGCGCCGCTGACAGTCCAGATCGGCACGTCGATCAATCGTCGACGTGAGAGCAACAGAGACGATGACCGGGTTCGGCCCGGGGTGAAAAGGGCAATCCTCCCCGCAGCAATCTCCGAACGGGCCGTTACGAGGTTGCTCGCCGAGGCCCGAGGTTGAGAGCAGTCGCGGAGGTGACGAAGCGACCGTCCGTGGTGATCCACGGGCGAGAGAGATGACCGTCAAGAACAGAACTCGGCTTACTCGCCCGGCATCGCTCATCTCTCCATTTTTCTTGTGGTGCCTCTAGCTCAATTGGCAGAGCGCTGGACTGTGGATCCAGTGGTTACGGGTTCGAGCCCCGTGAGGCACCCCCACTCCCCGGTCAAAGACCGGGGTTTTTCTTCAAGGGAGATATGAGAAACCGCACGAGGATCTCTTGGTGGTGGAGCCCACTACTCCTTCTCAGCCTGCTCGTCGCCGGCATCGCAACTGTGTTCAGCCGCACTTGCGTCCGGTCAGGCGCTGAGAGCAACACGGTGGAAGCTGTCCCGAGACGCATTCCACTTGAAGCGGAGCTCCAGGCGACACTCACCGCCTCTCCAGACGACCGCACGGCGCTCCTCGCCCTCGCTGACCTCTACGCTCACACTGCTCGCCTTTCGGAGGCCATACCACTCTTCCAACGCGTCGTGGCAGCTGCACCTGCCGATGTTACTGCCCGGCTGAGTTTCGCCCAGGCACTTCTCGCTGATGGATATACCGCAGATGCAATCGCTCAACCCCACGCTGCACTCGCCCTCGCTCCGAACCATCCACAAATTCTGTTCTTGCTCGGCCAGGCAGCAGAACAAAGTACTCCTCCTGACTACGAGACTGCCCGTGCGTGGTAGGAGAAAGCCGCCGCCGGCGACCATTCATACGCACGACTCGCTCGCGAGCGTTTATCCGCCCTGCCTAGTCCATAAGACTGGTAAGATCGTCGCCAGAAAGGAGTCGAATGGTCTCCATGGGTGAGCAGCAACCACTCATCGATCCTGAATTCCTCGAGATCCTCGCCTGTCCGGCGTGCCATGCCAGCTTGGAACTCCATGGCGATCGTTTGATCTGCACTGGCTGTGGTCGCCGTTACCGAATCGAGGACGGTATTCCGATCTTGCTCGTCGACGAAGCAGAACCGCCACCCGAACCCGGTCGGTGATGCGAACACGTGTTCGCACTATGGTATACTCTGTCCGAATGAGGTGGGTACGATGAGCGAGCCGCGGATCGTTTCACCGCGACCGAACGCGAGTGAGCAGCATCTTGAGGAGACGCTGCGACCGCGGCGTTTGGCCGAGTACATCGGCCAAGATCGCGTAAAGGAAAGTCTCACGATCGCGATCCGCGCCGCGCAGGAGCGCGGTGAGCCGCTCGACCACTTACTCTTCTATGGTCCACCGGGTCTCGGGAAGACGACTCTCGCTGGCATCATTGCCGCGGAAATGGGCGTGAATCTCCGTATCACCAGTGGTCCAGCGATCGAGCGTCCGGGTGATCTCGTTTCCATCTTGACGAACCTCCGTCCGGGAGACGTGTTGTTTATCGACGAAATCCACCGCCTGAATCGTCTCGTCGAGGAAGTGCTGTATCCGGCGATGGAAGACTTCGCAGTCGACTTGGTGATTGGAAAGGGCCCGGCCGCTCGCAGCGTCCGCCTCGCTCTCCCGCCGTTCACCCTTGTCGGCGCCACCACCCGCTTGGCGTTGCTGACCTCACCGCTTCGCGACCGGTTTGGCGCGACGTATCGCCTTGATTTTTATGATCTCCCGGCCCTGCGTGCGATCGTCGAGCGAGCAGCACGCATCCTCCATGTACCCATCACACCGGACGGAGCAGCTGAAATCGCCCGACGAGGGCGAGGCACACCACGCATTGCGATCCGCCTCCTCAAGCGCGTTCGCGACTATGCGCAAGTAATGAGCGATGGAACCATCACGGCCGAACTCGCTCGACTGGCGCTGGACCGCATGGCGATTGATGAACTCGGACTCGACGATGTCGATCGGCTGCTTTTGAGAACGATCGTCGAAAAGTTCGATGGCGGGCCGGTTGGCATCCAAACGCTCGCAGCGGCAACGAGTGAGGAACCAGATACGATCGAAAGCGTCTACGAACCGTATCTCATTCAACTCGGCTTCCTCCAGCGAACCGCACGGGGGCGGGTGGCGACGCGGCGCGCCTACGAACACCTCGGCGTGCCCTATCCCGCCGAACAAGCCATTCTCCAGGTGCCACTGCAGGGACTGAACGAGGGAGACTTCGTTGAGCCCGATGCCTGAGGAGATTTCACTCTCACTCCACGAGTTCGATTACGAACTTCCTGAAGAACTGATCGCGCAGGAACCGATCGAGCCACGCGATGCCGCGCGGCTCATGGTTCTCCGACGTGCGACGCGGACTCTTGAGCATCGAATCTTTCGTGAACTCCCCTCGCTACTCGATCCCGGTGACCTCTTAGTAGTCAATGACTCGCGAGTTCTTCCCGCTCGACTCCTGGCTCAACGGCGGACCGGAGGAAAAGTGGAAATCCTTCTCGTCCAGCCGCTGGAAGGAACGACACTCTGGCTCGCGCTGGGCCGTCCCGCACGCAAGCTGCGACCAGGAGAAATTATCCTCGTTTTACCGCATGAAGAATCCTTCGATCCGCAACCACTCCGGATCCTGGAGCAAAGGGCAAGAGGACAGGTTGTGGTGGAACTCAGCCCAGCAGTTGCCGAGCACCTTGAACGTTTCGGGCATGTGCCGCTTCCTCCATATATTCGTGCCCCACTCCGCGATCCGGAACGCTATCAGACGGTCTATGCGATGCATCCAGGCTCGGTTGCAGCTCCGACTGCTGGTCTTCATTTCACCGATCGCCTACTCGCTGAATTGCGCCAACGCGGAATCACTGTCGCGCCACTTACTCTGCACGTTGGCATCGGAACTTTTAAGCCGATCGAGGTCGAGGACGTTCGTCAGCACAAGATGCACGCTGAATGGTACCGCGTCCCGGCCGAAACAGTTGCACTCATTCAAGAAGCACGCCGAACCGGCCGCCGCGTCGTTGCGGTCGGCACCACCGCCGCTCGCACGTTGGAATCGATCGCGGAATCACTTGATCAGGGGGCAGTCAGCGAGCTTACCGGATGGACTGACTTGTACATCTATCCCGGCTATCGCTGGCGCGTCGTCAACGCGCTGATCACGAATTTCCATCTGCCCCGGAGCACGCTGATCCTCCTCGTTGCGAGCTTTGCGGGCCGCGAATTCATCCTCGAGGCTTACCGTGAAGCCATTCGACAGCGCTACCGTTTCTATAGCTTCGGCGATGCGATGCTCATCTTATGATAACTGGTGATACCCAGCCAGCTCCTCGAGCGCCGCAACAAGTCTGTCCAGATCATCCTCTGAGGTGAAGTAAGCACAGGACACTCGCACGCCATTGGGAACCTGCACCCGTCTTTGCACGATTCGATACGCTTCCCAAAGCACACGACTCAAGCGCTCGCCATCCCAGCCGGTGACTCCGAGTGTCACAAGTCCAGAACCGTCCTCTGCGCGAGTCGCCGAATACCAGCAAATGGCAGGATGGTGTTGGAGACGCTCCCGAAGCCAAGCGACCAGCCGCAGTTGGTGCCGTGCAATGGCCTCCCAACCCAGGCTCCCAAGATACTCAATGGCAGCCCCCAGCCCTATGACACGCGCCACGTCACGTGTGCCATACTCAAACCGACGAGCATCACCCCGGAAGGACCAGTTCGTCCCGTCGAATTGGAACGAGTGACGGTCAAACGGAGTAACCACCGAACCGTCGCCGACCAGAGGTGGCTCAAGAAGATCAAGGTTGTCCTGTCTGACGTACAGAAAACCCGTCCCCTGCGGGCCATGGAGCCATTTGTGCCCGTTCCCCGCCGCGAAGTCGACTCCCAGGGTTGCGAGATTCACTGGAAACTGTCCGATTGACTGCGCCGTATCGAGCAGGACACGCGCTCCCTCTGCATGTGCCAACCGCGTCATGTCTTCGATCGGCAACCGTACACCTGTCTCGCAGGAAACATGGCTGACAACGACAAGACGCGGACGAGTGCGCACGAGCGCTGCGGCAAACGCTTCTCGTGTCTCTTCCTTCTCGGTGCTCACTCGAAACTGCTCGAGAACGACGCCGCGACGCCGGCAGGCTAAAGTCAGTGGCAGGAGCACGGCTGGATGCTCCTGATCGCTCGTCAAGATGCGGTCACCAGCTGCAAAGGGAAAACTCGCCAGCACAAGCGCGATACCGTCGGTCGTGTTCCCCGTGAATGCGAGCTCCTCGCTGCGCACACCGAGGAGTTCGGCGAACTCTACACGCACACGCTCGCTCGCCTCTTGAAACTCCTCCAGGACCAGATGACCGAAGCGTTGTGCGCGCTCTACTGCTTCGCGGTACCGCGCGAGAACCGGCTCCGCCATGATCCCGAGCGTCCCTGTATTCAGGTATGTGAACGATCTCAATGTTGGAAGCTGGGCGCGAACGGACGCGAGGTCATACATGTTACATCCGATCCCCCACTCGGAACGGAAACCCCTGGGCCACGTGGCCCAGGGGTAACGAAGCACGAGCCAGCCATTTCTGCAAGTAGTCTGCGTCGTCACTTAGGCTGCTTCGTGAGCACTCCGGCGCTGACGCAGCGTTTCAATGAGCGCCGAGGCATCTTGCCGCGCGAGCTCCTCGAGTCCCGCCCCGAACTGTTCGCGAGCCTGCGCCTCAAGTTCCTCTTCCGTCATACCAAGGCGCCGCGCCATATCGCGCAGATACTCGAGCTGCCGAGGAGTAGCTCGTCCACCGAGTGCTCGGCGTCCACTCAAGCGCGCGGCATCGACTGGCGCGTCAACGACACGCTGCTCCACCGCACCAAACTCGAAGTCGGGGCAGAACTGCGTGCCATACCCCAATGCCGCCAGAGCTCGACCCAGCGCCTTCGTCTCGGCTTTCTCCAAATAATCTGTAAAATCCTCAGCCGACTCACTACCCCAGCCCGTGGCCGAACCGCCGCCCGGCACCTTGACCCGGGCTCGGAAAACGGCAACGCCGTCACGATGCTCCACAAGTTCCGTCTCAATTTCTCCGTCGGGGTGGTCTGTTCGGAACCACAACAATCGCCACTTGACCTCAAGGTAGTCATTGCCGTTGACTTTCGTCAAGAACTTCGAGGGGTCGAATCCTTGTCGTTCGGTCCGTTCGCTGGCCATACCGCGATCCTCTCCAGAAACACGAACATCTGTGCTAATGTTACACCCACAAGATGCCGGTGTCAAATACCGCGCCGTCCTTGGTCCGCGCTGTGGGCAACGCACCGGTGTCGCCACGCTGGCAAACGAACGATCGCACGTGAGCGAACGAATCCATGGTCTTCTGCTCAACACAAATACGCTCCTTGTGGACGTCGTCTTCCATGCGCGGAGTACAACTCGAGCGATACCAAGACGAGCAAAGCTACGAGAAAGAAAGAGGGATTCTGCGGACCCTTGCTCTGGAAACGCCCAGCGCCCTGTTATAATTGGCCGCGACTGGTGTACGAACACCCGGGGAGGAGCTTTCCGTGCAGTTGAGGTGCCAGCAGGCCGAACTCGAACGAGCGTTGCATCAGGTCTCTCGTGCTGTCGCCCGCCGGTCGACACTACCAGTGCTGAGCAATGTTCTCCTCGTCGCCGATGAGGGAGCTCTGCGAGTGACAGCCACCAATCTCGAGATCGCCCTCAGTGTCACGCTCCCCGCTGATGTGCTGGAACCTGGGCAACTGAGTGTGCGGGCCGACGTCTTCAGTGACTTTATTGGCAGCCTGCCGCGACAAGAAGTAACCCTCACGGTCTCTCCGGGCAATACCGATCTGCGTGTTACATGTGGCACATCCAAGGCGCGCATCCCTGGCATTCCGGCCGAGGACTTTCCGACCATTGCACGAATTGGCGACCAGCCACCTACCGCCGCAGTGAGTACCGAGGTACTCCGTGAGGCAATTGGTCAAGTGGTCTTCGCAGCAGCGACCGACGACAGTCGCCCAGTACTGGCCGGTGTTCTTCTCGAATTTCGGGGACAGGAGCTGACACTGGCTGCGGCCGATGGCTTCCGTCTCTCTGTGCGAACGCTTTCACTCCCTCAACCAGCAGCGACCGATCTCGCCATCATCGTCCCAGCGAAGGCACTTGGTGAACTGGCGCGAGTTGTGGCAGATGGAGAAGAGACGGTTCACCTCCTTGTGACCCCAAACCGGAGCCAGGTCCTCGCCCGGAGCGGACGGCTCGAGTTCCTCTCCCGCTTAATCGACGGCAGCTTCCCTGAATTCCGGCAGATCATCCCCAAACAGTGGCGGACACGTGTGACCGTGGATCGAGAGGCGTTCCTCGCTGCTGCCCGCCGGGCGAAGATCTTCGCCCAGTCAAACAATGAGGTCGTCAAGCTTCAGTTCCTTCCCGGAGATTCTGAACTCGATCCCGGATCGATGGTTGTCTCCGCTCAAGCGGCCGATGCCGGAGATACCGAGGACGTGCTACCCGCCCGGGTCGATGGCCCGGAAGCGACCATCGCGTTCAACGGGCGCTATCTGACCGACGTGCTGTCCGTGGCCAAAGCAACGGAGATCGCCATCGAGATGACCTCACCCAACGCCGCAGGGGTCTTCCGGCCGGTAGGCGACGATTCGTTCGTCCACGTCGTTATGCCGATGGTCATCGGTACTGCGTGACGGCTGCATCGTTGGTGGAAACCCAATTCTTTGTTGCGACTCGCACACGACGACACCGGCGAGGTTCACGGTCATGCTCTTGACGAAGCTGGAGCTGGAAGAGTTCCGTTGCTTCCGGCATCTGGAGCTCGCGTGGGTTCCAGCTGGTCTCCGAGTTGTTGGGGCAAACGGCTCCGGAAAAACAAGCCTCGTCGAGGCACTCTATCTCTTGGCAACCACCAAGTCGTTTCGAACGCCCTCGGACCGGTATCTGATCCACCGCGCGAGCGGTCAAGACCTCGGCGTTCCGCCGTATGCACGGATCGCCGGTCAAATAGAGACGCGAACGGGACGCCATACATTGGAGATTGCGCTTCTCTTCGATGCAACCAACTCTACTGTCAGTAAGCGCTATCGCCGTGACGGCCGCCCAGTTCGAGCAATGGATTTTGTTGGCACATTCCGCGTTGTTCTTTTCTCGCCAGAGGACATTGAACTCATCACCGGTAGTCCTCAGGTACGCCGACGTTTCTTAGACATCGTGCTGTCAACAATCGACTCCACGTACCTCCGCGCGTTGGCGCAGTACACACGGATCCTCGAGCAACGCAACAGCCTGCTCAAGCAACTGAGCGGGCACGATGACCATACCATTGAGGAACAGCTCGCGTTCTGGGATGATCAACTTGTCACCTACGGAACCTATCTCATTGTCGCCCGCATCCGCTTCCTCCTTGGTTGGTCGAACGAT
Organism: Thermomicrobium sp. CFH 73360; assembly: GCF_023806465.1. Classification (GTDB taxonomy): domain Bacteria; phylum Chloroflexota; class Chloroflexia; order Thermomicrobiales; family Thermomicrobiaceae; genus Thermomicrobium. Next base: position 35,650 of record NZ_JAMSLS010000004.1, on the reverse strand, counting down.
CTCACCGAGAGCTTCGCCCGTCTCAGCGCTCGAACGCTCACCTTGACAACGCGATACGTTTCTACGATTTCACTACCCGACCCGATCGCCGACGAACTGTCGCAGCTCCCGCTTGCCGAGGCACAGGCATCAGTCAGCCTGCGCTATCGGCAGGTTCTGGCACGTAGTCGGAATGACGAACTCCGACGCGGCAATACAATCTTCGGCCCGCACCGGGATGATGTCCAATGGATGCTCGATGGAGAGCTGCTCGCCGCCGTCGGCTCGCGTGGCATCCAACGACTCGCTGTGATCGCTGCGAAACTTGCCGAGATCGCCGCCATCTATCGAGCCACCGAGGACTGGCCCGTCCTCCTGCTCGATGACGCACTCTCAGAACTCGATGGCGAGCATCGCAACCGACTACTGGCTGTTCTCGCAACGCTGCCAGCGCAAAAGGTTCTCACTGCAGCCGAGCCATCCACCCTCCGACATCCAACGATTGACTCATTGCCGCTTGTCCGTCTCGTCGATGGTACGATGACTTTCGAAGAGCTCGCCCCAGATGAACACGACGCCTGATCTAACCAGTGGTCGGCCGTTCCACGATCATTGCAATTCCCATTCCACCGCCAATACAGAGTGCTGCTGCACCAAAACGACCACCCGTGCGGCGGAGGGCATGCACGAGCGTGACGAGAATCCGTGCGCCACTCGCCCCGATTGGGTGACCCAGCGCGATCGCACCACCATGGATGTTTAACTTCGCTGGATCGAGTCCAAGCTCTCGTTGCACAGCAAGCACCTGCACCGCGAACGCTTCGTTGATCTCGTACAGATCCAAATCACGAACGCGAAGATCCAGTTGAGCCAGTGCACGGCGCAGGGCCGGGATGGGGCCGAGTCCCATGACTCGAGGAGGTACCCCCGCCCACGCCCAGGAACGAATAATGGCAAGCGGCTGGAGACCACTCCTGCGTGCGCGCTCTTCCGACATCACAACAAGTGCCGCTGCACCATCATTGATTCCCGAGGCATTGCCTGCTGTTACAGTACCCTCGGGATCGAATGCTGGCCGCAACCGGGCCAGTGTCTCAAGCGTTGTATCGGGTCGGAGGTGTTCGTCGCGTTCGATCCGCTCGATTCCCTGCTTGCTTTCCACCTCGACCGGAACCACTTCCTCAGCAAAAGCTCCAGCCTCCCACGCACGAGCAGCGCGCCGCTGGCTTTCGAGCGCAAAGCGATCCTGCTCCTCACGACCGATACCATATTCCCGCGCGATGTTCTCTGCGGTGATCCCCATGTGGCAGTCGTGAAAGGCATCCGTGAGGCCGTCAGCGAGCATCGAGTCATAAAGCGTTCCGTGCCCAAGCCGATAGCCGAAGCGGGCTCCAGTGAGGAGATACGGCGCTTGTGACATACTCTCTATGCCACCCGCAACCACCACTTCTGCTTCACCAAGTGCGATCGCTTGAGCTGCCATGGCGACCGCACGGAGCCCAGAACCGCAGACCATGTTGATGGTCATTGCGGGGACTGCATCCGGCAGTCCAGCCGTGATTGCTGCTCGCCGAGCCGGGTTCATTCCCTGCCCAGCTTGTAACACATTCCCCATGAGCACTTCGTCGACGGCTGATGGTTCGAGCACCGCACGACGCACCGCCTCAGCGATGACGATTGCTCCAAGTCGCCAAGCAGGAACGTCTTTCAATCCTCCGCCAAACCGCCCAATCGGTGTTCGCACTGCACTGACGATCACTGGGGTCGGCATCTTCCACCTCGCTTCCCGCGAGCGAAAACGAGAGCGGCAGGGTCGAACGACCCCGCCGCCAATTTTCTCATCCTGGTCAGGTCCCTACGCTTGCTCGCCGTGCTCGGCAATCCACGTCCGCTTGATCTCCTCAACCACCGTTGGGTCAGTCAGCGTTGTGGTGTCACCGAGCACACGCCCCTCGGCGATGTCACGCAAGAGTCGCCGCATGATCTTCGCACTTCGCGTCTTCGGTAGGTCCGCCACGAAGATCACGCGCTCTGGTCGGGCAATTGCACCGATCGTCTCGGCAACATGGCGTCGCAGCTCTGCAGCGAGCTCGTCACTCGGGGTGTACCCCGCACGCACGCTCACGAAGGCGACAGGAACCTGGCCTTTAATCTCATGACTCACACCGATCACTGCCGCCTCAGCGACAGCCGGGTGCGCGACAAGGGCACTCTCCAACTCCATCGTCCCCAGGCGATGACCAGCGACATTGAGGACATCGTCAACACGCCCAAGGATCCAGTAATACCCGTCCTCGTCGCGCTTCGCTCCGTCTCCAGTGACGTAGATCGACGGCCCGTACTTCGAGAAGTAGGTGTTCACGTAGCGCTCGGGATCACCCCAGAGTGTGCGGGAAATCGCCGGCCACGGGCGGCGGATTACCAAATACCCACCCTGCCCTGTTGGCACTGGATTCCCGGCATCGTCAAGGATATCGGGTTCGATACCAGGGAATGGCAACGTCGCGGAGCCAGGCTTCGTCGTCGTCAGTCCAGGTAGCGGCGTGATCAAGATCATCCCCGTCTCGGTCTGCCACCAGGTATCGACGATTGGGCAGCGCCCACCGCCGATGTGTTCGTGGTACCACATCCAGGCCTCGGGGTTGATCGGCTCACCGACCGTCCCCAGCAAGCGCAGACTGGAGAGATCGTGGCGTGCCGGATACTCCGGCCCCCAGCGCATGAACTGCCGGATTGCAGTCGGCGAGGTGTAAAGAATAGTCACGTGCCGTCGCTCGACGATATCCCAGAAGCGATCCTTTTCCGGCCAATCGGGAGACCCCTCGTACATCACGACCGTCGCACCGTTTGCGAGCGGGCCGTAAACAATGTAGCTATGGCCGGTGACCCACCCAATGTCGGCCGTGCACCAGTAAATGTCGTCATCCTTGATATCAAAGATCCACTTTGTCGTAATGTAGACACCCGTGAGGTAACCGCCGGTCGTATGGAGTTGGCCCTTGGGCTTCCCTGTGGTGCCTGAGGTGTACAAGATGTAGAGCGGATGTTCGCTGTCGACGGACTCGGGAGGACAGTAGCGTTCTCGCACGCCAGCCAACACTTCATGCCACCAAAGATCACGCCCAGGCTGCATCGAGACTGGCTGCGATTCGCCGATGCGACGGACCACGAGCACTTTTTCGATCGAGGGGCAGCGCTCGAGAGCACGGTCGGCTGTTTCCTTAAGCGGCACCACCCGTCCACGACGATAACCACCGTCGGCCGTGATCAAGAGCTTCGCCTGGCAGTCATTAATCCGATCGGCAAGCGCCTCCGCACTGAATCCACCGAAGACAACCGAATGTGGGGCACCGATGCGAGCACATGCCAACATCACAACCGGCAGTTCTGGGATCATCGGGAGGTAAATCGCAACCCGATCACCCTTCTCTATACCCAGCTGCCGCAGCGCCAAGGCGACCCGATTCACCTCGCGGTAGAGATCTTGATAGGTTAGAACACGTTCGTCGCCTGGCTCACCTTCCCAAATAATTGCCGCCTTGGTTCGTCGGCCCGCTGCTACATGCCGATCCACGCAGTTGACCGAGGCATTGAGACGACCGCCGACAAACCATTTGACCCACGGCGGATTCCACTCCATGACGGTGTGCCAAGGCTCGTCCCATTGGAGCTCTCGAGCGATCGAAGCCCAGAACCCTTCAGGATCGCGACGAGCACGTTCATACACGCTCGGATCCCGCATATTGGCCTGGGCAACAAACTCCGCAGGCGGAGGGAAACGCCGCGTCTCAACTAACAAACCCTCGATGGCTCCAGCTGCCCTCATCCCAACTTCGTCCGGCATTTGCGCCTCCCTTCTTCGAGCCGCTCCAAGGAGCCACCGTGCTGCTCGCTGGGTTTACTCTTTAGTGTAATCAGCTGATCAGCAGTGAACAAGCCTCTTGACGCCTTTCCGTGGAACCGGTACCATCCAGCGCATGATCATTGAAGCGGGCGGCAACTGGTGCTATTATGTCGGATAACGACATGCCGCATGGGTCGCCAGTGCTCGTGACATGTTTCACTAAGGTGAGTAGAATACTCGAGAGCTGTCGGCCCTCGGGCCGGGGTGTCGTGCGATGTGCTGCGGGGAAGGGGCGGAACGAGTGAAGGACTTGCGTCCGATTGGTGGCCGGCGACGGTGGATCTTTGTCCTTCCGCTCGCCGGGCTCGCGTGGCTCACCAGCGGCTGCGGCGTCATCGGCGGTAAAATCGCCTCGACGTCGGATCCAGCTGGTGACCAGGCGCGCCTTATATGGGACCTTTTCATGGTGCCAGTCTGGTGGTTGACCGTGGCCGTTTTCATTCTCGTAACCGGCTGGCTTCTGGTCAACATTGTCCGATTCCGTCGGAAGCCGGGGGACACTCGCATTCCACCCCAGGTACACGGTCACCCACGCCTCGAAATCGCCTGGACACTCATCCCAGCAGTTATCTTGGCCCTCATTGCGATTCCTTCTACTCGCCTCATTTTCCAACTGAACCGCGATCCCGGAGCTGACACTAACGCACTACGGGTGCAGGTGATCGGCCATCAGTGGTGGTGGGAGTTCCGCTATCCCGAATACGGCATAGTGACCGCGGGAGACTTGCATCTTGTAGTAGATCGCCCTGTCGTTCTCACGATTACGTCGCAGGATGTCATCCATTCGTTCTGGCCGCCTCGTCTGGCGGGCAAAGTCGATGCGGTGCCTGGACGTGAGAATACGATGGTCTTCACTCCGGAAGAAGCAGGAGTCTTTTACGGGCAGTGCGCAGAACTCTGCGGCGCACAGCACGCGCACATGCAGTTCCGTGTCGTTGTACAGACACAGCAAGAGTTCGATGCCTGGGTGCAAAAGCACCGCCAGCCAGCTCCGGACCCGGCTCCAGGGACACTCGCCGCCACCGGAAAGGAACTCTTTGAGGGCCCAGCTGGATGCGCTGGCTGCCACAGCGTGAACCCGACGTACGATCCATCTACGCCGATCAACAAGACTCTCATGGTTGGCCCGAACCTTGCCTACTTTGCTGAACGGCAGACGCTCGCCGCATTCCTCCCGAACACCGTGGAGAATCTCCATCAGTGGATTGCCAACTCGGAACAGGTCAAGCCGTACTCGATCATGGCAGAAAAGTGGTGGAAGATCCGCGCGCAACAGAACCAGTTACTGACCGACGAGCAAGTGAATGCCATCGTTGAGTACCTGCGGTCCCAACAGTAAGTATCACGCATCAGTGTTGTTGTTAGAGAGGAGCGGCAGCCAATGGATAAGTCCAGTAGTACACTTAACCGCAGTCGGCGAGCTCATAACCGACATGGTGCAGGAGGACTCTAATGGCGGAGGCGGCGATTCGACTGGAACAAGCAGAATACCGGCGCTCGGCACTTGTCGAGTGGCTCACGACGGTTGACCACAAGAAGATCGGCATTCTCTACTATTGGACGTCGATTGTCTACCTGTTGCTCGCAGGCTTTCTTGGGCTCCTCATGCGTATTCAGCTCGCGCAGCCAGATATGCACTTCCTCGGTCCCAAGACTTATAACGAAGTTATGACTATGCACGGTACTATGATGATCTTCGCAGTGGCGATGCCACTCAACGCAGCCTTTTTCAATATCGCTGTCCCGTTAATGATTGGAGCTCGTGACGTTGCGTTTCCTCGCCTTAACGCCTTCTCTTATTGGTCTTTCCTCTTTGGCTCCCTTCTGATGTGGTCGAGTTTCCTCTTCGGACACGCCCCGGACGCTGGTTGGTTCGGGTATGCCAACCTCTCCAGCAGCCGCCTCTACTCGGCTGGACCAGGTCTTGACTTCTGGGACCTCGGTCTGCAGGTCTTGGGTATCAGCTCGATCGCGGGTGCACTCAACTTCTTCGTCACCATCGTGAACATGCGTGCACCCGGTATGTCGCTCATGCGCATGCCGGTTTACGTCTGGATGGTCCTTATTACTGCGATTCTCATTCTGCTCGCTTTCCCCTCCCTTACTGTTGGACTCTTTATGATCATGTTCGATCGCTACTTCAATACAAACTTCTTCAACCCGCTGCACGGGGGCGACCCGGTTATCTGGCAGCATCTCTTCTGGATCTTCGGACACCCTGAGGTCTACATCCTTGTCCTCCCGCCAATGGGGATTATCTCAGAGGTGCTTCCGACGTTCTCGCGTAAGCCCCTCTTCGGTGCACCCTTCGTCATCTTCGCTGGAATTGCCATCGCCTTCCTCAGCTTCTTCGTGTGGGCGCACCACATGTTCACCGTCGGGCTGGGCCCGGTGCCGAATGCCCTCTTCGCCGCTTCAACAATGCTCATTGGGATCCCCACAGGAGTAAAGGTCTTTAACTGGCTCGCCACCATGTGGGGCGGTTCCCTCGACTTTAAGACACCAATGAAGTTCGCCGCGGCCGCCGTCTGGATGCTCATGATGGGTGGGGTCACCGGCGTTATGCACGCGACCGTTCCACTCGATTACCAGCAGCAAGACTCGTACTTCATTGTGGCACACTTCCACTATGTCATCTTCGGCGTGATCGTGAGTGCTTTGCTCGCTGGAACCTATTACTGGTTCCCCAAGATGTACGGCCGTCTTCTTGACGAGCGTCTCGGCACGTGGCACTTCTGGCTGACCTTCATCGGTACGAATCTCACATTCTTCCCGATGCACTTCGTCGGGCTTGATGGAATGCCACGTCGCTACTTCACCTATTCCGCCGAAACGGGCTGGGGTACGTGGAATCTCGTCATCACGATCGGCGCCTTCATTTTGGGCTTGGCTCAGGTTCTCCTCCTGATCAATGTCGTGAAGACATTGCGCCAGCCAGCTACGGCATCCGCCGATCCCTGGGACGGCCGAACATTGGAGTGGACGATCCCCTCGCCGCCACCGGTCTATAACTTTGCGGTCATTCCGACGGTTCGTGGACGCGATGCGTACTGGATCGAAAAGTATGGCGATGGCCACCACGCACCAGCCGCGACTGACACGACGCAACGCCGTGAGGTGCACGAGCCACACCACGACAATCCCGGACACGGTACATTGCCACCTGGTGTGCACCTGCCCAAGCCATCCTGGTGGCCGCTTATTGTCTCAGCGGGTCTGACGGCCATGGCGGCCGGGATGATCATGTACGGAACCGAAACACTTGGGCCGCTCGGCTTCCCGATCGTCGGCCTTGGTACTTTTGTCGTCTTCTTCGGCCTGCTCGGTTGGCACTTTGAGCCAGCGATCGAGCATGAAGAAGCACACGTCGCCTGATGCAAGTACAGGAGTCTTCGGGGGTGGGAGGTGAACCCTGCCTGCCCAACAAGGTTCGTAACACGAGGTGGATATCATGAGCAGAAAGGGAGGGGTTACGGAGTGAGCCACGCAACTGGCCACACACTTCCGGCCGGAGAGCACACGGTAACCGGAATCTCCCATAACCGGTTGCTCATGTGGACCTTCCTTGCAAGCGACTGCATGTTCTTCGGGTCGCTCATCTGGGTCTACTTCGCCTATCGCGGGCGCTACTTTGAAGGACCGTACCCCCGGGAAGTACTCGATATTCCGTATACGTCGGTCTCCGCAGCCGTACTGCTTCTCTCCAGCTTTGCGATCGTCATGGCGTTGACAGCACTTGAGCGGGCCGACATGCGGGGCTTCCGCGGTTGGCTACTGGGAACAATTCTCCTCGGCGCCCTCTTCCTCGGCGGACAGTATTACGAGTTCACCACGTTCTATCACGAGGGTCTTACCCTCACATCCAACCTCTTTGGCACAACGTTCTTCGTTCTGACCGGCTTCCACGGTACTCACGTGTTCATCGGCATCGTCTGGCTCTTGGTTCAGTGGTTGCTCTCTCTTTTCGGAAAGTTAACACCGGCCCACGTTGAGCGTTTCTTCGTCACGACACTCTACTGGCACTTCGTCGACATCGTGTGGATTATCATCTTCATGCTTGTGTACCTTATGCCGTACTAGCTAGTTCTCGTTACAGCTTGGTGAGGCGACCATACCGGCGAAAGGAGCAGGTGATGCACGAACACCCGACTGCACACGCCCAACCCGGGCCAGCGACGTGGGTTCGAGTCCTCATTCTCTTGACTATCGCGACTATTCTTGAGGTGCTTACATACGTTTTCGAGTCGACGCTCGGCGTCCTTACCGCCCCAATCCTCATGATCTTCGCCGCCGTCAAGTTCGTGCTCGTTGTTGCCTATTACATGCACCTCAAGTTTGATAATCGGATATTGACAGGCATATTTGCATGGGGCATGCTCATCGCGATCAGCATCTTCGCTGCGATGGCAGCAATCTACCACATCTACGGGCAGCCCCTACTGACCCCGTAGCGACTGCACGATGTCAAGTCCCTTGTCAGACTCCGGCCACGATGGCACTATCTGGCCGGAGTATCGTGTGTGCGGGCGTTCTTGTCCACTACGCTTGATCCGATCTCGTCCGTTGTAGGCGCGACGCAGTATACGAGCGACGACGATACGAGTGAGGGAGGGGTGACAGGACGATGGAGAACACTGCACTGTATCTCGCCCTCGGTGCAGCAATTCTTGCGGTTCTTTATGGTGCCGCTTTAATCCGCTGGGTCTTGGCACAACCACGCGGCGACGAGCGTATGCAAGCTATTGCGCTCGCCATCCAGGAAGGCGCCCAAGCCTATATGCGGCGCCAGTATAGCCTTGTCGCTATCGTGGCAGTGGTTGTGGCTTTGATCCTTGGCCTCGCGGTCGATTGGACAACTGCGATCGGCTTCCTCGTCGGTGCCATCGCCTCGGGTCTGGCTGGCTTCATTGGTATGTCGATCGCTGTCCGGGCCAACGTGCGCACTGCTGAAGCTGCAAAGCGCGGGCTTGAGCGTGCATTGGCAGTGGCCTTTCGAGGCGGCGCTGTCACCGGTCTCCTCGTAGCGGGCCTGGGTCTGCTCGCAGTCACCGCTTTCTATCTCGTGACGCGCAGCGTCACAGGCCTCGTTGGCCTCGGATTCGGCGGTAGCTTGATCTCAGTCTTCGCGCGGATTGGCGGTGGCATTTACACCAAGGCAGCCGATGTCGGAGCCGACCTGGTTGGGAAAGTTGAGGCCGGGATCCCTGAAGATGATCCCCGTAATCCGGCCGTTATCGCGGACAACGTCGGTGACAATGTTGGCGACTGCGCCGGAATGGCCGCCGACCTGTTCGAGACCTATGCGGTGACTGCTATCGCTGCCATGCTCCTTGGCCATCTGGTCTTTGGAACCGAGGTTGCCATCGTCTATCCGTTGGCGCTCGGTGCTGTCTCAATCCTTACGTCCATCATCGGAACGTTCTTCGTACGGCTTGACGCGAGCCGCTCGATCATGCGTGCCCTCTACAAGGGTGTTATCGCTGCCATGTTGCTCGCGGCCATCCTGTTCTTCCCGGTTACCGCCTGGCTCATGGGCGACAATCCAGTTATTACTGAAGGACCTGTCTCACTTTTTGGAGTGACGTTCACACTCACGGCGACCGCAAAGCTGTGGCTCAGCGCACTCGTCGGACTCGTAGTGACCATTGGTATGGTCGTTTTCACTGAATACTTCACCTCAGAGAAGTACAGTCCGGTGAAACGCATCGCCGCAGCCTCGGAGACCGGGCATGCGACCAACATTATCAGCGGCTTGGCGGTCTCGATGCAGGCAACCTTCCCACCGATCGTCTTGATCGCTCTCGCGATTTACGTCGCCTACAACCTCACGACAAGCTCCACTTCTGCTTACAGCGGCCTCTACGGTCTCGCCGTTGCCGCCATGGCGATGCTCTCGATGACCGGCATGATTGTCGCGGTCGACTCGTTTGGGCCAATTACCGACAACGCTGGCGGTATTGCCGAGATGGCGGAGCTCCCTGATGAGGTCCGGTCCGTCACCGATCCGCTTGACGCGGTCGGCAATACCACCAAAGCGGTGACGAAGGCTTATGCGATTGGTTCTGCTGGGTTGGCCGCACTCGTTCTCTTTGCATCCTACTACCTTGAACTCTCTCAGCAACTCGTTTTCGAACTGTCCAATCCCCGTGTTGTCATAGGGATTTTCATTGGCGCTGCCCTCCCGTACTTCTTCGCGAGCTTCCTCATGGAAGCGGTCGGGAAGGCGGGTGGTGCCGTCGTTCAGGAGGTCCGTCGCCAGTTCCGCGAAATTCCGGGGCTGCTTGAGGGACGTGCCCGACCAGAGTACGGGCGGGCCGTGGACATCGTGACGCGCGAAGCGCTTCGGCAGATGCTCGCCCCCGTCCTCATCGCAGTATTGACCCCGATCGTCATCGCTGCGATGCTCGGCAAGGAGGCTCTTGGTGGGCTCCTGATCGGCTCTATTGTGACTGGCCTCTTCGTAGCCATTTCTATGACGACGGGTGGCGCCGCTTGGGATAACGCGAAGAAGTTCATTGAATCGGGTGCCCACGGCGGCAAAGGAAGCTTTGCTCACCAAGCGGCCGTTACCGGGGACACGGTCGGTGATCCGTACAAAGACACAGCTGGACCAGCTATTAACCCCATGATCAAGGTGGTCAACATCGTTGCGCTGCTCATTGTCAAGGCGTTTGGCTGGGGCTGACGAACCAAGATTCCGACATTGGGCCGCTTCCGGAAATGATGCCGGAAGCGGCCACGCTTTCTCGTTCACCACCGTTTCGTAACCAACGGAAACGCAGCAATGGTCTGTTCGAGTTCACTGCGAAACGGCAGAGACGGTTGCGCCCCCGGGCGCTGTACGGTCAGTGCCCCCGCCCAGACCGCTCGTGCGATGGTTCCCTCCCAGGATTCACCCTCAAGGAGAGAAACCGCGAGCGCCGCCGTGAAGGCATCACCTGCAGCAGTTGTGTCGACCACAGGTACGTGAGGGGCGCGACACCGGAGACGCTCGCTCTTCGTCACGAGGAGAGCTCCCTCACCACCCAACGTCACAACTACGAGAGGCACATGTTCTACGAGTCGAGTAGCCACTCGTTCGATTGGCTCCTCGCGGTCTACGCCTGCGGCTTGGCGCGCCTCGAGTGCATTCACCACCAGGACATCGCACAATCGCAGAAGATCCGCAGCATCGTCGGCCCACGGGGTCGCATTGAGTACGCAACGTGCCCCAGTTTCCCGGGCGATAGAAAGCGCCGCCTCGACTGCCGGGAGCGGAATTTCCAGCTGCGTGAGAACCACATCCTTTGAACAGAGCTCCAGCTCCCGCATCGCTCGTTGCACACCTTCGCCCTCAAGCGCTCCATTTGCTCCGGCGGCCACAATGATACGGTTCTCACCCTCGGCATTGCACTCAATGAACGCCAACCCGCCTTGCCCGGCAACACGTGCGAGGAAGCGAAGGTCGATCCCTTCTCGCTCGAGTTCGGAGTAGCGCTGCTCGCTGAACGGATCGTTCCCAATGGCAGCGATGAACAGAACAGGTGCCCCCAGCCGAGCCGCAGCAACCGCCTGGTTGGCCCCCTTGCCGCCTCCGATCACGCTCATCCCAGTCGCTAGCAGGGTTTCACCAGGCTCAGCGAAGCGAGGCACCATGAGCAGAATGTCAGTGTTCACGCTGCCGACGACCAGGCAGCGACCTGGCATCTATGAACTCCGCTTCCTGCCGCAAGCGCAGACGCAACACGGCTCGTAAAAGCCGGGGACGAAGAATCTCGCGCCACAACCGCCATGCCAGACGGAGCTCTTCCTCGCGCACAGGGCGTCGGCCATACTGTTCGCGACCGTACAGCTGCGCAATAGTTTCGGCAGCTCGACGCGTTCCCGGCACGAGACGTCCGACCTCCCAGGCAAATTCCAGCGGTGTCAGCGACGGCGCTGGTCGGAGACCGGCGATTCTTGCCAAACGCTGGAGACGAACAAAGAGACGCGCAGCAGGAGATATTCTCCAGGTACCCCACAGCCACCATGCCGTCGCAATCGCACTCGCACCGGTGAGCAACACCAGAAATCCAATGAGCGTCGTCTTCGCCCAACTCGGCCTCGCAGGCGAAGCAGTCGCCGCACTCCCTACTGCACCTGCTCCTTCTGGTCGATCCAACTCTGGAAGACGCAGACCAAACCGCTCATCAGTCGGGAGGTTTGCGCCCAGAATCGAATCCAGCGGCAAGAGATCGCTTTGCCCCGGAATCGCACCACGGGGTATCGGCGGCCGCGAGGCGGTTGGTTCGAATGAAATCCAGCCGTATCCGGGGAAGAACACCTCGACCCAGGCGTGAGCATTACGATCTCTATACAGGAAGCCCCCCAAATCGCTATCGAAGTCAGCAGGGTAGTATCCGACCGCCACGCGAGCCGGTATTCCTACCGCACGCAACAAGACCGCCATTGCGGAGGCGTAGAAGGTGCAATACCCCTCAGGTCGCACAAAGAGCACTGTATCAACAGCGTCAACCCCACCAGGGTAGGGTGCTGCCTCGTTGTAGGAGATGCGCTCACGCACGAACGCTTCTATGGTGCTGGCGACATCGTACGCATTCGACTTTCCTGCCGCGAGCGCGTCGGCGAGCTGTCGCGTGCGGTCTGTCACAGTCTCCGGGAGCTGCGTGTAGCGCTGATACACATCACGTGGATAGACGCCATAAAGTGTCGTCACGACATCAGCGCCGTCGGATGACTGAGCGCTCTCCTCGCCCGCTGCCCGTAGCTGCTCTGGCGTTGCACGACTCACTGCGGTGACGAAATCGTACGCCAGGCCGCGACTCATCCCATTTGCGGGATAGACCGCTTCCAAGTCAGCGTAGTCTGGTAAACGACCACGATACGCCAGGCGAGTAATCCGGAATCCTCCCTGACCAGTCGTCTCCCACCAGAATGTCACCTCGATGCCTCGAGCAGCAAGGTGGCTAATTTGCGTGTCGAGCTGCGGAAGTACAGGAGAACCAGCCATAAACCACCAGAACCACGGTCGCCCAGCATACGGATCTGGCGTCGGAGTCGGTTCGCGCGGCGACCGCGCCTCGGCTGGTGTGAATTCGACGTCGCGCAAGAGCTCGACCAGCGGCCTCAGCTCGAGCGGTACTTGCTCCGGTGCAGTGCTCTCAAGATCGACTGTCTGCCACTCCGTGCTGTTGGTCCAGCCATACAGTGCCCGCACCGGGATACTGAAGGAAATCGGATCACCTGTATACGCCAACGCAGCGCCACGCGACTGCAACACTTCGACATGATAGCGAACGGTCTCGCGCTCCTTCGTAACTGAGTCGGCCTTGGGAAGCTCTTCATCATCGGCGAACTCCACCAAGGGCACAGGCTCCGTATTGGGAGAATTCTCAACTGGAGTGGATGGTGCTTGCTCCGTATTGGTTGCACTGTCGGGTACCGCACTCGACCGCCATCCACGTCCGGTATAGGTGTCATAGGTACGAACGGTCAAGTATGCAGCATTGTTGGCGACGGCCAAGAGCACCGGCTCATCGCTCAGGCGAAGCGGGCCACCAATATCGAAACGGTCGCCGAATGTGGCAAACCCGCCAACTCCGCCTCGTCCTCCCCCGGGGCCGCGCACTGACGGAAACCACTGCGCCAGGGTATCCCGCAACTCAATCCACGGACGATTCGTCGGCTGGAGGGCAGCCGCAGCACGACTGGAGTGTGTACTGAACGGGATGATCCAGCCAAAGAGTAGCACTGCCACTGAGAGCCACGAGAGGACCCACAAAGACTCCCACGCCACCCCGGAACCGACAGTCAAGCCACCCCGTCGCCACCGCTGCATTCGCTGGGCAAACGAGACCCGTCCCACGATCAGGAGACTCAGCAACACGGCCAGAGCAACGAGGAGAACTGACACATTCCGTGAGTAACCTGCGTTAATGAGGACAACTGTCGTTGGGAGAAGAACGCTGACCCACGCGTGGTCGTGTCGAACGACGAGCCACGTTGCGATATAGCCAATCGCCAAGTGTGTCACTGCAATTAGGAGTAAAAAGAGATAGAAATCTTCAGCCCTTTCTCCCTGACGGATAGCGAGATACCAGCGTTCCCACCGTATCCAGAGAAATGCGAGCTTCTCTCGCCATCCCCCGAGCTGATCGCTTAAAAGTCCCTGCAAGAGCCACAGAACGCCTATCCCGCCGAGCACGAGCGCCATGGGGTGGGCAGCCCAATCCGGAAGTTTGATCGGCCGCGCCAGCACATAGGCGACAAGGGTGCCAAGGAGAACCGCTCGTACCGCAACGATAAGCCCATCGGACCAATCGGCCCGATAGGTCGAAAAGCCCGCCAAAAGGTTCAACGCGACGAGAGAACCAAGGGCGAACCAACCAACGTCCGGAGTCAAGCGTTTTCCAAGGACTCGCAGCATTGTGCGCTCCTAGCGACTCGGCGCCATCAGGCCTGTGGGCATCGCCAAAACACGACGAAGATCATCCCCATTCTTGACAAGTACGAAGGGGACGCCGAGCGCTGTCAGTTCACTCACCACGATCAAGGAACTGGCCTCACCGCCGAACGTACTCGGCTCCACAACAACCGCAAGGCTGCGAATCGAACGAGCCATGAGCTCCGCAAGCGCCCGCACCCACGCTTCATCGGTTGATGGCGTGACCACAATAAGCGCACTCTGGCGACCAAATCGTGCCTGTTCACCAAGAAGAACCGCTTGTAACGACGTCGTTCCATCAGCTCGGAAAACGGCAAGAAATTCCAGAATCTTCAGGAGATGTCGTGCACCACGATCTGCGGGCAGCACGACCGGGGTCGCTCCCTGCGCGATCAGTCCAACTGCGCGATTTTGATCGAGAAAATAGCGTGCAAGCGAGGCAGTGATCGTCACCGCGTACTCTTCCGTCGAGTCTAGGAAGACCTCTGGCTTGCTTGCTGCTGCAGTGTCCGCCAAGCGCTCACCACCACGGACATGATGTCGGCCTTCTCCATCAAGCACCAACCACACATCTGTACTCGGATCGAGTTCAAACTCTTTGACCATCAGCTGTCCGGTGCGTGCCGACACGCTCCACGCAATCCGATTGAAGCTGTCACCCGGTTGGTATTGACGGACACCCGCAACGTTTGGTGTGACATTTGGAGTTCGCTTCTGCAGTGCATTACCGCCCGGCAATTCACCCGCGGGCAGACGCACAGTCGTCAAATCAACTAGGGCAGGGTACACCACAAGTTCGTGTGTTGCCGGTATCACGAGGCGCCGCTCAAAGAGACCGAACGGGTCGCTGGCACGAAGAACCATCGGTCCGAGACGGAACCGCCCCCGACGGGTGCACCAGGTCTTGGCCCGCCAGCGAATCACTGTATGTCCGGGAAGACTGACGACGCGACTTAAACAATGCCCGGGGAGATCCGAATAATCGATGACTTCAACCCACAACTTGTTGAACCTGCTTCGGTTCTCGAGTTCAACCTGCTCGATCAGGAGGTCTCCCACATGCGCGCGGTCGCTCGCTGTCCGCCGGGTGACAACCAGACCAGAAAGCGCTGCCCGACTCCAGGCGAAGGCGAGGACGAGCAGGCCGAGGAGAACAAAGAAGAGCTTATCGAATACAACCCACCGATTCAGTTGTGACAGGAAGACAATGACACCGGCGAGTACTGCGACTCGTATCCAACCCATCATGATCCACCGAACGGTAAGCGTCGGCGCGTCGTCGATTCAGCACTAGCCCCGCCGAGCGGCCGTGCGCCGGGAACCGGCACAACACCAAGCACCTCACGGACGATCGCTCGGGCATCGACGTTCCGCATCCGGGCAGCTGGATTCACAATGATGCGGTGCGCAAGCGTTGGTTCAGCGAGTTCCTTCACATCGTCAGGGATAACATAGTCGCGCCCCTGCATTGCTGCCCAGGCGCGGGAGGCGTTGTAGAGTGCGAGTGACCCTCGCGGACCAGCCCCAAGGTAGACGTCCTCGTGTCGCCGCGTCGCCTCGACAAGCGAGACAATGTACTCCTTGAGTAGATCGTCCACGTACACGTGTCGAATCTGCTCCTGCGCAGCGCGCAGCTCGTCGAGGGTTGCAACCTGCCCAAGTCGCTCGAGTGGGTGCTCGTAGTGCTGGCGACTCAACATTTCGATTTCTCCACGTCGGCTTGGATATCCCAAGGAGATCCGAATCAAAAAGCGGTCCAGTTGCGCTTCGGGAAGGGGGAAAGTGCCCTCATACTCGATCGGATTCTCCGTCGCCAACACGACGAAGGGATCCGGTAACGGATGGGTCGCCCCATCCACCGTCACCTGTCCTTCTTCCATCGCCTCGAGCAAGGCCGACTGAGTCTTCGGCGTGGCACGGTTGATCTCATCAGCCAAGACGATGTGCGCGACGACCGGCCCTGGGCGATATTCAAAGCGTCCCGTCTGTTGGTTGAACACATTCACACCTGTGATATCCGATGGCAGGAGATCTGGCGTGAACTGAATCCGTTTGAATGTTGAGCCGATACTCCGCGCGATCGCCTTCGCGAGTACCGTTTTGCCCACCCCGGGGACGTCCTCAATCAGCACGTGGCCCCGGCAGAGCAGAGCGACGAGTACCATCCGAACTTCACGGCTCTTCCCAACGATCACGCGTTCGACATTCTCCGCGATTCGCTCCGCAAACATCTGTACCATTTGCACCGTCGTCATGATTGTCCCGTCCTAACGTCCGGTCAGGCCTCTGATGGTTGTGAAGCGGTAGGAACCACTGTCCGTGCATCGAAATGTCGTGCGCCCCACTCCGCCAGCCCACGGAAGCACGCGTATTATAGCAACTGTCAGCTGGACCATGTGCCAACCCCCACCCTTGAGACTACCCAGCCTCCCTGAGAGTTCTCTGAGACAACGCGACCTTACCGTTCTATAATCGCCGCAATAAGGAGAGGACGCTATGCCGAGCCGATCCACTCGCCCGCGTCTTGTTTTGGTCGACGGTCATGGTCTTGCTTATCGTGCCTATCATGCCCTCCCTCCGACCTTAGCCACGAGCAGTGGTGAGCCGACTGCCGTTGTTTTCGGTTTTACCAGCATGCTGCTCGAAGTTTTGAACGATTTCGAACCAGACTACGTCATTGTCTGTTTCGACAGTGGGAAAAGTTTTCGACATGAGCTATACGAGCAATACAAGGCCCATCGACCGGAAACCCCCGATGACCTCCGCCATCAGCTCGAGCGAATCCGCCAACTCCTCGCTGCGTTCCGGATTCCGATCGTTGTCCGTGAGGGATACGAGGCGGATGATCTCATCGGAACGTTGGCAAAGCAAGCGATCGAGCGTGAGCTTGAAGTTTTGGTAGTCACCGGTGACACCGATCTGCTTCAGCTCGTCGATGACCACGTGCGGGTCATCCTCCCAGGTCGTCAACGCTTCGGCGAGTATCGCGTCTACGATCGTCAAGCCGTGCTCGACCGCTACGGCTTCCCGCCGGAACGCTTGCCGGAATTCAAAGCTCTCGTCGGGGATCCTTCTGACAATATTCCCGGAGTTCCAGGAATTGGCGAGAAAACGGCGACACGGCTCATCCAACAGTTCCCCTCGCTTGAAGCGATGTTAGAGCGGCTGGATGAGATCGATCCGCCCCGAATTCGCGAGGCCTTGCGTACGGCACGAGAGACCGTGTTGACCAGCCGACAGCTCGCCAGCATTGTGCGAGACGCGGAGGTCGAACTTGATCTTGACCGGGCACAGTTCGGGTATTTCGACCGTGACGAGGTGCTCGCCCTCTTTCGCGAGTTGGAGTTCCGCAGCCTTGTGCCGCGCCTACCCCAACCGCGGAAACCGGTTACTTTGAGCAAACCGATTCCGTCGCAGCGACGCGCCATTCTCACTGAGGAGGAGCTCGAGGAACTCGTTCGCGAACTCGAACAATCCCCCGCATTCGCACTTGATGTCGAGACGACTGCCTTGCACCCAATGTATGCCGAGCTCGTGGGCCTCGCCATTGCAACGAGTCCAGTTCGGAGCTACTACATTCCGCTGGGCCATACCACCGGGGATGTGCAACTCCGACGAGATGCAGTCGCGCGCGCTCTCGCCCACTTTTTCCAGACAGAACGCGTGCAACGGTACACGCACAACGGCAAGTACGATGCCCTTGTTCTGGAACGAGCGGGCTTTCCCCGGCCACGCATCGATTTTGACACGATGATCGCTGCGTACCTACTCGGCGAGAACGCAGTGGGACTCAAAGAACTCGCCTTCACCAAGCTCGGTTGGGAGATGGAAGCCATCACTGAACTTATTGGACGCGGGAAGAAGCAGCTCACAATGGACCGTGCCGAGATCGCCCGTGTCACTGCGTATGCTTGCGCTGATGTCGAGGCGACCTATCGGCTGGTCGATGTCCTGCGTCCGCAACTCGAAGCACAGAACCAGATGCGCCTCTTTCGTGATATTGAGCTTCCCCTCATTGACGTGCTCATTGACATGGAGCGTGCGGGTATTGCAATCGACGTCTCCTATTTGCAGCGCCTTTCGACTGAGCTGGATAGTCAGCTCCGGACGCTCGAACGCCGCATTTACAACCTTGCTGGTCATCCTTTTAATATCAACTCGCCTCAACAGTTGAGCGAAATCCTCTTCGAGGAACTTCGCCTTCCCCGTGGGAAACGGACCAAGACCGGCTACTCCGTTTCACAGGAGGTCTTGGAGAACCTCCGCGACGCCCACCCGATCGTCGACGCAATCCTTGAGTATCGCCAACTCTTGAAACTCAAGTCCACATACGTCGATGCGCTACCACGCCAAGTGCATCCTGAAACTGGACGCGTACACACCATTTTTCATCAAACAGTCGCAGCAACCGGGCGACTGAGTTCCTCCGACCCGAACCTTCAGAACATACCTGTCCGTGGCGAACTGGGTCTTGCGGTCCGCCGCGCGTTTGTTGCCGACAATCGTCCGGGTTACCGCATTGCCGACGAGCCGATTCTCCTTCTCTCTGCTGATTACTCGCAGATTGAGCTGCGGCTGATGGCCCATTTCAGCCAAGATCCTGCGCTTCTTCGCGCTTTCGCTGAAGGGAAGGACATTCACGCTGCCACGGCATCTGAAGTCTTCGGTGTCCCCCTCGATGCAGTCACGCCAGAGATGCGCCGCATCGCGAAGGTGGTCAACTTCGGAATTATGTACGGTATGCAGGCGTATGGACTCGCCCGCGATACCGGCATGAGTAGGCAAGAAGCCCAACGGTTCATCGATGCCTACTTTCGCCGCTTTCCTGGTGTCGCACGATACCTTGAGGAGACCAAGCGACGTGCGGCAGAAATGGGCTACGTTGAAACGCTCTTCGGCCGTCGCCGCTACATTCCTGAGATCAATTCCTCCAACCCCGCTCGCCGTCAGGCAGCCGAGCGGATGGCTGTCAATATGCCGTTGCAGGGCACTGCTGCCGATATCATGAAGTTGGCAATGATCCGTGTCCACCGAGCGCTTGCCGAGCGCCACTTCCGCGCCCGCATGCTCCTCCAAGTACACGACGAACTCGTTTTGGAAGTTCCCGAATCGGAGTTGACTTCGGTAGCTGAACTCGTCACATCCTTGATGAGTAGTGTCGTCGCTTTGACGGTTCCGCTCGAGGTGGAAGCGAAGGCCGGACCAAACTGGGCCGACCTTGAGCCGATCCGTGTAAAACTCTCCCACTAGAACTTGCTCAACCTCAGAAGATCGACTACAATTCCGCCCGGATAATTGACGACGGTTCGCACAGGAGGGGTGGTCGATGCCGATCTACGAGTATGAGTGCACGAGTTGTGGCCACCGATTTGAAATAAAGCAACGTTTCTCCGATGAACCAGTGGCGTCTTGTCCAGAATGTGGGAATTTAGTTCGGCGATTACTCTATCCGGCCGGAATCATCTTCAAGGGTTCCGGTTTCTACATCACTGATTACAAGCGCAATAATTCCTCAAACGGGAAGAGCGAGACCAAGTCTGAAACGACCTCGTCCGCATCGAAGAACGACTGAGCGAGATCACTGTGGGACGCGGGCGACGTTCCAATCGCCCGCGTTTTTTCTCCTTTCGGCCTCTTCGGGTATCCTCGAATGAGCTGAAGAGAGCGGGTGGACGCGAGAGAGGACAGCCTTGATGGGATTGCGTGTGACAAATACGCTCACTCGCGAAAAGGAGCCCTTCGAAACTCTCGAACCAGGCCACGTTCGGATGTATGTCTGCGGTCCCACCGTCTACTCGGATGCCCACATCGGGCATGCTATGTCAGCTATCGTTTTCGATATGATCCGCCGTTACCTGGAATACTTGGGGTACCGAGTCACCTTCGCGATGAATTTC
The DNA here is from genome assembly GCF_023806465.1 of Thermomicrobium sp. CFH 73360. Lineage (GTDB taxonomy): Bacteria > Chloroflexota > Chloroflexia > Thermomicrobiales > Thermomicrobiaceae > Thermomicrobium. The sequence continues at coordinate 15,447 of NZ_JAMSLS010000004.1, read as the reverse complement.
ACCGATGTTGATGACAAAATCATTCAGCGTGCTGCTACGCTTGGTATTCCTCCCAACGAACTCGCCGAACAGCTCATCGATGCGTGGCTCGACGAAACCGCCGCGCTGAACATTAAACCCGCCACGATCTACCCTCGTGCCACGCAGGAAATCCCCACGATCATCGAGATGGTTCGCGGATTGATCGCGAAAGGCCATGCCTACGTCATCGACGGTGACGTGTACTATCGCGTCGTATCCTTCCCAGAATACGGCAAGCTCTCGCATCGCACGCTCGACGAGATGCTGGCCGGTGCACGGGTCGAGATTGACCCCCGCAAGGAGCACCCGATGGACTTCGCCCTCTGGAAGGCTGCGAAACCCGGGGAACCAGCTTGGGACAGCCCCTGGGGGCCCGGCCGTCCTGGTTGGCATATCGAGTGCAGCGCAATGATCTATCGGCACCTCGGAGAGCAAATTGATATCCACGGCGGTGGAGCCGACCTGATCTTCCCCCACCACGAGAACGAGATTGCACAGTCCGAGGCTTTCATCGGCAAAAAGCCGTTTGTCCGTTACTGGCTGCACAACGGTCTTCTGCAGCTCGGTGGGGAGAAAATGAGCAAATCGATTGGCAATCTCATCACGATCCGCGAGCTGCTGGAACGCAACGGAGCTGGACCTTTCCGCCTCCTCGTACTGAGTTCGCACTACCGAAGTCCTCTCACCTTCACGGAGGAAGCTTTTGCGGCTGCGTCGCGCGGTTTTGATCGTCTCCGTCAAGCCGTACGCGGCGCAGAGATCGATACCGTTCCTCCTCGGCCCGAACACGACCTGGCAGCACTCGCCGACAGCACCCGCCACAGCTTCCGCGAGGCGATGGATGATGACTTCAATACCCCGGTAGCCTTAGCACGCCTCTTCGAGCTCGCTCGAGCGATTAATCGTGCGCGGGCCGCGGGGGAGCCAGCCGCTGCTCTTCGGTATGCACAGGCCACGTTGCTTGAACTGACAACGGTTCTCGGCTTTCGCTTCGATGAGGGAGGAACGGAGCAACGCGCCGCTGAACCGTTCATTGAACTCCTCCTCGAAGTTCGTGCACGTCTCCGTGCCGAACGGAACTGGGAGTTAGCTGACCTCATTCGCGGACGATTGGGTGACCTCGGTGTCATCGTCGAGGATACGCCATCCGGTACCACCTGGCGGTGGGCATGAGGTCGCTGCAGCGTGGTCGAATCAGCGAGTATCTCTACGGACGCAATGCTGTCAGCGAAGCACTGCGCGGTCGGCGCCGTCATCGACGCCTCTATGCGGCTGCAGGGATTGAAGAACATGCCCGTGTGGCAGCGATCATTCAAGCCGCACGCGAAAGCAGACTTCCGGTCAGCATTGTCCCACGTGACCAATTAGATCGGATGGTCGGTTCCGTCAATCACCAAGGTGTTGTCCTCGAGACGAGCCCTTATCCATATGTCGACCTCAATGCCCTCGCTGATCCCTCCCCAGAGAGTATCGTGCTTGTGCTCGATCATTTAGAGGACCCACAGAACGTCGCAACACTGCTCCGAACTGCAGAGGCTGTTGGAGTGCGCGGCGTAGTACTGCCGGAACGGCGAGCAGCGGGTATAACACCTGCAGTTGTCAACGCCTCTGCGGGCGCCGTTGAGCACCTTCAAATTGCCCTGGTCACGAATCTGGCTCGCACCGTCGATGAACTCCGCGAACGAGGCTACTGGATCATCGCCCTGGAGCCCGGTGCAGCCGCGCAGTCACTCTTTGTCGCACCCCTTCCAACGCCGCTCGTGCTCTTGGTCGGTTCAGAAGGACGTGGGCTTTCGCCGATTCTCGTCCGTCGGGCAGATGTCCAAGTCGTCATTCCGATGTTCGGACGTATCACTTCGCTCAATGCAGCAGTCGCAGGCTCGATCGCTCTGTACGAGGTCGTGCGACGGCTATTGTCCGGCGAAGAAAGACGCACAGGGTAAAGGGCGGTGCAGCTTCCCATCCTCAAGGCGATCGAATCAGGCAGCCTCGTCGAGCAGCGAGTCTCGCTTTCGTCCGGCGCGTCGCGGTCCTCGCCGGTTCTTGAACGAGGTGAGGACCCGAGTTCCATCGCGGTCCAGGACAATCACGAGTCCATGAAGATGCTCGACCCAACTTCCTAAACGGCGATACCTAGCGACCTCGTGTCTACCGAAAAAATACTACGAAGCAGCCCGGGCCTTGATAGAAGCGCCCGTGTGTCACGGCAAATTCCAGGTATTCACGGCGAATCGCACGTTCAGCACACCGCCGCTGGGCGTGCTCAGTGAGTCGAAGCATCGTGCTCGCGATGACTCTCCTCCTTTCCGAACGCCGCCGCACCGCCCTTTGTAACCTGTGGTCGCCCATCCTACCAGTCCCTCCTACACCTGTCAACTCATCGGATTCCAAACCGCGGTCAGCCGATCTGCCTACACACTGCTTGTCTGAGTTGATCGTGCCCCTCTGTCCCGGTTCTCACTCGCCACGCGCGCTGTTGTAGGAAAAAGAAGGTGAAAAAACGAAATCTCGACGGTAACTCCACCATTGCACACCAGCACCGGTAGGAGCGACGCTCGCCGTTCCGACCGATGAGGGAGCTGATCCACGCCGTTGAGACAATTGCCGGTCTGCATACACTCTCTGTACCAGAACGCCCTTTTCCTGCACCGACAATCACCCTCGCCGCAACCCCTCGCATGGAGCCGCCCTTCGCGTTCAGAAAAGCACAGTTCGGTACTGAGGCAGTACCTGTGCCGGTGCGTCAAAATTGCGATGACCGTGCGCCGCTCGGTATAGTTGACGACGACGTGATACACTGGGTGTACGGACACCCACGTGATTGGAATCGAGACACAGGGGAGAAGCGATGAAGGTCATTCTGCTCCGCGACGTTCCCAATCTCGGGAAAGCAGGAACGATTCAAGTCGTCTCGGAGGGGTTCGCACGGNACCTGATCCCTCAGCGGCTGGCAGAGCCAGCGACACCCGACCGCCTGGCGATTGCTGAAGCACGTCTTGCCGCGCAACGGCGCAAGATGGAGCGGGCCGAACAAGCACTCCGGGACCTCGCTCAGCGGCTGGAGGGGCTCCGTGTTGTCATTCCAGCCCGTGTTGGTGAGAGTGGACGCCTCTACGGGTCGATCACCGGCCGTGATATCGCCGAGCGGCTGAGCCAGCTTGTGGGCCAAGAAATCGACCGTCGAGCGGTGGAACTCGAAGAACCAATTCGCTCTCTGGGCGAGCACCGCGTTCCGGTCCACCTCGTTGGGCGACTGCGCCCAACCGTGATCGTCGAGGTCGTCCCGGAGGGGTCTGGCGAAACTACCGCCTAATCGGAGGGGAAGATGACGAGCACGGCTGCCGAGGCGATCGAACGGTTACCGCCACACAACATCGAGGCCGAGCAAGCCGTGCTTGGAAGCTTATTAATTGACCGCGACGCGATTATCCGCGTCGCATCGTTTCTCCGGGCAGACGACTTTTATCGGGGTAGCCATAGTGTTCTCTATCAAGCGATTCTCGATCTCTACAATCGGCGCATACCAGCCGACTTCGTGACCGTTGTCGACGAACTCGAGCGCAATGGACGACTCGACGATGTGGGCGGGGTTGCGTACCTCACCGAGCTCTTAAGCGTCGTGCCAAGTGCCGTCCATGTGGAGTACTACGCCCGCATCGTCGAACGGACCGCGACGCTTCGTCGCCTTATTGGTGCTGGTACTGAGATTGTCCGACTCGGGTTCGACGAGCGGATCGATGCGGAGGAGGCAATCGAGCGTGCCGAGCGCCTCATCTTCGACGTCTCACAGCGTCGGGCGAGTCGCGACTTCGTTTCAGTCGGTCAGGTTCTCGAGCAGTTCTTCGAGAAACTCGATTATATCCAGCAACACCGCGGCGAGGTGATTGGTGTTCCGACTGGGTTTGCAGACCTTGACAAGCTCACAGGAGGACTCCAACGATCCGATTTGATCATTCTGGCTGCTCGCCCTTCGGTCGGCAAAACCTCCTTCCAGCTTAGTATCGCTCACCATGCTGCGGTCAAAGCCGGCAAGGTCGTCGCCATCTTCAGTCTCGAGATGTCGGCTGAGCAGCTGGTCCAGCGGCTGCTCGCGATGGAAACCGGTTTGGATACCCACCGGTTGCGCCTCGGTTACATCGATGAGCAGGAGTGGGATGCTATCTCGCGCGCGTTCGGTCGGCTGGCCGAGGCAAAGATCTTCATCGACGACACCCCAGGTATCAGTGTCATGGAGTTACGTAGCAAGGCACGGCGCTTGATGGCCGAGCATGGCCTCGACCTGGTTATTGTGGACTACTTACAGCTGATGCATGCGCGTCGCGCCGAGAATCGCGTACAGGAGATCTCGGAAATCTCGCGTGGCCTCAAGGCCTTGGCTCGGGAGCTCAATGTTCCAGTTCTCGCTCTGTCCCAGCTCTCTCGAGCGGTGGAGACACGGACTGACCACCGACCACTCCTCAGTGACCTTCGCGAAAGCGGGAGCCTCGAGCAAGACGCGGACGTTGTGATCTTCATTTATCGCGACGAGATCTACAATCCCGACACCGATCGTCGCGGTATTGCCGAAATCATCGTCGCCAAGCACCGTAACGGCCCAACCGATACAGTTCATCTTCGCTTCTTCGAGCGTACAGCCCGTTTCGCTGATCTTGAACTCTACCGCGAGCCAGGTGCCTGAACGAGGGAGCAGCATGGAGAGCGAACGCGCACCTGCCCTGCCGTACTGTCTTCCCATCGATCTCGCTGAGAGGCTCGTGAGCCACGCACGGGACCTTCCCGCCGTGAAAGTTGTGCTCACCGTCGCCCGGCTCGCCAGCCAGCAGGGCGCAACGGCGGTTCCAATCGCCGCGTTGTATGCCGATTCCGCACTTCGACATGGCCTGCGTCCAGCCGGGACAGACCGGGATCCGGAGCACGAGATTACGCATGCAATCAATGTTGCAGTGGCGCGAGGCTTTCTTGTTCGCCTTCGCAGCTCCGCGCCTTCTGGTTCGATGACTGAGTGGGTTGCCCTTGCGACCCCGGAGACGATCGCGCTGGCTCAGCGTGATCCGATGGGGCTCTTTCCCGCCTCACAGCGCCAGGTGCAGCGGGTCACGCTCGAACGCCCCAATATCTTCGCGTTGTACGAGCAGAATATTGGCCCCCTGACGCCACTCATTGCCGAGCAGTTGGCCGAGGCGCTCGAGCGGTATCCCATGGGCTGGGTTGAGGCTGCGATCGTCGAAGCGGTACACTACGGGCGCCGGAATTGGCGATACATCCAACGGATCCTCGAGCGTTGGGCGACCGAAGGACGGGACCATGAAGCCCATCCGCGAGATCAACGCGCTCGCCGACTCGATCCAGACAAATATCTCCGGGGAAAGTATGCACCGCTCTTCAGCAACCCCGAATGACACACCTCTTCGATCCGCGCTCGGTCAGGGAAGGGGAGACGTTTGCCCCGTTTGCAAGGGAGCAGGATACCTTCGCCTCGACGTACCGGTGGGGCATCCCAATTTTGGTCGCATTATTCCGTGTGAATGCAAGATTCGGGAACGTGAGGCAAAGCTGTTGCGGCAATACCTCGAGTTGAGCGGCCTCGAGCAACTTGTGGATTGGACCTTTGAGACCTTTGACCCAACCGTCCCCGGAGTTGGTGATGCTTATCGCCTCGCCCTCGATTACGCGCGCAATCCGGACGGATGGTTACTACTAATGGGAGGGTACGGATGCGGGAAGACGCACCTTGCAGCCGCAATTGCGAACTACGTTTTGCGTCATCAGCGTCTCTTCCCGCTGTTCACAGTGGTACCAGACCTCCTCGACCATCTTCGTGCGACGTTTGCTCCTGACCGGACAGAGAGTTACGATAATCGTTTCGAACAGGTGCGTAGTGCAGGGTTGCTTGTACTCGACGATCTCGGCACGGAGCACACAACACCCTGGGCCACAGAGAAACTCTTCCAGATCATCAATTACCGTTACAATCAGCGCAAGCCGACTGTCATCACCACGAACCGCGATCTCGATGATTTGGATGAACGCATCCGTTCCCGTCTGTGCGACCGTGCAATCTGCCGCGCTGTCTTCATCCGCGCGAGTGACTACCGCCTGCGACGATCCAAACTCTCGCCATGAAGGGCCTCGATCGCAAGGGCATTGTTGTCGTTCTTTATTCAGTGAAGGATGCGTGCACGAGAGCACTCCAACCCTTGGTCGAGAACAAGAGCGATGCGGATGGATAGATGGCGACACCACTGAAATCGGCAATACTCCGCCACTGGGAACTCGATCGCTCTCTCTTTCCGGCCCTGGCCGAGATTCACAGCTTGGGGATCCGCGGTGCACACGGAACTGTTCTCGATGCACTGTTGGAAACCGTTGCGACACTGCGGGATTTTCCGGCACTTTATGTGACGCTCGTCGAGTTCAGCATCCTTGCAGAACGAAACGCTGACGCGCGTCTACTCTGGAGGACGATCGAACGCCGAATAGCAACTGATCCATCGTGGATGAGCAAAACGGAATCGTCTTTGCTTGCGTGGTTGATCGCTTCGGATCAGGCTCCGCCGCTCGATGAACTGGGGAAGGAGCTCCTTGCCGGCCCGGCCCCATTGCGACGAGCCTTCTTGCCACTCATTCTCCAAAAGTTGCGTGTATCGGGTCACTCGGCCACATCCCACGATCTCGTTGTCCGCTGGCTTGCTGAGTATCCCTCCGAAACGGACGCTTGGTGGAGCGGCATCGCACACGCGCTCGAAACTCACGACCTTGCGCTCCTTACTCGACTGGTGACCGCACAATCTCTGCCGCACGAGCCCGAAACAACGTGGCAATGGACAATCGCTCTCCAGCTCGCCCTGCGTGCCCCAGAGCCACACTGCTGGACCATCATCAATCAGGTAATCGACCACGTTCGGAAAGGAGGATTCTCCGCCCGAGAACTGCGTTCATTCCTCGAACAGGCTGTTTCCGCATCCGATGTATTCCGGCATCCAAGGGCGCTTCTTCTCTCACTTCTTCTTTCCGGTCTACTCGGCGAAGCACCAAATCGTACGTGGGACCTCCTTTCACTCTCAACATTCGAGTCACCGGTTGAACGCGGCCTCGCCGCGGCACTGGCAGTCCGATGGCTCGATCCGGCCGAGCTTTCACCAGCACTTATAGTGATGCTGGAGGAGCTTTTAAAAGGTATCCAAGCCGGTCAAGAGTTCGCTCGTGTCGTTCAGAAGCTGGAAACGGGAGTACGCCCGCTGACACTTTGCGAATATGCTCTCCGCGTTGGCAATCCACTGTTGACCCAGCGAGCCCTCGCAGTGCTTGTCGACCTCCAGCCAGCGCTTTCGGAATTCCTCAGCCTCGCTTCCCGGTTGGACATCGCTGGCTCGACGGAAGCAGCGATCGAGCTTCTTCGTATGGCCGCGCGGCAGTGTCGCCAACGCCATGATCGCGTTGGTCTCTTGCGCGCCCTGCGTGCGCTCGTACAACTTGATCCACGCGAACGTGCGGCGCTTGAGTTCGTGATAAGTGCTGACACACGCGCGGGTCGATTCGCCCAAACGATCGACACCTTGCTCGCTAGCGCAACTCGCGCGGCACAAACCGGTGACCGATCGCTTCAGCGAGAATTGCTTGAGCGGGCTGCCACAGTCGCTGAACTGGCTGATGACCGCCCTCGACTCGCGTTGATTGCCGAATTGCTTGCAGAGAGCGACGCGGGGAGTGTAGATCGTCGTTTGGCGGCAGCCACTGCCTTGCTCCGTGCCGGTCAGGGAGAGCGCGCGCGTGCCCAGTTGTGGGCAGCTATCCGACTCGCTCTCGAGCAGCGTCGATTAGACGAGGCACTCGTAGCGGCTGAACAGCTGGCAGCGCTCGACCCGAATGACGAGGCCGCTACAGCACAACTCAACGATCTACGCGCTTTGCGTCGCCACATTGGAAAGCAGCGTTCAGTGATGACCCCGTCCGAGACAAACTGATGGTCTCCCTCCCCACAATGTCCTCCGAACTCTGACAGTGGCATAACCGCGCGGAATGTTAGAATTTACCTAGCACGCTTGTGTGGCGAGCTGCAGGGGCGGGCATCATGACAGAACTACCATGGATCTTCACCCGCATCGACCTGCGGGCAATGGTCGATATACTGTCGGTCGCTTTAATTTTCTATTGGCTCTTATGGGTAATTCAAGGAACGCGCGCTGCCCAGCTCGTCCGTGGACTTGCGATTTTCGTTGTTGCCGTGGTCGGTGCTGCTCACCTCTTGCAGCTGCAGGGACTCAACTGGTTGCTCAGCCAGGCACTTCCCGCGCTCATCGTGGCGATTCCGGTTGTCTTCCAGCCGGAGCTTCGCCGCGCACTGGAACGACTTGGACATACCGGGGCCTGGTTGCGCACACCCCTCAGTGGCCACGAACCGCAAACCGAGGAGACGATCGAGGAGATCACTCGCGCTGTCGTTCAGCTCGCCCGTCTCCGCTACGGTGCCTTGATTGTGATCGAACGCGAGACAGGATTGCAAGATTACGCTGATCGGGGCATACCCCTCGATGCGACGCTGACGCAACAGCTGCTTGTCAACATCTTCTTTCCCAACTCGCCGCTGCACGACGGAGCAGTCATTATCCGGGGGAACCGCATCCTCGCTGCTGGTTGTGTGTTACCGCTAAGCGAGAACCTCACCGATCTCCAACTCGGTACACGACACCGTGCTGGGGTCGGCATCACAGAAGAGTCGGATGCCATCGCGATCATTGTCTCTGAAGAGACTAGCCAGATTTCGCTCGCCGTGAACGGCCGTCTCTACCGGAACCTCGATGCGGAACGTCTGCGCCGTGCGTTGCGGGCACTGCTCCACGTCGATCAATCCGGGCCTCGGCGTTTGCCGGCTGTCCCAAGCCGAACAGAGCCCATCGAGGTAACGACCAAGGAGACAGGGAGTGGCTCGACTCGCGAGGATGCGCGAGCGTCTGCGTCGCGCCTGGGATAGCCTCCGACCGGCGCTGCGACGCGAAAACGTGGCACGTTTTGTGATCGCGCTCGCCCTGGCTTTCGGTCTGTGGGCCTGGGTCGAAGTGACGAACGATCCAGAAATTCAGCGGACTATCTCCAATATTCCCGTCATTCCTCAGAATCTCCCTGAGACGCTGGTCGTCACCAGCGATGTGCCCACAGTGACCGTCCGTATCCAGGGCGCTCAGAGTCAGGTGCAGGCGTTGGAAAGCGGTACAATTCAGGCTACTGTGGATCTCCACGACGTCGACGCACCCGGGATTTACAGCCGGCGCGTTCGGGTCCAGCTCCCAAGCCGCCTCCGCCTTCGTGAAGTTATTCCTCCAGAGGTAACTATCCAGGTCGATCGGCGTGCGGAACGTTCTGGAGTCCCCGTCGAGATTATTCTCCCCAGCGAACTTCCTCCCAATCTCCAGATTCTCTCGAGCCGCTCCGAGCCTCAGACCGTGACGATCCGCGGTCCGGAACAGCGCGTCAATACGGTGGCGCGAGTGACGGCACCGGTGCAGATTAGCGGCCAGACCGAAAGCTTCCGAGACACTGTGACACTCGTCCCGGTGGACGCAAACGGGATTGCCGTACCAGACATCACCGTCGAGCCATCCACTGCAACCGTCATCGTGGAACTCCGGGTGCGTGGTCAAGTTCGTCGCGTGATCCCGACAATCGTTGGTGCAGATCGCTTGGCTGCAGGATACGAACTTGCGGGGCCGCCAACCGTCTTCCCTTCGGACGAGATTGTCGTTGAGGGACCCGAATCGGCCTTAGCAGCGATTCCGTACCTGACCACAACCCCGATCGATGTAACAGGCTGGAGCGAGTCACGCATCCTTTGGGATATCCCAATCGATACTTCGCGGCTCCCCGCTGGAGTGACTGTCGATCCCAAAACGGTCAACGTCTCAATTCAGGTCCGTCGTGCCGAAGAGACACGGACACTCCAAGGAATTCCGATCCTTGCAGTCAATGTGCGCCCAGGCACCATCGTCGAATTGTCACCAACAACTGCTGACCTGGAACTCCGTGGCTCCAGTACAGTCCTCGAGCCGCTGAAGCCTGGTGACATCCTTGTATTTGTCGACCTGGTGAATGCTGACGTTGGCATCTATCAGTTGCCGGTCCGTGTGACGCTTCCCTCAGGTGTGCAATATGAACGCGTTACACCGGAGATCGTCCAAGTGACGGTTCGTACCCCTGCCACACCGGTACCATCTCCAACTCCCTGAGCCGTGTTCCGCACGGTTTAAGCAACCTGATCGCACAGCAACGGATAGTGAATGAGCGTCGTCTGCTGATGACTCATCCCCCAAGGCGCCGAGGATCGACTTCTGCACCTTGTGCCTGCGCAAGCCCATTCATCGCTTCTTCAAAACCACACGGAGCGGGTGATCTGCCACGTCCGTTCTGTCCAATGAGACCTCGCGCGCTGAACAGCCCCTGACACGCTCACACGAGCCAAGGAAGCCAGCGGCACAAGCTGGTAGTAGACCACTGCGCACCGCTTCCGTTAGTATCATCGGCAGGGAAGGTACAGTCCGGCAAGAGAAAGTGGCTATTGATTGCGATTTGAGCAACGTCGCCAAAGATTTTAGGCAGCTGAGAAACCCCAGCCTCTTGTCGAGGACACTGAGTCGTGGTACCGAGCGACCATGCGCAAATCCAAAAGGCGGAACGGTCGAGTCTCGCCGGTACCGAACCCACGCGAGACACCACCGGCACATCTACCCACTACCCATCGGTGCCAGGATTTGAGCAGTTGCTAGTTTTCTTGTTATTGGCTGATGGCTCGTGTGGGATCAGGTTTCTACTTGCCAGCGTACGACGATCAACAACCGGGCATCACCAAATGAGACACAAGCTAGTCATGTTGAGGCAACTAGGAACGCGGCTCGTTCGTACGCCCAGCGCTTTCGAGTTGATGCGCGAGAAGGATAGCCTCGGCGATCTCTCTCATCGACTTTCGGCTGTCCATGCTGAGTCGCCGCATCCGCTGGAACGCTTCGGCCTCGCTAAGACCATGCACTTGCATGAGAATCCCTTTTGCACGCTCGATAAGCTTGCGAGCCTCAAGCGCTTCCTGGAGCTCTACAACTTGGCGTTCAAGGCGCTGGACTTCATGGAAACGAGCGAGCGCCAGTTCGATAACCGGCATAATTTCACTTTCCCGAAACGGCTTGACAAGATAACCAGCGACGCCAGCGCGGCGGGCACGCTCGACCAGCTCGCGCTCGCTGTACGCCGTGAGTAATACGACCGGAGCCAAACGCTCGCGATGTAGCGCCTCCGCAGCGTCAATGCCATCGACTTCGGGCATCTTAATGTCAAGAATGACGAGGTCAGGCTTCAGCTTGCGGGCTAACTCGACGGCCGTGCGTCCATCGGCCGCCTCCCCAACCACGTCATAGCCGAGGGAAGTGAGGAGTTCCCGCAGATCGAGCCGAATGATCGGCTCGTCATCAGCGATCAAAATGCGAATTGGCGTCGACGATGACACCGCCATCGTACCCCGTAGCGAGAGGGCCGCACCTCGAGGTGCGGCCCCGAGAGTCGGGGCGAGAGGATTTGAACCTCCGACCTCCGGTACCCCATACCGGTGCGCTACCGGGCTGCGCCACGCCCCGAAGTTCGCTCGGAGTATAGCACAGATGCCAAAGAGGGCGCCAGCCTTCGCACTGACGCCCTCTACCAAGGCTGGATCTACTTGATTTCGACCTTGGCTCCCACCGCCTCGAGCTTCGCCTTAATCGACTCCGCTTCCTGCTTCGAGACACCTTGTTTCACAGGCTTCGGCGCTGCCTCCACCAGATCCTTTGCCTCTTTCAGGCCAAGCTGCGTCAGCTCGCGTACAACTTTGATGACTTGGATCTTGTTCGGTCCCACGTCACTCAGGATGACGTCGAATTCCGTCTTCTCTTCCTCGGCCGGTGCTGCTGCAACCGGAGCGGCAGCACCCGCGGGAGCCGCGGCCACGGCAACCGGTGCAGCCGTGACGCCGAAGCGTTCCTCAAGCGCCTTCACGAGCTGCGACAACTCGAGAACTGTCATCTGCTCAATCGCTTGGATAATTTCCTCAAGCTTTTCCTGTCCAACTGCCATGATGATCCTTCCTCCTATCGATACCCACGTATACCGCACACGCTCTCAAGCGGCTTCCGCTGCTCCTTCGCCCTCCAGTTGCCGCGCCCGTGCCTGAAGGACGTAGAGGAGCCCTCGAATCGGCCCACTAAGGACCGAGACCAGACCGTACAAGGGAGCCTGCAGTCCGCCAACCACCTTCGCGAGCAACTCTTCTCGCGGCGGCAAGGTCGCCAACGCCTCGACGTCCGCTGCAGCGAGCAGTTGGCCACCCAGCAAGGCCCCTTTAATTGTCAAAATACGCGACTGGCGTGCGAATTCGACCGCAAGCTTCGCTGCGGTGACCGGATCCGCCGTGGTATACACCAGTGCCGTCGGTCCCTCCAACAGCGGCGTGATGACCTGATTGCCGGTTCGCTCCGCCGCAATGCGCGTTAAGGTGTTCTTGACCACGCGGAGGTTGGCCTGTTGCTCTTGTAGCCGACGACGAAATGCCGCGAGCTCCGCCACATTGAGACCGCGATAATCAGTGAGAATCGCGACACTTGCCGTGCGCAGAATGTCGCCAATTTCTTCGATTTGACGAGCCTTTTCTGGTGTCGGCACGAGCACCTCCCTTCACAGCAACGCCCCCTGCGCATGCGCAGGGGGCGCAAACGGCCGCACTATTCGCCGTCTCACGTCCTCCCCGCGCCTCGGCTGGATTTTTAAGCGCTGCGCGCCCCAGCGGTCATCGGCGCGGCGTTCACTGCCTCACAGTGTATCACTTCACAAACGCACGTGCCTCCTCAAGCGTCGTCGCGACATCCAGCGGAATACCCGGTCCCATCGTTGGAGCAAGCGTCATTGTACGAATGAACTGTCCCTTCACGGCTGGGGGCCGGGCCCGCGCTACCGCATCCGCGGCAACAAACAGGTTTTCCAGGAGTTGTTGATCGGTGAAGCTCTTCCGACCGATCTGGATATGGATATTGCCGGTACGATCATTCCGGAATTCGACGCGTCCTCCTTTAATTTCTCGAATCACGACCGGAAGGTCCTCAGGATTCCGCACCACGGTTCCCGTTCGAGGGTTGGGCATGAGACCCCGACGCCCAAGGATACGCCCTAAGGGGCCGACCTTCCCCATCTGATCCGCCATCGCGATGGCCGCGTCGAACTCCAGCCATCCCCCTTCGATCTGCCGGATTAAATCGTCGACTCCTACATAGTCGGCACCCGCTTCAGCCGCAATCCGCGCTGCCTCACCAACTGCAAAGACCAGAACACGCGGCGTCCGCCCGGTCCCGTGCGGCAGTGTCACCGTCCCACGCACATTCTGATCAGCCTGTCGCGGATCGATGTTGAGCTTGATATGAAGATCAATGCTCTCGTCAAAGTCAGCGTGTGCGACCTGTTTCACCAACGCAACCGCCTCTTTCGGCGGATACCGTCGCGTGACATCAATGAGCTTCAGTGCCTCGAGATATTTCTTTCCGTGCTTCGGCATACTCGCTAACCCCCGTGGTCCTATCGGAGCATCAGCTCCTCCCACTGTTCCCACTCAGCCAACAACTTCAATTCCCATGCTGCGCGCGGTTCCCTCGATCATCCGCATCGCAGCTTCCAGATCTCGCGCGTTGAGATCCGGCATCTTTAACTGCGCGATCTCGCGAATCTGCTCGCGCGTCACCCGCCCAACCTTTTGTCGCTTCGGATCAGAGGCGCCCTTCTCGATACCAGCCGCGCGGCGCAAGAGGTCAGCAGCCGGCGGTGTCTTGAGGACGAACGTGAACGAACGATCTTCGTAAATCGTCACCACGACCGGAATAATCTGCCCCGCGAGATGCGCCGTCTTCTCGTTATACTCCTTTACAAAATTCATGATCGGCACACCATGCTGACCGAGAGCCGGTCCGACTGGCGGAGCTGGGGTTGCCTTCCCTGCCGGCAATTGGAGTTTCACCACCGCTTTAACCTTCTTTGCCACCGCTCTCGACCCTCCCACGTCCAGAACACAATGAACCGCAGCCGGCATAGCGCTCGAGCTGCGGCTCAGTTTCACGTTTCGCGCTCGACCTGCAGGAAGTCCAACGTCACCGGCGTCTCACGCCCAAAGAAGGACACCAGGACGCGAACCTTCCCCTTCTCGTTGTCGACTTCATCGACAACCCCACGGAAATCCGTAAAGGGACCATCAATGATGCGCACCACGTCTCCCGGCAGCAACGTCATCCGAACCTTCGGCTGTTCAACCTTGGTACCACGGATGATCGTCTCTGCCTCGGCACGATCCAACGGCACTGGGCGATTCCCAACCCCGACGAAACCTGTCACGCCGGGAGTATTCCGCACAACGTGCCAGGACTCGTCGTCGAGAATCATCCGTACCAGGACATACCCCGGGAAAACCTTCCGCTGCACGGTATGCCGTTGACCGCCGCGGATCTCGATCTCCTCCTGAGTAGGAATTACCACCTCGAAGACCTTGTCGGCGACGTCCATCGTCTCAACACGGTGCAGCAGGTTCTGACGCACTTTGTTCTCATACCCCGAGTAGGTATGGAGCACATACCACTCGCCTTGCGCCTCCGGTTCCTGTGCTGCACCGCGCTTCTGTGCCAGTCGTTCGCGAAGTGTCCGCGGCATATTCTTTACAACCCTCCAAGAAGATGCCAGAGTCGAACGAAGAGTGCGTCCACCGCCCCAAGGATAAGACCGAGCACCGTCGCCAGCCCGATCACCAGAAGCGTGAGCTTCCTCGTCGTCTCACGATCGGGCCAGGTAATCTTTCGCCACTCCGATCGGAGATCAGCGACCAAGCGCCGCAGCGCAGCCAGTCTGCCAGACTTCGGCCTAGCTGCACGTTCCTGGGCCTTAGCTTTTCCACCTGCCCGGGCGGGGATCTGCGCTTTCGTCGTCATCTCGCCCGTCCTGTCATCACACCTGGCACCCATTCCAACATGGAAAAGGGGCGAGCCGCCTGACTCGACCCCTCAGCAACACCGGCCGGGGCGGAAGACTCACCAGGTGGCTCGGCAGGGCCGGAGGGACTCGAACCCCCAACCTGCGGTTTTGGAGACCGCTGCTCTGCCACTTGAGCTACGACCCTATGTCGCCCCGGCCGGCCCTTACTCACCGCGTCTCGCGATGCACCTGGTGTCGGCGGCATCGCGGGCAAAACTTCCGAAGCTCCAGCCGGCCCGGATCGTTCCGGCGATTTTTCTGGGTCACGTAATTGCGTTCTCGGCAGACCGTACACTCCAATGTCACGATGATCCGGTCGGCCTTCGCTTTCTTTGCCATGATACCACATCTCCTACCTTCGGTGCCAGTCCGCACGCTCACTTCACGATCTTGGTGACGACGCCGGCGCCG
>NZ_JAMSLS010000038.1 GCF_023806465.1 Thermomicrobium sp. CFH 73360 | reverse complement strand
TTTTTTTTTTGTTGTTTAAGATTTGGAGTATATAGGGTAATAATTGCAGGGTGGTCTTCTAATTGTAAATATTCTTTATTAGGGAGACTACGAGCTGTAGCTCAGACTATTTCTTATGAAGTAAGGCTAGCTTTGATTCTTCTATCGTATGTTATTTTAGTAGCCGGGTTTAATTTAAATTTATTTATTGAATATCAATCTAATGTATGATTTA
>NZ_JAMSLS010000037.1 GCF_023806465.1 Thermomicrobium sp. CFH 73360 | reverse complement strand
CCGTGCTTCTTGGGCCTCACCGGACGCACCCGGTGCAGCACAAGCCCCGTCCGAAACGCCCACACGAAGGCCAGGCTCAAGGGGACCAAAAGCCGCGAAAGCCTCTCCCCCCGCGTCACGTGCGTGGCCTCCAGGTCAAATCCCCGCCCCTTCAGGGCCCCAAAGAGCCGCTCTATCCCCCACCTGAGCCCGTACACCTCCAGCACCCGGTGAGGGTCCAGGTCCGTAGCCACAATCAGCCACTCCCGGACCCCAAGGCGCAAC
>NZ_JAMSLS010000036.1 GCF_023806465.1 Thermomicrobium sp. CFH 73360 | reverse complement strand
GATCGCTTAATAGATCTTGTCCAATCAGACGAAGAAGATTGTAAACGAAGGCTCCCATGACCAACACGAGCGCATTCGTTTTCATCTTCCCAGATGGAAGCCGCTCTAAATCTAAGTCGCTCTTCAGTTCGCTATGAAACTGTTCGCATGTCGCATGGTCATGATACAACGCGAGCACATCGCTCATTCGAACATGCTCGTATCCTTTGAGCCGCACCCAATAGCTTTCCACTTCATAATCAGGAACGAGCATCAGCTGTCCATTGCGTTCCATCGTTCGTTCCGTCACTTGGGTGACTTG
>NZ_JAMSLS010000035.1 GCF_023806465.1 Thermomicrobium sp. CFH 73360 | reverse complement strand
TGCTCTCGTTGGCTACTTACTCCATCGAACGAAACTGGATAAACGGGTAAACGCACTTCGGCTTCCAACGGTTCGTCGAGAAGTGCACATTTCCCATAGCGATGTCATTCGCTCGATGATTGGCTTGCTTGCCACAGGAAAAACGGATTTCGATCATATCGAAGCGTATCGTCAGGACGATATCTTTTCGGCATCGATGGGGATTCAGCACGTGCCTTCCTCTCCAACCTTGCGACAACGACTCGATCAGCTCGCTTGTCTTCCGATGACCGAAACGATTCTTTGGGAGGAGTCCATACGTCTG
>NZ_JAMSLS010000034.1 GCF_023806465.1 Thermomicrobium sp. CFH 73360 | reverse complement strand
GGCCAAATACGGCAACCACTTCACCAGGACGCACTTCGGCACGCTTTGTGGCGGCACCAAATCCTGTCGGCACACAACAGGCAACAAGACATGCCTTGTCCAGGGGGATATCCGGCTCGACGCGGATGAGTGTCTCCACAGGAGCTACAATATACTCGCTAAAGCACCCAATGCCAGCAAGCTGTCCGACGTCCCGTCCATCCACAGTATGCAAGCGAAAAGTCCCGTCGAGCAGTGCACCGCCGGTGATGTTCGCACCACGATCACAGAGGACAGGGAGACCGGTGAGGCACCACCGGCACTTGCCGCATGAGGGAATAAATGTCAAGATGACATGGTCACCAGGCTGCACTTCAGTGACACCGG
>NZ_JAMSLS010000033.1 GCF_023806465.1 Thermomicrobium sp. CFH 73360 | reverse complement strand
GTCAAGATGGTGGCGTCGGCGCCGACGCCGTGGGTGATGTCCATAATCCGTTGGATCGGATCCTCCCGCGTGGGGTTGATGGTGTGGGTGGCCCCAAACTCCTTGGCCTTCTCCAACTTCCAATCGACCAAATCGATCGCAATCACCTTCTCCGCTCCGGCCATGGCGGCACCCTGCACCGCGTTCATCCCGACACCGCCGGTGCCGAAGATCGCCACCGTCTCCCCGGGACGGACCCGGGCGCGGTTGACGGCGGCACCCCAGCCGGTGGGAACAGCGCAGCCGACCAGACATGCCCGATCCAACGGGAGATCCGGATCGATCTTGATAACCGAGTCGACCGGGCAGACCGTGTACTCGCTAAACGC
>NZ_JAMSLS010000032.1 GCF_023806465.1 Thermomicrobium sp. CFH 73360 | reverse complement strand
GGCGGCGCGGGCGGGGGAGGCGGGGAAAGGGTTTGCGGTGGTGGCGGAGGAGGTACGGAAGCTGGCGGAGCGCTCGGCGGCCTCAACTCAGGAGATTGCGCAGATGGTGCAGGGCATTCAACGGACCGTTGAGCAGGCAGTTGGGGCAATGGCGGAGAGTGCGGGGTCGGTGAGCCAGGTGAGTGAGGAGGCACGAGAGGTTGGGCAGGTGTTCGGGGCGATTTACCAGGCGGCGGAGGAGGTTGCGGAGCGCAACCGGGAGCTTTTGCAGGTGCTGGAGGAGATAGCGCAACGGAGTGTGGAGCTACGGGCGACGATGGAGGACACGGCGGCGATCGCGGAGGAGAATGCGGCGTCGGCGAGTGAGTTGGCCTCGACGGCGGAGCAGGTACGGGG
>NZ_JAMSLS010000031.1 GCF_023806465.1 Thermomicrobium sp. CFH 73360 | reverse complement strand
TGGAGTCCGGCTGGATTCCCAATCCGCTGCCGGCGATCTACACCAGTCCGGACCTGCGGGGGTACCGGGAGTGGCTCCCGGCCACGGCCTATGAGGCGGTGGGGTCGCTGGGTGGGAGCTTTGTCAGCCCCAACATTGAGGACTACTACTTGACACCGTGGGATCTGGGGTATGGGCGCCTGATCAAGTTCGACCATGACTTTGTGGGGCGGACGGCGCTGGAGCGCCTCAAGGACCAGCCGCACCGCAAGAAGGTGACGCTGGTGTGGGATCCGGAGGAAGCGGCCCGCGTGGTGAGCAGCCTCTTTACCCAGCCCAAGGGCCAGCGCTACAAGTACTTCGATCTGCCGCTGGCGCAGTATGCAACGTGGATGTATGACGCGGTCCTCAACGATGCCGGTGAGGTCGTCGG
>NZ_JAMSLS010000030.1 GCF_023806465.1 Thermomicrobium sp. CFH 73360 | reverse complement strand
CTACTTTAAGGCAATTAGGGTTAATAATAACAAGTTTAGGATTAGGTCTTATTTTAATTACTTTTTTTCATCTTTTAACTCACGCTATATTTAAGTCTTTACTATTTATATGTAGAGGAGATGTTATTCATCAGAATCAAGGTTTACAAGATTTGCGGTTTTTGGGAGGTTCATTAAAAGGAAGACTTTTTGCTAGAACTTTGATAAATATCTGCAATTTAGCTTTATGTGGATTTCCTTTTTTAGCGGGATTTTATTCTAAGGACGCTATTATAGAAATAGGTTACAGTTCTAGTTATAGTTTGATTTTTTTATATTTGATAGCTTTTAGAGTAGGACTTTCTGGCTCTTATTCTATGCGTTTATATTATTTTAGGTTTTTAAATGAGAGTCAAAGTAGGCCTCTCGGAGGGATTTATGAATCTGTGGATTATATATT
>NZ_JAMSLS010000003.1 GCF_023806465.1 Thermomicrobium sp. CFH 73360 | reverse complement strand
CCGTCCTCATGGCCGAGGCCAGTCCGTCCATCTCGGGCCGCTCGGCGAACGCCGACACAGTCGAGCGGATCTTATGCAGACGAAGACCAAGAGATCGCCGGCTCACCCGTGCGCGTGGTCGAGAGCGGTGTGGAAACACCCCGTCCCATCCCGAACCGGGTCGTGCCCCACACCAGCGCCGGAGAGTACTGCGCGGGGGACCGCGCGGGAGGCGAGGCCACTGCGCGCACGGTTGAGCCGACGATCGAGCGCTCCGCTCGCTCCGACGCGGGGTGGAGCAGTGGCAGCTCGCTGGGCTCATAACCCAGAGGTCGTGGGTTCGAATCCCACCCCCGCTACCAAAACGAGCGCCCTCGGTCGTCCGAGGGCGCTCGTTCCGTCTCTCGATGGTACGATGCTAGAGACTCCCTCCCCCCAGGGCCGCTTACGGTACGATCACCGCGCGACCAAAGTACCGCCCATGCTTGAAGTCGTCGATCGCCCGGTTGATTTCCTCTAGTCGATACCGCTGCACGTACACTCGTACCAGTCCTCGTGCGGCGAGGTCCATGAGTTCGCTCAGCTCCCGATAGTTCCCTACCAGGCTCCCAGCCACCGCCATTTCTTGGAAGATCATCTGCACCGTCGGGATCTCCAGCCGCCCCCCGTACCCGATAATGAGGTGGGTTCCTCCCTTTCGCAGCATCTGCCAACCTTGCTGCTCTACCCCCCGCTCCCCCACAAAGTCAAGCACAACATGGGCCCCGCCACCCGTCAGCTCCCGCACCTGCGCAACGAGCTCCGGACCGCCCGGCAGAACGTAATCAGCTCCCAGTTCCTTGGCGCGCTCCAAGGCCTGTGGCGCAATATCTACCGCCACGAGGCGTGCTGCCGACAACACGCGCAACACCTGTAGCGCCAGATGGCCAAGCCCCCCAATCCCAATCACTACTGCCCAGCCATCAGGCGGCACCAGGCGCGCTGCCCGCTTGGCTGCCCGGTAGGCGGTCAGCCCGGCATCAGCCAGCGGCGCAACCTCGACCAAATCAACCTCCTCGGGAAGCTTCACTAAGGCTCGCTCGTTGGTCACCAGATACTCGGCAAAGCCTCCATCCGAATCCAGCCCAGGGAAGCGGCCATTTGTACAGTACATGTCTTCGCCCATCCGACACGCCAAGCACACCCCGCAGCTCTTCAGCGGGTGGCAGATCACCCGATCGCCCGGCTTGACAGCAGTCACTGCGCTGCCCACGGCCTCGACGATCCCAGTGTTCTCGTGCCCTGGCGTATAAGGAAGGAGCGTCCCCGCCGGATCAAGGATCTCCCGCCAGACTCCCTCAATGATGTGCAAATCGGTTCGGCAGAGTCCTGCGGCAACAATGCGCACAATCACCTCGTTCGGATGCCGAATCTCGGGATCCGGCACCTGCTCGAGTTTCAGCTCCTCCCGCATCTCTGGGTCATACCGATAGAGTCGTGCTGCTCGCACGCTATCCCCCTTTTGACGACTGGCGGGGCCTGTCACACGACAGGCCCCAAGTTGCCTCCCTTAGGCTGCCTGAGCAGCCAATTGCTGTCCGATCGGATCCTGGGCCAACTTCGCCTTCTGCGCGGCGATGTCGATGCCGTAGAGCCGCGCCGCATTCTCTCCAAGGATCTTCCGCTTGGCCTGCGGCGTCAGATCCACGCCGTACTCCTGCTTGAGATCCTCGGGGAGCTCAAAGCGGGCAAACGCTTCTACGATCCACTTGGGGGTCCAGATGGCATAGTCACTGCCGAAGAGGATCTTGTCTTCCCCGACCCAGTAGAGGAGGTTGGCCATGATCTCGGCGAAGTAGCGGGGACGGGTAGCGATGAAGGCGCTGGCCACGGCCAGCCCGGCGTAAACGTTCTTCTCCTGCTTAGCGATCCAGCAGAAGTCATCCAGTCGCGGTAAGCCGACGTGCTCGACGATGAAGTTGAGGTCGGGGAAATCGGTGGCGGCGTAGTCGATGTCATGGACATCGAAAGCGTCCTTGCTCAGGGGGTAAACAGTGGGCCCCTTATGGACATGGATGTTCTTGATCCCCAGTTCGCGGCAGAGTTCCAGGTACCGGTAGGCCATGGGGTCGGAGAGCTTCCAGCCGCGGGAGCCGTTGTACCACTCAGCGGTGTAGAGCTTGAGGCCGCGGATGGGGTACTGCTCGACCATGCGGCGGAAGGTGTCGAACCCGGCCTCGCCCCAGCGGGGGTCGAAGGAGCCGCAGAGGATGAAGCGGTCGGGGTACTGCTGGACGAGGGCGTAGTTTTGCTCGTGGGTGTTGAAGCCGTTCGTGAAGAACTCGCGGAGGTAGGTGGAGTTGAAGATACCCATATCGACATGCCCTTCGAGGAAGAGGTCGCGGACGAGGTCGTCAGCGCTGTACTTCATGAACTTCTCGAAGGGCCAGACGGCCTCTTTGGGGCTAAGCGCGAGATGGTAGTCGTAGAAGCATTTGATCCAGGCCTCGCCCCATTGGTTGCGCCAGTTCTGCGGGCTGCCATCCCAGAAGTGCATGTGCCCATCAATTACAAAGACCTCTTGCCCATCAATGGTAATCACGGCAAGACCTCCTTCCGCTCGCTTTGCCACCACTGTTGCCGACTCTGCAAAAGCGCCTCACACAGCGCTGTGCTCGCTCGCAGATTGATGACGGTTGTACGCAGGTGACGGAGCTCCTCATTGAATCGCTCGCGAGTAATCGGCTGCCCATCGGCGAGCAGGAGTAGTGGTGACTCGGGCAGCATCGGTAACCCCAACTCCGCACGCCGGACGAGGTACCGTTCGACCATGCGACCGCGCACCGGACCACGACGCCGATCGTCAAGGACAAGCCAGGCCAGATCTCCCGTGTGCTCGAGCTGCCCGAGTGAGGACTCGACGAGTTCGTCATCGCTCGCGCCAGCGGAGCGCAATGCTTGGACGAGAACCAGGAGCCGGCTCGCATAACCCTTCACGAGAAACCGGCACCGGAGTTCGTCCAGTTCTTCCTGTGCCTCGGTTGGGAACAGTTCGCGGAACGATCGGCCAGAGGTTACGCCACTGGAGATCTCTTCACTGGCGAAGTGTTCTTCAAGCTCGACCCGCACCGCTTCAATCCCTGGGAGTTCAGTCAACACCCGCCGCACGCCATCGGCCATGAGGTAGGCAAAATTCGGCGAACACCAGTAGGTTGGGAGACGAAGGACAACACGGACAGCGCTGCCATCCTGCTCAAGTCGTTGCACGAACCCCAAGCGAACAATTGACTCGTCAAGTTCTGGGTCGAGCACACGCTCAAGCTGTGCCCAGAGCGCGGACTGATCCATCAGCGCGTCCTTACCCTTGGGATCGAGAGCTGTTCTAATGACTAGTGTACTCCGGGGGAACGTGGTGGCACAAGGCTTGTCGGCGCTTTTGGCAGTATGTGCCAAGAATCGCTTCTACGTGGTAGCGGAGAGTCCTTCTGACAGCGCGAGCTGCCGGAGAAGTGCGACCAGCATGTCGCGCTCAACCTGGAAGCGCCGAGTTGGAACGCTGATCCCAAGTGCTGCCTGCGCAATCCCCTCCGTGGTTCGCAAGGGAACAGCAAGACACATGGAGCCAAGAGCGTATTCCTCGCGGTCGAAGGCGACGGCACTTGCCAGGACCGTTGCGAGTTCTCGCTCGAGTGCGGCTCGCCGGCTGAGCGTGTACGGCGTAAAGCGAGGCAGCCAGTCGTTGAGGAGGTACGGAGGCCATTCGACCGCTGTTCGACCGGCGAGCAGGATCTTGCCAAGGGCGAGTGCGTGCGCTGCGCCACGGAAGCCACGAGTGAGCCCAGGGAGTTCCCGAACACCGCGGCGTCCGTGAATATAGACCACTTCAACGTCCCGATCCGACCACGTCGCGAGGTACGCCCGGCATCCCGTCATCTGTGCAACCTCGTCGACGAGTGGGCGGTATGCTTCCAGGTGCGAGGGACGAGACTGCATGTGCTCCAACAAACGAAAGAGCACCGGGCCGGGGCGCAGACTCCGATGCGGCTCCGCGACGACGTAGCCAGCAGCGACCAGCGTGTGTACCAGGTGATACGCCGTGGAGAGGCTAACCCCGAGCTCCATTGCCAGTTCTTTGACAGAAATATCGGGCTGCCGTTCGACGATCAACTGGAGCGCACGGAGGATACGCTCACCGGTGCTGAGGGTATGTGTTGGGCGAGACTGATGCATGATGGACAAACCCTTGCCTCGCTGAATCCTCTCGGAACTTTAATGCCACATTAGGTGACGGGGCTTCCACTGTCAAGAGGGGATGGTTCGGCGTTTCGTCGTTGAGCGAGGACAATACGTCCTGTACGTCCTCCTCCAGTTCTCGTGACCGGTTCTTGCGTTGGTGCGCAGCACTGCGGTGGGAATCTGCGCGACTGGTGCTGGGCGAACGAAGGGGGACGTGGTCGCGTGCGACGTGTATCGTGTTGCGGTGCGGCCCCTAGACCTTTGGGGATGCCCAGACTCGACTCCAAGCCCTACCACTGTCACTTCTCCGCAGCGCACACACCGGAGCTCCGTCCGATTGGTGGCGGATTCTCTTGACATCTGGGTGTCCGTACACCGAGAATAAATCCGACTGGAATGGTCGGGATTCTGCGGTGGCCACCAAGCCCGAACCAACGGTCGTCCCAGAAGGGGAAAGGCTGGACGGAGAAGACACGACGACAGCAAGGGAGGAAAGGATGCGTCGCCGCGATCTGCTCCGCCTCGGCGGGTTCGGGCTCGCCGCTGGCATGACGACGGTACTAGCCGCCTGCAGCGGTGGCTCGCAGGAAGCCACGCCAACTGCTATCCCGACGGGATCGCTTTCGACACCGACTACCGGCACGGAGAGTACACCAGCTGTCACGCCGACCCCAGCACCGTCTCCCGGTTCCTCCACTGCCGTATCACGCACTGGAACCGTTACGGTGTATTCTGGGCGCTCCAAGTCGCTCATCGGCCCTCTCCTTGACCGCATTGCCGAGGAACTGGGGCTGGATGTGCGCGTTCGCTACGGAGATACCGCCGAGCTGGCAACAGCAATCTTAGAAGAAGGGGATCGCTCACCAGCAGACCTGTTCTTTGGTCAGGATGCGGGTGCCCTTGGTGCCTTGGCCAAGGAGGGGCGACTGATGCAGTTGCCATCGGAGCTCCTTGAGCGTGTCCCCGAACCCTATCGATCGCCGCAGGGTGTGTGGATTGGGGTGAGTGGCCGTGTCCGCACCGTGGTGTACAACACCGAACGGGTGCGACCAGAGGAGATCCCGGCCTCGATCCTCGACTTTGCCGGGAACGAGCGCTGGCGCGCACGGCTTGGCTGGGCTCCAACGAACGGCTCGTTCCAGGCGTTCGTGACTGCGCTGCGCCGTCTACGCGGAGAGGACACGGCGCGGGCCTGGCTGGAGGGGATCAAGGCGCTCGACCCGCGCGTATTTCCCAACAATTCGAGCATTGTGCAGGCGACCATCAAGGGGGAGATCGAGGCAGGGTTCGTCAACCACTACTATCTCATGCGGGAGCGTGCGCAGGCGGGCCAGCCGTTGCCGGCGGAGAACTACTTCTATACCAACGGCGATCCTGGTGGTCTGGTCAACGTCGCTGGTATCGGTATCCTCGCCAGTAGTCGCGCGCCAGATCTCGCAGTGCGGTTGGCGGACTATCTCTTAAGCGAACCGGCGCAACGCTACTTCTCTGAGCAAACGTTTGAGTATCCACTGCTTAAGGGAGTACCGGCGCATCCGGACTTGCCGCCACTTGATCAGCTGAATCCACCGGCGATCGACCTGTCCGATCTCGATGATCTCCGCGGTACATTGGCACTGCTACAGGAGGTTGGGCTTCTGTGAAGGTACAGGTAAGCGGGCCCACGCTCGAACAGCCAGTTGTCGTCCGACGACCGCACCGAACGCTGGCATTGGACGAGCTTTTTGCCATTGCCATCGCGGTCATTGCGTTGGGCCCGCTTGCCTACCTTCTCTGGCGTTCCTGGCAGGGGAGCGAGAGTGCGCTTGCTGCCCTGCAGCATCCGCGAACCGTTACGCTCCTCCTGCGCAGCCTTGGTTTGGCCGCAACGGTGGCGTTGACGAGCGCTCTGTTAGCACTGCCGCTTGCCTGGGTGACAGAACGGGTCGCCCTGCCGGGCCGGCGGGTCATGACCATCCTTTTCGCGCTTCCCATGGCCGTCCCCAGCTATCTCACAGCCTATGCGGTCGTTGCGACGCTTGGTCCACGTGGTGCTCTCGCAGGCGTTGCAGAGCGGGTGCTAGGTCTTGAACGGTTACCCGAGATCTACGGCTTCTTTGGTGCTTGGCTCACGTTGACCCTGGTGACCTATCCGTATGGGTATTTGGCGATACGAGCGAGTCTTCGTGGACTTGACCCAAGCTTCGAGGATGCGGCACGTACGCTCGGACACACGCGCTTGGCAACCTTTTGGTATATCACGGTACCATTGCTCCGGCCAGGACTTGTCTCTGGTATGTTGCTCACGGCACTGTATGTTTTGAGTGATTTTGGGGCAATCGCAATTCTGCGCTATCCGACGTTGACCTACAGCATTTACAACCAGTATCGACTCTCTTTTGATCGGGCGGCAGCTGCTGCGCTGGCGTTACTTCTCGTTGGACTGACCACTGTGTTGGTGCTGGTGGAGCGACAGTGGCGTCAGCGCGCGGCCTTCTTTCGCACTGCGGGATCGAGTCGGCCAGCGTCCCGGGCGCGACCAAATGTCTGGGCCTGGTTTCTGGCGGGCCTTGGCGTGCTGGTCAGTGGAGTGGCCCTCGGCTTACCCGCTGGTGTCGCGCTGTACTGGTGGTGGCGGGCGCGCCGTCTCGGCGAGGCGCTGCCGGATGTGAGTACTCCGTTTCTGCACTCACTCGCGGTCAGCCTGGCTGCGGGGATTGTCACCGTGGCCCTCGCCTTTCCTGTGGCGCGAGCCGTCATTCGCGGGACGAATCGGCTGACACGACTGATCGATCTTCCACTGTGGATTACCTACAGCTTGCCGGGGATTGTCCTTGCGTTGGCCCTTGTCTCACTTTCGGCGCAGCTTTTCCCGCTGCTGTATCAGACGCTACCGTTGCTCATCATCGGCTATGCCTTGCGCTTTCTCCCGGAGGCGGTGGGGACAGTCCGTGCGGTCCTCGTGCAGCAAAGCCCGCGGTGGGAGGAAGCGGCCCGGACACTGGGGTTGCGACCCTGGCGGACGTGGCTCCGCGTCCAACTCCCACTCGCCCTCCCAGGGACGCTCAGTGCCATGCTCCTTGTCTTCCTAACAACTGTGAAGGAGCTCCCGGTCACACTGTTGCTGAGCCCAATTGGATTTACGACCCTGGCAACGACAATCTGGAACGCAACAGCAGATGCATACTGGTCACACGCTGCGCTGCCGACGTTGCTTTTGCTCGGCACGGGAGTGATCCCAATGGCACTCTTCAGCTGGTGGGAGGACCGGACAGTGCGGCGCGGGAGGGAGGCATAGCGGTGCATTCGGCAGCAGTCCGACTGGCCGGGGTGTGGAAGTGGTATCCCGGTCACCAGCATCCGGCGGTGCATGATCTCTGGCTTGAAGTGCGAGGGGGTGAACTCCTCGCTATTCTGGGGCCAAGCGGCTGTGGGAAGACGACAACGTTGCGGCTGACCGCCGGATTGGAGCGACCAGACGCCGGGTCGATCGAGATTGCTGGGGTGTTGGTAGCTGGGGGCGATCGGTTTCTCCCACCGGAGGAACGAGGCGTTGGGCTTGTTTTCCAGGACTACGCACTCTTCCCGCATCTGACGGTGGAGGAGAACATTGCTTTCGGACTCCATCGTCTGGGACGGAGCGAGCGACGGCAGCGTGTCGAGGAACTCCTGCAACTTACTGGACTCGGACCCTTCCGGAAGCGCTACCCGCATCAGCTCTCTGGGGGGCAGCAACAGCGGGTCGCGATCGCCCGAGCACTCGCACCGCGACCATCCGTGCTGCTCTTGGATGAGCCGTTTGCCAACCTGGACGCGGAGCTCCGGCAGCGAATGCGGGAAGAATTGCGGCGGCTGCTGCGGGAGCTTGGTGCGACGGTCGTGCTTGTGACACACGATCGCGACGAAGCGTTGTCGCTGGCGGACCGCGTTGCGGTCATGCTCGGTGGGACAATCGTGCAAGTCGATACACCGGAGCGGGTGTATCACGAACCAAAGACTCGCGAGGTAGCCCGCCTGCTTGGGCAAGCGACCTTCGTTCCCGCCCGGGTACTCGGGACGATTGGTCGCAGTGATCTCGGCCCCTTTGCACTGGAAGGGGAGCGGGCGCCTGTCGAACAGGTGGAGCTCCTGCTGCGTCCACGAGACGTGGTGTTGGAGCCGCATCCAGAAGGGCTTGGGGTTGTGGTCGACCGACGCTTTGTCGGGGCCGAAACGGTGTATCGAGTGCTCCTGCGCTGCGGCATCACGGTAGAAACGAGCCAGCCGCCTTCCGTCGAGTTGGCGGTCGGGGAGCGGGTCGAGGTGCGATGCAACCGAGCGCGGCTGGCTGCGTTCGCCGGAAGTGAGCGGATTGGTTTGGCCGCGCTCTTGGAGCGCGTTCGCGAAAAGACCGATGAAGCAGCCGAACGTGATGGTCGTCGCACGAATGCCGTTGTGCCACCGGGAGCAAGCTGAGGGTGCTGGCGCGGTGACAGGTGGAGCTCGGCGATCGTATGAGGGGACCCTCATCGTCGCGTGTGGTGCTTAACCAGGAGAATTCCGGCGCGATGGAATCCATCACTCATGGAATACGCATAAGCGCACTTATGCGTATTTCTCTGGAGACGGCAGCCCCGGGACACCCTACGATTCCGCTCCAGTGGCTTCGTTCGAGCTCCTTGCTTCTCGTCTGTTGCTGAGGTCGTTCGGCAGAATCGTCTGATAATTGCGACATCACCGAGAGCTGGATGGCGAGCGAGTGCTCATGATGCCGATCGTGTGGGATCCTTGCAGAAGTGATGCACACATATGGGGTCGACTGTTCTGGCGAGCCAGAGACGTTCCCCTCTGTCCCCGCACATGCCTCCGTAGCATTCAGCAGGACTCCCGCAAGGCATCATCGGCTCTTTCCCTCTTCTCCGCATTTTCTGCGGGAGAGCTTCTGTCGAGGTGGTCTGCGTGGGGCGGCGATGCGGCTGTATCGAGTATCATCCTGTTGTGCGCAGTAAAGTTCTGTTCATGGGACCGCGGTGGTCAACCGGTTCGAGGTGCGGGCCTTCTCATTCTGATCTGTCGTGACCACCTGAGGCTTTTCCCCGGAGGAAACGAATGCACGAGCTCTCGCTCGCCATGGCTCTCCTCGAGGCGCTCACGGAGCGCTTGCAGGATCGGTCGGAGGTTCGTGTCACTACCGTGCACCTCCGGATCGGTCCGCTCGCTGGCGTCGTCGACTCCGCGCTCCGGTCGGCCTTCGAAGTCGCCGCGCTTGGTACGTGCGCTGAGGGGGCTCGGCTTGTGATCGAGCGCACACCTCTCGTCGTCCGCTGTCGCTTGTGCGAGCACCAGCAGCAGCTCGACGACGCGAACTGCGAAGAGACTGATCCCCTGCTGCTCCGGCTCGTCTCTCTCCCATCGGCCTGCCCTTCATGCGGTGCTCCGACGCTCGACGTCGTCGGCGGCGACGAACTCGACCTGGTGGCGGCGGAGGTGGTGCATGGTTGAGGAGCTCCTTCGTTTCGAGCAGCGTCTCCTCGAGCGTAACGAGCTTCTCGCAGAGCAGCTCCGTCGCTCCTTCCGCGAGGCTGGTGTTTTGACAGTCAACCTCATGTCCAGCCCTGGCGCTGGCAAGACGACGTTGCTTGAGGTAACGCTCGCATCACTCGCCGCGGTGCCTGCCGCAGTCGTCGTCGGTGATCTTGCGACGGAGAACGATGCTCAACGGCTGCGCCCGCACGCGCGCTGGGTGCGGCAAGTCACCACTGGAACGGTCTGCCATCTCGAGGCGGCGATGGTCGCCGCCGCGCTCGAAGGCAAAGAACTTCGCGAACTTCAGTACCTCTTCATCGAGAACGTCGGGAACCTTGTCTGCCCCGCAAGCTTCGACTTGGGTGAGGAGGCCCGTGTCGTCCTCTTCGCGGTTACGGAGGGGGAGGACAAGCCGGAGAAGTATCCGCCGATTGTTCACCGCGCCGATCTGGTGCTGCTGACGAAGAGCGATCTCATCCCGTATCTCAGCTTCGATCTTGAGCGCTTCCGCACTTCAGTGCAGCGTGTGAATCCTCAAGTACCTTGCCTTACCCTCTCGGCGCGGACAGGTGAAGGAATCGAGGCCTGGGTGGCATGGCTGCGCGCACGGCGTGCCATGCTGGTGGGCGAGGTTCCGGAGTATTAAAGGAGTGCTCTCATGTGCCTAGCTATCCCCGGCCAAATCGTCGCACTCGAACCAGAAACACACCTTGCCTTGGTGGAGGTCCTTGGTGTCCGACGTCGAGTCAACGTGGACCTGGTGTGGGATGAAGGACTGAGAGAGGGAGATTGGGTCTTGATTCATGTCGGGTTCGCTTTGAGTAAGGTCAGCGAGCAGGAGGCCGCTGCGCAACTTCGGCTCTTAGAGGCACTCGGGGAAGATGAACAGGCCATGGAGGAAGTGCGGGGGTATCTCTTCGATGTGGCCGAGTGATGTTCACCCGGAACTCGCCCAATACGGTAGCTGCACGCTTGATCAGAATGGCTGCACCACCTGCGGTGACCTGGCTGTCCCGGTGATCGTGCTCGCCATTGAAGGCCAGGAGGCCCTCTGCGAGGATCGTTGTGGGCAGCGTGCCCGTGTCGCCCTTGACTTTCTTGAGGATGTTTGCGTCGGGGATATCCTGCTCGTGCATCTTGGGGTCGCGCTGGCACGGATTCAAGGGGGCAACGAATGCGCTACGTCGATGAACTCCGTGATCCGCGACTGATCCGTGCTGTGGCAGCCGAGATTGCTCGCCTGGCCGATCCTGATCGGCACTACCGGATCATGGAGGTCTGCGGCGGCCACACCCATGCGATCTACCGGCATGGACTGGTCGAGCTCCTTCCGCCCAATGTTGAACTGATTCATGGACCGGGCTGCCCAGTCTGTGTCTTGCCGATGGGACGTATTGATGATGGCCTGGCGTTGGCTGAGCAACCGAATGTCATCTTCACGGCTTTCGGCGATATGATGCGTGTGCCTGGTCGCCGTGGGACCCCTCTCGAGTACCGTGCACGGGGTGCTGATGTCCGTATGGTTTATTCGCCGCTTGATGCACTCAAGCTTGCCCAGGCGCACCCCGAGAAGCATGTCGTCTTTTTTGCTATTGGGTTTGAGACGACTGCACCCTCGACGGCACTGACGCTTCAGAAGGCGAAGGCCTTGGGGATTCGCAACTTCTCCGTGTTCTGTAACCATGTCCTCATCGTGCCAGCAATTCGTGCTATTCTCGACTCCCCTGACATGCGTCTGGATGGGTTCATCGGGCCAGGGCATGTCTCGACCGTCATCGGCTGTCGGCCATACCTCTTTGTGGCGCGGGATTATGGTAAACCACTGGTGGTGTCGGGTTTTGAGCCCCTCGATATTCTCCAGTCGATTCTCATGATCCTCAGGCAACTCGCCGAAGGGCGTGCAGAGGTGGAAAACCAGTACAGTCGCGTGGTTCCCTGGGATGGGAATCGTGCGGCACTTGCGGCAATGGCGGAAGTCTTCGAGCTCCGGCCGTACTTCGAATGGCGTGGCCTTGGGTTCATCTCCCAGTCAGCACTCAAGATCTCCGAGGCGTACGCTGATTGGGATGCCGAGCGGCAATTTGACGTCCCTGGTGTTCGCGTCACCGATCCCAAAGCAGCCCAGTGCGGCGAGGTGCTCAAGGGCGTGCTCAAACCGCCTCAGTGCAAGCTTTTCGGGCGCGAATGTACACCGGAACACCCAATTGGTGCGCTCATGGTATCCAATGAAGGCGCCTGTGCAGCCTACTATCACTATGTCCATCGCTTGGCTGCCGCTGGGAGGGACGACTGATGCGTGAGACGTCGGTGCAGCCTACCTTCCACGATGCCGTGATCGAGCTGGTCCACGGAGCAGGCGGTAAGGCGTCGCGCCGGCTGATCGAGGGCTTGTTCCTGCCCCTGCTTGCCAATCCGGCTTTAATTCCCCTGGAAGATTCAGCAATCATGTCGATCGAAGGGTTGCGCCTTGCATTGACCACTGATGCGTTTGTTGTCAAACCGTTGCGGTTCCCTGGTGGCTCTATCGGCGAACTGGCTGTGCATGGAACGGTCAACGATCTGGCAGTCAGTGGTGCTCGTCCCCTTGGACTCCTCGCGGCTTTTATCGTGGAGGCGGGGCTACCAAGCGAAGTGCTCCGGGCGGAGGTCGAAGCACTTGCGCAGGCAGCGCGTCGTGCTGGGGTGTCCATCGTCGGTGGTGACACCAAAGTGGTGGAACACGGGAAGGCCGACGGACTCTACATCGTGACCGCAGGAGTTGGGCTCGTCGACCCGCGAGCTGAGCTTGGTGTTCACCGCGTCCGTCCTGGCGATCAGATACTGATCAGCGGCCCAATTGGAGATCATGGGATCACTGTGCTGCTGGCGCGCGGAGAACTCGACCTCGAAGCCGATCTCGTTTCCGATACCCGCGCGCTAACGCCGTTCGTCGAGGCGCTGCTCGAGGCGGCAAGCCCTGGCCTTCACTGGATGCGGGATCCGACCCGCGGCGGAGTGGCAACCGCACTGAATGAGCTCGCGCGGGATGCTCGCGTGGCGATCACACTGGCTGAGGAAGCGATTCCCGTCCGCGATGCGGTACGGGGAGCCTGCGAGTTGCTCGGTCTCGACCCGCTCTATATTGCGAATGAGGGGCAACTCCTCGCGGTGGTCGATCCTGCATGGGTAGATGCTGCCCTCGCAGCACTCCAGCGGGTGCCGGGTGGTGAGCAGGCAGCGTGTATCGGGGAGGTGCAGGAGCAACCTGCCGGTGTCGTCATCGTATCGACCCCGTATGGTGGCCAGCGCGTGATCGACATGTTGGTGGGAGATCCGTTGCCACGCATCTGCTAAGCAACGCGTCGAGACGAGGAGTCGCCGCCATGAGTAGGACGCTCACCTCGCTTGTCCGACAACGGCTCAGCGAGCGCAATGCCTGTTCACAAGCCTTTTTCCCGCGCGAAGCACCCAGACTCGCTACCATCTGCCGACAAATGGCGGAGCGTTTCCTTGAGGGCGGTCGTCTCCTCGCCTTTGGCCGCGGCCCCTACGCTACCGATGCCCAACATGTCTCAGTTGAGTTCATCCATCCCGTGATCGTTGGCAAACGTGCCTTGCCAGCCCTCGATCTGAGTCTTGCATTCCCGGAATGGAGTACTGCGGTTGCTCAACCGAAAGACATGGCTCTGGGGTTTGGACCACCTGACGGGGACGAGCGTGTGCATGCGTGTCTTCAGGAACTCTGGAGCCGTGGAATCCTTACCCTGGCCTTGCCCGGTGAGGCGGGTACGGCCGATTATGCTGTCCAGGCTCCCTCAAGTAATCCATTTGTCCATCAGGAGTTGATCGAGATTCTCTATCACACGCTGTGGGAGACCGTGCATGTCTTCTTCGAGCATCGCCAGCTCGCGGGACACGATATCGGCGAGATGGCGACCCTCTACCCTTTCCTTGGTGGTGAATTCGTCGACCTGCGTTCTGTCGAACCTGAGGTTGCCCGGTCCATTGTGGCCAAGGCTGAGGACGATGAGCGTCTGCGAGAGGAGCTTGCTCGCGAGCAGGCGGAGACGATCGCTCGAGCTGCGACAGCAATTGCGGAACGGATCGAGCGTGGCGGAAAACTGATCTGCTTTGGAAATGGCGGTTCGGCGACCGATGCCAACGACCTGGCGCTCGATTGCGTGATCCCTCCAGCTGATTACCATCCCATCCCAGCAATCTCGCTCGCGCTGGAACCGGCAAATCTCTCCGCAATTGCCAATGACGTTGGCCAAGAGGTGATGTTTCTGCGCCAGTTGATTCCCCATGCCCAGCCCAACGATGTGGCGATCGGGATCTCAACAAGTGGGGGATCTCGTAACGTCATCTTGGCACTTGAGGAGGCGCGGAAACGCGGCCTTTTGACCATTGGCTTGCTCGGCTATGACGGCGGAGAAATCGTGCGCCGGCAACTGGTCGACTATGCCATTGTTGTCCACTGTGACTACATCCCACGGATTCAGGAAGTACAGGCCTCGGCTTATCACATCCTCCGTGAACTGCTGGAGGTTGTGCTCTATGGCTCAGCTTGAACTCTATGGGACACGGTGGTGTCCGTACACTGCTGAGTTGCGGGAAGACCTGCAGTGGCGCGGCCTGGCGTTTGTCGAGTACGACGTCGAGCTCGACGCCATAGCGCGGGAGCGCTTGCTCAGCCTCACGGGAGGAAGACGCGCTGTACCAGTGCTCGTCGAGGATGGCCAAGTGATTCGCATCGGGTGGCAAGGTCGTGTCTGCGCCTTTTGACCGATTGACCCAACTCGCAGCGTACTCCGTCCGTGTCACTGGCATCGTGCAAGGGGTGGGCTTCCGCCCCTTTGTCTATCGCTTGGCCACGTCCTGTGGTCTGAGTGGGTGGGTGGCCAACGGTGAGCATGGAGTCGAAATCGTTCTTGAGGGAAACCAAGCAGCGATCGAAACGTTCCTGCACGAGCTGACCACGCATCCTCCCCCAGCGGCGCGGATTGACCAAGTGGTCGTCCAGGCGATCGCTCCACGTGGCCTGACCGGATTCACGATCCGCGAAAGTCAGCGGCGCGAGCGCCCAACCACGCGCATTGCACCAGATCTTCCGGTCTGCGCAGATTGCCTGCGCGAACTCTTCGACCCTTCTCATCGGCGCTACTGGTATGCCTACATCAACTGCACGAACTGCGGGCCACGCTACAGTATCGTGCTCGGTCTTCCTTATGACCGTCCGCGCACGACGATGAAAGACTGGCCACTGTGTCCAGACTGCGCCCGCGAGTATCACGACCCTGCTGACCGGCGCTTCCATGCCCAACCGGTAGCCTGTCCTGTCTGTGGTCCACAGTACCTACTCATCGATGCGCACCGGTTGCAACAGGCGCGCGGTCCAGCAGCTATCCAGGAGGCTGCAGAGTGGCTCCGCGCGGGACGAATTGTCGCGATCAAGGGGATCGGAGGCTATCATCTGGCCTGTGACGCCCGAAACGCGGCCGCTGTCCAGACACTGCGCCAACGGAAGTTCCGGAAAGAAAAACCGTTCGCTCTAATGGTTGCGAGCCTTGCAGCCGCCGCCGAGTTGGTGGAGCTCAACGACGCAGCCCGTGCGGTGTTAACCTCCCCAGCTCGGCCGATCGTGTTACTTCCGGCACGAGTGTTTCTTCCTGGTGTTGCGCCGGACAATCGCGAACTCGGGATTCTGCTGCCCTATGCTCCCCTGCACTTTCTGCTCTTTGCAGCTGGCGCACCAGCGGTTCTCGTGATGACGAGTGGAAACCGCTCCGAAGAACCGATTGCCTTTACCGAGGACGACGCTTTCACCCGCCTCAGCGGTATTGCGGACGGGTTCCTTGTGGGCGAACGGCCCATTGCACGTCGCGTCGATGACTCCGTCGTGCGGATGACAGCCCTTGGGCCAGTCATCGTGCGCCGGTCACGCGGGCTTGCTCCGAGCATGGTCGCAACGCTCCCCACAAGCCGACCGATTCTGGCTGTGGGTGCTGACCTCAAAAACACGATCACCGTGGTGATCGAGGGACAAGCGTTTGTGAGTCAGCATATTGGTGACCTTGACCACTGGCCGGTTGTGGAGGCGTTCACGGCCACCATTCGCGACCTTTGTGCAATGTATGAGGTGGAGCTCGAACAGGCGATTATTGCGCATGATGCGCACCCGGCATATGTCTCGACGGATCATGCGCTTACGCTGCCTGGTCAGCATGTGGCAGTGCAGCATCATCGCGCACACATCGCGAGCGTGCTGGCTGAGCGTGGCTGCTGGTCCGAACGCATCATTGGTCTAGCCTTCGACGGTACCGGCTACGGTGATGACGGATCGATCTGGGGCGGTGAGGTATTTGTCGGGTCACTGAGCGAAGGGTTCCAGCGTGTTGCTCACTTGCGGCAAGCGGTGCTTCCTGGTGGCGATGCGGCAGCCCGATGGCCGGTCCAAGCAGCGGCGGGGTTCTTCGTCGCCCTTGAGGGCTTTCCTGACCTTACTGCTCCACCCTTTCGCTTCCCTGAGCAGTACAAGAAGGCACGTGAGTTAGTGGCTCGCGGCCTGCGTTGTTTTCCCACCACCTCAATGGGACGACTCTTTGATACTGTTGCGGCGCTTTGTGGTTTTACCCGATCGATCAGCTTTGAGGGCCAAGCTGCCATGTGGTTGGAGCATCTCGCGCAGAAGTCACCGCCGGTGCAGCCTTATCCCTTCCCATTGGCTGAGGGAGAGCTGGACTTCCGCCCACTCCTTGCTGCAGTTGTTGAGGATCGCTGTCGAGGACGGGATATCACCGAGATTGCGCGGGCATTTCATGAGGCAGTCGCAGCAGCTGTTGTGACAGTTGCCGTGGAGTACTGTGCGGCATACCGTGCGCAACGGGTGGTTGTCTCTGGTGGTGTCTTCCAAAATGCCCTCCTGCTTGAACGGGTTGCGGAGCTCCTGCGGCCTCACCGGCTTGAGTTGTGGATCAACCGCGCCGTACCACCGAATGATGGTGGGATCAGTCTTGGACAAGCAGCCCTCGCTGCCTGTGCTGGTGTCGCTGGGTGAGACGGGCGGGCGTTCGCTCCCTGCCCTGGGGGGCTGTGCTGGAGGAAGCCGACCGCACCGCCATCGATGAGGAGCCAGGCCGGGTTTTCTCAAAAGCGGACCAGCGCGAGCCACGAACGGAACGCAAGCATGCTGGTGAGCAGATCGTTGACTGCTGCACGCGCGAGTTGCCGGAAGACACCACTCACCAACGCGAGTGCTGCGACGTTCAGCCTATCGAGGTGCGAAGAGAGCCATGGTGAGCGGCGGAGCTGAGGCGCGAGTGCTCGGGACCGCGGCGATGTACTGGTTGGACCTGCTTCTTTGTCTGTGGTGCAGGCCTCTCGTGGCTCGCCGCTTCATGCATCCTGACTCGATGCCCTTGGTGTCTATACATCTCGTGCCCTGGTGGATGGTCCTGTACTCCGTGTTGCGCCGAGTCAGGAACATGAGTGAGTGCTCGCGTCCTTGCCCTGAGTCGTCCAGAGGTGAAGGTATCGTTCTGCACGGGGCAACCATTCATTGGATCCTCTGGCTGGTCATGCTGCTCTGCGTCATCCCGATTCTGACAACTGGGCTCTTCCTCGGGCGGCGCTCTGACCAGACCGGTCCGGGTCGCTGGCACTGGCGCCTCATCGGGGGCTTCGGAAGCATTCTCGGCCTCGGTCACCATCTCTACACGCTACGCACTGGCCCCCAACCGTACATGGATGATCCCTACCTGACACTCCTCCAGACAATATTCACCGGCGCCTTTCTCTGGTACTGGATTAAGCGAGGAGTGCGCCATCGAGCCCACCGTGCCAGCAACAACGGATCCACCGTCGACATGGCTGGATAAAGCGATATCTCTTCGAGGTAGGCAGCGAGGACAAGCTGGACGTCGTTGAGTACCAACGATTGCCGCAAAGAATCCAATATTCGTGATTTTGACAACGTCTCATCTCGGGTGACGATCACTATACATTGCTTGGCATGCTCGTGCGCCTGGCGGCACCATTGCTGCTGGCAGGAACCTCCATGGGGACCATAAGCAAGATGCTTGGCGTCGGGTGAGGAGTGATGAGGATGCAGTGGAACGAGTGGTATCCGCTCTTCTCTGCGATCGCCTACTTTGGCGGTGTTGCCCTCGGGATCGCAGTCGGCACATTCAGGATTGTGCGGCGCTTTCGTCATTTTCGCCTGCTCGACTGGGTCTACGAACTCTTCGTCGCCTGGCTCTTCACGACAGCCCTCTGGCTGGGAATTCGCCAAGGGCCGATCTGGGATGCCGAATTGGCGGGGAGCCCCATTGGGCTGCGCAGCCTGGTTGCACTCGTCTGGGCAGGCGGCTCGATCGCTGGTGCCTGGTGGGTGGTCAGGCGATCCTGCCGGCTGGAGCGAACAGAAGGCCAGGGGGGATCACAACGGGCATGAAGGCAGCGTGCCGCCTTGGGCTTGGCATGCTGGTCAGGGCGCAGGGACACGTTTGGGTGCACAAGCACTCGTCGTCTTTCCGAACCGAGGGATCTATGGGTCATGCAGCGCGAGGAACATGTGCCTGTCAGGGTTGACTCAAGATGCGCGAGCGACCGCAGAGGGGTGAAGCCGGAAAGGGAGCGGATTGTCATGCCGTCGGGAACGATCACCGACACGCTGGCTGATCTGGATGCTCAGCGTGCTTCTCCTGTTCGGGGTGAGGCGCTCATCGGCCGCCGGCTGAACCGGGACAAGTCCAGCCGCTCGTATAGCCGGCTCCGGAGCGTGGCCCTTGTGCCGGGTTGAGCTGGTGCTGATCGGCGAGAGCGTGTGGCACGGCCCATGGCAGTGAATGGATGATCCCCTCAGCGCAGGAGTGCAGGCTGCGCTCGCCGCAGCCTTCCCGTGGCCCTGGCTCACGCTGCGAACTCGACGCCGAGCGAGCTGCACCGGTAGAGCGGTAGCTCCGCCTGTGGAACCGCCTGACCTCCCGCGCGCTCCCAAAGCCGGGGGTGGAGGCACGAGCTCCCGTGCGACGCCAACTGGCCAGCGAAGGATTGCTCGATCTGTTCGAGAGTTGACACGAGGCGACAGCATTGTGCCTGACAATGGGAGTTGCCCCGGTTTAGGGCACAGTGATCAGCCTGGTTGAACTATGCCCCCGTGCAAGCGTCGTGCCGCTCCCCTTGAAGGGCCTACCGGCTGCTCGGCAAGAGACAAGTACGTGCTTCTCTTGTGCCTCTAGGGCAACTCTTGACTGCGAACAGGTGTTCTATTACGATGAATCCGAACGAATGTGCGAGGTACGATGGGGCACGGAAAGGGGGACACGTGCCAGGAGTTCAGACGACTCCGTTGCGAGCGAACACTCGGACAGAGAGCACCTCACTTGCACCAGGGATATCGACCAGTGAGGGCACAGCCGCCACGCTATCCGCAGTTGATCCTCGCCGCGAGCGGATCGCCTCCCTCCGCCGGCTGCTCGTTGAACGGTTTGGGCCGCATGTCCTGCTTGACTGGACACAGCCTTCTTCCTCACACGCAGCGTGCACTGAGTGTGTCCCCACACAGTGCGTCCGGAATCCGCGTGCTCTGCCGACCGAGCTCCTAGGGCTCGACCTCGCACTTGGTGGCGGAATCCCTCGCGGGCGACTCACCGAACTTGCTGGCCCACCCTATTCCGGGAAGCGGACACTCGCGAGCTGGCTTGTGCGGACGACACAGCGGATCGGTGGCTGGGCGGCATATCTCGACGCTGCGCATGGTGCCGACTTCGATCGCCTCCATCGCTGGGGCGTTGACCTGCGCGACCTTCTCCTCGCCTTGCCGCGCACACTGACTGAGGCCTTGGAACTTGCTCGCCTCCTGCTCCTTGCTGATGCGCTCGATCTTGTGGTGCTCGATCTTCCTCCACACTGGGCAACTCGCTCAGCACTTGAGCGCGGACTCCGGCAGCTTCGCCCGCTCCTCCGCGGTCGGCCAACCGCGCTCGTCGTGGTCCGCGACCGGGCGAGCGGACCCGGGCTTGCAGCAGCCCAACTCCGCCTGCGTCTCGAGCCACTCGCCCAACTCGTGCCGCCGAATCCCTTCGGTTCGACCATGCTGCCCAGTGGGCTCCGCGTCCGCATCCATGTGGAGCGGAGTCCCCGTTGGCCGTTATGCGAGCCGCCCGTCCCGGTCGAGTTCAGCGAGCGCGAGGGAGTCCGCCTTGCTCTTGAGCGGATCGATCTTGCGCTCGTCGGGGGGATCATCGTCCAGCACCCGCTCGGCTTGACCTTCGCGAATACCGTGCTCGGCCGGAGCCGCGAGGCAGCAGCGGCACGACTCACCAGTGATCCTGCGCTTTGGTCACAACTTGAGGAGGAGCTCCGTGCGCGTTGGCTATCTCTGGCTCGACCGCTTACCAAGCGTCTCGCTTGCTGAGGTGCTCACCCCACTTACTCCGGCTGTCCAGTTGGACGAGGAGCGAACCGGTGTTTGGTTCGAGGCAAGTGGTGTCCGACTCCTCTACGGTGACGAGCAGCGTTATGGCCAAGCAGTGCTTGCTGCACTCGCAGCAGCTGGTGGGGCTGGCCGACTTGGCATCGCAGCGACGCCGTGGATTGCTCGCGTCGCAGCACGGCTCGCGGCGACGGGAGAGGTCACGGTTGTCCCGATCGGCGAAGCACGCGCTTTCCTTCGCCCGCTTCCACTCGAGTGGCTGCCGCTCCCGCGCCAGGTGTTGGCGCGACTCCGTGCGCTCGGTGTTTCGACAATTGGTCAGTTCGCTGACTTGCCACCAGGAAGTATTCAGCGACGCTTTGGTACAGAAGCGCTCACTGCCCATCGGATTGCACGGGGTGACGACCCGATACCGTTCCGTGGCCAAGTGCCAGTCGAGCCGCTCCGCTTTGAGCGGACGCTCGAGCCGCCAGCTGTGACGAGTGATGCGCTCGCACTCACGCTCCATGCATTAGCAGCGCAGGCAATGGAGGCGCTCAATCGGCTCGGTCACGTTGCCTGGCGCCTGCAACTCGAACTTGTCGCCGAGGATGGGCGGAGTACGTCGCGTCGTCGACATTTCCCATATCCGCTGCGGACAGCAGAGGAACTCGCCGAGAGTGCTCGTGCCCTTGCCCTACGCTGCGTGCTTCCCGGGGCCGTGACGCTGCTCCGACTCGTCATCGACGCGCATGGCACTGTCACAGCGCACCAGCCGGGTTTGCTTGTCGAGGCTCCGAGTCGGCGCAAGGAGCGTGAGCGGGTCTTCACCCTCGCCCAGCGCCTGGTGCCGGGACACGTCGTGCGGGTCGTTGAGCATTGCCCAGTTGCCCCGCTCCCCGAACAGCGCTGGCGTCTGGAGGGGCTCGCGAACGAGGAGGCGCATCCTGCTCGTGGCGAGCCAGTGCGGTTGATTCGGCGCGCACAAAACTGGTGGCTGGACGTTGCTGGGCAACGCCTGCGTGTCGTTCGGAGTGGCCCCTGGGAACGGATCGATCTCTGGTGGCCAGAGAGACAGCATCGCCGAACAGGATGGGTGGAGCTTGCAGACGGTCAGCGACTCCTCCTGAGCTGGGATGCACGCGACGACCAGTGGCGGCTGGTCAGCCGCCTTGACTGAGGAGAAGGGAGGCCATGACTGCACCGTACGCCGAGCTCCACGCACACTCCTGTTTCTCACTCCTCGATGCGCCGTGCCAACCCGAGCAGCTCATCGAGCGAGCTGCCGCGCTGGGCTACCAGCATCTCGCACTCACCGACCACGATGCGCTGCATGGTGTCGTTCGCTTTGTCCGTGCTGCTGAGCGTGCAGGGATTCATCCCGTTGTTGGGGCTGAGGTGACCATGGAGGACGGGAGTCATCTCACACTCCTGGCTGAGAATGACCGCGGTTACGCGACGCTGGCGCGCCTCCTCTCGGCAGCTCGCCTTGGATGGTCGACCCCTGATGGCCCTGAATCGACCGGCACGCAGCTCGCTCTCGAAGGTTCACCGGGACGACGCGCGGTTGCACTCCCCTGGAAGTGGCTGGCAGAGTGGCACGATGGACTCATCATCCTCACTGGCTGCCGAGAAGGGCCGATTGCTCGCGCGCTTGCCCGTGACGGACGAGCCGCAGCCTGGGCCTGGACTACCCGTCTGGCCCGCCTCTTTGGCCCAGAGCGCTGCTTTGTGGAGCTCGAGGACCACGGTGAGCGTGGCGATCGCCAGCGGGTGAGCGAGCTGGTCAATCTGGCCGAAGCCACCGGCCTCTCAGTCGTCGTGACTGGTAATGTTCACTATCTCGATGAGCAGAGCTGGCGTCTGCAAGACGTGCTCGTCTGCATTCGGGAGGGCATTACCGTCGATACCCCACACCCAGCCCGCAAGACCTCGTCGGCCTATAGACTCGTCCCACCGGCGACGATGGCTTGCCGGTTTCACCACCTGCCGGAGGCTCTGGTCAACACGGTGCGCCTCGCTGAGCGCTGCCAGGTCTCGCTCGATTTTCGTCAGGTCCGCTTCCCACCACTCCCCCATCTCGTTCCGCCTGGCGAGACACCGATGCAGGTCTTGCGTCGCCAGGCCTACGAGGGAGCACAACGCCGCTACGGCACGCTCTCCGAGCCGGTCGTGCGGCAGCTTGAACACGAACTTGGCGTCATTGAGCGGCTCGGCGTCGCTGAGTTCTTCTTGATCTGCGCCGATCTCGCCAATCGCTTCCGCGGACGCGGGCGCGGCTCAGCAGCTGACTCGCTCGTCGCCTACTGCTTGGGGATTACGCAGGTCGATCCGCTTGCCCATCGTCTGCTCTTCGAGCGCTTCCTCAACGAAGAGCGTCCCTCGATGCCGGACATCGATATCGACTTTGGTCTTGAAGACCGCGAGCGAGCCATTGCCTACGTTTATGCCACCTATGGCGTCGACCATGCTGCTATGGTCTGCAATTATGTCACATTCCAGGCCCGTAGCGCAATTCGTGACCTTGGGCGCGTTCTTGCGTTGCCACCAGAGCTGGTCGACGAGCTCGCCAAGAGCCAGGGACGCCTCGGCGAGCCGCTCGCAGCAGTTGCGCGCACGCTCATGCCACGTCTCAATGAGGAAGAACAACGCCGGCTCAAGTGGCTCGTGCGTCTGGCCCCAGCGTTGGAAGACATTCCGCGTCATCTTTCTGTCCATGTCGGTGGCATGGTCATCACCGGCCGACCGGTTGTGGAGCTGACCACCGTCGAGCCCTCGCGGATGCCGGGACGGATTGTCCTGGGCTGGGACAAACGGGATATTGAGGAAGCGGGACTGATCAAAACCGATCTGCTCTGCGTGCGTGCCATCTCGGTTGTTCACGAGGCGGTTGAACTGATTGAGCGGGTGAGCGGCATCCAGATCGATCTGGAACAGCTACCGCTCGACGATCCAGCTGTCTACCGGCTGTTGCAAGAGGCAGACACAATCGGGACGTATCAGGTCGAGAGTCGCGCACAACAGCAGAGCTTGCCGCGCACACGTCCCGAACGATTCGAGGATCTGATCGCCCAGGTGGCGATCATTCGGCCCGGCCCAATCCAGGGCGGTATGGTGCACCCCTATATTCGGCGCCGCCAAGGGATCGAGCCGGTGCGCTTCCTTCACCCAAAGCTTGAGCCCATTCTCCGCGAGACGCTCGGCGTCATCCTCTATCAGGAACAGGTCTTGGAGGTTGCAATGGCGATCGCCGGGATGACAGCTGGTCAGGCTGATGCCTTCCGGCGCGCGATGGGGAGTAAGCGCTCACGTGCAGCAATGGAGGCGTTACGCGGTGACTTCCTCGCCGGGGCCGACCGCAACGGTGTCCCACGGTCGGTTGCTGAGCGCATCTTCGCTCAGATGGCCGCATTTGCCGAGTTCGGCTTCTGCAAAAGCCATGCTGCAGCGCTGGCTCGCACAGCCTACGAAACGCTGTGGCTCCGCGCACATTACCCGGCTGCTCTCCTCTGCGCTCTCTTGAACAACCAGCCGATGGGCTTCTACGCGCCGGAAGTACTTGTCTGGGATGCACTGCGTCGCGGTATCCGCGTTCTGCCACCGGACGTCGTACGGAGCGAGGTGCGAGCAACGCTTGCCGGCGATCCAGTGCATGGGCCGGTGCGGCTTGGTCTTGCTGGGGTCCGTGCTCTTGGGCGAACCACAGCGGAACGCATTGTCTTGGAGCGGGCGAGACAGCCGTTCCGGGACCCAGCTGACGTCGTCCGGCGGGCTGCGCTCACTGCAGCGCAGGTCGAAGCCCTGGTTCTCGTCGGTGCTTTTGCGTCGCTTGCCCCTGGACGAGGCCGTCGCGAGCTCCTGTGGGAGCTGCTCGCCGTGGTAGCGGAGCAGACGACACAGCCGTGTCTTCTGGAGGCACTCGAACCATCAGTCTCGTTCGTCGAGCCGGATGCCGTCGAGCAGACGTTTCTCGACTATGCCATTCTCGGCTTTTGCCTCGATCGTCACCTGATGGAGCTCTACGCACGCCAGCGGCAGCTTCTGCGTGTCGTTCCAGCTGTCCGGCTGCGGACATTGCCACACGGCACAACGGCTCGTGTCGCTGGACTCGTCGTGTGCCGGCAGGCGCCACCAACAGCGCGCGGTGTCCTTTTCCTGACCCTCGAGGATGAGACTGGACTTGTCAATGTGACCGTCCCGCCGCCGGTACGCGAGCAGTACCGAGCGCTCCTGCGCCGCCAACCGGTGCTGGTGATCGACGGACGAGTTGAGCGCGAGGGATCACTGGCCAGTCTGGTCGCTGAGGAGGTGCGTCCGCTCGGACGACCAATGCTCCCGCTCTCGAAGCGCGTTGGTACGCTCTCGCACGACTTCCGGTGAGACTGGGCGAGCTGCGCCAAGTTCGTTCCCCTCGTTGGCCAAGATCCAAAGCATGGCGGCCAGGCGTTGTCGCTCGGTGGTGTCCAGTTCGTCCCACACCGCCAGGCGCTCGCGAACATGCTCGACAGTTGGATGCTGAGCACGGGTTCGCCCACCAAGAAAGTAGGTGGCCAAGCTACTCGTCACCATCCCAATGACGCCGATCCCCACGAGCATCAGGACGGCTGCGACCATGCGCCCGGCAACTGTCTGCGGCGCGATGTCACCGTATCCGACGGTCGTGACGGTGACCACTGCCCACCAGAGTGCCTCACCGTAACTGCCTACACCTGGCTCAACAAAACGGAAGATCGCACTTCCAAGGAGCCGCGGTACGGCTCGCAGGCGATCTGCTCGCTCATTGGGAGCTTCGTCGACTCGGTGGACTCGGAAATGCGCTGAGTCTCGCCCTCTTCGCCGTTACAACGGTTCTCGCTGCCCTCCTCGCGCAGCGGGGCGTCTCCCCGGATCGCTCAATCTCCGCTAGACTGGCCCTGCAGTCGGCCGGTGCGGGTGGCGAG
Source organism: Thermomicrobium sp. CFH 73360 (assembly GCF_023806465.1). GTDB lineage: Bacteria > Chloroflexota > Chloroflexia > Thermomicrobiales > Thermomicrobiaceae > Thermomicrobium. The sequence goes on along the minus strand of NZ_JAMSLS010000003.1, from coordinate 415,839 downwards.
CAAGGGGGGAATGACGATGCGCGTCTGTCTCGGCGACCGGTTATGGACGAACGATGGTCATGAGGCAGGAACGGTCGAGTGGATGCTACTGGATCCGACGTCGCACCGCGTCAATGCTGTGGTCATTCGGCGGGGATTGATCCTTCGACACAGTCTTGTTGCTCCACTGGGAGAACTTCAGGTCGTCAAGACAGCGGAGCATGAAGAGCGGCTTATTGTCCGTCGCTCGCGTGCTGATCTGGAGACACTGCCAGAGTTCCACCGCGAACTCTTCACTGGCGAATTGGTGTGGCAACTAACCGGTGAACGAGCAACTCCCTTCTTCATTCCCGGTTGGTTACCACCAGCTTCTCTGCAGGAATCGCCGCCGTCGACAGAAGTGATTGAACTCGGCGAACTGGTGCGAGCGATCGACCAGGCGAATGCGGTCTTGCATCGTGGTGCGGCAATTGTGACCGCTGAGGGGGAGCGGGTCGGCCACCTCCAGGAGCTCTGTGCGTCGCTGCCAGACGGTCAGGTCGTCCATGTTACGGCCCGACATGGCCTTCCTCCGCATGAGATGGAAATCCCGGTTGAGGCCATAAGCGGGGCAGACGACGGTATGCTCTTTCTCCGTTGGTGGCGCCAGGACTTCGAGCAGGCGATTCGCTCTGCCCGATAACCGCCATGGGAGCAATCCTGCCTGAGGAGGGAGGCTCGACTACATGAGCTCTCAGGATGTTCGCGGGATCGTCGTCGGAAGTCGCAACGCTGCAGTTGGGTTTCCGGCGGCGATCCGGATCCTTCGTGCTGGTGGTTCTGCTGTCGATGCCGCAATCGCCGCGGTGAAAGCGGTTGAGGATGATGTTCGTGATCAGGGTGTAGGAACCGGTGGCATTCCAAATCTGCTCGGTGAAGTTGAGCTGGATGCCAGCATCATGGACGGACGAACATTGGCCGCCGGCGCCGTCGGCGCAGTCAAGCACTATCCGCATCCGATCGAGATCGCACGGCGTGTCATGGAGTGCACGCCGCACGTCCTCTTGGTCGGTGATGGTGCCGAACTCTTCGCTCGCACCCACGGGTTTGAAGTGGCCAATCTGCTCACCCCCGAGGCCGAGGCAGTCTGGCAGGCCGTCATCCACGGTGAACGTGCCCCGGAACAGAACGTTTACGAGGATCGATACCAGCTCTACATGTCGGTCGTCCGTCGCTGGACGGAGCTCCTCCACCGGGACCTGTTCGGTACAACCAATGTCATTGTGCGGGATCTTGATGGGAATATCGCCTGTGCGGTCTCTACAAGCGGCTGGGGGTTCAAGTGGCCTGGGCGGCTCGGTGACTCCCCGATCATCGGGGCAGGGAACTATGCCGACAACCGCTACGGTGCCGCTGCCTGTACCGGCCGTGGCGAAATGGCAATCCGCTGTGCGACAGCTCATAGCGTCGTGATGTACCTCCGCTTCGGACTGCCCCTTGAGGATGCACTTCGACAAGCCATGCTGGATTTCCGACACCTTGAAGATCCATATGCTGAGGCCGAGACAGTCATGAATATTGTCGCTATGGATCGCAATGGCAACGTTGCAGCTGCTTCGACCTCGCCTCATGCCACGTACATTGTGCAGACTCTCGATATGGAGACCTACGAGGAGCGGCCCCGTCTGTATGTCCCGCTCCGTGAGTGAGCATGTTTCGAGCCTTCTCTAGCCACCCGTTGGTGAGTGCTGGGTTATCACATTGCCCCCTGCTGTGAGTACTGTTGCCAAAGGCAAGGGTAATGGACCTGATGCCGTAGGCGAGTCGATGATTCGCGAAAAGGGGGACAATGTGAAACAGACAATAACCGTCCGCACGCCGGACGGAAAACAGCGTGACCTTCCGCCCGACCAAGTCAATCGTCTCCGTGCATCGTTAAGCGGTTCACTTTTGGATCGGAACTCGAGCGGCTATGAGGAGGCTCGCCGCGTCTGGAATGGCATGATCGACCGTTACCCTGCGCTGATCGCGTGCTGTACAAGCACCGAGGATGTGCAGCGTGTCGTCACCTTTGCTCATGAGCACCAGGCGATCCTTGCAGTGCGAGGTGGTGGACACAGCTTCCCAGGCTACTCCACGTGTGACGATGGCATTGTCTTGGATCTCTCACCAATGCGCCAGGTCTACGTGGACGCGGTCATGAGGACAGCACGGGCCGAGTCCGGTCTCCGTTGGGGTGACCTCGATGCAGCCACTCAGCAGCACGGACTGGTCCTTACCGGTGGTCAGATCTCACACACCGGCATTGCTGGCCTCACACTTGGCGGTGGTATAGGCTGGCTGGCACGAGCGTTTGGCCTCACCATCGATCACCTCCAGGGCGCAGATGTTGTGACAGCTGACGGCCAGCTTCGCCGCGCTGCACCAGATGCGGATGCCGACCTCTTTTGGGCAATCCGGGGCGGCGGCGGGAACTTTGGCGTGGTTACCGCGTTCGACTACGCGCTGAACCCGCTGGAGCCTCAGGTTACCGTGCTCCAAATAGCCTTTCCGATTCACGAAGCAGCCAATGTGTTCCAAGCAGGCGAGGCACTTCTTGCCGCCGCTCCCGATTCAGTGTCTGCCACCTTTGCTTTTGTGAGAACACCGGAGGGCATGCCACTCGCTGCATTGACAGTCGTGGCCATAGACCCGCCGGACGATGCAGTGCAACGACTCGAGCCGTTTCGCCATATCGGGCCAGCAGTCTTCGAAGAGATCGTCACTACACCCTATACCGCGCTGCAGCGTATGCTCGATGAGGTCGCTGCGGTAGGACTCCGCTACTATGGTAGGAGTAACTTCCTTATGAATCTAACTCCAGAGGTCGTTGGGCCGCTGGCCGCTCATTATGAGGAGGTACCATCACCGGGGAGCCTTGTTCTCTTTGTCAGGCTGGGTGGCGCCGTTGCACATGTAGCACCAGAGGAAACCGCATTTGCGCATCGCTCCTTTCCATGGTCTTTGACTGCCCTCGCGATCTGGCGGGATCCAGGAACAGATGAGGCAAATCGCAACTGGATCGAACGGACATGGAGCAGCTTACCTGCGCTTCCACAAGCAGTGTATGTCAATGAACTCGAGGAGGAAGGATCAGCGAGAGTTCGTGCTGCCTATGGCATGAACTACGCACGGCTAACCGCACTGAAGAAGCGATACGATCCCGATAATCTTTTCCGCCGAAACCAAAATATCCCCCCTGCCTGAAGTTACGGGCTGGTTCTTGGTAGTGCTGATGCTCCTTGGCTGATTCTGGGAGGGAGCTCCCCCAGAATCAGCCGCCAAGTGCCACGCCAAAGAGTCGACCGACCCCAAAGGTGATCGCGGCTGCAGTGAGTCCGATGAGCACCTGTCGGAGTCCTGAGCGGAGCGCACTCCGACCAGTGATGACGGTGATGCCTGCGCCCAGTGCGAACAGGGCGATCGCACTCAATCCCACGCTCAAGGCAGCAGCCTGAAGCCCTCCCATCACAAGATACGGAAGCACCGGCACAATTGCACCGACCGAAAACAGCGCAAAGGAGGCGATAGCGGCCTCCCATGCTGAGCCCCCAAGCTCCTCCGGATCGATGGCCAGTTCCTCGCGCACCAGCGTCTCGAGGGCAGGTGCACCTTCGCGGATTAAGCGGTCAGCCAGCTGGCGAGCTGTCTCGGCTGGAACCCCCTTGGCCCGATAGATGAGTTCGAGTTCCTCGCGCTCCTCTTCGGGGAACGCGATCAGCTCCTCACGCTCAATGCGAATCTGATGCTCGTAGAGTTCTCGCGCACTCTGCACCGAAAGCCATTCCCCCATGGCCATCGAGAGTGAACCTGCCAGTAACCCCGCAATCCCAGTCAGCAGGATGGTGCGTGGAGCGAGATCAGCTCCTGCCACGCCCATCACGAGACTCAGGTTCGATACCAAGCCATCGTTTGCGCCAAGCACTGCCGCGCGAAGGGCATTCCCTCCAATCGCGCGATGGCGTCCCTCCAGCACGGCCAGTGCGCTCCCTGGCAACCCGCTCGGTCGCTCGCGTCCAATCAGCTGCAAGATGCGAGCATGCTGGTGTTCGGCCCCCGGCAGCCCTGCGTTTGCGGCTTCTGCTTGAGCGTCATACTTCGCCTGGTCTGCCCACTCCCGAGCGGTCACGGTCGGTAGCACAAGAGCGGGACCAAATCGCCGTGCAATCCAGATCAGCACGCGCGTACGCCAGCTTGGGCGCGTGGACGGAATCGTAACCCCGGCTTCCGAGAGCTTCTGCCGCCAGAACTCCGCGTGCTGTTGTTCCATCGCTGCGAGGCGGCGAAAGACTTCCCGGAGCTCTGGTGAGATCTCTGTCTCTGACAGCGCCGTGTACAGGCTGGCGCTGTCCACTTCGTCTTGGAAATTCCGGCGATAGCGTGCAAGTGCTGCGCGATTCGACCCCATGGCTCCCACCCTTCCCCTTGTCGCCTGTTTCGACAGTACCATTGGCCGGGCATCGTGTGGAGTGTGTACCGACTGGGGGTGGGGATGGAGTTCGCTGACTTTTGGACGCGGACGAGTGGGACTTGGATCAATGCGGCCACAGTCGCGCTTGGGACCACTTTTGGCCTGCTCCTGCACGGTCGACTCCCCGAGCGGATGCAGCGGATCACCGTGCAGGGAGTGGGGCTGGTCACCGTCTTCATCGCGCTCTCGATGGCCGGAAGCCTTGCCCGTGCGACGGTCGGACGCCTTGATGGAGTCGTGCTGGGGCTCCTGACATTGGTCATCGGGGGGCTCCTCGGCGAGTGGTGGCGCCTTGAAGAAGTGCTCGAAGGACTCGGCAATTGGATCAAACGACGAGTCGGTGGCAGCGGGGCCTTCACCGAAGGCTTCGTCGCAGCCAGCTTGCTCTTCTGCGTCGGCCCGATGACCTTGATCGGTTCGCTCAATAATGGTCTCACCGGTGATGCGACGCTGCTCGTCATGAAGGCAACGTTGGACGGCCTCTCGAGTGTTGCGCTTGCCAGTGCCTACGGCATCGGGGTTGGTTTGTCCATTCTGGTCATTCTTCTGTACCAAGGTGGAGTCTCGCTTGCCGCCGGTGCGTTGGCGCAGGTGCTCCCAGATCCGGCCAACGACCCTCGTATCCTCCTCGTCACAGGAGTTGGGGGGATCATGATGATCGGTATTGCGCTGAATCTCCTTGGGTTGGGTCGGGTTCGCGTTGCCTCATTTTTGCCAGCGCTCGCTCTCGGTCCGCTGATTTCAGCGATTGCGCATTGGATCAACTGATCGCACTCCCCAATCATCGTGCTCACTGCGTATAGATCGTCACTGTCGCAAGCGCAACCCACGGTTCTTCCCCAAACTGACCGGGGGTCGCGAGTGACAGGCTGACTTGGAGTTGCGGGCTATCAAGCAAGTATGGCTTGTCGATCACCCATGCAACCGTCGCCCATTCGCCGTGTGGGAAAGGACTGGCTCCTTCCCAGACCGTAAGTCCATTGATTCCGATCCGTAACACCGGCATGAGCCGTCCTTGGTTCGTCATTCCCTCCGCGACGATGACCAGTCGCTGCGCAGGCGTGGGTGTGTTCAGCCAGATGCGGCCATTGCTGGCACCGCTCTGGAGCCCGTAGAGGACGCCAGCGTTGGCAGGCAACCCGAGCTCTGCTGTTGCACCGCTACTCGCCGGCGCAGATCCTGCAAGCCCGTTTCCAGGAAACGGATAGGCGGTCATTGCGCCGAGCAGCCCGCCGACTGTCGACAGCGGCACCGGCTGCCCTGCCCGTGCCATTGGGGGTAAGGTTTGCCACGGATCGGGTGTCGGCGATGGGGTCGGGGTTGGCAGGGGCGTTGGTGATGGAGGAGGCGTTGGCGATGGCTCCAGCGAAGCGGTCGGTGTCGGAGTAGGTTCGGACCGAGAATTGCCGCCCTCTTCAGGCAGAGGAGAGGGCCAACTGGTCACGGGAGTCGGTGCTGGAGCAACTGGCACGACGGGAGAGCTCGGTGCGGGTGAGAGTAGTGCTGGCACTGTCACGGTGGGTGTGGGCGTTGGTGTTGGTTCGCGTGTCGGCGTTAGCGAGGGGTGTGGCGCTGGAGTTGGTGTGGGAGTGGTGGCACGGCTGACCGACAAGCCGGGAAGTTGCGGTAGTTGTGCCGGAGCAGGGAATGGAGTAGGTGTCGGCGTCGCGCGCTCGGTGCGTAGCGTGAAGGCCGGTGCGGAGGTAGTCACGCGTTGCCCTGCGTCAGCTGTCGGTCGGTTACCGCCGAGTGTACCGGCCAGCGCGATCCCGGCCCAAAGTCCGCCGATGAGCGCGGCCGTTGTCACTGCGACAGCAATGGGACGTCGCACGAATTCGGCAAGACGTGCGGTGAATCCTGGATGCTTGGTAGATGCCCGGAGATGGCCCCCTTCAGAAGACTCATATGGTGCCTTCACGCTTGGTGCGCGTGGAGCTTGTGGTCGCGCTTGCTCGCGCTGAAACTGCTGCTGTGCAAGCAGCTCCAGAAGGTGGGTTCCTACGGCTGGTGTGGGTTGCCCATGCACGCTCCGAAAGTGCGGGCAACGCTCGTAGGATCCAAGGCAGTAGGATGCTTGCCAAGCCAAATCCGACAAGGGCCGATGATCGGCGCGGCAGAGTCGCTGTTGTCCAAGTGAGAGAGTGTGCGCTTCAGGATCGGTCAGTAATCGGAAGTACGGGCAGGCTGGCCGTCGCTGGGCCGCCGGATCATCCTGCTGAGCCTCAGCGATCATCCTGCTGTCCTTTCGGCATCGGCGCGTGGTTCGCGACCATCGTGCTACGCTCCATTCACTCTCGGGTGTACTGTGCCAGCCTCTTGGTGGGAAGGGGGAATGGGGTCCCAAAACCAGTGGTGACAACGGGCTTGCGAAGCATGGACTCACTGGTATGGTGGCCGCTGTCACGTGAGATGCCTGGTGACTATGCAATGGCTACCACACCTGGAGTGCTGAAGACACCCCCTGGAGAGGCTTCCGCGCACACCTGCGATGCCGCTGTGCTCGGGCATGCCTCGTCGGCTAGCCGACGAGGCGTCTGGGGAGGAGTGGGTGGTCTCTTGAACCCAGAACGTCTATCGCCATGTGGGAATCGAGAGCCAACAACCCAACGTCTCAGTCCACGGTGCCCCAGCCACCGCCACCAGGCGTCTCGATGCGGATCCGGTCGCCGAGACGCACCGTCAGGCGCTGCTTGCCTCGCAGGATGATGGTCTCCTCGTGACCGTTGGCATCTCGGCGGATCAAGAGGTTACGCCCGGTCATACCTGGCTCTCCTCCCTGCAGGCCCCACGGGGCGAACCGACGGCGTTCACTGAGCAAGGTCACCTCGGCCTCGGTGAGGAACTCAAGCTCACGGATCAGACCGTTGCCTCCACGGAAACGACCACGCCCACCGGAGCCCTCACGGAGTGCGTACTGCGTGACGCGCAGCGGGTAGGCATATTCCAGCGCTTCTACCGGCGTATTCCGCGTGTTGCTCATGTGGACATGGACGGCGGAGAGACCGTCCAGTCCTGGCCGTGCGCCCATCCCACCGCCGAGGGTCTCGTAGTACGCGAACTGCTGTCCATTACGCGGATCGATTCCGCCGATGGTTACATTGTTCATCGTGCCTTGACTTGCTGCTGGGATCAGGTCGGGGAGTGCCTGGGCGAGCGCCCCGAAGAGAACATCGACAATCCGCTGGGAGGTTTCGACATTGCCGCCTGCGACGGCGCGCTGCGGTCGCGCGTTGACCACGGTGCCGCGTGGTGCGATGACCCGTACCGCGCGGAAGACGCCATGGTTCATGGGCGCATCCTCTGGCATTAAGCAGCGGAGGACGTAATACACTGCAGATTTGGTGACCGTCTCTACTGTGTTGACGCTACCGGGTCGTTCGGTGGCCGTGCCTGAGAAGTCGACAACCAGCGTCTCGCCGTCGACCGTCACCGTGACCGTGATGGGCACAGGCTCATCGTTCGTCCCGTCGTCGTCCAGATAGTCAGTGAAGCGGTAAGTACCAGGTGGAATCAAACGGATGGCCTGGCGAGCCAGCCGCTCACCGTAATCGAGGACGGCACGGCTGAGCCCCCGGTACCGGACAGACCCGTAGCGACCCACCACTTCACGCAGGCGGCGGATGCCGGTACGGTTTGCTACGTACTGCGCAAGGAGGTCTCCGTGACGCTCGTCCGGTGTCCGCACGTTGCGCAAGAGGAGGGCGAGCACAGCCTGGTTGAGTCTGCCACCCTCCCACAGCTTGATCGGAGGGATGATGATCCCCTCTTGAAAGAGTTCGGTGGCGATCGGCATGGAACCAGGGCTGATCCCTCCAACATCAGCGTGGTGAGCACGGTTGGCTACGAAGCCAAGGAGCTCGCTTGTCGGGTCATCGGTGAGAAAAGCGGGACTCACCATTGTGATGTCGGGGAGATGATTCCCCCCGAGATATGGGTCGTTGACGATCGCGACGTCTCCCGGAACGAACGGCGCGCACTGCTCGAGTACGGCGTGAACGGAGTCGGGCATGGAGCCCAGGTGTGCGGGGATATGCGCGGCCTGGGCGATCATCTGACCTTCGGGATCAAAAACGGCACAAGAGAAGTCCAGTCGTTCCTTGATATTCGGCGAGTAGCTGGACTGCTGCAGTGCTGCTCCCATCTCTTCGGCGATCGCGCTGAGCGCTGCATGAAAGACAGCAAGCGAGATCGGGTCGACCGTATCAGAATCCACCATTGGGGTACCTCCCTCATGCACCGGTGTGGCGGCGAGTTTCAACCTCGCGACTCCGGAGCACAATGTTCTCGTTTCCGTCGACGACACCACGCCAGCCTGGTGGGATAACGACAGTCGAGTCGTACTGTGTCACGAGCGCAGGGCCGACGAGAATGGCTCCGGGCCCTAGTTGCTCACGCTCAAAACGTGGTACGCGTGTGCGCACAGGGTTGCAATGGAGCTCGAAAATCACGCTGCGTTCATCGATGGGAGTCGGTTCCCAGGGTTGAGGTGTGGCGGCTGGTTCGGAGGAGATTCGACGCGCAGGGACGATGACGCGGAGTCGTACGTTGACCACGGTGACCGGTTCGGTCACCTGGGCGTAACCGTAGAGTCGTTCGTGGAGCTTGTGGAAGTCACGGATGGCTGCTCGCAAATCTCCGCCGAAAGGGACGGTGAGTTCATAGGATTGGCCGCGATACCGAAGGTCGAGTGCCGGTTGAAGGGTGGCATCGCTCGGCGAGATTCCGTCCTGGGAAAGCTCACGAACCGCCTGGGTGGTGAGATCGGCCAGCGCCGACGTGAGAGGAGTGTCGGCGGATTCGGCGGTGACCATCAGAGTGCGCAGGTAGTCGCGGAGGAGGTCGGCGGTGAGGAGGCCAAGTGCTGAGAGTGTTCCCGGTGTGGGTGGGATGATCACTGACGGGATATGTAGCTTGGAAGCGAGCCGGCACCCGACCATCGGCCCCGCTCCCCCAAAGGCGACCAACGCATACTCCCGCGGATCTTCCCCACGCGCGACCGAAACAACCCGTATCGCTCCCTCCATGTTCGCCTCGGCGACTTCCATGATCCCGAGTGCCGCTTCTTCCTCGCTCTTCCCCAGCACGTCTGCTATCCGCCTGACGACGCGCCGTGCCGCGTCTCCATCTAGTTCCATCGCTCCACCAAGGAATGCATCAGGTATCAGCCACCCCAGCACGACCGCTGCATCGGTCACCGTTGGCTCTTCTCCGCCCCTCCCATAGGCTGCTGGGCCAGGATTTGCACCAGCCGATTGCGGCCCGACGCGCAATACCCCACCCCCATCGAACCACGCGATCGAACCACCGCCAGCTCCAACTGTATGAATATCAAGCATCGGCATACGTACAGGAAAGTCGCCAATCGTCCCCTCGCTCCGCTCGCGCGGTGCCCGATCAATGAGACACACGTCGGTCGACGTACCTCCCATGTCAAAGCTAATCACCCGATCGAAGCCAGCACTCCATGCTACCGCCCTTGCCCCTACCACCCCGGCGGCTGGTCCCGAGAGCAGCGTGCGGACCGCCTCCCGCGCCGCTGTCCGACTGTTCAGAACTCCACCATTCGATTGCATGACACGCAACACAACTTGCGGCGGAAGGACGCTTGCCAACCGCTCCAAGTACCTCCCCATAAGGGGGCCCACGTAGGCATTCAGCACCGTCGTCGATGTACGCTCGTATTCTCGATACTCTGGTAAAACCTCATGCGATGTCGAGACCCAGAACCCCGCCTCTCGCAGTAACTCGGCAGCCCGTCTCTCGTGCGTCGGGTTGGCAAACGCGAAAAGGAAGCAAACCGCGACAGACTCGATCCCAGCAGCACGGAACTCCCCAATCGCTTGTCGGACGTCTTCCTCGTTAAGCGGAACGAGTACTCGCCCGCATTCGTCCAGCCGCTCCCGAACCTCGAGTCGCCATTCCCGCGGAACGAGCGGTGACGGCTTGACCTGCCGGAGGTCGTAGAGTCGTGGTCGATTTTGTCGACCAATCTCCAAAACATCGCGGAATCCGGCAGTCGTCAACAACCCGGTTCGTGCTCCCCTCCGCTCCAACACCGCATTCGTCGCCACCGTCGAGCCGTGCACGAGCAATTCGAGTCGGTCGTGCACGCCAAGCGCTTCCAGTCCGCGGAGAATCGCGCGGGTTGGATCGTCTGGCGTGGACAGCTCTTTGTGCACGACAATCCGCTCACCATCCAAGACGACGAAGTCAGTGAATGTTCCCCCTGTGTCAACTCCGACGACGACCATTGCCACCCCATCTTTCGCTCACCCACTGCAACTGGTTCACTCTCCCTGCCTCCGACCACAGGGACTCTCGCACCGCAACGGTACCATTGTTCGGCTCATTCTCCGGCGAAAGCGCGGGCAAATGCCCTTTATCGCACAGCACGTCGATGCAGTTTCCATCAGTATTGGGATCTACCCTATCTTCGCCATGGTACAGTATGAGGCGAGTATTTCCGGACAAAGCAGGCCTCCCGCCCTTTGACGCAAACCTGGTGGAGCACCACTCGAAGCGTCTGGGAACGACCCAGACACTTGACCGACGGCTGCACATTCGTATTGGCAGTCGGGCACCAGCATACCGATATTTGGATCGACTTCGTCATGCAACGCTCTCCGACATGATCAGACGGCGAGCACACCAAAGACACGACCGGAATTCTCCTCCCAAGCAAATCTCGCTGGACGTTATACGCATCACACCAACGGTCTCGGCGAGACAGTGCTCCCTTGCTACCCACCCTGGCCACCCCCGTGCAGTACCGCAGCTCGGTCGACGAGGGCCGAAGTGCCCGCCGATGGACCGACCACCTTCCACGAAGAGATCGCGACCTTCCCCTGAAGTATTGGGAGATTCGGAGGCTATAGCCACTTCTCGCAGGCAAACGAGTCGCGTCAGACGAGCCCAGTCCACTGTTCCGGAGGCCGTGGGGGAGCGCTACAATGATCACGGTGAACTATCCGGACGACGAGAAAGGGATGGAAGATGAGCGAGACGTTGCGAATCGGCCTGATCCAGATGAACTCGCGGTCTGACAAGGCACAGAATCTCGCCGTCGCTGAACGCTTGATTGCCGAGGCCGCTGCGCAAGGCGCGGAAGTGATCGCACTACCTGAGTACGTCAACTTCCTGGGACCACGCGAACTTCATGAGGCGAACGCTGAGCCGATTCCTGGTCCAACAACCGAGCGATTTGCCACTGCAGCACAGCGTTATGGCATTTACCTTCTTGGCGGCTCAATTCTCGAGCGCTCCGATATTCCGGGGAAATACTTCAATACGAGTGTGCTCTTTGCACCAACTGGCGAAATTCTCGCCACCTATCGCAAGATTCACCTCTTTGATGTCGATCTTACCGGGAACGTCACGAGCAATGAGTCAGCGACAATTCTCCCCGGCGACCGTATCGTGACCGCTGAGATTGCTGGTCACACAGTTGGACTGACCATCTGCTATGATCTCCGCTTCCCCGAACTGTACCGACTACTGGCACTTGCGGGGGCCGAACTCGTCTTTGTCCCTGCGGCATTCACTCTTTATACGGGGAAGGACCACTGGCATGCCCTGCTCCGCGCCCGGGCCATCGAGAATCAGTACTACGTTGCTGCGCCAGCACAAATCGGGCCACACGACCCCGGTCAGCAGTGTTATGGCCATGCACTCGTGGCTGACCCGTGGGGTACGGTCATCGCTGAGGCGGTCAACCGTGTCGGTGTCGTGGTGACAACCATTGACTTCGCCTACCTCCGGGAAGTCCGTGCACAGCTTCCCTCGCTTGCTAACCGCCGCCCCGAGGTGTACGGCAGTCTGGCACTTGTCCGCTCGTGATCACTTGTTGTCGCTCGCGTCAGCGCATCGATCGACAGGTCTCGCGGCAATCGTTCAGAGAGAGTCGAGCCCTGCGCATTGTCACCGATCCTCGGAGCGGACCCTGCCTGGTATGCTCGTCTGGCATTGATCTGGCACCAACTCGCCTGCCCGACCTGGCAGATTACCAAGGGTTCACAGATCCTGCGTCGGAGGAACGCTACCGTGCACGTTGTCATCATCGGAGCCGGACTCATCGGGCTGAGTATCGCCTACGCACTGACGCGACGCAACGCAAGTGTTACCGTTCTGGAACGGAGGAAGACTGTCGCAGCTGGGACAAGTGGCGCGAGCTTTGCCTGGGTCAACGCGAGTGCCAAGACAGACAACAAGGCATATTTTCTCCTCAACTGGGCCGGTTTGCAAGCACACGAGCGGCTTGCTGAGGAGCTTGGCAATGACGCCTGGCTCCACCGGGTCGGTAATGTGGAGTGGGTGTCTCCCGATTCCTTGCCGGTGCTTGCAGCGCGCGTCGACTATGCAAGCGCAATGGGATATGACGCACAGCTGGTCCCCGCTGCCACCCTCAACGCCGAACTGAACCTCCCCCTACCGCTTGACCCAGACTACCCCGTCGCCTGGTTTCCTCGCGAAGCCTGGGTCGACGTTCCCCTCCTCGCTCAAATCTTGACGACCACCATCGTTCAGCACGGTGGCACCATCCGCACGGCGAGCCAGGTCAACGCCATCACGCAACAGGGCAGCCGCGTCACTGGCGTTACGCTCACCGACGACCAATGGCTCGCGGCCGATGCCGTCGTCAATGCTGCTGGCCCTGATGCTCATCGAATCGCTCAAATGGTTGGTCGACAGCTCCCGCTCCGTCCAGAACCCGGACTGCTCCTGTCGCTCGCTGTTGACAGTATGGAGTTGCCTTGCATCGTACACACCCCGGAGATCAATCTCCGGCCTGACGGTGAGGGTCACCTCCTCCTACACCACCAATCAGTGGACCGAACGCTGGGTGACGAGCTCGACCTCGCGCCTGACGCACCACCGTGCCGCGAACTCCGCGAACGCGCACAGCGGCTCTTCCCTGCACTCGTTGCAGCCACCTCCCCTCGTGCTGCCATCGGCATTCGTCCGATCCCTGCCGATGGCTACCCACGCGTCGGCCAGGTTCCAGAACTCGACGGTTATTTCGAGGCCATTACCCACAGTGGCATCACCCTTGGTCCGGTCCTCGGGGACCTCCTTGCAGAAGAGATCCTGAGCCGGAGAGTCGATCCACTGCTGGCCCCCTTCCGCCCTAACCGCTTCTAGAGCGGCTCGGCTCAACCGCCCACAGCACCGAACAGGGCACCCATGACTGCCATTGGGACCACAACAAAGATGAAATACACGATCCAGGAGACAATAGCCGTCAGGATCGCACGACCCGTCGAGAAATCGCATGCCTGCCGGATTGCGACGATGCTCGCCACCAAGATCCAAATCGCCACAACAAAGTTCACCACGCCACCGATCACCGGCACGATACCGAGAACCCGGAGAACACCCGGCGCTTGAGCAAAACCCAGCGTGCGTAGCAGTTGTCCCCAGGTCGCCCGCGTCTCCTCCGTCGCAAAGACCTTCGCACCGATGAGATACGCAATCCCAGCGTACAGTACGAACCCGATCACCGCGAAGATGACACCGACAATCGCACCCAAAATGCCAGTATCTCGGAGACTGCCTATTCCGTTGGCAATGCTCGCCAGCACCACAATCGCCAGTGCAGTCCCAGTCGCTGCTTCGTCATGCTCTACTGCCTCGTAGGCTTGCGGGTCAAATCGCGCCACACCGATTGCCCGCTCAATTGCGCTCGCCGACGCCATTCCTGCCCCCTTCGCCTCTCACTCAGGCCGGACCTTTTCAGTTTCAAGAAGAGAAGCTTGTGTGTCAATAGGGATTCGGCACATTCTTGTGAAACGGCTGCAACCCCATCTCTCCGCCCGGAACACAAGACGCTACACTTGAGTCGAAACAGGTCTTTGTCACCACGCTTCCCGGAGGAAGCGCATGCACGGTGAATACAAGACGCCAGGCGGAAAACTTGTCCAGATCGATCTCGACGTCGTCGAAGGACACTTGCGCAACGTCCGCGTGACGGGAGACTTCTTCCTTGAGCCCCCCGAGGCGCTCGATGTTATCGCTGGAGCACTCGAGGGTGCTCCGGCCGACGCGAGTGAAGAGGAACTCGCCCACAGAATTGCACGGGCACTCGCAGGATTCCCCGGACGCGTCGAGCTTCTCGGTTTTTCCCCTGAGGCCGTTGCACGAGCAGCACGGAGGGCACTCTCGTGAGCGAACTAGCACGCTGGCGGAAGTATCGCTGGCAGTTGATTTCCGGTGAGGCATTCGACCCGGCGATGCAGATGGCGCTCGATGAAGTCTTAACCTACCGTGTGGGAAGAGGTGAGCGCCCACCCACCGTGCGGTTTTGGGAGTGGACCGCGCCCGCAGTCGTCATCGGTCGTTTTCAGTCGCTCCGCAACGAAGTCGACCTCGAGGAAGCAAACCGGCACGGCATCACCGTCGTTCGCCGCATCACCGGTGGTGGGGCTATGTTGACCGAGCCCGGCCGCGTCATCACCTATTCTATCTATGCTCCACCCGAACTTGTCGCCGGAATGTCCTTCCAGGAGTCGTATGCCTTCCTCGACGCCTGGGTCGTTGAGGCACTGCGAGTCCTGGGTATCGACGCTTGGTACCAGCCCATCAACGACATCACCTCAGCCAACGGCAAGATCGGTGGCGCCGCTCAAGCGCGCCGCCACGGTGCGGTCCTCCACCACACCACCATGGCCTACGACATCGATCCGGAAAAGGTACCTCGTGTTATTCGCATCGGTCGCGAAAAGCTGAGTGATAAGGGCGTTCGTAGCGCAGAGCGCCGAGTTGCACCGCTTCGCCAGCAAACGAACCTCCCGCGCGAGACGATCCAGGAGTTTCTCATCCGCACGTTCGCTGAACGGCATGGGCTTGAAGAGGGCACTCTTCGTCCCGACGAGATCGACGAAGCGCGTGAGCTTGTTCGCACAAAGTTCGGTACCTGGGAATGGACGGCGATCCTGCCCTGACAATCACCGGAAAAGCTTCGAGCCCGTTCCGCGTCGGCGACGTCCCTCTTCCAGGATCGCCGCAATTTCTGCTTTTGTGAACAAGCGCTCGCAAAACGTCGGCACCAGACGCGCTCCGGGTCGTGGCCGCTGCATCCCGCGCACAAGAACCCCTTGCTCGGTCTGGAGGATCAGCACGTCCTGCAGCTGCTCTTCGTCGATGAAACGCCCGACCGCCCGCAGGATGTCCTCGTACCGATACACCAGGAGCTCGCCACTCGCTCCCGCCACGCTTTCCTGATCGACCGAGGACGTCCGATCATTCGCCGGTGTGCCGGCCCGTTCTCTTTCCTCGGCGCGCGCTGCTGCACCTTGGCCAGTCAGCCGCCGCAGCATAAGCCCTCCTTGCCACCTTACCGTAGACGAAACCGCTTGTTCACCACATAGTCCATGACAATGTACTCACCAAGATGATCAGGCGTCGCAAAGAAGGCGCGTCCTTTGTTGATCCGTGTCATCTCATTCACAAAGCTTGCCAAATAGGGGCTCCGCTCCAGCATAAAGGTATTGATCACAATCTCCTCACGTGTACAGCGAGCGACCTCCTTCAAAGTCTCCTGGAAGGTCTGGTACGTCGGCGGGTAGGAGAAGCGCACTTGCTCACCATCGAAATACGCAGTCGGTTCCCCATCCGTGATCAAGATGATCTGACGCGTCCCCCCGCGATGTCGCGAGAGCAATTGCCGCGCCAGCATGAATCCATGCTGCATGTTTGTCCCATAGTTGTATTCGTCCCAGGTGATATGCGGCAACTCCTCCGGCGTGAGTACCGAAGCCAGGTAGGAGAAGCCGATGATGTACAGTGTGTCGCGCGGAAATTGCGTCCGGATCAGACTGTCCAGCGCCAACGCCACCTTTTTTGCCGCTAGGAAGCAGCCGTTGTAGAGCATCGACCGGCTCATGTCCACCATCAGCACGGTTGCCGCACGACTGGTCGACTCCGTACGGAAGACCTCAAAGTCAGCCGGCTGCAACCGCACCGGCGTCCCCGGTCCTTCTCGCTGCACGGCATTCATAACTGTTCGCGGAAGGTGCAGCAAGAACGGGTCACCAAATTCGTAAGACTTCGTCTCTTCGATCGGCTCCCCGCCACGTCCACTCCGCTCGATCTGATGTTGTCCAAACCGGTCACGCTTCAGGTGTTGGAAGATCTCCCGCAGCGCCTTCTGCCCAATCTTCCGGATTGCTCGCGGCGTCAGTTCGTACCCGCGCCGTGTCCGCTGGATGTACCCAGCCTCCTCGAGCAGTCGCGTGATCTGCCGCAGTGCATCGAGCTGGGCGGCGAGCTCGTCGCCGTACAGCTCACGTAGCCGCTCCAGATCGACTCGCCCCAGATCGCGCCAGTCGCGCACCCCCTCAAGCTGCTCCTCGAGCTCTTGCATGGCCCGCAGCTGCTCCATGAGGCGCAGGGCCTGTCCCAGCGTGAGTTCCTCACTCCCGCTAAACGACTGAGCCTGCCGATACGGGTTGTCTGGCATCAGCTGCCCCAACAGCCGACCCAGCTGCCGGAGCTCACGCTGAAGCTCGGGATCGCGGAGCGCCGCATCGAGAGCCTCTTCCAACTGCTGGCGCATCTCCGCCGGAAGTGAGTCCAAGAGGCTCTGCATCGCCGCCATCTGTCGCGCCAGGTGATCCAGGAGCTCCTCCACACTGTTGAAGTCACGGCCAAAATAGTGACCCCAGCGATGCTTGAACCGTTCGAGATCTGGCTGCCCACCACGCGCATGCTCTTGCAAAAGCTCATTGAGGTCGCGCAGCATCTGCCGGAGCTCGCCAATCGCTTCCGGCGTCAGGTTCTGAATCGCCTGTTGGAGCCCCTGGAACGTCTGTTCCAGGACCTGTCGCTGCAGCGCAGCAAGGAGTTCCTGGAATTTGCGCCGTGCTTCTGGGTCCATGAACTCGTACTCAGTGAGCGCCCGGATCCGCCCAGCCGGATCTGGCGGCAGCTGATCCAAGAAGGAGAGCTTCTGCTGTGCCATTCGCTCGAGCAGCCGCTGCAGCGCTGGATCAGGCGGACTCATCTCCTCCGCCCCCACCTCACCCGCGCTCTCCTCCTCTCCTTCGTGTGCACCGTGCGTCTGCTGCTCCCGGGCGCGAGCCAGCCGTTCGCGCCCCTCTTGCACGCGCCGCTCAATTCCCGCCCGTTCGGTCTGGATGACATCCTCCAGTCGGCGAGTCAGATCCTCAAGCACCGACCCCGGGTCATAGCGCTGCAGCAACTGGCGTCGCTGCTCTCGGAGCCGCTCGAGGAGTTCCCGGAACCCCGGCATGCGGGCATCCGGCCGATCGATGCCCCACCGGAAGAGGCGCTGCAGAGCCCGATTGACGTCCCCTTCCGCCAGGAGGTCGTCCGCCATCGCCTCCAGGAGTTCGTCAGCGGTGAATGCGTCAATGTTCTGCGTTCCGTCCCAGCGAGAGTAGCGAAATCGGTATGGCGTGGTCTCCATGACACACCTCCTGGCGAGGATCCCTCAACTGCGGTAGCGCGCTGGCCCGCGACCGGCTGCACGATCTTTGTTCAGGCGCCGGTTCAGATGGAGGCCCTCAAGGACAAACTCGACCGCTGCCGCGACCAGAGCCGGATCACCAGTCGCCCCCAGCCGTTGCGCCGCCCGCCGGAGGCTCTCAATGTGCGAGACCTGGTGCACATACCGCATCGCCGGCTGCAGGTCAGAAGCCTCGACCGTCAGTCCATTCTCAAAGGCGAGGAGAAGATCATCGAAGTCACGAACCGAGAAGTAGCGATTGAAGGTCGCCGCTACGGCCCCATTGATCAATTTTTCGATGATCCGCTCTTCCTGCACCTCGCCCAACGTCTCGAACTCAAGTTTCCCAAGCGTCGAGGCAATGAGGGCAGGCAAGTCGCTAATCCGGGGTACGGCATGCTTCTCACCAAGCCGGATCGCTCGCTTCACTGCATTACTCACCAGTGTTTCATAGTTCGCCACTGACATCCGGGCACTGACGCCTGACCGCTGACTGATGTCCGGGCTGCGCCGCGCGAGGTGCGTGATCTCGGCAACAATCTCGCGCATGTACTGTGGCACCGTCACCGTGATTCCCGGAACCTCCACCGGCGTTCGCTCTTGCTCCATGATCTCAATCTCGTGCTCAATCGTCCGTGGATAATGCGTTCGGATTTGCGCTCCAAAGCGATCCTTGAGCGGTGTGATGATCCGACCGCGGTTCGTGTAGTCCTCCGGATTAGCGCTCGCCACCACGAAAACGTCCAGCGGCAGGCGTACCCGATATCCGCGGATCTGGACGTCACGCTCCTCCATGATGTTGAGCAATCCGACCTGGATCCGCTCCGCAAGATCCGGGAGCTCATTGATGACGAAAATGCCGCGATTCGTCCGTGGGATAAGTCCATAGTGAATAGTCAATTCATCCGAAAGATATCGCCCCTCTGCCACTTTGATTGGGTCAATCTCACCTATGAGATCAGCAATCGTGGTATCTGGCGTGGCCAACTTCTCGGCATAACGGTCCTCACGCCCGATCCACACAATGGGCGTTTCATCACCCATTTTGGCAATCAGATCACGCGCATATTTGGAAATCGGCGCAAACGGGTTATCGTTCACTTCGCTTCCGGCAACGATCGGAATTTCTTCATCAAGGAGATTCACCAGGAGCCGAGCCATCCGCGTCTTGGCCTGGCCACGCTCGCCCAGAAAGATAATGTCCTGCCCAGCCAGAATCGCGTTCTCTACCTGCGGGATGACCGTCTCCTCGTAGCCGATAATCCCCTCGAAGATCGGTTCCCCCGTCTGGATCTTGGCAATCAGGTTCTTCCGCATCTCCTCCCGTACGGGAAGGACACGGTAACCGCTCTCGCGTAGCTCGCCCAGCGTTCGTGGCTTGTCCATCCTAACCCTCGACCTCCGTGCGCTTGTTTCATCTCTGGTTCGCCTCTGGTGTCCCCTCAATCCTACTCTCCTCGTAGGCCCCGTCAACTTCTTCTGTTAACTTACGGGCACGAAGTTCTGCGAGCACCGCCCGGAAGGCGTCCAATCCCCGAATCCCCTCGGTCACCCATCGGGCCAGTTGCCGCTGCCGCCAGGCCAGCTGACGGCTCGCCTCTTCAAGGGACAGACCAAAACGTTCTGTCAGCGTCGCCAGGAACGCAGCCGGATAGACTGCCAAGGATGACCGCAGGGTTTCACGTCTGGCCAGTACATGCGTCGCAAGTTCGGCTCCACGCACTCGGACAGCCTCGACGCAAACAACGCGACGAAGTAAGCCTTCATTCCCGATACCCATCCCAAGCGTCACGACCACATCGATGGCGCGTAGGTGTTCAGGAGGCACCTCCAGAGGAAAGCCTTGCAACAACGAGAACACCTCTTCCGCGCCTTGCGCATGCACGGTCGCTCCCAGACGCCAACCCTCGGCCACGAGGGCAAAAACCCGTCGTACCCCTCTCCCCCAGAGATAGATCGGTAAGTGGTCACTAATCTCATTGACGAGGAGGTACGTCGTGCCAGGATTGTGGGTTGTGACAAAGTCAAAGCGCTCGTACCAGCCACGCAGGTAATACCGCTTCGTCTCGGGCGGAAGTAACTCCACCAGCGCACTCAGGAGTGTTGTCTTCCCCGCTCCGTGTTCGCGTGCGGCAACGAGAACCGTCGCCCGCTGCTCGAGCGTCATCCAGAGGAAGGCAGCGGTCGCGGCATCAAGACTCCCGAGTCGGACCAGATCGACCAGGGACAAGTCACTCCCAGAGCCAACACCAAACCTTCCCCACCAGTCGGTTGAGGGGAAAGGCGCAACATCATCTTCGCGAAAGCGCCACCGTCGTTCCACGCCCCCAACTATACCGCCTCGGGACGAGGCGTAGAAGGATGCCGGGGAAACGCGCGGGCGCGCAGGACAAGCAGGACTCGCGCTGCAGACAGCTTCTCTGCCGGTGAGGCGGGTTAGCCCTCCTCACCGGCATGGATCGCAAGACGTCTCCTATCCACGCTGATCGATCGGCACAAAATGCCGATTGGTCGGCCCCACATACTCCGCACGCGGTCGAATCAGACGGTTGTCTGCCTGCTGTTCCAAAATGTGCGCTGTCCACCCGCTAATGCGGCTTGCGGCGAAGACCGGCGTCATGAGCTCCTTCTCGATCCCGAGATAGTGGTAAACCGACGCCGCATAGAAATCAACGTTGGGGAACAACCCCTTCTCCCGTGCCATCACGTCGGCAATGGCAATCGAAAGCTCATACCAGCGCACGTCACCCCGTGCCGCACCAAGCCGTCGCGAGAGATCGCGTAGCCACTTCGCCCGCGGATCCTCGCCCTTATACACGCGGTGCCCAAAGCCCATGATCCGTTCTTTCCGCGCCAGCTTTTCCTTAATGTAGGGCTCCACCTGGTCAAGTGTCCCTATCTCTTCCAACATCTGCATGACCGCCGCATTGGCACCACCATGCAACGGTCCCTTCAACGCCGCGATCGCCGCCGTGACCGCCGCATGCATATCCGCCAGTGTTGCTGCGACCACGCGTGCGGTGAAGGTTGAAGCGTTGAACTCGTGGTCTGCGTGGAGCACCAGAATCTTGTTCATTGCCTCCACTTCGAGCTCGCTCGGCTCACGGTCATGCAACGTGCGTAAGAACGCCCGAGCGGTGCTCAGTTCGTCAACTGGCGGCACCACCGGCTCGAGGCCGCGACGCAGACGAGCAATCGTGGCCACAATCGTTGGCACCTGCGCCACCAAACGCAGCCCCTTAGCAACAGCAGCCTCCCGCGCGACGGTATCCGGATCCTCCTCGTACCAGGCAAGTGCCGACACTGCCGTCCTCAAAAGATCCATCGGCACCGCCCGTGGCGCCCGAGCCAACAGTTGAACAACACCGTCCGGCAACGCACGTTGCGCCGCGAGTTGCTGCTGGAGCCCCGCTAACTGCGCACGCGTCGGAAGTTCCCCGTAGTACAGCAGGTAGACTACCTCTTCGTAGGACGCCTCGGCAGCCAGCTCGTCGATCTCAATCCCCCCATAGGCCAATGTGCCATCGATGATCGAGCTGAGCCGTGTGGTTCCTGCCACGACCCCTTCCAGACCGCGAGCCACCATTGCCGTCCTCCTCCACCCACATCACTTGACGAAGCTGGACGTTCCTTGACGAAGCTGGAACGCCCAACGCTACCTTTACCGCATGATCACTCCGGTGTAAAGCTCTTCAACAAGGTCAGCAATGACGCGGTCAGGCCCCTGCAAGCACCAGCGTTCCCCCGCCTCTCCATCCCACCAGAGAGGCTGGCTGCATCACCAGCGTCAGCAGCCCGTTGGACGCAAGCACGCACAACGAGCTGTTCCTTTCCCAAATATCGCTCTTCCATCACAGGGTCTTCCGCTTTCGACCGGAGTGAACGCCCGCAGGGAACGCCGACCTCTCCTTAATATCAGCGCTCGATTGCCACTGCACCCCGGCATGCCATGAAAGCAACACCAGTCACTACTCTTGTCGAGGCGTCCACCCTTGTATTCCACGTACCGTCGTTCCATTCTTGCTATGGGAATCCCATGATGGGTCTGCACGTGACACCGAGCAACAATCAATCAGCATGCACCTGAGCTCGACAAGATGCGCCACACGCGCCTCAGGAAAAACAACCTGGTGACCTGTCTGCTCAAGGCCACGAAAGACGTCAGAAAGAGTGAAAGGTTAGGCGACAGGCAGTCTCAAAGGAGCAGTCCTGATGAGCCTTGTCGTGGATACCATGCGTCAACCGCGCCACCTTCGCCTGGTCACGCTCGGGCTCAGTGTCCTGGCGTTCCTCACAACCCTTCTCTGGCTCACGAACCGTGGTGAGCAATGGACGCTTGGCAGCTGGACCGAGCAGCCAAAAACAACGAAGCCCATAGTCCTGGCCCAGACGAACTCCACATTCATTGCCATCGATCCGTACACCGGGACCGTCGTATCCCAACATCCAGGGAGCGCCGCCCTCTTAGCTGCTAGTGCCAATGGCCAACAGGTGGTCACTGCGACCGACGATGCACTCATTGTCTACCGGCTCGCCGACTGGGTAGTCGCCTATCGTTTGCCTCTCGATAACCAACTCCCGAACCTGCACCAACTTGCGACCTACCACCCTGATGTGCCACGGGCTAAGCCACGACCGGTCACCTTGGAAGTTGATCCCACTGGACGCTATGCCGCTGTCGGTTTCGTCTCCATGGGCGAGCACCCTGATCCAGCCTTTCTGGACACTCCCCCTTGGATCCTCTGGGTCACTGCCATCGACCTGCAGCAAGGCACTTGGTTGCCTTGGATTCACCCCCTTCCTGGCACCGACTGGGTCTACATCGTTCCGACTCCCGAAAAGCTGTTCCTGGCCGGTAGCCCCATTGCCGCCACGCCCCAACCGCTCTCTCCTGGGACGCTCCTCGCGCTCGATCCAACGACCGGCCAGGTGCAGGGCCAGTTGGCACTTCCTGCCGTTTCGCCAGCGCATTTCTCTGCCGCTGAAGGGGGACGTCACCCGCGCATCGCCGCAGTCCGTTCCTTCGGTGACCAGCTGCTGGTCGCCACTGAGCAGCTGGCAGTGTTCGTCGTCGATCCAGAGACACTCGAGGTGACTCGTCAAGTTCTTCCGCTCAGTCCGACCATCCTGGCTCAGGGAGCAAACGTGTGGTTGACGACCGAGCGTCTCGTCGCGCTCACGCAGACCTCTGAGTTGATCCAAGCCGACCTCGTCAGCGGGCAAATTGTCGCCCGCCGTTCCCTCCCAACAGACTGGACAGCCGAGCTCGTCACCTTCCTGCCTGACGAGCACGTTGCGCTGTTGCTCCTCTCCAATGGCCTTCCCGGCTGCCTGGTCCGTGTTCCGTTCCAGGGAGAGATCGAGCAGCTCCTCTGTGGTCTCGACACGAATCTCTACGAGCGCCGGTTCGCTGTGGCCGGAGGGATCGGATGACAAGATTGAGCCGGCGCACTACCCTGCTCGGTACCTTGAGCGCCCTCGCCACTGCACTTGTCAACCTGCGGCTGTCGCTGCTCTTGCCGGGGCGGTGGTGACACAGCTTGTCCGCCGGGAAGCTCGCCCAGAGGCGCGTGGTACGTCTGCTGCCGCGACACGCAAGGCCGCTTCTGGCTCATCCGGTATCGTGATTGCTGTCGTCCCAGGCAGCCAGGCGAGACGTCCTGCCCGGATCCCCTGAGCGGCTACCCCTTCTCTTGTGTCTGCCGAAACGGTTGCCCCCAACCACACTGGTGTCCAACCGGCTACTGTGCCGTCTGTACCCAGACCCAGATTTGGGCAACCTGTTGATCAGGCACGACGAACGACACCCGTCAACCTCACCCGTGCAGTTCCGTCGAACTCCACTGGAAAGAACCTCTTTTTCCCCACTAGGTTCGGTCGCGAAGCACTGAGAGCAACCGGCATTGTCTGCTGCGCAAGCTCACGGACGTCATACCAGACAGGGCTAGGGAGAACTTTTCCGATGTCGCACCGGCATGCTCCGATCGGCACCAGCCCCGAAAAGCGTTCCACACGGCGCAGCTGGGTGCAGCGCCTGGCTGTGGTGTTGCTGGCCATGGGGGCGACCTTCAGCGATCATCTGCCCCTCTCTGCCCAGGCGAACTGCGGCCAGTGGCACCGGTGCGGTATGTGTGGCTGCTTGTGTGCTCTTGCCTTGGCGGGAGCGATACCGCCTGCCCACCAGGAACATCGCCAGGCGGCGCATAGTGGGTCTGCTGTTACGCGAGTGGCCGTTGGTAGCTCATCCGTTACCTCGACTGCTGTGGTGCGAGGAACGCACGACCAACCTGTCCATCCGGCTGTTACTGCAACCAGCGGTGTGGCCAGCCACCGGCCAACCAAAACTGGTGCCCGAACTCAGAAAGCAACGCAGCGTACTGCACCCGCGCCCAGGTCTGGTCACAGTGTTAGCGCCGTGTGAGAGCAAGGAAAGACATGACGGGAGGCACTCGATGAAAGCAGTCGTCACACTCACTCCGTCTCTGTGGCTACGTGCACGAGGAGTTCTCGCAGTGGTGATCGTGTTGCTGCTGGCTCTCGCAGCACTGCTCTTCCTACGTCCGCTCTCGACCACCCATCGAGCTTCGAGCGGATCACTCGAAGCGGGTACGCCGCTCCTCCTCGCGCCAGTTGGAGAAGCACCAAGTTCCACTCTTGCCGTGCAACACACTGGACTCGTACTCCTCGATGCCCGGGCCGGCACCGTCCGCAACCGTTTCACCTTCTCCGAGCCCAATGAGGTCATCCGCGGCTATCTCCTCCCAGGAGGGCAACAGGCACTTCTCTACCGCGCACCGCTGGAATCGAACGCGACCACGTACCCGAGTCTTGAACTCCGGCGCGTGACCGATTGGGCCGTTGCGCGCAGCGTCCCTATCACCCCTGACATTCCACCCGCGCGCGTTCTCGCTGCCCAGCATCCCGCAACAGCGGGTCAGACCCCCACTGTCCTTGAGGTGGTCAGCGAGCCGACCGGACGCTGGGCTGCCATCGCCTTTTGGTCCATGGCCACCCCCTACCCTGACGGCACCCACAGCCAACTGGTGTGGGTTACTGCGCTCGACCTCCAAACAGGAGAATGGGCACCATGGGCCTATGCACTTCCCTCAAGCCAAACGGTTTCGCTTCTCGCGCTAATCGACCGTATCCTTGTGCTAGCCCACAGCCTACGCACTACCACGCACCACACAGTTGCCAATCTTGTTTCCCTTGATCCCAGAAACGGGACGGTCCTGGCTGAGCTGCCGCTGGAAAGCTGGTCTGTGCAGGCCAAGCCGCTCGGCGAAAACCCCTCGAGTCCTCATAATACCTTCTCCACTGCCCTCACGCCTCAACTCTGGAACAATCGCATACTGATTGTCACCGATGACCTCGAACTCTTTATCATCGATCCCAGGAACCTGAGACTGGTAGAACACCGCCCACCGCTCGCCGATCGCCTCGTTGTCAGCGGTCGCCCGTACCTGATTGGAGACCTCCTCGTTCTTGTGGGCAAGTCGCTCTGGGTTCTCGACGTCAGCAACTGGCACGTGATGACCACTTTTCCGTTACCAACCATTCCGGAAGGGAACTGGCTGCTCGTTGGCGTAGACACTGAGCAACGCACGGCCTTCCTCATTAACACGAAGGAAGGTTGCTTGCGGAACCTCGACCTCAGCAGCGGAACCTTCAGCGGGTCGTTGCACTGCAACCTCGCGCTCGATTACCCGGCGCCGCTCTTCGGCTGGCCAGCGTTCATGACGGGCGAGCCGTGAACCGCGTGCCCGGTCGCGACACTGCCTTATACATATCACCGCGCCGCGGGTCGCCGGGGTCAAGCACAGCCTCGTTCGACTGGGCGCACTCACCTATCGGGGAGCGTTCGGTTCGCCTCCGCCATCAGCGGACTGTGCATTGAGTCTCTTCTGACGTCGTAGGAGAACGCGTCGGGCCGACCCTGTCGCCACGTGTGCTCTCCAGGTACTCTGGCAGTCGATCTCCTCGGGACAGCCTTACTTCGTGCCTATCCTCCTTGCCTGTCTGATTTGTCAACCTTTAAGCGTCAGAAATAAGGGAACATTGGAAATCAGGAGGCATCAGATGGACAGGTCTGACGTCTCTCCCGGTCAACGTGCGCCCCGGGTCACCCGGCGTTCTTGGATCCGCAGGATAACGGCGAGTCTCATCGGGATGACAACGTTCTTCAAAGCACCAATGCCCGTCTCCGCGCAAAGCTGCACCGAATGGTTCCGTTGTAACCAGCAAGGTTGTCTTTGTTCCTGCCGCGGTGGCAGCGATTCTTCCTGCCCCCCAGGAACGAGCAGTGGCACAAAGTCTTGGTATGCGTGCTGCTACGATCCGGTACGGAATCGCGCGTTTATCGTGCGCTACATCGATTGCTGCCAGTCAAGCCAGCCGTCGCCCTGTCCATCGAGTTGCCTGTGTTCCCGTGGCCAGCCGCAGCCGAACTGGTGCGGCGACAGTCGCTCT
The DNA here is from genome assembly GCF_023806465.1 of Thermomicrobium sp. CFH 73360. Lineage (GTDB taxonomy): Bacteria > Chloroflexota > Chloroflexia > Thermomicrobiales > Thermomicrobiaceae > Thermomicrobium. The sequence goes on along the minus strand of NZ_JAMSLS010000003.1, from coordinate 389,440 downwards.
GTGGTCTGCACTCGCGCAGTCCTCGTCGGAGTCTGTTAAGGGATGAAGGAAGAGAGGAGCCGCGCAATGCCTGCCAGCTGGTCATATCACATGACTCGAGCAAGCCGCCGCCCGACGGCCTCTCACGTTGCCCTGGTACTGATTGCTCTGGTGCTTGCTGTCCTAGTATTCACCTCATTCGCCTCAAGCGCGGTGAGAAGCGCTACGGCCAACCCAGTTCTTCTCTCGCTCGCCGGCACAGACGCAGACGAGATTCTTGTTTTGGATCCTCGGTCCGGCACCGTACTCAACCGAATCGCAAATCCTTCGGCTGCAGTTCGGCAGATATTCTTGTCTCCTCGCGGCGATCGGGCGCTGGCTTACCGGGTGGAAGAGCAACAAGGCAGGCTGCACTCACGTCTCGAGCTGCGCGGGCTTCCTACTTGGTCGCTTCTTGCCGAATTCGATCTCGATTCGAGCATTCCACCACTACAACGCCTCGCAGCGCAGGCACCCGAGGCAGCCGTCGATCCAAGCCTGTTTAGCGCCTCTCTATCTTCCGACGGAAATCGGGCTGCCGTGGCCTTCTTCACCGGCCGCGATTGGCCGATTTTGGTGGTCACGGCCCTGGATCTATCCACCCCTCGTTGGGCTGACTGGGCTCTTACTGTTCCGGGAACAAATTACGCCTGGCTCTTCCTAACGGAGACTCAGCTGGTGGTGGTGGCCTCAGCAATGTTGCCGGAGCGTTCCGGATACCGGGCTTCTGTCCATGTCATCGATCCCACCACAGGAAACGTGAAAGCCGAACAGCGACTTCCAGTGCTCTCACCCATGCTCCCCGCCCCCGGGCAAGCTTCCCCAAGCGCCCTACCCGGAGTCATTTCCGTGACGCAAGACAGGGATCACCTCCGCATCCTGACCGAGGACCTGAAGCGCATCACCATGGATGCCCGAACACTCGCTCAGCTCCGGGTCGACCCGGCTCTCACCGATGAACTGTCTGCTGTCCAGGCAGTCTCTACCCCGGAGCAGGTGATTGTCCTGGCACGCCCCAACGCACTGCTCTTCATTGATAACCAGCGTTGGCAGATCAGGACGCAGACGATGCTTCCCTCCAGCGTTGAGTCATGGACACTCGTCGGCTATGACGCAGCTCGTTCCTCGGTCTATATCGGAAGCATGGACGATGGATGCCTCCGCAGTATTGATCTCTCCACCGCCACCCTCTCCCAGCCAGTGGCGTGCAACTTGAATCTCAGCTTCGAGTGGCGCTTCTATTACGGCTGGCCTGTTTACGCCCCAGGAGTGGCCCAGCCAGCATCCGTGCCCGCGACAACATCGTGGATGGAGAACCTTTCCTCTTTGGCTACCGCTGTCCTCGCAGCGACGTTTGCCCTTGCGGCTCTCGGCAAAACTCTCACCTGGCGTACAAGCGTCCAACAGCTCGGCACTGTTCTCCCAGCGCTACACCGTCGAACCAACGTGATCCTGGCGGGACTGGTCGCCGCTGAGACAGGGACCGCAGTGCTGTTACTCTTGCCGTTCTCACCTCGTGTTGGTCTGGCCAGCGCAACAGGCCTTCTCCTCCTCTTTCTGGGTGTCTCTCTCTTCGCTGTCCGACGGGCACCGCGGCAACCGTGCCCCTGCTTCGGCCCACTGGCACCACACACAAGCGGCCGCACCACCACCCTCCGGAATCTCTTTCTCCTCGGCATCTTGCTTCTGGCGTGGACAGAACCGCGGGCGCCGACACTCACACTGACCCTTCTTGGCCTCTTGATTGTGCTCGTTGTACTCAACGTCAGCCGCCTCGCAGCAGCGGTTACGGTCATTCGCACTGCACAGAGGGGAGCAACTTTCGATCACGGTGCCTGATTGGCTTCTGTTGACTCTACTCGTGGTCACCTGGATCGTGCTGACAGCCGCCGTTCGCATGACTGTCCAACTGACCCAACGAGTCGCTCGACTCGAGCAGCTCGAGATACACGCCCGACGGCACGAGCAAGAGGTCAGGGCATCGGCGAACCCGTACCGCCGCTTGCACTCACGACCAGCGAGGGACACCAGCTCATCCACGGTCAATCCCCCGTAGCCCCCGCTGTGGTCATGGCGCTCAGCGGCCGCTGTCCGCCATGTCAGCCTTTCCGCGACCAACTGACAACACTCCTTGTTTGGCTTCGCGAACACGGCGTGTTTCCAGTGCTCGCCCTACCGACTGGTGAACCGCCAGACGAGTGGCCAGCCGGGTACGCATTCCTCACAGGAGATAGCGCCCTTTCCGCACTTGGGCTCACGCAGTTTCCGTCAGCCCTTCTCATTGATCGTGAAGGAATGCTCCGTAGCCGCGCACCTCTCCGATCCCCTGAGGATCTCCTTGAGATCATCTCAATCGTCTTGATCGGTCTCTCTCCAACCCATGGAAGGACGGCCCCACGATGATTCCGGCGCTCCTGCCACTTGCCGCAACCTGTGGACTTGCAGCACTCTGGTCGCCTTGAGGCTACTCCATGGTCAACGTGCTCGGCCCGACGATCCGACACTCAACGCGGTGGCGCCGCATCCAGCTGGCGCTCCTCCACTGTGGGGGTACAGTACTGGGCGGTTTCTTTGGTGGCCTTCTGTTGGGTTGGTTTGGCCAGGTGCTGCTTCCCTTCGAGCTTGAGAGGACCGCTCATACCTGGCTGACCGTCGTGGTGCTCGTCCTCGGCCTCCTCGCGGACCTGACAATCGGAAGATGGAGAACACCGAGCCTCGTTTACCGTCAGGTTCCGCCTCGTCTGTTTCTCAGGGGTGCAGCATGTGCCAGCTTCGCGTGGGGCCTCGACCTCGGGATTGGCTTGACCTCCCGCTGGCCTTCTTTCCAACTTCTTGGGCTTGCAGCCCTGTCGCTCCTGAGCGGTAGCCTGCTCGGCAGCGCTCTTCTTTTCGGCAGCTTTGGGTTGACGCGTGGCCTCGCCACCATCACCGGAGCCTGGCTGCTCTGGGGCAGGCAAGCATCGCCGGGAGCCAGCTGGCTGGTAGCGAGTCAGCGCCGCGTACGTCTCCTCCCTTCCCTCGCTGCCCTCGGTTGCATTGCTTTCTTTGTCTACACTTGAGGCAACGGCCCATGAAACGGGGATCATGTAGGCCATGCGACACGCGAAGGCAACCCTCTGGGTTTCTGCGGCTTTCTGTCTTGCTCTTCTTCTGACCCCCTCCGCCGTGCCTGAATCCTCACCCGACTGCCAGCCCTCTTCGTCTTGCCACCGGCATCCCCCACCAACGCAAGCGAATCCCTGCCAACCCAGAAACGCCACCAAACGTCGCCGCAAAGGGGAGCACAGCGAGCAAGACGACCTGTCGGAATGCGCACTCATTGAGCAAGCAATCGCCGGCGATTCGCAAGCGTTCGGAGCACTCGTGGAGCGTTATACTGGCGCCGTCCAGGCGTACCTGGCTCGGCTTGGAGTACCCCAAACGGAGCACGAGGACCTGGTTCAAGAAGCATTGACCAAAGCATGGTCTGCCCGAGCTCAGCTTCGCGAGGCCAAAGCATTCTCCCATTGGTTGTTGACCATCACTCGGCATTGCTGGATCGACTGGTTGCGCTCCCGTCACGCCGAACAACGGGCTCTCGAGCGCTGGTTACGTGACCACCTCCGTGACCCCAGGACACCCGACCCTTCCGACGAGGAAGTCGATCTCCTTCTCCGGGCGTTCGACACACTGCGACCAGCCGATCGCGAGATCTTGCTCCTCCGCTGGGAAGGAGATCGTTCCGTTGAGGAACTCGCCTCCCTGCTCGGCATCTCACCGACAGTAGCCCAGCGACGAGCTCATCGCGCACTCTCTCGTTTGCGTGAAACGTTCACACGGTTGCGGCACCAGCCGAGATCGTGAATCAGCAACGCCCATGCCGTGCAACGCCCGCGAGGGCGATATCTCACACCTCATCAGCCCTTGTAATTGGCCCGCCAGGCTCTTCTCCTCGCGACGCACGTCATCAGTCGCAGCTGCGGCACTCCGGTCTCCCAGATCACCGGCCGTTCAAGCTGTCCGCTGCTGTCCGGCACATTACACCTCACCGTGCCGCTCTTGCCACCCGTCGAACTGCTCGGTTATTTCCCGATCTTCGGTCTTACGTACCTCTCAGTTCTCTTCGGTTCTGGGGTATCTCCGCAGACGGCGCTGCGCTGGCCGCAGCCGGTGTTCACCGGTGAGCGCGCCGCAGCGCACCAGCAGCTTGGCGAAGATCCGACCCTCCAAGGGGACCACTCAGCGTGAGAGACCGTCCCTCAGGCCGCTTCAGACCCGAATTCCGGCTCGAGCAATCCGAGTTCGGCAAGCACGAGTGCTCGATGCTTGCAGTAGCGGTAGTACGCACTCCCCGGACATGAGCAGAGAAGATCCCCATCGAGGAACGTCACCTCGTACGCCACGCCAGACTGACTCGCGCTCGTCACCGCCCAGTGCCGCGGGTCACCATTCAGACGATACGCCCGAACTCCTTCGCGGCGCGCCCGCTCCGCCATCCGCTGCCAAATGGCCAGATCAATCTCCCTCCACGACGAGTGCGGCATCGCTGCCACTGAACGCTCCAACATTCTGTCTAGTTCCCGCCCGCAAGTATACCAGTTGCTGTCGCCGCGATGGCCGTCGCACAACGCGCTCGCAGCACGACAGCTGCACAGTGATTCCGCAAGTTGTCCAAACAGAGACGGACACAAAAATTGGACAACACCACTCGTGGCCAGCACCATCTCTCGGTAGCATGGTCCGTGAGGCCACGACTTCTCTCTAGCCGGTCTCTCACCGTTGGTGGTAGCTGCGGCAAGAGCGTACCGAGCCGAGAGTGAGCTCCTCACCGTGACACAGCTGCTGCCAACACTGCACCGTTTTCCGATTGACGACCTTGGGCAGATGGTTACCGCCGGCATCCTGCGACGAGAAGACCACGTGAACCTTCTCGAGGAAAAGCCCATCGATATGGTCCATTCGCTGGCCTCACCAGGCGTGTGTCGACCGCTTGGCCGAACTGTATGTTCGCCACGTCGGTCGGCTGGCGATCGTCCGTACTGAAGGACCGATCCGCTTGAGCGAGTATGTCCTTACGTGCCCTTATTCCGCTTCGCTTCGAGCACACTCAGCCTCTGATACGAATGCGGAACCGGGCCCAGCCAATGTCCTCCCAATCATCGCGGTGGGCGATACCTCTTCCGCCGATGACCGATACACCAACCTGCAGTTATGGGGTCACGCTGGTATTCCCGAGGCCTGGCTCGTGGATATCACTGCTCAACGAGTTGTGCTCTTCCGAGCTCCCCATGCCGAAGAGTGTCAGGACCAAGACCAAATGGGATCGGGGAATGTGGTATCCCCAGGTGCTTTCCTTGATCTCTCTCCCCATCACCAACACGCTGGCCCCATAACCGGTTCCCTGAATGGCGACAGCGGAAATGCGCTGTTCCACACGCGTTTCCGCCCCATCTGAAGGCTTGGCCACGTGACGGCGTGTAAGCCCCAGGCATCCGCTGACCTGCCAAGAGCAACCGTACAGCACCACTTTACTTCAGCACGAGCATCACTTACAGTACCCTCGCACCGACCTCCCATTCCTGACGAGGTACACAGCGGTACCCATGTCTATCACACCCTCATATGAAACTTCCCACGCCTGCAAGACCACTACTTTGCGCTGTCGTGTGCCAACGCCCTGTCACCGCAGAAGCATCGCCGCATCGTTCAGTATGCCCTGACACATTCTGCACACGTGTCCCCGAGCAGCGGATCAACCAAATCATCCCGAGGTGAATACTGAGTCAACCAACACCTGAGCGACCCTCCACGGCAGGGTGGATGGAGATTGATCCCCACCCTGCTATACTGCCCAGGAGAGGGCTCCGGGCTCGCTCCGGAGCGGTAATTCGACAGCGAGGGCCAGACGAGGAGGTCACCATGGCGGTCGAGCAGCGCCAGGACTATGACGTCGTCTTCCTCGGCGGTGGCACCGGCGGCTATGTCGCGGCAATCCGCGCCGCACAGCTCGGCCTGAAGGTTGCCGTCGTCGAGAAGGACAAGGTCGGCGGTACCTGCCTCCACCGTGGCTGCATCCCCAGCAAGGCACTCCTCAAGAGCGCCGAACTCCTTGAGCAGGCACGCCGCGCCCGGGAGTTCGGGGTTCTTGTCGGCGAGGTGCAGGGCGATTACGCAACAGCGTTCCGGCGCAGCCAGCAAGTCGTCGAACAGCTCCACAAGGGGATCCACTTCCTCTTCCGAAAGCACGGAATCACCCTGATCCAAGGTGTCGGGCGGCTGACCGCCAACCGGACTGTCCTCGTCAATAGCGCAGATGGCCAGCATCAGGAGCTGCGTGGCCGCGCCATTGTCATCGACACCGGCTCCCGTCCCCGCCCCATTCCCGGTATCCCCTTTGACGGCGTTCGCGTCCTCAACAGCGACCACACGACCGCGGAGCTCGACTGGTATCCCAAGCGCGTGATCATACGTGGTGGCGGCGCAACCGGTGTCGAGCATGCCACAATCTACCGTTCCTTCGGGGCTGAGGTGACGCTCGTAGGCCGCATCGTGCCGAACGAAGACGAAGAGGTCCAGCAACAGCTGATCCGTGCCTTTACCCGCAAGGGTATCCGTATCATCCCCGACTACAGGCCAACCGCCGAAGACTTCGACATTACCGAGGGCGGGGTGCGCATGCGGGTACGCAAGAGTGGGGCTCCTGAGGAGATCATCGAGGCCGATGCGCTCTTCGTCGCGCTGGGACGCGAGGGAAATATTGAGGACATCGGGCTCGAGGAGCTCAGCATCCGTACCAAGGACGGCTTTCTTGTGACCGACGAATACTTCCGCACGAACGTGGAAGGCGTGTACGCCATCGGCGATGTGCTTGGCATCCAGCAGCTCGCCCACACTGCCATGCACCAGGGGATCATTGCAGTGGAGCACATCGCCGGCGAGAAGCCGTTGCCGCTTGACTACCAGCGTGTTCCTGTGGTCACATACTGCCATCCAGAAATCGCCAGCTTGGGCCTCACCGAGCGGGAAGCGAAGGAGCAGGGTCGCGCGATCAAGGTCGGCAAGTTCCCCTTCCGCGCCAACGGAAAATCACTTATCGAGGGTGAGAGCGATGGTTTCGTGAAGGTCATCGCCGACGCCGAGAGCAACGATATCCTCGGTGTCCATATCATCGGCAATCACGCCACTGAACTGATCGCGGAAGTTGCGCTCGCCAAACTGCTGGAGGCCACGCCGTGGGAGATCGGCTTGTCGGTCCACCCGCACCCAACAGTCTCTGAGGTGATCGGCGAGGCCGCTTTGGCGGTCGACAACCTGGCGATCCATATCTGAAACGCGAGGGCTCCCCAACGCCGCTGCCCACCGTGATAATGCGTTCATCACGAGGCGTTGCCGTGCGGCACAGTAGGTCTCTACCGAGGGGATGAGCCAATGACGGCGATTGTCGAGGTGCTTGGTGAACTGCTCGTGATCTTTCTTGCCGCAAAGGTCGGTGGTGAGCTCTTCCTGCGACTGCGTCAGCCCGCTGTCATTGGTGAAATCCTCGCTGGTATCTTCATCGGCCCCTTCGCGCTCGGTCTTATTGGTGTCCCGGGTCAAGAACTCCTCGACTTCTTCCATGACGACCAAGCCGCCGCACGCGAGGGGCTCTCACTCGTCCTCGAATCGATCGCCGAGCTCGGTGTGATCGTCCTCCTCTTCTTTGTCGGGTTGGAGACACGCCTTGCCGACCTTTTGCGCGTCGGTATTCGCTCTCTCCTTGTCGCCGTGCTCGGTGTGGTTGGTCCATTTGTCGGCGGCACAGCGCTGATGCTCGCACTCGGCTACCCTTCTATGGAATCGATCTTCGTCGGTACCGTGCTCGTTGCGACGAGCGTCGGCATCACTGCACGTGTTCTCCGCGATGTCGGGGCGCTCGACTCCCGCGAGGCCCGCATCATCCTCGGTGCTGCCGTTTTCGACGATATCCTTGGGCTCTTGATGCTCACAATCGTCTCTGGAATTGCGGTTGAGGGCAAGTTGCAAGTCGGACACGTCCTCTGGATCACCGCGCTGGCTCTCGGTTTCACCGCCGTCGTCGGCGGCCTTGGTGCACTCGCAATACGCCGTTTCTTCCCCCTTATCGTCGATCGCCTCCAAATCGAGCACGCACCGCTGGTCGTCGCGCTCGCGCTCATGCTGACACTCGCCTCAGTCGCTTCTGCCATCGGACTGGCACCGATCGTCGGCGCGTTCCTAGCGGGAATGGCGTTAGCCGAAGTCGCCGAGCGTTACCATCTTCACGAGCAAGCGCTCCCGATTTACGCCTTCCTCGTTCCCTTCTTCTTCGTCGTGACCGGGGCCCGGGTTGATCCACGCCTCTTCCTCCAAACCGAGACACTGTGGCTCGCTCTCGCGGTCACGGGAGTCGCCGTCTTTACCAAGGCAGCCGGTGCCGCGCTCGGAACGATCGGCTTTGCTCCCCGCTCGATGGCTATCGTCGGCTTCGGTATGGTCCCCCGCGGCGAAGTGGGCCTCATCATCGCCTCGATCGGCCTGTCGCTCGGTGTTGTTGAACGCCCCCTCTTCTCCGTCGCCGTCGTCATGTCGATGCTTACCACGCTCTTCACTCCGCCCATCCTGGTTTGGCTGCTGCGCCCGCTTATCGCCCAACGGCAGCGCGAGTTCGCCGGGCGCGTACCGGCCGGAGAATGACCATGTGGCTTGGCACAGTCCGGAACTCAGCCTCGCAACCCCCCTCCGTTCTGCCCTCCCCGGTGGTTCCCGCAGGGCTCGTGGCTGGTATCTTCGGTGCACTCGCCTTTCTTGCCGCGATGGCACTGGACCTTGCGTTGACCCGCCGCAAGACAAATGACTTACGTCTACTCGCTGGACTTCTGCCAGGCGGTGCTCCTCACTGGCCCTGGCTCGGCCTACTCATGCATTGTGTAAACGGTGCTGCGCTCGGCATGCTGTACGGCAGCCTGCGCAAGCGCCTCCCTCATCCCGGCTGGAAGGGAGGCCTCCTCTTCGCCGTCGCTGAAAATCTCATTCTCTGGCCGGTCTTGCTGGTCCTCGACCGGATTCACCCAGAGGTTCGCGCAGGACGTCTAGAGCCGTTCAACCGGCCAGTGCCATTCCTCCAAGAGGTCTGGCGCCACGTTGCCTACGGTGTCACGCTCGGCTGGGTATACGATAGCCTCTCACAATCGAGCTTCGCGCCGTCCCCGAGTAGGGCCTCGGCTGATTCCTTACCGGATGTGACCAATGAAGACTAAGACGCTGCCCGCAGCTCCGCTCCTGCTTCAACCACTCCTCGTCGAACGTCCCTGGGGTAATCAGCGGCTCGCGCGCCTCCTCGGGAAGCCAGCCCCGCTGGATCGCCCTATCGGTGAGTCGTGGGAAACGGCTAACGAGGCACGCATTGCTTCCGGACCACTCGCCGGTCGCACACTCCGCGAACTCGTCGAGAGCTTTGGCGAGACGATTCTCGGTCGTCGCGGCCTCGCGGTGAGCGTGCCCTTCGGCGATTTCCCGCTCCTCATCAAGTTCATCGATGCGAACGACGTCCTCTCAGTCCAAGTCCATCCTGACGACGATCAGGCACGGCCACTCGGCCAACGGGGGAAGACCGAGGCCTGGCACATCCTCGCCGCCGAGCCGAACGCCGAACTTATTGTCGGACTGCGCGAACCACTCACGTCAGCCACGCTGCGCGACCTCGTAGCTCAACGCAAACTCGCGAATCACCTTCAACGCCTTCCCGTCCGAGCCGGTGACACCGTTTTCGTACCGGCTGGTACCCTGCACGCCATTGGAGCCGGAATCCTGTTGTACGAGATCCAGGAGCAATCAGATATCACCTATCGCCTCTACGACTGGGATCGTGTCGACGCAGCGGGACACCCCCGCCCGCTGCATATCGAGGAAGGACTCGCCGTGCTACGGCCGGAGCGCCGCGCGCAGCACATCCAGCCGCTCGCGCTCGAGCCCTGGCGGATGATCCTCGCTGCTTGCCGTTACTTTCTCCTCGAGCGTTGGGACGTTCACACTCGCCACCGTCTCTCCTTTGTCCCCGACGAGACCTTTCGGCTGGCGAGCTGTATTAGCGGTGCACTGACCATCGCGACTGACGAGGGGCCGCCCCTTCCACTTTCTCTCGGCCAAACCGCGCTCATCCCCGCGAACTCGCCTCAGATTACCGTGGAAGGATCTGGAACGCTTCTCGTCGCCAGCATCCCCGATCTCCAGCGTGACGTGATCGCTCCGTTGCGCGCCGCCGGTTACGCCGATCCCAGCATCCTGCAACTCGGAGGGGAGACCGAAGATCTTGCTACCGCACGTACGTTGGTACACCCTTGAAGGATCTAGGAAACAACGCCAACGGCGCACGGATGTCCCAGGCCAGCTCGAAAGACATCTCGGCGAAAGACCGTGTCGCCGAAGATGCAAAAACGCTATTCGACATGAAAAGCCACACTGACCCCGGCCGAAGCGACCGAGACCAGTGCAGGCCCTCAACCTTCACACCGCGCGTCTCTACTCCTCCGCCACCACTGGATTCTCGAGCGTCCCGATCTTCTCCACGGTCACCCGCACCACGTCACCCGGCCGAAGGAGTCGCTTGGGCTCACGAGCAAAGCCCACACCGGCCGGTGTCCCAGTTGCAATCACGTCCCCCGGCTCGAGCGTCATGATCTGCGAGATGTAGGCAACGACGTGCGCCACGTGAAAGATCATCTCCCGTGTGTTCGAGCGCTGCAGCACCTCACCACTGACCTCGCAGGAGATCTCCAGTCCTTGCGGATCTGGAATCTCATCGGCCGTCACCACCCACGGACCAAGCGGCGTCGAACGGTCGAACGTTTTCCCTTGCATCCACTGCCGACCTCGGAACTGAAAGTCGCGCATGGAGACGTCGTTGAGGATCGTGTAGCCTGCAACGTGCTCGAGAGCCCGCGACTCGTCAATGTAACGCCCAGCCCGACCGATCACCACTGCGAGCTCCGCCTCGTAGTCCACCTGCTGGCTGACCCGCGGCAAGACGATCGGCTCTCCCGGACCGATCAGGGCGTTGGCGAACTTATTGAACAGCTCCGGATACTGTGGAACCGGCGAGTTGGTCTCCCGCGCGTGGTCGGCATAATTGAGGCCCAGGCAGATAATCTTCCCCGGTCGCAGCAGCGGGGCACGCAGCCGTACAGCGGGGTCGCTCATTCGCACCGCCAGCCCGCGTGCTACCGCCCCCTCTCCATCCCGCGCGAACTCCTCGCGCACCCAGGCGGCAACCTCCGCGGCTCGTCCCAGTCCATCACGCGCCAGTAAGAGCACGAGATCTGGCGGGCACTCTGCCTGCGCTCGACCCTCCGCATCAACAACGCCACGCTGCCGCAGAAGCTCCACCCATCCACGGGAGATATCGAGGATCCATTCCCCCTCAACCACCCCAACACTTGTCCGACCACGCGCAATGTAGGTGACCAGTCGCATGGCCCTCCCCTTCCGCAAACTCAGGTCCCGTCGCCGAAGCTCGCCGGTGGCGGCGCTTCCGTCCACACATTAAAAACCGCGGAGAGTTCCCCGCGCCAGATGCGTGGCGACTCAAACCGATTCGGCAGCCGTGCGACGTCCGCTGTGATCTCGATCCGGTTCCCGGAAGGATCGCGCACATACAGGAACGAGTTCCCGCCAGGGCCATGCCGACCGACTCCCGCCTCAATACGCCAGCCAAAGCGTCCAAGTCGGTCGGCAAAGCGAACAACCTCGCTCACTCCGTTGACCAGAAACGCCACGTGATGCAGCTTGTTCCCCACCGAACCTTTCACGATCGCGATATCATGGTGGTTCTCCCCAACACGGATGAAAGAGAAAAGCCACGGGTTGTCGGCATCCGGGGGGAGAAGCAAGTCAGAGAATGCAAAACCGAGCTGCTCGCAGTAGAACCGCGTCGGCAGCTCCACGTCGTCGGCCAAGAAGGTGATGTGATTGATATCGAGCGGAGCGTGCGCGGCCGCCGGATTCCACTTCGTCGTGTGAGGGTAGCTCGTTCGCCCATCTCGGGCCATCACCTCGAAGATCTGACCGGTGGGAACCGTGAGCCGAAATGCCGCGGCGATACCAGGCTCCGGTGCACGCTCGATCGCCGTGCAGGCGATCCCACGTTCACTGTACTGCCGATGGAGTTCCTCGAGTTCCGGCACCCCGGCCACGGCGAAAGCCATGTGATCCAGCCCGACGCTGCCTGCCCGCAACCCCAGGTCGAAGTGCTCGTCCCCCCCGCAGCCGAGGTAGACGATGTCCCCGTCCTGTGCTAACTCGATCAGCCCCAACCAATCACAGTACCACCGTCGCGCGGCATCGAGATCCTGCACTCGGATGACCGCATGATCGAATGCCATAAGGCTCATCGAACACCTCCAGCATCACACACGCACCACAACTTTCCCGAACGGCTCTCCCCCATCGACAGCCCGTTGGGCCGCAGGAAGCTCCTCGAGCGGGTACACCCGATGGACCACCGGTCGCAACGACCCACGACTCGTCGCGGCCACTAGTGCTTCCAGGTCTCGGCGCTGTCCGGACAGGTAGAAGAACACGGTGGTCACGTTCCGGTACAACCACAGCAGATTGGTGGAGAGCTCCGTGCCGCTACTCCGCCCACAGACTGCGACGCGCGCCCCACGGTCCAAGAGCGCTGAGACATGAGCCCAGGTCGTCGTGCCCAGCGTGTCAAAGAGCACCGTCGCGCGACCCCCGAGGATCTCGCACACCCGCTGCGGCCATCGCTCCTCGAGAAGCGATACCGCTCCCTCCGCTCCCACCTCACTCAGACGAGCAAGCTTGCCACCACTCCGCCCCACCCCGACCACGCGAGCTCCCCGGAGCGCCGCGATCTGTACCGCCGCAATCCCGGTGGAGCTTGTCGCTCCCATGACAACCACACGATCGCCCGGCCCGACGTCAGCACGGTTCACCAGTCCATGCCACGCGGTGACATAGGACACCGGCAAACAGCTTGCCGCCTCGAATCCCACCTCGTCCGGGAGCGGAACAACGTTCCGTTCCGGGACGCACACATACTCCGCGTAACCACCCCAGCGATGGATACCGAGCAGTTGGTAGTTTTGGCACATGTTCTCGGGTCGACGCGCCAAGCAGGCGGGGCACTGTCCACACGTCACAAACGTGAAGACGACGACACGGTCTCCGGGGCGGACACTCGTCACCCCCTCGCCGACCTCTTCCACGACGCCGGCCGCATCCGCCCCGCCGACGTGGGGGAACGGGAAGTCCGGGCCGGCGAAGCCGAACCCCGTCTGACGGAACTCGATGTCCAACCGATTGATCGAGGCGGCGCGGACGCGGACCAAGACCTCCCCGGCACCGGGCTCCGGCGTCGGCACCTCAGCGAGTTCCAGGACCTCCGGCCCGCCAAAGGAGCGGAACACCATCGCACGCATCGGCGCACCGCCCCTCATGCCTGCACCTGCTCCGCCCGCTTCCGCTCGCGTGCCTCCAGCAGGTAATCGCGAGACGCCTCGACGAGCCTCCGTGCCCGCTCCCAATCAGCCAAGAGCTTCCCGTCCCGCTTCACGAACCGCCCGTTCACCAGGACCGTCTCGACATTCGACACATCTGCACCCAGCACCACTGCCGCAACCGCGTCGATCATCGGTGCCAGATTCACTGACCCCGCATCGATCACGATCACATCTGCCTTCTTCCCCGGCGTTAGCGAGCCGATCCGATCCTCCTGCAGGACGACATGCGCTCCGTTGATCGTCGCCATCTTGAGAATGTCACGCGCCGTCAGCACATCCTTACTGACCGGGTTCGGCTCATCCCATGCTGCCTCGTGCAGACGGGCCCGCTCGCACGCGAAGGCGCAGCGCATCTCGGTGAACATGTCACCGGGAACCGTCGTCACCACGTCGATACTCAAGCTGGGCCGTAGACCGTACTGCATCGCCTTGAGGAACGGCGGCCAACCGTGGCCCATCTGCATCTCCACCTGCGGAGCGATCGAGATCTTGCCCTGGCTCTGTGCCACCAGCTGCCATTCCTCATCGGTGAAGTGACAGCAGTGAATATACGTCGTGTCCGGGTACAGCAGACCGAGCCGGTTCAACCAGGCGACCATCTGCCAACGTCCGGCGAGACGCCCCATCCCGACGTGGATCGTGATCGGCAGGGCAAGGTCGCGCGCCATCTCCCACTCGGCCCGGACGACCTCGTCCGTACAAAAGCCCGGCCCGCGTGTCGCCAGCGCCATCGTCAGCAGTCCCTGATCGCTGTTGAAGTACGTCTTCCGTACGCGCTCGACGTCTTCACGCGGTGTCACAATCGTGCTGCTGAACCAACAGGCCTGCAACGACGTATTCGGTGGACCGTAGGCATAGACAGCACGGATACCAGCGTCCTTCAACCCTTGGATCGCGGCATCCGGGTGCTCCGGCGTGTTGTTGATATGCGACCAATCCACCAGTGTCGTGATACCGGCATTCAAGCACTCCAGGGCTCCCGCGAGGTTACTCGCGTAAACATCCTCCGGGCGGTAGAGCGGGGCGAACGTATCCAGAACCTCGATGAAGTAATCCTCCAGCGTCGCGTCCGGCGCGCATCCACGGATCGCTGTTTCCCACGTGTGCCGGTGCGTATCGATGAAGCCAGGAAGCACGATCTTCCCGGTTGCATCGATCACCTCGGCATCCGTGGCAGCGAGTCCCCGACCGACCTGGACGATTGTGTCCCCTTCAATGAGCACATCACCGTTGGGGATATCACCAAGCTGGTCGTCCATCGTGAGCACATAGCCGTTGCGGATCAGCACGCGGTCTGCCATCGCAGCACCTCCTCGTCCCTGGAAGCCTCGAGCAATGCAGCCCAAAAGAACCCGCCGACCGGGGATCGGGCTCTCGTTCGCGGGATTTGCTACCAGCGTAGGAGAGAAATGGAAAAATGTCAAGCGCTAAACTGAAGTCCGGCGCGAATCGCTAGACGCGCGGACCATGGGGTGGGTGGACTCAACCTCTCTCGACACCGACACTGCCCGCGCACGCAAGCGCCCAAGCAGCCCGCCCCTTTCGGGAAACCTCGAGTCGCCCCTGCATCGGTACGCACGAGGATGTCCCACTCAGCTCTCCAGAGACCTCGCATAGCGTCCGGAACCATGACCTTCACGCGTCCTGGGATAGCCAGGTCAGGGCTTCCCGCGGTCCCGCATAGACAAACCCATGTGCAGTTCCGAGCAGCTCGGAGTAGGATACGGTATGGGGCTCGGCCGGAGGACCGACGGGGTGGGGTATGCAGCGACGAACCTTTCTAGGTTTCCTTGGGATGAGCCTGGCCGCCCTTGCCTGCCGCCGCTCAGGGCAAGGGGGCACCACTACTGCCACCGGTGACACAAGTTCCACCGATCCGTATGGTTCTGCCACCGGGCAGGGCAACGCTAGTCCTCCTCCCAATGTGGAGTTCATCCCCGTCTGGGAAAAGCACCAGGTCCCGAAGTATCCTGGCTCGGAGCCAGGTCAGCTCCAGCCCCTCGCGACGCAGGTTGAGAACGGCGGCACCCTGAGTTTCGCTGTCTCCGACTCGGCTGAGAAAGTGCTCGACTTCTACCGCACCACGCTCCCCAGCTTGGGCTGGACGCTCCAACCTGCTCCAGCGGGCGCGCTGGCTGCAAAGCGTGAAGGTGCCGCACTCACCGTTGTCGTCAAGGGTAACGAATACGGGACGACCGTCCTCTTAATGCTCACCGACGCGATATGAGAGCCACTGCCCTGCCCCTTCCTACTTTGAAGCCGGACATGGGCCTCCTGCAGGAGCCCACCTCCATGCCTGACTGCCCGTTTTCTCCAGCCTAGGCTTGCCCTGCACGAGGACGCCATCTTTGCTCCATGCGCCGGCGGAGTCGACGAGGACCACGCCCCCCACCGCAGCGACCAGTGGTGCTCTCGCTCAGTTCCCGTAAAACGATCTGTGTGCCGTACCCACAAGCATCTTCTGGGCCTGGTGACCAGCTCACGAACGTACTGCAGCGCATCCAGTAAGCCGTTGCCGGGGGCTCACCTTCCATCCCACTCACCTCCTGCGGTCTTCCCATTACACTCGGTGCAGCAAGACTGGTCCGAGCCTCGGTCACGCAGCCGAAACATCGTGAATCCCCTTGCGCTGCGAACACAGTCACTGCCCGCGGCTTCGTATCAGGCAACCTCTCTGGATCGCTCTCTGTCTTCCCGATCGCCTGGACCACTCACGTCCCCGGTGCGACCATGCGTCTCCCTCGTGGGCAAGACAGCACACACCACTGGAACGTCATCTCTCTCGTAACGATGCCGACCGCGCGTTCTCCCCTCAGCTCATTGACTCGACAGCTATGGCTCTGCGACAATCCACCGCACCGGTACATCCAAGTCTCGACCTTGTCCACTGGCTGACTCAAATCATGGCAATGACTATCCGATTGGTGACTGCTCGGGGAGGTGCGCTATGTCGCTTCGTGACGAACTTGCCTATCGAAGCGCAAGCGAACTCGCTTTCCGGATCCGTCGCCGCGACCTCTCCCCCGTTGAGGTTGTCGACGCTTTCATCGAGCGGATCGAGCACCGGAACCCGAGCCTCAACGCGTTCGTCTATGTCGCGTTCGACGAGGCACGCCAGCGCGCTCGTGAGGCCGAGCAGGCGCTCATGCGTGGTGAGGAACTTGGCCCGCTGCATGGCGTTCCGACCGCCATCAAGGATCTTTTCGACTTCAAGCCTGGATGGCCGAGCACCTTCGGAGGCATTCGCGCTCTTCGGCACTACGTGGCACATACCGCTTGCCCCTTCACCGAGCGCATCGAGCGCGCCGGTGCCATCATCCTCGGCCGCACCAATAGTCCAACCATGGGTTTCCGGGGAACGACCGATAACTACTTGTTTGGACCGACCCGCAACCCCTTCGACCTCCGTTTCAACGCCGGGGGCTCGTCTGGAGGCGCGGCTGCTGCCGTCGCTGATGGGCTCGTTCCCTTTGCGGAGGGCACGGACGGCGGTGGATCCATCCGCATCCCGGCAGCCTGGTGCGGCGTATACGGGTATAAGCCCTCTGCTGGCCGTTTGCCCTTCGTCTCACGCCCGAATGCCTTCGCTGGCATCTCTCCCTTTCGACACGAGGGACCGATCACCCGCACCGTCGAAGACGCCGCTCTCGTTCTCACCGCTCTTGCTGGCTACCACCCGCTTGATCCCTTTGCCCTCGAGGAGCGAATCGACTTCGTCGCCGCAACCCGCCGCTCCATCCGCGGCTGGCGCATCGCGTACAGCCCGAACCTTGACATCTTTCCCGTCGAACCAGAGGTGCAGGAGACCGTTGGCCAGGCCGTCCGCGCCTTCGAAGAGGCCGGCGCCATCGTCGAAGAGGTCCGCATCGGCATTACTCGGCCCCAGCAGGAGCTCAGCGATCTCTGGTGCCGCCTCATTATGCCAGCTAACCATTTGGCCCTCGAACACTTCCGCGAGCAGGGCTTCGACCTGCTCGGCCAACACCGACACGATTTCCCGCCTCAGTATCTCGAGTGGTTGGATCGGACACGCGCGATGACAGCCCTCGACTTCTATCGTGACCAATGCGTGCGAACTGAAATCTATGACGCGCTCCAGCACCTCTTTGCCCACTACGATCTCCTGGTAACTCCAACACTGTCATGTCTCCCTGTGGAGAACGCAAACGACGGAAACACGCTCGGCCCCAATGTCGTCGCCGGTCAACCAGTCGATCCGCTCATTGGTTGGTGCCTGACCTATCCCATCAACTTCACTGGCCATCCCGCAGCATCCATTCCGGCTGGCCTCAGTACAGGCGGACTTCCAATCGGTATGCAGCTTGTTGGCCGCCGCTATGCCGACGCCGACGTGCTCGCGGCCAGCGCCGTCTTCGAACGGCTGCGCCCCTGGCAGGCCACCTACCAGCGGTGCGCTACCCGTCCGCTCTGAGAGTCTGCTGGCTACTCAGACGAGCAGCGCATGATGCCCTCGGACCGCCTACCCCGAGAGTTGGAAACAACGCACCGCTGCCACACCGAGGGGAAACCGCCTCCACTCGCAACCGTATAATGTCGTTGACCGTGAGGGATCAGTGGAACGGACGCCGCGGTGACTTCTGAACCCTGCAAGGAAGAAACACATCCAAGAACACCGGCTGGCGTCATCCGCCCCTCTCTGCACTGACAGGACGTCGCTGCCGAGACTGACGCTGATGGCTCACTCCTCGATCGCTGAACCACGCCGAAGATCCAGCGGCACTGCCGGCACCTGGTTCCGCGCTCTCCGGACGCTCGTCGTCTTGGAGGCACGGCTGTACATTCGTGATCCGTACACGGCGTTCTTTGCGCTACTTCTACCAACTGTCCTCATCCTCATCTTCGGCACAATCTACGGGAACGAGCCGAAAGCACGCTACGGGGGCTACGGGACGGTCGACGTCTCCGTACCCGCATACACCGCCATGATTCTTGCGACGATTGGCCTCGTCTCCCTGCCGGTGCACCTCGCCAGTTTGCGTGAACGAGGTATTCTGCGACGGCTCTCCATCACCCCCGTCAGCTGGCTCCAACTCCTTCTGGCCGAACTCGTCACAACGCTCGTGCTCACACTGCTTGGCATGACGCTGCTCCTCATCGTCGCACGCCTTGTCTACGGACTACGCTTTGGTGGTGACGCGGTGAGCGTCGCACTCGCGTTTCTCCTGAGTGCAGCCGCGCTCTTCTCCCTCGGCTTCGCGCTCGGGATGTTCCTCCCGACTTCAGCTTCTGCCCAGATCGTCGGCATGGTGCTCCTCTACCCGATGATTTTCCTCACCGGCGCGGCAATGCCGCGCGAACTCCTCCCGGAGCGCGTCCACGAGATTGCGCGCTTCCTACCACTCGATCCCGCAGTTCGGCTCCTCCGCGCTACCTGGGCTGGTGACACGGTGACTGCCCACAGCAGCGAGGTGATCCCTCTTCTCGGACTTGTCGCCATAAGTGCGCTCATCGCCGCACTCCGCAGTCGCCAGGCCTGAGTGTCAGCTGCTCTGACTGCCAACGCATGTTCATTCCCGCTGCATCGGCTGGTGACAGGCACAGCAGGCAGCGCTGTCCTGTGTGATCCCGAGCGTGTACCGCCGATACCTCTTGTTAAGTGAGAGGAGTTGCCATATACTGTTGACCACACGGACATGCGGCGCGTGGTATTCACAAATTTTTAACAATTTGCTGCGCCGCTCTGACCATACTGTTGAGGCTCAAGCGACGAAGGCTAGCTCCCGTGGAGGAGTAGGGAGTTGTTGTCCTTCTCTCAGATCAGTGCATGGGGCTGCGTTTCGGAAGGGGGATCTGATGTTCGACCTTGAGGACTACGTCGAGACCGAAACCGCGGTGGCGATTGCGGCAACCGCGTTGATTCTCTCACCGCGTGCACGCCGCGTCGTTCGGCGTGGTGTCGTCTACGGCCTTGCCGGGATTCTCACTGCAGTCGAGGCCGGACGCTCGCTTCTCCAGGGAACACGCGCGGGCTTTACCGCAGCAGTGACTCGAGCGCGTCCTGCTTCACAGATCAACCTCAACTGACTTGGGGGTCACCGTGCAGGGTGAGTACACCATGCAGCCAGAAGGAGAGACACCACCCGAGCAAAACGGGCATGCCGCAGCTGAGGGCGCGGCCAGTGCTGCGCAAGCCGACACGACGCCACCCAGGAGTGCCCGCCGCGCGGCACGCGCGAGCGGAGAAGCCAGTGTGACAGAAACACGCGCTGCGGAGTTATCCGAGTCCACTTCGGAAACGGGGACGTCGTCGTCATCATCGCCGAGTGATGGCGGCACGCCGACAGCCCCACCGGTGGCTGTGCTTCGGGCAGAGCAGATGCTCGACGAGGCGCTCGTGTGGGGCGCAGCCTTCGGTACCGTACTGGCGCAGCGTGTCCGCAAGCTTGTCGCTCGCGCCCGTGAGGAAGTAGAAGATCTCGTCGCCGAGGCCGAGGCAGTCCGGAGCCAGTGGCGCGGCGAGGTACGGCGGCGGTCCGGCGCGCAGCGCTAGGACGCGAAGCCATCCGGGGGTTCGTCAGAGATGAGTGACACCACTGTGGGTGTGCCGGTGGTCCGTGTTGCCCACCGGTTGCCTGGCCGTGTGCGATTTCGCATTGCGATCGACCAGCGGGGCAGACTCAGCGGTCTGCCGCAGAGACTCCGCCAACCGGGGATCCTCGAGGTTCGGACAGATCCTCTCACGGGAAGTGTCCTCGTCCGCTTCGACCCGCAGAGCACATCGGACGGGGAAATTCAGCAGGCCATCGAACACGCCCTCACCGATGCCGCAAGTCCAGCGAGCGCCACGTCCCTCGAGCTAGCTCCCTCGAACGCCCAGCGCGCGTCGATCGAGCATCGCACACTCCGCGTTGACAGTCAGGGCCACCATTGGCAGCGCCTTCGACTCCGTATCCCCGGGCTTGAAGGCAACGATGCACTCGCTCGTCAGATTGAAGAGACCCTCGAACAAGCCGGCGTCCGGGTGGCCCGCGCCAGCGTTACCACCGGTCGCCTCCTGGTGGAGCACGAAATCGAAACGGTCGACCTTGATTCGATCCTCGAAACGATCAGCGGGATTTCGCTGCCTGAAGAACCACCAACCGTGCGCCGCACAGTTGTCCCCACTGACTGCGGACCACTGCTCTACGCGGCCTGGCGCACGGCCGCAACGGCCGGTGCTCTCGCGTTTCTTGCCGCGCGCCAACTTCTCGGCATTGGGCCACTTACCACGAGCCCGCTCCCCGGGCTTGCTGCAGACACCGTCACCGTCCTCCGCGGCTTTCCCGCTTTCCGGGAAGGGCTGCGGCGCGTCCTTGGTCCAGTAGCCGCGGACGTCTCCACAAGCTCCGTCAGTATCCTGGCTCAGACAGCGAACAATCAACAGCTCGGACTCCTCGTCAGCCTCACGGAGTCGTTGCGGCTCCTCTCCGCTCTCCTCCCCTGGCGCCGCGCCTGGCAGCGCTACGAGTCGGAGCTCCTGCGGTCCCGCGTCGCTCGACCAACAGTGCGCATCACACTGCGTCCGGGTGACCGAAGCCCCTTCGACTGCCGGATCGAACGCGGTAGCGGCGAAGTCCTATACCCGGACGGTCACATCGAGCATGTCCGCCCACTTCGCCGTCTCCCTGCCGGTTCCCTCGTGCTTGGTGGCGAGCTGACCGGCCTCCTACTCGCCCCACCGCCAACAGAACCATTTTCGACGAGCGAGCCCCATCCCCCTCTTCTCCGCTGGTACCTCCGTTTTATTACCCCTGTCGCCTTCGCGTACGCCGGTTTCGCTGGGCTCGTGACACGCTCCCTCACGGCAGCTGCGCGTGCGCTGGTCCTTGTCAACGCTCGCACGGCACTCATCGGGGCTGAAGCAGCTGACCTCGGCGCCGTCGCTCGCGCCCTCCGTGGTGGGGCTCTCGTTACCGCCTTACGGCCCCATCGTCGCCTGACACGCCCGACCGTCCTTCTCTTCGACCATCCAGGCTTGCTCATCGAGGGGCTGGAACTCGACCGCTGCCTGCTCCTCACTGACCAGCTCACAGTTGGGAGTGTCTTGACTCTCGCCACGCGTTTGGCCACTGACACGCCATGGCGGACCGCCCTTCCCGTATCTCATGGTCACCTCAACGGTTTGGACCCCGACCGTTTTCGTCTTGCTGTCATCAATCTGGACAAATTTCACAGCCTCCCCCCAGAGGTCTTGGCAGCGCTCCGGGACGCACCGCTTGTCCTTGGCCTGTTCGAGGGACACGATGACCATCTAGTTGCCCTCTTGCCATTACGCCCCAAGCTGCGCCGACATCTTGCCACGTTGCACGAGACCGCCAAACGCGTCGGCACTCAACTATTCGTCCGCATATCAGATGGTGAAGTTCCTCCGTGGCTGGAGACAACTGGCCTCGCCATCATCCAGAATAATGACCCGGTTGGGCTAGTAACCACGCTCCGGACCCGTGGCGAGATTGTCCTCTACGTCGCTGACCACGGTACTGCTGGTCGCGCCTTCGCTGCCGCACACTACTCCGCGCTGCTCACGTCGTCCCGCCACCCAGTGGACATTCCGGTGGATGTCCTGATCCCGGATCTGGGCGCTTTGGCGAACCTGCTTGAGACGGGACAGCGACGGGATGCTGCCGTTCGCGACAGCGTCGTCTTCTCCCTGGCCGCTAATGCCCTCGCTCTCGGCGTCGGGCTTGGTGCGACACCATCTCCAATCCTCGTCGGTCTCGTCGTCGGTGGCGGCGCATTCCTTGCACTCCTCACTGGCTGGGCCCGCCTCTGGGGCGGAGAGCGCCAGACGGCACTTCCCTTCATAGACCCGGAGCCGGAGCGTTGGGGCGCGCAGTCTCCCAGTGAAACGCTTACCCTCCTCAATAGCCGGCCTGAGGGCCTCACGAGCGCTGAGGTGCGGCAACGTCGCAGTGCCCCCTCCTTCGAGTCGACTGAAGGACCGTGGATCCGTGCCTTGATCAGCCAGCTTAGTTCTCCGCTTCTCGCGATCATGGCGGCGGGTGCTGGCCTTTCACTTGCCGTTGGCGCATCACTCGATGTCGCCATCATCACTGGAACACTCATTTTCAATGTGGCGGTCGGAGCTTGGCAGGAGCAGCGTGTCTCACGCGCCGCTGTTCAGCTCGCCGAACTCTCCGCGCCCCCAGCGCGTGTCCTGCGCGATGGTCAGGAAGTTACCCTGCCAGCCACCGAACTCGTCCCCGGCGACGTGATCCGCCTTGCGTTCGGCGATCGCGTTCCTGCCGATGCACGACTCCTGATGGCTGACAACCTACTCGTCGATGAATCTGCATTGACTGGGGAGTCGCTTCCGGTCATCAAAGATGCCACGGCCACCGACGAACGGGCAGTCGTCCTCGCCGGCACCGATATCCTGAGTGGCAACGCCACTGCAGTTGTCATCGCGACTGGCGAAGCGACACGTCTCGGCGCTGCGCAACGTGCGCTCCACAAGTCGGACATGACCGGCGAACACTTGGCCAAGCGCCTGGCCCAGTACACTCGCCTGAGCCTCCCCATCTCGTTAGGTGCCGGGGCACTCGTCACACTCGCCGGCATCCTCCGCGGCGCACCGGTCGCTAGCCAGCTCGCCTTGGGGGCAAGTCTCGCCATCGCTGCTGTTCCGGAGGGTCTCCCGCTCCTCAGCCGCCTCAGCGAGGCAGCGACCGCACGTCGTCTCGCCCAACGGGGAATCCTGGTCCGCCAGTTGTCAGCAGTCGAAGCCCTGGGCCGTGTCAATGTCGTCTGCGTCGACAAGACCGGCACGCTGACCTATGGTCGCATGAGTGTCCGGCGAATTGTCAGCGATGGATCCGATGAAGAACTGTCTCCAACCTGCTCGCCAGGAGCACGGCAGGTGATCGCCGCCGCTCTCCTTGCCAGCCCGGCACTCGACCGGAAAGACGCATTGGCTCATGCCACCGACGCGGCGATCATCGAGGCAGCCCGCCTGCTTGAGCTCCCGGGGGTCAACGGCGGAGACGAGCGTCTAGAGGAGCTCCCCTTCGACTCGTTGCGACCCTACCACGCCGTCCGCATGCGCGAGCGCGTGGTCATTAAGGGAAGTCATGAATATCTTCTGCCGCGCTGCGTCGCGGTGCGTCTCGCCGATGGTTCTGACTCCCCATGCGATCCCGGTCGCCTCCAGTCACTGCACGAGGCAGCTTTACGCCTAGCCCAAGATGGTCTTCGGGTACTCCTCGTGGTCGAGGGACCAGCCACAATACCGCTCGACGACCCGCGCGACCTTGTCGTCCTTGGACTCATCGGCATCGCTGATGCCCTGCGCCCTCGTGTTCCTGATGCAGTTCGTCGTTGTCACGAGGCCGGCGTTCGCGTCTTAATGATCACCGGTGATCATCCGGCAACCGCTGAGGCGATCGCCCGGGAGGCCGGTCTCCCGGTCGGTCCGGAACGGATCCTCAATGCCTCACTCTTGCGTGAGCTGGAGGACCATACCCTCGTCGAACGCCTCGCACAGGCCAGTGTCGTCGCTCGAGCCACACCGCTCGACAAGCTGCGAATTGTGCAGCTGCTGCGAGCGCATGGCGATGTGGTGGCTATGACCGGCGACGGGGTGAATGACGCCCCCGCCCTCCGACTCGCCGATGTGGGCATCGCGATGGGCTGGGGCACAGCAGTCGCCCGCGAGGCTGCTGACCTCGTATTGACACGTGATGACTTCGAGGCAATCGTCGATGCACTCGTTCAAGGACGCAGCTTCTGGCGCAATATGCGGCGCTCTGTTGCCCTCCTGCTCGGCGGCAACCTTGGTGAACTTGGGATGATTGCTATTCCAACGTTGTTCACTGTCACGCCGCCGCTCAACACCCGACAGGTTCTGATGGTCAACATGATCACCGACGTCCCACCGGCACTCGCCATCGCCCTCCAGCAACCTCGGTATCGTCGACTTACTGACCTGGCCCGTGAGGGTGAGCAGGCGCTTGACCACACCGTGCGCATCGATGTTCTCCGTCGCGCGGCGACTACTGCGATTCCCGCTGGACTTGTCACGCTCTGGGCGTACCGGGCACTGCCAGCCGAGGCCAGCACCATCGGTTTTGCCTCCCTTGTTGCCGCACAGCTCGCCCAGGCTTTGGAACTTGGGATCACCGGAAGCGGTCTGACCCCAAGCCTGCTCACCGGGGTCGCTGCCTCGACCCTTGTCCTTGCGGCCTCCCTGACCATTCCACCTGCACGGGCACTACTCGGCTTAGCACCGCTCAGTCCCACCGGACTCGCCGCCACCGCGGTTGCAGTGGCTGCCACAGTCCTCAGCAGCCGTCTTTCGACGACCCTCATCCGTGATCTCCCTGCTCTTCCCGCTCCCCGCCCCTCTGCCGTTCTCAGTCCGCGCCCGGCGTAGTCAGCTCCGCCGCCGAGCGTACGTCGCCACGGCGGCGGGGCAGAATCCCACCACGCCGCCGAGACCACCCGAGCTTTCACGGGCATGCAGGACGGTACGACGCAACTGGACCCAACGGCAAATCGATGCATCACCCGAGGGAATCGCCCGACCCTCCAACGAGGACAGCCTTGCCTCTCCATGTCTGTCGAAAAGATTCTGGGACGTTGCACGTCTCCCGTGAGGAACAACAGGTCCTCGCTCCCCAAAATTCGTTGCAACTGACTTCCCTCGTAAAACTCCCTGCGATACCAAACTTTTCTAGTCTCCCTACGCAGCTGAGACGGCACCAAGCGCGCCTGAGATTCATCACTTGTTTACAACTCCTCATCCTGGTTTGGCTATCGTCGAGACAGGAGAAAAGGAGCGCTTGCGGACGGAACGGACAATGTCGATGGCTGTAACGTTGCGAGTCCTCGAGTTTCAGCCGACGCTCCCCACCGAGCGTCCGACAGGTGATTCACTCTACACCTGCGGCTTCCGTATTGGGCACGCAGTCGGGACAGTTTGTGCTCGGTTCGGCCTCGTCCCGTCACGTCATCCCACGCTCGCAGAGACCGTGACCCTGCACCCGCACGGTGCGAGCGCGGACCGCACCGTTCCAGTCCACCCGCGCCTCCTGCGCCCGTATCAGCCTCCACGGCCTCAAGTTGTTTTCGACCGTGAGGCACTTCGCCGTGCTGTCCTCTGTGCCTGTTCACTGCCCTTGACGAAGCGTCTGGCGACGAGACTTCTGCGCCACAGTCTTCTGGCTGAGCTGGTGCTTGCGGTGACTTCGCTACTCGCGCTTGCTGCGCTGGGGTCACCGGTCACACTCGACGATGTGCTCCGCCATCTCGCGGGTCTGGCGACAATCGCCGTGGAGCTGCTCCTCGTTACACTCGTTGGTGCACTCGCCGCCGAACTCCTGCTTTCAGCCGCCGCTGTTGTGCAGGCAGCACTCAGCGAATGACCGTCACCAAGCCACTGCAGGGGGACACGACTGCACAATGTCCAATTGCGCACGGCCAGTGACGCTCGGCCCCAGTCAGAGTAGCACCACACGTGTTGGGGTGAGATTCCACCCGATAGGGTAGGCGTACTATCTCTCGGGCGGTCAAGAGACAGGCCTCCCAACCTTACCGCCAGCTGATCAACCCCCAGCGTTGCGCCAGTGACGCCGGGCACCACCTCCGGGACAGTACAGAAAAGCTCAGGAAAACCGCTTTATCCCTCATACCGCTGCTGATGGGCGCATCAAGACCTCAGAGGCACTCCGCTACGCGCATCTTCGGCTGACTGAAAGCCAGCGCGTTCAAGACGGCACTCAGGCATCGCCCGCGAGTGCTCGATAGACCAGTGCCAGCGCCGAGTGATCGTGCTCGCCAAGTCCACGCGCCAACATACTGTCGAAGAGTGCCGCCACCTGCTGCGTTGCCAGGAGAGGCACCGACTGCTCCCGCGCCAGGTTCTGGGCAATCCGCAAGTCTTTACGGTGCAACCGAGCCCGGAACCCTGGCGCAAAAGCACCCTCCAACATCCGTTGGCCATGCACTTCAAGCACTCGGCTATGGGCAAATCCTCCAAGGAGCGCTTGCCGCACCCGTGCTGGGTCGACCCCCGCCTTCTCGGCCAGGAGCAAAGCTTCCGCCACGGCTTGGATAGTCAACGCCACCACCACCTGATTGCAGGCTTTCGTCACCTGCCCAGCGCCAGGACCACCGACATGGACGATGTTCTTCCCCATCGCCTGGAAAATGGGTAACGCACGTTGGAATGCTGCTTCTGAGCCACCGACCATGATCGAGAGCGTCGCTTGTTCGGCTCCAATCTGCCCGCCGGAGACAGGAGCATCGAGCGCTTCCACCCCACGCTCCGAAAAGGCAGCGTGCAGCTTCCGCGCAACTGACGGGTCAATCGTCGACATGTCGATGAAGAGGCTTCCGGGCTGGATCCCTTCGATCACCCCATTTGGACCCAACGCCACCTCCTCCACCTCAGGCGAGTCCGGGAGCATCGTGATGACGACCGTACTGACTTCCGCCACTTCTTGTGGCGAGCTCGCCCCCTGTGCACCTTGCTCGACGAACGCCTCGACCTTCCGCCGGTCACGCGTGTAGACGGTCAACGGAAAACCAGCGCGCAGAAGATTGCGCGCCATCGGCTGCCCCATAATCCCCAGCCCAATGAATCCGACACGCTCCATCGTTGCCCCCTGTCATCCCGCGATGAGCGCTGCCGACGCGGCCTCGAAAACAACCTAGCCTCTTGCTACCGCAGAACTCACCGGTGCGCAAGAGCAGTTCACGGAGGCGTTCACGGAGCACCTTCAACAGACGGCAGGACAAGTACACCCTGCCCGACACTCGACCACCACCCGCACAGGACAGGCACCCCGGCTGACATCCAACGGTTACTGCCTAGCGGTCCGACGCAGCATCTTTGCCCCCATCAGAGAAAGTCGATGTCAACAGTCCGCCTCACGCAGGAGAAAGCTCGGATCGATCAATTGCGACGAGAACCCCCGCAGGATCGACTCCAAAGCGCTGGAGCAGTCGTCGGCTGTGTCGCGCGGCCTCTGGTGCCCAGTAGTGACCGTCCAACATCAGCCCGTTGGACAAACGGTAGGGAACCCGAAAACGCTTCCCCGTCGGATAGATGGGCTCTGTGTGGACGAGGTACGTCTTCTCACCGATTGGGATTGGACAGGCACTGGCTGTCAGCTTCCCTTTTTCGATTAGCCACTCCGCGACCGCAACCAGCAACGCCTTCCAGGTTCTCCCATCAAGAACCTCCACCGGTTATCAGGGAACCGAACCTCAACCGGCGGCTTTGCACCAGGCCTTGGGGAGAGCTTGCTCAACGGGACCCACGCATTCGACTCCACTGGGCGCGAACTGACTCCAGCGAAAAGACGCTGCCACAGCACCTGCGCAAGTGCCAACGCCTGGCTCTCAGCTGATCGCTTCGTGTCACCCACATCGATGTCGATGATCGCACTCTTCAGATTGTGCGGGTCGTAGATTGCCCACCGCAACCCATCAGTGACTCCCACCCACCTCGGTTGCTGTCCCTGCCGCACCAACTCCCAGGCGTAGCTCACGGCGGCTGACTGTGCGATGTTCAGCGTCGATCCGAGTGACTTCGCCTCCAGCACCAGCAGCGGCTGCTCTCCCGCCCCGAGAACATAGTCGACACGACTGTTACCTATCCGCACCTCCACGAGAACCCTTGCCGGGTCTTCGAGCGGCCAGCCAAGCGCCCGGAGCAGGGGATCGATCAGCGAGATCCGTGTCTGTGCTTCGTTCTGTGCCATGAGCGACTGATACTGCTTTGCCCGCTCTCGTAACTCTGCGATCGTCCTCGCGAGTACCTCCAGATCCATGATGACGCTCTCCTCGTCTCATACCATGCCTACAGCATATGCTATAGGCAGATCGGTATCGAAGAAAGCACTGTTCTCACCTGCCTGTAGCCCTGGCATCCACCAAGGACACACTCGTACAAACAGCACTGCGAGAGGTCTGGTGAACCACAAGCGAAACCACTCTTTGATCACTCCCGCCCGTGCTGCCGCTCGCCTGGGTGCGAATCAGCGATTCGAACAGCGGTTGGAGCTTCCCGGCGCTATGATCCCGGACGCGCCACGCGGTCAGGCACGTCCGGGAAGGAGGCAAGAACAACGTTCCCAAATTCCTGCTGCACGCGATCGACCCTGCGGATGAAGACGGTCAATACCGGTCCTTGCGTTTCCGGATCAATACGATAGCGTCCCGTTGGTCCTTCAAAGTCCAGTGAACCAAGTGCCGCCAGGAATGCTTCACGAGAAAAATCCCCCGGAAGCTTCGTGAACGCCTCTTCCAACACTCGTGCGAAGATGTACCCGTTGTAGGCCGTGACACCAGGGAAAACCCCGTATCGCTGTCGGAACCTCGAGACGAAGTTCTGCATCTCCACTGTCTGCACATACGGTGAGTAATGGAACGAAGTAATAATTCCCTCTGCCGCTTCCCCCTGTTCGGGTAAGACCGGCTCGTCTGTCAGCCATCCCGACCCGATCAGCGGCACTTGTCCTTTCAGGCCAAAATCTTCCCACTGTGTCACAAAGCGCAGTGCATCGGCCCCCGCAAACCAGGCCCACACAGCGTCAGCTCCAAAGCCGCTCACCTGTTGCAGGTACGGAGCGAAGTCGACCGTGTCAAGCGGAACATAGATCTCTCCAACGATCTCCCCTCCCAGTTCACGAAAGCGATTGATGAATCCGGATGCGTGCTCTCGCCCTCCTGCATGGTCGGTTGCCAACACAGCGACACGTCGATACCCCAGCGTCGAATATGCGTAGTCACCCATCGGATAGTTCAGCTGTCCGTTCGCGTACGAGGTCCGCCAGATAAAGGGGCTCTTCAGTTGAGGATCAAAAATGAGCCGATGCGGGCCGGCTGTGGTGCCGATCAGCGGCACGCCAGCCTCGTGCACGAGATCCCGTACGGCATACAGAACCGTCGACTTCAGAATGCCGGCCAAAAGGTCAACTCGATCTCGTTGGACAAGCTTCAGCGCTTTATTAAGACCGTCATCAACTGACTGTCCCTCGTCTTCGACGAGGAGCTCGATCGGGAATGAACCCAACTGGCCACCCCGCGACTCGACCAACAACGTGGTAGCCCGCACGTGTTCCTGCCCCAGCGCCGCATAGACTCCTGTCAACTGCACCAGGAGCCCAACCTTGATTGGTCTTCTCACTCCAGTGGGTGTCATCGGACCAAGAGTAGGCGACGGCGTGGGGCCGAGATTCGCTGCCGGCGTAGGACTCGGTATCCCTGCTGCAGTTGGCGAAGCCGGTACTGGGGACGATGATCCTCCACCTCCTCGACAACTCACAAGGAGTGCCCCCGTTGCAACCAGCGCGAAACCAAACAACCTCCTCCGCGTCGTTCCCATTGCTCCCCCTTCTCTTTAGCTGACTCCGCTGCCATCGAACAGCAGCATGGTCGCTCCCCAAGACAGCCCCGCTGGACTCCACTTGAGCAGCCCCCGGTCTTCACCAGATTCCCCTTGAGCCGCTTACAGCTCGCAGCCCGCAACTTCCCTCAACTTGAGACCAGAGAAGAGGATTTACTCATGAATTTACGACGCGCTTCTCGATCCGTCAAGTGTCGCGAGCAGTGCCCGACGATTCTTGTTCGGCTCCTCAACCATTAGCCGACGCCCTCAGCGTCGGCGCGCACTGAGGGCCATTCACCACTGAACGCCCCCCAGATCCGTCCGATGCACTCTCCGCTTCACATCCGCATCGAGGCCTCCGCGGATCCGTACCCACGTGTCTCGTCCGCTCTCCGCGATCTGCCGCGCTACTACCTTGTCCAATCCACACACGAGCAACGAACATGCAGTGTCAACCTTCCTGATCAACTAGCCAAGAACGGCTAGAAGTACAGTCAGTCGGGACGCCGTAGATGCAGTCGGGAAGGGTAACGCCTGCTGTAGCAGGCATGAAGCGATGACTGAGGGAGGGATCATGACGTTGACGATTCGTCAGCGGATCACTGGACTCCTGCTTGGTCTCGCGGTGATCGTTCTCACGGCCGGTGGTTTCAGCTGGTTCGCTGCACTGCAAGCTCAGGAAAGAACGCGACTCCTACAGCAAGAGCTCGCGACACTCGCAGTGATCTCCGACGCTTCACGAGCCATGGTGCAGCTCCGCGCCGATGTTGTCTCTCATGTCGCCGCTGCACTCGATGACGGAACCAAACACGAGCTTGAAAATAAGATCCTATCGACGACGCAAGCCATCGTAGCCAACCTGGATACGCTCCAACAGTCACGCCTCTCCTCGGAACAGCAACAATCGGTCGCCCAACTACGGCAGGCCTGGGAGGACTACTGGACGGCAGCGAGTCAGGCGCTGCAGCTCAGCCGCCAACGCGCCATCGTCAATGCGCAACAGCAGTTGACGCAGGAAGCTGAACCTCGGTACACGACTCTGCTAAACACCATCAGACAACTTGAGCAGAGTATCCAGAGTGAGACCGAGCAGTTCGCCAGCGAGTCCACCGCTGGTCTTGCTGGAATTCAGTGGGTCGTGGCCATAGCGACACTGATCGCGCTCATCGCTGTTTTCCTCGGTACGCTCATGGTTCAACCGATTCTGCGCACCATCAGTGCACTGGCCTCAGCCAGTGAGCGTCTGGCCGATCATGAACTCGTCATCCTCGCTTCCGCCTTGAATCGCATGGCCGACGGTGATCTCACGGCGAACGTGACAGTCGAAGCTCAGAGGCTTTCCGTGAGAGGTCACGATGAACTCGCGCGCACTGCTCGGGCGTTCAATCGTGTGCTCGACCGACTCCACCAGGTCGCTGAGGCATTCTCACGGGCTCGTATCGGCTTAGAACAACTCGTCGGGGACGTGCAGCAAGGCAGTGTTCGTGTCCATCACGCCGGGGATGAGGTTCGACAGCTCGCCGTACAACTTGACACCGGCATCCGTTCAGTGACATCAGCAATTTCTGAAGTCGCTCGCGGTTCTGCCCAGCAAGCAGAAGAAATTACCGGAGCCAGCACGATCATCGAGGAAATGCAACGCACCGTCTCCACCGTCGCTCGTGCCGCTCAGGAACAGGGACGTGCGCTGCTCGAGGCTGCCGAGCTTGCTCGTGCAGTCGCCCTGCACATGCGCGAGGTCGAGGAGCACGCTCGCAGCGTCAGTGCCCGTGCTGACGACAACGCCGCTCAAGCAACCGACGGTGATCGCACGGTTAACGAAGCACTCACCGCCATGGAACAGGTACGTGCACAAGTAGAACAGACAGCGCGTACTGTCAGCTCCTTAGGCGACCGTTCGCAGCAGATCGGCGAGATTGTACGCGTCATCCAGGAAATCACCGAGCAGACGAACCTCTTAGCGCTCAACGCAGCCATCGAGGCCGCCCGCGCCGGGGAAGCGGGCAAGGGCTTCGCTGTCGTGGCAGAAGAAGTTCGCAAGCTGGCCGAGCGTTCCTCTCAGTCCACCGGCGAGATCAGCCGCATGGTTACCGATATTCAACGTACTGTCGCTGACACGGTCACGGCCATGACGGAGAGTGCTTCCGCTGTCGAGGAACTCGCCTCGAAGGCTCGGGCAGTGGTGGCTGCCTTCCAGCGCATTCATCAGGGTGCAGTAGCGATCGCCGCTGCAAACCAGGAGCTCCAACGGTCGCTCGTCACCAGTACCCAGTACAGCGCTCAGCTGCGCGAGGCCCTCGAAAACACTGCTGCTATCGCCGAAGAGAACGCCGCAGCTGCTGCTCAGCTGAGTGGTAGCGCAGAGCGCGTCCGCAGTGCAATCCAGCAGGTCTCAGCGATTGCCGAGCAGCACGCTGCTGCCGCAGAGGAAGTCTCGAGTGCCGCTGAGCAGATGCAAGCACGCGTGCGCGATGTCGCCACTGCTGCAGAACATCTTGTTCAGCTCGCGGCCGGCCTAACAGACTCCCTTGCTCGGTTCCAACTCGGTCAGACCGAACAAACGTCGATGCACTTTGACAAGTCAGCTTTGCAACTCGCTGCGTCGTTGCCACTATGGTCTCTCCATCGCGTTCAGACTGCTGAACTTACGCCCGTGTCGTGAGAAGCCCGCTCACTGCAGTCGTGGCCGCGCAAGTTCGCGCGGCCACGACTCCTGTACTCCACCGAGGAATCGTCCCACACGCCAGGATCAGTCGTGGGACAAGCAAATGCTTTCAGAGGGCATTTTGAAGTCCCCTCGCCGCAATGCTGCCAATCCATCCAATCGACCTCCTATCGATCCGCTTAGACTGCGAGCGGCTACACTTTCGATGGGGATGTGCTGAGGAATGGAGACTGGACTCCCTATGGTGCCTATCGAGCCAGCACGATTGATCCAGGGCCTCCTCATCGACGTCGACGGTGTCCTCCACGTTGATGGAGACCCCATCCCCGGCGCGGCCGAGGCGCTGCAGCGCCTCAACGCCCTTGGTATCCCCTACGTACTCCTCACCAACACCACCATCCGTACCCGCCGCCAACTTGGGGAACTCCTCCGCTCACTCGGTTTTCCCGTGAGCGACGACCAGCTCGTGACCGCCGGTGCAGCCACAGCGACCTACCTTCGCACCCACTATCCCGATCAGCCGTGCTTCCTCCTCGTGGAAGGTGACGTCCGCGAAGAATTTGCCGACATTCATCTGGTCGAGAACGACAGTGCCACCGTCGTCGTGCTCGGCGGCGCAGGCAGTGTCTACACCTACGACCGCTTGAACTTGGCCTTCCGCCTGCTTCTGCGCGGCGCGCATTTCGTCGCCATGCACCGCAACCTCGTCTGGGAGCGCCGCGATGGCCTCGCCCTTGATACCGGCGCCTTCCTGATGGGACTCGAAGCCGCCACCGGTCGCCAGGCTCACCTTGTCGGTAAACCTTCCCCCGACTTTTTCCAAGCTGGGCTCGCTCGCCTTGGACTCCCACCGGAGCACGTCGCCATGGTCGGCGATAGCCTGACCGCCGATATTGCACCGGCCCAAGGACTCGGCATGACCGGTATCCTCGTCCAAACTGGGCGCTTCCGCCCAAGCGACTTGGAGACCGGCCAACCTGACGTCCTCCTCTCGTCATTCGCCGAGCTCCCCACCTGGCTCACGAGCGTGCAGTGACCGGCAGTCACTTTGTCGCTACCCTCCCGGATCCTCCGCGCACGACCAACCACTCTGCGGTACCAGGAAGGCTCATGTGGGTGACCATCTCCCGCAGGGAACTCGCCAAACGACTGGAGCACGAGCCAGCACACTTCCTCGGCGGCCACTCCGGCAATACCTTGTCAGGGACTCACCGCGGCTTTCGCCTGGAGGGATAAGATCGCCTCCGCAGCACGCAGCCCACTCTCGATCGCCCCGTGCACCGTTGACGGACGTATGACACTCGTGTACTCACCAGCAAAGACGAGGCACCCGTCCACGACAGAACCAAAGCGCGCTCGTAACCCCGCCCCACCCGGTGGAACTAGCGAGTACCCACCTCGGCACCAGGGATCGTTTATCCAGTCGACCACCACACCCCGTCGCACCCAGCCGCTCACATCAATCCCAAGGACATTGCCCAGGGAGCGAGTCACCTCCCGAATCGCCAAATCCCGGGGCAGCGCAGCAAGCCGTCGCGCCTCGCTTCCACCGATGAGCAGGCTGAAGACCGGCTCTTGTCTCCCCAAAGCAAGCCCCGGACGCTCCCAGATTCCATGCGGCTCAGTGACGAAGAGACAACCGATCCTCGAACCCCACGGATCATTGGATAACTCCACGACCACCTTGATGGACACCCCAGGGTTGAGCCCATCCAGCGCCTCACGCAGATGCTCGGGCAGTGCCGGGACAAACTTCACCATACCTCCCCGCAGCACGCCGAGGGGGAGCGCGACGACCGCCCACCGCCCGTGGTGTTCGCCGTCCGACGCGATGACCCGCACTCCGCTCCGGTTCCACTCCACTCGCTCCACAACACAGTTGAGTCGGACAGCTGCACCGAGTTCCGCTGCGATCCGCTCCGCAAGTGTCTGCTGCCCGTCGGCAATTCGCCAGTTCCGCAACCCGTCACCTTCGTAGGTCGCCTCGACCTCTCCGTAAACCCCGATCTCCTCCAGATCGGCTGACCACCCAATCGCCGCCAACGTCTGCCAAAGCTCCCAGAGTTCCGGTGTGAGTGACATACCCACCTGATCAGCCCACCAGCGGAGTGCCGCGGCGAGGTTCGTGTCAGGTCGCCCGGTCGCGTACCATGCCTCCGCAGCCTGACCGAGTGGTGCGAAGATCCCCTCCCCAACCGGGCGCGAGAGGTCCACGGAGGGCATCACACGACCATTGATCCCCACGTACCGTCGGTCTTGGCTCGGGTCGTCAAGCGCGCGAAGCCCGTAGCGCTCAAGGAACTGCCAGGTAATCACCCGGTCCCCGTGGATGAACTCAGCCCCCAGTTCCACCGGAAACGGACCATACTCAAAGCTCGTCCACAGTCGCCCACCAACCCGGTCGCGTGCTTCCAGCAGTTCTATCTCTACGCCCGCTTGCTGCAGTCGCCACGCGGCAGCAAGCCCTGCAATTCCTCCCCCAAGAACCAGCACCCGATCTGTACTCGTCTGCTCACTCACCACACTCCTCCTTCGCGCACCCGTCGTGCGTCATACCGTAGCTTCTCAGTGTGGTGCGACTACGCGCGTTTCGGCAACCTGCTGCGCTTCTCGTCCCAGGGTCGCCAGTGCCAGTATGCCGACCACCAGCGGCCCACTGAGCCACATCACTAACCCGCCGAAGACCTGGTCAGCCATCAAGCGACTATGCTCCGTGATGTGCAAGAGATAGCGGTGATAGAGAACGTCTGGCCAAAACGTTACCAATGCCCCGAGAATCCCGGCCTGGGTCCCACCAAGGATGAGGTAGAATGCTCGCCCCGCATCACTGCGAAAGCGCCGTCGCACCGGCGGCGCCTCGACAATCGGCCACCAGTACAGAAGCGCTCCAAGGAAGAAGGTGACGTGCTCAAGATCATGCAGCCAGCGCCGGGTAAGCACCGCGTCATACAGTGGCGGGTAATGCCACAACCACAACGTGACAATCCCCGCCACAAGCGCAACCGACGGCCGCGTCGCCTGATTCAAGAGCTGAGCGCCAACACCCCCTCTGCGCAGCAGCCGCCGCATCAATTGCCGACCACTCCTCGGCAACGACCACACGGCCACCGTCAGCGGCCAGCCCGCCAAGAGCAATGGCGCTGCATAGAGCAACGCGAGATGCTGCACCATGTGCCAGGAGAAGAAGAGCCCACCAAGCTCATCGAGTGGAGAGAGAAGTGCCAGCAGGAGAAGCGCAAAGCCCAGCAACCACCAGATCGTCCGGCGTACAAGCCAACCGCTCCTGCGTTTCAAGAAAAGCTTGCTCACTCCAATACTGTAGGAAAGTAGCATCCCACCAAGGACGAACAAAACCGGAAGACGCCAGGTCCAATACCCTGGATCAAACCACGCCCCAACTGGAAGCCAGATCAACGGCTCTGCCACACGACCACCTCACCCTGAGTCGCCATGGCAGAAACAACGTTCTTCACCGCCGTCCAAATGACCACGTAAGAGCAAGGCCGGTCAGGAGAGCTCCCCCCACAATATTTCCCAGAGTCGCCGGTACCTGATTCCAAAGCCACCAGGCACTGAAACCAATCGGTGCTCCAGCAAGTATGCCAGCAGGAATAACAAACATATTCACAATGGAATGTTCGTAGGCAAGTCCAAAGAAGGTCAGTATGGGCAGCCACATGACAACAACTTTGCCCACGGTGGACCGTGAGCTATAGCTGAGCATCGTTCCCACCGTAACCAGCCAGTTGGCGAGCACCGCTTTCGTCAGTACCGTCATCCAGCCGCGCCATCCTTCCTCGGCGTAAGCTATGGTCTTGCTCACGGCCACTTGCCGCAGCTGCTCCCCAACCGCACCAGCATCATGGCTCCACCACCCGGTCAGAGAAGCCACCGCCAGGACTGCAAAACCGATACCGCCGAGGAGATTTCCACCATAGACCCACCACCAGTTCCGCGCGACTGCCCCAAGACTGACGCGTCCGGCATACCAGCCAGCAGGAAGCAGCGCAAAATTTCCGGTGGCCAGCTCCAGACCCAAGAGGACCAGCATACAAAAACCAACCGGGAAGACCAGTGCACCGACCAGCCGCGGCAACCCCTGTGCCCAGGCCGTCACAGCAAGGAGGGTCGCTGCGCCCAGCAACGCACCGCTGAGCGCTCCGCGGAGGATCATCGGAACAACAGCAAGTCTCGCCTTCCGCTCACTCGCTTCAACTGCCGCTGCCACAAGTTCAACTGGACTAACCGCATCCCCGATCTTTTCCGCGGCCGCTGCTTCGAATCGCAAAGCACTCTGGTCTCGCATCAGCACCCCTCAGTTCAACGAACAGCCCTCTGGAAGCGTTCCGCAAGCGTCATCTGCGCAATCAGTTGCAGGTTCTGGTGAGAGACAACCCGGCTGACATACAAATCCTGACCCCCACCCGGCCACCAGACAATCGAGCTGAGCAACACTGTCCATGTCATACGATCGTTTACCGGTACGGGAACGATACCCTCCGGAACGCCGTGCGTTGTCCTTCCCGTTCACCCGATCGTCCCCAACGTTGGAAGATCATCGGAAGAGACGGTGAGCTGAGACGCTGCGTCGAACCACCTTCACGATCAGAACTCGACCGCTCGTGTTGCAACCCCACGACGCCGACCTGACTTCACATGCTAATCATTCGATCCGGGTGCCGGAGCAGGGGCTCGCCACGCAGCCGGTACGGCACGGAGCCCAAGGATGAGGAGACCAAGGAAGGCGATACCCAGCAGGAGCACAAATGGCACTGCCACCTGCCCGAGCACTTGCCAGGCAGCAATGTGCTCAGCGTATCGGCGCGGTACACTCTGCAGTCCGGACAAGAAGAATGCGAGGACGAATCCTCCGGCGCCAATTGCGTACAGCCATCCGAGCCAACGCGCCGCCGGGCTTGTCACCCAACCCTCAACGCCTCCCAGCGTGTGGAACAGATAGGCCCAGGTAAAACCAGCAGCACCAAAGAGATAATAAGAGTGAAAGTGCGCTGGCACCCAAAGCGTGTTATGCATGACGTTGTTGATCGCAATCGTTCCGTCAAGTATCGCGGCAAAGCCCCCGACAACCCAACCCCACAGCCCAGCGAGAATGAAGATGACCGGCGCAGACCATCGCACCCGTGACCCGTACAGAAGACCAAGGCTTCCAATAATGGTCACAAAGAAGGCCGGAACTCCCACCGCATAGGAACCAAACTGTCCAATGAGGTGCAGCGGCCAAGGCTGCACAAAGTCCTGATACAGGTGGTGGAAATAGGGCAAGAGCACAAGAATGATAACCAAATTAAAGGCCAGGGCTACGGGAAAGCCCATTTTGAACGTCCGTCCGGTATAGGCGCCTAGTGTGGCATAGACAAGGGCGACAGCGAGGTAGATGTTCAGGTTCACCAGCGTATGCCCAAACAGGAACAACATGTTTTTCGCAAAAAGGACATCAAAGCCGCTGACCAACCCCAGCATTTCCGCGAAAATCGGTACCAGATACACCACACCCGCCCCAACCGCAATGATCCCATCGATCGCCACCACTGTGGCGGCGAGCTCCGGACCAGTCGGGACCGGACGCTCTGTCTTGCGACCAAACAGCACCGGCCAGGCAAGTGTGTTCCCGAAACCACCAAAGGTCCTCAATGCCCCGACCAGCACGGCCAGACACCACAGCAAAAAGGCCACGGCGACAAGTGTGTAACCGAGGAGAAACCCCCAGGTCGCACTCATTGGCCAGTCGCCACGCACGGGCAAGGGGTAGGTTGTTGTCCATCCCGCGGCGAAGCCACCCACCAGTGTTGCCAAAATGACCAGCCCCGAGCCAAGAAAGTAGACGACAAAGGCGGTCCAGAGGAGCCGCGGACTTAACCCAATGCGCGGCGC
Organism: Thermomicrobium sp. CFH 73360; assembly: GCF_023806465.1. Lineage (GTDB taxonomy): Bacteria > Chloroflexota > Chloroflexia > Thermomicrobiales > Thermomicrobiaceae > Thermomicrobium. The sequence goes on along the minus strand of NZ_JAMSLS010000003.1, from coordinate 351,036 downwards.
GATGACCCGCGCCACTCCCCCGAGTGATGCCAACAGGACACCGGCAACCATCCCCGATCCATGCAGCGTCATGATGCGGTAAAACCAACGCGGCCCAAGATCGATCCAGCCAGCGTGCTGCAAGCGCATCAGGAGCCCCAGGACGCCCATGAGGAGAAACACGGCGAAACCGACCAGCATGTACACCAGCGTAGCCTGCTCGACCGACTGCTGCGCTCGGGCACTGTTCCCGTTGCCAACTCGTCCTGCCATGGCCTCCCTCGCACCTTTCACTCCACGGTGAACTCAGCCACCATGAGATGATGACCAGTGGCACAGAACTCCAGGCAGCGAATCGTGTAGGTCCCTGGTTCATCGAACCGGTAGAGAAGTCGGTTCGTGTAGCCCGGCATAGCCTGCACCTGCGTCACAATTCGCCCATCTGGCGCGTAGATGCCAAACCCATGGTTGACATCAAGCGCCCTCACGACAAACTCCACGGTCTGGCCTCGCGGAATCGTCTTCTGACTCAGCTCCCAGGCCCACATCCGTCCAGTCACCTCAACTGTGACCTGAGGGGATCCAAGTCGCGCGGCTCGACTCGTCGGATAGGGCAGAAATGGTAACGAAAGAATGAAGGCCGCCCCAAGCACGACCACCACAATCAGCGCGCCCCATCGCCGTAACCGAGAGACCACTGCACTGACGCGCTCGTAGGGAGCTGTTAGCGCCGCTCGCGTCGCAATCCACCACAATGCCCCTGTCCACAGGACGACAAAGATGAAAAACACAACCCCGACGCCGACCTGCATAACACCCCCTTCCGCCGCCCGGCGTACCCGCAAGACAACGCCTGACAGTATGTCGTTTTGATACTCTGTAGTATTACTACAATGATAGTGCAAGCTGCCCACCGCCGCAAGACCTCTTGGGCTGAGTGACGCAACACCCTCACCCCCACGGGCGCGTCCCCCCAACGCAACAGGTGCCTCACCTTGCGCTCCAACGCTCCGGCGGTCGAGCCTTCCGACTCCAGAACGCAGCGCAGGCTGCATTCCTTCTCCGTGTCACAGGAAAAGTGAGCAGTGACGAACGGTCAGGAAGTTCCGAACCGGCGGGGAAGCATCGGAACGACCACGGGGAGGTGGCTAGAGTGCGATCTCTCTTCCCACCTCTCACCTGTCCAAGATCCTTCGCAACGATCCTGACTGTGAACACCCTCTTGTGGATGACCGGTCGCCATCACACGTCCGAACCGGAATCGTGCGAGGTCCCGAGCATCGCCAGCTTAGCAACCAAACAGTTGACCCGGATCACCCACTCGTGCTCCGCACTCGCCCCCTCGACCGGACCCAAAGCGTTACCGCTGCTGATCCGGGGTGCATGGCAGCAGGTTGCCGCAGGGACTGAGCACCCGTATGCACCCGCTGAGACAGCGCAGCGTCCCGGACGACTCGGAAGGAACAAAGACCAGAAAGTCGCTACGAACTCCTGTTACCCCGGAACTGCACCAGAGACTGCGAACAGAACCGCCACACCAGACAACTGCTCCGACTCGCGCCATGTGTCAGATCGCGAGTGGAGGTCTGGACCCATTTTCCGTTCGACTACAGCAGATACCGCCGCATCCGCTCAATCGCCTCAAGCAAGTTCTCCATCGAGTTGGCAAAGGAGAGACGTAAATATCCCTCACCGAACCGCCCAAACGCCGTCCCCGCCAGCGCGGCAACGCCTGCCTGCTCGAGGAACTCCCGGGCCAACGTCTCCGCCGATCGCCCCGTACCAGTGATGTTGGGAAAGACATAGAACGCTCCGGCCGGCAACATGCAGCGGACGCCGGGAAGGCTGTTTAGCCCCTCCACCACAGCGTCCCGACGCCGCCGGAATTCTGCGACCATCCGCTCAACCGGCTCCTGCGGCCCTCGGAGTGCCGCGAGCCCAGCCCGTTGTGTGAATCCCGGCACGCAGGAGTGGCAGTTCACCGCCAGCCGCACCAGATGCTCAGCCAGCCAGCGTGGTGCGACTCCATACCCAAGTCGCCAACCAGTCATCGCGTACGTCTTTGAGAACCCATCAAGGATCACCGTCCGTTCCGCCATCCCCGGTAGGCTGGCAATGCTCAGTACCTCACCCTCGTAAACGATCCGCCGATAGATCTCATCGGAAAGCACCATGAAGTCGAATTCCTGCGCCAGGCGCGCTAGCTCCTCGAGTGCCTCCCGACCGACCACCGCTCCCGTCGGATTATGCGGCGAGTTCACGATCACCAGTCGCGTCCGCTTCGTTACCAGGCGGCGGAGCTCCGCCGGATCAAACGCGAACCCGAACTCCTCACGCAGCGGAAGTGGCACCGGTGTAGCACCAGCAAAACGAATGACCGACTCATAGATCGGAAATCCCGGATCTGGATAAATCACCTCGGCACCACTTTCCGCCAGCGCAAGGATGGTGAAGAACATAATCGGTTTCCCGCCGGGGGTCACAACCACCTGCTCCGGATCGACCGGGATCCCACGCGTCCTCCTCACCTCCTCCGCAATCGCCGCGCGCAATTCCGGCAGCCCAGCCGCCGGCGTATAGTGCGTGTCCCCCGCCCGCAGTGCCTCTACCGCCGCCTCGACGATGTGCGGCGGCGTGTCGAAATCCGGTTCTCCAATCTCCAAATGGATGATCGAACGCCCTTGGGCCTCGAGTGCCCGAGCCCGGGCTAGCACTTCAAACGCGCTCTCTGTCCCTAGCCTGCTCATGCGTTCTGCGAGTAATTCCCGAAGTTCCACTGGTGTCCTCCTTTCCCGGCCACCCCGCTGCGCTCCGACGATCCCAAGACTCCTCAGCATGCCATCATCGCATGCTCGTGCGTCTTCAGCGAGCCTTGCAGGACACCTGAGCAGGGCAAACATGCCCCTCGCTTCCTCTACTGGTCCAGACACCAGGGTGAAACCTTTGCTCCGTTTTGTGTTCTCAGGAGTGCCAGCTTGCCACGACGGCCACCGTCACGCATACTCCACACGAGCGTCTGTGGCGGCTGGCCGCAACCAGCCCGCTTGGTGGAGTGGAGGAGGCAGACAGAATGCGCCGTGACCTGGTCCTCGCCCTCGTCGTGCCGATCCTTTCGGTCGCCATCGCGGTCGCTATCATTGTTGCAATTGGCGAGACGCTCCTCTTTGTCCGCGAGATGACGCACGACCGCTGGCCACCAGTCTTCGTCGGCACGGTGATCATGATCGCCTTTACACTGCTCGCCTGGCTACTCTCCCGCCGACCATCGACGACACGCTGAGTCTTGTCCCCCAACTCGCCCCAACCTCGGCCGTCACTCTCATCGAGAGTCGCCCCGGGCACTACCCCTCGGGGCCTATGCTCTCTTTCTCCGGCAGCCTCCCACTAAAACTCAAACGGTAGAAGATCCTTGTTCACGTTTCATCGATCACTGAGGCCACGCTGCCCCGGGACGAGAGTGCCAGAATGACAAGGTAGTTCCCGATCATTCCTGGACTGATCCCGGCGATGCGGCGCAGCACGTTCACGTCTCTCCTCCCAGTCCGTCCCCGAACCGCCGTAGTTACCGTTGCCAGCCAGTCACTCTCCCCTTCAGCTTCGTATCCTTGACGCTGACGACGCGGACCGAACAACGGGGGAGGGAAAGGACAGCTGCCCATGACCAACAGCGCACCATCCACCGAGTCGCGGACCCGTCGATCGCGCATGCGTGAGGCAGAGGAACTCGTCCCCTCACGTCGACAGTACCTTCGCCTCAAGGCCCAATATCCCAATGCCATCCTTCTCTATCGACTCGGCGATTTCTATGAAGCCTTCGATCAGGATGCTGAAATTGTCGCCCGTGATGCTCGCATCACGCTGACGTCACGTTCTTTCGGGCGCAACGGCCGTGTCCCGATGGCTGGAATCCCCCACCACGCGCTTCACCACTATCTCGGGAGACTACTCGCCGCCGGTCACACCGTCGCCATTGCCGAGCAGCTGAGCGAGCCGGGGCGTGGACTCGTCGAGCGTGCCGTCACGCGCGTCCTTACACCGGGGACGGTCGCCGAAGCTGCCCTTCTCCCCGCTACTGAGAATTGCTATCTCGCTGCTGTTGCTTTCCACGGAGATCGCATCGGCCTAGCGTGGGTCGATGTCAGTACCGGCGAGTTCGCGACCATGGAACTCGCCGGCCGAGACCGCATGGAACTCCTTGCCGAAGAGTTCGCTCGCCTCGCACCAGCCGAGTGCCTTGTTGCCGAGACCTTTGAGGGATCGCTTCCACCTGCAGGCCGTCTCACTCGCCTCGAACCGTGGCACTTCGACCCCGACCGTGCCGCACAACGCCTCCGCACGCTCTTTGGCGTCCAATCGCTTGCACCCTTCGGCTGCGAGCATGCTCCCGCTGCCCTCGCAGCCGCTGGTGCGATTGTCGCCTATCTCGAACGAACGAATCCCTCCCTTGTGTCCCTGCTTACCAGCCTGCGCACAGAGCTCCCCGCGTACCGCGTCGGACTAGACGCCGCAACGCGCCGCAACTTGGAACTCACCAGGGGCTTGCGCACCGGTGGAACACGCGGCAGTCTGCTTGGGGTCCTTGACCTCACCTGCACGCCGATGGGAGCTCGCGCGCTCCGCCGTCTTGTCAGCGAGCCGATCCGTGACCTTGTCGAACTCCGTCGCCGCCAGGACTTCGTCGCCATACTCGTCGCAAACCCCGAACTTCGTCATCGGCTCGCTCAGATCCTGCTCGGTGCTGGCGATTTGGAACGGCTGATGAGCCGGATTGTGCAGGGTACCGGCTCCCTCCGCGACTTCCTCACCCTACGCCAGGCACTCGCGACCGCTGAGGCGCTCGTGGGTACGCTCCGGGCTACCTCACACGAGCCGCTCCGGGTCTTCGCCGAGATGGCTGGTTCCTGTAACGACTTGGCCACACTGCTGGAACGAGCGATCGTCGAAGATGAAGAGGGTGCGCGAATCCGTCCCGGCTTCTGTCCCGAACTCGATGCCGAACTCGCTGCCATCCAGGAGACACGCCGCTTCCTTGCAACGCTCGAGCAGCGCGAACGCGAACGCACCGGTATCCGCTCACTCAAGGTCGGATACAATAAAGTGTTTGGTTACTACCTTGAGGTCACGCGTCCCCACCTCCACCGGATTCCGCCCGAGTACGTGCGGAAACAGACAGTCGCTACCGGTGAGCGCTTCATCACTCCGGAACTGAAGGACGCAGAAGCGCGACTTCTCGCAGCCGAAGCGCGGATCACCGCACTCGAGCGTTCCGCGCTCGAGCGACTGACGCGCGAGGTTACCTACCGGAGTGGAGCGGTGTTGCATCTTGCTCGTTGGATCGCGCAACTGGATGCTTTTCGCGCTCTCGCGGAAGTGGCAGCACGGTACGGCTGGGTACGCCCAGAATTGGAGGAGAGCGACACGCTTGAGATCAGAGGCGGTCGCCACCCGGTCGTCGAAGCAACACTCGACGACCGCCCCTTCGTTCCCAACGATTGCCAGCTCGGCGGAGAGGGGCCACAAATACTCCTGGTCACCGGTCCCAACATGGGTGGCAAGAGTACATATCTACGTCAGGTGGCATTGATCGTGCTTCTTGCGCAAATCGGTTCCTTCGTCCCCGCCCAACGCGCGCGGATCGGTCTTGTCGACCGTATCTTCAGCCGCATCGGCGCCCATGACGATCTCCCCGGAGGCCAGAGCACGTTTCTGGTCGAGATGATCGAGACGGCAACCATCCTCCGCCAGGCCACCCGACGCAGTCTGGTGATCCTTGACGAAGTTGGACGTGGCACCGCAACCCAGGACGGCCTCGCGATTGCTCGCGCTGTGCTTGAAGATCTCCACAATCGCGTCGCTGCCCGCACCCTCTTTGCAACCCACTTTCTCGAACTGACCGCTCTGACCGCCGAACTCCCGCGGGTCGCAAACGTCCACGTCGCCGCAATCGAGCGCGACGGCCACGTTGTCTTCCTCTACCGTGTCCTCCCTGGCCCCGCTGACCGCGCATACGGCATCCATGTGGCCCGTTTGGCAGGTCTCCCATCCTGGGTCGCAGACCGCGCTGAGGCATTCCTCAGCGCTCCACCCAGTGCGGTCACCATTGCGCAGAAAGAGAGTGAACAACCCTGTGTCGCGGAGCCCCAAGGTCCCCGGCAGCTCCCGTTGCCCGGCTTCCCCGACGGATCAGCCGCTGCGCAGGCTCTTGCTCGCGAACTCCTCGCGCTTGACTTGACTCAGCTCTCGCCTCGGCAAGCGCTCGACTGGCTCTTTCAGCAACAGACGCGTCTCCGCAGCGTCACCAATTCGCAGGAGTGAGGGATGGTATTGCGCCCTGTCGCCCCTCGCCGATCAATCCGCATCCTTCCCCCGGCAATCGCCGCCCGCATCGCGGCCGGTGAGGTGATCGAACGCCCTGCCTCCGTCGTCAAAGAACTTGTGGAGAACGCGCTTGATGCCGCTGCTTCTCACATTCGCATTCACATCCGCGGTGCCGGCTTGCTTGAGATCCGCGTCACCGACGACGGCTACGGCATCCCGCCCGACGAGCTGCCACTTGCCGTCCAGCGACACGCCACGAGCAAGCTCCCTGACGACGACCTTGAACGGATCGAGACACTCGGCTTCCGCGGTGAGGCGTTACCGAGCATCGCAGCAGTGGCTGAGCTCGCGATCGCCAGCGCAACAGTCGATACACCTTTTGGTCGCCGCCTCACGCTCTACAACGGAGAGATCGTCGCTGATGAGCCGGTCGCCCACCCTCCAGGCACCACCGTCATCGTCCGTCGGCTCTTTGAGAATGTCCCCGCACGCCTTGCCGCTACCCGTAACGAACGCGCCGAGGTCGCCGAGATCGTCCGCGTCGTACGCCGTCTTGCCATCGCAGCGCCAGCGGTACGCTTTGCTCTCTGGCTCGAAGACCGGCTTGCGCTCCAGACAACTGGTACTGGCGAGCTTTCGACGACGCTCATCGAGCTTTATGGCCCTATCCTAACGGACGCGCTCCGCTCGCTTGGGCCGCTCGAGATTGCCGGCGCACGGGTGACAGGTCTCGTCTCTCGCCCTGACCTGACACGCTCCAATCGCAATCACCTTCACATTATCGTCAACGGCCGTTGGACACAGCCAAGAACGCTCCTCACTTCCCTCGAGGCAGCCTACCGTCCGCTTCTCCCACGCGGGCGGCATCCCATCCTTGCACTGGTCATCAACGTTGATCCGTGTGCCGTCGATGTCAACATCCACCCGGCCAAACTGGAAGTGAGGCTGCACGCCGAGCGGGAGATCGGGCAAGCCGCCAGCGAACTCCTGCGCAGCGTCCTCGCCCGTACTCCTCGCTGTTTCGTGTTCACTCCGCCGACCCAGCTCCTTGATCCCCTCCGCAGCACCCCTACCGTGAACGAACCAGACACGCGATATGACGAAGAGTCCCCGGACGCGCCAATCATTACTCCGGCATTTCCGCCCATGCACCTTCTCGGACAACTCCAGAAGCGATTGATCCTCCTGGAGGGGCCAGACGCACTCTATCTCGTCGATCAGCACCGAGCCCACGAGCGAATCCTTTATGAACGACTGCGTGACGCCCAGGCCACGCAACCCGACCCTGCTCTCCTTCCCGAGCCGATTCTGATCGACGTCCGGCCGGCCGACGTCGAACGGTTTGCCAGTTGGCTCGACCGTCTGACCACGCTTGGCTTCCACTGCGAACCGTTCGGCCCTCGCTCCTTCCTCCTTCGCGCAATCCCGGCACTTCCTGGCGTCGTGGCCGGCTCCGACCCGCTTTTCGGTATCGGTGAACCCAAGGAACTTGGGCCCAGCTTGCTCACGCTTCTCGATGAGTCCGACACGAACGAGGACTGGCGCGACCGCTTTCTTGTTCAGCTCGCCTGCCGCACCGCTGTTCGCCGTGGCAGACCGCTCCCCCGTGTGACCTTGCGTGCCCTCGTCGAAGCTCTTGGGCAGACCAGCGCACCGGCAGTATGCCCGCATGGCTCACCAATCGTCCTGCGCATCGAGGCTGATGCCCTCGCCTCTCAATTCCGCTGGTGACTCAACAAGCCCCGCCGGGCCAAGGAACGCAACAGACGCCCCTGCTGAACGCAGCAGGCACACGACCACAGCACAGGAGCAAACCACTCCGCGGTGAAAGACAGACGGATCCAGAGCGACACTTCGAAGGTGCGCTGCGACGTTCGTCCGTCACTGAATCCGGTGTCAACAGCGCCTCAGCCCCGGGACAACAACCAGCCTGTACCCTCGGTGAACGCAGCCCAAAACATTGCAAGTGTTGGTCGACCCGATCATGTGGAAGAAAGGGGAAGCATCACGCCGTCTCGTCGTACGCTCGGAAAATCGCGACGGCGTTCTGCCCTCCGAAGCCAAAGGCGTTCGCCATGGCCACTCGCACTGGCATCGGCCGCGCCACGTTTGGGACATAATCAAGGTCACATTCCGGATCGGGATTGTCCAAGTTCATCGTTGGAGGAACCACCCCGTCACGGATCGCCAGCACGCAGACAGCCCCTGATACCGCACCGGCTGCCCCGACCAGGTGCCCTATCATACTCTTCGGCGAACTAATTGCCACGCGATAGGCATACTCACCGAATACTGCCTTGATGGCTTTGGTCTCCGTGACGTCATTGAGCGGCGTCGACGTTCCGTGAGCGCAGATGTAGTCGACGTCTTCGGGCTGGATCTGGGCGTCCCGCAATGCCAGGCGCATCGCTCGTGCGGCACCGAGGCCATCGGGATCTGGGGCGCTGATGTGGTACGCATCGCCGGTCACTGCCCCACCAGCGAGCTCGCAATAGATCCGCGCGCCGCGTCGCCGCGCGTGTTCCTCAGTCTCGAGCACCATCACCGCGCACCCTTCGCCGAACACGAACCCGTCACGATCACGATCGAACGGTCGACTCGCCTTCTGGGGCTCCTCGTTCCGGCGCGAGAGCGCACCCATGTTCGCAAAGGCCGTCACCGCAACCGGCGTAATCCCGGCCTCTGTGCCTCCAGCAATCATGACATCGACCTCACCCAGCCGGAGCAGACGCAGCGCGTCGACAAAGGCCTGCGCGCCCGCGGCACATGCCGCAACCGAGGCCATGATCGGCCCTGTGATCCCGTAGACGATTGAAATCTGGCAAGCAGCCATGTTCGGCGCGAACATCGGAACGAAAAAAGGGCTCACGCGATTGGGACCGCGCTGGTAGAAGGTCACGACCTCGCGCTCCATCGTCTGGATGCCGCCGCCTCCGGTGTTCAGCATGACACCGATTCGGTCAGCATTCTCGCGCGTGATCTGGAGCCCGGCATCGCGGATCGCTTCTCCGGCAGCAGCAACCGCAAACTGCGAGAAACGATCCATCCGGCGAGCTGCTTTGAAGTCCATGAACTCTCGAGGATCAAAACCCTTTACTTCAGCTGCGATCTGGACCTCAAGATTGCTCGGATCAAAGCTCTGGATTCGGTCGATCCCCGACTCGCCAGCCAAAAGCCGGCGCCAGAGCGTCGGGACGTCCAGCCCAAGTGGCGTGATCGCCCCGAGTCCGGTCACCACAACACGGTGCACAGTCGCCCCCTCGTCCACTTTCTCACGGTTCAAATCCCAAATCGCGCATCGAATAGGCTTCGACATCACGTTGGATCTTCCGCACGAGTCCGGTTAAGACCTGTCCCGGCCCAACCTCAAGGAACGTCGTCACTCCGCGATTCGCCATCTCCCGCACACTGGAGGTCCACTGTACTGGCTGCGCCACCTGACACGCGAGTTCACGGCGAATCTCCTCGACCGTCGACAAAATCTTCCCTGTCATGTTGGCTACAATCGGAATGTCCGGCTCCCGCAGCGGAATACGGGCAAGGAGCTCCGCCAGCGCTTGGGCCACCCGCTCCATCAGCGGCGAGTGCGACGCCACCGTGACCCCAAGTCGCACCACGCGTTTCGCACCACGTTCTTGCGCCAACTCCATCGCACGTTGCAACGCACGCTCTTCACCCGAGATTACCAGTTGCCCCGGGGAGTTGTCATTGGCCACAACAACGAGCCCCATATCACTTGCCTGCCGGCAGATGTCTTCCAGCGCCTCCCGGGCGAGGCCAATGACCGCCGCCATCCCGCCTGGGCGCTCGAGACTCGCCTCCCTCATCAGTCGGCCACGCTCGCGCACTAAGCGTAGAGCGTCCTCGAACCGCAGAGCATTGACGGCCACCAGCGCCGTAAATTCGCCCAAACTGTGGCCAGCAACGATCGTCGGTTGCAGTGACGCGCCCAGCTCCCGCAGACGCTCGCGCAACGCCTCCAGATACGCCAAGCTGACTGTCAGAATGGCCGGTTGCGCATTCGCGGTGTCCGCCAGTTCCTCTGCCGGACCCTCAAAGCACAGGCGCCGCAACGGCATACCGAGAACCTCTTCAGCCTGAGCAAAGATTCGACGCGCCGCCTCCGAGATCTGATGCACCCGTTCTCCCATTCCTACGTGTTGACTACCCTGTCCCGGAAAGAGCAGCGCAAGCCGCCTCTGCAATAACCCCCCTAAGTCCATCGACGCACCTCGCCCTCTCCCACCTCGTTGCCAACTGTTTTCATATCCTAGCACAGTCCGGAGAAATCCGCTCTGCCACAACCTTCCCGGGATAAGCTCCAACTACTGGTAGCCACCAGCACACCTTTACCTGTTCCACCTCGATCGCGTCATCCCGACCGTGAGGACATGTCTGATGATCGAACACCTGCAAGGCGGCAGCAGCGGGCGAAACCACCCGCCGACGCGATACCAGACTACCACCCGACCAGCGGTTGCATGCACTAACGAGGAGAGCTGGCAAAGCACCACTTTGCTCGCTGCCGCGCCCTCTCTGGGTTGCCCTTGGGTTCACCATTTCTTCACCCCGGGGCCACGTTTCCTTCATCGACCATCACTCTGGCCTTGCTATGAACGACCGTAGGAATTGAGTCAGCGTGAAAGGAGGTTGGAATGTCCCCTCGGCGAACACTCCCACTCTCTCCGGCTGTCACCGCTTGGCTCCAAAAGTGCCGGTGGGCTTGCGGAGAAAAGTGCTTCACCGAAAGCTGTAACCACAGTGAGAACCCAACCTTCGAGGCCATCCTCGCCCAGCGAGTCAGCCGCCGCACAGCGCTCCGCGGTGTCGCCGGCGTTGCGCTCGTTCTGGCTCTTGGTCAGGCCAGTCTCAGTCACACCGAGGCAAGCAGCCGTGGCCGCCTGACTTTCCGGCCCATCCGACTGAATTCCGACGACCGCGTCACCGTACCCGAGGGATATGGCACGACCGTGGTCATCCGCTGGGGAGACCCCTTGGAAAGTTGGGGTCCGGAGTTCCGGGTCGATGCCCAGTCACCAGAGGCCCAAGCGCATCAGTTCGGCTACAACGCAGACTTCGTTGGTCTTTTCCCGCTCCCCCTCCTCACCAACAACCCCAACCGAGGTCTGCTTGCTGTCAATCACGAGTACACGAACCCTGAATTGATGTTTCCGAACTATCGCCAAGGGGATCCAGAGCCCTGGCAGGTCGCCGTCGAACTGGAAGCGCACGGCGTGACCATTGTCGAGATCACGCAACGCGGTCGGGGCAACTGGGTCTATCTGCGCGGTTCCCGTTACAACCGGCGCATTACGGCGACGACCCGCTGCGAGCTGACTGGCCCCGCTGCTGGTTCAGACTGGCTCAAGACGAGCGCTGACCCTACCGGGACCGTCGTCCTCGGGACGCTCAACAACTGCGCCGGCGGCAAGACTCCATGGGGAACACTCCTCACGTGCGAGGAGAACTTCCACCAATACTTCGGCAACCTCGACGCACTCGACTCCACCGATCCGCGAGTTGCAGTGCACAAGCGCTACGGCATCCCCGCCGGCAAGTCCGAGCGCGTTTGGGAGCGCTTCGACCGCCGCTTTGACGTTACCCGCGAGCCCAATGAACCCTTCCGCTTCGGCTGGGTCGTCGAGATCGATCCCTACGATCCCACCTTCGTCCCCAAGAAACGGACTGCACTCGGTCGCTTTAAGCACGAGGCCGCGACCGTCGTCATCAACCGCGATGGTCGCGTCGTCGTGTATTCCGGTGACGATGAACGCTTCGAATACGTCTACAAGTTTGTCAGTGACGGCCGCTTCAATCCCAACAATCGCCAGGCCAACCTCACGCTCCTTGACCGCGGTACGCTCTACGTCGCGCGCTTTAACCCAGACGGCACTGGTGACTGGCTTCCACTCGTCTACGGCGAAGGTCCGCTCACTGAAGCCAACGGCTTCACCTCTCAGGCCGATGTCCTTATCAACACCCGCCGAGCCGCTGACCTTTTGGGCGCCACGAAAATGGATCGACCGGAGGACATCGAGACGAATCCAGTCAACGGCCGGGTCTACGTGGTCTGCACCAACAATACCCGTCGCAACTGGAACCAGATCGATCCGGCCAATCCGCGCGGTAACAACCGCCATGGACACATCATCGAACTCATCGAAGCCGACGGTGATTACACCGCCACGCGTTTCACCTGGGAGATCTTCCTCTTGTGTGGCGACCCAGCAAACCCGGACGATCTGGTTTTCGCAGCCGGCTTCGATCCAAGCCAAATTAGCCCCATCTCTTGCCCAGACAATATCACCTTTGATGCCTGGGGAAATATGTGGATCGCAACTGACGGCCAATCTGGCACCTTCCGCCGTAACGACGGCATCTACGCCGTTCCCACCTCCGGTAGTGAGCGCGGCTACGTGCGCATGTTCTTGAGCGGCCCACGCGGCTGCGAAATCTGTGGCCCGGAGTTTGCCCCTGACTTCCAGACACTTTTCTGCGCCATCCAGCATCCCGGTGAGGGCGGCACCTTTGCCCAGCCGATCTCCAGCTGGCCAGACGGCACGGTCCCGCGGCCGAGCGTCATCGCAACCTGGAAGACCACCGGCGATCCCCGCATTGGGGGTTGACCTCGATCGCCCGTCTCCCAACACCGCTGGTCTGGGAGGCTCCCCGCGTCGGAGCCTCCGAGACCCGTTTTCGTTTTCGGTGTCGGTGCACCTGCTCGTCCCTCACCACAGGCCTCCTAGCCTGCTGGACCCGGTATTACGCGGCGTCGACACGCGGTGCAGCTCTCCACGTCAGACGAAGCGGCCTCCCTTCATCTCCCGCAGCATCGGTCGGCTCACCCGCCTGTTCCCCGCGCGCAGCATTCATCTTCACAGTCACCGCTATTTCACCGCTTAATCCAATTGGAATGGCGAGAGACTCACCCCGTAATCGAACGTGTCAATCCCCTCAACGCGCTTCAAAGCGTTCACGATCACATACGTGAGCGGGGTGGCCACGGCTTCATACGCCGACTTCACCAGCCAGGCAGTCACGATCGTCCGCACTAGGTCTTGTCCCGCCATCGTGCCCAAAAACGCCACCGTCACGAACACCAGTGAGTCGAGCCCCTGCCCCACCAGTGTCGAGCCGATCGTCCGTATCCAGAGAAACCGGCCTCGCGTCACGAGCTTCAGCCGCGAGAGCACCGCCGCATTGGCAAACTCCCCGATCAGATATGCCAGGAACGACGCCGCCAACAAGCGCGGCGTGTAGCCGAGGATGCGCTCATAGGCCGCCTGGCCGTCCCAAAACGGAGCCGCTGGAAGGTACTGCGTCGCCGTGAAGGCGGCCACCGCTAGCAGGTTGCAGGCAAATCCAAGCCAAATCACCAGCCGAGCACGGCGGTACCCATACACTTCGGTCAGCACATCGCCGAAGATGTAGGCCAGTGGAAAGACGGTTACCGTTCCAGCCGGAACGTACAGCCCCCACACATCAACGATTTTCACCGCGACGATATTCGAGGTGATCAGCGTGGTGACGAACAGCGCGGTGATCGCAACGAACCAGCGGCTATACTGTCCCGGTCCAAGCTCCACCGGTATGTGCCGCGCTTGGTGCTTCGTTTTCCTCTCCATCACCTGTCGCGCACTCCTCCCGAACGTCCGACTCTCTCCCTTCGCAGAGCTCTCCGCTCTTCTCGCCAGCCGAGGATAACTCATCGCGTACAGTGCACTCCCGAGCTGTGCCCGCCTCGCTCATAGTACGAGGCTGGTCATTTCTCCGAGTTAGTCAAGCCCCACCGCCTCACGGCGCGGTTAGAGGGAGGCGATAGCTTCCCGACGCCCCATCGTTGGCGTCGGCGCAGCGAAGCCAGCGCTAGCCGTCACCCCACACGGCGGGACGTGGCCCCAGCCACGATGCTGAGATCGCCCCTGACAGGAAATGACCACAAGGGGAACAGTCTCACAGCTGGCAGATAGCACAGTCGAACGGTAACTGTGCACCGCTGCGTGCAGCGTGCTCCCAGTTGAGTCCGCCTCAACGCACCGGACATCGCCTGCTCCCGCCACACGCTAAGCGTGCCTGGCGAGTAGAAGCGACTCCTCCCCGGGTACAGCAGGAGAAGGCAACAGCGCTTCCCAAACCCGTGTAATCCTCTTCGAGCTCATTTTTCGTGCTTGGTCTGAGGCACCTAGGAGCCCCGCAGCGCTGCACAACTAAGGAGCGCAGAGAAGACCGTTCGTGCGGGAACTCCCGTGCGAACCGGTGTCTCCTCGACCTACACATCAACCGTTCCAGGACCAGCAATCAACGACGGGTTGTCCACCAGGTGCCGACACGGTGCTGATTCGCATGTCCGTCCGGCTCAACGTTCCTCGGTCGCCGCCACCGGCTGCTCACCCAATACTTCCCGAATCTTCTCCGGTCCGACCGTCTCCTCGGCAATCAGGAGCTCTGCCAGCCGGTCCAACTCCGCACGGTGCTCGCGCAAGACCCGTTCAGCTCGCTCCATCGCCTCATCAAGCAATCGCCGCACCGCCTGGTCGGCCCGGTCGAGCGTACTCGTCCCGATGCTGTGGTCTTGCACAATCTCGCGCCCAAGGAAGACATGCTGTTCGCCAAGCCCCAGATAGACCGGCCCGAGTTCCTCGCTCATCCCCCACAGGCCGACCATCCGCCGTGCCAACTGGGTGGCCTCCTTCAAGTCGTTCTGGGCACCGGTCGAGACCTCGTGGAAGACCAGCTGTTCGGCCGCTCGGCCGCCCAGCAGTACTGCTAGCCGGCCGAGGAGTTGGCTCCGCGTGTAGTTGAAACGGTCCTCCTCCGGCGCTTGCACCGTCACCCCGAGAGCCCGGCCGCGTGGCACAATGCTGATCTTGCGCAGCGGGTCAGATCCTGGGGTGAAGTAGGCCACCACCGCATGTCCTGCTTCATGGTACGCCACGAGTCGCCGCTCCTCTTCGCTCATCAGGAGCGACCGCGTCGTTCCAAGGAGTACCTTGTCGAGCGCCTCTTCAAAGTCTGACTGGTCGACCACTTGCTTACCCCGGCGCGCTGCCACCAGTGCCGCTTCGTTCACCAGGTTGGCCAGATCCGCTCCGGAAAATCCAGGCGTCGCCGCTGCCAACCCATCGAGATCAACATCCGGTGCAATGGGAATGCCACGCGTGTGGATCCTCAGAATGGCTGCTCGCCCCCGCTTGTCAGGTAACCCCACCATGACTTGCCGGTCGAATCGTCCGGGCCGCAGCAGCGCCGGGTCCAGGACATCCGGTCGGTTCGTCGCCGCAATCACGACCACGTCGGTGTGCGCCTCAAAGCCGTCCATTTCGACCAGCAACTGGTTGAGCGTCTGCTCTCGCTCGTCGTTGCCCACTCCCAACCCAGCAAAACGCTGTCGCCCGACTGCGTCGAGCTCATCGATAAAGACAATGGCTGGTGCCTGCGCCTTCGCCCGCTCGAAGAGATCACGCACCCGGCTGGCACCGACGCCAACAAACATCTCGACGAACTCCGAGGCGCTGACACTAAAGAACGGTACCCCCGCTTCCCCGGCCACAGCGCGAGCCAACAGTGTCTTCCCAGTGCCTGGTGGACCAACCAGCAGAACTCCTCGCGGTAGCCGTGCGCCAATACGGTGGTACTTCGCCGGATTCTTGAGGAAGTCCACCACCTGCGCCAATTCCGCCTTCGCTTCCTCCTCGCCCGCCACATCGGCAAACGTCACCTGAGGCCGCTCGACGTCATAGACTCGCGCCCGCGAGCGACCAAAGCTGAACACGTTCTGCTGCCCGCGACTCAGGTTGCGCCCAAGCAGGAACAGAAGGCCAATCAGGAAGACGAAAGGCAACACACTCACCAGGAGTGAGGAGAACGAAATCCCGCCGCTCGATCGCACTTGAACCAATGCGCCGTGCTGCCGCAAAAGGTCCGCTACTTCAACCTGTGCATTGTCGGGAATCACCGTCCGGAACCGCGTGACCGATCGCACCTGCACCGGATCAACAGTATCCGGCACTGGTTCATCCGGGAAATAGACATAACCATTCGCAACCCGCAGTGGCTGAGTGAATTGCCCATCAACCGTATTCCCTGAGATCGTGACGCTCGAGATGAGCCCGCGCTGAACCGCTTCGATGAAGCTCGAGTAAGCCACTTCAGGCTGCGGGCCGGACTGTCCCGGACGGAACACTGCGTAGAGGTTGTAGAACAGGATCAGTCCCACAATAATCCATAGAATGCCGAACCGCGAGCCAAGGAGACTCCGGAAGAATCTCCCTACTCCATTTCCCTGTCGATCCCGTGATTCACGCGGTGTGCGATTGCGTTCGTCCATCGTCGATCCCTCGTATCGTCAAGCCAGGCTGAATATGTGAGCTTCAGCCGGTTCTTTCTGATTGTACCCGCCTGGAACCTGACCTGTCCGATCAACGCACGAGGCAGCCGCGAAATGATCGGCTGCCTCGCACGTGAGGAGGAGATGAGACAGGTGTGCGACGGTGGGGCCGGGACTGGCAGATCTTGCTCCCGGCACTCAGCAGTATGCCATACCCGAGGGGACGGCGTCTACGGGTAATCGTGGCTATTCCATTGAAACGCGCCACAGCGGCCTCAGAACGACATCCAATACCCTGCCCCACTCACACCCATCACGAGCGAGACACCTCGATAGTCGGAAAGCACACTAAACGCAGAATGGGTGATATCGCCTGTCAAATCCCTGCCTTGTGGTAGATCGGCGGCCATCCGCGGCAACACGAAGCGCATTCCCCCTCATCGGGAGCCTTCTGCGTGGAAACCCCCATCTGCGTCACGACCAAAAGCCTGCTCGGCGTAAGGAGCCATCACTTTTCTCGTCACATGGCTCTTAAGCCAGCCCACGCTCCCGCAGCAAAGCAAATAGTCCAGCGAGATCGAAATAGCACGCTTGCCGCACGATGAGGCCATCACGCACCGTGAAGAATGCTGCCATCGGCTGCGTCACACGTTCGGTCCCGTGCGTCGCCGTCGCAACGAGCTCCACTGCCACCTCGTCACCGTCCGCGACAAGCGTGCGCACTGCAGCCCAGCTGTCCGGCCACACCGCCTCGCTCGCCTCCAGGAATGCCCGCAACGCTTCCTTCCCGCGGAGCTCGGTCCCGTCTGGCGTCGGGCCAGGTGCCCACAGCACAATGTCGTCTGCACAATAGGCAAGGGCCGCATCGATATCCCCCCGGTTGAGGGCCTTGAGGACAGCCCTCACCACCCTTGCTGGCTCGCGTTCTTGCTCACATCTCGTCATTCTCTTACCGGTTCGAACGTGACCCGCAGAGCTCCCGACGCGAGTTCTACAGCAACCGGACGTAGGCCAGCCTGTGCGAGCCGTTCATCCAATGCCGCTTGCAACCGTGCCGTCACCTGCTCTGCGCTGACCCCGATGCCAAATAGCCCCTCCACACGCGCATCCCGCAGCACAAAGCGCCCGTCCTCCACTGCTGGTCGCGCACGATACGTCGCGCCAAATCCATAAACGCGCACATGGACAGCGATCCCCTCGGGACTGATCTCGGCACGCGGATCGCTCGCTGGACGCAGCTCGGCCTCGTGTTCGCCGAGCCACCGGTTGAGCTCCGCTTCGCTCACGACGATTGTCTGGCCACCGACGGTCACTTCGAACGAAGCCTGCGCTACCGGCGTCGCCGTGGTGGTCAGATCACTGCCGCCCAACGAGCCCGGAGCGCGCGCCGGTTCGCGCGTCAGAAACGCTGCCGCCGCCAGCACCAGTACCAGTGCCGCGATCAGTGTCGTGACACATCCGGAAAAGCGCCCTCCGAGACCGCGCCGCACGTAGCGATACCGCCGCATCTGTTGAGGACCGGTTGCCCCGCGACGGAACGGCTGTCCGCAAGCGATACAGACAGGGCCCGGCGGCTGTTCGGCTCCGCAGCTCGGGCAGTACACCTCACCCCCGACCTCGCCGCTATCAAACGACCGCCGAGCAAGGATACCCCACCCGTCAGCGCACGATGATACGCCCAAGCATTTCCGGGTGGAGCGTACACCAATAGTCGTACGTCCCTGGCTCGCGGAACGTGAACGAGAACGTCTGTCCCGATTCCAGCAAGCCGCTGTCGAATACCCCATTCTTCGCCGTCACGGTGTGCGTTGTTGGTGCATCATTCCGCCAGATCACCGTCGTGCCAGGTGCCACTGTCAGTTCGGCTGGCTCGAACCCAAAGTTGACCACACGCATTTCGATCGTCGTTGGACCCGCCCTCGCTGCAACGGTCGGTGTCCCCGCCAACGCCGGCCCGTACGCGGAACGCTCGCTCTCCATCGTCTGCGTTGGTGCAGCAGGAGGTCCGTAGCCGTACGATCCTCCGTATTCACCTGAGCCAGCAGCTGGGTTCGCTTCGCTCGCCTTGCCACATCCGGCGAGTCCCAGTACGGCAAGCAGCAAGAGCACCACCCAAAACCAGCGCATCACTGCGCTCCTCACCGCCACACTCGCCGCAGCGCAATGCCACTCGTGAGCAACAACAGGCCAGCAAGCCCCGCAGTAATCACACCCCACACCGGAAGACTGCTCGATCCTACGCCGGTCGCCGGCGCCAGCTGCGCTCGGATCTCCCCGCAGGCCACATACGTGCTGATCTCCTGCTGCGACTTGTGCACGTTGATTGCAAACTGCCCAGCGAGGAGCTGGCTGAGCGGCACGTCAATCACCGTCTCCGACCGCCCATTCATCAGACTCTGCAACGGATAGCGTGGCTGCGGGTTGAGGTTGAAACAGGTGCCCTCGTGAATATGCGCGGGCTGTGCCACCCCCGCCGGTGGGTTGGAGAGAGTCACTACCACTCGCGTCTGGTTCCCAACCGCTGTCAGGACCACCGTGCCTGACTGTCCGGAACCGCTCTGCTCACGCAACGTGATCGTTACCGATTCCTGCGCTGCCGCGGGTAGCGCCAACGCAACGAGCCCCAACAGTGCGACCACAAGTGCACGGATGAGCGTTCGCATCGTTCCCTCCTGTCCGTCGTCGCCGACCGTCTAAGAGCAATACGCACGAACCCCACAGATGGATCGAGCTCACACGGCGACCGATCGTCCCGCTTGGCACGCACTCGCATTCCCGGTCGTGCGAAGCCATGCTGTCACAGCACGATGCATACCTGGCTCTCGCCTTCGGCATTCTGGCGGGGGAGACACGACCACGGACGCCTTTACGGCAGCCTGCTCGGAGATCACGCAGCGTTGGGGACACGTGTGTGGTTGTGGCCCTACGCTTCGCGGCTCACGAATGCTTGGCGCCCTCGCGACAGGAAACCTCCATTCCGTACCCAAGAGCACCCTGTCACGGTCGCCGAGTGACACCGCGCCCTCACGATGCCCAGCAGCGAACCGGCCGTGTGCACAACAGGAATGCACCCCGATCAGCCCTCATGTTCCTCTCGAGAAGTGTCATTCGTACCACTCTCCGACTCCGAGAAGGACCGTAGACCCCAGGCAGCACCTGGAACGATGGCTCGCGAACCTGTCTCTGACCTTGTGAGCCGGATCCAACACCTCACCGGCGTGCCAAAACACCGCCTTCCTCTCGCCTTCGGTCAGCCAACAACTCTGTCCTGTGGTATACTTTCCAGTTGGCCGTATACTCGGCCAATCGGGAGGATCAACGCGTGCCCATCGTTCTCAAGCGGCCGGAACAGATCCGTCTGATGCGCGAAGCCGGCAAAATCGTAGCCGAGACTCTTGCCGTTCTAGCTGACGCTGTTCGCCCTGGCATCACCACTGCTGAGCTCGACCGTCTAGCGGAGCGGATCATTCGGAAGCACGGGGCTGTGCCTTCCTTCAAGGGTTACCGTGGTTTCCCGGCCTCCATCTGTGTCTCGGTCAATGAAGAGGTCGTCCACGGCATCCCCGGTCCGCGTATCCTCCAGGAAGGCGATATTGTCGGTATCGACGTTGGAGCTCGCTACCGCGGTTACCACGGTGATGCCACCATCACCGTCCCCGTTGGACGGATTTCCCCAGAGGCGGAGAAGCTCCTCCGCGTCTGCCGCGAAGCACTTGAGATCGGCATTGCCTATGCCCGCGCCGGCAATCGTCTCACCGATATTTCCCACGCTATCCAGCAGCACGTCGAGGCTCACGGCTTCTCAGTCGTACGCAACCTTTATGGCCACGGCATCGGTCGGACACTTCACGAGGAACCGATGCTGCCGCACTACGGCCCACCCGGCCAGGGACCGGTACTCCAACCTGGCATGGTCCTGACCATTGAGCCAATGATCGCCGCTGGTCGTCCCGAGACGCGCCTTCTCGCCGACCGCTGGACAGTCGTCACCATGGATGGAAGCCTCTCCGCGCAGTTTGAACACACCGTCGCCATCACCGAGAACGGTCCGGAAATTCTGACTCTCCCGTAACCCTCAGTCCTCTGCCGGCACCGGTAGCCGGCCCGTCCGACGCAGTGCCAGCCAGCCACTCCGACCTTGTACGACCGCCATCCCGGCGAGGATGAGCACAACTCCCACAAGGAGTCGCCACCCGATCGGTTCCCCTAAGACTGCCCAACCGAGTGTGACACCGACCGGTGGCATAAGATACGTTGCCAACGACGCGACCACGGCTCCGGCAGAGGCAATCAACCGGTAATACAGCACATAGGCCATCCCGCTGCTTACCACCCCCAGTGCGCTGAGCGCGAGAAAAGCAGGCAGCGTCGGGCGCAAGTCCCCTGGTATCCCACTTGCGAGTACCAACGGCACGAGGAGCAGCGCTGCAAGCCCAATTTGCGCTGCCGCCAAAGCCAGCGGAGCCCCACGCAGGAACCGTCGCGCGTAGGCGAACCCCAACCCATAACATGCGCTCGATACCAGCACCGCCAGCTGTCCCTGCGTCGAGGCTGAGCGGAACGCCGTCAGGTCTGCACCACTCAGCACGGCCACTCCCACAAACCCGAGCCCTACCCCCATAGCTTTGCCCCACGTGATCCGCTCCGCGCGGAAGGCCAACACGGCAAACAGCACGGTGAAGAATGGCGTCGTCGCGTTGAGGACTGACGCGAGCCCCGAATCGATATGCTGCTCGCTCCACGCAATGAGCAGGAAAGGAACGACATTACCAACCAGCGCCATGACGACAAGGTGCGGCCAGACTGCACACGCCGGCCACTGTTGCCGTGTCCACCAGCGGATCGCAAGCAGCACAGCAGCTCCAAGCAGCAATCGCCCCTCCACAAGGAGAACTGGTGGGAATCCCTCCACTGCGACCTTAATGAACAGATAGGAGCTCCCCCAGATCGTCCCTAAGAGCACGAGTTGTACGAGTTGTCCAACCCTCATCCCACGCTCCTCAATGTGCCCACCCTGTCCACGCCCTTCGCCGCAAGAGCATCGGCGAGACCGCTACGGCGATACCTCGTCGGCTTCGGACGACCTTCAAGGGGCACACCGGCTTGCGTACCCCTGACCGCACCTTACCGCCTATCCACGTCCACGCAATGTGCCGAGCATGTCCTGGCAAAGGACGATCACCTTGATCCTGACCGGCTGCACCGACGTGGTAGCCGCCTCACGTGCATCACACGTCTGCGCGCAGCAGTTCATACCGGCCTCCTAATACTCCCACGCCAGCCGATGACCTAGGCACCTCCCACGTGTCGCGACGGCCACGCTCTCCACGGGCCACCATGGTATGTCGCGACCGCCAAGCTGCCATCAGGCAAGACACGAATGCATTCGTTGGCCGCGTTGTTCGCCGCGTGTAGACGCTCGCGCCTTACCTCCTCGTCAGCCCACAATACCTCCGGCACCGACGTGCCCGCTCTCCGCCGTGTCCCACCCCGCCGCCCCCCACGCGATTTGTCCAGTGAAAGGTGCCGCCGTCTGCGCGCTGCCCATGCTCATCGAGTGCAACTTCTCATCCCACACTTGCGTTCTTCCGAGCTGACAGTTTGGCTCCCACATGAGGAATCGCGTGCACAACACGGCACGTGCAACTCGCAACACCCGAACTCTCTGAAGCATGACGCTTCAGTGCCCTCACAACCTGTCCAGCAATCGAGCCCCCGTCTAACGTCACGGCAGCGTATCGTCAACGAGGAGGGGATAGCGCTCTTGGTCACCAGTTCGGTCAGACTCCCAAGCCTGATTTAGGCTGCAGCCACTCCGCTTGAGCAGATGCAAGTGCGTACGCCCAGTCACCGAATGCGTCGCCCATCCCCAAATCGCGACCAAATGCCCCCCTCAAGGCGCGGCCACACACAACATCCCTTTCACGAGTCCAGCTGCGCCCACTGGAAGCGCTACGGGTTCTTTTGTTCCCGGTAGGTCTCAGGACAATAGATCCCCTCTGAAGCCCCTGTCATTCGCCAGCAAAGGGGTCAGATACCCACGTGAGGCGCAGCGAATAAGACAACACCAAGAGGGCGAAGGGAGGGGCACCACGGATCGCGCCTGCACCCGACCGCCTTCAAAGCAGAGTACGGCCCTCCTGAGACCGCACGGTACGGGTCTCGATGCCAAAGATGAAGACCACAACTGCCATCGAGCCGGGAAACATGATCGAGGGGTGGCTGGCACCACCCCTCAATCCTTTTCTGTATTGAGTGATACGACTCAGCGTGCCGCCGCACGTCGGCGCAGTTCGAGCGCCACACCCATTGCTGCCAGCAGCGCGCCTAGTGCCGTCAGGAGACCAATCAACAGCCCGCCACCGGTCCCACCGGTCTTGGGCAGCACTTGTGGGGCAGCAGCCGGAGTCGTTGGCGGCGTAGCCGTCGCCGGCAACGCCTCACTTACCGGGGTTGGCGTCGCCGTCGCACCTGCTGCCTCACTGACTGGGGTCGTGACCGGTGTTGGTGTCGGTATCGCCGCTGGCGTAATCGGTGTCGCTGTCGGCGATGGAGTACGAGTGGGCGTCGCTGTCGGTTCCGGAGTGCCTACCGGCGTCGTCTCCCGTGTCGGCGTGGGTGTAACCGTCGGTGATCCCGTCGGGGTTACCGTCCGTGTTGCGGTCGGCGTCTCCGTCGGCGTCTCCGTCGGCGTCTCCGTCGGCGTCTCCGTCGGCGTCTCCGTCGGCGTCTCCGTCGGCGTCTCCGTCGGCGTCTCCGTCGGCGTCTCCGTCGGCGTCTCCGTCGGCGTCTCCGTCGGCGTCTCCGTCGGCGTCTCCGTCGGCGTCTCCGTCGGCGTCTCCGTCGGCGTCTCCGGCGGCGTCCCCGTCGGCGTCGCTGTCGGTGTCGGTTCCGGAGTCCCCACCGGTGTCGTCTCGGCTGTCGGTGTCGCTGTCGGCGTCTCCGTCGGTGTCGCTGTCGGCGTCTCCGTCGGTGTCGCTGTCGGCGTCTCCGTCGGCGTCGCTGTCGGCGTCTCCGTCGGCGTCGCTGTCGGCGTCTCCGTCGGCGTCGGTTCCGGAGTGCCAACCGGTGTGGTCTCGGCCGTCGGGGTTGCTGTGGGCACCACAGTCGGTGTCGCCGTTGGCGTTGCTGTCGGCGTCCGCGTCGGTGTTGGCGTGCGCCGAGCCACACAGTCGTAGTGACTTAGGTTGAACTGGCCATCCCAGGAGCTATAAATCGTCACCCATGCATTGATCAGCGTCTCCGGGCTGCTCGTATACCAATAATAGTGAGCAGTCCCACCGGTAACTGTCGACAAAGGCACATTGATAGTTCCAGCGTTCTGAAATTGTGCGGTGATCGATGCTGGTGCATTCGAAGGCGTATCGATCTGAGTGATCACAAAATGCCACTCAATCTCTTCATTCTTCTTGCAATTCTTCGACGTGTTTTGATGGTCCTTCTTTAGTTGAACCGTTTTCGTCCCGGTAGGCGTCGGTGTGGGTGTCTGTGATCCCCCACTCTTCGCTCCAACCTCACCCGCCTGCAGTGCAATAGCCACGCTAACGATCAGGAGTGCCAAGCTCAGGAACGTTCCAATCCAGACCATCCACTGTGGACGCTGCTCTGACCCTCTCATCACCAGCCCCCCTTCCGCACCAGTCGCTCGCTCGGTCGATTCAGGTTGTCAGCAAGATTGCTCAACGCTCACCCCCTCCTGCCCCAAAACGCACGCACCCGGCCGATCAACTCCCGGCCGGGTGCGCCACTGGCTCCACGCTGCCCCTGGCGCCCACACAACGGGCAGCGCTTCTTTGCCTCCGGGCTTTCCGATCTCAGTCGGACGAATGGCCTGGGACCAAAATCCCATTCGTCTTAGCTTCAGTATAACCATTCGGGTGAGTATTGGCAAGGGACGAAAGTACCGATTTTGGCTACGTCCAGACTACAAGCTGGACACAGCCTTGACACCGCTTTGGCTTCGTCACATGTGTCCTGTCCAGACTGCAAGCCGCTCCGCGAGCCGTATGCTTTGCCTCTCGAAACGCAGCCTCACCATCAGAGACGCCGACGGCTCACCCCACAGCCGGCACACAGCTGCGCCGCCGCTTCCAGTTCGCGCTCCACCTCACGCCGCAGTCGACGCACTCACCCGTGGTGCCCGCTCGCGCAACCGCTGGACAAGCGCCTCTACCCGATCCCGTTGGAAGCTTCCCACAAACTCCCGGTCGCGGATGTAGAAGCGCACGTCAAAAGCGATACCATCACGCTTTTGCGCCTGCTGCCACCAGCCATGCAGCGCTTCAAGCCAGCCAAAACCGGTCGCCTCAATGCGCAACAGCGCTACCGCTTCGCCCTTGAGGTACGCCAGCGCCTCCCCGAAGTAGACCCGCGCCTCACCAGTCGACTCCACGACCCGCCGCAGTTCGTCATACCGTAATGGCACTGAACGTATGGTCACGATCCACGCACCAGGCATCCGCGCCTCAGTGACTTTCTCTTTCGGTTGGAACGACTTTCCGCGCCACCACTGCACCATCGCCCACCGTCCCTGTCCTTTCCCGCGATTCTAGCTGGTTCACGATACAGCGTGTACGTCGGACGCACCGCAACTGCTCGACAAACGCACCCACCCTACAGCCGAGGCATGATCTCCACGCTTGTCTCCGGTCCCCTCTCGTTGCAGCACGTTGAATCTCCGCACCGCTGTTTGCCGACCGAAAACCGGCACCCGTGACGGAGAGTTCGGGCCAACCGCCTGACCAGTCCCCACACCCGGCTTCCGTTGCACAAGACCATGCCCCCACCCACCTGCCGCCGCTCAACATCGGCACGAGGACGACTCGGCCACACCCTGTTCCGCGAAGTCCTTGCTGGTACATTTCCATCAAAGAGCCAACAGTCAGCCTGCCGGCCCCAAATCGCCCGCACGTTCACCGGCCGCGGCAGACGCACTGCCACCTGACTCGGTTACATCACTCCTGCCGCGACGTAGTCTTAGCCGCTCGCACCCCCGAGCCTCCCCCGGGCCCCCGCCACTGTCGCGTCCGAGCCATCACCGCTATCAGCCCAGCTATAGCCAGGCACAGTGCTGCACTCGCCCACAGCCGTGTCGCCACCGGCGCCGCTGCGAACGGCTGAAACGGCACTAAAAACTCTGCAACCGGAATGCCAACCCACCTGTCCAGCGTAGCATACAGTTTGTTCATCCCGTCCGGATGGTGATAGAACCGCTGCGGATCGAGGTAACCGATCACGCTCAGAACCGCTCCCCAGCCCCACAGGATCCAGGCGAGCAGCCGCTCCCACCAGCGCGCTCCTGTCAGCCAGCTCGCCAGTGGCACAACCGCCAGACCAGCTACCGGCACCAGATACCGGGCCGGTGGTCCCCACTCACCCCACCAGACGCGGTATGCGGCCACGAGCAAAAGGTAGGGTGTAACGGCAGTCGCAGCAAGGGCGAACAAGCGACGCGCATGCGTCCACCAGAGCGGTAGGGCCGCGATGGCCGCAAGATACACCGGCGCAGCGATCACCAGCCCCCACTGCGCGTCCAGCAGTAATCCTGCGATCCCGTTCACTGTACCTTTGAGCCCGCTGAATCCCGCGTGATCAGCGGTATTTTGGTATGGCTGACCGTAAAGCCAAAGGTTGTATGCAACGATCCCAGCTCCCCCGACCAACGCCAGCCCAACCGTTGCCAGTGCTCCCCGCCAGTCCGGTCCCGTCCCGCGTCTCCAGCGCGCTGCCCAAAGACGCCCAAGCGCGACCGCCCCCAGCACTGCCGCGCTGAAAACGAACCGCTGATGGAGCCAGGGAAGGAAACCGATCGCTGCTCCAGTCAAGACCCACTGCCACCAGCGGTTCTCCCGATCAGCAAGTCGTCGCACCGCATACACCAAGCAGAGCGCCGCCGGCACTTCCGGAAAGAGCAGGAGCGCATAGGGACCGATCGGCATCGTCAGACCAAGTCCCAGTGCCAGCGCTGCCGCCAGCCGCGGCGCGGCACCGACGTCCCGCGCCAGGCGGAACAACTGCCCGACGAGCAGAATTCCGCACAGCCCGACCACCGCCATTGCTCCCACTCGCCCAGCGATCGCCCAAGGGAGTGCAATGAGCAGCGCAAGGCCGAGCCCATGCTTGCTATACAGGCCTGGTCGCACCGCGTGTGCAGCGTGCGGTGGCAGCTGCCACGGAAAGCTCGGCCAGCCCTGCCAGCCAGCGGGTAACTGTTCCGGCGGGTAGAAGCGCAACCAGACCCGCTCAGCATACTGATTCGCCTCGTCGAGATCCCGATCCTCAAGCAGGCTGATCGCCGTCACCACGTAATACGGCTCATCACCGGTCAACGGCTGCAACCGCACGAGGTACCGCGCGCCGATCAGCACCCATACCAGGGCACTCGCCACCAGCACCACCGCAAGCCAGCGCCGATCCCGCTGATCGTCCACTGCCGGTCTGTCGTCCTCCCACCAGTGTTTGCGCATCACCTCGTCTTCAGCATGCGCGCTGACCCGTGGAAAATCGCCCGGCTCGCTCCTTCGGGCCGCCGATCGAGCGCCAAAGATCCACCCCAATGCTGCATCTCCGACGCCACTAGACACGCAAGCATCTTACGCGTCCTAGCTCGAGAGCAGTGGCCCACCACACAAGTGGTGTCCCTATCCGCCCTGGGACCTTGGCCTCTGCCGCACAGACCCTTGCCTCGCTTCGCCCCCTGCAATATACTCGCGTCCGTACGCATGTCCGGACACTCCTCGCGGTGTCCGAGCCAGGAAGGGAGTGATCGCCGTGCGCTCCGCCCGCTGGTTCATCGCTCTGTTGACTGCTGCAATGGCACTCCAGCTCGCTGCCGCAGGCGTCGCCGGTGACGCTGGAATCACAGAGTATCGGCCCGCGACACAGATCGCCGATCCAACCGCCACAGCATCTGCCACTCTCACCGAACTCGCTCCGACCGCTTCGTCGACCGCCGACCAGTCAATATACCCCGGCGGCAGCCCTGAGCCAGACAACACGCCGGTCCCTGATGATCCTACGCCGCAGCCCAGCGACGCCTCGCCCACGCCCGTGCCAACAACGTCACCGGTCACAGCCACATCTCCGTCACCAGGCGACGGGAGTCAGACCCACCAAACGTCTTCAGCACCGTCTTCACCATGGCCCTCCGGTACCCTCACGACCGAGCAACCAGCGTCCGTTACACCCGAGCGCTCGAGTGATTCCACCGAATCCTCACTCCAACGCTCGCAGGTCGCACCACGCACGGGCGCTGGCACCCTGTCTGTCGCCGCAAGTCTCGTCTCGCTCGCTCTGCTCGGCGGTGCGCTGCTCTTGCTCGGATTGCACCTCTCAGCTCCGCCGGGTCACTGACCCTGTCCTTCTCACCTTCCCACCTGCCACGGCGGGCTGAATGCACGCTTGATACCACGCTCAGTTTCAAGCCGCATTCCGAGCAGCACTGCGGCTGCCAGCCGGCTGCGCGCCGCCCTGTTCTCAGAGCATGACGTCGGCCATCGTCTCTTCGCCAACGGTCTGCCCAGCGAGTGCCGCACTGGCACACGAGGACGAATGCCCTGTTCCCGCCCCGTGCTACCGCTCAACGAAGAGGACCGACCACATCGCGCAAGCGCCCAGCCTCCCTCGCACTCTGTCCCTGATGATTCCTCCATCTGGGTGCAAAGAGGCGATCACGGACGACCAAGTCAAACGACGAATCACTGCACCAGAGACCTCTGCGCATCACCGGGCCCAAACTGAACGTATCTTTGCCATGACGTGCCTGGACGTCGCTCAGCCCCACCGGAAGCCTCCATCCAGCCACAACGACACACCTTCGTCGCTACCTCGCTCACCCGAGCAACGGTAGCAGCAGCCGCGGCCAATGTGCAGCCACCGCGTCCCTGAGGCGTGCCGTTGTGACAATCCGGATCAAGCGTCGGTGGTCCTCGAACCGCGCGAAGTCAGCATCGGTCATTCCGACAACGTCCTGCCACGGCATGAGTTGCTGAAAGCCAAGCGGTGGCCGCTCGAACAGTACCCACACATCGGTGCTCCATTTTTCCGGCTTTGGGATCGCCAGCAGTATTTCCCAGTCTGCCACCGGCTCTCCAAGGAGGTCAGCAAGCTGCTGCGCGAGTCGGCACTCCAGTGCTCGCCGCGCTGCTGGCTGCCCATACAGACTGTTCAAGTATCGGTACAGGTCCGGCGCCCGGGCACTCACCTCAAGTGCCCGCTTGTGCAGGACCCGGTCACGCAGGCGTTGCACCAGCTGCCGCGTACTCTCGGGCATCCTTGGCTCGGCCAGCCGCGCCAGGAGCGAGGCGTCGTCATGCCGCAAGAGTTCTTCGGCCTGGATCGCTCCCGCCAGTAACGCGTCCTGGACTGCCCGCTGCAACATCGCCATCGCTGCCCGGTTGGCATGATGCCAGTACACGTTGTCGAACATTTCTTGCCGCGCGTTGATCAACGAGTGCAGGGGACTTACCCCCTTCGCCGTCACCACGATCCGCGGCACACCGTGTACTTCAGCGACCCGCAGGGCATCGAGCAGCCGCGGCGTATCGACACCACCGTATGGTACGTTGCAGTGCCGCGCATCGCGCGGGAGATAGTCCAGCTTGTCCACGTCGAGTGCCCCGCTCAGGAGTCCACGCAGTAGCCGGTCAGCGGGCTCACCTCCTCCGCGCGGCGCAATCAGGTTCGCCACACGGCCTGGATCGACTCCCCACTCCCGCTCCAATACTTCAGCCAGCTCACTCCCTTCGATCAACCGCCGCCCCGCTTCCTCATGCGGCAGTACTGGCGGCCCAAGCTCCTCGATCGCGTGGCTGAACGGATAGTGCCCAACGTCGTGCAGGAGCGCTGCCGCAAGCGCTGTACGCCAAGCCGTCTCGTCGATAACTGTCGCACCATGCTGGCGCAGTGTGGCCAGAGCTTGACGCATCAGATGCAGGACACCGAGCGAATGCTCGTAACGGGTATGCTTCGCTCCTGGCCAGATCTTGCTCACAAAGCCGAGCTGCTGGATGCGATCGAGCCGCTGGAAGGTCGGCGTGCTGATCAGCGCCACCTCAGCCGCCGTCAGCGGAATCCGGTCATACAGACTGTCACGCACGATCGTGACGTAGCGTTCCTTACAGTCCATCCTCCGCTCCTCGTCTCGAGGACGATGCTACACTGCGCTGCGGGTCGGACGCGGGATGGGAGTGGAGGAAGACAATGTCGCTGTACCGGTCGCTCGTCTTGACCGTCGCGCGTCAGCCGTGGGTCGAGCGTCTCGTGCGGAAGTCTCCACTGATGGCACCGCTCGTCGCTCGCTTTGTCGCTGGCGAGAGCCTGGAGGAGGCACTCGCTCTGGCGCAGGCACTGGCCAGCCGGGGCTTTGCCACAACGCTTGATCTTCTCGGTGAGGACGTCACCGCCCCCACCGAAGCAGCCGCTGTCACCGAAGCGTACGCTGAACTCTTGCAGACGATCGCTCGCTGCGGACTTGACGCGACCATCTCTGTCAAACCGACGCACCTCGGTCTTCGCATCGATCCCACCCTGGCTCACTTGAATCTTGAGCGCTTGGCCCGCCTGGCCCAACGACTCGGCGGCCGCGTTGAGGTCGACATGGAAGACTCCTCCACCACGCGTCCGACCCTTGAGCTTTTCGCCGACCTCCACCAGATCTATGGGGATCACCTCCAGATCGCACTTCAGGCCTATCTCTATCGGAGTGAGCGGGACGTTGAGACTGCCATCGAGCGTGGCTGGCGCGTGCGATTGGTGAAAGGAGCCTACGCTGAGCCCTCCACGGTTGCCTATCCCACGAAGGCGGCGGTCGATGCAGCCTACCGGCGCCATCTGGAGGCGCTCCTTGAATATGGGCAGTTCGTCGCCATCGCCACCCACGACGAGGCAATTCTGCGCGTCGCCCGCGGCTTCGCCCGCCGCATCGGCGTTGGCCCAGAGAAGTACGAGTTCCAGATGCTCTACGGGGTACGCCGTGACCTCCAGGAGGAACTCCAGCGCGCAGGAGAGCCGGTGCGGATTTATGTCCCCTTTGGGCAACACTGGTACCCGTACTTCACCCGTCGCCTCGCCGAACGGCCCGCCAACCTACTCTTCGTGTTGCGACAGGTGCTGCGGCCCGCGTAAGGTCAGCAAGGGTCCCTTCGATCTACGCCATGGGTCATTGCTACCACCCACGCCGCAAAACACCCATTTCGGGGCGTCTGATCCACCTGCACTACAGAACCGCTCCTGATCGCCCCCACACCCAAACCGCGGCCAGCAACGAGCAGTGGTTGGCGTCGCAGAACGCGCTCTGCGGCCCAGATACCGAACCCGAACCTCGAATTTCCACTGACGTAGCTGGCATACTTCCGAGTGTCGGAAAGTGATCGAGGTTTGCGGACGACACAGGAGCTCTAAACCATGCACATTCCTGATGGCTACATCAGTCCTGCAACAGCGCTCGCCTACTATGGTGCGACGTTGCCCTTCTGGCATATTTCCACGCAACGCCTTCGGAGCCAGTTGGCTGGGCGCACCGTTCCCGCGCTCGCTCTCTTCTCCGCTTTCGTCTTCGTCGTGATGATGTTCAATGTCCCCGTCCCCGGCGGGACTACTGCACATGCCGTCGGGAGCGTGCTGGCGGCAATTGTGCTTGGTCCCTGGGCTGCCGTCGTCGCCACCTCGGTTGCGCTCATCGTTCAGGCTCTCTTTTTCGGCGATGGTGGAATCCTCGCCATCGGTGCCAACTGTTTCATCCTCGCTGTTGCCATGCCGCTTGTCGGTTACGGCGTCTTTCGACTCATTGCCGGTCGCAGCCCGCTCGAGAGTCGTCGGCGTCTGCTCGCCGCTGGTCTGGCGGGCTATGTTGGCATCAACGTCGCGGCCCTTCTGGTTGGGCTGACACTCGGCATCCAACCGCTGCTCTGGAGCGAAAATGGCCGAGCGCTGTACAGCCCCTACGGATTAGACGTCGCGGTCCCCGCTCTGCTGATCCCACACCTGACCATCGCTGGCGCTGCCGAAGCCATCGTGACAATGGCAGGCCTCGCCCTCGTCCGCCGCCTTTCCCCTGAGCTCGTCGGCCCCTCACTGCCATCCGCAGCCAACACATCGCCACGCCCAAGAGCCATCGTCCTTCTCCTTGCTGCTGTCCTCGTTTTGTTGACACCACTTGGCTTGGTCGCCTCTGGCGCTGCGTGGGGCGAGTGGTCGGCCGAGGAACTCGAGCACCTTGTCGGCTATGTCCCGTCTGGTCTCTCCCGCTGGGAGAGTTGGTGGCCTGCCCCGTTACCTGACTACACCTTCCCGTGGCTTCCTGCAGACGCCGGCTTCTTCCAGCAGGCACTTGCCTACATCCTGTCAGCCATCGTTGGTATCGGACTGGTGAGCACCGTTATACTTGCACTCCGCCTCGTTCTCCGGCCACGTCCCCCTGCTGATCATCCACCTGCAACACCATGAGGACGTCCCAGATGTCACGACGTGGCTTTGTGGAAAGAACCTTGCTCGATCTCGCTGAGATCATTGAACGGACAGTGTACGCTGAGCAACTTGCTCGTCGGCCGGGTCTGCTCCAACGTATCGACCCTCGCGTCAAGGTTGTGGTGCTGAGCTTCGCCATCCTCGTCGCCGCGAGCCTTCGTTCCTGGCCAACGCAGGTCGCACTCCTCGGGTTGCTGGGAGCATTGCTCCTGGCAAGCCGGATCCCCATTGTCGTCCTGATCCAGCTTCTCTTGGGACTGCCACTCGTCACGCTCCTCGTTGCCGCACCAGCGCTTGTCCTCGTCCCCGGTCCGGAACTCGTCCGCCTTCCCTTCGGTGCGAGTGTTACGACCACGGGAGTCTGGAGCGTCCTCACGCTGTTTCTTCGTGTCACTACCTCCATCGCGGCAGCGACGGCCCTCGTCCTCACCACCCGCTGGGCTGACCTCTTGCGCGCACTCCGGACCTTCCGCGTGCCCCTCCTCTTCGTGCTCGTCTTCGCCATGACGTACCGCTATGTCTTCGTGCTCATCGAGCTGCTACAAGACCTGCTTTTGGCCCGCCGTAGCCGGGTCCTGACTCCGATGCCAAACGGCGAACAGCGCCGCTGGCTCTCCAGCACGCTCGGTGTCCTCTTCCAACGCAGCCTGCGTACGAGCGAGCAGGTTTACCTCGCCATGGTCGCACGCGGCTATCGCGGTGAACCTCGCACGCTCCGGACCCCGACTCTCGCCGAGACCGACTGGCTAGCCCTGTCACTCGGTAGTGCAGTCATCGCCGCACTCTGGCTTGTGGATTTGGCACGACTATGAACGACACCACGGTATTTGAGCTCTCCGGTGTCAGCTACTCCTACCAGAATCGGATCGTCGCCCTTCGGGACGTCGACCTTACCATCCGCGCTGGGGAGGCTCTTGTCATCCTTGGTCCCAACGGATCGGGGAAGTCAACGCTCCTCAAAATCCTTGATGGACTCTACCGACCGACAAGCGGTCGCGTGCTCGCCTTCGGCCGTGATATCACCAGGGCGGCCGACGATCCAGAACTCGGGTACTGGCTCCACCAGCGCGTGGGACTTGTCTTTCAGGAGCCGGATGTCCAGCTCTTCTCCCCGACCGTCTTCGATGACGTTGCCTTTGGACCACTCCAGCTTGGTTGGCCAAGCGAGCGCATTCGCCAGGCTGTGTTTACGACGCTCGATGAACTCGGCATCCTCCACCTTTCAGACCGCGCACCCTTTGAACTCAGCGGCGGCGAGAAGAAACGTGTCGCTCTCGCCACCGTCCTGGTTATGGATCCTGAGGTGATCCTCCTCGATGAACCAACAGCAAACCTTGACCCGCGCAGTCGAGTCCAGCTGATCGAGCTCCTCACCGAGCTTCACCGGCGTGGTCGCACACTCATCATCGCGACCCACGAACTCGACCTTGTGGCCACACTCGCTACTCGTGTGGTTGTCTTCGGTGAACACGAGCATCGTCCCATCGCCGAGGGCCCGCCCGAGCTGATTCTCACCGACCGCACCTTACTCCTCGCAGCGAACCTCATTCACGAGCACCTCCATCGTCACGGACCGATCGTGCACTCGCATCCGCACTGGCACGATGCTGAGCATCAGCATGAGCACGACTAAAAAGGCCGGTCTCATTCCTGAGACCGGCCGTTCAAAGGTCGCTGCGATTGCTCTGCAAGGTACTTAGGCTGCACTCGCCAGGAGCCGGAGATCGGAGTTGCGCAACTTGGCCAGCGCCTCCTTCTCAACCTGACGGACACGTTCCCGGCTGATCTTCAGCGCATCGGCAATCTCGGCCAGCGTCCGTGGCTGTTCTCCATCGAGCCCGAACCGCATCACGAGCACCGTTCGCTCGCGCTCCGTGAGCTGCTCCAGGCTCCGCCGAATCTGCTCGCGGATCGCGTTCGTCAGTGCCTCCTCCACAACGTCCTCGCTGCGCGGATCCGGCAAGAGGTCACCAATCGTGCTCTCACCGTCCTCGCCGATCGGCTTGTCGAGCGAGGAGGTGCGTGGGATCTGCGTCCGCGCCTGCTCAATCCGCGTCACATCGATCCCGAGAAGCTCAGCCAACTCCTCGTTCGTGGCCGGCCGACCCTTCTGCTGCTCAATCTGCGCCTCGGCACGCCGGATCTTGGCGATCAAGTCATGCATGTGCACCGGCACCCGAATGGTCCGGCTCAAATTGGCCACCGCTCGACCAATTGCCTGCCGAATCCAGAACGTCGCATACGTGCTGAAACGGTAGCCCAGTTCTGGATCGTACCGCTCGACAGCCGTCATAAGACCAATGTTGCCCTCCTGAATCAGGTCGATCAACGGCAGCTCACTCGAGCGGTAACGCTTGGCGATCGAAACCACCAGGCGCAAATTGTGCCGAATGAGGGTCTCGCGCGCCTCCATCCCCTTCCGGACCAGCTCGCGCAACTCTGGCGTGTCCTCTCCCGCCTCGATCCGCTTGCGTGCCGCCAGCCCTGCCCGCACAGCCCGTGAGTACTCAATCTCTTCCTGGTGCGTCAGGAGCCGATGGCCACCGACCTCCCGGAAGTACCGGTAGACCGCATCATTCGCTGCCTGGTCAATGAGGTCGTCAGTCTCCTCGATCTCCTCAAACTCCTCGACCTCTTCCAACCCCTCAGCAGCGACAAGCTCTTCCAGTTCCAACAGTTCCTGCAGTTCTCGCTCCGTCATGGGTATCCATCTACCTCCGTCGTTCGGACGCGTCGTACGGACACCGCACGACGTCGTTTCGAAACCTACATATACTAGCACACCACCCATCAGGCTGTCAACTTAGCCTTGCTGTGGCCACGAGCCGAGCGTGACGCGGACGGTCTCCTGTTGCCCATTGCGCAAGACGGTCAACTCAACGGTCTCGCCCGGCTGATGCGCACCGATCCGCCCTGCCAGATCCTGCATCCCCTGCACCGGTTGCCCGTCCAACGCCACGATCACGTCGCCGAGTGCTGCAATGTCGTTGCCGCGAATCTGCGCCGGACGCAACCCGGCACGCTCCGCCGGGCTCCCAGATACGACGTTCAGCACAATCACTCCCTGCTGGATGCTGAGGCCAAATCGCTGTGCTGTCGCCGCATCCAGATCAGTACCACTGATCCCAAGCCAAGCTGGTTGGAGTTGTGCACCGCCTTCGAGCTGCGGGAGAACCCGCTTCACCGTGTTGCTCGGCACCGCAAACCCAATCCCCACATTGCCGCGGATCGGGCTTTCGATCATCGTCGCAATCCCGATTACTTCGCCTTTTGCATTGAAGAGCGGTCCCCCGCTGTTTCCTGGATTAATCGGCGCGTCCGTCTGAATCAACCCCGTCCGCAGTCGATCCCCAGGCGGGTTCCAGCTTCGGTTGACCGCGCTCACAATCCCCTGCGTTACTGTCCCAGAAAGGCCGAACGGTGAACCGATCGCGATCACGAGATCACCCACTTGCACCGTGTCAGAGTCACCCAGCGGCGCAACCGGAATGCCATCAGGCAGCCGGTCAACCTTCAATAACGCCAGATCGTTCGCCTGATCCGTTCCCAGCACCCGTGCGCTCAGCCGGTCACCAGTCGCGAATTGCACCTGGACACTCGGTGCCCCCGACACCACATGCGCCGCGGTTACGATCAGCCCGCTCGGATCAACAACCACACCTGAACCACTACCCTGCTCGTCAAAGAATCCACCCGATGCACGGGCGATCACGTCCACGACTGCTTTGCCGTAACGCTGGTACACCTCCCCAGCCGGGGTTGTCGCCTCGGTCTCAGCCACCGGCTGGACCCGTGATGCCGGCGACGTTGTACTTGCGGCAATCGTCGGTGTCGCTGCGGAAGCTTCGCCCTCCCGTACCAGGCTCGCTCCAGCAAGCCCACCGACCAGACCAGCCACCAGAAACCCGACCACCACCAACAGGACGAGCAACCCACGCCCGCCGTGGCGCTGCCCGACCGAT
This sequence comes from Thermomicrobium sp. CFH 73360, assembly GCF_023806465.1. Classification (GTDB taxonomy): domain Bacteria; phylum Chloroflexota; class Chloroflexia; order Thermomicrobiales; family Thermomicrobiaceae; genus Thermomicrobium. Next base: position 314,985 of record NZ_JAMSLS010000003.1, on the reverse strand, counting down.
CCTTCCTGCATGCCGTCACCTCCTGTCGCGATACTCTGGCAGCCGCGATGCTGCGGTCGCGACTCTTAGCCTAGCGGCTGTCCTTCAGAGCGCCTCAAGAGTTTGCTGAGAATCTGCTGAGAAACGCCGCCGAATCTCACTCGAGCCCAACGAGCGCGGGTACTGTTCGCTCCGCAACGTCGCCAGCCGGCAACTCTGCCTCCAACGGCAGGAGAACCGTGAATGCGCTTCCCACGCCCGGCCGGCTGGTCACTCGGATCTCACCGTGCATCGCCTCGACCAAGGACTTCGCAATGGCGAGCCCGAGCCCTGTCCCTTCTCCACTGCGCGCGGTGTCACCGCGGAAGAAGCGCTCAAAGATGTGCGGCAGGATCGCCGGATCGATCCCCACCCCTGTGTCACGCACCGTAATTCCCGCCCGCTTCCCTTCGATCACCGTTGTGACTTCAACATCGCCGTTTTCAGGAGTGTACTTCAGCGCATTGTCAAGCAGGATGAGTAGCACCTGCCGCAAGAGATCCCGATCCGCTCGCACCACCGCATCCCGCTCCACGCGTGCCCGGACCACTGGACGAGGGCGCAAGAGCTGCGCTTGCCGTACTGCCTCCTCCAACAGTACTCCCAACTCCACCGGTTCCAGCCGCGGCTGCAGCCCAGCATCCACCCGCGCAAGCGTCAGGAGCTCGCGTACCAGTCGGATCATCCGGTCTAACTCCGCGGTGATGTCCGCAAGGATTGCTCGGCGTTCCTCCTCTGGTAACGGTGGCTCACGCTGCAAGAGTTCCACGTTGCCACGTAACGTCGTCAGCGGTGTTCGCAGCTCGTGCGAGGCGTCCGCAACGAACCGTCGCTGCGCCACAAGTGCCTGTTCCACCTGCTGGTACGCCGCCTGCAGTTCGGTCAGCATCTCGTTCAGCGTCGTCACCAGTGCCCCAATCTCATCATTCGGCCCCTCATACTCCACACGCCGCCCGAAGTCGCGTGCTCGGCCAATCTCTCGCGCCGTCTGGGTAATTCGATTAATCGGCCGTAGGCTCGCTCCCGCCAAGACCCATCCGCCAAAGAAGGCCGTAATAGTGGAGACCAGTGTCCCGACGATCAGGTACTGACGGAGCGTTGCCAGCGCCTGGTCCAAATCCGCCAGCGACCGCGCGACCTGTAAGATCCCAACTGGCTGACCATTTGAAATTACGGCTCGGCTGTAGATCAGCAACCGCCCGTTTTCCGTCCGGACAATTTCCAGCCAACCATTCGCCTCACCATCACGGAGTGCTGCAAAGCCTTTCGGGCTCAACGGAAGCTCGTACCCGTTGAGGTTAATTGACCGTGAGACGACCTGACCAGAGAGATCCCGTGTTTGAACAAAGGTTTGTGGGATCGCAATTTTCCCCTGTGGAGTGCGGATGACGGTCAAGCGAAACTCACCTTGCGTGAGGATCTGGGCCGATTCCTCAGCAAGCGCTTGCTCCTGCCAGTTCAGCGTAAACCGTGCCACCAGGACATAGAGCACAACACTGAAGATGATTAGCGTGCAGGCCAGGATCCCACTGTAAAGCAAAGTCAGGCGCAGCCGGATCGACATCGCTCATGGCTCCCGCAGCACATAGCCGACCCCACGCACCGTTTGGATCAACCGCGGCTCACCGCCAGCCTCGAGCTTCTGCCGCAAGTAGCCAATGTAGACGTCCAAGACACTGTCATATCCGTCGAAGTCGTGCCCCCACACAGCCAGCAGAATCTGCCGCCGCGTCAGTACCCGGCGCGGATGTCGCATCAAGTAATACAGGAGGTCGAATTCTCGCGGGCTCAAGCGGAATGTCCGCTCACCTCGACGGGTCTCTCGCGTCACCGGATCAAGCACCAAGTCTGCGAACACCAGCGGCTTCTCGTCGCTTGCTGGCTCCACGCGCCGCAAGAGCGCCCGAATCCGCGCCAATAACTCCGCCGGAGCAAACGGTTTCACCAGGTAGTCATCCGCACCACTGTCAAGCCCCAAGACCCGGTCTTCCACCGCATCCTTCGCTGTCAGCATGAGAATCGGTGTTCCGTCACCTGCGGCCCGTAACCGCTGCACGACCGCGAGACCATCCAATCCCGGCAGCAGCCAGTCAAGCACCACGAGATCCGGCCGTCGCTCCGTCACAAGACGCAACGCCTCATCACCCGACTGCGCCACGCTCACCGTAAAGCCTTCGTAAGCAAGCGTCCGACGCAGCATCTCAACCAGCCGAGTATCGTCATCAACCACCAGGACGTGCACCATGCCTCGGCCCCCGAGCGCAGGCTTGCACCCGATTCTGCGGCCATCCTACCACGTCACTCTGTTGACGGAAGTCACTCTTAGCAACTTCTCACCGATCTCTTGTCCCGTTCTCAGCCTTCTGCGTTAGGCTCGAATCAGAACCAGGAGCAAGAGGCGGGGAGAGGGAAGAGCCGAATGCTCGCAATCACAATCCGAAGCCAGCTCACACTTCTGGTGCTCGCCTCACTCACCATCACGGCCTGTGGAGCGGGTGCGACCATCACCCCAACCGCAACACCTCGCGTCACTCCTGCGGCTATGCCGACGCCCACAGTTTCCTTGGCGAGCACCCCAACGGCAACTGCAACTCCTGTCGCCCAAGAGACAACGCAAGTGGTTCCAACCTCTATAATCACCCCAACCGGAGCTCACAAGATCTTCCACATCGTGCCTCAGCAAAGCGAGGCCCGCTACCGGGCTCGTGAGCAACTTCTCGGACGCTCACTTCCGAATGATGCCGTCGGCCGGACCCAGGCCATCGAGGGCCAGATTGCTCTCACCGCTGACGGCAAAATCGATTCTCAGCGCTCACGCTTTACAGTGGATTTGACAACGCTACGGAGCGACGAGACCCGCCGTGATAACTACATCAAACAAAACACCTTAGAAGTGGCGAAGTATCCCACCGCCGACTTCCAACCAACCGAGGTTCAGGGGTTACCTTGGCCATTGCCAACGAACGGCCAAGCATCCTTCCAACTTGTGGGAAATTTGACAGTCCACGGCGTGACTAAGCCGGTCACCTGGAACGTCCAAGCATCGTTTGACGGCACGCGCATTACCGGGACAGCGATAACCCAGGTGACCTTCCAAGACTTTGCGATGACTCCACCACGCGTGCCGATTGTGCTGAGTCTTGAAGACACCATCACGCTGGAGTTGGACTTCACTCTGGAGCCAGCGCCATGAGGAGAGGCCGCTTCCACCTCACGAGACGGCACTTCCTCCTCACCAGCCTCGGGCTCGCGGTCGCGTGCCGCAGCCGAGCCAGTCCTCCGCAAACGTCCAGCCTGCCCTCTCCCACCTCCTCTCTCGGGCCGGGGTCTACGGGAACAGCCGAACCCCGGCCCTCTCCAACTGCTTCGCCAACTCCTTCTCGTCCCACCCCAACACCAGTCTCCTCGCCCACCCCAACCTTGGCCCCGACTCCAACCCCGCATCCGCTCGCCGCCTATACGATCGAAGGGTTACGTGCCCGGTCTTATCCTGGCGGCCCTCTTGAGATCATCCGCATCGTCGCTGAAACCGAGGCCTACACCTTTGCCTATATTCGCTATCTAAGCGACGGGCTGCGCATCAGTGGTGGACTCCACCTCCCCCGCGGCGACGGTCCGTTTCCCGTTGTTATCCTCTGCCATGGCTATATTCCTCCTGAGCAGTACTGGACCGGCGCCGACACCATCGTTGCAGCTGACCATCTCGCCCGTCGAGGGTTCCTCTGTCTCGCCCCCGACCTCCGTGGCTGGGGCGCGTCCGATCCTGGCCCAAATTACTTTCGGACGGGTATCGTCATCGACACCCTGAATCTCATCAGCTCGCTCCCCTCGCTGCCACAAGCCGACCCCGCACGGATTGGTCTGTGGGGGCACAGTATGGGTGGTGGCTTGGTAGCCAAGGCAGTTTGCATTGACCAGCGGATCCGCGCTGCTGTCCTCTACGCTCCAGTCTCCGGCTGGGATCTCGATAACATACGCAAGTGGGGTGCCGGTGTGCAGCCCAATGACCCCCTTCACTCGCTTTACCAAGCGGTCGCCGAGGATGAAACCTTTCTTCGCGCCACGTCACCGCTCTTCCACTTTCACTTCGTTTCCTGTCCTGTCCAAATCCACATTGGCACTGCTGACACCGTGACGCCACCAGAATGGTCACGCACGATCCGTGATAGCCTCCAACTTGCGGGAAAGTCGGTCGAGTACTTCGAGTATCCCGGCGAGGGACATGCCTTCTCTCCCCCCGCCTGGCGACTCTTCATGGACCGCGTGACCGCATTCTACGACCGCACCCTCCGCTCAGACTGACGCGCCTTCGGTATACTGGCAGTGTCACCAAGGAGCGGACGCCGATGCATCTAAGCCAGACGTATCGCCGTATATTGCAGTGCAGCGGGTTCGCTCGGCGCGCGAGCGGGTCCGTGGAGGCGGAGTTCCTCAGCGACGACGTGCTCGTCCAGCGCGTCGCTGATGGCGATGCCCGAGCGCTCGAACAGCTCTACGATCGCTACGCTCGTCCCGTTTTCTCGCTTGCGCTTCGCATGCTCGGTGATCCCGCCGAAGCCGAGGAATTGCTGCAGGAAACATTCCTACGCCTCTGGCAGCAGGCAGCTCGGTACGACGCACGACGCGGCTCGTTTGGGAGCTGGCTGATGAGTATCGCCCACAACCTTGCCGTCGATGCACTCCGGTCACGAAGCCGACGGCCCCAGCGTGCCGACTTCGTCGAACTCGGTTACCTGCCGTCGACCGAGACCGACGAGGCAGCAATCGCCCACGAAGCAGCCGAGGTCAGCGAACTCCGCGACCGCGTCCGGCAAGCGATGGCACAGCTCCCCGAGCCACAGCGGCAGGCAATCGAACTCGCCTACTTTGCTGGCCTCACGCACAGTGAGATCGCGGCCGTACTCGGCGAGCCGATTGGCACGATCAAGACTCGTTTACGGCTCGGCATGCAGAAGCTTCACCTGCTGCTCCGTGATCACGCACCGGAGTTCCCAAGCCATGGCTGAGCACCAACGTCCGCTCGACGAATGTCCAGAAGATCTCCTACCCGGCTACGTCATTGGTGCACTTGACTCGGACGAACTCGAGTTCGTTGAACGCCACCTCGTCCTCTGCGCTCGCTGTCGCGCCGCCGCGACGGAAGTGCGCCGCACGGCGCAGCTCCTTGCCTTCTTCCCTCCTCCACAGCCCGTTCCGGCTCGCACCCGCCGCACACTCCTGCTGCGCATCCGCCCGACGAGCTCCCCCAGCCTCGTTGCGTGGTTGCGACGTCCTGCCTGGATACTCACCATTGCGGCAAGCATCCTTGCCCTCCTCTTCGGCTGGCAACTTGCTGAACGCGACCGCACTGCCGACCAACAGACGCAGCAGGCACTCCAGGCGGATTCTCAGCGCCGTGCGGTCGTTCAGCTCCTTGCGCAGCGAGATGGCCTCCTGATCCGCCTCCAGGGCAACGGAGCTGCACGGAATGCCCATGGAGCGATCATCCTTGATCCTTCAAGCAACACCGCCCTGATTGCGGTCGAGGGACTTCCGCGCCCGGCCACTGGCCAGTCCTACATTGTCTGGCTAGTCCGGGGCCAGGAGTACCAACAGGCTGGCATTCTGCCGGTTGACGAGCGCGGTCACGCCGAGCTGTTCCTCTCCCCCCGCGAGTCGCTACGAACGTTCGACGCACTCGCCATAACCCTTGAGAACAGTCCCCAGGTCAGTAGCCCCAATGGCCTTCCCGTCGCACTTGCCTCACTCGACTAAATCAGAACTTCCCCGTCCTTCATGAACAATTGGCCGTCGATCCACACCTCGCTGTCCCGGCGGAGGTCACAGATCATGTCCCAGTGCACCGCTGAGCGGTTACGGCTCCCCGTCTCGGGATACCCCGCACCAATCGCCAAATGGAGCGTCCCGCCAATCTTCTCGTCGAAGAGGATATTCCCAGTAAACCGGGTGATCGCTCGGTTCAGCCCGAAGGCAAACTCGCCAACGTAGCGTGCCCCCTCATCCGTTTCCAGCATGCGGTGAAGGAACGCTTCGTTCCGCGCTGCACTCGCCTCAACGACCCGTCCCCCTTCGAAGCGTAAGCGGATATCCTCAACTTGCCGACCTTGCACCATGGAGGGATAAGTGAAGCGAATCGTTCCTTCCACCGAGTCTTCGACTGGACCGGTGAAAATCTCCCCATCGGGAAAGTTCTTCCGCCCGTCTGCATTCACAAACCGCCGCCCCGCGATGGAGAGGCGTAGGTCCGTATCCGGCGCCCGGATGTGCACCTCCCGCTTGTCCGACAGCCACTCGATAATCCGCGCCTGTTCCCGTGCCTGCTCCTGCCAGGCCGCAACGGGATCCTCCTGATCGAGAAAACCAGCCCGCAACACAAACCCCTCATACTCGGCCAGCGACATCTCAGCATCCTGCGCGTAGGCTTCCGTGGGATAGAGCGTGACGCACCAGTTGAGCGCACCCGCAGCTGCCCGCTCGAGATACGTTTGCCGGAGCTCCGTACGCGCTCGCTGGTGCAGCTGTTGCCGACTTGGATCGACACCCGTGAGCGCTTTGGTGTTGCTCTCACTCAGGATCCGCAGCAACGCATCCGCCTGCTCCGGCCCCAGTCGCTCGTCTGGAGAAATGAAGCGAAGCTGACGGTCACTCCCTTCCTTGAACAAAATTTCTGCCAATCCCGGCAACGTCACTTGTACAACTGGATAGGCACCACGTTCCAGCACGAGCCGAAAGACCTCACGGATCAGCGGCGCTGCCAACGGTGTCCCACTGATGACCACCAACTGCTCTGGCTGAACGGCAAGGGAATAGTCAACTAACACCTTTGCCCATTGTGTGATTCGCGGATCAGTCATGTCCCACTCCATTCGCTCACCGCCCTGCATCTTACTACCCGGATCCACGCCCTGTCCGCTCCTCCGTCACCTGTCTTCGCATATTGATGGCCGAATCGGTACTTCTTACCCTATCGCACCGCAGGTGACAACCGTAGAGTGCACTTGGAGGATTGCGGCCCGTTGGAGAGCATTCCCGATGCTGTGCAATCACCGTCAACCTCCAAGCCAACACGCTCGCGCTGGGCAAGCACTTGTCCTCTTGGCGCTCACCCTCTTTGTGCTGCTCGGCTTCAGTGCCCTGGCAGTCGACGTCGCCTTTGCCTATGCCGAGCGACGCCTGCTCCAAAATGCCGTCGACGCGGCTGCTCTTGCCGGCGCTCGCGCACTCTACGCTGGCCAAACTGACGGCCAAGCCGTCGCTGCGGCACAAGGCGCCTTCGAACAGAATCTCCTCGCCAATCACGATCCAGACGAGGGACTCACACCGACGGAATTCCGCGTTGAGGTGAATACCGCGACCCGTTCGGTGCGGGTCACCGCACGTGCCAATATCGAGCGCTTCTTCCTCAGTGCCTTCTCCTCCAACCCCTGGAGTACCACTGTCCAGGCCGCTGCTCGCGTTGGTCAACAGCCGACCGACTATGCATTCCTCGTCCTTGAACACGACAACCCGAACGCGGTGAACCTCATCGGGAACGTGGGGGTACGGATCGTAGGCGGAAGCGCGATGTCGAACGGTGGTATGCGCTGTGTCGGCAATGGAACCTTCCAAGCCGATGGCACCGTCGACGCCGCACTTTCATTCTCACAGACCGGCAACTGCCGTTTCCTGGCCGGACAGGGCGTGCGTTCCGGCCTTACACCAGTCGACGACCCGCTCGCGACGATGCCCGAGCCTCCGCGGCCGACCGTCCCCTCAGCTCCTGGTGGGGCGGCAGCGAATTGCACGACCTCCGGCAACATGATGACCTGCCCACCGGGACGCTACAGCAACACCGTGAGCTACAGCGGCAACGGGTCGCTCATCTTCCCCGGCGGAACCTATCAGTTCGACCGACAGGTCTTGTACACTGGCAACGGCTCCGTCTCACTCGGTCCTGGTTTCTATTACTTCCGCAACGGCTTCTCGGTCGGTGGCAACGCGACAGTCACACTGGCACCCGGAACCTATGTCTTCGAAAGTAGCTCGTTCGCCATCGGCGGAAATGTTCGGCTCGTCTTGCAAGGACAACCAACCAGCTGTTCTGGCTCTGGGCAAGAGTTCCGTCTTCTCTTCCGGAATAGTTCCTTTGCCGTCCAGGGGAACTTTGGCCTCCAGAATGTCCTCCCATGTGATGTCCTCGTCTATTTGGACAACTCGGACTTCGCCCTGACGGGCAACACCGATTCGGTCATCCCGCCCGGCCTCTACTACTTTGACGGTGGAACCTTGCGCCTCCAAGGCAACCAGACGGTGACCGGCCAAGACGTTCTGTTCTTCTTCGGTCCCGGTTCAGCCTTCAACGTGGTTGGAAATACTCGATATGTTCTCAGCGGCGTCACTGATCCTGCGAAACTTCCCTATCCCAATATGCAACCCGGCCTTGTCATCTTCCAAGCCCGTGGCAATTCTCACACCTTACGCATGGTCGGGAATAGCGGAGCACAAGTCAACGGCATCCTTTACCTCCCCAACGGAACACTCGAACTCAGCGGCAACGCGTCTGGTACCTGGGCTCGGGGACAGCTGATCGTCTATCGCTTTGCGACGAACGGGAATACAAACATCCGCGTGGAACGAGTGGAGCATGTCATGATCACTCGCCCAGCCGTCTGGCTCATCGAATAGCCTCTTGCTCCTGGTCTTAGGCCACCTACGTGGGTACGAACGACTCTACCCACCGCACGCCACGCAGCCGATCCTTTTCTCTGCATGGGCATGCGCGAGAGGGCTTCCGCTGTGGCACGAGACCGCGCCCCAGGGCAAGCTGGCCAATCACTGGTCGAGTTCACCCTCGGCCTTCTGGTGTTGTTGCTCGTCCTCGCTGCAGTCATTGACTATGGGCGTCTGCTCTACGCCGGCATCGCCCTGACGAATGTGGCACGTGAGGGGGCCCACTATGGCTCGCTCTCCACGGCCAATGCCACCGATACCGCCGGTATCCAGGTCGCCGCCCTAGCCGAGTACCAGGCGACCGGACTTCCGCTCCTCTTCGGTAGCCAGCCCGTGGTGACCTCAAGCGTGATCTACCAGAACGGAAAGCCAGAGGCCGTCCGGGTCACCGCCAGCCTGTCCACCCGGACGCTCCTTCCAGTACCACTCCCACTGACTGGCGAACGACTTGCCGACCAACTCGTCATTCGCCGAACCGCCGAGATGAGGGTACTCCCATGATGCGCCGCGTTGTTCGAACCGGTCAAAATCTCGTCGAGTTCGCAATCGTTGCGCCGGTGCTCTTCTTGTTCATCTTCGGCATGATGGAGTCCGGCTGGGCCTTCTATGTATATAGCGAACTCACCAATGCCGCTCGCGAAGGAGCACGCTACGCCGCTGTCCACGGCCAACTTTGTGCCCAACACCCGCCGTGCCAGATGGCGACAACGAGCAGCGTTCGTGGTCACGTCATGCGACGACTCTCTATCCCAAACGCCGAGCGTGTCACCATAACGCTCCAGGGCTCACTGGCACCTGGTGAGCGGGTTACAGTGGAACTCAGTTATCCCTTCCGACCCCTGGTCGGCTTCGCATTCCCCGCAGGAAGTATCACTCTGCGCGCAAGCAGCACGATGATCGTCCATTACTAGGGGGCCACCGATGCGCCATCAGCTGCCGGCACAAGTGCTACCACTCCTCGCGCTCCTGCTCGTCCCTCTCCTTGGTTTCGCTGCGCTCGGCACTGATGCAGCGTACCTCTATAGCCAACGCCGCCTCACACAGAACGCCGTGGATGCCGCCGCACTCGCCGGCGCCCGCGAGCTCCTAAAACGCACTGCAACTGATCCCCAGGTGACACAGGTCGCTACGACCTACGCAACAGCCAACGGCTTCCCCGGGCCGATCCCTCCGGACGCAATATCCGTCCAGCGACCCGACACAGTCCGCGTTCGTCTTGACCGCAGTGTCCCGCTTTTCTTCCTCCCGGTGCTTGGCACCGATACCTTGCGTGTCAGCGCTCGTGCCACCGCACGCATCACCCAGGCGCCCGGGGAATACGCGCTCCTTGCACTCGAGGATCTCATCACCGATCCTGGCATCTATGCCAACGGCACCACTGACATCTCTGTCCGGGGGCGCGGTCCCAGCGGTCGCGGTGCCAGCGTCCGCTCGAATGCGGCAATCGACACCCGCGGTACAGTCACCTTCATTGTCGATGGTTGCATCGATGCAGCAGGGACGATCAACCAAAACGGCACCTGGCAATACGACTGTCTGAACGCCGAACTTGGTGATTACGTCCCCGATCCCCTCGCCGGACGCGTTCGTCCACCCTCGCTGAACGACGTCCACTATGAGTACCGCCGAACATGCGAGAACTACGCCGGACCCCTTGTCTGTCGACCACTCCCGCTGTGCGCAGAGACCGTGGTGCTTGGTCCCGGGCTCTACCGCAACTTGGAGTTACCGCGGGATCTTCCTCGCGGACAGGGTGGTGGGCCTTGTACACAAGCCCGCATTATCCGCTTTGTTCGCGAGAGCACCCCAACGGGATCGGCCCCAGTCGCACTCCTGGATGGGACGCGGCTCGAGCTCGGGAATACCAATACGCGACTCGAAAGCCAAGGCGTTATGCTCTACGTGACTGGTTCCGGCGGCATCATCGATCCGAAAAACGGCGAGCTACACCTCAAAGCGCCCGAAAACGCACCGTACGCCGGGGGGCTCGCCGGTCTTGCCGTGTGGATCGCTAATTGCTCGATCTTCGATAGCCAGGGCAACGGCGAGTTTTTCGTCCGCGGTCTTTTCTATGCTCCATGCTCTCGGGTTACCATGCACGGCAATCCGTATGGAACCGCCGTTCAAGGTCAGGTGATCGTCAAAGATCTCATCGTCAGGGGCACAGCAAACTTCATCGTGGACTACCAAAAGGTCACCGATACCTTCCGGAACACCGTTGTCCTTGTGCCGAACGCCCCAGACTCCGAGTGAGGACAATTCGGCTGAGTGCAATGCATCGTCCCCAAAGTATTCTCAGCGCCACACGGACTTACGCGGGCTCAACCGTCCGAGCCAGATCAGTTGTTCCTTCCAGAACACGAAACGGAGCGAGCACGAATCTTGCTCCGTCCGCTTTTTCTTTTGCCGGTCTACGTCACCCCTCAGCATTCTGCGGACACAGGGACCTAGTCCTCCTCGTCCTCCTCTTTTTCTTCTTGCCCCTCTCTCAATCGCGCGATGAAGTCATCGATTGGGATGGCTGGCATTGTCATCAGCTTGACGGTTCCCCGTGCACCGAGCTCCACTGAGACCCGCGCGATGGTCTCGTTGTCCGGCGCTTCCACAATGTTGACGAAGTCGTACGGCCCGAGCACGGCCCACTGGTGCAACACTTTCACCCCGAACCGTTCAACCTCCGCATTCACTTCCTTGATCCGTTCAGGGTGCTTGTGCAACGTCTCCATCCCGTCGTCGGTCAGACTGCTCAACATCACATAGATTGGCATCCGCAGTACCCTCCCTTCACGAGCTTAGCGCCCGCACACGTTCCGGCCAGTAGATCCCAATCAAAGCGCTGCCGCGCACCGGAAGTTCGACGGTCACAAACTCCCCCTCCCTCCAGAGCTCTTCACGCAACGCACGCGTACCCTCACTCGCCATCCCTTCTGCGATCACCGCTGCGCCTGGCCGCAACTTTCCCTTCACTGCCCTGAGGTAGTCCGCGTACCCAGAGCGTTCCGCCGCCAACCACATGACGTCGATCGGACCCGCCACCGTGCGGATCGTCTGGTGCGCGTCCCCCTCCAGGATTTGCACGCGCTCCGCCAGCCCGAGTGCGTCCAGTCGTTCCATGACACGCTCAATTGTCTCACTTTTCCACTCGAGCGCCACCAAGCGGCCTCCGGTGCGCTCCAGTGCATCGGCAATCCATGCCGTGACCACGCCAGGCCCGATCCCGACCTCCAGCACGAGCTGCGCACGCACCGCGAGCACAATCACCCGTGCGAGCTGCGCAAGCAGCAACCAACCATCCCCCGCCTCCCGAGCGAGTTGCCCGAGCTCCTGTTGCCTCGCACTCCCCATCCCATTATCCTGGCAGTCACACGTCCCCGATGGAAAGCAACCTCATCATACCGCACGTCGCGCAATGGTGCGAGCCCTACCACACAACGCCTCGAGTGGCCGGCTCGCCTCACACGAGGCAAGAACGTCTTTCAGCGGTGGATAGGTCATGCCAGCCGGCGCGGCGCAGGACACCACCTGCTCCTCCGAAGGTACTCCTGCTCCTCCAGCAGTGATTGCGCTCTGCATACATCCAGATCTCTGGTATGTTCGTTGAGCGAAACCTCCACGGTTCATAGAGCGCTCTCCAGCCGCCTGACCGCAGGAGAGGCAAGGGCTTTGCGGTTAGCCGCACCACCATCTGGCACCAGCATAATCGCTCGACACTGCTGTGCGGCACAGTCGCTTTGGACTCGCAAACAACACCCAACCCGATCGAACGAGTGCTTCCCCAAAGAACGGTTCGCCTCTGTTCACCATGGTGGCAAATGCCTCTTTCGGTCGACCCCTCTGCCGAGTACCCTGGTACCGGGAGGCAGGCTACTGGCCGTAGAGGATGCAGGCGAATGCTGACGCTAAGCCAACGACTCGATGAACTCCCGCTGAGCCGGGAACATTGGCGGATCGTCCTGCTGAGTGGGCTTGGTTGGATGTTCGATGCGATGGACGTGGGGCTGGTCGCCTTCGTCCTGGTGAGCCTCGGACGGGACTGGGATCTTTCACGCCCCCAGCTTGGTCTCGTTGCGAGTGCCGGATTCCTGGGTATGTTCCTTGGCGCCCTCTTTGCCGGACGCCTCGCGGATCGCTACGGTCGCCGCACCCTCTTTCTCGCCAACTTGCTACTCTATAGCTTGGGCACCTTCCTTAGCGCGCTCTCCTGGGACTTCTCCTCACTGCTCCTCTTCCGCTTCCTCACCGGCATCGGCCTCGGCGGTGAGCTCCCGGTTGCAGCGGCATTGGTGAGCGAGTTCGCTCCAGCCCGCCACCGTGGTCGTCTTCTGGTCATTCTCGAGAGTTTCTGGGCCTACGGTTGGATTCTCGCCGCGATTGTCGGGCTCCTTGTCGCTCCGCAGCTCCCTTCCTGGGGTTGGCGTGTCGCCTTTCTGATCGGCGCCTTACCGGCACTCAGCGCTGTGTATCTCCGCCGTCGTCTCCCGGAGTCACCGCGGTACCTCGATATTGTGGGACGTCATGAGGAGGCACTTGCTGTTCTGCGCGCGTTTGAGCGCGCTGCCGGCGTCACTCCGGCCCCCGTCGCCACGACACCAGTTCCGCAGCGCCCCTCTTTCCTGGAGCAATTCAGTCTGCTCTGGAGCCGCCCGCTCCTGCGCCGGACTCTCATGCTCTGGATCCTGTGGTTCGGCATCGTCTTCGCCTACTATGGCGTCTTCACTTGGCTCCCCTCGCTCCTCGTCGAACGCGGTCTCACGGTGGCCCGGAGCTTCTCCTACGTCTTCATCACCACGCTCGCGCAGATCCCTGGCTACTTTTCTGCCGCCTACCTCGTCGATCGCTGGGGACGCAAGCCCACGCTCGTCGCCTATCTCCTCGGTTCTGCGCTGGCCTCTTGGTTGCTCGGCAACGCCGGTACTGCCCCAATCCTCGTTCTCTGGGGCTGTCTCCTTTCGTTTTTCAATCTCGGCGCTTGGGGGGTCGTCTACACCTATACGCCGGAACTCTACCCAACCACGCTCCGCGGCTTTGGTTCTGGTGCAGCCGCGAGCTTTGGTCGTATCGCTGGGATCATTGCTCCCTACCTCACTCCGTGGCTCCTGAGCAACGGTGGACTCTCCCAACCCGCAGTGTTCGCGCTCTTCATGGCAGTATTCTTCGTCATCGCGGGGAATGTCCTGCTCCTCGGCGAAGAGACGCGTGGACGCCCACTGGAACACCTCTCCCCCACTACCGCCCCAACCCGAACATAATTGCGCGCACCTTCACCGTCCCCGGAGGAATTTGACCGAGGGAAGACCGTCCTCGTCCAGAGAAGCCAGTAAAGCACGGAGGATGGCGCCCGGAAACCCCGGTCCACGGTACACCAATCCTGTACACACTTGTACCAGATGCGCCCCAAGCCGCAGACGCTCGATCGCATCCTCTACGGTCATCACTCCGCCCACGCTCACGAGCAACAGGCGCTCCCCAGCGATCTCAGCCGCCCGCGTCAGGAGCTCCGCCGCCCGCCGACGCAGCGGCTTCCCGCTTAGCCCTCCAGGCAGGCGCTCCGCGCCGGGAGGACGGAGCAATGGGTCGGTACTCGTATTTCCCAGTATGAGTCCCGTCACGCCACACGCCTCAAGCAGCGCGATGAGGTCGACCAGTGCCGCAGGCTCGAGGTCAAGCGAGACCTTGACCAGGACCGGACGTAGCATCGCTCTACGCAATGACGCGAGCTGGCGGTTTGTCGCCTGAACCGCCTCCAACACCGGTTCCAAACGCTCAACCTCTTGCAATGTCCGCAATCCCGGCGTATTCGGCGAGCTGACATTCACGGTCACATAGTCCGCCACGTCCCACAGCGTGGCCAGCACTGCACAGTAGTCCTCCGTTGCTCGCTCCAGAGGCGTTGCAGCGTTCTTCCCCACGTTGATTCCGACTGGTCCGGGAAACCGTCGACTGGGAAGTCGCTCGCGCACGGCCGCTGCTCCAGCACTCGGAAAGCCCAACGCATTGACCAGCGCCTCCTGCTCAGGAAACCGCCAGAGCCGCGGCCGCGGGTTTCCGGGCTGCGGGCATGGCGTCACCGTACCCACTTCGACTGTCCCAAATCCGAGGGCAAACCACCCCGCCACCGCTACCCCGTTCTTGTCCAGCCCCGCCGCTAGCCCTAGCGGGTTTGGGAACGAGAGCGGCCCAAAGTCGACCCGCAGCCGCTCATCCACCGGTGCACCAGCCAGCCGACGAAGTAACCCCGGTCCCCCAGGAAGTCGCCCGACGACTCCGAGCCCTTCAATCGCCAAACCGTGCGCAAACTCGGGATCCAACCGAAACAGGAGCGGTCGGATTGCCCGCTCGTACCAGCTCACAACAGCCCCTCTCCACTCCTGCTTCCCACTCGCATGATGCTACCCTTGCGACCGGGCACAATGCTGCTCGGAAAAGGGAGACAGCACGTGCATCTCTGCCACGACCCGCTCAGTGACCGCCTCGTCCTTGCTCTTGACGTTCCCGATGCACCGTCGTCTTGCTCCTCGAGCAGTCCACTCGTCACTGTGCTCAGCGGCATCCTCGATGTCGCTGACGAAGGGCACATCCTCGGACTCGAACTCCCACTCGATCGGCTCCCAACCGACCTGCGCACGCTGCTCGCACCGCTCCTTGACACGAAGACCCTTTACCTGGAACTGGAGGGGCCACAGCAGCCACGCGTCGTTCGTTCGGTGCCCGTACCAGTCGAACTTCACTGGCGGTCTGAAGCACCTCGGCTCACGTTGTCCTTCCCTCGGCGGACGCGCGAGTATGAACTCCTTTATCCCTCTGGTACCACTTGAAGGCTTGTCCGACGCTCCGGTGGGGCATCGCCGCGGAGCTAACGCTGGCTACTGGCACCTGGAGCAAGCGGTATGCCACTCGTGCCGAGCGCTGTGCAACTGCCACAGCTGCTTGGGCGATGAAAAAGATCACCACGCCCCCTACCAGCGGATCCCCTTCGCTCCGTTGCCTGCATCAGCCGCTGCCGACCCAACACCGGACCATCGGAGGGCATCGAGTCGATCAGGTGTTCTCTCAACCACTGGATCGCTCTCGTCGACGCAAGATGATGCACCAGCGCACCCCGCAGTCAGGACTCGCTCATGCACCACACACCTGTCCACCACTGTCACCTTACCGGCAGCGCCCTCTCACTGCCACCATCCCTATCATCCTAGTGCGCGCCTTCCACCCCGTTCTGCGCTCCGCCATCACGCTCTGCCCCCGTCTTGCTCCAGCGTGCTCCAGGTGCACTGCCCGCGCAAACCACGCAGGGTACAAGCGCCCGCAGCGCACCGAGCCTCTCCCTGGCTCCGCTGACCGTCGGGCGACCACCCTGTTGAGAAACAACAGATTTTGCGGACACTGAGGGTACCACGCACCCGCAGCCGTTCAGAGGACTTTTCGTGAAAACGATACGGTATCTTCAGAGCCACAGCGAGCCAAAGCACGTGCCGGCGTGCTCTGAGGCCGCAAGGATACCTACTCCCCAGGCAGAGACCCTTCAACTTCTACCGTCCAGTCAGAGTCCCCAGCCCGCACACCTACCTCATCCAAGTGCCGCAAGAGGTCAGCCGGATCGTCATACACCCGATACGCTCCCGACTCAAGCAGCTCCCCAGCTCCGTACCCTCCGGACAGTAAGCCGACACTCAGCGCCCGCGCCCGGCGCGCAGCCAGCATGTCCCACACGCTGTCGCCCACCACCACCGCCTCAGCAATGTCAACACGCAGGAGCTCCGCTGCAGCCAAGAAAAGATCCGGATCCGGCTTGGCATGCCGCACGTGATCACGCGTTACCAGGGGGATCCGCTCTGCGTCGAGCCCAAGCACCGCCACCGTCTTGCGCGCACTCTCGAGCCGACCGCTCGTCGCAATTGCCCACGGAATACCCATCCGCGTCAATTCCTCGAGCAGCTCCCGCGCTCCTGGCAACGGTCGCACCTGGCCGAGCAGCCTCGCGTAGGTCTCAGCATGCACCTGTTGCACTCGACGAATTTCCTCAGGGGTCACTGCTCGCCCAGTCTCACGCAACAGGCCAGCCAGGAAGAGGCCACCGCTCATCCCGATCCGTCGGTGAATCCGCCATATCGAAAGCTCAATCCCGATCGCTTCCAGCGCCTCTCGCCAGGCGACGACATGCTGATAGACCGAATCGACCAGCGTCCCATCAAGATCAAAGAGGAACGCCATTCGGCGGTCGCCCGTCATCCTACTCACCCCTTCAAACAGATAATCGGGCGTAGTCGGGCGACACGCGCCACAATCCCGGCGTTGCACATCACGTCGACCACATGCTCCACATCCTTATAAGCGCCGGGAGCCTCCTCGCTGATCGATGCCTTGCCGTGCGCCCGCACGATGATCCCTTGCTTGCGCAGCTGCTCCACGATCCGTTCGGCCGGGTACTGGCGCTTTGCCTGCCGACGAGACTTGGCGCGTCCTGCCCCGTGGAGTGCCGTCCCAAACGTCTCCCGCATTCCCTGATCGGTTCCCACCAGGATATAGCTCGCCGTCCCCATTGTCCCCCCAACCAGCACCGGCTGCCCCACCGCCCGGTACCGTTCTGGGAGTTCTGGCCGTCCCGGGCCGAACGCGCGCGTTGATCCCTTGCGGTGCACAAGGAGGCGACGTCGCTCCCCATCAACCTCGTGCACTTCCCACTTCACCGTGTTGTGCGCCACCTCGTAGAGTGTCTCGATCGCGGTCTCCGCGACCCGCAACGCCTTCCAGAACGCTTGGCGTACCAGGTGTGTCAGTACCTGCCGGTTAGCGAACGCGCAGTTGGCCCCAGCCATGACGGCTCGAAAGTACTGCTGCCCCTCCGGACTCTCGATCGGCGCGCAGACGAGCTCGCGATCGGGCACCTCGATCCCGTACTTCCGTGTCGCCTTCTCTAAGAACGGCAAATAGTCCGTCCCTATCTGGTGCCCAAGTGCCCGGCTCCCTGTATGGAGCATGATCACGATCTGCCCAAGTTCCAGCCCGAACGCTTCAGCTGCCCGTGCATTGTAGATCTGGTCGACAACTTGCACCTCAACATAGTGGTTCCCAGAACCGAGCGTCCCGACCTGTGCCATCTGTCGCTGCTTTGCCGTATGGCTCACCACCGAAGGATCGGCATCGCTCAGCTGCCCATGCTCTTCAATGTACTCGAGATCCTCTTCTCGACCGTAACCAAGATGCACCGCATAGCGCGCCCCTTCACGCAGCACTCGGTCAATCTCCTTCGCGGACAGCTTCAATTCCCCTGTACTCCCCAGCCCTGCCGGGATCACCTCGTACATTGTGTCGGCCAGCTTCTCTTCTTTCCCAGCCAGGTCGCTCCGTGTCAGATGCGTCCGCAGGCAACGCACACCGCAGTTGATGTCAAAGCCGACGCCGGCGACGCTGATCACTCCACCTGCTTTGGGATCGAACGCCGCCACTCCACCAATCGGGAACCCGTAGCCGGGATGGACATCGGCCATCGCGAGGGCTGCCTTCACGATCCCCGGAAGGCAGGCGACATTCTCCAGTTGTCGGATCGCGTTCCATTCTTCGGAGCTCTGGTTCTCCAGAAGCTCGCGTAATGAACGCTCGTCAAGATAAAGACGAGCTGGTACCCGCATCTTCCCGTGCGGCGGAATTTCAAAGAGATACTCGTGAATCTTCCGCACATTCAAGGCTGTGCTCATTGTTATCCCTCCCTGTATTCGCTGCCAGCGATCCGCAGTCACAGATCCAGGACACAGCGGAGTCGCCAGCCCGTATCAGTCTGCTCAGCGAGGAGTCCACCGTAGGTCGCTGCCTTGACCTCGATCTCGACCGCATGGCGTTCTAGGTCAATCGGCTCGCCGTAGAGCGTACCTTCGGCCACCCAGTGATCATCGACACGGTCGAGCCGAGTCAGCTCGAAATCACGGAAGAACATCCCATGGAGGTCGACCGCGGCCAGCACGGCGTTCAGAAGTGCGACATAGAGAGCCCCAGGGTCGTCGCCACTCGCCTGCACCGGCACCGCCTCTCGCGGCTCCACCGTCTCAGGATCGACAAGGAGAGCGAGGAGTCCTTGCACCCCGTCACGAAGAGCCTCCTCCAAACGTTCCCCGGTTGCTTCAAGCCCGATATCGGCTTCATGATCCAGATAGACGTACGGCATCCTACTCCCCCGTACTCCGAGCCACAGTCATCGAGGGTGCTGAGCCCCCGCCGCATTCTGCGCATCGGTCTCCCACCATACACCGACAGGCTCAGGGTATACGCCCCTTGCATTCCTGTCAAGCAAACGCCTCGTCAATGACTCATCCCTTCACATGGTGGTTCTACGGTCCAGCATGTGATTCCCGTGCATCCACCCCGCCGCAGTCGTGCCTCCTGGCACCCGTGGGGCGACCAGGCTGCTACACCCCGCAGCCCCCTCAGCCGGACCACCGCGACACCGTGCGCAGACCGCACACCCCATGCACTATACTTGCGCTCGCCCAAAACGCACCCGTCTGTCCCCGGGTGGGAGGGGTGATCGCGATGCGCCTTATTGGAACGCTTAGAGGCACCCTTTCCCCTGTGGTGTTTCTCCTCTCCGGCACAGCTGTTGCCGTGACGCTGACCCTCAATCGAGTTGTCTTCGAAGGTCTCCCACATACCGAGGACGAGGTCGCTTTCCTTTTCCAGGCCGCAACACTCGCTCGTGGCTACCTGGTCGCTCCCGCACCACCCCTGCCAGAAGCTTTCTGGATTCCGTTTGTCCTCGTCCGCGATGGAATGTGGTTCGGGAAATACCCACCCGGCTATCCGCTTGTGCTTGCTCTTGGTGTGCTCGTGGGTTACCCACCGCTCGTGAACGCACTCGCCGCGGCGTTCTCCGTTTTGCTCATCGTCGCACTAGCACATCGGATCTACGATCAAACCACCGGTCTCCTTGCTGGGACGCTTCTCGTGGTGTCCCCCTTCTTCCTGCTCCAGGCAGCGTCCTTCATGGCGCACACGGTGTGCCTGGCCTTGACGCTCCTCTTTGTCTTTTCCTTCGCCATCTCCCTTGAGCGACCGACCATACTGCGGGCCCTCCCTGGGGCACTCGCCCTCGGCCTGCTCGTCCTGGCCCGTCCACTCACTGCGCTCGGCGTGACCGTTCCCTTTATCTTGTGGGCCGCATGGCGCTTCTGGCGGGTTCCAGCGTGGCGCCCGGTCGGTCTCTTCTTTGCCGCTGGTGGACTTCTCGGCTCGGCTGCACTGCTTGCCTACAATCAGTACACAACTGGCAATTCCCTGACCTTCGGATACGAACTTTGGTGGCCCTTTGACAAGGTCGGTTTTGGTCCTGGCACCGGTCCCGGCCAAGGACACACGCTCGATAGCGGCATACTGAACACCCGCTTTAACCTCCGGCTGTTGGAGGAGGTCCTTTTCGGGTGGCCAGGTCGATTCGATTTTTTCCCGGCTTTGCTTGCCATCGCCGTCGCCCTCCTCCGGCTCACCGCGTACCGGCTGCACCTCGTGCCCATACGCCGAGTCCGTCTCGGTGAGACGGTCTGGGACCTGCTACTCACCGCTCAGGTCTGCTCGTTGATCAGCGTTCACATCGCCTACTGGACTGCTGGACAGATGTATGGCCCGCGGTACTACTACGAGGCACTTGGGGCGATCGTCCTGCTGTCTGCTCGTGGACTCTCCCAGATTGTCACCGCGGCGCACTGGGTCTGGCGCTTCCTCACGCTACGGTCTGAGCTCCCCGCGGCCGTCGAAGTCCTGGGAGTCCTCGCCTTTGTTGGGCTCATGCTGTGGAGCATCTTCGGGACTGCTCTCCCCTGGTGGCAGAGCTATCGCGGTTGGTATGACATCCACGCTGAACCCGCTCGGAGTGTCGCAGCGCAGGTGTCCTCCCGAGCGCTCGTCCTGCTCCCAGTCACTCACTGGACCCAATACGCCCCATTCTTTGTCCGCAATAGCCCACTCCTCGACTCGCCGGTCCTCTACGCCCACGACCTCGGCCCGCGCAACGCGGAACTCGCGGCTGCCTTTCCGGACCGCCGAATCTACCGGCTTATCGATCGCCAGCTTGTTCCGTACGTCGCAGCTCCTAGCCCGCCCTCAGCTGGAACCGGCGCCCCGTGACGCATCGCCTCGCCCGGTTGGGCTATCGATCCGATAGGCACTCGGATCCGGCTTGTACGGCCGCAGCATCCAAAGCGGGCGCCTGAGCCCCCCGGGGCCCGGAGCTGGGCGTGTCATCGCCAGCCACCGCCGATACACTGCCATCGACTTCCTGGTGTCGACGACCACATCGCCATACCGGTCATCCGGCCCGGCCCTCACAATCCGCACCTTCTGATGCCAGCAGTGCTGCCCGCTTATTGGATCTGGCTGCACCGGGAACGTGAGATTCTGGTGCACACCAGCATCGCTCCAGAACACCAGCTGCGAATCCGGATCCTCGCTCGCAAACGGCCGCACCCCATGTTGCTGTCGCAACCGATACCTTCCGTCCGGAAGCCGCTCGATGCTCACGAGTGCCGTGGTCCAGCGCTCACCCCCCGTTCCCTCAGCCAGCCGCCACCGCCCCAAATGATGGGAGCAGGCTGCAACTCCGGGACGAATCGCCTCAGTCACCCAGACACGGTCGACAAAGTAACCGATCTCCGTCTCCACGCGCACCAGATCGCCCGTTCGCACACCAATCCGCTCGGCATCACTGGGATGGAGCCAAAGCGGATTAGAATGAGTGAGCTCGTTCAGCCACTTTGCATTCCCTGAGCGCGTATGGATGAGCGTCGGCACGCGGAAATTTGGGAGAAGAACCATCTCCCCCTTGGATCGATCGATCTGCGAGGGAGCGACATGACTCTCAATCGTGCAGGGAATCGCATACTCCGGCCAGCCCCACTCATAGAGTGTCCGTGAGAAGAACTCGAGCTTCCCGGACGGCGTTGGGAATCCCCGCTTCGGCTCACCGTCCACCATCACACCTGCCCAGCGCCCGTGTGGTCCAGGGGGCTCCGCTGGGACTGGCACCATGTTCGGGTTGTGTGGTACCGGTGCGGTCGTCCAGATCCGTCCCGTCTCGGGATCGACCCAAGACTGCGCAAGCTCCTCCTCCGGAACCGGATCCTCATACTGCCGGAAGGGTTGCTTCCAGAGCTCGAATGCCCCGTACCGTCGCATGTACTGCATCGGCGTCAACCCCTCCGCCGCAGCCGCCTCCGGTAACCCAGGGATCGAGTGCTCGAACATCCACTGGTAGTACTCGTCAACCGTGATCTTCTGCCCCGGCCGATAGGGCGACTCATAAAACTGCCGGATTCCCAGCGAACCATCCGGGTCGACCCGCCAGGAGAGCTCCATCCAGAACTCGTTCTCTTCCCAGACTTCACCAGGGTTCGCCTCATACGTGAACTGTACCGGTTGCCCAAGCTTCTCGCGAGCCACCCGTACTACCGGCTGACGAAAACCGATCCAGCACGCCGTATGCGTCTCATAGGAGTGCGTATCGTGCCGTTCCGGTCCGTGTCCCATCGGCAGCACGTAGTCGGCGTACCACGCTGTCTCGCTCCACGTTGGCGTCAGTGCAGCATGCAGCTCGATCAAAGTCTCGTCCTGAAGCACTTCGATCCAGGTGAATCCGTCTGGGTTCGTCCAGACCGGGTTGTAAACCCGCGTGAAGTAGACAGCCAGCTTCCCGCGCCCCTCCTTAAGGAAGTGCGGCAGCAGAAAGCTCATCTCATGATGAGCGAGCGGATACTCTTTCGGCCATGTCAACTCGTTCCAGACCTTCTGACGCGGCGGTTCTTTGAATGGTCTCGGTACAAACTTGTCCCAGATGTTTGGTTGTGTCCCACCAGGTGTTCCCACACTCCCGGTAAGCACGTTCAGAAAGAAAAGCGCCCGCGGAACCGTCCAACCGCCGAGATGTGCGGCCGCCGCCGCCCGCCAGTTATGCGTGGAGATCGCCGGTGCTGCCCGCGCCAGCTCCCGCGCGAGCTCCACAATGGTAGCCGCCGGGAGCCCGCTGACTTGCTCTGCGGCCTCCGGAGTATACCGCGCGTAGATGTCCTTAAGCCGCGCGACAAACTCATCAAATGTCACCGGGCACCCTGGATGTACCACACGCAGATACTCATCCCAGTTTGTCCAGCGCCGCACAAACTCCCGATCGAACCAATCCTCCTGGATGAGCACGTTGGCGATCGCCAACAGCACAAACGCCTCGGTACCCGGCGCTGCCGGCAGCCAGTAGTCAGCCATCGCTGCCGTGTTCGAGAGGCGCGGATCCATCACCGCCAGCTTCGCCCCGCGTTGCTTCCCCTCCATGATCCGCTGGGCATGGGGATTGAAGTAGTGTCCGCTCTCGAGATGGGAGCTCACTAGGAAGATGAACCGCGCGTTCGCATGATCCGGCGACGGCCGGTCAGCGCCCATCCAGACCGCGTAGCCGAATCGCCCACCCGAGGAACAGACATTGGTATGCGAGTTGTGCCCGTCCACTCCCCACGACCACAGCACCCGCTCCATGAAGCCATCCTCGCCAGGCCGTCCCACGTGGTACATCACCTCATTGTGCCGACCTTCCAGGAACGCCTGGCGCATCCGCCCGGCGATGTCGTCCAACACTACGTCCCAGCTCACTCGCTCCCACTTCCCGGAACCGCGCGGCCCGACACGGCGGAGTGGATAGAGGATCCGCTCCGGATCCTTCACTTGGTTGATCGTCGCCGGCCCTTTGGCACAGTTCCGCCCGCGGCTCCCCGGATGCAAGGGGTGCCCCTCCAGCTTCCGGATGTCCAACGTCTCTTTATCGACGTACGCCAAAAGTCCACAGGCTGCTTCACAGTTGAAACAGACGGTAGGAATCAGAAAGTACCGCCGTGTTCGGCCATCCGGTCCGCGTTCTTCCCAATCGTCCCAACGCTCCGGTGGTGGGTAACTCGCGAGTCCGCTCGTCCGCTCCGGTACAAACGGCTCACGCACCGTCCGTGCCTGCGGTCGCACCACCGTCGTCCCACTCGCCTTCTGCTGCATCGCCGTCACCCCCTAACTGAGCGGGACGTCCTGCCCAGCGCTCACCCAAACCCGCTCGTAACTCCAGAGCCCGATCAACGCTGCTATTGCTGCAAGGACGCTCCACTCTGCAAGCGCCCCGCTCACCCAGCCGACCGCCAGCGCCACCAGCGGTACCGCCACCCCGATGCCCAACCCAACCAGCAGGAGTTCCCGACGGTACGGTCCGTGCGTCAACAGTTCCACCGTCTTCGCCACATGCAAGTTGGGATGTGGGGAGAGTAGCTCGCTGGTCACCAATACCACCAGCACCACCATCCCTCCGACCAGCACGATCGCCAGCCAGCCGGCTTCCCCGAACGACGCACCGCCCAACGCACCCAGCAACAACAAGCTCGCTGCACCTGCCACTGCCGCTTGCGCCAAGAGCACCGGAAGCAAAAGCGGACTCTGCCAGAAGTCCCGTCCCTCCGCTTGCCCAAAAAGGAACGCAGTGTAACCCGCCGCTGCGATCCCGACTGGAAGTCCAAACCAGCGTAGCAAACTCTCAAAGGTGCTCATTCCCAGCAAAGCCGTTACAGCCCACCCAAAGGCCAGCACTCCAAACAACAGCAGGATGTACCCACCCCAGACCAACCATGAAGTTGGGTTCGGCTTCACCAGCAGGTACCAGAAGCGTTCCGGTCGCTTCAGATCCCAGATCAGGAGCAGCGCTGTGAGCGTCACGAAAATGAGTCCGACCAACGGTGCACCAAGCTGGAAGACCGGCCGTTCGTTGAGCGCACCCAGAGCGAGCAGTGGACCAGCCACTGCAAGAGCTCCGCTCGCCACCGACTTCGTCCAGAGATAGCTCGCGACCTTCCACCCCCACGGCTTGGGATGCCACACATCGTAGGCCACCCGCGCATCGGCAGGCCCCGGGAGGAACTCCGTTCCCCGCACTGCCTCACCAGGACGGCCATCGGGGCGCACCTCCGCCCACAAGTACCCGTTCTCCCGTGTTTGGACCTCTGGCGTGAGGTTCCCCTCGTCAGCACCCAGATAGAACAGTTTGGGTCGCGTCCCTTGTTCGGGTTTCCGCACACTCACGGGCTCCCGCGCCACCAGCTGGTGGATCTCACTTGTGGGGTCATCGAGATCACCTGCGATAATCGCCTTCTCCGGGCACACAACGACACATGCCGGCAGCAGCCCTTGATCGACTCGATGGCTGCAGTAGTTGCACTTCGCCGCCGTATGGGTAATTGGATCAATGTAGATCGCATCGTACGGGCACGCCTGCATGCAGGATTTGCAGCCAATACAGCGCGACTGGTCGAAGTCCACAATTCCATCCGGACGACGGAAGAGTGCCTTCGTCGGACAAATGGTGATGCAGGGGGCATCATCACAGTGATTGCAGCGCAGCACCGTGAAGGACCGTCGCGTGTACGGGAACGTCCCTTTTTCGACATACTTCACCCACGTGCGGTAGACTCCGAGCGGCACCAAGTTCTCCGACTTACAGGCCACGGTGCAGGCATGACAACCGATGCACTTGCGTTGGTCAATCAGGAATCCGTACCGCACCGCGGCACCCCCTCTTCACCGTCCACCGCGCACGACCGCCTTCAGCACCCGAGCCAGCTGTTGTGGTGATGGGGGCGACCCGTCTAGGAAGCATCGCTCGAGCATCGCCTGCACGAGCTCCACACATAAGCTGTCAGCTGCCGCCCGCATCGCCGTGAGCTGCTGGACAACGTCAAGACACTCTCGCCCTTCTTCAATCATCCGGGCAATTCCACGAGCCTGCCCTTCGATCCGCCGTAAGCGCTCGATCAGCTCCGTCCGCGTCACTTCGTCCAGCTGCGCGACCGAAGTCATCTTCGCACCTCACCCTGCGCCGTACTCTACCGGGGTACAGCTACACTGTACTGCGTCCTGGCCACCAAGTCAATCCCCCATCGTTGCGGGAAAGCAAGCCTTTCCTGCTCAACGACCTTCCCACCTGGTCTGGCTGAGCTTCCACAACACGTCTCGCACACCAGGCTCGAGCGAGCCCGTCTAGGCTCTTGTCCATGGGAGACCTGTCCGATCTGTGTGGCACCTGAACCCCCGCTGATGGCTACCATTTGGTATTCCCGGCGCTCGAGTTGCCTGCAGAGCCTCCCTGACATGGCGGGCCACCTGCTCCAGCGCACCAGCCGCCGTACTCAGGTTTTTGCACACTGGAGATGATCAAGTTCTCGCCTGGCCCTCTTCCCAGGCAAAATGCTCCCGCATTTCTTGGGCTCGGCGGCAGTTCAAAGTTCAAGACACACCCAGCACAAGCGAGTCCTGCCAAACTCAGAGCACGTGGACAGAGACAAGGATGACCTGCCGAAGGCTCGTCCAAAGGGAGCGCACCAGACCGGCTCAGGCTCCTCCCTCCTACGACGATAGTCACAGGAGATTTGGACGCGCCTTTCCTCACGCTGCAAAGCGAGGCGCTGCCTTACCCTCCGACCAGTCGAATCCCATCACGCGCCACGCGCAGCACGACCAGCCGAGGTACGCCAGAGAGCTCACTCCCAGGACAGCACCGTGCACAAGGGGGTGTCTTGACTGCTCCGCCGATCTTGTGCGAGAATGACCTCACACGGACGCCGGTCCGGCATGTCCGGGTTTCTGTTGTTTCGGTCAGCTTGAGGAGGAGGACCGATGCGACGTCCGATACGCTCGTTCACAGTGCTTCTGCTGCTGTTGGCCTTCGTGCTTGCCGCCTGTCAGCGAGCCCAGCCGACCCCGACCCCGGCACCAGCGGCACAACCTAGTCCAACCCCGGCAGCTGCGGCGTCGCCTACTCCGGCCGCACAGCCGACACCGCAAGCCCAGGTAACAAAGCCAACTGACCCAATCGGTGTCCTCGAAATCAAGCCGGGTGAACCAATCGTTCTGGCATGGATGTTGACAGTGTCCGGCGGCACCGCCCAGTTGGGTGAGGACTCAAAGAGGGGCATTGAGATCGCCATCGAAGACCTTGGTGGTGAACTCCTCGGTCACAAGATCGAACTCGTCGGCGAGGACTCCGGCTGCAATCCCGAGGGCGGACAGGCAGCGGCAACCCGCCTGGCTGCAAACCCACGCATCGTCGCGATCGTCGGCTCGTCCTGCTCCTCAGAGGCCCGCGTTGGTGCGCCGATCATTGACCAGGCTGGCCTCGTGATGGTCTCACCGTCCAACACCGCTCCAGACCTCACCGATCCCGCAAAGCACGTCGACGCGTACCTCCGCGTCGCGCACAATGACAAGGTCCAGGGGCGCGTCGCCGCTGAGTTCGTGGTGAATAAGCTCGGGCTCAAGCGCGTGGCCACCATCCACGATGGGAGCCTCTACGCTGAGCAGCTGGCCAATGTCTTTGCCGAGAATGTCCAGAAGCTCGGCGGTACTGTGGTCGCCCAGGAAGCGGTGAGCCCGGAAGATACCGACATGCGCCCGGTGCTTACCCGCATCGCGACGCAGCAGCCTGAACTCATCTACTACCCGATCTTCAACCCCGCAGGCTCGTACATCACACTCCAGGCCAAGGAGATTAGCGGCCTTGAGAATGTCAAACTCATGAGTGCCGACGGTCTCCTTGAGCCACAGACGGTTCAGAACGCTGGCCAGGCTGCTGTGGGACTCTATCTGAGCGGCCCGGACCTCACAGTACTCGGCCCCAAGTATCAGGAGTTCGTCCAGAAGTACCAGCAGAAGTACGGTACCAAGCCGGTCGCTGGCTTCCACGCTCACGCATATGACGCGACCATGATGATTGTGGAAGCCATCAAGAAGGTCGCCGTCCAAGCACCAGACGGTACGCTGTATATCCCACGCAAGGCATTGCGTGAGGCGCTCTACCAGACGAAGAACTTCTCTGGGCTGACCGGGAACCTCACCTGTGACCAGTATGGCGACTGCGCCGACCCGAAGATTGCGGTCTATGAGGTCTTCAGCACGGACACCGCTGGTTGGCCGGACAGTGCAATCCGCAAGATCTATCCATGACCCGTTTTCGCGCGACTGCCGGGTCGGGAGACTCCCGACCCGGCAGTCTTCCTAAAGAGAACGGTCTCATGACGAGGAGCGTGCAGTGACGATCGCTGCGCCGCATCGATTTACTGGAGGTCGTCGGATCGATATCTCTCAGTTGATCGTCTGGACGATCGGCGGGATCCTGCTTGCCATTGTGCTTCTCGGTTCCATCCTCACCCTTCGCGCCGGTCACTATACTGCCGCCCAGTGGCGTGATTTTGTCGTCTTCGGCATCGCTCAAGGTGCCATCTATGCGCTCATCGCCCTCGGGTACACAATGGTCTATGGCGTTCTCCGCATGATCAACTTCGCCCACGGCGAAGTCTTCATGAGCGGTGCTATGACCACGTTTTTTCTCGCTGACTATCTCAACCGCAGTGGCTTCCTTAAGGCCCATCCCTGGATCAGCCTTGTCGCGATGCTTCTCTTCAGTGGCTTGGTCTCAATGACCGTGGCGGTTCTTGTCGAGCGGATCGCCTACCGGCCGCTCCGCGGCGCACCACGCCTCGTCCCCCTCATCACTGCAGTCGGAGCCTCATTCTTCCTGCAGTACACCTTCCGCGGCCTCTTCGGCTCGGGCGTCCGTGCCTACCCGGCGATCCCTGTCCTCCAGGGAAAGCTCTGGGTCTTCCAAAAGACACAGATCGCTGTCTTTGTTGGCGTCTTGATCACTCTCGCTCTGCTTGTGCTTTTCCTTCAGCGAACGCGTGCTGGTCTCGCGATCCGTGCCGTCGCCGAGGATCGGGAAGCAGCAGCCCTGATGGGCGTTGACGTGGACCGCGCCATTGTCACGACTTTCGCCGTCGGCGGCTTTATGGCTGGTATTGCTGGCGTCCTCTACGCGCTCGTCTTCGTCCAAGTTCAGTTCTTCATGGGCTTCCTCCCTGGAATCAAGGCCTTCACCGCCGCGGTACTCGGCGGCATCGGCAATCTCCCCGGCGCCGCTGTTGGTGGCCTCGTGCTTGGCGTTATCGAGTCGATTGGACCAAGCCTCTTCTTCGATGGATACGGGATTCGTGCTGCGCACCAGCTCAAGGACGTTATCGCCTTCACGATCCTCGTACTCATCCTCATCTTTCGCCCAACCGGTCTTCTGGGCGAACGGCTGGGTGGAGAGGAACGCGTATGATCGTCCACGCAGCGCGTCGTGCCATCTTCATCGGCCTTGTCGCTGGTATCGCCGGGTGGCACCTCAGCCTAGTCGGACTCATTCCCGCCTTCGCTCAGCGACGTCTGGTCGGTGACGCGCTGACCTTTAGCTACGCGCTGCTTGTTGCGCTCCTCGCCCTGGCAGCCTACGCCACCGGTCGACGATATCCTGGAGCGGTTCAACGGATTCCCTGGGGTATTCTTAGTGCACTCCTCTCAAGTCTCATGCTCTTCCTGCTTGCCCTCTTGGTCACTCATCTTAATCTGCGCCAGATCCTCTTGAACGCCACCCCTGAACTCGCTCGTGTCCTGACCTTTGGTGGCGGTGCGAGTGGTGCAGGCCTTGTACGCCTTCTGCTCATCGGTCTCCTCGCTGGCCTCTTCGCCGGTGGACTGAGTGCGCTCCCACGCCCGTGGGGACGCGTGATCGTCTCAGCTGCTCTGATGACGCTGCTCCTTGGCCTCCTGCGGGATGTCCTTGGTCCACTCTTGCCGCAGGTCGTCACATCCTTCCTGTATGGAACAGCTGGACTCTCACTCGCCGGTGCTCTTGTCACTTTCCTCCTGGCTGCTGTTCTGTTCACCTTGCGCTGGTCCCTACGCGCCAAAGCTGTAACTGCCCGCGCCACGGCCGCGGTCCCAGCCACGCTCCGGCAACCAGTCACTCAGGCACTCCTGCTCCTGATCCTTGCCAGTGTCCCGCTCTGGGCAGGACTCTTCTTGAGCAATGTTGCCGACTTCGTCGGCTTTTACATCCTGATGGGGCTCGGCCTAAACCTCGTTCTCGGTTTCGCTGGCCTTCTCGACCTTGGCTACGTCGCCTTCTTTGCTGTCGGCGCCTACACAATGGCCGTCCTCACGTCACCGGAAGTCGGCCAGCGGTTCACGCTCGATTTCTGGATCGCACTCCCCATCGCCATCGTCACTACCGTGTTGGCAGGGCTCCTCGTCGGACTGCCTGTCCTGCGCATGCGTGGCGATTACCTGGCTATCGCAACACTCGGCTTCGGCGAAATCGTCCGGCTCCTTGTCCTTTCCGACTGGCTCAAGCCATACCTGGGTGGTGCGCAGGGTGTTACGCGCATCGGCCGACCGTCTATCGCCTCTTGGCGTATCGACTCCCCACAAGAGTTCTATCTTCTCGTTCTTCTCTCTTGTCTCTTCGCCTGGTTCCTTTCAGTCCGCCTCCGCGATTCCCGTCTGGGACGCTCCTGGTTCGCCATTCGGGAAGACGAGCATGTCGCCCAGGCCATGGGTATTAACCGTGTCACGGCAAAACTCTCGGCGTTTGCCATCGGCGCGTCGTTCGGTGGTCTCTCCGGTGCTCTCTTTGCCTCCCTCGTGGGCTCGGTCGTTCCGGCCAGCTTCTCACTGCTCGTGAGCATCAACGTTGTCGCGGTTCTCGTCCTCGGCGGTATGGGGAGCTTGCCAGGTGTCGTCGTTGGTGCTCTTGCCCTCGTCGGCCTTCCGGAGCTCCTGCGTGAATTCCAGGAGTACCGCCTCCTAGTCTATGGCATCGTCCTGATCGCTATGATGCTCTTCCGTCCGGCTGGCCTCCTCCCGGAGCGCATCCATCGCCGCGAGCTCGAAGAGGCCGTCGAGGAGGCACGGGAGATTGCTCCCGCTGAAATCGCCACCGGGCGCGGATAGGAGATCGCACCGATGGCCCTGCTGGAAACATTCCACCTTACGAAGCGCTTCGGCGGTCTCGTCGCTCTCCGCGACGTTGACCTCGTTGTGCAGGAGCGCGCCATTCACAGTGTGATCGGCCCCAACGGTGCCGGGAAGACGACGCTCTTCAACTGCATCACCGGCTTCCTCGTTCCCGACGCGGGCGATATCCGCTTCTCCGGAACCTCGATCACCGGGCTCCGGCCGGATCTCGTCGCACGCCTCGGCATCGCTCGTACCTACCAGAATATCCGACTCTTCCGGCACCTTTCCGTCCTCGATAACGTTCTCATCGGTCTCCACCCGCATATCAACTATTCGCTGCTCGATGCAATCCTCAGAACATCTCGCTACCGCCGCGCCGAGCGCACAGCCGAACGTGAGGCTCGAGAACTTCTCGCCTTCGTCGGGCTCACCGGCAAGGAATTCTTCACAGCGGTCAATCTCCCTTATGGCGATCAACGCCGCCTCGAGATCGCACGCGCTCTCGCCCTTCGGCCCAAGCTGCTTCTTCTCGATGAACCGACCGCTGGAATGAACCCCCACGAGACAGAGGAGATGATCCGTCTCATCCGTCGACTGCGCGACGAGCGCGGCATCACCATCTTGTTGATCGAGCACGACATGAAGGTCGTCATGAACATCAGCGACGTCGTCACTGTTCTCGACTTCGGTGAGAAGATCGCCGAGGGAACACCCGAAGAAGTTCGACGCAATCCACGGGTTATCGAGGCCTATCTCGGGCGTGGCGCCGCGAGTGGCCTCGGCCCCTCCACGCTACCGCTTCCGGGGGAGGCATAACGCATGTCGCTCCTCGAACTCCAACGTGTCCATGTTCACTACGGCCTCATCCAAGCGCTCAAGGGAATCTCCCTGACAGTCGAGCGAGGCGAGATCGTCACGCTTCTCGGTGCAAACGGTGCCGGCAAGACCTCCACACTTCGCGCCATCTCGGGTCTCGTTCGACCGTCGGCCGGTCGCATCCTCCTCGAGGGTACTGACCTCACCCATCGCAAACCCCACGAGATCGTCGAACTCGGGGTTGGGCACGTCCCAGAGGGGCGACGCATTTTCCCGCGTCTCAGCGTCGAAGACAATCTCCGGTTGGGTGCCTTTACGGTCCATGACCGCACTGAAATCGCCCGGCGCCAAGAGTACGTCTTCACGCTCTTTCCACGCCTCGCCGAGCGTCGTAAGCAACCGGGTGGCACACTTTCCGGCGGCGAGCAGCAGATGCTCGCCATCGGACGCGCCCTGATGATGCAGCCCCGCATCCTCCTCCTCGACGAGCCCTCAATGGGCCTGGCGCCCGTCCTGGTCGAGAGCATCTTCGAAGTCATCCAGCGCCTGAACCGCGATGGAACCACCATCTTGCTTGTCGAGCAGAACGCTCGTATGGCGCTCGAGATTGCCCACCGAGGCTACGTCCTGGAGACTGGCGAGATCGTCCTTGCCGGCTCAGCCGCCGAGCTCGCCCGCGATCCGCGCGTTCAGGCCGCGTATCTTGGTGCAGCCTGAGCGTCACTCAGCCGCCAAGAGTTCCCCACCGCCGGTACTCACGCTGAACTGCACGTTCGCTAACCGCCCGACCAGGCGTGCCACCTCATGCGCGCCGAGCCCTCCCCATCCCCGCGCCCTCGCGGCGACGTAGAACTGGTGTGCCAGCGCCGCGAGAGGCACGGGGGACCCAACATCGTTCCCCAGTCGCATGGCCAATTCCATGTCTCGCTTCATGAGCTCGAGTCGAAACAACCCTTCCTGAGGACCACGCAGTAGCTCAGGCACGACTTCACTCCAGAGTTTCCAGCCCCCACTACTGGACCGTATCACCTCGTAGACTCGCGCCAGGTCAGCACCGGCATTCGCCGCTAGTGCCAACGCCTCCCCAATGAGCACTAGACTCACCCCAGTAAGAAGATTGCTAACAAGCTTCACCACTTTCCCCATACCGGGATCACCAACAAGATAGATGTCGCTTCCCAGAACCTGCAGAATAGGCAAGGAGCGCTCGAAGACTGCCGCATCGGCACCAACCATCACTGTCAGCGCTCCAGTCGCCGCTTCTTGAGGTCCACCACCGACTGGGGCGTCAACTACGTCAATCTGCCGTAAACGTCCCTCCTGGGCAATACGCTGGACCATCATGGGCGAAGCAGTGCTCAGTTCAATCACCATCGCGCCGGGACGTAAATGCTCCAGCGCTCCCTCCGGGCCAAGGTAGACCTCCAGTAGCTCATCATCCCCTGGAAGACAAGTCAGAAACACATCCGCTTCATCCGCCACTATCAGCGGCGTCGGCACCGCTTCCGCCCCGTGGAGCTCCAGTGCCTGCGCAACGTCCCATCGCCGGTCACTGACCAGCACCCGGTACCCGGCCTCCAACAAGCGCAGCACCATTGGGCGCCCCATGTTCCCAAGCCCAACGAATCCAAGTGTCGGCAGTTCTCCCACGGTTCCACCAGTCCTCTCACCGCTTCCACCCCGTGCACCGCTCATCATGCCGGACCATTGAGCGCCCCTGCAAGTCTTCGCCTCTGCGACCACCCGCGCAGTTGCCACTCCCCCGACCGTCGCGCGACCGACCAGTGGGTATCCGACTCCTCTCCTCTGGAACACTCTCATTCACGCGCCACCATCCCTTCATCGGTTCCAAGACAGATTGCCAACGAATTGCGCGCCAGCGAGGTGTCACCGGTCCACGCATGAGAGCATCGACGTTTCCTCTCACCCTCTCGACAGACGCGTGTGTCGCGCGCCGACAGGCCCCCGCAATCCACCTCAGCCTAGTAGTCAGACGCTGGAGTCGATGATCCGTCTCCGGCTCGCGACATCCCTGACCAACGTTCGTGAGCAACGGAGCCAAGGCGTACCTTGTCGGAGCCAGTTGTGTGTCACGGTACAGGGTCTTCACGACCGACGTCGCACGGCTACCTCAGCAGGATGAGTGACACTCCAATCATCCTCCAACTGCACTTCCACGCGGACAACGCAACACACCCCATCTACTTCGCCTGAAGAACCATCACCAGCAATCAGTGCTCCGATACCTCGCAGGGGCACCGCAGTACTACCCAAGCGGGAAAGTAGCCCCCGCGACTCACAACTGGTAGAACGTCACGAGTGAATCGCACCCGAGCCGTGCAGTGTCCACCAGTGGCCTCGTTCGAGCTCGCGGTGATTGTGGCGCCCGCAAGGGAGAACTCGTCGCGCTCACCACACGACTCAGAGGTGCTCCTCCAGGTCTGCAGCAACGATATTCCCTCGAGAGACGCGGAGTACTCCCCACCCGAGCACGCTCACCATCCCTCAGTCGTCATATCGATAAGGGGGGAGACCGCCTCTTCCTTGTGGTAGTTCGCTCATGCTACAAGGTATTGTGCGCTCGAGTCAGTACGACCACGAAATGCGCGGATTGCTCTTTCACGTGCCGTCAGCTGGCCTTCCAACAAGCGCCACCTACTCTTCCGACCGGCATGCGCTTCCGCTCCAGCCCTCGCAGCCAGACTTCACCACCAGGGGGTCAAACACCACCGTGGACG
This sequence comes from Thermomicrobium sp. CFH 73360, assembly GCF_023806465.1. Lineage (GTDB taxonomy): Bacteria > Chloroflexota > Chloroflexia > Thermomicrobiales > Thermomicrobiaceae > Thermomicrobium. The sequence goes on along the minus strand of NZ_JAMSLS010000003.1, from coordinate 280,879 downwards.
ATCACGGCACTGGTGCGTACGGCGAATAGCGCTCACGTCGCCGCCTGATGGAACACTCCACACCTGCTTTGTCAGGAGCGTGGATAGTACCGCCCGAGAAATCGCCTGCACCTGCAACGGCAGCAACGCAACCCCGTGAGATGCTCCTCACGTCGCAGTAGAACAGCAGGACACCGCTCTGGAATAGCAGCCACTCGCACATCACCGCTCGACACGGCGGCGAACCGCAAAGCTTCCGGGTCCCTGTCACTCGATCGAGCACGGTTTCCATCGGAACTCGGTTACTGCAATGGTATTCACCCAACACCAGCGGACCGCTTCGCTCCTGAATCCACCGGCCCCTTCTTCTCCCAACCTGGCCACAGTGCTGCACAACGCCTCACGCTGCGCACACCCAAGCGCTCCACGACCACAGCGGCGTTCGATGATCTGCCACGCGCCGCTTCACCCTCTCGTCGATCCCAGTCTGCCGATGGGTACCGCCGTGACAATTAGCCGCTGGTCATACCGTCCCGTTGCTGGGTTGTAGTTGCCAGCACACGTTATCAGGGTGAGCCGCTCTTCCGGAGTCGGCCCCACGATGCGCTCGACCGGGGCTCGTACCTCTTCCACCGTCTCCAGCCCGGCCACCCGGTAACGAGCCACACTCCCGTCCGCTAACTCCAGTTCCACCACATCTCCAACGCGTAGCCGCCAGAGATCCCAGAACACCGCCGGGCCAACACCCACAAAGTCAACGTGCCCCGCCAGGACGATGTTGCTCCCCTGCCCTGGCAACGCCGTGAAGTCGTACCAGGCCACCTCTTCCGGCGAGTCAGGCGCCACCATGCGTCGCGCTGCATCGAGGCCTTTGACGACCACAGACGCATCGACCCCGATCGCCGGGATCCGAATCCGCGCGATCGAGGCGAGGACCGTCGTTGGTGTGGGAAGAGGCGTTGGTTCGCGTCCCGCCGTCGGACTTACCATCGGCAGTGCAACGGTTGGAGCAATGCGCTCTACGGAACGGACCGACGGCGTCTGATGGACCACGCGGTCGTCACCAAGCGTGAGCGCTCCGAGAAACCCTGCACCCACACCGAGCACCCATGCTGCCAAGACCAGGACCGCCACGCTTGCCCCGTAGCGCACCACTCACTCCGCCACACCTTACTGCTCCCGCCGACCGGGGCGGAGAAGCCCCACACCGCCGGCAAGCGTTCCTGTAAGGCCAAGCATGATCAGGCCGAGTCCAAGCAATCGAACACTATTGCCACGATCCGCTGTACCGGTATTCGGTAAACCGATGGTCGGCGTTGGTGTCGGACCACGACCGACAACCGGTGTTGCCGGGCCGGTAAGCGACCCTCCTACCGTCGGGGTTGTGCGCGGCGTCGCGACCGGCGTCGTTCCCGGTGTGCCTGTTGGGACCGCTGACGGCACGGGAGTGACTTCGGGTACCGGGTACTCGTAGGCACCGATGTCACAGGCCGTCCCCTGCGGACGCTTCGTGTGCAATTGGTCGTCTGCTGGGCAATTCTGCGTCCCCGCAGCATCGATCGCGGGACTCCCCAAACCAAGCGCATGGAACAGCGTGCCGTAGGTCGAGTCCACCTGCAATGACTGGAGATTCGGCGCAGCATTCACCAGGTCACCGCTTCCCCGCAGAAGACAGCTGTCACGGTCTTCCAGGTTGCTGCCCTGCGAGCTCGGCGCGATCCCCCCGCAGTTCCCCCCGCCGGGGCTCGCCGCGATCAACGTACCGCGCAACGTCACAGTGCCGCCGTCGTTGTAGAGTGCACCACCAGCTGCTGCAGCGTTGGAGGCCATCGTTACGAACTGCAGAGTCACGCTGCCCTGCGGCCCAATCCAGAGCCCACCGCCCCGCTGCTGGCTCACGTTGGTGCTCACCGTCACGTTGGTCAAGCCGACCGACCCGAGCGAGGCGATCCCACCTCCGTACGACAGCGCCTGGTTCTCCGTCACCGAACTCGCCTGTGCCACCAGTTGTCCCCCATTGCGCACAGCGATCCCGCCACCGAGTTGGCCAGCCGTGCTCCGACGGATCGCCGTATCGCCCAGTGTGACCTTTCCGGCTTCCGCGACGAGCATGCCGCCGCCGTCGTTCGCCGCCTGGTTGTCGATCAGCTGGACACTGCGGAACTCCGCCTGATTCGCAGCGAGGACACCACCACCAGAACCACCTGTCCGATTCCCCTCGATCGTTGCACCAGTGAAGACCACCTTGCCAAATGCAGCAATCCCCCCACCGTCGAGTGGGGCCTGATTGCCACGCACCACACTGTTCCCTTGCACCGTCAACGTCTTATTTCCGGTATGGTAAATTCCGCCTCCAGTGCTCCCGGTCTGATTTCCTTCGATGCTTGCGCCATCCAACAGCATCTCACCGCTGTTCCAGACCCCTCCCCCATCCTGAGTTGCTTCGTTGTTCTGCACGCTGAGACTCCGTAACCGCGCAGTCCCACCGCTTGCCACGCCTCCCCCCAGTCGAGCGCGGTTGCCACGGATAATCACCGTCTCCGGAGAACTGAGGTCAAGCGTCCCACTGTTGAGAATCCCTCCGCCTGACCCTGCCTCGGCGGTATTCCCTTCGATTACCGTCCGCGAGAGAGCAAGCGTCCCCGCATTGAAGAGTCCGCCACCACCACCTTCCACCGCAGTATTCCGTGCAATCGTCCCCCCGATAATCTGCCCGCTTCCTCGGCTGAGGATGACCAAGCCTCCTCCATCCCGAATTGCTTCGTTCTCGCGCACTTCCGTGTCCAACAGAGTCAGAATCCCTTCATCAGTTGCAATTCCACCACCCAAACCCGCCCGGTTACCGACCACTCTCGCGGTACGGAGCGTCACCTGTCCCTTCGCAACCCACAGACCACCGCCCCGCCCCTCACGGCCTGCCACGATGTTCCCCTGTACCAGTGTCCCTTGCAGGTCCACCTGCCCACCCTCGACCGCCACCCCACCGCCATCGACTCCTGCCTGGTTGAGGTCGCTTGCTCCTGTACCACCGATGCTCACTCGGCTCCCCAACACCAATCGCCCATCCTTCACCCAGATCGCCCCGCCCACACCGCTGGCCTGATTCCCAACGAGACGCACTGTCCCGTCGAGAATCACCGTCCCCGCCACAGCCAGCGCCCCGCCGTTCCCCGCCGTCTCCCCACTCGCTCCCGTGTGATTCCCCAGAAAAACGATCTGCCCTGCGTCCGGCGCGAGGACGATCGTCCCACTCGGCGCCACAAAGACGGCCCCACCATGCTTTTGTGCACTGTTGCTCACAAACTGCACATCACTCAACTGCAACACCCCACCGACCCATACTGCTCCACCGTCAAAGTTGCGCGTGTCTTCGTGACTCGCTTCTCCCCCCATGAGCGTGAGCCCCTCCAGAACCACCGTCGCTCCACTGCCGATGTCGATGAGTCGGTCAGACTCTTCTCCTGGCCAGGCACCCGCAATGATCGTCTGATTGCTCCCCTCTCCGTGCACTCGCAGAACACCGCCCCGCTTTGTCACGTCGAGATCTCCTGTCTCTGTGGTATCGTCGGGTGCTGGCGGAATGGAGAGCTGGTATGTCCCTGTTCCGAGCTGAATGGTCACCGGGTCGGTAAGGCCGTTTGCCTCGATCACCGCCGCCCGCAGCGTCGGACAGGTGCGGCTCGTGCCCGAGCCTGTACACGACCCGGTACCATCTGCGGAGCTGGTCACGGTGATCACCACTTCCGCGGCCCCAGTTGCTGGCGCAAACAACAGCGCACCCCCGCCCGCTGCCATCGCCAGCGAACTCACGAGGAGGATGACTTGCCACCCTGGCCACCGCACCACACTCACCCTTCCCCCGCGCGCGGCGTACCGTCTTCCGGTCCTTTTCCTCAAAATTGGTTCCTCAATCCTTCGTTCGACCTTCTTACCGTCGCAGATTGACCAGTTCTTGGAGAACCTCGTCGCTCGCTGTGATGACCCGCGAATTCGCCTGGAAGCCGCGCTGTGCCATGATCATGCTGGTAAACTCTTGGGCCAGGTCCACGTTGGACATCTCCAAGTACCCGCTCGCAATCTTCCCGCGCCCACCGGAGTCAGCCGGGCCGATAATCGGTTCACCCGAGTTGACCGTAGGCGAGTAGGCATTTCCGCCCACCTTCATCAGGCCACCGGGATTGGTAAAAAGCGCCAACGCCACCTGACCAATCACCTTGGTGACCCCATTGGAGTAGATTCCCAGCACCTCACCCGACTGGCTCACAGTGAACGTGGTCAGCGAACCAGCCGGAGCTCCATTCGCTGCCGCATTGGCCGTGGACGCAGCAGCAAGCTGCGTCAGCCGACTGAAGTCCGGGGTCACGCTGACCACACTTGCCCCGCCACCACTGGAATCCAAGTCAACCGCCGCGATCGAGGACGCAGCCGCATCGAGGTTCCCGTCTGCATCAAAGACCAGCGTTCCGCTCGTCGTCCCGCCCAGCGCAAATTCAGGGTCGTCCTCCGTAGCAGCGGTGCGTGGATCATCCTCCTGCATGGTGTAATCCCACGTATTCGGCCCGGTCTTTTCAAACAGGATGTAAAACTCGTGTCGCTTCCCCTGCGAGTCAATAATGCTCACCTTGGTTACATAATGCGGTGGCGTTGCTGTCGTATCCTGATTGGCGTCCAAGTTCCCCTGCACGGTGATCTGCGTCGATGGCACGGCATCGAGCTGCTGGCCAATCGGGATGGTGATCGGACCCACCGGTCCCGCTGTGTCAACATTCCCGTTCGCATCCGCCGGCCAACCCAGCACATAGAACCCGTTCGAAGGATTCACGAGCCGCAGGTCCGACCCGATATCAAAAGCGCCGTCCCGGGTGTAGAGCGTCTGTGACCCGTCACTCACCACGAAAAACCCGTCTCCCTGGATCGCAAGGTCGCTCGGCTTCCCCGTCAGTTGCAATGCTCCCTGCGTGTGGATCGTGTCGACAGCTCCCACCACTGCACCCAGCCCGATCTGAAGCGGGTTAATGCCGCCCCGCTGCTCAGTTGGCCCACTCGCCCCACGCACCAACTGACTGAGAATGTCCGTGAAGCGCACTCGCCCAACCTTGAACCCGGTCGTGTTCACATTAGCGATGTTGTTGCCAATGACATCCATCCAGGTCTGGTGAGCCCGCAACCCCGAGATCGCTGAGAACATCGACCGCATCATCGTTCGTCCCCCTTCGTCGGTTTATCACCCGTCATCACGCCCTCTCACATTTCGCCAGGCAGGGACGGCGGCGCAGATTCTTCGTGACCCCCAGCACACCATCCGCACCATCCTTGGTTCCTCACCGCTCCTCCTCTGCCACGGCAATACTCACGACATCCCGGACATCCACTCGCTCTCCACGCTCCAGTTCCAGCACCGCCGCGCCGTCCAGGATCGTTGCCCGCACCACCGTGCCGCTCACCAGCTCACGGCTCGTCCGCTCAAGACCGCTCACGACTTTTCCAAGGTATCCCGCCACCTGCCCCAGTGCCGCATGCTGCGCCAGTGCTGCCACTGTCTCGTTCAGTTGTTGCAACTGCTCGAGCGCGTTCAGCTGGGCCAGCTGGGCGATGAACTCACGGTCTTGCATCGGATTGAGCGGATCTTGGTTCTTCAGCTGCGCCACCAGCAGCATCAGAAACGCTTGCTTGTCGAGCCGTCCTCCCGGAGTGCTCCCGACCCCAGTTGCCTGCCCCGGTATCCCACTCCCTGCGCTGCTCCCACCAATGCCGCTGACACTCATCGCTGCACCTCACACTCACGCCCAGGTATCAACAAGGCTGGCCGGCTGAAAACTCCGACGGCGCTCCTGCTCTGCAACCTCCCTTGGTGGCAGGTGGGAGGCCATCGCGTTGTCCCGCGCCCAACCAGGGTCACCAGCCGTCCCCTGCTGACCCCCGCCCCACCCGTTTCCACCTGGCGCCCCACCGAGCAGGTCTTGTCTACTGCTCCCCGTGAGCGACTGAATCTCGAGCCGCTGCACGTTGAACCCGCCCGCCGCCAAGGCCATGCGCAGTCCGTTGCGTCCATGTTCGAGCGCCTGCCGCACCTCCGGGTGCTCCGCGGCGAGTGTCACCTCCAGTCGCCCGCCGATTTCGCGCACTCGCACATCCACCACGCCGAGCTCCGGTGGCTCCAAGCGCACTCGTACCTGCCGCACGCCCCGCTCCAGTGCCTGCAGCACCTGCTCTTCGAGCTGCGCTATCGGCTCAACCCAACCTCCAGGCTCCACCGTCGCTTGGTCCACGCCCCCTCTCATTGGCAACAAAGAGCCGACGAGTTCGGCCCCTTCCGCCGCGCCATGCCCGTAATCCCTGTGTGCAGTGCTCTTCACGGCGATCCCTGCATGCTCGGTTGTGGTCACGCTCTCACCGTTGGCGACACCACGCACTGATGCGGATGGCAATCCTTTTGTTGGAACCTGCTGCCCAACCGCTACCCCTTGCACCCCTCCATCGATTTCCCGCGGTACGACTCCCTGGAAACGAGTGGCAGGAGCCCTGCTCCCGACCTGTCCTCCGTGATCAAGCTGTGCCGCCGAAACACCTGCGCCAGCGTCTGGAGCATCAGGCGCGAGCGTGCTCTGCACCGCTGTCAGGTCACTGATCAGCAGACCCTCGTGAGCACTTGCCTGGCTTCGCTGAGCCTGCATTTGAGGTTGCCCTCGGCCCACCACCGCATGACCAGCAGTCGACGCCCCAGAGAGGAGTTGCTCACCTGCTGGCTCCGGCAAGCTCGTCTTGGACAGCTGATCGGCACGCTTGGGCACCGACAGCATCACACCTTGGTGAGCGGTCACTTGTTCGACGACCGGAACCCCGCGTGCCACTTCACCCTCTGCATCATGAGGCACGGCCGCTCCCGGCTCCACGTGTTGCCCGGGCACGGCAGCCGGCCATCCTTGGCCAGCCCCCAGCATCGCGAGCGCCTCTGCCAATGCGGGCGTTTCCCCCTCCACTTCACGTTTGTCCTGCACTGGTGCTCGCACGGACGCTGAGTCCTCGTTGCCAACCACCTGCTGTACGCCACTTGGCCACTGACTTTCGCTTAAAAGGGCAGCCAACAGTGCAAAGAAGGCATCTACAGCACCCTCTGCTCTCAGCAATCCAGGAGGGCCGGCAACCCCCTGTCCTCCGGTTCCCTGGCCGACCACTGGAAAGACCACCGGCGCACCTCCTCATCCCGCGTCAGCCGCCTTGCCCACCGCTCGCCATCGCACGCAGCATCGCCAATCGCCGCGCCAGCACTTCACTCAGCGCGCTGTAACGTAGCGTTGTCTCTGCGAGCAACCCCATCTCCCGCTCGATATCCACATTGTTACCGTCGTTGCGGTACCGCGTTCCCGTCAATTCGACGACTTGCGGCTGCACCGCACTTGCGGAAACCGGCATCGTCGCAATGTGTCGCGGGTCTGTCCGTACCAGCGGCAACGGAGCGAAGCGGCCAGTCAACATCGACTCAAGCAACTCCTCGAAACGCACTGCCTGTGCCCGGAAGCCCGGTGTTTCGGCATTAGCCACGTTGCTTGCTGTCACCTGTTGCCGCAACGCGAGTGCGTCAAGTGCCCGCGTGAGCACGCCGATTGGATCGACCGTCCCCACCATGTCGCACCCCTCAGCTCCCCCGGCTCAGCATCTGCCAGGTCGCCATCACCGCTTCCACATACCGCTGCGTTTCTGGATACGGCGGAATCCCGCCGGCCTCCCGCACCGCATTCGGCCCTGCGTTGTAGGCAGCTAACGCGAGTCGCACATCACCGCCGAACCGCTGCAGGAGATCCCGGAAGTAGCGCGCTCCACCATCCAGGTTCTGCGCCGGGTCGAACGGATCTCGCACCCCGAGCGCTGCTGCTGTCCCATCCATCAGCTGCAGCAGCCCCTTGGCCCCTGCCGGTGACACCGCACGGGGATCGAAACCACTCTCCACCTTCACCATTGCAGCCAAGAGCGCTGCATCGAGCCCGTAGCGCTGCGCAGTCGTAACGATCAGGTTCCCGAACGGCAAACTCAGCACGCTCTGCCCACCACGACCAGCCGGTCCACTCGCCTGCAGCGACAACCACGGATCGATCGGCCGTCCGTTTTGCCGGATCTCATAGTGGAGGTGCGGCCCTGTCGATGCTCCGGTATTCCCCGACTTACCGATCGTCTGGCCACGCTCGACCCGCTGTCCGGGAACCACACTCGCCTCGCTGAGGTGCGCGTAGAGCGTGGTTACTCCGTTCCCGTGATCGATCTCAACTCGCAGCCCATACCCGTCTGTATTCCCGACGAACCGCACGACACCGCTCGCCGTCGCCCGTACCGGCGTCCCCTCCGGAACTCCAATGTCAATGCCGGTGTGGAGCTGCTCGCCAGGGAGCAGCGATCGCGGCCCGAAGGTCGATGTCACTGGCCCATGAACGGGCCATACACCGCGTAGATCGGTCAAGGGATCGCGACCAGCAGACGTCGGCGAATCCGTTACAACGCCGCGCTGCGCCAAGAGCGCCCAGAACTCGGTGTTGTTCGCAGTCGGTCCTCCAAGCTGTGGTGAGCGGATGCCAAACCGGGCCGGCATCGTCGCCAAGATCTCTGAAGGGATTGTGATCCCCGCCATACAGCCCCCTATCCGAGCCGCTCCGCACCAAGCGTTCGCCGTGCCGCTTGCCCGTTCGCGATCTCGTCAAGAAGCTTCGCCTCGGCCGCACGTTCGGCTCGCCGCACCTCGCCCAGCCAGCGGGCCCGCACGAGCTCCACCTTCTTCGCCTCGCGACGCTGTGCCACCAGTGCCGCACGTGCAACCTCCGCCCGGCGCTTCGCCTCCGCAAGCGCGGCCTCACGCTCGTCTCGCCGTTGCGACAACCACGCCTGGTACGCCTCAGCACCGCTCAGCAACGTCGCATCCACCGATTTTCCTGCCAGGGTCGCGAGGCTCACCGCTAATGCACGCTGCGACGCCTCGAGCTGAGCCAACGCTGTCTCGCACGCCACAACGAAGCGTTGCTCTTCTGCGAAGCGGCGCTGCGCCTCCTCAACCAGCTGCTCGCGGTACTCCAGCAACCGCTGCATCCGTGCTGCCCGCTGTCGTAAGGTCCGCACCATACGCGCCGACCCCCTATGCCACCTGCATGTCCACCGACCGGATGCTGTCCATAGGCTTGCCGGTGAGGAGCTTCTCAAGCCAGGCCAGCGTCTCCTCAAACGTGGTGCACTCTTCCGGCCGCTGCTGCAGAAACCGTCGGAGTTCCGGTAACAGCGCCAACGCTCGGTCGACCGCGGGATTCGTTCCGCTTACGTAAGCACCGATATCCACGAGATCTCGTGCGCTCTCGTACGCAGCCAGTAGCTCGCGTACCTCCGCCGCCAGCGCCCGGTGCCGCTCCGACACCAGGTTGGGCATTAACCGACTCACACTCGCCAAGATATCGATTGCTGGGAAATGACCCCGATCAGCCAATGCCCGCGAGAGCACGATATGCCCGTCCAGAATGCCGCGCACCGTGTCGGCAATCGGCTCATTCAGATCGTCCCCTTCCACCAGCACGGTGTAGAACGCAGTGATGCTTCCGCGCTCGGAGTTCCCTGCTCGCTCGAGCAACCGTGGCAGCAAAGCAAAGACCGATGGCGGATACCCACGGGTCGCTGGCGGCTCCCCCGCCGCCAGCCCCACTTCACGCTGCGCCATCGCCAAGCGTGTTACCGAATCCATCATGAGCACGACGCTCGCCCCACGGTCGCGGAAGTACTCTGCAAGCAGGGTTGCCGTCCAGGCCGCCTTGATCCGGAGCAACGCCGGTTGGTCCGATGTCGAGACCACGACGACTGCTCGCTGCAGCCCTTCCGGCCCGAGATCGCGTTCAATGAATTCCTGAACCTCGCGCCCACGCTCACCAATCAGCGCGATCACCCGAACATCGCAGACGGCCTTGCGGCTAATCATTCCGAGCAACGTGCTCTTCCCTACTCCCGAGCCAGCGAAGATTCCCAGCCGCTGCCCGCGGCCACAGGTCAGAGCGGCGTCAATCGCCCGAACGCCAGTCGGCAGGATCTCCTGGATCGGCATCCGTTGCAGCGGACTCGGTGGCGCGCCACCCAGCCGCACACGTCGCCGGCTGCGTAAGGGCCCCTTCCCGTCGATCGGCCGCCCCAGACCGTCGACCACGCGCCCCAAAAGCTCCGGCCCAACCGGTATGTGCAGCGCCTCTGGTGCCGGCACCACTCGGCTCCCATGTCGGACACCGCGCAGTTCGGCCAGCGGCACCAGCACCAGCCGTTCGTCATGAAATCCCACCACCTCAGCTGCCAGCCGCCCCTCCTCTGCGAAGGTCGGAAAGATGTGACACAAATCACCAATCTCGAGGTCGAGCCCGATCGCCTCCACCGTCAGCCCGATGCCGCGCACCACGCGCCCTTCGCGCCGGATCGGCTGCACCGTTCGCACCCGTTGCCGGAAGCGTTCGAGGAGCGCCTCAGGACTCATCCGCCACCTCCAGGAGTGCGAGGCGGAGTTCAGCAAGTTGTGTCGAGAGCCGCGCGTCGACGAATCCGACGGGGGTTCCCAGAACACAACTTCCGCGATCTACGTGTGGGTCGCCCACCACTTCCACCGATGGCCGGCCGTTCCAACTCAGCCGCACCCATTCCCGCGCCCGCTCGACGTCCTCTGGATGCACGATCAAGTGCGTCACCGGCGCACTCGGTGCCTGCTCCAGCGCCACTTGTACGAGGCGCCCGAGCAGCGCTTCATCGCGAGCAACCTCCCGACGCAGCACTGCCTCTGCGACGAGTACTGCCAACTCGACAACGAGCCGCACGTACGCCTGTCGCACGTCCTCCTCGCGCAGCACTGCCCGCTCAAGCAGTTCCCGTAACCTCGTCAGGAGCTCCCGCTGTTCAGCCGCCAACCCCTGCTCAAGCTGCGCCCGGGCCTCGACCAGCGCCGCCTCCCACAGCTGCTGCCGGAGCGTCTCGACCTCCCGCTGCGCAGCCTCCACGATCGCCACTGCTTCCGCCTCCGCTCCGGCGATGATTGCCGAAGCCCGCTCTTCCGCCTCTGCGAGGAGCTGCAACGCCACCATTCGGTCGTGTGGGGAAGGCTGCGGGGCCACCACCGCGCTTCCGACCCGCACTGCTGCCTCCCGCTTGACCACGCGCGCACTAGCCAAGGATCGCCTCCTCGCCACGCGAGATCACAATCTCCTCGGCCTCTTCCAGTCGCCGAACGACCGCCACAATTCGCTGCTGTGCTTCTTCCACCGCCCGAATCCGCACCGGTCCCAGGTAACTGATCTCTTCCCTCAGGAGCTCCGCTGCTCGCTGCGACATGTTCCGGAAGATCTTCTCCTTCAGTTCGTCTCGCGCCGCCTTCAGCGCCAATGCCAAGTCGCGCATATCCACCTCGCGCAGCACCCGCTGCAGCGACCGGTCATCGAGCAGGATCAGGTCGTCGAACGTGAACATCAGCTTACGGACTTCCTCCGCAAGCATCGGGTCAACCTCAGTGAGACGCTCCAGAATGTGCTTTTCAGTACTTCGATCCACCTTGCTCAGAATGGCAACCAAATGCGGCACACCGCCAACGGTGCGCGAGTCCTGGGTCAACAGCGACGACATGCGACGCCGCATAATCTCCTCGACCCGCTTGATGATCTCCGACGGTGTCCGATCAATCGTTGCGATGCGCCGCGCCACCTCCGCTTGGAGATCCTCATTCAGATGACTGATCACTGCCGCTGCCTGTACTGGCGGCAGATGCGAGAGGATGAGGGCAATCGTCTGCGGATGCTCGTTCTGCAAAAACATCGCCATCTGTCGAGGATCGGACTTGCGCAGGAACTCGAACGGCGCGGGGGGGTTCATCGTGACGACGCGATCTATCAACGCATTCGCTCGTTCCAGCCCCATCGCCCGTGCCAGCATCTCACGCGCGTACTCGATGCCACCGACCGCGAGATATCGGTGCACAACCGCCATCTCATGGGCCTCGTCGAGCACTTGCCGCACCTCATCCTCGTTGAGACGCGGCATCGTCGCGACCTTCACCGTGATCGCCTCAATCTCGTGTTCTTGCAGATGCTGGAGCACCTTTGCCGAATAATCCGGCCCCAGTGCCATCAACAGCGCAGCCGCCTTCGCTGCCCCCTTGAGCGGTTGGGGCTGGTTCCCCTGCCTCAGCGACATCTGCGCCGTCATTTCGCCGCTACTCCTCGTTCAGCCAGGCTCGCACGACATGTGCCACTGTGGCGGGATCCTTTTTCGCGAGCTCCTGTAGTTCTCGCAATGTTGGCGGCGGCCCACTCGGTGCCTTGAGCGCCGCCTCTGCTTGCCCCGGCAGGCCGGCCGACACCCCAGCTGCCCCAGCAGCGGCCACAGGCCCTGGTAGCACCTCGGTGGCCACCTCGTAGCGTAGCGTTGGAGGCAGCGCGGCACGCTGCGCGGCAAGCACACGCCAGGCAAAGAGCAGCGCGAGCAACGGAATCAGCACCATCGCGCCGATCCGTGCCGCTTCCAGAACGCGATCCATCAGCGCTGGGCCAGCCACCGCTTCCTCTGCCGTCGCCGTTGTGAACGGGACGACGCTCACCGTGACTTGATCACCACGCTCCGGTACGATCCCAGCAGCCGCCGCCACTAGATCCCGTACCTGCTCGGCTACGGCAGGATCTACCGCCGCGCTGTTCAGCACGACCGCCACGGAAAGCCTCTGAATCTTCCCCGGTGCTTGGACGACACGCTCCACCTGTCGGGAGAGTTCGAAGTTCACCGTGCTCTCCCGCAGCTCGCTGCGCTGCTGGTTCTGCCCAGCCGCCCCTTCTTGATAGGTGTCTACGTTGCTGTCTACCCCCGGCACACCAATCGGGCCCGTCGCCGTCCCTTCCGTCGTCTGCACACGTTCCTGTTGGCTGCGCACCTGCGGCTGGGCACCGTTTGGACTGTAAATCTCGCTGTCCACCTGCCGCTGGTCCCAGTCAAAGCTCGCACTGACTTGCACAGCCGCGTTATTGTTCCCAACCACTCGTGCGACGATCGTCTGGAGCTGCGTCGCCATCGCCGTCTCGAACGCTCGCTGTGCCTTGAGGTGATCGCTCATCCCACCAGCCGCCGCTACCCCACCCCCTGACCAGAGCGCATTCCCGCTCTCATCCACCACCGTGACGTGCTCTGGCTGTAGCCCCGGGACAGCGGCCGAGACCAGGTGCACGACACCGCGCACCTGCTCGTCCGTGAGCCGACTCCCCGGTTTCAACTGCAGGACCACTGCTGCCGTCGTCGGCTGCTGCTGCTCGGTGAACAGCGACTGCTCGGGAATGACTAGGTGTACACGTGCCGACCGCACCCCGTCGAGTTGGCTGATCGTCCGCGCCAACTCCCCTTCCAACGCCCGTTGGTAGTTCACCCGCTGCTGGAAGTCGGTCACTCCGAACGAGGACCGGTCGAAAAGCTCAAAGCCGAGTGTCCCGCTTTTTGGTAACCCCTGCGCTGCCAGGGCCAGTCGCAACTTGGCAACCTGATCGACCGGCACACTGATGGCAGTCCCATCATTCGAGAGCTTGTACGGCACTCCCTGCTGCCGGAGCTGCTCGATAATCGCTGCTGCGTCGTCCGCCGAAAGTCCTGAGTAGAGCGGCGCATACTGCTGCGGCGGCTGAATGAGGAGCAGAAGCGCGACGGCAAAGATTGCCGTCAGACCAACGGCGACAATCGCCACCCGCCGGTTCTGGCTGAGCCCGTCCCAGCGCTCTCGGAGAAGCTCCCAGTATGGTGCAAACCGTCGCAGCATGGTGCTCGCTCGTCCTGTTCACCAACTAGATCGGCATCGACATGACTTCACGGTAGGCCTCGAGCGCTCGGTTACGGATCTGCAGTGCTGCCTGCAACCCAATCGACGCTGTCTCCAAGGCCACCATGACCTGGTGCAGGTCAACATCTTTTCCGGCTGCCAGTGCGAGGGCCAGCCGATCAGCCTCGTTCAACTGCTCGTTTAGCACTCCAAAAGCCTTCTCTAACACCTCACCGAAGGACGGGCCACCGGCTCGCGACGCTGACGATGCTGCCTCACTGCTGACCGGCGCAATCTCTCCCGTGATCGGAAGAACCGGCGCGATGCTCACCTTGTCCCCCTCTCCACCGTGCGACAAAGGCTCACGCTCGGCCGATGCTCAATGCCCGCATCGCCATCGCCTTCAATGACTCCAATACCGTCACGTTCGCCTCATACGCCCGGGTTGCAGCGATGAGATTCGTCATCTCGCTCACCACATCAATGTCCGGGTAGCGGACAATCCCGTTCGCATCAGCATCCGGATGACTCGGATCGTAAACCTCGCGCACTGCCCGCTGGTCGACGACGATGCCAGCGACGTGAACGCCGCGCGCAATACTCGGCGGTGTCTGCACGATCCCCGTCCGTGTCTGCAGAAGACGAGCAAACGGACTCGGCTGCTCTGTAGCAAAGATGACCTGTCGTCGCAGGTACGGTCCCCCCTGCGGCGTCCGCGTCGTGTCGACATTCGCCAAATTCGACGCCGTCACATCCATCCGCACTCGCTGTGCCGTTAGAGCCGATAGGCTGACTCGCATCGTCCCCAAGATCCCCATCGGCACCTGCCCTCCTGCTTCCCTGCCCTTCGTTTGCATGACCAACACTACGCATCAGCCGGCAACTTGCCGATATCCTGACGGTCGGAAGCAGGGGAGGGACGGAAGTCCACACTGCCCCAGTACCGAGTGGCGAGCCGCGCACGCATGGACGTTCAATCTCCATCCCAACCGCTCGGACCCTCAGGCCGCTGTCCTTCTAAGGAACACGGCACCGCAGCGGCAAAGCCCCCTGCCTATGGACATAGGCTCAATCGACGATGGTGCGTCTCGGCTCGGTTGGCAACAGGACAATCTGCCTGCGAAACGCCCAATATGCTGCTCCTGTTGCGGAGGGAGGGGCATCACCCCGAGGATCTGACAGGGAAAGCACGAGGAGGAGGATACGAGAGGAGCAGGTCTGTCCCGACTTGCTTCACACTCTGCTCAACAAAACCATCCCTCGACCCCTTCTAGCCGAGGACCACGCGCTGCCTTCGGCGCTCCCCAATGAAGGGGCTGACCCTGCGCATGCCTTTCGCCCGTGAGCACAGCCCCATTGATCCCCTTTGGCACACTGCTCGCCTTCCGCGTAAGAGCGGGAAATACGGTCTCGCCCCGTCTGTATGATGGAAACGGCCTTTCTATCGTGTCGGAGAAGATACCAGGCCAACCGGCGCGGGTCTGCAATGCTTGTTTCAGACCGACCGATCACCACAGAAACTGGCGCCGCCTCGGGGGGCGCACACCGCAGTCTTCCTCCAGCCTACAGAGATCCTCTCTCGGTGACGCAAGGAGATGGTCTGCCTCGCCTCCAGCGGAGAGATTGCCGCTAACAGCAAGATTCCGCAGGATCGAGCACTACTGACCCTGCCCCCAGAACCACAGCTCGAACAGCTCGCAGGACATCCACACCACCTGAGTGACAGGATGAGCGCCCTCCTGTGGAAACTACGGTCACTCACCCCCGCCCTGCCCAGTCAAGAATTCGAAGCAGAGGACGGTCTTCAGCGCCTGGCTAGACGGTGCTCGACATGATGACCTTCACCGGCCTCCTTCCTGTTGCGTCTCCCGCGCATGACGCCGGAACGGGGAGCAACCCAATTTCAGCACTGTACTGTATCCGTGAATTCGTTACCCCGTCTGCTACAGGAAGAGCATGACCACGGCTTCTCTGCTGACAACCAACATCTCGGTTCGATTCCGCTCACGCCTCCGGCTTCGGTACGAGATAGATCCGCACACCTTGGTGAATGAGGTAGTTCAAGAGGTGGACGCGGGTCTCCAGACCAATCCGTCCCAACGGCGGGATGAGCGGCACCCCATGCAGCGCCGCCTTCGCGACAATCCATTCCCGGAATTGCCGGTCAGTCATTTCGGCCACTGTGATGTTCTCATCGCCGCGACCATCCTCCCGCGGTACCAGCACATAGACGCGCCGTAGATCCTCTACCGTGAGGTCCGGCTGGGGAGCTCGCGCATATCGGCCGTACGGAAAGCGCCCGATATACATGCCGTTTCCCCCATCTGTACCCACTGCGTCAACCCCCTCGATCATCACCAATTACCCGGGAAGGCGTCGCATGGCCCTTCATGCGCCCCCAATCCAACGCCTGGGCTACCGGAATACTCCGAGGCGCATCCCACCCCGCACAGCCCTGCTCGGAACCGTTGCCAATCACCCGCCTCCCTCCAACTTCTGACTCGCCTTCCCGTGCCTGACAGAATGATCGCAGAGCTCCGTGACGAGCACCACCGCCACTGTTTTCCGGTAAGCACCGCTCCCCAAGCGTTCCCCCTCTCCCGCCACGCGCGGGAGAGGGGGTCAGGGGGTGAGGGGAGCGACTCCGGGAGACTGGGTGAGGGTTGCACCGGAGTGAGGGCAGCGAGGGCTGGCCAACGGTCAACGGCGGCCTTTTGCACACCTGCGGCATTCGGTAAGTGTCACACCAACCCGGCCCTCCGCGCGGGCAGGCGTGATGCATCGCTCCCCTACGAAGCGGCGATCCAATCCCCCAAACCCCTCGTGATGGCATACCGTCACGACTCCTCCGGACGCTCCTGCCCCGGCCACTGGAGTACACGCTCCCCCCTGTCCCACGCTACCGAACAATCGCGTCGCTTTTCCCTCTCTTCTTGACACCATGCTGTGCTCCAAGCCGCACCTTGGTGATCCGAAAGTCCAGACTCCACACGCCCCTTTGCGCCTCCTCGACCATTCGCCCGATCAACCGTCTCGGATGGTACGATCAGCCGGGACATGCGACGGAGGGAGAGCGTGATGCAGTGGGACGAACTGGTGCGAGTCACACCGGAGCTCGACGCCTGGTTGCGCGAGACGCGCCGCTATCTCCACATGAACCCGGAGCTCTCCTTACAAGAAGTCAACACAGCGCGCCTCGTCGCCGGACATCTGCGCGAACTTGGGATCGAGCACCGGACGGGCCTCGGTGGTGACGGGCGCCCATTGTTTATGTCCCCGGAGGCACTCCGCGCTGCCGGGATTCAACCGGGGCCGACAACGGGAGGAAACGGGATTCTCGCCGTGATCCGCGGCGAGCGAGGCCCAGGCCGTACCGTTCTCCTCCGCGCTGACATGGACGCGCTTCCGATCGACGAGCAGAACGATGTCCCCTATCGATCGACCCGTCCCGGCATCATGCACGCCTGCGGTCATGATGCCCACACCACCATTCTGCTCGGTGTCGCCGAACTCCTGCATGCCTTGAGTGATCGTTTTGCTGGCACTGTCAAGCTCATGTTCCAGCCCGCCGAGGAGGGACCCGGTGGTGCCGCCGCTATGGTTGCCGACGGTATTCTCGACGATCCTCCAGTTGATGCTGCCTTCGCCCTTCACGTCGACAGTACCCACCGGGCCGGCGAGGTCGCCATCTCACCCGGTCCCGCGACGGCCGCGGCCGATACCTTCCGCATCGTCGTGCGCGGCATCGGTGGCCACGCTGCCAAGCCCCAAACCGCGGTCGACCCGATCGTCGTTGCCGCGCAGATTGTCATCGCGCTCCAGACACTCGTGAGTCGAGAAACCAACCCGCTTGACTCAGCAGTCATCACCGTTGGCAAGCTCCACGCCGGAACGGCAACCAACATCATTCCCGACCACGCTATCCTGGAAGGCACTGTGCGGACATACTCACCCGCCGTTCGTGATCACCTCGAGCAGCGCATCGGCGAGCTGGCGTCCGGCATTGCCCGAGCCATGCGTGCTGAGGCCGAAACGGTCTACCTCCGTGGTTATCCGGCGATGCACAACGATCCCACGCTCACGACCTTAGCACGCCAAGTGGCAACAGAACTCCTGGGGCCAGAGCGCGTCTATGACCGCGAGCCGCTCATGGCAGGGGAGGACTTCGCTTTTGTGGCTCAACGTGTGCCCGTCTGCATGATCAGTCTTGGAGTGGCGAATCCGGAGCGCGGCATTATCTATCCACCGCATCACCCACGTTTCGACCTTGATGAGGATGCGTTAGCAGTTGGCGTCCGGCTCATGACTGCAATCGCCCTGCGCTATCTCGGCGCTGCGTGACGAAGGGACGGCAGCAATGCATTTAGGACCGCAGCGAGCCTCAAGCCTCCGCCAGCCGAAGAAGCAGCGACTCACACGCCGCTCATTCCTGCTCGCAACACTTGCCTTACCAGGGTGTGCCATTGGTATTCGCCGCCAGGAAAGTGGCCCACCAACCCCTCCTCGACCTCCCAGCCCATCGCCAGCAGCTACGGTGACGGCCCCCGTCATCACACCGACACCTGCTGCCACTGCAGGACCGAGCCCCACTGTCGCTTCCAGCCCGGCTACCCCTGTGCCAACGCCGACCGTGCCAACCTCCGGCCCTGTTGCCATTCGAGTCGAAACGGTACTTACCGGCCTGGAGGCACCGTGGGAGGTGGCCTTTGCCCCTGACGGCCGCCTCTTCCTGACGGAGCGACCTGGACGAGTGCGCCTGGTAGTAAACGGTGAACTTCGTGCGGAACCAGCGCTCACGCTTCCGGTTGCCGCTGTTGGTGAGGGCGGCTTGCTGGGCCTGGCACTCCACCCAAACTTTGCCGAGACGCACTGGGTTTACCTCTATTACACCTACAGCGAGGGAAATCAACTGTGGAACCGCGTCGTTCGCTACACGGAGTCCAATGGGCGGCTGGTCGAACCTCAGGTCATCATCGATCGCATCCCTGGCGCCTCCATCCATGACGGCGGTCGTATCGCCTTTGGCCCGGATGGGAGACTGTACATCACGACTGGTGACGCGCGGAATCCGCCAGCTGCTCAGGACCGGACGTCGCTCTCTGGCAAGATCCTTCGTGTCGAACCCGACGGTTCAATTCCTCCTGATAACCCGTTCCCCGGCTCACTCGTATGGAGTTATGGCCACCGAAATCCACAGGGGCTCGCTTGGTCACCCGATGGGCGCCTCTATGCCACTGAGCATGGTCCCACCGGCGATCTGGGCCTTGCTGCACACGATGAAGTCAACCTGATCGAGCCCGGCCGCAACTACGGCTGGCCCTTCGTTGTGGGCACTCTTGTGCGTCAGGAGCTCCCTGATGCTGTCCCACCTCTCATCGAGAGCGGAAACGACACCTGGGCACCCAGCGGTGCCACATTTGTCACTGCTGGGCGCATCCCGCAGTGGCAAGGGAACCTGCTCTTCGCCGGACTGCGAAGCCAGGCACTCTGGCGAGTTGTCCTGGCACCAGACGGCCAGACAGTTACACAGCTTGAGCCCCTCTATCGGGGCGAGTTCGGTCGTCTCCGCACCGTCGTCGAAGGTCCAGATGGCGCGCTGTACGTCTTGACCAGCAACCGCGATGGCCGCGGTAGCCCACAGCGTGGTGATGATCGTCTGCTCCGCCTTGTTCCCGGGTGAGGCCTCCGTCTAGCGGGACACGGAGCGGAGACCAGCTTGACGCAGCAATCACGGTAACGCCCGAAGAGTTGGCCACCTCCCGCGGGCGCCTCGCCTCATCGAACCAAATATTCCCTGGAATCTTGTCCACAATCGCGAGCCAACGCGCTCGCTGAGACTGTATACTGCTCTCGAAGCAACATCCGTCAGCGAACCGAACGCGATGTAGTACTGCCCGACGGCTCGCCTGGCGGGAGCAGGGCTGCTTTTCTGGAGAGAGCCATGCTGATCTATTTCCTTTACCTGGCTATCGCTCTCCTTGGTCTCCTTTTTCTCGCCGTCACCTTCCTCGTCGGGGAGATCGCTGACGCCTTCGACGTCGACTCAGGCGAGGGAATCGGGCCCTTCAATGGCAAGGTCATCGCCGTCGCGCTGACCGCCTTTGGTGCCACTGGCCTCATCGCAACCTACCTCAATGCTGCACCGCTCACGAGCGCGCTGATCGCGGCAGCAAGTGCGCTTCTCTTCGGTGCCGCCGCCTGGTGGCTCGTCGCCTTCTTCTATCGCCAGCAGGCGACCACTTCCTTCTCGCTCCAGCAGCTCCGTGGGCGATTGGCTGAGGTCAGCGTTGCCATTCCAGCTGACGGCCTTGGTTACGTCGTCGTCCGCGATGCCACTGGCAGCCGCCAGCTACTGGCCCGTAGCACCCACAGCACGCCTATCCCGACCGGGCATCTTGTCCGCATTACGGACATCGTTGGAACCACCGTCGTCGTCGAACCGACCGAAGTCGCGGCTCACGAGGTCAAGCACGAGGGAGGCATTCCATGACCATCCTCGAGGTGCTCTTTGCTCTCGCTGCTGTCCTCTTCATCCTCCTCGCCCTCGCTGCGCTCTTAGCTATTGTCAGTCGCAATATCGTTAAGGTCCCACCTAACATGGTCGCCGTTTTCTCCGGACGCAAGCGCTCCATCATCGATCCCGAGACTGGCCAACGGCGAACCGTCGGGTATCGTCTCGTCAAAGGCGGCTCCAGCGTCCGTATCCCGATCATCGAGCGCGTCGACTTTCTTTCCCTCAACGTCATGACCATCCCCCTGAAGATCACCTCGGCCTACACCAAGGAAGGCGTGCCTGTTTCAGTCGACGCAGTCGCCAACGTCAAGGTCGGCTCCGATGACATTATGTTGATGAACGCCATCGAACGCTTTCTCGGTATGTCACAAGACCAAATCCGGAGCGTCATCTTCCAGACCCTTGAGGGGCACCTCCGCTCCATACTCGGCACGCTGACAGTCGAGCAGATCAATGCCGATCGGCAAGCCTTCGCTCAGCGACTGGCAGCCGAGTCGGCCGCCGACCTCTCTCGCATGGGGATCGAGATCGACGTGCTCACCATCCAGCAAATTAGCGACCCGCAGGGCTACCTCGACGCGCTTGGCCAGCGGCGAACCGCCGAAGTCAAGCGAGATGCCGAGGTCGGCAGAGCTGAAGCCGAGCGGGATGCCCGCGTCCGCCGTGCTCAGGCGATGCAGCAAGCTGCCGTTGCCGAGGCCATGGCCGACGCAGAAACCGCCGCGGCCCAAAAGGAAGCCGAGGTCCGCAAGGCCCGCTATGCCGCCGAAATCGAAGCCGAACGCGCCCGCGCCACCCAGGCCGGACCCCTCGCTGAAGCCGAGGCTCGCCGTCAAGTTGTGGTCGCCGAGCAACAGGTGGAGCTCGCTCGGACGGAGGCAGCCATCGCTGTCCAGGAGATGGAGGCACGCCGTCGCGAGAAGGAGCTTGAGGCCACCGTCCTCAAAGGTGCTCAGGCCGAGCGTGAGGCAACGGTTATTCGGGCGGAGTGGGAAAAGCAAGCGGCTATATTGCGTGCCGAAGGTGATCGCCAAGCCACGATTGTCCGTGCCGAAGCTGCCTCGCGTGAGCGCGAACTCCTCGGCGCCGGCGAGGCCGCCCGTATCCGCCAAGTTGGACAAGCGGAAGCCGACGCCAAGAAAGCCCTCGCCGAGGCACTCCAGGCCGAGCTCGTCGCACAAGCGGAGGGACAACGTGCCGCTAATGCTCGCGGAAGCAGATGGCAAGCGTGCCCTTGCTGAGGCACTCAACGCCTACGGCCCCGTGGCAATGCAACTCCTTATGTACCAAGCCTTCGTCGAGCAACTGCCCAAGGTCGTCGAAGCTGCCGCACGCCCGCTCACGCAGGTTGAGCGCGTCGTTGTCTTCGACTCCGGTACCGGCCCCGACGGCGCGAGTGGTCTCGGCCGCTATGCCACCCAACTCCCCATCATCGTCCAGCAGCTTATCGAGAGCTTCAGTGCCATGACTGGCATCGACCTCACCACCGCCGTCCGTGAACGCCTCGGCCACGCCACCCCGGATGGTGCAGCGACCGTCAGTCCGCCCGCTGACCCGCCGGATCCGCCACCCGAACCGCCGGCTGCGTGATAGCCGCTCGCTGCGCGACCAGCACACCAGCGAACACAGCCAACAAGCCCACTACCTGGGTGAGTCGCACGCTCTCATCGAGGAACACGACGCCCAGCATCATGGCGATCCCCGGCTGTAGGTAGTAGTAGACCAAGGTTGTTGCTGCTCCCAACCGCTGCACCGCTCGCTGCCAGAATACGTTGGCACCCACCATTGCCAGGACCCCCGTGTACAGCAGCGCTCCCCACGCGCCCCACCCTGGTGGATCTCCCACGCTCTGCACCGCGTCCCGAGCGCCGACGAGCCCAACCACGACCAGGCTCCCCATCAGCATCCACGTCGTGACTGGCACTGCTCCGTATCGCGCGACCAGCGGCCGTGGGATCAGCGTCACCCCGACCCAACAGATCGCCGCGCCCAGCGTCAAGAGATCTCCGAGTAACGTCGTACGGGCCGTCGCGTCCGGCTGACCAACCATGAGCACCACACCAATAAACCCGAGCAGCGCCCCAATCATCCCCCCGGTCCGCGGCCGTTGCCGCTCGATCAACCACGAGATCGGTAGCGCCCATAACGGACTCGTGTTCAAAAAGAGCGCACTGTGCGTCGAGGTGGTATGCCGCATGCCAACAAGAAACACGATCTGGAAGATTCCCATCGCCCCAAAACCCGCCATCGCTAGTCGCGGAAGATCCTGTCGCCTCACCCGCAACGACTCGCCACGCAGGCGCAGCCACACCAGGAGGCAGCCGATCGCCACCATCAGACGCCACACCGCAAACGACAGTGGCCCGAACGAGTCCACGCCGTGCTTCACGATCGGAAACGATGCACCCCAAATGAGCACGGCCAGAAACGCCTCGCCGTCGATCCACTGCCGCCAGCCCCCGTGCCCTGATTGACCCGCCATAACCATGCTCCTTTTTCATCACTCGCTTCCCAACGTGCCATATCGATGTGGTACGGCCACCGTCTCCCCACGCATTCTCGCGCGACCGCCTTCGCTTGACGAGTGAACTGTCCTGACGAGTCCGTCAACCTGGTCGTCCTTTCTCCCCGTCCTCCCGCCGAAGCGCTCCGGTGACCACGCTGCTTCTTCGCGTGGGGCCATTACTCGTGGCCGTGTTGCGGGTGGGCAACCAAATTCAGTCCCGAGGCAATGAAGCGCCCGGCAGAAGTAGCCAGCGGTGAGTCCCCCAGCACAATGCGTGTGTCCCCGGTCGCATCGAAAGGTACGGCACTCGATGCTCCACAGCCATCGCTACCCGCAGAGGTAGCATCGCCGCGGCCAACCTGGCAGGACGACTGGCAAAGAAGCTGCCAAACCCGCGCACTCAGAACGCAGTGTCCACCAGGCTTACATTTCCTGCCTGTCGAAGGCGCTCTGTCTCCCCTAGGATGCAAGAGTCCCGCCCTATCCCTCTTCACACCCCTATCGCAAAGCAAAGATTTCGGTCAACAGGTCACAAGATCGAGCACTGCAATTCGGCTGGCTGAACCGGAAGTGCGAGTCACTTACACCTGCCAGGGACAGCTGGGCGTCTCTCCGCAGCTCGAAGTCGTGTTACTGAAGGAACCCGTTCACCCAATCCTTTAGCGTGAACCATCTTGCCTGTCTCCATCCCTCCACTCAGGCGACTTGCGAGGGGCTTCTTGGTCGTCCATACTTGCGCGAGGAGTTACCTCGACGGATTGAATGGCTTCCACCCATGACGGTTGAAGCGACACGCTATGCGGTCGAACTATATGGGCTCCCTGCCCTGCTGGCAGGGAAGCGACGCATTGAGATTGATGCTGCCGTGGAGACACTCGGTGATCTGGCGCGCGCCCTGCTCCAAGCCTGCCCAGAGCTCGCGGGCCCTGTTATTGATCCCGAATTGGGATGGCTCCAACGGGGGTATGTCTTCGTCGTGAACGCCCGTTTCACTCGCGAACCGACCACACCGCTGTCACCCGGCAGCGAGGTACTCCTCGTTGCCGCCCAAGCTGGAGGCTGAACGCATGCACGCTGTCCACGGGAAAGCATTGGTCATCGATCTCTCAACTGGGCAGGCGGAGCCATTTCCCATCCCGCAGGAAGTCTCTTCACTGCTTCTCGGCGGCGCCGGCCTTGCTACCTGGCTTCTCCTTCACTTCGCCCCTCCGCAGGTTGATCCCTGGGCACCGGAGAACCCATTTGTCATCGCCACGGGCCCATTCATCGGCACCGGCATCACGACCTCCTGCAAGCTCGCTATCGCCACGACCTCGCCTCAGACCGGCTTCATCGCAGATTCCCTCACCTCCAGCTACCTCGCCCTCGTCCTCCGTCGCACCGGCTTCGATGCGCTCGTTGTCCTCGGGCAGGCCCCCCGCTGGTCTGTTCTGGTCGTCGAGAACCATCGCGCATACCTACGCCCGGCCGATGACCTTCTCGGTCATGACCCCGAAGCGACCGCTGCCGCGCTCCGCGCCGAACTTGGGCGAGATGCCCGCGTTGCCGCAATCGGCCGCGCCGGTGAGCGACTTGTCCGTTACGCTGCCGTGGTGAACGATGGCCGGCTCGCCGGTCGAACCGGCCCTGGTGCAGTCCTCGGAGCAAAGCGCCTGAAAGCAATTGCGGTGCGCGGCACGGGACGATTCCCGCCTGTTGCCGATCCAGCCGGTGTGGCAGCCGCCGCCCGGCGGCTTGCCGCACGGAGCCTCGGGCCGGAGACCGCCAAGTACCGCGAACTGGGTACGGTTGCGAACCTTGCCTTCTTCAGCCGGCTTGGTGTGCTGCCGACACGCAACTTCCAAACCGGCAGTTTCCCCGCTGCCGAAGCGCTCGCAGGTGAACACCTCGCCCTTCACCAGCGCGCCGACCGCCAGGCCTGTGCCGCTTGCACTGTCGGCTGCGAGCATCACTTCCGCACCACTGACGCGGGGCCAGAAGTCACCGTCCGTCTCGAGTACGAGACGCTCTTCGCCCTCGGATCCCTCTGCGGCATTGAGGACCCAAATGTTGTCCTCCGCGCGGCCGCACTCTGCGATCACTATGGGATGGATGCCATCAGTGCCGGTGGTACGATCGCCTGGGCAATGGAATGTGTCGAGCGTGGAGTCCCACTCCCTGGTGATCCCGCGGAGTGGCCGCGCTTCGGCGACGGTACAAGCCTCCTCCGCACGCTGGAGTCGATCGGTGAACGGCGGGGCCCCCTTGGGGAACTCCTCGCCGAGGGCTCGCGTCGCGCCGCCGAGATTGTTGGCCAGGGAAGTCACGAATGGGCCATGCATGTCAAAGGCCTTGAACTCCCCGGCTATCACCCCAAGAACCTCCGTGCCATGGCACTCGGCTTCGCTGTCACACCGCGCGGCGCCTGCCACAACCGAACCTCCGCCTACGAGGTCGACTTCTCCGAGCATGCCGGTGACCCCGTCGAGCAACTAGCATGTGCAACCGCACGAAGTGAAGACCGCTCGGCCGTCCTTGATGCTCTACCAATCTGCAAGTTTCTCCGCCATTGCTTCGATGACTTCTTCGCTGAGGCTGCCGAGTTGGTACGGCTGGTGACCGGACTACCAGTGGACGCTGATAAACTCCAACGCGCCGGTGAGCGGATCGTCACGCTCAAGAAGCTCTTCAACCTTCGACAGGGTTGGACACGCGCCGACGATACACTCCCTGACCGGCTGCTCGGTCCTGGAGGCATCGATCGAGCGGAACTTGAGACGCTGATCACGGCATACTACCGTATACGGGGCTGGACACCGGATGGACAGGTGCCAGCCACTCGGCTGCACGAACTCGGACTTGCTTCCCTGCTCGTGTACGCTCCAATCGGATCGTGAGCGATGTTTGACGACGACGAACTCTTGTGGCTCGAACTAGAACGTGTACGGCTTCCTTCGCCAGTCCTGGCGCGCATCGAGGAACTGGCCGAGGAGCGCCGTCGTCTCCTGCAGGCGCTGCCCGAGATGCTCTTTGACCGGGAGCATGCTCTGCAGCGAGTTGCGGAGATCAATGTGGAACTCGAGCGGCTGTGGGACCTCCGCCGCCGCGAGCTCCTCTTCGTCCGCCAGATGTTGAGCCCAGAACGACCGGAAGAGCCAACAACACTCGAGGAAGTGGAAGAGCAAGCCTCACGGGACGAGGTCGAGAGCTCGCCGGCCGAGGAGCCCTCGACCCCGTCACAAGCAGGGTCATAATTGGGAGTTACTCAACCTCCACAATCGCCTCAATTTCAACGGTAATGTTTCGGGGTAGGGATCCCATGCCCACAGCCGATCGCGCGTGGCGTCCCCGTTCACCGAAGACCTGGACGAACAGATCGGAGCAACCGTTGATGACCCTCGGATGCTGCTCGAACTCGGGCACCGCGTTGACCATGCCCAACACTTTGACGATCCGCTTCACGCGGTCCAGGTCCCCAAGTTCCTGTTTGAGCACCGCAAGGAGTACCAGCCCGACCGAGCGCGCATGCTGGTATGCCTCCTCCACCGTCACGTCGCGGCCTACTTTCCCCGTCGGCATCGTCCCGTCGGGATTCCACGGCCCCTTTCCCGCGAGAAACAGCAGATTCCCCGTGCGCACCGCATGCACATAATTCCCCGCCGGCGCCGGTACTGGTGGCAGTTCAATCCCGAGCTCTGTGAGCCTCCGTTCGATCTCCATCACGCCCCCTTTGCGCCTCCGGCTTGCAGTCCTCCAGCAAACAACGCAGTGAGGAATGGCAGAACGATGGCTCGTTGTCAACGCCTTGGTTACTTCGATGCACTCACGCGGCTCTTCGATGCCACAGCTCGTCGAACCGGCTGAATTCCAATACCGATCCATCACATTCAGCCCACACCCTCGCCACGCAGTGACACTCCGCAAGCACACCGGTGGCGTCCCATTTGTGACCTAACCCCTTAAAAGCGATCAGCGCACCCTCTCAGCGAGTCACTGCGAGCGTCGGCCACCCGACCTGAAGCGAATGGGGATCCTACAATCCCACTGTCTGTCCGCAGCTCTGCACCACGCATCCGCTACACTCCACCCAGCAGGAAAGGAGGATGTGTGCCAAACCTCGACCTCGTCACGATCATCCGCACTATCGGCCTCCTCGGTGTCGCCGCAATCGTTTTCACCGAGAGTGGTCTCCTCATCGGTCTCTTTCTTCCCGGCGATTCGCTCCTGTTCAACGCCGGGTTTCTCGCTTCTCAGGGTTACCTCGACATCCGTCGGCTGGTCGCCGCTTGCTTCCTCGCCGCTGTTGCTGGTGACCAGGTTGGATATACTTTCGGCTTCCGCGTCGGGCGTGCGCTCCTGCAGCGCGAGGATTCCCGCTTCTTCAAGAAGCGCTACCTCTACCGGGCAGAACAGTTCTTCGCGCGGCACGGCGGGAAGGCGGTGACCCTTGCCCGTTTCATGCCGATTGTCCATACCTGCACACCCATCGTCGCTGGCATGGGTCGCATGCGCTATCGCCACTTCGTACTCGCCAATATCGCAGGCGCAGCACTCTGGGCTGTCGGCGTCACTCTCGCCGGCTGCTGGCTCGGCAGTGTCATTCCTGGAGTCGATCGCTATCTTCTTCCGATCATCGTGGGAGTTATCCTCCTTTCACTCGCCCCCTCCGCTCTGCACGTTTGGCAAGAGCGTCGAGCCGCCCGCTCCGCTGCCAGTCTCATCAAGCAGTCTGAGAGCCACAATAGTCACATGCCCCGAGCGCCGCTTGACCCGACAGCATCTGGAGATCGCCGCATCACTTGAGCCGATACGGCCTCTCTTGCCGAACCAGCCCCTCTTCTCGGTATACTCGCGCCGTATGGGTCGGCTGGGAGATCACAAGGACATCGCGGCTCTGGCGGTGTCTTCACAGAGTGGTGTGATCAAACCCACCAAAAAACCTCACTATTTCGGCTTACTCGGGGAGGATATATGGATATCGCGACCGTGACGCGTCTGTTGCGAGCGGCTAGGGTACGTTGGGTCCGCTTCGAGATGGCTGATACCCATGGCATCGCTCGTTCCAAGAGCGTACCCCTCGCCAAGTTCCCGTTGTACGCAAAGAAAGGGCTCAACTTCTACGGCGGCATGCTGCTTCAGGACGCCTCCGGCTGGGACATCCCACTCCAAGAACGCCTGCCACCCCCCGACTACCTGCTCCGGCCCGATCTCGACACGCTCGTCGTCCTACCCTATGCGCCCGGCGAAGCCCGCGTCCTCGGTGATCTCTATCGCGACGACGCCCCGGCTCCCGAAGATCCCCGCGTTGTCTGTCGCCGCATCGTCGAACTCTACCGCTCCCATGGCTGGATCCCTCGCAGCGGCTTTGAATACGAGTTTTACCTCTTACACGCCGAGACTCGCGAGCCTGTCTTTCGCGATAAGCAGATCTGTTCCACCGTCCGGAACAATTTCGATCCGGCTTGGCGCGACGAACTTCTCACCGCGCTCGAGGCTCACGGCATCGAGGTCTCGACCCTCAGTGTTGAGAACGCTCCTGGGCAATTCGAGATCACCTTCAGTCCTGCCGACGGGCTGACCGCTGCTGACCAGGCCTTCTCCTTTCGCACCGCCGTCAAGGAGGTCTCACGGAAACACGGCTATCTCGCCCCGTTCATGACCAAGCCATTCATTGACCAAGCAGCTTCCGGAACCCACTTGCACCACAGCCTGATCGATTCACACACCGGTGATAATTTGTTCGCTGACCCAGATGGTCGCTTTGGTCTCTCGGAGCTCGCGTGGCATTTCCTCGGTGGCCTCTTCCACCATGCCCATGCGCTCATCGCGTTGTTCTCTCCAACCCCCAACGACTATAAACGCTATCAACCTGGCCTCTTCGCCCCGACCTGCATCTGCTGGGGATACGACAATCGCTCCGCTGCCTTCCGAATTCCAGCTGACGCACAGGGGGCAAAAGCCCGAATCGAAAACCGACTGGGCGGTGCAGCCGCGAATCCCTATATCGCTTTAGCTGCTTCGCTCGCCGCCGGCTGGGACGGTATCCAGCGTCGCCTCCAGCCACCTGCACCGATCCAGAAGGACGTTGGCTGGCTTGAGGGGCTTCCTCCCCTCCCTCGGTCGCTCGAGGAAGCGCTCAACGCGCTTGAATCCGATACCGTTCTCTGCGAGCTCCTCGGACGGCCCTTGATTGAGACCTACATTGCGGTCAAGCGTTGGGATGCAGAGAAGTGTCGTCGCCGCTGCCCGGACTACGGCACAACGGAGTGGCAACGTCGTATCGATCCCTATGAATGGGAAGAGTACGGCGAGCTCATCTAGCTTCGCCGTCCCGCTACACTTGCTCCAAGTCGGACGGCCCTGCCTGGATCGGATGGCACGATGGGGCTGGCACGCGATGCACGTATTCTCAAGGATGGTGAACTCTTCGTCGTCAGCGACGAACGGGGCGACTTGCGCCGTACCTTCCCAGGTGCGGGCGTTTATGCGCGTGATACCCGATTCCTCAGTGAGCTTTGGCTACTCCTGAACGGCGAGGAACCAGAATTCTTCGACTCGTCAGCCGAGCGCACTGATATCGCGGTCTTCGAGTTTGGCAACACCGTTTTCCGCGACCACACAGGCCGCGATGTCCTCGCCCACACCATTGCCCTCCGGCGCTGCCGAACCATTCGCCGCGGCACACTTGAGGAGGAACTTGTCCTCGAAAACTACAACCCCTTCCCCGTCTCGCTCGAACTGGCACTCGTCTTCGCCGCCGACTTTCTTGACATCTTCGAGGTACGCGGTTTCCCACGTCAAAGCCCGCGCGGGCACCTGGTACTCCCGTACCATGATGACCGACAGCTTCGCCTCGCCTACCGCGCCCCTGACGATGTTGTGCTCGAGACCGAAATCGTTTTTAGTCGCACGCCAGACATCGTGACCACCGAGGCCGGCACCACGCACCTCGCTGATCTGGCCATTCCCCGCATGCTCCTCCCTGGCCACGATCAGTTGATCCGTGCCTCCGGGGCTGCTCACCCTCCACGCGCATTTGCGCTCTTCCGGTTCACGCTCCCAGCCCACGGTGGCGAGCGTCTCACTTTCCGTGCCGTACCACGCGAACTCCTGGAACGCCGCATTGCCGTACGCATTCCCGATGTCTCGCGGCTCACTGAACCAGCCGAGGGCGCCGCGATCTCTTTCGCCCGCGTCCGCACCGATCACGAATTCCTCAATCGGGTACTGCAACGGAGTCTCGATGATTTACGTGCGTTGCTCACCCCCTTTCCGGGTGGTCGTCTGGTCGCCGCCGGGATCCCATGGTTTGTCGCCCCGTTCGGCCGCGACAGCCTCATTGTCAGCTTGCAGATGATGCTGTTCTCGCCTGAGCTCGCGCTCGAAACACTCCGCTTTCTGGCACGCTACCAGGGCAAGAAGGTCGACCCCTGGACCGAAGAAGAACCTGGGAAGATCCTCCACGAACTTCGTTTCGGCGAAATGGTTCGGCTCGGTGAAGCTCCTCACAGTCCCTACTACGGGACGGTCGACGCCACACCACTCTTTCTCATCACCTTCTGCGAACTTATGGACTGGGTCGGAACCTCTGCGCTTTTCGAGGAACTCTTTCCGGCCGTCGAGGCGGCGCTTCGCTGGCTCGACCACTTTGCCGATCATAACCGCGACGGGTTTGTCGACTACGGGAAGGTCTCTCCACGCGGCCTCGAGCACCAGAACTGGAAGGACAGCCATAACTCGCTCCTTTTCCCCGACGGTAGCGAACCTGTCCCACCCATCGCCGCAGTTGAGGTCCAGGGCTATGTCTTCCAGGCCAAGCGCATGCTGGCCGCCGTGCTTCAACGCTTCGGTGGGAACAGTCGCCAGCTGCTCGTCGCCCGCCTGCGGGCTGAAGCGGAGCGGCTCCGTGAGCGTTTTGAACGGTTCTTCTGGAACGATGCCGAGCACTTCTACGGGCAGGCGATCGACGGGCGTGGTCGCTTGGTCACCGCTATCTCTTCGAATCCCGGCCACTGCCTCTGGAGCGAGATCGTCAGTCCGGCTCGCGCCGCCCAACTCGTCGAACGACTATTCCAGCCCGACCTCTACGCGGGCTGGGGTATCCGCACCCTCGCGCGCGGGATGCCCCATTACAATCCCATGAGCTACCACAATGGCAGCATCTGGCCCCACGACAACGCACTCATCGTCGCCGGTTTACGCCGCTATGGCTTTGACCGTCAGGCTCTTCAGCTGGTCAGCGATCTGCTCGAGGTGGCAACGAGCTTCCCCTCCTATCGGCTCCCCGAATTGTTCTGCGGTTTCGGTCGTGATGAAGCCGAGTGTATGGTGCCCATCTCCTATCCTGTCAGCTGTAGTCCCCAGGCGTGGGCAGCCGGTACCGTACCTTTCCTCCTCCGCATCGTCCTTGGCGCAGAGGCCCGCGCTGCCGACCGCCGGCTTACCCTGCGTCCTGCCTTCCCACAATGGCTCAACGAAGTCGAGTTGGAGGGCGTGTCATTCGCTGGCTCGCGAATCGACCTTGCGGTTCGCCGCCACAACGGACGCTATCTGCTTGAGGTCGAGTGCGACCCAGATATCACCGTCGTCCTCGCAGCAGCATCCGCTGAACCTCGGAGGTGATTGGTGACGTTCCCCCGTCTCCGCTGGGTTCTCTTCGTCCGTTCACTCGTCGCCGTTGAGGAACACCCACCCGCTCAGGTTTTCCGCCTCCTCGGCCGCTTTCTCGCCCTGCATGATCAGGAGGCTGTCTTCCTGGAGGAACGCGGGAATCCTCTGACTGTTCAGGCGCTGCGTCGCCGCGGGGCAGCCGCCCTCCGCGAGCTGGCTACTGCCTGGCCCGAGCTCCGCTACCACACCGTCGAGCATCGCATCGGCGCCGATCTCGTCGAGTGGCTCGGCCGCACCCTCGCCACCGCCGACCTCGCGCTGGTTGAGCTGGGCGTCGACGAAAACCTCGCGTACTGGGTCGGGCAGCTCACACGTCCACACTTGCACACCATACTCGTCGATCTCCTCCCGAACGTTCCCGAACTCGAGGCCCTCCGACGCCGGCTCGACCCTTCCCCCTTCACTGCGGTGATCTGTCACCCAATGAACGTCCCTACCTACCGCGGCCGGACCTCGGCACGCCGTATCGTTGTGGTTGATGGCCCTCCGGAACGGCTTGCCGCCGCCATTGCCGAGGCCGCGATCGCTGCGCTTTTGCAGGCCGCCGAGGGCCTCCAAGGAATATCGACAGAGGAGAACGGCAGCGGACCAGCACCCTCTCAGCGGGCAAACGGTGGTAGCGGATAAGGCTCGCGTACCTCGAGCCGATCCGGTGGAACGCCGCACACCTGCAGTGCGGTGCTCCGTTCCACAAGTTCCTGAAACTCAGCCTCGCTCAAGACGAAGCAGCAGCCACAGTCCGGACAGGTCACGACGTACACGCAGTCGTAGCGCGATTCGCACCACTGCCGAACGTCGCCAAAAAGCCCCTTGCTGCAAAGATGGGCGAGCACCCGCTCGACCTGGCGAGCGTCCATCGTGGTACCTCCTCGGTGGAGGATTTTGGATATAGCACTATTTTCCCAGTGTTGCATCACACCGTCAACTGCGATCCGATAGGCTCCCGTCGCAATCTTCTCGCGCCGCCGCGCCCACCCAACCACGGACTGCCGCTTCAGCTTCTTTCAGAGACCCTCGTTCGCGTCTGAGCTCTCTTGTCATCTGCCGTCTCATCCGTTCTTTGCCAGAGCCCAATTTCGAATTGGAAGAGGAAAGAACTCGCGCTGAGAAGCAACCCGCGTTGTCTTGAGAGGGCAGTGCAGCTACCAATCCTCTGCCGTCGTCAGTCCCCACAAGCTGTCGCGCAAGACAGTGCTCCCGTGCACATCGCTGCGCTTCTGTTGGAGCCACACTACCATCGAACACGTGCACCCATTGTCGTCCACCCTCGTTACCCGGTAGCATCCGTTACAGCGCCCGCGAGAACCGCAGAAACACGTGCGGTTCCAGGCAGGCACACGGCGAAGACACAAACATGGAGGAGCACCTCTTGACCCAGGAATCCGGGATGACCGCCTTCGTTGTTGTTCTTGCCGGCGGCGTCGGCGGGGCCAAGCTCGCCCACGGCCTCGCTCTCCTCGGACTCGGCGACCGGCTCTGCGTCGTTGTCAACACCGCCGACGACTTCGAACTCTACGGTCTCACCATTTCGCCCGACCTGGATACGGTTCTTTACACGCTTGCTGGCATCGCAAATCCAGTGACCGGATGGGGTATTCTTGGCGACACCGCCCACACACTCGGTATGCTCGGCCGATACGGTCGCCCGACCTGGTTCTGGCTCGGCGATCGCGACCTTGCGACACACATTCTCCGCACCGAACGCCTCCGGCAGGGTGCCCGCCTCACCGAGGTCACCGCTGAACTCGCCGCTGCGCTTGGCGTCACCGCACGGATCCTCCCTATGTGCGATGAACCAGTCCGCACCATCGTCGAAACGCCCCATGGCCCTCTGCCGTTCCAGGAATACTTTGTTCGGCGCCGCCAGCAGGACACAGTCCTTGCCGTTCGTTTCGAGGGAATCATGCAGGCCCACCCCTCTCCCGAAGTCGAGCAAGCACTCCTGCATGCCAATGCCGTCATCCTCGCCCCGTCGAACCCGATCGTGAGCCTCGGTCCGATTCTGTCCCTCCCTGGCATGCGTCAGCTGCTGCAACAACTGGCCGCTCCTGTTGTCGCGGTCAGCCCGATCGTCGCCGGTCGTGCCCTCAAAGGGCCCGCCGATCGCATGTTGGCCAGTCTTGGTCACGAGGTGTCACCGCTCGGTATCGCCCGTCTCTACCAGGACTTCCTCGACGGTTTAGTTATCGACCAGGCCGATACTCAGCTCGCTCCTGCAATCGCTGAACTTGGTATCCGTCCGTTCGTCACCGATACGATCATGCGCGACGAGGCCGATCGCGCTCGCCTTGCTCGCGAGACACTGGCTTTTGCCCTCGACCTCCGTGGAGCCAGCCGCTAATGCGCACGCTCGCAGTGATCCCTATCCAGCAGCTCGAGCATGCCAAGAGCCGTCTCGCCCCAGCCCTCAATCCCACGAAGCGGCAGTCGCTGGTCTTGAAGCTGGCGCGGCGGACCATCGAGGTGCTCCGGAGCGTTCCCGAGGTCGCAGAGGTGCTCGTCGTGACACCTGATGCCCAAGTCGCCTCCGCAGTTGCCAGGTGGGGAGCACGCCCCCTGCTCCAAGCCCAGCCAGGGCTCAACCGCGCGGTTTGTTCCGCACAGAGCGTTGCGCTGCATGCGGGCTATGCAGCACTGTTGGTTGTCCTCGGGGATCTTCCCCTCCTTGCCGCCCAGCATGTGCAGACTGCGCTCGCCCTCCTCGAACCGCGCGGTATCGTACTCGCGCCCGATCGGCGCGGCACTGGTACGAACCTGCTTGCCCTCGCGCCCCCAAATGTCATCGCGCCGGCTTTCGGCTCGGAGAGTCGCCGTCACCACCGCCTCGCAGCAGCCCGCGCTCGGTGTACCCTTCGGGAGCTATGGGCTTTGCCGCTCGCGTTCGACCTCGACACGCCGGACGACCTCGCCGATGTTCGTCTGGTGACGGGGGGAGAGGGGGACAAGTGGCGAACCGACGAACCACTGTGACACGGTGGGGAGTATTCGTCGTCGCATTGGGGGCTTCACTCTGGGCTATCGACGCGCCAATCCGTAAGCCACTCACCGAGACGCTCCCGGCAACGTCGATCGTGCTCGCCGAGCACCTCTTCTTGGCTCTTTACGCACTGCCGGTCCTCCTCTGGCAGCGTCGTGCCTTCGCCGCGCTTTCTCTCCGCTCCTGGCTCGCACTCGTCGCTATCGCCTGGGGAGCTTCCGGCCTGGCTACGGTACTGTTCACCACCGCCTTCCGTATCGGCAACCCAACCACCGTCATTCTGCTCCAAAAGGTCCAGCCGCTCGTCGCTGTACTTCTCGCCGCTTTCCTGCTGCGGGAACGGTTACCTCGACTCTACTGGCCCTGTTTTGTGGTCGCACTCGCCGGAGCTTATCTTGTCTCCTTCGGCCGCGCCGCGTTCGAGCCGATCTGGCTCCTCCCCCAAGAACGGATCCTCACCGCACTGCTCGCCCTTGCTGCTGCAGCACTCTGGGGCAGCGCCACGGTCCTCGGCCGCTACATGCTTGGTGCTCTTCCCTTCCCGACGCTCGCCGCGGCCCGCTTTCTCCTTGCGTTACCTTTCCTGGCCGTGCTCGCTCTCCTAGAGGGCACCTTCGCTCGTACCTGGGCGGTTGGGCTCGCCCAGGAGGCACCGCGCCTCTTCCTCCTTGCCCTTGTGCCCGGCCTCCTGGCCATGCTCGTGTACTATGCCGGCCTTCGGCAAACGCGCGCCTCTTACGCGACGCTCGCCGAGCTCGCTTTCCCCGCTCTGGCGATCGTTGTCAACTGGTTGACGCTCGGCACAACCATCGACGCCTGGCAGCTCGCCGGCTTTGTCCTGCTCTGGGGCGCAATCACCACGCTCAGCTGGATACCGGCGCCTGCATCCGTCCCTGCGACCCGTCCTGCAACCCCGGCATCGTGAGGAGCCCGCCATGCGAGTGACATCGCCTGTCCCTCCACCACTCACTCCTCTCCCGGATATCACCGGAATCTCCGGTGCTCGCCCTTTTGACCTCCCAGAACTTGTCCGCGGGCGCCGCTCGGTGCGTCGTCTGCGTCCCGACCCTGTACCACCCGAGCTCGTCACTACAATCCTCGAAGCTGCCGCGTGGGCTCCCTCGCCACACGGTACGCAGCCGTGGCGCTTTGTTGTTCTTACCCACCCAGAACGCAAGCGCGCACTCGCTGAGGCCATGGCCGACGCCTGGCGCCATCACCTCGCGATGGACGGCGAGGACGAGGAGACGATTGCACGGCGGCTCGCCGGATCACAGCGACGTCTCCTTGAGGCCCCCGTACTCATCCTCGTCTGCCTCGACCCAAGCAACCTCGATCGTTACCCCGATCCTGACCGTCAGGCCGCCGAGCGGACAATGGCCATCCAGAGTCTCGGCGCCGCCGTGCAAAACGCCCTCCTCATGGCCTATCGCCTCGGTCTCGATACCGGCTGGATGTGCGCTCCACTCTTCTGCCCGGATATCGTTCGCCGGACGCTCAATCTTCCGTCCCATCTCGAACCACAGGCGCTCATCACGGTCGGTTATGCTGCTGCCGACCCCCAGCGGCGTCCACGAAGACCGTTGGAAACGTTAATTGTTGCCTGGGAGTGACGATGACCCGCTGGCTCCTCTTGCTCATCGTCTTGCTCACCGTTGGTTGTGTCGCTCCGCCCTCCTCTGACGGAAACCAGTTCAGTGCGCCCATCCAGCCCACTGAAACAATTGTGTCCCCTGACCCACCGGTTACCACACTACCGCCGGCGGCGCATTTGCCCACACCTTCTGCGCTTCCAGAGATTCCTGTCCAAGCAGAACCGGCGCTCGTCGTGAATGTGATTGACGGCGATACGCTCACCGTCCGCACTGCGCACGGCGAAGCGATCGTCCGTCTTATCGGCATCGATGCCCCTGAGCGGGGAAATCAGGATCGGCCTGCCGAGTGTTTCTTCGAGGCTTCAACCGCCGCGCTGGCCCAGCTCACACCACCCGGTAGGACCGTTTACCTCGAACGCGATGTCAGCGAGACCGATCGTTACGGTCGACTGCTCCGTTACGTCTGGGTCGAGCGGGCAGGATCTTGGCTCTTGGTGAATGAGGAGCTTGTCCGCCAAGGAGCTGCGATCGCACGCCAGTACCCTCCTGATCTCCGTCATGCCGAACGGCTCGCCGTTGCACAGCGCGACGCCGAGCGCGCGCAGGTCGGCCTCTGGGGCGCCTGCACCAGTGCCACTCCCACGGCACCAGCACCACCCGACCGAATTCCCTTTCCTCGATCCAACTGCGATCCCAGCTACCCAGACATCTGCCTCCCACCCCCACCACCGGACCTTGACTGCCGCGACATCCCCTACCGCCGCTTTCGCGTCTTGCCACCCGACTCACACCGCCTCGATGCCGACCGCGACGGCATCGCCTGCGAAGCAGGCTAAACCGGACGGCGTGACAGCTTCTGCTCGACACTTGAAGCTCCTACACCACCGTCGAGAACAGATCCTTTTGCGGCGACATCCACCTACCGCAGTCCAGCGACACGTCCGCTCTGCCTCATCCCACCCATCGCGACGGCACCCTAACCGGCAGAACGCTCGCGTGCCGATCCCTCACGCGGCACAAGTACTTTTCCCAAGCACTCGCGGCTCGTTCTGGCGCACAGAGATCGCAACATCCCACGCATACTGAGTTGTCCTGAAAGCCATTACCGCACGGGAGGTCTCCGACGACGGGTCGCACCGGTTGGTAGCAGCGCCACTCAGCAAGAGTCGTCTTTCGTCGGCTTCATGCCGGATCCGCGCTCATTTAGTGCCCCTATCCCCTGCCGCCGCTTCGACTCCCCGTTCTCCCGTTCCTGCCACAAGCGGGAGCGACAGGCAATCGGAGCGGCAAGTGAAGATCTTCTCTACCCGGAACCGTAGGATCGCCACTGTTGGCTGTCGTCATCGCCGCGAGTGCCCCGAACCACACCGGATGACGCCAAGATCTCCGGACCAGGTTCTCACTTGCTCCGCTGCCACCGAGTCGTGTTGCGCTCTCGTCCACACGCCCCACACCAGGAAAGGTTCCCCCTACTCCCTACCAGTACAGGGGGGTGCTGCGCCTCCCCATATGGGGAGGAGATGATATCCCCGTACCCCCACCCGTGCGGGTAGGTCGACAAACCACCCCAGCGGATAGTCGCGAAACTACCCCATCGGTCGTGTTCGCTACGCCGGCTCGCACAGAAACTGCGAGTAGGACAACGGATAGGGCAGGCCCCGCAAGGAGACAAGAAGGAGGAACGGATCATGGCCGAGAACCGTGAGCGACCACCGTTCCAGATCAGTCAGCAAAAGGTGAGTCGGCGGGGGCTCCTGGGTGCAGCGGCTGGACTTTCCGCTGGTGCGCTGTTGGCGAGCTGCAGCGTCCTACAGCGCAAAGAGGAGACACCAAAGCTGGGTGCCACAGCTGACGAGATCATCAAGCAGCGCCAGCTGACGCCCGAAGATGTCACAGCAGCCCTGATGACCTACGTGCCATCGGGCAAATACGACGAGTTTGTCATGTTCTCCTCAACCGGCCACGGCGGCCAGGTGTTAGTTCATGGTCTGCCGTCGATGCGCCTTCTCAAGGTCATCGCCGTCTTCAGCCCCGAGCCGTGGCAGGGCTATGGCTATGGTGGTTACACCAACGAAGTCCTCGAGGGCGGCTACTTTCAGGGCAAGCCGATCCTGTGGGGCGATACGCACCACCCAGCCTTGAGCGAGACGAATGGCGAATATGACGGCGAGTTCCTGTTCATCAACGATAAGGCCAATGGGCGCATCGCAGTCATCGACCTCCGCGACTTCGAGACCAAGCAAATCGTCAAGAATCCCCTCCTGGTCAACGAGCACGGTGGCTGCTTCGTGACACCCAACACCGAGTACGTGCTCGAGGCTGACCAGTACTCAGTGCCGCTCGGCGGCGTCTACGCGCCGATCACGGAGTACAAGGAGAAGTATCGCGGCGTCCTGACCTTCTGGAAGTTCGATCGCCAGAAAGGACGCATCATCCCGGAGGAGTCGTTCGCCATTGAGACACCGCCGTATTGGCACGACTTGGCCGACGCGGGCAAGGGGCCATCTCACGGCTGGGCTTTCTGGAACTCGATCAACACCGAACTCGCCATTCCTGGTTTGCAAGAGGGTCGACCGGCAATGGAGATCGCCACGACCCAGCGCGATATGGACTATCTCCATGTCGTCCATTGGAAGAAGGCCGAAGAACTCATCGCAGCGGGCAAATATGAGACCATCAACGGCTTCAAGGTCATCCGCATGGATGTCGCAGCAAAGGAGGGGGTCCTCTTCCTGATCCCAGAGCCGAAGAGCCCGCACGGTGTGGATGTGACACCCGGTGGGGACTACATTGTTGTGGCAGGGAAGCTCGACCCGCACGTGACCGTGTACAGCTTTGCCAAGATCCAGCAGGCCATCCAGGCTGGCAACTGGGATACCGATGAGTATGGCATCCCAGTACTCCCATTTGAACAGTGTGTCGAGGCACAGGTCGAGCTGGGGCTGGGTCCCTTGCACACCCAGTTTGACGACCAGGGCTACGCCTACACCAGCTTGTTCCTGGATAGTGCGGTCGCCAAGTGGTCACTCGGCAAGCCATACCGCGAGGACGGTTGGAAGCTGGTTGAGAAACTGCCAGTCCAGTACAACATCGGCCACCTGGCTGCTGCCGAGGGGGATACTACAAAGCCGGCCGGCCGTTTCCTCGTCGCGCACAACAAGTGGTCGGTCGACCGGTATGCCAGCCTTGGACCACTACTGCCGCAGAACGCACAGCTGATCTCCATTGCACCCAATCAACCGATGCGCGTGCTTTATGACAGCCCGATCGGGATCGGCGAGCCACACTACGCGCAGATCATCAAGCGCGAACGGATCAAGGCTTGGGAGATTTATCCTGAGGTGGGTTGGAACCCGCATACCCAGAGTGTCGATCCCAACGCTGTCCTCAAGGTCGGTGAGGAGCGGATTGAGCGACGTGGCAAGACCGTGGAGATCTGGGCCGTCCTGCTGCGCAGCCAGATTCGCCCGGATCTCATCGAGGTTGAGCAGGGCGACGAGGTCATCTGGCACCTCACCAACATCGAGCGCGCCAAGGATGCAACACACGGCTTCGCCCTCGGGGGCTACAACATCAACTTGAGCCTCGAGCCGGGCGAAACGCAGACGATCCGCTTCGTCGCGGACATTCCAGGCACCTTCCCGTTCTACTGCACGGAATTCTGCTCCGCCCTGCACCTCGAGATGATGGGCTACTTCCTGGTGAAGCCGACCTGATCCCGCAGCAGAAGGGCCAGTGGGGAGATCTCCTCACCGGCCCTTCGACCCGAGAATTGGCTACCTTCGGAGTCGAGAAAGGATTGTGACCATGGCAACCACCGCTGTCCGAACACCAACCAGATCCGGCATCATGCGGCCACTCGCCGCAGTGCTCGCTCGCATCGGTGACCGCGTTCCTTTTCTCCTCGCTGCCATCATGCTTGCAGCTTCACTGGCGCTTCCGTACTGGCACATGACACTGCTTGCCCCGCAATACCCGGGCGGGCTCCGTGTCGTGATCTACCTCACGAAGCTCGCTGGTGACGTGCAAGAAGTGAACGGGCTCAATCACTACATCGGGATGATGAAGCTCGAAGAGGCAGCGACCTTCGAGCGCGCCATCGCCCCCTACGGCGTCGCCGCTCTGGCACTCCTCGCTCTTCTCGCTGGGCTACTGCGGCGACGGTGGACTGCACTTCTCGCCACGCTTGTTGTTCTCTTCCCAATGATCTTCGTCGCTGACCTCCAGTACTGGCTCTGGTACTTCGGCCATAACCTCGATCCACACGCTGCACTCTCAAGCGCGATTAAGCCCTTTACACCGCCCGTGCTCGGTACAGGACGCGTTGGACAATTCGTGGTCGAGACGCGTTTCGGCAGCGGCCTTTACCTCGCCATCCTCGCCGCTCTGAGTGCACTCGTCGGCATCACCGCGCGTCTGCGCGGCTCCGCCGAACGGGGGTGACGCCATGCACCGGCTGATTCTCGCCGCAACGCTGACGATGCTTTTGCTCGTCACGCCGCCCCAGGTCCGCGCTAACGAACTCCTCGTCTGCCCGGAGTGCCCGCTGCGTGACGTCCAGCAAGCCATCGCCACCGCACCGGTCGGCGCAACGATCCGTGTCCGTGGCGGCGTCTATGCCGGCCCGGTCGTCGTCGACCGCCCACTGACGCTGTACGGCGAGAACTGGCCGGCAATCGATGGCGGCGGGCAAGGTACCGTCCTTCATGTCGCCGCACCCGATGTCCGTGTCGAGGGATTCATCGTCCGCGGCAGCGGCACCAATCACGACCGCGAGGACACCGGCATCCTTGTCACCGCACCACGGGCCCAGATCGTCGGCAACCAGGTTCTTGACAGTCTCTTCGGCATCCAGCTCCTGAACGCCCCCGATGGACTTGTCAAAGGGAACCTCGTGGCCGGGAAGCCGCTCCCCGAACCACAACGTGGTGACGGCATTAAGCTCTGGTATAGTCCACGTGCCCAAATACTCAATAACCACGTACGCGACAGCCGTGATGTGATCGTCTGGTACTCCGATCAAACACTCCTCCAAGGAAATGTCGTTGAGCGCGGGCGTTACGGCCTGCACTTCATGTACTCGAGCGACAGCCTTGTCGAGCAGAACGTGCTCCGCGACAATTCGGTTGGCATCTACTTGATGTACGGAGCCCGCCAGATCGTCCGCAACAACGTCTTTTTCCACAACCGTGGGCCGTCCGGATATGGGCTAGCCATCAAAGAAACTGACGGGGTCGTGACTGAGGCAAACCTCATTTTGCGCAACCGTGTCGGACTCTACATCGATAATTCCCCGATCTCTCAGGGAGTCATCAACCACATCACAGGCAATTGGATCGCCTATAACGACGTTGGCCTCCTGATCAGCCCAGCGACCCGTTCCAATCGCATCCTCGAGAACACACTCCTGGAAAATCTGGAGCAAGCTGCACCGCAAGGCGGCGGGACGCTCGACCACCTCACCTGGGCCGATTCCGGGCGTGGTAACTTCTGGAGCGATTACGCTGGCTATGATGCCGACCGCAACGGCATCGGCGATCTCCCGTACCAGAACCGTGCACTTTCGAGTGTTCTCACCGATCGCTCCCCGTTGCTCGCCTTTTTCCGCTTCAGCCTTGTCGCCTCCGCGCTCGATCTAGCTGCGCGTGCTGTTCCACTCTTCCAGCCAGCACCGCGCTTCACCGATCCCGCTCCACTCATTCAGCCAACGCCGTTGCCAGAGCTCCCATGGAGCGTCTCTCCACCATCCCGTACCGACGCATTCCTCTCGCTGGCCTTGCTTCCTGCCGCCGCTTTGCCTTTCCTCTTTGCCCTCCGAAGATCGCCGCGGCTCGCGCTCGCAGAAGCGGCCAAGGCTCCCCGCCCACCTGCGCCAGTGGTACTCGCTTCTGTGGCCCCCTCCGCAGCAACCGCTGTGTGTACCGTCACGGACGCAGCCGTTGTGCAGGTATATGGGCTCACCAAGCGTTTCGGGAGCCGCCTTGTTCTCGATCATGTGAGCTTCAGCGTTCGACCAGGCGAGGCAGTCGCCCTCTGGGGACCAAACGGTGTTGGCAAGACCACCATCCTCCGCTGCTTACTTGGCCGAACTGCCTACAGTGGTACAGTCACTGTCTTCGGCCATTCACCGCTCCAGGACGGTCCAGCTGTACGAGCGCATGTCGGGTATGTGCCACAGCAACTGCCACTTCTTGACCTGACAGTTGGTGAGCTCTTGACGACCGTTGCGCGCCTGCGTGGCGAGCCACTCGAGCGCGCATGGGAACGACTTGGTGTCTTTGGCCTGCAGCACACGTGGCATCAGCCAGTACGCACACTCTCGGGCGGCATGCAGCAGCGACTCGCCCTCGCCTTGGCTACAATTGGCGATCCACCACTACTTCTGCTCGACGAGCCAACAGCGAACCTGGACACGACCGCACGCGAGGAACTTATGGCCGCCCTCCAACAACTTCGCGAGGCGGGACGCACGATCATCTTCGCTTCGCATCGTCCCGATGACGTCTGGCGTCTCGCCACGCGCGTCTTGCGACTCGAGGCAGGCCGCGTCGTCGCTGAGTCACGCGCAGCAGCCCTGCCGGTGCGCCACGACATCCACCAATCACTCATCCTCGAACTCGATGCCGATGCCCTCCAGCCAGCCACACATCTCCTCACTGCGCACGGCTTCGCTGTCTATCGCGAGGACCAGCGACTCCGCGTCCTCGTTCCACCCCAGCGGAAGGCAGAGCCGTTTTTCCTGCTTGCCCGGCTGGGTATCCAAGTTCGAGATTTCCAGTTGGAGGTCACCGATGGCTGGTAACACCGTCCTCGTTCTCGCCCAAAAGGAGCTCCGCGACGCGCTGCGCAATCGCTGGTTCCTGGCCGATGCCGTCGCGCTCCTCGTCCTGAGCAGTGCGCTCTCGCTCTTGGTTTTTCTCACCGGTGCCACGAGTCCGGTCAGCGGCTTCGGACGTACCGCAGCAAGCCTGGTGAACCTTATGCTCCTCCTCGTCCCACTAATGGGGCTGACACTCGGAGCTCTCGCGCTGGCGAGCGACCGTGAACGCAGTGCCCTTGAGTTCTGGCTAGCCCAGCCGGTCGGAACCGGCGCGTACTTTCTCAGCAAGGCGCTTGGCATTGGCCTTGCACTCGCCGCCGCAGTCACGCTCGGCTTCGGAGCGAGCGCGGTTTTCTTGCTCTTCGTCGGCGCAACCGACCCGCTTGCTTTCCTTGCCCTCACCGGCCTGACCATCCTGCTAGCCTGGACTTCTCTCACGCTCGGTCTTCTCCTCTCCAGTCGCTGCAGTCGGACCAGTACCGCTGTCAGCTTGGCACTCGGTCTCTGGCTTGTGCTTGTGCTCCTCGGCAATCTCGGACTGATGGGCACCGCGCTCGCGGTACGCCTACCCCCCTCTTGGCTCCTTGGAATCGCACTCGTGAATCCCACCGAGGCTTATCGCATCGCTGCCTTACGCCTCCTGGCTGGCACGCTGGAACTCCTCGGGCCTGCCGGTCTCTATGCTGACGAGCGCTTCGGTGCGACGCTGCCACATCTCCTCGCGAGCATGCTCCTTCTCTGGAGTCTTGTTGGTGGCTTCGCCACCTACGCCATTCTGCGCCGGGAGGTCTTGCGATGACGCGCCGTCAGCTTCTTGTTGTACTCCTCGTCACCATCCCGCTTGCCGCCTGCCAGCGGAAGCGCGAGCTTTCCCCGCCCCAGATCCGCTACGGCCGCGATACTTGCGCCGAGTGCGGGATGATCCTTTCCGACCCCCGCTTCGCCGCAGCAGCGACCACAGCCGACGGTGAGACTGTGCTCTTCGACGATATCGGGTGTCTCCTCGCCTACCGGCAGAAGCACAGCCCCTCCTGGGCAGCCATATGGATTCATGATCTTGACACGCAGGCCTGGCTCCAGGCCGAGAACGCCTGGTATCTCGTGAGTCCCAGCATCCGTTCACCAATGGGCTACGGCATCGCCGCCTTTGCTGGCCAAGACGCTGCACAGCGGCGCCAGGCGGAACTTGGAGGTGACCTCTTGCCGTGGAACGAATTGCTTGCTCGCCCACCAGCGCGGCCGCGACAGCATTG
Organism: Thermomicrobium sp. CFH 73360; assembly: GCF_023806465.1. Classification (GTDB taxonomy): domain Bacteria; phylum Chloroflexota; class Chloroflexia; order Thermomicrobiales; family Thermomicrobiaceae; genus Thermomicrobium. The sequence goes on along the minus strand of NZ_JAMSLS010000003.1, from coordinate 236,803 downwards.
ACGGATTGGCCAATGGCAAGAATCCTCCATGACGATGCGCGCCGTAGCGTGTTACTGGGAGATCCGGCCGATGCGGAGAGCGGTCGCAGGGTGTCAGACTCACGGTGCATCCAGCAAACTCCACGAGAGGTCACGGGCATGCTGGCCGTACGCTGCTTGCCTCTCTCTTCGCGACACTAGGACCAAACAAGTCCTTCCGGTTTACTCGCCCCCGCATCACCCTCCGCACGAGACCACCGCGAACCATATTTGGTGGTTCGACACACCGTGAATGCCGCACACCAGCCCTCGCGAGCCTCTTCCTTGGGAAGACTGGGGAACCGGGCATTCACGAAACTTCTGGCACCACAGAGCGTTGCAACAGCTGTACACCCATACTACAATCTGGCCAAATCCTTCACCGGGGTCGTGCGGGAGTGACGCCCCACCCCCGCAAATTGCCGAGGGGAGTCAGCAGAGGAAGGATGCTCAAAGGTGAACTTCTGTGGCCTCTTCGTTTGGGCATCCGCCGCTACGGTATTCGCACTCGTGCGATTCGCCCACGACCAGGCAACGCGTCAACACCTGGACCTTCGCTCCGGCAACACCGACAGTGACGGGATGGGGAAGGGAGCACGCGTATGGTGTTTTGGCGCTATGGTGTCCTGGCGACGGCCGTCGCCGCGATCTTGAACGCTGCGTTGTGGGGACTCGCTCGGGCAGTTGGAGTCTCTCTCGTGGTGCAGCCACCAGGCCAACCGGAGACAACAATTGGCCTACCGCAGGTTCTGCTCTTGACTGTTGTCCCGCTGCTTTTCGGCACCGCCTTCTATACAGTCTTACGGCGCTGGACACGTCGCCCCTTCCTCATCTTCCTCATCCTTGCACTCTTGATCTTCGCCGTGCTGCTCGTCCCACCCTTTGCAGCGACGGAGCGCGCTGGCACGCGCTTTGTGCTCATCTTGATGCACGTCGTTGCAACCGCTGCCCTCTTAGCAGGGCTATATCGCGCGGAGCTTCAGCGCGCGCGGCCATAGACCATAGAAGAGACGGGGACGATCTCGCCCCCGTCTCTTCCACCGACCCGCGCGCCATCCACAATGCTCACCAAGCTCTGGCCACCAAAGAGAGGTGTATTCCCGTTCTTCAGAGCGTGATCACCTGATCCGGCGGGTTCTGCGCCAACTCCGCGTAGAGATCCGGGAAGCAGCCAACCTGTACGCCCTCAACCGTGTCCACCGGCTGAACTTCGGCCGGCTCTCGCCGCCCAAGCCCGGTCACCGGATCGCACCAGCGCGGCTGCCCCTGCGCGAGGTTCCGCTCCAGCGCACACATGTCACACATCATGAGCAGGATTCCCTGCTCCTTCGCGATGCGCGCCAGCCGCTCGCCGATCGGGTCGCCCTTCCGCAGGACAAAGACGTTGTCATCGAAAAAGAACATGCCGACGACCTCAACCCCATGCGTCCCCGCCTCAAGTTGCGGCAGGATCATTTGCCCCAACTTGTAGCTCGCAGCTCGCGGCGTGGCAAACACATACGCAACTTTCATGCTTGCGCCCCTTCATCTCACTCATGCCCCGAACCGTTACCGTCGACCGTTCTCCTGCCAGATACCCTCCGTTCGCTCTCTCTCCTGACACCAACAAAGCACCATAGACCCACATGCCCCGGTGTGGACCCTCCACTTCTACCTTATCGCTAATGATACTCTATCTCATGTATTCGGTTTACCAAGGAATCGCCCCGGAGGTCCCATCCTGCGTTGGCACCTACCGTCCGTGTAATCAGCAGCCAGAGTGCGCCAATTGAGCGAGTTTCGCCACCGCAGGGGTAGGTCGAGTTGCGGGTGACGGCGACACGCAGGTTGTCATCACCTGGTGGTAAACTAGCTCCCTCACCCTCGCGCCGCCATCAGCCGTCGCCACGCGCCCCGCCCGCGGACCAGCGCTGCCACCAACACAAACAGCGCCGTCGCCACGAGCACGATGGCGCCTCCCGAGGGGACACTCGCGTAGTAGCTGAGATAGAACCCCACCAGCGCTGCCAATGTCCCAAAGAGCACTGCAAGGATCATCATCGCTGGCAGCCGCCGCGCCACCAATGCAGCCGTTGCCGCGGGCGTCACCAGCATCGCCAGCACCAGGACCACCCCCACCGCCTGCACGGAAACCACGACCGTCACCGAGAGCAAGAGCAGTAAGAGCAGCTGCAGTGCCCCCACTGGAAGCCCCGCTGCCTCGGCCACCACAGGGTCGAAGTGCGCAAAGAGGAGCTCTTTGTAGAGCGCCACCATTGTTCCCACAACAAGCAGCCCTGCCAGGGCAATCGCCCAGAGATCACGTGAGCGCACCGCCAGAATATCGCCAAAAACGTAGCTAAAGAGATCAACCGTGTATGTCCGGATGCCGATCGCCATCAGCACCACACCCAGGGCAAAGACCCCACTAAACACGATGCCGATCGCCGTATCCGTGCTCAAGCCCACCCGGCGTGTTACCCAGCCAATCCCTAGCCCCGCCGCGATCGCCGCCGCCAACGCACCGACGTAGAAACTGAATCCGGCGAGAAAGGCCACCACGATCCCGGTAAAGGCGACATGCGCAAGCGCATCCCCAATAAACGCCAACCCCTTAAGCACGACGTAGCTCCCAACCATCGCGCAGATCGCCCCCACCAGGACAGCAGCGACAAGCGCCCGGAGGAGAAAGCCATACCGCAACGGTTCGAGAAGCAATTCAACAGCTCCGTTCATCCCCATCCTCGCCCTCAACCACAATAACCCGGTCACCGTACCGCAGCAGCAAAAGGTGCGACTGGAAAGTACGGTGGAGCAGTGCCTCGGTGAACACCTCCTGCGGGGGACCATAGGCAATCACTTCGCGGTTCAGGAGCAGCACCCGGTCGAACCGTTGCGCGACACACGAGAGATCATGCGTGGCAACCAGCGCCGTCTTCCCTTGCCGGCAGAGGCGCTCGAGAAGCTCAAAGACAAAGTGCTGCGTCGGTGCATCGACCCCACTCACCGGTTCATCGAGCAGAAATAACTCTGGCTCCTGCGCAAGCGCACGCGCCAAAAAGACCCTCTGTCGCTGACCCCCGGAAAGCTCAGCGATGAGCCGATCCCGCTGGTCAACCAATCCCACCTGCTCCAGCGCCCAGAGCGCCAGCTCCCGATCAGCCTTGCCCGGGCGCCGGAACAGCCCCAGCCGCGGATAGCGTCCCATCAGTGCGACGTCGAACACCGTGACGGGAAAGTCCCAGTCGATTGTCTCCCGCTGCGGGATGTAGGCGATGTCGGGGTTCGGCCGTGCCGGCTGTCCCTCAACCAAGACGCTCCCTTCCCAGGGAGGGAGAAGCCCGAGGAGCGCACGGAAGAGCGTTGACTTCCCACTGCCATTCGGTCCAAGAACCCCAACCAGTGCGCCGCGCTCGACCGTGAAACGCACGTTCCGAAGCACTGGCTCACGGCGCCGGTAACCCGTCGTTAGCTCTTCAACCTGGATCACCGGCATCGTCGTCGCTCGCGCCGCTCGCTCAACCGCGACCGCTCCGCTGCGCATTACCCACGCAACCCCTCGACCACATTGGTCACGTTCTGCCGCATCATCGCAAGGTAGTCCATTCCGGCCGGCGCTGCATCACTATAGAGTTCCAATACCCGCACCCCCGCTTCCTGTGCGATCGTCTGCGCGAGTTTCGGATTAAACTGCGGTTCGACGAAGATCGCTGGTACCCCCTCGGCCCGAATCCGCGCCACCAGTTGCGCAACCTCCTGTGGTGAGGGCTCACGGCCCGGACTCAGCACGACAACACCGACGAGCTCGAGCCCATAGTGTGCCGCAAAGTACGGGAAGGCATTATGGAAGGTCACCAACTTTCGTCGCTCGGGCGGAATCGTTGCAATCTGCTCCTTTGCCCAGGTATCAAAGTTCCGGATCTCGTCAATGTAGCGTGCGGCGTTGGCCCGATAAAGCTCGGCATGGGCTGGATCAGCCTCCACAAGCCCTGCCGTGATGCGATCGATATAGATCACCGCAAAGTCGGGATCAAGCCAAAAGTGCGGATTAATGCCATGCTCCTCGTCATGCTCCGGCTCAGGTGTCCCCAGCACGCGCTCTTCCTCAACAGCCACGCCCTCCGGCGGCTTTAGGCCCTCAGAAAGGACGATGACCTTCGCCTTGCTCCTAACTGCCTCCAGTTGGCGTTCCATCCACGGATCGAGTTCGCCGCCGTTGTACACCACCACCTGCGCCTCGGCAAGCGTGGCAACATCTCGCGGTGTCGGCTGGTAAGTATGCGGGTCAGCTCCTCCCGGCATCACCGCGCTCACCTCGACGAGCTCCCCGCCCACCGCCTTGACCATACTGGCAAGGATCGGCAGACTCGCCACCACAACCAAGCGGCTCGCTGCCACTCCCGTCACAGTCTCTCCACCGACCGGCGGTTGCACCGTTGGCTGTGAAGCCCGCCCACAAGCTGTCATGACGAGCCCGACCAGCACGACGATCGTCACGAGCCATCGCCGCATCGTCCCCTCCCTGTTGGCTGTATGATACGCCGTCTCACTCATCAGTGACGCGACTGCCACACCGACTGCACGCTCCTTATGATACTCAGTATCAACTAATCAGGCAACGGAATCGCGTGGAGACACTGCGTTTCCTACTGCCCCGAGGACCACTAGAGGCGACTGCAAATCGCTGAGTTATGGCCGTCGACTCACCTGCACGCCCCTCTTCATCCTTACCCTGTTGGATTCCTGCCCCGTCCACCCACCTCGACCCGCCACGCCGACTGGCCCACAAGAACGCACGAGCGCCCGCATGCGACAGCGTCCCAGAGGGCACTTACAGGTCCTTCCAGGCAAATGGATCGACGCAGCATCCCGCTTTCTCCGGGGAGTACCCCCGTGGCGCGATTCATCTTTTTGCGCATCGCTGTTCTCAGCAGGGGAACAAGCTCAGCGGCTCACCGCCATCGTCTCTCCTTGACACGTCTGGCAGAGACCGCTCAGTTCCAGCCAGTGATCGAGGATTCGGAAACGCGTCTGATCAGCAATGGAGGCGAGGATCGGCTCCAAGTTGCACCCAGAGAATTCGGCGACCCGGCCACAGCGGATACAGACAACATGATGGCGGTGCCCATCACTCGACACAACATACCGGTGTGTTCCGGATGGATGATGCACCCGCTCGACGACGCCCAGCTCAGCCAGAAGGTCAAGCGTACGAAACACCGTTGCCCGGCCGATCGTCTGCTGCACGCGGCGCAGCGCTCGGAAGACGTCCTCGGCCGAGAACGGTTCGCACTGTTCCAAAACGAACTCCACAATCACGCGTCGCGGCCCGGTCACCCGACAGCCACGTTCGTGCATCGCCTCGAGAATCGCCTCTACCGTTCGCATGACCGACCTCACCGGCTTCAGTATACCTGTCCCCTCGACCATGTCCTCGCGTTGCTCGTGTCAACGAGCGGCACGCGGTTCACTGTGCTTACTGCTCGCCACGTGTCCCGACACGAGCAACAAGAAACATATTGCCGCTCCGCGCTGCCCGTTATTGTACGCCGCTCCTGCCGGTACGGCATATCGACTATCTCTCCGGCGCTACGAACGCAGTCCGGACTCTCCTTCTCTCAGCGTTCTGAAATCGAAATCAAAGCGTCCCCTTTATCAGCCCTCGCTCCCCCACCATCGATATCGTTGTCTTCTTCCGAATCGGACACGTACGAAGGAGGCATGGTCAGGCACGGGCGCGTAGCTGGGCGAGCAAATTCGCCCTCGCAGTTTCCCAACAAGCGAGCTCCTCCAGAATGGAAAACCGTCGGTCCGCGGGTAGGCAGATAAAGAATGACTGGGTGTTTGTTGCCCAACTTCTCTCGTGTATCGTTTCTAACCAAAACACCGGTGACTAGCGAAAGCTGTTAATTGTTTCTCACCCCAGTCTCTTCCCCCTGGCGCACGAAACTCGGGTAATCGCCACCTCCACAGGGTCAGCACCGGCCAGATCACCTATTCGCACGGACCCAGGGCAGATCGTCACCCCCTTCCCGGTCGGCAGCAAGCCCGCTATCCTCGAGAGCGGACGGATAGCGGACAAGGGGGCGCGCCATGCATATCGAACTCGGGCGGCCAGTGATGAGTCGCGACGGCAAACGGATCGGCACAGTGGACCAGCTGGTGCTCGACCCCAATTCCCTTGAGGTGCAAGCGATCATCGTGCACCGCGGCTGGCTCCTCAGCGAAGACCGGATCGTCGACCGCGCGCTGATCGACGCAGTTGCACCAGACGGAACGGTGTGGCTTACCCTCGATGTCGAACGAACCGGAGAACTCCCGCTTTTTGTTGAGGCCGAGTTCGTGCGCCTCACGGCGGAAGAAGCCGCCAGCCTCCCCTATGTCTGGCCCAGTGGGGGCGGGTTTGGCCCGATCCCGCTGTTGTGGGGCACCCCGGCTCGCGAACCCGTCGTTCCCGACCTCGGTGCTGCGCCCTACGAGCCTGGCGGCGGCACTCTGCCGAGCTCGGTTCCCCCAATCACTCCACCTGTTGAGGTCGAGAGTAATCTTCCTCAAGAGGCTGTTCGCATCGACCGCGGAACTGCTGTCATCGCCAGTGACGGCGAACGGCTTGGCAAGGTCGAGCATGTGCACCTCAACGAGGATGGCGAAATCGTGAGCCTCGCCGTTGACCCGGGACTCTTTGGAGGTGAGCACCTGCATATCCCAGCCCAATGGATCGCCGAGATCACCGAGGACGCGGTCCGCCTCTCTGTGGACGCGGTCACGGCCCGTCGTAGGAAGCGATGAGTTCTCTCCGGATCCTGAATGCCCCGTTCAGCTAGACAGACTGGGAGATACCCAGCGGCGCAGGGCTCACCAGTGCTCAAGGACCCTGTTGAGATACTCGTACACGAGTCCTCGCCGCAGGTCGCTATGCAGCGACTGATTGCGGTATGTTCGGAGACACGCGTAGCAGCTTCCGTCGGGCCCGCATCCGCAGCTTCCATTGAGGCGGTCACGTGCCTGTTCCAGAACACTGCGCAGGACCGTCGCCTTCTCTAGCCGTGCCACGACACCGCCACCAGCCGGAACGTCGTCAAACAGGACAATTGCAGGGCAACTATCACCATAAACCGGCGTCCCACCTACCTCTGTATGAGGAATTTCCAGCACAAGGCTCACACCTGCAACAATGGCCGCAACTAACCCATGACTTAAGGCGAAGACGTCGCGACCAGGTACCGGAAGCAGAAAATCGAGGCGCACGACATCCGTCACAAAGGAGTGGCCCAAGGCAACGCGCATTGGTTGTCCGCCACATGGCCGGCCGTTACGCCCGCTATGTTCGTGCCTTCTGGCCTGATTACCCTCTAACCACGTCCCGCACTCTAGACAAATGAGGAACCCACGGCCTCGTTCCCCTTTCGTCAGGACAACCACTGTACGTCGCGTTACTGCTGAAACGCGGAGGCAGGGTGGCCGTCCATACTCAGAAAACGACGGTAAAGGATCCCGTTCATGCCCCTGGTCTACAAAGTACAAGGTTGCCAAAGATACACGTGGACGGAAAGATGAACGCTTTTGCCATTTCTCGCCTCTCGGTACAAAGAAACCAAAGAGCGGCTGCACATATTCTCCTACCTCTCCTCGACAGCCACACGGTAAGGACAATTCCAAATTCGGCCCACTGTACTCGGCTTCAACATAACTACCATGCCAAAAACAGGCTCGATACTGCCGCCTGGGCAGAGCACGACTCGCCACTACCTTCAGGCCGCCAGAACGCCATTCGTACTTGTTTGCGATCACGGTTTGCCCAGGCGCGTATTCCGCGATGGCAAGCCTCAAGTCACGGGTCAGCTCAACCTCCTTCGAACTGTCGGGCACCATCAACTCGACCACGTCAACGGGAAAACCATACTTCGGAATAACAGCTTTCCGAGATAAGAAAGACAAGACATCTTCTCGCGCTATCGTCTCAGCACGACGCCTTGCCCAATCGGCGTCAGAATATCGGCGAGCGTTACGCGACACCTCTTCAAAGCTGAGAACAGCAAGGTAATCTTCGCCTACTTCAGCGAGTGCTCGGGCCAGTACTCCATCGCTACTTACAATCTTATTGAGCCAATCTTCTCTAATTGCCTCTGTCTCACCCAAAACCGCAGCAATCTCTTCTTCCAAGATGCTGCGATGTTTTTGAATAAATTCTTTCAATATCTGCAGCAGTGCCGGCTGCTTCCAATCGCCCCCGATTAACTGCTCGACATCGCCGAACCGGGTAGGGTAGCACCGGAAATACCAGGAAAAGACCAATGCCGTCACGTGTCGCTCGATGACCCGATCACTCCAGGCACGAGGCACCATGGTCTGCGCATGACCGTTGAGCAACCGCTGCGGATTCATAAAGTGATATAGATCATGAGGACGGTTCCGACAGTAGGTTACGACAAGACCCGCTCGCTGTCGGCGCCCCACGCGCCCAGCACGCTGCGCATAGTTAAATGGCTCTGGAGGCACATTGCGCATAAAGACAACATCGATACTGCCAAGGTCTACTCCTAGCTCAAATGTCGTTGAACAACTAAGAACATGAAGATTGCCCTTACTAAATCTCGTCTGGTACTCATAGGCTTTCATATTCGTGAGTTGCGCCGTATGCTCTTCAACCAGAAATCTCTGCAAGCTACCTGTATTGCGATAGACTTCGCGATAGAACTGACCACCACTGAAGGGGTCCGGCACCGGTTCCAGGACCCCAGGGCAACGATACCTAGGACAAGCACAGCCCTGTTGCACACTTATTCGGCCGCAGCAAGTGCATTGCAGCGCCGTCTGCCCCTCCCGAAATGGGATCAACCGCAACCAACGCGGATTAAGCTGGAACCCCTTCCCAGAATGCGGAACCAATAACCGATCCTGCTCTGGGAGCCCTTGTTCCGACCGTAAGAGCCACTCCCAAACTCGCCGTAGACATTCCCGTGCCTGAGACCGCAACTCTGCTTCATCACAGTTGTTGTTCTGACTCTTGAAGACGCGAACCAAATAATCGACGCGCCGGTTCAATGTCCTTCCCTCGACACCGTCCCAACTGACCACTGTACTATCCGAAGCAGGTGCTCCAATTTTTACATATTTTAGTTGTGATCTCTCCATGTCGAAGCAAACTCGTTCAAGCGCCACAGCCTGAACTGGTACAAGCGTTAACAGCAGGACCTCAACGACATCACCGACTCGCGCAGATGGAGGAAGTCGGTTCCCGAAAATCTCTGGCGGGATCTCCTGTAGCCCCGGCCAAGCGAGTCGCCAGTAGCCAAGTCCCGCCGAAGTGATTGATCGGCTGTCTTCAGTCGCAGTGAGCTCCCGAATCACCGCCACCCAAGCAGCTCGCCGGACTTCACCCGGGGACGCAGCAGCCGAGTCGCGAAAGATTTGCGGCGCAACCACCAAGAGTCTCCGGTGAAGATCATCCAGCGAAAACCCGTCTCGACACTCCTCCTCCGATGCGTGTTCGAGCGCAGCGACAATAGCACGACGCTCTGCCAGATCTCTGGCCCAGACATCAAGACGCACGGCAAAGTAGGCCGCATCCTGCCGCCCATCAGCGAAGGCCAACAATTTCTGTCGGTCTGGTGGCAGCATCTCCAGAAGACTCGTCGTAATTACAGCCTGCGGCCATTCCGGCCCATACACGATTTCCCTAACGGGATCTGTACCCCTCGAGCCACAGACCACGCAATACCGTAGCTCCCCCTTTTCATAGTCGTGCGCCTCACGCTCATATCGAACAGAAATCATGCGTTCGGATTCTACACAACAAGAACTACTCACAGAGACAAGACGGCCGCAAACAGGACAAAGGCGATGTGTCGCCTCCTCACTCCTTTCCACAGGCAGCAAGTAATCTATACGGAAATCTATACTCGAGTAGTCTCGATTAGCTATCCCAAAATAATCCCCTTTTACCTGCCCCACAAGATAATGTTGTCCGCACTCCCGACAAAGCGCGATCTCAAAAACCTTCCCCGTTTCATCGTTTTCGTTTGACAACACAATTTTCGTGCTCGGCGAAAACCGGATATATGCACCGTCGAGCCCACGCACGAAAATGTGAAATCGCAGACGAGCGAACGGCGCATCTCCCAATTTACTCAGCAGATCAAGCAACGAAAGCAGCCGCTCATTCCGCTGTTCCATCTCTTCGTCGGGGAATACGTTCCCTGCTATCTCATCAAGAGGCCGCGGCCCATCTCGCAAAACCTCCTCGAGGCGGGTCACCCGTTCCCGTAGTTCTGACTCCACCGTCGGTGGAAGGGAATCAACTAATCGTCCCCGCTCACCAACAATGACATCCTCTAAAGAAAAAGACTCACCGAAGAGTCGATTCGCGAAATCAGCCGCCCGACTTCGGGCATCGTCGCCAGCGAAAAGCGTCGCGCTGGTCGCAATACAACGGAAGTTCCCGTCGCTGCCGCCTTGTCGCAAACGTTCTTTAAGTCTCCTGAGTAGCAGCCCGAGTTCCTGACCCCGAATCCCAGAATAGGTATGTGCTTCGTCCACGACCAAAAAGCGCCAAGACCGCCCGGCACCGTTATCAAAAAATGGACTATCATTTGGGCGGATCAGTAGATACTCGAGCATTGAGTAGTTCGTGATCAAAATGTGCGGTGGCGCGCTGCGCATCTCTTCTCGGTAAATCAGTTCGCCATGCATCACTCGACCATCTTCGCAAATCGTGTGCGCTCCCCGCCACTCTTCCCACTCGGCTGCTCCCCTTTTCGTATCCTTCCAATTTTCCGGGGTATTGCCTGTATATTGCCCAAAGGTAAAGTGGAAGGGCGAGTCCTGCTCCTTCAGCACCCGCGCGATCTCTGCTAGGCGTGCACGTTGATCAAAGGCGAGTGCGTTCATTGGGTAGAGAATAAGCGCACGCACTCCAGGCCCAAGCTTCCCCTGCAACCATTCCTGGTAAAGGTATAACAGTATAGGAAGCAGAAATGCTTCAGTCTTCCCACTACCAGTACCTGTTGCTACAACGACATTCCTTCCCAACCAACTTCTCCGTAGTGCCTCTTCCTGGTGTTGATAGAGCGGACGATCGCCATGCATCGCATTCAGGAACGCATCTAGCGGCTCCTCCCGCAGGAGCTCACGAAGGATCTCACGGGGAGTGCCTCCTGGGCGGTAACGCGGTACAAGTTCGAGATACGGTTCCCGTACAAGTTCCAGTCTACCTAGTGCCTCAGTGAACGAATCGCGAAGCAGCGGCTCACGAAACCAAAACTCTGTCAAAAGGAAATTCCGATACACCGCTCGAAGCCGTTCACTCACGAGTATCAGTGACTCATTCATTCGGCACTCCTTCAAGAATATTCGAGCAGTTCCGGTGCATGATGCCTCTGCAGATGCTCCTTTTGCTCCTCCAGAGAAACAACCACGCCACACCGACACTGCCATTTCTGTCCTATCAACGCGCGGATCATCTCTCTCGGCTGATCACGCGTGAGCACACGAAAGCTTTCCGTCACAGGCCCATCCCGAAATCGCCGACGAGCCTCACGGCATTCCTTTCTCTGATGCAGACCGACAAGTGTATTCGCATTGTCACAACCATCCTCTGCAAACCCCATACCACAGTACATGCACTGACAAACACGCTCAGGAAGCTTCTTGCCTTGTCTCAACCAATACTCTTCAGGATCTATCTCACTAAAGAACTCATTGCTGTGCTCTCTGTGAATGTGATGCCACAATAACTTCTCATCAGCAGCACCATATCCACACCGCCGACATGTGGCACGAATCTCAATGGTTGCAATATGAAGCGATACCGAAGCGATACGCAAGAGGAGATCATATTCTCCCGCCCTCTCTGGAACAAGATGTCCTAAGTCGCGTAAAGGTATCTTCATGAATGGTTTTTTACCAACTCGCAATGAAGTGTTCTGCAACTTCTCCCGTTTCTCTACTATCTCGAGTACGGCTGCCCTTTCTCTTGACACTGATGGCGGAATCCACAGCCAAAGAATCTTCGATGAAGTTGCCTGGAAATCCCGACGTGAAAGTCCTGTCGGGCGACTGCCCCAACGCTCGCCCGGCGGCACCTGACCAAAATCGTCTTCGACCACCCAAAAGAACCGCTCCAGGTTAACGCCGACAGGCAGTGTCGCACCAGTGGGCGCAATCACCCTCCACTGGAGAAGATCCCACTGCGCCGGGTCGCGTTGTCGTTGCGTCGGATCCACGATGAAACTCGACCCGCGACTCCCACCTTCGGGGCATATTTCGAGCTGATCCGGTTCAACATGATATTCATCCGCGAGGATGAACTGCACTCTGACCAGATTGTCCTCGAGCAGTTCCCGCCGAACTTCGTGCAGACCTACAATCAATCGAAAGTCATCGCTTCCAAGGAGTTGATCCTCTGCGTCATAACAGCGAACACTAAACCTTCCGACTTCAAGGTCTATCATCTCTTCCCGAATGGCGGGTGGAATCTCCACCTCGTTCCCTTCGACAGAAAAGCTCCTCGTCCACACACGCCCAGCACGTCGCTCCTCAAGACGAAGCACTAGTTTGGTGACAGTGGTTTGCCCATCCCATCGAATCCGTGGGGGCGAGCGAAGAGCCCGATACCGGTGGTCAACACCTTTTATCCACTCCCCCTCAAACTGTATGGTCACACGATCAGAACCATGCAGAAGGTGTAGCCTATTCCAGATACTAGAAGGAATCTGTCCCGGGTCCCAGAGTACTACATACGCAATCCAATCCTCTAAATCCACTACTTCCGAAGTGAACGCTTTTTGCATTTCAGCTAGAGAGTGTGCAGGGGCAATGATCAGGTAGTGACGTCCTCTAACAGGCGCTCGAAGTGTGAACGTTCCTTCCGTCAAATCGTGCAGCTGGAAGAGCAGAAGCGAGTTCGGTGCGAGCGAGTAGAGCTCCTCCTGCCCCGAGGGGAACCGCACGAGTACATCATCCAGCACACGAATCGGATAGAAAGTGTCAACGACACGCTCCGGATTTAGCCGGTTTCCACCCTGCCAGAATTCGATGCCCTCCTGGAGAGACTCCAAACCAAGAATCCACCGCATACCCTCAAGTCGGCATTTGAGCACAAAAGGCTCACTCAACGACGTATTCCGTGAATGGTAAACCCTTTTTGGGGTCCTGGCCTTCACGACTTCCTGATGATGACGGCCACCTCGACGCTCCGGAGCTCTTCTGCGAACATTCGGTGCATGATGGCCACCAATAACCCGCTCGGCACCACCTGGACTCGTTCCCTCTTCCTCCTCAGATGCAGGAGGCAGTGCCTCTCTACTCCTTGACCCAGCTGATAACCCCGCGCTCAAATCTCCGCTCGCCCCGTCATCCGATCTTTCCTCCGCCTCCACCGGCTGCTCCTCGGTATTTTCCGCCGCGTACCGTATCTGAGAAATGCTGTTACGTGGAGCGACATCTTCATTCGTGACCACTAGAGGAAATACCGTGCTGTTACCATAAGAAGTAGTATCTCCAATGTGAACGAGTCTCTGATGGTGGTCTAAATGAGAATCCTCTACTCTTAACTCTTTGGCATTAACTGTTGCCATTTCCATGTGAGAGCTCTTATCCCTGAGGAGTGACTGAGCTGGTTTCGCAGCAGCGTGCTCGGGTTCCGGCAACGTTCTATTCCTCCCCTCGCCAGCCCCGACCTGGCGTTCACGCCGCCGATACTCGCGTGCCCAAAGGGCTATCATCACAATCAGAGCTAACAATCCCAAAACGGCATAGGGCAGCGCCAGCCCAGGCTTTTCCCGCCGCACCAGGTTCCCCCACAGATTTCTGTGCCGCCTCTTACCTGATCAGATGCAGGACGATTCTACCACATAGGTGCTACATGAAGGACAAGAGAACCGGTGCAGACGGGTTTCCAGGCCCTCCGGAAGTTACCGATTTCTACTCCTCATTTGTCGAGAATAACTCTTTCTTGCGTCCAGCACCTCATCCCCACCTCGCTGGCAGCCACTAGTGATGCGCTGCCAACAAGCCATCGCGTAGCTTCACAATCTCTTCCGGATCCAGCTCCGCCGCAGTATGGGGATCCATGAGCGCCGCGTCGTACCTATGCTCCGGCCGTCCTGTCAGTGCCGCCTTCCCCTTCAGTTGCTGCCTGTTAATCTTTGTCTGCATGATTGCCACCAGCTGAGGCGACCCGACCCGGACTGGCTGCACCTCATTCCCACCAACCAGGCACAGCACCTCGATACAACAGTCGTCGGGAAGATTCTCGATCAACCCCTTGTTCATGACATTCCTCGAGACCACCCGCCGCTGCCCCATCTTCCACGTATGCAGAATCATTGCCGCATATTCACCGAGTGTAGTGGACGACCTATCTTTTTCTCCTCGTCCCCGCTGGCGAAGCCAGTCCGCATGACGCCCGCATCTCAGCGCCTGCAGCCGACCCAACTCCTTCTCCCGACGAGCTTCTTCATAGCGTTTCAGTGCTGCCACATCCGGATCGAGCAGCGCAACGCGCATCTGTGCCCATTCCGCCATCTGTGCCTTGCCCACCGCGGATAGTCGTCCAGGAGAATGCCAAACTACTCGATCAGGTCCGACCGATCGCACTTGATGAACCACGGCACATAATCCGCAAAGTGCTCACTGGATTCAATTCCAAAGTAACCGAGGAACTCCAACACCGCAAACCGCACCCGGCCGTAGACTGGATCGCGGCCTTCGCGCACCAGCTCTCGTAACACTGGTTAGAGATCACCCCGCCGGCACTTGAGCTGCACGTAAAACGCAACGAGATTGATTCCCGTACACAGATAATTCATCTCGCTCGGCTCCAGCCTCAGAATCCAGTCCCAGCAGCGCCAAGTACGCCGTCGTCCCCTGCACACTCTAGGGAAAAGATCAACGATGCGGATCCGACTCGCCAGGCTCACTGTGGTTCAAAAGCAGCGCGGCCGGACACAGCTTCTCCATCTCCCCACAATCTCCAGAGAGACGGGCACCGTGCGCAAGCCGCGCAGAATCCCACCGATCCCTACCGTGTCCCTCATCGTCGACCGTAGCCTATAGGGCTTGGGAATCTCGAAGTCCACAGTAGCGGCTGGTCGATACCCACGTGGAGGGGCGTTCGTACCGAATCAGCCCTATCGACTGCCCGCTGTCGGTCAGTCGCTGCTGAAATCCTCAATCCTCGCTCGCGCTCCGAACCGTCCACCAACCGAAAGGCGACGCGTTCCGTGTCAAGGAGCCGCGCTTCATCAATGTCCACCGGGTGCGGCTGTAATCCCACTGAAATCCCGGGAACAGAAACGAATCCCCGAGAAGTGCCCGCGCGCAGACCGCACTTCCCGCACGAATGATTGCAAGCTTCAGCATATCATTAGATAACGGCATGCTCTCAGCAAACTATCTCTTGTTAACCATCCTCAGACAGTCTTTAGCTCGCCTCCCGTGTTGTCCACAACGAAAGGCAGTGCACAGCTCATCCCCGAAACACGTGCGGTCAAGTAACCCCTTTTCCACGACGATTCTTCACAGAATCCCTAAGAACCACCAGAAGAGCACACCACACATGATCCTGTTACCCCTCGGGACCACAGCCAGTTCGTGGATCCCCTGCAGGCAGATATTGCCAAAATCCTCGACATTCCTGACTGCTATCTTCTGCCAACTCCACGGGCACTCTTCCTTCTCACGCTGCACGACCCCATTCGGGCAGCCTCGCCACCGGCATCGCCCGCACTACGCGTGCGACACCGTAGCCGCGGAGCCTGCAACCCTTGTCCGTCATAGCAACCGCTGCTGTGACCGACAGATCTACCCTCGCCTCCCACCCGGCAACGGAATTGGCTCAGTCAACGCAGCTCCCCGAAAAACGCATCCGCTCGGACACAGAAGGACTCACCAGCATCAATAGAGCAAACGCGTGCTGCACAGCACCACCTGCACAACTGACCAATAGGTTTCACTGCGACGGGAAACTGCGTCAGCCACAAAAAGCGGGAAACATAGCGTCAGAGTCAGGTCTGCCCCCATGTCACCCCGGGAGCACAAAATCCCGTGCCCGACATTCTCGTAGTGGTGAGCATCAATCTGGAGGACGCTATTCGGTCGACCTTCGCAGGATGAGACACGGAGCTAACCGGCAGTTTTGGGATCTACGTCACAACCGCGGCATCGTGGAAGATCCCGTTCATTGTCACTGCACCATTCGAGCCAGTCGATACTTGACCGTTTTACCCCGAGAGCTACACAGCTATGACTATGACCCGTATCTCCGCAATACTCAGAGTTTTCGTCCTAATCTCAGACCAGGCCGTGAACTGTTTCCTGTGGTCGCATGGAACACCAGAGTGATCTTTTCACCTCGGGAACCGCACAGCATGCAGTACATCCGTCAACTGCCGACTTCACCCAGCAGGTCGGGCCAAGCACTTCCATAGCCCACTTCCAAACGCCGCACCTCGGTTCCCTTCTCAAAGTCCCATCGTGGCACCTGAGAAGGTTGCGCAGGGGCCGTGGAACTCAATGCGGAATACGCACGGGCCGGTAATCACGAAAGAGTTCCTCACCCCCAATACTCCCCACCTCGTCCAGTCCTCGCTCCTCCCAGAACGCCCACGCCATGGGCAACTCCCACGGCATCCTGACCAGCCCGGCGCAGACCCTACCCCTGCCACTCAGGCAACGTCGACTTCGCCAACGTGGTATCAAACTCCTCATACGCAAAGTAGCCGAGGAGCTCGTACAGCTCCGCCCGCGTCTGCATCTCGCCTATCAGGCTCCGCGTCGTCCCCTCCGCGGCCAAGGTCCGGTACAACCGCTCCATCGCCTTGGCAGCCACCCGCAATGCTGAAACCGGGAACAGCGCAATCCGGTACCCCCACGCGCCCACCTCTGCCGCCGAAAAGGCTGGTGTCTTCCCAAATTCCGTTAAGTTCGCGAGCAGCGTCACACCAGGCAGCGCCGCGGCCACCGCCCGAAACGCCTCCTCACTCGGCAGCGCCTCCGGGAAAATCGCATCGGCACCAGCCGCAAGATATCGCCGTGCCCGCGCCACGACCCCCTCAATCCCCTCCCGCTCATACGCATCGGTCCGCGCAATGACATACAGGTCCGGTGCCACCTGTTTGATCGCCCGCACTTTTTGCTCGAGCTCCTCCGGAGGTGCCAGCAGCTTCGCTGAAAGGTGTCCACACTTCTTCGGCTGCTGCTGGTCCTCAATCTGCACACCCGCGACCCGCGCCTCAGCCAGCTCCCGCGCAGCACGGGCCGCATTGAGCACACCCCCATACCCCGTGTCGATATCCACGATCAGCGGGAGCTCGCTGACCCGCACAATCTCTCGCGCCCGCTCAACCACCTCCTCCAGACCAACAATTCCCAGATCGGGGAGCCCTCGACTCGCCGTGTATGCCGCCCCCGAGAGATACACGGCCCGGAAACCCGCGGCCCGCGCCAGCAGCGCCGAAAGTCCATCCCACACCCCAGGGAGCACCACCAGCCCAGCAGCCACGCACGCACGGAATGTCTGCGCCTGCTCCGCCTGAGACCGCGGTTGCGCGGTGAGCCAACTCATCGTTTTACCCCCGGTGCAGCACGTCCATGAAGCGGTCAATCGCCCAATCTGGCAGAGTCGGATCATCCAGGAGCAGAGCCTCAAGCCTCTCGGCACGTCGCTCCGGATAGACCAGCCGCAGCGCCCGGGCAAGCTTCTGGCGCAGAAGCGGCAATCCCTCCGCCCGACGCCGCGGATGCCCCATCGGATACTCGACCACCACCCGCTCCGTTTGGCTCCCGTCGCGGAATTTCACCTGTACCGCATTGGCGATCGACCGCTTTTCCGGATCCAAGTAGTCGCGACTGAACTCCGGGCGCTCCACCACGCGCATCTTGGCAATGAGTGCCGGAATGCGCGGATCGGAGGCCACCGGTTCCAAATAGTGCTCATAGCGCAATTCGCCATACAGCAGCGCGACGGCCGTCATATACTGCAGCGAGTGGTCGCGATCTGCCGGATTCGCAAAGGGACCCGGCTTATCGATAATCCGCTTCGC
This sequence comes from Thermomicrobium sp. CFH 73360, assembly GCF_023806465.1. GTDB lineage: Bacteria > Chloroflexota > Chloroflexia > Thermomicrobiales > Thermomicrobiaceae > Thermomicrobium. The sequence continues at coordinate 218,762 of NZ_JAMSLS010000003.1, read as the reverse complement.
TGACTCCTGAGTCTCAAGAACGATTTCCTCAATCTCCTCCCACCGTTCACGCACCTCGGGGTGGAGTCGCAGTGCTGCCTCGACGGCCGTTTGCCCGTGGAACTCCGCCGGGAAAGCGATCTTAAACAGCACGTGTTCCATCACGTAGCTCCCCAACGGCCGTGCTAAGACAACCGGCTGCCCACGCAGCACCACGTCCTGGAATCCCCACTGCGGCGCACTGAGTGCCGTCGGATATCCAGGCTCTCCACGCAGCGCCAACCACGCCAGACGTACCGCCCGACTCGTTGCGTCAGCTGCCGCCCATGACTTGCGCGGCCCGGTGTTGGGGAAATGCCGGTACGTGCGCAAGGCCGGCCCATCGATCCAGGCGTTCGACACCGCGCTGAGTACCTCGTCGAACCCACCGCCCCACAGCGCAGCCGCCACTGCCGCTGACGCCACCTTGACAAACTGCACATGGTCGAACCCAACGCGATTCAGGCTGTTCTCGAGCGCAAGAACGCCCTGAATCTCATAGGCCTTGATCGCTGCCGTCAGGACGTCACGGACCCGATACGGCTCCTCGCCACGTGCCCGCCGCTGCCGGCTGACAAAGTCAGCCACGGCAAGAATCGCGCCAAAATTATCCGAAGGGTGCCCCCACTCCTTGGCCAGCCAGGTGTCGTTGTAGTCCAGCCAGCGGATGAGCGCACTGATGGCAAACGCCCCTTGGACTGGATCCAGGACCAGATCAGTTCCCGGAACCTTCACTCCCTGTGGCACCTGCATACCCGCTACAACAGGGCCGATGAGTTCGGTACAGTCCGGGTGCGTCAATGCCTCACAAGCGCAGGCCAGCGAATCCGCCAGAGCGAGCCGCGCCGTCTCGTAAGCCTTCTCGCTCGTAATCTCTGTCTCCACGACATAGCGCACCAGCTCCACCAGAACCGCATCCGGCGCTGGACGCACGCCGTTACCTCCTTGGCCCACGCTCGCCCCTCCTCTTCACATAGTCCCACTACTCACCGTCATGGCTTGAGTCCACGCGGCCCGGTGTAGAGCACCCGGGGCCGGAAGAGACGATTATGCGCATGCTGCTCGATCACATGCGCGACCAGCCCTGCGGTCCGTGCGGCGAAGAAGATCGGTGTATAGAGATCAATCGGGATACCGAGTACCCAGTACACTGGGGCAGCGTAGTAATCAAGGTTCGGGAACAGCCCCTTCTCACTCCGCATCACATCTTCACCACGCTGGCACATCCGGAGTAACTTCTCCCCTTCCGGATCACCCCGCTCGGCAACCAGTTGGGCCAATGTCTCTTTCAGCAGCTGCGCCCGCGGATCCATCCGCCGCATATAGACCCGGTGCCCAAAGCCCATGATCCGTTCCTTGCGGGCCAGCTTGGCACGAATCAACCGCTCCAGACCCTCCTCATCGCCCGCTTCCAATAACATCTCCATCACCGCTTCGTTCGCCCCACCGTGCAACGGCCCCTTGAGTGAAGCAACCGCCCCAGTCAGTGCCCCATACAGGTCAGCGAGCGTCGACGCAATAACCCGCGCCGCAAACGTTGAGTTGGGGAGCTCATGCTCGCTATACGCAATCAGCGTCTGATCAAACGCCCGCACCTCAGCCGCACTTGGCTCGCGACCAGTGATCATCCAGAGGAAGTTCTCCGGATAGGAGCGCCGCTGGTCGGGCAGCAGTGGCTCCTTCCCCTCAGCCACTCGAATCAGGTTCGCCACAATCGTCGCTGACTGCGCAATGACGCGTAACCCGCTGGCACGGTCCTGTTCCGGATCAGCCGAGTTCGCCGCCTGATCCCAGCCGCCAAGCGCAGAAATCGCCGTCCGCAACCGATCCATAGCGTCCATCTGCCGCGGGAGAAGACGGAGCATTTGCCAGAGTTCCGCTGGAACGTCAGCAGCAGCCAGCAACTGATGCTCGAGCTCAGCTCGTCCCCTCTCGTCCGGCAGGGCACCCTGCACCAAAAGACCAACCACATCAACGTACGTGCGCTGACGAGCCAGGTCCAGGAGGTTGTAGCCGCGAACGACGATTTCCTCGTGATCGACATCTAGATAGGAGATACTGGTTTCAGTGGCAATGATCCCCTCGAGCCCAGGGCGGTACTCTATCGCACCCATCGTGTGTCTCCCTTACGTGCCTCATACCTTTCCTTTGCCCCCATTCTAACGCCGCTCGTACACGCGAACAGCATCGTCACGCGCCGTCTCGCCTCAAGACAACCCCTGCCATGCCGTCTATTCCGGCTGGTCACTTCTGGACGGCCCCACAGACTGATCCCATACGGTCAAGCACAACCACCAATGAGCGGTTGCAGAACCCGACGGCACGGCTCGTGTCAAGAGACGTTCCGCGGCTACGCAACACGAAAAACAAGGCTCCAACACAAACCGCACTGCCGTTTCTACATAACAGCACCCAGCCCGCCACCTGGAGACGCGGACTTCCTACCCCGTTGGCCTGCGACCTCGCATGGCGTGATACACCGACTGAGCCCGGTCGGGGTCCCCTACCCTTTGGCAACCGAAATTCCCGACCGCAGGCGTCAGCCGTCCCTATGTAGCACTGCTGTGGACTCCTTCGCGTGATGGAGGGAAAACACTCCCAAACGCCCACCGCGGCAATCTGCTGCATTCAACAGGAACACTGATCCAGGTCCAGTAGGCCAGGAGGGTCACCCCCTTGGCAATCTCCTGTCTTCGGCAAGGACCACTGCCCGGATTCGGGAGCAAGCCAGTTCGCTCATTCATCGCAGTTTTAGGGGAAAATCCATAGCCGAGAGGAAGAGCGCCTCACACGACCCAGCGGGTACGAGCCTGCTCCCACCCTTCGGTACGCACCGTCTGGAGGTCCGCCTCCACAATCAAGACACCCGCACGGAGCGCTTGTTCGCGCGCCTCCGCGGCGACTGCTGCCCCGAGCACGACTGGGATCACCTTCAACCCTGCACCCTGCATCAGTCGCGCCCACTGCCAGGCCCGCTCAACATCCCGATCATCGATGACGTACGAAACTTCGACGACGATCCAGACTCGGCCTTCTTCGTCACCATTCAGTCGCCCGCGCCCGATGAGGTCGGCATCCAGCAAGCGGTCGAACGCATCTCGTCCCACCACCTGCACCAGGTCACGGTCCCATTGTCCGGGCGGTCGCACGCGCAATCCTCGCATCAGCCGCCCAAGCCAGGAACTAAGTCGCTGCTCAGCCCGAAGTTCAAGAACCATCCCCAATGTCCGATCACCGCGTTCCGCCACTTTGTCCAATCGGTCAGCCAGAATCTGGACCGTTCTCGTCAGCGCCTGTACCTGCTGGGTCAGCTCCCGGAGCTGCCGTGTGTGCTCGGTGACCGTTTCCCGCAGCTCATGAATCTGCCGACTATGCTCCGCAACCGTCTCCCGCAGTTCCCGTATCTGCTCCGTGTGCGCCGCAACAATCTCCCGCAACTCCTGAATCTGCCGACTGTGCTCCGCAACCGTCGCCCGCAGTTCCCGTATCTGGCGCGAGTTATCGCGCACTGCCTCGATGAGGGCACCGAGTTGGGCCCCCCGCTCATCGTCTTGACGCGCTCGCTCCACCAAGAACTGTTCCAGCCGAGACAGGCGCTCAGGCACAGTCAACAACTCTTCTGTCAGCAGCAAGCGCCGGAGCTGTCCCCGCCACTCCGGGTGGAGTTCCAAAAGACGTAGCAGATCCTCAAAATCCTCGATCGTGAAAGGCATTCCGGCCCCTCCGCACTCAAGAATACCATTGATACTCATCTGCTGAAGCACTCAGCCGTCCCTTCAGCCTTCGTCCCTGCCCCGAATACCCCCGGGCAAGTTCCCAAATCTGTTTCGCCCCGCAACGCGCTACCGTGCAGCGCCCACATTCCAACCGAGGAACCGCACCTCTCTGGGTTCCGAGTTTCTCTGCATCGCGTGCTTCGCCCCACGGCAACACGTTCCACCAGTCCACGGCAGTTGCTTTCTGGTCGGCTCGCACTGCAAGCCCATGTGGAACGATTACCTGACCGGAGCATACCCGAGAGCATAAAGTATGCGTCCGAAGAACCAACAAGAAGAGTGAAGACACAAACCAGCAACCACAAGATGTTGCTCTCTCCCTCAACACGATCGCCGCCACTGCTCGCGCCAGTCGTTGCTCCACCGTCCGCAGGAAACCCGCACTTCCGCTCCATTTCGGAGGATCGTTTGGCGAATCGGTTTCCTCGGCACACCTGGGGGTCAACCAGAGTTGCTCACTCCCCGTGGCTTCGACTCCTCGTGCTCAGTACAGTAGTGCCTTTCGGCCCCCATCTTCTCGACCCCCAGTGAGTCCACGGACCGTTTGGGCGACGGCTTGATCTTTTCTGGGTCGCTGCAGCTGGCTATGTCCCCTTCTGGAGCTCCCTGGCAGGACCTCACCCGTGCCAGTTTCGTCCTCGTCATCGCCTTTCTGGCGACCGATGCCCTGGTGGGCATGTGGCTCACACCAGCGCCCGTAACCATCGGTCTCTCGATCACCGCGGTAGGGCCCTCACATGCTCAGAGGCCCGTACGGCATCACACTCCGAAGAGGTCGTCGCGGTGGCGGTACACTCGTCGCCAACAGACCTGGGTTTTGGCGGAGTTCAGAGTATGACGCCCAGCGGACTCATCCCTCTACCCACTTGCTTGCGTTGTAAGGCCACACCCGCTGTGCTTCCCCTGAGTTCTGAGGTCGTCTTCACCAACCATCGCACGCGTCTCGCACAGGCTCAAGAAACCTTTCCCACAGACTGGGCAAGGTTGGAGGAGACCGGCTCCATCATGGTTTGCAGGATGTTCACCGACCGCAAACCCCGCGCCGATGTCCCGCTGACCACCTTTGGCCGTCTTGCCATGACCGACCATTGCACCGCCTCGGAATGGATCTTCTCCGGCCAGTGGCTCCCCCAGAACCTCTACCACGCGCACAGGGTGACGGAGACCAATGGCCATCAGGACACGACCGATACCAGAGGAGGGAGCGCATGAGTGTCATCATCGAGGTCAGCGAACTCCGCAAGACCTATGGCTCAGTTGTCGCCGTCGACAACGTGAGTTTCACAGTCGAGGAAGGTGAAATCTTCGGTATTGTCGGTCCCAACGGTGCCGGCAAAACTACCACCATCGAGTGCCTGGAGGGACTCCGTCGGCCCGATGCCGGCACCGTTCGCGTCTTCGGTCTGGACCCCTGGCGGCAGCGCCGCCGCCTCGCGGCTGACATCGGTGTCCAGCTGCAGGAGAGCGCACTTCCCGACCGGCTCCGAGTGGGCGAGGCTATCTCTCTTTTTGCCGCCCTCTATCCCAATTCCCTCGATCCATACCAGCTCCTGGCGCAGCTTGGACTGATCGACCAGGTACACACCCCCTTCGCGGCCCTTAGCGGCGGTCAAAAGCAGCGCCTTTTTCTCGCCCTCGCCCTCGTCCATGATCCGCGTCTCCTCTTCCTTGATGAGCTCACCACTGGGCTCGATCCCCACGCTCGTCGCACTGTCTGGGATCTCATTCGCTTTGTCCGCGCCCGTGGCAAGACTATCCTCCTCAGCACCCACCTTATGGAAGAGGCCGAGGAACTCTGTGACCGCATCGCCGTCGTCCACCAGGGGCGAATTGTCGCCCTTGATACTCCATCGCGCCTCATCGCCCGCGTCGTCGGTGGCCTGCGCATCGCCCTGCGTATCCCGGACGGCACTCCCTTGCCACCGCTCGGCCAGCTTCCTGGCGTTCGCAGTGTCGAGATCCTCGATCAAACACTCCTCGTCCGCGCCGACGACGATCGGGTCGTCGCTGCTGTCGTCCAAGCCCTCGTCCAACACGGCATCCCATTGCGGGAACTTCGGGTTTCGAGCGGTCGACTGGAAGATGCCTACCTTGTCCTCACTGGGTCCGCACTGTCACGACCGGAACAGTGAGTCATGCGTAGCCTGGTTTGCCTCACCTGGCGAGAATTCCTACTGCAGCTCCGTGAGCTATTCGCCGCCTTCTTTACCCTTGTTTTCCCACCGTTGCTCGTTTTGATTTGCGGGAGCATCTTCGACGACGGTGCGCCTCCTCAATCCAGCCGTCTCGGCACCATCGATCTTTCCACTCCCAGCTACATCACGCTGATCACCACCACGCTCGCCCTGTCCAATTCGCCTATCACTATCGCTGCCTACTGAGCACGCGGCGCCCTCCGTCGCCTCACGGTCACGCCGGTATCCTCAGGAGCTGTCCTCAGTACCACGCGTCGCCTTCGGCCCCTGGTCAGCGTGGACATCCTCACGCTCCTCCTTCTCGCAAAACTTTTTGATGGTCTCTGCTTCCCCGGCTCCTTCCTCAGCAGTGCACTGGTCGCCCTACTCCTCGCCTCCCTTCCCTTTTCCGCCCTCGGCTTCGCCATCACTGCGCTTGTCCCGACCGCGCGCACCGCGCTGGTCATCGCACTGGTCGTGAGCTATTTCACCTTGTTCCTCACTGGTACGATGCGGCCACGTGAACTCCTGCCCGCTCGCCTTGGTGACCCCCCTGTAAAGCTGCCTCCTAGCCTCTTGGTCACCCTGTTTCGCGACGCCTGAATCGCGCAGCCCTGATAGCACACTGAGCGAAAGACGCTGCTCGCCCTGGCCCTCTGGTCCTCGCTCGCGGGTGCCATCGCAGCCAGGCACTTCCGCTCGCAGCGGGGTAACCCGGGGCACCTCCCGCGTGAATGGTCAGCCGCGGTGAGGGCAATCATCCTCGCCCGACTCCGAAAGGTACGTCCTCCGACAGCCTGACCCCGCGCCACCGCTCTGGCGTCGGAGTTCTCGCAACTCACCGAGAATTAGCCACCTGAGCACTGCGAAGAGCGGCCGAGTCCGCACGCGAGCCACCTATCATCCCCCGGTGAGCGAGACCGACGGCCATGGACAGCCGCGAGAACAATGACTCTTGCAGCATTTGCGCCATCGCTTGTGACCTTTCCTCCCCACACGAAGAGGTCCCAGATACGCACCCCCACGAGCGACCACAGCACTCCAGATGTCCGAAGTACCGCGCCCCTGCCTATCCTGACGCGCCGAACACTCCAGAGCGCCAGCTCTTGTGACAGCAGTTCCGCACCAACCCCGCGCCACGGGCGAATCAACACTCGGGCTACAATGTGATCCCCGCCAACTCACCGGTACCGAGGGCCGCTGTGACCTCCGCGGGTGACAGCCTCTCGACCCTCCACTCCAATAGCTGCTTTCATCTGGAATGCCGCCAATGCTCCCCCGCGTTGTCGCAGGCCTTTCGGTCGAGCATGAGCACTCGGGTGCCCTTGCGCTCCACCTGTCCTGAACCGGTTTACCCCGCGCGATCAACCAAAGCGCCTTGCACTCCCGACTCACCACCACGCAATCGCTGATCACGCACCTCACCAGAAACCGTTTGTTCGGCATGCGGCCGAGCCGTATGGCACAATCGGCGCACCGAAACGCCCCCGGAACACCGACTCCGCGGCCGAACACCAGCTTGTCCAGACGTGATTTCGCCTTGTCGATCCAAACGACGCCCCCTCCAACCCCCTGGCGGAGAACCCCTTCTCCAACCAACTGTTACCCTCACCAGCTTCTGCTTCGGTAACGCATCAGGGAGCAGGGTAGTGCGATCGTTCTCCCAATGATCCCCACCTTCACACAGGCTCTGGAGCTGTCCACCGCCTAACCACACTACTCGACCAGCTCTCATCGCCCGCCAATCCCGCGCCGTCCGCCGCCAACGCCTCTCCCATGCTCGTGCGAGTGTGCGACCTCGCGAACTTGTGCCCCGTGGTTGTCACGCGCGACATCAGAGACCGCTTCGGAAGATTCTTCGCTCTCGTCGCTTCCCTTCGCTGCCCCGGAGACCTCGCGACCGTGATTGTCCCGTGCCACCTCGCGCACCTCTTGGCCGTGGTTTCCCTCACCATCGTTTGACTTGGCAACCTCCGACACTGCACGACCGTGATTGTCGCGAGCCACGTCCCGCACCGGAGCTGGTGTGGGCTCGGCCGTCTCTGTCGGTTCCGGCGTCGGTTCCACCGTCTCGGTCGGCTCAAACGTCGGTGTCGGTTCAACCGTCTCCGTTGGTTCAACCGTTTCCGTTGGCGCTACGGTTAGCGATGGCTCCACTGTCTCGGTGGGTTCTACGGTCGGAGACGGCTCGACTGTCTGGGTTGGCTCCACCGTCGCTGTGGGTTCCACCGTCTCTGTAGGCTCAACCGACACCGATGGCTCGACCGTTTCACTTGGCCCCGGCGTTCCTTCTTGCAGGACAATGACTCGATCATCCTCTGAGGCGGCGGCAAACATATGCCGTACGCTCTCCGTCACTGTGCCACGCAGGCCACCTGGCCCCGCGAGTGCTGGCATCCCTGCGAAGAGGAACGCGAGCGCAGTCACTGCCACCGCCCACCGTCGGCCGAACCAAGCACGGCCTGGCCAGCGAGAGTGCCTCCCTGCCATCGGGAACGCCGAGCTCGGTCGCGAGCAGGAATCCGCATCAAGCCGGTCCACCGAGGGAGCGAGCGCTTCCCAAACCTGCTCATGTTCAGCACCGTACTGCTCCGACATTGCGTTCTCCTTCGCTCTGCGTCCGATCTGTCGTCATCCTGAACAACGCAGCATCACTGACCCCTTTACACCGCCTATTTCTCCTAGGCAGGTTGGTTCCCCTTGTACCAGTGAAGACCGCCCACGGTTTCGTCTTTCCCGGCACTGCGACGGTGCAGCTCGTAGAAATCCCCGCGACCCGCTTGGCCCTGATGTCTTAGGATCCTTCACGGCTGAACACGAAGAACAATCGATCGTTATCTACATGCTGCCAGTGCGGCACGATGTGCGGGCCTGTCCGAGCACCGACTTCGCTCTTGATCCGGCAGGCCCGCGGTGTGCTCTCTCGCTATGTCTCGGCATGAGCCGATCCCCAGAACGTCGTTATTCCGTGGCTAAGCTCGCCCGATTTCCACCGCTGCTCATTGCGGAAGCGGGTGGAGACAACGAAGGATGTTTTGCCCCTCGGATATTCCTGCCAGTCTTCCTCTTCCGTAGCCCCTTGACGCACATCGTGCACCCTGCTACCCTCGCCGCGGTAAATGTGTTGTGGGGGAGGGAGCGCTGTGCTCGTCCGCATGCCCGGTCGTTCCAGGTGACGCCGAGTCATTCCTTCCGTCAATTCGTGAGATCGAGCAATCAGGGTTTTTGAGTGCGAGAGGAGCACGGCGTGCCCAAGAAGAAAGTTCAGAAGGTCGTCCTCGCCTATTCCGGCGGGCTTGATACTTCGGTCATTCTCAAATGGATGAAAGAAACCTACGACTGCGAGGTCATCACTGTCACTGCCGACGTCGGCCAAGGTGATGATCTCTCCGGCATCGAGGCCAAGGCCCTCGCTACCGGTGCCTCGAAGGCCTACGTCCTCGATCTCCGCGAGGAATTCCTTACGCACTACGCCTTCCCCGTCCTTCGTTCCGGCGCCGTTTACGAGCGCAAATACTTGCTCGGCACGAGCTTCGCTCGACCGCTCATCGCCAAATATCAGGTCGAGATCGCCAAGCGTGAGGGAGCTGACGCCGTCGCCCACGGTTGCACCGGCAAGGGGAATGATCAAGTCCGCTTCGAACTCACCTATAAGGCGCTCGCCCCGGAACTCACCGTCATCGCCCCCTGGCGTGAGTGGGATCTCTCTGGTCGCGAAGCACTGCTCGAGTACGCCGCCTCACGCGGCATTCCCGTCTCGCAGTCCAGAGAGAACATTTACAGCCGTGACCAGAATCTTTGGCACCTCTCCCACGAGGGCGGCGAACTGGAAGATCCCTGGCAGGCCCCCAATGAGCGTGTCTACCAGATCACCGCGAGCCCTCAGGCTGCCCCTGATCAGCCCGAGGAGATCGTTCTCGGCTTCGAACAGGGCTACCCCGTCAGTCTGAATGGCGAGCGACTCCCGCCCGTCTCTCTCCTGCAGCGCCTCAACGAAATTGGCGGACGCCATGGCATCGGCCGCATCGATCTTGTCGAGAATCGCCTCGTTGGTATGAAGTCTCGTGGCGTCTATGAGCAGCCCGGCGCAACCATCCTTTCCGTCGCCCATAAGGAGCTCGAGTCACTCACCCTCGACCGCGAGACGATGCACTTCAAAGACATGCTCGCCTTAAAATACGCCGAACTCGTGTATTACGGCCTCTGGTATACCCCGCTACGCGAAGCGCTCGATGCTTTTGTGGACGTCACCCAACGCCCCGTCACCGGTGAGGTCCGCCTTGTCCTCTACAAGGGCAACTGCATCCCCACCGGTCGTCGCTCGCCACAGAGCCTCTATAGCATCGAGCTGGCGACCTTTGGCGCGGATGCCATCTATGACCAACGCGATGCCGAAGGCTTCATCAATTTGTTCGGGCTCCCGCTGAAGGTCGCCGCGCTGCTCCGGCAGCGGAGCCCGAACTCTTGACATGCGGCTCAACTTCGAGGTGACAAAATGGGGGTGCCAAAGGCACCCCCGTTTACCCGTGTCGCTTTCTTCAACTTATCACCAGGGATGGATCGTCGGCGAGTTGATGGCAATGATCATCCAGATAATCAGCCCAAGGACGTTAAGCCCAACGAATGTCACGAATGCCAAGAATCCCCACCCGTACCGAAATTCGTACCCGAAGAGCGGCTGCTGCGCCGCCACGACCTCCACCCGCTCCTCGACCACTTGGCTTGTCTGTCCCTTGGCCACGCTTCACTCCTCTCGTGCCAGGATGCTTGACCAATTGTCATCGCTTATCCTACCACGCGCCCACGACTTTGCGAAACCATTCACGAGCCAATCACGTGTTCGCTTTCCGTCCCCTTCGACGACTACTGTATCCTTCCCGCGGCTGCCGCCTCCGGCGCGGTGCCCCACCTGTGAACTTGCCCCTGCAGACGTGAGGCACCATTCTGCCACCTTGGGAGACCGCCTCGCGCCGTATCACGCAGAGTGAGGCCCTACCTTAACCCCACCGGCTGCTCGCTCGTCCCACTCCCCGCAGCTGTCACCGGTCTCCCCACCACCCGGCAGCCGCACCACATATTCACCCCGCTCCTCCGCCGCCTCAACCAACCCCTCACGGGCCAAGTCCGTCACCAGACGTTCCAACCATGCACGATGCGCGGGCGTGTAGTCTTCCCGGACCGCCCACCCAAGCTCGTCAAGCCGCATGCCACCCCATCGTCCACGCAACGCCTCGATGATCCGCCCTCGGTAGTACCGGCGCGACCCCGTGAACTGCTCACTCCGGCGTCGAGGCTTGCCGATTGTTCCAACTGAGCGGCACAACTCATGCACCGGACAATCACCACAGCGTGGCCGACGCGCCAGACAAACCCGCGCACCCAACTCCATCAGCGCCTGGTTCCACTCATACGCGCGATCGACCGGCAACACTCTCTCGGCAAGTTGATCCAGTTCCTGGGAAGTCGGTCGCGCATTAGGGCCAAGGAAGATCCGCGTCAGAACACGCGCAATGTTCGTGTCCCAAAACGCGACCGGTTCCCCAAAGCCAAAGCACAGCACCGCACCGGCGGTGTAGCGTCCGATTCCCGGCAGGCGCTGAAGTTCCCGCCGATCCTTCGGTATCGACCCACCATACTGCTCCATCACTGCGCGTGCCGCTCGCCACAGATACACTGCACGGCGGTTGTAACCAAGACCACCCCAGAGGCGAATCACTTCTGCGGGTGACGCTTGCGCAAGCGACTCAATCGTAGGAAAGCGCGCAAGAAAACGTTCGTAGTACGGGATCACTCGCTCGACCTGGGTCTGCTGCAACATGACCTCGCTTACTAAGATGTGATACGGATCGTGCGTTCGGCGCCAAGGCAAATCCCGTGCCTCCCTGCGGTACCATTCAATGAGCCACTCCTGAACCTCCGCGATCACCGCCCTTGCTCCCCCATAGCACGCAGGAGCATCCTACCCCAACTCTACCTGCCTTCCCACGCTCTAACTCCTTGTGCTCAGTCCCGCATCAGCTCACCCACCCGTTCAAGCGTGTCAAAACTCTCATCCTCTTCCAGCCTCTTACGACAAACGACCGCCACACACTGGCATGTTCTCTTACAGTTCCCCTTGACCACTGTGTCCGCGCCAACACATACCCGCTCTTCACGCAAGGACGGTCTCGCGCCGCCAGGGCTCGCCGCCTTCGGCGACGAGCCCCACTGAACCAAGACAACACGAAGGCGGCCACGTTAGGCCGCCCTCCGTGCCTCCTCCTCACGCGCGAGGCGTTCTCTTTCCTCCTCCGTTCTGGTGTACGGCGGCATCCCCCTCATCGGTTTCGTCCGCCAGAAACATTCGCACTCGCTCCCGCATCGCCTCGTACCACGAAGGCTGTGTGACGTCGTACCACTCCACTTGCTTCATCCGTCGCAGCCAAGTCAGCTGGTGTCGCGCGTACCGATGCGTGTCGTACTTGATTCGTGCGACCGCTTCTTCCAGCGTGAGCTTCCCCTCAAGATACAGCACGATTTGGCGGTACCCCAGCGCAGTCATCGCCGGCGCGTCTGGCGGAACACCTTCCCGGAGCAGCTGCCGCACCTCATCCACCAGGCCACGCGCAATCTGCCGTTCTACCCGCTCGTCGATCCGCCGGTAGAGCTCCTCGCGCGGCATGGTCAGCCCAAGCCATAAGACCCGCCATGGCGGTGACTCCTTCCCCTCGAGTTCGGTCATGCGTCGCCCGGTCGCGTGAAAAATCTCCAGCGCGCGGATCACCCGCCGTACGTTTTCCGGTGGGATCCGCGCCGCAGCCAGTGGGTCAACTCGTTCCAACTCACGGTGCAACACCTCAGGCCCTTCAACACGCGCTCGGAGTTCCAAGTGCGCTCGGAGCTCCGGGTTCGGCGGTGCCGGTGGAATCCGCCACCCTTCGAGCAAGGCTCGAAGATACAGTGGTGTCCCACCCGCAACAATCGGCAACCTGCCACGGGCATGGATCGCCTCAATCGCCGCACGAGCATCCCGCTGGTAAAGCGCCAGCGAGTAGTCGTCACGCGGATCCACGATATCGATCAGATGGTGTGGCACACCCTTGCGCTCCTCGAGAGAAGGCTTGTCTGTACCAATGTCCATTCCGCGGTATAAGTACCGCGAATCCGCCGAGACCACCTCACCGCCAAACTCCAGCGCCAGCCGGATCGCCGTCGCCGTCTTCCCCACCGAGGTCGGCCCAACCAACGCGATCACCGGTTTCCGCTTGCCCATCCCAATCGCCCCTTGGTAGACTCACCGCCGGTCGCGCGCCCCGTTACGTTCAGCGCCGACGGGAGGCCACGGTTCGTGCTCCGGGTCATGGTACAGGCTCTCAAGCTCGCTGCCGTACTCGTTCTTGCCGCCGTTATCGTCATCGCGGCACAACGAGCGCTCGTCGCTCGGCTCGAGGCGACGAGTCAACCGGCAGGAACCCCCGTCGTCTTTCAAGTTCAGCAGGATGAGTCGATTGACTCAATCGCGGAGCGTCTCCACGAGGCTGGCCTTATCCGTTCACCAGCCTACTTCAAACTGCGCATTCGCCTCAGTAACGCCGATACGCGCATCCGCGCCGGTCGGTTCACTCTCTACACCGGCATGTCGGTCGATCAGATCATTCGCACGTTGACGACCGCACCTGGCGTCCAGGTTGTCCGGGTCCGCTTCCAGGAAGGATGGCGTGCGGAACAGTACGCCGACGAACTCGTCCGGGTGGGGATCCTCTCCAGCCCTCAGCAATTCCTTGATGTTCTTCAGGCCAGCCGCTGGCAGACACGGTTTCCCTTCCTCGCCGACGTCCCCTCCACAGCGACCATCGAGGGGTTCCTTTTCCCTGACACCTATGAGTTTCGCATCGATGCGACACCCGAAGAGATCGTCGAAACACTCCTCCAAAACTTCGACCGCCGTGTGCCAGCGGAAGATCGTGCCCGCGCCCAGGAACTCGACCGCACGTTCTACCAGGTGCTCATCATCGCCTCGATCGTCGAACGCGAGGCCGTTATTCCCGAAGAACGCCCGATCATCGCGTCCGTTTTTTACAATCGTCTGCGTGAGAACATGCCGCTCCAGGCCGATCCGACGGTGCAGTATGCTCTCGGTACACCACAAGATTGGTGGCCATCTCTCGACAATCTCCCCGATCTGGCAACCGTTGATAGTCTTTATAACACGTATCGCTATGCAGGGTTCCCGCCCGGACCAATCTGTAATCCGAGTCGTGCCTCGATCGAAGCAGCCCTCTCACCAACCCAGACGGACTATCTCTACTTCGTGACGCGTGGCGACGGCAGCGGCGCCCATGTCTTCGCTCGCACCTATGAGGAGCATGTTCATAATATTCGGGAGCAGCACGGCGGATGACGAAGCGCCTCGGACTCATCGGCTACCCGGTTGAGCACAGCCTCTCTCCTGCATTCCAGCAGGCTGCCCTTGATGCCCTCGGCATTCCCGTCCACTACGAACTCTGGCCAACCCCACCGGCGGAGCTGCCCACTCGCATCGCCGCACTCCGAGAGCCCAACGTTGTTGGTGCCAACGTCACGGTCCCCCACAAGGAGGCTGTCACCCGCTTCGTCGATTCTCTGGCGCCTCGCGCCCTTCGCGCCGGGGCGGTCAACACCATCGTCGTGCGCAGCAACGGTCTCCATGGTGACAACACCGACATCCCGGGGTTTCTCTTCCCGCTCACCCGCCGCGGTTTTCCCATCGGCGATCTTCGTGTCGTCTTGCTCGGAGCCGGCGGCGCAGCACGCGCAGTTGTCGTCGCTTTCGCTGATCACCGTTGCCGCTCACTCGTGATCGCAAACCGTTCTCTGACCCGCGCCCAGGCCCTGGTCGCCGAGTTTGGCCTTGGTCGGGCATTACCCCTTGGGACAGAATTGCTCCCAGAATTGGCCACTGCCGATCTCCTCGTCAATGCCACCAGCGTCGGTTGGGATGGCCACTCCTCCCCAATCCCGCCTGAGTGGGTCGAGGCGTTGCCCTCGCATGCACTCGTCTACGACCTGACCTATCGCCAGACTCCTTTGCTTGCCGCCGCTCACACCCGTGGCCTTGCAACGCTCGACGGCCTCGAAATGCTCGTTGCCCAGGGAGCTGAGTCATTCCGCCTCTGGTTCCAGACGGATCCCCCATACGACCTCATGCTGCGCGCGGCCATAGACGCTCGCGCTCGCCGGTTCGGGACGAACGGGTGAGAGACGTTTCGGCCCCCATTTGCTACGCTCCGTTGCGAAACGACGACGGGAGGGTTTTGGTCACAGGGCCGAGGGAATGCCCGGATGTTCGATTTGACCGTCGCTTCCCTTCCGATCGCTGCCGCTGTCGGATTCGCGCTCGGCGGCCTCATCGAGCTCACTGCTCTGCGACTTCCCTCCGGGGAGCCCCTCCTCGGACAACCGGCCTGCCCAGCTTGTGGCGCACCAGCTTCCCACTGGAGCTGGCTCTTCCCTCGCCGCTGTGCCGCCTGCCGTTTCTTCCCTCGCTCACAGCTTGTGCTCCAGCTGTTGGCCGCTGGCACCCTCGCTGCCGCCTGGTTCCGTTTCCTCTCTGCGCCGCTGGATGCCTTCCGTGTCTCCCTCTTCACGCTCTTCCTCTGGCTCATCGCCCGCATCGACTGGACACACCACCTCATCTATCTGGTGACCGTCGTTCCAACCCTACTGCTCGCCACCATCCTTGCACTCTTGGCCTCGCCTCGTGCGCTCCTCTTGTCACTTGCTGGGAGTGCGGCCGCAACCCTGCTTTTCCTCATCTTCTACGGTCTCGGCAGGCTTCTCTATCGGCGCCCAGCCCTGGGAAGCGGTGACATCTTCCTCGCCGCACTCATTGGCGCAATGCTCGGCATCAATCGGTTCCTTCCGACCCTTTTGCTCGGTATGGCCGCTGCAGCGATCGCCGCACTGTGGCTCCTCGCCTACCGGAGCGCCAGCCGCCTTACCTATCTCCCGTACGGTTCATTCCTCGCTGCAGGTGCAGTAACCGGTCTCCTCCTCTGGGGACCTGCCTGATCCTCCGCATTCCCACGACACGGCGTGGGCCCGAAGCAGTACACATGGAGCCGCGCAGCACACGCCTACGCTCCCTTCCCCTTGCGCGTGGGATCGAGTTACTGGTGGCCAGGCGCTCGTTGCGCAGTTGCTCCCTTCCCCTTGCGCGTGGGATTGAGGCTGCACTCCGCTCTCCCGACTCACCGGCCAGGTACAACGATGTGCTTTTCCCCAGTGTGTTCGAACGACCTAACGTTATACAACTCTCACAGGCCTACTCCCGGCTCGGCAATGTCGGATGGCGCGCCAGTCTCGTGTGCACAACAACCAACCGCACCCCTACCCGTCCTTGGGTATCCCGTCGCGAGGAGGCGTCGGCAGTGGGCCCTACTCACAGCTGTCCTTCTCGGCCCACACGTGCCAACGATCAGCCCACCCAAACCTCACTCACTCGAGGCTCACTCAGCAACAGCACACGAGACGAAGCACAGGGCAGAGGCGGAAGATCCAGTACGCCCCCAATGACTCTGTTGCATCACACGTCCGCTCCGTCCGATCTGGGCGCCTGCGTCGGACGAGCCCACCCACCACGGAGAACGCAATGCAGCGTGTCCAAACTGCCAAACAGAGTCCCCCGAGCTTCACTGACGACATATCTCGAGGGAACTCGGAGCAGTAGTTCGGAATCCTTCAGCACTCCCAAACGTCCCTCATGGGTCCCTATCAGAATTTCACCTTGTCGCGCACTGCGCGGGAAAAGGGGCAGAGGGGATCTCGACAAAAGGAACCGTCACGGCGGTGAAACAGCACTGCCTACCCTCCCTCACCGCCAAATGACCCGGCGTTGACAGCACTCATCGTTTACCGCTGCTGCCGATGGCCTTCACGCGGGTGATAGCTCAGGATGAGGGGGTCGGTGCCATCGTCCGAACGGGTCTCCAGCCAGACGCGTCGTCCCCACAATCGATACACGTTTTCCAGCGTCTTCTCCGCCCACGGCAGGTCGAGTTTCCGTCCATCCCAAACATGCCGGAGATAGAGTTCGCGGTTCCCACGATAGTCGCCGTCCACAACCACAATCACCGGAATATGGTTTCCGCCGAGCTCATTCGCCAACCGATCACGAACTGCTTTCCAGTCCTTGTCAACCACCACGAGTTCGTCTCCGCGCCGCTCGTAGAGATAGAGATCCAGCCGTTCCACCAACTCCTCGGTGAGGTAGTTCCGCACCAGTGAAACGTCCGACTCAACTTCCCGCACCAGGAAGAGATGCTCTGTTCCGTACCGCTGCTCAATGTCGCAGAGTAACTCATACCCCAGCGCGTAGGGATTCAACCTTCGTCCTGCAGGCTGTAGCACGCTCGCGTGTAACCGCGCGAACTCGACATGTTCTTCGGGCGAGAGATCCAACGACCGTATGATCCGGGCGTGCCACAGCGTTGCCCATCCCTCATTGAGGACCTTGGTCTTGATCTGCGGCAAGAAATACAACATCTCCGTACGCACGATTGCGACCACGTCCCGCTCCCAGTCCTCCAGGATCGGTGAGTGGTCGTGAATGAACAACAGCAGGTCACGCATCGGTTCGGCTGGCGTCGTCGCTGCCTGCCGTTCCTCCCCTCCACTCTTATCCCCTCGGCTACGTTCCTCGAGCCTCCAAAGGTCATCGTACGGCGTCGACGGCCGTCGTGGTTGCTCAGCCCGCCGACGCGTCGACGTCTCCGAGGCAGCTGGATCGACATGCTCCTGAATCGAGAGCACCGCATCCAGGAGCTGCTCGACCTCCCCTTTCCCATGGGTGAATTCGTACTTCTCGATCCGCTCGGCGTGAAGCGATGCAATGTCGACCATGTCTCGCCGCGTCTCAGCGAAATAGGCGTTGTTCGCGAAGAAGTCCGCATGTGCCATGACGTGTGCTGCAACGAGCGTGTTCTGCAACAACGTGTTCGTCTCTAACAGGAAGGCATAGCATGGATCACTGTTGATCACGAGTTCATAGATCTTGCTAAGCCCATAGTCGTAGAGCGTCTTCTGTACCTGATACGCCTTCCCGTGCGTCCAGTGCGAGAATCGCCCTGGAAGGCCATATGCCCCAATCTCGTACATCACTGTCGCTGGCACGACCTCAAAGTGGACCGGAAGCGGCCGCAACCCGAGTCGTTCGCCCACCCCCCAGATCTCACCGATACGGCGTTCCAACTCGGCGATTGCGCTTGGCATCCCCTCACGCACGGGCCACCTCCCGCCCTACTTCTGGCCCAAAAAACCGCCGCAATGCCTGGTAGACGTCCGCTTTCTCGCTGATCGTCACCGTCACAAGCTTCGGACTACCGATGCGCTGCAGCGTATGCATCAATGTGCTGTGATAGGTGTAGCGACCCTGCCGGATTTCCCCGTATCCGAAGAGGTTCACGCAGCGCAAAAGTTCCTCCGCCAACTCGCGGCACCGCTCATTGTCCGAAGGCCAGTTGTCACCGTCTGAAAAATGGAACGGATAAATGTTCCATGCATCCGGCGGATAGTGCTCTCGAATCAGCTGGAATGCCAATTCGTAGGCCGTACTTGCGCGCGTTCCACCACTCTCCCCACGAGTGAAAAACTCCTCCTCAGTGACCTCTTTCGCCTCCGCATGGTGCGCAATAAATCGGATCTCTACGCGGTCATATTTCGTTCGTAAGAATCGCACCATCCAGTAATAGAACGCGCGCGAGATGTACTTCTCAAACGTCCCCATTGACCCTGAAACATCCATCATTGCAATGACAACCGCGTTCGACTCACGCTTGATGTCTCGCTCCCAGGTCTTGAAGCGCAGGTCCTCGTTGCTGAAATCACCAATGCGCGCCCGCCCCCTCCATGCATTGCGCCGCAGGTTCTCGCGCAGTGTCCGCCGTTTATCCAGATTGGCAAACGGCCCATGCTTGCGTATGTCGGTGAACCGCACCGCCTCCGACTCAAGTTCACGCAACCGTTTCTCTTCCAAATTGGGCAATTCCAGATCTTCGAAGATGAGTTCGCCAAGCTCGTCCACTGTGAGTTCAGCCTCGTAGTAGTCTATCCCTGGCTCATCGCCGGCGTGCGGTCCCACTCCCGGCCCCCGGCCATTCCCAACTCGCCCGATAACATCTCCAACCTGCGTTCCACCACTGCCCTGCCCCACCTGCCGCCCCGCCTCGGGATCAAAGCGGAAGCGATACTCCTCCAGCACACGGATGGGTACCCGCACGAGTCGCTTCCCATCGGAGGTAATGATCGATTGCTCGCTGACGATGTCCGCCAGGTTCCGCTTAATCGCCTCCTTCACCTTTTCCATGTGCCGCGCCTGGTCGATCGCTCCCTTCCGGTGCAGCGACCAGTCGTCACGTCGGATCGCCAGCGTGAACATGACCTGCACCCCCAATTGGCTCAGCGACTTAACAAGGCTCCAACGTACTTCAGCAGTTCGTTCGCACAAATCGGGCAGTACCCGTGATGCTGCACCAGCCGGTCGACCACTTCGTTGATCCGGCGTAACTGCTCTGGATCCGGCGTCTTCGATGACGTTGTGATCTTCACCACATCCTTGAGATCGGCGAACAACTTCCGCTCAATTGCCTCCCGCAACCGGTCGTGCGACGTGTAGTCGAACTTCTGCCCTCTTCGTGCCATCGACGACATCTTGATCAGCAGTTCCTCCCGGAACTGCCGCTTCTGGCTCTCCGGAATCCCGATCTGTTCCTCGATCGACCGCATCAGTCGTTCATCTGGCTCGAGCTCCTCCTCGGTGATTGGATCGATCACCTTCGTCCGATGCACATACGCCTCGACATTGTCGAGATAGTTATTGAAGAGTGTCCGCGCCGACTCCTCGAACGAGTAGACGAACGCCCTCTGCACTTCTCGCTTTGCCCACTCGTCGTACTCTTTTCGCGCCTCAGCAATCAGGTTGAGCAGCCGCTCACGCTCTTTGGGCGTGATGCTCGTATGCTGCTCGAGCCCGTCTTTCAGGCTTCGCAGGACATCGATCGCGTTGATGCAGCGCGTCCCCTCACGCACGATCGCCGCCGAGATCCGGTTGATCACATACCGCGGCGAGACACCATCCATCCCTTCCCGCGTTGCTTCCTCCTGGAGTTCCTTTACATCTTGCGGTGTGTACCCCTCAACCGTCTGCCCATCGTAGAGCTTCAGCTTCTTCATCAATGTCATGCCCGCTTTACGGCTTTCCTCCAGCCGAGAGAGCACCGCGAAGGTCGCCGCTGTTTCCAGGGTTCCTGGCGCAATGTGAACATCACGAATGCCGCTCTGCTTTAAGAGCTTCTGGTAGATCTTCACCTCGTCCGATACGCGCAGGTTGTACGGCACTTTCACTAAGATGATCCGGTCCTGGAGCGCCTCACTCCGCTTGTTCCCCACAAATGCGTTGTACTCGTGCTCATTGGTGTGACTGATCACCACCTCGTCCGCGTAGATCATCGGGAAGCGGCCCGTCTTGATGCTCTGCTCCTGTGTCAACGTCAACAGCACGTAGAGGAAACGCTCATCCACTTTCAACATCTCAATGAACTCAACCAATCCGCGATTGGCGATGTTCAGTTCCCCATCAAACCGATAGGCTCGCGGATCTGATTCCGCACCGACTTCCCCGATGGTCGAGAGATCAATACTCCCCACCAGTTCTGCAACGTCCTGGCTCTTCGGATCAGACGGCGTGAACGTGCCGATTCCTACTCGGTGCTTCTCCGAGAAGACGATCCGCACAACCGGGACATCCTCCTGCCGCCCACTAAAAGGCTGTCCGGGTCGGCTCCAGGGGTGTGTCGGGTCTCGCGGTGCTTCTTCCAGATGATATCGGCACCACGGACACAGTTCGCCTTCGATATAGACACCGTATTCCCGGTAGAAGTCTTCGCGGAGCGGTTCCGGCACCAGGTGCAGCGGTTCCTCGTGCATCGGACAACCTTTGATCGCGTACACCGCTCCTCGTGCCGTCCGCGTGTACCGCTCCAGTCCCCGCTTCAGCTTCGCGACAATTGTCGATTTGCCTCCGCCTACCGGTCCCATCAAGAGCAAAATCCGTTTGCGGACTTCCAGGCGCTGTGCAGCCGAGCGGAAGTACTCCACAATCTGCTCCAACGGTTTCTCGAGACCAAAGATCTCGTCGGCAAAGAAGTTGTACCGCACCCGTCCATCGGGTAGCTGCTCCACCCCAGCATCCATGATCATGTTGTAGATTCGGGCGTGCGCCAGTTGTGCAATGTGCGGATTTTTCACTACGAGCTCCAAGTAGTCACTAAACGTCCCTTCCCACTTAAGCTCGGCTTCCTCTGCACGATAGGCTTCCAGTCGCTCGAGAAGATCCATGACGGCTCGTCGCTCCTTCCCCTCGCATCCCGCAAGGCCGCGTTCTTCATGCATCGTTTCGCCTGTGCCCCCTTCCGTGCCTGAGTGACAGCGACACGCTCCACACAGCGCGCGAGCGCAGTTGAGAACCTACCTTGGGAAAGGTGGAAGAACACCGCCCCACGCGGTTGGACGAGACGGTGGTCAGGCCCCAGAAGCCTGACAACCCTCCATTCGACAGTGGCGGTCCCCTGGCGCAGCATCAACCGATACCGCCCAATTGGAACCCCACTGTCGAACGTGCGGAACCTCTGCACTATTGTAAACGACAGAATGCCCGCTGTGGTTTCGCCGATCCGAGTACTGGGAGACAACCAGTACTCGTTGGCTACTTCCCCCGTCATTCCGCAGCGGTGTCTCGCCCTCGTCCCAACCAATCCCCTCGATGCGCTGGTTCGCCCCTGAGCGGCAGTTGAGTCACCTGATTTGTTCGCGAGACTGGGCTCCGGTGTACACCTCAGGCGTGCTTGAAGCGCTCGTCAAGAAACAACCAAAAAGGAGGGAAACAGATGCAGCGGACCTTCATCGCTAGTCTTCTGACGGAAGCACCCTTGCGGGGGGACAACACCAGGTTATTCCCGCTGTTGCGCAACAGGATTCGAAGTTCGTGACCTCCACGGAGAGCCGAGTTGGTGTGAACCACCCATGAGTTCGCGCTGCTCTCGGCAAGATGTCTCGAGAACTCGCTGCAGCCCCGGAAGCCCAGAAACACGCTTCCACGACAATCGCAGTCAGATGGTGAGCGAGAGGGTATCCTTGACGATCGCGAGGAGGTGGAGGTGCTTGCTCGCGTTCGTGCAGTTGGTCTGCGCTTCTTGCTCGTCAATCGCATTCCGCTCTCCGCCTTCGATGTCGCTCTCCGCTTGGCGAGCGCTGCTTTGCTCTCGCCAGCTGGACGCCACCGCTTCCTCCTTGCTGGCATTCATCCTCGTACGCTCAAAGCGACGCTACGCCGGATCCGTCGGCTCCAAGACTGGCCCCGCGCGTGGGTTCGTGCCGCTCATTCCTACCTCCTAGCTGCGCACGAGCGAGCCGCTGCCGGCGAACTGCGCGCTGCGGCCGAACTGCAGCGTGTCGCCGCCCTCTGTTATCACTTCGGGCACGTCATGGTACTTGACGATCTCGCCCGGCGCCGAGCCCTCTACACCGCAGCAGCCCGCTTATTCCGTGCTGCTGCCCCCCACCTGGACCCTGCAATTCGGCCAATCGAAGTCCCCTGGCGCGGTTTGGCCCTCCCCGGCTACCTCTGTGTGCCCGGCGACCGCCCCTCCCCACTCGTCGTCTTCTTGAATGGCGCCAGCACAGCGAAGGAAGAAATGGTGACCTGGGTCACCCCGTTCTTACGCCGTGGACTCGCCGTCCTTGCGCTCGACACGCCAGGTAGTGGTGAAGTCGCCGACCTTATCCCAGCGGCACCTGGCCAGGAAGATGTCGGTTGGGCAATCATCGAGACGGCACGTCATCTCCCCGAGGTTGATCCGAAGCGGATTGCCCTGCTGGGCATTAGCCTCCGGGGAGCCTACGCCGTTCAACTCGCTCACGCTGTCCCGGAGATCGCTGCGGTGGTCTCGGTGACCGCGCCCTATGATCCGCGCCCGTATCTTGACCTCCTTGGCGAGTTCGTCCGCCGCGACGTGGCGTTCGCCACCGGTGTCACCCCGGGCGACCTGACTCGCCTCGCGCCAGCACTTGCGCTCGACGGTATCGCACCCCACCTCCAAACACCGCTTCTGGTTGTCGGTGCAGGGAACGATCTCGTCGTCCCACCCCAGGAGTCAATTCGGCTCTACCGCGCTGCCGGTGGGCCGAAGCACCTTGCCTTCTACGAGCGGGCGAATCACGTCGCGTTTACGCATCTTGAGCAGTGGACAGCACTGGCCGCGACCTGGCTCGCCGCTACCCTCATGTAAGATCCGATCGCTGTTGCTCGCGCTCCGATGAATCACTCTCGCCGACGAGCACCGGTTCGCTCCCCAGTGACTCGCTCGCTCCGTCAACCCCAGCAGCCAGAATCGCCCGCTCCTGCGCCTGCCTTATCTCCAGCGACTCCGGTTGTTCCTCCACTGGCGGCGGAACAACTAGTTGGAAACAAGACAAGATCTCTCGCAATTGCTGTTCGTTCAGCTCATCGCGCTCGAGCAATCCCTGGGCGATCGCCTCCACCGCCTCGCGGTTTGCTTGCAAGAGTCGCTTCACATTTTCGAACTGCCGTTGCAGGAGTTGCTCGATACGCTGCTTGCGATAGAGATCCGGAACAAGCTGGTTGTAGGTCAATCCGCTGTAGAGCGATCCATCCATACCCCATGCTGAGACCATCAGGTTCGCAAGATGTGTCGCTTGTGCGAGATCGCTCGTTGCCCCAGTCATTTGCGTACCCAGGAAGAGCTCCTCTGCCGCACGAGCGGCCAGCGCCACCTGGATATCTGCCAGAAGTTCCTCCCGTGTCTTCGTGAAACGCTCCTCCGTCGGTTTCGTCGCCGAAAACCCGAGCGCTTCGCCGCGCCGGATGATCGAAACCTTCACCACCCGTTCCTTGGGTTGGAGCAGGTACTGTGCCAGCGCGTGGCCAGCTTCGTGATAGGCGATCCGCCGTCGTTCCTCGGCTGACATCGTGCGGATCGGTTGCCTCAACCCCAGTTCGTGCGTTTCTCGCGCGGCGGTGAAATCCTCGTACGTAATGTAGTTCCGTCCCTCGAAGTGTGCATGGATAACTGCCTCGTTGATGACGTAGCGAATTGCCGCTGGCGTATACCCAATCGTGTCGTGCACCATGAAGTCGATGGGAATGTTGGGATCATGCTTGACCTTACTGAGGTAGTACTCGATGATCTCTCGGCGGCCATCGGCACTCGGCAAATCAACCACGATTTTCCGGTCAAATCGACCCGGCCGCAGCAGCGCCGGATCCAGCGCATCCGGCATGTTCGTCGCCGCAATCGTCAGAACCGGTGGAAGTTCTGCTCGTCCCCGCCGTAAGCCGAGGAGTCGCAAGAGACGACCAATGAGCGTCACTTCCTGTGGCGGCGGATCGAGCTGCAGCAGGAGCTCATTCAGCATCGCATTGGCGCCCCACCCGAAGAGCGGCCCCAAAAATCCTTGGCCGGCGTATCGCCCGCCCCGCGCTTGTGCAATTGCGTCGATTTCGTCAATGAACAGAATACAAGCCCCGTACTTTTTCGCCAGCTTGCGTGCTTTGCGGTACAACATCATGATCCGCAGGTTGCTCACGCCGAAAAACATGTTCTGAAACGAGGGCGCACTCGCATAGCCGAACGGCACGTTTGCCTCCGTAGAGATGCACTGCGCCAGATACGACTTCCCTGTCCCGGGTGGTCCGACCAGCAGCAGGCCACGGATCGCCTCACCACCCATCTCTTTGAATTCCTTGATCCCCTTAAGCAGAGTGACGATCCGCCGCGCGCTCTCCAGCACCTCCGGATTACCCTTGTAATCCGCGAAGCTGACCCCCGTTTCTCCCGGCTTGATCCAGTAGGTGCGCCCCCGACCCAGGAACCAGAAGATCGCAGCAAACTGGATGATGACGAACACGATTGCGAAGGCAATCTGCAAGAGAGCAAAGAGAACCGTCAAAACAATCGGCCCCCACGCCGCTCGCGCCGGCCAGGCCCAGATGTAAAAGGCGTACCCAAGCGCTACCAGCGTCAGAAGCCCTCGAAAATGCGTTCGAATGAGATCCGCAATTCCAACAATGATGTCGTCAATCTGCTGCTCCAAATCGTCCCAGTAGCGACGGCGTTCGCGTGTCGTTGGAAGCGTCTGTGTTTGTCCGCTCATGGCCGACCACCTTCACTGAAGCTGTGGTGTATCGACGAGGAAGATCAGTCCGTCGCTATCGACCCAGAAGATCTGGTAAACCATGCCACGCTGGTCGTTGGCATTCCGCACCTCAGTGACATAGAAGTAGTAAGCCTGCCCATCCGGGAGTCGATAGCCGCCCACATAAGTGCTATCCTCAAAGCGAAAGCCCTGCTCTTGAAGAAGCTGAATTGACTGGCGGAATGTCGCTAAGCTCTCCCCACTTGCCAGTCGTCTCGCTTTCGCCTCTGGACTGAGTGTCTGCCACATCCGCTCCGCATCGAAATCCCGTTGTGCCTCCAGATAAGCACGCACGCTCGGAGGCGGCGCGATCACCGGTGCGGTGCGAACCGCTGGTTCATTCACTGATCCTCCTTGCTCCGTTAGAAGCGCACGGGAGGCGTAGAAAGCGCCCAGCGCCACGAGGATCACAACCAGCAGATGCCGCCACGCAAACCGGACGGTGCGAATCGTCACCCACAATAGCTTCCGGAGAATGACCCGAAGCACCTGCACCACGGCCAGGAACGGCCACAATAGGAGACGCACACGACGCCGGTGCACAGGCCCAGGAAGCTGTGGAACCGTCGGAGCCGGGGCCGTTACAGTCATGGAGAACGTCTCATCCGTGTGAACTCGTCCCAAACCCTTGCTCTTTGGAGAGTGTAGCACGTGCCTGGGGCTGCAGGAGAGCCGTGAGCGAGGTATTTTTGCACAACCGGTACCGTAGGCTGGTTCAAGCCTGATTCGACACCCTTCGCTGCCACATTCTTCCCGAGCGAAGATCCCCTCCAATTCACGTGTCAGAGCCTCCGCAAGACGTTAAATGCTTCAGCCCCATCAGGGGTGCCGGAACATGTCTCGCGATGACACAGCATGAGTTCATTCGCTGTCACGCCCCAGGTGCATCGCCAGACTACTTGTACTGAGTGGACCCACGAGCCATGTCTGTGACCTACGATGGGAGAGAAAGCACAAGAAGCTCACCATTGCAGTGCACCGACGCAGTCTTCGCACGAGTGCTACTACCTCCACGGCCGGGATCATGCGAAGAGCTGCAGAGCCCGGCGAGATTCGTCAGTGCGCCGCGATGCGTTCCACCAGGCTCTTCCCGCTCGGTGGACGGCCAGTCGACTCCGCAATCCGGTCGAGTCGCTCGTAGCCGATCTGCACGAAGCGAACCCCTAACCAGCGCAGCGGCTCCGGTTCCCACGGTCGCAGCTGATGTTGTGTCATTGGGAATCGAGTTAGCTCGCTGTCTCGTCCAGTGATGAGATCAGCTACGATGCGTCCTGCCAGATTCGCGGTCGCAACACCCTGCCCAGTATAGCCACACGCCATGGCGATGCCGGTCCGTGGATCGTACCGCATAGTTGGCATCCAATCACGCGGAACACCGAGCGGACCTCCCCAAGCATGGGTGAAATGGATCCCATACAGGCGCAACATTGGGAACCATTCGTAGCACATTTGCCGCAACATCTCATGTGTTGGGCCATGCCGGTCGAACGCGTCGGCGATGCGTGATCCGAACCGGTACGGTGCTCCGCGTCCGCCAAACATGATCCGTCCGTCAGCAGTGCGCTGCAGGTAATCCACGGTCAGCCGCTGAGAGGAAAGGAGTTCACGGTTGCTCCATCCGAGTTCCTTCCAGAGCTCCTCCGGAATCGGCTCTGTGAGAACGATTAGGGAGTAGATCGGGATGAGCGCCCGATGGAACTGACGGAGCTGTGAGAGATACGCTTCTCCTGCCAGGACGAGCACCCGAGCCCGCACATCCCCATACGGCGTTCGGAACACCGGCCGGATGCCTCCACGGATGTCGATGACCGGCGTTTCCTCGAAGATCGTTGCACCGCGACATTCAACAGCGCGGGCAAGCCCTCGTACCAG
This sequence comes from Thermomicrobium sp. CFH 73360, assembly GCF_023806465.1. GTDB lineage: Bacteria > Chloroflexota > Chloroflexia > Thermomicrobiales > Thermomicrobiaceae > Thermomicrobium. The sequence goes on along the minus strand of NZ_JAMSLS010000003.1, from coordinate 191,695 downwards.
TCGACCCGGGTGGATCACTGCGCCATGCGAAGAGTACAGCCCTGCTACCGCGTTGGTCACTCGAACCCGCTCACGCACGGCCTCTGCCGAAAGCCACTCGGCGTAGTCCGTGATGCCCAGTCGCTCCAAAGTCCGTGCTGTCTCCTCGAGTGCCGGGACCTGATGGATCCCCCTCGCCAGCCGTAGCACGCCCCCGCGGTGGAAATGGGCGTCAATCCCCTCCTCATGGAGTACCCGCTCCACCTCGTCAACAGTCGCCCGCATCGCATAGTGGATTGCTCGCGCCGTCTCGACACCGTACCGACTTGCTAACTCTGCAAGGGAGACCGGAAATCCCGGATACAACCATCCCCCGTTCCGTCCCGATGCACCGAAGCCAGCGATTTTCTGCTCAAGAATGACGACCTTCGCACTCGGCTCTCGCTGGAGAAGATAATAGGCAGTCCAGAGCCCGGTGAAGCCAGCGCCAAGAATCGCGACATCAACGTCGATCGTCCCCTCCAGCCGCGGCCGTGGCGTCAAGTCGTCTCCGCAGGTCTCCAGCCAAAAGCTGTACTGGGCATATACCGATTTGGTGGCCAATGTGCCCATGACCCCCTCCTCCCATACCAACGGCAGTATAGCCCGGTTCGTGAACACACGCCTGGTCGTGCGAGAACGCTTCTCGTACACTGGCGGTGACGGAACTCGCCTCTTGTGCGAGGAGTTCAGTATGAGCACCGGCGAGCCGACAAATGACCGTTCGTTCCTGCAGGCAGTGCGCAAGGCTGCAGGGTTCCGCGTCTCGCCACGGCAGATCGCTCCAGTGATGGAGGCACTTGAGCGACGCCATCAGCCAATCACCCCGGAAACAGTGGCGGAGCTCGTGGTGGCTCTCGAACAGGGGGAGCGTTCGGCTCGTCAGCGACGGAACGCCGATCTTTGGCGGCTGGTCGGTGCTTACCTCGCACTCGAAGGGAAGCCTGCTCACCCTCAGGCGCAGCGGGCGCTGCTCGGACGGGTCCGCCGTATCCTTGGCGAACGACAACCAGATCGCGTCCTCCTAGAAGTCGCAGCAGCGCTTGGAGCCGCCGGGCATCCCCTCGAGGCACGAACGATCGCTGACGCAGTGCGCTGGTTGGAGAGCCGGCTTGGTCCGGCTCTCACTGCCGAAGTCATCCAGCCCTACCTCAAGCAAGCCGTCGAGGCCGTCGCGACGACGCCACCCAAAAGCTCTCCGCGTCGTCAGCCGCGACGGTGAACGCTTTCCTTGCCAGCGTTCTGTATCGCCTCGGCCACGCGGTGTCTCATAAGAAAGTGCCGGACACACACCAGACTCGCCGCGGCGCTTCGCGTCCGTTCTCTCCCTGTTCGCAGCAAGCAGTACTAGCCAGTCGCTGCGAGTTCCCCAGCCAGTGCTTGCCGTACGACTTCAGCGAGGCGTGCCACCCCTTCGTCGATCTGCTGCAAGGTCACTGCACTGTATGAGAGACGCAGGTGCCGATCGCCACCCCCGTCGCCATAGAAGGCTGGACCGGGGATGAAATCAACCCGCCGCTCGCGGCACGTGGCCAAGAGTTCGGTGGCGCTCAACCCTTCGGGCAACGTGAGCCAGATGAAGAAGCCACCATTCGGGCGCGTCCAGCGAACCCCCTCTGGCATCTGACGCTCCAAGGCAGCAAGCATTCGCTCGCACTTCTCCCGATAGATCCGCCGGAGCTCGGCAAGATGCGCATGATAGCGTCCAGTGCGGAGATACCAGTCAGCGAGCGCTGCAGTGAAACTGTTGCGCAGCGCATCGATTCGCGCCCGAGCCAGCGTCGCAACGATCGGAGCAGGACCAACGACATAGCCAAGACGCAGCCCAGCAGCGATCGTTTTCGACAGCGTCCCACAGTACAGCACGTTCCCCGGTTCAGCCAAGCTGAAGAGAGTCGGCGGATAGTCCCCTCGGAAGCGCAGCTCGTAATAGGCGTCGTCCTCAATGATGAGAAGTCCCCGTTCGTCGGCAAGCCGAGCCAGGGCTCGCCGTCGCTCCAGCGAGAGTTCGACACCCGCAGGATTCTGGAAGGTCGGCAAGGTATACAGGAACTTCGGTCGCCGTCCCTCACGCTCCAAGTGATCGAGTGCAGCCACCACCGCATCAGGATCGATGCCATGCTCATCAACGGGAATGCCGACGAGCTGCGCTCCCGCGAGCTTGAACATACTCGTCGCACCCATCCAAGCTGGTGCATCGATGAGCACCACGTCGCCGGGATCCAGAAGGGCATCGCAGATGATGCCAAGCCCGTTGCTCGAACCAAGCGTCACCAAAATCTGTTCCGGCGAAACCTGCATCCCCTGGTCACGGGCTAGCTTCTGTGCCAGCGCCTCGTTCAGCTCATCTGGTCGGATCAGGTTCTGGTAGCCAAGTGCATCACGCCGCTGGTTCTCAGCGAGAAATTCTGCTGCCAGCGCCATATCTTCGAGTGGAAGGCTGTCCCAATCCGGATCTCCATACACAAACGAGATCATGCCCTCCGGCGGGACTCGAGGAGGACGCTCAGCAGCGGCAGCGATTCGTCCTCGTCTCGACCACCTCTCATGCCAGCGTTCGTCCATAACAACGGCTCCTTCCCTGCGCGTGGTATGCTGCCCAGCGGCGCACCGCCGTCCCAGTATAGCGGACGGCACCCCGAACACTGACGAGGAAATGGAGGAATTGGCGATGAGTGTCGTGGCTGATCCGCACCTTGTAATGGCTCTCCACCGCGCGATCGCCCACTATCGCGATCTCGAACCACGGTCGATTCCAGTCGATCACCCACATGTGCCAGAGCTAGCGATGCCCGACCGCCTTGCCTACGCTGTCGGTTGGGTACTGGCTGCAGCAATCGTTGGCAGCCGTTACCGCACTTCGGCCATCGATGTACTGCCAGTCTATCACCCCGAGCACGGATGGGATCGTTTCCTGGTGACACGGCGGGTCACCTGTCGTCTGTACGCGACGGAGCCGGCCGATAGCCTGGGCACGATCTGGCTCGGCGAAGAGGATGCACCCGTCTTCACAGTTGGGCAGAGCGTCCGCCTCTCACTGGGCAAGTTGTGCCAGGAAGACCCGGCAGAAGCCATTCGCCGCCTGCTCTTCGCGGTTCCATCCCCACGCCTGCGCCATGGCGAGCATGCACAGTGCGCGCACCAACGCGCCGAGCGCTATCCGACTCTCTACCGAGTGACAGCCGAGTTGATTGCGGACTACCCTGGCCTCATTGTCGCGCGGGAACTCTTCGTCGACGACCAACCGATCGATGGAGCCTACCATCCCCTCTACACCGCCTCCGGCGCCCGGCTGACTGGTTGGACCTATGACTACATCCAGTATCTCGCCGGGGAGCGCATCCTCTTCCTCGGGATCGATGGTCGACTGGCTACCTTCGAAATCGAACCAGGAATTTGGCGCACCGAGGAAGCCCCGTCCCAAGACGAGACGGCGCTTCGCCACTATCTTGAGGAGCGACTGGAGCTCGGCGAACCAGGACGGCCGATTATTGAGCTCGCGTCATTGCAGTCGGAGGAGAGCCGGAACACGCCAGACAACCAGGAGAGCGGCAAGTGAGCTTGCCAGGGCACCGCTTAGGACAGCACCTGGCACACCAATGAGATCGCCCAGAGCCCCCATTGGCAATGCGCCGAGGGGCATAAAACCCCACGTCACCATATAAAGACCCATCACGCGCCCTCGCACCTCGTCGCCGACGGCGAGGTGAAGGAGCGCGTTATTCAATGCCATGTAGGCCGCCCCAAGGAAACCGCCCATAAACAGACAACCAAGTGCCAAAGGAAGCCAGCGAGTGAGGGAAAAGACGGCAATCACGCCTCCGTAGACGACAATGATTCCCACCATGAGTGCCCCACGGTAGCGTACCCGCCGCAAACTTGCCACGAACAGCGACCCGATGAGCGCTCCCGCACCCCCAACAGTGTAGAGCAGTCCAAGCCCTCCGGGCCCGAGATGCAGCACATCGCGCGCAAAAACGGGGAGAAGGTGCAAGTAGGGGAAGACGAGAATCGTGGGAACGCTCGCCAGGAGGATTAATCCCAGAACGATCGGGACACGTCGGACGTACGCCAGACCTTCCGCCATGAGACGAAGAAACGGGAGATTCAGCTGTGCAGCGGGCGGTGCCGAGGGCAGGCGTCCGGTATTTGCCAGTGCCAGCGCCAGGCAGCCTGTCTGGAAAAGGAGTGTGCCCCCAGCTCCAAGAGTAGCAACGAGCGGCCCAGCAAGCGAAGGCCCAAGGATACGTGTTGTGTTCATTCCAGCCGAGAGCAGCGCAACGGCGTTCTGGAGCGCTGAGCGCGGAACATAACCGGGGATGAGTGCCTGTCGCGTCGCATTGTTCGCGGCAAGGAGTGAACCGTTCAGGAACGTTGCCATGAGCAACAGGAAGGGGGTGGCAAGTCCCGAGAACACCAGTAGTGCCAATGCGGCGCTCAGGAGCAGTGCACCGGCCTGGCAGACGAGTAAGACATCACGTCGGTCGAAGCGCTCCGCCAGCGCCCCAGCCGGTGCTGCGACAATGAGGAAGGGGAGCCCACCCGCGAATCCCAGCATCCCGACCCACAACGCTGAGTCGGTCAGCTGGAGCATTGCCCAGCCGGTCGCAACCTGCAGCATCCACTGCCCGATCTGGGTCAAAACGCTCGATGTCCAGAGGAGCCGATAGGCTCGATACCGGAGCAGAGCGTCGAGAAGAGGCCCCGTCGCTGTCTCGATCACCGGTGCCGACCGTCGGGAGAGTGTCTTCGGTGTCTGATGCTCTCCCATCCTGTCCCCCGCGGCAACCCTACCGCTAGGCAGCCAGATGTGCAACAGGCGTTGTACGTGATTGCCAGAATGTGCGCCAGAATCCCATGGGCTCCGCGGTGCTCCTCAACCCCTAGTGTTAGCGGGGAAAGACTGGGCCTCCACCCCACACAAGTACAACCATCGTCCCAGGCACCTCCGCGAGAGGCAGCTCCATGTCGCGGCTCACCGAGGAATAGACACAACCAGCACGTTTCATGAAGAACGACACGGACGCAGGCGTCGCGGCCAATCGAGGAATGAACACAACCCGGTATCCCTCCACCCGGCTTGGCCCCACACAAGGACGCCGTGCCTGTTGTCGCGGCGAAACACCAGGTGCGGGGTGAGCCGCAGCCTCTTCGCCAAGCGGGGAACACGCTGCAGGCTCGAATCTGCTGCCAGAGCACTGACCTCGACACTCGCAACGGGCATGCTCGGTGCTGCAGAGTGCCTCTCCGAGCTGATCCACCTGGATGGAGCGACATCTCAGGGTATGCCTGCTACGATTGCCCTGGTCGCCGATATCCGAAGGGGGGTACCGATGGGGCGGTGGAAGGATGGAGCGCAGTGTGCCGTCATGTTGACCTTTGATGTCGACGCAGAGACACTCTGGCTGGCCGGATCCTTACAACACAGCGACCGGATCGGGCTTCTCTCGCAGGGCACATACGGTGCGCGGGTCGGTGTGCCACTTGTGCTCCACGTCCTGCGACGATTCGATCTCCGGGCAACGTTCTTCGTCCCAGGATGGGTTGCCGAGCATCATCCTGACATTGTTGCGGCCATTGTTGACCAGGGGCACGAAATCGGTCACCATGGGTACCTTCATGAAACAATGAGTGATCTCTCTGAGGAGGATGAACGACGAGTGCTTGAGCGGGGCATCGAAGCGCTGCAACGAGTGACTGGCCGTACGCCGCTCGGGTACCGGTCACCGTCCTGGGAACTGACCGGCCGGACACTTCGCCTTCTCGAGCAGTATGGTTTCCGTTACTCCTCAAACCTGATGAGCCATTTTCTCCCTTGGCAACATCCAGATACCCGCCTGATCGAGCTTCCGGTGCAGTGGCTGCTCGACGACGCACCGTTCTTCTTGTTCCGGCCCGGCCCTGGCTCCCGGCCAATTCAGCCAGCCCAGCATGCCTTCCAAGCATGGGGCGAGGAGTTTCAGGGCATCTACCGTTTCGGGGGGCTCTTCAACCTGACCATGCATCCGCAGTTGATCGGCCGTCCCGGGCGGATCCTCATGTTGGAACGGCTGATCGAGCACATCCTGTCATACCCCCACGTCTGGATCGCAACCGGTCTTGAGGTAGCGGACTATTGGGCAGCACACATTGCCGCCAATCCAGAGGAATGGCGACAAGGGCTCGTCTACGATCCGCTCACTCACCGCTGAAGCTCGGCCTTGCCTCCGCGATGCGCGACGCTGCGCTCGCCTGTTGTAACACGATCCGATAGTGCTTCCGGAAGGAGAAACGCTCGTCCCGGATCAGCTCAAAGTAGGAGCCGAACCGCTCAGGGTGCGCAGCCGCCTCGTCAAGCGGATGCGGTGGATCATCATCGGTCAGGGGCGTGCGCAGCTCGTACAACGTCGTCCGCTCCGCTGGGATACGAGCAGCATCGCGGATCCACCGGCGGAGCTCGCGCGGTGGTACAAGCTGCCCGTATGTCGCTCCAGCAGCGGTAGAAATACTTTCGTTCATCAACGTTCCACCGAGATCATTCGCCCCCGCATGGAGGCACCACTGCGCCAGCTTCGGTCCCTCTTTCACCCACGAGACTTGGATGTTCCGGATATACGGATGCAACATGATCCGCGCAATGGCATGCATCTTCACAACTTCTTCGCCAGTAGCACCAGGCCGGAGGTCGGGCAAAAGACGCTTGCGATACATTGGTGCCTCGCTGTGGACAAGACTCAGTGGGACGAACTCGGTGAAACCGCCCGTCTCCTTCTGAATACCCCGAATGAGCGCCAGATGCGCTGCCCGATGACGGTTCGTCTCGATATGCCCATACATGATGGTGGCCGTCGTCGGGATACCAAGACGATGTGCGGTGGTAATCACTTCGATCCACTGCGCGGTCGAGATACGACCCGGCGAGATCCGTCGCCGCACCTCGTCGTCAAGAATCTCTGCTGACGTCCCTGGAAGAGAACCGACCCCTGCCTCCCTGAGACGCTCGAGATACTCGGCGATCGAGCAGCGAGCCCGCAGGGCACCATAGACGACTTCCTCGGGCGAGAAACCGTGGATGTGGATACCAGGGAGTTCCGCCTTGATGGCGCGGCAAATCGTCGGATAGAGGTCGGGGTCCATCTTTGGGGGCAAGCCAGCTTGGATACAGACCTCCGTTGCGCCAAGCTCCCAGGCTTCTCGGGCGCGACGGACGATCTCCTCCAGCGGCAGGAAGTATCCCTGTTCTTCGCGGTGGCCACGAGAGAAGGCGCAGAAGCCGCAGCGCTTGATGCAGACGTTCGTGAAATTAATGTTGCGGTTTACCACGTAGGTGACAACATCACCGACGGCACGCCGTCGCAGTTCGTCCGCGACGATTGTAACCAGGAACAGATCCCGACCGTGCGTCTCAAACAACCGCTCACCCTCGTCGACCGTGACTTCGTGCCCGGCGAGAACACGATCGAGGATGCGAGCCACATCCGGCGAGGCAAGCGCGAGCACACGATCAAGCGTGTCTCGGAGCGCTGCGACTTCTTCCATTACCACAACTCCTTTTCTGGAGGTACCAATCCACCTGGGTCGACGAGCACTCTCACGCGCGCCAACACAGCTGGATCGAGAAACTCGTCACCACGCAGGATGTAGTCCGGATACACCGCGAGGCGCTCCCGCAGCTGGAAACCGAGTTGTGCGGTCCGCTCTTTCACTTCCCGAAGGTGCGGCCAGGCCCGCTCGGGATTAATGAAATCCCGCGTCACCGGTGAGATGCCGCCCCAATCGTCAAGTCCAGCGAGCAGATAGACCTCATAGCCATCGGGCATGAGGTTTGGTGGCGCCTGCACCGCGGTCGTCGTCCCGAGGATGAGGCGAGCGACCGCAATGGTCCGCAACATCTCCAAGAGCGTCGGTTCCGGCCAATCACGCATCCGGATATCCGGTTTACGCCGGAAGTTCTGCACGATCACCTCTTGGATGTGTCCGTACCGATCCTGCAGTGTGCGGATCACATAGAGGGCATCAACGCGTTCTTCCGGCGTTTCCCCGATTCCGATGAGAATCCCTGTGGTGAAGGGAACACGCAGTCGCCCGGCCGCCTCCAGCGTGGCCAGTCGGACAGCCGGCACCTTGTCCGGGCAACCCCGATGTGCACCACCGCGCTCAAGGAGACGCTCGCTTGATGACTCCAACATCAATCCCATACTCGCCGTGACCGGCCGCAGGAGGGCGATATCCTCCTCACTCATCACTCCAGGATTCGCATGGGGCAGCAGTCCCGTACGTTCCAGCACAAGTGCACACATGTCACGAAGGTACTCGATCGTCCGCGCATACCCCCGCTCCGCCAACCAACGGCGGTATACGGCATAGCGGAGCTCCGGCTTGTCCCCAAGACTGAACAGTGCCTCCTTGCAGCCGGCAGCACTCCCGGCCTCAGCGACCGCCAGCACCTCTTCTGGTGTCATCGTGTGGGCCAGCGGATCGCTCGGCCGACGCACAAATGTGCAGTACGCACACTGATCGCGGCAGAGGTTGGTGAGTGGAATGAACACCTTTCGCGAGTAGGTCACTGTCCGGCCCGACCGACGCTCTCGCACCAGGCTCGCTGCCTCAAGCAAGTGGAGCAGGAGCGTACCATCGGCGCGAATGAGACGCGCAGCTGCCGCCGGATCCAAGGCACCCGTGTCCACGGCATCGGCCAGCTCACGCACTAGCCCGGGGTCGGCGGTTGTCGCAGTGCGGAACCCGATCGACACCGAGAGTCGCCTCCCTTCCGTCCCCTCTCGGACGAAGCTGAGTATGGCGCAGATCGTCATCCCTCGCCAGCTTCCCCGTGCATCTCTGAACCCGCTATCCTACCGGCAGGTCATTGGGGGAAGGATGACACCCAACGAGACAACACTCGCATACCTCTGGCAAGAACAGGCCCTCACCACTGATCTCCGTACGACTGACGGCCGTCGACTGAGGGTGATCTATCGCGGTGTGTGGACACATCGTCGGGGGCCCGATTTTGCTAACGCCCTCCTGGATCTGGATGGCGAGCTGGTGTCAGGTGACGTCGAACTCCACGTTCGAGCCTCCGACTGGTATGCACACGCACATCACGAGGACCCGGCCTACGATCACGTCGTGCTCCATGCAGTCTGGGACGATGATCTCCAGAAAACCGTCCGCCGCCGCGACGGTACAACGGTTCCAACCCTTGAGCTCGCCCGTTTCCTCGCAACGAGATTTGACCAACTCCCATTCGTCTCTCTGCGACCACTGGGTGCCCTCGGCTTTGCCCACTGTGCCCCTGAGATCGCAGCTGCCCATCCGGAGCTCCTCCATCATCTTTTCGAAAACGCAGGGGACAGCCGATTGCGCGAGAAGGTCGCTCGCATTCAGGCCCGCCTCAGCGGTGAGTCGCCGGCGCAGACACTGTTTTGGCTTCTCGCCGATGCCCTCGGCTACCACCAGAACCGTCAAGGGATGCGTGCCATCGCCGAAGAACTCCCGCTCATGCATCTGGAGGTTCGACTCTCTGCGCTTGCGCCGGAAAAGCGCTTTCCGATGGCAGCCGCGCTCTTGCTCGGCACCGCTGGCTTCCTTCCCCTATCCGATGCTGAACGGGAGCTTGTCAAGCTTCCCACGAGCCTCTGGCAAGAAATCGAGGCCATCTGGAATGCACGAGAGATGCGAGTTGGTTCTGCAAGGACACTCTGGCGACTTGGCGGTGTCCGCCCGACGAACCATCCAGTACGACGCCTACTGAACCTCGCTGGTCTCCTTGCCACAACTGACAGCGGGCTCCTTGCTGACGTCCTCGAGCGGCTGGTCACGGCACGACCCCGTCGGCAGCTCTTCGCATGGCTCAGGGCAGGTCCTGTACCACTTGGCCAAGACCGGGCACACGACATCATTGTCAACGTCATCATTCCCTTCTCGCTGGGCTACGCCGATTGGATCGCCGATGACAGGATCCGCGAGGCAGCCGCCCAACTTTGGCTCGAACTCCCAGCCGGACGTGGCAATCAGCTCGTGCGGGCAACACTCGAGCAGGTCTGCGGGCCAACACCGATCCGTCTTCGCAGTGCGCGTGCTGAGCAGGGGCTCTTGCACCTGTACCATCGGGGTTGTCGCGAACGACGCTGCTGGGAGTGCCCTGTCGCCCACCTTGTCCTATCTCGGAGTTCCTCCCCTTCTGCCTAAGGCGACCTGCACCTCCCAGGGAATGGTCGAACGCACAAACCCGTGCCACATCGCCCACGATTCGAGGCCAATAGACTGCCAAGACTTACGTTCCTGTGCCTTCCCCACCGGGGAGGCTGTTGTGTGGCCTCGTGGTCTGGAAGGTTTTGACAGCGGGAGTAGCGGTTTCCCCTCCCGATCAAACCAAACTTGCGACAATTGGGCCAAGGCACAACGGCGCGACCGCGGTTTCCTCTCTCGCGAGCAAAACAGGCCCGCCGTTGAGCTCGCCGGACGAGCAGGCAGGGTGCCGCTGAACCATGAAACGCCACGCCCTAGCCAGATGGGGAATCCGAACGGTCGACACCTCGAAAAGTCGAACTGGGCCGCTCTTCAGAGCGGGTTTGTCTCTCTGGTTGCGGTGTACGCCTCCCGGCAACCAACGAAGCGCTCCACGTGCAAGGCACGGCTCGGTTGACTCATCCGGTAATGACCGATCTGGAACCGGAGAAGTCATTACATAAGGCGGGTACGGGGTCTTCTTCTCAGAAACTGCACACCGATGCCACGGTTAGCAGCTGACCGAAAGGATCTCGAGCCTCGCCACCAAAGATGGTTGCCTAGGAGACCTCCGTGTGGTGCTCGAGAGATCGATACCCTCACGCCTCCACCTCGCTGCACGTGTAAACCGCGTGGAGGACCGTGCCGTCCGAACCGGGGTCTCCACAGCAGTCTTCTTTAACGATTGGGAGCGTCCGGGGACAGATACTCCCGCCGCTCGGCAGAAGCGGATTCCGTGACGTACCTCCCCGGAATCCTGCAGCAGGCGGAGTGGCCTACGGCAACGGACAACACGGCGAACGATGTCTGGGCCCTCACCCGTCACCGGACTCTCACACTCCACCCCGGTGGACAGATCGACGCTCAAGAACTGGAGCTCACATGGCACCAGCGCGTGACACGGTAAATGACGCGATGGCGCACGACCGAACCAGGGACAAAGCGCGGAGCCTTCCGCCCGCTGTCGCTCCCCAGCGGGCGTGGTGAAGCATGACCATGGTTGCTGCCGAAGCTTGAGCAATGCGGACCACAAGCATCGGCCAAAGATGAGCTCCCAGGAATGCCCTCTGTTGTCCACAGGAGCGACGCTCGTCTGAGCTACTCACGTCTATACTGCCGTGCCCACGGGTTCGCCAAGCTGCACTACAGGCTACCAACCTGGTACGCTCTGCGAGAATCTTGAGAAACCCCACGGAGTCGGGAAGCACAAGCGAATTCCTTGAGTACCTCAAGAGAAGGTCAAATCCTTCTCTCTACAACCGCCAGGAGCTGTGCCATAAGCGGGGTCAGCTCAACAGGTGCAACAGTCAGTGGCGAAAAGGCTGGATGCCGGGCAGCCGTTTTCAGTTCGTGTCCATGGCGTTGACCCGCCCACACGATGCACGTTACCAGGTGCGCGGTTTCGGCACGCGACCTCGTGCGCAGTCATCACGCACCAGAGACTCCATCCGCGATTTCCAGCCCTCCTTGTAACTCGACGGTTCGACGGAAAACCTCACACGCGAACTCTCGCGTCCGACCTGCACCCATGAACAGGCTCAGATTGTCTCTCGGTAGGGAGGAGATACAGAGAACTTCGAGCTGGGTACAGAGAGACTCTACTCCTCAGAGCGTCAACATCGCTCCACTGGGTGGGCTATTCATGACTATGGTTGGCTTCCCCCGATCTCCTTCGCGGAAGCTGCAAGCGCTCGCAGCGTCGATACCACTGCCCGTTCATGAACGCCGCATAGCGGCGAATTCAACGAAACATCGCTTCGATCCCCACCACTCCTGACAGCACGTAGCAGGGAACACCCATTCACGCAGAGTCACTGTGGTAAGCCAGGAGATCCGAATGGGCGAAGTATCTCCGAGAAATGTCCGAAAAGTTCCTGCATTGAATTCGCCTGGCAAAAACTCCTGCTTCCGTCCGGAAACTCCAGCCGTACGTGAATTGGCGACGATGGACGATACACCCACCACCACGAGCGGCGGGCGAGCACCCGCTGTAGTACATCAGCAATAGCACGCTGCGCTCGCTCAGGAGGCAGTGATTCCGCCTGGTCCAGTGTAAGCGCCCGCTTCACTGTGACCGTCGCCGTCTGGTCCGTCCACTCCTCGGCCTCTGAGGTCAATCCCCGATCTCCCGTCACCACAAGAAGCGGGATTCCGAGTTCGCCGAGCCAGCGACTCGCCAGCGCCAGCTCTCCTGCTTCACGATCCTCCCAAAACAGCTGAAGCCCAGGTATCAACGTGCGGGGTGCAAACGCCTCCCGCTGTCCTGCGCGGGCATGGAAACCTAGAAGCACCGCAACACGAGGCCGCTGCTCAGCCAGCAGCTCGTCAGGCGTCATCACCTCAGGAAACAGGTCCAACGGGAGGAGACGCTGGTGCCAATCAAGAATGCGCACCGCGCCAACGCCCCATGCTCGGGCTGCTTCCGCCACAGCGTCGACTTCCGCGCGGTACGCTGCGAGCGCCTGCGAATACTCTGCGTGGGCCGGGAAACAGATTTCCCAACGAGAGATACTCGACATTCCCTCGAGGTCCGCGACCACTATGAGCTCCACGTGTTCCGACCTTCCCAGGATCCCCGACCCAACAAGAATACCGCACGCATAGGGACCTTAGACGTGAAGTCCTGTACTGTACCAGGAACACGATCAGCGATCGGTGAAGGCTGTCATAGAGCACCAACTACCGCAGTTGTCACAAGTGCCAAGAGCCCCCAAACACCGCAACAGCCGCGGCACACTCACAAGTCATCACGAGACTAGACAGAATCTTTGTCACTTCAATCCGTCACCGGCCAAACAGGGACAGCGGTCGGCCCCACGGGCGTAGCAGCGGTGCGATGCGCTCGACCAGCTACTCGTGAACCGCTGCCGGCTGCGTCACCAGGACGAGCAGCACAACGCCTGTTGGGTCGGCCAGCTCCTCGGACCAAGCACTCGCAGCAGCCGAGGGACCGGCAGGTGGCGGAGCCGTGCTCGCGTGCCCCCTCAGGGACGAACTCGGCCAACTGTGACCGCATGCGCTTCCGCTGAAGAAGATACGCGACTTGTACCAACACACTTTTCCGTCCCGGGCGCGCAACCTCCACACGCGACGAGATTTGTGCACTGCGTGATGAACTCCAAGCCACGTCCAAGGAAGAGGGCATCTCGGAGCCCGTTGCGAGTCGCGATCACCCCCGAGGAGACTCCACCCAGACCCTGGCAAGGCAAGAACCGGCATGCTGCAGTGCCAAATCTGGAGCCCAACTGGACATGTCAAGTCAAAGCACTTACCGCAACATTTGGTGCTGGTACGATGGCTCCTTTCGCCGACCTGCTCGGATCACAGCCGGAGTGAGGACAGCAAACCAGCGACTGAAGGCAGCAGTGGGCACGCTTGAAGGAGCCCGGTGCCACAGAAGGGACAGAAATCGTTTTGGGCAGGGCCTCGACGCGCGACGAGCGTCCGACCGTGCGGAGGTAAATACTCACGAAGTAAGGCGGGCAAACGGCGCTGTCCAGGCAGAGAACGATGTGCCCCGGGCGTAGAACCCGGGGCACATGAGCGATCACTATCAGAAACGAATCTCAGAAAGAGAGGTCGTCGATATTCGGATACTCGTCGAGAACCACATTGCCGAGCGTTCCATCGGGGAGCTTTTCGACCCGTCGAACCAGAACTGTTGTGATGACACCCTGGGCCTCGGGATGGAACCGGACTTCGTTCATCGGGCCTTGGAATCGGACGTTCTTAATGGCCTGGACGAATGCCTCCTTGTTCGAGGTATCGCCGTTCACCGCCTCCAGTGCCTGAGCCAAAATCATGATCGTGATGTAGCCCCAATACTCGAGGTGGCCTGGCAGTCGATTAAACTTCTGCTGAAACTTCCGGACGAACTCGCGATTCTGCGGCCGCTCGTAGCGGGCAGCATAATTGATAGCGCTCACGATACCGAGCGCTGCCTCGCCGACCTCGGGTAGGTAGGGATCGTCTCCGATCTCGGCGCCACCCAGCAACGGGAACTGATCCTTGAGGCCAAACTCCTGGTACTGCGTCATGAACCGGATGGCAGCGGCGCCGATAAACCACGCCCAGACCGCGTCAGCATTGGCAGCGCTCTGGAGAATTCGCTGGAGATACGGACCGAAATCCTGTGTGTCGAGTGGAGGATAGACTTCCGCGGCAATCTGCCCCCCAGACTTTTGGAAGTAATTCTTAAATATAGCCGCAACCGTGTGGCCGGTCTGATAATCCGGAGCTAAGAGCGCGACATTCCGATAGCCGCCTTTCTCATATGCCCACTTAGCTTGGATGAATTCATATTGCCCCTGGCAGAAAGAGGAACGGAAGATATAGGGGCTACGGACCTTGGGATCACGAGTAAGCGGTGGCCAACCAGCGATCGAGACGATTGTGACCTGCTTCTGCTCGTGCAGATAGTCACGGACAGCCGTCAGCTCAGGAGTAATGGTAAACCCAGTAACGACGTCAACCTTCTCACTCTCCACGAGACGACGGACGTGCGTGAGCGCCTGTTCCGGATTCCCTGCTGAATCTGCAGGGATGAGTTGAAGCTGACGCCCGGCCACGCCTTTCGCGAGTTCCTCTAGCGCAAGTTGCATCCCCTCTATGTGCCGTCGACCGGATGCCGCTAGGTTGCCAGTCTGCGCAACCACCACCCCGATCTTAAAGGGCGTTGCTGGCCGAGCAACCGTTGGCGTGGCAGCGGCCTGCGGAGTCGGCGTGGCAGCTGGGGCTGGTGTTGGTGAGGTTGCTGCTGCCGACGTCGGTGTTGGTGCGGGCACCGGCGTTGGCGTGGCACCACCGCCACCGCAGGCAGCCAAGAGCGCGCTCGCGGCTGCCGAGGCGGAAATGACGAGGAACCGGCGACGATTCATACCTTCTCCTCCCCTTCTCCAAGGACTTGACTGACCATCCTCGACCTGACACTAGCGAGACACTTGACAACCTCTTACCAACTCCGGCGAGAGAGCGAGTTCGCAAGGGGCGTTACATTCTCTTGTTCTTTTTAGACTCGTCTGATGCTGGCGACTCTCAACGGGACTGCGTGAACGCTAGCCTCGATGCCCCACCAGAATCGTCTAGCCTGATGGGGAGGGCGCGAACCCGATGTCACGTGTACTTTAATCATATACCCCTTAGCTGTCAACTATCCCCTCAGGCATGCCTTCACTCCCAACACTGCCAGCCGCCGAATGGGCACGATACACGGACTCACAAGCGAACAGAGCACACCGACCTGCCAGGGCCGAACCGCGATGTTGCCGTCCTCCCGCAAGACGGAGTATCCTTCTTCGGTGGATACCCCTAAGGGGTATTAGGACACTACAGGAATGGAAAGTGAGGGGCACAATGGTGACGCGGGTCTACACCGTACCGGACATAAGCTGCCAACACTGTGTACGAGCCATCACCGAGGAGTTGCGGAAGATCGCTGGCGTACAAGCGGTTGAGGTCGATCTCGCCACCAAGACAGTGCGCGTTGTGACCGAGGACGGAGTACCGGAGGAGCTCCTTCGTCGCGAGATTGAGGCGGCGGGTTACTCCGTCGCCGTGTGACCGTTTCCGTCGCATCGGTAAGGCCCAGGGCACGCTGGATCGCTGTGTGAGGAGGTGCTTTGCAGGGCGCTGTTACAGCAACATCGATGCCGCGTCCAGGACGAGTACTCCTCTGTGTCGGTCACAGTTGGGCCTGTGAGGTATCTCTGGTGGTGCATCTGCTTCTCTTCTGCTCCTTTCCCCACCGCCGTACCAATTCCCGAGCGAGCAGGGTACGTCGTTGCCTTTTCCAACACCGCGCGATTCTTTCTCCCGGCCCCATGCCGTAAGCCGTGTGCACGCACACATCCTATGGGGACAGGAAGCGGTTCCAGCCGATCATCGTCTGGCATACGGATATCAGACCGGTTGATCAGGGTTGCCCTTGATTCAACAGGAGAGCGTGGTCGCCTTGCTGCCTCGCAACGAGCAGTGGGGCTGGGAATACGTCGATTGCGCATCAGTCGCCATCAAAAGTTGGTGAACTCCGGTGCGATGGGCTTCCCAGTAGTCGTAGGACCCCCATCCTAGCCTTGGCTAGGCGAGGGGCCTGACGGGAAGAGGTATAGGAGTCGCAGGAGAACCGGGACGAAGGGATCTCCGGGAAAGGGGCAAGCGTGCCGAAGTGTCACTGCGTGCGAGGGCGGTGTCTTTTCGAGGTGCGACGTGGAGAAGCGATGGCGAATCCTCATCATTGACGACGACCACTCGTTTCGGTTCAGCATGGCCTGTGTGCTCGAACACTGGGCCAGCGTGCGAGTGGCTGAAGACATCGAGTCGGCGCGGAACCTGCTCACGAGCTGGCAACCGCACGCCGTCATCCTTGATCCCGTACTCCGTGCCGGTGACAGCATCGATCTCCTCTACCGCATCGCAGGGGAAGGACAGCGGATCATCTTCTGCTCCCTCTCCCGACGCGCCGATTTCCCGCCGGCGTATCGCAGCGATACCGTTGTGTATGTGCCGCGCGAATGGTCCGCGAGCGTTCTCGGTCTCTTCATCCAGCGACGCATTCGGGAAGCGTTCACAGAAGCGGGGAACGCCTCACAACCCCCAGTAGCGTGGGGCAATGGCCGAAGTTCGGATGGTTCGAGCGACGCCGTGCGCTTCATAGGGAATGGAAAGCTCTTGGGGAGCGCAAGGCGCACCGTGAACGCGAGCTAGGATCGCAGTAGCTGAGCGTGAGAGCGGAGAAGACGAGCAGTACGACCGCATCCTATCCCAGGAGACGATGACGAGACGGGACTTCTGCAGGGAGAGGTATAGGAACACGGTTGTCCCCAGCACGTGCGAGGAGACGAGGGACAAGGTACCACGCGGAGACAGCGAGCACAGTTCCGGCGAGGCAGTCAAGCACGTAGTGATTTCCGGTGCCGATGACCGCGAAGGTCATCAGCACCACATGTCCGAGCCCCAGCAAGCGCAAGAGCCAACTCTGTGAAAGCCGGAACAGCCCGACACAGACGAAGACGGAGAAGGCGACGTGCAAACTTGGCATGGCGGCGAAGGGGTTGTAGAGCGTTGCAATACCAGGATGGTCATAGTTGACCCCCCGGGAGAGAGCAAGGGTATCGACGAAGCCGCGCCACGGGAAGAAACGGGGAGGAGCGAGAGGGAACAATGTGTACGAGAGCAGACCGACCCCGAGAATAGCAAGAAACGTCGCCCGGACTTCACGATACCGACCCGGCACGAAGAAGAATGTCCAAACCCCGAACAAAACCACAGTCCAGAGGTGCGTATACGTGTAGACGGTGTTCAACACTGTGGTGACGATGGGATTTGCAAGAACGAAGGCTTGCACTGCCTGTTCGACGTCGAGGCCGAACGCTTGTTCGATCCGCATCACCAAGAAGGCGTTTTGGAAGGCGTCATAGGCTCGACCGGCGGCGATTCCCCGCGTGACATAGTACAAGCCAAAGAGGCTAGCCATGAGCCCGAACTCCAAGAGCGCAACTCGAATTCGAGGCTGCACGGCTTCCAGCGACCTGCTTTGGGGCCACTGGTGCATCGCAACCCCCTTCGCGCTCACGGAGAACTCGCGAACCCGGTCACTGGACGGGGCACGGGTTCGCGGCTAGTCTTACCATCGTCGCGGGCCGGACGTCCAGTCCGGCGCGAACAGGAGTCGTCACGATAGCGCGTTCGTACGCTATACTCTCCGTGTGACGGGGAGGCAGAAGCGTGAAGGCGACGATCGAAGAGGCGGTCACACGTTTTCTGGAGGATCTTCGTCTGTCACCACGGAGCCGTGCAACGTACAAAATCGCGCTGCGCAAGTTCCTGCATCACCTGACAGAGAATCAGGGCGTTGATCCAACGGCTCCAATCGACCAACTCCGCGAGGAGCATGCGATTGCGTTCTTACGCGACCTCGTGCCGGAGGACATCCGGACCCCGGAGGAAGTCTCACAGATGCGGACTGCACAGACCACCTTTGCAGCAGTACGGAAGTTCTTCGGGTATTTGGTCTCGTTTGACTTGCATCCAGGCTTGTCGACTGAGAAGTTGCGTGTTCGCGCGGCAACTGTGCTCCCGCGGTTCACCCCGCCGCCGCCCGATGTACGGACAGATGATCTGGAACGGATTGTTGCACATGTTCGGAGCTTGCCGGCAGCGAGTGATCCTTCTCAAGAACTGCGTCGTCTGAAGATCCGGGCGTTGATTTTGTTCCTTTTTCGGACCGGCGTACGCGTCTCTGAGCTCTGCGCCTTGCGTCGGCAAGACATCGATTTGGAGACGGGAACAGCACGCATCTACCGGGCAAAAGGAGGGAAGAGCCGCACGGTGCACTTCGATAGCGAAACTGCCGAAGCACTGGCAGCATACTGGAGAGCCCGCGGGGACAGTGGGCGTGGGGTCGGGTTATACCCCGCATTCAGTGGGCGTGATCGTCCGGGCCAGCCCGGGAAAGCGATCTCGCCTCGGACCGTTCAGGCGCTTGTCAGTCGTCTCTGTGAGCAGGCAGGTGTAGAGTATGCCGTCACCCCACACTCATTTCGACATGGTCTAGCCACCGAACTCGTGCGTCGTCGCGTGCGCGAATCGACCGTCCAAGCGATCCTGGGGCACGCTTCGCCGGTGACAACGCGAATCTATGTGCACTTGACGGCTCAAGAGGCGGCTGAGGAGTATCAAGCGGCTTTTGGGCCGTATCGCCGTCCCGGGCCTCGACAGGTGGTTGACCGATGAGCGTGCGATATCTGCCACTTTTGCTCATCGGTCTTCTCGTCATTGGTTGCAGCGGAACAGCACCACGACGACAAGCAGTTTCGCCAACCCCAACACCTCAGCTTCTGGTTGTGTTAACCCCAGACATCGGAGAAGTCCGCTATCGTCCCGAGCCGATTATCGGGCAACTTGTTTTGGCCACAACAGTCGGACCAGATGAAGCCCCAAAGGACGAGGTGAGCGCGATTCCCGCAAACACGCGTCAGATCTATCTTGTTGTGCGAGCGACCGACCTTCCAGCCGGGACACGGTTGAGTGCGGTCTGGCTTCGAGGGACGAGTGAGATCGGACACTCGGAACGACAGCTGGCGGATGCAGTCTCCGGTCCGCGCTGGATCGCACTCCTGCTCCAGTCGGACACGCCACTGGTTGGTGGGGAGTACAGTGTCCGCCTGTATCTCAATGATCGTTTCATCGACTCGCTTGTCTTCACGGTCGGCGGAGCACGGGGGACAAGCGAGGAACAAATCACCTTGGTATTCGCGGGTGATCGACCGAGCAGCAGTGGACCGATCACTGCACAGAGCGTGTTTCCGCTCGGGACGGTGCGGGTTGTTGCTATCCTGGCAAACATGCCACCAGACTTGACTGGTGACTTCTGGAGCCGCTGGACAGTCGACGGCCGAGTCTTGACGGAAATCGGCGCCGACGATGTCACACTCGCATTCGTACGGACCTTCACGCTGCAACGCGACGAGCCACTGCCACCCGGGAATTACACTGTTCAGATCTTCGCCGATCAGCAAGAGATCGCGCAAGGGAGTTTCACGGTTGCCGGCGCAACGCCAACACCAGAGCCACGTCAGGCGGTCGTCGAGGACGTCCGGATCGTACGGACTATTGAGCCGAGCACCGGGTTACCGGTCGGGGCCAGGGTGAGGGAAATCCAGGCACCGGCGCGTGTCTACGTGGCGATCCTGGTGCGTGATCTTCAGCCAGCAGACGAACTCCGTGTGATCTGGGAACGCGCAGGTACCCTTATGAGTCAGCAGCCGCTCAGTGGACTCTCATATCCCGCTAACTGGGTCTCGGTACCATTCGACATCCCAGCAGAGGAGGGGACCGAACCAGTGCTCTATCAGGTCACGGTCTGGCTCAACGGGAACCCAGCCGGTGAGGCGACGTTCATCGTTCATCCGAGTTCCTGAAGGAATCACGGGCAAACAAGCAGGATTTATTCCGCGTGGCTCTATAGCCTCCGACACTGAGAGAGCTCACTGGTTGCTGGACCACAGGACCGAACTCGCTTCTCAGGCGGTCCTCAGTTCCTCAACAATCTGACGAGCCGCGGTCAACCAGCGCTCATCAGTCTCATCGGGAACGGAGCAGCCATTAGCGAGGATGAATTTCCGACCGCCCGTTTGCTGAAGTGCATCGAGTGCCTCGTCCCGGATCGCCTCGAGAGGTCCATTTGTAAGTGCGCCGAACTCGTCCCAGCCACCCATAAGACACTTCTCGGTGCGCTGACGCGCCTCACGCAGAGAGGGGCCAGCACGCCGATCGCTCCAACTGAGGACCTGAACTGGATAGTGGAGCACGTCGTCGAAGAACAGCTCGCGATCACCGTGCACATGGAGAATGTTGAGCCAGCCATCGGCGGCACCAGCAAGCGCGAGAAGATCGTACGGCCGACCGAACTCGCGGTAGCGCTCGACTGGCATCGTCGCTGCCGTACAGCCCTGGAGGGCGAAAAAGACGCCGTCCGCACCAGCAGCCAACACAAGTTCCAAGTGGGCGCGAATATTCTCGGCCAGTAGAGCCAGCACCTGGTGCAGCAGTGCGGGGTGCTCGGCTGCAAGCTCCAGCACAAACTCGGGACGAGCGGCGGCGTACATGGCCTGCGTCAGCGGGCTAAAGACTGTGACGACAATCGGGACGTCGGGGCCGACGAGCTCACGAAGATGACGCACTGCACGAACCCACTCCTGCGCATAACGTGAGCGGCGCATGTCGATCGCATCGATAAGGTACCAGTCATCAAGCTCAACCACAGCACGCCGGGGAAAGGGATAGCGCAGGTCAGGCATCAGCTTCACAATATCGAGATCGAAACGGCGGACAAAGAAGTCGTACGTCAGCTCCGCCAGCCGATGTCCGGAGCCATGGGGACGGAAATGATGCCAGAAACAGACCGGTGGGCGGTCGACCACCTCACCGCGGAGCGCTGCCTGCACACGCTCGCGCTTCGTCAATGTTGCCACGCGTCTCCCTCCTCTCAGTCCTGCAGTACTTCGCTGATCCGTTCCGGTACGGTGACGATTAGCCTCGGTTCAGTGTTGTCAAGAACGACGAGGCGATCTCCCCTCGACCCCTCGGCGAGAGCGACAACCGTGCCGTCGGACGCAACCACAACGCCGCGGACGAGCCATCCTGGCAAGAGATGCTCGACGGGATCCAGTGTCGCGGTCTCGTAAACCCAGATGCCATCTCCGAGGTCGTCTGTCGATGGGAAGACGGTATAGAGCAGACGGCCATCTGGAGAAAGTGCGGCGTGGAGTGACAACGGCGATGCGGCTTGCACATCCGGCCACAACAGGCCTGAGA
This sequence comes from Thermomicrobium sp. CFH 73360, assembly GCF_023806465.1. GTDB lineage: Bacteria > Chloroflexota > Chloroflexia > Thermomicrobiales > Thermomicrobiaceae > Thermomicrobium. The sequence continues at coordinate 170,155 of NZ_JAMSLS010000003.1, read as the reverse complement.
AGCGCCGCCACAAGGTAGTCGTCTCCTTTTCAGAAGCTGGTCGAGTTGCCTCGCGGCGCTCTCCGGTGTCAGCATCGAGAGCGACCACGCGGCGCAAGCGTGTCTCGACGAGAAACAGCCAGCGACCGTCATGCGACGGCAGGAGCACCGTCGTCGCGGGATCAGCGACAACCCGCGCAATCGTCTGACCTGTAACGAGATCCCAGAGCCCCAGCCAGCTGCTTGACGAATCCCTACACCAGGAGAACCAGCCTGGCTGAGTTGTGCTCAGAGCTCCACCGTCGATCGTCGGGTTCGCAAGGCAGTCAGTATCGGCGAATGCAGCAGCGTCGAACGACCAGCGACGGGACATTCGGACTTCGAGCGTCTCGGCGTCTAGGATCGAGACTCGCGCCTCCCCGGAGGCGTCCAGCGAGAGGAGGCGTTCGAACACAACCAGCTGGCTTCCGGATGTCACAGCAACCCGTGGCAGGAGCTGTGTTCCCCGCAACGCACCCGGCAGCACTTGGCGTGCTCTGACTTCGTCGGAACGACTGTCGATCGCGATGATTTCTGCGAGCCAGCTCTGGCCTAGGCGAGCAGCGCGATAGACAAGGATCACCGGCTTATCCGAAACGCCGGCCACTGCCATGGTCATCGCTGGAGTGGAGGTCGAACCAGGCTGGAGCGAGGCACGGACAGGCTCGAGATCAATGCGCCGTTCCTGTCCAGAATGCACATCAGTGAGCACAAGGCTCAGCTGCCAAAGGCCACCATAGAGTCGACTGATGGTGCCGATTGGGAAAGAGGAACGACGGACAACGTAGGTCACTCCACCAGCCTTGACGGCCGTCTCCCCGAGCAACCGTACCATGCTCCCGGTGCTCGGATCGAAGCGGAGGGCTGTGACCCAGGAACTCGCACGGAAAAGAACCGGGGCATCGCTGGGAAGTGGTGCTGCGAGGCGGGGAGCGACTTCGAGAAGGCTACTGGATACGGCCGAAGCGATTCCGTCAGTTGCTTCGATATCGAGGCGCCACCGTCCGGGCTCATTCAAAGGAACAGCCAACTCGTATATGCCAGGAGCAACCTCGCGTGCGGAACGAACCTCAGCGATGGGCGTCACTGCGCCGTCAGGGCTCCCAAAGACGGGGAGAACCAGAACACGACCTTGGAGCCCACTTACTGGTGTCTCCTGGAGGCCGACGACCTGGAAACGGACGGTTACGACATCCCCTGCAACGGGAGCGGTCGGCTCGACGGTGACCTGCGCGATGCGCAACGCTGGTCCCTCCGCGGCACCTGGTGCAGGAACCGGTACGAGGAATGAGCTGGCGAGGACGAGGAGAATGACCACTGCCTGTCGCATGCGCAGGTCCCGGCAGGACGAGGGCACCTTGCTGGTGCCTCACCACGAATAGGGCTGGTAGGAACGCTCATGAGCCTCGGCGAGATAACGGACGAGGAGTTCGACCGCCCCTGCGATATCCGCAACGTGGGCCATTTCGTTCACGGTATGGACATACCGGGTGGGGATCGACAACGTGACCGCCGGAACACCGGCACGCGTGCGCTGCACGGCACCGGCGTCAGTTCCTCCGCGAGGCAGGAGTTCGAGCTGGTAGCGAATGCCGTGACGCTCGGCAATCTCGCGCAGATGCTCAACAAGTGGACGACTGGGCAGGTGGGAGGTATCGAAGACCTTTATCGCTACTCCCTCACCGAGGCGCGTGACGCGATCGTCCGCGTCAATCCCGGGGACATCACCTGCGATGGTGACGTCGAGGGCGATACCGACATCGGGTTCAAGACCAAAGGCAGCTGTCTGCGCCCCACGGAGTCCGACCTCCTCTTGGACAGTAGCGACCGCAAGGATCTCGACCTCGTGTTGCTCGAGATGCCGGAGCGCTTCCAGCATGACGAAGACACCGACGCGATCATCGAGCGCCTTACTCAGGACAGTCGGACCGAGTCGCACGAAGTCACGCGCCAGAGTCACCATATCACCCAACTCGATGCGTGCCCGCACGTCGTCCGGTGGCAGGCCCAGATCAACATAGAGATCTTCGAGCGCTGGGGCCTTCCGTTCCTCACTCGTCAAGAGATGGATTGGCTTCGTCGCCAGTTGCAGCGCACCGAGCAGCGGCTCACCCTGACGCGGCCAGACAGAGACACGCTGCGCAACGAGGACGCGGGGGTCGAAGCCACCGACGGGTTGGAGGCGGAGAAAGCCCTGATCGTCGATGTAGCGGACCAAGAAGCCGATCTCGTCCATATGCGCGGCGAGCATGATCCGCCGATCAGCACGGCCACGGCGGATGCCGATGAGGTTTCCCATGGCATCGCTACGGAGTTCATCAACAAGTGGCTGGAGGGCCGAGTGAACGATCGCCGCGACGCGCTCCTCGTGGCCTGGTACACCAGGGGCTTCGCACAAGCGCTCAAGCAGCTGCCAATCGAGTTCCATCGAGTCACCGTCCCTGTACAGAGTCGACCGTCCGCTGCCGCACTGATCCTAGCATCAAGTGTCAATCAGCCCAAGTGGAGGGTGGCGAGAGGTGTCAACCGAACAACAAATCACTCAACCTCCGGGGTAGAAGAGCGCAGGACAAAGGCTAAAGCCACGGGTGTCAGAGGCAAGACCCTGAGGATGTGTTGGTTGTCACCTGCAGGTGTGCTCGGTCCTCAAGCGCAGGAGCCGCCCATACGGCTCGTGGCTCGTACTCATCACGATCCTTCGAGCAAGTACGGCCTGCTCTGTCAGCTAGCTTGCTCTTGCAGCAGAAGTCCCCTTGCTTCAAAAAACGTCCACAGCGGCCTGCCTTGTGGAGGGTCCTCCACCCACAGGGGTACAAGGAATGACACACACTTGGCCTCAGCGCCGACGCTGTCGCTGCTTGCTGTCTCATAACTAAGGAGTACTCACGTGCCGTGCCTTGCGACTTACGGGGCGGAGCAGGCGTCCATTAGGTAACACTCCAAGGTTAGGATGTTGCGGTAGCAACGACGCCGGTGAAGGAGGTTCACGGTGGTCCAACAGTTAACACGCGAGCAGGTCCCGATTGAGGAGACATGGAATTTGGAAGACCTCTTTCCGAATCCTGAGGCCTGGGAGGTGGAGCGTGAGTCAATCCTCCGTGACCTTGGAGCACTCGAGCAGTTGCGGGGGACCCTTCGTCAAGGAGTGTCGCAGGTACTACGGGTTCTCCTGCTTGCGGACGAGTTGGACCAGCGGGTAAGCAAGCTCTACGCCTACGCACTTTTGGCCCGTGATCAGGACACACGTGACACCGCAGCAGCGGAGCGGTATGAGCGTGCGGTTTACGTTGGGACACTTGCCGGACGCGCTTCTGCCTGGATTGCTCCGGAACTTTTGGCAACGTACGACGACACGGCTTTGCTCGAGATGGTGAAGCATGAGCCAGGATTGGCTCCGTTCCGGCGGTTCCTCGAACGACTGGTGCGGGAGCGGCCGCATGTGCGTTCGGCCGAGGTCGAGGAACTCCTCGCCGAGACGGCACCGCTCGCGCACGCACCTAGCACGGCCTTCACACTTCTCGACAACGCCGATATCCGGTACGGCACAGTCACCGATGTGGACGGCAGCACGGTTGAGCTGACGAAAGGTCGTTATCAACTGCTTTTAGAACGACGGGACCGGCGCGTGCGGCAGCAAGCCTATGAGGTCTTCAACGCGCCGTATATTGCACATCGGCACACGCTTGCGGCGCTCTTGAGTGCTGCGAACCAGCGTGACGCCTTCTATGCACGAGCCCGACGATATGACTCCGCGTTGCACGCCGCCCTTCACCCGGACAACATTCCGGTCGAGGTGTATACGACGCTGATCGCGCTGGTACGCCAGCATGCTGATCTTCTCCAGCGCTATCTGGCGTTGCGGAAGCGGGTATTGGGCCTCGAACGCCTACGGACATTCGATCTCTACGTGCCACTGGTGGAGCGACCGGAACGCTCGTACACGTACCAGGAAGCACGCGAGCTCGTGCTGGAAGCGCTGCGTCCGCTTGGTGCGGACTACGTCGAGCCGCTGCGGGCCGGGCTCGCCAACCGTTGGGTGGATGTGCACGAAACCGTGGGGAAGCGATCTGGAGGCTACAGTCTCGGCGTGTATGGAGTCCACCCGTATATCCTGCTGAACTGGAACGGAACATTGCGCGAAGTGTTCACGTTGGCACATGAACTGGGGCACGCGATGCACTCCTACTTCAGCTCCCGGACCCAGCCACATCCCACCGCGGAGTACACAATCTTTGTGGCCGAAGTGGCTTCGACCTTCAACGAGCGGCTGCTCACACACGCTCTTCTTGAGACGACAACTGACCCGCGCGAGCGAGCCGCACTGGTCAACGACGCGCTCGACACGTTCCGGATCGCGTTGTATCGCCAGACGCTCTTCGCCGAGTTCGAGCTCCTGACGCACCAAGCCGTGGAGCGCGGGGAAGGGCTGAGCGCGGATGGGCTGTGCACGCTCTATGGCCGCCTGATCAGCGAGTACTACGGCCCGGATCTTGAACTCGACGACGAAGTACGTCACGAGTGGAGCCGGGTACCCCACTTTTATCGGGCGTTCTATGTGTACCAGTACGCGACCGGCCTGGTGGCTGCGACCGCCTTGGCTCGCGCTGTGCTCGAAGGGGACGAGGTAGCACGGCAGCGTTATCTGGCATTCCTCGCAGCAGGATCCTCTAAAGATTCGTTGGAACTCCTGCGGGATGCTGGTGTTGACTTGACGACGGCGGAGCCCTATCGAGCAGCTTTCGCAACGATGGAACAGGATCTGGCGACGTTGGAGTCGGCACTCGTGGAACTTGGCATGGTGAGGTGAGTGAGGGGACAACCGTCAGCGCAGCCCGGGAGCGGATTCTGCCACAGAACAGAAGAACCGATAGGGGTCGAGCACATGGACCCCTAGGTCGCGCGGGCACCGCGGGGATAACCCGGTTCATGCTCGCGGAGAACGGCACGCCATCAACTGCACACTCTCGGCCGCAGCATTCTGCGGTGGCCCCAAACAGAAAGGATCGCGCTCCTGACTTACGATGTGGACGCACACCGTAAGCTTCGCAGGCTCGGACATATTGGTCACTAGCTGATCGAAGCGTATGGAAGCCCAACGATACCCAATCGCGCATCGGCAACTGTGCTTTGCACGGTAGAGACGAAGAGTCTCACGTTAGGGGGAGCGTGGGTACACCCTGAGCGGCCGCACACGTTCTGTGCTGGACAGCGGCCATGGGCTCTCGCCACGGTGAGGAAGAAGCACGCTCGGCGATATGGAGAGCAACAGTACCGAGCATGAACATGCGGTATCGGACAGCGGGGAAGCCACTGCTGCGCAGGAGCGCGGCGAGCTCGTGCGGCGTCGGGAACGCGGCGGTCGAGCGGGGTAGGTACCGGTAAGCCTCGCGATCACCGCTGACGAGCCCACCAAGCCAAGGGACGAAGCCATCGAAGTAGAGCCGGAGGAGGGGGGCAAACAGGCCACGAGCAGGGCTTGTCTCCAGGATGACGAGACGTCCGCCGGGCCGCAAAACCCGCGCGAACTCACCGATGGCTGCGGCATAGTCGGGAAGGTTACGGAGGCCGAAGGCGATCGTGCAGACATCAACCGAACCATCGCGAAGTGGCAGGCGCATGGCGTCACCGCAGAGGAGCGCAACGCGCTGCGCACGTGTCACAGCACGCTTGCGGGCGGCAAGGCGGAGCATCTCGACGCTGAAATCCAGGGCGAGCACACGGCAAGCCCCCTGAGCAGCAAGCTCGAGCGCAAGATCACCAGTGCCGGTGGCCACATCGAGAACGACGGACGGGGCGACCTCGAGAGCAGCCCGGGCAGCAGCTCGACGCCAGGCGATGTCCCGGCCAAAGGTCATCACGCGGTTCATGAGATCGTAGCGGCGGGCGATACGGTCGAACATTTGACGGATCTCGCTGGGTGGCCGAAGGGCACCGCGGCCGCTCATGATCGCTCCTTTCCCTGGCTGGAATCGTAGCGCAGAGCTCAGTGGCTGTAGAGACCGGCGAGCTCACCGCTGGCGAGGATGTGCCCTTCGACGGCCCGCAGGAATCGGTTACGCGTGACACCGAGCGCAAGGCTGGTTGGTTGGTCAAGTGCAGAGAGGTAGAAGGCGTCGCGATGTGAGCGACCGGGCGGTGGGCATGGTGCGCGGTAACCGAGTGCCCCGAAGTCGTTCCGACCTTGCCAGGCACTGTTCGGGAGCACGTCCAACGGTGCAGTACCCGCCGCTGCCGACCGTGTGTGCGCAGGAAGCTCGTACACAAGTCAGTGGGTGAAGGTGCCTCCTGGTGCGTCGGGATCCTGAGCCAGCAGGGCGAGCGACACAGTGCCAGGCGGCTCACATGAGGCAAGCGGTGGGGAACGTCAGCCCCTTCGCAGGTGTGCTCGACCGGAATCGTCGCCCCCTGGGTGAAGGCGGAGCTGGTCAATGCAAGCTGAACAGTGAGAGGGCTGGGGCTTGGTGGGGAGGTCGGGACACCACATGCCCAACGGAGCGACAGCGACGCGAGCCACAGCTCGCGGAGAGAGCCGCCGAAACGCACGAAGACTCTTCCGAACTCCTCAAGCGGTTCCCTCCGGGACCCACAATGTTCTTGCAGGGTAGTGTCGCGTAGCAACCGGCTCGATGGGAGAGGCTTAGTGCCAACGCATCCGTGACTACCCTGAGGGCAAGTCGCGCGCTGGTAGCGCATTCCTCGTTCCGAGCAGGAGCTCCTGACCTATCCCGAGAACCTGTCGCGAGAACAGCGAGGGAGCCAGAGGGTCAGGTGAGAACCCATTTCGTGGGCGCTGCAGCACCCACGGGATACTTCACGGGGCACCGATGGGCCTCCAACCGCCCTTCACACTGGCTCACTGAGAAAGAAGCGAGCGAGGGCAGACTGGTGAACAGAACGGTATTTCGCATGCGGAAAGAGCGCAATGTGCTACAGTGGCGTGTCCTGCTTGTTGATTCTCTGAGGAGTAATGAGGAAGTGAGGATGGAACCGACACCTGGCCCGTGCAGTACCATCCGGCGGCATCCGGAGCGAGCGATACCAGACGAAGTGAAGGAGATCTTGGCTACTGGGCTCGTGGCTCACGTCGGCTTTTGTGAAGACGGACAGCCATTCGTCATCCCGATGTCGTACCATTACAGCCCGACAAGACCCGATCGGCTGTACCTGCACGGATCGCGCGACAGCAGGCTCATGCAGCTGCTGGCTCGTGGGGCAGCAGTGAGCGTTGCCGTGACGCTTGTCGATGGACTCGTTTACTCCCGGACTGCGTTCAATCACTCGATGAACTACCGGAGTGTCGTCTGCTTTGGACGGGCGCGGGTCGTCGAGGACGAAAGGGAGCAACGGAGACATTTCGAGGAGATGACCGCCCGTTACTTTCCGGGACGAACCCCCGGGGAAGACTACGCGCCAGCAACAGCGCAGCAGCTTGCGGTGACGCTGTTGGTCGAGGTCGAGATCGAAGAATGGAGCGCGAAGGCTCGTCGCGGCGGGCCACGCGGGCCTTACGACAATGATCCGGATGCACCAGGAAGTGCGGGCGTCGTAGCGATATCCCGTGCAAAGGGCTCTGAGCAATGATGGCAAGGGTCTTCGTGGGGTTGGCGTCGTAGCACTAGCGCGTACGAAGTCGGGGGTTCTTGAGTTAGCAAACGGGTTCTCTACACCCTCGCCGCTGGAACCACCTCCTGTATCTGATCCGTCTACTTCGCACAAAGACGTTCATTAATATCCTTGGTCGCTAATACAATTGCAGCGTCTCAGGGACCACTTGCCATTCTGAAGCCAGGCAAGGCAGGAAGGGAGAGGGACATGCGGGAGGCGCTTGTCGAGACAGTGGTGTTTCTCATTATTGGAGGCACCGCCGGTGTCGTGGCTTACCTTGCGTTCTTCCGCTCGGTACCAGCACGCCCGTGGGGCCTCATCGGCGCAATCACGGTAGGGATCCTCGGCGGTGTAGTTGGCGGATGGCTGACCGAGTGGTTGGGGCTTCAAGCAGTCAACTGGGTAGGCTCGCTGGTTATCGCCATCATTGGTGCGCTTCTTTTGCTGTGGCTCATCGCGCGCGTTGTACCGCGTCAACCAGCTTGAGTGGGGGTGTAGCCAGGGGCTGCCTGTACTCGTCGCGTGCTGGCAGTTGAGAGTGTCTGTGGCATCGACCTGCGACGCACATGGTTGGACGCAGCGCCGATCTTGGCTTTGCCGGCGAGTATCTGGCGATCAGCTCCCATGGTACCGCCGAGGTGCCCGAACTCGCCGCGCATCACTGGGTGAGGCCCGCAAAGAGAACCTCTTCTGTGTCGAAACCAGATGGCAGGAGAGCCGAGCTACCCAGGGATGTAATCGCCTATCAGGGTTGGGGGAACTGTCCGCAGGCAGGGCACGTCACTGGAGCACGAACAGGTACTGTCACTTGTCCTGCCAACTCCCGTGCCGTGGGGATCACATGGCAGCCCTTGGAACTTACCTTACCTACCGATCCTCGTCTTCTAATGGCTGGCGTCCGCGGAAACCAGCGTCCAGCTCATGCCAAAAGGCGACAGTGGGCTCGTCCACTTTCCAACAGAGGTAGACTTCGCGGCCATCACGGAGACTTGGGAAGTCGACGAGACCCATCTCGAGGTCCTTGACCTCGACGCCGAGGTCGTGAATCTGACGCACCTTTTCGCGGATTGCTCGGGCCAGTTCGGCGACGCGCATCTCGTGGGTCTGAAATCGCGCGCCGTGGCCATTGAGGAAAGCGAGGGGAGCAAGTCGACGGAGTTCGGCGAGCTCGCGGTCGAGCTCGCGTTTTTCCGCTTGGAGCGCCGTCAGGAGTCCACGGAGCCGTGGGACGAGCTGCCGAGCCTCTTGAACCGTGAAATACCGTCGCTGGGGACGATCCATGACTACCTACCTTGAGCGGACCTACTGCCTCTTGCCAAAGACCGCCAGCCGAGCGACGAGGCTAGGCCGAGAAGAGCGTGGACGACAACGGCGAGTGCTTGACGCAAAGACACTCGCCGTTGGGCGAGAAAGAGTTTACCATCGGGCGGGCGTACCCTCCCGGGGGGGCAAATGGTGCGACAGTCTGCCACACGCGCATGGACGAAAGGGAGCCAGCAGGTTGTTGGGCACGTGCTGCTTGCGACGACGGCGATCCTGTGGGGCTCATCCTACACGGCAACGCGGTTGGTCGTCGGTGAGGTGCCGCCACTGCTGCTCGGTACGCTCCGTGGGCTCCTGGCCACTGTGGTACTGGGAGCAGCGGCATGGTGGGCCGGTGAACGCCTGTGGGTTCCACGGCGCACGTGGGTAGCCCTGGCAGGCCTGGGTGCACTCGGCGTAGGGTACTTTTACCTTGGGCTCAATCTGGCATTGCAATGGACGACGGCAACGACGGCTTCGTTACTGAGCTTACCGTACCCGGCGCTGACTGCTCTCGGCGGTTGGCTGTTCCTCAAGGAGCGCTTACGTCCCACGCAGGTCGCTGGAATTGGGCTGGCGGCAGTTGGTGCGACCTGGTTGACGTTGGCGACAGCTCAGGAGGGGGTTGGTGGCGCGTGGTTTGGCAACCTGCTCGCTCTTTCGATTACCGTGGCATGGACAATCTACACATTGCTTGGACGGCGAATTTTGCCGCACCTTTCGGCATTGACCGCAACATTCCACATGATGCTCGCAGGGACGCTTTTGCTCGCACTGGGGGCTGGGGTGGAATTCCTGTGCGGTGCACGCCCCGATTGGACGGTTGAGACGATCTTGGTAACGCTCTATCTTGGCGGAGTGTGTACTGGACTGGGGTATGCGTTCTGGAACCGTGGCCTGAGCCTCGTGCCTGCAGCTGCGGCAAGTACGTACCTGTACTTGCAGCCGGTCACGGTACTCCTCCTCGCAATCCCGCTGTTGGGAGAACAGCCGACGCTGAGAACCATAGCCGCCGGCGCACTGGTCATTGCGGGAACAGCGCTTGCGGCACGCCCGACGGGAGGGGATTGAAAGATTCCGGTACACTGGCAGCCGACCGCTCGAAGGGCAGGCACAATCGCGGAGCGGTCCTAGCAAGGGTCGATTAGGGGGACGACGCGGGCGATGGCAAAGCGGAAGACAGCACTCATTACCGGCATCACCGGACAGGACGGTTCGTATCTGGCGGAATTCCTGCTTGAGCAGGGCTATCGCGTCGTTGGTATGCAGCGTCGCTCGAGCACGGAGACGCTGTGGCGCATTGCACATCTTCTGGACAAAATCGAACTTGTGCAGGGTGATCTTTTAGACCAGCTCTCCTTGATTGAGATCATACGGGAGTTTCAACCGGACGAAGTGTACAACCTGGCGGCGCAGTCATTTGTGCCGACGTCGTGGCAGCAGCCAGTACTGACCGGAGAATTCACGGCCCTGGGAGTTACACGTCTGTTGGAAGCCATTCGGCTGGTCAAGCCGGACGCAAAGTTCTACCAAGCGAGTTCCTCGGAGATGTTTGGCAAGGCGGTCGAAGTACCGCAGAACGAGAAGACACCGTTCTACCCGCGCTCACCTTATGGGGTGAGCAAGGTCTACGGACACTACATAACCATTAATTATCGCGAAAGCTATGGACTGTTCGCGGTCTCGGGAATCTTGTTTAACCATGAAAGTCCCCGCCGCGGCTTAGAGTTTGTAACACGCAAGGTGACTCACGGGGCTGCGAAGATCAAGTTGGGGCTGGCGACGGAGCTCCGGCTTGGGAATCTTGATGCACGGCGCGACTGGGGCTATGCCCCGGATTATGTCCGGGCGATGTGGTTGATGTTGCAACAGGAACAGCCGGACGACTTTGTGGTGGGGACAGGGAAGACATACTCGGTACGCCAACTGTGTGAGATCGCGTTCCGTTGCGTCGGGCTGAACTGGGAGGACTACGTGGTGGTTGACCCAGCACTGTTCCGACCAGCCGACGTGGACCTCTTAGTCGCGGATGCGACCAAGGCGCGGACGGTCCTGGGATGGCGACCTACGGTCAGCTTTGAGGAGATGATCGAGCTGATGGTTGATGCAGATTTACGGTTATTGCGGGGAGATCGCGTTCCACCGGGAATGGTAGCACCAGTCGTGCGGTAAGTAAAAAGTTTGGCCCCTCGGCGCGAGTGGTAGCACGGGGGCAAAGGATTGTTCTCTCTCCGGTCCAAGGAGATCTGGCTCAACCTCCATGAGCCCCCTCGGTCGGGCGCCTACGCGGGCTGCGTAGAGACGGGGGTCCGTGATCCTACCCCGCACTCATCGCCGGGCCACGCGCCGCCGTAGCAGGCTAGTACAGAGCACTGCCCCGCTCACCTTCTGGCTCACCACTGAAACGGTACGGCTCTGCACGGTGTTTCGGCCGTTGTGTCCTCCACTGGCACAGAGAGGGAGAGTGCTGTAGGCTCGACGGCAACACGGTTCAGAGCTCACAATATGGGCATCGGAATGATGGAAGGAGAGAGGCACGATGGCCAGCGCACCTGAAGGTCAGATCCGGGGGCAGCTACGCATTGCCCGGCTTCTCTCGGCATACTTACCGCTTGGGATTGCCAACTGGCTCATCGAGCAGAGCACGCGGCGCGTCATCCTCCCTCCTGACATCAAGCGAGAGGACCTTCGCATTGACAGTCTCCGTTGTGTTTGGCTCGTCCCTGAGGGGAGCCGAAACGATCGAATGTTGCTGTATCTCCACGGTGGGGGATTTGTGTTCGGGTTAAGCGGGCAGCATCTTCGCATGGTTGCGGAACTCGCGCGACGATCCGAGCTCCGGACTCTCCTCGTTGATTACCGGCTGGCTCCGCGTCATCCATGGCCAGCCGCGCTGGAAGACTGCCTGGCAGTGTATCGCTGGCTCCTTGAGCAAGGACTTGCACCGCAGCACATTGTGGTGGCTGGAGACTCAGCGGGTGGAAACCTTGCGATCACGATGGTGATGGCGCTCCGCGATGCCAGAATCCCGCTCCCCGCCGCTCTTGCTTGCCTGTCTCCGGTAGGCGACCTGACACCGCGCAACCAGGAGGGCCGGGTGGCCGGTGATGCGGTGTTGCATCCGCGGGCGATCCGACGGTTCAACCGGTCGTACATTGCTGACCACGACCCACGCCATCCGTTGATCTCGCCGCTGTATGGAGACTGGCATGGGCTGCCGCCGCTCCTCATCCATGCTGGTGAGGAAGAACTTCTGCGGGAAGATGCCGAGCGAATCGCGGCAGCCGCGCGGGCAGCAGGGGTGGAAGTCGAACTCGCGATTTTCCCCCGGATGTGGCATGTCTGGCAGCTCAACGTTGAGCTCCCGCAGGCACAGGAGTCGCTACACGCGATCGCCCGCTGGCTTGTGGAGCAACTGAACAGCGCGAACGAGCAGAGGACAGTGCCGACCGACCATACAGGCTGACGTCCGCCCCAGAGGCAACGTTCGACTGCGCTGCCAGGTTTGTCTGGGCGAATACGCGGCGAGAGATCACCGCGGACGATGCCTGAGTATGCGGTGCCCCTCGTGATGAAGCAGGGTGATCGTGGGTGCAACCCTGCGCGCTCAGACAGCTAAGCTCGTGAGGTGGCCTCGTCTCCAGGCCGAGGCCAACAAAGCTCGCTCAACCGTAGACACATCGGGACGGACGTGCCGCCTCACCATTGCCGCTCCAACGCGGAGAGCATGCAGCGAAAGCGGTTCTACGGGCAACAGTCTCCACGAGAGTATACCATATCATGAGCCGGAAAATATTTTGTCTCATTTCCGCGAATTGGGAGTGATCGCTCTTCTTGTGCCTGCTGATCACTCAGGCAGCCCTGCAGCTGTGCACACAGACAGTGTCACACCACTGTCACGATTTCATACTGCCTGTCGTGCAGACTCATGCCGGGACCTCGAGTGAGAGGAGGGCCGCGATGACGGGTAATACCTCGCTGACTGTTCCACGAAGGCCTCGTTCTATTACCGAACTCCTGGGCACAGAACTTTCGCTGCCAGAGGCACGCTCCATGATTGAACGAGCTCGGCGGATTAGCCGATTACCTCCCGGAACTCGGCGCGAGGTCTGGCATGTCGGGGGTATCCGCTGCGAATGGTTAATCCCCGATCAAGCCGATTCTTCCTGGGTGCTCGTGTATCTCCATGGTGGCGGCTTTGTTCTTGGGCGGACGGCCTTGCATGTTGGGCTCGCTGCGACCTTGGGGCATCTTTGTGCAGCGCGTGTACTGCTTATCGATTATCGACTTGCGCCCGAACACCCATTTCCGGCAGCGCTGGACGATGTGACACTGGTGTACCGAACATTGCTTGCGGCCGGTTGGGGAGCACACCGCATCACCATAGCGGGAGATTCTGCCGGCGGCAATTTGACACTCGCGACACTGCTACGCCTGCGCGACGCCGGTTCTCCGCTGCCCGCCGCAGCAGCGTGTCTCTCCCCAGTTGTCGATCTTGCTGATTCAGCGGAGCGTAGCCGGAGGGGGCGTGATAGGTGGCTCCGGCCAGAAGTCGTGACACTGTTTCATGAGGCCTACGTGAAGGGCCAAGATCCGCGTCACCCACTCATCTCTCCGGTGTACGGGGACCTCCGCGGACTTCCACCATTGGTGATTCACGCCGGCGGCGAGGAACTGCTGCGGGACGATGCCGAGCGGCTGGCAACCGCGGCCCGGGCAGCAGGTGTTCCAGTGGAGCTGGCGATCTACCCTGGGATGTGGCATGTCTGGCAATTGAGCTTGGAACGCCCAGAAGCACAGGAGTCACTGCGGACGATCGCGCAGTTCTTGCGGCAGCACGTTTGGGCAGCGGTGTAAGCCGCACCGAGCCCCTTTGGGTGGACTCGGTGAGCAACACACTGGCACACCTTAGGACGCCAACACCGGCGCCGCTGGATCACTCGTAGCGGCACCGTTTTCCCACGTGGTCTTCTGCCATTCCGGCGCCTCAAACCCGGGCAGGAGCGGGCTCGTTCCTTCAGCCGGTCGGAGCACCACAAGTGCACGGATCGCACGCGTCATAGCGACGTAGGCAGTGCGGCGCCAGAGGGCCACGACTTCGCGAAGCTCATCAGTCTCAATGTCAGACCAGCCAACTGGCGGCGGCTGCCAATCAGGCATCAAGACAACAACGAGCGGAAACTCCAGGCCTTTGGCGTTGTGCCAGGTCAAGACTTTGACGGAGGGGTTGGTAGAGAGCGATTGTCCTCGTGCGACAACCTCGCTGGGGAACCCAGCGGTACCGAGGGCAGAAGCAACCTCTTGCGCAAGGTCGTTCGTCGGGACAAGAATCGCAGCATGGCCTGGTGTGAGTCGCAGCGCGGCGAGCTGTTCGTCAAGCACCTTTGGGAGGGCCTGACCCCAAGCATCCCATACGGGGAGAAGGACAACTAACGGCTGCCTCCGTGCGGCCTGCTTGCGGTGGTCGAGAGGTGGATGATGGTCAGCTGTGCCACGCATCGGAATAGCCTGGAGGTAGACCTGGGCTGCGGCGAAAATTTCTGGGGTTGACCGTTGATTCGTTGAGAGGGAGATCTGTTGGCAGTTGGGCAACTCGTCGCGCAGGAGTTCCCAGCGAAATCCGCGGAGGTAGACGGACTGGCCGACATCACCGACAAAAACGAGAGCACCCGGATCACGGCAGAGCTCCCGCACAAGACGCAACGCGACCAGACTCAGGTCATGGACTTCATCAACAATGACAGCATCGTACCGTTGATGGTCCGGGTTCTGGCGCAGGATATCCAATGCGAGCTGCCGGCGCTCCTCGCGGAGGTAAAGGTCTTGCTCACGGAGCAGGTCACTGAGCGCTTCGTAGACACGCCGGATCGCTTCACGTTGGTTCGCATTCAACCCGACCTGTCGTCCGGTGCGATCAGCCTTCAGATAGTCTTCGAGGGAAGCGAGCCCGCGGCCGAGAATCACTTCCTCAATTTCTGTGCGGAGATAGAGGTCCTTGATACGCTGAATAGAGGAAGCGAGCGCTCGGTCACGCCGCGGATCCGGAGAGAGCGGGCGCTCGAAGGCACGGGATCGGGCTTGCTGGAGCAAGATGCGGACTTGCTCATCGCGGGCCATCTCGACGTCCGGTGTCAGGTCAGCGACGAGTCGGTCGAGCGTGTCCACGGTGAGCGAGAGGCGATCGGCGAGTGGAGGGTGGCGCTCGGCGAGACGCGTCAATGTCTGGGCGAGCGCGCGAGTATAGGTAACGAAGAGCACGCGTGGGTCTTCATTCCCGCTCGCTTGAGCACGTTCTCGTAGGACCGAGACGGCGAGGAGTGCAAGGACTGTCTTCCCGGTACCAGGAGCTCCAGTGATGAGGTACGGGCCCGGGTTGGAGCGGATACGCTCGAGCGCCTTTTCCTGGCTCTGGTCGAGGAGATACTGGAGCGGAGCGTCACCTTGCAAAAGATCAAGCAGGGATAGCTCTGACTTTAGCACATAGACCGGGTCGTCCAGTGTGTCGTCGAGTGTCTTGCCACAGGCGAGATCGATCAGTCGTTCGGCCAAGCTGGGAGGGAACGTTTGCAGGAGTTCCAGCAGTTGCTCCTCGGTCTGGCAAGACAGGAGTGCAGGCCATCGCTCGCGGGGCACGTTGAGGCGCGCGAGGTCTGGTTCAGTCAGCAGTCGGGCAAGTGGGCGCGTGGAAGAGATCTCGGGTGAGCCTTGGTCGAACGAGGTGAGGGGCTCGTTCTGTCCAGTTGCGGAGGGAAGTGAATCTGCCGGATCCGGTTCGATGATCAGGGTTGGAGGATCGTCAAAGGTGAGTGACTCCTGCCGGTAGGCATCTTTCCGGTGCTCGACACCGAGGAGGACAACAACGCAATCGTTCCGAATGCGGTAGAAGACGCGATAATCGCCAACCCGCAGACGGTACACGTCGTGGTACTTCTCGAGACGTCGCTTGTGATCTGTCCCATCGGGATGGGGATCAGCGCGGAGTTCCGGGAGCTTCCGGATGAGGCGTTCTTGATTTGCGCGTGAGAGGACGGTGAAGGAATTCAAGAACGTCTGCGAGGCTGCGAGCGTGTACGCGGAGCACATGGCACGCCCCCAGGGGATAGAATCTCAGGTCGTTGGTCGGAGTGTTGTCACTCGCCATCAAGTTGTCAACTGTACGGACAAAGCATCCCGTCCCGTTTCGCATGCGGGACGGGATGGACAGGGCCGGAGGAAGTCCGGCACGGGTGTTCAGGCGGGTGGAAGGTCAAAGTACACCGTCTTGGTCTGCGTGAAAAATTCCTGCGCGGCCCGCCCTTGCTCACGTGAGTAGGAACTTGAGGCCTTCATACCCCCGAAGGGGACGTGTGGCTCGGCACCAGCCGTTTCCGAGTTGATATGGACGACGCCTGCCTGAATCGCTCGGGCGAACTGGAAGGCTCTGCGGATATCACGCGTCACGAGAGAGGCGGAGAGACCATAGGGGACGCCATTGGCGATCTCGATCGCCTCGTCGAGACTGCGAGCCCGGATGATTCCGACGACGGGGCCGAAAATTTCCTCCTGGGCGATGCGCATTCCTGGTTCGACATCGGCGAAGACCGTGGGAGCCACGAAATAGCCGTAGCGTAGGTCACCCTCGGCGAGCTCGTGGCCGCCGGTGAGCAATCGAGCGCCTTCCTGCTCGCCAATCTCGATGTACCCGAGCACACGCTGGCGCTGCTCCTCTGAAACTAGCGGCCCCATGTAGACCGTGGGATCGATGCCGGGGCCAACCTTCAGTGACCGAGCGCGCTCGACCAGCTTCTGGGTGAAGTCACGCAGTAGGGGCTCGAGCACAATCACACGCGAGGTCGCAGTACATTTCTGACCGGTCGACCGGAAAGCGCCCGACGTCGTCAGCTCTACAGCGAAGTCGAGGTCAGCATCCTCGGCGACGATGACCGGATTTTTGCCGCCGAGCTCCAGCTGTACCTTGGCACCGCGCTCACTGGCGATCTGATAGAGGTGTCGACCAACCGCGTTCGAGCCGGTGAAGGTGATCGCGTTCACCTTGGGGTGCCGGGCGATCGCCTCGCCGACGACCGAGCCGGGGCCGTGGACGAGGTTGAGCACGCCAGGCGGTAATCCAGCCTCGATGAAGACTTCGACGATGAGGTGAGCAGTCAGCGGCGTGAGTTCAGCTGGCTTGAAGACGGCGGTATTCCCAAAGGCGAGGCAAGGGGCAAGCTTCCACAGTGGAATGGCGACAGGAAAATTCCAGGGAGTGATCACACCGACGACTCCGAGCGGAACGCGCTCGGTATAGAGGAAAGTGTCAGGATTCGTGGCCGAGTAGACCTCACCGAGAGCTCGGAGTGGCTCGCCAGCGAAGTAGCGAAGGATGGCGACGCCGCGCAGGACTTCGCCGACACCTTCGCTAATGGTCTTCCCCTCCTCGCGAGTGAGGGCTTCGCCGATCTCCTGTGCACGCGCCTCCAAGATATTGGCTGCTTTGTGCAAGATTGCGGCACGCTGGGGGCCAGAGAGACGGCTCCAGGTCGGGAAGGCAGCCGCTGCGGCCTGGACGGCACGATCGACGTCAGCCGTGGTGGAACGCGGGAACTCACCAAGCACCACTCGCGAATCGGCTGGGTCAATATCTGGGCGATACTCACCGCTGCTTGGCTCAACCCACTCACCGCCAATGTAATTCCGGTAGCGACGGACCGCACCAGCCGACATCCACCACCTCCTCGCTTACCCTGATCGCTGTTCCACAGACCCCGCCGACAGGCTCTCTTGAAGAGGACGTTGATGTCCACCCGCCGCAGGAGGTGCCAACTCTTCAATGAGGTCAGCCTCGGCACCCCAGCCGCTGGGCAACCGAGTCACCACTGGCAGCCCGACCGCCGTGGCCAGGCTGCTGGCGACCGGATCCGGAGTGACCACAAGGACTTCGACATCGTGCTCCAGCGCATTGCGGCTGACCGTTTGGAGATACGGTAGGTCATCCCAAGTGAGAGTCGCGTGCGGAACGAGAAGCAACACGTCGCGGCGCGCTGGTGCTGTGATCCACTCGGCAAGCTGAGGCAGGAGCGTGCGGTCGCGCACGGTGACGATCTGCCGCGGTGGCGGGTGACGCAGCTCTTCAAGAACGGTCAGAAAGATGATCTTCAGTGCTGCCAGAACAGGCACAGCAAGGAGCAAGCCCAGGATTCCGGCCACGCTTGCACCGGCCAGCACCCCAAAGAGGACGACAACCGGATGCAACCGCACGAAATGCCCGACCAGTTGAGGGATAACAAAATGGTCTTCCAGCACGCGGAGGACGAGATAGACGAGTGCCACCACGACCGCAAGCTGGAGCGACGACCACCCGAACGGTGCGCTTCCTTGGGTGAGGGCCACGCTGACCGCAATGGAGCCTGCTGTCCAAGGCCCCACGAAGGGAATCAACTCGAGGAGACCGGTGGCGATGGCGAGAGCGAGCCGATATTTCACCTGCAAGATGCTGAGGGCGATGTAGGTGGCTGTAGCCATAAGGAGGAACAGCACCAGCTGGGCTCGGACGTAGGCGCGGAAGGTTGCGTCAACCTGACCGAGAATGCGGCCGACCGTTCGTTGGTGACGACGCGGCGCCAATGCGCGTAGTCGTGTGACCAGGGTGCGACCCTGGAGGAGTCCATAAAAGCTGACGAGGAAAAAGACAAAGGATTTGATCAGTGCCTCGAAAGTCGCGAGGACAAGTGGCACTGCTTCTTGACTAAAGCGATCAGTTAGCGACTGGGCGAGAGTGTCGAGTCGAGAAACAAGTGCGCGTGTATCGATCACGAACTCACCGATGCGGAGTTCGGGCGTGCTGGCCAGTCGGCGATCAATCGCTTCAATGACCTCGGGAATCGTACGGACGAGGGCACGCAGTTGCTGTCCAAGTGAGGGAGCGATGAGCATCCCACCGACGACAAGCGCAGTTCCGAGGAACACATAGAGCGCCAGAACGACGAGGGCACGCGGGAAGTGCGTCCGGCGTTCAACCCAGTCGACGAGGGGATAGACAAGATAGGCAAAGACAGCTGCGACAATAAATGGGGTGAGGATATGCGCGAGATGGAGCAGCGTATAGCCTGATAGGAGCGCAAGAAGCGCAGTCAGAACAAGAAGCTCACGGGACTGACGGATCCGATCGAGAAGATGCATACCGTTCGTCTTGCCCCGTTCACGTGTGGCGCTGCGTCCATCCGCTCGCTGGTCGCGGAAGTCCGCTCTTGAGAAGGATTCTACCAGTCCTTGCGTACTTCTTCCCCCTCGTTCCGTATCGGCGGCGGATCGGCAACACCGCAGCAGACGAGTTCACAGCCGTAGCGCCGAGAGTTCCAGAGACGGCATCGTGTGTCGCCTCGGTCGATCTGACCGTACCGGAACCGTTGCGGAGAAGCAGGGTGCGAATCAGGCACGCGGCAGAGATAGGGAATACGCCGGTGCCTGCTTACCGAGCAACCGGTCGCGGCCGTGGCAACAGACCACTCGTCGCGAGTGCAAGAAGCGTGAGAACAAGAGCGAGTAGGAACACTGCAGGGAAACCGAGGCGGTCAACCACGACACCGCCGAGCATTGGGACAAGCGCAACAATTCCCAGGATGGAGTTTGTAGTCCCGACCAGAGTCGGACGTTCGTCTGGTCGAGCCAACTCCAAGACTGCGGTGAAGTTGGCGAGCATCTGCGCTGAGAGGGTCGCGCCGTAGGCGACGAAGACCACGGCGAAAGCAAGGAAAATTACCCGCTCGGAGTTACCCGCAAGGGAAGCGATGCGCTCCCACGTGGCCAAGGGGTGCACCCCGAGCGCAATGAGCGGCATCAAGAGTCGAACGAGGGTAGCGAGCTGGAGGAGTTGACGGTTACCCCAGCGCTCGACGACCCAGCCCCACAGGGGGTTCGTGAGCACCCGCGCAATCGCTGAGAGTGCGAGGTAGAGGCCAACCGTCGCGGCCGGGACACCGAGGATGACCTGAGCGTAGACGATAAAGAAGGGATCAGCGATGGTCGAGAGAGCAAGCAGGGAGCGGAAGAGTAAGAAGCGGCGCACGGGACGACGGACGAGAAGCTTTGGGAGTCCTTCAAGCCACTCCCGTAAGGGGCGTGCGCGGTGGGGCATCGGGCGTTCCACAATCCAGAGCGTCGTGTAGGCAGCCAGAGCGAGGGCGGCGAAAGAACCGGCAAAGAGGACGGCAAAACCGCTCACGTCGGCAGCGAGGGCACGTTGGACGATGAGACCGGCGAGCAAGGCGAGGAGTGAGCCCCACAGGTTACGCTGGCTGAAGAAGAACCCGCGGCGATCAGTGGGGATAGCGCGGGCGGAGAGCTCCACGAGAGGGACAAAAGCGAAACCGGCAGCCACGTTGTAAGCTGCATAGCAGAGGAAGAAGACAAGGAGGAAACGCCCACTTGGCTCGATCCCCCCAGCAAGCACAGCAGCGGCGAGGATCCCGATCGCTAGAGCGCGAGCTACACCACCCCATGTGGCCCATGGAAGCTGTCGGCGGCGTCCCTCCACGAAGGCCGCGGCGAGCGCCTGCGGGAGAAACCAAAGGCCGACACTGAGTGCTGGAACGAGACCAATTAGGACCGCGTTATCGGTCAAGCGAGCCACGAAGAGTGAGAGGACCAGCACCGGATGGATGAGCGCATCGCCGAAAAGGAGCAGCCCGCCGTTGGCGACACCGAAGAGAAAGCTCTGACGAACCCGCCGTTGCTCACGTGGAGTGAGTGGTCGCATAGCGAGCTCATTGGGCAGAGCGGGTTGTGGTGCCGTTGTCTTGGGCATGATCGGGAAAGACTCCGCCTCTCCATCCGCGGATCGCTTCCGGGCTCATCCTACCGCACGTTCACTGGTCAGACGAGATCGTCACACATTCGCCAGAGGAAGCACAGCATGGAGACGATTTCCGCGACGACTTCGAGAGAGCGACCGGCATCCCATTGGCGGGGCGTCAACAGTCACCCGAGAGGGAAATACGGCCGTCCTGGAAAGTGAAGCCTCCGGAGAACAGTGCGCATCCCGGATGTTTCGAGGATCGTCGCTTCGCTTCTCATCTCACAGGAATCCGAAGGCCAGAGAAAGGCATCACGTGCCCAAACGGGAAAAGGCGCAGTAACCACCTTTCGAGAGGCATCATAGACCAGGAGCGCAGGGCGGCAGCACCAGGCCAGGATGGTTTTCCTTCAACGCTCCACCGCTTTGTGCTGGAGACAAGGAATCATGGAGCTTCACCGCGTCTGGACCACACGCCTGCTGCGCATAATACGCTTTCAGATTGGGGTTCGGTGCCCCTCGAAGGAACGGCATGTCACACATTGGCAGCCTACCCGGGAACCCAATAGCCAAACCTGGGTCTAGCCACTGCAGCACGTTCTCCCGGCATCGCTCAAAGGAATGCCCGGAGTTATGCTCAAGTACAGCCACGGAAGAATCCTGGTGGAAGGAGCAGACGTGCTGAGGCCACTCCATCGCTGGGAACATCAGGATCGCCCGCTGCACCGCCGCGATTTGGCTGGTGACCCGCTCGAACAGTTCTTGCGCTGGTACCGAGAAGCAGAAGAGACAGGGTTGCGATACCCCAATGCGATGGCACTGGCGACGGCGACAGGCGACGGCTGGCCATCGGTGCGGATGGTGCTGTTGCGCGCGGTCGACGAGCACGGCTTCGTCTTCTACACCAATCTCGAGAGTCGGAAGGGACAAGAGCTCGCGAAGAATCCTCGCGCGGCCTTGCTCTTCTACTGGGAACCACTGGAACGACAAGTACGCATCGAAGGCCATGTCGAACTCGTGAGCGACGTCGAGGCGGATGAGTACTTCGCGACACGCCCATACGGTTCACAGATCAGTGCCTGGGCATCTGCACAAAGCCAGCCGATTGCCTCGCGCGAGGAACTCGAGCAGCGCTACCATGCCTTCGCCGAGCAGTTTCCAGAGGGCGCCGTTCCACGACCGCCTTTTTGGGGCGGTTTTCGCGTTCGGCCAGCGATGTACGAGTTCTGGCAGGGCCGACCCGATCGGCTCCACGATCGTTTCCGGTACAAGCGACAACCAGACGGCAGTTGGTCAATTGAGCGGCTGCAACCATGAGGGACGCTGGTGAAAGAGTGCACGTTCTGCCGGATCAGCAGTGGGGATCTCACCGCCGTCCGCGTCTACGAGGATGCGGAGGTGCTCGCTTTTCTTGACCATCGCCCTCTCTTCCCCGGCCATACGCTGGTTATCCCACGGGCTCACGTGCCGACGCTCGCTGAGTTGCCCGACGATCTCCTTCTGCCCGTTTGCACGCTGGTGCGCCGTCTCACGCGCGCCATTCCGCAGGCCTTGGAGGTAGAGGGAACTTTTGTGGGCATCAATAACCGGGTAAGCCAGAGCGTGCCGCATCTCCACGTGCATGTGGTGCCACGACGCCGCGGCGATGGTCTGCGGGGGTTTTTCTGGCCACGGCAACGCTACCCGAGCACCGAGGCGATGGAAGAGGTGGCAACCCGCATCCGGGCAGCACTCGCGGATCTCATCTCCGGGACGGACGAGGTAGTCGTTCCTTCCGCCAACGAGTGATCTGGGGAACTCACGCGAGCAACGTTCCCGAGTTCTTCCCCTTGCCGGCGTGATTCCCTCTTTCGCCAGACGGTGAGAGCAGCAGGGAGCAGCAATCGCGTCAATAGTTCTTGACAGAACAGTGATCCATTGGTAAGAGATCGCTGGAGACCGATGGGCGAGGTTGTGGAGGTGGGTGATGAAGTCAGCGGTCCTCGTCATCGACATGCTGAACGACTTCGTGACAGGGAAGCTGGGGAACGAACGGGTGCGCACTGTCATCGAGCCGATTCGGCGGTTACTCGAGCGAGCTCGCGCTGCCGGTGTACCGGTCATCTACGTCGGCGATGCACATCTTCCGAGTGATCCGGAGATGGCTGTCTGGGGTCCGCATGCGATGAAGGGGACCAAAGAGGCAGAGACGATTCCGGAACTCGCGCCACAGCCGGGCGATGTGGTGCTCGAAAAGCGAACCTACAGCGCCTTCTATGAGACCGGCCTTGACCTCTTACTCCGCTCGCTGGGCGTTGACACGGTGGTTATCACAGGCTTGCACACAAACATCTGCTGTCGGCACACCGCTGCCGACGCATTTACCCACGGGTACCGCATTGTGGTGCCGGAGGACTGCGTCAACGCGTTCACCGAGGAGGAGCACAAGGAGGGAATTGCCTACCTCAAGCGCGTCTATGGAGCGCAGATCACAACGAGTGAGGAGCTTGGGCGAGAGTGGGCAACAGAGCGCTAGAGCACCTGAGGGTCGCGAGATGCCCACAGCAGACACAGGGATGAGGGAACATTCCTATGCCTTGGAGCACCGGGCTTCTCGCAGGCAACCACCTAGCCGATTCGCGAAGCGATGAAGGCTTCGAGTGCCAGCCACCATTGCACTCTGCCGTGGTTGGTAGGCTACAGGCGTCTGGCGATACAACGACTCGATAATGCGACAGGCGTCAATGCTCTGCATAGTCAGGTGAGCTCCCTGCCGATGCGTCCGCTCGCTCGGACGACATCAGCATTGGCAATCTTTTGCACAATGCCGATCTCGCGCACTCCTTGCGGTCTGCGCCACGGTGTGGCCAGCAACGCCCATTCGCGCAAGTCGGGCGAGTTCCACCCACTTTTAGTGGGATACTACTGAGGTCTACTGCCGAAAGGTCAACGGCAACTGCGCGCAGACGAGCAGATGGTTGGCAGTGAGGATCTTGGGCAGATCTCGAAAACGAATGCTCTCCTCTCACGGCATGCTCCGCTGGCGCACGGTCCCGTTGGCAGATGCTGAGCGATTGTCGCAGTGGTTCGCGGCTTTTCCCCGAGCAGAGGGACCAAGGGAAGTGAAGCAGTTCGGGTTGGCAAGTACTGAGGGCTGGCGTCAATGGGAACGTACACTTCCACAATCGACATCGGTACGACTCATCCTGCGCGCCGTGACGCCACCGTATCCACGCGTGCGACGGAGCGGTACGGTCTTCAGGGTTGTGCTGCGACGAGGGTCTCGCTGCAGAGCAACGGCGATTTCGCCACCCGTACCTCGGCCCACGGTACCTGTACGGGAATCACGTGTGTGCAGCAGCGGTGGGCACACCTCCTTTGTGCACCGTCCTGTCACGAGGATGAAGTCCCCAAGCACTGGCGGCCACGGCAGCAGACAGGTCACACCAGCGGGGGACCCCGTACGACGTAAACCCGTGTTGGTAGGCGCCCGTGACATGAGACTGCAGCCAATCCTTCACCTGTGCGCAGGTCGATCTGAGAGACACTCCTCCTCTTGCCACCCAGGGGTTCCTCCGAGATGCTGCAACAGGGACTGAAGGGGGCACCGTGGGCAACGAGCGGACCTTGCGCGAGGCTGTCGAAGCAATCTGCGCGCAGAGTGGAGTGCCGGGGATGGTCATTGGCCTACTCAGCGACGCCGGTCGCGAAATCGTCACGTACGGTGTGGCGAGCGTGGAGACGCGTTGTCCGGTGCGGCGTGATACGCTGTTCCAGATCGGCTCGATCACCAAAGTATTCCTCGCCACTGTAGCCATGCAGCTGGTGGAGCAGGGCCTGGTCGCTCTGGACGAAACGGTGGCCGCCTCTGTGCCTGAGTTTCAGCTGGCCGATCCACTGGCACGAGAAACGATCACGCTGCGGCACCTGCTCACCCACACGAGTGGTATCGAAGGGGATCGCTTTGACGACTACGGGTACGGGGATGATGCGCTCAGCCGGTACGTCGCGAGCCTGGCGAACGCGCGTCAGATCCACGCGCCAGGGCAGCACTGGAGCTACTGCAACAGCGGCTTTTCCGTCGCGGGACGTCTCATTGAGATTAAGACGGGGCAGACATTTGAGACCGCGATGCGCGAGCGGCTGTTCCGACACCTCGGGCTGGAGCGCAGTTTCTTCTTTGTGCAGGACATTCTCGGGTATCCGTTCGCCTGCGGGCACCGAACAAGTGAGAACGGAACGGTCGAGGTGGTACGTGACTTCGCACTCCCGCGGACCGTGCATCCGGCAGGTGGAATTTGGGCAACGATCGACGATCTCTTGAGCTTCGCCGCCTTCCATCTCGGGCTGCTTCGCATCTCAGATCCACCACTCTCACCAGAAAGCGTGGAGCTGATGCGGACACCACAGGCAACAGCTGGGAACTGGGCCGACGCCTACGGACTCGGTTGGGCTATCTGGTCAGTGGGAGACACACGACTCATCGGGCACGGTGGCTCAACGAATGGCTTCCAGGCACATGTGGGTCTCTTGCCCGAGCAGCGTGTCGCGATCGCGAGCCTGACCAATCACGAGTCAGGAAGTGTAGCAATCTCCGAACTGGAGACCTGGATCCTCGCGGACCGCTTCGGGATACGGGTACCAAACCCACGGAGCGTCACGGTGGGTGAGGCCGAACTCGCACGTCTCGCTGGGACATACGAGTACCCATTGGCACGCGTGACGGTCCGTCCCGCAGCGGGTGGGCTCTGGCTGGAGACGATCCAGCGACGCGGGCTGAGTCGGGAACGACACGAGCGACAACTCCCACCGCTGTTCCTTCGGCCAATTGGGCGGAGCGTGTTCACCGTGGGGCCAGCGCGTGTGGTCCCGAATCGCGTCGACTTTGTGTTCGGCGGAGATGGCAAGCGACCGCGTTGGATTCGTGTGTTTGGGCGACTGGCAGAGCGCGTGGAGTGGTGAGGGAGCACAGCAGCCAGAGGACATGTCCTGGCAAGACATGCGTGAGGCGAGCGGGATACGAGACCAACCGAGCGCTGATGAACGGCAACGACCACACCTTGAGTGTGCCAAGACTGCGCCATGCCGCTCATGGCGGAACGATGGTACAAGGTATGCCTCGACGTCCTAGGCCTACCAGGCCGTCCAGCCACCGTCTACAGGGAGCGTTACCCCGGTAATCATGCTGGCAGCCTCGGAGGCAAGGAAGACGACAGCTGCTGCGACCTCCTCAGGGAAGCCCAGACGTCCCATGGGGATGCGGCGCAGCACTTCCTCACGAAAACCAGGAATGCGCTCAAAATAGGGGCGGGTGAGTGGTGTCTCGACGAAGGTTGGCGCAACGGCATTGACGGTCACGTTGTACGGGGCCCACTCGATGGCGAGCACTTTGGTGAGCTGGGAAACCGCCCCTTTGCTCGCACAGTAGGCGGCGCGATCGGCCATCCCGACGAGTCCCATCGTGGAGCCGATATTGACGATGCGACCATAGCGCTGGGCGACCATGTATCGGCCGACCGCTTGGCAACAGAAGAAGAGTCCCTTGGCATTGGTATCCATGATGGTATCCCAAGCCTCTTCTGTGACTTCTAGAGCCGGCTGCGGGATATTGAGCCCAGCACTGTTGACCAGGATGTCGATCCGCCCGAAGCGCTCGACGGCTGCATCAGCCATGCGGCGAACCTGAGCGAGATCGCGAACATCGACTGCCAGAGGGAACGCCTGTCTCCCGCGCGCTTCAATAGCACGACAGATGTTGGCCAAACGTTCCACCGAGCGACTCGCCACCACCAGATCAGCACCAGCTTCGGCAAGGGCAAGCGCGCTCGCATACCCAAGGCCGCTCGAAGCACCCGTGACCAGCGCTACACGGCCGTCGAGGCGAACTTCATGCCACACCTGCGGTGCACTCATTGCCTACCTCCCCACGTCCCCGCCCTCGAGATGAGTCTGTGGAAATAGCGCCGAACTGACAAGAGGAAGAGAAGGGGGCGATATCGGGGAGCAGAGGCAGCGACCTTCAGCGAGCCCTACGGAGTTTCCCGGTTTCCGGGTAGTGTCCCCCGGAAACGCGGCCCCCACACAGGGCCTGCTCCAAATACCATCCCTGGTGTCTCGAGGCATCCGCGGAGTCGAACGAGCCTGCACACTGCTACTGTGTACCGTGCGGGGCATGGCAACCAGCCCGGCTTCCTGTACGACGGCCGAAGCAGCCTTCTGTTTCTCGGCGTGTCGTGTCGTCATCATGGCACAAGATACGCGGACAGCGTTGTCATGAAGAAAAGAGACAGAGACAGAGACTCCAGAAAGCGAGAGCACCAGTCTGCCACGAGGCAGCAAGTGCCTGCTTCTCAGCCCAGGTCGGATGTCCGGTGACAAAAACTGTTGCGATTTTGTAACGTCCCACTCTTGCATTGCCGGCCTGGACGAGTATCCTAAAGCTAGGCCCCGACGATTCGAGGCCGGGAATCCGAAACCCGAAAGGGGAGTAAGAGACCCGAACCAAGGATCGTCGGGGTCCTGTCTTTAGGCCGAAGATCGGGAACTCGTGACGCAACGACGCCAGCGGCTGCCTGCCAACTGGGCGCAGCCGGAAGGCCATGACGATCGGAGCTCAGTGCTGGCAGGGAACGTGGCATCGGCCCCAGTACAGACCAGCAGGAGCAAGGCACACATCGAGGAACAGCGACAAACTCGTCCTTTTTCCAGTTCACTCGCAGCAGCTGAACACGGTGCAGAAGGACAAGGCCCCGCCTGCATGGCGAAGAGACGACGCAGGCCGATTGGCGCCGGCTTCCTCAGCTGGCGCCAAGCGACGGATGCGTCCAGCTAGAGACCACAGGATGTTGATACGGCCTCAGATCACTCCTGCATGGGCCTCCACGACGCGGAGGAGCGTCGCAAAATCGCGCTCGCCCTGACCATGCGCCATCGCCTCGAGCGCATGCTGCCGCACGAGATCAGCGATAGGGAGCGGCGTCTGGGTCGACTCAGCGAGATCGAGCACGAGACGGACGTCCTTGAGGCCAAGTGCAAGGCGGAAGCCCGGCGGGTCGAAGCGCCGCTCGAGCAGTGTGCGGCCATATCGGTCGACAAGAGGTGAGGAGAAGACCGCGCTTGCTACCTCGAAGAACCGATCACGGGCAACACCGGCCTTCTCGGCGAGGACCATTGCCTCGCTCAGGAGCTCGACGAGCGAGAGAATCAGGAAGTTACCAGCAAGCTTCACCGCGTGGGCACGCTGAGGGTGCTCATCGATGATGAACTGCTGCGGGCCGAGCGCCGTGAGCAGCGGCCGGATCCGCTCGATGGCGACCTGCGGCCCGGCGACAACCAAGCGCAATGCGCCTTGCGCGGCAGCGTCTGGCCGACCGAACACTGGCGCGGCGACGTAGTGCTGGCCACGCGTGCGGTGCCGTTCCGTGAGCTCCGCTGAATAGCGGACGCTGAGTGTGCTCGAGGCCACGTGGACACCGTCGCGCGGGAGACCGGCAAGGATCCCGTTGGGACCGGCGATGACCGCTTCAGTAGCCGCGTCATCGGCGAGCATGGTAAAGACCACGCCGACCTCGGCTGCTTCAAAGGGTGTGGCTGCGCGCACCGCACCGAGTGTGACAACCTCGTCCACCCGTTCTGGCGTGCGGTTCCACACCACGACACGATGACCGGCGCGGAGCAGCGCCTGCACCATACCCCGCCCCATGTTGCCGAGTCCGACGAATCCAACGTCCATGGCCCACCCTCCAAGCACTTGACACACCTCACTACACGGGAACGAGCGTAGCGGACAGGTGCGTTTCTGGCGAGTACGAAGGCTCCGCGCACGGTGCACGATCACTGACGTGGCACGTTTGCGCCCCTCCCTGGAGAACGCACCACCTGACCATCCTACGGTGTGCGAACCACCAGGGTACGAATGCAAAAGGGGAGGTTGGTGTTGCTCTCCCTCTGCGAGGATTAGGGGCGATCCTTCGGCGCTCTCTCACTTTCCGGTAAGACCCAGCGCACCTCTTGTCCTCCTCGACTATCCTCAAGCCAAACCGTGCATTCTGCTGCTGGACGTCGCGGAGGTGGTGCTGGAAGAGCAGCTGGGTATCCCAGATAGACAAAGCCCAACAGCAGGGCACGTTCACTGAGGCCGAAGAAGCGCTTGACTGCCGGGTCCTCAACCGCCCGGCCAGTGCGCCAAATAGCGCCGAGGCCGAGCGCGTGCGCAGCCAGGAGCATGTTCTGGATTGCTGCTGCCCCAGCACAGAGTTCATCCAGGAGCGATCGCTCTGGAGCAGGTTCGACCGCGACGGCGATCACGACTGGTGCGCGAAGCGGCTTCTGCCGGGCTGCCTCGCGCTTGGCCGGAGACAACGTCGGGTCACTCGCCAGCACCTCGCCCAATGCATGACGCGCGTCACCCGTCAGGACAAAGAAGCGCCAGGGTTGGGTCAGATGATGGTTGGGGGCCCAGACCGCGGCTTCCAGAACCTGCTCCACAAGTTCACGAGGGACGGGATCAGGAAGAAGTGCTTTGACGCTCCGTCGCTCGCGGATCGTCGAGAGCACGATGTTTGCTCGACCGTTGGTCTTCTCCAGCACGCTGAGCGTTCCTCTCGTGACTGCTCCATTTGCCTGAGCGAGAATGATTGCAGAATCGCTGGCGAGCAAGCGGGGGGCGGCGTTCAGCGAGAGATGCGATACCAGTCTCTGCTGACGGTGTCAGCAAAGGACGTCTCTTGGGACGAAATACCAGAAACGCAAAAGTGATGCACACCGGCAGTGGGAAGCCGCCGGGAACTCGACAGAGGAGCGCTTCGTCGCACGCAAGGTCGCCCAGCCTGCACGGTCGACGGAGCCATTCCGCACCCGATCGCTCGACTTGGCCGCGCACTCGACCAACCACGCCACTCTGAGAGGTGCGCAGGACTCAGGCGATCTCCTGGGGGCGGTACTGGAGCGCCTCGGCCACATGCACCGCCGCAATGCGTTCTTCACCAGCAAGATCGGCAATGGTGCGTGCGAGTTTCAGCACTCGGTGGTAGGCGCGTGCCGAAAGGCCAAGCCGCTCAACAGCAGTCCGCAGGAGCCGTTCACCAGCCTCATCGAGGCGGCAGAAGCGGCGAATCTCGGGTGGTGTCATGTCGCTGTTTAACCGGCGGGGATCGCCGAAGCGACGGAGTTGCACGGCGCGCGCCGCCTCGACTCGCGCTCGCACCGCCGCCGAAGGCTCGCCAGTACGGTGATCAGCGAGCTTGTCATACTCGACGCGCGGGACATGGAGGTGGATATCGATGCGATCGAGCAAAGGGCCAGAGATCCGCTTCTGGTAGCGCGTGACCTCATGGGCGCTGCAGATGCACGGGCGGAGAGGGTCGCCACGGTAGCCGCAAGGGCAAGGATTCATCGCCGCGACGAGGAGGAAGTTCGCGGGAAACGTCACGGCACCGCTCGCCCGGGAGATCGTGACAACGCGGTCTTCCAGCGGCTGGCGAAGCACTTCGAGCACCCGCGGACTAAACTCCGGCAGCTCGTCGAGAAAGAGGACACCACGGTGTGCTAGTGTGACCTCACCAGGCCGTGGCCAGGCACCGCCGCCGATCATGCCAGCGTAGCTGACGGTATGGTGCGGCGCTCGAAAGGGACGGTGCCGGACCAGCGGCGAGCCTTTAGGGAGGAGGCCGGCAACTGAATAGATGCGCGTCACCTCAAGCGCTTCCTCCCGCGTCAGTGGTGGAAGGATGGTAGGGAGCGCACGGGCAAGGAGCGTCTTCCCAGCCCCCGGTGGGCCAACAGCAATGACATTATGACCGCCCGCGGCAGCCAGCTCGAGACCACGTTTGACATGCTCCTGTCCCTTGATCTCGGCAAAGTCGACGCCAGCAACAGACTCATCCTCAAGTGCGATCGGAGTCGGAGCAACGGGCCGAATCGGCGAGGTCCCCTGGAGGTGCGCGATGAGCTCGCGGAGATTCCGCACCGGCAGCACTTCAATCCCCTCAACCAGCGCAGCCTCCGCCGCATCCTCTGCCGGAACGATTGCGCGGCGTAGCCCATGCTCACGCGCCACCCCAACCATCGGCAGAACGCCAGCCGTATGACGGAGTGATCCATCGAGCGAGAGTTCACCGAGCACAACGGTGCCGTCAACGTCAGCCGCTACCTGGCCAGACGCCAGGAGGATCCCTAACGCAATCGGCAAATCGTACGCGGGTCCCTCCTTGCGGATGTCGGCGGGGGCCAAATTGACGACGATACGACCGTTGAGGGGCATCCGGGCACCTGAGTTGCGAATGGCCGCGCGTACCCGCTCGCGCGCCTCTTGGACAGCAGTATCCGGTAGTCCGACGATCGTCAGCCCAGGCGTTCCCTGCCCGATATCGACCTCTACCTGTACTAGGACGCCGTCCAACCCGACCACTGCACAGCTCAGTACTCGTGCCAGCACGCTCCTCACCCTTTCTTGCGCACGCGCGGCGACCTCACGCCCATTCTAATGGGGATTGGAGCGCAGGAGGAACCGACTGATCAGACAGGAGGAAGGGGATCGGGTGGTCAAGGATCGACAACCATATGAGCGTGAGCGCCCGCTGCGCATTCGCTCCAGGTAGTCCGACGGCTTGTGGTCCACCACCGGAAAGGCGTGGGAAGCAAGGTTAAACCTCTGGACGCGCAGCTTACGGCTGCCCACTCCCCTGCCCTGCGCCCGGCCGAAGCACGTCACAGGGCAGGGGCACACCGCCCGCACAGATGGCGGACGCGGATCGCTGAGACGTTGGTCTTGTCCTTGCACGAGTACAGCAAAAGGTCGCGGTCACCCGGGCAGAAGTTCGCGGACTCTTGACGGAATCTGGTGCGGAGCATAGAGTGGGGACGAGATCCCAGGAGTAGCGTCGTGCGCGACAGGGTGAAACGCGACACGTTACAAAATCGCTACACATCATATCCATGACCTTGACACGATATGTATCACTCTGGTATACACAGGATAGACGAATGGAGAGATCGATCGGCGGAACTGATCGGTCCAGGTTGGAAGGAGGGAGTCATGCTCGAGCGGTGGAATCCGGTGGCGGAAGCAGAGCGGATGCTGAGCGAGATGAACCGCTTGATGGCAGAGGTGTTTGAGCGGCCATTGGCGCGGGCACGCGCATTGGCCTGGAGGCCAGCGACAGACGTCTACGAGACAGGTGATGCGCTGGTCATTCGGCTGGCGGTCCCCGGGGCGCGGCCTGAGGACCTCGAAGTGACGGCCGAGCAGAACGTCGTAACGATCCGCGGTCAGTATGGGTACCGGCTGAGCGAGGAAGAGGCGAAGCAGGCGACCTGGTACCGGCGAGAGATCGTCTGCGGGGAATTTGCCGAGAGTGTGACGTTGCCGGTGCCGGTGAAGATTGAAGAAGCGAAGGCGACCGTGGAGCATGGGATCATCACGCTGACCTTCCCGAAGGCCGAAGAGGCGAGGGTAAAGCGGATCCCGATCCAGGTGGCACGGTGAGGCCCTGGGCAGTGGAAGGGAGGGAGTTGTGATGGCCCCTCGGGTACGCACTGACGAAGAGATCCAGCAGGACGTGCTGGACGAACTGGACTGGGACCCGGAGGTGGAAGTCACCGACGTCGGCGTCACGGTGCACGACGGCGTGGTGACGTTGACGGGGACGGTAGAGAGTTTCCTAAAGAAGTGGGCAGCAGAACGGGCGGCGCTCCGCGTCGAGGGTGTGCGAGCGGTTGTCAACCACATCGAAATCGTGCCACGTGGTCTGGGTGTACGCACGGACGAGGACATCGCACGAGCAGTGGCGACCGCCTTTGAAGAGAATCCGGCTGTCCCTCAGGACCGGATCAAGATCCGGGTCGAAGAGGGCCGGGTGACACTCGAGGGTGAGGTTGACTGGCATTACCAGCGGCGCGAGGCCGAAGAGACCGCCCGGCGCATCGCTGGTGTGAAGTCGGTGATTAACCTGATCACTGTGCGCCAGCCGACGGTCGCGCCGGAGGACATCAAGCGACAGATCGAGCAGGCGTTCGTGCGCCACGCGGAGATCGACGCGGAGAACGTTCAGGTACGCGTTGAGGAAGGTGGGCACGTCATTCTCTCCGGTACGGTGCGCTCGTGGGCAGAGCGCAAGGAGGCTGAGGAAGCAGCCTGGCGTGCACCCGGTGTCACCAAGGTGACGAATCTGATTCGCGTCCAGGTGCCATGACGGCAACGCACTGCTCCTGGGCCCCGGATGGAACCCTCCATCCGGGGTCCTTTCTGTTCTGGCAAACTGTTGCACTGCGTGAACTGGGGGGCAGCCACAACCGTACTCAATTTCCGAAATGTGGGCGACAGCGGTCATGTGCTTGGACATTTTGCGTTTCACGACGAGTGAAGAAGCGAATGAGCCAAGGGTGGTCCTGCCATCACTCAACATCGCCGGAGTTCCCTGCTGCAGGCTTCAGCGAGTCGCGGGTCCTGGATGCGGTACTCAAACTCCGCGAGCCACCCGGTTGGACAGAAGCACCCTCTACAGAACCACGCTTCTCTGCACATTCAGTTGACCGCGAGAGTGCAGTGGGCCCGATGGTGGCCAGAGAGGAGCCTCAATGAAGGCACGCAGCGGTAGGTGACTAGGCAGGCGACCACACAATAGCGTTCAGTGGTCAAGGAAGCCGATCCGGCGATAGGGGCAGAAGGTAAGCTGCCTGGAGGTCACAATAGACGGGGGGGGTTGAGGCCGTGCTCCCACGCACGATAGGATGTCCGGCCAAAAGGGCGAGAGTAGGCATCGTGCACAAGGGAGACCCTGCAATCGGCACGAACGGCATTCTGCAAGACGCTTGACGGCCGGAGACAACCTGCGTACGCTAGTACTGTGGCTCCCGGACGGGACCGACGGCACCAGCGAGTAGATTCGAGCGGGAAGCCGGAGGTCTTGGGAGCAAGCGGATAGTAGGCACGCGCAACGTCGAGGAGGGCGTCGCGCTTGGTTATTTCTTTTTTCGATCGCCCCTAACAGCCGCAGTGAGGCAACCAACCGGCTCTGGAAAGGGACAGCGAGCAGGTGTCGCATTGGAGCGAAAGGGTGAAGCCACCGGAGCGAAGGGAGGTGACGCCGCACCAGAGCGGAATTGACGAGAGTGGATTCACCAGAGAGCTCGATCGCGTGCGCTACCGAGCGCGAGAGTTGGTTGATCGAGCAAAGAGTTTGTTTCCGTGCGGACCGGTTTCCGAGGGAGTATCCGAGGAGGAGAGGCAATGACCGAGCAGTCTCGGATGTTGGGGCAGAAACTTTCGCGGCGTGGGCTCTTGCGGGGTGCTGCCGCTGGACTGGCGGTTCCGGTTGCCAGTGCGCTGTTGGCTGCCTGTGCAGGTGGGCAAGCAACACCGACCACCGCTCCGGCTGGGCAGACGCCAGCAGCTCAACCGACGACGGCTCCCGCCCAGACTCCCGCTGCTGGAGCGACACCCGCCGCGAAGGAGGTTGTTCTGGCGATCTTGCACTTCAGCGTCATCGAGGGAACCACCTGGTCGGGGGCACATGATCGCGCAGGGAAGCGCCTGGCGGAGAAGTATCCAAATGTGAAGTACATCTACCGCGAACAGGTTGGCCCCGACCAGACAGTCCCCTTCGCTGAAGAGATGATCGCGAAGGAAGGAGCGGACATCATCGTTGGAAATGCCGAGTTCATCGGCATGCCGCTCCTTGACATCGTGGACAAGTATCCGGACAAGATCTTCGTGGCGGTGACGACGAGCGATCTGACACATAAGCCGAATTTCATCCGCATCTTCCCGCGGCAGTACCAGTCGCTGTATTTGGAGGGGCTGATTGCCGCGGCGTTGACAAAGACTGGCAACGTGGGGATCGTTTCCGCCTATCCGAACCTGCAGGTGCTCCGGCGGCAAGCAGGTTTTGTCCTTGGCGTCCAGGAAGCGGCCAAGAAGTTGAACAAAGATGTCAAGGTCCACATTAAGTACGTTGGTGACTGGTACCTCCCGGCCGAGGAACGTGCAGTCGCTGAGACACTGGCGACGCAGTACAACTGCGACGTTTTGACACAGCAAACCGACTCCGGGTCGACACTTGACGTCTGCAAGGCAAGGGGTCTGTGGTTTGTCGGGAAAGACATGGATACGGTGTGCTTCTACAAGTGGGCCACGACCGACACCGTGGCAATCTCGTTCGACACGCGCTGGGAGGTGATCTACGACAAGATCATCCAGGCATATATGAAGGGGGAGAAGCCGCCGGAGATTATCTTCCCGGGCATGGAGTCGAAGATCACCTTGAAGGATGGTACAGAGGTCACGACAACTGACATCATGAACGACTGCAAGGTGGGCATTGAGGCAATTAGCCCGAAGGCGAAGGCTGAACTACCACAGGAGATCATCGATCTCGTCGCGCAACGACGAGAGGCGATGCGCAAGGGCGAGTGGGATCCGTTTACTGAGCATGCACTAGTCAGCAATGGGACCGGGCTCGAAGTGGAAGGACTACCGATCCCGCCGAAGGGCACGGTGGTTAAGCCAGCCGGGGAGAAGCCGACCGATGAGTTCCTGTTGCAGAAGATCAACTTCGATCTCGAGGGTGTGAACATTTTGCCGTAAGCGGGACGCTGAGCTTTTTCGATAGAGTGGACGCACGGTGGGCAGCGGCACGGGTAGAAGGCGGCGAGCAAGTGCCGCTGTCCGCCCAAGAAGAAAGCGACGAGCGATCCGTGGGAGCAGCACGAGCGAGATCCGCTGGACGAGTCGTCCTCGAAGCACGCGGGATCACCAAGCGCTTTGGGACGGTTGTGGCGAACGATCGCATCGATCTCACGGTACGGGCTGGTGAACTCCACGCTGTTCTTGGGGAGAATGGAGCCGGCAAGACGACATTGATGCGAATTTTGTTCGGGGAACTCCAACCGGACGAGGGCGAGATCTACCTTGATGGACAGCGGGTGCGCTTCCGGAGCCCACGCGATGCCTTGCGCCACGGCATTGGGATGGTGCACCAGGAGCGGAAGCTCATCCCGGCCCATACCGCGCTTGAGAATATTATTCTCGGACATCCGAAGACCGGAGCGATCCTGAATCTCCGGGAGGCGGAGCGGGAAGTCAGTACACTCTGCGAACGCTATGGATTTCGCGTCCCACTCCACGCCAAGGTCTGGCAGCTCTCGGAAGGCGAGAAGCAGATCGTTGAGATTCTGAAGGAACTCTATCACGGGGCGCGGATCCTAATCCTCGACGAACCAACATCGGTCCTTTCGCCGCCAGAGATTGTGAAGTTGCTCGAATCGTTAACACGGATGGCCAAGGAAGATCTGGCGGTTATTCCCTTCATCACGCACAAGCTGCCCGTAGTATTGGAGCACTGCGACCGGGTAACGATCCTCCGGCGAGGTCGCGTGGTTGCTGAGATGGAGACCCAACACGCGACTGAACAGACCCTCGCTGCGGCAATGGTTGGGCGCGAGGTGGTCCTGCAGCTGGAACGTGTCCAGGTTCCGCTCGGCGACCCGATTGTGCGGGTGCAGGATCTCTGGGTGCGTGACGACCGAGGGCTTTTCGCGGTCCAAGGCCTCTCGTTCGAAATTCGAGCCGGGGAGATCCTCGGGATCGCGGGGGTAGCAGGAAACGGACAAGAACCTCTTGCCGAAGCCCTCGCTGGACTTCGGCCGGTGGAGCGGGGGACAATCACGCTGGATAGCATTGACATCACGCATGCACCTGTCTTGGAACGCTGGCGGCGTGGGCTGGGATACATCCCAACCGAACGACGCGAGGTGGGATCGATCCCCACCTTTTCACTGGTCGACAACGTGCTGCTGAACTATCACTTTGAGTCGGAGTTCTCGCGGTGGGGAATTCTGGCGAGTGGCCAGGCTCGTGAACTGACTGAACGGATCCTCCGCGAGTACAGCGTGGTGGCGGCTGGACCGAATGCGCCGGCACGATCGCTCTCGGGCGGTAACCTCCAGAAGGTGATCTTAGGCCGGGTTCTCGCGCGAAAGCCACGATTTCTCATTGCGTGCTTACCAACGCACGGGCTTGATGTTGGCGCGGCAGAATTTGTGCAACGGAAGCTCCTTGAAGCCAAGCAGAGCGGAACGGCTGTGCTCTTGATCTCCGAAGATCTCGACGAGATCTTGGCGCTGAGCGACCGGATTGCGGCGATCTACGAGGGGCAATTTACCGGAATTGTTCCGGTGAGCGAGGCGAGCAAGGAGCTTGTCGGTGAGCTGATGGCTGGACTGCGACGGGAGCGCGTATGAGGGCGGTCATCGGCGGTTACCTCATTCGGATCGAGCGGCGCGCTGACCTACGCTGGTGGCACACGACGCTAGCCTCCGTCTTGGCGATTGTCTTCTCATTGTTCTTGGTGGGCTTTGCCTTCCTCCGCGTGGGCGCCGACCCATTGGAGGTGTACAGCGAGATCGTGAGATACGCCTTCCTCAGCGAGTTCGGTTTGCCGCAAACGATTAACCGAGCGACGTTTGTGCTCCTGGCGGCTTTTGCCCTGATCGTCCCGCTTCGCGCAGGGCTGTGGAACATCGGGATGCCGGGGCAGATCTACGCAGCGACACTCGCCGCATTTGGCATTGCCTATGCGTTTGGAGCAAAGCGGTCGGTAAATGTCCAATTGCCGGGCGAGCTCATTATCCCGCTCATGTTCCTGGCAGCCTTAGCAGCAAGCGCAGTGTACGGAGCGATCGCTGGCTTTCTGCGGGGACGCTTCCAGGTCAACGAGATTGTGACGACGATGATGCTGAACTGGGCGATGCTGTGGATTGTCGCCCACATGATCCGTGAAGGTGGCCCGTTCATGGGGCGGACGGCAGAAGGGGAAGGGTTCACGCTCCCGACATCGCTCCGTCTCCCACAGATCCTTGGACTCCCGCTGACCGTCTACATTGCCGTCGCCCTGGCAGTGGTACTGACGTGGTTCCTTGCCAAGACAACACTGGGCTACCGGATTCGGACATACGGCGAGAGTCCACGGGCGGCAGAATACGCGGGGATCAATGCGACGCGTATCAGCACACTTGTCTTCGCGCTGGGCGGTCTGTTCGCCGGTCTGGCCGGTTATCACTACTTTGCGGCTGTGCCGGGGGTCTTCAAGATCCCGAAAAACTACGCCGACTTCGGTGACTTCAGCTTCTATGGGCTCATCACGGGGCTCATCGCGCGGAATAACCCGATTGCAGCAATACCAGTTGCCGTTCTCTTTGGTGGTGTCTCGGGTGGAGCGCGGTTCATGCAAGGGAAGCTCCGGCTCGCCTTCGGGATCGACTATGCGTTGCTCGGCGTGCTGATGATCATGATGGTCGCGTTCCAGGCATTGGCGCACTACTCGGTACAGGTCGAGCGACAAGCCGCGGTGCCGAGGCCACAGCTCGAACTGGAGAGGGGCGAGAGCCGTGTCGAGTCTCCTCGTCATTAGTCTTGCTGCCGCCGCTGTCTTCGCCATCGCGGCGCTGGGGGAACTTTTGGAACAACGGGCAGGGATCCTGAACGTCGGGCTCGAGGGAGTGATGCTGCTGAGCGGCACCTTTGGGTTCATCGCGGCCAAAACGAGCGGAAGTTACCTCCAGGGGTTCACTGTCGCAATCCTCACCGGTGCTCTTGTCGGCCTTCTGCATGGCTTCTTTTCGATTACTCTCGGCAGTAATCAAGTCGTGAACGGGATGGCAATCTGGATCCTGGGCTTTGGGCTGACGACGTATATCGGCTACCCCTACACCGGGCCACTCGGACTGAAACCGTTCCCCACCGTGGCAGGTCTCCCGACGTTCTTCCTGGTAGCGCTCGCCCTCGCGATTGCGATCTGGTTCCTACTCTTCAAGACGCACTTGGGGCTCAAGCTTCGCTCTGTTGGTGAGAACCCCTCCGTTGCGGAGGCATCGGGCATCTCGGTGACCGGACTACGGTACCTCGCTGCAATCCTGGCGGGGATGCTGGTCGGTTTGGGCGGCGCCGTCTATTCTCTGGTCTATAACCCGGTCTGGAACTACAACTATCTCCAGGGGTGGGGATTTATCGCGTTAGCACTGGTCTTTTTCTCCTTGTGGAATCCTTTCCTCGTCGTGGCAGGAGCGGTATTTTTCGGCGTGTTGTGGCAGCTCTCGCTCTATCCGGAACTCCTGTTCCCGAACGTCTTTTCGCGTTACATCTGGCGAGCGATGCCCTTTGTCATCACGATCATCGTCTTCATTGTGCTCTCGACACGCTGGTTCCGCCTGCGCTGGGGTGCGACAAAACCGGAAGCGCTTGGGCTGGCCTATCAGCGTGAGAACTGAGCGAGCTGCAGCTGCTCGTGCAACGAATCGCACCCTCAGGTT
This sequence comes from Thermomicrobium sp. CFH 73360, assembly GCF_023806465.1. GTDB lineage: Bacteria > Chloroflexota > Chloroflexia > Thermomicrobiales > Thermomicrobiaceae > Thermomicrobium. The sequence continues at coordinate 131,175 of NZ_JAMSLS010000003.1, read as the reverse complement.
ACGTGTTTGCTGTAGCAACATGCTCAAAGAATGCGCCGGCCGAGAAGGGCAGGCGCATTCCTTTAGTCCAGTGCCGCCCTGAGGCAGAGACGGCTGTCTCGACACCAGACTGGGGACACTGAGCAGGGAAGGCGGTCGCCGCATATCGAAGAACGTCGCAGCTCTCTGACTGGGACATGAGTCCTTCACGGCCCAGAAGAGAGGTCCTGCTCCGTGGCTCCGCTGTTTGGCATCCCGGGCGTTGCTGCGGTCGCGGGGTGAGCCAGCTGGTCACCCGTCTCCAGTACACGCCAGGCCCACGGCATGCGGGTGCGCAGTATTTGGCCGAAGGAAGGCGCGACCGCGTGGATCAATGGGCCTCCCCGACGCTGCGACTCGAGCAGGGCGACCTCTTCCGGACGTAACTCGCCGAGGAGGATGAGCCCTGCGCTTCCAGCACCGACAAGGAGGTAGCGCTCCCCGACGCGCACGATGTGCACGACGCCACTCCCGGCGAGCGAAAGCGTATCGACCAGTTCGAGCAGCTTGGTCTGCGAGACCGTAGCCGCCACACGCCTGTTGAGCGATCGGAGTACGCGGATTGTCAGGTACGCCGCGACAATGACGATGAGGGTCGGCACCAGCATGGCCGAGAAGAGGCCCCAAAGGGATGTCCCCTCTGCCATCGCCGGCGATGGCTGGCTGGCCAGCTCGGCATAACCACGCGCCAGGAACTCCCCTGACTGGGGGGTCGGGGTGGGGAGCGGGGAAGGCGAGGTCCGGGTACTTGCCCACAGAAGGCCCACGAGCGCTGCAAGGGCAAAGACCCCCACTGGCAGGAACCACCGACGCGGCAACTGCGGTAACCGATTGCTCACTCTTCTCAACCCTCACCGAGCCGCTTCTCTGGTGCCACGATCTCGGTAATGCGGACGGCAAACTTTTCGTCGACGACAACTACTTCACCTCGCGCGATGAGCGTCTTATTGATCGTCAAATCAACCGGCTCACCAGCGAGACGATCGAGCTCGACGACCGAGCCGGGTCGGAGCCCAAGGATGTGCTTGATCCGCATTCGGGCCGAGCCGAGTTCCGCAGTCAGTTCCACTTCGACATCGCGCAAGAAGTCGATACTTTGGCGCCCGCTCGTGACAGGCTGGTCCCGGAACTCGACAAAGCGCGCCTCTTGGACGGGTGTCTCGGGTGGGCGGACCGAGCCCGATTCACTTCCGGGATTCACGGGGTCTGGACGGTCGGCCATAGCGTTGTCCCTCCTTCCAGGTCGAGTTCGTTGGTACGCGGCCATTCCTCGGTGACCGTACCACCGATCCGTACGGCGAGTGATCGGCCGCGTCGGCCGGGAAATGCATAGAAGCGAGGCTCATTTTCCACATAGACAGTGAGCGGAAACGAGACGTCCTGATCGAGAACGAGAACGTCACCAACCTCGAGCGCGAGAAGATCCTGAACTGTGAGACGCGCGCGCCCGAGTTCCACTCGGAGCTGAAGAGGAACTTCTTCGAGTTGGCAACTGAGATGAGCGAGAACCTCAGGATTCGTACCACGTCGGGGATTCGCAAAGAGAACACGCGCGTTGAGGCGCGGCAGTATCGGCTCAAGCGTCGAAGCGGGGAGAACAACGGTAAACTGGCCCTCGCTGTCGAAGAGGCGAACGTTGTGTTGGATGAGCAGCACGATCTCACTCGGCATCAAGCCTTGGATCTGCTGGCCGGAAAGAACCACCTCGCAGGGTTGGGGCTGCAACCGGACTACCTGCTCCCAGGCGTTGGCAAGTTCGTGGAAGAGCCCGTTGCCGAGTTCGCGGAGCAAGAGCAACTCGATCTCGGTGATCGTGGTTGCGGTAAAGGGAGGGCGCTCCTCACCCGCGCCACCAAGCATACGGTCGACAAGACGCGAGGCAGTCGTGAAGTCGAGTTCTAACAGGACCCGGCCGACGAGCGGCTCGAGTTCGGCGAGGCAGAGGACAACCTGTGGAGGACGACGATCAAGATAGTCACCGAGTGTCGTCTGCTCGATGGGGCCAAGTTCGCTGTGGACGGCGGTGCGGACGTGTGCCGAGAGGTAGTTGGACGCGAAGCGGTCGAACGCCTCGTGGATGCTCTGAATGGAGCGGATATGGTCCTTTGAGAACTTGTCGGGACGGCGGAAATCATAGGGAACGGGTTTCCCACGCTCGCGGCGCGCCGTGCGCGTTGTCGCGGATCGGACGCGGCTGAGCGACATCGCCGCCTCCTCACTGAATGACGAACTGGGTGAGATAGACCTCGGTGATCTGATACTCGCCAAAGGCTGGCTGCAGCTTTTCGGCAAGTTCAGCCTTCAGGCGTTCCTTCCCCTCCGAAGTAGAAAGCTCGTCTACCGTCTTCGAGGTTAGAACCAACGTCAAAGTATCCTGGATCTTCGGCCAGGAGTGGTCCAGCTCAGCGCGGAGGGGATCGGTGCCACTGCCCCCGCTGCCATGCCCTCCTCCACCACCGGCGGTAAGGCGCTCATAGGTTTTCTGGTCAACTGCGACTTCAACAACCACCTCGACCTTTAGATAGCGATATCCACCAGGATCAGCGAGGTTGACAACGCGCTCACCGAGCGAGACGGTGAGATGCTGTTCTTTTGCTTGACTTGCATCGTTTGCCGGCTGGTTGATGACGATGTTGAGCACAAAGGGCGCCGCGCCAGCACCACCAAGCAGGAAGAAGCCTCCGCCGGCAAGGACAAGAACGACAGGAATAGCGAGGAACAGTACACGCTTGCGCAACAATCGCTTCACCATCAGCTACCCTTTCACGGCGCGTTACCGACCGCCGGATGAAGAAGGACGATGTCAACTCGTCGGTTTTTTCGCCGCCCTTCGAGCGTGTCATTCGAGGCACGAGGGCGGAACTCGCCGTAGCCAGCAGCGCTCAGACGCTGGGGCGAGAGTCCGGCTACATCGGTGAGATACCGCACAGTGTTGACTGCCCGCATAGCCGAAAGCTCCCAATTGTCCGGGTACGTACCGGATGGTGGTGATGTATTGTCAGTGTGCCCTTCGACTCGGACTGGATTTGGGAGTGGCTCGACGATTGCGGCGATTCCATCGAGAACGCGCTGCGCCTCCGGACGGAGCTCCGCCTGCCCAGGTGGGAAGAGGACCGCGTCCGAAAGGTGGATGACGATGCCTTCGCTGGTCAACTCCACCTCCACGCTCTGGCGATCCAACCCGAGCCGCGTGAAGAGGGAGGCAACCTGCGCACGGACACTCAGGTACGTAGTGAAGCGCGGGTCCTGTTCAATCGGTGTCATTACCGACTGGCCGGGAGGAGGAGCCTGGAGCACGTCGAGGTTGAAGGCGGCGCGTAGGGAGCTTGCCACCTGACGGAACTTGGCAAGATCGGCCTGAGAGATTGAGTACATGACGACGAAGAAGATGAGGAGCAACGTAATGAGATCAGCGTAGGTGATAAGCCAACGCTCCAGATTCTCATGCTCGCCTTCGTGATGACGAGAGCGGCGCCGCACCGTAACTTACTCCCCTCCCGGAGCCATGGCTCGAGCACCAACAGCGGCGGCTTTCTGCTCAGTCGCACGCGCCTGTGGTGGTAGATGCACCAAGAGCTTCTCACGCAGCATGCGCGGATTCTCACCGGCTTGGATACCGAGCACCCCCTCGATGATCAGCTGCTTTTCGGCAACTTCCTCTTTACTGCGCAGCTTGAGCTTGTTGTGAAGCGGGAGCCAAAGGAGATTAGCGGTCACCACTCCGTAGAGTGTGGCGAGGAACGCGACAGCGATAGCTGGGCCAAGCGACTCGGGATCTTTGAGCGAACTCAAGACGTGGACAAGTCCCATGACCGTGCCGATGATGCCCATGGTCGGGGCGAATCCACCCATGGTCTGGAAGATGCTATAGCCACGAGCATGCCGCTGTTCCATCGCCTCAACATCGGCATGCAGGATCTGCTCAGTGAGCTCAGCGTCGGTCCCGTCGACGACGAGCATGACACCCTTCTTGAGGAAGGGGTCTTCGATCGGATGATTCTCGAGGGCGAGTAGCCCATCGCGTCGCGCGATCTCAGCGAGCTTGACGATTTCCTCAACGAGGACGGCACGACGATCTGGAGGCGTCTTAATTGCCTTCATGATCAATTTCGGCAGTCCCAGCATGTCTTTCAAGCTGTAGCTTGTCATCGTTGCGCCGAATGTGCCGCCGAAGATGATCATATAAGCGGTGATACCGATCAACGACGAGAGGTGGCCTCCCTCCAAAACGAAGGCCACAATCAAGGCACCAAACCCGAGCACGATCCCGAGGACGGTGGCAAGATCCATGGCAGGCTCCCTCCCGACGCTTACTCCGGCGTGTCACGAGCCGGTAACGCACCACGGACCGCATCGACCGGCATGACGAGGCCACGGCGGTAAGCCAGCACACGCTCCACCACTTCATTGACTGGCTCACGGACCATGATGCGCCGGCGAGTGACGAGGACGATAACTGTCTCCGGCACCGCTTCGATCGTCTCGATCAGTTCCGCATTGACAACAACACGCGTCCCATCGAGTCGTGTCACTGCGATCATCGGTTACTCCAGCGCAGCGGTGCAGCGTTTGACCGCCACATGGTGAATTTCGGCCAGCATCTCGCTCCGGGGACCCTGCCAAAAGGTCCTAGTGGGCCGGGTCGCCGGGGCCGTTCGGACAGAGGCTCCTTCGCCCTAGGCGGGAGAGACGAGCGTCCCGCCGGAAATCCTGACAGGCTCCCGATGCGCTTCGTTGTGTCATGCCGGTACGGTGCGGTTGTGAAGCGGACGAACGTGCGACGGGCGGAGCGAGCCATGACGGAGGAACGGACGGCTGACGGCAGGAAATGCGGGCACCGCTGGTTACACCCGCTCGGCGCGGCACTCGGCGGACTCGTGAGTAGCGCTTGCGCGATGAGCGCGAGCATGGGTTCCACCCAGATCCAGGTGCAAAGCGGTGGGACAAGCGGGACCAGTAGTTCGATTGCCGCTGGGCTGGAGCTCGTTTTGTTGTTGACGTTGATCAGCCTGCTTCCGACGATCCTTGTCGTCATGACCTCGTTCACGCGGATCGTGATCGTCCTGTCCTTCGTGCGGACAGCGATCGGCGTGCCCCAGTTGCCACCGAACCAGGTGCTCATCGGTCTCTCGCTTTTCCTGACCGTCTTCGTCATGGCCCCAACTTGGCAGGCCATCAACCGCGATGCACTCCAGCCCTACCTGCAGGGCGAGATCGACCAGCGGACGGCCCTCGAGCGTGGCCTGAAGCCACTACGCGACTTCATGTTCCGCCAGACACGTGAGCGTGACATCGCCCTGTTCATGAATCTCGGCAACTTACCGCGCCCGCGTAACCCCGACGACGTTCCGACGTGGGTGCTGGTGCCAGCCTTCATTCTCAGCGAGCTGAAGACCGCTTTCACGATGGGGTTCGTTCTGTTCATCCCCTTCCTGGTTATCGACCTCATCGTTTCCAGCACGCTCATGGCGATGGGGATGATCATGGTTCCGCCGGTCGTCATCTCGCTCCCGTTCAAGCTCCTGCTCTTTGTCATGGTCGACGGTTGGGATCTTCTGGTGCGATCGCTCGTGACGAGTTTCGGTGCTGGATAGGAGATCGGCATGAACGAGGCGTTACTCCTCGAACTGGGCCGCGCTGCGATCACCACGACGCTCCTGGTCTCGGCGCCGATCCTGTTGACAATTCTCGTGGTAGGCCTTCTGGTTAGCGTTCTCCAAGCCGTTACCCAAGTCAACGAGCAGACGCTCGTCTTCATTCCGAAGATCGTCATTACGTTCCTCATTCTCCTTTTCGCGGGATCCTGGATGGGACGGCAGCTGGCAACGCTCGCAACGGAACTCTTCCTGTTGCTCCCAGTCTTACGACGATGAGAGGTCGCGATGGAGGTCTCCACGCCGCTCATCCCAAGTTCGGTTGCGTTGTTTGTTCTCGTGGTGACGAGGATTGGCCTCGTTCTCTCCCTGTTGCCCGGATTCAGCGGGAGCGCGGTGCCGCTGCCGGCACGCGTGGCACTTGCTGTCGTCCTCACACTTGCCCTCACGCCGTTCGTGCGCGTCGAGGCAACCGCGCTCAGCCAACCGACCGTGTTTGCAGTGGCGCTCGCCCGTGAACTCGTGACGGGACTCGCGCTTGGGCTCGCCGTCGCGGCCGTCTTCGCTGCAATCGAGATGGCTGCCTCACTGATCGGCTATCAGCTTGGTTTCGGTCTGGCTGCCACCTTCAATCCGGCACTCGGCACGCACGGTACGGCGCTCAACACGCTGTACCTTGTGCTGGCCGCGCTGGTGTTCTTCGGTGCGAATGGTCATCACTTGCTCATTGCTGCCCTTGCACGAAGCTTGGTGCTGCTTCCGCCAGGAACTGCACTCCCGGATAGTGAGACACCGGCCGCAGTCATCGCCCTCACCGGAGCGATGTTCAGCGATGCGCTGCGCATCGGCCTACCAGTTGCTGGATCGCTTCTCGTTGCGGATATCGGGCTCGGTCTTCTCAACCGCATGGTGCCGCAGATGAGCGTCTTCTTCGTCGGACTCCCGGCCAAAATCCTCCTCGGCTTTCTTGTTCTGCTTCTCTCGATTCCCTTCTTGCTGCAGCTCCTGGCACAGGCAACAACGGACGGACTCCTTGGCGTCGTCACGCGGGTCCTTCTGGCGGCGAGGTGAGTGATGGCAACCGAGCGGACGGAACGAGCGACACCGCGACGACGTGAGGAAGCGCGTAAACGTGGCCAGGTACCGCGGAGTGCCGAACTCACCTCGGCACTCGCACTCCTTGCGGGCACCTTCTTCTTGCCCTGGTACGCGAACTCGGCTGCAACGAAGCTCTGGGGCTATCTGGAACGCACGTTCCGCGAACCACTCCCACACGATCTGACCAGTCCGCAAGTCCTGGAACTCGCCTGGGTAAGCGGCACGACGTTCCTCCAGCTCACGCTGCCGATCCTCGGTCTGTTCCTCTTGATCGGCGTAGCGAGCACCCTGCTTCAGGCTGGAGTGGTGTTTGCGCCAGCAGTCCTCAAACCGGATCTCCGGCGGATCGACCCGATCGCTGGCTTCCAACGGCTCTTCTCGCGCCGCGGTCTCTTTGAGACCGCCAAGGCGCTCGTGAAGATTGCCATTGTCTTAGCCGTGACCTATCCGCTTATCCGACGTGATCTCCCGCGATACGCGGATCTGACGGGTGCCGAACCTTTCGTCATTGCTCAGGCGCTGGGGCAGAGCATCCGCGACTTGGCGCTCCGCATTGGAGCTGCGTATCTCGCTCTCGCGATACTGGACTACGGCTATCAGCGCTGGGATCTGGAGCAGCGGCTGCGCATGACACGTCACGAGCTAAAAGAGGAGCTCCGGCAGACGGAAGGCGACCCTGAGATCAAAGCGCGTATTCGACGCTTGCAACGCCAGTACGCCATGCGGCGCATGATGGCGCAAGTGCCCACCGCCACGGTGGTCGTGACCAACCCCACGCACCTGGCGGTGGCCCTCCGGTACGAGCCACATACGATGCGTGCTCCGGTCGTCGTTGCGAAGGGTGCGGGGGCGGTCGCGGAGCGAATCACGGGGATTGCACGGCAGCATGCAATTCCTGTCCTGCGGAATCAGCCGCTGGCACAGGCACTCTACCGGATGGTCGAGGTTGGCCAAGAGATCCCGGTGACGCTCTACGAGGCTGTCGCGGACATCATTGCCTACGTCTACCAACTGCGACGGGCAACTGTCCCAGTCGGTACCGGTGGGCCGACCCGCCAGTCCTGGCTGTGAGGGTGAGAGGGGCGACCGATGGCGAGCACACCAGCATCGCGCACGAATGAGATCGAGCCAATGAGCGGGCTGCGACGACTCGTCCGCTACAGCGACGTCGCGTTGGCTGCGGGCGTCGTCGCAATTGTCGCGCTGATGATCTTGCCGGTCCCATCACACATGCTGGATATCCTCATCACGACGAACATCGCGCTCGCACTGACCATCTTGCTGGTTTCCCTCTACATCCAGGAGCCGCTCCAGTTCTCAGCCTTTCCCACCGTCCTCTTGCTGGCAACACTTTTCCGCTTAGCGCTCAACATTACTTCGACACGCTTGATTCTGCTGCAAGGGAACGCCGGGGAAGTGATCAACGCCTTCGGCCGCTTTGTCGTCGGTGGCAACTACGTCGTCGGTATCGTGGTGTTCGTCATTCTTGTGGTTATCCAGTTCGTGGTAATCACCAATGGAGCGGGCCGTGTCGCGGAAGTGGCGGCCCGCTTCACACTCGACGCGATGCCGGGGAAGCAGATGGCGATTGACGCGGACTTGAACGCTGGTTTGATTGGTGAGGAAGAAGCACGACGCCGGCGACAGGAAATCGCGCGCGAGGCCGACTTCTATGGCGCGATGGATGGGGCGAGTAAGTTCGTCAAGGGAGACGCGATTGCCGGCATCGTCATTATCCTCATCAACATTCTCGGCGGTATCGCGATCGGGGCGCTGCAGCGCGGCATGTCGCTGGGAGAAGCGCTACGAACCTATGCACTTCTCACCGTTGGTGACGGATTGGTCACGCAGATTCCCGCATTGCTGATCTCAACGGCAACAGGGATTATCGTTACCCGGAGTGCCTCGGACGCCAACTTGGGCCTGGATGTGGCGCGCCAAATTTTCAGCGCGCCGCGTGCACTGGCGATTGCTGGTGTCCTGCTCGCGGTCCTCGGACTCGCGCCGGGGCTGCCAGCACCACCGTTCTTCCTGGGTGCGGTGGGCATGCTGGGAGCGGCCCTCGCACTGCGCCGCCCAAAGCAGCTGCCATCCGTTGAGGCGGCACGGCCAGCTCCTGACACCGAGGAGACACTGCCGGAAGTCACACCGGTCGATCCGCTCGAGTTGGAGATTGGGTACGGCCTCATTCCGCTGGTTGACCAAACAGCTGGTGGACAGCTTTTACGGCGGATCACGCTGCTGCGCAAGCAAATTGCGCAAGAACTTGGATTCGTGATGCCAACCGTGCGAATCCGCGACAACCTGGCACTGCGCCCCAATGAGTACCGGATCCTCGTGCGGGGCATCAAGGCTGGTGACGGTGAGGTCTATCCCGACCGGCTCATGGTGATGACGACAACCGGCGAGGCTCCCCAGCTGGAAGGTCTTGTCGCACGGGAGCCAGCATTTGGGCTACCAGCGGTATGGATTCCGGAGGGACAACGGGCGGCGGCCGAAGCACAGGGCTACGCGGTGGTCGATGCAGCCTCGGTCATCACGACGCATCTGAGCGAAGTCGTGCGGCAGCGCGCGGCAGCACTGCTCCGGCGCCAGGACGTGCAACGGTTACTCGATACGGTGAGGCGCGAGCACCCCGCAGTGGTCGACGAGCTCGTCCCGCATCTCTTGTCACTCAGCGAGGTGCACCAAGTGTTGCAGCTCTTGCTGGCAGAGCAGGTACCAATCCGAGACTTGGTAACAATCCTGGAAGTGCTCGGCAACCACGCGCGAACGGTCCGCAACGTGTACGTCCTGGCAGAACATGTGCGACATGCACTGGCCGCCGCGCTCACCCAGCAGTACATGGCATCCGACGGGACGCTGGGGGCAATTGTCCTTCATCCGGAACTGGCGGGGCAGCTGAGCGAGACGATCCATCAGAGTGAAGAGGGTCCGCAGCTCGCGCTGGCACCGGAGCGCCTGCAAGCACTCCTGAGCGCGGTCGCACAGGAGATGGAGCGTGTCGCAGCACTTGGCTACCAGCCGGTGCTCCTGGTTCCGGCAAGTCTGCGAGCAGCACTGAGCCACACACTGCGGCGCTCACTGCCGAATTTGGCAGTTCTCGCCTATCAGGAAGTTGTTCCAACCGTCCGTGTTCAGGTCCTTGGAACGGTGAGGGGGTAAGCCATGCTGGAGGTACGCACTTACCGGGCCGAATCGATCCAAGCCGCGATGCTCTTGGCAAAGACGGAACTTGGTCCTGATGCGGTGATCTTGGACGTCCGCCATCTCGGTTCACGGCAGCTCCTCGGCCATGACAGCGTCGTTGAGCTGGTTGCTGCTCCGGCGAGCCCCAAAGCTCCGGTCAGGGCAGCAGGGGAAGCACGCTCGTCTGCCGCTTCTGCTGCCGGTGACCCATTGCTGCTCGGTCTCAATGCCCTTGGGCTCAGCACGCGCTTGGCCGCGGAGCTTGTGCGCATCTACCGCGCGCAGCGCGGTCACGGGCAGGAGCTCCGCCGCGCGCTCGCGGCCCGGATTGCCGAGTACATCCCCGTTGCACCGTGGCTCCCGCTGGGCGGGCGACTGCTGCTGGCATTGGTTGGGCCCACGGGTGTGGGCAAGACAACGACTGCCTTCAAGCTCGCCGGGGCAGCGCAAGCCGATGGCTTTCCTGCGCAGGTGATTAGTCTCGGTGGCGATGAGGCACATGACGTGCGGAGCGAGACGCTTGCTCGCGGGTTAGCTTTGCCGTTCACCCGCGTTGCCAACAGTGTCGAACTCCAGCGAGCACTCCGCATGACGCACGCATCGCTTGTGGTGATCGACACTGCAGGTGCCAACCCCTACGATCCGCGCGCAATCGCAGCCCTGGAAAGCGCGCTTGTCCAGAGTCACGTTGTGGTCAGCCTTGCGCTCTCGGTCGGTGGCGATCTCGAAGAGACACTCGAGGCTGCTCGCCGCTATGCACCGCTCCGAGCGCGTGCGCTCGTTTTGACCAAGCTGGACGAAACGCGACGACCGGGCATGGCGTTAGGGCTGGCCGAACAGCTGGGACGGCCAGTCATTGCACTGACCACCGGCCCGCGCATACCGGATGACTTTGTGAACGCATCGGCACCGGCACTTGCGGAACTTGCGGCATGGACACTGGAACGACTCGAACGGCGGCTTGGGCGCGCTGTCCCGGTCTAGGACTGCAGCACCTGCCTTCCTAGGAGGCCGGCACTCTCATCTTTGGGTCGCGCGGCCCTAGGAGCAGAAGAGTGAAGCGGGGTACTGTCTGGTCTGCGGGGTAGGTGAGTACTCCTCTCGTGAAGGACTCCTGCCATGCAGGACGTAAAGCAGTCCAAAAATCTCACGATCCGACCACTGATACTGCTCATCAGTCTGGCCGGGTTTTTGACGGTCTATCTGACCGGACTCGCCCGGAGCCAGTCGCTGACGTGGGTTTCTGTGAGTAGCACGGTGGCACTTGTGCTGTTGCTCACTGCGGGACTGGTGATTGAGCACCTACTCAACCGGCAAGTCAAGGACGATGAGCCAGCAGCGATCTATGAGCCGATGGACAACCGTTCCAGCGAGCAACGCCCAGGCTGAGCTGTGACCACAGCGTGAAGGGCACTATTGATGGCTGTTCCAGCGCACCAGGAAAGGAAACTGCGAGAGCGACTCCGCCGGGACGAGCGGACACCGGACGAGCGAGCACAACTGGTGGAACGATATGCCCAACTGGTCAAATATGTGGTGGATCGGATGCGCCTCTCGCTCCCGCCGAGCATCGAGCGAGACGACTTGATCGGTTACGGCACTATCGGCCTGCTTGAGGCGCTGGAGCGATTCGACGATTCCCGCGGGGTGAAGTTCGAGAGCTACGCGGTGATGCGAATCCGCGGCGCGATCTTGGACGCGCTTCGCACGCTCGACATCGTGCCGCGCAGCGCCCGGAGCCGTGCTCGGCAGATCGAGCAAGCGACGCGGGAACTCTTTGCCGAGCACGGTCGGATGCCAAGTGAGCAAGAACTCGCCGACCATCTGGGGATGACGGTCGGCGAACTCCAGCAGGCAGTGAGCGATGCAGCCTGTGTCTTCTTGCCACTGCAAACGACCGATGACCCGGACGAACTCTCGCTCGAGGAGCAGCTCGCCGATCCAAGCGCGCTCGAGCCGGCTGAGGTTGCGGCCGAAGAGGATATCAAGAACCGAATTGCGACGGCGCTGGCGACACTGAGCCCACGCGACCGGTTGATCGTCTCGCTGTACTACTACGAGGAACTGACCATGCGAGAGATCAGTCAAGTGCTGCGCATTTCGGAATCACGCGTGAGCCAAATCTTGAACCGGGTGCGGCTTCAGCTGCGCGCGCTGCTGCGCGAGCGTGGTGTTCAAGAGTCTGACCTCTGAACGAGGAGGAGTAAGATGGAGTTTGGTTTGGCCGAAATGCAGCTGGTTGCACTGGTCGGCCTTTTGGCGATCGCCTCGCTTGCTGCGTGGAACTCTGCCACGCTGTGGCACCGGCAGCGCGTGCTGGAACGGGCAGTCGCCGAGCTTGCTACTCGGTTGGAGAGCGGAGACGGCAAGGATCGCGGGGAGACGAATGACGAGCGTCTGCAGGATGCCAGCACGGCAGTGGCCGAGCTGGTCGCACTCCTGAAAGCAACCGACCGCGCCACCCTTGAAGAGACGCTCCGGCCGCCGCTTGATCTCCCGCGTGCTCGCGTCATTGACGCCGATGGAGGAAGTGAGAGGCTACACCGTCGCACTGGCCTCACGGGGGATGGGAATTGGAGTGGCTGGGAGGCGTGAGCCGTGCGCTGGGTAGACGGGGAAAGCATTGCCAGCGAGGCGGGCAAGCGCTCCAAAGGGCGAGCAGTCCCGGCGATCAAGCCGACCTTCACACTCTGGCACGTGCTCGCCATCGGGATAACGCTGGCGGCGGTGATTTGGCTTTGGGTAGCGGAACGGACACGGGCCGAGGCGTTCCCGGTTCGGGTAATTCTCTCACATGTGCCGACAGTGAGTACATGGGGACCACCACAGGCGAGTGGGGTCGTCCTGATCACCTTTCGTGAGGGAGACGTGCGTGCCGACTTCGTTGACCTTCCTCTCCTTGACGGGAAGGACCGCTACGCGCTGTGGCTGATGCGGTCAAAGACCGGAGAGGCATACCTGCTTGGGAAGTTCGACGCCAAGCAACTGCCAGTGACACACGTAGATCTTCTCCTGCCGGAGCCGATCCCAGAAGCCGGTTGGGATACGGTGCTGGTAACGGTCGAACCAGAACCGGATCCCGATTCGGCTCCAGATGCGCGCCGTGTCCTCATCGGTGCACTCCCAGGAACCCCAGTCGAGCTCGAGCTCCTGCCACCGACACTTCCCCAAACTGGCAAGGGACGAGCAGCGGAGCACCTGCTGGGGCTCATCCTGGTGAATGCCGGTTGGCTCGCGGCCATTGGGCTCGGTCGTTCGTGGCGACGCCGATCAGCGCCGAGGAGTGAGACATGATCCGCACCATCTATCAAGCAGCGGCTGGGATGATGGCGCAATTTGCTCGGCAGCTGACGCTGAGCACGAATCTGGCCAACATCGATACGCCAGGCTACAAGCAGGACGAGAGCACCATTCGAGATTTCCAGCAGCTCTTCCTTCTCCGACTGGGACACGGGCAGGCAAGCCCGGTCGGGACACTCTCGACGGCGGTTCGCTGGGATCAGCCGCGGATCGACATCGGGCAAGGCGCGCTGGTCGAGACCGGACGGCCGCTGGATTTGGCGATCGCTGGCACTGCCTTCTTTGCGATTCAGACACCTGACGGCGTTGAGTACACGCGAGACGGGCGCTTCCAGCTTGATGCCCAACGGCGTCTGGTCACGGCCGATGGATATCCGGTGCTCGGCGAGCAAGGATCATTGGTGCTGCCCCCGGGAGACGTCTGGGTGGAACCAGACGGTACGGTCCTGGTGGGAGACCAGGTGATCGGGCGCTTGCTCCTGGTGGAATTTCCACCCGAGACGCAGTTCGAGCGAAGCACGGGAAACCGGTTGCGTACTGCAGCAGCGGGGACTCCATCGCAGACCGCAGGTGTGAGCCAGGGGTTTCTCGAGGCAGCGAACGTTGACCTGACGAAGACGCTAACGGACATGCTGGCAGCAACACGGAGCTATCAGCTGGCTGCCCGCACGCTGCAACTCGCTGATGAGACGCTACGGCTCGCAGTGAACTCGGTTGGCCGAGTGACGCAAGGGTGAGGAAGGTAGCGATGGAAGCGCTCTATTTCCCTGCGGTCAGCGGTGCACGCGCCCAGCAGATCCGACTCGACACCATTGCGCACAACCTGGCCAACGTGGAGACGGACGGCTTCAAGGCTGTGCGAGCCGAATTCGCTGCAATCCCACCGCAAGAGTACGTTGTGGCACGGGCAGGAGCGGCCACGCTAGGGCCGGTCGGCGTGGGAACTGGTGTGGAGCTGGTCGGAACTACTCGCCAGTTCACCCTGGGGCCGATTGTAGTAACCGGTGACCCGTCCGACCTTGTGCTTGCCAGGCCAGACACGTTTCTCCCGGTGCAGCTTCCGGACGGGACGGTCGCCTACCGGCGAAGTGGGCGCGTGAGTCTGGACGGAGCGGGCCGGCTGGTCTTCGAGGACGGGAGCCTGCCACTACCACCGCTCGTTCTTCCAGCCGGAGCACAGTTGGATCAGATTGCTCCTGATGGAACCATCTTCGTGCGAGCACTTGGAGCAGGTGACACACAGCCAGTGGGACGCCTCGAGGTTGTCCGCTTCCCAAACCCACAGGGCTTACTCGCGGCTGGTCAGGGACGGTGGTTAGCAACCGACGCAGCGGGACAACCGGAAGCTGCGGGAACTGGTGAAGGGAGCGCGCCACTCGTCCTGAACGGTGTGCGCGAGCACTCCAACGTTGATCTCGTCGAGCAGATGACGCAGTTGATCATGGCACAGCGCGCATATACTGCGAACTTACGGGCGCTCCAGACGCTGGACGAGTTGGTTGAGATTGCGACGCGGCTTCGGCAGTGACGGCGGGCACCCGCAGGAGATACCCTTCAGAAAGTCCAGCGGCCTGCCGATAGACTGAGCAGAGCGGGACGCGAGTGCCGCACGCTGGCAGGATAGGAAAAGGGTCATGGTCAACCAGGTCGGGCACGTCTGGCACGATCCCTCGATCCAGCGGGTTGAACCGCCTGAGCAGCAGCAGGCTCGCCAGCCGGTCACTCCGGTCAGTCGGCCGGATCGCCCATCACAGGCTGCTGAGCTGACACCGGAGCTGCAGGAAGTCCAGCGAGCGATTGAGATCGTGCGGCAAGCACCGGATGTACGGGAAGGGCGGGTGGCAGCGATCCGGAAGCTCCTGGAGGCTGGCCGCTACCAGGCACCGTTGGAGGCGGTCGCAGACCGCATCGCTGCCGAGCTCCGGCCGACGCTGGAAAGCGAATAGCTGCTGGGGGACAGCATGGGCAAAGCAACGCACGGGCGCGGCGCACGTGACGAACTCGCCGTGGTTGGGGAGCTTTTGGCCGCACTCGTCGAGGCGTTAACGGGTGGTACCCCAGAGGAGATAGTGGCCGTCGCGCGATTGCTCGAAGAGCGAGCGACCGTACTCGCGCCGACGACCGCCGATCCGGAGCGGGTCGCGGCACTGGTGACGCTGCGCGAGCGCGCTGCACTCCTTGTGCAGACCCTCTTCACCACGACCGACCAGTTCCTGGTTGACGCCAGGAGCGTGCAGGCACGCGGCCAGGGTTACCGGCCTGGTCGGGGTGGTGCAGCTCGCTTCGCAGCCGAGAGTCGGCTAGACAGTGAAGGAACACTCGCGACGCTCGCTCGATACCGACAGGGACTCTCGGATCTCCGCATTTAGGACTGTTGCGCACAAACAAAGGTGCCGAAACTGTTCCTCAGAGGGAGCGGGAAGGCGGACCGGGTATGGTATTCCGAGCTCTGGAGACAGCGTTTCGCGGCTTAATGGCCCAACAACGCGCTGTTGATACCGCCAATCACAACATTGCGAACGCGAACACTCCCGGATTTGCCCGGCAACGCGTCCAGCTGGTGCCGAGCATGCCGTATACCGTTCCCGCCTTCAATCGCTCGGGACTCGCTGGGCAGGTGGGCACCGGGGTGCTGGTGGCAAGCATCACCCGGGTGCGGGAATCGGTTTTCGATCTTCAGTACCGGGTACAGTCACAGGCACTCGGTGAAGCCTCGGCACAAGTGGATGCGTACGCCCAGATTGAAGCCGTCTTCAACGAACCGACAGAGGCCGGGCTCGGAGCGCTGCTTGACCGCTTCTGGCGCGCCTGGCAGGCGGTGGGAAACCAGCCAGAAGATCTGGCAGCGCGCGCAGCGCTGGTCCAGGATGCCGCGACGCTCGCCACGAATCTCAACCGGATGCGACGACAACTCGGTGAACTCCAAGCCGACGCCGCGATGAAGCTCTCTCTCCAAGTCAGCGAGGTGAACAGCATCGCGCAGCGGCTGGCAGCACTCAACCAGCAGATCGTCGCGGCTCTTGCGACAGGACAGACCCCGAACGATCTCATGGACCAGCGGGACCTCCTCTTGGACAAGCTGGCGAACTTTACCGGCGTCACGATCCGGACACTCCCCAACGGCGCCGTCAACCTCTCTCTGGGTGGTTATCCGCTGGTGGATCAGGATCAGTGGTTCCCGCTCGCCGTCCAGGTTTCCGGAGGAACCGCCAGTATCCGCTGGCAGGGAACAAATAGCCCAGTGGCCCTGGAACGCGGTTCGCTGCAGGCATTGCTCGATACGCACAACGTCATTCTGCCCGGTCTCGTGCAGAAGTTGGAGGCAATTCGCGACGCACTGGCGAACGAGGTAAACGCGTTGCACAGCACTGGCTACGGTCTGACCGATCCGCCTGGGCCACCGCCCGGACGCCCGTTCTTCGTGGTGACACCAAGCGGTGATCTCGAAATCGAAGCAACAATTGCAGCAAACCCGCAGCTTATCGCAGCGGCGGACGCCGCGGACGAGCCAGGGAACAACACTCTCGCGCGTGCGATCGCTGAGCTCCGCTCGAAACTCGTGTTGAACGGCAATACGGCGACGATCAATGACTTTTACAACACGCTGGTCGCCGAGGTCGGCGGCGCCTCCCAGACGGCCCAGGTGACACGCGAGAACCAGCGGTCCCTGGTACAGGCGATCGACCGGCAGCGGCAGGAGATCATGTCGGTCTCACTGGACGAGGAGATGGCGAACTTGGTGAAGTTCCAGCAGGCCTACAGTGCAGCAGCGCGCGCTATTACCGCCGTGGATGAGATGCTCGACCGCATCATCAACGGAATGGGGCTGGTTGGCCGGTGAGCGCAACCCTGCTGAGCCGGTCGGAGAAAGGGGCACAATAATGCGGGTGACGCACGGAATGCTGGTGGACACGCTGCTCCGGAACCTTGTAGGGAATCTGGCGCGGATGGAGCGGGTGTATCAGCAGATCACCTCGGCACGCCGCATTGCCCGGCCATCCGATGACCCGGTCGGAACGGCAACGGTGCTTCGGCTCGGCTCGGCCGCCCAGGAGATCGAGCAGTACCTCGCGAACGTTGAGCAGGCGAAGACGTGGCTCGACTTGACGGATCAAGCACTGACGACTGTGGGGCAATCGCTGCAGCGGGCACGGGAACTCGTGGTGCAGGCTGCGAATGACTCGCTTTCCGCCGACGACCGTCAAGCAATCTGGCAAGAGTTGACCGCGCTGCAGGAGCAGATCGCTACAACAGGCAACTATGCACACGCTGGCCAATACCTCTTTGCTGGCACCCTGACGCAGACTGAGCCGTTTGACCTCTCGGCCGATCCACCGACGTATCAAGGAAACAGCCATCCACTCTCCCGACTGATCGACCGCGGGGTCAGCATTGAGATCAACGTGACCGGTGACACGGCGATTTTGCCAGTGCTTCAGGCACTCAAGCAGGCACGTGATGCTGTTGCAGCAAACGACCCAGTAGCTATTCGGGCGACGCTTTCCACCATCGACGCAGCGCACACGCAGCTTTTGGCAGCCCAGGCCTCAGTCGGCGCCCGGGTTAATCGGCTTGAGGCACAGCGAGACCGCTTGCTCGATGCACACACAAGTACGTTGCGGCTCCTGAGCGAAGCCGGCGATACCGACATGGCTGAGGCTGTCACCCGTTTCTCAAAGGAAGAACTGACCTACCGGGCGGCATTACAGGCAGGGGCTCGCGCAATCCAACCGACACTGCTCGATTACCTCCGGTGACGACCACGTATAAGGAGCAGAGGATGACACAACCGATGAGCGAACCCCAGACGGTTAGCAATCTCACGGCGATCCACACCGAGATCATCTTCCCCAACGGACTTGTGGGTTGTCCGGAATGGCGACGCTTTATGGTGGAAGCCCCGGAAGACCTCCCCGGGCTGCTCCTGCTCCGCTCTCTCGACGAACCCGGGATCGAGTTCGTGCTCGCGCCGGTCCTGGAGCTGGTTCCGGACTTCTTCGAACAGCTGGCCGCATCTGACCGCGCAGCGCTTGTGGCTCTTGGCGTCGGGCGCAGCGAGCAGGTCGAGCTGTGGGCGACGCTCAGTGTGCACGAGGACGGGTTGGTGACAGCGAACCTACTTGGCCCCCTGGTCCTTGATTTCGAACGGGGTTGCGGCACGCAAGTCGTCCTGACCGAGTCGGGCTGGGGGACGCGTCATCCGATCCTGACGCGGTGAAAGGGGCACGCCGGTGCTTGTCTTAACCCGTCGCCCGGGCGAGGCGGTCGTCATTGGGGAGGGAATCCGGGTCATCGTCCTCGCAGTCGAGGGAGAACGAGTGAAACTGGGGATCGAGGCCTCACGTGAGATCCCGATCGTGCGGGCAGAGCTCCTCGCGGCAGTGGAGGCAGCAAACCGGCAGGCAGCATACTCCCCACAGCGTGTCTTAGAGCGTCTCAAGCGTGCCCTGGCCGGGGCGGGCGAACAGCAACGCTGATCACCCTGGGAAAACACCCCGCAGCCCTCCTCACCGCGACTCTCCAATTCCAGACATAGTCCTCCCGAGGACGAAGTCAAGGCGCTTGTTCCCAGCCGTACCGCCAACTGTCTCGCCAGTGTCCAGCCGAACCGCATCCAATCCTCGCTCGCAGGAGCCATACGGGCACATCACCATCAGCGCTGAAGATGGCGTTGCGGGGTGAGCTCAATGTCAGCCGCATGGACAGTTCAACGAGGAGGAAGAACACTCTATCTCAGGCTGCCCCCCGAAGTCATCCACTGGCCTACTCGGCATACCGCAACCTTGGCTTCCTCTCGGCGATTGGTAAGAACGCAGAGTGAAAACACGTTTCCGCCCGCTTCCCCTTTTCCACCACTACGTGACAGATTCCCGAACTGCGCGTTGTATGTATCGCAGAGGTGTGCGGTGCAGCTGTCACCTCGTCAGCACAGTGTCTTCGAGGCATCGCAGCGTCCTCGTAAGGGTGAAAGGGGAGCGCGGACGGGCATCTTGCCACACCTGTGGACACCTGTTCACCGGAGACGTGGAAGGCGAGTAGCGCAGTGATCGTCGCACACTGGAGGCTGGTCGCTGAGCGATGGGAGTCGACCTGGCTGGGTTTCATCATCGAACTTCCCGGATGCCTGATCACCGGTTGCTCACTTGAGGAACTCATCACGGAGGCACCGATGGCGATCGCAAAACATCGAACGTGGCTGTGTGCGAAGGGGCTCACTGTCGCTGAGTGCCCCACGAATGCGATCACCGTGGTCGAAGTTGCAGAGGCATCTCCCGATGGCCGAAGACCGTTGTTTGAGATCGACCAGCGCGTCATCACACCTGAGGAGCTGGCCCACGCGTTGGAGGTCGGCGACGCGGCGCTCAACGAGCTGGTCGCGCTGACAGATCGGACACGGGAGTGGGAAACCCTACCACTTGACCATCGTCCGTCTGGTTGCACACCACCGCAAATCGTGCGGCACGTCGCGGAGTTTGACCGCTGGTATGCTGCGCGGCTAGCTCCCGACGCCGGTGCGTTGGCACTTCCGGAAGACCCACTCCTGGCGCTCCGGCAGGCAGCGCAGGCCTTTGTTTCGGTCACTCGGGCCTGGTGGGCCGTATGGGGAAGTCGGGTGGTGGAGCGCGACGGTGAGCAGTGGACGGTTGCCAAGGTGCTCCGGCGTCGGACAAGTCACCTGTGCAAGCACGCCATAGAACTCCTCGCGTGGGTGCAGTGCATGGAGCGGGCTCGAGAGACATGAGCCGACACCACTCGCGCACCGACGAACCACCGCCAGGCGACAAGGATGGCGCACGAGCAGCACGGGGAAGCGTGTCAGACACTACACGGGAATCGCTATCCGCGGATACCTTTCCCCGAGAGTGGAGTGACGACGGAGGCGTTCCTCCTCTTCCAACCTAGTCCATGAGATTGAGCAGGCGGCCTCGGTGGACACAGAACCGAGGGACCGATCGGGTTCGCCGGGGCGCTGCCCGGCCACCGAAGTGGTCTACGCCTCGGCACAGCTTTTGGGAAACACCAGAGAGGTCGTACCGAGCTCTCACCACTCGCAACGATCCTCTGGCGGTCCAACGCGGGTACGGCGGACAGGTTCAACAGGGGAACTCCTGCCGACCTCGGCGAGCTGACTAAAATCCGGTGAGGTATCCCGCCCCGAGAGGGACAAGTCACGCGGTGTTCTTTAGAGGTCCTAGAGCACGCCCGCTTCCTGTCCTAATTCGCGGAAGATCTGGTTAAAGTCTGCTTCGTCTGACTTCACAAACACGCCAGCATTTCCCATAACACAGACCGCATAATCCCCCGCTGCCACGGCCCAGCCACGCAGAGGAGTCCACTGCATCCCCGTATACCGGGAGTACACCTCGGCCTGCATCCGCAGCATCAGGTTGTTTGCAGCGCACATGAGCGCAGTCATCGCCGCGTGTTCCTCGGAAAGCGGCCCTGTGTACGCGACAAGGGATCCATCAGGGCCGAACTCGCCAGCAGCGAAGACGCCGCGCAGGTTCATGAGCCGATCGAGATTGACCGCCATTGGTTTCCTCCTTCCGTGGGGACACGAGGTCACTTCGGAGCGGGACACCTCCCGGGCAAGCAAAATGATTGTAAGGGGTACCCTAGAGAAGTACAGTATGAAGATCATCAGGTCATCAGGTCAAAGGTAGACTGTTCCATCGGTCAAGGTGGACGACGTGACCCACGCCTGAGCACATCGAGCGGCCAAGAGTCCCCGATCCTGAGGCAGGTCAGGCACGGGAAGCTTGCGGTGGACTCTTCCTAAGACCGCGTCGATGCCAGGACGAAGGATCACTCAGCAGAACAATCGCCAAGTCGCCGGATCACGCTCTGCTGCAGCGTAGTCAAAGTCGCTGGCGAAAGGCTGGAGCGCGCAGCGCCCCTCCAGCACACGCAACGCGATGTAGCGCGAGAGCGCAGTGACTGGGACGGCGGGGTCATGGAGCTCCTGGAGAGAGAAGAAGCGCGCGTCGTCAATCTCCTGTCCGTCAGCGTGCGGCTCACCAGCGATCCAGTCTAAGAGAAACATCACGTACGTGTCATTTCGGGCACCGTCGCAACGGGTGCGCAGGCCCAAGACGCCGCAGACAGCGGTCTGGATGCCAGTTTCTTCGGTCACTTCCCGGACAACCGCCTGATCCAGCGTCTCGCCAGGCTCCACGAGACCGCCCGGGAAGAGATAGAGTCCACGGGAGGGACCGTAGCATTGGCGGACCAAGAGAATGGCATCGCCGCGGCGAACCACACCACCGACGGCAACAACATGACGGTTGTGCTCAGGCATGGCATGCTCCTCTCTGACACCCTCTCGAGTATGGCCGCATCGCGGACATCCAGCGAAGAGGAGACTCGTCAATAGCGAGAGCTCTGTTGTCCTCGAGCAGCGCAGACAGCAGATCGCATCATTGCTCCTCATGGGTGCGAGGGTCTCTCTTGGAAGCGTCGCATCGCAATGCATTCCCTCACTTCCCCATTCTCGATGAGGGAACGAGTGGAACACGAGCAACACCATCGGTTCCTCTCGCTGGTGACAGGGGTGCAAGGCCGCTTCGAATACATGGAGAGGACGTGTCGATCGGTTGCCTGAACGCGGCGGATGCCGGACACACCGTGACACGCAAATACTCGGGCCACGACCTGGGAGCAAGCGCGCTCTTCGTGTTGAGCAGCAGAGGACCATCTGTGAAGGCAGAACGATCTTCCACGACGGTAGGGTGGACTACCCGGCCGCACGAGCACCACCGGAAGGACGCATGCACGTTCGTGGCACCACGGGGTCAGAACCGTGGACGACAGGGAACCCCACAGCGAGGCATGTCGTCATTCTCTGGCAGCTCACCGTACTCGCAACTGGGCGCGACTGCACGGGCGAGACAGAAGTGACGCCGGCCCAGGGGGAACACATGCGGTGACGCACGCTCGCATGCCGGGATGGGGAACGGCTGCTCACGGGCGTGGGGCGCAGGCAACACTCCGCTTGTGGGAATTGCCCGAGGTGAACCGGGAAGGGGTCAGCGGAAAGGAAATGAGACGCTCCTTGCATTCGCCGTCATCGTCAAGTTCCATCCGGTCCTGCTGGGATAGGAGCGAAAGTCCGAATGCTGGCGCAGGCGCTTACGTGATGACGAACAGGCTGCGCTGCGACAGAGAGTGGCGATAGCCGGGCGCGAGCCGGCCGATCATCAGGGGCACGACAACCGACAGCGTCTTAGGGTTGTGGGACAAGGTCACGAGGGTTGTGGATCTTCCAGTGACCATCTTCGTAGACGAGACGGAACATATAGGTCGTGACACGCGGGCCAAGGCGTTGGACGACAATGACGGACGCTTGATCGCCGCGGATTTCGGGCTCGTCGATTTGGAGAATCTCGATGCGGCTACCAACTTGCTTCGCCACCTGGACCACCGCCGCGAACTCATCAAACGACTCCCCCTCGTTCGTCGCGCGGGAATGCATGAGCCAGGCTTCGCCAGCACGACCGTGGTAGATGGCGTCGAGGTACCGGGTGACGACGAAGCGAATTTCATCGGCCGGGTTCGCGAAAGGCGTGGGGGTCGTTGTAGGAACGGGGCGAGAACACGCCAGGACTGTGAGCACGAAAAAGAGAAGGGGTATGGACCAACGATGCATGACAAATCTCCCGCGCCTTCGACTGAGCGCTGGGGCAAGGATAGCGAGCAGCTCTTGACATGGTCAACCACCGTGTATAAGATATGATCAACGTTGAACCATTCCTGCGCCTCAGCGTGTCCTTACGGAGTGTGGAGGAGGGTACCGTAATGGCCATGGCTGTGTCGCGTCGGCAGTTCCTCAAGGTCGGCGGCGCGGCAGCCGGGACGGCAGCGGGAGCGTTGCTCGGGCTGGGCGTGGACCTGCGGCCGAAGCAGGTGCGTGCCCAACAGCTGCGCATCAAAGATGCGCAAGTTTATCCGAGCGTCTGCCCGTACTGCGCGGTCGGCTGCGGCACGCTGGTGCACGTCGTGAACGGGCAGATTGTCAATATCGAGGGGAACCCGAAGAGTCCGGTAAACAAAGGGAACCTGTGCCCCAAGGGAGCAGCGACTTACCAGCTGCACGTCAACCCAAACCGGCTGACGAAGGTCCTGTACCGCAAGCCGTATGGGACACAGTGGGAAGTTGTGGATCTTGACTGGGCGATGGACCGCGTCGCGGAGCTGGTCAAGAAGACGCGGGATGAGACGTTTGTGGAGACACTGCCCAACGGGAAGCGGGTCATGCATACGACGGCGATCTTCGCGTTGGGTGGTGCAACGATTGATAACGAGTGGAACCACATTCATCAGAAGCTGATGCGCGGCCTGGGGATTGTGCGGATCGAAAACCAGGCGCGGATATGACACAGCTCGACCGTCCCCGGTCTGGGGACTCGGCTCGGGCGCGGTGGTGCAACCAATCACGCGGGTGATTGTGTCAATTCCGATCTCATCTTCATTATGGGCTCGAATATGGCGGAGAACCACCCGGTCGCTTTCCGCTGGGTAGCTGAGGCGAAGCGGCGGGGGGCAAAGGTGGTTCATATCGATCCACGCTTCACCCGGACATCGGCACTCGCTGACCTCTATGTTCCGTTGCGTTCAGGAACCGACATTGCCTTCCTGGGTGGGCTCATCCGGTACGTGATAGAAAACGAAAAATATTTCAAAGACTACGTCGTCAATTACACCAATGCCGCGACGATCATCCGCGACGATTTCCAGGATACGGAAGACTTAGAGGGTGTATTCTCCGGGCTCAAGGAGGCACCACAGGGTACGAACCAGAAATACGTCTATGACAACGCAACATGGCAATACAAACGTGTGGCTGCCTGGGACGTGGCCAAGGCGCGCGAAGAAGCGAAGAAGGCAGCAACGTTTGCGGAGATGATCCAAAAGATGGTGCCGCCGGCGGCGGAGAAGGATCCGACGCTGCAGCATCCGCGGACGGTCTTCCAGATTGTCCGGCGACACTTCTCACGGTACACCCCAGAGATGGTGGAGCAGATCTGTGGCACGCCGAAGGAGCTCTTCCTGCGCGTGGCGGAGATACTCGCGGAGAACTCCGGCCCCGAGCGGACCACCATGATGGTCTACGCCATGGGCTGGACGCAACACACCTACGGCGTGCAGAACATTGGTGCGGCGGCACTCCTCCAGCTGCTCCTTGGCAACGTTGGCCGGCCGGGTGGAGGTATTCTCGCGTTGCGCGGCCACGCAACGATCCAAGGCTCGACCGATGTTCCGACATTACACCATTCGATTCACGGCTATATGGCCCATCCGGACGCCCGACGCAACCATGATACCCTGCGCGACTATATGCTCACGGAGACACGACCGACCGGGTTCTGGGCCAATTTGCCGAAGTTCTTGGTGAGCTATCTCAAGTCCATGTATGGGGATGCAGCCAAGCCGGAGAACGACTTCGGCTATGACTGGCATCCAAAGATCGCTGGTGACTACTCCTTCATGGCCAGCTTCCACGCCATGGCACGTGGGGAGATCAAGGGGGCATTCTTCTTCGGGCAAAACCCGGCGACGTCGATCAACGGGAGCCTGATCCGACGCGCCCTGGCCAACTTGGATTGGATGGTGGTGAAGGACAACTTCGAGATTGAGACGGCGGCCTTCTGGTACAAGTCACCGGAGGTCGAGCGTGGCGAGATGAAACCGGAAGAGATTAAGACGGAGGTGTTCCTCTTCCCATCGGCACAGGTTGCGGAAATTGAGGGCACCTTCACCAACACGCAACGCTGGATCCAGTTCCATGAGAAGGCCGCCGATCCTCCAGGAGACTGCCGCTCTGACGCGTGGTTTACCCACCAGTTGGCCCTGCGCCTGAAGAAACTGTACGCAGACTCGACGCTCCCGCGTGACGAAGGATTCAAGAACCTTACCTGGGACTTCGATTATGATCCTGGCCATTACCCAACGAATACCCGGATTCAGGGTGAGCCAGACGTCATGAAGATTTGGCGAGAAATTAACGGATTTAAGACCGACACTGGCGAACTCCTGAAGGGGTTCGGCGAACTCAAGGATGATGGCTCAACGACCTGTGCCTCCTGGATCTACTGCGGGGCGTATCCCGAGGAAGGGAAGTTCTTGCCAGCGAACCGGAATCCAGATCCGGATGACAAGCCAGGGACGCACCTCGGTTGGGCCTTTGCGTGGCCGGCCAACCGACGTATTCTCTACAATCGGGCGTCCGCCGACCCCAATGGGAATCCCTGGTCGGAGCGCAAGAAGCTTGTCTGGTGGGATGCGACGCAGAAGAAATGGGTTGGGTACGACGTGCCGGACTTCCCTGCCACCAAGGCACCAGATACCCCAGCCAAGCCTGGTGCGGCAGGGATGGACGCGCACGACGGCAAGAGCCCCTTCATTCTGCTACCCGACGGGAAGGGGTGGCTTTTTGTGCCAACTGGGTTGCAAGACGGACCGCTACCCACCCATTACGAGCCGGTCGAATCCCCGGTGCCGAACCTCTTGTATCCGAAGTGGCAAATCAATCCGATCGCCAAGATCTACGAGCACGAGCGGAACCAGCTGGCAACCGTGGGCGATACCCAGTACCCGATCGTGTTGACGACCTACCGCCTAACGGAGCACCACCTCTCTGGTGCGATGAGCCGCTGGCTGCCGTGGCTGGCCGAGCTGCAGCCAGAGCTGTTCGTGGAAATCAGCCCCGAGCTCGCGGCGGAGAAGGGGATCAAGAATCTTGACCTCGTACGCGTTAGCTCGAAGCGAGGCTCGATCGTCGCGAAGGCGCTCGTGACGCCACGGCTGCGGCCCCTGACGGTCAACGGGAAGACGGTGCATCAGATTGGAATGCCGTGGCACTGGGGCTTCATGGGGTTAGCGGTTGGGGATGTCGTAAACGACCTGACTTCCTGGGTCGCTGACCCGAATGTGATGATCCACGAAGCCAAGGCCCTTTTGGTCAACGTCGAGAAAGCGCAGTAGTGGGGACTGGAGGAGACCCAGGGCGGCCACGGCTGGTCGCCCTGGGGATCTCTGGGGGAGATGAGCCATGGCGGAACCGATGGGCTTCTTCACTGACACCTCGGTGTGTATTGGTTGCAAAGCCTGCGAGGTCGCCTGCAAGGCATGGAACCAGCTCCCGGCACGGAACGGCGGCAAGGTGCAGCTCAGTGGCATGTCCTACGATAACACTGTGTCGCTCAGCGGCATCCAGTGGCGACACGTCAAGTTCATTGAGGACTTCACGCCGGATCGCTCGACTGGCCGCTGGCTCATGATGAGCGACGTCTGCAAGCACTGTGTCCGTGCCGCCTGCCTTGAGGCCTGCCCGACAGGAGCCATCATCCGGACCGAGTTCGACACCGTGGTGATCCAACAGGACGTCTGCAACGGGTGCCGGGCGTGCATCTCGGCCTGCCCATTCGGCGTCATCGAGATCAACCCTGAGACGAATACCGCAATGAAGTGCACGCTCTGCTACGACCGGCTGCAGGCCGGGATGGTACCGGCTTGTGCCCAGGCTTGTCCGACCCAATCGATCCAATTCGGGCCGATCTCGGAGCTTCGCCAGCGGGCACAACAGCGGCTCGAACAGCTGCATGCTCAGGGTGTGACGCAGGCTCGGCTCTATGGCCACGACGAGTCGATCCTCGGCGGGTTGAATTCGTTCTACCTGCTGCTCGACGAACCGGAGAAGTATGGCCTGCCGTCGAACCCGCAGCTCCCCTCGACCCGCGTACCCGCGGCCGCGGCCGTCTCGACTGCGACCGCTGTGGTACTCGGTCTCCTGGGACTCGTCGGGCTGCGAAAGCAGCGGATGGATCAGCTGGCTGCTGCGGCAAAGCAGGGGAACGACGGGGAGTGAAGGGGGCGGGACATGCCGGACACGTTCTATACAGTCTCTCCACACTGGGGCTGGTTTGCCGTTGTCGAGTTCTTCGTCGCCGGGCTAGCTGGGACATCAGCCGGCATTGCGGCACTCCTCTGGTTGTTCAGTCGGAACCGCGATGACCGCCTCGTGGCGCGTTGGGGCTTCGGCATCGCCATGGTCGGCAGTGTGTTGAGCGGTCTGCTCTTAATCGCTGATCTCAAGCGGCCAGACCGGTTCTGGCATATGTTGCTCTTCTCTGAGACTTTGCTCCCGACGTTCCTCAAGTGGTGGTCGGTGATGGCACTGGGGGCATGGGCCCTCTTCGTCTTCGGCGGGACTTCGTTCCTGATCCTCGTGGGCAGCCTGGCTGAGGCTGGGCGGCTGCCTCGCGGGCTGGCGTTCCTCGGTCGGGAACCGATCGGAACCATCCTGGCCTTCGTGGCTGGTCTAGCCGGAACGTTCTACGCCGGATACAAGGGCGTGTTGCTCAATGCGACGAACCGTCCGCTGTGGGGCGATACGGTGTGGTTGGGAGCGCTCTTCTTCGCCTCAGGGATGGCCGCAGCGTGTGCACTCTTACTGCTGATTACTCGTCGTCGAGCCCCAGCGACTTCAACATGGCTTGGGCAGCTGCTCTTTGGCGCCCTGGGGGTCACGCTCGTGGTGGCTCTGGGGCTTCTCTTCACACTGCAAGGCAGCGTCTTACGTCTCGTGCTGGGCAACGTGTACGGTGTGATCTTGGCACTGACGCTTGTGTTCGGTGTTCTGCTGCCTTTGATCTTGACCTGGCGCCCCCAACTGCTTGGGCGCTATGCCGTCCCAAGCCTGGCAGTACTTGTGTTGGCTGGTGCCTTCTTCCTGCGTGTTGCCGTGATTCTCTCCTCGGAGGCAGCGTAAGGTGGTAAGAAAGAGCTTCAGCACGTCACGCCGCATCCAGCAAGGGCTGCGCTGGGTCATGGTTATCCTTCTTACAGCCCTGCTTTTAGCCTGTAGCCCGGAAGCATCCCGGTCACGTGGTGGTGGCTCCGGCGGCGATATCGGGAATCGCGCCCAGGAGGTGCAACTCCATCCTGGCGGCCCCAGGATCATCTACTACAACACCCCGAAAGAAGGAGAGGCGAGCCAACTGGCTGGGATGACCGTCGAATGACCGCAATTGTTGCACGGCTCGAAGCTCTCGCTCAGCACGATGCGGTCCTGGCCCCGCTGGCACGGCTCTATGTGCTCGTGCTACGGCTGACTGACACCACGGAGGGATCGCTCGTGACTGTGCCCACGACACAGCGTCTACCGGAGCCGCACTTGAGTGTCCCGCTTCTCCACCAGCAGACACTTGCGATTGATCTGGGCATGATGGAACGACTCTTTCAAGAGGCCAGTGAACTTCTCGCCGAGCACGGCTTACCAGAGAGTCAAGCACTAGTGGAAGCTGTGGCGCAGAGACGACTTTCTGCACTCGAACTCGTCCAAGCAGGTGTCCAAGGCAATGCGGTGGCTTTTGAACAACTGGCGAGCTCAACGCAGATTGCCGTGCAACTCATTACTGTACTTGGGAACGTCCTCAGTATCCCTGTCCTGGCGTCAGCCAGTCGTGTCATGTCCTTGGGCGAGCTACTACGTTGGCGAGTGGGCTATTGTCCCCATTGTGCTGCTTGGCCCACTCTGGCAGAGTTTCGAGGACTCGAGCGAGAGCGTTGGTTGCGTTGTGGTCGGTGCGGTACTGGGTGGCGTTACCCGCACCAGCAGTGCCCGTTTTGTGGAAACAGCGACCACCGTAGCCTCCGCTACTTCGCTGAGGAGGGGAAACAGGACTCCCAGCGCGTCGAGGTGTGTGAACAGTGTCGCGGCTACGTGAAAACATTCGCGACGCTTGGACCGTGGAGCCATGGTGAAATACTCCTCCAGGATCTGACAACGGTCGAGTTCGACTTACTGGCTCAGGATCGGGGATATCAGCGGCCGGAGGGACTAGGATACCCGCTGGAGGTCCAGGTAGTCGCACAGGAACTGCTTGCCTAACTGTCTGGTGCGGGCAGTGCCGATTGCACCCGTTCCCAGCAATGTCACGTTGCGGCAGACATGCGATACGCGGCCGGCGCAGCAACAGGGAGTAAGTTGCCCGATTCGAATTTGCTTGACAAGCCGTCTTGGGAGGGGCAAGGGGCCATCTCGGTCGAAAGGACGAGGCCATGCCGCCGGTGATCGATCCAGCACAACTGACCCGACCTTCAGTCTTCTGTCGTGCACTGCTTGCCGCCATGGAAGCGAGCGAAGGTCGACGGAAGCGACGCAAGCGCGACCAGACACCAGACACGCTTGGGCAGGAGCTCAAGCGCTGGGTGCTGGAGCAAGCGATTGCAGCCGACCCGGAGCCAGAGGCGTTTGAGGGATGGCTGCTGCAGCTGGTGCTGGAAACCCCGGGGAGCGGGGGATTGCGGGCAATGTGCCAAGAAGTGTTGATGGAATATCAATTGGCGCAGCACGACCCAGACTTCCGTGCATGGTTGGCACTCGGCGCACCGAGCGCAGACAAGCCACGGGCATAGGACGTATCGCTTGTGACCAGCGCACTTGCTTCTCAAATGTGCTCCACACTTGAGTCAGTCCATCATCCGCTCCCAAAGAACGGATCTCTCCACTCGGAAACTCGGAAGTTACCCACGTTGCTGTGCTCAGGCGTCGGGCAGCACAGTGCCTCTCCACACCAGAACAATAGCCGGCCAACCACCAGTGGAGGTGAGTGAGAATGGTCTTCTCTGGGTTTTCATCAGATAAACGCTAGAGTCCACAGCCGAGGTGGTGATGAATCTGCTCGTCCCCACACAGTTATGACCAGGATAGGCTAGGGTCCATGAGCAAATACAATTTCTTGATAGCCGAGACGAGAGGGGTCTTCGGAGAGGTTTCCTTATGACGCAGAATGATGTACAGGTTGCCTTCGAGTTGCTTCTTCAAGAGATCACTGCTGTCGTTGAGGCCGTTCGTCGGCAAGGAGCACTCTGCCTGGAGCAAGGACAGTTGGACGAGGCACAACGGGCAATCGAGGTCGCCCGTCAATGCGAGGCCTTTCGAGCACGCGTCAAAGAGATGCAGTTTTAATGGTCTGAGCTCTTCACCTAGTCCCTCCCCACGCCGAGGCGCAGACCACGACCAGCCACGGGGAAGCGGCTTCCGCGTGGTCTTCGGACACCGGAAGAAGCCTTTAGGCGGCCAATCCTGGAAGCGCTCGCACAGCTTGGCGGGGCAGGCAGGACTGAGCACGTCCTACAGCTTGTTGAGCAAAAGATGGGAGCAGTGTTGAATGACTACGATCGCAGCCCATTGCGATCCAATGGAAGTATCAGATGGAAGAATACGGCACAATGGTGCCGGAAGATGATGGTCCAAGAGGGCTTACTGGAATCGAGTTCACCGCGAGGGATCTGGAAGCTCACCGAGATGGGATGGGCAGCAGTGAACGAGCTATCTCGCGCCGAATCTGCACCCTGAACACCGCACGCTCGATGCCGGTGATCGGAACGGAGGAACGTCCACGAGAGAGTTGTGTGGGCCCCAGCCTGGAATCTCTTCGCCCACAGGCCAGGGACGGCGAGGACAAAACTGGAGAAAGAAAACACGCCAAGCTTTTTGGTCATGCGCTGTTCCCAGGCGCCTCATTGCGTGCGGCAGCGCAGTACTGATTGACCCTCCCGTCAGAAGGAGCCACGTGAGGAAGAACAGACGAGAAGACCAGCGCTCTCTCCGGCTTTTCGGCAAGCGGCTTTTGACAAGGCAACACACCTGAAAGCGTTGCGCAGCCAAAAGGTCTCACCCCGTGCCCCGCACGCGCGAGGGCACGGGGTGGTGAAAAACCCGGACACGAATGCGCGACACACTCAGGCGGTCACAGGAACAGCAGCCCTGCGCCGATGCTGACCACAGCCACCACCAGGACGAGCAACGCCGGGACACGCCAATCACGCAGCGCAGCGCCGTAGATGAGAAGACTCGGCAAGCTGACCGCTGGCAGGGCGAGCAGAAGCGCCGCGGCTGGGCCCGTAAGACCCTGTTGGATGAGTGGCGCGGCGATGGCGAGTTCCGTCCAAGTGGGAATCATGAAGAGAACTCCGACCACGGTGGCAAAGATCACGGTACCAACGGTGTTACCGCCGCCGAGCGCAGTGACCACGGGAGCTACCCAGCCAATCACTGCGGCAGCGATGAAAAGCATCGGCACCGCGACACGGGCAATCACCCAGGTCGTACGGAGCCATGCTGCGATGAGTTCCGACGGAGATTCGACTCGTCGCCCCTGGACGACCTGTTCGAACGCAAATGCCCGCGTGAGACGCTCAAGCCAGCGTAGACCACGCATGCTCGCGTCACCAACAATCACGGGTGGTCGACGTCGAACAGCTAAGGCGACAAGCCAGGTCCCGAAGACGGCCAAGATGACACCTCCAACAATGCGCAACAGAGCGAATTCCGGAGGCAGCAGGGCGGAAGCGAGGAACAATGTTGTCACGTTGAGGAGAGGAGCTCCGACCACAAACGCGAGAGACGCGTTGAGCGAGGCACCACCACGGTAGAGACTGGCTCCGAGCGGGCCCGCGCAGCACGAACAGAACGGATAGGCGAGCGCACTGACGCTGCCGGTAACATGGGCCTGGAACCCACGCAGGCTGAAGGCACGCTTCAGCCGCTCGCTCGAGCAGAGCAAGACAAGGAACAACGCGCCGAGCAAGATTCCCAAAGTCGTTGCATGCCAGACGACGAGAAGGAAGTTGACCGCCTCGCCGAACGGACGCAGCCAGGTCGGCAGCGCATCGACGGCAAAGGTCTTGGCAATACCCGCCTTCCCAGCGGCCGCGACGCGCTGCGCTTGGACGATTCGATAGACGAAGAGATCAACGACCAGGAGGCCCATGAGTAGTCCCGCGAGGACGTCACGGGCCCGACGGAGGTCGCTAAGGCTGAGCGTCGACTCGGTGGTCCGCAGCGCCCGATAGGCGAGCCAACAGAGCACGAACGCAAGCACGAGTGCACCAAGATGCCACGGAGTGACGTACAAGAAGGCTGAGGGAGAGCCGAGTTTGTCATAGGACTCGGGAGCAAGGAGGAAAGCCCGTCGCATATCGACGACGGTACCGAGCAGGAAGGCAAGACTCAGAACGAAGAGACCGAGTGCGAGGACGAAGCTGAGGCTTGAGCGCTGAGCCGACGCCAAAGGCTGTCGTGGAACGGCACTGCTCACGGAGATCCCCCTTTCAGCGAGACCGTTGCATCAGCCGCTGAAGCGACCCGACCGCACGGGACACGGTTCCACCATGCTCGGAGTCGCATCAGATACGCACTCTGGGCAGAGAGATTGCATCTTCTGTCAGAGGCGGCCGAACCGGCCGCATCAGGGGGATCAGGGGCCTCGAGGAACACTCGGCCCAGCATCCTGGCCAAGGAGCCAGGCACGAGCTGGGGAACAGTCGAATCTCACGCGACGATCGTGCATGCGTGCAACAGACCTTCGCAACCAACCGTTGTCGACAGCGTAGCGCACCGCTCGGCCTTTGTCAACAAGGCGTTTGGGAATCGTCGGGGATTGCCGTACACTACTGGGTGCCGTAACGTCTCTGGGCGCGATCGCCGAGAACGGGTTTCGGGATCACCCGATACCAGAATCCCTCGTGATCGCGAGGGACCGAACTGGGGCAATACCGGGCGACCGCGGTCGTCCGGCTGCTCCGAGATGGGAACCACGCGTCGTGAATCAGCTATGGAGGAATCGTAGTCGGCACAGGACACTCCTACACTCCACCGCAGCTACCGAGCTGCGCGTGCTTCCTGAGAACCCGAACTGGTGGACACCGAGCGCCGAGATACATAGAGTCAAAGCGGAACACTGCAGCCCAGTTGACGCGCCGGAGATTGCGATCCGCTCAACAGGAGCGCGACAACAGTGTCGAGCGTCTCCGTCCTCACCCGAGTGTTATGGCAGATAGGCGGATTATGGAGCCTGCACGTAGCCGGGATACTGGACGACGCCATCGACAACGCGGGAGAAGACAGTTAGCTGGTGCGGCTGCAGACGCGTGGGGGAGAGGATATGCCAGCCAGAGATACCACGCGCAGCGAGCGCATCGGCGATAAGGCTCCGGTGACAGCGCCACGACACCGCTTCGGCACAGAGCAGAGCGAGTGACCCCTCGCGTATCGCCACCTGGAGAAGTTCCTCGAGCGCAGCAGCAAAGACAGGAGTCTGCGTGTAATCGGCGAAGCCACGGAAGCCGGCCTTGACCCAGCCTGTATTGGGCGAATCAGGCCGCGGTCGGCGCCGACCACCGAGAGCGGGGCAGTGCCGATAGCTCATGCCGTGCTCTGGCAGCTGCTGGGCAAGGAGTTCCCGATCGAACTGTGGATTCCGGCGTGAGTGGGGAAACGCCGCACGTCCACCAGACAGCGAATCCCATACGCGCGGAGCAGAGCCAGAAATTCCTCCAAGGAGCGATTAGAGTGGCCAATGGTGAAGATCTGGACGTTCGACATCATGCTCAGTCTTGCATCGAGGATGAATCGGCTGCCTGCACTCGACGGATGGCGAAAAACTCTCGGCCGTGTGAGAATCCCGAGAGTCATCACCGGCCCTACTGTACCACCTGTAGATCAGCTTCAGCCCGGCAAGGTCTCGTGGTGCGTATAGGCATAGCACAGGATCCGAAGGGTAAGCAGATGCTCGCCTGCACCGCCGGAGTCGTGTCCGGCGCTTTGCCTTCACCGTGACAGTTTCCTGGTCTGCTGCAACCGCCGAGCAGCATCCTCCACTGCCGCAAGGATACGGAGGTAGGAGCCACAGCGACAGAGATTGCCGGCGAGGTAAGCCGCGGCCTCCTCGGGGGTAGGGGTAGGATTTTCCGTGAGCAATGCTACGACACTCAAGATCATCCCTGGCGTACAGTAGCTGCACTGAAAAGCTTGCTGCGCGAGGAACGCTTCCTGAACGGGATGGAGCGCACCGTTCGGACCAACCAGTCCTTCGAGCGTTGTCACCTGGGCGTCATCTGCGAGACTCGTAAGAAGCAGGCAGCTGGAAACGGGACGTCCATCAACAAGCACAGTGCACGCACCGCAGATGCCGATACCGCAGGTTTCCCGCACGCTGGTGAGCCCAAGACGATCACGCAAGGTTTCGAGAAGGGTCTCGTCGCAGAGGACCGAAAGTTCGTGGTACTCACCGTTGACGGCAAGGTGAACAACTTGTCCCATCAGGACGCCTCCTGCCGAGTGGCGCGCAGGGCACGTAACACGCGTTCGGGGGTCAGCGGTAATTCCGTGAGGCAAGCACCGATGGCCCGCGCGACGGCGTTGCCGATGGCCGCGGGGACGGGCGGCAGAGCGGTTTCACCAAGCCCATGCACCTCGGCCCCAGGACACTCCAAGAGGTCGTGTGAGAGTGTCACCGGAAGATCGAGAAACGAGGGGATGAGATAGTCTGAGAGATTCGTCGTGAGCGGCTGCCCTTCGTCGTAGACAAGCTCCTCGAAGAGCGCGCTACCGAGTCCCATGATCATACTGCCTTCGTTTTGCAATGCTGCCGTGAGTTGATTGACCACGCGGCCAGCATAGACTGCAGCATGAAGTCGCAGAATGCGTACTTGCCCTGTCTCTGGATCAACCTCGACTTCGGCACCTGCCGCTCCTTGATGCCAGTGTGAGGAAGCAATGCCGTGTCCCGTTTCGGGATCGAGTCCACCTTCGTTCCTAAAGACGGCGTGTTCTTGCAGTTCGTCGCTCCCCGTCGCAGTGACGAGCTCACCCCAGCTCACACAGCGCTCCGGCACACCGCGGACACAAACCGCTCCAGGGAGAAGCTCGAGGTCCTCCGGCGCGGCCTCAAGACGCTCTGCTGCGAGCTCGCGAAGGCGCCGAGCGAGCGCCTCTGCGGCTTGGCGGACTGCGTTGCCCATCATGTAGGTTGAGCGACTTGAGGTGGTGCGGTTATCGAATGGAGTGCGATCGGTATCTGGATCGACGACACGGACAGTCGTGTAGGGTATTTCGAGTGGCTCCGCCGCAAGCTGTGCCAGCACGGTACGGGCACCTTGGCCGAGTTCGACAGTCGAGGAATAGACCGTCACGCGTCCGGCGCGGTCGACACCGACACGAGCCTCCGAGCGGCTCGGTGTTGTCATCCCTTTCATGACGACAGCAAGCCCCTTGGCCCGGAGGCGACCCTCGGGCGATCGCGCGCGGGAACCTTGTTCCCAGTGGAGTGCGCGAGCGACCGCCTCTAGGCATTCGCGGAAGTGAACATCGTGCAGCGTCTCGCCGGTCGCGAACTGCTCACCATCATGAAGGAGATTGCGTAGGCGAAACTCGAGCGGATCGAGCCCGAGCGCGTCAGCAGCGATGTCCATCATGCGCTCCGAGGCCCAGACAACCTCAGTAACGGCGTAGCCGCGGAAGGCACCGGCAGGCGGGAGATTGGTATAGACGCAGTAGGAGTCCACCGCCACATGTGGGATGCGATACGGGCCCACACTGCCGAAGCCACCCTTGCGTGCGACATCCGGGCCGCAATCAGCATAGGCTCCAGTACTCCAGTACGCCTGCACCCGCTTGGCTGTGATGCGACCGTCACGCGTAAGGCCAAGGCGGATCGTGACGACCGTCGCGTGGCGAGTGAGCGTCACGAACTCCTCGTAGCGATCGAGCACAAGCTTGACAGGACGACCAGTGAGGTAGGCAAGGACTGCCACCTGCGGCTCAATGCGCGGGAAAACCTTGGAGCCGAAGGACCCCCCCATCGGGGGTACAATGACGCGTACCTGTTCTGGAGCAAGCCCGAAGAGTTGGGCAAGGATCTGACGGGTGTTGAAGGGCGTCTGGGTGCCGCTGATGACCACCAGACGTCCATCTTCCCAGTAGGCAAGCGCAGCATGCGGCTCCATCGCCACGTGCTGCGCAGCCGGCACGCGGAACGTCTCTTCGAGCACGAGGTCGGCCTCGGCGAAACCACGCTCAATGTCGCCAGTGTAGAGCCGGAAATGGTTACAGCAGTTGGTCCCAAAGATCGGTCGCAGACCGAAGTAAACGGCATGGCCGCGATGCGGCTCTTCGGGGCGGAGCTCGTGGATCAGCGGCGCGTCTGGTCGCAGCGCCTCAATCGGGTCGAAGACTGCAGGCAGCGGATCGTACTCGACGACGACCCGGGCAGCGGCCTCGCGAGCCGCACGCGCGTTCTCCGCAGCGACGAGTGCAACCATGTCGCCGACGTAACGGACGCGCTCGTGCGCGAGCACGGGTTGGTCTTCGATCTGGGGACCGTAGACAGGGCGCAAGTTCGGGATGCGAGCGAGGTCAGCAGCAGTCACAACGGCGACGACGCCCGGCACCGTCCAGGCTCCACTCGTCTCGATGCGACGGAGACGGCCGTGCGGTATGGTACTGCGCACGACCGCAGCGTGCAGCATCCCCGGAATGCTCACGTCCTGGCTCAAGCGGATGCGTGCGGTCACGCGCTCCCATGCATCGATCATGCCGAACGTTGTGCGACCACTCACCCTATCTCCTCCCGTCAGCGCGAGCCGCAAGCATCGAGATCAGGTTACACTGGTCCGGTACGCGAAGAGCAGAACAACCCAACAGGAGCAGGGAAGGAGGAAGTCTCGACCCACGAGTGCCGATGCACCATAGAGAGCGTAATGCTTGCGCCAGCAACGCAGTAGAGCTGTCGCACAAAACAGGGATCACCAGGCGAACCGCTGTTCGCTTGGGGTGGAAAACAGTCCCTCTTCGCTACCGCGTCAGATGAGATAGACCGTGCCGCAGGGTACGGGGCAGCGACACTGCCAACGAAATCCCACCAGGCCACGTGCCACCACGTCATCCGTTGTTCTTGCTGAGCGCACCGGACACGAGAATCGGCGGTTCCGCGATCAGTGGGTGAGGACGCGAGGACCACGAGCGGCCGGCCGCGGTCAGATGTGCTGCAACGACCCACGCCGTCAGGCCGATCCGCTGCGACCGGTTGCGGCCGACCGCTCGTCATCTTGGCACCCTCCGCTTCAGCTCAGGATCTCTACGACGCCAGCTGAGCCGTTGACACGGATCCGCTGTCCCGTACGGATCACCTGCGTCGCAACGCTCGTGCCGACGACTGCAGGGATGCCGAACTCGCGCGACACGACCGCAGGGTGCGAGAGTTGTCCACCGGAATCGGTCACCAAGCCAGC
This sequence comes from Thermomicrobium sp. CFH 73360, assembly GCF_023806465.1. Taxonomy (GTDB): domain Bacteria; phylum Chloroflexota; class Chloroflexia; order Thermomicrobiales; family Thermomicrobiaceae; genus Thermomicrobium. Next base: position 93,901 of record NZ_JAMSLS010000003.1, on the reverse strand, counting down.
GATCTTGGTGAAGGCGACCACCCAAGCTGGGTTGGTCATGCGGCAGACCAGAATCTCGCTACCTTTGAGCGCATCGACATCCTCAAGCGTGTGGGCGACGAAGGCAGTGCCTTCAATCACCCCTGCCGAGGCTGGAATTCCTTCGATCCGTTGCGTGACCTCTCGCGGCTTGAGCGAGTCGAAGAACTTCTGAGGATATCCCCAGAGTGTCTTATAAGGTTCCTGGAAGAGTGCCCACTCGCTGGCCGTGCCAATCCACTCACGCGGGCGGATAGAGAATGCATGCTCACGTGCTTCACGACGCTGGCGAACCAGTTCCTTAGCGTTCGGCAGGTTGGAGGGTTCGGCAGCGAGGACGCGGAGTTCATGGTAGCGGAGGAAGAGCACGTCGTCCGGCTCGTCGAGAAGGCCCGCCTCCACCAGGCGTCGTCCGATCGCCAGGAGAACGTAGCGCATGCGGGCAAATGTACCCTGGTCGATATAGAAGTGATGGTCAGGAGTGAGTGGCATCATCTGGAGGACGCGGTGAAGGGCCGCCTCCACGCGTTCGCGTCCACGGACGTCACCCGGCGGAATCTTGCTGAGGAGCTCCTGGATAGCAGCATCGCGATCCTGACGGAGGCGCTGAATGGCCTCTGGATAAGAATAGTCCGTCTGGAGATACCCTTGGATCGCGGCGATGATCGGGGCGGGATTCTCGTACCAGGTCGGGTAGATATACTCGTGGCTGAAAAGCGCCTTATGACCGAACTCGCGCTTGTACTCGTCGAGCCAGCGAAGGAATTCACGGCCCTCGGCCGTCTTCTCGAGTTCGGCGAGGATTTCGACCGGCGTCTCTTTGCTGAAGGCATCGGTAAGCACGACGTTGCGCTTGACTCGCTCCTTCGCTTCCCAGAGCGCGCGGACAGCGTCCCAGTTGCGGTCACTATCCGAGACCATGATCCGCTCGAGCAGGGTGGAATCGACGTCGCCGATGACCTCACGCACGGCGCTCTGGAAGTCGAGGGAGGCTTGGAACTGCGAGAGGTTGAGGATCCAGTGGATCCGCCAGTGACGCTCTTGGATGTCGATTGCATCCTCCAAGAGGACCATGAGTGCGGGGAGCGAAGCCGTCTCATAGGGGAAGGAATCGAGATAGGCAAAGTTCCGCTCAATCTCTGGGCGGAGCCGCTCCTGCCACCATTCCAGGCCTTTCTCGGCATACACGCGCATGACCATGTTGTAATAGGGCGCGATCTCTTGCGCCTCTTTGGGATCGCGCGGGACAACAGCGGTATAGAGATAGCCGTTGACCAACTTCGCCTTCCAGTCGACGCCAAACGGTGCACCAAACCGACGATAGAGATAAGCACAGGTTGCCCACCAACCGCCGAGTTCGAAGAACATCGGGGAGAGTGGGTTCGGGCAGTGGAGGTCATCCCACCACCAGAAAAGCTGCTTCTCCTCCTCACTGGCCCATTCGACGGGGAAGGACTCGTCACCTAAGAAGGTCACGGGGAGCTGGACTTCCGGTCGCTCCTGGGCCATGGTTTCCCTCCTCTCCGCGCAGCACAACAGCGAATCAACGCTCACTCTGGCTCAACGAGCTCGTAGAACTCTGGCACGCGACTCTCGAGCATCGGGACGACCGTCCCAAGAATCTTCTCCTGAAAGTACGGGGTCGCCTTGTGTGCCTCGTAGTCCTCACGACTCCGGTATTGCTCGTAGAGCAAGAACTTGCGCGGATCGTCTTGTGACCGGTTGACGTAATAGACCAAGCAGCCGGGCTCCGACCGTGAGAGCGTGACCATCTCTTTCAAGATGGCTGCGATCTCGTCGGCCTTTCCTTCCTTGGCGTAGTAGTGGGCGACGACAACGAACGGCATCGGACACTCCTCCTTCCTTCCCTTCCGCACACGCTGCTCACGACGCAGGCTGACGCACCACGCGGTTGCGCAGCACACCGATCCCTTCCACCTCCAATTCGACGACGTCGCCAGGCTTCAGGTAGCGGCCGAGTTCAAGCCCACAGCCGTTGGTCACCGTACCCGAACCCCAGAGCTCGCCTGGGTAGATGGTCTCGCTCTGCGAGACGTGCGCAATGAGTTGGGCAAACGAGAAATGCATCCCCGCGCTCGATCCTTCTGACCACACCTCGCCGTTGACACGCGCCACCATGCGCAGGTTTGTCACGTCGAGTTCGTCGGGAGTGACCAGGAAGGGGCCAATGGCGTTGCCGGTATCGAAATCCTTCCCCTTGCTCGGCCCCATCCCGATCGGAGCCTCACGCATTTGCTGGTCGCGCGCACTGAAGTCGTTGAAGATGGTGAAACCAGCGATGTACCGGTGTGCCTCCGCAACCGGAATATCCTTGCCGCGCCGGCCGATCACCATTCCGAGTTCGAGCTCGAAGTCAAATTGCTGTGTGTACTGCGGCATCACCACGTCCGCGTCGGGGCCGACGACCGTCTCGGGATCCCCTTTGTAGTAGGCTGGCACCTCATACCAGGCTGGCGGAATTTCGCCGCCGCGGCCAAGGGCACGGCTCGCATTGCGCATATGCCCTTCAAAGGTGAGGAAATCCCGGATCACCCGCGGGCGCGGCAGCGGCGCGAGAAGACGAACTTCCTCGAGTCGATACCGCGTACGTCTCCCGAACGCTTCTTCGACGCGGAGTCCCTCCTCGACCGCCCGAGCTGCTGCTTCCCATCCAAGTGTCCCATGCCCCAGAAAGGCAACCATATCGTCTGGCAAGAGCAGCGCAGCCAGCCGCTCGGCCTCACAGCCAGGATCGGTCCGTGCGAGGTAGGCGGAATAGGCGACCTGGAGATCGACAAGCCAACCATCGGCCAAAGCGCCCATCCGGCGAATGGCACCGGCCGGGCTCGGGACCGCAAACGTGGCGAGCTTCATGCGTCCATACTCCCTCCCTGCTGGTAGTAAAGACCGGCGCGCTTTGCAGCCAGGCGCAGTGCACGAGCAACGAACACTCTGACCATCTCCCGGCGGTACCAGGCACTGGCCCGGAGATCGGAGACTGTCTCGACAGCTCCAGCATATGCGCTGGCGAGCACGGTGACGAGTTCCTCATCGAGTGGGAGTCCACGAGCGTGTTCGAGCACCGACGGTACGCGCTGCGGATGATCGCCGGCTGCACCGACGACAAGGTCGATTGCCGCGATGCGTCCTGCGTCATCGGGCAAGACGACAGCCGCTACTCCCAGAGCGGGACGATCCTCGTGCGAACGGGTGCGGAACTTGAGATAAGCGACTCCTGCTCGTGGTGGCAGCGGCGGTACTCGGATCGCGGTGACGAGCTCGTCCGGCGCACGCGCGGTCTGGTAAGCCCCGAGGACAAAATCGGCCACGGGTACCAGGCGACGCCCGCGCCGGCTCAGGAGCTCAACCGAGGCACCGAGGGCGGCCAAGACCGTCGGTGGATCGGAAGCCGGGTCAGCTTCACAGAGATTGCCGACCAGCGTCGCCTGTTCGCGCACACGGACGTTCGCCACTTCGGCAAGCATCTCTGCTAGAATAGGTGAATGCGAACGGACAAGCGACGAGCGCTCGACCGCGCGGTGTGTGATCGACGCCCCGATGACGAGTTCACCAGTCGGTTCCACGACCATGCGGCCGAGTTCCGGAACTCTTCGCAGGTGAACGAGCAGGCGCGGACTGATGAGTCCATGGCGGAGTGTCAGCGTGACCCAAACTCCTCCAGCGACGGGGACGGCATCCTCCCCTGCACTAGCGAGCAGCGCCAGCACCTCATCGAGCACCGTAGGAGCAACGACTGTGCAGTCCATCATCGGCTGCCTCCGGATCGACCGTCCACTGGAGCAGAGGCAGCGATCACCGTTTGCTCTTGCAGTCGGGCCAGTGCAGTGCGGAGGAGCGGCTCCGCAAGCTCGCGGACTCGGGGGATCCTGATCCGCTCCGCCATATAGCGGAAATGGACGGCAACGAGCTCGGGCGTGAAGCCCTGCTCACCGGTAAGCCCACGGCCGATGAAGCGATCAACGTTGACCTCGAGGAAGCTGAGTGAGTCGGCCGCCTGCAGCAGGTCAGCTTCCGGCCAGCCTCCCCACTCATGCACTGCCACAAGATCGCGTACGGCCTCGACAAGGGCAAGGTCGGCCTCCTGTTCGGTCAGCCACACAGCGACGATGCGTGCCGAACGCTTCTGGTGCTGCTCCTCATAGAGGCGATCAGGGATACCGCGCTGCACATTGAGCCGCGGAGAATCAGGCCCTGGGAAGTGGCGTTCCATATCATGAGTCAGCGCCGCCAGCCGAAGCGCCAGGCTTGCCTGCGGCTCCAGGATAAAGAGCCAGTCGAGTGTCCGGCGCAAGTGCTCGGCGTTCCAGTACGGAGCGATCCACTGGTGTGCTCGATCGAGCAGCTCGCGATCGGTCGGCATTGGCCGCTCCTGCCCTCAGACGAGCGTCGTGATCGGACGACTTTGCAAGAGAAACAGCTGTCCTTCGTCGATCGCCCACTCGACGTCTTGTGGCGCAGCAAAGAACGCTTCGACCTGCTCCGCCAGCGCGCAGAGTGCGGCGAGTTCCTGCTCGTCGAGCACGCGGGCACGTTTCCGATGCTCAGGCACGGATACCGCGATCAGTCCACCCTGCTCAGCTCGCACCAGCATCTGCGACTTGAGCGGGACGAGGGTACGGAGTAGCTGGCGGCTCCGTCGGTCGAGTTCATAATGGTCGGGCGTAACCTCACCGGAGACGAGCAACTCGCCGAAGCCCCAGACCGCCTCGACCACAAGCACATCGCGTCGCCGCTGGACGGGATCAGCCGTGAAGAGCACGCCTGCCTTCTCCGGCACGACGAGCTGTTGAACGACAACAGCGAAGGCGAGGTCGTCGAGCGACCCCTTGCGAGCACGATAGAAAAGGGCGCGCGGGCCGAAGAGGGATGCCCAGCAATCGCGGATTCGCTCCAGCACCGCATCGATCCCGCGCACATCGAGGAACGTTTCCTGCTGACCGGCAAAGGACGCCTGATGGGAATCCTCCGCCACCGCACTGGAGCGGACCGCCACAGGGATCGGTTCACCGTGGCCGAGTTCAGCGTAGGCGCTAGCGACCGCTGCATCGAGCTCCAGTGGGATTGGTTGGCTCGTGATAAGCTGCCGGAGCTCCGTCGCGATAGCCTCCAGCTGGTGCCGCTGACCCGGATCAAGTTGCCGAAGCAGTGCGCGGATGGTCGCGTCAAGTCCTGTCGCTTCCAGGAACGCCGCGAAAGCGGCACTGGTGACGACGAAGCCTGGCGGGACAGGAAGACCCGCAGTCGCCAGACGAGCCAGACTCGCCCCTTTGCCACCGGCCTGCGTGACGTCGGCACAGGCGGGATCGTCAAACCAGCGGACAAGCGCAGCCGTGGCAGCCCTCCTCATGGGAACTACTCCTCGACAATGGCGACTGCACGCACCGGGGCTGCGGTCGTTCCAACCCATTTGATGGGGAAGGCCGCAACCTTGAACCCATAGGGACGCGGGATCTGATCGAAGTTCGTCATATTCTCGATGTGGTAGTACTCGTGCTCCCGCATCACAAGATGAGCTTCCCAGAACTGCTTACGCTCGAACATGGCCCAGACAGGTGGGTCGAAGGTGATGGCATCGATTCCCATCACCTTGATTCCCTGGTCGATGAGCCAGAGCGTTGCCTCGCGGGTCATGCCGCAGTGATCGGTGAGGTAGCGCTGCTCGTTCTGATATGCACCAGCACCCGTCCAGATGAGGACAATGTCGAGTGGCTTGAGGCGGTAACCAATCCTGTCAAGCGCTTCCTGGAGTTCAGCAGCAGTGATACCAGAGCCTTTCTCCTTGTGGCGGAAGTCCAGGAGGACACCATCGGAATAGCAGTACTCGAGGGGGATACCCTCCGGCCCGGGAGCCTCGGCGACGAGGTGTTTCCGGGCATCAATATGCGTGCCGACGTGATCGTTGAGTTGCAGGCGGTAGCTGGCTGTGAGCCACGTCGCGCCATACTGAGCAGCACCGATCCGCTCAGCAAACTCCTCCCACGACTCGTGCATCTCGATCTTGGGAGGTGGGACACGCGGAAAGGTGATCATGTCGTTGTGCACCGGCATGGAGAGATCAATCAGACGAACACCCACTGAACTGCTCCCTTCTCACCACTTGCTTTGGCAAAACATTGACAGCTCAACGCTCCTGGTCAGCGCTCTGCTCTCGAGACAGTGCTTCGTAGACCCAGCGTCCCGGCTCCTCAATATGACGACGCATCACCGCTTCCGCGAGGTCAGGATTGCGCGTACGCAACGCTTCCAAGATAGGTTCGTGACGTGCGGCAAGTCCCTCGATTGCCCGACGGTGAAGAGAGAAGGTGAGAAAGGTGGTGGTTGCCAGACTCAGACTTGTCCAGAACTGTTGGAGGAGGTGGTTCCCGGACGCCTCGACGATGATACGGTGGAAGGCGATGTCAGCCTCGATCGCCGTCGCCTCGTCGCCGAACTCGGTCGCCTCGCGCATGCGGTCGAGCTGTTCCTCCAGGGCAAGAAGCTGCTCGGTGGTGATGCGGGTCGCAGCGGCACGGGCCGCAACTCCCTCAATCGCGGCGCGAATGGGATAGATCTGGACCAGTTCTTCGTGGGTGAAGGCGCGGACACGAGTACCACGGAAGGGTTCGCTGGTGACGAAACCGAGAAGCTCGAGATCCCGCAGCGCCTCACGGACCGGCGTTTGGCTGACACCGAGTTCCTGCGCGATGCGCGTCTCGACAATGCGGTCACCGGGGGCAAGGCGGCGACGGAGGATCGCGTCGATCAGGTACTCCTTGATCTCTTCGCGGAGAACGCGGCGGACGATCGGCTTCGGAAGGAGTTGATCGCGGTTGCGTGACCTGGGATCCGACATCGATGGCCTCACACTTCCTTCGAGAATCGATTCTATAGGATGATACTACGTCCGCCCCGCAGGCTGTCAAGCGCCACACTGCTGAGCCTTGCTTACCTTTGCCCCGGTTTCAGGCGGTAACCAACTGCTCGGTACCCGGCCCCTCGACAGATCATTACCGACTCCGGGGCAGTGAGGATGAGCTGCGCCGCGTACAAATGCGACCGCGGCTCCAACTGCTGGCCCGAGTTTGCTCCGAGGACACGCCGGAAATCGGCGCGGAACCTGCTTTGGGTCCTAGATCTTGCGCCTCGATCTCTCGCTTCCTCCTTCTTGATTCCGTCGCAACCAGTGCACTCGTCCATACCCAGGGATAGGTCAAGCAGTTCGGGCTCAAGGCTTGAGGAGCATGACTTGTCCCTCGCTCGTGGAACATTGCACCACGCTTCCCTCACGCTGGGCGGAGTGCCTTGAATCGTTGCATCGTCTCGACCATCGCCCGCTCAGTCGGCAATCGTTCGACACTCGAGGCACCAAAGAAGCCGACCACGCCGCGCGTCCGGGCGAGCACGTACGCGACATCCTCAGGCTCGGCGATCGGCCCACCATGGCAGAGCACGATCACGTCCGGATTGACCGCTTTGGCGGCATCGCACATCGCCTGGACGCGTTCGACGGCCTCATCGAGCGTGAGCGCGGTCTTGGCCCCGATCATCCCCTTTGTCGTCAGCCCGACATGCGGAACAATGATGTCCGCTCCCACCTCGGCCATCGCCCGAGCCTGATCCGGATCAAACACGTATGGGGCAGTTAGCATATCGAGTTCGTGGGCGATCCGAATCATCTCGACCTCGAGATCGAACCCCATTCCAGTCTCTTCGAGGTTCTGGCGGAAAATCCCGTCGATCAACCCCACGGTCGGGAAGTTCTGGACGCCAACAAAGCCCATCTCCTTGAGCTGACGGAGAAAGACCGGCATAAGGCGAAACGGGTCGGTACCGCAAACGCCAGCCAGGACTGGTGTATGGCGGACAACGGGAAGGACTTCGGCAGCCATCTCAACGACGATGGCGTTGGCATCGCCGTAGGGCATGAGCCCGGCCAGGGAACCTCGCCCAGCCATCCGGTAGCGACCCGAGTTGTAAATGATTATCAGGTCTGCTCCACCCGCCTCGGCGCATTTGGCCGAGAGTCCTGTTCCTGCGCCAGCGCCGATGATCGGCTTTCCCTCGGCCAGGGTGGCACGCAGCTTGGCAAGTGCTTCGGCACGCGTCATCGGTCGCCAACTCATTGGTTGCCTTCCTTCCCCAGCTCAGCTGGTCTCTCCTTCAGGCGCAGGCGAGAGCGTCCTCTCCGTAGCCTGTGCCCGAATCAGTTCATCGAGGCGTGCGGCCATCGCCCGAGCGAACGCCGGATCGTTGATATCGGTATCCCACTCGTGTACCTCGACATGAGGGGCGAGGTTGGCTTTGAGCGCTTCAATCAGAGCGCGATCTGCCTCCGGATCATAGAACGGCTTGCCTTCCACGTCGATCGCAGAAAAGCCACGCAGTGGGATAAAGACCGCCACTGGACCACGCGCAGCGTTCAGCTTTTGGGCGATGATCTTGCCGAGTTCGGCACACTCCTCCGGGGTGGTGCGCATCAGCGTCACGGTGGGGTTGTGCTGGTAGAGGCGGCGCTGCCGGAAGCGCTCGGGGACAGTGTCACGCGGGCCAAAGTTGACCATGTCCAGTGCCCCCAGGGAGACAACTTGCGGGATGCCAGCTGCACCCGCTGCTTCCAATCGCTCTGGCCCCGCAGAAAGCACACCCCCGACGAGTTCGTCGGCGAGCTCTGTCGTGGTGATATCGAGCACACCGGCCAAGAAGCCACCCTTGACGAGTCCCTCCATCGCCTGGCCACCGGTACCAGTAGCATGGAACACCAAAACTTCGTAGCCGCGCGCCTCAAGTTCCTGGCGAGCTTCAGTGACGCAGGGTGTTGTGACGCCAAACATTGTGGCGGCGACGAGCGGTTTGCTTGGCACCGTCGGCTGGTAGGTTTCGTAGGCCTGCGCCATACCAGCGATCGCTGCTGCAGCATTGGTCAGGATGCGCTCACTGATCCGGTTAATTCCGGCGATGTCGACGACCGGGTAGAGCATGGCGATATCGCTGGCTCCGACATACGGCCGCGTGTCACCGGAGGCGAGGGTCGAGACCATCAACTTGGGGACGCCGATCGGGAGCGCGCGCATGGCTGCAGTGGCAATTGCTGATCCCCCAGATCCGCCGAGCGCAAGGATCGCGTGCAAGCGTCCTGCCTGGAAGAGTTCCTGCACGACCGCGGTTGCTCCCCGTGCCATGGTGGCGATGGCATACCCGCGGTCAGCGCGGGCGACGAGTTCCGCGAGCTCGACACCGGCAGCCCGCGCGACGGCTTCACGGGTGACGTCTGGGACGGTCTGGGGTTCACCAAGCACGCCTGCGTCTACAAGAACAACCTCACAACCGTGCTCGCGGAGGCGCTGTCGCAGAAATGCATACTCCGTACCCTTGGTATCGAGCGTGCCGATCAGCACGACAGTCGGCATCCTCGCCCCCTTTCCCTATGCCGCGCGCCGGGCACTCACCCCAAGGTATCGCTGTTGCAGCGCCGGATCAGCGAGGAGTCTGTCAGAGGTCGTCTCGAGCGCGATCCGTCCGCCGACCATGATGGCGATGCGCTGAGCGACAGCGGTCGCGACAGCCAGTCGTTGCTCGACGAGGAGAATGGCAAGCCCGCCCTCCGCGAGATGTCGGAGTGTGGCAATGAGTTGCTCGACGATGACCGGAGCGAGCCCCTCCGATGGTTCGTCCATGATCAACAGTTGCGGGTTGGTGAGGAGCGCGCGAGCGATGGCCAGCATCTGCTGCTCACCACCGGAAAGCGTGCCGGCCGGCTGGCGTCTTCGTTCGGCCAAACGCGGAAAGAGCGCATAGATGCGTTCTGGTGTCCATACGTCACCCGTGCCAGTGGCACGGCGCGGAACGAGCCGGAGATGCTCCTCAACTGTCAGGGAGGGGAAGATCCGTCGCCCTTGCGGGACGTACCCCACCCCAAGTGCAGCGATCCGATGCGGTGCCTGGCCGACGAGCTCGTGCCCAGCAAAGCGAATAGACCCGCGGACGCTCGGTAAAAGACCGGTGAGTGCGAGGCAGAGCGTTGTTTTTCCCATACCGTTCCGTCCGAGGACGGCGAGAGGCTCGTGCCCGAGCACCAGATCGATCCCTTGCAGGACATGGCTCTGGCCGTAGTAGGCATGCAACCCGCGGACTTCGAGGAGCGGCGTGTCGGTCATCACGTCCCTCCGAGGTAGACCTGTTGCACGGTTGCATTCATGGCAATCTCGTCCGGTGTTCCCTCAGCGATGACCCTCCCCTCGTGGAGCACTGTCACCCGCTGCGCCACCTGGAACGCGACATCCATGTCGTGCTCGATGAGCAAGACTGTGATCTCAGTGTCGAGCGCGAAGAGGAGCGCGGTGAGCTGCTCTCGTTCGCCGGGGGAGAGGCCGGCAGCCGGCTCATCGAGGAGCAGCAGCCTCGGGCGACTAGCAAGTGCCATCCCGAGTTCGAGTTGTCGTTGCTCCCCATGCGATAGCACACCAGCGAGCGCGTGTAAGGCATGCCGAAGACCGACAAGTTCGGCGAGGCGCTCGACCTCGACGCGCTCCGGATCCTCAGCCCTGGGTCGCCGGAGACTGAGTCGCCACGGCTGGACACCCCGGACGGCCAAGTAGAGATTCTCGGCGACACTAAGGCGCGGGAAGACGAGCGGGGTCTGGTAGGTGCGCGCCAGGCCGAGCCGGATACGCTGGTGAGGCGGCAGGCGCGTGACGTCGCGACCAAAGAAACGAATAATACCAGCCGTGGGGCGGAGTTCGCCCGTAATGATGTTGAAGAGCGTCGTTTTCCCCGCACCGTTCGGACCGATGATGGCACGTCGCTCGCCCGGCTCGAGTGCCAGCGAGACATCGCGGACAGCGACGAGTCCACCAAAGCGGCGGCTCACGCCCTGGAGTTCCAAGGCGCGAGCCGCGGTTTGGGAGCGATGCAACTCGACAGTGACCATAACTCAGGACCCGAAGGTCTGCTTGATTTTCTCGCAGGTTGGGTTGTCGCGCGTGAACGAGCCGAGTGCGAGGTACTTGTCCTCGGGCAGGCCGAGCGTCTGGTTGACTCCTTCGACCACCCTCACGAGCTTATTGTACAAGTTGCCGTCCGGTCCTTCGGCCACTTCGACAACAAAGTTGTTCGCGATCGCCTGGCGATTCTTATCCAGCTTGATATGACCAGTAGGACCGTCGAACTCAACCTTGGCGAGAGCCGCTTGAAGCTCTTTCTGTCCATCACTTAGGTCTCCGTTGACAGCCTGGAGACCCAGGAGTAAGCCCTTGGCGTTAACGTAGTAGCCCCAACAGAAGAGCGACGGCGTGCTGAGGCCTTGGGGAAACTGCTTCCGGTACGCGTCGACCCATGCTTTCCAAGCCGGATCGGGATTATCCGCCGCGACCGGCATGGCACCTGGAATACCGATGACTCGCTCGCGCAGTGCACCTTTCGTCTCGAGAACGTTCTGATCAATAGTCGAGCTCCCACCAATGAGAGCCGCCTTGCCCCCAAAGTCTGCGTACGCCTTGAGGAAATTGACCGCATCGGCCCCACCAAGTATGACGTAAATCGCATCGATGTCGCTGGGCATGGCTGTGATGACCGAACTGTAGTCCTTCGTCCCGATCGGAACCCAGAATTGGGCGACACAGTCACCGCCGAGTCGGCAAAACTCCAGAAGGAAGCCCGCTACTTGGCTATAGGGATACGAGTAATCCTCACCGAGGGTGGCGACGCGGCGATATCCCTTAACCTCATAACAGTAGGTACCCAGGCCAGCCATCCACTGGACGCCATCAGTCGAGAAGCGGAAGAAGTTAGGAGCCGGATCACGCAGCGTTGTGTCCTGGGCAGCCGACGTGCCGTTGACGATCGTCTTATCGGGAATTGTCTTGGCGTAGTCGCGGAGCGCCAGCCCTTCGTCCCCGGAGAGCGGTCCGACGATGCAGTCGACCTTGTCCTGCTCGATGAGTTTCCGAGCCTTCTCGCGAGCGACTTGCGGTGTGGCATCGGTACTCTCTTTGACAAGACGGATCTTCTTGCCAGCGATGGCTCCGCCAAACTCGGCCACGGCGAGCTCGACACCACGAACAGCCTCCTCACCGTACAGTGCGAAGGCTCCTTCCAACGTCGCGAGGATGCCGATGACGATCTCACCGGCAGCCGGTCCAACCGTGGCCGTCGGACTAGCCGCTGCGGCTGGTGTCGCTGGTGGGGCAGTCGGTGAGGCAGCCGCAGCAGGCGTGGGGCTCGCAGCCGGTGGAGCGGGAGTTGGCGTCGCCTGCTGGCCGGCACAAGCTCCCAGGAGAGCCGACGCAGAGGCTGCCAGACCGAAGAGTCCCGCGCGCCGAAGGAGTACCCGACGACTCAACCGACGTTCCTGCCTGTTCATCGTTCTCCTCCTCTCCTTGTCGTCGGATCGCCGGAACAGGCCTTCACACACGACACGAGAAGACACCTCCCTTCGCTACAGACCGGTATGGCGCGATGGTGCAACACGCGTCAGGAGCGTGCGGCGCAGCAGTGACCAAAGGCGCAGCGCGATGCCGCTCAACCCTTCGGGAGAGAACAGGACGATCGCGAGAAAGGTGAGTCCGATCATCGTGTTGAAGCGCTGTGTAAAGGAACTGGCAAAATTGGTGACGAGAACAAAGACCAGCGCCCCGAGAAATGCTCCCTCGGCGTAGGCCAGGCCACCGATCACAGCAATGACAAGAATGTTGATCAGCCGGGTGAGATCGATCGTTGTTGGCGAGATAGCTCCGTTGTACCAGACGAGAAGCAAGCCCCCGATTCCGGCCAGGAAGCCGGAAAGGGTAAACGCTGCCACGCGATGGAGCGCGACGTTATAGCCCAGCGTACACAAGCGCCGCGGGTCGTCGCGCAGCGCTTGCAGGGCCAACCCGAAGGGCGTGCCAGCAAGATAACGCACAAAACCATAGGTCGCAAGACCGACTGCGAGACAGAGGTAGTAGAAGATTGTGCGCTCGACCAGGGAATGGCCGAAAAGTTCTGGAGCACGGATACCAAGAATCCCAGTGTGACCGCCGAAGATCGAACGATTCTGGTTGGCAAGGGCGTAGGCGACCATGCCAAGCGCGACAGTGATCATCAGGAAGTAGATGCCAGTTGAACGCACCGCAATCAGTCCGAAGACCAGTGCCGCGAGCGTCGCAACTGCCAGTCCGGCAAGGATGCCAATCCACCACGGCTGTCCGAGAGTGATCGTCAGATAGCCGTAGCCATAACCAGCCAGGCCTGCCAGCGTCATCTGCGCTAAGGAGACCATCCCGCCGTAGCCAGCGAGCAAGGAAAGACTGAGCGCGATAATGCCGAAAAACAGTGCGGGAGTGAAGATGCGCCCGACAAAGTAGGCACTGCCCCAGAGGGGAAACGTCAATAAGAGTAAGAGAAGCAGTGCTGCAAGGAGACGAGTCTTCCTCACGCTGGCCTCCCGAATAGACCTTGCGGACGAAGGGCGAGCACCACGACCATCAGCAGAAAGCTCACGATCGCTGCGTAGGTGGGAAAGAGTGCGAGGCTGTACTGCTCGACCAGCGCAACGAGCACTGCCGCGACCGCCGTGCCCGGCAGACTACCCATCCCGCCGACAATGACCACAATGAGCGAGGCTAAGAGATACCGAGCGTCTTCCCCTGAGGAGATCGAGAGTACTGAACCGCCGATCACCCCGGCGAGCCCCGCGAGTCCGGCACCAACTGCGAACATGAGCGCGAAGAGGCGCTGCACGTCGATGCCGACTGCCGCGACCATGTCGCGGTCATCGATGGCAGCACGCACCGTGATTCCAAGACGAGTGCGCGCGAGGACAAACCAGAGTATGAGTCCGAGCGCTATGGCGAAGGCAAGCACGAAGAGGCGATAGCGGGGATAGCCGATGTCGAGCAGCGGGATACGGAGACCGCCAGTAATCACTTCCGGCGGCGAAAAGTCATAGGTGAAGCCGCCCCAACGTGCCAGCATGAGATCGGCGGCAACGATCGAGACGCCGATGGTCACGAGCGCTTCGCGGAGCTCCTGGCCATGGATCCGTCGAAGTAGACCCAGTTGCAGCAACAGTCCAGCAAGAGCTGTGACAAACAGAGCAGCAACAGCGCCCAGCACCCAGCTCCCCGTCCGATCGGCAACGCTCCAGCCGAGGTAGCCACCAAACAGGTAGAGCGATCCATGGGCAAGGTTGACCACGCGGAGCACTCCGAAGATCAGGGTGAAGCCGATAGCAACGATGAAGTACAGCGCCGCGAGCGTCAAACCGTTCAGTGTAACGGTCACAAACTGTGGCCAACTCATCGCATCTCCTGCCGTCTCGGCTCACTTGGTAGCGGAACGCGCTTGGCCGTTGCGAATCTGCGATTATCGATTATCGTAAGAGCGGGCGGTGTGGCTGTCAAGAGGAAACAGACCGGAGGTTGAGCACCATCGCCTTCCAGGAACTGTCACTGCGCTCAGGATGCTGAGCATGAGAGACAGGGAGAAGCAGACTGCACAATGGGAGACCGACTGCCAAGCGCGCCGGTTTCCGAGGGAACGCCAGCAAGTCGCACATCCGATGGCAACCACAAGGCTCAATTCTGGACTCCCAACCGTACCACCGTCTCGCGCTCCCCCTTTCTGATGGGGCACAAGGCTGGTGGCCAGGTCTGATCACCGAGATCCGGCCGGCCACTTGCCCCTCATCTCCGTCTATGGTCAGGGGAACCAGCCAGGGTTGGCGACTTCAGGAGCTGCTCCGCCCCCGTCGGGAAGGTGCGCCACAGGTTCCCCTCGAAGGTCGGTCGATACCGATCCGGAACTGCGGCGTGGTGCTGGCAGCGGCAATGAGGTAGGGCTCATTCATCGGTTCACGCGCCGTCCCAAAGGAAATTCGGCGGGAGAAGCCGATCTGGCGAGATGAGGCCAGGGAGCAGACTATTGTCGCGCACAGTGGGTGGCGCTGCGCTGCGTTGGAGAGGCCCAGGGGCAGCGTATTTGCGACGCATGGTGGATGCGGCGATCGTGCCGCAGCGGAAGGATGACGGTCACGGGTAGGAGCGGACGTTCGCCACGGAGGAGGATGGCATGACCACGCTGAAGCGGATTCAACATGTCTCTATCACAGCACCGCTCGACGGGACGGAGACAGCACGCGCCTTCTACGGTGGCGTGCTCGGACTCCGAGAGAAACCGGTTCCGGAGAGTTTAGCTGGACTCAATATCCTGCTGTGGTTCGACGTTGGGCCAAGCGAACTCCACATCGTCGCCGAGGATGACGAGACGCGCGGTCGCTCACGGCGCCACATCTGTTTCGAAGTCGACGACCTCGCAGCCATCCGCGCTCGGCTTGTCGAGGCCGGATATCACCCCTACGACGCGACGCCAATTCCGGGACGACCTCGCTTCTTTTGCCGCGACCCATTTGGGAACTTACTCGAGTTTATGGCCTTTGCTGAGTAGTGGCCAGGGCAGGTTCTAAGCCTTGTCGTCGCCAGGACAGCATTGCGGCACAAAAGCTCCCGATGCTCGCACATGCCCGCGAGCATGCCGACCCCTGGCGACCGCACTCCATCCTGTGCGGCATCCTTGATCATTCCTGCCTGGGCATGCGAGGTCTCACCTCGAGGCCCTGGCTCCGCACAGACGCATTGGATGGGAGAGACGAGGAGACAAAGGGAGGTTCTCGACTCCAGCAAATGTCAGCTCCGTGCCGGGCATTCCGTACTGGGTAGAGCAACGAGTTCAGCGCTCCTCTGGTCGTGACACACCGCCTCAGTCCGGCTTGTCAACGCGCGCCGCTCGGCCCATACTGGCAGCGGGTGCGAGGAGGCGCCGGCCAGGGTCGTCCGGCGCCATGCGTTCGTCGGGAGGTGCGCGATGGATCTTGGGCTCCGCGGGAAGGTCGCGATGGTGGCAGCAGCCAGTCAAGGGCTCGGCAGGGCCGTGGCGCTTGGCTTCGCGCGAGAGGGGACGAACCTCGCGATCTGTAGCCGGAACGAGACAGCGCTGGAAGCGGTGGCCAAAGCCGCGCGCGAATACGGGGTGGACGCATTGGCGGTTCCGGCAGACGTGACACGCGCTGAGGACATCGCGCACTTCGTCGAGCGAACGGTCTCCCACTTCGGTGGTGTCGACATCCTGGTGACGAACGCCGGAGGTCCGCCAGCTGGCACTTTCCAGGACTTTCCGGACGATACCCCCTGGCAGGCAGCGTTCGAGCTGACGCTGATGAGTGTCGTACGCCTGATCCGGGGCGTGCTCCCGTCGATGCGAGCACGGGGAGGCGGCGCCATCATCGTGATGACGTCGTCCTCAATCAAGGTGCCGATTCCCAACCTCATCTTGTCCAACGTCTTCCGCGCAGGAGTGGCGGCGCTGGCCAAGACACTCGCCGAGGAACTCGCTCCGTATAACATCCGTGTTAACAATGTGCTCCCCGGACGGATCGCCACGGAGCGGCTACTCTACCTGGATCAAGTCAATGCCGAACGAGCCGGAGTGTCGGTCGAGGAAATACGCCAACGGACAATTGCCCAGATCCCGCTGGGCCGGTACGGTGATCCGGAAGAGTTCGCGAACGCGGTCGTCTTCCTCGCCTCAGAACGCGCAAGCTACATTACTGGCGCCTCACTCCAGGTGGACGGCGGCTATATCAAGTGCATCTACTGAGCGACGCAATTGGTGGATCAACAACCGACCATAGGGGTGCGCTGTACCACGAAGGTGCGCCGTGAGTGGTTGCATGCCAACGCTTGTTGGCGAGTACGCGACGATACACCGGAGGGTACCCCGGGGCCAAAGCCGCCGATTCCGAGCAGAATAGCTGGTGACCGTTCGCTCGCGATATGCCTTTCCTTCGTGGTGCTAACTTTGACCACTGGGACCGTCGCATCGCGTGCAGCACGTGCCTCCTGCCCTGCGCGAATTGCGGTCGAACTGAGACTGCTCCGCCTCAGCCCACCGGCCACAGCGGAGAGCGACCGAATCCGGTGAGCGTGGCCGCAAGGAGCAGGAACTCTGCAGCAAGGCCAGCCACGAGTACGATCCAGTCAAGTCGGCTGAGGCGGAGCTCCCCAAAACGCGGGCGGTGCCCGCGCACGCCCACGCCACGTACCGTGAGCACCCAGCTCAGCTGTTGCGCTTGACGCAATGTCGCCGCAAGAGCAGCGGACAGAACAGGCAGCAGGGCGCGCAGACGTGCCATCCCCCGTTCCGGGATGACCCAGCCGCGGGTCTGCAGCGCTTCGGATGCTGTGGAGAACGTCTGAGCAAAGATCGGAATGAAACGAAGGCCAATAGTGAGCGCAAGTCCCACGCTCGCCGGAAGCCCCAGCCGCACAAGACCTTGCACCAACGCTCGCTCACTTGTCGTTGCGACCCAGGCTAGTGCGAGCAGCGCCAGTGCGACCAGTCGGAGCGCCGTACCCACCGCGCCAAGGATGCTTGGCAGGGTAAGCGTGAACGGACCGTAAGAGACAAGGACCGGCTCACCAGCACGATCGAAGAGGGGACGGAGCAGGAGCACGAGTAAGAGGAGTGGCGCGAGCGCTCGCCAAACCGCTGTGAGTCGCGCGCGGTCGAAACCGCCACCACGCCAGAGGAGAACGTGCAACAGGATGACCACGACCACGAGGACAAGCGGATTCTGCCAGAGGAGCAGCGGTAGCGCAGCGACGAGGACGAGCGCGAGCTTGACCCGGGGATCAAGGCGTGCCAGTGCAGGCAGCGCGTGTTGGCGTGGCGACAAGGCCGGTTCGGCGTGCATGGATGGCGCTGTCGGCGAGCGAGAGCCTCGGGTTGGCTCAGGAGCGACCACAGCGGATGGCACAAAAAGCGCCGCGATGAGTTCTTCAGGCTCGAGCGCTGGCGCTAACCCCAACGCACAACTCAGTTCGGTGACCGGAAGTGGGACAAATCCATTCGCCTCCAAAAGCGCAGCATCACCAAGAACAACATGTGGCGGTCCTTCGGCCCGCACGATTCCCTCGCTGAGCAGAACAACGCGGTGCGCACACCGTGCAACCAACCGGAGATCGTGGCTAATGAGCAGCGTGCTCGCACCAGTGGCAGCACGCTCGGCGAGGAGATGCACGAGGAGCTCACGGCCAGCTTGATCGAGAGCACTGGTCGGTTCGTCGAGGACGAGCAGCGCGGGCTCGCGCGCCACCGCTGCCGCGAGGGCAACCAACTGGCGTTGCCCGCGACTCAGGAGAGGGAGCTGTCGCTCGGCAAAGGGCAGAAGACCAAAGCGCGCGAGCGTTTCGCGGGCTCGCTGCTCGACCTCCTCGGCCGGGAGCCCGAGTTGCCGAAGCCCGAAAGCGACTTCGGCCAAGGGGGTCGCCTGCACGAGTTGGTGGTCCGGATTCTGCGCGACGTAACCGACGAACGCAGCGAGCTGGGCGATCGTCTTCGTCCGTGTGTCCTGGCCGGTAACGAGGACCCGACCAGCAGTGGGATGGAGAGCCCCGATCACCTGCCGGGCAAGCGTCGTCTTTCCTGAGCCGTTCGGTCCGACGACAGCGACCACCTCGCCGGGGGCAAGGGTGAGCTCTACATCACGTAAGACCAGCGGCCCGTTCGGATAGTGATAAGAGAGGCGCTCGATCCGAAGGACTGGCTCAGGAGCGAGATCAGGGCCGAACATTTGGCCGGCAGCACCGCACAGCTGGGCCGATGAACTCTGTGACAGGTCGAGAGGACTCGGTCTACCCGAGTCCTGTCTCTCTCGCTCAAACGCCGTGCGCAAGTACGCCGCGGCTTCGCTGACATGGCGGAAGAGGCACGGCGCAGTCGACAGGCCGCGCGTCCGAAGATGACGGGTTAGTGCCGCCAGCTGGGGCTCAGCGGTACCGAGTGTGCGGAGACGTTCGGGATCGGTGAAGGCTTCCGCGGGTGGAGCATCAAGGACAAGCCGACCATTGGCGAGGCCGAGCACGCGCTCGACGAGCGGGAGCAGGAGGTCACTGTCACGCTCAGCCAAAACGATCGTCAGCGAGCGAACGGGATCAGCTGCCAGCGCAGCGAGCGCCTGGAGAAGTTCGCGCTTTCCGCGTGGATCCAGCTGGCTGGTTGGTTGATCGAGTACGAGCAGTTCGGGCTGGGCTGCGAGCGCAACAGCCAGGGCGAGACGCTGCTTCTGCCCGCCAGAAAGTTGCCCGGACGGCCGATCAGCGTCGTGCGCGAGACCAACAGTCTCGAGCGCCCAAGCGACCCGCTGCGCGACTTCCCTCGGTGGGAGCCCGCGGAGCTCGAGCGCAAAAGCAACCTCGTCCGCCACAGAAAGCCCAATGAGATTGGCCTCCGGATCCTCGAAGACGATGCCGACCGAGCGGGCGAGCTCAGCCGGTGGAACGCTGGTCGTCTCCTGACCAGCAACAACGAGCCATCCGCGCACAGTCCCGCCAGTCTCATAGGGAACCAAGCCAGCAAGGGCGAGGCAAAGCGTGGTCAGACCACTCCCACTCGCACCGACCAGGCCAACGACTTGTCGCGCGGGAATGGCGAAGGTGAGATCGTCAAGCGCCGTCTGTGGTTGTTCACCAGGGACAAGAGCAGGATAGCGGTAAGTGAACCGCTCAGCCCGAACGACGACGCGTGTCGCCATGCTCGGCCTGGCATCCGAGGTCGAGGCTTCTACCGGTTGGATGTCCGGATCCATTGAACGGTCATCCACACAGATGGACGAGCATCACGCTCGCGCTCACCAGTTCGGCGCAGAAGATTGGTCCGCGGGCGAGTACTCAGGCCTCACGGCGGAACCGTTGCGGCTGCAGACGAGCGAGGAGCGCGGCATAGCTCTCCCGAAAGAGGATCGTCAACGCGACACCACCGACCGCACCCGACACGACCTGCCAAAGATTGAAGGGAACGTTGGCCGTCGCGGTGGCGAGACCGATGCGCAGCACAGCGACTTCGTACAAGAAATACCCGACGACAATGAGAAGACCGCCAATGGTCACAGCGAGGATCATGCGCCAGATCCCGGCGCGCCATCCGATCCAACCGGCGAGGAGACCCTGGAGCCCATGGAGCACAAGCGTCGCCGGAGCGTACTGACCATAGCCACTGGTGAGGTCAGCCAGCATCGGCCCAAGCGCTCCGCTGATGCCCCCGACGATGGGGCCGAACAGGAAAGCACCCGTATAGATGGCAATATCGCCGAGGTGAATATAACCGCTTGGGATCGGCACCTGGATGAAACGGGTGGCCACGAAGACAACAGCGATCATCACGCCGCTGAGGGCGATGGTGAGGGGAGTGAACGCGAACCGCTGTGACTGCTTGGGTCGTCCAATCTGCATGACCATCCTCCTCTCTCCAATATGGCAAGCGTGCGCGGAACGTGTATCCCGGACAACAGCCAATTGGCACCATCCAATCCGGTGTGATGTCGGGTATCTTCTCGCAAATGGCCCATCGGCTTCGGGAGGCACAACTAAACGCCGGCACAACTCACATTTCGCTTGTTCGATACGCTTGACATGCTGCGAGGCTGCTCCTACCCGTGTGGTTCGCGACGGGGCCACCGCTTGCCCATGGCCCAGTATCACGCCAGGGTGAACGAGCGCTCCAACGACGGTCCGGGACACTCCAGTCCCCTTGTCAGCACACGCACGGGGGCCAATACTCCTGCGCAACGGCTGTACAGCCCTGACCTCGCCGCTGCACGCACTCGAGCCGCTGCCACTGCCCCATCCCAAGAGCGTAAGGTGGATCGCGAGTCTCCAAGGCAGGCAGGCTGTGGTACAAGCGCTACGTGAACCCGCACGTCAGCAGTCGGTGGCTTTGCGCCTGTCTCGGTATGTCCCAGCCGCCTTCGACTCAACTGCAGCCTCTTCCGGAGAGCCGCCTCGTGCTCGGCCGAGCATCTGAGAAGGAACTCGCGCTGAGGAGCACACGGGGATGTTCCCCACATACTCGAGAATGAGACATCGCCGGCAGGGTCCGAGCGTGCCGCGACCCGCGCGCAGAGATGCTCCCGATAGTCCCTCTCTTCTCGCGATTCTCTTGCCACACTCAGCGTCGTAGGACGACAGTGTACAGCCACCCGGCGTGCTGTCACGCACTGCTCTCCGCTTGCAGAGGCGTGACGGTCGACTGAAGAATTCCAACGTCGTGTTAGCGCTGACTGTGCGGCGCGCTCGGCAAGCGGCACATCAGGAAGCGGACAGCACAGCCCGTTCACAACGCGGCCGGGGTCCTAGCTACGCTGACCAATGCACGAGGGCCACACCCGACTCGGTGCTGTGGTGTTTCGGGGAGTTAGCCACGTGGTGTTCGACGGACCTATTATCCAAGTCGACCGGCTGGAGCGGCGGTTTGGTCAGACAGTCGCACTCGCCGGGATCAGCTTCCAGGTCGCTGCCGGCGAGATCGTTGGTCTGCTCGGCCATAACGGGGCAGGGAAGACGACCACAATCCGTCTCGTACTCGGTCTGCTCACGCCGCACGGTGGAACAGTGCGCGTCTTCGGACTTGAACCAACGGTCGACGGCGAGCAGATCCGCCAACGGACCGGTGTCGTTGGTGAATCTCCGGGGCTCGACGAGCGCCTGACGGCACGGGAACTCTTACAGGTCTTCGCCGATCTCTACGACGTCCCGCGGGTAGTCCAGGCCCAGCGCATCGCAGCATTACTGGAGCAGTTTGGGCTGGCCGAGGTGGCTGAACGCCGTGTGGCGACCTACAGCGCTGGGATGCGCCAGCGTCTTGCGCTGGCCCGCTGTCTTCTCCACAACCCAGAACTCTTGCTCCTGGACGAGCCAACTGCGGCGCTCGATCCGGTGGCAGCACACCACGTCCGGGAGCTGATCGCCGAGCGGCGACGCGAGGGGCGGACAATTCTCCTGGCAACGCACAACCTTGACGAAGCCGAGCGTTTGTGCGACCGGGTGGTGATTCTGGAGCGTGGCCGAGTCCTAGTGGAGGGGCCACCGCGAGAACTTGCCGCGGCACTTGGTGTCCCAGCACGGGTGACCATTGAGGTGGAACCAGAACAGGTCAACAGCGCACTCGACGTCCTCGCTCGTCGCGGCATGCGCGCGCAGGCAAAGCCGGAGCCCGGCAGGATCCTTGTGGAGCAGCTGGCGAAGCGCGCAGTGCCCGACGTGGTCGCCACACTTGTCGGGGCCGGGATAGCGGTGTACGGGGTGGAACTCCGTACACCGTCGTTGGAGGACGTGTACCTCGCATTGCACCAACGAACAGAACGGAGGTGAGACGTGCACTGGCAGCGTGTTCGGGCGATCGTGCGCAAGGATCTCCTCGCGGTGCGCCGAAGCCGGCCAGTGCTCGTGCCGCTGATCGTCCTGCCGCTCGTCTTCTTCCTGGCGATGCCGGTTGGTTTCGGTCTCTTGGGACGGTTCCTCGGCGAGGTACCAGACAGCGAACTCGAACCACTGATTCGCGCCCTCCCTGCTGCCGACCGAGCACAGCTCGAGCGGCTGGAACCGGGGCAGCAAATTGCGGTAGTGCTCATAAGCTACCAGTTCGCACCGCTCATCTTGTTGGTTCCCCTCGCGGTCGCAACGGCGATCGCCGCCGACAGTCTCGCTGGAGAACGGGAGCGGCGGACGCTGGAGGCACTGTTGGTGACCCCGATCCGCGATGAAGAACTCTTCCTCGGGAAGGTATTGGCTGCCGTGCTCCCCGCCGTCGTGATCGGGTGGCTCGGCTCGCTCGTCAGCGCGGTGGTCGGAATCGCGGTGACTGGCGTCGGTCCTCCGCTCTTACCGAGCCCGCCGTGGATGCTCTTGGTCGGGCTTGGGATGCCCGGCATCGCTCTCCTAGGGCTCGGTGCCGTTGTGCTCATTTCCGCTCGAGTCCGTGGTTTCCAGGAAGTCATGCAGCTAAGCGGGTTACTGGCAATGCCGCTTATCGGCGTCATGGTGGCACAGGCAAGCGGGCTCTTCCTGATCGACTGGCGCCTCGCACTACTCGGCTGTGTGGTCGTCTGGGCAGCGGCTTTTGGCATTTTGCGCGCTGGTCGCCGTCTCTTCCAGCGAGAAGCACTACTCCGGCTCGGATGAATGCAGTGCGGGCGAGAGCGTGCGCCCGGCAGTGGACTCGGCCACCGCTGCCGCCAGTGCCGAGATACATCCGACGAGGACAAGGCCCCACCAGACCGGTTCATAGTGCCCAAAAACCGTATAGAGTGTGCCGACACCGAGGGGCGCCGCTGCACGCGCCAACGTCATGGGGAGCGTCATCGTGCCAGCGATGACACCATAGGAGGTACTACCAAAGAGTTCGGCGGGACGTGCGGCCCGCAAGATCGTAATCATCCCGTTGGCCATCCCGAACGCTACGACAAACCCAAGGACGACAGCCTCCCTGCCATTGGGAAGGAGCAAGAGAAGCAAGGCACCACCTTGAACGAGGAAGACTGCGGTCGTCAACGTCCGGTGAGACAGCCAGCGACCGAGCGGTGCGACGAGTAAGCGCCCTGGAATTTGCATCAGGCCGACCAGACCGGTTGCAGTCGCAGCAAAGGCAGGCGTGAAGCCGCGTTCCTGAAGGTACGGGAGAAGATGCACGTTCACAGCAACCGTCACCAGCGCGGCGAGTGTCAACGCCGTGCTCAGTGCCCAAAATGTGGGGGTGCGGAGCACTGCGCGAACATTGGAAACCGGCGTTTCCCGGCCGACAGGACGGTGATCAGGTGGTGCACGAAGCAGCAGCGCATGCGGCAGAGCTGTGGCAACGAACAACAATCCAGCGAGGGCGACCAACGCAGCACGCCAGCCGAGGAGGCTGACGAGCCAGGTGTTGAACGGAGTAAAGATGACAGAGGCAAGTCCACCAACAAGCGTGAGAACCGTGATTGCCAACCGCCGACGGTGCTCGAACCACTTCGCGAGCGTGGCAAAGGCCGGCTCGTAAAGGACGAGTGCCATGGCAAGTCCAAGACCGGCCCAGAGCGCGTAGAACGCAGGTAGTGCCTGAATACGCGACCAAGCAAGAACGAGCAGTGTGGCAAGAAGCGAGCCGAGCGTCATCGGCCAGCGCGGGCCAGCACGGTCGAGTATGCGACCAACCAGCGGTGCGGCCAGCCCAGAGAGGAGCAGGGCGAGAGAGAATGCACCGGTAAAACTGGCACGCGACTCCCCGAGTTCGCGCTCCATGGGTAGAAGGAAGACAGGAAATCCGTAGTAGAGCACGCCCCAAGAAACCGTCTCCGTCAGCGCGAGCGTGCCAACAATCACCCAGGCATAGCCGCGGTCACGCTGGTACAGCACCACTGTCTCCCGGGACATCATCGCATGGTAGAGAAGCGACAAGTCTGTCAGGGTCGAATCAACACGACGGCGGCGGTACTTTCGTAGGGCACCAGTGTTGGGGAAAGCTCACCCACGGGTAGGCGACTCGACCGGAGGCAAGACCGCACGACGTCCAGAGCAAATGCACGCCTCCGGGGGGCCCGCGTGTCTTTCGCATCCCCCTTGCAAAACCGCACACGACGTGGTTCATCCCTGCGTCATACGAGCAGACGGCCATCCACTCATTACCGAAGCACTGTTGGTTGTCGCTCCATTCTGCCATGGCGTCCAAAGCGAGGGGGAACCATGCTCCTCCACACCCACGTAGGAAGCTCGCTCTTTCCCCAGCCCCACTGACTCCTTATCCCGCGTCTCGAGAACCATCTGGAGCACGAGCTCAGCGTTTTGGGACGATCTACCCCGCTCCCACGCGTCGATTCTGTTTGCCAGGTAACGGCACCCCGAGTGCAGTCCCATCTCCCGTGTGAGCACGGTCCGCTCAACCACCAGCGACCGCACGCCGAACCAGCGCGACGATGCGTTCCTCCTCACTCGGTGTGAGGTCGGTGAGAGCATAGGACGTTGGCCACATGACGCCCTCGTCAAGCTGTGCAGCATCCGTGAAGCCGAGCGTGAGGTACCGCTCGTCGAACCGGTCGGGAGCACGAAAGAAACAGACAACCTTGCCTGCCTTGGCATAGGCAGGCATGCCGTACCAGAGACGCGGGACAAGCTCGGGCGCAGTGGACCGGATCAAGGCATCCAACCGCTCGCCGATTGTCCGCCAGGGCTCAGGCATCGCGGCGATCTTCTCGCGCACCGCTGCCTCGATACTGGCGCGTTCAGGAGGTTGTGAAGAACGCCGGATGTTCCGCTTGCGGGCAGGTGCATGCTGTGGATCATGTGCCTCAGACATTCGTACCCCTCTCACGCTTCCTTCCCTGCACAGAGTGGAACAATCATGATTGACTTAGGAAGCGTACCGCAACAAGGTCCGAGGAGCAGGACCTAGCACACGTCGGCGTGACTGATGCGTGGCACATTGCCGGTCGCTCAGTGCAGCATCGTTCTGCACTGCAGGAGCGCTCGCGATCCAGTCGGTCACCACGGCTCCAGCCGGCGGATGCGGGTCGAGACGGATTCACGCGAGCATTTCACGTACCGCGATGAGGATCGCCCAGGCATCAGAAACGGCACGCTCCGCCTCTGCGCGTGTGTAGGCCTCGGCCGGCGTTAACACACCAAGCGCGTCAGGATAACGAGTCGGAACATACAGTTTGTCAAGTGCCAGTGCCGCATCGCGATGAGACGAGAGAGACCGCCGAAACTCCTCTGGGAGCTCGTCGATCAGGCGAGTCACCGAATGCCCCCAGGGGTCGAGGTCGAGCGCGTACCACAGCGCCTTCAATGCCTTCTCCGCTGCTTGCTGAGCAAAGAAGCATGCCTGAGCGAACTTGTTGGCATCGTACAGCGCCTGTGCCGCTTCGAGATCATCCGCAGCTTGCCGGAGCCAGCGTGTCGCCTCCTGTCGTCGCTTCTCCACGCTCATAGAGGACTCTCGCCTCCTGCAGAACGCCGCGGAGGAACGGAAGGTCAGCGCGCTCCAGAAATTCACGGGGAGTATAGACCAACACATCGACGGGGCGCGGAGCATCAGAGAGGAGTTCGAGCGCACGCCCGATTCGCTCGAGTGGGGCGAGTTCGGTATCCCACACGATGATGAGATCAAGATCCGAACGTCGTCCTGCTGTGCCGCGAGCAAAGGAGCCGAAGAGGAGGATCCGCTCTGGATCGAGCGTCCTGACGAGTCGATCGACCGCGTGCTTGAGCCAGCGTTCGATCG
The DNA here is from genome assembly GCF_023806465.1 of Thermomicrobium sp. CFH 73360. Taxonomy (GTDB): domain Bacteria; phylum Chloroflexota; class Chloroflexia; order Thermomicrobiales; family Thermomicrobiaceae; genus Thermomicrobium. The sequence continues at coordinate 67,822 of NZ_JAMSLS010000003.1, read as the reverse complement.
CCTGATCTGCACTGGCTGTCCGTTGGAGATTCGACATCGTCGTCATTCTCCCGAGTCGGCGCTACTGCGAGCGTACCACGAGTTCCTGACCAACCAGTGTTCACGATTTTGCAATGGATGGTCACACGAGGCTTGAAACACTCCAGACGGGGAAGCCAAATGAGTCAAGGGGGAGGATAGTGGGAAAAGGCGAGAAACCGATCCGCGTGCTGGTGGTTTGCACGCACAATGCCGCGCGCTCACAGATGGCCGAAGCGCTGTTGCGCTGGATGGCGGGCGAGGCGGTTGAGGTGTACTCCGCCGGGACAGAGCCAACCGCGGTCCACCCGCTGACGATCCGCGTGCTTGAGGAACTTGGCATTCACACCGGTGGGCTCCGCGCAAAATCAGTTGAGGAGTTCCTGGGACAGACCTTTGACTATGTGATCACCGTTTGCGACCAGGCACGAGAACGTTGCCCCGTCTTTCCGGGTGGTGAGCAGATTCATTGGTCCTTTCCCGATCCGGCGGCGGTTGAGGGGAATGAGGAGGAGAAGTTGGAAGCGTTTCGGCAAGTGCGAGACGCCCTCGCCCAACGGCTGCGGTTGTGGGTCAGCGTGACGTTGCGGGATCGGCAGCGTGGACCGGTGACGCACTGGTAAAATTGAAGGAAACACTCTCGGTGTTGCACGCGAGTTGCAGGCAATCGTAGAGATGCGGTTGCCGCATCCGCAGAAGCTCCTTCGCGCGTACCGGGTTGGTAGGGAAACGAGCGGAGCGACTTGTGGTGTCCACTGTTCCCACAGTCACGCCCGTCACAGTCGGCTCAACGAGTTGCTCCAGGGGTCGTGTCTGGGGCTCTGGTCCGAACAGTCCACTCCAGCCAGTACCCTCCGGCTGTGGGAGTGCCGCATAGGCGATATAGGTGGCATTTTCAAACGCGCGCACACGTGCTAGGTGAAAATGCGTTGGGTCGTCTGCTGTGACGGCTGGTGCGTGCAGTGGAACCGCAGTCGGTCCCAAGCCCTGGACCGGCGGAAGGAGCGGTCCGGCAGGAGCAACAATGAGATCACAACCGTCCAGGGCGAGCACCCGGATGATTTCGGGAAAACAGAGGTCGCTTCCGAGGATCAGCCCGACGCGGCCAAGCGGGAGATCGACAACTGGTGGCCGCGCATTCCCCGACGTCAGGAACGCGCGCTCCCAGCCGACGACATGTGTCTTCCGATAAGCCGCGAGGAGTCCGCGCGGACCGACCAAAACGACGCTCGAGGCAACGCCATCAGGAAGGCGCTCGAGGAAGCCTGCTGCAACGACCGTCCGACACCGGCGGGCGAGGCGATGGAGCGCAGTGACCGCATCCGCCACGGGAAGCGCGAGCCGTGCGGCCTCATCGGCGTCGTGCGGAACACCCGTGAGCGCATATTCAGGGAAGACGACGAGGCGCGTCCCACGCGGCAGGGTCTCCAACGCTCGCTCGATCGCTGCAAGATTTCCCGCGAACGCCCCAGAGAGCGGCTGCAACTGGACAACCGCGACGCGGCTTCGCCGACCAGGCGGGAGTGGGCGGTGGCCATAGAGCCCATGGAACTCGAGCGGGTTCCAGAGGTAGGCATTGAGCGTCAGCGTATCGTAGAACTCTGGACGCCGTGCGAGGAGCTTGTCTGACGTCGTCGCTCCGGGAAACCGTTTCTCCCAGGCACGCTTAAGATCCACCGCTCCATAAACGATCCCGTCCCCGGTATCGAGCCGCGACTGGATCCGGCCGTCCGGATCGATAATGGCCGAGCCACCGGAGAACTGCACACCGCGCTCGCAGCCATACCGATCAGCCGCAATCAGGTAGCAACCGTTCTCGAACGCCCGTGCCATCCACGCTGCCCCAGGGCCTTTTTCGAGCAGCCAATTGGTCGGGAAGCAGAGAATATCGGCACCCTGAAGCGCGAGGATCCGTGCAGGCTCGAAGTAATCAGCGTCCATACAGATGAGGATGCCGATGCGCCCGAGCTCCGTCTCCCAGACTGGGAAGCCGCGATCACCGTCCTTCGCCCACTTGGGCTCACTGATGAAACTATGTGTCTTACGGTAGACGCCGATGACCCCAGAAGGCCCAAGAAACGCGGCGCTGTTGTAAAAGATTCCTGTCCGGGGATCAACCTCAGGTAGACCCAACACGAGAAAACAGTTGTGTTCACGCGCGAGCATCACGAAGCGCTCGGTCGTCGGCCCGGGAATCGGCTCGACAAAGGGAGCAATTTCCGCCCGGTCATACCAGCAGTAGCCAGTCGTTGCCATCTCGGGCGTTACGAGAAGGCGCGCACCGCCCCGCGCTGCTTCGGCACAAAGTGCAAGCAGACGTTCGACGTTGCGTTCCTTGGCGGCGAAGACCGGCTCGAACTGGATCGCGGCGACGCAGTAGCGTGTCAGCACAACGCTTCCTCCAGCAAACTTAGGCGCTCACCAGCAGGTAGTTTCGCACGGTCTCGTCCTCGAAGTCGACCACGGCAGCGCGCAGAACTCCGTCCTGATACTCACTGCCGGGGTTGAGGCAGAGGGTGCGTCCGAGCCGCTGAGCACCACGCGACTCGTGGATGTGGCCGTGCAGGGACAGCTGCGGCTGATAAAGCTCGATCGCCGCTCGGACAGCAGTGCTCCCGACCGGTACCATCTCGACGACACCGCCGACCACCACCGGCTTGAGCGTCGCGTCGAGGCGCGGCGCGAGATCGAGGCCAGTTCCATATGGTGGACAGTGGACATTGAAGATCGCAAACGGGAGATCTTCTCTGGGGATCTGCGTCGCGACAGCGTCGATGCGGCGTGCGAGCTCCTCCTCGGGCATGTCGCGTGGGCAGTGCCATGGTGTGAGATTGGCGGCTCCCACACTGGCGAGCCAGACACGTCCGAAAAGGGGAAGAGCACGTCCTTCAAGGAACTCCGCACCTGGAACCTCAGCAAGGAGTGAATCGAGCTCGAGCGGATCGTCGTTTCCACAGTTCCATAGGAAACGGATCCCACGCGGTGCCAGACGTTCCCGCGCCAGCGAGCCCCAGTGGAGGAGGCGCTCACGCATGAGAGCCAGGAAGGCCTCATGCTGACGAATCGGATCGTTCTTTAGCGTTTCGAACGTTTCCGGATCACAGCGCAGGACGTAAGCACCCCGATCGGCAAGCTCAGTCGTGTAAGCCTCCGCCTCGCTCTCACTGGCGAGCAGTCTCGTCTCCCCATCGACTGAAACGAGCCAGCCACCACGCGCCTGGCGAATGAGTGGAACCAGTACCTTTCCGGTGAGGTCACCGCCAATAAGGACAGCGTTCGCCTCATAGACCAATGCGGCGTTGACCAGTTTTCGGAAGACGAGGTTGGCACCGTGCAGATCGGTCGCGAAGAGGAGACGAAAACGCGTCTGGTGACTCGTCGTTCGGCGGAACCAGCGCATGGGGGCACCTCACTCGGCCGGAACTTCACGGTAGACAAGGGAAAGGTCGATCCCTTGACGACGCCGAATCTGCCAGCTGACAAGGAAGATGACCAGCCCGATCAGCCAGTACAGTGCGAAACCGATGAGACCGAGCCGTGCTAACCCGAAAGCTGGGTTGGTGAGGAAAGCCAGGAAGAGAAACGCGAAGTAGAGGAGTGTTCCCGCCCCAGCGAGCGGGAGAAGCGGCACCCCAAACAGACGGACAGCAGCTGCAGAGCGCCGGAACGACTCCGGCCGTAAGAATGGCCAGAGAAGACCAGCCAACGCCGTGGTGCCAAAAGCGAGCAGATAACCGAGCGTGCTTCCACCGAAGAAGGTAGCCGTGTCACCCCAAAAGGTGAAAACCAGCAAGAACAGTTCAGCTCCGATCGCACTGAGCAGGACGGCGACGACTGGGCTCCCTGTCCGCTCATTCACCTCTGCGAGCTTCTCGGGAAGCAGGCGGTCGAAGGCCCAAGCGAACATACAACGACTGTTGGCCAGGTGATTCATGATAATGGCGGCCATCGGCCAGGCGATGAAGGCAACCGCCATAAGCCAGACGAGGAGCGGACTTTCGGTTAAGAGACTCTGCAAGAGCTGCCAACTGGGCGCAACAGGGAACGGATAGGAATCAGGCGCGTTGGAGAAGACGTGGTTGAAGACGGCCAGAAAATCAGGACCGAACGTCTTTGCTGCAGCCCAGGCCATGAGCGTAATCATTGCAGTTCCAGCTGCGAGGGAACCGAGCACAGCGCGGGGCAATGTGCGCCGCACACTTTGGATCTCGCCACCGGCATACTGGACGAACCACATAAAGAGAAGCGCGAGTGCGTTGAGGCCGGTCGCATAGAGCGTCTGAAGCGGGTCATTCCAAGACGCGGGGAGCTCCAACCCACTCTGGCGAGCAGCTTGCTCGAGCGCCGCTGGGTCGAAGAAGCGTTGTGCGTGGGCAAGGAAGTCCGCGTGGGAGGACAAAGCAACAACGAAGACACCGAGTGCAAGCGAAGCGAAGGCGAGCACGAAAAGGGTGCGCTGAACGAGGAGGGCACGGCGGAGTCCGCTGATCAGGACGAGGGCAAGAAAGACATTGACCAGCGTGCCGATGAGGAGCGTCACCCATGGTGTCGCCAGGCGGTCGGCCAGCCCGGTGAGACCGGAGCTTCCGAAAAGGGCACCGGTGATCGAGAGGCTCGCGGCGATTCCCTGGGTCGTGACCCAGTTCGCATAGGCTCCCATCCAGGACATGTTCCAGAGGACAACGGAACAGTTGGCTGCAAAGCCGAGCGCTGGATGGAGTGTCCGGCTAATGTAGACGTAATCACCACCAGAACGTGGCATGGCGAGTCCGTACAGCAGGTAGACCGTCCCGGGGAGCAGGACAAGCGGTGCAGTCAGCAGGACGGAAAGGGGGAGATTGAGACCTGGGAAGAGCCAGGGCATTAAAACAATCTGGGTCGCCGTGATTACCAGGTTGATGATTAAGAGATTCCCGATGAAGGCATCGAGTGCCGAGATACTGCGCACAAGCCCCGAAGACTGCCGGACGAAGAGTCGCACTGACATTGCCGCTTCCGCCCCCTTTCAACTGTATCTGTTCCGCTACGGTACCATATCAGGGCGTTATCGCCGTAGTGAGGATAACTTGGCGCTGTCACGGGCGCAAGCAGCGGCAAAGCGTTCAACGGGCGACATTGCACGGTGCCATACGGCGGGCGGTCCACGACGGTGATCCACAGAATGTTTGAAGGGGTCCCGTCGCTGGCTGTGCCGGGTGATACAGAAGACGCAGGGGGACGAGAACACGAAGCGCAGCGAGTGGAAGCAGATACCAGGAAACGACGGTCTTGGTAGTCCGGTGGTTCTCGCCAGCCTCAACGATCCCGTCATTGTCCAGACTATCACCTCCCCTCACGTTAATCAGGAGAGCGGTCGGAAGCGGAGCGTCCACCAGGCATGGCTCGGATGCTCGCTCTTGGGGTGCCGATCGGCAGTGAGAGTCGGTGTACTGCCCTGACCACGGCCAGGCCAGATGAACAGCAACAGGCACCGAAAGGTCTTGTGCAGCTCGTCTCCATCCGAGATCTTTGTTCGGATCGTCCTGCCGATCGAGGGGAGCCACAGCATGACCGCACTGCTTTACAAGAAGACAGAATACCCCCTCAAGAAGCTTTTGCTCGACATCCAGAGCGGGCATCTGGCACTACCAGACCTCCAGCGGCCATTTGTCTGGCCGGACACGAGAGCGCGCGATCTCCTAGACTCGATGTACCGCGGGTTTCCGATTGGCACCCTCTTGTTCTGGGAGTTTGGTCAGCAGGACAGAATACACGTCCGTCAGATCGGAGCGAACGGGCAGTGCACGCCGCACCTCTTGGTCATCGACGGGCAGCAACGCCTTACCGGACTCTATGCGGTCTACTTTGGCGTACCAGTGCGCGACAAGTCGTTCGTGCACCGTCGAATCAAGATCGCCTTTGACCCGCTCGAGGAGCGGTTCGAGGTCTCCAACGCGTTCCTGGCCAAGGATCCACGATGGATTGCGGACATCAGCGTCCTGTGGAGACCCGAGACATCACTCTATGCGCTCATCGGCAGCTACCTCACTCGGCATCGTCAGCTCGGTGGTCTGAGTCTGAGTCAAGAGCGACAAATCGAGAATGCTTTCCAACAGCTGCACGCACTGGAGAACTACCCGTTCACGGTCCTGGAGGTCTCACACGACGTCGACGAGGAACGTGTTGCTGAGATCTTCGTCCGTGTCAACAGCCAGGGGAAGTCTCTCAAACAGTCCGACTTTGTTCTCACCCTGATGTCGGTGTATTGGGACAGTGGCCGGGCACAGCTGGAACGGTTCTGTGAACAAGCAAAGCAACTACCTTAGTGAAAGCCATCCCCATTGAACCGTGTGTGGCAACCGACGCCAGAGCAACTACTCCGCACAACAGTGGCGCTGGCCTTCCGACGAAGCCGCTTGCGCACCGTCTATGCACTTCTGCGAGGCAAAGACCTAGAAACCGGGATCTTTCCAGAGGATCAACGCGAAAGGCAGTTTCAACGGTTGGCCGAAGCACAAAGCAAGGTGCTCGCCCTCGAACACTGGCATGACTTCCTGCACGTTCCGCGGCTGGCCGGCTTTCTGCGCGACACCATGATTGGCTCCAAAACTGCCCTCGCTGTGACCTATGCGCTGTGGCTGATCGCCCGCTTCGAACTCGGCCTGCCTGACAGTGAAGCACGCCCGCTTTTGGCACGTTGGCTCTTTCTCGCGCTGCTGACCGGACGGTATGCTGGGTCAGCCGAGACGCAGAGTGAAGAGGACTTGCGTCAACTCGACGGCATCCACAGCGGCCGCGCTTTCCGCGAGCGGCTTCAGACCATCATGACAACGGTCCTGACACCTGACTATTAGAGCGTCACGCTCCCCGCCGCCTTGACGGCGACAGCAAGCTCGCCCCTTCTCAAGGTCTTCCGTGCTGCACAGGTAGTCTTGGATGCGCCAGCACTCTTCTCGACGATCCCGAGCCGGCACGTTCTGGATCCAACGCACGCACCACCGATCAAGCCGGTGCACGACCACCACCTCTTCCCTCGGGCCTTTCTCTCCCAACTTGGCTTCACACCACAGCAGGCGAATCAGCTGGCCAACCGCGTCTGGATCGGGTGGCGGGACAACCTGGCAATCAATGACTCACCGCCGGACGAGTACGCACCGAAGCTCGAGAGACTCTTTTCGAGAGAGCAGCTTCAGAAGATGCTGGAGTTGAACGCGCTTCCGGAGCGCTGGTATGAGTATCCGTATGAGGAATTCCTCAGTGAGCGACGACGGCGGATGGCTCATCTCATCAAGCAAGCGTCCGAGTGCATCGGTCGCTAGCCTGCCAGTATGTCTGAGCAGACACGAACTCCAGCCTCGTCCGGGAAGGCATCGCCCGTGCGAGACCGTTCCTCCGAGGAGACGGGACGGGTCAGCCATGACACGCTGGGTCACGTCAGAGAGCTCACAGTCGAGCCGGCCTCGACGGAGGCACGTTGCGAGGGAGAACTGCTCGATCAACAGAGTGCGCAAAGGGCTTCGCGGGCAAGAGCGCATGTTGGGAAAACAAGCCATTGCCAGGCAATGAGCAAACAGGGTGGTAAGCCCGTGGGCTCACCACCCCGATTATGCTTCGGTACGATGGGGATCACATAAACGTCATATCGTCCACGTTCGGGATCTTCTCCAAGATTTCGTTGTAATAGCTGCCGTCGGCGGCCTTTGCGACGCGGCAGATGTACACGGTATGCACAGGGCCCTGCGACTCCGGGTAGAAGCGGAACTCACCGGCCGGCGCCGCAACCCGCACCGACTTGACGGCTTGGATAAACGCCTGCTTGTCTTCGACGCTCCCTCTGACCGCCTCGATCGCCTGGCGCACGACGAGCCCACCGAGGTACCCCAAGTAATCGACCTGCCCAGGCTTGCGATTGTACTCCCCCCGGAAGGTGTCGACGAACTTCTTGTTTCCCGGGAGATCGATGGATGACGTGTAGACTGTACCACTCACCAACCCAACGGCAGCATCACCCATCTCGGACAGGATCGAGTCGTCGGTCGTCGCACCGGAGGCGATCAGCGGAATCTGATCCTTCAGCCCGAACTCTTCGTACTGGACGACGAGACGGATGGCGTCAGAACTCAGTCCGTGGAACTGGAAGACGGCATCGATGTTCCCGGCCTGTTGCTGGATCCGCTGCAGGAACGGGCCAAAGTCTTGCGTACCCATCGGGGAATAGAACTCGTCGACCCAGGTACCGCCGGCCTTCGTAAAGCGCGCCTTGAAGGCCGCAAGTTCTTCCTTCCCGGCTGCGTAGTCAGCTGCGAAGCCGAGCATGCGCTTGTAGCCCAGTTTCTGATAGGCATAGTCGGCGACGGGCGAATCATACTGGCCGTTCGCATAGGACACCCGGAAGATGAAGGGGCTGCGCATCTTCGGGTCACGCGTCAGTGCCTGCAGCGCCGCATTGGTGACGATCGTCGGCATCTCGCTCTGGTGCAAGTAGTCCCGTAGCGCCGCCGCTTCGCTACTCAGCGTAATCCCCATGAGGAGGTGGACTCGCCGCTGTTCGAGCAGCTGGCGCGCCTTGGACAAGGCCTGATCCGGCTGACCAGCCGAATCCTCGATGAACAGCTCGAAGGGCCGCCCCGCGATCGCGTTGCCGGCCTCCTTGAACGCCAGTTGGATCCCACGGAGGTTGGCCTCGCCGTTCGGACTCGCCGGACCGGAGAGCGTGAGTAGGACGCCGATCCGGATCGGTTCCCTGGTGACCGTGGCCGCGGCCGTCGGTGTCACCGCTGCAGCTGGCGTCGGTGTAGCCGGGGCGGTCGTCGGCGTGGCTGCAGCTGGTGTCGGCGTTGCTGCTGGCGCAGCTGTGGGTGTTGGCGTTGCCTGCCCACCCGCACAGGCTGCCATCAGAGCCGAGACGCCAAGCGCACCGAACGCTCGCTTCAGGAAGGCTCGTCGATCCATCCGCTGCATTGCACCCTCCTCACGTTGCACAGACTTGACCTCGCCCTTCGATCGACCTCAATGACCACGCACCGTCAGAAGATACTGTCGCGCATGCTCAGCGAATGGCACGGGGGCGACTGTCGCACCGATCTCCACTTGGACATGACGCTCGACGAGCGGCTTCCGTGATCCGCCGTGCGGCTCTCCCCAGAGGAGTGTCACGCGCGTGCCCGGCTGGCTGTACGCCGGATCGACAACCGCCAGCGAGAGGATAGCACCGTAGTTTGCGCTGTAACCGCAGGTCGTCGAGACACCAATTCGCTCACCACGCTGATTGAGGACTGCATCATACTGCCACAGTGCATAGCGCGGTAATGGCCAATCAATGAACTTGGCCCGACGGCCAGGGGGTTCAGTAAACATGGTTCGGATAGCCCGCGTCACGTCCTCGCCATCCCAGACAAGCGTCACCTTGACGCGGTGCGGCTCAGTCGCCATCCGCTCGAGCGCCGCCCGCCCAACGAAGTCATGGTCAAACTTCACGAGATGTCCATATCCCAAATCCCACGGGGTGAAGTAGTAATCTTCGATGTTCGGCGAGTAGAAGCTACCACCGATCGATCCAATCGCTTCCTCACTCGTCGCTGGCAACCACTCACGATAGGATCGGAGTTCTGGGCTTGTATAGATTGCTGGCACGGGCGAGGGGATCCAGCCCACGCCCTCGATACCGCTCGTGATATAGGCCTTCGCGCCGACACGCCGGAGGCCGTGCTTTTGCCCGGCCTCGAGAATTGCGTCACGGACCGCCTCTCGGTCTCCCCACGGGCCGAAGAGCTCAGCACCGGGGACTCCAGCCATGCCGTGGCGCAGGAAGAACACACGGCGACCGGCAATCGTTATCTCCCCGATACGGAAGTACTTCACCTCTGGCAATGGCCCACCGTTCAGCTCTTCGAGCAACACTGGCGCCTGTGGCCCTTGGAGCTCAAATCGGTACACCGTTCGAGGTCGATTTGGGTCAACAACCGACCAGGCGTCTTTCTCGACTGTTATGTTATAACCACCAGTCTCGGCGTGATACTGCACCCAGTTATTGATGCCGGGACGGGAGACTAACTTGAGACGACCATCTGGCAGAGAGAAGAGAATACCATCACCGATCACATAGCCCTCTGGACTACAAGCGACCAGCTGTTTGGCGTGCCCCGGCCGGAAATTTCGAAAAGAGTTGACCCCAAGATGCTCGAGCAGGAGCACAGCGTCAGGGCCACTGAGATAAAGGTTGGTCATATGATAGGACTGGTCGAAGAGCGCGACAGATTCACGCCACGCATGCTGCTCGTCACGCCAGTTGGTGAATTCTGGAGGCAGATCAGGGAAAGTTCCGAGAAGCGTCAATGGCTGGTTGCAGAGATGATCGACGATATTTGGGATCTGATCGAGGAGCGCCTGGAGACTCAGGGCTCGTGCTGACGACATCTACAGATCCCTTTCGCTCCTGCTCTCGCTCCTTGCCCCAGGGCTTCTAGGGAGGTGGTCACGCCGCGCAACGCCCAGGCTAATTCAGTGTTTAATTTACAATGTTTATCATGAGGCGTCAACTCGATGGTTCCGATATGCCGAACATCTGGACACCGCTCCTTGCATTTCGAGGACGTGCTGCAAGGATGTTCTTCCATGCGCGAGCAGCGGGCGCACTTGGTTGGCGTGCCGATCCGGCCGGTCAGTTCACCACTCCCACGCACGACATCGCTCAGGTGTCTCCGGCACGCCGAGTCGGTTCAGGACTTCAGTGATGACGAGAGGTCGCTCTCAGTGCCTCAGAATTCGTCGCGCGAACCCACGCGCGGGACGACAGCAGTAGCTCCGCGCATCGTTCGGATCACCACCGACGTACACCGGCCAATCAGGGTAACGACAGGCCGGCAAGGTGCGTAGGACAGGTTCAGTCTGCTGGAGGATGATCCTCGCATCAGGTGGTTGACTGCTTTCTACCCAACGTTCCAGGACGGTGAGCCAGTCAGCCTGACTGGGCGCATTTCCGCCGCGGTGATTTGCTCCCGGAACGACATAAAGGCGAGCAAACGACTCGACCAGTTCCTCGCCAAGGCTTTCCTGGATACGCTGGAAATACTCAATCCCGGCGTAAGGACTCTGCGCATAGTCGGCCAGATATTCGACGAGGATAAGTTTCCCACCCCGTGCCGCAAAACAGGAGAGATCGGGGTCGGTCGAATCGACGATGGCGGAGACCTGGATGATTCGCTCGCGCCAGCGCGGGTCTTCCGGATCGAAGTGATAGGTCCGGAACGCTGGATCGCGGACAATGGCGTAGCGGACGAACTGTGCACCGAAGTTGACAATGATTGGGCCACCAGGATCGACGCCTGGCGGTTGCACCGCTGGCGGTGGTGCAGAGCCCATGACCCAGAGATCCCAGCCACCAGGCAGATCCTCATTGCCAGAGGGCCAGCCGGGATAGGAAGTGACACCGTTCGCGAGCGGGTAGGAGAGTTCCAAACGTGAACGCATTAACCGTACTGCAGCGATTTGCGCCTCGGTCAGACCAGGCTCCTCGGGACTCGATGCACAGCAGAGTGCCGCAACGTCAAAGTCACACGCTGTGTAGTCAATCAACAAGCCATCCAGTACCGCTTCACAACCACCACAGGCCTCACGCTGCGCCTGGGCTAGGAAGCGGATCTTTCCCGCATCCATCCAACCGCCATTGAGGAGCACACGACCCATGCGATTTCCAGCCAGCTGAAGCAACGTGAAGTTAAGAACTGGAACAATACTCAGCACACCGTCGTAGTCCTCCGGGAACCGTTGGGCGACGGTGAGCGCCTCACGACCCCCCTGCGAAAGTCCGGCGAAATACGTACGGTCTGGCTCCGCACCGTAGAACCAACGCATGATTGTGACGGCCACATCACGCGTCTTCTTCAGCGCAGCATAACCGAAGTTCTCAAGCGCCTCGTCGTTGAGTGCGAAAGCCGCGTTCATCCCCTGGTGGCCAGAATCGCTCCCGAACGTGGCATATCCTCGGGCCAACGGCACCAGAGCGTCCGGCGGAGCTCCTGGTGCTGGTTCTGTCCCACTCGGAACGAACCCGTTGTAGCCACCGCCCCCGACATGAAGTGCCCGCCCGTTCCACACAGCCGGGAGGTTGACCCGGAAACGGATGGGCGGCGCGGTCGGATCAACCGACTCAATCACGCCCTCGATGCGACAATAGGCTGGCAACCGCTCGCTCGCAGGGACGACCTCGGTCATCACGAGGTGCGCGCCACGTGTCGGCAGCGCGATCGCCTCGGCAACGACCCGCTGGCCGGTCAGCCTTGCGCAGTGTCGCTCGAGTCGCACCTCATCCATCTCCATTCTCCTCTCTGAAATCTGCAGGACGGGCAAATCCGCCTGATCAGGCTGTGCTCTGTCTGGGAACACCTTGCAAGGCATGCTGGGTGTCCAAGCCGAGGTAGGCAAGGCCATTGTTCAGCACTGAAGAACAAAGGGCCCCTGGCTCTTCGCCAGGGCACCGTCCTCGATGGAGGATGAAGACTGATCCTCTGGATGAGGAGAGGCGTGAGACTCCTACGGTGTCGAGACGGCGAGCTCCTTGCCGGTGATGAACTCGAGGAGCGCCGGTGTACCATCCTCAACCGCGCGGAGTGCCCGCTGGAGAGCTGGGACGATCTGGCCCGGCTCAGTCACCCGCTCACCGTAACCACCCATGGCTCGGGCAAATGCCGCATAGTCGCCGCCGATATCCGTGGCGCGGTACTTCTCGGTCGCCACGGGCATCACGGGAATCTCGATGGCCATCGAAAAGTTGTTGAAAAGGATCGACAGAATCGGAATTCGCTCCCGTACTGCGGTTTCAAAGTCCATCCCGGTCATGCCGATCGCTGCATCGCCCCAGACGTTGACGCAGAGCATGTCCGGTCGGGCGAGCTTGGCACCCATGGCCAAACCGAGCCCATAGCCAAGTTGAGTTGATTTGCCCCAACCGAGGTAGGTGAGCGGCCGCTTGGCAATCCAGAAGGGGGAAAGTTGGTCGCGTGGGCTGCCAGCATCGTGCGTGATGATCGTGCGTTCGACGTCAAGTGTTCGCATGAGTTCCCAGATCACGCGGTACGGTGTGAGGGGAACTTCGTCGGACGTCAGCTTGGGCATCCACTGAGCAAGCCAGGCCTCACGGACACGCTGAATCTCAGCTGCGACCTCCGGCAAGCGTCCACGCGGCTTCCCGCCGAGCCGCTCACTGACCGCTTCGGAGAGTGCCGCGAGGGTGAGCTTGGCATCACCCAGAATGGCATGACTCACCGGGACGTCCTTGTTGAGGTCGGCCGCATCGAGCGTGGCGTGGACGATCGTTTTCCCCTCGTACGGAATGCGCACGCCGTAGTTCGTCTTGGTGAAGCTGCAGCCGATGCCGAAGATTACGTCGGCCTCACGCAGGAAATACGAGACGGTCGCCGGATAGGCCCGGCCACCGGCGCCGAGCGCGAGCGGATGATCCTCCGGGAAAGCGCTCTTCCCTTGAAGACTGGTGCAGACCGGTGCCTCAAGGAGTTCTGCCAGGGCTCGGAGTTCCTCCCAAGCTTGGGCATAGTGGACCCCCTGCCCGGCATAGATGACCGGGCGCCGGGCGGCAACAAGCACAGCCGCCACCTCATCGACAGCGACCGGATCCGGGGCGAGACGCACACGAGGAGCCGGGCGGTAGTCGAAGGTGCCGGTGAACTCCTCCTGAACGAGGTCGCGCGGGAGTTCGATCACAACGGGACGCGGCCGACCGTTTTTGAGCTGCGTCCACGCGCGGCGGAGGGCGTTCGGCACTTCGCTGGGCAGGACAACCTGCTCGACCCACTTGGCGATCTCCCGGAAGTTCAACAGTGCACTGAAGTTGGGAGGCAGGTTCATGAGTGGACGCGGATAACCCTCAGGTAAGAGCAGCACTGGAACGCTATCGGCATAGGCCTGGGCAACCGCGCCAAAGGCATTTTCCGTTCCCGGACCATGCTGCATGGCGAAGACGCCAATACGTTGGCCCGAGGTGACACGGCTCATCGCATCCGCCATGTGGATGCCCACACGCTCCTGCCGGACGATAACCGTTCGGATATCCGCGCGGGCGGCAGCCTCCAACACGTCGTTCACTGGGTATCCGATGATGAGCTCGACTCCCTCGCGCTTGAGAATTTCCGCGACGACATCCGCGACACGCACCCTTTGCCTCCTCACCCGCTCTACCACTCGCCATACGCACCGGGATCAGTTTCTCCATCGGCAGACGCGTGACGACACCGGTCAGCAGCCAATGCGCGACATCGATCACCGGCTCAATACCTTGTCGGCACGAACAACGCAACCATCACTCCAGGGGGCATTCCCCTGCGCCAGTCTACCGCAGGGCTCCTGGTTTGGAAATGAACACTCACCAAAAGGAACCCAGAGTGCACGTCGTGTGGGTAGCTACGGTGCGCTCGGTGGCGCCCCTCCCTGTGATGGACTGTACTGAAGCCGGATCCGACAGCAGAGTAGCGTCAGGGCCTCTTTGAGAAAACGACACTGTGCACACAGGGAGACGCTGGGTGCTGCTGATCGGCTTCAGCTCCTGAAAACCCGATATTGTCTCTTCCGGCACGACGCTCTTTGGGTCATACTTGCTGTAAGCACCTCGCTCTGAGTGCCGGATGCAGAGACGACGGAAGCAGAGCATCCCTGATCAGCAGGGATGTGGGAGGAGTCACGAACTGAGCAGAGTTGCCAGAAAGGAGCTCCTGGATGGGTGCCACGAGGCAGTTGCCGCAATCGCTGCCGATGACCCCCGAGGCACGGCCCTGGCTGCGCCACTATGAGCCTGGCGTTCCTTGGGCGATTGAGATCCCTGAGACGACGATGCCGGAGTATCTTACGCTGAACGCTGGACGGTATCCGCGGCGAGAGGCGATCCGCTTCTTTGGCAAGTCGATCCACTATCGCGAGCTCAACGAGGCCGTCAATCGTTTTGCGCATGTGCTTCTTCGGTTCGGTGTACAGCCAGGTGATCGGGTGGCGCTTGTTTTGCCAAACTGCCCGCAAATGGTGGTCGGCTACTATGGGGCCTTGCGTGCTGGCGCAGTTGTGGTGCCATGCAATCCGCTCTATGCCGAGCCAGAGCTTGCTCTTCAGCTTGCTGACGCTGAGGTGAAGGTTGTGCTGTGCCTCTCGCTGATGTTCCCCAAGGTGCAAGCGGTGCGTGACCAGGTTCCCTCGCTTGAGCATGTGATCGTCACCAATATCAAAGAGTACTTGCCGCCACTCACTCGGGTCGGATTCGCCCTGTTCCGGGAGCGGCAAGAGGGACACGATGTGATACTCCCCGAGGATGGGCGAACGCACTGGCTCCAACCACTTCTGCAGAGTGCTCCGACAACTCCACCCGGCGTAGCACGGAATCCGGACGACCTGGCTGTCCTCCAGTACACAGCGGGGACAACCGGTGTGCCAAAGGGTGCGATGTTGACTCATCGGAATTTGGTTGCCGTTGCGCTCCAGACCCACGCCTGGGCGCGCAACATTGAAGAGCCGGACGGCACTGATGTCGTGCTCGGTGTCATCCCGATCTTCCACATCTACGGGCAGACGGTGGTCATGAACTTCCCGATTGTCACCGGTGGGTGCATGGTCCTTCTCCCACGCTTCAATTTGAAGGAAATCTTGGAAGCGATCGACCGTGAGAAGCCCACCTTCTTCCCGGGTGTCCCGACGATGTATGCGGTGCTTGCGAACGCACCGAAGGTGGAGAAGTACAACTTACGGTCGCTGAAGGCCTGCATCTCTGGTGCTGCGCCGCTGCCGGTTCCAGTGCAAGAACAGTTCGAGCGCCTGACCGGAGCTCGGCTCGTCGAGGGGTACGGGCTCTCCGAAGCGCCGGTAACGCACTGCAATCCGATCCTTGGCGAGCGAAGAGCCGGAACCATCGGCCTTCCGCTCCCGAGCACGGAGGCGATCGTGGTGGACTTGGAGACAGGAACCCAGATGCTGCCACCGGGCGAGGTTGGGGAGCTCGCCGTTCGTGGACCACAAGTGATGCAAGGCTATTGGAAGCGTCCGGACGAGACGGAGCGGGTCTTCCGCGGAGGCTGGTTCCTGACCGGCGACATTGCGCGCATGACTGAAGACGGGTACTTCCAGATCGTCGACCGACGCAAGGACATGATCATCGTCGGCGGACTCAAGGTCTTTCCCAGCGAGGTGGAGTCGGTATTACTCCAGCATCCGGCCGTGAAAGAGGCAGTGGTCGTCGGCATTCCAGATCCCTACCGCGGTGAGATGGTGAAGGCCTACGTTGTCCTCCAGGAGGGAATGAGTATCGACGCGCGGGAACTCCTTGCCTTCTGTCGCGAGCGGCTGGCACCGCATCGTGTCCCACGCGAGATCGAGTTCCGTACAGAACTCCCAAAGAATTTGATCGGCAAAGTTTTGCGCCGCAAGCTGATCGAGGAAGAGCTCGCCAAGCGGCAGGGTGAAGCGGCTGCACCCGCTGAGGGGTGAACTCGTCAGGAACGCACGACTGCTGCGGCAGGCGTCCTGCGCCGCAGAAGCCAGAGAAGTGCGACCGCGCCAACAAGCGCGGTGGCCAGAGCGATGACTTGCGCCTGCTGGAGCCCCCAGAACCAGACGGCTTCCTGCCGGACAAAGCTCACGAAGAAGCGGCCGATGCCATACAGCAACCAATAGAGCGCGAAGAGGCTGCCGTCAGGCAGGCCGCGCCGGCGCAAGCGCCAGAGCACTGCGAGGACAAGGAAATTCACTACCATGTCGTAGATCGGATAGGGGTGGGTCGGAACACCGAGGAGGTCGGCTGGAAGCAGCGCCTTTGGATTCGTGTAACGCAGGGCAAAGGGACAGTACCCGAGCCCTTCGGTCGGTGTTGCGGCGGCCGCTCCCGAGCAGGCAAGGCACGTGCAGGGGCCGCCCCAGGCATCACCGTTGATGAGACAACCAATGCGGCCGATCCCCTGCGCGAGGAGCAAACCTGGGACAACCGCGTCGGCAACCGGACCAATCGGCACTCGCTGACGCCACAGCAGGACGGCAGCAGTCACCGTCCCACCGATGATCCCTCCATAGACAGTGAGGCCCCCTTCGGTGATCGCCAGGATGCGCCACGGTTGGCGCAGATACTCACCCAGATGATCCAAGACGAAAAAGAGCCGTGCTCCCAGGATACCGCCAAGGATTGTCAGAACAGCGAGAAGATCGAAGTTCGGGATAGTGATCTGTTTCCGATTCAGCTCCCGGCCAGCCAACCAGACTGCAGCCAAGATTGCGACTGCCGTAAAGAAGCCGTGCCAGGTCAAAAGGATGGGGCCGATCCGCGCGATGTCCGGATCCATACCAATGGTAAACGTGACCATACTCGATGCCTCCTGTCATACCCAGTGGGAGTATCCCATCAGATACCCCAGAGGGTCTCAGTTGTCAAACAGCACTGAGCACTCGTATCAAGCGCACCGCAAGCCAGGACTCGGCCCCGCGCCCCCCTGGGCCACTGACGTTGCGCAGCGTCAGTGTGACTGGAACCTCGCTCTGCAGCCGGTCGAACTGCAGAACCACGTTCATCGTCGACCAGCCTGCGCCCGCAAATGGATTCTGTCCATCCCAAATGACCCAACCAGCCAGCTCCATCTGGAGCGCCGCCACCGGGTCACCACGATGCTGCCGACCTTCGACCTGGATCAGCAGTCGTTCCGTTCCCGCAGGGATGACGAACGAAACTGAGGCCTGCTCGGTACCGCTTCCGCTTCCGAAAAGCAACGCGGCGTTGGTGAGATCACGGCTGAACCCTTGCAAGGCCCCATCACGTGACGGGAGATAGGCTCCGACAAGCTCCTCCGGTGCAAAGGTGAGTGCGGGTGCATCGGTAAACCGCCGGAGTTCCGGAGGTGTCGGCGCGAGCACCTTGAGCGAACCGAGCAGCACCTGCACTTCCGAGGGCGTCGGAGTTGGCACCGGTGTCGGTGTGGCCGGAGGAGTCGGCGTCGGTTGTTGCGTCGGCGTGGGTAGCACGGTGGGCGTCGCAGTCGGATCGGCCGGAGCGAGAACGACTGCAGTGACTGTCGGCGTCGGTGCCGACTGCTCTCCCGGCACCTGTGCTCGTGCGAAAAGCGCAAGCAACACGATCACGGCGAGCGAAAGGACTGTCACTCCGCCCGCCAACCTGAGCGTCCCCGAACGGGCCCGTCCCGGACGTGCAGTGGTCAGCGCAGGAGCATCAGTCTGCGCGCTCGTTTTCCCAACGAGACTTGCTGCCTGGAGCGCAGCGGCCATCGCTTCAGCCGAACGGTACCGGAGCTCCGGCTCCTTAACCAGTGCACGTCGGACTACTTGCTCCAGTGCCGGCGGGATGTCACGTCGCCAACGGCGCAACGGGACGGGCGTCGTGTGGAGGTGCTGTGCCAGGAGCTCATCAGGTGTCTGACCTGGGAAGGGCAATCGACCAGTGAGAAGCTCGTAGAGGAGTACACCGACCGCGTACAGATCACTGGCGGCAGTCGCCGGCTGCCCCCGTATCCGTTCCGGAGCCACGTAGGCAGCCGTTCCAAGAAGGTCCACTGGGCCGGTGAGGGTCGGCTCGTCGGCCCGCCGGGCGATGCCGAAGTCAGTCAACTTCGCACGTCCGTGCCGGTCGAGCAGCACATTGGCGGGTTTGACGTCGCGATGAACGATCCCCGCCCGGTGGATCGCAGCCAAACCGTTCAGGACATCAAGTGCCAGGCGCACAGCCTCGTCAACTGGAAGCGGGGCACGCTCCCGGATCAAATGCGCCAAATCGCCACCATCAACCCATTCCAGAACGAGATAGCGAAGCTCGCCATCGCGTCCGGCATCGTAGAGCTGCACAACGTTGGGATGCGAGACGGCTGCAGCTGCACGCGCTTCACGCGCAAATCGAGCTTCCTCGCGCGCATCGCTGGAGTCGGCGCGGAGGATCTTCACCGCTACCGGTCGCTCGAGCACAAGGTCGCGCGCAAGGTAGGTTGTTGCCATCCCGCCGGTGCCAAGAGGCTGTTCGAGGCGATAGCGACCACCAATCACGCGTGGAGGCGATAGAAACACGACAGAACTCCTTCGCCGTGGGCGATTGTACGCCGACGGGACAGAGCGGCGCGACCTCACGCGGGCACGGGATCGAGCGGGACATTGTCGATGAGCCGCGTCGTGCCAACCCAGGCAGCAACGAGCAGGAGCGCCGGGCGATCGACCTGGGCAAGTTCCTGGAAGGTCTCACGATCGCTCACACTGACATAGTCGAGACGGACCGGCGTCTGAGCGAGCGCAGCATGCACCAACTGCCGAAGTACTTCGGCATCACGCTCCCCCTCCTGGAAACGGGCGAGCGCCGCGAAGAGCGCACGCGGCAAGGCAGCCGCGGCGGCGCGCTCATCTGCTGAGAGGTAGACATTCCGGCTACTCATCGCCAATCCATCCGCCTCCCGAACGGTCGGCACCGCCACGATTTCGACCGGAAGCGCGAGATCCTGAACAACCCGACGGACGACCAGAACCTGCTGGGCATCCTTCCAGCCGAAGTAGGCACGGTGCGGCTGCACCAGGTTCAAGAGGCGCGTCACCACCGTTGCCACGCCACGAAAGTGTCCTGGTCGCGCCGCACCTTCTAACCGCTCAGCGAGCGGTCCACGCACCTCCACCGCCGTGGCGAAGCCAGGTGGATACATCTCCTCGACCGGCGGCGCAAAGACCAGTTCAACACCCTCTGGCTCCAGCAGGCGGAGATCGCGCGCAAGATCACGCGGATAACGCTCGTAATCTTCGTGTGGCCCGAACTGGAGAGGGTTAACGAAGATACTCACCACCACCTCATCGTTCTCAGCACGAGCACGCCGGACAAGCGCGAGGTGCCCCGCGTGGAGATAGCCCATGGTGGGGACAAAACCGATTGTGCTGCCCGTGCGCGCGGTACGCCACGCGCGGAGTTCATGGACTGTCCGCACGAGTTTCATTGTCTCCGCCCTCACGCCGGCTGCCGAACTCTTCGGCAATCGCAGCGAGTATCTCTGGATCGAGATCGCGCGGGAGGCCGAAGCTCTCTGCCTCACCTGGGAAGGCCCCGCTCCGGACGTCGTCCGCGTAGCGGCGCACCGCCTCGCTGACGACGGTCGCCAGATCGGCGTAGGCCCGGGCGTGGCGGGGGAGCGGGCCGGGAAGGAGATGCAAGAGATCCGTCAGCACCTGCACCTGTCCATCGCAGCCAGCGCCCGCGCCGATCCCGATCGTCGGGATGTGGAGAAGTTGGCTGACGGCCCGAGCGACCGGAGTGGGAACGAGCTCCAAGACAATCGCAAACGCACCGGCCTGCTCGAGCGCGAGTGCATCGGCGAAGAGCTGTCGCACAGCTGGCGCCGTGCGTGCCTGTAGGCGAAAGCCACCCAGTGCATGCACCGATTGCGGCGTGAGACCGAGGTGGCCCATCACCGGGATACCGGCCTGGACAAGCCGCGCGACTGTCTCCACAACCGGACCGCCGCCCTCGAGCTTGACCGCCTGGGCGCCCCCCTCCTGCACCAGCCGTCCCGCATTCCGAAGGGCTTCCTCCGGGGAGACCTGAAAGGTGAGGAACGGCATGTCCGCAACGACCAGCGCCCGGCGCACTGCCCGCGTGACAGCCTTGGTGTGATGGAGCATCTCGGCGAGCGTTACGGGGATCGTCGTCTCGTACCCGAGGACGGTGTTGCCGAGCGAATCACCCACCAGAATGACCGGGATCCCTGCCTCATCGAGGAGGCGTGCGGTCGGATAATCGTAGGCGGTGAGCATGACAATCCGCTCACCACGCCGCTTCATGGCGACAATGTCGGCGACCGTCACACGCTGTGTCATCCAGACACCCCCTCGCCGCTCTCGGCGCTCGTGAGCCAGTCAGCCAAGGCATCCAGCGCCGCTTGTCGTTCAGGATCACCGGCTGCGCGTTCGCGGGCCAATGGAAGCATGGCTCCTGCAAGCGCGCAGTAGAGGCTGAGCCAGTGCGGTGCCTCGTGGGCAAGCGCCGCAATGTGCCGCTCGAGCGTTTGGCGGTCCCCTCGGGCAACGGGCCCCGTCAGCGCTTGGGATAAGCCGAGGTGTTCCAGGTTGGTCAGGGCACCCCGCAGCAATGGCATGAGGTGGCGTACCGCCGCTTCGCGTTCCAGCCCGGTTGCCCGGCCGAGGAGCTCGGCCGCTCCACCAACGAGTGCGACCAGGCCGTTGGCTGCGAGCGCTGCGGCAGCGTGATACAGCGGGCGTTGATCCGGGTCGAGGCGGAACGGCTCGGCCCCGAGCCGTCGGGCCAAGGACGCAAGCTCGGTCGCCAGCGGTGGATCCGCTTCGATCGCCACCGCCACACCGAGCCAAGCTGTTGGATCAACCCGGCCAGCGAAGGCCTGGAGTGGGTGAAACGCACCCGTCTCCGCACCCGCCTGCGCAGCAGGTGCGAGCAACTCGCGTCCATACGCACCGGCCAAGTGAATGACTGCCTGTCCAGAGCGCCAGCGCAGCTGCGCGCACAGTGGAACGATCGCGCCGTCCGGTACTGCCAGCACGACCAGCGCCCCGCGGTCAGCTGCACTCTGCGGATCTGCACAGGCGAGCGCCCCAGGCAGGCGAGTCGCGAGCGCCTGCGCATGCTCGAGTCGACGACTCCAGACCGCACTCACCTCGATGCCAGCGGCCGCGAGAGCAACGCCGAGCGCCGTTGCCGCTCCGCCGGCACCGAGGAGCGAGACCGGTTGCCTAATCGATGGGCTTGGCGACGACGATGATGCGGTGATCATCGATCCCGTACGGCCAGCAGGTGACCAGCGTCACGCGTTCTTCGGGCATCGGATCGAGGAAGCGGCCAGTCGCAATCCGTTCCTCGAGCGGCACACCGACTTCCTTTCGATAGTGGATTTCAGTGACGCGGTACCGAAAGACCCCAGCATCGCTGGTGAGGATCACCTCATCGCCGAGCTTCACATGCTCAAGCGTGCGGAACACCTCACCTTTCCAATCATTATGGCCGGTGATGACGATGTTCCCACCCTCACCGGGATTCGCCGACGTGCTGTGATGGCCAGCGGCATAGTCAGCGACTTCCCATTCGATGACTTGCATCCCTTGGATCTCAACAATGCGATAGCCGACCTCGACGACCGTGGTGTCGATCCCGACAGAGGGGATCTGGATCCGCGTCGGTGGCGGCATCTTCGGCTTGGGTGTCGGGGTCGGCTCAGGGGAAGGAGTTGGGACAACTGGTAAAGCCCCGAGCTGTTCCGCAAGTGGCGTCGGCGAGGGAAAAGACACTGGTGTCGGCGTTGCCACTGCCTGCATCGGTGGGGGCGGAGTGACGATACTTGCTTCCTGGCTTGGTGGAGGCTCGGGGGAAGGGCGAAGCGCAGCTGTCCCCATCGCGGCGACTGCCAGGAGAAATAGACCTGCCAGGATAAGGACGGCACTAAAAGGAGAGAGCCGTCCACTGGTAGGACGCCCTTCACCGCGTGCAATAGGTGTACGCGCGGCCCGGCCAAAGCTGAGGGCTGGGATGGGCGAACGCCATCTTCGGCGTTGGCCAGGCACGGTCAGCACCCGCAGCGGTGGTCCATTGTCTGATGCGCGTCGCCTCATAACCCCCCGGGGAACCCCTCTCCACCGCACGCGCGCTAAGTATAGCCGCAGCCGCCTTGAGATCGGGTCATGTCGCAGCGCGCTAGCAGGACGAACCGCTTTCCGCCAGATGTACCTCTTAGCCTGGCGCGTGACGCTCTCCTGCTCCGAAGGTCGAAGAGGCAGCTGCCTGGCACATACTCGAACACCAGGACTACTGTTCTTCGGATCATCCTGCCGCTTGCGCAAGCCCCGAACGGCAGGCACACTCGAGACAGGAGCCGACGCAACACCAGAGGAAGAGGAGGTATGCGATGGCGGCCCGAGCATATGTCCTGGTGCATTGTGACGTCGGGAAAGCGCGCGCAGTCAAGGAGGCCTTGGCCAGCGTGCCTGGTGTCCAGCATGCCGATATTGTGACCGGAGACTACGACCTGATCGTCGTCGTTGAACAGCCAACCGTGGAAGAACTTGGACGACTTGTCCTGGAGCGTATCCACGGTACACCAGGCGTGACGGCAACCAGCACGCACGTCGTTGTTGGCTGATCCTTCGGTCAGCTCAGCAGAGAGCCGACCTGGCATGGCGACGCTTGTTCTGCATTCCCGAACGCACGGCTTGCATACGGCAACATTCTGGTCATGATTAGGAATGAAGTCAGTGCAGTCGACTAGAGATCGGAGGAGCGGATGAGCGGCGCCTTGCGGTTCCCGAGCCCATTCGACGTCGGCACACCACCTGGGGCAGAAGGGTGGGAGCAGCTCTATCCGTACTATCTCCTCTTCAGTGAAGACCGGCGAGCGGAAGAAGAGCAGCGCCTCTGGTTCTTTAACGGTATGCACTTCCCGGAGGCGATGACCCCCTTCGACATTATCACCGCCGAGGCGGGATACTTGGCGATTGGTGAGATGAGCAGTCGCATGTTCTGTATCCCGCCGGCAATGGGCATCGACTTCCGCGTGCTTAACGGGTATGTCTATATCAGCCCGACTCCGGTCACTGACCCCGCACTCATCGAGCGCCGTGCCTCCTGGTTCCAGGAACGGGCCGGCTACTATTACGCGAACTGGCGGACGCTCTATGACGAGTGGAAGCAGAAGTTAATCGGCGAGATCGATCGGCTGGTCGCAATCCAGTTTCCGGAGCTCCCCGACGTTGAACCAGCCGAGTATGTCTTCAGCCGTCGTGGCTACGGCGCCTCAATGGACAACTTGACGGCGTACCACGATCTGATCGATAGCATCTTCCGAGTGTGGCAAATCCATATGGAAATTGTCATGATCGGGTTTGCCGCCTACTTCACTTTCTACGATTTCTGCAAAAAGGCTTTCCCAGAAATCTCTGACCAGCAAGTAACTCGGATGGTCGGCGCGATCGACGTGAGCATGTTCCGTCCGAACGACGAACTGAAGCGCCTGGCCCGGAAAGCCCTCGAACTCGGCGTTGCGGACATTTTCCTTACTGACGGCACAGGTGAGCGCGTCTTTGCTGCGCTCCGGAACAGCGAAGCAGGCCAGCGTTGGTTGGCTGAGTGGGAGCAGAGCGCTGATCCCTGGTTCTACATGAACACCGGTGACGGTTTCCAGCACCACCACCGTGCCTGGATCGATGACCCAACCCCGGTCGTAAGCGTTTTGGCTGACTACATTCAGCGTCTGCAGCGCGGCGAGAACCTGGAGCGTGATACCGAGGCCCTGCGGCAAGAGCGCGACCGAATCACGCAGGGTTACCGAGAACTCCTCGCCACCGAGGAGGAAAAGCAAGCCTTTGATCAGATCCTCGCACTGACCCGCGAGGTCTACTACTCGATCGAGGATCACAAGTTCTATGTGGAGCACTGGTATCAGAGCCGTTTCTGGAACAAAGTGCGAGAACTCGGCAAGTTGTTTGTCGCCAGGGGCTTCTTCCAGAATGTCGATGATATCTTCCTCTTGCACTACACGGACGTCGAGCGTGCGTTCATGGATCTCCTGCTCGGCTGGAGCATTGGTTCGGCATCGCGTGGTCCAGCCTACTGGCCGTCCGAGATCGCCCGGAGACGGCAGATCATGGAGCGGCTGCGCGCCTGGGCACCACCGCCGGCCCTCGGTGTCGTTCCAGAGGTGATCGGCGATCCGGCGATCATCATGCTCTGGGGCATTACGCCGGAACGGCTGCGGGCCTGGCTGAGTCCGGATGAGGGGAACCTGTTGCGTGGCTTCGCTGCCGCACCTGGTGTCGCCGAAGGACCCGCTCGTGTTGTGTTGAGTGTGGAGGAGCTCCAGGACGTCCGCGACGGCGAGATCCTTGTCTGCTCGGTCACCGAGCCCAGCTGGGCCCCCGTGCTCGCGCGCGTCCGCGGGATGGTCTCCGATATTGGAGGTGTGATGTCACACGCCGCGATCGTCGCTCGCGAGTACCGGATTCCAGCCGTTCTCGGAACTGGTGTTGCGACCAAGCGTCTTCGCACCGGGCAGATGCTCCGCGTCGACGGTGACAACGGTGTGGTAACGATCCTGGACTAAGCGTCGCAAGGCCCGGAGAGGAGTTATGGTTCGCATGCATGACGCACCCTTCATCCTCAACTTCGCGACACTGCGGGAAGCGGATCGTCCTCTCGTTGGGGGGAAAGCAGCGAGCCTCGGTCTGCTGCTTGCTGCGGGATGCCCCGTACCGCCCGGCTTCGCACTGACGACCGCGGCATATCACACCTTCCTCGAGGATAATGGACTGACCGGGCTCTTCCGCCTCGACCTCGACCGTTACCCCAGTCTTGACGATGCGGCAGCGGCGTTGGCCGCGCGCGTGGAGGAGGCCTTCACCACAGCAGCACTCCCCGACACACTTGCACGGCATCTCTCCGACGCATACGCCCAGCTCGGCCGCACGGTGGGTAGCGCGCAGCCGATTGTTGCCGTACGCTCGAGTGCAGTTGACGAAGACAGTCAGACAGCGAGTTTCGCTGGCCAGCATGAGACGTACCTCGGCATCCAGGGGTTCGACGAACTTGCGCGCGCAGTCCGGCGTTGTTGGGCCAGTGCCTACACACCACGGGCTATCGCCTATCGCGTCCATCGGGGGCTTCAGCTCGAGGACGCCGCGGTGGGAGTCGCTATCCAGCTCCTGGTGGAGCCACGGGCAGCGGGAGTGCTCTTCACCCTTAGCCCACGGACCGGCGACCGCTCGCTGGTGGTCATCGAGGGCAGCTGGGGACTCGGCCAGGCAGTGGTGGCCGGCGAAGTCACACCGGACGAGTACGTGGTCAGCAAGGTGACGTTGGAGATCGTCCGCAAGCAGATCAATCCCAAGCCGTTCCAGTACCGGCGCGGCGGATCCGATGGCACACTCCAGCGCGAGGAACTTCCGCTGGAGCGCGCGGCTGCCCCGTGCCTCGACGATGCCGAGGTCGTCGAGCTCGCCCGGCGCGCCCGTGAGCTTGAAA
This sequence comes from Thermomicrobium sp. CFH 73360, assembly GCF_023806465.1. Classification (GTDB taxonomy): domain Bacteria; phylum Chloroflexota; class Chloroflexia; order Thermomicrobiales; family Thermomicrobiaceae; genus Thermomicrobium. The sequence goes on along the minus strand of NZ_JAMSLS010000003.1, from coordinate 41,835 downwards.
AGCAGTTCGGCTTCCCCTTAGACGTGGAATGGGCGATCACGGATATTCCCAACCGTGGAACGATCTACTTTCTCCAGTGTCGCCCCGAGACGGTGTGGAGCCAGAAGGAGCGTCCTGCAGTCACCATAGCGGCGACCAACCCGATCATGGCGATTGCCCAAACGCTCGTTCGCCCGCCAAACCGCTGAGGAGGTGCGAGGTACCACGACCAAGAGAGCACAAGAGACAGTGGGCGCAAGAGGAGCAACTCTCGCACCTACTGTGCATGTGGAATCGCCAGGACATGCCAGAACTGCTCGCCCACCACAGCACCGTGGACATCACCAATCCCGGCATCGGCACGATATGGCATGGTAACCGATGCGCTCTCACCCCTCGCCGAAGAGCTGATCACTGCGGGTGAGCGAGCCGCTCATCCAAGAACTGGACATGGTATGCGGCTGCAAGAACTGCAGGATCATCGGCCAGTGCGCGGTGGAACGGCGCGGTTGTCGCGATCCCTTCGACCACAAACTCATCGAGGGCTCGTCGCCCACGAGCCAACGCCTCGGTCCGATCACGCCCCCAGACGATGATCTTCCCGATGAGCGAGTCGTAATAGGGTGGTACCTCATCACCGGGCCCGAAGCCGAAGTCGCAGCGCACGCCTGGGCCGGACGGGAGCTCCATCCGTTCGATCACACCTGGCGAGGGGAAGAAGCCGAGCGCCGGATCTTCGGCGTTCACCCGGAACTCGATCGCATGGCCGTGCACAGTGATGTCCTCTTGACGCCAAAGCAACCGCTCGCCGGCCGCAATCCGGATCTGCTCCTTGACAATGTCGATGCCCGTGACGAGTTCGGTGACAGGGTGCTCCACCTGGACGCGTGTGTTCATTTCCAAGAAATAGAAGGAGCCGCCAGCATCAACGAGGAACTCCAGTGTCCCAGCATTGGTGTAGCCGGCCGCACGGGCCAGCCGCACCGCAGCCTCGCAGATCTGAGCACGCAGACCAGGGGTGAGCGCCGGGGAAGGAGCCTCTTCCCAGAGCTTTTGGCGGCGACGTTGAATCGAGCACTCCCGCTCAAAGAGGTGCAGAGCGGTACCATGATGGTCGACGAGCACTTGCACCTCGATATGACGCGGTCGCTCCAGGAACTTTTCGAGATAGAGCGCACCGTCACCAAAAGCGGCGTGGGCTTCTTGGGCCGCAACTTCCAAGGCCTGCTCGAGTTCTGCGCGGTTGCGCACGACGCGAATTCCACGCCCCCCACCACCAGCCGCTGCTTTCACCATGAGCGGAAAACCGATCCGGTCGGCGAAAGTGAGAGCTTCGTCTGGCGTGACCTTGTCTGGCGTTCCCGGAACAACTGGGACACCGACCGAATCGGCAAGCTTTCGAGCCTCGGCCTTGTCGCCCATGAGCGTGATCGCCTCAGGGCTTGGCCCAATGAAGACGATCCCTGCCTCCCGGCAGGCGCGAGCGAACTCCGCGTTCTCTGCGAGGAATCCATAACCGGGATGGATCGCCTCGGCACCCGTTTCGCGAGCCGCTGCGATGATCGCCTCGATATTCAGGTAACTCCGTGACGCCGCTGCCGGGCCGATGCAACGGGCCTCGTCAGCATACCGGACGTGCCGAGCTTGTGCGTCAGCCTCCGAGTAGACCGCCACCGTGCGGATCCCGAGTTCCCGGCACGCGCGCATGACGCGCAGAGCGATCTCACCGCGGTTGGCAATCAGGACCTTGCGAAACACCCTTATTCCTCCCTCACTTTGGGCTACATGACAAACGGCTTTGTACGAGCTTACAAAGTTTCACGTCTTGACAGCCAACCCTTCGGAGTTCTAGCATACCCTTAGCGAGCGTTACTGTCATCGTGCCGAAAGTGACAACGCCGGAGCGAGCAGCAATCTGTGAACGGATGCTCACGAAAGTGACATTTTTCGGTCCGGCATGCAAGGGGAGGGTGCGACGATGAAACCGCCGGCCTTCGCCTACGAGCGGCCGCAGAGTCTTCACGAAGCGCTCGAGATCCTCGCGCGGGAGGGAGCAGAGGCTCGCCCGCTGGCTGGTGGGCAGAGCCTTATTCCGATGCTCGCACTGCGTCTCGCCCGACCGACCCTACTCGTCGACCTTGGAGAGATCGCCGGGTTGGACGAGTTGTCACTGGACGATGGAACACTCGTCGCTGGGGCGATGGTACGGCAACGACGTCTGGAACGTGACCCCCTTGTCGCTCACCATCTCCCGCTCCTGGCTGCTGCCACGCGGCTCGTCGGTCACCCTGCGATCCGCAACCGTGGGACACTCGGCGGCTCCCTGGCACATGCCGATCCATCGGCGGAGTACCCGGCGGTCGCACTAGCCCTGGAGGCAGAGCTCGTCATACGGGGCCCAGGTGGAGAACGCTCCGTCCCGGCGCGCGAGTTTTTCCTTGGGCCATTCACGACTGCCCTCGCTGACGGTGAACTGCTGACGGCCGTGCGTTTCCCTCTCCCATCAGCGGCCACTGGATGGGGTATCGCTGAGGTTGCGCGCCGACACGGAGACTTCGCCTTGGCCGGGGCGGTGACACTGGTGGAGCGCGCTGCTGACGGCACCTGCGCGCGAGCTGCGATCGCTCTCTTTGGCGTTGCAACACGCCCGGTGCGCGCAACAGCGGCAGAGCAGGCGCTGGTGGGGCAGCCCTTGACTGCTGAAACGTTCCACGAGGCAGCGGTGCGAGCGACGGAAGCGATTGACGAACCACTCTCCGACGTCCACGGATCGGCAGTCTACCGCAAGCAAATCGTCCCGGTTGTGGTACGCCGGGCGCTTGAGGCAGCGGCACAACGCGTGCAGGCGACATGACCAGGAAGAGGGGTGGACGATGGAGCGCGTACCGATCACGGTGACCGTCAACGGCCGGCGCATCTCGGCCGTGGTCGAACCGCGAATGACGCTGGCGGACTTCCTACGCGAGGAACTGGGGTTGACGGGGACGAAGTTGGGTTGCGAGCACGGTGTTTGCGGTAGCTGCACGGTGCTCTGGGACGGCGCCGCTGTCCGCTCCTGCCTGGTGCTGGCCGCCCAGGCTGACGGAGCTACCATCACGACGATCGAAGGGCTGGCAACGGACGGAACGCTCCATCCGGTGCAAGAGGCGTTCTGGGAAGCACACGCCTTGCAGTGCGGCTTTTGCACTCCTGGGATGGTGCTCACTGCTGTCGCGCTCCTCGCCGAGAACCCTAACCCAAGTGAGGAGGAGATTCGTGAGGCGTTGAGCGGGAACCTTTGCCGCTGCACGGGATACCAGAACATCGTGCGGGCAGTCCAGCTCGCGGCACGGCACGAGCGAGCCGATACCTGACGAGAGGGGGACAGCCATGTCGCTCCAGATTCTGCCGCGTGGCAAATGGGTGGGAGCTCGCGTCAAGCGGGTCGAGGACCCACGGTTTTTGACTGGAGAGGCGCGATATCTCGCCGATCTCCAGATTCCAGGCACTGTCCATGCCGCCTTTGTGCGCTCACCGTACGGCCACGCACGGATCCGACGGATCGACACGAGTGCAGCCCGGGCACTCCCAGGAGTACTTGCCGTTTTTACCGCTGAAGACGTCGCGACGCTACCTCCTCTGGCCAGCGGTTTACCAATCGAGGGGCTAAAGCCCACGCCACAGACCGTCTTGGCCAAGGACAAGGTGCGGTTCGTCGGCGAGGCAGTGGCGGTTGTTGTGGCGGAAAATCGGTACATTGCCGAGGACGCGGCCGAACTCGTCGCGGTCGACTACGAGCCACTACCAGCGGTGACCGATGCTGAGCGCGCAATGGCGCCAGACGCGCCACTCCTGCACGAGGACCTCGGGACGAACGTGGTCTACCAAAAAGTCATAACACTCGGCGATGTCGATGGCGCTTTCGCCCAGGCCGACCGGATCTTCCGGCGCCGCTTCCATACCAACCGCTTCGTCGCAGCGCCTATGGAGACACGTGGCTGCCTTTCAGTCTATGAGCGGTCGAGTGGGCACTTGACCTTCTACTCGTCGACGCAGATGCCGCACATGTTGCGGCTCTTCCTCTCGCTTTTTCTGGGGATTCCTGAGCACAAGGTTCGGGTCATCTCGCCAGAAGTCGGTGGCGGCTTTGGGCAAAAGATGACGATCTATCCCGAGGAAGTGGTAATCGCCTACCTGGGCAAGGTGCTCGGTCGACCAGTCAAGTGGGTAGAGGATCGGCGGGAAAACCTGGCAGCAGCCACGCACGCCAAGGAGCAGATCATCGAGCTCGAGGCAGCCGTGCGCAACGACGGGAAGGTGCTCGGGCTGAAGGCCCGACTCATCGGTGACGGTGGTGCCTACTCGTTCAACACGGCAAGTGCCCTTATCGAACCGCTGGCAGCAGCGGGCATCATTCCCGGCGTCTACGACATTCAGGCATACCAGCATGAGGTGATCGCCGTCTGCACCAACAAGGCCCCGGTCGGCGCCTTCCGGGCAGTGGGTTGGACAGCCGCGCAGACGGCGCGAGAACTGTTCTTCGACGAAATTGCCCGCGAACTCGGGCTTGATCCAGCCGAATTCCGACGCCGCAACGTCATTACCAGCGACCAATTCCCCTACACCACGATTACCGGTATGGTCTACGACAGTGGAAGTTACCAGGAATCACTTGAACGAGCGCTGGAACTCGTCGGGTACGAGGAGTTGCGGCGACGGCAAGCGGAGCTCCGACAGCAGGGTCGGTACCTGGGCATTGGCATTAGCCTCTACGTTGAACCGACAGCCTGGGGCTCTGAGATCGCGCTCCAGGCGGGCTTTCCATTCCCGTCACACGACAATGCGACGGTGACTATCGATCCCACCGGCAAAGTCCGCGTGGCCGTGAGCGTGCACAGCCACGGACAAGGACACGAGACGACCTTGGCACAGGTTGCCGCTGAAATCCTGGGGGTCTCTATCGATGACGTGATTGTCGAGCACGGTGACACCGACCGCGCTCCGTGGGGTATGGGCACCTATGCAAGCCGCAGTGCGGTCATTGGTGGCGGAATGGTGGCACTGGCGGCCCAGGAGGTGCGGGAGAAAGTCCTGCGCGTCGCCAGTCGGCTCCTTGAGGTCGCCCCGGAGGACCTGGAGATTCAGGAGGGGAACGTCTTCGTCCGAGGCGCTCCCGATCGCTCGCTCAGCCTCTTCCAAGTCGCCTTCGCAGCTTACCTCGATGGTCGGGTTCGGGCCGAGGGTGAAGAGCCGTTGCTCTCGGCAACCAAGTTCTACGACCCGCGTGCCACCTACTCAAACGGCTGCATCGTCACCGTCTGCGAAGTGGACGGTGAGACGGGGACGGTGCATCTGGACAAGATCGTGGCGGTTGAAGACTGCGGGACAATGCTCAACCCGATGATCGTCGAAGGGCAAGTCATGGGCGCAATCGCACAGGGAATCGGTGGCGCGCTCTTCGAGGCGATGGTCTACGACGAGAATGGCCAACTGCTCACCGACACCTTCGTCACCTACGCCCTGCCGACTGCGACCGAAGTTCCTGAACTCATCATTGAGCACTTGGAGACGCCGTCGCCGGTGACGATCGGTGGCATCAAAGGGATTGGAGAAGGCGGACTTCTGGCGACTCCGGCCTCCGTCGCCGGTGCAGTGCTGGATGCCATCTGGCCAGCTGGTCGCGCTATCGAGCAGCTGCCGCTGACGCCAGAGCGCGTGCTCCGAGCACTCGGTGGAGAGCTCGGGGTGTGAGGAGGTGACGATCGCAGTTGTCTATTTTCGCCGGCAAGGGATGGATGGGAGAGCGGAAGGATCCCCGGCCGGTGCGTGCGCCGGGGATCCTCCCGCTACGGATGAAGAGTCGTGATGTTCGGAGGAGGGAAGCCAGAGATGGATCGCTCACATGGTGTCAACAGCCTTCGCCTCACGCGGCGGGCCGTACTCCGCACGCTCACCATGGGAAGCGCCGTAGCCGCAGCTGGCAGCTTGCTCGCCGCCTGTGCCGGCGGTGGCACAACACCGACCCCAGCAAGCGGTGGGGCACAGCCGACGACGGCACCAGCCGCAACGCCAACCACCGCACCGGCCGCTAGCCCGGCAGCAACCGAGGAACTCTGGGAGGTGGCTGCTTATTATGGAACGTATGACGTCTCGACCAAGCAACCAGGGCGGCCAGCGGCAAGCTTACAGGGCCCCAAGTTCGAGAAGTGGACACGGCCAAAGGCGAACAAGCCGTACATGATCGGTGTTTCGTTCCCGCATTTGAAAGATCCGTACTGGCTGGCCGTGGACTATGGGATTGTTGACGAGGCCCAAATTCTCGGCGTTGGGATCGAGCTCGTTGCTGCTCAAGGCTATAACGACCTCACTGGTCAGATCAATCAAGTCGAGAACCTTGCCAATCGAGCAGATATCGAGGGAATCATCCTGGCAGCGATTAGTTATGCCTCGCAGGACCAGCTCGTCACAGACATCGTTAAGAACAAGAAGAAGCCGGTTATTGAAGTAATCAACGATATTCAAGCACCGGACATCATGGCGAAGGCGCTCGTCTCGTTCTATGACATGGGGTATGCCACGGGCACCTTCGTTGCTGAAGACTCGGGCGGTCAAAACGTGACCGTCGTCTTCCTGCCAGGTCCAGCTGGATCGGGGTGGGCACCGGATACCGTCGATGGCTTCAAGGCGGCCGTGGAGGAGAAGGTTCCGGGCAAGGTGCAGATTCTTGATGTGAAATGGGGCGACACCGGTAAGGATGTCCAAGTCTCCCTCATCGAGGACTCGTTAAACGCTTACCCAGACGTCACCTACATTGTGGGTAACGCCGTCGCTGCGGACGCTGCGCCGGATATTCTCGCTAACCGTGCCAAGAAACCGAAGATCGTGTCCACCTACATCATCCCACCGCTGTACGACAAGATCGCCGCGGGCAAAGTCGCTGCTGCACCAACTGACTTCACTGCCCTCCAGGGTCGAATGGCGGTAGACATGATGGTGCGGATCCTGAACGGGGAAAAGCCAGGCGTCGACTTTCCGTTCCGCGCTGGCCCGATCATTAAGGTTGTCACACCCCAGAACTACAAGGACTTCAAGTACGAGGATATGTTCGGGCCGCGTGATTTTCGCCCGGTCTTCTCAGTGAAACCGAAGTCTTGACGGAGCGAGCGATGACCTTCCTCTTGCGGGCACACGAGGTCACAAAGCGTTTCCCTGGCGTGCTGGCGCTGGATCGTGTGTCGTTCGAACTCCGTCGTGGCGAAGTGCACGCGCTCGTTGGCGAAAACGGAGCGGGGAAGTCGACGCTGGTCAACATCTTTGCCGGTTCACTCCGCCCGGATGGAGGGACCATTGAGCTGGAGGGGCGACCGGTACAGATCCGGTCACCCCATCACGCCCAGGAACTTGGCATCCGGGCCGTGTTCCAGCAACTGAGCCTCGTTCCAGCTCTGACCGTCGCGGAGAACATTTTCCTGGGCAGGGAACTGACGGCGCCAGGGCTGTTGCGTAAGCCAGCGATGCGGGCACGGAGTCTCGCCCAGCTTGGTATCTTCGACGCAGGAATTGCGCCAACCACGCGCGTCCGCGATCTCACGGTGCCGCAACGCTATCTCGTCGAGATCGCCAAGGCGACACTCGAACACCCGAAAGTTCTTATTCTCGATGAACCGACAGCCTCACTGACCGATCGTGAAACCGGTGTCCTCTTCCGACTCGTGCGCGAGCTCCGAGCCCAGGGGGTCGGGATCATCTGGATCACGCACCGGCTCGAGGAGCTCTACGAGATTGCCGACCGGGTAACGGTGATGCGTGATGGTCGGCATGTGGCCACCCTAGCGGCACAGGAGACCACGACTGATCGATTGATTACCCTGATGACCGGCCGTGAGTATGAGCAGATCTATCCAGTGCTGCAGCCTGTTCCGCCCGATGCTCCGACCATACTTGAGGTACGAGGGTTGTGCTCAGTCCATGGACTCCGTCATATCAGCCTTACGCTGCGCAGGGGGGAAATCCTTGGGGTCGGAGGGCTGATCGGTTCTGGCAAAGGACTTCTCGGGCGAGCTCTCGTCGGGCTCGAACCTCTGACCGCTGGTGAGATTCGTATCGGCGGCGAGACGGTTCGAGCAGATCACCTCAGCCCGCATGCCATGCTGCGACGCGGCGTGATGTATTTCCCAGCTGATCGTCGTGGCGAAGGACTGCTCACGAACCGCTCCGTCCTCGAGAACATGACAATCGCTGCGCTTGAACGCTTCGAGCGGTTGGTCGGGCTCCTGGAGAAAGGGAAAGAGCGCCGGGCCGTCGTCGAGTACATCCGGCGCCTCGCCATCGTCCCCCCAAACCCAGCAGCACGCGTCCGCAACCTCTCCGGGGGAAATCAGCAGAAGGTTGCGCTGGCACGAGGGCTGATTCGTGACACGCAGGTCTTCATTATGGACGAACCAACGCAGGGCATCGATGTCGGGACAAAGATCGCGATTTACGAGCTCCTGCACGAACTGGTCCGGCAAGGAGCAGCGGTTCTCTTTATCACCTCGGACATGCTGGAACTTCTGCACGTCTGTCACCGAGTCGCGGTGATGTTTGAGGGAGAACTGGTCGCGACGATTCCTCACGAAGAAGCGAGCGAAGAGCGGCTGCTCCAGTACTTCTTCGGGCATATGCGAGAGGAGGGCGGACAGAGCAGTGTCGACGCCGCGTGAGCTGACGACCAGGCGGTTCGCGGCTGTGGGACGTCTCCCGTTTCTCCGGGGGATGCTCGACCAACTCGGTTTGCTTCCCGTCTTGCTGATCGCACTCCTCATCTTCTTCTCCATCGCTTCGCCGAACTTTTTCACGCGCGCGAACCTTTCGACCATCCTGACGCAAGCACTCTTCCTCATCATTGTGTCAGTCGCGCAGACACTGGTGCTTTTGACCGGTGGATTCGACCTGTCAATGGGCTCGTCAATTGCGCTCGTTAGCATCGTCGTCGGCCTTCAGCTCCTCGATCATCCCAATACACCGACAACTGGGCTAGCCCTGGCAACCCTGGTTGCCATCGCGGTGGCGACGGGTATCGGGGCACTCAACGGGCTCTTCGTCTCGTTGTTCCGCGTGCCACCATTTATTGTGACGCTTGCCATGATGACTGCTGTCTCAGGGCTCGCCCTGCACGTGTCACGGGGTGTCCCAATCTTTGGCCTTCCCAACTACTTTTCAAGCACGCTCTACACGGGAAAGGTGCTCAGCATTCCTGTGCCGTGGCTTGTGACAATCCTTGTGCTGCTCGCCATGTATGTTGTCTTGCACTGGACTCGCTTCGGCCGGTACTGGTACGCGATCGGCAGCAACGCGGAAGCGGCGCGACTCTCCGGCATTGCGGTCCGCTTGTATCTGTTCCTGGCCTACACAATCGCTGGCGTACTGGTGGGCATTACTGGGCTTCTGTTAACAGCCCGAGTCGGCTCTGGTGAACCGACCTTAGGTGCCAGTTTCCCGCTCGAGTCGATTGCGGCAGCGGTGCTTGGTGGCGTTTCGATTCGCGGTGGCGAGGGGAACTTGTTCGGCGCCGCCTTAGGTGCAGTTTTCCTCGTGATGCTTCGGAACGGGATGGACATCATGGGGATCAGCACCTACACCCAAATGATCATCACCGGAGGCCTCCTCATCTTGGCCGTCATCATCGACAATTGGGTGCACCGAGAGCGTTGAGATGGGAAGGGAGGAAAGGCCAGATGGCAGAGCACACCATCAAATCACCGTTGCCTGGTATCTTCTACCGTCGGCCAAGTCCAGACGCTGCTCCCTTTGTTCAAGAGGGAGACACGATCACCCCGGGGACGGTTATTGGCCTGGTCGGCGTCATGAAGACCTTTCACCAAATCACTGCTGACGTGGGCGGCAAGTTGGTGCGCTTCCTCGTTGAGAACGAGGAAGCGATCCGGCCCGGGCAGCCGGTCGCTGTGGTCAGCGACGAGGTCTGAGCTCCCAAAAGCGAGTGGAAGGAGCGAGTAGCCATGACCGAACACGTCACCCAACCCTCGGGAGTCATCCTGGCACGTTTCCCCGAGCGGAATGGGCGGCCCGGCGTTGTTTACCGCAACGCCGGCGACAGTTTCCTGCTCGTCGAGTTCGGTGAAATGGTCTTCGATCTCACGATGAGCTTCCGCGTCCTCGGGCTCGATGATGTGATCAAGCGCAATCGCCCGGCGGGGCTCATCGAGACCATCCCGGCACTCCGCAGTATCCTGATCAATTACGACTGCCGGCAGATCTCCGTGCGTGACCTCATCGATTTCGTCGAAGACCAATACGAGCACCTGCCGCCATTCGAGAACCTTGTGGTGCCCAGTCGCATCGTTGAGCTCCCGATCGCCTTCGACGACAAGTGGACGCGCGAGGCGATCGCGCGCTATGTGCAGTACCAGCGAGCGGATGCACCCAACATCATCGACGGCACGAACTCGAAGTACGCAGCGATGTACAACGGACTTCGCGACGAGGAGGAGTTCTTTCGCTACATCATGGCGACCGATTGGTGGAATGCGGCACTCGGTTTCTTCCCCGGTCTTCCCTTCGCCTATCCGCTCGACCCGCGCTATGCGGTCGTCCTGCCCAAGTACAACCCAACCCGGCACTGGACGCCGGCCGGGACAGTAGGGATCGCTGGGCCCTGCTTGGCCATCTACCCCGTTGAGTCGGCTGGCGGATACCAGATCTTTGGGCACACCGTGCCGATCTACGACCCGCTGCAGCGCAATCCTGCCTTCCGCGAGAGCCCGGTACTCTTGCGCCCTGGTGACCGACTCCGTTTCCGCCCCCGCGTGACCGACGACGAACTGGAGGCGCTGATCCAGGCCGTCTACGATGGAACGTACCAGTATGTCATCGACGAAACAGCGACCTTCGACGTGGGGGCCTATCTCCGCTTCCTCCAAGAGGTGGACCCCGAAGCGAAGGCGTTCCGGCAACGCCAGGCCGAGGCGGCGGCCCGCGTTCCGGTTCCGTGATGCAAGCTGCGACTCGTGGGAAGGGTGGAGTGATCATGCTCGAAGTGCGCAACGGCGGTTTTGAGACAACCGTGCAAGATTATCCAGGCCGCATCGGCATGCTCTCTCTTGGCTTTGCTCCGGCGGGGCCAATGGATGACTACGCCTTCCGCTTCGCCAATGTGCTGGTCGGGAACCTCCCTGGCACAGCAGGCCTCGAGATTACGGCCGGTGGACTGGTCATCGCTTTCCAGGACGAGCGCGCGATCGCAGTCTGCGGAGCCGACATGGGGGCACGCCTGAACGGCCAGCCGCTTGAGCTGTGGCGAAGCTACCTGGTTCGCGCTGGAGATCTTCTCGAGTTCGATTACCTTCAGGGTCCCGGCTTCCGCACCTACCTCGCCGTCAGCGGGGGCATCGACGTTCCACCAGTGCTGGGCAGTCGGGCAACCTATCTGCCAGGAGCGATTGGTGGCTTCGAGGGGCGCAAGTTGCAGGCCGGTGACCGGCTGCCACTCGGTGAGCCAATGACTGATCCGGCACAAGCGGCTGGTCGGCGCGTCCCCGCCTCGCTGATACCGAGCTACTCGGGCTACAACGAGGTGTGGGAAGTAGAAGCAACACGCGGTCCACAGGCTGACCCAGACTATATGACGGCTGAGGATATGGCGTTCTTCTTCTCTCATCACTGGAAGCTGGACGCAGCCTCGAACCGCACGGGATACCGGCTGGACATCCACAAATGGCAGTGGGCACGCGAGAGTGGTGGTGCGGGTGGTGGCCACCCCTCGAACATCCTTGACAATGGCTATCCGGTCGGCGCCGTGAACGTCTGTGGTGACCAGCCGATCATTCTCTGCATCGATGGGCCGACGCTGGGTGGATTCATCTGTAACGCCGTGGTCGCAAAAGCAGCAATGTGGAAGCTCGGCCAGATGGTGCCCGGCTGGAGCTACATCCGCTTCAAGGAAGTGACACTCGAGGAGGCAATCACGCTGCTGAAACAGCAGGACGAAACGATTCACGAGAGCAACCTCGAGAGGAGCTAGCCATGGCCCGCGTCATCGATATCAACTGCGACATGGGCGAGAGCTTCGGGCGCTGGACACTGGGGAACGACGCGGCGTTGATGCCATTGATCACGTCCGCCAACATCGCCTGTGGGTGGCACGCGGGCGATCCTGCCGTCATGCGGCAGACGGTGGAACTAGCCGTCGCGCATGGGGTGGGGATCGGCGCACACGTCGGCTTCCCCGACCTTCTCGGCTTCGGACGACGGCGGATCGACGTTACACCACAGGAGGTTTATGACTATACTCTCTACCAGGCTGGCGCCCTTCAGGCATTCGCCCAGGCGGCCGGTACACGGTTGCAGCACGTCAAACCACACGGAGCGTTCTACGTGATGTGTTCGCAGAACGAAGAGCTGTGCGAGGCACTCTGCCGGGCGATCAAAGCGCTCGGCAATGGGATTGCGCTCGTGATGATGGGGGAGATCGCACCACGCGTGGCAGCTGCCGTTGGGGTCCCAATGGCGCGTGAGGGATATATCGACCTGAACTACAACCGGCACGGACAGCTCGTCCTGGAACGGCGGAAGCAGGCCTGGGATCCGGAGGAGGTCGCCCGACGAGCCGTCGAGCTCGTCGTCCACGGACGTATCCCGACGATCGAGGGTGAGACCCTGCACGCCGAGGTGGAGACGATTTGCATCCACGGTGATGCGCCAAATGCTCCAGAGATCGCCCAGCGGGTGCGCCAGCGCCTTGAGGAGGTAGGAGTAATCGTCCGGCCGCTCGGCACTGGCCTTGCTCCCTTGGCCTGAGGACGCTTTGCCAAGGAGTGGCCAGCAAAGAGAAAGGAGAAACAGTTCGATGGCTTCAGTGGTCCTCGCGGACTCGGTGTTGCCGCGCTCCTGGCAGCAGAGCGCAACGTCACGGTTACTGGCCAACGTGGCGCTGGTCGTCGCCGGGAGCCTGTTGACGGCGCTCGCGGCCCGGGTGAGTCTTCCGCTGCCGTTCACACCGGTGCCGATCACCGGGCAGACCTTTGCCGTGCTTCTGGTCGGCGCGGTGTTGGGCAGCCGGCGTGGTGCAGCCAGCATGGCACTCTATGTGGCACAAGGGCTGGCTGGTCTCCCCGTCTTCGCTGGTGGGAAGGCTGGACTCGCCGTTCTCCTCGGGCCGACCGGCGGGTACCTCGTCGGCTTCATCGCTGCTGCCTTTGTCACTGGCTGGCTGGCCGAGCGTGGCTGGGATCGCCAACCATTGGCGACGGCAGTGGCGATGGCACTCGGCAACATCGCAATCTATCTCTTCGGTGTTTCCTGGCTCGCTGCATTCGTCGGGATCGAGCGTGCACCGCTCCTTGGGCTCGTGCCATTCTTGCCGGGTGACGCACTGAAGATCGTCCTGGCGACGCTGGCCCTGCCTGGCGCCTGGTGGGTTGTCCGGCGCATGAATCCAGCAGCCCTCTGAACAAAGACGTCCACGTTCCGAGCCGGCCGGTATCGTCCCTGGTAGATGATACCGGCCTTTCCTATCCCGAAGATCCGCCCAGTGCCGAGCAGCATGTCGCTGGCGCCGCATTGGCCCATTGTTCCACACAGCCGCGCCGATCAACTGACCGCGACTGTGTCCCATGGATCAACTGCAGCGAACCAGCGAGCACCAATGAGGAGAAACGTATCGAGCGAGGCCGAATCACGAGACCGAATCTCTCGTCTGGAGCACCGCGTGCCAGCGCCGAAGTGCCGGGCCGAGTCGCTGCACAGCCTCGACAACAACCTGCCGCTCGGCCTCGTCGAGCGCTGCCGGGTCGATCATCTCTAGGAGTTGCCGCACCCGCTCGAACGCTGCGACCAACTCGCTCACCGGCGAGGCCGATCGACCACTGCGTCGCCGACGACCCAGCGCTGGGCGAGCTTCCTGGACAAGCGCACGCAGCCGCACGGTGAGTTCAGCTGAGGGCAAGGTGGCGAGCTCTGGAGCAGCACGCAGGGCCCGCGCCAGACGCTCAATCTCGGCCTGGCCAAGCCGCTCACGCTCCACGAGTTGCGCGAGAGCAATTTGCAAAGGTTCTGGAAGGCCATGGAGCGGCCGTGTCTGTTTCTCAGACAGGCGTCCACTCCGAATCGCCTCTTGCACTGGCTCGGGGAGCTTTTCGGTTGCCAGAAGCTGGAAGAGCCGACTGCGCTTGATTCCGACCGCCTCCGCCACGTGCTCCCATGGAACATCACCGAGCTGCTGCTTGAGCCGGCGCAGGGCAGCTGCGCGATCAAGCGCATTGAGATCCTCGCGCAGGATGTTCTCCATGAGCTGCTGAATCAGCCGTTGCTCGTCACTCACCTCCCGAACGATTGCTGGAATAGTGGTGAGGCCAGCCAGCTGAGCAGCCCGCCAGCGTCGCTCTCCGTGGATGATCACAAAGCGGTCGCGAACGGTATCGTAACGGACAGCGATGGGTTGGAGCACACCTTGGAGACGAATGGAGGCAGCGAGCTCCTCGAGTCGCTCAGGATCGAAGCTGCGGCGCGGTTGGTCGGGATCGGGCTCGATGCGATCGAGGGCGATCTCGCGTGCCTCGGCGAGCTCGCGCGTGCCGCGTGCCTGGGGTGAGGTATCGGCCAGGAGATCATCGACCGTGAAACGGCGACGACGGGTTGTCCGCGGGGCAGTAGCCTCAGACACGGCTAGCGCTCCCCACCATCTCGGCAATCGTTGCTGCCGCCTGGCGGTAGGCAGCGGCGAGCGGCGAGCGTGGCTGATACTGCAGGATCGAGGTGTGCTCCGCCACCGCCTCAGCCCCTTTGACCGAGAGCGGGATGCTCGGCAGGAGCGGAAGTTCCGGGAAGCGCTCCTGGAGTGTGGCTAACATGTCGGCGACCAGACGGGAGGAGTGGTGCACCTTCGTCGGAAGGAACCCGAGGACAGTGAGACGAGGGTTGAGGCGGCGTACCCGGTTGACCGTCTCGAAGAGGCGGCGCAGTACCATGAGCGAGAGCGGGTGCGGCTCAATCGGGATGACGAGTGCGGTCGCCGCAACCAGGATGTTCACGCTCAGGATATTGAGGGCAGGGGGGCTATCGATCAAGACATAGTCGTAGGGAAGCGGTTCCGCCGCGGCGAGTGCGTGGGCGAGACGACGCTCACGTTCAAGCGCATTGAGGAGCTCCAGCTCGGCTGCAGCGAGGTCAGGATGACTGGGGACAAGGTCGAGGCCAGCGATGCGTGTCGGCACCACGACCTCGGCGAGCGGAAGTGGCTCCTCCACGAGGAGGTCATAGACCGAGCTCTTCAAACGGGCGACGTCGATCCCGAGCGCCATCGTGAGACTTGCTTGGGGATCAAGGTCAAGCGCGAGCACCCGGCAGCCCCGTTCCGCCAACGCCGCGCCCACATTGAGAGTGCTGGTCGTCTTGGCCGTTCCGCCCTTCTGGTTAAAGAAGGCAATCACTGGGGTCATGCCGAGCCCCCGCGCTGTACGGACACCCGCAGAGGAAGGCTACCAGAGGAAGCACGAGGTGTCCAGGGGATGCAGCGCGGAATTGGAGAGCCCCGGGGCCGCGCCTGCCCGGAGTCTCAGCTTGAATGGTCGTCACTGCGGAAACGGGGCTCGTCGACGAGAGAGTCGCAGCCCGCGATCGAACGGTTGCCCGCCGTGCGTCTTGCTTGTGGAGAGTGGACAGGGTAAAACGGCCGGGTCCCTCTCCGAGAGGCTAACCCGGGCCCAGAGCGGGGAATGCGAACCGCCAATACCGCCCGATATGCCATTCACACACAGCTGATCACTGGATCAGCGTCGCGGCCAGTAGGCCGCCAGTACCAAAACCAGGGGACAAAGCAGTTGATGACCACAGCGGAGAGCACGAGGGTCAGGAGCTGCACTACCATGCCGCACTTATTGCGCTCTAGGACTCGCAGAACGCCAATCGAGCGAGACTTCGTCTCCTTCACGACCACCGAGAACAATGAAGGAGACGGAAGACAACAATCAGAGTCAACAACGAATAGCCTTGACAAATATTGCTACATCATCTCAGAACACGCAACCGATGGTATTCTGAACCAGCCAGGAAGCTCAAAAAGTTCTCAAGGTACTCCCGAAGAGCCTGCAGAGAGAGCCGCACTATGGGCACTACCGGTACCGATCTCGCCTCAGACGACGGTTCTGGCTGACACACCCCCTTGGCCCCAGGAAGTCAATCAATCGCCGGACATTGCTGGGCCGAGTGCGGCCTTATGGGATCCGTGCAGGATACCATTCGCAGGCCTGTGCACAGTACTCGAGTTCCGAGCGATGGCAAAGAGGTGTTCGAACCGGACACGGTGGGACACTAACGCAAGGTACGCTGTAAGGGTGGCGTGCAAGGCCTGATAGTCGAGTCTGACCGCCCCTTCAGGGGCAAAGAGCGTCCCCGCGCAGGCGAGTGGAATCTCATACCCGTCTGAGCCATCGGCAGTGCTCAAGGTAGTAATGGTGGTAATCGCCCCCCGGAGAAACCGGGACACTCCTCGCAAAAGGCGACCGTGACGAGGACATCAGCCACTTTCTGTCCAACACCTCCCACTATCGTTGCCCGTTCCACGCCAAAAGCCGCCAGAAGAGATCCTCCACTCAGACTTCAAGCCGACCGTGCACCGCCGTGGCGCTGGTCCCTCCAGAAACGCAAGGAGCATTAGTGAAGAGGACGCCAGAGGCAAACTGAAGTTACAGGAGCGCACCCGTGCAAACACCAACAGGAGTTCGGCATCGTTCAGCGAGCCACAGAAGGACGAGCATATCCCCGAAGATGCAACCGAGGCTGGCCGAAATGGTGAACCCTGTAAGAGCGCACAGGCACTGCACTTTTTGGGAAACCACTGACTAGGAAGGCAGTCGGAACGAGACGCGTTACAGTTTGCTTCGTGTCAAGCGGGAGCAGGATTCAACCACCACGCAACACGCCTTGCAGTAGCTGGAGGAATCCTACTCCTCACAGTGTTCGCCCGACGCGCCGACGAATTCCTACAGGTTTGATCCGGTACTTAGGCTAGTGCTGTCCCGCTAGGGAGCAACACCGCGTCCAATGCTGCAGCGAAGATCTCGAGCGTGCGTGCGACGTCTTCCTCCGTATGCGCAAGCGAGACATAGAACTTCTCACCAGGGTTGACAAAGAGTCCACGCTCCAGACAGGCCAGACCGAAACGCACGGCGAGCTCTCGGTCGGCACGCAGCATACCGGCGTAGTCCCGTGGTTCGTCTTCGGCGAAGACGACCTGGAAGACCGGACCATCACCGATGACACGCAGCGGCACCCCCCGCGCTGCAGCCAGTTCGCGGAGGCCAGCCTTGAGTTGATCGGTGATCCGGTAGAGGTACTCGTAAACGCCGGGCTGGCGGAGCACTGAGAGGGTCGCCAGGCCCGCCGCTGCTGCGAGTGGGTTGCCGTTGAGCGTCCCGCTCAAATGCGCGACCGGCTCGCCACGCCCCTTGCGCGCAAAATCCGTGACGCTCATGATCTCGCGCCGACCAGCAACCGCGGCGAGCGGATAGCCGCCACTTAGTGCTTTCCCGAAAGTAGCCAGATCCGGCACAACGCCGTAGCGCTCCTGCGCACCCCCGTAAGCAAGCCGAAAGCCGGTCACAACCTCGTCAAAGATCAAGAGGATGCTGTACCGCTGTGTGAGCTCTCGCAACCCGGAGAGGAAGCCAGGAGCCGGCGGCAGAGCGCGCTGCAACGGCTCACAGATAACCGCAGCGAGCTCTGCCGCATGTGTCTCGATGAGCTGCCGCGTGAGATCCAGGTCGTTCCAGCGCGAGACAAGGACCGTCTCAGCTACCTGGGGTGGAATTCCGGCCGAATCCGGACGCGGCGTGGGAACGTCCGAGGGCTCTGGCGGGAACGCGCTCATGAGGGCGTAGTCGTGCACACCATGGAAGCCACCTTCAAACTTCAGGATCTTCGTGCGACCGGTGTACGCTCGCGCAATACGCAGTGCGTGAAAGGTCGCCTCTGATCCAGTTGACACGAACTTGACCATCTCCGCACAGGGGACGGCCCGGATGATCTCTTCTGCCAACTCGATAGCCGCAGGCGTGAGGGTGTAGAACGTCGACCCGAGCGCTGCCTGGCGCGAGACGGCCTCGACGACTGCCGGATGCGCATGCCCGAGGATGAGCGGACCAGACCCGAGTACGTAATCGATGTACTCGCGACCGTCCACATCAACGACTCGGCTTCCCAAGCCATGCGAGAGGACAACGGCATGTGTCTCAGGAAGGACGAAACTTGTCACTGCGCCACCGAGCGCAGTGTGTCCCCGACGAAGCCACTCCTCATGTGCCGCACTACGCGTTCTCACCACCGCCTGTTCCCGTCGCTGGGGTCACCGACGCCTCTGCTTGGCTCCGCGCTGCCCGACCACGCCGGCGCCGCCGGACCATACGTCGTCCAGTCGTCACCACACCATCGGCAGGTAACGACCAGTTGTGCAACCACTTCAGCACCCGGGGAACAACGTAGGTCGTCGTCCCAACAACACCTGGTATACGCTGTAGCTTCTCCGTGATGAAACGGTAGAGCGCATCAACGGAGGGCACAAACACCTGGATGCTAATGTCTCGGTCGCCGGTTGTCAGACCAACGTAGGCGACTTCTTCCATGGCTACAAGTTGCTCAGCCACCTCCTCCAATCGCCCTGGTTCGACCTCGAGGAAGATATCTGCAGTGACATCGTAGCCAAGCGCTGCTGGGTTGATGATCGCGACCAGCTTGACGACGCCGTCCTGCACGAGCCGGTTGATGCGCGCCCGTACGGTTCGCTCGGCAACGCCGAGCCGACGGGCGATCTCCGCACTTGGCATACGGCTATCCTCCTGCAGGAGGCGGATGATCGAGCGGTCAAGGTCATCGATCGGGCGAACCATTGTTCCAGCGCTCCCCACTCCCTGGTCGTCATTGACCAGCTTGCGCACCCTCTCGGTGCTCAGTCCGTACAGCAGTGCACCGTTGCCTGCTCGACTTCCCGGTTCTCGCCCCTCGCGAGTCGAGCGCCGGTTCCGTCAGCGGCGTGCCCTAGTATACACCGATTCCGTCGATCTCACCCCCTCCCACGATCGGAGAGCAGCTCTGCCCGGCCAAGAATGAGCAGGACTCCTGCGACAAATTCCACGCCGATGAGGAAGAAGACCCGTACCCCGATCGCAATCACGATACCGGCCGCGACCGCAACGAGACCGGATAGGAAGGCTACCCTGGCGCGCCGAAAAGTCAGCACCCCCGCCACGATGTGGAGAGCAGCAACCACCAATGCCGTAAGCATCGCGCGTGGCGCATCGCCGATCTGGAAACGGTAGGCAAGCGAGCTCCATACCAACCCAACTGCGATGAACCCGCTGCCCAGCAAAAGCCACGTCCCAGACACCCGCTGTTCCGGACGCTCCGGTGTCTCTAGTCGGGGTGACCATTTCCCGCTCACCTGCCCTCCTTACCTCTTATCAAACTGCCCTGTGTGTGCCATCGCACCAATTGCGACCAGCAAGAGCCGCACCGCATGCGCCAGTGTCACGCCACTGGGATCTCGTGCCGGAGCGAGCTCGACGAGATCAATCCCAACAACCCGACCGCGCCGCGCCACACCACAGAGAAGATCAAACACCTGCCAGTAGGCAAGTCCACCTGGTGCCGGCGCATTGACACCCGGCATAAACGCCGGATCGATCCCGTCCGCATCGATCGTGACGTAATAGCCGTCCGCTACTGGGAGCCGCTCCAGAACCCACACGACGCCCCGCTCGTGTACGACACGGGCTGGAATGAGGACGCTTCCCCAGGCCCGAGCTGCCGCAAACTCCTCAGCACGCCCACTCCCAGCACCGCGCAGTCCCACCTGGAGCATGGCACGTACCGCTGGGAGTTCGCTCGCTCGGCGCATTGGACTCGAGTACCCTTCCCGAATACCATTGACTTCATCGCGCCAGTCAAGATGCGCATCAATCTGAACAACACAGAGCGAGCGAAAGCCGCTGTAGGCGCGCAATACCGGTATCGTGACTGCGTGGTCACCTCCCAGTACCATCGGGACCGTCCCACTGTTGAGCAACTGGGAGATTGCACCAGTGATCCGAGCAAGATTCCCCGCATGGTCACCGGGGAGAAGCATGACATCCCCGGCATCGGCCAACGAAAGTGCCCGGTCGGCAAAGAGATCACCGTCGAAATCAACGTCGTAGTTCCGGTAATACGGCTGAAAAGCCAGCGATGCCGCACGGAACGCCGTTGGTGCGGCCGCCGAGGGGAGCTCTGGACCACTACCCGTGTAGGGCACGCCGTACGGTACACCGAGAAAGGCGATGTGGGGCGGCTGCTGCAACTCGTTGAGGCGGGGAAGTCCGAGAACAGTGGGACAACCGGCTTGAGCCGGGAGAATCGACACCTCGGAGCGGCCTACCTCGTACTGCTCTTGCATCGACACCGCCGCGAAACGTTTTACTTCCTGAGCATTGTGACGCGTGCGCCGCCTCCCGTCAAGCCGATCTCGGTATACTCGGCTCGCCCTAAGGATTGGAGAACGCAACGCCGGAGGAGAATCGGGGTGGGAAGGAGAGGGGAAACCATGGAAAGCAGAGAGAAGGCAGTGCAACTGGTACGGGAGCGGACACGTTTCTCGGCAGAGCGACCGAGTTGGGTGCGGCCAAGCTACGAGGGGTTTGGGATCGTCAATCTTCCCTGGTCGATTCTGACAACGCTCGGCGCTCTGCCTGCTGGCACACCAGTCTCAGATGACCTCTGGCCATCGCATCTCACCCAAGGGGTGGAAGCGGTGCTGCTCATCATCATCGACGGTCTCGGGTACGAGCGCCTTGCGTGGGCAATGGCAGACGGCGAGGTGCCGGGGCTTGCACGTCTCGCGGAGGAAGGGGTGCTGTTTCCACTGACTTCCGTCCTTCCTTCGACCACCGTCGCTGCGCTCACAGCACTAGCCACCGGTGAGCCTCCGGCTCGGCACGGCCTCATCGGCTTCACTGCATTTCTCCGCGAGTTCGGCATGCTCTCCAACTTGCTGTTCTGGTCGCCGCTTGGCCGCTTCCCGAGCTATGCCAACGCTGGGCTCGAGCCTCGCCAGTTTCTCCCCGTACCAACGATCGCCGAACGCGCTGCTTCCGTTGGCATCCGCTCAACCGTGGTGAGTCCCGAGGCCTTTCGTGACACGCCTTTGACTAAGATGCAGACGGCGGGAGCGGAGTTTCGCGGCTACCGCACGGTCGGCGAGTTCGTCGCCCACGCCCACGCCGCACTGGCACAACCAGGCCGGCAACTCGTCACGCTCTATTGGGACAGTCTGGACACGCTCGGGCACTTTGCTGGCCCAGAGTCAACCGCCTGGCACATCGAACTCCGCCAGCTTGATCGGCTCATTGTGGAGGAACTCATTGCCCGCCTGCCACGCCGCGACGTGCTGGTGGTTCTGACTGCCGATCACGGGATGGTAGCACTTGATCCAGCACGGCAACGTCCGTTATCCGACCCCACACTCCTTGCACATTTGGCCTTGCCGCCGGCAGGGGAACGACGTGCTGTCTACCTTCACCCCTTGCCGGGCAGAGCGGCCGATGTTCTGGAACGTGTGCGGCAACTTGCTGCAAACGACGGCGTGATCCTGGCAGGATCCGAGCTGTTCGAGGAAGGATTGTTCGGTCCACCGCCGTATCACCCAGAAGCACAATACCGCGTCGGCGAGCTTGTGCTCTTGGCCGTAGGGGCAGCCAGCTTTCCCTGGGACCCGCCCGGCGCGCAACTGCGACCCTTCTTTGGTGCGCACGCCAGCTTGGAGTCCACCGAACAGCTCGTGCCGTGTCTTCTTTGGCGCCCTTAGTCGTCATCCTTCACGTTTGGACCCAGATCATCAGCGTGCCAATCAGCAACATTGACGGAACAACAAGAAGGCCAAGGCAGAGATACTGCCATAGCGATACCGTAATCCCGTAGCAGTGTAGCTGTAGGACCCAGAGCATCGTCGCCAACAAACCGACGGTGGTGACATTCGGGCCGCAGTGGGCCTTAACGACAGTCGCATACTCCAGTGCTTGGTGCTGCGGAGCGGGAAGACCGGCATCAGAGAGCGCTGCCCGCATCACGAGCGTCAACGGGACGGTGTTGATGAGCTTGGAACCACGTGCTGCACCAAAGGTGGTCTCCAGGATAGCTCGGAAAGACGATTCCTCATCAAGGGTCAGGAGCGGAGTACCGAACCGCTCCGTTATGGCAAGCTCCTAAAACCTCTGGACAATGACTACCATGCCAGTGCGGAAACCAAAGAGTGGCCAGGAAATGCCTCGCCGCAGGGTGCTCCAGGTACAGGTGCCAGTTGTCCAAGCGTCAGCGCGCCACTCACCGCTCACAGACCCAGCGGAAGACGCATCCACAATCCAAACACAGAGGCCAGAGCAAGACCAATCAGCATGCGGTGCGCAACAGATTGGTCGTTCGGCAGCACAACACGCCAACGTGCGGAGTCCTCGTGCCCACGCAGATCATCACAGAACCACCAGGCGAAGACCACGTCGTTGGTGACACTTGCGAAGGCGCCTGGGACGAACAGGAAGCAGAGGAAGAACGCTCAGTCGATCTGTTCGCTCAAGACGAGGGCGTTGATCGGATTGCTTACCGGGAGCAAGAACGATGCTGTATCGGCAATGCAGGGGGTCGCAAAGAGGAAGGGCATCGGAGGGAGGTCAAGTCCGAGCAGAAGCATTGCGACCACTGGAGTCAGAAGGATGGCACTTGCATCGTTGGAGAGTACTGCCGTCACGCCTCTGCCGCGGCCGCGTCGTTTCGCCCTCTACGAACTTGCATCGTTGGAGAGTACTGCCGTCACGCCTCTGCCGCGGCCGCGTCGTTTCGCCCTCTACGAACTTGCATCGTTGGAGAGTACTGCCGTCACGCCTCTGCCGCGGCCGCGTCGTTTCGCCCTCTACGAACTTGCATCGTTGGAGAGTACTGCCGTCACCCTCACACCGAATGCAAAGACTGCTGCATATAGACGCTGTGTCGAGCCATCTGTCCACCGCACAGCGTATCCTGGGAGAAGCCGAAAGACCCCTGCCTGTTCAGCGAGAGCAGCCGAGATCATTAGGCCGAAGACGAGGAGATGTATGTTTCAGTCATCAAGCACCGCTGTAGCCGCCTGCTCAGGTCGAACAGAAGCTAGTGGCCAGCCGGGCAGCTGCGCCGAGCAGCACCCCTTGCGCCTCCGAGATCCGTGCCGGTCTAGTGAAAATCGCTCCCAATGTCGCTGCGAAAATTCCGACACCCAGGCGGACCTGCAACACCCCGCCTCCTGTCGCGCGGGCAACAGGCGTAGCACGGGAAAGCCGGGTGGTAATTCCCCAACTCAGTCGCATCTCAACCGCCTTCACCCAAGAGTACTGCTCTCACTACTACCCAGAGCGCAGCCCCCACTTCGTGCAAATTCCCGCCACGAAGATCTTCTTCTCTCAGTTAGGAATTTGGCCCACCCTTCACACCACTCTGTTGAGAGCACGTACGAGATTCGTCAGGGGTGTTCCTCGCGTAGCCCAGAAGCACAAGGGAGATACACACTACGGCACGTTTTGGTCGAGGGGAAAGGGTCTCTGCAGTCTCAACAAATCCGTTGAACCCCTCTCAGATGGTACGCGACACCAGGGAGCTGGTGAGCGGAGCAGCTGATGGAAAAACGATCCACGGGTCGCGTGCCAGCAACGCTCCTCTCGCCGCAGGAAGCCTCACGGGCACCAGCGTCGGAGCGCCCCGCGAATCCGACGTGCTACACTCGCCGGCGCGAGGGAGTATGAACGAACGGAGCATGAGCCGTGGTGAGACCACAGGAACACCTCATCGCCAATGAGCGAGCCCGCCTTGTCCTTGACCGCCTGCACGAGCGGGACGCTGCCGAGCGTGCGGCTGGACTACCACAAGAGCTCCGTATCCGCGCACTCACACCGCCGACCGGTGCATTCCTCTATGGACTGATCCTTGCGCTCCGGCCACGACTCATCTTTGAGGCAGGATCGGCCGTGGGCTACTCGACGATTTGGCTGGCCTTGGCCGCCCAGACCTATGGTGGGCAGGTCATCGGGAGCGAGATCCGTCCGGAGCGAGTCCGGGAAGCGAATGCGAACCTGGCTGAAGCCGGACTGGCTGATGTGGCGTCAGTGCTCGAGGGAGACGCAGCAGAACTGGTGCGACGATTTGATGGCATTGGTCTCCTCTTTCTCGACGCCGAGAAGGACGATTACAGCCGACTCTTTCTTGCGGGAATTGACCGCGTGATCCCGGGTGGTCTCGTCATCGCCGACAATGTGGTCTCACACGACTGTAGAGACTACCAGGAGCTCGTACGCTCTCATCCGGACGTCCACACGGTGACAATCCCCTTCGAGCGCGGCCTCGAATGGACAGTCAAACGCTGGTTATGAGCAACTCGTCAGAGCGATCACTACCAACCGACCGTGAGTTATGGTGAAAATGTACGTTGTTCGACGAATTCGCTTAAGACCACAGCGCAGAACACAGTGGCAGGTGGGCGATCATCACACAGGGAGATGTCACCCGAGAAGAGAGGGCGAGCCGACTGCCACCGGATGATCAAGTTGGGAGACTCTGCTATAGTTGTTGAGATGCACATGCGCAGAGGGGAAATCACTGATGTCCCTGTCGATTGAGCAGCTTCGAGCGCTGCTCCGGGCAATAGAGGAATATCCTGAGCTGCGGGAAGAACTCCGGCGCCATGTCCTGACGCAGGAGCTACTCGCGCTTCCGATCGAGATGCAGCGACGAGGCCAGCAGCTGGATCGGATAGAGCAGGACCTCAGGGAACTCCGGAACACGACGCTTCGTCACGAGGAGCTGCTCGCCAGGTTGGTCACCCTCGCCGAGCGCCATGATGAGCGCCTGGCACGACTGGAGGAACTCGCCCAACGCCATGATGAGCGCCTCGCGGAACTCACCGAGATCACTGCTCGCCTTGCTGCCACCAGCGAGCGCCACGAGCAGGAACTCGCCGCCCTCCGCGCCCTCGCCGAGCGCCATGATGAGCGTCTGGCACGACTGGAGGAACTCGCCCAACGCCACGATGAGCGCCTCGCGGAACTCACCGAGATCACCACCCGCCTTGCTGCCACTAGCGAGCGCCACGAGCAGGAACTCGCCGCCCTCCGCGCCCTCGCCGCACGCCATGACCAGCGCCTCGCGGAACTCACCGAGATCACCACCCGCCTTGCTGCCACTAGCGAGCGCCACGAGCAGCGTCTTGAGGAGCTGACGATAACTGCCGAACGTCACGAACGGACACTCCGCCAGATTCGGAGCGAACTCGCCTCGGTGACCGTCACGATCGGTGCGATGGTCGAAGCTGACGCGGCGGATGCCCTCGTGGCCACACTAGAGCGAAAGGGTTATACCATCAAGCAGAATCCTTGGAGCGTGGCTGTCAACGGCGAACTTGATCTCGCCGCCTTGGTTGTGGACCCACAGGGGCAGGAACATTGGGTTGTTGTCGAGGTAAAGGTCCAGTTGCATCGCAGAGACATTCGGAACTGGGCTAGGAAACTGACAACCAAGTCCTTCCTCAGCCGACTCGCACGTGAAGCGGTTGAGCCACCATTCCTCGCCTATGTGTACGGGCAACGCATCTACCGCGATGCTTTGCAGACCGCAGCATCACTGGGGCTCGGCGTGCTCTCGCGGCGGGGCGAACTCGTCGAACCGGCGGGTCTCGTGCTGCCAGGCCCTGGTCAGGACATTCGGTAAACCGCATTCACCCGCGAACTTGTCACACAACACTGGACTGTTCGGCCGGCCCCCTCAGCTGAGCAGCCCACCGCCGCGCCATGTCCAGGACTCATCCTCCCGTGGTCAGTGTGGACGATCGTGTCGCGCCGCTCAGTCTTCCGAGCTGAGGTCCACACCGCCTTTCCACAGCCACCGTCTGCATGGACAGAAGAGGGCAGACAACACCGAGAGGCAGACCAGTGATGGGGGCGGGGTCGCTGGACGCTCTGGCACCTGGTTCACTCGCTGGAGTACTCGATTCACACGCTGGAGCCACTCGGCTGTCACCCCTAAACCGGGTCAGGGTCTCTGTGATTGTGTACAATCCGCAAGCTTTCGGCAATGCATGCGGACGGATCACGAATCGCTGGGACGATAGAGGTTCACTATTCCCGGATTGTTAGCAGGGGGCAATGGAGATACGATAGGGTGAATCTGTCGGCTTGGGGGGTTATGGTGCGCAGTCTCGACGTTATCGTCGTCGGGCTCGGGGCAATGGGAAGTTCGGCCGCCTTTCATCTTGCCCAGCGCGGCTATCGCACGCTCGGCTTCGACGCCTTTCCACGCGGACACGACCGCGGCTCCTCGCACGGGAAGACGCGCATTATCCGGACAGCGTATTACGAAGCACCGGACTATGTCCCATTCGTACGACGTGCCTGGTCACTCTGGCGTGAATTGGAAGGGACCAGTGGGCGCCAGTTGCTCAGGAAGACAGGAGGCCTGTACATCGGCCGTCCGGAGACGGCACTGGTGAGCGGGGCACTGGCCAGCGCCCGCGAACACGGTCTCACACACGAACTCCTGGATGCGGAAACTGCGGCGGTACGTTTTCCAGGCCTGCGCTTGGCACCGGATCAGGTTGCGGTATGGGAAGCCGAGGTCGCCCTGATCGATCTGGAAGCAGCCATGGCAGCACTCGTCGACGAAGCGCGAGCGGCGGGTGCAGAACTGCACTACTCCACCCCGGTGGAGCGCTGGATTCCGGACGGTGACGGGGTTCGGGTCGAGACGTCGCTCGGGACATTCCACGCAGAACGGCTCGTCCTCGCCACTGGGCCTTGGCTACCGACGAGCGTCCCGGAACTCAACCTGCCGCTCACAGTCTGGCGAATCCTCCATGTACATTTCGCCCCGACGACACCCGCCCGCTACCGCGCGGAGCACTTCCCGTTCGCCTTATGGGAAGACGAGACCGGAATTTACGGTGCATTCCCAGAGCTTCCTGGCCAGGGGGTAAAGTTTGGCCGGCACGATGCTGGCGAAGTCTGTACACCGGAGACGGTTCGCCGTACAGCCGAGCCCACGGAGATCGAGGAGCTGCGCACGACGCTCGAGCGTTACTGGCCCGGCGCCACCGGCCCTGTGCTGTGGTACCTAACCTGTCTCTATACGATGACCCCTGACCATCACTTCGTGATTGACCGGCACCCCAAGTGGCCACAGGTCGTGCTCTGCAGCGCGTGTTCAGGACACGGCTTCAAGTTCGCCCCGGCGATCGGCGAACTCTTGGCTGATCTGACAACCGAGCCGACGACATCTCCACCGGCACTCTTCCGGCTCACACGTTTCCAGCGCGCAGAAGATGACAGCATTGCTCGACCACTGTTTGGCGCAAGTCAAGAAGTGCACGGTAACCAACCCGACGAGTGACACGAGCAGCTTCTGCTCAGCCAGTCACCTGACAGTCTTTCCATCAGCGTGCGCACGAGCTCCCACCCGAAGCGTCCAGCAGGGGGCACCTGCGGAGACAGCACCACTGGGCGAGCAGCGCGAAGCTCAATGTCCAACAGAGAGCTTGGGCTCCCTGTGGAGACACTACCCAGTTGGGGACGGTGACATGCTCCTCAGCACGACGCAGGAACCAGGAGAAGAAGCTCCTCAAGAAGTAGTCGACGGAAGGCCAAGTTCCGCGAGTGCACGAGAGACTGAGTCTTCAGTGACCATCCCGACCCAAGCCTTGCGAATCACCCCGTCAGCGTCGATCAGATACGTCTGAGGAATTCCATACACGCGCCAGTCTCGGCTGACTGTCCCATCACGATCGAGCGCAATGGGGAAAGAGATTCCGAACTCCTGAACGAACTGCCGCACTGTGTCTGGATCCTCAAGCTGGTTAATGCCGACCACGACGAGCCCAGCCTGCTCGTAGTTCTGCGCGACCCGCTCGAGCGCCGGCATCTCCGCCCGACAGGGAGCGCACCACGAAGCCCAGAAGTTGACCAGGACAGGGCGTCCGTGGAGCGCGCTCAGGTCTATCTCTTCTCCGTCGAGGAGCGGGAGGTGAAAGTTGGGGGCTGGAGTTCCAACGGTCAGGGCTTGTCCCGCAAGAAAGTCGCCGGCCGAAGGAGCGGGGCGCGGCGCCTCACCGCGGCGCATCATCCAAACCGCGAGCCAGACGGCACTAACGAGGACCGCCAGGAGGGCGATATTCAACCCAAGAAGCAGCCAAAGCGGGCGTTCCCGCCGCTGCGCCGGGACCGTTTCTGGAACTTCACCGGATTGGTTTTGAAGCTGTTCAGCCACCCTAAGGCTCCCTCACACACGTTACTCTCCCCATAGGGAGTGTACTCCCAGACACTCATCAAGATGAACTTGGCGCATGGTGACTGGCATGCGCAGAGCACATTACAACCCATGGGATCCCGTGTCCTGGAACACATTCGCGGACACTGTTCATAAACAAGAGGTAGAGATGACCGCTGGCATTGAAAGATAGCTGGGGAGAAACACACACTCACCGGGGACGCAGTGCGGAATCTCATCGAGCTAAAATTGTCTTGCTTCTCTCGTGAAGTCAGAGACCAGAAACACTACGAACCTCTCGAGCTCCGATCAACCGGGAGTGCACCAGCACGGATGCGGGCAGGGAGATGGGGCAGTCGATCCATGGCGGGACGTGACACATCCACGTTCGGGAATAGTGAGGCTAGCTGTATGTCCCGCGACACCGTTGCTGCTCATTGAGCAGCGAATGGAGCCGGCGCAGCTGTGACGCTCACCAGGCCAGTTCCCGATATTGCCGATCGAAGTAAATCAAGGGATCATCGGCAGGACCAAGGTCCAGAGCCACGACTTCACCGACGAAGATCGAATGGTCGCCGCCATCGTAGCGGGCCCAGGGGCGGCACTCGATCCAGGCAAGGCAGCCGTCGATGCGGGGGATCCCGAGGAGGCCGAGATGATGCGGGATGCGTGAGAAGCGTGGGTCAGCCAGTGGCGCGCGCCCGGCGAACTGCTCGGCGAGGAACTCCTGCTCCCGCGCCAACAAGTTCACGACCCAGCCGGTCGCTTCCTCAAGAAGACGATGGCTCTGCTGCTCACGTCCGATGCAAACAAGGACGAGCGGTGGCTCCAGCGAGAGCGGGCAGAAAGCGGTGACTGTCACGCCGTGATAGCCCGATGGGTGGGCGGTCGTGACAACCGTCACTCCGGCCGCATGACGAGCCATCACGTCACGAAAGCGTTCTGGATCGACCATAGGATATCCCCCCTGAGCGACTCTCTTCCGAGCAGGCGCGACAGCCTGGACGTGACCACAGACACGGGCAACGAGGTTCGACGCCGGCATCCCCTGCGGTCGGCCAGGCAGCGAAGAGTCGACGGGCAGGGTACGCGAACTGTCAGCCCCTCGCTGGCGCACCTGCACGATCGTTTTGGAGCGCAGGCCGCTCCGCATGCATGCTTGGGCAGAAAGTATTCCCACATCGGATTCATCGACCAGCTCTGGGAACCCAAAAGGTCTTTGCACAGTAGCTCTACGTTCCGCGACACCGCGGCTCCGCACCGGATCCGTTGGTGAACCATGCGGCGACACACCATCATGCTCGTGCCTAGCCGCTGCCCCCCTGCCCTGTCAGAGCACTCTGCATGGTACGCGTCTTGAGGTAGAGGATGGATGGCATACCTACAGCACTCGAGTACAAGGGGTCGTACCCTTTCGTCATGCAGACGCACGTGAGCACACCCACATCTCCTCGCCGGACACATCCGGCGGCCACAAGGTAGGGAAAGCAGCAACGATCGGGACGCAGGGACTGAGGCACATGCGCTCCACGATGCACCTTTGAGGACACAGGGAAGTGAGAGTCGCGTGCAGCACATAGCACTGTTCCGTGAGTCGCGCCTCTCGTGTCACACCGGCTGAGCCGCATCGCCCGACCTGAAACGGTGACCAGAGCAGGGGAGAGATGGTGCAACAGTCAATACTCTCTCGCCAGCACCTTTCTCCTCCCAGCCGTCCAGGGTACCTCTTGTGCGCGCTCGTGTTCTGGAACCAAGGTCAGCAAGAATGATCCTTCTAGCCACTCGCACCAAGGAGCACACATGGTGACCCGCTTGCACGCAGCAGGCCGGACATTCCTGAGGTTCGGGCTGTGTGGGTGACACCGAACAGGAGGCTAGCCCTCCGCCTTCCGGACGTGCTGCAGGGTCTCGAGGCGGGGAGGAGACCAGTTGATCCTCACACAAATCGAGCATATCGACGCGCCGGCACGTGGTTCCGGGATTCAGGGAAACAGGCCTTTCGCCGAGAAGGGAGGGTAAGTGCACACTCGCTGAATTGAAGGCTCTGCGTCACAAGACGCCTCGGGCCATCTCGTGAACCGGGTGAAGGAACGGGTACGATCTGGTCACGATGCACCCTGGCGGCAAACTCGGGAGCAACGCGGGATCCAGCGCCGAGATCGGCTCTCTCCTGCTAGGCTGATCAGGCGAGGGCGGCGACTCCGCTGGCCGAGGGATACCCGGCGAGCTCGGTCGTCACGCCTGAGCTCTGTCACGTGTAGATCAGTGGCACGGCTCGAGGATGAGCATTATCCGGGGAAGAAATGCCTGCATTGCTCCCTGACCAGACGCGCCATTTTTGCTCGTTGCGGTTGTAAGCGAAGGAGAGGGCGAAGGTATCCGAGCACTCCTTACAACCGGGGTGGGCGGGTAGCCCGAGGGGCTGGTGCGAATGGTCGTGATTCCCGTGAGTGGTTGCCGTGGACGTTCGCGGCAGAACTTTGCGCAACGAGAAGCAGCGCACGAGAGGAGGGCACCCATGGCCAGGATTGAGACCCCCGGCGGTGCATTCGTCTACGTCGATGGCCGACGGTGGTTTGTCCGCGAACGTGGGGAGGGCGAACCAGTTGTTCTTTTGCATGGGATCCCAACCTCGAGCTTTCTGTGGCGCAAGGTGCTGCCGATTCTCGGTCGGGAACGGCGAGTCATCGCTCCTGACCTGCTCGGCTTTGGACGGTCCGACAAACCCGCACGCGGTGCGAGCACTGTGACCGAACTCGCTGAACAGCTTGCTCGGCTGCTCGAACGACTCCAGGTCGAGCGGTGTGCGCTTGTCGGGCACGATGCGGGAGCGCTTGTCGCGGTAGCTCTACTCGAACGCTGGCCAGAACGAGTCACGCACCTCGTTGTGACCAATACGAGTTTCCGTGTGGAACGCTGGCGTGGAGCGGGGTTCTCGCCACTCTCTCTCCTTCGTGTCCCACTGCTCGGCGACGGAGCGATCGCCTTGGCACGGCCATGGATGTTGTGGCTGGCAATGCGCCCGTTCCTCGCCGATCCGAGCGTGCTCGACCGGGAGGCGCTTCGCGGCTACTGGGAGCCTTTCGAACTCGGCTTTCGGCGCACGCTCGTCCGGTTGGCACGGCAACCGCTCTTCAGTGCGGCTGACCTCGAGTGCTGGCGAGTAGCGCTCGCTGAACGCTGCTGGGAAGGCAGGATTCCGCTCCTCGTTGCCTGGGGAGCACGCGACCCGCAGTTCCGTCTCGACGAAGCGGAGGAATATGCTAGGACAATCGCTGGAGCCCGCTTTCTGGCGTTCGTCCATGCGAGCCACTTTCTCCCGGAGGAACGGCCCCGCGCACTTGGGCGCGCGATCGCGGTCTTTCTCGAGCGGCCGGCGGCCGCTCCGGTGCTGCGTTAGGGGGCAAGATCGAGCCCAACGAGGGCCTGAGCGGTAAAGGCAAGTGCGTCAATAAAGGCCTCGGTTAGGAGCATTGGAGTGATGGGGAGATCTGCGAGTGGTGACCAATGCCCGACCTCGTACGAGAGGACAGCGGCGAGCACACGGCCGAGCGGGCCACGGTGGTAGAGCAGTGCCTCTGTGACCTCGCTCGTCAACGGAAGCTCAGCGAGCGTATCGGCCAGAGGCACATCGAGTGCAGCGTCCAGTACCGAGAGAAGTCCGGTGAGGAAAGCTGTCTCGCGCGACGAGACGCCGAGAGCACCGGCAACAAGCTCGCACATGCGAGCGCGGACGAGTGCAGTACGGACGAGTTCAACTGGCTTCCGTTCGATCCCTGCCAGCACAAGCACGGCCACCCAGGCCGCAACGCTCCGCAGACCGAGGACAAGCAGCGCTTGCCGAAGCGACTCCACGCGGGTACGACGGGCGAACCAGACCGCGTTGACCAGTTTGAGCAGCTTGTAGGTCAGCTGGACGTCCTGTGCGAGGAGACGCTCGACTTCCTCGAACTCGATGGCTGGATCGCTGAGGCGAGCAAGGAGGAACAAGGCAGCGCTCGAGACTGGCTGCCGACGCCCACGCACAAGGATCGGACGGAAGAGAAAATCACCCTGGAAGAGATCGACACCTAGATCGCGTGATCGCACAAACTCCCGGTAGTCCTGGACATCGGACACCAGCACCCGTAGGCCACCAGAGCGATAGGATGCGACATCTGCCAGCTGCTCTGTCAGCCAACGTTCGAGCGCGCGCCGCCGGTCGAGCTTGGCCCTGGCATGGCGGAGCGAGAGGCGGATGAAATCTGCGTCATCGAGCGGTAGGGCAGTGAAGAGGGGATCGTCCGCAAGATTAAGGAGCAACCGACAGCCACTCGCCAGAAGACGGCGAATCACTCCTCGGAGTTCCGGCTCGCGAAGGTCGTCCGGTCCAGCGGCCAGGACGAGCCGGTCAGCGGGGAGGAGAGGCAGAAGATCCGGCAACGACGAGACCATGACTGGAGGCGGGAAGGAGACAATTGCAAGGCGGGCCCCGACGAGTGCATCGAGCCCAAGCTCAAGGACGGTATCGAGGAAGCGTTGGGCATTCGATGACGCACCCGACTGCAGAGTCGACACTGGTTGACCGTAACGAAGTTCGTAAGCGACGGTGTCAAGATGGCGATCGAAGACAGGCTGACGGGTAATGAGTACCTCATGCACGGCGACCTCAGGCGGCCATGGCGAGATCAATCTCGCGAGCAAGCGCGATTGCATCGAGGTAGGCAGACGTGAGGAGAGAGGGCCGCAAACCCAGCAAGGCGAGGCGATTCCAGTCTCCTCGCTCATAGGCAAGGACAGCATCGAGGACTGCACCAAGTTCTCCTTGGTGCTGAAGCAACGCTGCGCGTAGTTCGTCAGTGAGCGGGAGCGACGCGAGCAGCTCCTCCATCGGTTGGTCAAGCAGGGCATCGAGCACCGAGAGGAGTCCGGTCAGGAATGCAGCCTCACGACTGGTCCGTCCGCGGGCAGCGGCGACGAGCTCTGCCATCCGCGCACGGATCACTGCTGTCGTGAGCAGCTCGTGCGGTTTGTCCGGAATATCCGCCATAAGAAGTAAGGTCACCCAGGCCGAGACGAGTCGGGTACCGAGGAGCAGCAGGGCTTGACGAACTGACTCGATCCGACGTCGACCGTACCAGACCGAGTTGACAAGCCGGAGGAGCCGATAGGTGAGACCAACGTCCAAAGAGATGAGTGCTTCGAGTTCGGAGAACTCCGCCTCAGGATCTTGCAACCGGGCAAGCAGGAGCAGGAGAGCGCGGTTCGAGGGAGCACGAGTCGACCGGACCGAGCGAGGGGCCGAGAGAAAGGGGCCCGCAAAGAGGGTGACACGAGATTCGCGGCAGCGATCGTAGACGTCGTAGGTGTCAATATCGGTTGCCAAAAGTTGAGCCCGGCATGCCCGCAGCTGATTGGCGAACTCAGCGAGCCCTTCTGGGCCAATCTCCTGACAACTTGCTGCAACGAGGTCAACGGTGCGAGCAAATGGCAAGAACTCAGGCTGGCCCTGAAAACCGGCAAGACCGACACGGAAGCCGGCATCCCGAAGGGCATCGAGTGCGTCGGCAAGCACTGCACGGTCCGGAACAGGATGGAGCGTCATCAGCGCAACGAGACGATCGGGCGGGGCGAGTGAGACAAGGAAATCACGAGCCGTGAGTGCTGTCGTCGGTGCCAGACGAACTACGGCCAGCGACTCGCCAACCAGGGCGGGTAGACTGATTTCGGCGAGCGCTTCCAGCAAGAGGCGCGCTTCATCACTGGGGACAGGCGGTAGACCGGGCGAGCCTGGAAGAGTCAGGCGACCTGTCTGTGGCCGTCCTGGCGATGACACCACAGGCTCGACGTAGCCGAAGCGTCCGGCTATGATCTGGTAACCCCAAACCTCAAGGCGCCGCGTAAAGATGGGCTGGCGACGCACAAAGACATCGCGCATGAACACTCACGACTCCCTTCATGGCGAAGGATCGGCAAGCACCGCAGCCATCATCTGGGAACGATGTCCGGAATTCTTTTGGGACTTCTTGGCCAAGCCAGAAAGGCATGCTCTCGCATCGCTGAGCACAGATAGGGGGCCGGCATTTCCTCGTACGCGGGAGAGCGACTGCCTCGCGGACTCCCCGCGATGGAGTGCAGTGTCGACCCAGACAAGGCGTGCAGATGGCGTTTGCCGTGCATTCACAGGAACAGTCCCCGGAGGATCACGATTGGTTACGCCCCCTTGCTCGGCGACTCTTGCTGAGGCAGCTGACATGCGGAGGGGCGCCGCAGCCGGATCGGTAGGGGTGGCAGCGTGTGGTGGAGAGAAGACTGCACCAGCCAGGCAGCCAGTTTCCCAATGCAGGGACTCACCTTGCCAAACTACTCGGTCACGAGGGAATCACTTACCCTGTACGCTACTCTCCACGTTCAAGGTGCTCCAGAAGCGGAAGACAGTGCCTAGCACCAGCAGGCCACCGTACTCCGATGAGTGTCCATCAGAAACCCTGCATGAAGGTCACAGAGAAGGGAGCAACCAAAAAGCCACGGAGAGCCAAGGCACGTGCGAGGATCACGCCGGGCCAACTGAACACACCCCAGACCGCAACCAGGTCGATGAGTGTGGAGCGGCCGGCTCAGGCAAAGCCAAAGAGCCGCAGAACATCCTTCGAGTGCTGTCTCGTGCCTTCTGTGGCGTTCGCTGTTCCTTCCTGATCAACGACGAGTGGTAGAGCCTCAAGGAAGCACGTCGGAGCCCTGTTACCCGCATGTCCTGGTAGCACGCGATGGGACGATACCGCTCCCCATGACATCTCCCTACAGTTTCCTCAGGAGCGGAACCGCATCAAATGCCGGCCTTCCTTCCGGCGACCAATTGCTCGCTTCCTTTCTGGAATCGAATAGGCGTCGCCTTGGGCGAAGCGCTCCGACTCGTGGTGTCTTGGTGCCTCGAATCGACACAGCGCGGGAACGCTGGTGTACCCGTCCCGTGCCCACGCAGCACCATCAGCGTTACCTGGAGCAGTCGGCTGACAGCTCGCTGACCATGATGAGAGGGCAGGGGAGCAGGGTGCGATCGGTGCCTGGGCAGGAGTGGTTGTGCTGAGACGAGCCCGGCTACGACTCAATACCTGGGCGGTCGGTTGTACCGACCAGAACAGTCCTGACTGGAGAGAGGCGTCTTGCTGCTGCTCCTTCGAGCGGTGAAGGTGTAGTTCTTCGTGGTCGACGAACCGCTCTCTTCTGACGCGGGTGACACGAGCGGCTGTGGAGAGGAGGGTAGTGGCGAGAAAAGCGCAGGCAAGAGATCCGTAGAGCAGCGGACGGGCCGCGTTACCGGTCAGGTTCGGAGCCAGTGGTAAACGACCTCGCGGAGCGGGGTTGTGGGACGGCCAATCAACTGGCTAAGCTGGCGGCTCTCGTCGAAGAGCGCATCCTGAGCGATCCCTGCCTCGAGCGCGGCAAGCACGTCAGCAATTGGGCGAGGTGTTCCACGCTCGACGAGATACGCAACATACTTCTCAGGTGACAAATCACGGTACGTGACTGGCCGCCCACTACCTTCGGCGATGAGACATGCGAGGTCATCCATTGTCCAAGCCTCATCACCGGCAAGTTCGTAGATCCGGCCAGCGTAACCATCACCGGTCAGAACGACTGCTGCCGCCGCAGCATAGTCAGCCCGCGTGGCCGAGGCGATCCGTGCCCGTCCCGTTGCACCAACGAGCTCGCCGGTGGTCGCGGCGGCTCGGGCACGCTCTTCATAATTCTCCGTATACCAGCTGTTGCGGAGGATGACCCATTGGAGACCGCTTGTGCGCACCGTTTCCTCCGTTGCGAGGTGTTCTTCCGCGAGTGCGCGGAGCGGCGAGCGATCGGCGTGCAAGAGACTCGTGTAGACCAGAAGGCGGACACCGGCACGCTGTGCAGCCTCGATGACGTTACGGTGTTGCACAATCCGGCGGCCGACCTCTGAACCGGAGATGAGGAGAAGTTGCTCGATTCCGGCGAGGGCAGAGTCGAGTGTTGCTGGATCATCGTAATCGGCGTGGCGAATGGTGATCCCGCGCATGGACAGGTCACGCGCCTTTTCCAGGTTCCGAGCGAGTGCGACGATGCGACCCGCGGGGACACGCTCCAGGAGCTCGGCGATGACGAGTCGACCGAGTCGACCTGTGGAACCAGTTACGCCGATCATGCTGTTGATCCTTTCGCTCGCTCGAACGCGCTCTTTCTTGCTCAGTATAGCTCGAAAGTATCATGTTGCGTTTCGCGGCAGGAAGTCGCTCATCCCCGTCGCCTTGGCGCGACAAGCGACTTCTTGAGTGATCCCTCAGCCCACCTCGCAGCCGATACCGTCCCGATCGGGATCGAAGCGGTGTGGGTCAGGAGGAAGCACGGGGAAGCGACGGTACGGGATATCTGAGCAGTCGAGGTCAGGCGGTGGGGGCGGGATACAGACCGTGGGATAGCTGGGATCGCAGGTAGGGGAGGGTTCCGGACTGGGCGACGGTGTCAATGTCGGCAGGGGAGTCGGGCTCAAAGGAGGTTCAGGCAGCGGCTCCTGCCCTCCGCCGACCGGGGAACTCGGGCAAACACCCCAAAGCCCGGCGCGCTCCTCGCGGGCGACTCGCTCGGCCTCGCGGAAGCGCCAGGCGTACTTCACGTCGGGCGGATAGGTCGTGACGCCAGCGTATCCTTCACGGACAAGGAGCTCGTTGAAGAGGTAGGGACCGATCCAGACATACCGCAATAGCCGGCCGTAGCGATCAGTTTCTGAGACGTCGCGTTCAAGGGCGACCTGCTTGCGGTTGAGCCACTCGGCAGTGAACTGCGAGGCAGCAACGCCAAAGCATTCCACCTCGCCATAGACCTCGGGCGTATCCACGCCGATGAGCCGGACGCGAGCGGTGCGGCCATCGCGGAACTCGACATCGATGGTGTCACCGTCGACAACGTTCGTCACCGTCGCGAGTTCGTAGACCCCAGCCTGCTGCGGGGTCCGGCCGAGCTGCTCATAGCGCCAGCGGTAGTAGTGCTGGCCAATGTTGCCGGCCTCAACCTGCCAACCCGGCGGGTTCTCTGGGGTATAGGTGAGGCAGCGGCGTTCGAAGCACTGCACGAGCACATCGCGTGGCGTGCCAGCAACCCGGACACGGACCCAGTAGGGTTCGGTAATGGGAAAACCCGTGGCATAGAACGGATTGGGGAAGAGCGTGTCCTCACGGAAGCGCCATCCGGTGTAGACCAAACCACGGGCGTTCATGAAGCCCCAGAACACCGAAGCAACACTGTGGTTCGTCTCCGGGACGAGCACCGCGGCAGTGACGGCATAGCGTGCCAAACCGGGATCGTCGCGGACGATTCCAGCATTGTCCAACGTCTGCGTGACCACAGAACCCACCGGAAGTGGTGCGGCGGCGAGGAGGTGTGCGAAGTTCGCATAGGTTGGTGCGTTCGGATCATCAGGGTCACCGGCGACGTTGACTTGGGCCGGTGGGACGGCCTGGAATGTGGCGTCACCGAGCTGCAATTGGCCAGTAATGAGCTCCCTGGCGAGGAGGCCGTTGGTGACATACCAGGGAGAAGAGCGATCAGTGAGAGGATTGGTGATCTCCATCCGAGACTTATCGAAGTACTGGACAAGGCGGAAGCCACCGGGTGCCTCGGCGTAGGGCTCACGGAGTGGCGTGGTGAAGGGTTCCGGGCCCCACATCCACGTGCGGCTGACGCGGCCCTGGGCGACGGGAAGGTCGCTCCGGGCCCAGGTATCGAGGAACGCGTCGTGGCCGGTGGGAGCGGCCTGGACAAGGAGCGGTGACGGAAGCAGGAGGGTCAGTACGAGCAGCAGGAGGAGCGCGGGGCGGAGCGCAACAAGTTCTGGACGCACCAGACGAGAGACAGTTCGTCGCATCACTTCAGTCACCTCGATCCCCGGATGGAGCGTCTCCCGACCGCAGGTCAGGGTGCACTCACCGACCTCAAGAGAGCTGGAAGCAGTATACGGAGAGAACGAGGGTTTTGGGGTCGCCGAAATACGGCTCACCACACTCCCCATGTACCACGCGGCCACCGTTGCTGAGTGGCTCCGGTTGCGTCATACTGCCGGTCGCATCTACGGGGCTGCGAGGCCGGAGGATGAGCAGACAGCCGGCAGGCACGGAAGCAGTTCGCAGCGCGGCAGTGCGTGTGCTTGGACGCCGCGCTCAGGTGGCAATCGTGGCGGGAGTTTTAGCAGCGACGTTTCTTGCGGCGCTGGACGCCACCGTTGTAGGGACGGCGATGCCGACGATCGTCGGACAATTAGGCGGGCTGGCCTTGTACCCGTGGGTCTTTTCTGCCTATCTGCTGACTGGCACCACCACGATACCGCTCTACGGACGATTGGCCGACTTGTATGGCCGTAAGCGGGTGCTGCTCGTCTCGATGGGGCTGTTCCTTGCCGGCTCGATGCTTTGCGGTCTGGCGCAGTCGATGCTGCAGCTTGTCATCTTTCGCGCGTTGCAGGGGCTGGGTGCAGGCGGGATCATCCCGGTAACGTTGACGATCCTTGGCGACCTTTTCCCGATCGAACAGCGAGCACGGCTGCAAGGGCTGACGAGTGCCGTGTGGGGCGCCTCGGCAGTCGCCGGCCCGGCGGTGGGAGGATTCTTGACCGACACGCTGAGCTGGCGCTGGGTCTTCTACGTGAATCTTCCCTTTGGTCTTGCCGCACTCGCGCTGCTTGGACTTGCTTTCCCGGAACCGGTGATACGGCGGCCGCACCGGATTGACTACGCAGGGGCGCTGACATTGACCTTGGGGCTGGCGCTCGTGCTTTTGGGCTTACTGGACCTCGAGGGTGGAGGCGAGCAGCGGCGCCTTCTGGCGCTGGGAAGTCTGGTTCTTGGGGCAGCACTTCTGGGTGCATTCTGGTGGATCGAGCGACGGGCGGCTGAACCAGTGGTGCCACTCCCCCTGCTCCGGCAACGGCTGATAGGGGTGGTGGTTCTGGGAAGCATCCTCATCGGAGCAGGGATGTTTGGGACCACTTCATATCTCCCGCTCTTTGTGCAGGGGGTGCTCGGCGGGACGGCGATGACTGCGGGCGGGGTGATCATGCCCTTCGCGGTCGCATGGTCGGTGGCGTCGACCCTGGCAGGGCGGGTGATCCTGCGCTTCAGCTTCCGGAGCTCGGTACTTGTGGGGATGGCAGCGATGCTGGCCGCGGCGCTCCTGTTGCAAGCAGTGCCGCGCTCGGCTGGGTTGGCTTTCCCGGTGACAGTCGCAGGGTTGTTCGGGGTGGGAATGGGATTCAGCGCGACGGCGTTCATCATCGCGGTGCAGAATGCGGTCGGCTGGGAGGAACGAGGAATCGCGACCGCACTGGTGGGGTTTGCCCGGTCGATTGGCGGGGCGGTTGGGGTAGCCGCCCTGGGGATGATCTTGAGTGCGGGGCTGGCTGCTCGCACCGGAGCTCTCGGAAACGTGCCGACAACCGCTCTGTTGGAGCCGGCACTCCGGGCGACATTGGCCCAAGACACGCTGGCAGCGCTCCGGGTAGCCTTGGCCGATGCCCTGGGATGGGTGTACTTTGGGATCCTCACCCTGGTCATCCTGGCAGTCGGGCTGGTGGTGTGGGGCTTTCCACGAGGGGAACTGGTGGTAAGCAACACGCGGAGAGGCAGCACCAACCCAGCAGAGTGACGGTAATGCCGTACACGTGCTACACCGGGGGGACACCCCCACGCCAGGGGAGCATGCCATGGCAGATTGTGCGAAGACGGTCGGGACTACCTCACGGGAAAACGACGCTCGGTATCCGCTGCCATCGTGCGGCTGAGTGAGGGCTGTGCAGTGCGGAGTGTTGGGCAATAGGACACACGGCTCAACGCCCCAACACCCGGTTCCCCCAGCTGGTGGCGTCGCAAACTCACCCACGAGGGACAGGGAAACACCGCGGTGAAGCAAGTTGAGAGGGCACCTGGTACTCGTCCCTGGATCGCCCACCCACGTTGCCGATTCCGCTGCAGCTGGCGAGCCTCCGTGATGGTTTGCCGAGAGCGCGCATGAGCTGCACTCCCGAGAAGACGAACGATCCCGACACCAATACATTCTCTCACCAGTCAACAACGTGACGATAACACGGAACACCGGGGCGGATGATCCCACCGCAGAAGCATCCCCTGTGGAGCCTTCTCTCACGATCAGGACAAAGATCGCCGTAGATGCGGGTGCGATGCGGCACACTCTGACGCACCCTGCTTGGTCCTACGCTTTCCCCGCACTGCAGACCTTTGCCGGTCCTGGCGAGAAGAGGCGAGCCCCCACACGCGCAACACCCAGCAATGTCGGTGGGGACCATACATCGCGGCCGTGGGGTGTGGGAGTCTCAGAGATGGACGCAAAGAAGCTTCGTTGCGCGAGGATGACCTATCACTGGCGCTGGCGCAAGGCCTGCTGCCCCAGGCGGGCATGGTCAGACTCACTTACAACGCGGCGCGCTTTCGGCCACACTGCACCGTGCTCGGCGGTGTGGACGTGCACGGTGCTGGCCAACTCGCGCAGGGACAAGGATGCGGCGTGCGATGAATCGGGCGCCGACCGCGTTGCGCCTGGCCCAAAGAGCAGTGTGCCGAAGTGTGGTAGAACGCCGACAGCGCCGAGGGCGCTTGTGACGCAGAAGCGAGGGCAGGTCACCGCGTCGCTTTAGCTTCCCGTCACGGTCGGGGTACTCATGCCTGGTGGTGCCGGTGTCATGGCGACGAGCTCGCGGGCGAGCGCGACGACATGCTCTACGGTGAAGCCGAAGTGCTCGGCCAAAACTGGAGCCGGTGCGGAGGCACCGAACCGGTCGACCCCGAGTCCACGGCCGTGCGGTCCTAGATACCGCTCCCAGCCCAAGAGGCGAGCCGCCTCGACGACGAGACGCCGCGGCACCTCCGGCGGGAGCACGGCGGCACGGTAGTCGTCTGGTTGCCGATCGAAGAGTTCCCAGCTCGGCATACTCACGACGCGGACGGCCAGCCCGTCACGCTCGAGTGTCTCCGCAGCCTGCATGACGAGGGCAACTTCGGAGCCACTGGCAATGAGAAGGAGGTCGGGCGGCCAGCGTGAAGCTTCGCGAACCACGTAGGCGCCGCGCGCCAGCCCCTCGGCCACGCCGGCAGTGACGGTAGGCACCTTCTGGCGGGTGAGGACGAGCGCTACCGGCCCTTCGTTGTAGTTGAGCGCAACGCGCCAGGCCTCCACCGTTTCGGCAGCGTCGGCTGGGCGGATGACGGTGAGGTTGGGGATTGCGCGGAGGGAAGCAAGGTGCTCTATAGGCTGGTGCGTTGGGCCGTCCTCACCAAGGAAGATGCTATCGTGGGTAAAGACGTAGATCACCGGAAGATGCATGAGGGCAGCAAGGCGCAAGGCGGGGCGCAAGTAGTCACTGAAGACAAGGAAGGTTCCGCCGTAGGCGATCAGGCCGCCGTGGAGGGTCAGCCCATTGAGTATTGCTCCCATGGCATGTTCGCGGACACCAAAGTGGATGTTTCGTCCAGAGTATCGCTCTTTGGCGATCGGGGGGTAGCCCTCCAGCGAAGTCCGGGTAGACTCGCTGAGATCGGCTGAGCCACCAACGAGGAAGGGAATCCGTGGAGC
>NZ_JAMSLS010000029.1 GCF_023806465.1 Thermomicrobium sp. CFH 73360 | reverse complement strand
GGAGCTTCTCCAGGACCTTAGGCGCATTGGGCCCCTGGATCTGGAAGCGGAAAGTCTTGCGGGGCTTGTGGGGATCAGCTACCGACCACTCATCCCGCTCGTAGGTGACGTTGGCCCCACTGGTCTCGGCATGGTACTGGACCCAGTTATGGACGGACGGGCGGCCGACCAGCTGGAAGGTCCCATCCTCGAGGTAGAAGAGGATGACGTCTCCGATGACAGAGCCTTCCGGCGAGACAGGAACATACTGCTTGGCCTGACCGGGGGCAAAGCCCGCAAAGGAGTTGATGCCGAGCTTCTCCAGGAGGGCAAAGGCATCCGGGCCGCGGAGGAAGAGGTCGGTCATGTGGTAGGAGAGGTCGAAGAGGCAGACAGTCTCGCGCCAGGCCTGCTGCTCATCGCGCCAGTTGGTGAACTCCGGCGGGACGACCGGATAGACCCGCGCTCCCGTCGGATTGTTGTACAAAAGGTCCTGAATGTTCGGTGCTCGGTCAAGCACCTCTTGGAGGTTCCGCGC
>NZ_JAMSLS010000028.1 GCF_023806465.1 Thermomicrobium sp. CFH 73360 | reverse complement strand
ATTATTACGAGTTATACATGCGAATGGAGCTTCTTTTTTCTTTATCTGTATCTATATTCACATTGGGCGAGGAATCTACTATAACTCATTCCGCTCCTCTAAAGTATGAATTTCAGGAATTATTATTTTATTTATTTTAATAGCAACAGCTTTTGTAGGATATGTCCTTCCTTGGGGTCAAATATCCTTCTGAGGTGCTACAGTAATCACCAGTTTATTTTCAACTATCCCCTATTTAGGGCAAGACCTAGTCCAANAATATCCTTCTGAGGTGCTACAGTAATCACCAGTTTATTTTCAACTATCCCCTATTTAGGGCAAGACCTAGTCCAATGACTATGAGGAGGATTTTCAGTGGGTAGCCCCACCCTTACTCGATTTTTTGCTTTCCATTTCATTTTACCTTTTATTCTTATAGCTATAGTAGGAATTCATTTAATTTTTCTTCATGAGAATGGGTCCAATAATCCTTTAGGATTAAATTCAGCCCCTGAAAAAATCCCTTTTCACCCTTATTACACCTTCAAAGATCTAGTA
>NZ_JAMSLS010000027.1 GCF_023806465.1 Thermomicrobium sp. CFH 73360 | reverse complement strand
GCGATGGTAGGGGCGGCGGGGCTGGCGGTGGTGGCGTTTGTCGTGGGCTTTCTGGTCCTGCGGCCGGTGTTACGGACGGTGAGTGCGGTGGCGCGGGCGAGTGAGCGGCTGGCGGAGGAGGAGTTTGCTGCGCTGGAGGCGGCGCTGGGGCAGTTAGCGGCCGGGGATCTGACGGCTCGTTTTGTGGTGACAACCGAGCCGCTTGGGGTCCGTGGTCGTGACGAGCTGGCGCGGATGGCCCAGGCGTTTGACCGCATGCTGGAGCGCTTGGGGGTGGTGGGCGAGACCTTCGGGCGGGCGCTCGAGGGGTTGTCGCAGCTGGTGGGGCAGGTACGGATAGCGGTTGGGCAGGTGCACGGTGCGGGCAGCCAGGCGCAGGTGCTTTCGGCGCAGATCGCGGATGCGACGACGGCGGTGGCGCGGACGGTGCAGGACGTGGCGCAGGGGTCGGCGAGGCAGGCGGAGCAGGTGAGTGCGGCGTCGACGGCTGTAGAGGAGATGAGTCAGACGATTCAGGCGGTGGCGAAGGCGGCGCAGGAGC
Organism: Thermomicrobium sp. CFH 73360; assembly: GCF_023806465.1. Classification (GTDB taxonomy): domain Bacteria; phylum Chloroflexota; class Chloroflexia; order Thermomicrobiales; family Thermomicrobiaceae; genus Thermomicrobium. The sequence continues at coordinate 106 of NZ_JAMSLS010000027.1, read as the reverse complement.
AGGGGCGGGCGTTGCAGCGGGCGACGGAGTTAGTGCAGCAGATGGCGGAGCGGAACCAGCGGGCGGGGGAATTGGCGCGGGTGGTGACGGAGCGGGCGGGGAGGAA
>NZ_JAMSLS010000026.1 GCF_023806465.1 Thermomicrobium sp. CFH 73360 | reverse complement strand
CGTCGGCTGGCTCTTGCTCCTCTTTGTGGCTGAAATGTATACGGGAACGGTCTTGAGGCACTTCGAGCAAGAACTGGAGGAAGCTATTGCCCTTGCCTTTTTCGTTCCCTTGTTGATCGGGACGGGAGGGAATGCCGGATCACAGGTGGTGACGACGCTTGTCCGGGCGATGGCGGTCGAAGGAATTGGGCTGCGGGATTTGCTGCGGATTTTCCCAAAGGAATTTCTTGCTGGACTTTTAGCGGGAGCTGTTATGGGCGCAGCTGGTGTCCTGCGAGCGGAGATCCTTGGCGTCGATCCGGCGATTTCATTGACGGTGGGTGTCGCACTCTTTTGCATCGTCCTGTGGGCTGTGACAGTGGCGACATTGCTGCCCTTGCTGCTGAAGCGGCTCGGCATTGATCCTGCCGTCGTGTCCTCGCCCTTCATCGCGACGCTCGTCGATGGGACGGGTTTAGTGATCTACTTCAACGTTGCACGGCTCATTCTCCGCCTACACTGATGGCGCCGAAAGGAGCGGGTTCATGGCCAAGGAACTCTCAATGCTCCCGGTTCTCCGCACTGCACTGCGTGTCGGAGAACGTGAGGTGGTGGAGGATCTCTTGTGGCGGCTGGTGGAGCGGCGCGAACTCCACGTGGTGCTGCGGGAGATGG
>NZ_JAMSLS010000025.1 GCF_023806465.1 Thermomicrobium sp. CFH 73360 | reverse complement strand
CTCCACGTGGTGCTGCGGGAGATGGAGGCTGGGGAGCTGGCGCGTCTTGCCGAGGTAGTAGGGGACGAGACGTTTGGGGAGTTTTTGGCGGAGCTGGAGCCGAGTGATGCGGCGGAGATCGTGGAGCGGCTGAGTTCGGCGGAGGCTGCGGACGTTTTGGAAGCGATGGCGCCGGATGATGCGGTGGATGTGCTGTCGCGGTTAGATCCGGCGGAGGTGCGGCAGATTTTGGTGGAGATGGAGCCGGTAGAGGCGCGGGAGCTGGAGGAGCTGCTGAGTTATCCGCCGGAGACAGCGGGTGGGCGGATGACGCCGGCGTTTGTGGCGCTGCTGCCGGACGTGCGAGTTGATCAGGCGATAGTGGCGTTACGGAAGGTGGCGGCGGAGGTTGAGACGATTTACTACGCGTATGTGGTGGACGAGGAGAATCGGTTATTGGGTGTGGTGTCGATGCGGGAGTTAGTGCTGAGTCCGCCGTATCGGACGGTGGGAGAGATCATGGAGCGAGACGTAGTCAAAGTGCGGGCGACGGCGGACCAGGAGGAGGCGGCGCGGCTGTTGGTGGAGGAGGGGTTGCTGGCAGTTCCGGTGGTGGATGACGAGGATCGGCTGCTGGGGATCATCACGGTGGACGATGTTGCAGACATTTTAGAGCGGGAGGTGACGGAGGATATTGAGCGGTTGGGTGGGTCGCAGCCGTTAGAGATGCCGTACAGTCGAGCCACGCCGTTCTACCTGTGGCGCAGACGCGTCGGCTGGCTCTTGCTCCTCTTT
>NZ_JAMSLS010000024.1 GCF_023806465.1 Thermomicrobium sp. CFH 73360 | reverse complement strand
AGGAAGGGGCGAGACGATGAGCAAGCCGCGGTTTGAGCGGACGAAGCCGCATGTGAACGTGGGGACGATTGGGCATGTCGATCATGGGAAGACGACGTTGACGGCGGCGATTACGAAGGTATTGAGTTTGAAGGGGTGGGCGAATTTCAAGCCGTACGAGCAGATTGACAAGGCGCCGGAGGAGCGGGCGCGGGGGATTACGATAGCGATTGCGCATGTGGAGTATGAGACCGAGAAGCGGCACTATGCGCATGTGGATTGTCCGGGGCATGCGGACTACATCAAGAACATGATTACGGGTGCGGCGCAGATGGATGGGGCGATTTTGGTGGTGAGTGCGCCGGATGGGCCGATGCCGCAGACGCGGGAGCACATCTTGCTGGCGCGGCAGGTAGAGGTGCCGGCGATTGTGGTGTTTTTGAACAAAGTGGACATGATGGATGATCCGGAGTTATTGGAGCTGGTGGAGCTGGAGGTACGGGAGCTGTTGAGCCAGTATGGGTATCCGGGGGAGAGCATTCCGGTGGTACGGGGGTCGGCGTTGTTGGCGTTAGAGTCGAAGGCGACGGATCCGGAGGCGCCGGAGTATGCGCCGATTTGGGAGCTGATGCGGGTGGTGGATGAGTACATACCGACGCCGGTGCGGGCGGTGGACAAGCCGTTCCTGATGCCGATTGAGGATGTGTTTGGGATCAAAGGGCGAGGGACGGTGGTGACGGGGCGCGTGGAGCGGGGGCGGCTGCGGCCTGGGGAGACGGTGGACATTGTCGGGTTGGGGCCGACGCGGCAGACGGTGGTGACGTCGATTGAGATGTTCCAGAAGGTGTTGGATGAGGCGGTCGCGGGGGACAACGTTGGGTGTTTGTTGCGGGGGATAGAGCGGGACGAGGTAGAGCGGGGGATGGTGCTGGCGGCGCCGGGG
>NZ_JAMSLS010000023.1 GCF_023806465.1 Thermomicrobium sp. CFH 73360 | reverse complement strand
GTGTGAGTAAAATATTTGTGGGTGACATTCAGGAATGATTCCCCGACGAGGGTTGCGAACTTTTGTTCGCGACGCTCGTCGGGGCCACCAAGCGAAGCGCGGTAGAAAAAAGCAAATGTCATGCAAAAAGGACTCTCTCCCTGCTATGATGGTGATGACCAACATCCATAAAACAGGAGGGAGAGAGTCCATGAAACATCTTACCACAGAATGGCCTTTATTAAAAGAGCTGGAGGAACAATTAGTCAGAACTCTTCAAAAGGTGTTCGCTGTCTTGTTGGCGGCCCTTTTGGAGGAGATTGATCAACAACTGGCGGAAGCGCGGGACAAGCGCCGGTATCAGCTGAAAGACAAACGGCCGACTACGATCCAAACGCTGTTTGGAGAAGTGACGTTTCGACGGAACTACTACTATGACCGGCAAACGGGGAACTATACCTTCTTGCTGGATGCCGAATTAGGCTTTGATGGGGCCCGATCGATCAGTCCTTGCCTCGAGGAAACGGCGGTCGAGTTGGCCGTAGAGTGCTCTTCCTACCGCAAAGCGGCCCGTACGTTGGAGTCGATCGTGGGGTATGCGGTCATGAGCCACGAGGCGATTCGCCAACTGGTGCTGGAGGCCCCTGTCTCGCTGCACCGCCCTGTTTCCCAACGGCACGGCCGGGTGCTGTTTGTGGAGGCGGATGGACTGTTTATTTCCCGCCAGGGGAAAGGGAAACGGGCGAAAGAAGAGAAAATCCTGGCGGTTCACGAGGGATGGAAACGAAACGGTTCGCAGCTCGAGCTCGTGAACCGGCGCCACTACCTCCATGAAGGGGAGGGAGACGTGTGGGAACGGTTCGAAGAGTGGCTGATGAACGAATATGCCTATGATCCGTGCCGGGACCTGTTGATCATCAACGGCGACGCGGCGTCGTGGATCACGGCCTGCCGGGAGTATTTTGGGAAGCGGGCGTGCTTTCAGCTGGATCGATTTCATGTGGCGCGGGAGCTGCGTCAGTGTCTGTCCGGCCATCCGCGTTGGCGGGAGGTGCGGAAGAAGCTGGCGAAACAAGACGAAGAGGGGCTTCTCGTGGAGCTGAACAGCGCGGTCGGCACGTTGGAGGACGAAGCGAAAGAGAAGCAGATGGCTGCCATGATCCG
>NZ_JAMSLS010000022.1 GCF_023806465.1 Thermomicrobium sp. CFH 73360 | reverse complement strand
GGACGTCCTTGCTGGTGAAGGGGGATCCATCGTGGAACTGAACACCTTGCCGGAGAGAGAAGGTGTAGGTCATACCGTCAGCGGAGACGTCCCAGCGGATGGCAAGATCAGGCAGAATCTTGGTCTGATCATTGGGATCAAACTGCAGCAACGTGTCGAAGCAAGGGCCGATACACCACAGGTCGGTGCTGGTGGCCGCTTGGTGTAGATCAAAATTCGTTGGGTCGCCTGGGAGATTGAAATGCAGGACGCCGCCGCGTCGGACGGTTTCCGTGGTCGGGGTCGGCGTGACCTGCATCACCGGGGTGGGCAGGGAGACTGGGGTGGTGGGGGTCGGTGCTGCCGGAGCTGCGGTGGGTGCAGGGGTCGGCTCAGCCTGGCCGCCGCGACATGCAACCAAGAGTGCTGAAGCAAGAGCACCCGCGGTGGTGCTCAGGAAGCGACGTCTCGTCCAGATACGCATGTTCCTCCTCCTTCACGTTGTGCCGCTCAGTAGGGACGCTCTTGAGTACTGGTTCAGAGATTAACTCTTCGCCACCTCGGTGTCAAGATGTTTCGGGAACGGTGAATGCCGAAGCCCGCCATTCTCTCCAGCCGGTCGAGGAGTGGGGAGTTACGCGCTGCGTAGCCAAATCGCGTTCGCGTTGAGTGAGAACAATCCTGGGAGTAGTAAAGAATGAGCAAGTTGTAGCGAGAGGGGGACGGTGTCATCGTGGCTGTGGAATAGAGCGCGCTGTGTGGAGTGTGCTAGAAGGGGGTACCCGAGTTGCACGGACGCCGAAAGTGAGGTGAGGGAGTTGGGGAGCAGCAAGGGAGGGAACGTGTCTCTTCGGTGATGGTGGTTGGACTTCTAGGGGAAACATGATGAACGGGCGCGATGCGGGAGGCATTTCTCTGGGCACCATGCCAGGATGATCACTATGCTGCTCTGCAGTTGGACGGCCATGATCTCGGGACAGGGCTGCGCTCAGTGCAACGATGCCCTGGAGAGGAGCGACGAAATCTGTGCGGCCTTTGAGAAACGGGTGAGGCTGACGCCCTGCAGTCCTCTGGGATGACTGCAAGGAGGAGCTGCTGTCCGGTGGCACGGTAGCGGAAGAGCGGGACCGGCAGAACAGGCGGAGAGCAGCAGTACATTGAGTGGCGGCGAGACTATTGCCGTTGGAAATGGAGATACCGGGCCTACCGACGGATCTGAGTAGGCCCGGCGTCGGTTTAGGGCAAGCGACACACGCGTGTGGCTGTTGCGAGCGCGCCTCAGCTTCGCAGCCACGTCGTTGCATGCTTTTCCGTGAGGTTGTAGTTCGGTTGTGGTGTGAATCCTGCGAGCACCCCAGGGCGAAAGATGTGCCAGATGACCGGGCGGAAGAGATAGATCATGCCGAAGGCCGGATCGTCGATCGAGCGGAAATCGAGTTCTTGGGTCAGTTGCTTCCGCTTTTGGAGATCCAACTCACGGTCGATCTGCTGGTAGAGCTGGATCAATTCCTCCGACCAGAGGCCAGTGAGGCTCGCCTGCTCATTGTCTGTGATCCACGCTGCGAAGGTCGATTTTGGCTCGTCGACCCACGGTGCGTTGAACCCGAGCGACATCTGGAACTCACGAGCCACGACCCGCTGCACATACTCCCCGAGCTGAAGGTTAGCGACCGTGACCCTAATCCCGATCTGACCAAGTTGATCAGCCACGAGGCTCTGCGTCACCGGCGTACCGAGGGCGAAGGCTAGGAGTTCTACGTCGAACCCGTTGGGGAAGCCGGCTTCAGCCAGAAGCTGCTTGGCCCGCTGCCGGTCCGCCTCCTTGTCCTTCCCGAAGCCACGGGCTTGGCGGACTCGCTCCTCCGGGAGCGCCCAGGCGCCATATGGGTGCATCCACCCGGAGAGGACACTGCGTCCTTCGGTGCCGATTTCAATCATCGCGTCGCGGTCGATTGCCAGGCTGATCGCCTCCCGCACACGAGGATCCTTGAACGGCTCGAACTGCCGCCCGTTGAGGACGAGTCGCCAGACGAGTGTCGTCGGAACGCCGACGATCTGGATGTCGCTGT
>NZ_JAMSLS010000021.1:1980-2909 GCF_023806465.1 Thermomicrobium sp. CFH 73360 | reverse complement strand
TTTCTCCTCCCGTATTTTCAGTATACGTTGTCCGCCATATGGCAAGTCGTGAAAGAGCAGTTGGGATTGACCGAAAGGACGAACCAGGCTCCGTTTCTCCCGACAAAGGACGGCATCATCTTTTATGTCCGACGGTTCTACCGAAACCTATCAAGCCTTCACAGCTTTTTTGCGAGGCGGTGGAGGATCATAGGCCCTATCGTGAAAAAAGAAAAGGAACGGGCTTCTTGGTGGATCCAGACGTTAGAGGAACACGGTCTTGATTCGGCCATCAGAGAGATGTGGGAGGNAGGAACACGGTCTTGATTCGGCCATCAGAGAGATGTGGGAGGGCGGATTCCGACACCCTTTTGCGAATTAAATGGGATCCTGATTTTACATACATACCCTAAATTGGAAATAGTTGAGGTTCCCACAAACCTTTCCTATCGACGGAGAAAAAGCAATTCGGTACGATAAGGGCAGGAGGACCGGAACGGTCCTGATTCCAAGTGAGACCAGGAGGAGATTTGAATGAATGAGTCGATGAGACACGACATTGCCTTGTTTCGGTACGGGCTAATCGCTCCGTTGGTGAATGGGCAGGTGGAACCGAAGACGTATCTGAAAGAGGTGAGCGAGCGAGTGCACCATGTTCCCCACCAAGGCGACAAACGAATCGCAGCCAAGACGATCCTCGATTGGTGCACCCGATACAAAAAAGGGGGCTTTGACGCCTTAAAGCCGAAGCGCCGTTCGGACCGCGGCCACTCAAGGCGTCTGTCGCCCGATGATGAGGATCATATTTTAGCCCTAAGAAAAGAACATCCCACCATGCCCGTGACGGTGTTCTACGAACACCTGATCGAGCAGGGGGGAATCCCAAAAAACCATATCTCTTACTTTACTATATACCGATTATTGAAAAAACACAACCTTGTCGGGAAAGA
>NZ_JAMSLS010000021.1:0-1913 GCF_023806465.1 Thermomicrobium sp. CFH 73360 | reverse complement strand
TACTTTACTATATACCGATTGTTGAAAAAACACAACCTGGTGGGAAAAGAAATCTTGCCGATGCCGGAGCGAAAGCGTTTTGCGTATGACCAGATCAATGAGCTATGGCAAGGGGACTTATCCCATGGACCCACGATTCGCGTCCATGGGAAAGCCCAGAAAACGTTTTTGATCGCGTATATCGATGACTGCTCGCGGTTAGTGCCATATGCCCAATTTTTCCCTTCGGAGAAGTTTGACGGGCTGCGGATCGTCACGAAGGAAGCGGTGCTTCGTTGCGGGAAGCCGAAACGCATTTACTCGGACAACGGGAAAATTTATCGGTCCGAGGTGCTGCAGTATGCGTGCGCCGAGATGGGGATTACACTCATCCACACCCAGCCGTATGACCCGCAAAGCAAGGGAAAAATCGAACGGTTCTTCCGCACCGTACAGACACGGTTTTATCCACTGTTGGAGCTGAATCCGCCGAAATCGCTTGACGAGTTGAACGAGCGTTTTTGGAAGTGGCTTGAAGAGGAGTATCATCGAAAACCGCACGCCTCACTGGACGGAAAAACGCCGCATGAGGTGTTTCAATCGCAAGTGCATCTCGTGTCGTTCATCGAAGATGGCGATTGGCTGGATGCGATTTTTCTGAAACGGGAGCACCGCAAGGTGAAAGCCGATGGCACGATCACCCTGAATAAACAGCTATACGAAGTGCCGCCTCGGTTCATTGGGCAATCGATTGAGCTCCGCTATGACGAACGAGGCGTCTATGTGTACGAAGATGGCAAACGGGTGGCGGAAGCCATTCGGGTGCGTTTGGAGGACAATGCCTATGTAAAACGCCATCGGTCCCCGTTTGCGGCGATTCCGGCGAAGGAGGGAGAACACGGTGTATAAATCGTTTTACTCCCTTTCGCGGGAGCCGTTTGCGAAAGAAACAGACCCGTCCGAGGCGTATCAAGGGGCGTCATTTCAGGAAGCGTTGCGGGCGCTGGAGTACGTGAAACGAACCCGGGGGATCGGGCTGTTGATCGGAGAGCCGGGGGCGGGCAAGACGTTCGCCCTTCGGGCGCTGAAAGAGTCATTGAATCCATCTTTGTATCATGTCGTCTACTTTCCGTTATCCACCGGAGNTCTACTTCCCGTTATCGACCGGAGGCGTGATGGATTTTTACCGTGGACTGGCCTTGGGATTAGGAGAGGAACCGAAGTACCGCAAGGTAGACCTCTTCCGCCAAATCCAGCAGGCGATCGAGCGATTGTATCATGAACGGCGGATCACGCCGGTGTTCATTTTGGATGAGATGCATTTAGCGAAGGATGCATTTTTACAGGACATCGCGATCTTGTTCAACTTTGAGATGGATTCGACCAACCCATTTGTCTTGATTTTGGCCGGGCTGCCCCATTTACAGGGGAAGCTGCGGCTCAATCAGCACCGCCCTCTCGACCAGCGGATCATCATGCGATACCGGATGGGGCCGCTGGAGAAGGAAGAGGTGGCGGGCTACATCGAGCATCGGATGAAACAGGCCGGGGCGAAGCACCCGATCTTCACCCCATCGGCGTTAGAGGCGATTGCCCTGCAGTCGCGGGGATGGCCTCGGGTGATCAACACGTTGGCCACGACGTGCCTGTTATACGGGTATCAGCTGAAAAAGGACGCCATTGACGAAGAAGTGGTGCGCATGGCCGCAGAGGAAATGGGGTATTAGCATGAAAGGGGCCGAATCGGCCTCTTTTGTGCTTTTTCTTTTCCATCGGTCCATCAGGCGCGCTGGAAATCTTCATCTGAAAGAGCGTGCAAACGTTCCGAAAGAATGTGCAAAATCCGGAACAATCCGCAAAAATTTTGCACATTATTTCCGAATCCGCCTGAAATAATTTGAAAAAGGGATTCTGAAATAATGTGCTAATTTACA
>NZ_JAMSLS010000020.1 GCF_023806465.1 Thermomicrobium sp. CFH 73360 | reverse complement strand
CCGCGGTGTCATCCTCTTCGACTAACCGACACTCCGGTGATGGGCAGTGGCGTTGCACCTCCCCCGCGGTCTCGCAGGCTGGCGCGACGCCACGGCACAATAGGGAGCGCACAGAGTAATCTGCCGCCCCCAGTCCTGACCGAGCAGAACCACGGGATGCTCGAAGTCGCATGACGAAGTCGGTTCCACACAAGCTTTGCGTGTTGGCCAGGACGCACCTGCGCCGACGGTCCGTGAACTCGGTACCCGCGACCTAGCGGCTCCGCTCCCGACGTGGCGCCCCACGTGGCCGGTAGAACGAAAGTGCGACAAGCATGGGACGCACTGTTCGGTAGCGTAGGCAGCCAGCCAGAAGCCCTGCGTTGTTCGCAAGATCGTCAAGTATGTGCGCGAGAACGAAGCGGACCAGATCAAGACGCGGTCGCTTGCGGACATAGTCGACCACTGCTGTTCCAGTCAGACTCATCACCACCAGGGCAAGCAGCCACTGGCCCACGCCCCTGCGCCGCGTGAGCGCTCCGGTGATCAGTGCTGCCCAGCTGTAGTATCGACTTACTGTTCTTCCCACCCAATAGACTGCTGCTGCCGTTCCCCGGAGTTCCCCTTGTAAGAGACGCCCAGTACCAATTGGTGCTCCCGCGTGCCGTACGCTTCTCATCGCACTCACCAGCTCCGCCAGTATTGGCAGCAGCGCGAACACCGGGAGCCATCGTCCACGACGCCAGCTCGCCAAAGCCCAACCGACGCTCATCAGCAGGGCAAGAGGGAGGGTGAGCACATGCCGGTAGGCAGGATGTCGCTCGACAAGCACAACTTCCGACGTCGCGTAGGCCACTCGACGACGCAAGAACGGCCAAAGACGGTCACGGTGGTCGTGGTAGACTACCCCATTCGGACGGTACAGCACCCGCCAGCCCTGCTCGCAGAGCCGCCAAATGAGATCCACATCCTCACCAGGATGGATACGTGCGAAGCCACCTAACTCGAGGAGGACTCGTCGCCGCATCAGCACGTTCGCTGTTGCCAGATACGGCACTGCACCGCGCGGCCGCACCCGGGCCGGTACTGGCCCATGTGTCAACGGCGATTGCACCGCTTCGTACCGATCAAGCCAGCTCTGCTCATCCGCCGGCAGAACGGCACCTCCCACCGCTGCTACGCTCGGGCGGACAAACTCCACAACGAGTGCTTGCAACCAGTACGGATGCGGTAGACAGTCGCTATCGGTGAAGGCGACGATCTCCCCTTGTGCCGCTGCAGCCCCTTGGTTGCGACACTCAGCCGCTCCCACGCGGACTGGCATACGGATCACGCGCAGGGGGAGCCGCCCGCACCATGCCGCAGCGCGCTCTGGTGTTTCGTCCGTCGAAGCGTCATCGACGACGAGAACCTCCAGCCGATCATGCGGATAATCCAGCCGCTCCAGCGCGGCCAGACATGCCTGGAGCTGCCGCGGCCGGTTGCGCACGGGAATCACGACGGTTACTGGTGGCAACACATCCTCCGAAACGCTCCACTCCAAGCGCACAAGTCCCTCATCGGCGAACCGCTCCAGGAGCTCCAGCGCCAGCTCGCGTCGCAGTCCTGGAACAGTCCGCAACGCATGCTCCACGTCCGGATTCATCCGGAGTGCTTCGAGCAGGCGGCCAACCTTGGGATGCACTCGCCATGCGCGGAGTGGTCGGTCGGCCACAATCCACACCGTCTCGCCTTGGGCGAGACAGCGCGCAGAAGGATCGATGTAACAACGGGCTGTGATCGTCACCGCACCGTCAGGATGCCACTGTGGAGCTTCTCCGTCATCTTGGCTGCGGACTCTCACGGATGACTTCGTGCCCCTCACCGCTCACCTGAGCCGACCAAGGTGGAAGGACCGTGAGCGTTCCGCTCCTCACCTTGGACGACTGCGGAGGTCACTGCGCTGCCGGCGTGACTGCGACCCGTCGTGGGCTCCGAACCGGACGCGGGTGCAAACGCAGCGGCAGAACGATATCGGTCGGTCCAGTCTCGGGCGCAAAGACACACTCGGGATCTGGTGCATCCAGCGGCGTTCCGGTGAAGTACTTCACCGCGAAGCACCCGCTCTGGCAGCGGGAATACGCGGAGCACGCTTGGCAGGTTGAGCCAGCCTCCCACTCACGTAATCGCTGGAAGAGCGGCGAATCACGCCAGATCTCGGTAAACGAGCGCTCACGGACATTCCCTGCCTTGAACTCCTCAGTCAGGACGAAGGGGCAGGCATAGACGTCACCGCGTGGATCGACACAACAGACGATCCGACCGGCTCCGCAGAGATTCAGCCCCTCCAGCGGCCGCCCCAGCGCCGAGAGATGGAAGAACGAGTCTCCTGTCAACACATCGGGATGATTGACGAGCCAACTGTACAGTTGGCGACTCTGGGCTCGGGTCAAGCGGAGTTCATGCCACACCTCGCGCCCGCGCCCCGATGGTCGTAGGCGTGTTACCCGGAGTTGTGCTCCATACGACTTGGCGAGCGCGTAGAAGTCCTCGAGTTGCTCGAAGTTCCGTCGCGTCAACACAACATTGATCTTAAAGGGGAACCGGCGTGCTGCCAGGAGCTCCATCGCTCGCCGTGCCAACGCATACGATCCTGCGCCTCGGATCGCATCATTCACCTCTGGAGTCACCCCATCGAGACTGATCTGGACGTCGAGATATGGTGTCCGCACGATCCAGTCTGCGACAGACTCGTCAATCAGGCTCCCATTGGTACTGAACTTCACGCCGATCCCGCGCGCGATTGCATACTCCATCAGCTCGAAGAAGTCAGGACGAACAAGCGGCTCTCCACCCCCAACGTTGATGTAGAAGACCCGCAATGCGGCCCACTCATCGATCAGCCGCTTGGCCTCCTCCGTCGTCAATTCATCGGGCGCGCGCTTGCCAGACGAGGACAAACAGTGCACGCAGTTGAAGTTGCAGGCGTAGGTAATTTCCCAGGTCAAGCAGATCGGCGCATTCAACCCACGACGCAGCACGTCAGTCCACATCGATGACCCCCCTGCGACGCAGCCCCTCCAGGAGCGGCAGGATCTTTTCTCCCGCGTCCTCTGGCAGGATGCCCGCTGCCCGCAGGCGCTGCGCCACCTCGGCGATTGTCTCATTCCCAGTACCCTCGACAAAGGGAACAAGCCAGGGCGGGATAAAGAATAATCGGCGCTCATGGTAGGTATAGGCCAGCGCCCCAAACGGCTCCGGCCGGAGCGCCGCGGTCCGGGCAAGCCTCGTGCGGTTCTCCCAGCGCACCGACTCGATCAGTACACCCCGCACATGCCGTCGATCGTGATCTCCGCGAGCAGCATCTCCACCAGCTGCTCGGCTGACTCCTCTGTCTCGGCCGAGAGCGTCGCAGCCGACTGCTCCTCAACCACCGTCTTCGGCTCCTCCACCAGCACCTCCACCATCGGCTCCATCTTTCCGCTCCCTTCTCCGCGCATTTCCCTAACCACCCAACATGTTCGGAATGTCAGCCGGAGTATATCCAGGCGTCTCGAAGGTGTCAACGCTCGTCTTCCGAGGAAAGTCTCTATTTACCCGGAACCTATGTCGGTGAATCCCCTTCTCGCCCGTGCACGGAAGGGTTGACAGCCATTCGATTATCTGCTATACTTTGAACAAAACTAGTTCTCTCTCACTCAACAATCAATGAGAGGATTCTGGTCAGTCGGAGATGTTGCGAAAGGGGGAGCCTATGAAGACGCGGGCAGCTGTGCTGCATGGTCCCACCAAGACGTTTAGTGTTGAAGAATTGGAACTGGATGAACCCAAGGCTGGAGAAGTCCTCGTCAAAATGGTTGCGACCGGCATCTGTCACTCTGACTGGCACTTCGCGACCGGCGATCACCCTGCCCGCTACCCCATTGTCCCCGGCCACGAGGGCGCCGGCATCGTTGAGA
>NZ_JAMSLS010000002.1 GCF_023806465.1 Thermomicrobium sp. CFH 73360 | reverse complement strand
CATCAGACGGTGGCTCCGGTTTAGCAGATGCCACAGACGCCACCTTCTCTCTCACCACCAGTGTTCCTGCCGATACTGAGACCCCCAGCGCCACAACGAGCAGCCGCACCGTGGCCGATATGGTCGGCAACAGCACAACCGTCGGACCGTATTTCTTCAAGGTCGACAAGAAGGGACCCACCGTCACCCTCAGTTGTCCGAGCGGTCCGATCCTTCAGAACACGACGATCTCCGCGACCTGGTCAGCCACCGACGGCGGATCGGGAGTCGCCGGTGCGACTTCTGGGAACGTGCTGTTGGACACGACCCAGGTCGGATCACAAACGCTCACACTGCCGGCTGGCTTGGTTGTGGATAACGCTGGGAACCCGAGCTCCTCGGTTAACTGCACCTATCAGGTCATGTATCAATGGCGCGGTTTCTTCGCACCAGTGGACAATCCTGGCGTCTGGAACGTGGTACAGGCTGGCCGCAGCGTCCCGCTCAAGTTCTCACTGAACGGGTACCAGGGCATGAATATCCTCCTCGGAGCGCCGCGCGTGCAGTTTGTCACTTGCGGTGCGGGCCCCACTGACATCATCACCGAAACCGAGGCCAGCACCGCCGGCAGCAGCGGACTCCAATACGACCGGACAACCGACCAATATATCTACGTCTGGAAGACGGACAAGGCCTGGGCTGGTCGGTGCGGGAAGGTCGTGCTCTTGCTAAAGGATGGGACCACTCGAGAGGCCTGGTTCCAGTTCCGACGCTAGACGATCTGCCACGTTGCGATGTCGGCCCGGGGGTGAGAGTTCGCCCCCGGGTCTTTTCAGCGCCCGATCTTGCGCATCGAGCATCGACAGCAGCGTCATACCAATGTCAGGCGCCCCGCTCCAATCATTTTCACGCCGGCGAGCATGGAGAGCCTCACCAGTCCACGCGGTACTCCGCACAGTATCGAAGACACAACCCCACCGTGCATGACCAAGCGACCGCACCACAGCAGAGCACATGCCTGGCCGGGAGACGAGCACTCGGCTCGCTTCGGGGAGACCGACCCAGTAGCGCCATCTCACCCGTAACGGACCACAGGTACATCAGCACCCAATCTCTACCGCAAGCAAGGAACTCGTCCATTCCAGACTCAGTGACGCTCACCGCGGGTCATCACGAAGGTCGCTCTCGGGTCCTCCGCTGAGCAGCGCCCGCCGAAGACCATCGCTGCACGTAGCAGAAAGGCTCCGCCGAACGCGACCAGCGCAGCGAGCACCCGCAGCACGGTGCGGCACCGGCGCGGCACGACCCGCGCCAGGAGGTGCAGTCCGAGCGCGAGCCCGGCACTGGCCCGTGCTCCCGCGTAGGCACGCCCCTCAAGTCCCACCGTGATCGGTCGTCCGACCACGTCTCCACTGCCACGCTGTACCGCTTCCAGCAGAGCGAGTTCTCCAACGAGCGCCACCTGTTCTACCCGCTCGAGCGCGCGCCGTACTCGCTGAACATCCGGCCCGCTCCCGACAAGAAGGGACAGTGCCGCCGCAGCACTCGAGAGCGCGGAACAAAGGAAGAGTGGTCCCAAGCGGAGCGCATTCCGTGCCCACAGCGGTACAGCTGTCGCACCGAGCAGCACGCCAGTGTATCCAGCGAGGAAAAAGGCCGGGAGTAGACTCATCGCCGCGAGACCGCGGTCAGGAAGCCGACGGATGCACCGAACCACTCCCCTCCGACCGAGCAAGCCATCTTCGGCCGCTTGCCATAGCGCGTTCAAGAAGGCACTGGCGGTAAACCCCACCAGTCCCCACACACCAACTGACATTGGAGAGCGCAACTTGACCACCCGCAACATGTGATGAAAGCGTTCGGGCCGCCCCAAGTCGACGATGAGGAGAAGTGGACCGGGCAACACCGCCAAGAAAGCTAGATACCTCCCGATCCGCACGACGGACCTGGCCCACCGCCCACCAACCAACCGGGCTGCGGCCGCCAGCACTGCACTGCCACCAGCCAGACCTCCGAGCACGAAGTAGAAAACGATCGGCCACCGCCAGTGTGGTCCGTGAATGACCGGTAGTCCGTAGTAGCTCTCGCGTGTTTCGGCGCTCACTGGCTCTCCAGGGGCACGCCGGTGTTGCCAACGACGCAGTTCAGCCATGGCGCACCTCCTTGGTTCGCCAGAAGGAGAGGAGCGTCGCCACGCCGAGCACCAACGCTGCCAGTGCCGTCGTCAAGAAGGCCGGTAGCACCCGCCGCTGCGGGAGTTCTGGCGCCGCTGGCAGGTTGTACACCTCCGGCGGAGCAGTCAGGATAAAGAAAGCGTTCAGCCCCCCGATTCCTCCGGTGCCACCGAGCGCTTCGTCACCGTAGATCCGTGCGTCAACGCCTTGCGCCTGAAGCTCAGCCACACGCGCTTTGGCACGATCCATCAACGCGTGTACCGGTCCGAACTGAATAGCATCGGTCGGACAGGCTTTTGAGCAGGCTGGCTCCAGGCCGTCCTTCAGCCGGTCGTAGCAGAGCGTGCACTTATGCGCTTTACCATCAAGTGGGCTCAGCGCTGGAACACCGAAGGGGCACGCAGGGACACAGTAGCCGCAGCCATTGCAAACATCCTGTTGAATGACAACAGTGTCGAATTCGGTACGGATAATCGCCCCGGTGGGGCAGGCCTCCATGCATCCCGCATTGACGCAGTGTTTACACACATCGCTGAGCATCAGCCAGTGACTCTGGAAAGGTTGGAGCCGCGTTGGACGCCGCCCCTGCCGATCGGCAACGCGTTCGATGAAAGCGACATGCCGCCAGGTGGTTGCGCCGAGGTCACCGGTGTTGTCGTAACTCATACCGGTAAAGCCAAAGTCATCCATCGGCAGCTGGTTCCACTGCTTACAGGCGACTTCACACGCCTTGCAGCCGATGCAGAGCGTCGTATCTGTCAGGAACCCGAAAGCACCGGGGCGAGCGCGCGTGCGGCCGACCAGCGTGCTTTCACTGTTCACCGCACCACCCCCTCTTGCAGCCGTCCCTTGCGGATCGTGCAGGTGAATGACTTGGCCTCGTGGATGAGCGAATTGGGGTCTTTAACGAGGGCAGCGAGCTCGTTGGCGATACCACCCGTTGCCAGCCCACCAAAACCGAAATGCCACGGCATGCCGATGACATGCACGGTTCGCCCTGCGATGACAAGCGGCTGGACACGCTCGGTGACCAGCGCACGAGCTTCTGCACAGCCACGGGCAGTCTCAACGACGACCCAATCGCCAGTGGTGATCCCCAGTTCACGGGCAAGCTCCGGACTGAGTTCGACAAAGCCGGCGGGCTGCAACTCGGCCAGCCAGGGTACCCAGCGACTCATGCCACCAGCGGTGTGATGCTCCGTAAGTCGGTAAGTCGTGATGACGTACGGATAGCGCGGGTCACCAATCTCGTGATACGGGTTGTCTGGGCGGAGGAAGACTGGTGCCACCGGACTCCGCGGCTGAGCGGGATAGAGCGGGTTGGTGACCGGTGTCTCCCACGGCTCGTAATGGGTAGGTAGAGGTCCGTCCAAGAGCCCCCGTGGGACGAAGAGCCATCCCTGCCCATCAAGCATCATGATGAACGGTGCCGTGCCCGGATGCGCCTCAAGCCCACGAGCGCCCGGCGGCGGCTGATAATCCGGTGGCTTGCTCGCCGGGAAGTCCGGCACATCGTAGCCGACCCACCGTTGCTGTTCGGGGTCCCACCAGATCCACTTCTTCCGTTCACTCCAGGGGCGTCCCTGCGGGTCAGCCGAGGCACGGTTGTAAAGGATCCGACGGTTGGCAGGCCAGGCAAAGCCCCAGTCGAGACTGGCGCGATCATCACCACGACGTCGCTTGGCACGGTGCTCCCCTTCGGGCGTGACAATGCCCGAATAAATCCAGCACCCGCAGGCTGTTGAGCCGTCATCAGCCAGCTCCTGAAAGCCCGCGACCGGGCGGCCATCGCTGACCCGGTATCCGCTGATCTCCCGAGCCACGGCCATGAGGTCAAGCTCCTGATGTGGCCCCACTGTTGGGTAATCCCACGTGAGGGCAGCGATTTGCCGACCAGCTGGTGACTCATCACCGGCGTAGAGCTCCTTGAGGCGCTGTCCCAACTGGAAGACGAAGTGAGCCTCCGAGCGGGCATCTCCTGGCGGATCGACCGCTTTGTCATGCCACTGCACGAGGCGATGCGTGTTCGTGAATGTCCCGTCCTTTTCAGCAGCGATGGCCGCGGGGAGGAAGAACACTTCGGTCTTGATGTCCTGCGGCCGGACCTCGCCACTTCGCACCTCAGGAGCGTCATACCAGAAGGAAGCCGTTTCGATCTCGTGGACATCGCGAACAACGAGCCAATCGAGATTGGCCAATGCCTGGCGAGCCAGTCGGGCGTTCTGGCCACCGACGGCCGGATTCATCCCCATGACAAAGAGGCCCTTAATGATCCCGTCCTTCATCATAGTCAGGATCGATTGGAACGAGTAGTCGCCGCCGATTTTTGGCAGGAATTCGTAGGCGAAGTCATTTTCCGGTGTTGCGGCATCACCATACCATGCTTTGAGGAGCGAAATGAGGAACTTGGGCATGTCGTACCAGAGACCGGTTGCAGGGCGCTCATGGGCAAAGTAGTCGGCGAGCGTTGCATGCTGCGGGATTGCCTGAGGCATCTTCAGATACCCAGGCAGCAGATCGAAGAGGGTTGGGATATCGGTGGACCCTTGAATCGTCGCGTGCCCCCGCAAGGCGAGGATTCCACCGCCCGGCCGACCAATGTTGCCGAGCAGGAGCTGCAGCAGCGCACAGCAGGAAATGATCTGCGTGCCGATCGTGTGCTGCGTCCAGGCGACGGCATAGCAGAAGGCAGTTGTCCGGTCACGGCCCGAGTTAGCGAGGATCGTGTCGGCGACTTCGACAAAAAGATCGCGAGGGACGCCACACGCTTGCTCGACGAGTTCCGGTGTGTAGCGCGCAAAGTGGCGTTTCACCACCTGCAACGCACAGTTAGGGTGCTGAAGTGTCGGATCGCGCTCGGGTTCGATGCGCGGGCGACAGGGCCAGCGTTCCCCGTCCAGCGGTTGGACCCGGCCAGCATACTGCCAGCTCGAGGGATCGTACCGGTGCTGCTGCGGATCGTAGCCGCTGAAAACTCCAGCCAAGTCTTCCGTATCACGGAAGTCGGGAGAGACAAGCACGCTGGCATTCGTATAGTGCAGCACATACTCACGGAAGAACGGATCACTGTTCCAGCGCTCGGAGTTTAGGACGTAGTTCACCAGAGCACCAAGGAAAACCAGGTCGCTTCCCGGGCGGATCGGTACGTGGAGGTCGGCTAGTGCCGAGGTGCGTGAAAAGCGGGGATCAACATGGATGATGCGCGCACCACGCTCCCGTGCCTTGACAACGAAGCGGAAGCCGACGGGATGGTTCTCGGCCATATTTGAGCCCATGATGACGATGCAGTCACTCTCGGCCAGGCTGGCCAGAGTGGTTGTGGCACCACCTCGTCCAAGTCGGGCGCCCAGACCGGGCACCGTGCTGGAGTGTCATATGCGGGCTTGGTTTTCAACGGCGACGATCCCGAGCCCCCCAGTGAAGAGCTTTTTGATGAGATAGTTCTCTTCGTTGTCGAGTGTTGCGCCGCCCAGGTGCGCAATGCCGAGCGTCCGGTTGACCACCAGACCGTTTTCATCACGATGAACGAAGGTCGCATCTCGGGTTTGCTTGACAAGCTGGGCAATGCGTTCCATCGCCCAGTCGAGGGAACGCTCCTCCCAATGGTCACTATAGGGTGCGCGATACTTGACGCGGAGCTCGCGCAGTGGGCTGTGAATCAGCTGCCAGGTCGCTGCCCCTTTGGGGCAGAGGGTGCCGCCATTGATTGGGCTCTCGTAGTTTCCCTCGATGTCAAGAATACGGCCGTCCTTGGTATAGACAAGTTGCGAGCAGCCAACGGCGCAGTATGGGCAGACGCTGATGCTCACCTCAGCACCACGGATGCGGGACCGTGCCTGTCGTGTAGCCTGACTTACTGGATTCGGAACTAAACCAATGTGATTGCGGAGCCCCTGCAGCAGCTGCATCCCAACGCCCTCCTGTTCGTTCTTGAGCAAGTGTACTCACCCTCGTTTCCGAGGGGGGCAATGAGCACCCTGCTCTTGCGACGTTTGGCGCTGTGTCGGTGATTCTCGGTCACTTTTGTATCCGAACTGTACAAGGGCACGGCGCCAGGCATGCTGCTCCGCACCGCGTGGTTCATGCGCATACCGGTAGTCAGCTTTGCGGAAGAACTCGTCCAGATCGTGCTTGGTGGACTCGAGCTGCTTCTGCAACACCTCGAGAACGAGCAGAAGCCCACGCTGTTGCTCTCCTCGCGCCGACCGTGCAACAAGCAGAGCGTGCGGAACGCAACAGCCGCCGACCTCGACGAAGCGAGCACGCAGTGTTTCGTCGTACTCCAGCGCTTCCAGCAGCATGGGGATAAGGCTCTCCTGTGTCCGCTCAATCACGTCGCAGAAGAGACACCCAGCGGTTGGTTCGACCACCCTGGTCGCCCCTTTACGCCAGGATCGGAATCGCAAAGGTCTCTTCTCCGCAACTGCTGCGAGTGAAGTGCGGAGAGCAGTTAGCAGATCCTCGATGATCCACGAAAACATTGCCGAGACCTGCCACTGCGGTCCACGCTCAGCGACGAGTTTCAGGTGCTCTGCGCAGAAACCACGCGACCGAACATATTGCAGAACAATCTCAGGCTCCCCGTACGATTCATGAAAGAACCAAAACAGAAACCGCTCGAGCGCTTCTGCCTCAGCATGGCAGAGTGGGCAGCCCGACTTGGCAAGCAGATGACGGATCTCTGCGATCACGTAGCGTGGAGGAGCTTCACGGTGTGCTGTCTTCATGGCTGGCTACCACCGCACGACCAAGACGCTGCACGGTGCATGGCGAACAACCTTGTCTGCGGTCGTGCCAAGGAAGACACCCCACACACCGGAACGACCACTGTGGCCAATGACTAAAAGGTCAAAGTTGCCGCGTTGGGCCTCTTGGACAAGCAGTTGTGCGGGGTGCCCCAGGCGCGTCACCGCGTGGATCTCCAGCCCAAACTCTGCGGCCTGCGTGCGCGCCGCCTGTTGGAGGCGCTCCAACTCCTCCTCAATGAGTCGCCGTTGCTCATCGACCTCACCGACCGTGGCCGTCGCCCAATGCGGCGTTTCGATCACCGACAAACTCCAGAGTTCGGCACCAAAGCGACGGGCCAACTCAATGGCATGACGCAGTGCCGCCTTCGCGCCATCGGACCCGTCAAAGCCGACCAAGATCTTTCGGTACATTGCGTGTTACTCCTCTCCTTCCGCCACAGGAACCGTCACGATGGGCTCCCTGGCCTGCTCCGGCTCTGGTGTGTGCGGTAAGAAGAATGTTTGCGCAATCCACGTGGGAACTAGCGCCGAACCGATAACCGCCGTCACGAGCGCAGTGTACTGTGCCTGATTGATGATCCCATTATTCAGCCCGAAGAGGGCCGAAATTGTCCCGAACGTCAGACCGGTCGACATGAGCAGCGTGGTATAAGCCGAACTGGGACGCCCCATTCCAAAGAGCAGGGTGAGCGGCCCCACACCAATCAGCTTGGTCACCATCTTGACCACGAGCAGGGCAACGACAAGGCCGATGCCGGTCACCAATGCCGGAATCGACACATAGAGGCCAGCCTTCAGAAAGTACCACGGCGTCAGCAACGCGAAGGCAATCGTGCGCAACCGCAACATCAACGTCCGCTGGTGCGTAAAGATCCCCGCTACGACGAGACCGACGAGATAGGCCGGCAAGACAGCTTCACTCTTCGCCCGCGTCGCCAGCCAGCCGAGGAAGAAAAGCACAAGCAGCAGGAACCTTAACCTCCGGCTCACTCACCCGGTTCCCCCAGACCGTAACCACGAAGCGCATCGCCCGTGGCAGTACAGCCAAGATGGCGATGGTCACCACCGTGAAGACGAGCAACCAGAGGTTGTAGTTGGCGAAGATGAGCCCCAGCGCGAGCACGGTGCCGAGGTCGTTTACAAAGCAGGCGGCGAGGATCAACTTGCCGAGGTCAGTCTCGTTGAGCCCAGTTTCGACCATGACGGCGTAAACCACCGCCACCGAGGTCGTGGAGAGCGCAGTCCCCGCGATCCAGGCTTGCGGAGTCGTCCAGCCAGCCACAAAACGCGCAAAGGCCGCAGCGCCAAAGAAAGGGAAAAGGAACCCAGCGATGCCAATCGCCAAGCTCGGCTTGAGGTGCCGCCGTAGAGCCTCCGGCTCAATCTCCGCCCCAGCGAGAAAGGTCAAGAGGACCGCCCCAAACCCCGCCAGGGTGTTAATCCAGTCGGTCACTTGGAGGTGGAAAAGATTACCAGCCGCGACCCCCACCAATATTTCAAGGAGTGCAACAGAGATCCCGAGTCGAATCGAAAAGATGCTTGCTACGAAGGCGAGTGCGACCCAGATCGCTGCGATCGCCCAAACATTCTCCATTCTTCCACCCCCGTTCTCGCGAGCCGATCTGTACCACACGGCGGGGGCGGAAAGAGAAAGCTCCTGCCCACACACCGTGTGGACAGGAGCCATCAGCCACGCTCGGCAGTTCGGGCTTGACGCTCGCCCGGGCGGACTCCATCGCCCTCTTGCTTGCCCAAAAAGTACCCCACAGCAGGTCATCCTGTCAACAGGAGATTCTCGAGCGTGTATCGAATGCGCTATCACCGAAATTGGGACACAGCCCGCTTGCTCACCAACCTCTCAGCAGCAGACGACGAAGGTTTTGCAGCCCCCTCGAGAGGGATGACCAACGAGGGTGCGAGACCGGTTGTGCGGAGTCGGACAGTGGCACCGAGGTCAGCTTGAAGCCACGAGCGTTTCTCAGCCCACCGACGGCCCCAGACGGTGATCACGTGGCACCAGTGACAGCAAACGGCGCAGACGTTCAGACATCCTCGCGGACGAGCTCCACGAAGCTGCCCCACCCCTGACACCAGCCGATCGCCGCGATCAGGCCGGCCCGATCAGCACCGGTCGCGGTTCCCCGAAGTTCCCATCGGAAAGAACGCGCAAAGGCACTGACATGCCCAGCGATCCGACGAACGCGCTCCTGCTGCTCCCGGAAGGTCGCCTCGGCATAGGCGTGCTCGGTGCGGAGGTGCTCTCGGCAACGTGCCGAATGGTCATTCCCAACACATGTTCCGTAGACGAACTCCTTCCACCACGGAGATGTCTCGTGGACAAACGAGCAGAGGGGAACGAGATCCGCTCGTCGTTGAGCAAGTCCCTCGGGAGGAAAACCTGGTGACTGGGGGCCGTAACCGAGTTCGCACATCAGGCATGGGGCCCGCATGCGCAACCGCCAGGCGAGACGAAGCGCACGGCCCGGACCGTGGACATCCATCGCCCCGACAGCTCGAGACAGCAAGTCCTCGTAGAGCAGCGCCGGGCCATGCAGGAGATTCGGGCGCAGGAGCAGCTCGACCTGCAGCCAGCCGAGCGCATGGCGAGGGCACATGCCCCAAGCATCTCGAAGCCGCCAACGCGTTGCTGGAAACATGATGCTCGCGTCGATGAACGACCAGAGAAAGCCAAGTTCGCCATCAGAAAGAGGAGCTTCCGCGAGGCTGGGAAGCAGCAGTCTCTCGGACATGATCAGACAATCGACAAACACTCATCTTTCAGGAGTCATCGCTCCCGCGCACGCGCGATCATACGCCCTCCAGACCGAGCTTGGCGAGGCATAGGGGACAGACATTGTCGCTGAAGGCAGGGCTCAAGAGCCATCGCAGACGACGTCAATGGCACAGGATCCACAACGTTTCGACACGCAAGGCTCAAGAGCGACGATAGATCGGAGACGTCGCAACAGCCACCAATGTGACCTCGGGTCGAGGACGAGCGTAGCCCTCGTACGCTCCGACTACAGAGTAGCTCGACTGTGTTCTTTCAGCCGCCAACCAGCCCCGCACTGGACAGGGAAGGACTAACGAGTTCTAAAGGGGCCGTCTGCGTGCTGCTTCTCAACCGTTCTCGGCGGGGTTCCCGGGGTGATGCTCTCTCCGATGCAGCAGCTGCCCACCATTCCTGACGCACGAGTAACCACCCTCTGTCTCCTCGTTCCCGGTTGCCCTGCTGGTATGCTTCAGTCGATGTAGGAAGAGGCGTCGTGGCGAATCGTGGACCCGACTGGTTGGCACAAGCCCAGCGCGATCTTGCGCACGCTGAGCATGCGGCAGCCGCCGGAGACTACGAGTGGTCTTGCTTCGCGGCCCAGCAAGCAGCCGAAAAGGCCGTGAAGGGCCTCCTCCTGGCACTTGGCGGCGAGGGATGGGGACACAGCGTCCTTCATCTCCTTGAAGGGCTCGCGACCCGGTTCCCAGTTCCTGACGCACTTCTTTTGGCAGCGCGACGCTTGGACCGTCACTATATCCTTGCCCGCTACCCCAACGGATTTCCAGCCGGACTTCCGGGAGAGTACTACACGGTGGACGATGCAAGGGAGGCGATTACTGATGCCCGAGCCATCGTCGAGTTCTGCCAGCGTGCGTTTCCTCGATCGTGAACGCGTGCTCGCTGAACTTCGCCGTTCAACTGCGCGTGCCAGGGCGTGTCCTGGTGTTATCGCAATTCACCTCTTCGGATCCTTCGCCCATGGTGTCCCAACACCGCGTAGTGATGTGGATATCCTCGTCGTGATCGCGGACAACGCCGACCGTCACCAAGCGCGCGAGTGCTGTCTGGAGGCGTTCCGCTCGCTTCCCGTGCCGGTTGACCTCTTTGTTTGGACAGAACACGAGGTTGCCGAGAGCCTCGCCCGCGGCCAGGGGCTCGCCGCAACGGCACTCCGACACGCAGTCCGCCTGGCCTAAACGTAGGCTCGCTCGTTCTCTCGAAAGTACAAAGTGCACGACCTCTCCGGAAGAGTCCGGGCTCTTCGTGGATGAGCACTGCACCACCTCGCCCCTGCGCACGACCTCCCGCGCAATCAGGAGTGCCGCTGTACAAGTATTGGAAGGGGGGATAAACTCCACTGCCGGCATGCAGGCAAACGCGCTGCTCCCCGCCCCACAGCATGAATCGCTCGCGATTTTCGCCCGCGTTGTTCGTAATCACCGCCGCAAGCGTCACCTTCACTCTGGCCATGAGGCACAACCGAAGGATAGAGCTCCTGGACACGGTGTTACGCTGGTAAAGCCGAATTCGTGATGCCGCAGACCGCTTAGGCACCAGGCGATCGTCTCTTGTGTTGACAGAGCGAGATCGTTGCCCCTTCTATCCACAACACGGGCTACCCACGAGATCTTGGGTCAGTGCGCGTATAGGGGGACAATTACACAGGCGCAGCACGTGACGTCCCGCGGGGATCAGAAACTGGGTTGCCACCGATGGGCAAAGATGAATCCCTGCCCGAACGCAAGGCAGACACCCATCGTCCACCATCCTCGGCAGACTGCCCTGCTCACCAAAGCAACCCCACAGCGGCTGCGCAGCGATCGCTCGTCATGGCAACGGTCCCTGGAGACGTGACCAAGCTCGCCTCTCCCAACCTTCGGGGAAATGAGCGCAGAAGAACTACGGAGCCGGGATCGCGGCGGCTCCGTCGCCCCCTGCAGACGATCCAAGGACCCTGCAGCGCACAGAAACGGGAGAGAGCCGCATGCGACTAGGCGCGCAGTTTCAGCCGCGATTTCAGCAGGGGGCCGCGCAAAAGAATGGCCCCGACGATCCTCGGTTCGGGTTTCCTACTCCCCTTTCGGGTTTCGGATTCCCGGCCTCGAATCGTCGGGGCCTAGTTACAGGATACTTCATGCGAGGCGAGAGGCAAGAGGAAGACGTGACAAAAACGCAACAGTTCTCCTGCGTCCCCACAGCCTCGATCGGATGGATGACAGGAAGGCATGAAGCCAGCCGTTCCCTTCGCCGCCTCACCACTGCCGGCCGAACTGGCCCGTCGTCCCGCTCCTCTCTAACTTCTGTCAGCGACTGAGCCCTGGTACCCAGGGGCGAGGGCATGCACACGAACCTGGCAAGGTCGGTGATCCAGAAGGCTCACCGACGCAGTCGATTCCGGACGAGCCAGAACATGGCTGCCACTGCTCCGGCGAGTGGTGCCAGCGCGAGCAAGGCCAGACTGAACTGCAAAGGGCCGATCGCTCCACCGGACAAGGCAACGACGGTGACTTGGACAAGCACACCAAGAAGCACGATGGTGACTGCGATCGCCACCCCGCGACTCTTCACCGGTCTCTTCTGGGAAGTTGCGTGGACTGGCTCGCCGGCACTTCGCCGATTCCCCTGGGGTGCCACGCCTCCCCCATCTCAGTCGGATGCGCTTGCTGCACGTGCGGCCAGATACGCGGCCAGCTTCTCTCGCGCTCGCGCCAGCCGTTCGAGCGAGCGTTCCCGTCCAAGGACGCGCAGTGTCTCAAAGAGCCCTGGCGACACGGTGCGTCCCGTAACCGCCACACGGATCGGCATGAACAGTTGTCCTGTCTTGAGGCCAAGCTCCTCCGCCAGTGCCCTTAACCGTCGCTCCAAGTCGGCCTCATTGGTGAAGTCCGCGTCTTGCAGTCCAGCAAGTGTTCGCTCCAGCCCTTGGAGAACAGCCTCGGGTTCTACTTTGCGCTGCAGCAGCAGCTCCGGATCGTAGTCCTCGACCTCGGTAAAGAAGAAGCGAGTCAGCTCTGGAACTTCACTCAAGAGCTTTGCACGATCCTTGACCAGCGCAACAACGTCGCGGACATAGGCGAAGGCCGGGTGCTCTGGAACCTCAGCCTCGGGACCAACAAGTCCGGCCTCTCGTAAGAAGGGGACGCACCGGCGGGCGAATTCATCGAGTGAGAGTATGTGGTTGATATAGTACTGGTTCATCCAGAGCAACTTTTCAAAGTTGAAGCGCGCCGGGTGCGGGTTCACCTCCTCCAAACGAAAGAGCTGGATGAGTTCCTCGCGTGAGAAGATCTCACGCTCGGCGTCATAGGCCCAGCCGAGGAGGGCCAGGTAATTCATCATCGCCTCGGGCAGGTAGCCGAGCCGCTTAAACTCGAGCACCCCGGTCGCACCGTGCCGCTTGGAAAGCTTACCTTTGCCATCGGGACTAAGGATCAGCGGCAAGTGACAAAGCACCGGCATCTCCCATCCGAAGGCACGGTAGAGCTGCGCATGAAGCGGTGCCGAGGGGATCCATTCCTCCGCTCGGAGGATGTGGGAGATCTCCATATAGTGGTCGTCAACCACATTCGCCAGATGATACGTTGGGAAGCCGTCTGACTTCAGCAGGACAAGATCTTGCAGCAAGCGATTCTCGTAAGTGATCTCGCCACGGAGGAGATCGACGATCGTCGTCTCACCTTCAGACGGCATCTTGAACCGGATCACCGCCGGCTCACCCCGTTCCAGGCGCGCCTGGACTTCGTCCGGTGGAAGGAAGCGGCAGTGCCGGTCATAGCCAGGTGGTTCACCCCGCGCCCGCTGCTCTTGCCGCACACGCTCCAAGCGCTCTGGGGTGCAGAAGCAGTAATACGCATGGCCGTGCTCCACCAGCCAGCGCGCGTGCTCCTGGTAGAGCGCTAGTCGCTGGCTCTGGATATAGGGACCGTAGGGACCACCGATGTCGGGGCCCTCGTCCCACTCCAACCCAAGCCACTTCAACCCCTCAATAATCCCTTGGATACTCTGGCCAACTAGGCGTGCCTGGTCAGTGTCCTCAATGCGCAAGATGAACGCACCACCGTGCTGACGTGCGAAGAGCCAGTTGAAAAGCGCTGTACGCGCCCCACCAACGTGAAGGTCTCCCGTTGGACTCGGGGCAAACCGAACACGGACACGCGTCGTCATCGTTGGTTCCCTCGCCTCCTGGCGCGGGCTGGCCGCGCTATCAGCAAGTATGCAACGCTCGTGCCTCGGAAAGTGGGCACAGGAACGGGAGATGGCGATGAGCAGCAAGCGTGCGGGGATTCTGTTCGACCTGGACGGCGTCCTCATCAACAGCGAGGAGGCACACTACGAGGCGACACGCCGCGCCTTTCTCGCCCTTGGTCTTCCTGATCTCTCAGAGGAACTCTATCGTGACTGTATGATCGGCCGCCCCGATCGCGAAGCGATCATGGCCGCTCTGACCAAGCTCGAAACTCCTGCCGACCAGCTGACGGAGATACTCCGACTGAAGGCCAACGCCTATCACGACCTCTTCAGCCGTGGTGCAGTCGCGCTCCTCTGGGATGGTATCGCGACCGCCGTCGCCGCCTTGGAGGCCGGTTACCCGGTAGCCGTCGTCACGGGTGCCTTGAAGAACGAGGCACAATGGGCGCTACGGGCAGCTGGACTCGAGGGGCGGATCAACACCGTTGTTACGGCCGAGGACGTTACGCATGGCAAACCGCATCCGGAGCCATATCTCCTCGGCTGTTACCATCTCGGCGTAGCACCCCCTTGCAGCGTCGCGGTCGAAGATGCGCCAGCTGGTGTGCGGGCGGCCCGTGCCGCTGGACTATCCGTCGTCGCAGTGGCTCGCCGCATGCTCCCAGGACTCGAGGAAGCGGATCGAATCGTCACGGAGCTCACCTGGCAGGCAATCGTCGAGTTCCTCGCGGCTACGTGAGGAGACCGTCGATCCGCCGGGCGAGTTCCACATCCCGCTCCGTGAGGCCACCAGCCTCGTGCGTAGTGAGCAAGAGCTGCACGCGGTTGTACCGGATCGTGATATCTGGGTGATGCCGGTGCTCTTCAGCAACGTCCGCGACGCGGTTTACGAAAGCCATCGCTTCGCGGAAGTTTTTGAACTTCACCTCACGGACGAGGGCATCGCCCTGCCGCTCCCATGCTGGCAGACTCTCCAATGCTCGAGCGATTGACGCGTCATCGAGCCGTTCCATGCTGCCTCCTTTCCTCTGGGCCCATTGTATTGTACGGCGAAGCCCAATTTGACGCGCCGCGAAAAGTTCACCACAATGCTGAGTATCCGCAGCACGAGTTCTTTATATACTTTTACTATCCGTGAGCGCTCGATCGGCACATGAACGGTCGTGTGCGAACTTGCCCATCGTTTTCCGGTGATTGACCACGATCGCATCACGAATTTGACATCCCATCCCCGAGTTCGTATACTCCGCCCCCGTGCGCTGACGACACGCCAGCGCACCGCCGATCTGCTTCAGTGATCGGCTGAATACGACGAGTACAGGGAGGGAAGGGATGCGAGCATCGCCGATCCGGCTGCTCGTGCTCGGAATACTGTTTGGCTCGTTCGCACCGGCCGTCGGTGCAACGCCCTCGGGTCTCGATCCGACAACCGCCCAGCCTGCCGTGGCAGCCCTCTGGGTCCAGCTCGATGGAGGTGTTCGCTACCAAACTGTCGGTCGCGCCTGGGCGCTTGGACCAGTCATCCGCGCCGTCGCGACTGAGCCGTATGCAGAAGCCCCGGGTGGTGCGCGAACGGTGTACTATTTCGATAAGGCTCGCGTTGAGGTCACTGATCCCTCGTCAACCGATCCCCGCAAAAATCTCACACTCGGACTGCTCGTCCGCGACATGGTGCTTGGCGTTGTTCAGGTTGGTGACCAGCGCTTTCTCCCCGTGCCACCAGCCACACTCCCTCTCGCTGGAGATCTCATCGGCAATGACGCAGCCCCAACGTACGCCTCACTCCGGAATCTCGTAACCATCGGCGATCGCGCCGCCGAACGACGCACCCCTCCACGCCTTGGTGAGCCAGTCACGGAGCTCCTGCAGCGCGACGGAACAGTGCTCCCCCACATGGTCACCCAACCGGACGTCCGCATCGCTTTCTACGACGCTCAGAGCGGCCACAATATCCCGGCTGTCTTCTGGGACTGGCTCGGCCAGCAACCCTGGCCATGGATCACCCTCACCGGTCTTCCGCTCAGCGAGCCATACTGGATCCGGACACGCGTCGACGGTCAAGAACGTCTTGTCCTGGTGCAAGCATTTGAACGCCGCGTCTTGACGTACGATCCGCAGAATCCAGACACTTGGCGCGTCGAATGGGGAAACGTTGGACTCCACTACCGCGCTTGGCGCGGTCTGGATACGCCTCTCGGTTCAGGTGACCAGGCTTTGGCCAGCGGGGTACCGTTCGGGGAATATCTCGTCCGTGCTGCACGCGCATCCCAGTTGGATCCTTATCTTGTCGTCGCACTCGCTGCCGTCACTAGCCGGTTCGATCCCTTGGCGGAAACATCGACCGCACGCGGTCTGCTGCTTGTTCCTCGGTCAAGCCTCACTGACACACACTATCCGCTCGACCCGGCCGAGAATGCCCGGCGCGGCGCAGCGACACTTGCCATGTTTCTCGCCCACGCGGGCCTCGAGACTGGGCTCGCCCGCTACCTCGCGGCAGCAGGGAGCAGTGCACAACCAGGTGATGTCCTCCGCACGGCCGACGAGTTCCGCCAGCGCTTTCCGACCAATGCTGTGCCGCTCCAGGGTCCGACGCTTACCGAGGTGGGGAGGGGCCATGCGGCCTACTATGACCCGAGCTACGACGTGAGTTGGTGGGAGCAAACACTTGCCACCTATGCTCGCTGGGGTAGTGCAGTCCCCGATGCATCTCCGGACCCGAACGGCTTCTATTGTGTCCACCCGGACTATCGCCCCGGGGAACGTCTGCTCCTCATCGCCAACGGTATCGCTCTGTGGTGTACGATCGGGGACACGGTCGCCTCGGGGCACGTCGCCGCGTGGCGTAGTCGCTGGGTGGTCGAACTATCTTGGCCAACCTTTGTCGCACTCGGCCTCGACCGCAACAACGACGTGACCGTGTGGGGACCAACTCGCTGACACACAGGTCCACGTGTACCTGTACCAATGCCAGGGAGTGTGAGCGATGAGCGTCTTGCAAGAGCTGCTGCGCTTTCACCAGTGGGCCAACCAAGCGGTGCTCGCCCACTGCCGCACCGTCGATCCGCTCATCCTCGACGCGCCACCCCCACCCGGTGTCTACGGGTCAATCCGCGCGACGCTTGCGCACTTGGCGACCGCCGAGGCTGTTTATGTCTCCCGCTTGTGCAACGAGGAGCCTCAACGGCTCCCATCCGATGTCGATCTCGAAGTGATTCGCGCATCGCTTGAGCGGACCGGCGCAGCGCTCATCGAACTGGCTCAGGCGATCCCGCCCGACCAGATCATCTCCTTCAACTCACCAACCTTCGGCGCCGTTTCCACTCCGGCCTGGGTCATCTTCGCCCAGGCAATCGCGCACGGTTGCGCCCATCGCGCCCAGTTGGCAACACTCTTCACCCAACTGGGCGCGCCTCTTCCTGAACTCGACCTTTGGCGCTTCGCCGGGATCGCTCGCTGAGCGTCAGCGATGCGCCAGGACCACCCGACGCACCGCGGCAATCGCTCGCTCGATGTCCTGCCGCGAGACATCGAGGTGCGTCACGGCCCGGACGCGGTACCGCCCCATGGCTCCCATGCGAACCCCTTCGCTGAGGAGTGCTTGGGTGAACTCTTGGGCCGTCATCCCCGTGTCTCGGACATCAAAGAAGACAATATTCGTCTCTACCTCCGCCGGATCAATCCCGATCCCTGGGGTCTCCGCCAGTCCTTCCGCAAGCAACCGCGCATTGGCGTGATCTTCCGCCAAGCGCTCGACATGATGCTGTAGGGCATAGATCCCCGCGGCCGCCACAATCCCCGCCTGGCGCATGGCACCCCCAAACATCTGCTTGTAGCGCCGCGCCCGCCGCATCGTCTCCCGGTCGCCCGCCAGCACCGCACCGACAGGACATCCCAAGCCTTTGGACAGATCGATCCAAACGGTATCGACCGTCCGACACCACACCTGCGCCGGAATTCCCGTCGCCACCACGGCATTGAGCAACCGTGCCCCATCCAGATGCACTTTCAGCCCCAGCCGATGCGCTGTCGCACTGACGGCTTCCAGCGTCGCGAGCGGCCAAATCTTCCCCCCACCACGGTTGTGCGTATTCTCAAGGCACACCAGCGTCGTCGGTGGCGTGTGGACCCCATCCCCCGGTTCGGCTGCCTCCTCGACTTGCTCTGCGGTGAAGACCCCGCGCACCCCGTCGAGGAGTTGGGTCATCACTCCGCACACGAGCGCCGGCCCCCCAGCCTCCGACGTCACCGGATGCGCCGTCCGCTCAATCAGGATCCGGTCGCCCGGCTGGGTGTGTACCTTGATGCCGATCAAGTTGCACATCGTGCCAGACGGAAGAAAGAGCGCTGCCTCCTTCCCAGTGAGCTCGGCTACCATCTCCTGCAACCGGTTGACAGAGGGATCCTCGCCCAGTTGCTCGTCACCGACCTCTGCTTCGGCCATGACGCGGCGCATCGCCGGCGTCGGCCGCGTTACTGTGTCACTAATGAGATCGACCATCACCGCGATCCTTCCCATTCTGATGAAAGAGCGATCCAGCTGATCCAGCTCACGCACCACAGCCCAGCAAGGCAGTTCCGGAAAACAGCCGAAGGAGCTATGGTGACCGAGAGATCCGGCAGAACGCTCGTCTCTCGTTGCGGCCGGACGGCCACACCCTCGTATACTAGCGCGGATAGGCTGGGGGCGGGATGGGAAGTGACAGTTCGCTCAACTCCAGCGCTGCCCGCGCCACCGCGTGGCGGCTCTTCGCAGGATCGCTCCTCAATGAGGGAGCGGTCGGTTTCTTCTTCACGCTCTGGCCGCTGTATATCGCGTCGCTGGGCGCCTCGCCACCCGAGATCGGTCTAGTGATTGGTATCTCCGGGATTCTCCGCCTCCTCTTCTTGTTGCCCTCGAGCTGGCTCGTGGACCGCGCTTCGCTCCGCCTGCTCGTCGCCGGAATGCGTGGTTTGGCTGCACTTGGCTTTCTCCTCTGCGCTGCTGTCCGGGAGTGGTGGCAACTGTTCCCTGGACTTCTTGCGGTCAATGCCGGTGTGATCGCCTTCCCAGCGCTCAGCACACTCATCGCAGGGCTCGGTCGTGAGGGGGAGGAACGAACACGGTACTTCACCTTGATCTATACGGTCGCGCCTTCGATTGCCACAATCGCCACACCAGCAGCCGCGGGCTGGTTGGCTGAACGTTGGGGGCTCCGCTCGACGCTGATCGCTGCCGGTCTGACGACTGCCGCTGCGGCGCTCGTCTTTGCGACGGTGCGCATTCCGCCACATGCTACCGTCACTCGGGGAGGGGGGTCTTATCGCGAACTCCTCGCTGAGCGTCCAATTCTCCTTGTGGCCGGCCTGATGGTGACAACGATCGGTGGCATGATGCTTGGGTGGGTTCTCGCTCCCAATTACCTGCAAGAGGTGCATGGTATCAGCCTGGAACGCATCGGCTGGCTTGGTTCGATCGCGGCGCTCGGGAGTACGCTTCTCAGTCTCGGCGTGAGCCGAATCCGCTGGCTCGGAGATCCGTTTCATACGTTGCTGATTGCAACCGCGGCAGTCGCCGGTGGATTCACCCTCTTACTGCTGGGGAGCGATTTCCGCATTTTCCTCGTCGCTTACCTCCTCCGTGGCGGATTTCTCGTCGCCTGGTCTGCTTTCTATGCTGTTTTCGGAGTAGTGACACGCGAACATCTGCGCTCACGCGTCTTTGCGCTCGCCGAGATTCTGGGTGGCCTGGGGACTACGGTCGCCCCCTTCGTCGCTGGCCCACTCTACAAAATCGACGCGCGGTTGCCGTTGGCGCTGGGGCTTGGATTGAGCGTCCTCCTCGTCATGGCCACACGGATAGTCCACAATATCATCGTCCAACGTCAGAGCACCGCAGTCCCCGTCCGGTGAGTACGATGCCGGGTTTGCTCCGTCGCGCCCGAACCGAGTCTGAACGACAACGACGAGCGACCGAATGGCTGCGCTGGTTCAGCGGTGACAGCACGGAACTCAGTTACCGTCGCGAACTTGCTCGTGTGACAGGCCTCCAGCCGCAACTGGCCTGGGAACTCGTCCAAGACCTCGCCCCGTTACTCGTCGATCGCGTTCCAGCGACACTCGGAGTTCCCGTCCTCCTTGCCACGAGTGTGCTGGTTGCTGACCTGCCGAAGCCGACCGAGGCAAGCTGGACGCTCCTCGCGGCGACGCTCGAGGAACTTGAGCCAGCCCATGCTCGCACTGTGCTGGAGACGCTGGCACTGGGATGGCAGGCATGCTCTGGAGCAATCGGGAATGAAGAACGCCAGCGATTTATCCGCACGGAGCTCCAGCGCACAATCCGGCGTCTGGTCGCAAGCGATGCACCCGGTATCGACGCGCTCACGGCTCTTCTCACGGCGTTCGAAGGAGACTCGGACAGGCACTCGGGGAGCGCTATACTGAAAGATACCTGAGCGGCGGAGCGGGACGAGAGCGGGGCAGGTGAATCGCCGCGCCGCTCGACCTCAGCCCGGAACAGAGGGAGCGGAGGACGTCGGGTGAGCACGCAAGTGTGGCTGGGGATCCTCTTTCTCGCGCTCATTGTCATTTGGATCGTGGAGCTCTACTGGGTCGCACGCATGGCTGAGGAATGGGGACGAGA
Source organism: Thermomicrobium sp. CFH 73360 (assembly GCF_023806465.1). Classification (GTDB taxonomy): domain Bacteria; phylum Chloroflexota; class Chloroflexia; order Thermomicrobiales; family Thermomicrobiaceae; genus Thermomicrobium. Next base: position 750,623 of record NZ_JAMSLS010000002.1, on the reverse strand, counting down.
CGCGCTGACCTTGGTCAGCGGCGCGGCAATCTTTTTTGTCTTCGCTGCACCGTTGACCATGATCGCGCCTGGTCTTGTGGAACGCGTCGGCGACATCTGGGATGCAGTGGTTCGGCCGCTCGGTACCCGGGCCCGCCGACGACGCCAGAGCACACCTCGGCTGGTCATGCCTGGGCGTACAGTCTTCCTCGAGCAGGAACGGATCCGCATCGGTCGCTATCCGAACAACGATATTGTCATCGACCATCCGACCGTTTCGGCCTATCACGCGGAACTGGTGCGACGGCCAGACGGCCGCTACGAGTTGCACGACCGTGAGAGCCGGAACGGCACGCGGATCAACGGCACGCCGGTCCGTCAAGCAATCGTGAAAGATGGGGATCAGATCACGCTCGGTGCGATCACCGTTCACTACCTCGAGGGGTCGAAGACACTAGAGGCATTGAACCGCGGGGGTGTTCCGATCAAGCGACGCTGAGAAAACGCGACACCACCCAGCGAGGGCAACTGGGTGGCGTCCGTTCTCAGTGGATACGAGGATCAGTAGCCGGACGAGACTTGCCGCCGAGCGCGGAAGCAGTCCGAGCAGTAGACCGGCCGATCCTGCCGGGGCAGGAAGGGAACCATCGTCTCGCGACCGCAATCGCTGCAGATCGCCGGATACATCGGGCGATCTTGTCGCGACTCGCGCGGCTCTCGGCTGCGGTACGAGGGTGCATCACCACGCCCACCGCGCCGAGCGCGGGCGGCCTGGCGGCACGTCGGACAGCGGGAAGGCTCGTTGGTGAACCCCTTGTCCGCATAGAACTGCTGCTCGCCAGCGGTGAAAACGAACTGCGTGCCGCAGTCGCGGCAAGTCAGGACCTTGTCAGTGAACCCGAAACTCATCTCGTGGGTCTCCTTAGGAACTCTTCTTGGCGAACAGCTCACGCTGTTCGCCTCCGGAACCAGTACTCACTCTAGCCTTGGGGATTCGCCGCCGAGATGAGTTCGGGGAGACAGGCCCTCACTGTCGCCTCGACCACGCGCGCGGTACCCTCGGCTATTAATTTCACTATAACACGCCTCGTATCCATACGCAAGGGCAACAGCACTCGCGGATCTCTGCCTCCCAATCAGGCAGAGGATCTTGCTCCCCCACCGGTCCAATCTCTGCTGCCCCACAATATCAGGCGACTTTTTGAAGCGATCCAAGCACCCGAGGACGCCCTCCCTGACCCCCGTGCTCACCGTCCACCCAAAGGTTTGGGCCACAAGCAAACCAGGATAGTGTGCCGCAGGGCAATCCTCTGAGAAGAACGCGCAGCGTTGCTTTCTCTCCAGTCGCTCGAGTGTTTCCACTCCTGCTGGTTCCGTCCACATAGGCGAATGGGTGTGAAGCAAAGTTCTCTGTCGTTTCGCCACAGCTTCGGTCTCGTAGAGTCCGCGGCTCGCCACCTTCTCCTCACGGCGTTCGCTCCTGACAGTCGGACGATGCGATCAAGGCATACCCGGCCTGATCAAAGCTGCCGGAGATGGAGAGTATCGGCGTGTCCCGGCTCTGGGAAGTACCGCAAGCTAGCAATGAAGACCGCATGATCCGGTGGCGCAGCAAGGCCGGTTGTGCGCGCGGCACGGGCAGCTTGCTCGATCAACTCCTCACTCGTCTCTGCGAACGCCGAAACAGCAATCGGCGAGACACCCCAAACAAGCGCAAGTTGGCGGGCAACGAATGGATCGCACGTCACGGCGACGATCGGGACACCCGGTCGCTCACGCGCCACCTCACGGGCAGTGAAGCCGCTGCGGGTGATGGCCACAATCACCCGTACGGCGCGCCAGCGGCGTGCAAGGTCCGTCGCCGTGCGAGCGATGGTCGCTGCGATCGTCGTCGGTTCTTCTTCCTCTGGAATAGGAATCGGGGCAAGATGCTGCTCTGTTGTGACAATAATCCGGTGCATCATCGTGACCGCCTCGACCGGATATTGTCCGGTCGCGGTCTCCGCACTGAGCATGAGCGCATCGGCTCCCTCCAGCACGGCATTGGCCACGTCACTCACTTCGGCGCGTGTCGGGATCGGCTGCATCGTCATCGATTCCAGCATCTGTGTCGCGATGATGGAGGGAATGCCGGACGCGCGGGCCACGCGGATGATGCGCTTCTGCGCGACTGGCACTTCCTCTGGCGGCAGCTGAACTCCAAGGTCACCGCGTGCCACCATGAGCGCGTCACTGACCCGCGCAATCTCTCGGATGGCTGTTAAGGCTTCCGGTCGTTCAATCTTGGCGACCAGTCGCACCCGACCGCCGAGTTCCTGCACCACCTGACGTACAGCCAAAACGTCCTCCGGTGCAGTCACAAAGCTCACGCCGATGTACTCCAGCCCGTGCTCGACCGCGAAAGCAATATCTGCACGATCGCGCTCGCTCAGCCTGAACGGCCGCCCTAGCACGCCCGGAACGGCAACGCCTTGGCGCCCTCGGAGTTGTCCACCCCGCATAACTCGCGCAATCAGTTCTTCTCCTTCACGCGCCTCGATGACGAGTTCGATCAGGCCGTCACTGATCAACACGCGGTGGCCAGGCTGCAGGCACGCCACGAGTTCCGGATCGTCGATGCTGATCCGATCCGGCGTAATCGGCTCGTTCCCTGGTACAAGCCGAATACGCATCTCTCGAAGGAGCCGAAACGGCTCCCCCCCAAGAGGGCCGGTACGTGGCTTCCAGCTCGCCAGATCCTGCAAGATTGCAATCGGCCGGCCAGCAGCCTCCGCGGCAGCACGCAGGCGTGCGACGATGGCACGACGCTCTTCTGGTGCATTGTGCGCGGCATTGACCCGAAAGACATCAACGCCAGCGGCGATCAGTTCCCGGAGAATCGCCTCGTCCCAGGAAGCAGGGCCGATCGTGGCCACGATCTTCGCCCGGCGCTGACACGGACTCTTGCGACTTTCTCCCATCATCCCCCCTGTGCTTCGCTGCTCTGACGAGCAGATCAGCATAGTCCCCTCGCCTGTGGCACGCAACGTGGACCGTGCACGAGGGCGATCGCCTCACCCTCGCCCATCAGGATCCTCGTGCCCCCCACGAAGCTGCCCGTTCCGGTCACAAGGAGGACTCTCTCCATACAGCACTCGCCGACTGCGCGAGAACAGAACGCGCCGAAGCGCCCCTACCAGGAGAACAGAGCCTGCGGTTTCCCATGGTCGAGGGATCAGTCGGAGCCTCAAGAGCCTTCCTCATGAAGACGCATCGTCCGTCCGCGACGGCGGGTGCAGTCACGTTACTTTCTCCCATCACTGTGATGGGCATGCCTTATGAGGTTCGGCCGAGTCTTCCGAGAGCACATGGGCTTCGCCTGGGAAGGCCACCGGGAGGAATGGCTGCTCTTGCAGTACGAACTCGACTGAAGGAACCGCTCGCTCCTTTCGGAGCGTTCGACCGAGTCGCGCATGCGTGTTACGATCTCTGATGTACCGGCACGAATTCGTGGGAAGGACAAGGACAATGCGCGCCGCGCGCTTGCACCGGTACGACACGAGCCTGGAAGGGCCAGAGTACCTGGTGCTGGAGGAGCTACCTGATCCAACCATTGTCGAGCCGGACGATGTCATCGTCCGCATTGATGGCGCTGGCGTCTGCCGGACTGACCTCCACATTATCGAGGGACAGTTCCGCGACCATATCCCCATGAGGCTACCCTACACCTTAGGCCACGAGAACGCTGGATTTGTCGCTGCAGTCGGCTCCGGCGTCCAGCGTTTCAAACCTGGCGATCCGGTAATCGTCTACCCGCAAGTAACCGATGGGACATGCCTCGCCTGCCGACGTGGCCAAGATATGTACTGCGAGAACGGCGAATTCCCAGGACTCACGCGCGATGGTGGCTTTGCCGAATTTCTCCTGACAAAGGAGAGAAATCTTGTGCGACTGCCGGATGGTGTCTCGCCGCGGGCGGTTGCCCCCCACGCCGATGCGGGCCTAACGGCCTACCACGCAGTGAAGCGAGCATTGCGCTGGCTCGATCCAGGAGACACGGTGGTACTGATCGGCTTTGGGGGCCTGGGACACATCGCCTTCCAGCTCCTGCAGGTACTCGCGGGTGTACGCACGATCGTCATCGATCGCTCCGAATTGGCACTCCACCTGGCACACGAGCTCGGCGCAACGTGGACGATCCAGGCGGGCACGGAGACTGATGTGGTCAGCGAAGTGCGGCAGCGGACTGGCGAACGCGGCGCAGCAGTAGTGCTGGACTTCGTTGGGGAAGGATTGACTCCTGCCCAAGGACTCGCCATGACCCGACGCGGTGGAGCCTACTTCGTCATCGGCTATGGCGGACGGCTGGAGGTCCCGACGATGGAGCTCGTCAACCAGGAGAAGGCAATTCTTGGGAATCTGGTCGGCACGTATGCCGAGCTGGCGGAACTGATGGAGTTGGTCGGGGAGGGACGGATCAAGGTCGCAGTGACCTATTACCCGCTCACGCAGATCAACCAGGCATTACGCGATCTGCGCGACGGACGTGTCAAGGGACGTGCAGTCGTGGTGCCGTAAGACAGGAAAGGAGACGAACATGCCGATTGAACTCGTCACAGTGCGGATCGAAAAGCCTGATCACGTCAACATCATTTTCGGGCACAGCCACTTCATCAAGACGGTAGAAGATTTACACGAAGCACTCGTGAATGCCGTGCCTGGCATCAAATTCGGGCTCGCCTTCAGTGAGGCCTCAGGACCACGGCTGGTGCGCTGGAGCGGAACCGATCCGGAACTCACCGAGCTGGCGCGACGCAATGTCATGAACATTGCGGCTGGTCACTGTTTTCTGATCATGCTCGGCAATGTCTATCCAATCAATGTGCTGCCAGCTGTTCGCAACGTCGTTGAGGTTTGCACCATCTTCTGCGCTACCGCCAATCCGGCCGAAGTCGTCCTGGCCGATCTCGGCGAGCAACGCGCCGTGCTCGGTGTGGCGGACGGCTTTAAGCCGTTGGGGATCGAAGGGGAAGAGGATATCGCAAAGCGGATGACCTTCCTGCGGCAGATTGGGTATAAGCTCCACCCTGGGGTATCATAAGCGACGGTTGTGCCGGGATACCGTCGCAGCGGAGGTCGCAAGCACCACAGTGCAGTGGGGCCCGTCGAACACAGCGGGCCGATTGCGACCAAGGAGATTGAAGACAGGAGGGATGTGATGACCAGTACAGTTGATGGTCAGCTGCCTGGGGTAGCCCTCCCCAAGAGCGAACTCCTCGAGATGTACCGTCTGATGGTGCTGATCCGGCGTTTCGAAGAAGTGGCAGCTGAACAGTATGCGCTCGGCAAGATCGCTGGATTCTTGCATCTCTATATCGGTGAAGAGGCGGTGGCGGTAGGGGCGATCCGGGCGATGGACCCGGAAGACCACCTCGTAACACATTACCGGGATCACGGATATGCACTGGCGCTGGGACTGGATCCACGGCGCTGTATGGCCGAACTCTTTGGCAAGGCAACTGGACTCGTTGGGGGTCGTGGCGGGTCAATGCACTTTGCTGATGCCTCGAAACACTTTTGGGGCGGCTACGCCATCGTGGCAGGCTTGCTACCAATTGCCGCGGGGCTTGGGCTGGCCAGCAAGTACTTGAACCAGCGTCGGGTCGCCGTCGCAATCTTCGGTGACGGCGCGACTAACAATGGCGCCTTCCACGAGGCGCTCAACTTCGCCGCGCTCTGGAAACTCCCCGTCCTCTTCCTTTGTGAGAACAACCAGTATGGCATGGGTACGGCAGTGCAATATGCTTCAGCGGTTCGCGAGATGTATCGCAAGGCTTGTGCCTACGACATCCCGGCGGAGCAAGTGGACGGACAGGATGTCATTGCCGTCTACGAGGCAACCAAGCGGGCGCTCGACCACTGCCGCAGCGGCAACGGCCCCTACTTTCTGGAAGCCCTGACCTACCGGTATCGCGGCCATTCGATGGCCGACCCCGAGACCTATCGCTCCAAGGAAGAAGTCGAGGAGTGGCGACGACACCGTGACCCGATCACGCGCTTGCGCGAGCAGCTCCTAACGCACAACGTGGCAACGATCGAGGAACTCGCAGCGCTCGATCGAGCTGTTGAGGAAGCAGTCGCCGAAGCAGTGCGGTTCGCCGATGAGAGCCCAGACCCCGATCCCGCGACGCTCACCCAGTTTGTCTATGCCGACCCGATCACGGTCAGCTAGAGAGGGGTAGAGGATGGCACGCGAAATCACATACCGCGACGCGCTGCGCGAGGCGTTGCGCGAGGAGATGTATCGCGATGAGCGCGTCTTCCTGATGGGTGAGGATATTGGAGCGTACGGCGGATCGTACGCCGTCACGCGAGGCTTTCTTCAGGAGTTTGGTCCGGAACGCGTCCGTGATACACCGATCGCTGAGCTCGGGATTGTGGGATTGGGCGTCGGTGCTGCCATTGGCGGTCTGCGACCAGTCGTCGAGCTCATGACCATCAACTTCTCCCTCCTGGCCATGGACCAGATTGTGAACCATCTGGCGAAGATCTACTACATGTTTAACGGGCAGTTCACCGCGCCGGTGGTGGTACGGACAGTCGAGGGCTTCGGGCAGCTCGCCGCGACACACTCGCAGTTCTTTGAGAACTATTTCGCTTATGTCCCGGGGCTTCGTGTCGTGGCACCGGCTGTTCCAAAGGACGCGAAAGGGTTTCTCAAGGCAGCCGTCCGTGGCAATGACCCGGTCATTTTCATCGAACATTCGCTCATCTATCGCAATCGCGGTGAGGTGCCGGACGGAGAAGACTTCGTCCTGCCGCTGGAAGGGGCCGAAGTCCGACGCGAGGGTCAGGACGTGACCATCGTCTCCTGGCTGCGCGGATACTACCTCGCGCTCGGGGCAGCCGAGGAACTCGCCCGGGCGGGGATCGAGTGTGAGGTCATCGACCTACGGGTATTACGCCCGCTCGACGTCGAGACGATCGTCCGCTCAGTGCAGAAGACGAACCGCCTCGTGATCGTCGAGGAAGGATGGAAATCCTTCGGTGTTGGTGCCGAGATCGCAGCAGCGGTTCAAGAGCGAGCGCTGGATTACCTCGATGCCCCGATCCTGCGCGTGGCGAGCGTCGAAGTACCGATGCCGTACGCCCGTAATTTGGAGCGTCTTGTGGTACCAAACAAGGATCGAGTTATTGAAGCGGTTCGGGAGGTGCTCTATCAGCGCTTGCCGGCGCCACTAACTCGCTAGCGCGAGCGAGCTGGGGACGGAGGGAACCAGATGGCACGACCACTCGTCATGCCCCAGATGGGGTATGACATGAAAGAAGGCACAATACTCCGCTGGCTCAAGCACGAGGGCGATCGGGTCGAGCGCGGCGAGCCGATCGCCGAAATCGAGACCGACAAGGTCAATCTTGAAATTGAATCGTTCGCCTCAGGCGTTCTCTTGAAACTCGTTGCCAAGGAAGGAGAAACGGTTCCGGTCGGCCAGCCGATCGCGATCATCGGAGAACCGGGGGAGAAGCTCGAAGAGGAAGCGGTACCAGCCGGAGCAGCCGTCGGTGCTGCAGCGCCCGCTGCACCAGCAGCTCCGCCACCCCCCAGCGCGACCGTTGCACCTGCCGAGGAAGCGATCCTCGTACCTGGTGAACGAGTCCGCGCCTCACCCCTCGTCCGGAGGCTCGCAGCCGAGCATGGCATCGATCTCTCGAAAGTGCGTGGCAGCGGTCCCGGTGGGCGCATTGTCAAGGAAGACATCTTGGCGCTTCTTGCTGCACCGCGCGCTCCGGTGGCACCAGAACTTCCAGCTGCACCGCCAGCTGCCCCACCGCCGCCACCACCAGCCGCCCCACCTGCACCACCTGCCGCACCACCGGCTGCACCACCCGCACCACCAGGTTTGCCGGAATTCGAACTTGTCGAACTCAGCCGCATGCGCCAGACGATCGCTCGGCGCATGGCCGAGAGCTTCCAGCAGGCTCCGCACTTCTTTGTCACCACAGTCGCCGAGGTCGACGAGCTCCTGAACTTGCGGGAGCAGATCAACGCACAGGTCCCAGAAGAGGAACGGGTCTCGGTGACCGATCTCTTGATCAAAGCCTGTGCGCTAGCACTCCGCGACTTTCCGACGCTTAATGCCAGCTTTGTCCCGCCCAACCAGCTTCGCATCTACAAGCGGATCGACATCAATATCGCTGTTGCAACCGAACATGGTCTCATTGCGCCGTTCATTCCCGACGCTGACCATAAACCTCTGGGGGAGATCGCACGCCTCACGAAAGACTTGATTGCCCGTGCCCGAGAAGAGCGGCTCCGGCCCGAGGAGTATCAGGGCGGCACCTTTACCATTTCCAACCTTGGGATGTTTGGTCTCGTGGAACACTTTACCGCCATCATCAACCCGCCACAGGCGGCGATTCTCGCTGTCGGAAGTATCGTGCGCGAGCCGGTCTACCGAGAGGGAAGCGATGAGCCGGTTCCGGTGCGTCGCATGCGGATGACGCTTTCCACTGATCACCGGGTCGCCGACGGTGCGGCAGCAGCACGCTTTCTTGCAGCGGTGCAGCACCTGCTTGAGCACCCAATGTTGCTCCTCGTACGCTGAACCTGTTGGTCACCTTCACCGTCCAGCCCGCCCAAGGTGCTGTAACACCAGGGCGGGCTTCCACGTTCTCAAGAGTGGGGAGAGACACGACGGAAGTGGGAGAAGACGACACGCTACACACTCGCAACGATAGACCTTTTGGTTGTCGGCGCAGCAAGTACCTCTCATCACGAAAAGGAGACGACGCAATGCACCAAGAATCCACAAGGGAACGAGGCATGTGTCATGGCAACACGACGCGGTGGCCAGCCCTCCTTGCACCGATGATCGATCTGACTCGTACCGATACATGCCTCTTTTAGTTGACGCATGTCATACGAAGTGGGAACATTATGGATACCGTGAAGTGCCCTGAAGAGCATACGGTAGGACCTGCAAGTCGTCGCGAGGTCACTGGACTATCGAAAGACCTTGCAGGAGGGAGGTGGGGCAACCAACAGCGGGCAAGTCATCATGACCGGATGAGTACCGGACGTGACACAGAAGGGGGACGAACGATGCCACAGCGAATGAGACGACTCCTTCTCGCACTCATACTCGTTGCCGCGGCCTTTGCTGCCCAGCTGGCACCAGCAGCGGCCCTCTGGACACCGATGACCCCGGTCAGCAGCACATGGCAAGTGAACGACCAGCTGATCATTCCCTATGTGCCGAACAATGAGCTACTGGCTGGGACTGGTCCGTGGCATGGCGTGGTGCAGATCGCCAATGCGAGTTCCTTCGCCGTCGCCGTCGATATTGCCAAAGCTGATGGCACACCAATCACCACGGTGAACATTCCAGGGAACGGCTCGACCGCACTTGCTGCTGCCGCCCTGTTTGGCACCAACCCCGGCGGCGGGCTTTTGCTCTTCGGGCACGAGGTAGGCGCCTGTGCTAGCCAGGCTGTTCAGCAGTACACGGTGACGCGCCAAGCACCAGCCAACTCCGCGGACACCGTCACGCTCACCGTGCCCGGTGGCGTCAACGTGACACATGTCTCGGTCAGTCAGGGATCGACCTGGTATCCACCAGTCGTTTATGCCTGGAATCAGGTCGGGACAACACTCAACATCGACTGGACACCAGGCGGCGCTGAACCGGCGACTAACTCAACCTATCAAGTCGTCGTCGCCTACGACTTTCCCTGTCGGCCAGCGCGCTTGAGCGCCGCAGTGAAGTTGGTTGCTCCTGCCCCATCGACGAACGGCCGCACCAGCAACAGTCATGTCATGGTCAGTGGCTATAGCGGTCTGAGTCAGCAGCAGGGATTGGGGAGCGACCTCGCTGTGCCAATTGCCCAAGCCAATTACAACGGTTGGAAGACTGTGATCCACATTACCAACTTCGGCGGTGGCCCCTGTGCAGCGACCGCTCTCTTCTACCAGCATCCAAGCGGTGCGCAGACGCACCTCCTGTCTCAGTCGATCGCTGCCGGAGCAACCTGGAACCTCGACCTGCAAGCCGCCGGGCTCCCAACCGGCTGGTTGGGCACCGCGCGCATCCAAGGACCTGGCTGCTTCTTGGCAGCTTCGGTCGATCGGGTCAAGCCGACGCAGCCGTGGGGCACACCGGTCAACATGGCGCTGACGAACGTGGCACTGCCTGTGACCAGCTTGAGCCCGACGGTGTACATCCCGCTTGTCTTCCAGGCCTACTTTGACTGGAACACGGGGATCGCGGTGACGAATGTCGGTGGGGGACCAGCAAACGTGACGATCAACTACTACAGTACCACCGGGAGCCTGCTTGGGACGAAGAACCTCACCATACCAGGCAACAGCATGAACTTCGATTACTTGTCGGGAAGTGGTGGCCAGCTGGCACAAGCCGTGTTGACGAGCAGTGCGCCAATTGTCGTCTCGGTGGATGCCGTCAAGTACACTGGTGGTGGTCAAGACGTCGGGCAAGCGTTGACCTCGATGGGCATCAATGACCCGGTCAGCGCGCCCGTGCTCCGCGTACCGCTCTATCAGAAACAGGGGGTCAGTGGGAACGACAACAGCGGTGTCCAGATCTTTAACATCAGCGCCACAACACCGGCCACGGTAACTGTCGACTTTTTTGACGCCGCTGGCACGGCGCAACCACCGTCGCCGCTGACTTTGGCGGTGATCGCCCCACGAGGCGCCGTGACTGTGTACGCGCCGAACTATGGTGCACTGCCCAACAATTTCCAAGGCCAGGTACGAGTAAGCCAGGCACCAGGAAGCGGTCAAGTTGTGGCCATCACGAACAACGTCAATTATGACGTCCAGAACGACGGCTCAGCGGCGTTCAACGTGGCGACAGCCGACCGTGCACTGCGGGTGGACTATGGTCCTGGACCAGGCTTTAAGAACGGAGTGCATACCTTTCTCGTTGCCCAGACGGTGGACGAGAACGGGGTGCAGATATCAGCCCAGCAGTTGATCGTCAGCGGTCCAGGGTTGATGATCAATGGTGGGCCGAGCCCGCAGATCGTGAACACGTCCATGTTCGGCATCGCCACGGTCGAGATCTGGGGCACAAACACCACGGTTCCCGTGACCGTCTGCTGGGATCTCAACACAAATGGTACATGTCAACCCACAGAACCCCAGGTAACACAAACGATGAGTTGGACACCCTGACCCTTACTGGCAGCTCATCTGCTCTCAGTACGGGGCACCGGCAGTCGCCGGTGCCCCCACTTATGAAAGCGGTCTCTGCTTCAATTGGTGGTCTCCTGGCTACACTCACAAGACGCCTGGGCTCCTATGCTTGCGCTCCACTGTTGCAGCCGGGGTACAAGGATGTGGTCGGCAATCACATCCAGCGCTGCCGCGGCTGGCAGCGGTAACGCAGCTCCGGCGACACCGAAGAGCTTCGCGCCGGCCAGAACGGCGAGAAAAGCGCGACGAGTGGATGGACGTCTAGACGCTCACCTTCGACCAACGGGGCAATTACAAGCCCTTTGAGGTTCTGGATGACGACCGACGTAATCACCGTCATCACCAGGGGCACCCATCCAACAAGAGCAGCGATCGTGAAGAGTGGCAGCCGCGCTAGCCAAGGACCGATGCGAGGAATCAGTTCACCAAGCGCGACGAAAAGCCCAAGGAGCAATAGAGAGGGAACACCAAGCAGGCACAGGGCCAGCGCCGTGGCTCCACCGACGATCCCCATCACCGTCAGTTTCGCCCCGATATACGAGCCGAGTCGGCGCCAGAGTTCCACAACCATAGCAGCGACTGTCTCGCGCTGTGCCGGTGGCGAAATCGCGAGGAGCGTCGCGAGAAGGCGCCGCCGATGGACAACAATCATGCTGCTCAGCGCGATGACCGCCACCAGATCAAGCAATGTCGCGAAAACACGCTGTGGAAGCAGCATCAGCCAACGTGCGAGCCCAGAGAGTGCCTGCGCGATCGTCGCTTCCAGCTGCGGCTCGAGCGGCACAAGTTCCGGATAGGTCGTACGGATTTCCTCGTAGAGTGCGCGCAGGTGCTCGAGGTGCTGCACCAACACGGGGAGTTCGTTACGCAACCCGAGCGCCTGGACGACGAGCGGCGGCACGATGAGGAACGTGAGTGCTACCGCTACACATCCAACCAAAATGAAGACGAGCAGCACGGCAACCCCCGAAGGAACGCGATGCCGCTCCAGCCAGGCCACCGGCCGGCTGAGTGTCGCGGCGACGAGCAAGGAGAGGAAACCGAGCACGACCAGATCGCGGAGGACGACGAGCAGCCAGACGAACGCGAGCGCACTCGCTGCTCCCAGAAGCCCCACAGCAATACTCATTGCCAATCGCCAGTTGACGTGTGAGTACATCCTGCTCATTCCTAGCCAAACTACCCACCCGTGCCAGTTGGTCAAACGCGTGTCCCACCCACTGCTACAATAGTCCGGTGCCCGTGTCCGGACACGGGCGGGGGAGTTCCATGGCCAGCGACAAGATCATCGTCCGCGGCGCTCGCGAGCACAACCTCAAAAACATTGACGTCGAGATCCCTCGCGACAAGCTGGTGGTCATCACGGGGCTTTCGGGCTCCGGCAAGTCGAGTCTGGCCTTCGACACCATCTACGCCGAGGGGCAGCGCCGCTACGTGGAATCACTCTCCGCCTACGCTCGCCAGTTCCTCGGTCTCATGGAGAAACCGGACGTCGATCAGATCGAGGGACTTTCGCCGGCGATCTCCATTGACCAGAAGGCCGCGAGTCACAACCCGCGTTCAACTGTTGGGACACAAACGGAGATTTACGACTACCTGCGGCTCCTCTACGCTCGCATCGGCAAGCCACACTGCCCGCAGTGCGAGCGTCCGATTCAAGCGCAAACAGTCCAGCAGATGGCTGAACAGGTCGAGGCGCTTCCCGAGGGCACGCGATTCTTCATCCTCGCGCCGGTGGTGAAGGATCGCAAGGGGGAGCATCAGGGCGTCCTGGAGGAGCTCCGTCGTGCCGGCTTTACCCGTGTGCGGATCGACGGGGAACTCCGTGACTTGGAGGAGCCGATCACGCTGGCCAAGACCAAGCGGCATACGATCGAGGTCGTCGTTGACCGCTTGATTGTGCGGGCACGTGAGCCGGACGACGCGCACGCTTTCCACCTTCGCGTCGTCGAGGCACTGGAGACGGCAGTCAAGCTCGGCGGCGGTATTGCGATCGTCCAGCCGCTCGAAGGGGAACCGATTGTCTTTTCGGAGCGGAACGCGTGTGTCGTTTGCGGTATCAGTTTGCCAGAACTGGAGCCACGGAGCTTCTCGTTCAATAGTCCCCATGGCGCCTGTCCGGCCTGTGACGGGCTCGGCAGTAAGCTGGAGTTCGATCCCGATCTCATCATTCCCGATCCGGATCGCTCACTAGACGAGGGGGCGATCGCCCCGTGGTTCAAGGAAGGACGCGAGAGTAACGAGTGGTACCTTGCCCTCTTGCGCGCATTGGCTCGCACGGAACGATTCCGTACAGACGTTCCCTGGCGCGAGCTCCCTGAACGTATCAAGCACCTCATCCTGTATGGGGACGGCGGGCGCTCGGTCTCCCTCCGCTACGCTGGGAAGAGCGGCCGTGAACGGACATACGTCGCGACCTTTGAAGGGGTCATCCCAAGCCTGCGTCGCCGCTACGCGAGCACGAACTCGGACTACGTCCGCGCTGAGATCGAGCAATACATGGCAGCCTACCCATGTCCAGCGTGCGGAGGGTCGCGACTGCGACCGGAGAGCCGGGCGGTGACGGTCGCTGGCCGGTCCATCGTCGAAGTCACACGGATGGCGATCGGGGAGGCGCTCGCGTTCTTTGACGAGCTCGCTGACGAGACACGGACGCCACTCACCGAACGAGAGCGACGGATTGCCCACCAGATTCTCAAGGAGATCCGCGAACGGCTAAGCTTTTTGGTCGACGTTGGACTCGACTACTTGATGCTTGACCGTCCGACTGCGACCCTCTCCGGTGGTGAAGCGCAGCGGATCCGGCTAGCAACGCAGATTGGCAGTCGGCTGATGGGCGTACTCTATGTGCTGGACGAGCCAAGTATCGGGCTGCACCCGCGCGACAATGGGCGGCTTATCCGGACACTGCTGCGCCTGCGCGACCTTGGGAACACGGTGATCGTCGTCGAGCACGACGAGGAGACAATTCGCGCAGCCGACTGGATCATTGATATCGGGCCGGGTGCTGGAGAGCACGGGGGTCGGGTTGTCGCAGCCGGTCCGTTGGAGGTGATCGTCAACACGCCAGAGTCGATCACCGGACAGTACCTGAGCGGTGCCCGCCGAATCGCGGTCCCCGAGCGACGACGTCCGGGTAACGGCAAGTGGCTGATCGTTCGAGGTGCCCGCGAGAACAACCTGAAGAACATCGACGTGGCCTTCCCCCTCGGTTGCTTCATTTGCGTCACTGGCGTTTCGGGTTCCGGGAAGAGTACGCTCGTCGTCGATACGCTCTACCGACGACTTGCGCAGCTCTTCTACCGAGCGAAGGAGCGGCCAGGAGCGCATGATGCAATCGAGGGGCTTGAGCATATCGACAAGGTGATCAATATCGACCAAAGTCCGATTGGGCGGACACCTCGCTCGAATCCAGCGACGTACACCGGCGCCTTCACACCGATTCGCGAACTCTATGCCTCGCTGCCAGAGGCAAAGGCGCGTGGCTATGCACCAGGCCGCTTCTCGTTTAACGTGAAGGGCGGACGCTGCGAGGCCTGCGAGGGACAAGGCGTCATTCAAATTTCGATGCAGTTTCTGCCAGACGTCTATGTCCCCTGTGAGGTCTGTCATGGCAGGCGCTATAACCGCGAAGCGCTGGAGATCACGTATCGCGGCAAAAGTATCGCCGATGTCCTGGACATGACGGTCGATGAGGCACTTGTCTTCTTCGAGGCATTCCCGGCAATCCGCGCCAAACTGCAGACACTCTCCGACGTTGGGTTGGGCTATATCAAGCTGGGACAGCCGGCCACAACGCTCTCCGGAGGAGAAGCGCAACGGGTAAAACTGGCGACGGAACTCAGCCGCCGGGCAACCGGTCGCACCCTCTATATCCTGGACGAGCCGACGACCGGGCTGCACTTCGCCGACATCGAGCGGCTCCTCGCGGTCCTGCAACGGCTTACCGATGCTGGAAACACGGTCATCGTGATCGAGCATAACCTCGACGTGATCAAGTGCGCCGACTACGTCATCGATCTCGGTCCGGAGGGTGGTGCGGCTGGCGGGTATGTCGTCGCGACTGGAACGCCGGAGGAGCTGACGACCGTCGAGCATTCCTACACGGGGCAAGCGTTGCGGCGGGTATTACCCGCAGTGGCTTCCCTCAGGCAGTAGGACCAATGTGGGCACCAGACACCCGTCTTCCCAGCATGGTGACTCCAGTGCTGAGTGAATCGCGCTGCAAGAAGGTACAGCACTCCCCCGCCTTCTGATACATGGCCGACGGCGCTTGCGCTCGGTATGATTGAAAGCGACCCATCGTTGGGCGCAGTGCTGGTAAGATGCGGCGGGCACGACCAGCACCGGCAGTCTGTAACACGGTCGAACGGAACGTAGACGTGTCGGACACCGATCCTCTCCAACGCCACAACGGTCACGTTGCCTTGGACTTCTCTTCCCAAGGTAATGGCCTTGTGTCCCTCAATGGCCACCGACCAGTTCTCGTGCTCAACCAAAACTACGAGCCGCTGCATGTCGCAACGGTGCGTCGGGCGCTCGTCCTCTGGCTCTCCGGCAAGGCAGAGATCCTGGAGACCTACGAGCATGAGGTGGCCTCGGCACAACGGTGCTTCCCAGCACCGTCTGTCATCCGCCTTCTGAGCTTGGTCAAGCGTCCCCCGGTGCGCGTGAAACTCTGCCGCCGCGAGGTCTTTCTCCGCGATAACTACACCTGCCAGTACTGCGGCGTACGCACCCATGACCTGACGATCGACCATGTCGTGCCGCGTTCCCGCGGCGGTCCGCACACCTGGGAGAACGTCGTCAGTGCCTGCCGGACCTGTAACCATCGCAAGGGAGGCAAGTCGCTTGCCGAAGCGCGAATGCAGCTCTTGCGCCAGCCTTTCGAGCCACGCCCAGGACGGTACTACCTCGTCCAACGCGTGCTCCGCTCACCAGTGCATGAGAGCTGGCTGAAATTCCTCCCCGATCTTGACGTCAAGGGCCAGCGCAGTCGATAACTCGAACGATCGCGCGGGCGATCCATGCTCGGGCGGGACACACTGCCGAAGGGGGGGACATGCTCGACCTCAGGCTTATTCGCGAGCATCCGGAGACGATCCGCGAGGCGCTGCGGAAGCTGAACACCGAGGCGCCAATTGACGAGATTCTCGAACTCGATGAACGACGCCGCAGGCTCGTTGCCGAGGTGGAGCAACTGAAAGCGCAACGGAACGCGGAGTCGCGGCGCATCGCTGGGCTCTCACCCGGCACAGAACGGGAGGCAGCGATTGCCGCAATGCGCGCGCTTGGTGACCGCATCGAGGAACTGGATCGTGAGCTCACAGCGGTCGAGGAGCGACTCCAAGCACTCTTGCTTGAGGTACCAAATTTACCTGACCCTGATGTCCCGGTCGGCCCGGATGAAAGCTTTAACGTGGTTGTTCGACATTGGGGCGAACCGCGCCAGTTCGACTTCCCGGTCAAGCCGCACTGGGAACTGGCCGAAGAACTTGGGTTGATCGACTTCGAACGAGGGGTCAAGATCGCTGGTAGCCGCTTCTACGTCCTACGGGGAGACTTGGCCCGGCTGCAGCGGGCACTTATCACGTGGATGATCGACTTGCATGTCACCAAGCACGGGTATCTTGAGGTCTACCCACCATTCCTCGTCCGGCGTGAGGCAATGGTCGGCACCGGAAACCTTCCGAAATTTGGCGATAACCTCTACCACGACGAAGAAACCGACCTCTGGCTGATCCCGACAGCAGAAGTCCCGGTCACGAACCTCTTCCGTGACGAGATCCTGCCACCTGGCTCATTGCCGATCTATCTTGTGGCCGCGACTCCATGCTTCCGCAAAGAAAAGGTCTCCGCTGGCCGTGATGTGCGCGGCATCAAGCGCGTGCACCAGTTCGAGAAAGTCGAAATGGTCAAGTTTGTTGAGCCAGAACGCTCGGACGAGGAGTTGCAGCGGCTCGTCGCAGATGCCGAGGACGTGCTGCGTCACCTCGAGTTACCCTATCGCGTTGTTCAGATGTGTACCGGCGACCTGTCATTCACTGCTGCCAAGAAGTTCGACCTGGAAGTCTGGGCACCCGGCTCCCAGGAGTGGCTTGAAGTGTCGTCCTGCTCGAACTTCCGCGACTTCCAGGCACGCCGCGCCAACATCCGCTTCCGCCCGAGCGAAGGTGCGCGGCCGCAGTTTGTCCATACCTTGAACGGTTCCGGGTTGGCACTGCCACGGACGCTCATCGCGATCATGGAGAACTATCAGCAGCCGGACGGATCAATCGAGATCCCTGCTGTGCTCCGACCATACATGGGTGGCCAAGAGCGGATTAGCCGACAACCAGCCTACTGGGATCCTGCTCAGGCCCGACGAGCACGTGAGCAGGCCCTGACAGGAGACGGGTGACGATGTCCTCGGTCCAGGTCATCGAGGCGAGCGGCTCACCGGCGGCGATTGGAGAGACAATCGGCCGCGCTCTTGAGGTGATACTGCCCGAGGCAATCACGCGGCATCGCCAGGAACTCGCAAGGCGCGGGATCTCCTGGGATCTGGCACTCGATCTGGCTCGACGTCTCCGTGACGACCTTGAGGGGAACCTTCCAAAGACTGCCGAGGAACTCGCTGCGCTTGCACGCGCTGCCGGTGTGGATGTCGATGCGCTCGTCAGCCTGAACGCGCTCCAGGAGACGCTGTTCCTGGCCCGCCGTATCCGCATGAAAGAGGGGTGCACCAGTCTTGCCGTCCCAGCAGAAGCGTCGAATGACGGCAGTGTGCTCCTCGCCCACAACGAGGACGCTCTTCCCTGCCGCCATGAGCGAGTCTCTGTGGTTCGCGTGCGACCAGCGGATGAGCCGGCCTTTGTTGCCTTTGCCTACGGCGGCCTTTTCCTCTATCAGGGTGTCAACGAGGTCGGGATCGGCTCGACGGGCAACGCGTTGCAGGTAACGGACCTCCGGATTGGTGTTCCAAAGTTGTTCCTCTACCGTGAGGTACTGCGCGCCTCGACACTGGCCAGAGCAATCCAGGCCGCGCTCCTACCAGAGCGTGCTAATGGGAACAACCACCTCATCGCAACCGCTGATGGAGAGATCTACGACATCGAGGTCACTGGACGACAGTACGCGCTTCACTATGTAGGGAACGAGCCGTTCTCGCACGCGAATCACGTCCTCGCCCCAGAACTACGCAGCCTGGAGGAGGGCGACACACTCGATTCCCAACTTCGACGCAATCGTGCGCAGCGCTTGCTGACACTGGCTGCAGGCCAACACACCGTTGAGACACTTCAAGCACTGCTCCGCGACCACGCCAATCAGCCGAACGCTCTCTGCAAGCACCTCGACCCAGCAGCGGATCATGCAAGCCGGACGATCGCCGGGCTCGTGATCGACGTGACAAGGCGAGAACTCTGGGTCGCCCCTGGTGCGCCTTGCCGTGTCGCCTTCGAGCGGATCCCGCTCGCGTGACCAAGGAGGCAGGCGATGGAGAAGGTGATCATCTCGGTCGCGACGACTGGCAGCTGGACGACACGAGAGCAAACCCCCTACGTCCCGATTACCGAAGAGGAGATCGCGGCCGAGGCAATCCGCTGCTGGCGTGAGGGTGCCGCGATCGTCCATATCCATGTCCGTGACGAACACGGCCGCGTGACGAGTGATCCCGCGCGCTACGCACGCGTGCGCGACCTCATTCGCGCGGAGGGCTGTGACATCGTGCTCAATTTCTCGACCGGCGGAGGTGCGGGTATCGTTCCGGACGAGGAACGGATCGCACCGGTGCGCTTGCGCCCGGACATCGCCTCGTTCGACGCCGGATCAGTCAACTTCGGTGACCGCGTCTTCGTCAACTCGCCACAGTTCCTCGAAGCACTTGCCCAGGAAATGCAGGCACACGGCGTCAAGCCGGAAATCGAATGCTTCGATAGCGGATTCATCGAAACGGCCAAACGTTTCATCGAGCGGAGACTAATCCAGCCTCCCTATTGGTTCCAGATGGTGCTTGGCGTTCGTGGTGGAGCACCAGCGACGGTCGAGCAACTTGCACATATGGTGCGACAACTCCCAGCAGGTTCGCTCTGGTCAGTCTGTGCAATTGGCCGACACCAGCTGCCAATGAACGTGGCGGCCTTGGTGATGGGCGGGCACGTGCGAACGGGACTTGAAGACAACATCTACTATTCCTACCGCGTCCTCGCCGAGGGAAACGCACCGCTTGTGGCCCGGATCGTTCGCATCGCCCGCGAACTCGGCCGCGAACCTGCGACGCCGAGCGAGGCACGGCAACTGCTGGGGCTCCCACCATTCGCCGGGTGAGGAAGTATGGCTCGCCTGCGCATTGCGATCGCTGAACTGTCTCACGAGACGAACTCCTTTTCCAGCGTGCCGGTCGACCTGGCCTTCATCGAGCGTTGCGGGATTGCCCGCGGAGCTGCTGTCCTTGAACAGGCACGCGACACCGCGACAGTGCTCGCCGGCTTCATCGACGCCGCCGCAGAACTGGGACTAGAGCTCCTGCCCCTGTTTTCCGTGTGGATCACGCCCGCGGGAAAAGTCACCCGTGAGGCATACGAGACACTGGTCGCAGAGCTTCTCGCGGGTATCGAGCACGCGCAGCCGCTCGACGGCATCCTGCTCTCACTGCACGGTGCGATGGTCGCCGAACACGTATCCGACGGTGATGGAGAACTTCTCCGTCGGCTGCGGGAGCTGGTTGGGCCACGTGTCCCGATCGTTGCCGTACTCGACCTACACGCCAATATCAGCTCTCTCATGGTCGAGCAGGCCAACATTCTCCTTGGTTACCATGCCTACCCGCATGTTGATCAGCGAGAGCGCGGACGGCAAGCTGGTCAGCTTCTCTTTCGCTTGCTACGTGGTAACGTTCGTCCGACTGCCGTGTTGGTCAAGCCGCCGATGCTGCCGACGTCCCAACGGATGACGACCGATCGCCCACCAATGCGCACGCTTCTCGACCGAGCTGAGGCGATGGAAGATGATCCGCGTGTGCTGGACGTGACGATCGCCGGCGGTTTCCCGCCCGCCGACGTTCCGGAAGCCGGGTTGAGTATCTTGGTTACAACCGATGGGGACCCAGCGCTCGCACGACAGCTCGCTGACGAGTTGGCCGCGCTCGCTTGGGAACTCCGCCATGGCTTTCTCGGGGGAGTAGCAACGTGGGACGAAGCAGCGGCAGCTATCCGTGCGATCGAACGTGGGCCACTCGTGCTGGTTGATATCGCCGACAACCCTTGGACTGGCGGTCCTGGCGACAGCGTAGAGCTCTTGCGCTTCTTGCTCCGGCAAGAGGCACGACCAGCTGCTCTCGCGCTGGTGCGAGACCCCGAGGTTGTAGCCTCCTGCTGTCAGGCGGGCGTGCGCGCGACGATGGACGTCTTGCTCGGTGGGAAGACCGACAACTTGCATGGTCCACCGCTGGCCGTCCGGGGAGTGGTCCGGCTGCTCTCGGACGGACGGTATGTGAATGCCGGCCCGATGCACGCTGGAGTGACGGTGGATCTGGGCCGAACAGTTGTGCTCGAGGTCGAGGGAATCGCCGTCATCGTGACAGAGCGTGCCGAGTCGCCGATTGACCTCAATGTCTTCCGATCGCACGGGATTGAGCCGACCGAGCAACGCATCCTCGCACTGAAGGGCAAGGGACACTTTCGCGCAGCCTTCGAGCCGATTGCCGAGCGGGTGGTGCTCGTGGAAGGCCCAGGGATCACAGGGAGCGACCTGACTCGCCTCCCCTTCCGCAACATCCGCCGGCCAATCTGGCCGCTCGACCTCGCTTGACCTCACTCCGACGCGTACTCGGCCAAACGGAGCGAGACCACCCGCGAGACGCCATCCTCTCCCATTGTGACACCATACAGGGTTCCTGCTGCTTCGATCGTTGCACGGTTGTGCGTGATGACAAGAAACTGCGTCCGTTCAGCAAGACGTTCGAGCACCGCTCGGAAGCGCAACACGTTCGCCTCATCAAGTGCAGCGTCGACCTCATCGAGGACACAGAACGGCAGCGGGCTCGACTCCAGCAGCGCAAAGCGAAGCGCCACCGCGGTGAGCGCACGCTCGCCACCACTCAGTTGCTGCACAGAACGAACGCGCTTCCCAGCCGGTTGGACAACGAGTTCCACCCCTTCGATAGAGCCAGTTCCGTCACGCGCGATCAGCCGTGCCCGGCCTCCACCGAAGAGCTCGCTAAACGTCGCCGCAAACGCACGGTCAAGCGTTCGGAGTGACCGTGCGAAGCGACGCTCGATCTGTCGGTCGAGTTCAGCAAGAAGTGTGCGCAGCGTTTGTACCGTCGCCCGCACGTCTTGGAGTTCGGACCGGAGCGACTCGTACCGCACCCGCTCGGCCTCGTACTGCGCGATCGCTGCCTCACCAAAGCGGCTCAGCTCCTGCCAGCGCCGCCGCAGGTCCACGATGCGACGCTCAAGTCGCTCCGGCGGCTCGCTGACCTGGTCGGCCAACTGAGCCAACGTCTCCGACACCCACTGGAACTCTTGGGCACCGCTGAGTTCCCAAGCCGCACTCTCCAGCACTGCCCGCTGGAGCTCTTCGGCACGTTCCAGCGCGGCCCGCACCGCAGCTCGCTCCCGTTCTGTCTGTCGCAGATGCTCCTCGGCCGTTGCCAGCGCGCTGCGAGCAGCGCTGAGACAACGCGCCCGTTCCTCGAGCGCCGTGGCGAGAGCCACTTCCTCTCGTTCGAGTTCCGAAACCGCTGCAGAAAGTGACGCGGCTTCAGACTCGGCTCCTTCAGCCTCTGCGAGTGCCCGCTCAGTGTCAGCAACCAGTTGCGCCCGGCGACTCGCCAACTCTGCGGCCCGCTGTTGAAGGAGTTCGAACTGACGTTCAAACTGAGCTCGTTCCCGTTCGAGGGCATGAGTACGCTCACGCAGGACGGCGACACGAGCAGCTAATCGTTCTCGCTCCGGATCAACTCGCTCGAGCGCAGCCAGTTCATCGACGAGTTGCGTCCGCTGCTCCTCGATCTTGTGCTGCGTTGACTCCCATTCTGCCTCTTGGGCAGCGAGCGCTCGTTCTTGCTCTTCTGCCTCGGTAAGAAGACGCTCGAGATGCGCGATGGCCTGTGTCTCACGGGCTTGCGTTTCGACGAGCATCGTCAACGCTCGTTCTGCCCGCTGCCGCTCTGCGAGGAGTTCGGCATGGGTTGTCTCGAGCGCACGCAGTTTGCGCTGCGCCTCGTCCGCCGTTATTCGCGCCTGCTCGTACTCGACGCGCGTGGACTCGAGCTCCTGTCGCCCTTGAGCCACCAGCTGCTCTAGACGCTCTGACCGAGCGGCGAGTTCGCGGCGTTCCCGAGCCAGAGACAGAACCCCTCGCTCTCGGGACTTTGCTGCTCCACCGGTGACGGAGCCGCTTGGACGAGCAAGTTCACCCTCCCGCGTCACGATCACCCAGCCAGGAGGAAGCTGCGGGAGCAAGCGCCGGGTTGTGGCGAGGTCAGTGACAACGAGGACCCGCCCAAGCAAGGACTGCACGACAGGGCGCAGTGCTGGAGAAGCGGACACGAGTTCCGCTGCCACCCCGATGACACCAGGTCCACCTATGGCGAGCGGCAGTCGGGTCGGCGGAAAAGTGCGGACACTGTCGAGGGGATGGAAAGTCACCCGGCCAGCACGGTGTTCTTTGAGAAAGGCAATGGCTGCCTCCGCATCGGTCCAGCGTTCTACCACGACATCATGGAGGTGCCCACCGAGCGCAGCCTCGACCGCAAGCTCGAGTTCCGGTGGAACATCGATGAGTGCACCAAGCGTCCCGAGGACACCACTCAGCTGGCCACGATGCGCTGCGGCGAGCACGGCTCGCGTCGCACCGGCTATAAGCTCGCCTTCGAGTGCTCGAGACAACGCGTCGAGACGTGCGCGCGCCAAGATCAGCTCACGCTCCAGTTCACGCACGACGTGCACTTGGCGCTCCAGCTTCGAGCCCGTTCGCCGCAGCAACGCGGAACAGTGCTCGGCCTCAAGCTTTGCCTCGGTGAGCTGTTCGGCCAGTTCAGCCTCGCGTGCCGTGAGCGTCACCAGCTCGCGTTCTGCAGCAGCACGCTCCCGAGCCCGCTCGACCGCAAGAGCATGCAGCTGCGCAAGTTCCTGACGTCGTGCCTCCGTCGTTGCAGCCAATGTCGCGCGCGCACGCGCGAGGCGCTGGCGTTCACGCTCGCACTGGGTGAGCTGACGCTCAAGCTCTTCGAGGTCACGGCGAAGCTGTGCAGCGCGGCTTGCGCGTTCGGCTGCAGCAGCTTCGGCTCGCTGAAGCGCCGACTCTACTGCAGCGAGTTGGTTCGTTGTCGTAGCGTGCAGGGTTGCGACGCGCTCGAGCTCCTGTTGCAGAGCAACAGCCTCATGGTGAGTGCTGGCCGCGTCACGGTCAAGTGAGTCGAGTTGTCGCATGAGCACTGCAGCACGTTCTCGTGCCACGTGAGCCCGGTGCGCCGCGAACTGAGCGTCACGCACCAGAACTCGTCGGCGCTCGACCAGCAGCTCACGCTGCGCGGCGAGGGCACGGTGTTCATTTTCTTCGCGCTCCAGTGATTCCCGCGCCTGTCGTACCGTTCCAACCGCATCTTCATAAGCACGCTCATACTCCGCAGCACGACAGCGTGCACGTTCGTTCTCGTCACGGGCGCGCCGCCAGCGTGCAGCAAAAAGATGCAGCGTCGTCTCTCGGAGCGCCTCGCGCACGGTCAGCGCTTCGCGTGCACGCTCAGCTGCCTCGGCGAGCGTCGCAATGTGCGGTTCGAGTTCCCGTAAAAGGTCTTCCAAGCGTTGCGCGTGCTGCTCGGCCTCAGCCAATCGTTGGCGTGCCTCGGTTTGACGCAGACGCAAAGTCGCCAGTCCAGCTGCATGCTCCAAGAAATCGCGACGTTCGCTGGGACGCTGGTCGAGCACGTGATCGACGGCACCCTGACGGACGATGACCCACTCGGCCCGAAGGGCAGCGGCGATCTGAGCCACATCGCGGAGACGCGCCCGAGCACCGTTGATCAGATACTGGTTCTCGCCATCGCGAAAGACACGCCGAGTCAGACTGACCTCGTGGAAAGGAAGTCCGAGCTCTTCCCCGTCCTGCTCAAGGACTAACGTTACTTCAGCCATACCGAGCGCCGCGCGTCCGGGGCCGCCGGCGAAGATGACGTCCTCGGCACGGCGACTCCGCATCGCTGCGCCGCTCTGCTCGCCGAGTACCCACGCGATGGCATCTGCCAGGTTCGACTTCCCCGAGCCATTGGGACCCACGATCGCGGTGATACCGTGGTCGAAGACGAGCTCAACAGGGTCAGCGAAGCTCTTAAAACCAAGGACGGTGAGACGTGTGAGACGGATACCCATCTGCGCACCCGGTCAGTCGGGATAACCGTGCGGAAAGCGGCTGTGCCAGGCGACAGCCGAAGCGATAATCTCTTCAATCCCGTAACGCGGACGCCAACCGAGGACACGTGCTGCCTTGGTATAGCTCGCGTACTTCACTGGTGGCTCACCAGGACGCGGCTCTCCTCGCTCGATCGGGAAGCGCACGCCAGTAATCTCCTGCACGAGCTCCACAATCTGGCGAGTCGAATAGCCAACGCCACTTCCGAGGTTGATGACATCAGTGGGGTGGCCACGCCGCAGCGCCTCCAGCGCCAACAGGTGTGCCTCCGCCAAGTCGAGAACGTGCACGTAGTCTCGGATCGTCGTCCCATCGGGCGTCTCCACCGGTGGCGAGGTCAGCCGGAAGGGTTGGAGACCGAGTGCACCGCGGATGGCATTCGGAATCAGGTGCTCTTCAGGACGGTGGTCTTCACCCATGGAACCATCCAGCGCCGCACCGGCAGCGTTGAAGTACCGGAGACTGATGGAGCGCAGTCCATAGGCAGTGTCATACCAACGCAAGTAGTGCTCGACCTGGAGCTTTGTTGCGCCATACGGGTTTGCCGGTTCGGTCGGATGTTCCTCATCAAGCGGAAGATAGCGCGCCTCGCCGTAGACTTCCGAAGTGGACGAGAAGACAACATGCGGGACACCATAGGTAAGGCAGGCCTCAAGGAGAACGATGGCACCACCAACGTTGTGAACGACATACTTGTTGGGATCGACGACAGACTCTCGCACTGAGGTATAGGCAGCGAGATGGAGGACAGCGTCAAATCGCCAGCGGCGAAAGCAGGCGAAAACCGCTTCGCGATCGACAAGTTCGCCAATCACAAGCGGTGCCTGAACGGCCGCGCGATGTCCCTGACGAAGATTGTCGAATACAACGACCTCATGACCAGCGTCCTGGAGCGCTCGGACGGTGAACGATCCGACATAGCCGGCTCCGCCGGTCACCAAGACCGTCAGCGGTCGGCTCATTGATCGTGCTCCTCCTCATTTCGCCGCGCCAGCGCGACCGCCTCCCATGCCGCGGTCTCGTCAGCAAGCTCCGGTACCGCTTCCCAATCGGCAAACCACGCCAAGATCCGCTCAATGTCCTCCCTCGGCACCTCGGCAAGCCGACAGATTGCTCCATACCGCTGATCTGCGCAAGCCACTGCGAGCACCTTGTCGTCTCCGTTCTGTCGTCGCACAAGCCCGACCGGGCGCACGAGCAGACGCGTCCCGGTCACGAATGGTCGACTCGCAAGGACGATGACATCGAGTGCGTCATCGTCAGACGGATTGTACGTGCCGACGAGAAATCCGTAGTTGGCAGACCAGGCGCGACGGGCGAAGGGGTGCGGAAAGGTGCGCCAGGTTCCCGTAGTGGGGTCGTAGACGTGCCGAACTGTCGAGCCAGCCGGATCCTCAATCACGGCCTCGATGCAGCCAATGTCTCGATTGGCAACTCGTCTGATGCGCCCCACTGTGCCCATGATCCGTCGTACACCCGAACATTCGGATAGCCAAGCAACCGTAGCGAGACATAACTAATGGCTGCACTCGGACTGTGCAAGCCGTAGACGAGGATTCGCAGCTCAGGGAGAATCCCTGCTGAGCGGTAGAGCATAGCAAGTTCTTCGGGCGGGCGAAAGGCGAGTGGTGGCTTGCCCATCAGGAGTGACGGCCAGGGGACCGAGACAGCACCAGGGATACGCCCGCGGCGCAAACGACCTTGCCACGTCTCGGCGAGTTCCTGTGTTGTACGGTTGTCGACGACACGTGCTGAAGGGTCACCGAGTGCAGCTAGCACGTCAGGGAGTTCCGCCAGTACCTCATAGCGGAGTGAAGGGCCAAACGTTCCTGGAGACGGTCTTGGAGGCAACGCACGGGTCGTCGGGTAGCCTGCGGCTTCCCACGCGGCGAGCCCTCCGTGGAGCAGGCGCACCTGTTCAAACCCAACAGCGTGCAGAAACCAGAGCCAGCGGCAAGCTCCACGACCATCCCCTCGCTCATAGACAACGACCTCGTCTTCTGGATGGAGGCCAATGTCACGGAGAAGTGTGGTCCGACGCGGCTCACCCACCAGCATGCCGTAGACGTCGTTGTGCAGTTCGATCGTGTCCTGCCACCAGACATGGAGCGCTCCCGGAATGTGTCCGGTGTTGTAGTCGCGGAGCGAGCTCGCATCGAGCACGAGAAGGTGCGGGTCGCCCAGCCGCTCGGCGAGCTCGCGGGGCTCGATCAAAAGCTGACCGCCCGGATAGCTCGTCGCAGAAGCGAGCGGCAACGGACGGCTGCGATCCTGCTGGCAGCCTCCCATGAAGGCCACAACAGCGCCTGCAAGAAATCTTCGCCGAGTCAACATCCCAAACGTTTCAAGGACCATGAGAGATTGTTCGCACGAGGCGCAAGACACACGTGCGAGCGTGGGACTCCCACGCTCGCTCCCGCAAGGCTACTGTACAACATTACTGCATTGCATAGTCGATCGAGACCGACACGGTGACGGTCGTTTCACCGACCGGTACAGCCCTCGCCTCTGCTCCCTGCCCGACAGAAACAGGAATTGGCGGGCTGCTCAAGGATTCCGAAATCCGAAGGGGACTACCAAGACGAACGCCAGTCAACTGAGCGAGCTCTTCGGCCTTCTGCCGTGCATCACGAACTGCAAGCTCGCGCGCCTGTCGCAACGCGGTAGCGGGGTTAGACAATGTGAATGAGATTCCTTGGATCGTGTTCGCTCCCGCTTGGACCGATCGACTAAGCACTTCTCCCACGCGCTCGACCGGCTGGAACCGAACTTCCACAAGATGTGTCACTCGATAACCGACCACCGGACCGCCCGGTTGGTTCCAATCGCGTTCGACCCAAATGGTATAGGTGACGGTGGTGATGTTCTGGTCTGGAACCCCAGCCTGGCGAAAGACCGCTAGGATTGCATCCATTCGCCGCTCAACTTCACGCTGTGCAGTGGAAGGGTCAGGATCAAAAAGTTCCGCACCAAGCGTAATGACTGCCGTGTCAGGTGGGAGAGACACACGCCCCTCACCATTCACACTAATGACACGCTGCGTCGCTGGCTCCTGTGCTGCGGCAGGACCAGGATTCCGCATGGAGGCAAAAGCGACGAGCAGTGATCCCAGAAGTGCAATCATCCCGAGTGCAATACCGCCGGCAAGCCAGCTCTGTCGCATCGATGAACCCTCCTCCAAGAAGGCCGACCCTCTCATATGGTGGACGAGTGAGAGAGCTCTTTGGTTCCCACGTTTACTGCAGAACGTTCTTGCTGCGGATGCGATGGATCATGGGGAGCGCAAAACCGAAAATCAGACCGAAAAGCGTGATGATGCCCAGGAGGACTGTAAAGCTAAGGAGACCAAGGCGCGAAAAGCCACCAGTTGGCTGGATCACTTCCTGCTCATGCTCAGGGGTAACGCGGGAAGGCGTTTCAGCTGGGGCAGCGAAAGCCGACACCGAAGTCGCGGTATCCTCGCCCATCGGTGTTCCTTCGAGTGCTGCCGACGGAGGCAAGACTTCACCGCCCGCACCAGGTCCGGTGGGCGTTTCCTGAGACGAGAGCACAGCGATGGCGGTTGGCGCAGGCTGCTCCAGCGCGCGCTTCTCCGAAGGACCTGGAAGTACGAGAGCGGTGGACAAGAGCATCACCAGCAGCGTTGCTGCCAAAAGCGTTCCAACACGGATTGAGAAGCGATGTCTCCACCACCATGGTATCGATGGCGGGGTAACACCTCGCTCCAGCACGAAGGTGAAATCCCTCGGCAGAGCCGGAGATGGCAGCGCACGCATCGCCTCGCGAATCGCCACATACTGTTGCCAGCGGCGTCGGCACCGCTCGCAGGATACGAGGTGCTCCTCAGCCAGCGGGTTCGGCAC
This sequence comes from Thermomicrobium sp. CFH 73360, assembly GCF_023806465.1. Lineage (GTDB taxonomy): Bacteria > Chloroflexota > Chloroflexia > Thermomicrobiales > Thermomicrobiaceae > Thermomicrobium. The sequence continues at coordinate 722,189 of NZ_JAMSLS010000002.1, read as the reverse complement.
CTCGCTCGCCAAGAGCGCTAGTTGCTCCTCATTGAGATGTGGCGCCTCGCGCGTCATCAAGAGCCCGTCCTCACTCCTGTGTCCAGGTCGCGAGGTCGCGCGGGTCAGACTCTCCACTAGCCAGACGTCCGCTCAACTCTAAAAGTTCCCGCGCACGGGGATCAGCTTCCAAGAGCGCACGGAGCCGCATACGCGCCCTGGCAAGCCGCGATTTAACGGTGCCGAGCGGGATGGCAAGAGCCTCGGCCACCTCTTCGTAGGGAAGCCCTTCGACATCAGCGAGCAACACGACCGCACGCTGGTCAGGTGGCAATACGGCGATCGCCGCTTCCAGAGCAGCAACAAGCCCCTGGTGCTCGACCGACGCTGGCGGGTTGAACGGCTCTGGTCGCTCTGGCACAGCCTCCAACGGCACGTGACGGTGTCGAGCCAGGGATCGTAGCTGATCGAGTGCTGCATTGTGGGCGATACGCAGCACCCAGGCACGGAAGCTCGTGCCACGAAATCGATCGAGCGATAAATACGCTCGCAGAAACGCATCCTGGGTGACATCTTCCGCTAAGGACTGGTCACGGAGGAGACGATAACTCACAGCATAAACCAGCCGCTGATACCGCCGCACCAACTCGGCAAAGGCGTCGTGATCACCGGCTCGTGCTGCAGCAACCAGTGTGGAGTCAGGGTCACCAGTGCCCATCGCCAGCTGCTGCTCCTCTCCTGCCGGAACGGTACCGAACATCGCTGCCTGTGTCGAGCACCAAAAAGTCAGGGCACCATGTGCTCCGTTGGTTCTGTCAAGTTGGGTAGTAACCCTGCCAGTGACGACCAAGCGAAGTCCTCGCAGAGGGACAGCCGGGCAGTCCCGCCTGACGGCCGACTTTGGGGTCATCGTGGTTGTATGCTCCCGGAAGGGGCCGAGCTCTGCCACTCCGTCGGCACAGACCGGTTCACCTCAATACAGGCACTTACCTGGCAGGGAGAGAATCGAGTAGGCCAGGAAGCCGGCTACTGCTGGAGCCTCGGCCATACATAGCCCCAATTTCCTATGCCGGATAGTCGAGTAACGCCCGAGTGTCTCCGAAGAGAACATTGCAGCTGTTACGTGAGGCGGGAAACAATGGCATTCCAAACGAGTGTGCAGCGTCGGGCCGATCTTCCGACTGCGAGTATTGCCGATCCGCAGGCAGCGGTCCGGCAGAGCCTGCGCCTCTATTTAGAATCGACTGGTGCTGTCCGCGTTCTCGCCGAGACCGGAGACCTAGCGCAGCTGGCAAGCCTGCTTGAATGGCAGCCACCGCAGATCCTGCTGCTTTCCGGCCACTTCGGGATGAGTCTGCCGCGGTTCATTCGAATTGTCCGCCGCGGGCCTGTGACATTGGCGCTCGATAGAAGTCGAGCACTTCGCGTGGTGGTCTATGGGCTCGGTGGTGATCGGGAACTCGTCCTCGCACTCGCCCGAGCGGGGGTAGATGGATTAGTGGCAGATGACGCGAGCCTCGAGGAACTCCTTGAGGCAATTCGGCTGGTATTGAGCGGCAAGAGCTATGTGAGCGCACGGTATGGTGGTCTTCTGCTCCGCGAGCTCCAACGATGGAGTGTCTTGCAAGAGGGTCAGCCTGGCGTTCGCTTGACCCGCCGCGAGACGCAGCTCCTGCAGCTGGTTGCCTCTGGCCTCTCCAACAAGGAAATTGCGGAGGTACTTTGCCTGGCCGAGAGCACGGTCAAGAATCGTCTCTCACTGCTATTCGACAAGTTAGGGGTCAAGGATCGCACGCAGGCCGCGATTTTCGCGCTCGCCAATGGCGTTCTGCAGCAGCCGTTTGCCTTTGAGCAAGAGACACTCGCCGAGGCCTAACGTCTCACGGCTGCGGAAGACGAAGGACCTCCAACCAACGCACCCAGTTCGGTTCGGTAGTTAGGAGTGGAGTTGGGGTGGGCACGAGCGCTGCTGGTGTTGCTTCCCGCCATTGCACAAGGAGAACAGTTTCCCCTGGATACGTGAGGTTGAGTTCTCGTCGTGCCGTTCGCTCGACGTAGGCCCGGTAGGCATCACCTTCAAGCTGGCTCAATTGACGAGCCAGGGCATCGCGTTCAGCCACCAACTCCGCAAGTGCCGCTCGCCGTTCGGCCACCTGTGCTTCCAGCTGACGGGCACGCCAGGCCTGTTGTCCGAACGCGACAACGAAGTAGAGCGCGAGAGCAAAGCTCAGAGCCACAACGACCACATTGCGGAGCCAGGCAAGTGTCAGTCGCATTACTCACACCTGCGCAGCGAGAGCTGGCCACATCGTGTGCCACGGCGTCGCCTGCTCGTAGGCATGCGCAACCCGCAACAGCGTCGGTTCGTCGAACGGACGTCCCATAAACTGGAGGCTGACGGGCAAACCGTGCGCAAAGCCACACGGCAACGCAATCGCCGGCAGGCCAGCCATGTTGGCGGGAATGGTAAAGACGTCAGAGAGGTACATCTGTAGCGGATCGGCTGTCCGTTCGCCGAGTCGGAACGCGACGGTCGGCGAGGTCGGTGCAGCGATAACATCGACGCGTTCGAAGGCTTGGTCGAAATCGCGCTTGATAAGCGTGCGCACTTTTTGGGCCTTCACATAGTAGGCATCGTAGTACCCAGCACTGAGCGCATAGGTACCGAGCATAATGCGCCGCTTCACTTCCGGGCCAAACCCCTCGCCACGGGTACGAAGATAACGCTCGAGCAGCGTTTCACCGGGAAGACTGAGGCCGTACTTTACTCCGTCGTAGCGGGCCAGGTTCGCGCTCGCCTCCGAGGGTGCGATGATGTAGTAGGTAGCCAGTGCGTACTCGGTGTGCGGCAGTGAGACTGGCACCAGTTCCGCACCGAGCTCCTGCAGCGTCCGCAGTGCCTCCTCGATTACCTCTTCAACTGCGGAATCCATACCCGGGACACGATACTCGGCAGGAATCCCGATCCGGAGTCCGCGGATGTCTCCAATCAAGGCAGCACGGTAGTCAGGAACGGGCAGATCAACCGATGTCGAATCGGCAGGATCATGCCCTGCGATGACCCGAAGCAGTAGCGCGACATCTTCGACCGTTCGGCCAAAGGGGCCAATCTGATCCAAGCTCGAGGCAAAGGCGATCAGCCCGTAGCGTGAGACGCGGCCATAGGTGGGCTTGAGCCCCACAATGCCGCAGAATCCAGCGGGCTGGCGAATCGAGCCGCCGGTGTCCGAACCAAGCGCGAGCATGGCCTCGCCAACCGCGACTGCCGCTGCCGAGCCGCCGCTTGAGCCCCCGGGTACTCGTTCCAGATCCCACGGATTCCGTGTCGGCCCATAGGCCGAATTTTCCGTGGACGAACCCATGGCGAACTCGTCGGTGTTTGCTTTGCCGACGAATACCGTATCCTGTGCCCGCAAGCGCGCGACGACCGTCGCGTCATACGGCGAATAGAATCCCTCCAGGATGCGCGAGCCAGCGGTTGTCGGCGCGTCGACCGTGCAGAGGTTGTCTTTGAGCGCGATCGGAATACCCGTGAGGAGTGTGCCTTCCCCACGGGCGATCCGGGCATCGGCTGCTTCAGCCTGCCGGCGCGCGATTTCCGGTGTCAGCGTAATGAAGGCATGGATGTGCGGTTCCACACGCTCAATCTGTGCCAGATGCGCGTCGAGGAGCTCCACTGCACTGATCTCGCGTCGGTCGAGCAACCTCCGCGCTTCTCCTGCGCTCAGACGAATGAGTTCGGTGGCCACCCTTCCCCCTCAACTCTGCTCGAGAACCGCATGGACGCGGAAGAATCCGTCCTCGCTTTCCGGTGCATTCGCCAGCACCGCTTCGATCGGCAACGAGGGACGAACCTCGTCCTCACGCCAAATGTTCTGCAGCGCAATCACTTGCGCCGTCGGCGGAATCGCCTCGGTGTCCAACTCCTGAATCCGACTGACATGTTCGAGGATTGAGGAGAGCTGCTCACGCATCCGCTCGCGCTCCTCCTCACTGAGCCCGAGGCGTGCGAGCATCGCCACGTGATCAACGATCTCCCGGCTCAGTCGCATCTCATCCTCCATCTTTGCACCAGGTGGCAGTCTACCACGCCGGTCATTCACGCTCCGGTAGCGCGTTGGCCGTGATGACCTCCCGATACCAGTAGTAGCTTGCCTTGGGAAGGCGAGCGAGCGTCGCGTAATCGACGTAGACGATGCCGAACCGTTTGCTGTACCCGTAGGCCCATTCAAAGTTGTCCAGGAGCGACCAAACAAAGTAGCCACGGAGCGGCACACCGGCAGCGATCGCCCGATGCGCTGCAGCGAAATGCGCCGCAAGATAGGCGATCCGCCGCTCGTCCCGCACCTCCCCGTCCACTCGTTCATCGGGATAGGCTGCGCCGTTCTCGGTGATGTAGAGTGCTGGAGGGCCATACTCGCGGGAGAGGCGCAGCAAGAGTTGTTCAAGACCTTCTGGAACCACTGGCCAGCCCATGTCTGTCAACTCGTAGCCGCGTTCCTGGAGTTCCGCTGGGGTCAATGCCTGAATCCCGAGTGGTTGCTCCTCAAGTCTAACCCCTCGGACAAATGCCGGAGCGTAATAGTTGACACCAAGGAAATCAAGCGGCTGGGCAATCACCGGCACGTCCTGCTCAGGCGGCTCGTAGTATGAAGCCAAGAGTTCACGAACATCGGATGGATAGCCACGCCCGAAGACTGGATCTAAGAACCAGCGGTTGAGCAACCCGTCAAAGCGCTGCGCCGCCTGACGATCCAGCTCTTCCTCGCTCGCCGGCATGACCGGTGAAAGGTTCAGAGTGATACCAACCTGAGCTTGCCGACTGGCAGCACGGATTGCTTGAGTTGCCAGGCCGTGTGAAAGCAGTAAGTGATGACTCACACGCACCGCCGTGGCGAGATCCTGAATCCCCGGTGCGTGAACCCCTTGATAGTGGCCAAGGTAGGCGACAACCCAAGGCTCATTGTGCGTGATCCAGTAGCGGACTCGGTCACCAAGTCGGCGGGCGACAACATCCGCATACGCCGCAAACGCCTCCGCCGTCGCACGCTCTGCCCACCCACCCTGATCCTGTAAGGCTTGCGGGAGATCCCAGTGATAGAGCGTCACAAATGGCGTAATCTTCGCCTCGAGCAACGCATCGACGAGGCGATCATAGAACGCAAGGCCACGCTCGTTGACGACGCCAGCACCTTTCGGGAACACGCGTGGCCAGGCAATCGAGAAGCGGTAGGCCGGCGTGCCAAGTTCCTGCATTAGGCGCACATCCTCAGGCCAACGGCGGTAGTGATCACAAGCGAGATCACCGGTGTGCCCCTCGAACGTCTTGCCCGGGGTATGGCTGAAGGTATCCCAGATCGACAGACCACGCCCGTCCTCGTGGACTGCTCCCTCAATCTGGTACGCTGCTGTTGCCGTGCCCCAGAGAAACCCATCCGGAAAGCGTCCCGCCGTCATCCTTCAGTTCCCTTCCCATTGAGCGATGCGCACCCGGCAGGATGACACGCTCAAGAGAGTTCGACCGCATCGAAGATTGCCTTGGCTGCCTCAAGCCGACGGAGATCATCTGGGGACAGGGAAGGTGTGCCCGTCTGGGAATCTGCATTCTGCTTCTCAGACTCTTTTGGGTCGACCGGCTCTTCCTTCTCCGTTCCGTCAGCAGTGCTGGCGGGCTGAAGCGCTGGAATGTCCTCGGGCGCAACACAGACGATGCGGCATGGCCGTCCAAGATGCCGTGCCAGCACCCGTTCGATCACACGGCGGAGCTCGGTTTCTTCGTTGAGACGCTTGCGGTGGAACTCATATGGCGCGACAAGTACAACTTCCTCACCCCGGACGACTCGCGGCTCGGCGTCAGCGAGGAGTGCGGCCGCCTTGCTGTTGGCAGCGCGGAGCTCACGGCGGATCGCCGCCCATCGAAGCAGCAGCTGCTCGAGCAACGCCTCGTTTGATTGTTCCAGTGTCTCTGGGGTTCCGCTCGCAGCCTGCGGCGGGCGCGAAACAGTGGGCAACGCCGATCCATCGTTGGGCAGGCGCACCGGCTGAGAACGAGCAGGGGAAGCAGCTGGAGCCGGTTGGGGCGGTCGCAGTGATGTCGTCGGTGCGACTGCCGTGGTCGGCTGCTGCAGCGCGAGGATTGATTCGACGAGCGCAAGCTCGAGGAGGAGCTGCGGATCCACACCGGAACGAGGCAGCGGCGCGTCCAGCCCAGCCAAGCGTCGCAACACGGTGGTGAGCTCGGCCAACGAGAACCGTTGGGCCAACTCGGTGGCAGGCTCAGGGAGCAACGGTTCGCGACCGCCTGCCCGCAGGTGAAGCAAGGCCCGCACGAACGCGATCAGGTCGCGACCAAACTGCTGCAAGTCATCTCCAGCATCAGCGACATCGGCGACCGTTCGGAGTGCTCGGCCAGGATCGCGTTCAGCGAGTGCCGTCACCACCTCGACGAGTCGCTCATTGCGACTACCGCCAAGAACCTCGCGCGCGAGTTCCAGAGTAATGACGTGATTTGCGGAATGCTCACCGGCGAAGACGGCGAGACGCTCCAAAAGACCCAGCGCATCTCGCAGGCTCCCTGTGGCCCGTCGGGCGATAAGCGCCAGCACCTCGTCGTCGGCCCTGATTCCTTCCTGTGCACAGACAGCACGGAGTCGTTCGACGACCCGATCCACCGAGAGGCGGCGGAAGTCGAATCGCTGGCAGCGAGAGGCAACAGTTTCGGGGAGCTTGTCCGGTTCCGTTGTGGCAAGGACAAAGACGACGTGCGCAGGCGGCTCTTCGAGCGTCTTGAGGAAGGCATTGAAGGCATCACGCGTGAGCTGATGCGCCTCGTCGATGATGTAGAACTTTGTGCGGAGCTCGACTGGTGCATACTTGACCTTCTCGCGCAAATCGCGAATATCGTCCACACCGCGGTTCGACGCGGCATCGATCTCGACGATATCGACAGCGGCTCCACCCGCAATCGTCCGGCAGGCTTGGCATTGGTTGCACGGTCGCTGCCAGGGATCCGGCTCAAGACAGTTCACCGCCTTGGCGAGGAGTCGAGCCGTACTCGTCTTCCCTGTCCCGCGCGGGCCGCAGAAAAGATAGGCATGGGCGACCCGCCCCAACGCGACTGCATTCCGCAAGGTACGAGCGATCGGCTCCTGTCCGACAAGTTCTTCAAACGTCTGAGGACGGTACTTCCGGTACAATGACCCGGACTGCATGTTGGCCTCGCGGGACGAACTCATGATCTGGGGCCTCTCCAAGTGGTGACGCAGCGCAAGCGTCCGTACAGCTAAGCATACGTGGGGACGTGCCTGGCAGGCAATGGGGACGCTTTACCTTGTTGGAACACCGATTGGCAACTTGGAGGATATCACGCTGCGAGCACTGCGTGTCCTCCGCGAGGTCCAGCTGATCGCAGCCGAGGACACCCGCGAGACACGGAAGTTGCTCGGGCGTTACGGCATCACAACGCCAGTCGTCAGTTACCATACCCACAGCAGGCCTGCACGCCTCCGACAGCTTTTGGCAGCACTCCAAGAAGGTGACGTTGCTGTCGTCAGCGAGGCTGGTATGCCGGGAATCTCGGATCCAGGAGCAGAACTGGTTCAGGCAGCATCCGCGGCTGGCCATAGCGTCGTTGTGGTACCCGGCCCCTCTGCCGTGACGGCCGCGGCTGCGGTCTCGGGGATGGTGACTGATGGTTTTCTGTTTCTCGGGTTTCTCCCGCGGCGCAGCAGTGAACGACGCGAGCAGCTGGCTGCAGTGCGGTCGGTGCCATATCCGCTGATCGTCTTCGAGGCGCCGCACCGGTTACGAGAGATGCTGGCTGATGCACTGGAAGTACTGGGAGATCGGTCGGTCGCCGTCTGCCGAGAGCTGACGAAACAGTTTGAGGAAGTGCAGCGGACAACACTCCGCGGGGCACTGTCGCTCTTCGAGCAGCGAGAACCCAGAGGAGAGTTCGTCCTGGTGATCGCAGCCGAGCAACCAACGCCCACGACGTGGGACGAAACAGCGATTCGGGGCCTCATCGCGGAGCGATTGGCGGCTGGACTGGCACCGAGTGCTGTGGCACGAGAGCTAGCACGTGTAACGGGACTCCCACGTCGCGAACTGTACCGGATCGCTGTGGCGACACGTTGGGAGCATGCTGTTCTGGCGACAGCAGAGGAAGGAGAAGAGCATGAGCGCTGAGGCGACCCCGCGTCTTCCGCTCGAGGGGCTGACTGTGATCGAGCTTGGCCAGGCAGTCTCGAGCCCCCTCTGCACTATGCTTCTTGGAGATCTTGGAGCTGATGTGATCAAGATTGAGCCTCCCCAGGGCGATCCAGCCCGAGGTTATGGGCCACCCTTCGTCGCCGGAGAGAGTCCCTACTTTCTCTCGGTGAACCGAAACAAACGAAGTGTCGTGATCGACTTGAAGCACCCGGACGGTGCTCATCTGGCACGACAGCTTGCAACTCGCGCTGACGTCCTGGTGACGAACTTTCGCCCGTCCGCCATGCGACGACTCGGCTTGGATGAGCCGGCGCTACGTGCGGACAACCCGCGTCTCATTTACTGTCAGGTCACTGGATACGGGCCACGTGGACCGTGGGCAGACGTCCCGGCATTCGACCAGGTGGCACAGGGGATGTCGGGATTGATGAGCGTCACTGGGAAGCCGGAGAGCGGTCCGGTGCGCGTTGGGATTGCCATCGCTGACATCTTGGCAGCACTATTCGCGACATACGGGGTCCTTGCAGCGCTCTATGAACGCGAGCGAACCGGCGTTGGGCAACGGGTTGATACATCGCTTTTGGGAGCGGTGATCGGCGTCCTCACGTTCCAAGCAGGACGATACCTCGCTGGGGGTGGTGAACCGGGCTTGGAAGGGAACGACCACCCAGTCGCTGCTCCCTACGGGGCATTTCGGGCCGCTGACGGGCTTATCAATATCGCCATCGCGAACGAGCAGATGTGGCGCCGTTTAGCCGAAGAGGTGGGTCACCCTGAGTGGCTTGATGATCCTCGCTTCCGAACGAACGCGGACCGCGTGGCAAACCGCGCAGCCATGAACGCAGCGCTCGAAGCAGCACTTCAAAACGACACCGTGGGAAATTGGGTCGAACGCTTGAGCCGAGCGGGAGTCGCTTGTGGACCAATCTGGACAGTCGGTCAGGCACTGGAGAGCGAGCCTGTGCAGTATTTGGGGATTGTGCAGACGATCGAGCATGCGCTCGCCGGGCCGATCCGGCTCGTTGGTCCAGCGGTCGAACTCTCACGCACTCCGCCAGTGATCCGTCGTGCTCCACCGCTACTGGCACAACACACGGCGGAGATCCTTGCGGAACTTGGGTACAGTGAGGAGGGGATCGCCGCACTTGCTGAACGCGGCGCAGTGGTTTTGGGACCAGTGACGCGAGAGCGGGCAGCGCGATGAGGAACGGACGTATCCGGCTTCACCGCGCCGACGCGGTGGCCACGGTCGTCTTGGATCGTCCAGAGGCACACAACGCGCTCACAGCAGCAATGTGGCGCGACCTGGCAGAGACGGTGCGGCAGCTGAGCGTGGAGGAAACGATCCGCGTGATCGTCATCCGTGGCGCAGGTGACCGAGCGTTCAGCGCCGGTGCCGATATCCGCGAGTTTCCGGAGCGTCGGACTGGCTTCACGGCTGCGTGGGCCTACGACCGACTCGTGAGCGCGGCACTGGAAGCCGTCCAGGAGGCTCCGCAGCCTGTCCTTGCAGTTCTTCGCGGGCTTGCGGTTGGTGGCGGCTTGGAACTTGCCGCCGCATGCGATGTGCGCATCGCAAGTGACGATGCTCGGCTCGGGCTGCCCATCGGGAGGCTGGGCGTTATGTCGGGACTGGCCGAGACGCGGACGCTACTCCGGCTTCTCCCACCGGGGAAGATCGTGGAGTTGGTCATGCGTGGCGAACTCATCACTGCAGGAGAAGCGGAACGGATGGGGCTCGTGACAGAGGTTGCCCCTGTCGAAGAGCTGGAGGTTGCAGTTCAGCGGTGGATCGACCGTCTGCTTACACTCTCTCCCGAGACGCTACGGGCGACCAAGGAGCTGGTACGCCTGGCCACGAGTGGGATTACCCCAGAGGACCCGCGCTACCGGGCACTAATGGCCAGCGTTTATGAAAGCGACGCATATCGAGAAGGGGTGCGGGCATTTCTCGAGAAGCGAGGCCCGGCGTTTGGAGCAATACGGACATCCCAGGACGCTCCGTAGCTAGCCAGAGACCAGGGGACGGAAGATCCGGCTTTTTGAGCAACACGGGGCATCAGCTTTCGATCACAGGCAGGACAAGGACGGAGAAACTGTTCGCCGCATGGAGTGATATGTATCGCACAAGTGTTTGCCCGAATGGTTCTCCGTCAGGCGTCATTGGAAGACCATGTGTATTTGAGCCTTTCGCCGGAGCATGTTCATCGTTGCACGAGAACGACTGTGTAGTAATGCATCCCATCGGATGCGGTCGCCTGGGCAACGCCGAAGTGGGTGAAGCGACCGTCGAGCAGGATGGCACGATGTGAGGGGCTGGCGAAAAGTGACCGCGCAGCTTCCGCAGCAGTACGCTCCAGCGGGTAGTTATTGCGCTGGAGCGTCTCACCAGCAAGGCGCCACGGAATACCGGTTACGGTGATGAGGTCGATAGCAGTCTGCCCCTCTGGTGAGGCGTGAGCGAAGTAACCACGACGAGCCATGTCGTTGCTCCGGTATTGGGCGATCGCAGTGAGCACCGGATCGAGGACGAGCGGTGCAAGTCCGTTCTCCTGACGGGTCCGATTGATGAGCTGAGTAAGCTGGTTGGCAAGCGTATTTTCTTGGTAATTGAGGTCTCGATTTCGCTCTGCCCAGACGACGGCGCCGAGCCGGCCCAGGAGTACCGCCCATTCGGTTCCGGCGAACTCCGGATGATACTCGAAGCGAGCTCGCTCGAAGTACTGTACCAGTATCCCACCTTCCCAGAAGGGTTCAGTGATCGGGAATCCGAAGATGCGGACACCGCCTCGTGTTTCCCAATACGTGAGAAATTCCGGTGCGATGTGGTGTCCAGTTTCGGGGACATAGCGGCGACCCGGGAGCGGCGCAACCGGGCGGAGGTCGCGCCCCTCACGCTCAGCGATCTCTTTGCCCAGGAGACCAAGGAGAACGGTGTAGTCAGTCCCCGCCAGTTCGGGGTGATACTCAAAGCGTTGACGCTCAAAGTACTGGACAAGATAGGCGCTCTCGAAGATGGCTGGCCCGATTGGATAGCCGAAGGTGCGCACGCCACCGTAGCGCTCGTAGAAGTCCTGAAAGACAGGTGCGACATCGTAACCGGTCGGGCTCGCGGCGACAGCGGCGCTAGGCCGCAGCGCCAAAAGCCCGAGGAACAACGGAATCCACACTGCACGTGACAAGGAGCGATGCACCATGTTCGAGCCTTTCTTCTGTGCTGGTCTCGTTCAACCAGCAACAAGAGTGATCGGCCTCGTGGGAGCCACGGATAGAGAGACGATGAGGGGAGGCGTGGATAGGGAGGTGGAGGAGTACGGGGCTAGTTCTGTCATGCTAGCCCGCGTGGGACCTGCGGTCTGACCTTGGGGGAGATGCGGGTTTGTGAGTGCAGACGCACGAGTGGGGAAAACGGTACCAGACCTCTCGTGAGTGCACGGGGAGCCACGGTGGCCATAGAAACACCCGGAAGAGCAGTTCATGGTGGAGTGTGCCGGCCCGGAAGAAGATGAGGAGAGCAGCGGTGGGACGCTGCGACTCCCCCACGAATGCGGGGTGGATTACGCGACGAGCTTCGCGAGTGTCACGCGCCGCTGTCCCGGACAGAGCGATGCGTGTATCGGTGGCCACCACAAAAGCAGCAGTGTGCATCGTGTTCACAAGCGACGTAGCACGTCGTTGATGCCGGGGACGGGCATGGTAGCGAGATACGTCACTGGGCACGAGTCCTTGCCGCAGTCTCAGTGGCTCATGGAGGCGATCACTGCCCGAGGGACCTGGCCTGAAGGGTGCGGGGGCTCCTCATGTTTTGGTTACGCCGGGCTGGACCGGAAGTCCTTCGACGTTGTTGTCGTACTGCGCCACTCGGTGCCTTGCACACGCGCTCCTCACCACTACAGTGGATACGGGAGTGAGCAGTCGGAGATCAGACTGGGGCGAGCGTAGCTCCCGAGGCGCTCCTGAGGGATGGCAGGAGAAGAGAAGCGGTTCGGTACCTGCATTCCTCACCGCGAGATTTCCAAGCAGCGGTTCGGATACAGGTCGCCAATCACGAGCACTGGCTACGAAAGCACCAGCCTTGTCGGCGAGGGGGTTCGGAGCGTCCCGCTCAGTGTGTATTCAATGGACGGCCGTTTGCCGTCAATCAATGCCCAAGGGACTGACGAGTCGCAAGTCGCCATAGTCTGTGGATCTCCTCAGGAGGTCTGGCAATAACACCCATTCCTGGTCAATGCGCCCGCCGGCAGCACGCTGCAGCACTGTAAGTCGGTCGGTAATGAGCGGAGCTGCTCGCAGAGGGAAGAGAGATACCTCGGTGGTAAGGCGGAACGAGCGTTCTGTTGTTCTTGGATCCTGAGCGCGCTTCACGTGCTGCCTGTCGCGTGCACAGCCGGAGCGGGAACCAGAGAGGCAGCAAAGAGTTTCCCAAAACAATGTCGTGGAGGGGCGGGAGCTGGGGCGTCTGCTGGGTATGCGGGTCGGTGCGTCGTTCGACTCAGGGCTCCAGCTCCCGTTGTTCAGCTGTCGATGATCATTCTCAGAGATCACAGCGCGAGCTGTGAGTTCAGGGCCAGTACGCCTTCTCGTATGACCCATGCGAGCTCTGTGCTCTCGCCAGGGCTACTCGCGAAAGCGAAGCGTCCAGGCGACGAGCGCCTCAAGAAGTTGGCGAATGCGTTCGCGCGTTTCTTGGTCGACGAGACGTCCCTCTTGGAACAGGCCCGCTGCCTCACGGACAAAGACATCCGGCTTTGGTAGGACATAGGACTCGGTGGAAGCGAAGATCTGTCGCAGAGCGAGCTGGGCGCGCATGGTCCCGGAGACCCCAGTAGCGGCACCCATGAGGGCGACCGGCTTGCGGCGAAGTGGACTGGTGGCCGGCGGTCGTGATGCCCAGTCGATTGCATTCTTCAGCGGCCCAGGAACGCTCCAGTTATATTCCGGTGTCGCGATGAGCAAGGCATCCGCTTCGGCGATGGTACGTTTGAAGTGCAGCACCGTCGCAGGCGGCCCAGCCTCTTCCAAGTCCTGGTCGTAAAGTGGAAGGTCATGCAGCTCGTAGAGCTCAATCGTGACGTCAGGGGGAGCAAGTTCTTGTGCGGCCAGGAGGAGTCCACGGTTGTAGGACTGACGGCGCAGCGAACCCGGAATACCAAGGATCCGTAGTGGTCGATCGCGCACACGGCCTCCTTTCGACCTCATGAAACGTCTCTTCTCGACTTCGTTGCGGGAGCGGGCGACGTCGCGTGTCCCCGTTCCTGCGCGATCCTCGAGTGTGCCCGACGGGTTGCTTGAACGACCAGTGGGAAGTGCCCAAAGTACCCCGCGGTTGCCGTGATAACAGAAGCCCGAGAGAACTAGAGAGGTTGGAGAAGTCGCAGCTGTGAGCGATGGGGCATACGGAGCGATTGTCGGGACGTGGACACTCGCCGCCAATGGTTGGGGTGTTCATCTCAACAAACGGCACCCGTCATGACGTGGGTCCACTCTTCTGGCCAGCAGGAGGCATTTGGTTGTGAAGCAGCTTGTTCCTGTGTTGACCAAAGCGTGCCGCTTCCGTACGGGTGCGCCACCGTGAGGGTTCTTCGCGTTCAGACCTGTGCCGTTTGTGAAGTTGAGCGAGGTGGTGCAGGTAGTAGGGGCGCGGGGTAGGGCACAAGGGAAGGTTGTGAATTCCGTGTGGGCCTCATCCGATGTAGTAGGAGGGAAATATCGCACGGTCATTGTAGGAGCGTGCAGCTATTGCGGTGCCGGGAGTGGTTATCCTGGAAAGCGGCGGACGACGGAACCCGCGTGGGGACAGGAGGAGACAAGAGGTCTTCGGCAGCCATCACAGGCCGGGTGTATTCGAGGAGCGCGGTTCGCGAACGGCGGACTGGATGGGCCGCGATGCGACGATGCTCCAAGATGACTGCCGCTCAGTAGAGTTGGCGTTGGAGAGGGAGCGATGGCAGTTTGGGCGGGCACAAGCCAGCAAAGGGTCGCGACGATCCAGCGTTGGGCTCTGCTTGTTGTTGGATTGTTCCTGTTTGCGCTGGCACTCGTTTTGGCGTTGCAGAGCGGACTCGGAGCGTACTTGGGGATGGTCCTGCACGATGGGATTGCTCGTGACACACCGCTCACGGTTGGGCAAGCGAGTATCGCGGTCAGCATCATTGCGGTAGGAGGTAGCTGGTTTTTGGGTGTGGCACCTGGTGTTGGGACAATTGCGAATTTTCTCCTTACTGGCGTTTTTACGGACCTCATCCGTTGGATGAATTCGGTACCTCCGACCTCGCAACCGGTTGTGGCGCACTCGAAGTCACGGCATCAGTGATGCTGCTCGGCATCGTAAGCGGTACGTACATCGAGGCCAATTGTGGGCGGGGCCGTGCGACAGCGTAAGGCTCCATCTGGCACGACGGACACACTGGTCGGTGGGCTGGTTCCGCTGGGCAATGGAAGTGGAGGTCACCTGTCTCGGGATTGGTTTGGGTGGATCCTTTAGAATTGGCACGATCATCGTGGCCCTCACAGTCGGCCCAGCAGTGCCTTGGGGAGTTCGCCTCTTTGGGCTTGGCGGACAGGGATATCGGCGAGAACGTGGGGAGCGTGGCGCGTGAGTACACCGGACGGGTTTGCGGTCTTGCGACAGCGGCTGTTGCCGATGCTGCGACGGATTGTCGAGCAACTGGAGGATCGGACTGTGCCGGGTTACCCAGTTTTGCTGGACGATCCGGAACAGGAGGTTGTTGGCATTTCCTTGGCACCTGGATTTGGCCTGTATCTTCTGCGTGATGGGGAACGCTTGGTACTGCGGCGCGAACGGATTCTCCACCGGACACTGGTCCATACGGCAGCCGGTCGGGAGTGGTTCGGTGGCGAGCCGTACGAGGAGATTGAGGAAATCGATCTCAGCATCAGCGACGTCGAGCTCCGTGACGAGGTTGCACGACTGCTCGCCGCATGGCACAAGCATCCGCTCATCATTCGCCAGAGCGATAGCTGAGACGGTGCACCCAAACACACTGGGGGACGGACGCAGCGTCCCCCAGTGTGTTTCACGTGAAACACTTCCTTCAGCTCATGATCCACCGGTCGATCGCTCGTTCATAGCTCACCAGTTCGTCATCACGGAAAAACAGCCCGATCTCGTAGGCTGCCCTTTCCGGACTATCGGACCCGTGGATGACGTTCTGTCCGATTGTCAGTGCCAGATCGCCGCGAATTGTTCCCGGCTCCGCTTTTGCGGGATCCGTTGCGCCCATCGTTTTCCGCGTCACCTCAATCGCGCGCGGCCCCTCCACCACCCCAACCACCACTGGCCCCGACGTGATAAACTCCAGCAACTCCTGAAAAAACGGCTTTCCCCGGTGCTCTGCATAGTGCTGCTCAGCCAACTTGCGGTCGATCTGCATCAACTTCAAGCCCACGAACCGCAGGCCCCGCTGCTCCAAGCGCCGCAGCACCTCCCCAATCAGCCCACGCTGCACCGCGTCCGGCTTCACGATGATCAACGATCGCTCCACGCTCCTACCCTCCAGTCACGAGACGCGGGCGCCCGCGCGCCCGCCTGCCAGTCTCCACTTTTCGACACAGAGCCTACTCGCTACGCACCCGCAGCGCCAACTCATAGTATCGTGCCGCCAATCCTCCCTCACCCCGCCGACGATAAATTGCCCCAAGCGTCATCGCTGCCTGTCGGGCCCCTGCCCCGCCCTCTGCCACGATTCGTTCCAACACCGGAATCAACTCATCCACGGCGCTGCCTTGGTACACCATCACCTGCGCTCGTCGTACGGCCTCCCGGACTTCACCGCGCGCCAGGAGCTCGCGAACTCGCTCTACTTCCTCGTCCCCTCGATTCTCCGCGGCAGATACCGTCTCTGATTCCGTCCCTTCATCTTCCCGCGCTCCACCAACTTCCTCTCCAGTTCCCCATCCCACGGACTCGCCACCCCCACTGGTCTCGCTCATTCCCCCTGCACTCACCGCCTCTCCGCTCGCCCCAACAACCTTCTCTTCCGTCCTCTCCTCACCCCATCCGGAAACGACACCCGATAGCTCCTCTTCGCTCGGTACCTCCCCCGACTCCTCAGGCCCCTCCTCAACCGCAGTCCCCCACTCTTCACTCAACCCAGTCCATCCAACGTCCAGTTCCGCGCGTAGCCCCGCGAACTCATGCTCTTCCCCCCACGCCGCCTCTCCGATCAACTGGATCGTCTCTCCCCCGCCCTCATTCCCATCGACAACCCCGCTCAATGCACGCTCAATCTCCTTCAGGATCGGAGCCTCCTCCTCTGGCACCACGCTACTCGGTCGTGCAGCTTCCAACTCCTCCTCACTCGGCAACTCCCAGAGGAGCTCCGTCTCCCCCAATGGTGCAACCAGCCAGTGTTCTTCCACTACGATCGGTTCCGGCAGAGCGAGCCACGCCCGCTCTTCCCATCGCTCCATGGGCACACTCCGCTCGATCACTTCTCCTACAGGATCGAGCTCGCACAAAAGCTCCCGATGACGTCGCGCTTCCCCTTCGTCACCACGATCTCGCGCACTCAGTGCGGCCACCACGAGCGCCCCTATCATTTCTGGGTGCACGCTTAAGATTCGCTCCGCTTCTCCCACCGCCTCGCGCCGAGCACCTCCCCACCACAAGGCGAGGCACAGCCGCTGACGCACGTCCCATCGTTCGCCCAACTGCTCCAGTGCCGCGCGACACTCCTCGCTCGCTCGCGCCCACCATCCCTGCACGATGTACCATGACGCCAGGCACGCTGCTGAGGGGAACAACTGCCCCTCAATCCCATCCTCCGCGAACCACTCGGCCAATCGTTGTGCATACGTCCGCTGCCATGGTGCACATTCCCACGCAACCTGGAGCAGCGCACGGGCCTCCTCTCGTTCTCCACGCGTTCGCCGGCTCTCCGCAAGCAGCGCCCAGGCTCGCGCATCCTCCGGATTCACTTGCACCACATGTCCCAGGATCTCCTCAGCGGCAACGAACTCCCCTCGCCGCAGCAACAACCAACCCCAGAGCCGTTGAGTACTCACCGCTTCCGGCGCGACCCTCCGCATGACCTCTACCAATAGCCGTGCATCCTCCAGCCGACCTTGCTCGAGCGCCGTCTCGGCTCGGGTTACCGCCTCAGCGAGCGGGATTGTGCTCATCGCCCCCTCCACACCTATCCTCACCCGGTATGGTGCTGCCAGTATACTCAACCGGGTTCGGCCCTCGCGTAGCCGAATCCTCCCAGAAGTACGCTCGCTCGTTGGCAATCCGACAGGATGCGCAGCCGTGTCGATGACCGCTGATCCACTTGGAGTACGCGCCGCTGCTCAGCAAGTCCTCTCCAGCGCCCGGTGGGTACGCCTCCATCCCGAGGGTCTTGACAGGCTTGCTTCTCTGCTGCCCCATCCGCTTCCCGATCTCCCGGACTGGGATCATCCCCTGCATTGGCGCGGTACTCCCGACCAGACTGCCAACTATGTTCTCCTCCTCGATGCCCTCAATTTCTGCTTTTGGGGAGAACCACGTTGGCGCGTCTCCTACGCCGGGACATGGCACGACGGTTACTGGGCACTGACCGCCGCGCTCCGCCGCGCGCTCGATGCCGGCCTCCCCCTCTACGACCCTTCCTTCCTGTCCCAACTCACCGATAGCCAGATCGCCGACCTCTTCGCTGGTGACGGTACCATCCCTCTTCTGGAATGGCGCATCGCACACATCCGTGAAGTCGCTCACGGTCTGTCCAACGCCTCTGCCGGCACCTTTGCAACGCTCATCCGCCAAGCTCGTCGCCGTGCCACGCAACTCGTCAGGCTCGTCGTCCAGGTCTTCCCCTCGTTTGATGATGTCGCAACTTATGGCACCCTACGCGTGCCCTTCTATAAGCGCGCCCAACTCCTCTGCAGCGACCTCGCGGGTGCTTTCCAGGGGCAGGATCTCGGTCACTTCGACGATCTCGAGGCACTCACAGCCTTCGCCGACTACAAACTCCCCCAGGTTCTCCGCTATTACGGTGCCCTCGAGTATCATCCCCAGCTCGCCGCCCGCATCGATGCACGACAAGAACTCCCCGCAGGCTCCCCCGAGGAAGTCGAGATCCGTGCCGCAACGATTTGCGCAGTCGATGAACTTCTTGCTCGCCGCCGTGCCGCTGGATACCACGCTGCAGCATGGCAGGTCGATTGGGTACTGTGGAAACTTGGGCAGGCACTCCCACCCCATGCGCCGCCCTACCACCGTACCCGCACCCGGTACTACTGAGTCGTCCCGAAGCGATCTTTTCGCAAGAAACCGATGGGCAATCTCGTCCCACCCTCCAATGCAAGCTCGGCCAGCGCTTCGCCGATCGTGGGAGCGAACTTGAATCCATGCCCTGAAAACCCGCACGCGAACACCACCTGAGGCCATCGCGGATGCCGATCGACGATGAAATGCGCATCTGGCGTCATCGTATAAAGGCAGGTCACACTCATCAGCACAGAACCTGCTGCACCCGGCACGTATCGTTCAAGGATGCTCGTCATCCACCGAACTTCCTCATTACTTACCGTGCGCCGCGCTGTTTCTGGCGTGCACGGCTCGCCGCTGTCGTGCCGACCGAATTTGACACCCTGCTCGGGCAACAACGGAAAGCCATAGTACTCCCCCTCCGGCACGTCCAGGAGAAAGATCGGGAGTCGGTCGGGTGTACACAGCTCTGGCTGATGCGGCAGGACATGCACCACCAAGACACGCCGAACCGTCAGCGGCAACCCGAGCTCGCTCAGCACCACCGGAGCCCATGGCCCAGCAGTGATCACCACACGTTCGGCGAGAAGCCGTTCCCCATCGGCCTCGACAAATACTCCGTCTCCCTCCGCACCAAATGACCGCACAGCAACCCCGAAACGCAGCTCCGCGCCGTGACGCGTTGCATCCTCAGAGAACGCACGCCAACACTCCTCTGCAAAGAGAATTCCTGCTCTTCCCTCCACAAGCGCCACAAACTCCCCAGGAACCGCCAGCGCCGGAAAGCGTTGTCCTGCCTGCTCGGCGTCCAGGAGTTCGTGTGGTAAGCCGTGGCGCAACGCACTCTCCCGCGCGCCAGTGATGAATGGACTATCAGGGCGGCCGATGCTGACGCCGCCAGTGATCCGCAAGAGCGGCCGACCTGTCCGCTCTGCAAGTTCCTGCCACAGCACATATGCCCGCTGAACCAATGGGACATACTCCGGCGACTCAAAATATGCTTCACGGATAATCCGCGTCTTCCCATGTGATGACCCTTGTGCGTGGAAGGGTGCATGCTGTTCGAGTCCCAATACACGCACACCACGCCGCGCTAAGGCCGCAGCTGCCGCGGAGCCCATGATTCCCAGACCAACAACGATCACGTCCCATCGTTTTTCCACCGTCGGACTCCTTCCGGTCACCGCCCACGTTACCTCGCAAACGATTGTCGCATGTTCCAGCACCTTCATTGTGGTTCACGCATGTGCACATCGTAGAAGATTGACTCCGTCACCGTAGTCGGGATCGTGGAGAATGGGGAAAGTTGGAAAAAGCGCATGGAGAAGCCGAGATAGGCACTCACGCGCTGTGGATGAGTTGCCTGCTCCTTGAAACCACTGTGGGGAAGCCTGCTGCTATCTTGGCACCTCCGCTTTTCTCTCCACCCGCTGTCCTCACGGTCCAGCATACCTGCCCACATGTCTCCTACTTGTGGTGTGGACAACCGCAGTGACTTATCCACACCCGCTGCACCGTTTCTCCACAACCAGGCTGACTCCCGCTCCTGCGCAGTGCCTCAGAGGCACGGGGCAACGCGATGACGGTTGTGCTCACCGCCCGGATTGATCGCATCGGCACGATCATCTGCTAGTCATGGTGAACCGCGTTCCGGCGGAGCGAGCGCTGTCGTCCGCTATCTGTGTCTCCACAACGCTGGAAGTCGCCTCCGTCCTAATACAAGGACGCTTGCCCTCACCTTCTGCGTGGTTGATGGAGATTCATGAGGTGGTCGGGGGATCTTTCCGTGACTCGCCTGCGCCGTCAGGTCGCCTTCCAACGAGCGAGGGATGCGAACAGATACGGACTGGAGTTTGTGTCGTCACAATACCAAACCACTTGTCGCGGTCACCAGTAACAAGGGAGAGGCGCGATGAATATCCAGGATCTGCGGTCAGGCTTTCGTGGCAAGATACGTCCCGCAAGGCCGCTCATGCCCGATGCAGAGGCTCGTAACTGGCTTCGCAAACAACGCGTCCTGCACGTTGCCACGATCGACGAGGATGGCTGGCCATACGTCATCCTTTTGGTCTTCGTCTATCCGGGCATACCGGTGCCGGGGATGGCCACTTCTTGCGCAATATCCGTTGCCATCTGGTGCTATGTGTCGAAGCATCCGAAATCGGTCCGCTGCATCCCGGACGACCGTCTGCTTGCAATTCCGCCCTCGTCTACACGAGCGTCATCACCTGGGGACGCGTGCGGATGGTGAAAGGTCAGCCGACCAGGATCTGGTTCTTCGACCGGCTTATCCAAAAGTATGGAGACTCTACCCTCGTTGAGCCTGGGTATCCCTTCCTTGATCGGTGTGTCCTGTAGGAAATTCCCATCGAGCTTCTCACAGGCAAGCGCAGCGAGGGTCTGCGACACTGAAAGAGAGCAGTGCCGAGCCCTTGGCAACGCGCAGCGCAGGCTTGGCACGAAGCTTCAGACGGGACAAGCAGCGAGCAAGAGTCATGGCCAATGTGTAATGCGACCGAAGGCGACGCAGAGAGGCGTGGATCGGTGGCGAACTGAGGCTTCTACGTGAAGAACGTCGCCGCCCCTTTCCCCTCTGGGGAGTTGGTCGCGCCCATCGCCGTGCTGCCGAAGAGGTAACACGCAGTTGGACCCCTACATGGAGTCGGATCCTCAGATCCTTGCTACACGACGCCCAAGGCCAACAGCGCGTGAGCTTCATCCCACCTACGACCTCGCACGGCCGTCACTGGGAAAAACCGACCCATCCAACTCCCGGCTCAGTGTCCGACCATTCCCTTGACTGCGTCGACACCGGCACGAGCTCCGCCGAAGGGAGGCAGCAAAGCCGAGGGCGACCCGGTCCTCGCCCCGTTTCCAGTCCAAATCTTCGGCCAGAGAAACACTTGTCCTCTGGCGTCACAAAATGCGACGGGGTAGGCGTGCTCGTGCTGCGGTGAAAAACTCGTTCTGGTCAGGACGACCGCGGGGTAATCAACCGTCTTTTGCCGCGACTGTCCGCTTTCTGCACAGTGCTCTCGCGCATTACTATGCATGGCATCACGGCCGACAGGGTTGACGTTCCCTCACTAGCCGGGGTACACTACGCGCGTTGCAAATAGGACTCATTCTCATTTTCGAAATGAGGTTGAAAGTGCAGTTGTCACGTGAATCGGTCCAGTGTGAAGCAGTCCTCCAACAACTCCTCTCTGAACCACACATCGCGGCGGTCACCTGGGATCCTCAGCGGTCCCAACTCGTGGTTCGCTTCCGCCCAACAGCAGACAGGAAAGCACTTCGCGCCACTGCTGTACGCGCTGCCGAGGTGCTCAGGCAACACCAAGACGGAATCAGGACACACCCCTGTCCGTGCTGTGACAATGGGCGGCAGTCGGTTGACGTTGCCAATGGGGTGGGATCGCCCGAGGACTTGTTGACTCTGGTCGTACCAGTGAGACCATCTGCTCACACGCGCAGCCCTGCAGAGGAGGAGCGTGTCCTGTGGTGGCGTCAGCACGGACTCCTCCTGAGTACCGCGGCAACAGCTCTGCTGTTACTGGCCGCTTGGTTGGCGGACCGGACGGGGATGCCACACTGGCTGGCTATCGCGCTCTACGTAGCTGCCTATGTTGCCGGAGGTGCGTACGCCTCGTATCGAGCGCTCCTTGCCCTGGGTCAGCGCACGGTCGATATTGACCTTTTGATGATCTTGGCAGCGGCAGGGGCTGCTCTCCTTGACGCGTGGGCTGAAGGTGGCATCTTGCTCTTCCTTTTCTCCCTTGGGAACGCACTGGAGCACTACGCACTCGGTCGGACGCATCGCGCAGTGCGAGCTCTTCTTTCATTGCGTCCCGATACCGCCCTCGTTGTGAGAGGGGACCACGAGGAGTTCGTGCCGGTCGAGGAGTTGGTACCGGGGGACGAAGTGATTGTCAAACCGGGCGAGCGCATTCCGATCGACGGCACAGTGGTAGCGGGTGACTCTAGCGTCGATCAGTCCGCCATTACTGGCGAGTCACTACCGGTCCACAAGCGCCCAGGTGATCCCGTCTTCAGCGGGACCCTCAACACAAGTGGTCTCCTGCGCATCCGCGTCGATCGCTCGGTGCACGAGAGCACGCTTGCCCGCATCATCCGTATCGTCGAGGAAGCGCGAGAGCAGAAATCGCGTGCCCAGCGCTTCGCTGAAGCCTTTCAAGGGAAATACGCGGTTGGCGTCATCGTTGCTTCGACCATCGCCTTCCTCGTGCCGGTCGCACTCGGTGCTCCTCCTGCCGACAGCTTCTACCGTGCAATGACCCTGTTGGTGGCGGCTTCGCCCTGTGCTTTGGTGATCTCGACACCTGCATCGATCCTTTCAGCGCTGGCCAACGCTGCGCGGCATGGTGTCCTCTTCAAGGGGGCGCTTCAGCTGGAAACGATTGGTGTCGTGGATGCAATTGTCTTCGACAAGACCGGGACGCTCACCGTTGGCAAGCCACGCCTCACAGAGATTGTGCCAGCCGAAGGCGTTGACCCGGTTGAGGCGTTGCGGCTCATCGCGCCGGTGGAGTATCGCTCTGAACACCCGCTTGGCCTCGCCGTTGTGGCACATGCGGAGGCGATCGGCGCTTTCGACCGTGCCCTCGTCGACCGCGTTGAGTCGCTGACGGCCCTGCCGGGTCGTGGGGTTCGGGCCGAGCTTGCTGGCTCGACCGTCCTCGTGGGGAATGAGCTTCTGCTCGAAGAGCATGGAGTGTCGATCCCCCCGAGCCTGCGAGACACAGCGACGGAACTTCGCGAGCGTGCCCGAACTGCAGTCTACGCAGTGGTGGATGGACGTGTGCTCGCGGTGTTCGGCATTGCCGATGTCGTGCGTCCGGTGGCTCGAGATGTCATAGACCAACTCCGCGGGCTTGGTCTGCGCCGTCTGATCATGCTGACGGGTGACAACGAACGCGCAGCGCGGGCGATCGCTCGCGAGGTGGGTCTCGACGAGTGGCGAGCTGGACTTCTCCCAGAGGACAAAGTTGCCGTCGTCCGTGAGCTGCAAGCGGCCGGCTTGCGCGTCGCGGTCGTCGGGGACGGCGTCAACGATGCCCCAGCGCTGGCAGCGGCTGACGTTGGCATTGCGATGGGGGCTGCTGGAACGGATGTCGCGCTCGAAACAGCGGACGTGGTGTTGATGAGCGACGATCTCGCGAAGTTGCCCTACGCGGTGCAACTCTCGCGCGCTGCACGACGGATCATTGTCCAGAATCTCGCCATCGCCCTTGGCGTCATTATCGTGCTCGTGGCGAGTATTCTGCTTCGCGGTGTCCCCTTGCCGCTGGCAGTTGTCGGACATGAGGGGAGTACGATTGTTGTGGTGCTCAACGGATTGCGCCTCCTGGCTTACCGCACTCCGGCGCTGAGACGTGGTGAGGTACCTGCCGGGGCCACGGCGTGATACGATCCCGGCAAGGGGAACGAATGAGCAGTATGGTCCGGAAAGTTCTTGTCCTGACGAACGAATATCCACCGCATGTGTACGGTGGAGCTGGTGTCCACGTTGAGTATCTGACCCGGGAACTCGCCCGGGAGATCGTGGTGGAAGTGCGTTGTTTCGGCGCCCAAGAAGTCGAGCAGCCCAATCTGCGGGTACGCGGGTATGGCGGTTGGGACGAAATTCGCCGCGGTGGGGACCGGCGTCACTGGCCCGCGCTCGACGCGCTGTCCCGAAACCTTCTCATGGTACGAGACCCGATTGACGCCGACGTCATCCACGCCCATACCTGGTACACCGACTTGGCAGCGCTTTGGGGTCGATTCCTCTGGGAACGTCCATACGTCCTCACCATTCACTCGTTGGAACCGCTTCGTCCTTGGAAGGCCGAGCAGCTTGGCACGGCCTACCGTTTAAGTTCTTGGATGGAGCAGGTCGCAATTGAGTCGGCCGATGCGATCATCGCCGTGTCGGCAGCGACACGGGCGGACGTGCTCCGTTTCTTCACTGTGCCTCCCGAGCGTGTGCACGTCATCCACAACGGCATCGATACGGAACTTTATCGCAAGACCGAGGAGACCAGCGCCCTCGAGCGTGCTGGCGTCGATCTCAGGTATCCCTCTGTCCTCTTCGTCGGACGCATCACGCGCCAGAAGGGGATTCTCCATCTGCTTGACGCCGTCCCATACCTCGCACCGGATGTGCAGATTGTCTTGCTGGCTGGACAGCCAGATACACCAGAGCTGGCGCGCGCGTTGGAGTCCCGCGTTGCTGAACTCCGTCAACAACGCGGGGGTATTGTCTGGATCCCAGAAATGCTCCCGCGCACCGAGGTCGTCCAGTTCTACTCGCACGCGACCGTCTTCTGCTGCCCATCGATTTATGAGCCGTTCGGTTTAATCAACCTCGAAGCCATGGCCTGCGAGTGCCCAGTCGTCGCCTCCGATGTCGGAGGGATCCCCGAAGTGGTGGTTGACGGCGAGACTGGTCTCCTCGTCCACCTCGAAATCGATCCGGTGACCGGCGAGCCGATCGATCCGCTTGGCTACGCCCGGGCACTGGCCGAAGCGATCCAACGAATTGTCGACGATCCGGAGCTCCGCGACCGGCTCGGACGGAATGGGCGCACCCGTGTGGAGCAACAGTTCAGTTGGGCAGTCATTGCCCGGCGTACCCTTGAGCTCTACCGACGCCTGGTGTGAAGCTTCGTCCTTCAGCGATCAACTGGAACAGCCGGCGTGATGACAGGCGGTTCGACCGGCTCCGGCAGCGACACGACATACGCAGTCCAGACGTCCGGTATCTGCAGGATCTCGTTCAGCGCGGCCTCAGGGATCGGGTCATCAACATTCAGCACCATGATCGCTTCACCGCCTCGCTGACGCCGGCCAACCTGCATTCCTGCAATGTTCACGTCATACCGTCCAAGAATCGTCCCGATGCGGCCAATAATCCCCGGTCGATCTCGGTGGTGCGTGATGAGCATGTGGCCGGCGAGCGGCCGTTCGAGCGAGAAGCGATCAACCTCCATGATGCCGGCTGTCCGGTGATCCCAACGCACCATCACATGGTGTGGCGGATCGCCGTCCACCTCAAAATTGAACTCTGGCACCGTGGAGGCTCCCGTATCGAACCGCACGTCGACAAAGAGGTGGAGCTCCTGCGCCACGAGTCGCGCATTGACTGGCGTGACACGGCGCACTGTCCAGCGACGGAGCGCTGACGCCAGCGCGACAGCAGTCACGTGCTCGGCGATATCCGGTGCCACCTGGCCATGAACCGTCACCTCGAATGTTGAAGGTCGCGACGGTTGCAAGACGGCAATCAAGTGTCCAGCGGCTTCTGCGACTTGGGTCAGTCGGAGAAGTTCGGGCGCGTGGAGCGATGCAGCTGGCAAGTTCACGGCATTCGGCACAATCTCACCGCGCAGCGCCGCGAGCGTCGTTGTGGCAATGATTTCCCCTACGGCCTGGAGTGCCTCACGGCTTGAGCCGCCAATATGTGGCGTGACGACGACATTTGGCAGACCGAAAAGAGGACTTTCGTGCGCCGGTTCCTCTGGGAACACATCCACACCGGCCGCCGCCACGTGGCCGCTCTTGAGCGCTTCAGCCAAAGCATGAACGTCGACGACCTCACCACGGGCGCAGTTGATGACAATGACCCCTCGCTTCAGGCGTGCGATCGCTCGCGCATCCAGCATATGGCGTGTCTCGGGCGTTGCCGGTACGTGAAAGGTGACGATATCACTGTGTTCAAGCAGCGTCTCGTAGTCCACCGGCTCAACGCCGAGCTGCGCAAAGCGCTCTCGGGTGACGTACGGGTCATAGCCGAGCAGCCGCACCTCGAAGGCGCGCAGTCGTTGCGCAACGACGGAGCCGACCCGTCCGAGGCCGACAATACCGACCGTCTTCCCCTTTAAGTCGAACGGCCGGAACCGTTTCCGCTCCCAGCGACCTGCGTGTGTGGTGGCATTGGCCTCGATCAGGCACCGCGAGATGGCCAAGATAAGCGCGATGGTATGTTCCCCAGCCGATACTGCATTCGCCCCCGGGGCATTGAGCACCAAGATTCCCGCTTCAGTCGCTGCCTGGAGATCGATGTTGTCGACGCCGGTACCAGCCCGAGCAACGACTCGTAGCCGTGGCGCATGGGCCAGGAGTTCACGTGTCACCTGGGTTTCAGAGCGGACGATCAACGCGTCGGCATCGCGTAAAGCAGCGTACAGCGCTTCTTTGTTCCGACCGTCCACTTCGATCACATCAGCCTCGGCGGCTAGCCGCTCGCGCGCCCGTTGATCAATCACATCGCTCACTACAATGCGCCGTCGCCGCGGAAGTGTTCCGTCTCCGGACACGACCGGCAACGATGCACCCGCAAGGCGGAGGATCGCCTGGACTGCAGCGGTGAGATCGGGAACACGCACCACAAACGGCGATTCTCCAGCTGGGGCGGGCTCACTCGTGAGGAGAAAGCAGGTGATACCAGCCTCCGCGTATCGCGTCGCGTGACGCAGGCTATCCTCAATCGCGTGCGTCACGCCGAGTTCGCGGGCGGCTGCGACTTTGTCCTCAGTGAAGACAATCCGGCATGGCGGAAAACCATGACGCTGTAGCCACTCTTCGGTCGTGGCCTGTGAGCGATCCGGCCGTGCTGTAATGATGGTCACGCGGTCGTTTCCCAGCACCTGCAAGAGCTGCCGCAAAAGCTGCGGCGCATTTGGTGCTGGATCAAGCAACGCTGCGGGGCCACCTGGACCGTAGACCCAAAGCCGTACAGCCTCAGGGACGTTGCAGCCGTGCGAATCCACAAATGCGTGATCTGGAAGCTGCATCCCGAGTGCCCGGTTGGCCGCCTGGGCGAGCGGCGCCGGATGCTCGGTGAGGACACCATCAAGATCGAGAGCGAGTCGTATGAGCCGTTCCATTGTTCCCCTCCGGTTCACATCTCAGAACGTTCGACGGATACGTGACGGTCGTTCCCCACCCAGCTGAACTGGATCCGGGACGACCGGAACCGGAGGGACTACTGGAGCCGCGACCGCTACCCGAACCGGAACCAGAACCGACTCCCACCGCCGCGGTGCAGAAGGTGACAACGTGCCCGGCTCGCGTGGTGGTGTATTGGTCCATTGTTGCCACTACCTCCCTCAATTCGGGTCTCGGCGCGTTTCCGCCCACATACACTCACTGTAGTATACGGCTGTCGCCGACGGTGGCAAGAGCGACGTTTCGAGATTTCGGACGGAGAGGTGCAGCTCGCTGAGTTGCCTCGTCGCTCCGATGGCGCAGTCCCAACCCTGCCGCACTGGACGACAATAGGGGCTTTCAGCACTCGGCGCTTGTTGTCATCAACTCCTCTGATTGATGAACCAGAACCACAGTACTAAAATCTCCTTCACGCGTCAACCGACGACCTCGTCTTCGGCAGGGGGTGTCGCTATGCCGCATTTCGATTACCAGACGGATGTCCTCATTGTTGGGACCGGTGGTGCGGGACTTGTTGGTGCACTCGTTGTCAAAGAGCATGGATTCGAGCCGCTGGTCATCGAGAAGACCAACGTCGTCGGTGGCACGACTGCCTGGTCCGGAGGCGGCCTCTGGATCCCCAACAATCCGGTGAGCCGAAGAGCCGGATTACAAGACTCGTTTGAGGCGGCACTTCGGTATATGGATGAGGTAATTGGCGATGTCGGGCCAGCGTCATCGCCGGAACGTCGGCGCGCTTTCCTCGAGTACGGACCGCAGATGGTCGAGTTTCTCGAGCGCTTAGGCTTCCGCTGGCGTCCTTCGTTGGGCTATCCCGACTACTATCCAGAGAAGCCTGGTGGCTCAACCTTTGGTCGCTCAATCGAGGGAGCGATTTTCGATGGGCGGCAGCTTGGGCCATGGTTGCCTCGTCTCCACCGTTATCCAAACCTTCCCAGCGTACCCCTCTATACCAACGAGGCGTCCAAGTTCGCGCTTGTTCTTCGCACGCCGGCCGGCGCAGCGACTGCTGCGCGCGTCCTCTGGCGTCTTGTGTCCTATCGCCTGCGTGGTCGCGTCCCGCTGACACTTGGTGCCTCACTTGTCGGGCAGTTGTTACAACTGTGTCTCCAACGGAGTATCCCAATCTGGCTCGAGAGTCCACTGGAGGGCCTCCTTGTCGAGGGGGACCGGGTCGTCGGTGCCGTCGTCCGCCACCAGGGCCGCACGGTGCGCGTGCGAGCGCGTGGTGGCGTGCTCCTCGCTGCTGGTGGCTTCGCCCACAACCCGGAGATGCGGGAGCGGTATCATCCACACCCGATCACGACCGACTGGACAAGCGCCGCGCCGAGCGATACCGGCGACGCGATCCGTGCCGCACAGGCCATCGGTGCTGCCGTTGAGCTTCTCGATGATGCCTGGTGGGGACCGACGGCAATTCTGCCAAACGGTCGACCGCTCTTCGTCCTGTGGGAGCGATCCTTCCCCTTTGGCATCATCGTCGATTCCAGCGGCCAGCGCTTCATGAACGAGTCGGCTTCCTACGTCGACTGTGGCCATTGGCAGTACGAACGTCATCGCACGGTTCCGGCCATCCCTGCCTGGTTGATCATCGACTCCAAACATCGACGTTTTTACCCGTTTGGGTTTGTACCGCCGATCGTCACCCCCCGCTCTATGACTGGACCGCAATTCCTTGTCCGCGCCCAGACCCTGCACGAACTCGCTGCGCGCTGTGGCATCGATCCTGTGGGGCTCCAGCGAACGGTCGAGCGTTTTAATCGCATGGCGATCGCTGGTAAGGATGAGGATTTTCACCGTGGAGACAGCGCTTATGATCGCTTCTATGGTGACCCACGTGTCCGACCTAACCCGAACCTGGGTCCCTTGGATCGACCGCCGTTCTACGCTACAGCGATCTATCCTGGAGACCTCGGGACGAAAGGAGGACTGCTCACCGATGAGTGGGCGCGTGTTCTCCGAGAGGATGGACACCCGATACCCGGGCTGTATGCGGCTGGAAACACCACGGCCTCAGTCATGGGACGGACCTATCCCGGACCAGGCTCGACGATCGGTCCAGCCTGCACCTTCGCCTACATTGGCATGCTGCATGCGGTGCAAGAGCTGACGGCGGCGTTCACCCAGAATGGAGGGGAGCATTCCCGCGATGGGTATTAAAAGCCGAATCCCGCTCTCCACCCCCTGTAAACGGAGTGGAATCCGGGTTGCCAATAGAACAAAAGAAGGGTGACATCAAACTCTCCGATGCCCTGCTGCTCTGAGCCACCTCTGCTCTGTGCCGCTAACGACGGAGGGTACGCACAGGACTTGTTCACTCTGTGCTGCCTCTCGATCTTCCTCAGAGCTTGACCAGTCCGGGTAAAGCGCTTTAGCGGATTCTCCGAGAGCGCCGTTCACTGCCTGACTAAACAACGCGATGCAATGGCCTACACGGCTCGGGAGACGGTTGCCGTTCTTCTCTCGCACGCATGACTCCTGGTGCGCCTGTGCGATAGTCTCCCACCATGCACTGAAGGACCCATTGAGCATCTCGATTCCCTTGTTCCTGCCTCTACTCGATCGACGACCAGCGGGCCTGAGACACAGAGGGAGGTTCCTGCCCGACACCGCTTTTCGCTCGTGTGCTCGGGAGTGACGCCAAACGCTTCTGTCTCGCAGAGCAACGCATGACATGCCTTGGTTCGAAGAGGGCTGGGCATGACTTCCGTCGTTCGAAAAAGACCAAAGTGAGAGCGACGGCTCGGACGGATTCTCCAGGAGCATCCCCTGCTTGTGCCCACCCATAGGTGACGGGAGTCACCTGCCCAGCATGGCGCGCTTTCCTCTCGATTGGAGCATGCTGCTGAACTCTTTTGGGTTTGGCGACCGAGGAGTCCTGTACGTAGTGACGGGGGTGGAGAACGCTGATGTAGCCTGGAGCGGCGAACTGTCTGCCGCCGATGCGAACGGATACCGGCACTGCTGACTGTGTAATCGGAGAGCCACATTTGGGTCAGGTGATCGCTGCTGCCTGTCATGGTGCTCGCTGTGCTGAAGAAAGAGGTGGCGTTGCACGCCGGTACACTGCGATGGTCTCGCATGCGGCGGATCTTGACAGGTGAGCAGAACTCTCCTAGTCTGGAAAGTGGTGATCTCCCACATGGGACGGGCCGCGGTACAGTGAGGGAGGTGCGGCATGTGGAAGCCTGAACCGAGTCTCGCTGACCTGCGGTACACCGTGGAGAAGGCAGGTTTGACGCCTGAGACGCTTCTCACGGCGTACCGGCAAATGTGCCTCATCCGCTCGTTTGAGGAGACAATCGCCGACCGTTACTACATTGGGAAGACGCCTCAGTTCAACATGGCAGCGGGACCGATCCGCGGAGAGATGCACCTCGCTGTGGGGCAGGAAGCGGTTGCGGTCGGGCTCGGCATGCATCTTCGAGATGCTGACGTCGTAGTGAGCACACATCGTCCCCACCATCATGCGTTGGCAAAAGGGGTTCCGGCTGACAAGCTAGCCGCAGAGATTTTTGGGAAGGTGACGGGCCTCTGCCGCGGGAAAGGCGGGCACATGCATCTGTTTGATGCAGAACATCGCTTCTCCTGCAGTGGGATCGTCGGGGCGTCGTTTCCACAGGCGGCTGGTGCTGCTTTCGCTTTTCGTCACCGCGGCGAGCCTTATGTTGCTGTCGCGTTTGCTGGGGAGGGTGCTGCGAACCACGGAACCCTGGCGGAGACGCTCAATGCCGCAGTACTCTGGATGCTGCCGCTTGTGATTGTGATTGAAGACAACATGTACGCCGACTCCACGCCAAAGTGGCAAGCGCTCGCCCAGCCGCATCAGTTCCAGCGTGCGCTGGGTTTCAATGTGCCGACCTACCTCGTCGATGGGATGGATCTCATCGACGTGTGGCGCGCTGCCAAGGAGGCTATCGAACGCGCTCGCGCTGGCTACGGACCGAGTTTCATCGAGGCGGTCTGTTACCGATACCGCGGCCACTTTGAGGGGGATGCCGAGGAATATCGGACGCGTGAAGAAGTGGAGCGCTGGCGTCAGCTCGATCCAATCCCGCGTCTGGGCGAGTGCCTCAAGCGGCTCGGCTGGGCTGACGATGCGACGTTGGAGCGGCTCCGCCGCGAGGCCGAAGAAGAAGTCGCACGTGCCATTGCCTTCGCAGAGCAGAGTCCGCTGCCGGATCCTCAGGAAGCATTGGTGGGGGTGTTCCGATGACCAGGACAATGAAGGGTATCGCCTTCGCGATTGCTGAGGCGATTGATCAGGAAATGACTGAACGCTCCGACATCGTTGTGCTCGGTGAGGACGTAACGTACTGGGGCGCGGTGTTCGGCTTCACCATGGGACTGCACCAGAAGTATGGGCGTGATCGGGTCATCGACACGCCGATCACCGAACAAACGTTCTTCGGTATGGCTTGCGGTGCTGCTTCGGTCGGCATGCATCCAGTCGTCTCACTGATGTTTGTTGACTTTCTGGGTGCTGGCTTTGACCAGATGTACAACCACATCGCCAAGAACCACTACATGTCCGGTGGGCAGTTCGCCATGCCGGTGACCATCCTGACGGCGATCGGGGGCGGATACGGCGATGCAGCTCAGCACTCACAAGTGCTGTATGGGCTCTTTGCCCATGTCCCTGGCTTTAAGGTTGTGGTGCCGGCGACTGCCTACGATGCAAAAGGGTTGACGATCAGCGCTCTGCGTGATCCCAACCCGGTCGTGATCTTTGGCCACAAGCTGCTCACTGGTCTTCCGTTCCTGCCGTTTGAGGGGCAGGAAGAAGAAGTGCCAGAAGAGCGCTACACGGTTGAGTTCGGGAAAGCTGCTATCCGTCGTGAGGGAAGCGATCTCACGATGATCGCAGCCGGGCTTATGGTTCACCGCTGCCTGCGCGCTGCCGACGAGCTCGCCCGTGACGGGATCTCGGCGGAGGTGATCGACCTCCGGACACTGGTTCCGCTCGACTCTGAGACGCTCGTTGCCTCAGCACGTAAGACGGGGCGGGTCTTGATTGTCGACGAGGACTATCGGAGCTACGGGATGACCGGTGAGGTGGCCTTCCACGTCCAGGCTGGTGCGCTGGATGCGCTCAAGACCCCAATTCGCCGCCTGGCAGTTCCCGATGTTCCGATTCCGTTCTCCGAGCCGCTCGAGCGAACCGTTATACCCAGCGTCGAGCAGATCGTCGCAGAAGCCAGGGCGCTGTTGGCAGCAGGTGCTCGAGCTTAATCAGAGCGCGCAGCGAATAGTTAACAGTCGCCCTGGGGAAGACCCAGGGCGACGTGCTGCTTGTTTGTTGGACGCTGTTTATGCTTGGGCCGCTTCGGGCGGCCGAATCAAGAGTAGTGGTACCGTTCCTTCACGCAGCAGACGCTCAGCCACGCTTCCAAAGACAACCCGGCTCAGTCCACTTCGCCCGTGTGTCGCCATGACGACGATATCGGGCTGGCGCTCACGCTCGAAGGCAAGCAGTTGCTCTGGCGCGATCCCTTCCAAGACGTGCGTGTCAACTCGCAGTCCCTCACTGCGCAGGCGTTCAGCGAGTTCGTTGACGTAGCTCGTAGCCGTCTCCACCAGCTGTTGTGCCAGCTGGTTGAGGACTTCTGCCGAGGTGGGGGCGCCTGCAGGTACGCTGAGCAGACTGTAGATCTCCGGTGTCTCTGCAACGCGGACGAGGTGGATCATTGCGTCGAAGCGGCGGGCGAGTTCCGTCGCGTATGGCACTGCTGCCTCGGCGAGGGGGGATCCGTCTACCGGAAGCAGGATGGATCGGATAACTCCTGGCTCACGCTGCGGCATTGAGGAGCGGATGAGTAATACCGGGACGCCAGC
Source organism: Thermomicrobium sp. CFH 73360 (assembly GCF_023806465.1). Lineage (GTDB taxonomy): Bacteria > Chloroflexota > Chloroflexia > Thermomicrobiales > Thermomicrobiaceae > Thermomicrobium. Next base: position 689,005 of record NZ_JAMSLS010000002.1, on the reverse strand, counting down.
ATTGCGTACCACACGATCTGCGACGCTCCCGAAGAGCCAGCGCCCAATGCCACTACGTCCGTGGGTGGTCATGGTAATCATCGGCTCAGGGAGTTCCAACACCAGATCCGCGATCTCGGCAGCAGGATCACCGTAGCGCACAACGATCTCGGTTGCTAACCCAGTCTCCTGCGCGATGCGGGCGAGGTAGTCACGTGCGTCGGCCGCCACCTCGGCCGGCGCGTCAATGTCGACGACCCGCACCAGATACAGCCGCGTGCCAAATTTTTCAGCGAGCGCCTTCCCGTAGGGCACTGCGGCCGCTGCGAGTTCGGAGCCGTCAAGCGGTACGACCACTGTCCCGATCACGCCTTCCCCCTTCCCTCGATACCTATCAATTCCCCACGCACCCGAGTCTCGTCATCTCTACCCAGTCTTTCTACCCGTCGCCGTTGAGACAGTTCCAGCATAACATGTAGTTGCATCCCTGTCACGAGTTTTCTGCGTTATCATGCGCGTGCGTCGGATTGGCCGATGGCGTGGAGGAGGAAAGACGTGACCGTACGGATCCCGGTCGAGGAACTTCAGCGATTTGTTGCCACCATCTTCGAGCGTGCTGGACTCACTGGAGAGGATGCTGCGATCAGCGCTGAGATCCTGGTGGCCGCGGATGTACGCGGCTTTGATTCCCATGGAATTGCCCGACTGGACTACTATGTGCGGCGCCTCGAAGCTGGGGCGATCAATCTCCGCCCGCACTTCCGGGCGATCGCCGAGACGTCTTCGACAGTCGCCTTTGATGCCGACAATGGTATGGGCTTTCCCAGCGCGTATCGTGCCATGCGACGCTGTCTGGAGAAGGCGCGCGAGAGCGGGATCTGCCTTGCGACAGTGCGCCGCAGCAACCACTATGGCATCGCCGGCTACTACGCAACGATGGCACTTCGAGAGCCGGGGATGATCGGTGTTTCCATGACGAATGCGACGCCGCTGGTTGTGCCACCTCATGCCCAGGACGCGTACCTGAGTACTGCACCAATTGCTTTCGCTATTCCTGCTGGAAAAGAGCGGCCTCTGGTCTTCGATGGGGCAACAAGCACCGTCGCTTGGGGGAAGATTGAGATTGCACGCCGCAATCGGGAACCGATTCCCCTTGGCTGGGCGCTGGATGCCGAAGGTCGGCCAACCACCGATCCGTTTGCTGCACGCTACCTCACACCGCTCGGCGCCTTCCCGGAGCTCCGCAGTCACAAGGGGTATGCACTAGCGCTACTGATTGAAGTACTCTGTGGGCAGCTGGCGGGTGGCCCTTGGGCCAAGTATGTCGGTGGGTCACGTTCCGAAACGATCGGCCCCTCAGGCACAGGACACGCCTTTTTGGCTATCCGGGTCGATGTCTTTCGGCCGCTCGAGGAGTTTCTCGCGGAAATGGACGACATGCTTGGTCAGCTGCGGCGAGCCAAGCCGGCTGAGGGTGCGGAGCGGGTATTGGTCCCCGGAGACCTCGAGTTTGAGACAGAGCAAGAACGGCTGGCGCAGGGAATTCCTGTGCATCCAGAAGTACTGGAGCGACTTCTGGAGATCGCACGGGGGTATGATGTCGTGTTGCCGCTGTAATTCTCGGCCGTCCAGTCAGCTCTGTTCAATGTGCCTTGGAAGGCGAAAGTGAGAATGGAGTTACCAGTCCTCTACTTGGAGCGGATGAGTACCATGAATATTCCCGTGACGAAGAATACTGACCAAAACCAGGTGATGCTGTGGCGCTCGACTTTTCAATGAAGCCGCGCAAATTTGGTTCCTCCAGATACTGAAATGCAGCGTTGCAGGCGTTGTCACTCAGCCAGATAGCCAGCAGCAGCGACCGAAGCCCTACTACCAAGGAGGTGATCCCTGCAGCAAGAAACACTCGCTGAGTAATCCGCTCGGTCCCCATACTCAGGATTGTCGCAACGCGGAGTCTGCGTCGCTCAGAGCTTCCCGAGGACGAAGAGCGTCGTGCCGTGTGGGGTAGAGTGCTCTGCCGCAGTGACCGGCACCAGCTTGTCCTTCTCCATGGAAAGGGAATCCACCGATACTGCCGACTCTGGTGCTTCCACCAGTGCCGATGTTGCACGGGCAGGCGACTGAGAAAGCAAGGTGTTCTGGTGTTCCAGGTGTATGGCACCAGTGCCTTCATGGAAGAAGATGTCTGTAAATGATCGGAATGTCGTCGACACGGCCCATGTTTTCCGTACGATTCCCGGTGTTGTCCGCGTCGCCGTTCTTTCCAGCTCCTATCCGATCACCTTGCGCTGACTCAGGGGGCCGATAGGTGGTGAATAGCTCACGACCCTTCCCTCGACCTCAATCAGGCGACCAACATTCTGAAGAATGGGGTCACCGCAGCGATCCTGTCGGAGGTGTTGAGTTCTCCGCCGGTGAATAACACGCTGGAGGTCAGTGATGCTCGCCCTGCGGCCAAGTCCGACCAATCCACCCAGCACTGTTCCCCAGTGAAGGAGGCACACCTGTTCATCACACCAGTCTGCGTGACAACGTACGCCTCTGAGAACAGGAAGCACGATTGCCTCACACCACAGTGGGAGTACCGCTTTGAGCAGTGCCAAAATGACGCTTCACCCCTTTGGCCCTCGGTGTGCCGCGTAGGAACCGTGTGCTCTGTGCAACAGGACCTCCTGCTCTCCCGACGTCTTCTGGCACATCAGGCTGGCAGGGACGGTGATAACCAGGCGATACCGATTGGAGGCACTGCGCCTGTGGTTTTCGCCGGCAACCCTCATCCGCTCACCACGTTCATCAGCCACAACATGAAGCTCCCTGTTTCTCTCGCTGTAATCCCTGTTCCCCTACCCTTTTTGGGGACCAAGCTTGTCGATTCCTGCGTCTCTTGTAGCCACATCGCATGATGACGGACGACCGGTTGCGGTCGTTTCGTCTGTGCTTGAGCGTGATCGCGCTGCGGCACCACTCGCCCTTCGGAGACGATTCGCGATTTGTCGCAACCGAGAGCCGATAGGGGAATCCTGCCCTGTCATGAAGAGGCTGCACCCGACAGAATCTTCCCATCAATCTCAGCAGGGGAAGATTTTGACTCGTTACCAGAGGGCTTGCCTGACCCCTGCAAGGGCGTTGTCTTGGCGCGTGTACCAAACCGGGCCGAGAGGCGAGTTCCTGTCTGGGAGGGGCGATGATCAGGGCCAGACGTCGAGCGAGGGACATCAGATCCTGCAGAAGACTGCTCGTCGCGACGAGCAACGAGCGCTGAAGTGTCACATTGGCCATTGGTGGTTTGACCGCGCTTGTTTAATGACCGTACCGCCATCGCGATCGGAGCCGGCTGTATCAACGATCCTCCTCAGTCAGCGATCGCACGTGGGAGGTGAGCCAGGGTTCCCGTTGACCGTGTCATCCTCTTACAGGATGTAAGACTTGGTCAGAAGCTCTTCGTGTCGCTTGAGCAGTGATGTTGGGTTCCGATGCGTTGAGGATGATCCAGAGATCATATTCCGCCCGGGTGAGGCGTGTAATGTCCACAAGGCATGGTACCCTCCGTGGTGCGTACACTGCCGAGCTGGATTCCCGGATCTTTGAAGGCCAAGTGGGGAGGAGTCCTGGAGTCTCGGTGCACTTTGTGTCGGCGGTGTGCAACCGATCGTCTGCTTTCGGACAGTGCGACAGTCGATGTGCCCCACAAGATCGTCTAGTTCCTTCCCATCGGGAACGCAGATGTGCGCGGCAGGCTCACGGTTGTACGACGATCGTTCCAATGATTCGGACGAGTCCATAGGTGACGAAGAGAGCAACAATGCTCGCAGCGAGAATGAGAAACAACGCCAAGGTATGGACAATAGCGGCGAGAAAGAGCGGCGTGCCTGACCATGTCATCCAATAGCGTTGCCAAGAACCAAGCACGGGATCGATCAACCACACTGCTAGGAGCAATGACACGGCGGCAACGATCCAGCCGCTGAGCCACTCTGCAGTCAAGGCACGTTTCGTCGTCTCCTCGGTTGTCGCACTCGCCACTTGTGCTTCGACAACCCCTGGCGCAGTCAATCGACCAATGACATACAAGTCAGTGCCGACGGGGAGAAACTCTTCAGACGCGGTGACACAGATGAGCGTGTAGCCTTCGTCCGCTGGCGGCGGCGGAGTTGCCCAAGACGGAGCCTCGCTTGCTGGCCACTCTGCGCCCTGCTCCGGCCAGTAGCGCAGCGTATCCTTGACAGCGATGCGGACTTCTCCAGTCCCGTCGTCGAGTTTGAGTCCATCAAGGAACTCCTCCACTCGTTCTGTCGTAACACTTTCTTTTTGCTTCCCACTGCCACGCTGCCACTTTCCAGAAATTTTCAGAAGGGAGGCGGCGACAAGCTGCTCACTCAGCGGGCTACGACGGGGCATCTCGCTGGTCGCACGCCCGAAGAGTTCCACAATTCGGCCGAGGTGACGCTCGTTGAGTTGGGCAATTGTGTCCCTCTGTGACCGTATGACACGCAGGAGGTGGAACAAGCGGAGAAGGCCGAGTGATATTCCCCCGATTGCCGTCAGCACAAGCGCTGCTTCAACGCTTCCCCAGAGTATCAGCCCCCTCCAGGCTTCGCAGCTTTCTCCACACCGCCGGAGCACTGGCAACAGAAGTGCTTCTGGAACAGGTACCATGCCAACCTCCTGAGGTCGGTCACCCCACCACCGAGATGCGGAATTCGTCCACAGCCTGTGAAGGAAAATTCATGACCATGCAGAGTGACAAGAGTTCCCTGCAGCGGTACGGCTCACCAGCGGTTGGCCTCCCAGCATTCGGGACACTGATACGAGACGTAGCGGACCCATGCAAGAACTTCTCCAGTATCTGGAAGCTCGTGTCCATCTCCGGCATCCCATGCCTGCCAAACTGTACCAGTGTCGTCCGTCACCACCAGGGCCGCTGCAGGAATCTCCTCTCCCAGGAGGAATCCGCACCGGCTGTGGAGCTCGCTTCCCTCGGCGAGCACGATCGGAAACTGTGGCACTCTTTCTCCCCAGTCAACAACGAGGGTGCGTACAAGCGGCACGATCGCCAGCAGTGCCGTCCGCTCTGTGCGAAACTCTGGGAGGTATTGATCCAGTGCTGAAAGGTACGCTCGACAGGCTGCGCAGGGCCACGCATGCGTGAAGACCACCACCAGGCCCGAACGCAGGTAGTACCGGCGCGTTGAAATCAGCTGACCGTCTATTCCCTCAGCTTCGAAATCGGGTAGACGATGGCCCGGTGCAAGCGGCATGCGTTGATGCCTCGAACCTTCCCGTCTCGCAAGCGACTATCTGCATCAATAGTACTATGTGAGTCTGTTCTCTTCATTCTGATTAGTCGCGGTGGGTGAGGAGAGAAGCCTCTCCGTCACTGTCGTATCGACCGAGGTGCTTGCCAGGTGCCGCCAATGTCGTAGGTGCCGTGCAGCCTCGATTGCCTTTTGGCGGTCGAAATCTCCACCAAAGAGTGGGCCTTGTCCCAACGTACAGCCACTCCGCGCCAGTGCCAGGTACACGGCAAACTCGTCGATCGATTCAGCGAGGCTGACCAAGGAGAGATCGTTTGCCACTTCTAAGAGTCCCCGTGCCAGGGCAGCGGCACGAGGATCGGTGAGGAACGACCGGACAAATCCTCTTGGAATCCGGATTCCTACCCGTTGGAGGTTGACGAACGGATCGATTCCTTCGGGAGTGAGCACCGGGTCGCGGACCAGTATGCCGATCTGCTGGTCGGCCAAGGCAGTGAGCCGTTCGAGCGAACCCGGAGCAGAGAGCACGCTGCTTGGGAGGTCCAACCACAGTCTGCCGTGTAACGCTGGTTGCGCAGCGAGTTGTCCTCTCAAATGCTCTGTGATGGTCTCATCGAGCAGCGCTGCGCTGGGAAAGGTGAGAATAACAAACCAACGCTGTGGGAGGTCTTGTAACCAGGCCAATGCTTCCCTAACGGCACGCTGGGCTAGGATACTGTCCAATCCCGCGCGGGCGGCTACTCCGGCAAGATCCTCGGCCCGCCGCTCTTTCCCCTGCGGATCAACCCAGGACGCGAAGAGTTCCACTCCAACGAGTTCACCGGTCCGCAAGTGCACGATTGGAAGCCCGCGAAAGACGACCGTCTCAGACTCGATCCCTTCGCGCAGTGCTTGTGCAAGGGCGAACTCCTGCGGTGCTTCCTCAGCCAGTTCTGGATGAAAGAACACGATGCGTCCCTTGCCGCGTCGCTTAGCGCTGTAGAGTGCAAGGTCGGCATTGCGCAGAACTTCCGCAGCCTCGCGCGGATTGTCTGGGGTCCATAGCACAACGCCGATACTCGCCCCAAGCGTCACGATTTGCCCATCGATGTGGTAAGGATGTGACTGTGCAACGAGCAGCCGTGCTCCAAGTTCTCGCGCTCCGTCCCGATCGCAGAGCGGAGCGATGATGAGGAACTCGTCGCCTCCAAGCCGACCCACGATGTCATCCCGTCGGACGGTGCGGGTGAGTCGGATTGCGACCTCGCGCAGGAGCACGTCACCAGCGGCGTGCCCAAGGGTGTCATTGACCGCTTTGAACCCATCGAGGTCGAGGAGAAGTGCGGCAAACGGTTGGCCTGCTTCGATCAGCTGCTCTAGAGAGGCGATGACCGCTGAACGATTCGCGAGACCTGTCAAGCTATCAGTCGTTGCCATTCGCTCTAATTGCTGGCGGGTGCGTACTTGCTCGGTGATGTCAAAGGCGATCCCGATCACACCGGTGATCGCCGCAGAGCGGTCGCGTAGCGGCTCGAGGCGAACCCGGTAGACGTGCTCATTCCACTCGAACTCGTATTCTTGTGGTTCGCCAGCCAGTGCCAGACGGTGCAAGCGAATCGGCAGAAAATCTGGATCACTGGTTCCAAAATATTCGAACAACGTCTGGCCAACCACCTGCCCAGGGCGAAGACCAAGCTGTGCCAGCCCGCTTCCCTCGCTTGAGGTGAAAACGAGATCGTGATCCACCGTCCAGACAACAGCCGGAAGCTGTCGGAGGATTGCCTGGAGGCGTGCCTCCCGATCAGCCAAGAGACGCTCAATCATCCGGCGTTCGTCAATCTCCTCCTGAAGGTGCTGGCGAATCTGGTGCAGTCGTCGATTGGTGGCCGCTTGTCGCCAGCCAATGGCCAGGGCCGCGGCGAGCAGAAGCGTCGCCAAGAAGCCGAGAGCCCCGATGACCCAGGGAAATGGCATGAGCAGTAGTTCGGCACGCGTTGTACCCAGCTGGGTACTCACGCGCAGCACACCAATGTCTGCCTGCGTGATAGGGACACGAACGCTCACGGCTGGTGCCCGACGGTGTGGAGTCCCGGCTGCCAGGAGTGGCTCGCCATTCAGAAAGAGTGTCAGCGCGCTCCCACGGTTAACCGTTGCTTGCACGGCCGGAGCAAAGAACACCTCGGGATCCAAGACGGCCATCACTTCTCCATCTGGTCTAGCCCACAGGATAAGCAAAGCAGGTTGCCCTCCTGGGAGCTCTGCGCGTGTGAGCATGACGCTCGACAGAGGAATCCGTGGTGCTGCCATGGTCACCGTAGCGAGCAGATCGCCTTCGCGTGCCTTCCAAACATCAGTGATGAACTGCGTTGTTGTGCCTGAGGGGTTCCTGCGTCCGTACCAGATAAGTCCTGGAACGCTCTGATCGTCGATCCCGGCTCGCTCGATGCGGCTCGGACGAAGGCGTTGGAGCCGGTTATCAAGCAGCATTCCGATGTGGTTCGCGACTGCTAGTGCTTCACTGCGTGTCTGGGCCAGCAATGCATTCTGTTGCCATCGCTCAACGGCAAGGGTCGTGGTTGTTGTGAGGAGGAGCCCGACCGCGAGTGCTGTCCAGGGTGCCCAGCGGAAGGGGAGTCGTCCTGCCGCACGATCGTGCCGCACACTAGCCAGCATGGTGAGGAGGTTGGCGACTGCGAGGAGCGCTGGGATGGTAGTGAAGGGATGACCTCGCAGGGTCAACAAGGGTTCGATGCGGGTGAAAGGGGCGAACAGGGCAAGCAAGTGCAATGTTGCAGCGAGGGTTGAGGCCACTGCAGAAATGCAGATGAGCCGAGGATGCTTGCCGAATGCCAGTGTCAGGAGTCCGAGCCCTGTGAGAGCGAGCGATGCGACGACGATCAGATTGTGGTTCATTTGGCCATTGGGTCCGTTCCTGGCCAGACACCCAGTCGCGATGGCAAGGCCAAAGGCGACCCCACTCGCTGTCAGGATCGCGAAGCGATACCAGCAATGTGGCGGAATGCTGAATGTGCCGAGCAGAGCGGCTCCTAGGATCACCAGGACACTGATCAGAACGATGTTTCGGTCTTGGATGATCCCATTCCCGTGAGGAATACCGCCCCACGCTGTAAGGCTGGTACTCAGGGCAATCCAGAGCAGTCCGGGAACTACATCCCGGGACCATAAGGCAGAACGCTTCCGAAATTCATCAACGACACGCCCACTTGTGGGGGAATGCTGCTTGTTCCGTTGAACTGAATCGATCATAGATATCCTCAGGCGAAGGCTGAGTCTCCACTGGATCTGACCACTGCAACCGCTTGCCATTCTCTTCGCCCGCGAGGGCGGATACGATCTCTTATAACGGCACAGTACCCGTCTGAGAAATAGCCTGATCGTCCAAAATACTTCAGAGGAGGAACGAAAAACGGGTCGCCTCAATGCGGCGACCCGTCATCGTCACCAGCGTACGGTGTGATTAGCTACAGCCGAGACTATTCCCGCAATTCAGGCACTTGTAGCAGGAGCCGTTGCGGACCGTCAGGTGTCCACAGACATCGCAGAATGGAGCATCGCCCATGAGGTGCGCGAGCTGTTCATCGAGTGCGTCCCGCTGCACGCGGTGAATGGCCCCATTGTGAGCAACCTGAACGGTTACAAGCTCCGGAGCTAGTTCTGCCTGGCCGTTGATCCGCGTTTTCGGAGCCGGGGAGAGATTCGGTGCCTCCTCCGATCTGCTCGTTGAGTCCGTTGCCGACTTGCGTTCGTGGGGTGTCTCGGTTGCCGTGGTAAGAGCTTGCGCTGCCTGCTCGGACGGCGGTACCTGGACGAAGTCGGTTCGCCCGAGATACTCGTACCCGAGCACACGGAAGATATAGTCGATGATGGACGTGGCCATCTTAATGTTGGGATGTCCCTCTACAATGCCTTGCGGCTCGAATCGTTGGAATGTGAAGGTGTCGACAAACTCTTCCAGGGGCACGCCGTACTGCAGCCCCTTAGATACGGCGATGGCGAAGCAGTTCATGAGGCTGCGGAAGGCTGCGCCTTCCTTGGCAACATCGACAAAGATCTCGCCGAGAGTTCCGTCCTCGTACTCGCCGGTGCGCAAATAGACCTTCTGGCCACCGACGCGTCCCTCGTAGGTGAAGCCACGTCGCTTCGGTGGCAATGGACGGCGGCGGGGTCGTTCCACGACGACTACCTGCACCTGCTTTTCCGGCTCTGTTGCTGTTCGGGTTTCGGCTGCTGCTGCCTTCTCCTTCTCGCTGCTCGAGCGTGTTGAGAGTGGTTGCGAGAGCTTGGAACCGTCGCGGTAGATCGCCAGTGCCTTCAGTCCGAGCCGCCAGCCCTCGAAGTAGGCCTTCGCCACATCCTCAACTGTCACTTCGTGCGGCATGTTGATCGTCTTGGAGATGGCCCCCGAGAGGAACGGCTGCACAGCCGCCATCATCCGGATGTGTCCCATGTAATGGATGAACCGTGTCCCGTGTTTGCCGCACTTGTTGGCACAGTCAAAGACTGGCAAGTGTTCCGGCCTGAGGTGCGGTGCACCTTCAACGGTCTGTCGCCCACAGATGACGTCGTTTGCCTCCTCGATCTGTTGCGGGGAGAAACCAAGCGCGCTCAGTAGGTCAAATCCCGGCTGATTCCACTGCTCAGGGGTGAACCCGAGTCGACGCAGTGCTGGCTCTCCCACCACGAACGGTGTGAAGGCATGACGCAGTTCAAAGACGCCTGGGAGGGCAGCTTCGATCCGCTCGAGTTCCTCGTCGGTAAAGCCGCGCGCACGAAGCGTCTCGCGATTGATGTGCGGTGCGCCTTCGAGCGTCAGTGTGCCAAGGACGTAGCGCAAAATGTCCTCGATCTGCTCCGGCGAGTAGCCGAGCCGTTCAAGTGCTGGAGCGACCGAGCGGTTGACAATCTTGAAGTACCCTCCACCAGCAAGCTTCTTGAACTTGACCAGTGCAAAGTCGGGTTCGATTCCGGTGGTGTCACAGTCCATCAGCAGCCCGATAGTCCCGGTCGGAGCCAGAAGCGTGGCCTGGGCATTGCGGTAGCCGAAGCGCTCGCCGAGTTCAAGTGCACGATCCCATGCTTCCCGCGCAGCTGCGACCAGTTCTGGTGGGCAGTGCGTGGGATCAAGGCCCTGCGGGGTGATATGCAGCCCTTCGTACTCCTCGGGATGCGCATCGTAGGCTGCGCGACGATGATTGCGGATGACTCGCAGCATATGCTCCCGGTTCTCCGGGAAGGCCGGGAAGGGGCCAAGTACCTCTGCCATCTCCGCGGAGGTGGCGTACGCCTCACCAGTCATGATCGCCGTAATGGCCGCTGCGACGGCTCGTGCCACGTCCGAGTCGTAGGGGAGCCCCATGGTCATCAGGAGAGAGCCAAGGTTGGCATAACCGAGTCCAAGCGTACGGAATCGATAGCTATTCCACGCGATCTCGCGGCTCGGGTACTGGGCCATGAGCACCGTGATCTCAAGCACAATGGTCCAGAGCCGGACTGCATGACGGAAGGCAGCGATATCAAAGACTCCGGTCTTGGGGTCGTAGAACGTCATCAGGTTGAGAGAGGCCAAGTTGCAGGCGGTATCGTCAAGGAACATATATTCGGAGCAAGGGTTCGAGGCGTTAATGCGTCCGGAAGCCGGGCACGTGTGCCAATCGTTGATGGTAGTGTCGTATTGAATGCCAGGATCGGCGCATTGCCAGGCTGCTTCAGCGATCATGTTCCAGAGCTCACGGGCGCGGATCGTCTTGGCAATGCGCCCATCGGTGCGCCATCGCAGATGCCACTCCCGATCCTCAAGGACGGCCTGCAGAAACTCGTCGGGTACCCGGACCGAGTTGTTCGAGTTTTGGCCGGAGACTGTCGCATATGCCTCGCCGTTGAAGTCGGCCGAGTAACCAGCGGCTACCAGAGCAGCAACCTTCTTCTCCTCCTCAGCTTTCCAGCGAATGAACTGTTCAATGTCAGGATGATCAATGTCGACGACGACCATCTTGGCCGCGCGGCGGGTTGTGCCGCCGCTCTTGATCGCCCCGGCTGCGCGGTCAAAGACTTTGAGGAAACTCATCAGTCCCGAGGATGTTCCGCCGCCGGACAGTGGCTCACCCTCACCACGGATCTTCGAGAAATTCGTTCCTGATCCGGCACCGTACTTGAAGACACGCGCCTCACGGAGCACCAGATCAAAGATGCCGCCCGGATTCACCAGGTCGTCCTCAACTGACTGGATAAAGCAGGCGTGGGCTGAGGGACGGGAATAGGCATCTGGTGACTGTCGAAGCTCGCCAGACTCCGGATCGACGTACCAGTGGCCTTGCGGTGGCCCAGCGATCCCATAGGCCCAGGAGAGGCCGGTATTAAACCACTGCGGTGAGTTCGGTGCACCGATCTGATGGAGGAGCATGTAGGCGAGTTCATCCTCAAAGGCCTGAGCATCCTCCGACGTCGCAAAGTACCCGTAACGCTCTCCCCAATCGCGCCAGCAACCGACGAGCCGACGCACCACCTGACGAACACTGCGCTCCGGTCCGAGAACTGGCTTCCCGTGCTCGTCGAGCATCGGACGGCCTTGCTCGTCGTACTGTGGGACACCCGCCTTACGGAAGTACTTCGAAACGACGATGTCGGTGGCAACCTGCGACCAGTGCTCTGGCACCTCGGCATCGGTCATCTCGAAGATGACAGTGCCGTCAGGATTGGTGATGCGTGACGTCCGCCGCGTCCAACGGACTGTCTCGTACGGATCGTGTCCTGGCTGAGTGTAGAAACGCGTGATGTGTAGTCCGCGTCTCGTCTGCCGCTCTTGCTCCACCATGATCGGCCCCCCACAATCCCTTCCGCACGTCGAGCCGGACTCCAGAGTTGTCGCCAGCGGTCGAAGCGAGACGCATCACCACTACATGTTGCGTCTGATCCGGCCGACCAGCCCAAGCTCTAGTGTAGCCGCACCGACCGCCCCTGTCCAGATGTGTCTTTCGGTCAAATGTGCGACTCTCGCCTTCGGTTCCTCGTGACACTGCGACTGTACGTACAGCCCGGGGACAGTGTAGCAGGGCTTGTCAGCTGGTGCAAGAGTGTCAGCGTACGAACGCGGGAGATTGCTCGATTTGTCTTGAAGGAACAGCGCTGTGCCAGCGTGTCTCACTCGGTCTGCGGGTCAAGGAGGCCAATGCGCAACGCAAAGCGGACGAGCTCAGATCGACGCGAGAAGCCAAGCTTTTGCATCACTCGATGTCGATACGTCTCCACCGTTTTGGGCGAGAGGAACAACTGGTCGGCAATTTCCTGAGCGGTATAGCCGGCAGCGGTGAGCCGCAACACCTCCCGTTCGCGTTCTGAGAGGAGTTGTGCCGGATCCTGCACCTCGCCAGTGCGTGCCCGATCGAGGTAGCCCTGTAGCAAGGTTCGAGCCGCAGCCTGGTCGATAAAGACTTCACCACGCGCGACGGTCCGGATCGCCTCGACCAGGTCGGTATGGAGGCTTGACTTGCGCACGTAGCCTGAGCCACCTGCCTGCAGTACCGGCAGAAGATAGCGCTCCTCGGCATGGACGGTCAGGATGAGGATGCGCGTTGGAAGACCCAATGCCGCAATCCGTCGCAGTGCTTCGAGCCCGTTTCCTGGCATGCTGATGTCCAACACAGCGACATCGGGTTGGAGTTCGCGTGCCAACTCCACTGCCTCATCAGCCGTGCCCGCTTCTCCGACCACGTGGATATCGGGTTCTGCTTCGAGCAGTGTCCGAAGGCCAACGCGGACAATCGGATGATCGTCGGCCAAGAGCACGCGGATCGGCTCAGACGTCATCGTCTCTCCTTCCCGCTCTCCAAAAGTGTCGCGACCGGTTCCAGTGGTACACGAACGTCAATGCGAGTCCCTTTTCCTGGTGCGGCACGAAGCTCGAATGTCCCGTGAACGAGTTGGGCTCGTTCACGCATGCCGAAAAGGCCAAGCCCGCGGCCGAGCGCTTCACGTGGCTCAAAACCATGACCGTCATCTTCGATCCGGAGTGTTACCACCTCCTCCCCGAAAGCGAGTTCCATAGTCGCTCGCTTGGCGCTCGCATGCTTGGCGACGTTCGTGAGTGCCTCTTGGGCGATGCGATAGAGTGCAAGTTCTACATCAGGGGCAAGCCGTTGTCGTTGGCCACGCACTTGTACCTGTACGGCAAGGCCGAAGCGCTGCCGATACTGAGCCGCCAGCCCTTCAAGGGCTGCTGCAAGGCCGAGATCGTCCAAGACCGGTGGGCGCAGTTCCTGAGCGATAGTCCGAATCGATTCGAGGGTTGCACTTGTGAGGTCGATGAGTTCCCGAAGGAGCGTGCCGTCGGTTGGTTGCTGCCGATCTTGGAGCATCTTGAGCAGCACCAAAAGCACTGTCAGGCTCTGCGCTGGATCGTCATGGAGTTCCCGTGCGATCCTGCGTCGCTCTTCTTCCTGCGCCGTCAAAACGCGCTGCGACAGTTCCCGGAGTCGTTCCTGGTATCCCACCAGGGTATCAAGCATCGCATTGAAAGTAGCCGTAAGGTTGTCAAGGTCCGGATCGCTCAGCGGGACAGACGGGGCGCGAACGTGAAAGTTGCCGCGCCGCACCTCGTCAGCCGTCTGCTCCAGGACGTCGATGGGGCGGAAGGCCGCTCGCAGGACGATCCAGTTGATGAGTACGGAAAGCAGAGTTCCGCTAATGGCGAACAGCGCGACGAACTCCGGTAGGTGTTCAGTGTTTCCGGTACTCAACAGCGTCAGCGTCGTCCCGACAACTGCTCCCGCAACGACGATGAGCGAGTTGGCAGCCAAGACTTTGTAGAAGATCGGGAGATGCGAGAGCTGCCTCACGAGGCTATGTGCGAACCTGCTCACAGCGACATCACCTCGGCGGGTTCCGCTTCAGCGACGTTTCTTCTTTTTCTTCGTGTGTCGAGCCGGATGAGGAGCCTGCGTCGGGCGGGTTGGAAGACCTCCGAGACTGGGCATCCCATCGAGTCCAGTCAGACCACCGAACGGATTTCTGCCACCCAAGAGGCCATGGAGTGCGCCACGCCCACGGCCGCCGGCCAGCTGACCGAGCTCGGCCATCATCCGCTGCATCTGCTTGAACTGTGTGAGCAGCTGGGAAACCTCTGCGACGGTCGTGCCGCTTCCCTGGGCGATCCGCCGGCGCCGGCTGTAGTTGATAATGTCGGGATTGCGGCGCTCCTCTGGTGTCATGGAGAGGATGATTGCCTCGACACGCTTATACTCGTCGTCGCTGATTTGCACCTGCTGCTGACGCAGGAGCTGGCTCATCCCCGGGATCATCTCCAAGAGCTGGGTGAGTGGCCCCATCTTCTTCACCTGCTGCAGCTGACGCAGGAAGTCTTCGAGGTCGAAGGCCCCAGCCAACATCTTCTCCTGGAGCTTCTTCCCCTCTTCTTCACTGATTTCTTGGCGTGCCTTCTCGATCAGCGATTGGATATCCCCCATGCCGAGGATGCGCGTGGCGAGTCGATCCGGGTAGAACGGCTCGAGTGCATCGACTCGCTCGCCGGTGCCGATGAACTTGATTGGCACGCCCACGACCGTACGGATGGAGAGCGCAGCACCACCCCGTGCGTCACCGTCCATCTTGGTCAGGATCAGGCCGGTCAGATCGAGACGACGATGGAACTCGCGGGCGACGTTCACCGCCTCCTGCCCAGTCATCGCGTCGGCGACCAGCAGGATCTCCGTCGGCCGCACTGCCTCCTTGATCCGCTCTAACTCTTCCATCATCGGCTCGTCGATCTGCAGGCGGCCCGCCGTGTCCACGATGACTGGGTTGTAGCCCTGATCCCGCGCCAGCTTCACTGCCCGCTTGACGATGTCGACCGGATTGGCCTTCGTTCCCTCGTCATAGACCGGGAGGTCATGCTGCCGTCCGAGTGTGTGCAGCTGCTCCACTGCTGCGGGCCGGTAGATATCGGCAGCGACGAGGAGCGGTCGCCGACCCTCCTTGCGAAGGTGGTAGCCGAGCTTAGCGACCTGGGTTGTCTTGCCAGAGCCCTGGAGTCCCACCAGCAGGAAAACGGTCGGGGGCTGAGAGGCCCATTGCAGTGGTACTCGTTCTGTCCCGAGGACACGGACGAGTTCCTGGTGGACAATGGCAATGACCTGTTGTGCAGGGGTAAGGGAGCGCAGGACTTCCTCGCCCACTGCTCGCTCCCGCACCGCCGCGATGAAGTCGCGGACCACGGTGTAGTGAACGTCGGCCTCAAGAAGTGCGCGACGGACCTCGCGCAACGCCTCGTCGACGTCCTGCTCGGTGAGGCGCCCTTTGCGCCCGATTCGCTGGAAGACTTCGGTGAGGCGATCGGTTAGGGCTTCGAACATGTTCAGTCCTCCTCGTCCCCGAAGAACAGGGCGTCAACGTAGGTCTCGGGGTCGAACTCGGCAAAGTCGGTTGGTTTTTCGCCCGTGCCGACGTAGGCGATCGGGATCCCCAGCTCCCGGGCGATGGCGAAAGCGATACCGCCCTTGGCCGTGCCGTCCAGCTTGGTGAGCGCGATATCTGTCACGCCTGCGGCCTCGGTGAAAACACGGGCCTGGTTGAGCCCGTTCTGCCCTGTCGTCGCGTCGATCACCAGCAGCACTTCGTGCGGAGCCTCCGGGACGTGCCGCTGAATGACACGCCGGATCTTGGCCAACTCGGCCATTAGGTTCGACTTCGTGTGCAGCCGTCCGGCCGTATCGATCAAGAGGACGTCGATCCCCCGATTGTGCGCGGCCTGCATGCCATCAAAGACCACGGCACCCGGATCCGCGCCCGGGGCGTGCGCGATGACTGGTATCCCGAGTTGCTCTCCCCAGGTCTTGAGCTGATCGATGGCCGCAGCGCGGAATGTGTCAGCAGCGACAAGCAGAACGGACCGCCCTTGGTCGAGATGATAGCGTGCCAACTTGGCGATGGTCGTTGTCTTGCCCGTTCCGTTCACA
The DNA here is from genome assembly GCF_023806465.1 of Thermomicrobium sp. CFH 73360. GTDB lineage: Bacteria > Chloroflexota > Chloroflexia > Thermomicrobiales > Thermomicrobiaceae > Thermomicrobium. Next base: position 672,822 of record NZ_JAMSLS010000002.1, on the reverse strand, counting down.
CCGACAACCAGTGAGACGAACGGAACACCACGCTGGTAGATCTTCACGCGACGGTTCCGCATCGCTGATTCCAGCAAGGCAACCATCTCGTCGCGCAGCGCTTCCCGTGCCTCGACCGGGTCACGGACCTCGCCACGGCGAACACGCTCGCGCAGCCGCTCCAGAAGCGCCTCGGTCGTTGTCACGCCAAGGTCAGCTTGGATCAGAAGCGCCTCAAGGTCTTCGAACAGCTCCTCGTCGACCTGGTTGCGCTCGAACAGCTGCACAATCTGACGGAAAATGCCCTGCCGGCTGCGCCTGAGCCCACTCTCTAACTGCGGAGTCGGCGGTGTGCGCCGGCGGAAAAAACGACTAAAGATCACGGTCATCTCCTCGGTGCTCGGGATCATCTCCCTGGAGTGTGGCGCCGCAGCGGTTGCCGCGGCGCCGAGAACAAGTATACCTGCGCCTCATTCTCCTCCGTCGTGGCCACTCCATCCGAGCGGGGTGGCACCTTTTGCGATGCTCGTCTCGCAACTTGGGCTGATTGCGCAACAAGCGGCGGATTCTCGCTGGTTCGGATGATGTACCGTCCTGACCCTCTGCCTGGGTTCTTTCAAGGTTGCAGGAGGTCCCTTGACTGTTTGTGTCTATCCCTGCACACTCGGCCCTGACTGTCTTCCAGGGAGCGTGTTACCGATGAGCGAAGGACAGGGGAACTACCACATCTCGGTGAAGGAGTTACCAGCGAGCGAGCGACCGCGCGAACGTTTGCGCCAACTCGGGCCGCAGGTGCTGACCAATGCCGAGCTCCTGGCCGTCATCTTGAACACTGGCACGCGTGGGGAGTCGGTGCTTGAGTTGGCACAGCGGTTGCTCGTCGAGTTTGGTGGATTGGTCGGACTGGCCCGAGCGGACTTCGCCACGCTGCAGCGCTTCCATGGTCTCGGTGAGGCGAAAGCGGCCAAGCTTCAGGCTGCGCTGGAACTTGGACGGCGGCTTGCACTCGCGCAACCGGAGGAGCGCCCGACAATTCGGACGCCAGAAGACGCGTACGCGGTTGCCGGCGCAGACATGGCGACGCTGGAACAGGAACAGCTCCGGGTATTGTTGCTCGACACACGCAATCGTGTGCTCCGCACAGTGACGGTGGCTCAGGGGCACGTCAACGGTGCACAGGTGCGGATCGCGGAGCTCTTTCGGGAAGCCATCCGCTCGAATGCGCCAGCGCTTGTTCTGTTGCACAATCATCCTTCCGGAGATCCAACACCGTCGCGAGCAGATATCGAGTTGACACGGAGTGCGGTCGGGGCAGGCCGGCTGCTGGGGATCGACGTCGTCGACCACCTGGTCATCGGTCACGGGTGTTTCGTCTCGTTGCGTCGTCACCGGCTCGGTTTCGACGGAACGTGACGTCTTGCGCGTTCACCGGGGGTGGTCAAGGAGCACACCGGTAAAACGTCGTCCGATGATAGTGAAGCAAGGAGGGTCCCCATGAACGCGTCGGGAACTGCACAGACGCCGAACCAACCGACCGGCCCAAGTTTCGCGCACCTGCAACCAAGTAGTGACAACGATCGGCTTCTTGCAGCACTTGGCTACATCTTTTGGATCGTCGTTCCAGTCATTGTCCTTTTGACAGATCTACGACGTAGCGCATTCGCCTATGTCCACGCGCTCCAAGGCCTCGTCCTTGGTGGAGCCAGTATTCTGTTCGTGCTTCTGTATACGTGCGTGAGCGCGGCCCTTACTGCGATCATTCCACCACTTGCCTGTATCTTGTGGCTTGGCTACTTCCTGCCGCTCGCGTTGGGAATCTACTGTGCATACCGAACCTACACGGTCGGGCAGAACGAGTTTCCGCTGCTCAGCGAGCTCACGCGTGCACTTTTCCGCCACCAGCTTGGACCGATCTTGAGCCCGGGAGAGTCACCGGGACAAGGCAGGCCTACGTACAACCATGAGGGTGAGAATGATGAATCGGCCAGTGCTGACGATTGAACGCCTTCGGTCTCCGTACTCCTCCGGGCTCGCTCAGCTATCCCGTTCGGTCACGATCCCATGACGAACGTTGTGAAACTTCGTTCATGGAAGGAGGCTCTCGTGGATGGATGCGTCTCTTCACCATCCAACGGTGAGCCTGACCCTGATTTCAAATCCCTCTCTCCTGAAGGGCAGAATGACCGTTTGCTCGCGGCGTTTGGCTACATCTTCTGGGTCGTTGTGCCACTCATCGTGCTCTTCGCAAATGAGCGACGGAGCCGGTTTGCCACAGTCCATGCCCTGCAAGGGTTGGTGTTCGGCGGGGTGGGTTTGATCTTCCTCCTGCTCTTTGCCTGTTTGGCGATTGGTCTCAGGAGCCTTGAACCCCTCTTGGCCTGTGTAGTGTGGCTCGGCCTTCTCCTTCCGCTCGCGGTCGGCGTTGCCATTGCCTCCCGCGTGCTCGTATCGGGGCAGACCGAATTTCCGATCCTAAGCCAGGTCACCCGCTCCGTCTTCCGTCGACAACTCGTGAGCCTGCTCGGTTGACACCAACTTAAGCACCAGGTAGCCAACCGCGGTCGATCAGTGTTTCGCGGCCAAGATGACCAAGCAGAATCTCGAACGGCGTACCACGCAGTTCTGGATGGTACTCCATGCGGTTCCGCTCGAAGTACTGCACCAGATACCGTTGTCCATCGGTTTTGCTGACCTCTTCGAACGGCTCACTGATCGGATAGCCAAAGACCGCCGCGCCACCGCGGCTCCACCAGTACGCTTGGAAGGGCGGTCGCAGCGTGTGTTGCGTTTCAACAAAGAAGTCCACATGAGGATCAGCTGGTCGTGAAACTGGTCGGAATGGAGGCTCATTCTCCCGACCACGTGTTCGCTCGACCCCGAGCAGACCGAGCAGGACTTCGAAGGGGGTACCTGCCAGCTCCGGATGGTGTTCAAAACGAGCACGCTCGAAATACTGCACCAGATACTGTTGGCCATCAGTCGCCGACACTTCAACGAAGGGTTCGGTGAGGGGGTAACCGAAGCGCTCGAGCCCGCCATTTGCTCGCCAGAACTCATAGAATAGGCGCGGCACGTTGTGTCCGGTCACGTCGAAGTAGACCATCTCCGGGTCGGTGCTCGGCGGGACAGGAGCGGTAGGGGGCGGCAAGGTCCGGAGTTCCTGTGGGAAGACTCCTTGTTGCTCGTAGCGCACGAACTCGCGAACAAGGCTCGCGCTCAGCTTCCATTGGCGCACCGAGCGGAGGCGGATGAACCCGGTAACGGTCACTTCCTGTCCTGGCGGAAGTGGTCCCGGGAACCCCCAGCGGAATGGGTTTGGGATGCCGGTGTTCCCGTCAAAGTCGACGCCGATGCGGAACGCTCCTTCTTCTTTGGGATAACCGACGGTGTCAAAGGTCTGCCCTTCTTCGTAGATGAACCCGGGTGGTGGCCCTTGTGTCGGCACATCGATGGGCCCGACGTTCCGCACAACGGCATCGACCCGCACCAGCGTGCCGGCGTAAAGTTCGCTGGATGGAGTGAAGGTCACACGGACAAGCTCTGCTTTCGGCTCAAGCCGACGCGGCCTCGAGGGGAAGACGATTGGGCCGGTTCCCTTGAGCATGCCGCGGAGAACCGGAAGCTGCACATACAGCTGATCCCCCGGGCACTCGGTGATGTTGTAGTCACGGTGCCCGCCAATGTTCGGGACATCAACGAGGTCGCGGAATGCTCCGATCCCTGCCGGATCCAGGTTGCCGGCCCGCGTGCGGATCAAGCGGGCCAGTGCATCGAGCGCGGCCTGCGGTGGCGGGGTCGCGGAGAAGTCACCCAGGACGGCGATGCCGAGTGTTCCGGTATTGTACCCGGCCGTATGTGCGCCAATCACATTCGGCCCGCCGTAGCGTCCCTCGTACGCCCGACCTTGCCAGTCGACGACGAAGTTGTATCCGATATCTCCCCAGCCGAGTGTCACCGCATGATACGCATAGATGGCGCGGATGGTCGCTGCTGGATCAGGTGGGTCGTTGCGGGTGACTGTGTGGTGGATGATGACTTTCTGGATAGGCGCATAGCGCGGTGGCCAAATCTCGTTCCCCTGCTTATCGAAGCGAAGTGTGTCATCCGCACCCCAGCCAGCGCGCGAAATGATCCATCCGTCAAGCAAATCGGTCACCGCGAGCCATTGGATATCTGTTCCCCGTGTATCGACCGCCGTCACGCGGACCGCATCGACTCGGGGAGTCGCTCCATCGATCCCCGGCTCGCAGCGCATGAGCAGCTGCAGCTGCTGGCCCGTTGCCAGGATGGGAGGCGCGTACGTCCACCCATCCGGCTCGCGCGGCGGCGTGTGCGGATCAGCAGTGAGTGCAATCCAGTCACTCCACGAGTCATTTGCCCCAGCAAGACGAACCAGAACCTGGAAGAGTGCGCCCGGGGGGACACTGGCTCGCCAGCTGACTTCGATGCTCGTGAACGGCGTCGGGAGCGGATAGACCGGCGTGAGGAGCTGACCGACTGACGGGAACGGCCCCTCCACAAGCCAGCTTGTCCGAGTGATGGTACCGGCTCGGGCGTGTGTTCCCTGGAATTCTGTCACCGTCGCGATGACAGCGCCTCCAGCGACCCGCAGGAGCACCCGTCGTGTGAGTCGCAGCTCCCGCATCGTGTCCCCCTCGCTGTGGCTGGCCTTGCCAGATGGCATGCCGCGGCAATGGTACCCGTCAGAGGGTGTACGGTCAATGTGTCCGAACACCCCCGATCGTCCTATACCCTCGTCTGGACTGGAAAGTGGTATGCTGGGGCGTTGCGAGCGGAGCGTCGAGCGTGACCGGGAGAGTTCGTTCTCGAGCTGTCATTTTTGCGGCGATCCGGGAGCTGCTTCCGCCAGTCGTGCTGCTCCTTGTTGTTCTTGGAAGCTGGCTTGTCTCACCGAGCCAGGTGGAGCTTGCGACGCGCGCTGCACTCCATGGTCTCTGTGCGCAGCGCCCCAGCCACTCATTCTGGTTCGGCCCGCATCAGCTTCCCTTCGATGCCCGCATGACGGGTATTTATGGAGGCTCGCTGCTCACGGTCACCTGGCTCGCTCTCCGTCACTCGCGTGGCGCAGTTGGCTCGCCCCGGGCTGCCACCCTCGCTGTGCTCGCGGCGGGAATCGCTCTTCTCGGTATCGATGGGCTCAATGCGCTCGCTGCCGACCTCCATCTCCCGACACTGTACGAGCCGCGAAACACACTGCGCTATCTGACCGGCGGGTGGACGGGGGTGACGTTGGGGGTGCTCCTGTGGTGGGTCTTCCAGTCGACGACCTGGCGGCCAGCATTCCGACATCCGTCGCCATCGTTTCACCTTGGCCGTGATGGTCTGCCGCTTGGGCTTGCGCTCACGGGATTCGGCTGGCTTGTGATGACTGGGCCAATCAAGTGGTACGTCCCAGTCGCAGTGATGCTCCTCATCGCGGCGGTTGTCACGCTCGCGCTGCTCGCTTGGCCGGTGGCCCTGCTGGTAACGCACTGGTTTGAGCGAGCGGAACGCTGGCAGGACCTCGGAGGTCCGGGCCTCTTTGCGTTTGCCGCCGCAACATCTGTGATGACAGTGACAAGTCTCCTGCGCTATGCCCTGGAGGCGGCGCTGGCCATACCACCGTTGCCGTGAATGTGGTCGGAAGGATTGCCGATGCCTCGGGATCTCCCCATTGGGAACGGCCGTCTCCTTCTCGCTTTCGACCGGACGTATACCCTCCGCGACGTGTACTATCCCCGAGTGGGCCAAGAGAATCATACTCAGGGGCGTCTTAACCGTTTTGGAATTTGGTGTGATGGGGAGTTCGCCTGGCTCTCTGACGAGGGATGGGAGCGCGAGCTTCGCTATGAGGAAAGAACGCTGGTCACTGATGTGCGCCTTCGGCATCTGCGGCTTGGTCTCTCCCTGCATATCCGTGACGCTGTCGGACTTGAGGACGATCTCTGGATCCGCCAGGTCACGGTGCGGGACGAGCGTGGCAGCTCACGGCAAGTCCGCCTCTTCCTGCATTTCGATGGCCATCTCTGGGGTTACGCCGACGGTGAGACGGTCTACTATGAGCCGACGGCACGGGCACTCGTCCACTACAAAGGGAAGCGGTATTTCTGGTTCTCCGGCTGGGCGGGTGATCGCCCGGGATATCACTGTTTTGCCTGTGGCAATAAGGCGTTCCGAGGCCACGAGGGGACGTGGCGCGATGCCGAGGACGGACAGCTCAGTGGGAATCCGATCGCACAAGGGTCGGTCGACTCGATCGGCGGCTTGGAATTCTCGCTTTCCGCCGGTGGCACAGCGACCGTAACCTTTTGGATGGCGGCAGGGCTGCGCTTTGCGGATGTCTACCGGTTGCACCAGTTCGTGCTGCAGTATCGCCCTGACACCCTGCTCACCCGCGTCCGCCGATATTGGCGGAGCTGGATTGAGCCAGATCCCCCGCGACTTGCAATGCTGCCCGTCCCTCTCCAGCGACTCTATCGCCAGAGTCTTTTGATCCTCCGCACACAAATTGACGAGGGGGGAGCGATTCTAGCTGCGAACGACTCGGATATCCTGCAGTTTGGGCGCGATACCTACAGCTACGTTTGGCCGCGGGATGGCGCGCTCATTGCCGAGGCGCTCCTTGACGCAGGCTATCCAGAGCTGGCGCGCCGCTTCTTCGTATTCATGGGAGGACTGGTGACACACTACGGGTTCTTCCTCCACAAGTACAATCCGGACGGCTCAGCTGGCTCCAGTTGGCATCCCTGGGCTGGCCCGTCCGGCGAACTCCAATTCCCGATCCAGGAGGACAGCACTGCGCTTGTGCTAGCGGCGCTCTGGAAGTACTACCGAAAGACGCGCGACCTCGAGCTCCTCCGGGAACTCTATAGTCCGATGGTGGTTCCCTCCGCCCGCTTCCTTGCTTCCTACCGCGATCCTGTCACTGGCCTCCCGGCACCGTCGTACGACCTGTGGGAAGAGCGCCGCGGGATCCACGCGTTCACCGTCGCGGCCGTCTTTTCGGGGCTTCGTGCAGCGGCACAGTTAGCGCGGATCTTTGGTGATGATCATTTTGCCGACACGTGGGAACGAGCCGCCAACGACATGCGGGACGCTGCGTTGCGTCACCTCTATCGCCCGGAACTCGGGCGATTCGCCCGTACACTCCTGGTCGGACCCAGCGGGGACGTTCAACCAGATCCGACGCTGGACTCCAGTCTCGCGGGCCTCTTTCTCTTCGGTCTTCTTCCTCCTCGCGATCCTCGCATTGTGGCAACGATGCGGGCGATCGAGGAGCGGCTGTGGGTCAAGACGCCGGTCGGCGGTGTCGCTCGCTATGAGGATGACTATTACTATCAGATGAGCCGGGATCTGGAACGCGTTCCTGGTAACCCCTGGTTCATTTGCACGCTCTGGCTCGCGGAGTGGCATATCGCCCGAGCCGTTTCGCCCGGAGAACTTGGGCGGGCGCAGGAGCTCCTTGACTGGGTCGTGACCCATGCACTCCCCAGCGGGGTGCTGGCCGAGCAGGTGCATCCGGAGACCGGCGAACCGCTCTCGGTGAGCCCCTTGAGCTGGAGTCACGGGACGTTCATCGAGACTGTCTTGCAGTATCTGGAACGCGAGGGCCAGCTCGCGGCTGCAGGCTGGCCCTCGTTCCTTGCTCCCTAAGTAATCGGAAGTAATTGGTGGTTCACCGTCCCGGAGGCCAGTTGCCGTACCAATCGAAGCGCTGCTCGCTGAGTCCAACCACCACGTTCTTGACCTGCGTATAGAGGTCAAGAGCGTGCCGTGAGAGCTCTCGACCGATCCCGCTCTGCTTAAAGCCGCCGAACGGTGCTTCCGGTGGATTGACGACTGGATAGTTGATGCTGATGTTGCCAGCCCTAATGCGCGCGGCGAGGCGATGGGCACGCTTGATGTCGTTTGTCCAAATTGTTGCTGCCAGCCCATAGATCGTCGCGTTGGCGATCTCTACAGCCTCATCCTCGGTGCGGAAGGGGATCACCGAGAGCACCGGGCCAAACACTTCCTCCCGAGCGATCGTCATCTGCGGTTGGACGTCATCGAAGATTGTCGGTTCGACGAAGTTCCCTCGCTGCAGGGCGGGATCGTCTGGTCGCTTGCCGCCGAGGCGGAGTGTGGCACCCTCGCTCGTAGCGCGCTCCACGTAGCTCAGCACACGCTCGCACTGCCGCTGCGAAACGAGTGGACCGAGTTGGGTCTTCTCATCGAGCGGGTCACCAATCCGGAGCTGGCTGGCCTTGCGCAGGAAATCGTCCATGAAGTGATCATGAATCGACTCGTGAAGCAGCAGGCGCGTTCGTGCTGTGCAGCGCTGACCAGCATTGGAAAAAATCGCAAACAGCGAGCCATTGACGGCCTCCTCCAGATCGGCGTCTGGGAACACGATGTTCGGGGACTTGCCACCGAGTTCGAGGGAGACCTTCTTGATTGTCCCTGCGCTCAGCCGCAGGATTTCACGCCCTGTCTCCGTCTCGCCGGTGAAAGCGATCTTGTCGACGAGCGGATGTTCGCAGATTGCCGCGCCGACCTCACTGCCTGGCCCAGTGAGGACATTGACAACACCTTCCGGAATTCCCGCTTCCAAACAGATCTGTCCAAGAACGAGCGCAGTGATCGGGGTGTAACTCGCGGGCTTAAGAACGACCGTGTTCCCCGCTGCTAGCGCTGGTGCAAGCTTCCAAGCTGCCATCAAGATCGGGAAGTTCCACGGGATAATCTGACCACAGACGCCATATGGCTCACGCACCGTGTAGTCGAGTAGCGGTCCATTCATGGGAATCGTCTCACCCCAGATCTGACCCGCGAGATTGGCATAGTACTCAAAGCAATTTGCCGCGGATGCCACATCCATGCGTGACTCGACGATGATCTTCCCACAATTGAGTGTCTCCAAGCGGGCGAGTTCGTCCAATCGCTCACGGAGGAGTTCTGCAACCTTGCGCAACCGCCGGGCTCGCTCGTTCGGCGTCATGCGGCCCCACGGTCCCTCGTCGAAGGCGCGCCGAGCAGCACGGACGGCTCGGTCCACATCGTCGCGTCCAGCCTTGGCGACGTAGCCGATAACGTCGTTCGTTGCTGGGTTGTACGTGGGGAATGTCTCACCACTTGCAGCCGGCACGAACTGCCCATCAATCAGAAGATGATACGTCCGGATGCCAGCTTCGATCGCCATTGCGGTCCTCCCGTCCAAACGCTGCCACGATGAACCGCCGTACCGGATGGTACGGCAGTGACATCGTAGCAGGCCAGATGCAATTGGTCACTGGGATGGCGGCGTGAACACGATGTTCCACGGCTTCAGGTGAATGTCTTGAAAGACTCCCGCTTCGAAGAACGGGTCGCCTTCAATGAGCGTTCGCGCCTCTTCTTCCGTTTCTGCCTCGTAGATAATGAGCGCGCCGCTATCGTCAACAAACGGGCCGGATGCCCAGAGCTTGCCTTGCTCACGCAAGGAGCGCAAGTACTGTCGGTGGACGGGGCGGACTTCCTGGATCTTTTCGGGATTGCCGTACCGGATGACCGCTGCCCAAAGCATGGTGAGCCCCCTCCTCACTCAACGTCGAACTCGGCTTCACGCTCACCAGCATAATCAGGTTCGGCAGGGCTGACGAGTGCCCGTGGATCCCCCGTGATGACAAAGGCGACCCGCTCACAGATGTTTGTCACCCGGTCGGCGATCCGCTCCAGGTTGTGCGCAGCCCACAAGAGCAGTGTGGCTCGCTCAATCGTCCGAGGGTCACTCATCATGTAGGTGAGCAATTCGCGGTACACCTGATCGTAGAGGGCATCAACCTCGTCGTCACGACACCAGATTGCCCGACACCGCTCCAAATCCATCTCGATAAAAGCGTCGAGGACCTGTCGCAACATATCGACCGAGATCTCGGCCATGCGGGGAATGTCGATTAGTGGTTTGAGCGGTGGCCAGGCACTGAGGCGAATCGCGATCTTCGCCAGCCCTTCGGCATAGTCGCCGATTCGCTCGAGTTCGCTAATGATGAACAGTGTCGCAGCGATGATCCGGAGGTCAGTAGCCATCGGCTGTTGCGTTGCGATGAGGAGAAGCGCACGTTCCTCCAGCGCATAGCTGCGCTCGTCAATCTCGCGGTCGCGCTCGATAATGCTTTGTGCGAGAGACACGTCATAACGCTTGAGCGCTTCGACGGCACGTTCGACCGCTTTCTCGACCATACTGCCGAGGTTGAGTACTTCTTGGCGCAGGGTCTGCAGGTCGCGCTCGAATTCTGCACGCGCTCGAGTTGCCATCTCGATACCTCGCTTTCGCTCCCGGTGGATACGTCGATCACGTATCCACGCTCGCTTCAGGACACGGCAGACGATCCGCGAAGTGTGACAAGTGTACGCCGAAAACGCAATCGTGTACTATCCGATCTTTCCAGTGATGTAGTCCTCGGTCTCCTTGCGCTTGGGATTCGTGAAGATCCGCTGCGCGGTGTCGAATTCGATCAAGCGTCCAGTTCGTTCCTCGCCAGCAAGGAGAAAGGCGACGTAGTCAGCGATGCGCGCCGCCTGCTGCATATTGTGGGTGACGATCACGATCGTATAGCGCTGCTTGAGCTCCCAGATTAACTCCTCAATGCGGTAGGTAGCGATCGGATCGAGCGCGCTCGTCGGCTCGTCCATCAGGAGAACGAGCGGCTCAACAGCAAGTGCACGGGCGATGCAGAGTCGCTGCTGCTGTCCACCGGAAAGAGAACTCCCCGGAGCCTTCAGCTTGTCCTTCACCTCGTCCCAAAGGGCGGCGGCACGGAGACTCCGCTCGACGATCTCGTCCGCCTCCGCACGGGAGAGCCGAGAGCGATGGAGCCGGACGCCTGCCAGGACGTTGTCGTAAATGGAGAGGGTCGGAAACGGGTTTGGTTTCTGGAAGACCATACCAACCAGCTGTCGCACCCGTGCCGGATCGACCCCAGGCTGGTAGATGTCAACACCTTCCAAGCGCACGCTCCCGGTCACCCGCGCGCCAGGTGTCAGCTCGTGTAGGCGGTTCAAGCAGCGAATGAAGGTCGATTTCCCGCACCCGGAGGGGCCGATGACCGCAGTGACTGCGCCGGGATGAATAGGAAGGGTGATTTCGGCCAGCGCTTGGAAACGTCCGTAGAAGGCGGAGAGCTGCTCCACGTCCATGCCAGCAGCAGTCGGTGCCTGCACGCGGGGCGCTGCCTCGGCACGTGCCGCTTGCGCGTTGGTCAGTGCGGCGATCGGGTCAGCCATGAGCCGAACTCCTCCGTGGTCGGACGGTTACCCGATCCGACCAGTGATGTAGTCCTCAGTGCGTCGGTCGCGTGGGCGCAAGAAGAGCTCCCGAGTTGGGGCATACTCGATCAACTCGCCGGTACGATCCTCCCCTGCCAGCATGAAGGCCGTATAGTGGGAGACGCGCGAGGCTTGCTGCATGTTGTGCGTGACGATGACAATCGTGTAGGTATGAGCAAGTTCGATCATCAGGTCCTCAATCCGCATGGTAGCCACCGGGTCGAGAGCTGAACAGGGCTCGTCCATGAGCAAGATCTGCGGCTCGAGTGCGATGGCGCGGGCAATACAAAGCCGCTGCTGCTGCCCGCCAGAGAGGGTGAGGGCGTTCTTTTGCAGCTTGTCCTTCACCTCATCCCATAGCGCAGCCTTGCGGAGAGCTTCTTCGACCCGAGCGGCGATATCTCCACGATATCCGTTCACGCGCAAGCCAAAAGCGACATTCTCGAAGATGCTCTTTGGAAAAGGATTCGGCTTCTGAAAAATCATCCCGATGTGGCGTCGCACCCAGACCGGATCGGTCGTCGGTGCGTAGAGGTCGATCTCTCCCCACCGTACCGAGCCTTCGACTCGCGCCTCTGGCGTCAGGTCATGCATCCGGTTGAGGGCACGCAAGAGTGTGCTCTTCCCACATCCCGAAGGCCCGATAATCGCGGTGATACGACGTGCAGGAATCGTAAAGCTGACGTCACGAATGGCCTGGTGCCGGCCATACCAAACGCTGAGTCGCTCGATGCGGAGAGCTGAAGGCTCGCTTGGCTCGACGATGTAGCGGGCTGGTTCACGGGTGACCAGGGTCATGGGACTGCTCTCCTTCAGAAGCGGATACGGCGTTGCAGGCGTGCGCGCAGGAAGATAGCGAGCCCGTTGAAGAGTAACAGCACGGCGAGCAGCACGATAATGCCTCCAGCTGCTCGTTCATGGAAGGCCGCTTGCGGCCGCGAAATCCAGTTAAAGATCTGAATCGGAAGCACAGTGAACGGGTCGAACAAGCTCTTGGGCGTGAACGCTACGTAGGTCAAGGCCCCGATGGTGATGAGCGGTGCTGTCTCGCCGATGGCGCGTGCTAAGGCAAGGATCGTCCCAGTGAGGATACCGGGAAGGGCAGCAGGCAAAACGAAGTGCCGCACTGTCTGCCAATGGGACGCACCAAGGGCCAGTCCTGCCTCACGGATCGAGGGTGGGACCGCTCGCAAGGCCTCGCGCGAGGCGATGATGATGATCGGTAAGACGAGGAGGCTCAACGTCAAGGCACCTGCGATGAGACTTCTCCCAAGCATGAAGGTCCGTACAAAGACACCAACTCCCAGGAGGCCATACACGATCGAGGGAACCGCGGCGAGATTGGAGATATTGACCTCGATGATCGCCGTGAGCCGGTTCCGCGGCGCGAACTCTTCGAGATAGATCGCTGCCGCGACACCGAGTGGGAAGGCGATGATGGCAACCAGAATCAGGATGTAGAAGGTCCCAACTAACGCTGAGCGAATGCCTGCTTGTTCGGGGCGCCGCGAGGGGTAACTTGTCAAGAAGTCCCAGGAAAGGACGTGCCAACCATCGCGCACAACATCAGCGATGAGCAGTCCGAGCGTTGTGAGCCCGATGATGATTGCCAGCGCGCTGAGAATGCCGAATAGCGTACCGAGCCGCTTACGCAGCGCCAGGCGCGGAGTGAACTCTCGATCGATTGGCAGGACTTCGTGCGCTGTCACTCGTAAACCTCCCGGAAGCGCTGGAGGAAGCGGTAACTCAAGAGGTTCAGCACCATGGTAATGAGAAAAAGAGCTGTTCCCACGGCAAAGATCGTCTGGTACTCGAGCGATCCATGTGGAGTGTCACCCAGACTTACCTGGACGATGTAGGCAGTCATTGTTTCCATTGCCACGAGTGGATTCAGCGTGAGGCGGGGTACTTGTCCCATCGCGATAGCAACGATCATCGTCTCGCCGATCGCGCGTGAGATTGCGAGGATAGATGCTGCCACGATGCCGGAAAGCGACGAGGGGACAACGACACGCCAGACGACCTCGAGTTTGGTTGCTCCGAGTGCATAGGCACCTTCGCGCAGGCTCTGGGGCACAGCACGCATCGCGTCTTCGGACAGCGAAGCGACGAGCGGTAGGATCATGATGCCCATGACGAGTCCAGCAGATAGTGCATTGAATACCTCGAGTTGCGGGATGAAGCGCTTAAGGAGCGGTGTCACGAAGAGCAAAGCGAAGTACCCGTACACTACTGTCGGCACACCAGCTAAGATCTCCAAAATTGGCTTCACGATGCTGGCGAGGCGTGGAGAAGCGTATTCCGAGAGCCCGATCGCAGCGAGAAGTCCGAGCGGTAATGCGACAAGCATGGCGATGGCCGAGACAAGCAGTGTGGCGGTGAGTAGCGGCCAAATACCAAAGTGTTTCTCAGTGAAGAGTGGCGTCCACTGCGTGTCAGTGAGGAAGTCAATAAGCGATACTCTCTGAAAGAAATGGAATGTCTCAATGCTGAGCGTGTAGATGATCCCGATCGTCGTCGCAACTGAGATCAGTGCGGAGAGGAAGAGTAGACTGAGGATGATCGACTCGCGGAGACGACGTATCCGATCGACCCGTTGAGTTCCGGTGAGAAGACGCAGAATCCATTCTCGACGCTCCGCAGGAGTCGTCACCGGCGCCAGAAAGGGTTCGGTCGTCACCTCGTCACCTCGCTGCGCAGCAATCGACCGCGAGCGAGGGATTCAACCCTCGCTCGCGGATTGTACCCGGTCACCCGGGGGCGCCGGAAGTTACTCCTCACGCTTCAGCACGTCCTCGATCGAGACGCCAACTTCAACACCCTTAAAGACGGAACCCGTTTTGCGATCTTGGAAGCGCTTCATGGCAAGTTGGTACGCCTCGTCCGGCAACGGAATATATCCGACCTCTTCAGCGAGCGTCGCTGCATTCTCTAGGTAAAACTCGACGAACGCTTCCACTTCCGGCCGATCAGCTTGATCTCGCGCGACATAGATGAAGAGCGGCCGGGAAAGTGGCTGGTACTGCCCCGTCTTGACGGTTTCTAGGCTTGGCTCGACTGGTTGGCCTGTCTTGGGGTTGACGATCGGGACGATCTTCACCTTGCCTTGATTCTCAACGGCATAGGCTAAGCCGAAGTAGCCGAGGGCATTCTTATCACCAGCGACTCCCTGCACGAGCACGTTGTCGTCCTCCGAGGCGGTGTAGTCGCCACGGCTGGCGCCGGATTTCCCATTGATAGCCTCGGTGAAGTAGTCGAACGTTCCGGAGTCGGTGCCCGGTCCATAGAGGTTGAGAGGGGCGTCTGGCCACTCTGGCCGTACCTGGTTCCAGCGAGTGATCGTGCCTTGGGCTTCTGGTTGCCATATCTTCTTGAGGTCATCGACAGTGAGCTCTTTTACCCAATCGTTCTGGGGATTCACAACGACGGCAAGCCCATCGAAAGCGACCGGCAGCTCGATGAACTCTCGTCCCTTCTGCTCGCAAGCTTGGAGTTCAGAATCCTTGATCGGACGCGAGGCATCGGAGATATCGGTCTCCTTATTGCAGAACTTCTGGAAGCCGCCGCCGGTGCCGGAAATTCCAACCGTGACTTTGACGTTGGGATACTGCTTCTGGAACTCCTCGGCGACGGCCTCCGAAATAGGAAAGACGGTACTGGATCCATCGATAGCGATCGTCCCGCTGAGCTCTGCGGGCCGCGTCGGTGTCGCTACTGTCGCCGGTGTTTCTCCTGCCGTGGGGCTCGCGCCAGCCGCAGGTGTCTGTCCGCCGAGTGCCGTGGTCGGCGTTGCTTCCGCTCCGCGACACGCCGCGACCAGTGCGCTGGCTACCGGCATAGCCACTCCGAGTGCCGCTACGCGGGTCATGAGCTGTCGCCGGCTCCAGCGGATTGGTGTCTCAGCCATGAGTTTCTCCCTCCTCGCTCAAAACGTCCTCTGTTCGCATCTCTGGAACGAACCGGTACCCAATCCCATGCACGGTCTGAATGAGTCGTCCTCCTTCTGCCTCCCCTCCGAGTGCCTCGCGGATGCGATGCACATGCACATCGACATTCCGCAGGTCGACAATATCGCGGCCCCAGACGAGATCGAGCAGCTCCTGCCGTGTGCAGACCCGCCCGGCTCGCTCGACGAGTGCTGCCAGGAGCGCAAACTCGCGGGGAGCCAGCCGGATCTCGCGTCCGCGGTAGACGACGCGATGCTCGTCGCGGAAGATGACCAGGGTTCCCGCTGTCAAAACGTTTCCTGGCGAGGAGTCACCCCAGCGGCGCAGGAGGGCTTCTATTCGAGCGAAGAGTTCGCGTGTCCGGAACGGCTTCGTGACGTAGTCGTCGGCACCCGCTTGGAAGAGTGCCACGATGTCATCCTCACTGTCCCGAGCCGTGAGAACGAGAATCGGCGCGCTCAACCACTTGCGGATCAACCGGCAGACGTCGCGTCCGTCGATGCCAGGCAGCATGAGGTCAAGAACAATAAGGTCAGGGCGGACAGTTCGGGCAAGCATGATCGCCTGGCGCCCCTCGCTGGCGGTCCACACGCTGTAGCCACGTTGCTGGAGGCTGTAGGCGAGGATCCGTGACAATGTCGGATCGTCCTCGACAACCAGGATGCGCTGTTGCGTGGTTGGGCTCGGCGCTGGGTTACCGGTCTGCACTGCTGTTCGTTCCTGCCGCACCGGCCGTCCTCCATCCTCTGTTTGCAGTATAGGAAGCGGAGTTTAACTGCAGTTTCGCGCTACATTAACGTGGGTTGAACGACCACATCCGAAAGTTTGGCTTTGGTCGCCCAGTACAGCAGGCGCCGTGACGGGTCTGGAGAGGATCACCATCCAGTTGTCTTGCTGAAAGCCTTGCCACATGAGCCGCGAGCACCGGAGGGCAGCACAGTCCTGTATTTCGACTGGGTCTGATGCTGTTGAAGGATACTGTGGGTTACCTTGGGGAGCGTACCTTGCTTCTTCGCCCGGCATTGGTACCCCAGGGGATGTCATCGCCTCCCAGGGCGTGATCGTTCGCTCCTACCATGGCTCTGCACGTGGCGCACGTCCATGCTCTCCGTCTGGCTGTGGCGACCCTGAACGGGATTCGAAACAGCGCACACGATCGCTGTTGCCGACACAGGTCCTGACACCTTTTTCTGCCTTCCCGAACTCTTCCTTACTCTTCTCCTCTTCCGAAACACATCGAGTAGGGAGAAGCAGACCAGACAGCGGCTGCTGTGGTACCAGACAGAGGATCGGGCCTGACGTGCGGTGAATGGCAAGGGACATGAGGCAGCAACGTCGGGAGGAGGGGAACTGTCTTTCCCCTTCCCGCACCCGCCAGTCAGGTGGGCGAGCGATCGCAGCTGCATGACCGACCATTGCTCTGGGTTATCCGGCTGGCTCGGAGTGGGAAAAGAAGGGCGCGATGACGCTGCTGTGTTCCGACAGCTTCTCCTTCAAGCTTCGCGGCTGGGATTTCCTGGCAAAGGGGCCAGCCGCTGGACAGTGGCGATGATATCCCGAATCGTGACGGGTCGCTTGAGGACAATCGCTGCCCGCTGTTCCAGCCAGCGTGGTACGGCTCGTAGTGGACTGACCAGAAGGATGAGCGCAGCCTCGGGATAATGCTCCAAGAGGGTTCGTAGCGCTTCTCCTTGCTGTCCGTCTTGTGCCAAGTCTACGACGATAACGTGCGGCCGGAGTCCCCAACGTTCGAGATACGCGATGGCATCCGCCGCTCGCGCGTGAACCGAGACGTCGTATCCGAGTTCTTCCAGTTCTGCTCGCACGTACGAGCGGGTTGGCCATTCAGGCTCAACGAGGACGATGAGAGGAAGGTGCTGCACGGGAAGACACTCCACGGCTATCTTTGCGGGTCGGAGCTCGCGACCGCTTTGACAGGCAGAGCGGTCGCCTGAAAGCTTTCAGGCGACCGCTGTCCACGACAGGTGCCGGAATCCGACTCCGAGTGCACTGACGGTCTCACTCCGTGTCACGGATGAGCCGTGCTTCGAGAGATTCCTGGCATTGCCAACACTGGTGCGGGCCAGCAGTCTCTCGGCAACGATCGACCGCTGCTGGCGAGTTCAGTGCATAACCCAATGCACAGCGCAGAACCGTACGCTTGCGTCCACGTTTGGTTTGAAAGGTCACCTTCTTCAGCATTGGGCAGCCGAGCCAGAGTTGTTCCTCGGAGTCGGTGTCCGGCGCGGGCCGAAATACCTTCGCTGCAAGCATCGCGCCGGTCACCTCACATTCGTCCGGTCATCCCGGAAGCGTTCCCAGCTTGAAACCGCCGTGGGCTGTGCTCCCGCGGGGGCTGGGTTCCGTCTCCAGTATACCGTCAATCACGAACGTCGCAGTGGGGAAGGATCGAGTCCCGGCGCTGTAGGCCGTTGGGCATCGCATGCCGTATTCCTCCGCTGATGGTGGCAGCGTCCCGACCGAACAGAGGATGCATGCCGCGGGCTATAGGGCGCAGCGTCGTTCCAGGGGGTGCGAGCGGTCACTCAGAACGCGAAGGGCTCACTCACGGGAGTGCCGCAGATGGAGTTTCTCCGCGAGCACCGGACTTTGGAACTCGCTCGCCAGAATATCCATGATGACGATGTCATCACGGTATGGCCCAATCCGTGTCGCTTGCCGTAGGCGTCCAACCTCCCGGAAGCCCACCCGGTCATAGACCGCGCGAGCTCGCTCGTTGGAGGCGTAGTAGCGAAGCCAGATATGATGCAAGCCGAGCACCGTGAATCCGAAGTCCAGCAGGAGAGTCAAGGCTTCAGTCGCGTATCCTCTTCCCCAGACACTCCGCTCACCGATGACAATTCCAACCTCAGCACTTCCGACTGCGAAATCGATACCAAAGAGCTCTGCGTTGCCCACTGGTCGATCGTCAGGCCGTTCGTAGATCGTAAAGACCCGGCGGGTCGGGTCGCGGCGTGCCTGCTCGAACCATTCGAGCTCGTCCTCGACTGTGAAAGGGACGCGCCAATGTGCTGTGAGTGTCCGAGAGACCTCGAGGTCGTTCATCCAGCGTTGGTAGATCGGGGCCAAGTCTCGACGGATAGGGCCGAGATAGACGAGTTTGCCCGGAACGATGACCTGGAGATGAAGGTGCTCTTCCATCCCCGCGCTGCTCCCTCGGCTCGGCGTGTTACCCTTCCACCAGTGACATTTTGCGGAGGCGATTTCTCCCATGTTGCTCGTCGGTACCTCGGGATGGTCGTATCGCCACTGGCGCGGGCGCTTCTATCCTCCTGAACTTCCCCCATGGCAGTGGTTCTCGTTCTATCTCCGGGAGTTTGCCACAGTCGAGCTGAATGTGACGTTCTACCGCTTGCCGGCGCGCAAGCGCTTCGAGGAATGGGCGCGCCTGGCTGCTGAGCGGCCCGGCTTTGTCTTCGCAGTGAAGGCACCTCGCACGATCACGCATCTGCGGCGACTCGTCGATGCTGCCGAAGAGCTCCGCCGCTTTCAGGAGGCGATCGCTGGTCTGGGCTCGGCTCTCGGCCCGCTGCTCTTCCAACTGCCACCTGGGTTCACGCGCGATCTGGATCGTCTCCGAGCGTTCTTAGAACTCTTACCGGCCGGCCAATCGTTCGCCTTTGAGTTTCGTCATCCGAGTTGGTTTGTTCCCGCTGTTGCTGAAGTGATTGCCAGTGCAGGCGGGACCGTTGTCTATGCGTACGGTGGAGTGCATCCGACCCCCGAGGACTTCCCGCATGTGGGGCCGCTCTGTTACGTGCGCGTGCACAGTGGCCTCTACGACATCGGGTTGACTGATGAGGAGATCGACCTGCTTGCCGGGCGACTCCAGCGGTGTGCCGATCATCCAGGTTACGTCTACTTCAACAATGACGCGTTTGCGCATGCGGTGATGGACGCCCGCCGGCTGCGTACGGCGCTCGCTCAGCGGCGCGTAGCCGTCGAGTAAGTCGCGCACGAGAATATGTTGGTTGTTATGAGAGGAGTGCCGCCTGTCCTTGATGGCGAGAGACCCGGCGACGTAGTCCGGGTAAAACGCGCCAAAGACGCGCCAACCACGGATCAAGTGATCCTTACCAGCAATCGAGTCTTCGCTGGTCACGATTTGAGCTCGCGGAATACTGAAGATCTTATAAGGTTCGCATTATGGCACAAAACTTCGATGGTAATTCAGGATCACGAGTAGCACAGCGTGAATGCTAGTATCAATTCTCGTCGTCTAGTTGATATATATTCGGTTCACTCGAATGCTTCGGGTGAGCATCTGGGCGGGCTTTTCTGCCTTGAATGATAAGCCAGCGCCGTTGGCCAAGCGGAGCATGGCTTGTTCGGTGGGCGCAAAGACTGTTGGTGGAACACCATAGGGATTGCGCTCCTCCAACTACGTCGGATTGGCACTGGGACGGGTCGCTCAACTGTTGATTCATCGATTGCGTTCCTTGACGCTTCTGACCCGAGAAGTGCTTGGACCAGGTTGTCTGACAGCTGTAGGCCCACGGACACATTGGTGAATGCAAGCCACATGGTCAGAACAGGTCGAACCGCATGAAGGAGCCGGTAGCCGAACACCGTCGTGCCATCCATCTTCTCTCGTCCTGGAGTGTCATCACGTGCTACTTGTCATTGATGAACCGCAGACGAATGATGGTTGCGAAGTGAGAAACAACACGCGTCCTACCCTTGTGCCTTGGCGCAGCAGATGTGGGAGGAAGCATGGGCCAGCGAATCGACTTCGATGATCTCGCAGCGCTCGGTGACGAGCTCCGCCGAGCTGGGAAGCGGATCGTGCTGACGAACGGGCACTTCGATCTCCTCCACGTGGGGCATCTTCGTTCCCTCGAAGCTGCCCGGCGACTTGGTGATGTCCTCGTTGTCGCGGTGAATGACGACGCTTCCACGCGTCGACGCAAGGGACCAACAAGGCCATTCGTCCCGGCCCAGGAACGGGCTGAACTCCTGGCTGGCCTCGCCTGTGTGGATTACGTGACAGTCTTCCCCGACGACACGGCAGACCGAGTGATCCAGCTCCTCCGACCGCATGTCTACGTGAAGGGTGGAGACTACGGGGTGACACCAGAAGAGCTTGCCAGTGGAAAGCAACCACTCCCAGAGGCGGAGCTGGTTCGTGCACTCGGCGGAGAGGTCGTCTTGATCCCGTACGTTCCCGAGCGTTCAACCACAGCACTTGTCCGCCGGATCCTTGCTGCCTATGGCTGTGCTGGAAGCGGCGACCGACTGCTCTCCAGTGAGGAGACCGACCAATGATGCTCCCTGACGACGGGCCTCTCGGCGAATGGGCCTTCGGGGGATCGTGCACCATGTTGTTCTCCCCCTGCGTCTGAGTGATTGCCTGGAGGGCCCATGAGCACCAGTTGGCTCTCCCTCGCTTCTATCAGAGAGTTGCCAACGCGGCCGCGTTACGTGCCGCACTCGGTACACTCCTGCTGGCTCGGGTGAGCGGGCAGGAGCGAGAGTGTGACACGCGATCCCACACCGTCGGCGACTGAGACAGGTTTGGCAGAAGCCGCGCACCGCGAGCGGGCTCAGGTCGCGCGTGCGGCTGGGGTGCTCATGGTCGGCGTAGTGCTCAGCCGCATCCTCGGGCTCGTGCGGGAACAGATCACTTCCTACTTCTGGGGAACGACGAACGAGGTTGCGGCATTTACCATTGCAGATAACGTCCACACAATGCTCTTCGACCTCGTGATCAGCGGCATGCTACAGGCCGCACTTGTCCCGGTGCTGAGTACCTACGCGGATCAGCGAGACGAGTTCCGCCGCATCGTTGGTGGTCTTCTGATGTGGGTGCTGCTCGTCGTTGGTGGGGCAGTCGCGCTGGTGGCCCTGGCTGCTCCCTGGGTCGTCTGGGCGATGACAGCGCTCGGCGGCGGAGAGGCAGCTCGGGGCGCTGCGACATTCCAACTGACGATTCGGCTGGTCCGGCTCATCGTGCCCGCGGTGCTGTTCCTGGCCGTCTCCACAGTCCTGATGGCCGCGCTCTACGCATTGCAACGCTTCACGCAACCGTCGCTTGCGCTCAGCGTGCGTAACGCCGCAATTGTTACCTGCGCACTCCTGCTCGGGCACACGATCGGGATTGCGAGTCTGGTTCTTGGGGTGCTCCTTGGCGCGCTCGGTCTCGTCGTGCTGCAGTTGTGGGGGCTGCGTGACTGCCTGCCGAGGTTGAACCTCCAGCTCTGGCACCCAGCGATCCGCCGCATCTTCATCCTCTACTTGCCGATTTTTCTTGGTCTCTTCGCGAACACCGTAGCACTGACGATTGACCGGAATTTAGCGTGGGGAGTCGACCCACATGCGCTCGGCGCGATGCGTTATGCAACGGCCCTGAACCAGATGATCCTCGGCTTGGTGGCTGCTGCGACCTCGCTCGCTGCGTTGCCGACCCTTTCGCGACATGCTGCAGCAGGCGACGAACACAGCTATCAGCGGACACTCTCGCTGGGGCTCAAATTCGTGGCGCTCCTAATTTTCCCCGCAACGCTTGGCATGGCAGCCTTGAGCTGGCCGGTCGTCACGTTACTCTTCTATCATGGTGCGACTGATCTGGAGGGAGCGCGTGCGATCTGGATAGCTTTGCTCGGCTATCTCCCGGGGACACTCTGTGCGGCTTTTGACCAGGTACTGATCTTCGCAGCTTACGCGCGGCAGAACACGCGCACACCGGTGTTGGTCGGTGTTTTCTCGGTCGGGATCTATTTCCTCGTCGCGCTGACACTGGTGCGTCCGCTCGGCATGCTTGGGTTGGTACTGGGGAATACGGCGCAATTTATCGCACACGCGCTCGTCATGTGGTGGATCTTGCGCCGCTGGCTCGGTCGGGTCGGTGACGGAACCGTTGCTCGGACACTGCGGGCAGCGGGAATCGCTTCACTGGTGATGGCACTCATCGTCACAATTGTGGTGCTGACAATTTCCCACTGGGTCGTACCAGAACAACAATCACTGCTGGCGCGGGCAGCACTTGTTTGCCTTGGCCTCATAGTGGGCGTTCTCATCTATGGGGCTGTGCTTCGGCGCTTCCAGGTTCCCGAATTCCAATTCTTGCTGCAGGCGCTGCGTGCGCGACTTGCCTGAGGTGGTCGTTGGTCGTTGATGTGCGTTTGCGGGAGTCTTGTAATTGCTCGTCACGTCACGGAGAAGCGGCACGATCCAGATGTGCACTGACCCCACGGGCACACCGTTGGGATGCGTGCCGCCCACCTTGGGTAGAGGCGAGGGACCTTACTGCTGTTGAGTCGGGCGTGAGAACAACTCTCGCATCGCGGTCCCAGATGACTCTGCCCCACCTTCTGCGGTGGCATCACGGACACTGTGTCGAAACTCGTGAATGCTACGGCCGATCGCTGCACCAACTTCCGGTAGCTTCCCAGGACCGAAGATGATCATCACGATCAGCAGGATCACCAGCAGGTGGCTCGGTTGGAACAGCCCCTCGAACATAATGCACCTCCGCCACTGGTGCAGTGGTTCGCCGCGAGCATGATAGCGTGGCCATGAGTACCACCTTGTCGGGATTCGTCCTCAACACCTCATTCGCCGTGCCTTGACAGCCTGTGTGCAGCAAGGGTGCAATGCACCGTGTCTCGCGCCTTCTGCGAGATGGTGACATCGGCTTGGGATGGAAGACCGACACGTTGTACAGAAAGGAGACGAGACGATGACGTATGACCTGATTGTCCGCCGGGCACGGCTCCGTGATGGTCGGCTGGTTGATATCGGTGTCACAGAGGGACGAATCGTTGCCATCGAGGCGGAGCTGGCTGGAGAGGCGACCGAGACAATTGACGCTGCAGGACGGCTTCTCTCACCGCCGTTGATCGAACCGCACTGCCACCTTGATGCTGCGCTCACCGAAGGTCTGGCGGGCCACAACGAAACTGGGACGCTGCTCGAGGGGATCCAGCGTTGGGCACAGACCAAGCCGCAGCTGACCGTCGAAGCGGTGAAGGAGCGGGCCAAAAGAGCGATCGAGTGGTATGCCAGCCAGGGTGCCCTCGTGATCCGTAGTCATGTCGACGTCTGCGATCCGAACTTCGTCGGTCTGCGTGCCCTACTCGAGGTACGTGAGGAGATGCGCCACCTCGTCGACCTTCAGCTTGTTGCCTTTCCGCAGGAAGGGATCCTGTCCTATCCACGGGGTGCGGAACTCCTCGAAGAAGCCCTGCGGATGGGTTGCGATGTGGTCGGCGCCATCCCGCACTATGAGACCACGCGAGAGATGGGAGTGGAATCACTGCGGATCGCCTTCGAGCTTGCTGAGCGCTACGATCGTCCATTGGACGCACACTGTGATGAGACAGACGATGACCAATCTCGCTTTGTCGAGGTCATGGCTGCCGAGACGATCCGGCGCGGACTGCAGGGTCGGGTGGTAGCCAGCCATACCACCGCGATGGGATCATACAACAACGCCTATGCCTTTAAGCTGTTTGGCTGGCTCAAGCGGGCTGAGCTGAACATCATCGCGAATCCACCAGACAATTCCATCCTCCAAGGACGGTTTGATACCTATCCCAAGCGCCGCGGAATGACGCGTGTGAAGGAGCTCCTTGCGTTTGGAATCAACGTCGCCTTCGGGCACGATTCGGTGATGGATCCCTGGTATCCACTGGGAACAGGCAACATGCTCCATGCAGCGTGGCTTGGGCTGCATATGGCGCAGCTCTCTGGCTACGACGAGATTCCGCTCGTCTGGGATCTGATAACGACGAACGCTGCCAAAGCGCTTGGAATTCTTGATCGCTACGGCATTGAGATCGGGAAACCGGCCAACTTCGTGGTCTTCGACGCCGCAAGCGACCGCGATGCGCTGCGCATGCTCTCGCCAGCACTCTGGTGTGTGAAGGACGGGCGCGTAGTGAGTCGTGCAACAGCACCACGGGTGGAGGTGTGGCGCGGCGAGGATTTTGTCATGATTCGCTATGAGCGGCCAGGCGAAGGGCTCTTGCTCGGTGGATGATTGATGGTGTTTCGGGTTGTGGCCGTCTACCCTCAGCAGAGTCTCGCGTGCCGAAAGCCTGCGCCTACAGAGCGCCCGACAAGGGCAGAATCCCCTCAGCACCGAGGACAATGAACCGGGTGGTGCCGTCGTGTTGAGGCACCACCCGGTTCCCCTTCCCGCCCCGGTTCAGGAAGCGACCTTGGCCTCCTGGAGAGCGCGCCAGATCTTTTCTGGAGTCAACGGGATATCGAGGTGCTCAATCCCGAAGGGCGCTAAGGCGTCCATCACCGCGTTGGCGATGGTTGGGGTTGAGCCGATCGTTGCTGCCTCACCGATTCCTTTGGCGCCAAGCGGGTTGAGCGGGGTTGGAGTCTCGGTCTGATCAGTGGTGAACGAGGGGAGCATTGCTGCTTTGGGAATGGCGTAGTCCATGAGGGTACCGGTGAGGAGTTGGCCGGAGTCGTCGTAGCGGACCTCCTCCCAGAGGGCTTGGGCAATACCCTGGGCGAGGCCACCGTGGACCTGGCCTTCGACGAGGAGGGGGTTGATGCGGGGGCCACAGTCGTCGACCGAGTAGTACTCGAGGAGCTTGACCTCGCCTGTTTCGGGGAAGACTTCCACGACCGCCACGTGGGTGCCGAAGGGGAAGACCTCATCAGGCGGGGCAAAGAAATCAGTGGCGACAAGTCCCGGTTCCATACCCTGCGGAAGGTTGGGGCCGTAGGCGGCCTGGGCGATCTGGGCGAGAGTGACCGCGCGGTCCGGCGCTCCCTTGACGCGCCACTTGCCATCTGCGAACTCAATGTCCTCCGCTGCTGCCTCGAGCAGGTGCGCCGCGATCTGCGTCGCCTTTTCTTTCACGCGGTCGATTGCCATGAGAACGGCACTGCCGCCAACGACAAGACTCCGGCTGCCCATGGTCCCGTGTCCTTCGGGGACGCTTTGTGTGTCGCCGTGCAAAACAGTGATCTGATCAAAGTCCGCACCGAGGTTCTCAGCGACCAGCTGTGCAAGAGCAGTCTCCAGTCCCTGGCCATGCGGAGACGTGCCGGTGTAGACGGTGACCGCTCCACTCGGCTCAACTCGGACGACGGCGCTTTCGTAGGGACCGAAGCCGCAAATCTCAACGTAACTGGCTAGCCCGATGCCGATATAGCGACCCTGCTGGCGGAGTTCCTGCTGCTTCTGACGCCACTCCTGGTAGCGCGAGATTTCGAGAGCTTTGGCCAGCGGCTTTTCATAATCGCCAGTGTCGTATTTCTCGCCGGCCGCCGTGGTGTACGGGAACTTGTCCGGCGGGATGAAATTGATCCGGCGTACCTCGGCCGGGTCCTTCCCGAGCTTGCGGGCCAGGAGATCCATCATCCGTTCGATGTAGTAAGCGGCCTCGGGCCGGCCAGCACCACGGTAGGCACCAACTGCCATCGTATTCGTGTACACACCATAGGCTTTGATGTCGACTGCAGGTATGTCATAACAGCCGCAGGCCATAAGACCGGTTGTGGAAGGGAGATACAGCCCGCGCGGATAGGCGCCGAGGTCCTGCACGATACGCGCCCGCAGTGCCAGGACCCGACCCTCACCGGTGGCTGCAAGTTCGTAGTCGACGACCTGGTCGCGCCCATGGTTAGTGGCCATGAGGTGCTCAGAACGAGTCTCTACCCACTTGACAGGCCGATGCAGCTGTAAGGCGAGGGCAGCAAGGATAAAGTCCTCCTGGTACGCTCCGATTTTCACTCCGAAGCCACCACCGACCTCCGGAGCGATGATTCGGACCTGGCCGTGGGAAAGGCCAAGCGCTGCGGCGAGGGCGTTACGGTTCCAGTGTGGTGCCTGGGTCGAGCTCCAAACGATCACTCCTTGCGTCAGAGGATCCGGTGCGGCAACGATCGCCCGCGGCTCCATGGGAATCCCAGCCAGCCGTTGCTGGCGGAACCGCTGCCTGACGACCACATCGGCTCGTGCAAAGGCACCGTCCACGTCACCTTCGACACGCTCCCAACGTTCACCGATATTGTTGGGGATATCGGGATAGAGCAGTGGTGCTCCCTCCTGCATGGCCGCTTCGGGGTCGGTAACTGCCGGCAACGGCTCATAGTCCACCACGACCGCCTCGGCAGCGTCACGGGCGATCGCTGGGGACGTCGCGACCACAACGGCGATTGGCTGTCCAACGAAAAGTGTGCGGTCGACGGCGATGGGCTCTTCTGGTGGCACCGGAATTCCTTCGGGCTTCTGTTCCTCGGGGTGCGGTGCTTCACCAGGCATGAGCTCTGGTTTCCCTTTTAGCGACGCGGCCAAATCGCGCCCGGTATAGATACCGACGACGCCTGGCATGGCTCGGGCGGCTGAACTGTCGATGCTCCGGATGCGAGCATGCGGGTAGCTACTGCGGACAAAAGCGACGTGCAACATTCCGGGAAGCTTGATGTCATCCACATATTGAGACGTTCCCGTAATGAGACGGGGATCCTCCTTCCGCCGTACCCGGGCGCCGACATAGTGACTGATCACCATTGCTGTACTCCCTTCCTCGACGGCTCCCGTCGATTGCTCCCATGCCAAGTACACAACTCTAGCCTGAGACGAATCGCCTGAAAAGTCAAGGGTCATCACATGACTGGTATCTGGTTAGGGGCTAAATACTAAAGCCGCGGCGGACTCACGTGAGTCATGAAAATCGTATTGCCCTCCAGGTCTACAACAGTTTCGCTGGCAATTGCGCAGATCCCGGTGCTCTGCAGCAGAAGGGACTGTACTTCCTTGAAACACAAGTCTCCCGGCACAGGTAGGCTGACTACTCATGCGCGGGATACCTTGGTCACGCAATCCGGTTGGAAGGCGCGCCGTGCTCATTTTTGAAACGATACGGCGCTCAAAACGAGGAGCGTTGAAGACAGGTGGCCCGGAGCATTGCCCCGGGCCACTCAAGTTCACCTGATATCGCCTTTAGACGCTTGCCCTGGCCTACTGCAGAGCGCGCCAGATCTTTTCTGGAGTCAACGGGATATCGAGGTGCTCAATCCCGAAGGGCGCTAAGGCGTCCATCACCGCGTTGGCGATGGTTGGAGTAGCCCCGATCGTTGCTGCCTCGCCGATCCCTTTGGCCCCCAGCGGATTGATTGGGCTCGGTGTGACCGTCTCGTCAGTGACAAAGCTCGGTAGCAGGTGCGCCTTCGGAATGGCGTAGTCCATGAGGGTACCGGTGAGGAGTTGGCCGGAGTCGTCGTAGCGGACCTCCTCCCAGAGGGCTTGGGCAATACCCTGGGCGAGGCCACCGTGGACCTGGCCTTCGACGAGGAGGGGGTTGATGCGGGGGCCACAGTCGTCGACCGAGTAGTACTCGAGGAGCTTGACCTCGCCTGTTTCGGGGAAGACTTCCACGACCGCCACGTGGGTGCCGAAGGGGAACAGCGTTCCTGGTGGCGCATAGTAGTCGGTCACGACGAGTCCGGGCTCGATGTCAGCTGGGAGCCCCGGGCTGTAGGCAGCCTGGGCGATCTGGGCGAGGGTGACCGCGCGGTCCGGTGCGCCCTTGACCCGATACTTACCGTCGGCGTACTCCACGTCCTCAACCGCCGCCTCAAGCAAGTGTGCGGCGATACGAATCGCCTTCTCGCGGATACGCTGCGCGGCCATCAGCATGGCGCCGCCACCGACGGCCAAACTCCGGCTGCCCAACGTGCCAACGCCTTCCGGGACGCTCTGAGTATCCCCGTGCAGCACGACGATCTGGTCAAAGTCGGCGCCGATTTCGTCCGCGATGATCTGAGCGAGTGCGGTCTCCAGCCCCTGTCCGTGTGGGGACGTGCCCGTATAGGCGATAACGGCTCCGGTTGGTTCGACCCGGATCGAAGCGCTTTCGTAGGGACCAAAGCCGCAGATTTCCGTGTAGGTGGCCAGCCCGATGCCGATATAGCGACCCTGCTGGCGGAGCTCCTGCTGCTTTTGGCGCCACTCGTGGTAGCGCGAGATCTCCAGCGCCTTGTTCAACGACTTTTCGTACTCGGCGGAATCGTAGCGAGCGCCGGCGGGTGTCTGATAGGGGAACTTGTCTGGCGGGATGTAATTGATCCGGCGTACCTCGGCCGGGTCCTTCCCGAGCTTGCGGGCGAGGAGATCCATCATCCGTTCGATATAGTAGGCGGCTTCGGGTCGACCGGCACCACGATAAGCCCCAATTGGCGTAGTATTCGTGCAAACACTATAGGTCTCAATCGCGAGATTGGGGATGTCATAGACACCGACCGACATCATTGCGGTGAGTGGTGCCAAGAGCATGACCTTCGGGTAGCCGCCCAGATCCTGGATGACCTTGAGGCGCAAACCGAGGATCCGCCCCTCTTTCGTCGCGGCGAGCTCATAGTAGGCCACCTGCCCACGTCCTTGGTTGGTGGCGATGAAGTGTTCCGAGCGTGTTTCATACCACTTGACGGGGCGATGCAAATGGAGCGCAATCGCCGCAAGGATGATGTCCTCTGGATAGGCTCCGATCTTGGCACCAAAGCCGCCACCGACTTCCGGTGCAATGACGCGGACTTGGCCGTGACTGAGCCCCAATGCCTGAGCCAGTGTGTTCCGGTTGTTGTGAGGAGCTTGTGTGGATGACCAGACGGTGACACCACGCGTCAACGGGTCAGGTGCTGCAGCGACAGCGCGGGGCTCCATGGGAACGGAAACGAGCCGCTGCTGGTAGAAGCGCTGCTTGATGACGATGTCTGCTTCGGCGAACGCTTTGTCGACATCGCCGTGTTGATGGCTGGTGTGCATCGCGATGTTGTTCTGGAGCGTCGCATGGATCTGCGGCGCACCGTCCTTCATCGCTTCCTCGGGGTCGACAACCGCTGGGAGCGGCTCGTATTCGACTTGGACAGCGGCTGCTGCGTCATAGGCACGATAGCGTTCTGTCGCCAAAACGACTGCGATCGGCTGACCAACGTAGCGGACACGATCGACGGCCAGGAGTTCGTGCTGTGGCGGCCCCGATGGAGCCTCCTGCGGTGTGGCTTCTCCCTCTCCTTCCCCTCCACCAAGCTGTACCGTGCCCTTCAGCCAGTGGCCGAGCTGCTCAGCAGTGATCACACCGACGACACCGGGCATGGCCAGTGCCGCGGAGGCGTCCACCTTCTTGATGGCCGCATGCGGGTACGTGCTGCGGACGAAGGCCGCATAGAGCATGCCAGGAAGCGTCATGTCATCGACATACTGAGACGTTCCTGTGATAAGGCGAGGGTCTTCCTTCCGGCGGACGCGAGCCCCGACCATTCGACTCAATACCATCGCCTAACCCCTTCCCTGACGCTGACGATCCTGCTTCGCACCCAGTATAGCGGATCTTTGCCTCATTGTCAGGACTGAACTGTCATGTCGACGCTGTTGTCTCGGAGGAACTTTAGCTGGGAGTTGTTCGCGACGCGCTGTGCAATGTCCCGCTCGTTGTGTCTGACTACAAAAATGCATCATGGGAATTGTATTCGGAAATCTTGTACTGCGGGTCGCGCGTGTTTACCTTACTAATGGGGACTCAGGTGGTCATTTTCGGCATAAAGGAGGTGGCTATGGAGCAGCTACTGGAGCCCCAACTGCAAGCAGAGTTGGATGAGCGGATTCGGCGCATCGAAGAGGGCGAGCGTCCTGAGCCCTTCTCAAACCTCGACTGGGTCTACATGTGGGTGGTGACGGCAGTGGTGCTGTTCCTCTTCGCGGCGCTGGTACTGAACCTCTTGTTACATCGCTAAGACGGCAGGAGGAGGTGGGCGAGACATGGCTGAAGGGCGAGAGCAGGCAGTTCAGCGGGAGGTCTATTTTGGTATCCTGCCGGTTCTCCGAGGGGAACGGCAGTTTGGTTTGTTAGACTTCCTTCTAGTTCAGGTCGGCTTTGGAATCGCTGCCTGGAGTTTCCTCGTTGGTGGCTACACGGGGTCTGTGCTCCCTGCAGGACCGGCAATTGCCGCGATCCTCTTTGGGAACGCGATTCCGGTCTTCTTGATTAGTGTCTTGGCGATCCTCTACGCCCGGTATGGTGTTGATACCTTCATTGGTGCACGAGCTATCCTGGGCCCACGCGGCAGTAATCTCTTCCTCATCATCTTCGCTATCTTGAACCTTGGGTGGATCACCATTGCCTGTTTCATGCTCGGCGAGTCGGCGATCCGCGTCGTTGCAGCCTTCGGAGGGCCGGAATGGCTGGCCTCCCGAACGGTTGGTGCACCGATGTTCGCCCTCGCTGCGTTCGCGGTCGCCTGGTGGCTTGCATTGCAGGGACCGATCGCGATCCGGCTCTTCATCCGAGTCGGCGTGCCGGCGATGGTCCTGATCATCATTGGGCTGATCTTCTACATTTTCGTCGATAAAGGAGTCTCCACAGTCTGGAACGCTCAGCCACCAGCGCCGTATGACAGTTCAGTGCGCGGACTCGCCTCGGCGATTGAGTGGAATGTCGGTCTTGGTTTCTCCTGGCTCCCGTACATTGGCCAGTGGAATCGTTTGGCCAAAGATGAGCGGACGGCACTGATTGGAACCTACTTGGGATGGGGCGTTCTCCTCAACGTCGCCGCGATCCTTGGCGCACTGACAGCGTTGCTTGTCGGAACGTATGAACCAACTGAGTGGATGATTGAGGCAGGTGGTCCACTCTTTGGTCTCTTTGGCCTGTTCATGCTGATTCTGGCCAACCTGACCTCCGCGACGGTGCTCATCTACTCACAGAGCCTTAGCATCAAGACGCTCTTCCCACGCTGGAAGTGGTTCTGGGCCCTCCTGACGACCGTTCCTGCGGCGTTGCTCATGCTTACCCCGACCATGTATGACAGCTACACGAAGTTCCTTGCCTATATCTCCTTTATCATGGCCGCTTTCGGTGGTGTAATGGTTGCCGACTATGTTTTCGTCCAGCGCTTCCACATCTCGTTGCGTGACCTGTACCGTCAGCATGCGGGCCGCTACCAGTATGTGGCCGGCTTTAACTGGGAAGCATACGCCGCGATTGTCTTGGGCGGCATCTTCTACTTCTGGACCTATGACCCGGCGACTGACCGTGCTGGACCGTTGTTCACCTACATTACGGCTGGCATCCCGACATTCTTCCTGACTGCTGCTGTCTATCTTGCGCTCACCTTCTTGACCCGGCGTCTGACGGTCTCCCGGCGGGAGTTGGTGGCAGCGCAGAAGGGAGACTGAAGCGGTCGGCTGGTGGTGCGGTTCCGGTGGAGGTGAGAATGTCGCAAGCGCACTGAGGAACTCGGTCTGTGGGATGTGAGCCAGGATGGAGGGAGGTCACATGAGCGACGAGATCCGCACGACGCCGCCGGAAATGGTTGCGGCAAACGGACACGATGGGGTTCGGGAGATCGAGCAGGAGTTCGTCCGAGGGCATCTGCTCCAGGCCTATGGCTGCTTCAGCTCTGGGCACAAGTTCTGTCGGGAGGTCTGTCCAGTCTATCAGGTCACGCGGAACGAACAACACACTCCGACAGCCTTTCACGCCAATGTGGTGGCGATCGAAAAGGGAGCGGCGCATCTGGAGGATGTGGCCGAGAACTACAGCTACTGCACGCTCTGTGGTGGCTGCGAGCTCCGGTGTCCCAACACCCTCTTCGTCGGCGATTTCTACCGTAACCGAACGCGCACGGTGAAGCTCGTCCAGGACATGCGTGCTGCCGCGAATAAGGCCGGCCTCGGTCTCTGGCCGCGCTGGCAGCGCTGGGTCGAGGCGACGATGGTGGGAAAGAACGAGCCAGTCCTCGATTACGAGAATATTCAACCGGTCGACCCCAA
This sequence comes from Thermomicrobium sp. CFH 73360, assembly GCF_023806465.1. GTDB lineage: Bacteria > Chloroflexota > Chloroflexia > Thermomicrobiales > Thermomicrobiaceae > Thermomicrobium. The sequence continues at coordinate 640,851 of NZ_JAMSLS010000002.1, read as the reverse complement.
TCGTGTTGCCGACTGGGCGAAGGACCTGCCCTTTGAAATTCCCCGGGGTGGAGAGAATATCCTGTTCGTCGACTGCGAAGCCGCCTACTACCGGACGAGCCTGCCGAAGGCGGTCGCCAAGATCCTCCATGCTGCCGGTGTCCCCTTTGGCCTCATGTATGAGCAGTGGTGCTGTGGTGGTCCATCGCTCGAGATGGGATATCCCGATCACGCGCGCTACCTTGCCGAGCACAACGTTGCCGACTGGAAGAAGGCCGGGGCCAAGCGGGTCTTTGTTCTCGATCCTCACGACTACATCAGTTTCGTTGACATGTACCCGCAGCTGTTCCCGCAAGAGGAACTCCCGGAGTTCGTGTTTATGATCGACTTTGTCGCCGAGCTCCTGGATCAGGGGAAGATCCAGTTTGTCAAGCCGATTGAGAAGACGGTCACCTACCACGATCCCTGCCGGATGAACAAGCGGTTGGGGAAGTGGGAGGCTCCGCGCAAGATTCTCCGCGCCATCCCGGGATTGACCTTCATCGACGTCGACCACGTGACTCAGTGGGCTTACTGCTCCGGTGCGGGTGGTGGCTTTGCCGTCGAGCATCCGGATCTGGCGAAAAAGATTGCTGACCTCCGTATCTCGCGGGCCAAGGAGTTGAACGTCCAGGCTCTCGTCAGTGCCTGCCCGTGGTCAGAGCGTCCGCTGACCTCATCCGGTCGTGAACAGCAGCTTGAGGTGCTCGATCTCCTTGAAATGGTCGCCGAGGCGATGGGGTTGAACGACTGAGAAGGGCAGGGAACGATGGCGACGCTGACGGTTCCGAATCCGGTTACCGATCAAGTCATCACGGCACTCGAGCAGGCACTCGGGAAAGAGAAAGTGCGCACCGATCTCGGAGCGCGGATCGCTCGCACGCGTGTGCCGGCGCCGTTCCCGGTGCATCGGTTCGCCGAGCACATGCCCGATGTGGTTGTGCTGCCGGAGACCGCGGAAGAGGTTTCGGCAATCCTGCGTATCGCAAATCAGTTCCGTGTGCCGGTCGTCCCGCGTGCTGGTGGGACCGGTCTTGCCGATGGGGCAGTGCCACTTCACAAGGGAATCCTGCTCGATATTAAGAAGATGAACAAGATTATCGAGCTGGATCTGGTGAATCGCACGGTCACGGTTCAGCCTGGCCTCAATATGCTCAAGCTGAACGAGTACCTGGCACCCTACGGGGTCTTCTATCCGGACGATCCTGCATCCTATCCGGTCTCCATCATCGGCGGGCGAATCGGGACGAGTGGTTGGTCGCTCATCGGCTCGCGCTATGGGCACACGCGCGATCTCGTGATCAGCTTGCAGGTGGTACTCCCAACTGGAGAGATTGTGCGCCTGAGTGACGGAGGTGGCGCGCCCAAGGTTCGCAAGGCCTCGACCGGCTATAACCTGAAGCAGCTCTTCATTGGTACGCAAGGAACGCTCGGCGTGGTCACGGAGGCGACGCTCGAGCTGTTCCCGAAGCCGGAAGCCGAACTTGCCGCGTTCTTCGGGTATGAGTCGTTTGAGGAGGCCTACCGGAGTACCGGGGCACTCTCGACGTCTGGGCTGGGCACACTGGCCGCCGTCATTCTCTTTGATGAGCGCAAGGTCGACTATCTCCGCCGTGACGATGAGGCATACATTCCTTTGCCAGATCGGATCAAGGCGGTCGTTGCCACAGCGCTCTACGGCGTCGAGGAGGAGGTGCGTGCGGCAGCGAACCGGCTCTTCCGGATCGCGAAGGAGACCGGAGGCGAATACCTCGGTGACGAGCTCTCCGCGGGTGACTGGGCCTCACGACACGATCGGTACGCGACGCCACTCCACGGTCGCCTACCAGATGGAACGGTTGTTCCGATGAGCTGGCACTGCGAGGACGCCGCGATCATTTACTCGGAACTCCCTGCTATCAAGCAAAAGTGGCACGAGATCACTGACCGGTATATTCAGAAGTACGGGATTTTCGACAACTGGGGCATGTTCTTCTACAGCAACAATCCCTACAAGGGCTGGGGTGACTATCTCGTGGAAATTGACATCGGGATCTGGGAGCAGGCGCTCAACGAGGAAACTTGGCAGGCGTGGGTGAACCTCAAGCGGGAGATTACCCGGGCCACACTTGAACATCAAGGCTCAATCAGCGCTTGTCACGGGGCGTGCCGCGAGGGGGACGCTGAGTTCATTCCAGTAGAGCTTCATGAGGGTGGGTTCGAGCTCATGAAGAAAATGAAGCGTCTGCTCGATCCGAACAACATCCTCAATCCCAGCAAGAATTATTTGCATCTTGCCTACGTCGACGAGGAGGTGGGCGCATGAAGCGGGTTCGCAAAGGCGTGGTGCTCTGCCGTGAGGATTTGCACGTCTTTGAGGTTGATCCGAGCTTGATGACTCGTGTTCCCCAAGATGTCACCGATCCAGAGCAGACACGGATCGTCCGCAATCGGTGGGAGTATCTCGACTGGATGCACCGCCACTTCGCCCACAAGACGGTGCTCCTGAGCGAAGTCACCGACGCCCCAGTACACGGGCCCGGCCACGGACATTGAGAATGGTACCCTCCTTTCGGTGGGCGGGCGGTGCTCACTGAGCGAGCACTGCCCGCTCTCCTCTTGGGGAAACCGCATCAATTCTCATGGTCGAGCTCGTTGCGTCCGGGGATACTCCCACCCGGAACCAGGCTCACTGTTGTGCCTGTCCTGTTCGACTCGGTTCAGCTCTTCTCCGACCCGTTCCGTGTCGCGCGCTGATCGCGTCGCGTTTGCTGCAAGCGTGCAGGATTCGCTCGATGGAGCCTGTCACACCGCCGGAACTCCTCGGAGGCTCGAGGTTGTGCGCTGTCCTCTCGTGAGCTAGTACTCCTCTTTCCGCGCAACCGCAACGAGATCAATTGCTTGCGTGACATCGCCCTCGCCAACACGGAAGTCTTCAACAGCGATCCCTTCAACCAAGCTGTGCAGGCGTCGGTTCAGCCACCACCGTACCAGGAGCGTACCCAACGCGTGAAGTTCGCCCCGCAACCTGCCTGGTAATCGACGGTGCAGCTGCAATCGATCAAGCCGCAGGACCTTTTCTACCGTGCGGCGATTGGCAGCGCGGTACGCTGCAACCCGCTCGCTGGGGAAAACGCCGAGGAGTTGGACATGCTCGAACACCCTACGGAGGAGTTCCTGCAAACTCTCCGGATCGTATTCACGGACGTGGTGCGGATTCAGTCCGCTGAGGATGGCAGCTCGGTTAGGTGTTGTCAGCAGGAGATGTCCGCGTGTTGTCAGAACCCGATGTGCCTCGCGGAGGAAATGCTCTGGCTGCTCGAAGTGCTCGAGCACCTGAAAACAACACAGAAGATCAATACTTCCGTCACGAAACGGCAGTGCATCAGCCTCTCCGCAGATCCACCGAAGATTCGTAGCCACATACCGACGACGTGCGGCCCGCAACACTATTGCATCGACATCGAGACCGACAACGAACCGAGCGTGCCGTGCCAGTTCTCTCGTGCCGTATCCCTCGCCGCAGCCAACATCGAGGACACGTCGCCCTTCAGCAACGTTGCATGCCCAGTGATAGGCTGCTAGACTTTGCCAGAAGGTGACGCGCAGCGCAGCGCTTTCTGGTGTAACGCGTTCAGTCGTTGGTCTCCTCAACACTGTTCCTTCGCTTCCTCAGAGTGACTGTCCACGGTGGCAGGCAAGTTGTGCAGCCCTGCCTGTTATCCTTGCATCGACGATTTTGCATCGGAAGGAGCCTTCTCCATGCACACCATGATGCTTCCCGCAACGCTTGAGCTTGGTCCCGTCACCCTGCGTGTTGCTGATGAGCGACTCATCCGACTCTTTTACCGGGAGACCCTTGGTTACCAGCTTGTCCCACAAGCGGACGGCTGTTTGGCTGCACTTCCACCAGGTTCCGCGAAGCCGCATTTTCTCTTCGAGATAACACCAGAGGCGCCTGCTCGACCGCAGCGTGCTCCTGGTCTTTACCATACGGCGATCCTTTTGCCGACTCGCACAGAATTGGCGCGAGTGCTCCGCCACTTGGTAGAGCGCCGCTGGCCGCTCCTTGGTGCTTCCGACCACCAGGTCAGTGAGGCGCTCTACCTTACTGATCCAGAAGGGAACGGTCTCGAGTTCTATGCTGATCGCCCGCCAGAGCGCTGGCCGCGCGGAACGCGCGAGTCGATCTCGATGGTCACTGAGCCTCTGGATGTACGGGATCTGCTCCGAGAACTCGACGCGAGCCCGGAGCCGTGGCAGACAATGCCTGTAGACGCACGGGTGGGACATGTGCACTTACAAGTGTCTGGCTTGGACCTTGCGGAACGCTTCTACGTGGAACTCCTCGGCTTCCAGGTAACACAACGTTCCTATCCCGGTGCGCTCTTCGTTGCTGCCGGTGACTATCACCACCACCTCGGCCTAAATATCTGGAACAGCCGTCGTGCTGATCCCGCACCACCAGGTTGCCGTGGTCTTGTGCGTTTTGCGATGGTCATTCCTGACCGTTCCGCTTGGAGTGCCGCGCTCGACCGACTGGAGCGGGCAGGTCGACCGGTCGAGCGCGGACTTTGCGGTGAACTCGGGGAAGGTTTTCGGACACGCGACTATGACGACCTTGAGCTCGAGCTCTGGACACCGCTTGAGGCCGATTAGCGGCGCCGGAAGTCTGGTTCTGGGCCAAGGTCGCGCACGAAGCGGGTGATGAGGCGGATTGCAGCGTCCAGGTCGTCCAGGCTCACCAACTCGTTCGGCGAGTGCATGTAGCGGTTCGGTACTGACACGAGCCCGCAAGGGATGCCCGCACGTGCTGGGGCAATCGCATCGGCGTCCGTGCCGGTGCGAATTGGCGCTGCCGAGAGCGTAACTGGAATGCCTTCCGCCTCAGCTGCTGCGAGCAGGCGTTCGAAGACGTGCGGATGCACCATTGAGCCGCGGTCGAGGACTGGCCCGCCGCCAATCCGCACGTCGCCTCCGCCACGCTTCTCTGCTTCTGGGTGATCGGTGGCATGCGTCACGTCGATCACGATCGCCACAGTCGGTTCCACTGCGAATGCCGCTGCGCGAGCACCAAGAAAACTAATTTCTTCCTGTGTTGCGGCAAGCGCCACGACCTCCAGCGGCGGTCGCTCGCTCGCGAGTGCACGAAGCACTTCGAGTGCAATAAACGCTCCCATCCGGTTATCCAGGCCACGGGCGACCAATCGACCATTGCGAAGCTCAATCGGAGGCTGCTCGATGACGATCGGGTCCCCAATGCGGACGAGTTCGCGAGCCTCAGTCCCGTCCCGCGCGCCAATGTCGATCCACAGTTCCTTGATACGGCTCGCGCGACCCTTTTCCTCCTCGCTCAGCAAATGGGCTGGCTTGCGGCCAATCACGCCGAACACTGGCCCCTGTCGGGAGAGGATCCGTACGCGCTGACCAGTCAAGATTTGGTCGTCCCAGCCACCGATCCCACGGAACCAAATAAAGCCCTGCTCGTCGATGTGGGTCACCATGAGGCCGATTTCGTCGATGTGACCCTCGATGAGGACGGTCGGTCCGCTGCCGCGCAGGCGGGCGAAGCTGTTCCCGTTGTGGTCCACCCAAACCTCGTCAGCAAATCGACTTGCTTCCTCCCGCCAGATTCGAGCAGCCGGTTCTTCGAACCCAGAGGGGCTCGGAGCTTCAAGCAAGCGGAGTAGGAACGCCTTTTGCTCGTCGCGCAACATGGTTCTCCTCACCATCCAAGGCGCACTTCAGGGTTCACCTGTGCATGGGGTGGCCGGCCGTTGAGCACGTTGCAGACGTTGGTCAGTGCCAGATAGAGGGTGCGCTCGCGCGCTTCCTGGGTCGAGCCGCCGAGGTGTGGCGTCATGACGACATTCTCGAACTCGATAAACGGGTTGTCGCGGATCGGCTCGACCTCGAAGACGTCCAGTCCAGCGCCAGCAATCTGCCCGCGGCGTAGCGCCTCCACCAGCGCCGACTGCTTGACGACCGGCCCGCGTGCCAGGTTGATGAGGAATGCAGTCGGCTTCATCAGCGCGAGTGCCCGTTCGTCGATGAGATAGCGCGTCTCGGGTGTCAGCGGAACGTGGAGCGAGACGAAGTCCGACTCGCGCAGGAGCTTATCGAGCGGAACGTAGCTGATTTCATGGGCGTTGGCAAAAGTCGTATCCCACACAATGTCGTGAGCGAGGACACGCATCCCAAATCCACGCCCAAGCAGCGCAACGGCCCGACCCGTGCGGCCCAGTCCAACGACGCCCAGCGTCTTGCCCCAGAGCTCGACTCCAAAGTATGGTTCCCAGCGTCCCTGCCGCATTGCCCGGTCGGATCCATGGATGCGCCGGGCAAGGCTCAGCATAAGGCCGAAGGCAAGTTCGGCGACCGAGTGCTCGTTGGCACCATGACAGTTGCTCACGACGATGCCACGGCGGGTCGCTTCCGCGACGTCAATGTTGTCGTAGCCGACGCCGCTGGTGCTGATCACCTTGAGACGGTTCGCACAGGACAAAACGCGCGCAGTGACCGGCTCCAACCCGACCACCAGCCCGTCAATGTCCCGGACGAGTTCGCAGAGTTGTTCTTCATCAACCGGATAGCGAATCTCCCGCTCGACGAAACGGCACCCGCGTTCTGCAAGGAAGCGCTGGATCTCCTCGCGGGCGGAGAAATATTTCCAGGTCAACACGAGCACGTCCTTGCTCATCGTCCGCTCTCGCTCCTTTCCGCTCATCAGACTATTCGGCCACAGCACGGCCTGCGCCATTCTACGCGAGGTATCGGAATGAAGCATCACACCCGCTCGTGCTGTCCGCAGTGCACCGGTGTGCATGTCGATTGACGCTTTTCCTGGGCGGTGATACCATTCTGTAAGTACAGAACTGGAGGCTGTCTTCCGTGGAATTTGTGCTGAACGTGCTTCTCACCTTTCTGTGGGTGATGCAGATCGCGATCATCGCCCGTGCGATCCTCTCCTGGTTTGATCCTGGGGCACGTTGGCCGATTTCGCAGATCCTGGTGCAGGTTACCGAACCAATCATTGCTCCGATCCGGCGCGTCATGCCGCGAACAGGATTCATCGATTTCTCGCCGCTGGTCGCACTGCTCTTGATTTATCTTTTGCGTATGATGTTGCTCAACGCCGTTTACTGAGTTGCCGCGCCGCGCTCTGCCGCGAGACGATCTCCTCCATAGATGCCTGGCAGCGGTTGGTACTCCACATCGACGTACCCAAAGGCAGCAGGCCCGACAACTGCTAGTGCTTCTGGCGTCCGGAGCAGTGCCGGTGCCGGGATGCCGAGTACGGCCACGCGGAGGCCGTACCGGACGACTTCCGTCGTGACCGGTTCGGCGGTTTCCTGGTCAACGAGGCAGATCAGGTCAGGTACCGCGGCGATGACCTGGCCGTCTCGACGGGCGATCAAGTTCTCGTTCTGAAAGTCAATCTGGAGTTCGCTCCCTCGGTCATCGCCGAGTCCTTCTATGCGCATGCTTCCCCGCGCAAAGCCTGCCGCCAACCGGCGCTCCACGTCGATCACTTTGCCGCGAAAAAGCCGGCAGCCACCGGTGACAGCTAGGGCCGCCGCAATCGGGTCGGCATGTTCCGAGCGTGCCGCTAACACCGCTTCTCCCAGCTGCACGGCGAGGCTGATCGTATAGGGAATGACGACGCGACGAAGCGCTGCACCGCTCATCGCTGGGAAGGCAAAGCCGGCTGCGCCACCCATCTGTACCGTCACAGCACGGGCGTACCGCTCTAACGTCACTGCGTCACGCAGGTGTGGAAAGACAACAAGGTTATGGTCGATATCGGCGAGCGCGGCCGGCGTGGCCGGGATGCCATAGATTGCAAAGGTGTCCATCTGGAGCTCCGGAAAAGCTCGCCCCATGCCGTCTCCATCGATCACCGGGAGTTCAGCGAGCGCGGCAACGGCAAGGGGGCGAAGCGCGTTCGCTCCACCGATCTCGCCTGGTACTAGATGTGTTGCTCTCCGTCCAAGGTGCTGCTCAAGAGCACGCAGCGCTGCGAGCGGCTCGTCTCCCCGGTGGATCCGCTCGATCCCGATTGTCGGTGCACCCATCCCCCCGACCGAGACAACAAGCGCGTCGTCTGGTACCTCTTCCGGTGCGACGATGCAAACGCGTCGTCTCTCGCGCAGCAGTCTGCGGACATAGAGCTTGCCGTAGTAGGGGTTTCCGCCGCCACCGGTGCCCAAGATACCAGCGCCAATGGCCAGCGCTTCTACGTGCGCTTCAGTGAGCTCCCAGCCCACACTCAACCTCCTCGTAGATCACCCACAACCTTGACGCGGACTCGCACCGCGTTCGACGGGAGATAGGCGATTGGTATTTCCTCGATCTCGACGACTGTGACACTGCCTGGGTCAGCGCCGGCCTCGATGGCGGCACGACGGGCATCAGCGCAAGCCGCGGTGAGCGCGGCCTCACGTGTTTGCCCTTCAAGAGAAACAATCCGGTCGATTTCGCCGCTCACTTGCGCAATTGCCGCGCCGATCGCGTTCGCAACCGCAGCGTGTGGTGGACGAATAACCTCGCTTGCTCCTTCCAGGTGATCAGGGACGAGGACACTCCCACCGCCAACGACGATAACCGGCACTGCTGCCCGTGTCGTCTTCAAGCTATCGATGAGCTCGCTCAGTCGCTGGTCGATCGTCGTGAGTGCTCGCCGGACGACATTCGGAGGAAGATGCGCGATGCGGCTGGGATCGCCGAAGCGAGCGCGACCAGCCGCGACAGCGATGTCGCTTGCGGTGAGCGTCGAACCGCCAAAGACAAGCGCCTCTTCGTTGAGGCGGAAGCCGACGCTCTGTGGCCCTACTGTCGCGCCGTCTGGTCCCACGAGGCTTCCACCACCCAGGCCAATCGAAACGACGTCCGGCATACGGAAGTTCGTTCGCACACCACCGATCATGACTGCGAATGAGGCCTCACGCGGAAAGCCCCCGACGAGCGCACCACCGTCAGTCGTCGTACCACCGACGTCGAGCACAATCGCATCGCGGAGCCCGCTCAGGACAGCCGCCCCACGCATCGAATTGGTGGGGCCAGAAGCGAAAGTAAGTACCGGATAGCGAGCTGCGAACTCGGCTGTCATGAGTGTCCCGTCATTCTGGCTCAGGTACAGTGGAGCCTCGAGACCAAGCTCGCTTAGTGCCTGCTGAAAGGCGCGGACTGTCTGTTCTGCGAGCGGAACGAGCGCTGCATTGAGTGCAGCAGCATTCTCCCGTTCAAGCAGGCCGATCCGACCGATTTCCCGCGAACGGGTGACGCGAAGCCCCGGGACGTGCGCGGTGAGGAACTCTGCAACGGCGTCCTCGTGCTTCGGGACAGCAGGCGAAAAGACAGCGGTGACTGCTGCTGTGTCGACTCCCCGTCGTCGTAACTCTCGAGCGAGCTGCTCAAGGGCCTGCCAATCGAGTGGGGCGATTTCCCGTCCATCAAACTGATGACCCCCTGGGAGGATTACCGCGAGTTCAGCAACCGTTTCACGCAAGTCGTCGGGCCAGTCCTCAAGTGGCGGGATCGAGGTGGTTGCGGGCAGTCCAAGGCGGATGACCGCGATGTGGGCAAGGTCACGACGCTGGACAACAGCGTTCGTGAAATGTGTGGTGCCCAACATGACGGCACTGATCTCACGTGGTGCCAGTGGTGCGTGTGCAAGGACGTCCCGGACCGCAGCAAAGATGCCGCTGCTAACGTCAGGAGTCGTCGGGTGTTTCGCCCATGCGATAACCTCACCGCGGTCGAGGAGCACCGCGTCCGTATTCGTTCCGCCGACGTCGATCCCGAGTCGAGCCACTGCTTTCGTCTCCTATCTCTCGTACCGGGGCGAACCAGGTCATGGCCAAGAGTTCAACCAGGAGCGCAATGAGCGCGAGCAACCCCACGTTAATCGCCGTGAGTGCTCCCAGCGAGTGGAGCAAGAGGCAGCCGACGGAGAAAAGGCCAAGCACGTACCCCCGTCGGCGTGCCCGAAGGGGATCTGGGAGAATGGCGCGGCGAGCTGCCAAGCGGAGTTCTACCGCAGCACTGAGCAGGGTGAAGATGGACGAGACACTAACGAGGAGCGGAAGCAGCACGACGAGCATCGCGAGCGGCCCTCTCACTCGCTCCGGGTCAATGAACGTCCAGACAAAAAGGCTGGTTGACCAGCCAGCGATGGCTTCGATCCCCAAGAACGGCACACGGACGAGGCGACCCAGTGGAGCAAAGGTCAGGGCTGGTGCGATGAGAAATGCTCCGTACGCGAGCAAACGCTCTGCTGCCCAGAAATCCTGCAGTCCACCAACGTTTTGGCATACGACGAGCCAGAAGACGATGCTCCACGCCAGCATCACCGCGACAAGCCAGCTCAGCATCAAACTAAGCTTGCCAAGGGCACGCACGCGCATCACCCCTGCCGCAGTCTAGCACTCCCCATTCCCTTCTGAGTGACCAGCTATACTCGCTCCCAGGAGGGACTGATGACGCTCGACGTCCAGGTCGACGACGTTGTGCGCTTGCGCAAGCAGCATCCCTGTGGCTCGACCGACTGGGTCGTCGTTCGGGTCGGGGCAGATATTGGTCTCCGCTGCCTCGGTTGCGGGCGGCGTGTCTTGTTGCCACGCCACGAGTTTCGCCGGCGGCTCAAAACGATCGTGACTCGCTCGGAGAAGCCGCCGCTTGTGCTCCCCCCCACGGCCGCGCGATGAGTCGTCTTGAAACGCTTGAGCCACTTCCCGAAGAGACTGTTACACGAGAGCGTAGTCTCCTCCGTCATCGACCGTTCGTGCTGCTCTGGCTTGTCCAGACGCTGTCGCAGACGTCACAGAACGCGGTAAATTTCGCCTTGCTGGTCCTGGTGCAAGGCATTCTCGAGCGCGGAGCACCGCTTCCTACCAATACTGCAGTCGGTCTTGCAGTGCTGAGCTTTTCGTTGCCTGCCGTACTGGTGAGTCCACTCTCAGGTGTTGTGGCCGATCGCTTTGATCGACGAAGTGTGTTGATCACTACGAACGCGCTCAGAGGGCTTGCGGTCATCGGTTTGCTCTTCATCGAGGCGCGCTGGGCCCCGCTAGCAGCGCTGCTTGTGGTCTACGCTCTCGCCTTCGCCTCAGGTACTGTCGGACAATTCTTCGGCCCGGCACTCTGGTCGATGCTACCGAGCGTGGTTCCAAGTGGGCGGCTTGTCCGGGCAAATGCGCTTTTCAACCTCACGTTCACCGCATCGCAGCTGGCGGGGTTTGCAATCGCTGGGCCGCTCTTGGTCAAGCTGGTTGGGGTCCGGGCTGTGCTCGGGGCAACCGTCGTGTTCTTCGCCGTGAGCACAGCGCTTTCCATCCTCCTTCCACGTGTAGCGGTGAACCGTCGCCTGGTGCTCAATACGGGGGCACTGGTCGTGCAGGTCTGGAATGAGATGGTGGAAGGGGTGCGGCTTGCTGCTGGACACCGGGTCCTGCGCAAGGCGATCGGGTATTTGGCGGTTGCTACCGCGACGTATCTCGTCGTCGCAGCGCTCGGGCCGGGGTATGTGACGCTGGTGCTCGAATTGGCCAAGGAAGATATTGCCTATCTCGTCTTGCCAGCTGGACTTGGGGTGGTGTTCGGGACGCTCATCGTGGACCGCGTCACCCGCTGGTTGGGGATTGAGCGCACGGCGGATATTGCACTCGTCGGTGGTGGTTTATTGCTTGTGGCTCTCGCTGAACTTCCCGATGCGTTGGGACGTGGTATTGCAGAACTCATTGGTGCGGTGACCGTTGCAGCGCTCCTCGGTCTTGCGGATGGGCTTGTCCGTGCACCGGCGCAGACACTGCTCCAGGCGGAAGCGCCGGAGCAAGCACGCGGACGAATCTTCGCGGTCTTTTTCACCGTTTCCAACAGCGTCGCGTTTCTCCCAGTTTTCGGGGCTGGTGCGCTAGCGGATGCATTCGGGGTGACAACTGTTCTCCTCGGACTTGGCGTTGTGCTGACGCTCACTGGTGCGTGGCAGCTCCTTGCCCGCCGAGCGCGGTCGTAAGTCGTCGGCGCGCCTGCTCGACGAGTGGGGAAAGGCGGAGCCAAGCCCGCGCGAGATTGACTGACCAGCCGATTCCCCACGGCATCGAGGTGATGATTCTTGGGTCGTCAGGGTTCCAGAGACTCGCACGCAGGCGTTCAAGAGAGGGAAGGCGGAAGTCATACGGAACGGGTCCGATCTGCCCCATCCACGTGCGCTCAGCCGGAGCGCGGCGAAGCTGGTCGTAGAGCGCTGCGCCGATCAGTCCCAAGGCGATCCATTTGGCAAGTCGTGCAACAACACACCGCATAGATTTCCCCCCTTCTGCCAGTCACTCCATGCTGGGGCAACGACCACAGCTGGAAATGATTACACATGTTCTTTCGGTTGCACGCTCCCCGATCGAGGTTTTGACCGAAGTGCGGTCTTCTCATCCCTTGCACCCATGCGGTTACCCTCAGAGGCGGCGCTGACTCGGTACGTGTTCTCTTCCGTTCCTCAAATCAGGAGTGAGCATTCCCGGCTCAGTCCAGACCCCTTGCGAAGGAAAGGGAGCCTCTGCGCACGTCTCGTACCGTCGTGGCTGGAGATCGCTCAGCGTCGGCGACGCCGCGGATCGAGTACATCTCGGAGTCCATCACCGAGGAAGTTGAGTGCCATCACGACGCTAAAGATCGCAAGCCCAGGGAACGTTGGGAGCCACCACTGGCTGAAACGACGTTGCCCCTCGCGGATCATTGCACTCCATTCTGGCGCGGGAGGGACAGCACCAAGGCCGATAAAGGAGAGTCCTGCTGTGAGGACAATGGCTGCACCGACGTCGAGTGTTGCTTTGACTACCAGGGGGGCCTGGGTGTTGGGGAGGATGTGAATGAGCAGTAAGCGAAGCCTGCTCATGCCAAGTGCTTCGGCAGCGGTCACTTACTCCTGTGCCTTCACAGCCAAGACCTGTGCACGCATGAGCCGCGCGTACTCCGGCCACAGGACGATCACGATTGCGATCAATGCATTCTTCAAACCCGGACCAAGCGCAGCAGCAATCGCCATTGCCAAGACGATCGAGGGGAAGGCAAGCACCATGTCGGCGATGCGCATAAGGATGGCATCGATCCAGCTCCTGCGTAGCCAGCGATCGCACCGACGAGACAACCGATAACGAGTGCTCCGAGGACAGTGAGGAAGCCTGCCGGGAGTGAGATGCGGGCACCATAGAGGGTGCGCCGAAAAATATCGCGGCCGAGGTCGTCGGTTCCGAACCAATGCGTCAGGCTTGGCGACTGAAGCCGCGCACTCACGTCAGTGGCCAGGGGATGGAACGGCACGAGGAATGTGACCGTCAGGGCAACGCCGATCCAGAAGAGCAAAATGGCAAGCCCCACCAACGCGCTTGGTCGTTGCCAGAGAGCGCGGAACGCCTGCCAAGCCGGCCGATCCCACCAGCGCGAGCGAGTACCCAACCGTTCCGCTGTGCGCACGCCCGTGAGCACGCGGCAACTCCCTCAGCTTACCCGGATCCGGGTGTCGAGGATGCCGTAGAGGACGTCGGTCACAAAGTTCACGATCACATAAACGACTGCAATGAGTAGTGTCACCCCCATCACGGCTGGAAGATCAAGTTTCATAGCGGCGTCCACGGCGTAGCGTCCAATTCCTGGCCAAGCGAAGCTCGTTTCGGTCAATACGACGCCAGCCAAAAGACTGCCGAAAGTGAGGCCAATAACCGTGACCGTCGGAATCAGTGCATTGCGCAGGGCATGGATGAGGATAACACGATGTTCCCTGAGTCCCTTGGCACGGGCGGTCCGGATGTAGTCTGCTCCGAGTACGTCGAGCAGGGCCGAGCGGGTCATGCGCGCGATGATCCCCATAGCATAACTCCCAAGGACCATACCGGGCAAGACCAAATGAGCGAGGACGTTCAGAAAGAGCGACAGGTCTCCCGCGAGTAGGCTGTCAATGGTGTAAAAGCCGGTGCGGAACGGTGGAGCAGTGAGGCGAGGGTCGATGCGACCGGGACCAGGGAGGAGGCGGAGGTTGGCATAGAAGAGTTGTAGGGCCAAGAGCCCAAGCCAGAAGACCGGAAGTGACACACCAACGAGCGAGACAATTCTCGCCAGATGATCGATCCAGCGCTCGTACCAGAGTGCGGAAAGGATTCCGAGTGTCAAGCCGGAAGTGACAGCAAAGAGCATCGCAGCGAGGGCAAGTTCCACCGTCGCTGGGAAACGTTGCCGGAGCTCCTGCGTGACCGGTCGGCGGCTCGTATACGACTCTCCAAGGTCGCCTCGCAGGAGATTGCGAAGATAGAACAGAGACTGTTCCGGGAGTGATCGGTCGAGTCCCCACTGCTCCCGATACATGCGGACGGTCTCCGGATCGCTGGCGGCACGCTCAGGCAAGATCGCCATAAGCGGGTCAGCCGGAATGAGGTGAGAGACCGTAAAGGTCACGAGGGTGATCCCGAAGAGCAAAGGGATTGTCAAGAGAAAACGCCGGAAAACGAACTGCCCGAGCACAGTCCACTGCTCCCGATGAATCGCTCCGGGCGGCGGCTCAGCTCTTTCGTACTTTGCTCAGGTCAACCCCGATCACCGGATCGAACACATAGCCGTGCACGTTTTTGCCGACGGCGATCTGTGCCTTGGGCTGATAGAGGCAGAGGAACGGCGCGTCCTCGTTGAGCAGTCGTTGCCCCTGCGCGTAGAGTCGAGCACGCTCTTGTGGATCAGCGGTGCGGGCAGCTCGCTGGAAGAGGTCGGCGACTTGTGGGTTGGTGTATGCCACACGCTTCGCCGCGGCTTCGCCAGGAACCCCGAAGGGGATTGCCCAGCCGTGCGGGTCGAGGAAGTCCGGCGTCCAGCCAGAAATCGTGCACTGCAACTTGCCTGCCCGATAGTCGGCGAGTCGGACATCCGGTGCGCGTGGATCAAGAGTGACGCGGATTCCAACCTTCCGCAGATCGTCAGCAATCTTGCTCGCTAGAACTTCGGATGAGACACCCCCGACCTCTGTGCCGCCGCTGGAGAAGGTCAGGGTGAGGTCGAAGCCGTTCGCTAAACCCGCTTCCCCCAAAGAGTTGCCGAGCGCGCTCCACATTGGTCTGATACCGTGCGTCCTCGGCCTCGGTGACACCCAACAGGCCGCTCGGAATGACTGAGGGCGGACGGACAGCAGCACCTCGGAGAATCTGCTGGATGATCCCGTCATAGTCGATTGCGTAGGCGATAGCCTGCCGCACGCGCTTGTCGGCAAGCTCTTTCCCTATCTCGGGACTGGTGTGCATCGCGAAGTACTCGGTGTCGAGCGTATCGCCGCGGACAATCTGTGTCGTGCCAGCCTGCGCGAGTTCGGCGATGAGATCGGCATCGAGGTTGTGTGCCGCGTCGACGTCACCACTTTCCAGAAGCTGTCGCTGAGTCGTCGGATCAGGGATGTGCCGGATAATCACCCGTTCGAGCGCTGCCGGCTGCCCCCAGTAGTTCGGATTACGCACCATAACAATCTCTTGTTCATTGACCCAGCCCTTGAGCACGAAGGGACCGGAACCAGCCGAGTTCTGGTTCAGCCACTCTGTTACCTTGTCTGCGCCGGGTTGGTCGGTACCACCCTGTTGCTTGACAACGGTTGAATCGAGGATCGAGAAGTTTGGGGAAACGAGCATGGCGAGGAAGACGGCATTCGGCTCAGTGAGTCTGATGCGGACCGTTCGGGCGTCTGGGGTTTCCATTGCCTGAATAATATCGGCCAACCAGGAGGGGTTGTCCTTCAGTTCGCGCAGACGGTTGAAACTGAAGACGACGTCAGCGGAAGTCAATTGATTCCCAGAGGCAAAGCGTACCCCCCTCGCGGAGAGTGAAAGTGTATGTTGTAACGTCTTGTGTGATGTCGAACTTTTCAGCCAAGTGGGGATGGATAGTGCGGATATCCCGCGCTTGAATGGTCACTAAGCGTTCATAGCAAGCGCCCATCACGATGGGCGAAGTCAATTCGTACTGGCGCGATGGATCAAGCGTGATCGTATCGGTGAGCCGTGCGATGACAAACGCCCCGCCGGTCGCGGCTGTCACTGGGGTTGGAGAGGCCGCAGGAGCCAGGGTCTGACCAGGAGCAGGGGCAGTAGTCGGCGTTGCCGCAGGCGGAGTCTCCGCTGAACGGGCGCATGCCCCAAGGAGGCCGGCCCCGAGAAGTCCGGCTCCCAAGCTCGCGAGACGGAGAAAGCGGCGATGTTGCATCGCGCAAGTGAGCCAGGCAGAACGCTCGGCGGACATAACCCCCCTCCTCACGTTGCTGACCAGATCGCTCAACGAAGTCTGATCTGTGATGTCGTGTCTTGTTAAGGGGATTCGCGTCTGGTGGTCTACCCGCTTGCCGGGCTAATGTACCGTTGCTCTACTGAGCGCTGCCGGGGAGAGCAGTACGGGCTCCAAGCAGCTGCAGTTCTTCCATCGGTGCTCTACCGCTGGCGGTGTTGAGCACGGGCTGAGCAGACCATGCCCACCACGAGATGCGAGGATGGGGCTGTGGTTATGGCGAATTCATGTGAGCCTCTGAGCTCCGCTTCACAGGGCAGCAGTGCTCGGCCGCACGTTTGGCGTGAGCGGCTGGTGAGGGGTATCCTTAGAGGCGGGCAATTCCCCGCCAGTTATTGGTCGTTCGCTTCATTGCGTGACGACCTTGTACGTTACCAAACGATGCATTGAGGAGAGGCGCGGAGATGGAGACCATGCTGATGGTCGTCGCCGCGGTCGTCGTCACAGCGATCGTGGTGATGTTCGGAACCTACCTGTACTTACAGCGGGCAGCACGCTCGCGCCTGCGCGCAACGGGAGACGAGGTCCGGCGACTGCTGGAAGAGGCTGAGGCGCGGCAGAGAGAGATCCTCCTGGAGGCGAAGGATGCCGCGCTGAAGCTGCGCGAGGAACTGGAGCA
Source organism: Thermomicrobium sp. CFH 73360 (assembly GCF_023806465.1). Classification (GTDB taxonomy): domain Bacteria; phylum Chloroflexota; class Chloroflexia; order Thermomicrobiales; family Thermomicrobiaceae; genus Thermomicrobium. Next base: position 623,933 of record NZ_JAMSLS010000002.1, on the reverse strand, counting down.
GGAATATCAGCTGCGACGCCAACAAGTCGAGCGTCTGGAGCGGCGGCTTCAGGCCAAGGAGGAACAGCTGGACCGGCGCCTGGAGAATCTTGAAAAGCGTGAACGCAAGATCCAGGCGCGAGAGAAGGAGATCGAGGAGCGCCTCGAGGAGATCGCCCGGTTGGAGCAGGAACGGCAGGCCGAGCTCCAACGCGTGGCGCAGATGACACTGGAGGAAGCGCGGCAGCTTGTGATCCAGCAGGCGACCGAGGAGGCACGCGAACTGCTCAACCGTCAGGTCCGCGAACTCGAGCAGCAGGTGCGCGAGGAGGCGCAACAGCGTGCCCGCATGATTCTGGCGACAGCCATTCAACGGATCGCGTCCGAATACGTCGCCGAGGCCACGGTAACCGTCGTCCCGCTTCCGAGCGACGACATGAAGGGTCGTATTATCGGGCGTGAAGGACGGAATATCCGAGCGCTCGAGCAGGCGACGGGTGTTGATCTTATCGTCGACGATACACCAGAGGCTGTCACACTTTCATCCTTCGATCCAGTGCGGCGCGAGATCGCTCGTCGGGCACTGTTGAAGCTCATCCAAGACGGGCGAATTCACCCCGCGCGGATCGAAGAGGTGGTCGAGAAGACGCGCCAAGAGGTCGAGCAGATCATCTGGGAAGAGGGGGAACGGGCAGCACTCGAGGCTGGGGTGCAGGGCCTGCACCCGGATCTCATCCGCCTGCTGGGTCGACTTCGCTTCCGCACGAGTTACGGGCAGAACGTACTCCAGCATTCGATCGAGGTTGCGCTCATCGCTGGTGCACTCGCTGCCGAGCTCGGTGCGGACGTCAATGTCGCCAAGACAGCCGGGCTCCTGCACGATATCGGCAAGGCCGTCGACCACGAGGTCGAGGGGCCGCATGCGTTGATCGGCGCAGACATCGCGCGACGCCTCGGTCGGTCGGCCAAGATTGTGCACGCGATTGCGGCACATCACGGTGAGGAAGAGCCCAAGACGATCGAAGCATTTATCGTCGCGGCTGCCGACGCGATCAGTGGTGCTCGGCCAGGAGCGCGGCGTGAGATGCTCGAAGCCTACATCAAGCGTCTTGAAGCGCTCGAGAGCGTCGCGACATCCTTCCCCGGCGTCCAAAAGGCGTACGCAATCCAGGCCGGGCGCGAAGTACGTATTCTCGTCAGGCCGGACCAGATTGACGACTACGGTGCGTTGCGGCTTGCCCGCGACGTGGTCAAGAAGATCCAGGAGACACTCGATTACCCGGGACAGATCAAAGTTACTGTCATTCGTGAGACGCGGGCGATCGATTATGCCCGCTAACCGCGACACAGCCGGCATCCACGCGGGTGCCGGCTGTTTTGCTTGATGTCCTCGCGGGGGAGATCGACACGCTTCACAGTCGATACTCCCGAAGTCAGGCTTCGCGATTCAGTAGTAGGATTACAGCCGTTCCCAGAATGCTGGTGGCCTGAGCGACTCTTCTCGTCTGCTGAACCGCACGGACAGGCAGTGATGCTGGCTGGTCACCCTACGATGATCGCCGACAGCACTGCGGACGTGATATCCAGTGTCGGGACGGTGCAGCTCACACGCTCGCATCGAGCGAACAGTGCAAAGGGCTGCCTCTTGTGTCTATTGACGCGCTCGTCTCGGTGTGGTACGCCTACACGCGGCTGCAGCCTCATGGCTGGCCCGTCGCGACGGCAAGTCGGTGTATGGGGATAGGGAAGTCATCCTGGAGAGGAGTGGGGGGACCGCGTAGAGGATCGGACGCGCTGCTCGGAAATGGAGTCGGGCTGAGCGACAAGCGTGGCAGAGTGACCCACATCCATCGGAGGAGTCAGAATGGAGCGCTTCTTCAGTAAACTCGATTTGCGTGAGATCAAAATCGGTACAGAGGCGAGTTTCCCTCCTGAGGAGGGTTATCAGGAGTCTCCCCGGTCCGGCGGTCAAGCGGGTGGTCAGAAGCGGCGGAGCGAGGTGCTCAAGGTGTCAGCGCGCTCTCGCCCGAGCGCAGTCGCTGGCGCGATCGCAGGTGTCGTTCGGGAAGTTGGGCGGGCTGAGGTCCAGGCCATCGGTGCTGGTGCGGCCAATCAGGCGATCAAGGCGGTGGCGATCGCCCGCGATTACCTCGCCGAGTCGGGTATTGATGCCGTGTGTCTCCCCTCATTCATTACGGTCACGATCGGGAACGAGGATCGCACAGCGATCCGGCTGATTGTCGAACCGCGCTGAACGAGGACTGCCCCCGGCGAGGGCACCGGGGGCAGTCTCTCTATCTTGTGCATGGGTACAGTCGATCTCCACACCCACACGAATGCGTCCGACGGGCTCCTTTCACCTGAGGAGCTCGTCCAGTTGGCGGCAGCGCGCGGCCTTCGCGTGCTTGGCATCACTGATCACGACACCGTTGCTGGTCTTGCGCCAGCACAGACGGTTGCTGCTCAGCTCGGTGTCACGGTTGTCCCGGGAATCGAGCTGAGTACCGCAGTCGAGGCTGGTGAAGTCCACGTGTTGGGATACTTCATCGATCCACAACAGCCAGTGCTCCGTGCTCATCTCGAGCGGTTGGTCGAGGCGCGGCGAGAGCGCGCCGCGCGCATCGTAGAGCAACTCCGTAGGCTCGGCTTCCCGTTCACGCTCGAGGATCTGGAAACGGTTGCTCAGGGCGGGACGATCACCCGGGCGCACGCTGCACGGTTGCTTCTCACCCATGGCTATGTCTCGTCCATTGACGAGGCGTTCGACCGATACTTGGGCCGCAATCGTCCGGCGTATGTCCCGCGCAGCTATCCATCTCCTCGTCAGGCGGTCGAAATCATCTTCGCAGCCGGTGGTGTACCGGTTCTGGCGCACCCGCTCAGCGTCGATGACCTCGAATCGGTGCTCGCTGAGTTGGTGCCAGCCGGGCTGGCTGGTCTTGAGGCGTGGTACGCGGAATATCCGCCGGAGATCCAGCGTGAACTGGTCGAACTGGCTCGACGGTGGGATCTCATCCCAACAGGAGGGAGCGATTACCACGGCCCCGCATTTCGTGCTGGCCGCGAGTTGGGAAGCGTTGAGGTACCACTCGAAATCGTCGCGGCGCTTGAAACGCGTGCTCGGCATTACGAGCGACCTGCTACACTGCCTGAGCAGTGAGAGCGCGAGCGACACGGCCGGCGAATGGATGCGGCGACATGGTAGCACTGAAGCCTCCCCAAGACGCCGCGCAGACAGCTTCGACTGAGGGCACGATAGAACATCCGCCAGTCGATCGACGCCGGGCGCGAGCTGAGCGAGCGAACGCGCCGATCGGGCGGCTGTTACGCTATAGTGGCCTGTTCGTCGGTGCACTGGTCGGCTGGTCGTTCGGTGGTGTGCTGGCTGCACGGCCAGAACTCGTCGGGGCTTCACAGCTGTTCCTCGCTGCAGTGCTCGCGGCGCTGGGATTCCTGACGACCCCGTATGTCGTCTTTGACCTCGTCGACGCAATTCTTCTGCGGTTGCGTACGCTCACCCTCGATGCACTCATCGCAGGCGGTCTCGGCGCATTTTTGGGTGCGCTGCTTGGTCTCTTGCTTGCGTGGCCCTTGGCCCTGTTGCCGCGTCCAGCTGGGCAACTCGTCCCGCCTGCCATCGCGCTGCTGGCGACGCTGATTGGAACACTTGTCGGGCACAGCAAGCGGACGGAGATCCTCTCGCTCGTTGGGCGAGCGTCGCGCCCGGGTGAGCCAGCCTTGGTACTGGACACGAGTGCGCTCATCGATGGGCGCATCCGAGCGCTTCTCCAGACAGGATTCTTCGAGGGCACAGTCTACGTGCCTAAGGAGGTACTGCAGGAGCTCCATCGCATCGCTGAAAGTCGTGAGAGTACCCGGCGAGCACGCGGCCGACGTGGACTGGAGGTTCTTCGCCGGCTCCGCGAGGACCTTGGAGCTGGGCTCGAAGTGCTGTCCGCTTTTCAGCCAGCACGTCCCACTGACGAAGCCGTTGTGGCGCGCTGCAGTGAGCTCGGTGGCCGCCTCGTGACGTGTGACCAGCGTCTCGCCGATGTGGCGCGAGTGCGCGGGCTTATCGTGCTCAATCCACACCAGCTGGCTGAAGCGCTTCGGAGTCCAGTGCATGTGGGTGACCAGCTGACGCTCCTTCTCGTCGGTCCAGGGCGGGAACCGGAGCAGGCGATCGGGTACCTGGAGGACGGCACACTTGTGGTCGTTGAGCGTGCAGAGTCCTTTATCGGCCGCGAGGTGCTCGTCGAAGTGACTCGCACGCTACAGACGGCGAGCGGTCGGCTCGTCTTCGGCCAACTTGTGCAGCGAGGCGAGACACCATGACGTGCGGGGCAGTGATTCCTGCCGCTGGCAGTGGACAACGACTTGGTGGACGCGATAAGGCGCTCCTCCCGCTCGCCGGTCGACCAGCACTCGCGTGGGTTCTCGGGGCACTCGCGCGCTCGGCGCAGATCGATGAAATCGTTGTCGTCGCCAGCGAGGCCAATGCTGCAGCAATCGAGTCACTGTGCCAGGTGTCGGAACTCCGGATACCGGTGCGTGTCACGTTAGGGGGAGCCGAACGGGCACTCTCGGTACGAGCGGGGGTCGAGTGTCTTAGTCCGTCGGTCCAGCTTGTCCTGATCCACGACGCAGCGCGACCGCTCCTTACTTCGGAGCTCGTCCGGCGTGCGATCGCGATGGCACACCGGCACGGAGCGGTGGTTGCTGCTGTACCGGTCGTCGATACGATCAAGCAGGTTTCAGTGGATGGGCGAGTTGTCACAACGCCGGATCGTTCGACGCTCGTGGCCGCACAAACCCCCCAGGTGTTCCGTCTCGATTGGCTGCGTGAGACCTACCGTCGGGTTGGTGCAAGTTTGGCCACGGTGACCGATGAAGCAACGCTTCTCGAGCGTGCGGGTTTTCCAGTTTACATCTTCCCTGGTGATCCAGAGAACATCAAGCTGACGACGCCACTCGATGTGACGATTGCAGAGTTTTTGCTCGCTCGAAGGAGAAGGGAATGATCCGCGTCGGCTTGGGGTACGATGTTCACCCCCTCGTCACCGGGCGTCGACTCGTGCTCGGTGGTGTGGAAATTCCTGGAACGGTTGGTCTGGCTGGACATTCTGATGCTGACGTTCTGGCACACGCGATCGGCGACGCTGTGCTCGGAGCGGCTGGTCTCGGGGATCTGGGAACGCATTTTCCTCCCGAGGATGAGCGGTGGCGAAATGTCTCTAGCTTGGAACTGCTTCGTCACATTCGCCGCCTCGTCCAGGAGGCCGGATGGCGTATCGCGTACGTTGATGCCACGCTTGTTGCGGAGTACCCACGGATTGCACCGTTCCGTGAGCGGATGCGCGAGCGGATCGCCGAAGCGCTGGCGATCACCACTACACAGGTGAATCTGAAGGCGACAACGAATGAGCGGCTCGGTTTCATCGGGCGTGGCGAGGGGATCGCTGCCCTTGCTGTAGCGACGCTCGAATCGGAGCATGGTGCCCAAAGTGATGCGGATTGAGGAGGGGGATGGAACAGTGCGCGTCCTCGTCCAGCGTGTGAGTCAAGCGAGTGTGACGGTGGACGGCCAAGTCGTCGGAGCGATCGGCCCGGGCTTGCTTCTGCTCGTTGGCGTGCGGCGTGGTGACGATCAGGCGACGGCCGAGTGGATGGCTCGCAAAGTGGCGCACCTGCGTATCTTCGAGGACGAGGCCGGTAAGATGAACCGCTCAGTGCTCGAGATCGGAGGGGGTGTGCTCGTCGTCTCACAGTTCACGCTGTATGCCGACGTTCGTAAGGGACGTCGTCCGAGCTTCATCGAGGCAGCTCCGCCGGATGAGGCTCGTCCACTCGTCGAAGCCTTTGCAGAGGCACTCCGGTCGCTCAGCCTACCGGTAGAGACTGGTGTCTTCGGGGCTCACATGGACGTGGCGTTGGTCAATGATGGTCCGGTGACGATCTGGCTCGACAGCGCAGAGCTCCGGGGGGATACTGGGGAATAGGACTTCTGGGGTACTCGAATCCGAAGGGACAATGCTACACTGCGCGCAGAATGCACTGCGCGAGCGGAGGTTCATCGTGTATTGCCCGCAGTGTGGTCAGCACATCGCCGAAGATCGTGATGTGTGTCCGGTGTGTGGCGCTGTGCTGAGCGGGGAGGTGGCTAGTACGAGCACTTGTCCGAGCTGCGGAGCACCACGTGCCCCAGATGACACGTATTGCCGGCGCTGTGGTGCTGTGCTTCCGCTTGATCTCTCTGCGCTGGGCGGTCTCCAAGAGGGCACAACAATAGCTGGCGCGCTCTCCGATGCTGCATTACCGGAGTGGTTGCGGGGCGATGAGCCGAGCGCGCCTGGCGGAGAACTGGAATGGCTGAGTGAGGCGGAGCTTCCCGACTGGCTGCGTGAACCGGGCGAATCGCTTCCCGTGGCTGCTGAGCCGGTGGGGCAGGAGAGAGTGGTGGTCCCGCCAGTTTCGCCCGTGTGGACTCGCCTATCGGACGTCGAGGCGGTGGCTCCGACCGTCTTTGCCCCATTGCCGCTACTCTCGCTTCCAGCTATCCGCGCGGAATTGGCCAACGCTCCAGCGGCAGCGGCGAGCGAGTCTGCAGCCGGGCGACGAGCAGCACGGTTGGCGTTGGTGGTGGCGCTGGCGGTCTTGATCGGCGTTGCTGTCTACATCTTGTGGCTGAGTCGCTAGCGAAGGCGCGGAGGAGCGATGGGAGACGCAGAGCCGGTGCGGAGCGCGATCGTCCTCTCGCTGAACGGGGCAACAACACGGGCGATCGTGACTGATCGTGTCGAAGGAGAACCGCGTCTCGTGGCGAGCGCCAGCGTGGTAGGACGATCGGTCATCCCCGCGCTCGAGGTAATCGAACGACGACTTGGCCGATCTGTTCTCGATAGTGGAAGGCCGATCAGTGCCCGGAGTGTGCTTGGAGATGGGGCCGACGCTTGGATTTCGGTCGGACTACCTCTGTCACGGCCAACGGTCGTGCTCGTTGCGCTCGGAGGCCAGAACTTCGCTGCCGAGTTGGCTGCGACTGCAGCGCGTGCCTCTCCCGTACGAGTGTCCCAGCTCGTCGTTGATGAGACGACGAGCCCGACAGTGCTTGCCCAGAAGCTGAATGAGCAGCGACCGGACCTGCTCCTCTTAGCTGGCTTAGCGGATGACGCTGTTTGGCGGACCGCCTTTGCCGCGGTAACGAGTGCCATCGGTGACGAGTGGCGGCCTCGCCTCGGAATCGTCGTTGCGCCAGAGGCGATTCAGCAACACGTCGCAGCCGCACTCGGCGAGCAGCTTGAGCTTATGGGAGTCGATCCCGGGGAGTATGCACCAGCCGAAGTCGTGCGTGCGCTCTCCGCCGAACTCCGCGCGCAAGCTGTGGAAGCGCTGCGCAGCGAGCTTGAGGGCACGTTCTCGGAGCAACTGGTCGATCGGTTGACAGCGCTGGAGCGAGCAGCAGCGTTCTTGGTTCGTCGAGCAGAGCAGCGACTGGTCCTAGTGGATCTGGAGCAGGGGGCCACTGTGCTGTGGGCCCGCGCGGAGGGTCTTGCAACAATCCATCGCGCGGAGCAGGATCTCGGTCACCAGGCGCTCGGATTGGCGGAGCTCGGCTCCGAGAGCATCCAGCGGTGGCTCCCTTGGTCGATCGGTGACGATGAGCTTCTCGATTGGCTGGCTAATCGAGTGCTCTCACCGTATCCCGTCATTCTCAACGAACGTGACCAGTTTCTTGCTGCTGCCTTTGTCCGAGCGCTCTTGCGTGTGGTCGCAGGCGAGATCGAGCAGCAGGATGTTCGAGAGGACTTGACGCTCATTGCACTCGGACCCTGGTTCGCGACGCTTCCGCCGGCACTCGCGGTGCTGTGTGCCCTCGATGGAATTGAGCCGGTGCCGGTGAGCGGCCTTGTGAGTATTGCGCTGGATGAAGCGGATCTCCTCGCCGCAGGTGGAGCGATTGCGGAGTTCCACCCTGGTTATGCGGCGAGGGTATTGGAACGCGATGCGCTCTTGCCGCTCGCGCATGTGCTTGTTCTCACAGGTGATGGCGTCGAGGGCGCCATCGCCGTGCGTGGTGAACTGCGGACTGGTGAGATCGTCCAGCGTTTCAGCGTTCCATGGGGAAGTGTGCACGTCCTCCCATTCTCTCCAGGGACATTTGCGGAACTCTCTGTGGAACTGGAGTCGGGTGTCCGGATCGGGGGGCTCGAGGCGGGCGTTGCGCTGCAGTTCACGGGTGACGCGGCGCTCGGCTGGGCGCGTCTTGGTGTCGTGATCGATGCAAGAGGGCGTCCGTTACGGTTGCCAAGTGATCCCGCGGCGCGCATGCGTCGCCTCCGCTCGTGGCTCGCGGACCTTGGTTTGTCGGGAGGGGCAGAGTGACCACGTTTGCATTCGCGCCGGTCATCGCGGAGGATGTCGAGTGCGTCGTCCGACGCCTGCTCGTCGCACCTGAGGTGCGCGTGGCGGCGTCTCAACTCGTCGAGCCGGAGACCATCATCGCCACCGCTGCAACGGGTGTCAGCCGGGCGGCCCGCATCGCTCTTGCGGTGGAACTCGGAGTCGCCCCAGGGGAGGTTGCTCGTTATCTGGTGCGAGCGCTCGGTGAGCGGGTCGAAGCGGGTGAGGTCGTCGCAGCCCGCCGGCGGGGACTTCGGTCCCTTCAAGTGTCGAGCCCAATTGCGGGGCGGCTTGCCACGCTGGACGAACAGACTGGGACACTTGTCGTCGTTGCCGAAGCACCGCGTCGGCCCGTGCCGGCGCTGGTTGCTGGCGAGGTGATCCGAATTACTGAAGGAGCAGTCGAGATCCGTGCCGTCGGGGATCTCGTCGCAGGTACTGTGCTCCTCGGGCCAGAATCTGCCGGCCCGCTCATGGTCCTGGCTGATCGCCCGGACCGGGAATTGCCGATCGACGAGTTTGACGAGCGCTGTCGTGGTACGGTCGTTGTTGCGGGGATGACGGTGAGCAGTGCAGTCCTGCGCCGATTGCTGGACATCGGCGCAGCTGGTGTCATCGTCGGGAGCCTCTCCGTGAGTGCGCTCGAACCTTTCTTCAGAGATCTTGCCCAGGTGCGTCGGGTACTGACAGGTTTCCGTGGGGACTGGCCTTTGCCGTTTGGCATCCTGGTCATGGAGGGCTTCGGTCGGATTGCGCTCGCTGACCCGTTCTTCGAGGCGCTCCGTGAGCGCACTGGACGCTGGGCTGCGCTGCTCCATGGTGAAAGTATCGGTCTCGATCGACCGGTTTGTTTCACCCCTTCGCGTGGACTCCATGGACGGTCGCTGCAACCGGTTCCGCTCTCCGTCGGGATGCCTGTCCACCTCCGGATTCCAGCTGGACCCGGTATCGCGCACGTGCGCAGCCTCCCGTTCCTCGCACGGTGTCTTGAAGGGCTTGCCTTTGAGGCAGTCCTTGTCGAGCGCGACGGGCGTGTTGAGACTGTGCCGGTCGATCTTGTCGATCCGCTCGAAGCACCGTGACTTAGGAGACGCGTCGTTCTCTGCGTTGCTGTGCGTAGATCGCCGCGACTTCGTCCGGGGTTCGTGCCAGTTCTTGCCGCAGCTGTAGGAAACGTAGCAAGGCGTTGCGTGTCAAAATCCCGAGCAGTCGACCATCCTCGACGACGGGAATCTGGTGGATCTCGTGCCCGGCCATGAGACGCAGCACACGCTCGAGATCATCGTCTGGTGAAGCGGTGATTAGGCGCTCCCGTGGCGTCATGAGATCACGCACACGATGGCTTGCCCATTCGTGCCGTGGGACATGGCGCACGTCGGTGAGTGTCACAATGCCAACAAGGCGACCGTTCTCCACGACCGGAAAGCAACGGACGTTGTGGACGAGCAGCGCGTCCACCAGCTCGTCGACTGTGAGGTCAGGGCTGATGGTCGGTGGCTCCGGCTCCATCAGTTGGCCAACGCGCACCCCCTCAAAGAAGCGTCGGATCATGAGCTGCTGGTAAGACTGCTGGGCAGCATTCTGCAAAAACCAGCCGATCGCGATGAGCCAGATGCCAGAGAGTGGCGACCGGAAGACGAGGAAGAGTCCACCGGCCATGAACAGGAACCCGATGGCGACGCCGATCCCAGCTGCGATGCGAGTGGCACGCAGGACGTTGCGCATTGTGCCCCAGAGAAGCGCGCGGAGCACACGGCCGCCGTCAAGCGGATATGCAGGGATCGAGTTAAAGGCGACAAGGATGAGATTGGCCCAGCCGAGATACTCCAAGACGGCTCCGAGTGGCTGATTGAAATCATCAACGAACGGCCAGAGTACGATAGAGATGACCCCGATGACCACACTTACGGCGGGACCAGCCACGGCGATCAGAAACTCATCCCTCGCCCGGCGTGCCTCGTCCGCCAGCTGGGCAACACCACCAAAGATGAATAACACGATGCTCACTACCGGAACGCCGCGTGCCTGTGCGACCAGCGAATGTCCGAGTTCATGGGCTAAAACCGATGCAAAGAGGAGCAAGCTCGAAAGCGCTCCTATCGCCCAGTAGGTCCCTGGTTCCCAACCGGGATACCAGTTCGGGAAGATGCCGACAGCGAGCGAATAGGTGAGCAGTGCAAAGACGAGAAGCCAGCTATAATGGACACCAATTTCAATCCCTCGGATATGGCCGAGACGAATTGATGCCTCCACGATCAACCTCCGTCTTTGTGCGTCAAGCACATGGGGCAAGCTGAAGAAGCAGGTACCGCGCGGAACGACTCATCGGTTCGTGCTCTTCCACTCGCAGCAATCCTATCATCGGACGGAAACAATTCAGCCAACGACATCACGGAAGACGCGCAGGAAGTTGAGCCCAAGGAGTTTCCGCAGCTCTTCTTCTGTGAAACCGGCCTGCGCCAGAGCGACCGTCAGGTTCGGCCAATCGGCGAATGTCTCGTATCCCTCGAGGCGGAAGTCCGGCGTCAGGCGATGTTCCTCCGGGCGGAATCCCGTCCAGTCGAATGTGCCCGGTGGAGCAGCTGGCATTTCGGGCGGAAACTCGATCAGCGAACCAGTGCGGGAACTCGGTGGGCCAATCTTGTCCGTGCCGATGCCAACGTGGTCGATCCCGCAGACGTTCACAAGGTGCTCAACGTGCCGAACGAAGTCTTCCAGCGTGGCATGGGGGCGCCGACTGATAAAGCCTGGTACAACAACGACGCCGAAGTATCCCCCACGTTCGGCAACTGCTCGTGCCAACTCATCCGATTTCGTGCGGGGATGATCGGAAAGTGCCTTAGCGGCAGAGTGTGACACGACGACCGGTGCCGTCGAGACAGCAAGTGCGTCCCAGCCCACCTGTTCGCTGCAATGACTGATGTCGATCAAGATGCGGAGCTCGTTGAGGCGGTGGACCACTTCCAGCCCGAACGTTGTCAAACCGCCTTGGTACCGTTCGGTGCAGCCGTCACCGACAAGGTTCTGCAAGTTGTAGGTTAACTGCACCATTCGCAGGCCGAGATGATGAAACAGCTCGATACGGTCAAGATCGTCACCGAAGGCGAGCGTATCCTGAAAGTCAATCACGATTCCGTGTTTCCGTTGATGGTGCGCTCGTTCGATGTCAGCTGCCTCGCGGACAAGGACCAAGTGCTCGTCAAGGATGTCGACAATGGCATGAACCTGGCTGATGCGCCGTACGGCTTGCTCGAAAGCCTGGCTGATCGGACCTGGGCCGGAGAAGGTACCACAGGCAACGGTGACGCCGGAGCGCTCCCAGAGATCAAGATAGGCGCGGCGTGCCTCGGGTGACTCCCGAAGTTCCCGCACGACCATTGCTTCGAGGAGTGGTTGGACTTCCGCTCGGGTACGACCCATCCGTGCATATTCCGCGACGAGCTGACGCATGCGCGGGGTGAAGAGGGCTCCAGTTGTGATCGGAGGTTGCTGCGAATCGATGACCAGTGCCTCAGCGTGAAGAGCTCGTGCCTCCGCCGGCGTCAATGTTGGTTTGCGTGTCCGCATCCCGCGTGCCTTCCCCACCCTCTCCTTCGTGACGTGTGTTGGCAGTGTAGGAGGAAGGAGAAGAATAAGCAAGCATCGGACTGCTCGTCGCACCGATCTTCGCGAGCACTTCGCGCCAGAGCGTTTGCACTTGCTGTCGAGTCGCCTCAATCGACCCGCTATTATCGATGATGCGATCTGCGTGGGCGACCTTCTCTTCTTGCGGGGGTTGGGCTTGGATCCTGGCCAGGGCTTCCTCTTCGCTCAACGCGTCACGAGCCATCAAGCGTGCCAACTGCTGGTCCGGTCGGCACGTCACCACCCACACTTCATCGCATTCGCTGGCCAGACTCGATTCAAACAGTTTGATTGCGTCGATAACGACGACCGGGCGGTTGCTTTTGGCCACTCGACGGCGAATCTCAGCGATGATAACTGGATGGGTGATTGCTTCCAGGCGTCGGAGCGCCTCAGGGTCGCGGAAGACGATTGCGCCCAGTGCACGCCGGTCAAGCGTGCCATCAGGACGGAGTACGCCTTGTCCGAACGTCTGGGCAATCGCTGTAAGGACAGGGCTGCCAGGAGTCGTTACTTCGCGGGCGACCTGGTCGGCATCGATTGTTTCAGCTCCCAATGCAGCAAGTTCTCGCAGGACGAGCGACTTCCCGCAAGCGATGTTCCCGGTAAGTCCGATCACATATGGGCGCCGCACCTTCAGTCTCCAACGCGCAACCCCGCGAGTTCTTCTTGGAGCATCTCCCAGCGCGCGTAGGCCTGTTCCAGTTCTCGCATCACGGTCTCGTACGCTGCACCAAGTTCGATGATTGCCTCAACGTTCTGACGCGCGGTGGCTTCGTCAAGGTCCTCGGCGAGTTGCTGAGCTCGTTCCTCCAGTTCCTCGATCATCTGCTCTACCTGGGCGAGTGCACGCTCGACTTGACGCGGTGAGCGGCGGGATGCTACGCGTGGAGGGGCGCTGCGTCCATGGTCGAGCGTTGTTGTGCGAGGTGGTTCCGGGCGATTGGACGTGCGGCGACGCTGGTACTCAGTGAAATTGCCAAATGAGACAAGGAGTTCGTCGCCCTCGATGGCCCAGACGGTCGTCGCGAGGCGATCAATGAGATAGCGGTCGTGCGAGACAAAAAGGATCGTGCCCTCGAAGTCAGCCAGCACGGCCTCGAGCGCTTCGCGGCTTGGGAGATCCAGATGATTCGTTGGCTCGTCGAGGAGGAGAACATTGGCCCGTTCGAGTGCCAACAGCGCAAGTGCAAGACGTCGCCGTTCACCCCCGCTCAGTGCGCTGACCGGCTTGAACACCGCATCGCCCTCGAAGAGGAAGCGCGCAGCGAAGTTCCTGGCCTCACGTTCGCTCAGGGCATGCCGGCGCAGAAGTGTCTCGAGGACGGTTTGCTCTTCGTCGAAACGCGGCTCTTGCGCAAGGTAGGCAAGCTTGACACCTTGGCCGAAGCGGATCGTCCCGGCACGTGGAGGAAGTTGGCCGAGCAGCGTGCGAAGCAACGTCGTCTTGCCGACTCCGTTCGGGCCGATGATTGCGATACGCTCCCCGCGCTGGACAACGAGCTCAGGAGTCCGAAAGAGCTCGCGGCTGGGGTAACCGATCACAAGGGGAGTCGTCGTAAGGATTGTTCGCCCGCTCTGCCCACCCTGTTTCAGCCCGAGTTGAACGCGTTCGATGTCGCGCGGGCGTTCGAGGCGCTCGAGTCGACTCAGTTTGGTTGCTCGACCGCGAGCCTCACGGGCGCGCTGGCCAGCGCGGTAGCGCTGAATAAAGGCTTCTTCCTTCCGGATGTACTCCTGCTGCGCTTCATAGGCGGCGAGCCGTTCTGCAAAGCGTTGTGCCCGGAGCACGAGATACTGAGAGTAATTCCCTGGATACTCCTCGAGGCGACCGAAATGCAATTCCAGTGTCCGCGTCGTGACCTGATCAAGGAAATAGCGGTCATGTGCAACCACCAAGACGGTGCCGCGGAATCGCTGCAGGAAGCGCTCGAGCCAACTGAGCGCTTCAAGATCAAGGTGATTGGTCGGCTCGTCGAGGAGCAAGAGATCTGGGTCAGCAAGTAAGGCACGGGCGAGCGCAAGCCGCGTCCGTTGACCACCGCTGAGCTGTTCAACTGGCTGGAGAAGTTCCTCGTCGCGAAAGCCGAGGCCGGCAAGTACCTGCCGGGTGCGAACATCGAGGTCGTACCCTCCCGCGGCCTCGAAGCGTGTGCTGACACGCTCGTAAGTGGTCAACAGACGAGCTTGCTCAGCCGGGTCGTGCACGGTCGCAAGGGTCGCTGCAAGGGAGGCGAGTTCCTCCCCGAGGGCACGAACCTGTGAAAGGGCATCGAGCGCTGCCTCGAGGACACTACGACCGCTCGGTACCGCTGGTTCTTGTGGTAAGTACCCAATACGGAGTCCGCGCTGGGCGATGATCCGGCCGCTGTCGGGTTGCTCCAGGCCTGCGACAATACGGAGGAGCGTGCTCTTCCCCGCACCGTTCGGACCGACAAGGGCGACGCGATCGCGCTCGAGCAAATGGAAGCGTACGTCCCGGAACAGCTCGTCTGCCCCATAGTGTTTGCTCACGTTGTCGACAGTCAGAATTGTCTCAGGCATTGTTCAGGAACTTCCTTGCCGTTGACGCGCTGTTTCTCTTGGCGCGCCTCTGATTTGCCAACTATACTCACCGCCGTGCCCACTGTGGCGCGAAGGACGGAGGATGCGCAAGTTCGACACCGAACTGGTGCGGGTCTTGCCGGATACGGCAAGAATGGATGCCAACGGCCAGCTCTCGGTAGGTGGTCGTCCCCTGGCCGAGCTCGCTAGCGAATTTGGCACGCCGCTGTATATCTACGACGTTGCTACGATTCGGGCTGCCTGTGCTGCCTTTCGACGAGGGCTGGCTCAGTATTCTGGTGAAGCGTCGCTCATCTATGCGGCGAAGGCGTATGCCTCAGTGGCACTCTTCCAATTGCTCGCGCAGGAGGGACTCGGGATTGACTGTGTCTCGGATGGCGAGCTTTTCATGGCCCATTACGCAGGGGTTCCGGGCGAAAGACTGGTATTTCACGGAAACAATAAACTCGAGTCAGAGCTGGAACTCGCACTCCGCATTGGTGTGGGACGGTTGGTCGTCGATAACCGCGACGAGTTGGAGCTCCTCGCGGCGATTGCGACAGCCGAGGGCAAGACTGCTGCAGTCTGGCTTCGCCTCAATCCCGGTGTGGAGCCCCACGACACGCATGCGTACCGACGGACCGGACAGCTGGACTCGAAGTTCGGATTTCCAATCGAAACGGGCGATGCCGAGCGGGCTGTGTCCTTCTGCCAGTCGTGCTCGGCACTCCGGCTTCTTGGCTACCACCTGCACATTGGGTCACAAATCTTTGATCTCGCCCCGTACCGAGAAGCAATCGAGCGGGCGTTCGCTTTTGCCGCGCGAATGCGTGACCGGTATGGAGTCGTCCCAAGAGAGTTCTCGCCGGGTGGGGGGCTTGGTGTCCCCTACACCCCTGACGACCCCATGCTTGATCTTACCCAGGCAGCCGCGATGCTGGCGGAATGGGTACAAGCGGCAGCACGTGCGTGGAATCTTCCGCTCCCACGGCTTTACCTTGAGCCTGGACGTTCGCTAGTAGCACGTGCAGGCCTTGCGCTGTATCGGGTGGGGGCGGTCAAACGCATCCCAGGAGTTCGCACCTATGTGGCGGTGGATGGCGGGATGGCGGACAACATTCGCCCGGCGCTATATGGGGCACGTTACGTGGTGCTTCCTGGAAGGTTCACAGAGCGTTCCGCAGAACAAGTGACGGTAGTGGGGAAGTATTGCGAGTCGGGCGATGTGCTTGTCTGGGAGGCCTGGCTTCCCACTCCCCAACGTGGTGATCTCGTCATCGTGCCCGTCGCGGGGGCGTACTGCTTGGCGATGGCGAGTAACTACAACTTGGCGCGTCGGCCAGCGGTGGTGGCAGTGGAGGATGGGCGAGTCATGCTCTGGCAGCGGCGAGAGACGCTCACCGACCTTATCGCGCGCGAAATGGTCGCTGCCCCGAAGGTGACGGGCATTGAATTCTCGCCATGTCCGTAGTATCACTGGGCTGCCGCACGAGTAGCGATTGGGTGCCTCATCGACCGTGAGGAGTGCGCGCGGTGACTAAGGCGGAACGGCGCGGAAGACCCAAGCGGTCCCGTGATGTGATGATGAAGACGAACGAGTCAACTGACCTTCTGGTGCCGGTCGATGTCATGGCAATCCTCTCGGCTGCGCGAGCACAAGGGTGGCTCTCGCGGGAGCAGCTGACCGCACTGATCGATGCACTTGGCCCAGACGCTGCCGAGACGATCCTCGCTGAGTTGGTCGCAGAGGGGATCGTTGTGCCACTCGAGGAGGGTCATGCGGTCGATGGAGCGCTCAGTGTCTGGGATGCCGGCGAAGAGACGGACCCCGATCTCCTAGTTGAGGATCCGGTTCGGCTCTACCTCGCGGAAATTGGACGCGTTCCGCTGCTGACGGCCGAGCAAGAAGTGCAGCTGGGACAGGCTGTTGAAGCTGGTGAATATCTCGCGGAGGTGCGGCGCGCATATGGTGAGGATCCGGTGGCGATCGTGCGGGGCGTGTGGGAACGGTTCCGCACGGGATGGCCGCTGGTCGAGGCCTTTGCCGAGGGGCTTGGCTTGGAGCGACACTCGCGTTGTGCGATCCTGAGCGCCATTTTGCCGTTCAGCGCTATTTCACCAACCATCCTACGCCAAGCGCTGGAGCGTTTTGGGGCGAATCTCGAAGCAATCGAGGAAGAGTTGCGACAGCGACGGCTTGAGTTCGCACTCTTCCCTGAGCCGCTCCGACAGTGGAGTGATCCGTGCGAGCAAGCGTTACCACCCGAACCGCCGCTGGCGCAGCTTGGCTTGACGTCGGATGTGCTGGCCACACACTGGCGGCGAGTTCAGCGCGAAGGGGAAGAGGCCCGTCGCAAGCTGACGGAGGCGAACCTCCGGCTCGTGGTCAGCATCGCCAAGCGCTATGTTGGGCGTGGGCTGACACTCCTGGACTTGATCCAAGAAGGCAACCTCGGTCTGATTCGTGCAGTGGAAAAGTTCCAGACGCATAAAGGGTTCAAGTTCTCGACCTATGCCACGTGGTGGATCCGGCAGTCGATCACTCGTGCGCTCGCCGATCAGGCGCGTACGATCCGCCTGCCTGTCCACCTGGTGGATACTGTCAATCGCTTGGGGCGGATCGCACGGCAACTCACCCAAGAGCTCGGCCGAGAACCGACGACGGCGGAGCTCGCGGCAGCAGCGAATATGCCGGTGGAGCGCGTGCGCGAACTCTTGCAGGCCGCACAGGAGCCGGTCTCGCTGGAAATGCCGGTTGGTCAAGAAGCGGAGAGTACACTGGGCGAGTTTCTGGAGGATGAGCGGACAGTAGCGCCGCTCGATGCGGCGGCGATGTCGCTCTTACGCGAGCACGTGCAGGCGCTCCTTGCGACGTTGACTGAGCGGGAGCGGCGAGTGCTGGCGATGCGCTTCGGCTTGGAAGACGGGCAAACATATACACTGGAAGAAGTGGGGCGCACCTTCGGCGTGACGCGCGAGCGAGTGCGCCAGATCGAGGCCAAAGCGCTGCGGAAATTGCGTCATCCGCTGCGGGCGCGTGCACTCCGCGACTTTCTCGAGTGAGCTGCACCAGTGGCGAATGACGACG
Organism: Thermomicrobium sp. CFH 73360; assembly: GCF_023806465.1. GTDB lineage: Bacteria > Chloroflexota > Chloroflexia > Thermomicrobiales > Thermomicrobiaceae > Thermomicrobium. The sequence goes on along the minus strand of NZ_JAMSLS010000002.1, from coordinate 606,298 downwards.
CTTGAAGTGGCTCGGCTTGCCCGGGCAGGAGGCGTCATGTTCTACGACCAGGCCAAAATCTTTGTCAAAGCTGGCAATGGTGGAAACGGAGCAGTGAGCTTCCATCGCGAGAAATACGTCCCGCGTGGCGGCCCGGACGGTGGCGATGGTGGACGTGGGGGGAATGTCTACCTGCGGGTTGATCCCTCGCTCAACACGTTGCTTCCCTTCAGCTACCAGCAGCACTTTCGTGCTGCGGACGGCCAACCGGGTCAAGGGAACAACAGGAGCGGACGTGACGGGGCAGACCTGTACATCGACGTACCGCCGGGGACAGTGGTGATCGACGAGGCGACGGGTGAGGTGCTTGGTGATCTTGTCGAACCGGGGGAGGTGCTCCTCGTCGCGCGAGGTGGGCTTGGCGGCCGGGGAAATCAGCACTTCGCAACCCCGAGCCGCCAAGTTCCGCGTTTTGCCGAAAAAGGTGAACCGGGCGAGGAACGCTGGTTGCGTCTCGAGCTGAAACTGCTCGCGGATGTTGGCCTTATCGGACTCCCAAACGCTGGGAAATCGACACTGCTTGCAGCCGTGAGTGCGGCACGGCCGAAGATTGCTGACTATCCCTTCACGACGCTTGAGCCGATGCTTGGGGTGGTGAGCGTGCCAGGGGGCAATGGTGGCTCCTTCGTCCTTGCGGACTTGCCTGGCCTGATTGCTGGTGCGTCGCGTGGTGCCGGACTCGGCCTGGAGTTCCTCCGTCACGTCGAGCGCACGCGTTTACTCATTCATGTCCTTGACGGTTCTGGCGGGCTTGAGGGGCGTGACCCGCTGGAGGACTTTCACACTGTCAACGCTGAGCTGGCTGCCTATTCGGCAGCCCTCGCCGGCAAGCCCCAGCTTGTGGCGGTGAACAAGATGGATCTCCCGGAGGCACAAGCCAACTGGCCGCGTCTCTCGACGGTACTCCAGGACCTTGGGTATGCCGTCTATCCGATCTCAGCGGCGACTGGACAGGGGGTAGGAGAACTCGTTCGAGCAGCGTGGGAGCGGCTGCAGCAGATCCCTCGTCCGGAGCGGATTGTTCCGCCGGTGCGGACACACCGCGTCTACACCCTGGATCGCTCGCAGGAACGCTGGGAGGCAATACGTCTCGCACCCCACCGTTTTGCACTCCGTGGGCCGAAGATCGAGCGCCTCACGTTGATGACAGACTTTTCGAATCCAGAGGCTGCCGAGCGCTACCAACGCCTGCTGGCGCGTTGGGGTATTTCGCGCCGCTTGATCGCGCTCGGCATCCAACCGGGAGACGTCGTCGAGGTCGCTGGCCGCGAGCTTGTCTGGGAGCCGGAGCTGGTCGAGGCCGAGCGGACACCTCCACGGCGGCGCCTCACGAAACGCGAGCGATTGCTGAAGCGTGCGGGGTTACTCGAAGAGCCAGAGGAAGAAATCGGGGAACAGTGAGCCCGATTCAGCGGAGTGCCGGTGCCGTTGTTTCCCCGCCGGTCACTCGACGGACGTCATAGACGTCCTTGATCGACTCGAGCTTCTGCAGCACGCGGCTGAGCTGCTGGACACTGGCGATCTCAAGCGTCATGAGGATGGTCACCGTCCGGTCGTCATGGACATTCGTGAGGACGGAGAGCGCGTTGAGCCCTTCATCTGCTACAAGCGTTGTGACGTCGCGCAGGAGCCCGACACGATCCCACGCCTCGATGCGGATCGTGACAGGGTGTTGTTGCGGCGTCTCACCCCAGCTGACGGGAATGATCCGCTCCGGCTCAGTTGTGTGCAGAATATTCGGACAGTCGGCACGGTGGACGGTGATGCCTCGCCCGCGTGTGATAAACCCAACAATTGGATCTCCATAGACGGGTTTGCAGCAGTTGGCGAGGCGGGTCAGAAGGTCGCGCAAACCCGTCACCTGAAGCGGTGGTGGCGTGCTCGCAGCAGCGGGTGCAGATGTCGTACGGACGCGTTGATCCTCGTGCTCGGCGATGCGCGCCGCGAGTTGTTGCGGTGTGATCGCTCCATAACCGATGGCGGCGAGGAAGTCTTCCAGCTTCTGATAGCGCGGGAAGAGCTTAAGGACATCCTCCGGTTTCATCTCGACGCCAAGCCGGCGGAGCTCCTGTTCCAGGAGATGCCGGCCGTGGGCGATGTTCTCCTCCCGCTCCTGCTTGCGGAACCACTGACGGATCTTCTCGCGGGCCGAAGCCGTCGTAACATAACCATTGCTCGGAATGAGCCAGTCACGGCTGGGGCCAGTACGTGCCTTGGAGGTGATGATCTGCACCACCTGGCCATTCTGGAGCTTGTAGTTCAGTGGCACAATCTGCCCATTGACCTTGGCGCCAACGCACTGGTGTCCAACCTCGGTGTGGATGCGGTAGGCAAAGTCGACTGGTGTTGCACCGGCCGGGAGCTCGACCACGTCTCCCTTCGGCGTGAAGACGTAGATCATCTCCGGCAAGAGGTCCTGCTTGACCGAATCGACAAACTCTTGAGCATCCAGGAGTTCGTCTCGCCACTCGAGGATCTGGCGGAACCAGGCGATCTTCGCCTCGATGGAACGGTCACCACTGTCCGGTCGGATCTGCTCCTTGTACCGCCAGTGGGCAGCGATTCCGTATTCAGCCTCGCGATGCATCTCGTGAGTACGGATCTGGACTTCCAAGGGGATACCGTTCGGCCCGATCACCGCGGTGTGCAGCGAGCGGTAGAGATTCTCCTTTGGTGTCGCGATGTAGTCATCGAATTCGCCAGGGATCGGGTGCCACATGCCGTGAATGACACCGAGCGCCGCGTAGCAGTCGCGTTGTTCGTCGACAATGACACGGATTCCCAGGACATCATAGATCTCGTCGAAGTTGCGCTGCTTCTGGCGCATCTTCCGCGCGATCGATGCAATGTGCTTCTCCCGCCCGGTGACGACTGCCTGAATGCCTGCCTCAGCCAGTGCGTGCTTGACTTGCTCAATCACCTGCTGGAGATAGCGCTCGCGGTCATGCCCGCGTGACTCCAGCGCTTTGGCAATCGCCTCGTAGGTCTGCGGTTCGAGGTATTTGAAGGCAAGGTCTTCAAGTTCAGCCTTGAGCTGACCAATGCCGAGCCGGTTGGCGAGCGGCGCATAAATATCCATTGTCTCCCGAGCGATGCGCCGCTGCTTCTCAGGTGGCAAGTGCTCGAGAGTCTGCATATTGTGGAGCCGATCGGCCAATTTGATGAGAACGACGCCGACATCCTCCGCCATAGCCAGCAGCATCTTACGCAAGCTCTCGGCTTGTCGTGTCTTCTCACGCTCAAGACTGACCGGCTCCGTCTCCGGGCTCCAGCGAATCTTGCCCAGCTTGGTGACGCCGTCAACGAGACGCGCCACCCGTGGCCCGAACGTCTCGCGCAGCTGCTCCAGTGTGACGTCAGTGTCCTCCAAAACGTCATGGAGGAGCGCCGCAGCGATCGTTTCCTGGTCAAGTTGCATATCGGCGAGGATCAGCGCGACAGCAATCGGATGGCAAAGGTACGGCTCCCCGGAACGACGTCGCACTCCCGCGTGTGCTGCTCGGGCATACTCGAATGCGCGGCGGACGAGTTCGAGATCAGAACCCTGCAGCCGCTTCTGAAACTCAGGAGCGATCATCTCCCATGTGGGTACATCGCCGGCCGTCGTAACGGTCGGTTCCTGATTCGATTCGGTATGGTGTCCGCTCTCGCGGGGTACAGCGCTTGCCATCATGCCCCGAACACTCGATCGCGAGGGTGGCGAGAGGATTTGAGTTTCATCTTTTATGATACGGAGCAGCCATCGCCAATTGCAATCGCCCGGTGAGCAGGTATGTGTTCCATGGCCGGATCGGCCATACGTGGCTGCGCGCACGGTCGTTATTCGGGGGCACATGAAAACGGTCGAGCTGCAGTCTCGTTGCGGTCATTCGGCAGATTTCCCGGATCTGCATGGAAGCAGGAGGGAGGGTTGCGGAAAGAGCTCAGGCGTCTCCTCTGCCTCCGTCTCTTCTGCTCGGTCGGCAGATTTTGGCCCCTGCATATCGGAGCTTATCCCTCGGTGATGTTCAGGAATCACGGCGTTGTCCGAGTGGGCTCACGATGCGGAGTTCCGTTCCTCTGCTCGAGGTCATTGCACGGTTCAGGGGGGTCTGAGCTGCGAGAAGCAATCGGGCAGGGGCGCATTGTGATAGCCGTTGGACCAAGCAGAGTGTGGAACCACATTTGGTCCTCCTCGTGCCCCCGCAGCGGTCCGGACAACGACGTTGTGTGTAGTCAGGCGATTCTTCCTCTGTACACCTTGCTTGGCAGTTGTTGGGAACTCCCAGATCACCGGATCACGTTGTCGGGCACTGTTGAGGGCGGAGGAGGTGCGGCGTCTCCGCACCTGGCCGGCGGGAGAGCCGCGATTCATCACATGCGTGGTGTGCACATGGAGAGGAGACGAACACAGGGCTCACCGATGCTTGGTGACTGGAGGCGGGCTTGCAGGATGATCAATGCTCCAACAGGCCTCTTGCAAATTTTTGTCGCTATCCGCCTTCTCCGGGCGTGACGCCTCGTTTCCCCCGTGTCAAGGGACGAAACACCGAGTGTGCGCGTGACATTTCTCACCGCATTGCGCGATGCCGGTGTAGGATTGAGTTGCTTTCGTGGAGATAGTGATGGTCCGAGGAGCACAGTATGCAGCAGACGAGCCGAATGCTGACCCCGCGAGAGGCCCTCGACATCATTCTGGCGCATGTGCAGCGTTTGCCGACGGAAACTGTGATGTTGATGCAGGCGGTTGGGCGAGTGCTCGCTGAGCCGGTCATTGCGCCAGAGGATCACCCGCCGTTCCCTGCCGCGACGATGGACGGTTACGCTGTGATCCACGATGACACCTCTCCCTGGCGGGAGGTGATTGGCGAGCAGTACGCTGGACATGTCACCGACGTCGTCGTCACGCCGGGTACCGCCGTCCGTATCACCACCGGAGCGCCGCTCCCCGCTGGCGCGAATGCTGTCGTTCCGGTAGAAGATGTGGAAGTGGTGGACGACCATATCGTAATTCGGCGTGATGAGGTTCGGCCAGGCGAGAATGTTCGCCCGGTTGGGGTGGACATTCGGTGTGGTGACCTGGTCATTCCGGCGGGTACAGTGCTTGGCCCAGCTGAGATCGGGTTGTTGGCAAGCCTCGGTTTCGCCCGCGTGACTGTCTCGCGCCGACCGCGTGTCTCAGTCCTGAGCACGGGTGACGAGCTCGTCGAGCCCGACGCACCGCTTGGTCCAGGGCAGATCCGCGACTCGAACCGGTTCATGCTGGTTGCAGCTGCTGAGCGGGCCGGTGCCGAGGTTATCTGGGCTGGGCGTGGACCAGATGACGTCGAGCGACTGACCGAGTTGCTCCGAGAGCGGATTGCGGAAAGTGACGTGGTGATCACCTCAGGTGGAGTCTCGGTGGGTGAGCGGGATCTCATCAGTGCAGCTTTGCGAACACTCGGGACGGTGCACATCGAACGCCTCTTCATGAAACCAGGCAAGCCGTTCCATTTCGTCACAGCAGGCTCCACGTTGCTGTTTGGCTTGCCCGGCAATCCGGTCTCGGCGTTGGTTGGGTTCGAGATTTTCGTCGCGACAGCGCTCCGGGCAATGACTGGCCAGCAGCCGGTCGAGGTGGAGCCGGTCACGGTCGTGCTTGAGCATGATGTCGAATCGGGTGATCGAATCGAGTACCAGCGGGCAATTGTCTGGTGTGACTCCGACGGGACGCTCCGAGCCCGCAATACTGGTCCGCAATCGTCAGCGCGGTTGCTCTCCGCCGTGGGTGCGAACGCCTACCTCGTCGTACCACCTCGGGCGACACCATACCGCGCGGGTGAGCGGCTGCAGGCGATTCTGCGCGGTCCGGTTCGCGGTCAACGGGCCTGACTGCCGTCATTGTGCTGGGGGCGCTGGCTCGCTCGTGCGTCGTCCGAAGAGTTCCTGGTAGAGCGCCTCACTACCAATCCAGACCTCGCCGTCGTCATACACTTCCTTTTTCCAAATCGGCGCAATCTGCTTGAGGCGCTCGATGGCGTATCGGCACGCTTCAAACGCCTCGGCTCGGTGCGCGCTGGACACGGCGATAACGACGCTCGCTTCTCCGATCTCTAGACGCCCGGTCCGATGTGCGATGGCGATCCCGAGCACGTCCCAGCGTTGCCGGATCTCTGCGGCGATCTCGGCGAACGTGTCTATCGCTGCCTCCGCATAGGCCTCGTATTCCAAGTAACGCACGCGTTTGCCGCGCGCATGGTCGCGGACTGTTCCGACAAACGTCACGATCGCCCCGGCTCGCGGGTCGGCCACAAGGCGCTCAATAGCGACTGGGTCGAGTGGTTCAGGGCCAACGGAGAAGGGAGTACTTCCTCCTGAGACCGGTGGGATGAGCGCGACTTCGTCCCCGTCGGAGAGGAGCTGGTCTGGTTTGGCATAACGCCGGTTGACCATGACTAACATGGAGCGACGCAAGCCCTCGAGAATCGGCTGACGCGTGATCAGGTTGTCCAGGAATTGGCCAACCGTGGTCCCTTCTGGGAGTTCATGCTCTTCATGGTCTTGCCCGAGAACCTCACGGACGACTGCAAAGTAGCGAACGGTGACGCGCATCTTCGTCCTCACTCCTGTCGTTTGCGCTGGCGGCGCGGGAACCGAAGTTGCGTGAGTAAGCTCACAATGAGCAGGCCGAGGCCTACTCCCCCCATGATGTTCGCCGCAAAATCAGAGAGCGTGACACCCAGCACGCGAGTGAGGAGTGCATGGCTCACCACGAGCAGCGTACCGAGGAGAAAGGAGAAGAGCCAAAGCTGATTGGCGCGCTGGCGCATATCTGTCCTCACTCTTTTCGCCAGTGTCCGGCCACGAGCGCTCTCCTTACCGGAGGGCGGGGTACTCCCGCTGGCGTGGAAAGAGCGAGATGGCACCCCCGGCAGGATTCGAACCTGCGACATGCGGCTTAGAAGGCCGCCGTTCTATCCACTGAACTACGGGGGCATCGCGCTCCACCATGCACGTCACGATAGTACCGCAGCTGGTGTGAAGGCGGCAAATCATGCGGCGTTCATTGGTATTCCGCCCGAGATGGCCACTGTGATTCCTGACCCCCGTGTGCTTTGCGCTCGAGGGAATCAAAGGTCGTGCAGAAAACCTGTTCCGAAGATAGAGGACCTTCACTGCCACTCGTCATGCTCTGAGGACAGAAAATGTTGCATCTCACTCATGACGCCTCTGCGAGCTATGCACCGAACACCTGCCAGTTCGGCAGGAGCAGCGCTTGAGCTGGCGTCTGAGAGCCGGTGGGAGCGAGGATCGCTATGGGGATGTCTCAGCGCTCTCGGGAGACTTGCCTGCGTTGCCTCAAGCAGCCATCACTCAGCGGCTAACGATAAGAGTCCCTGTGGGTGTTCCGGGTGATAGTCCGGACACGCCAGGCGTGCCTCTTGCTCACTTAAGAACCGCTCGATAAGGTCACAGCGGTGCGGTTCACTGGTTCCCGGAGCCACATTCTCACGGAAATACATGCAGCCGCGGCAAGCTTCGGCCACCTGAAGCAGTCCGGCTGCTCGTAAGCTCCAGACGACCGCTCCCAACCCATGCTCGAGCGTCGCGAGTTCGTGCTCGCCCATCCCCGCAAGGGCTTCTTCGAGCGTGTGGCCGAACCGTTCCAAGCGTTGGACAACCTCCTCACCAGCGGGGGTCACACGAAGCAGCGTCACGCGGCGGTCGTGGTGGCTCGTTTCGCGCGTGAGTAATCCCTCACGCTCGAGTGCATCGATCACCCCAATCGCCGTGACGTGGGTCACACCCAGCGCTTGGGCGAGCCGCCCAACCGATGCCAGGAACGGCTTGGTATAGCGGACCCAGAGCAGCGCCTGCGCCTGCATCGGCGTCAACCCGAGTCCTTTCACTTCGTCGGAAGAGATGGCTTTGACTGCATGGCTCAAGCGGAGTAATGCCATGGCGACCCGCGCAGCGCGGGACCGCTGACGGAGTTCGGGATCAAACAGAGTCATCGTATACGGCTCACTCTCCACAACAAGGACCACTGGACTCTGGCTCGCATATCCGCACGGTGAGTATAGCATGCGTTCAGTCGTTTGCCGACGCGGCTCATTCTGAAGTGACGCGAATTGCGCCGAGCGAAGAGCGGAGGTATTTTCCACCAGAGGCAACGCCGCTGACCGGTTCACTTTCGGAGTACGAGCGCAGCTCCTTGTGTCAGACATACAGCTGTGGCGATGGAGAGGATACTTCGGCCTGGGACGATGAGCACAGTGGCGCACTGGCTGCCTCCGAGCCTATCGAGACCTCGATCGGTGGCCCCAGCCTGGCCCCGCCATGCCTGGCGTAGCACTGCAGTGTGACGCTCGGTGCCCGAGGTGATGTAACTTTGGGGATGGTTGCTAGCCTTTGAGCGATCCGGCTAGCAGACCCCGTAGGAAATATCGTCCGAGCAGGATGTAGACGAGCAATGTCGGCAACGCCACCAGAAGGGCTCCGGCCATCTGGACATTCCACATCGTGTACTGGCTCCCAGCGATATTCTGGAGCGCGACTGTCACCGGGCGCTGCTGTGGTGAGTTGGTGATGACCAGGCCGAAGAGGAACTCGTTCCAGATAGAGGTGAACTGCCAAATAGCGACGACGACGAACCCAGTAGCTGAAAGCGGCAGGATGACACGTCGATAGATCCCAAAAAATCCCGCACCATCGACCTTCGCTGCTTCAAGGAGTTCCGTCGGTATTGCGGCGTAATAGTTGCGGAAAATGAGTGTGGTGATAGGGATGCCATAGACGACGTGCGTGAGAATCAATCCGGGGATTGATCCGTATAGCCCCATACGCTGCAGCGTGAGCACGAGCGGGATCAGGATGCTCTGGTAGGGAATGAACATGCCGAAAAGAATCGCGGTGAAGAGCGTATCCGATCCGCGAAATTTCCATTTGGCCAGCACGTAGCCGTTCATTGAGCCGAGCAGGCTGGAAAGTACTGTTGCCGGAACGACCATCTTGATACTGTTAAGGAAGCTCGGTTTGAGCGTTTGCCACGCGGCGAGGAAACTATCGAAGCGTAGCCCCGATGGGAGATCCCACATGCGACTGATGTTGACTTCCGCGAAGCTCTTCATGCCAGTGATGAGCATGAGGTAGACAGGGAGAAGGTAGAAGGCCGCAAAGGCGATCATCACGCTGTAGATGATCAAGCGTGTCGGGTGAAAACGAGGTGCACGGGGAGCACGGATGCTCATCGTTCGGTCTCCGTTCGCAGCCGCCAGATCAAGTACGGCACGATAAGCACAGACACCATGAGTAACATCACGATCGCTACTGCTGCTCCCTCCGCGTACTTATTGCTCTTGAATGTTGTTTCGTACATGAAGATACCCGGCACATCGGTGGCGAAGCCTGGACCGCCACCAGTCTGCGTCATGATCAAGTCAAAGATTTTGAGTGAGATATGGCCGAGGACGATCACAGCGCTGAGCGTCACTGGCTGGAGGAGCGGAAAGGTGATCCAGCGAAAGACCTGCCATTCGCTGGCTCCATCCACACGCGCGGCTTCGCGGAGTTCGTCAGGGATCGCTCGTAGCCCAGCGAGATACATTGCCATGGTGAAGCCGGACATTTGCCAAATCGCGGCGATAATCACGGGGATCATGGCCAAAGGAACTCCAAAGGGAACGCGAAGCCACTCGGGTTTCCACCCGCCTCCAGGCCAGACGTGAGAAACAGTACTCCAGGTTTGGAAGACGGGTAGCCCGATCTGCTCAAACAGCAGGTTCAGGCCGGTTGGCTGTCCGGGAGCTCCTGGGGTGAAGAGCCACTGCCAGACTGTTCCGGTAACGACGAACGAGAGCGCCATCGGAAAGAGGTAAACCGTCCGGAAGAACGACTCCCCGCGCACCTTCGAATCCAGCAATACCGCAAGGAGGAGTCCGATGGAAAGCGAACCGATCAGGAAGAACACCGTGAAGACGATCGTGTTCCGGATGTCGCTCTGAAACCGATAGGAGGTTAGAAGGGCAGCGTAATTTCGGAAACCGGCGAAGCTAAGATCGGGTACGATCCCTTGCCATCGGCTAACAGAAACCACAGTTGTCCAACCGATGAACCCGTACACGAACACAGCGATCGCAATGATCGAGGGTGTGATCATGAGTATCGGGATCAGCCGTTCGACCAAACGGTATCGACTCCGGGCCGCCATCGGCCGCGTGGCAACGCCCGGTCTCGGCCTCGCTTCTTCGATCACTTTTCCGGTCATCGACCGCCCCCACGGTGTCCTTGTGTGATATTCGCAAGTTTTCACTAGAGTTCTTTAGCGGCCTCGATGAGCATGCCCTTCAGCTGATCCTTGTCGCGGCTCGCCGAAAAGACATTAAGGGCGTTGTTGTACGCGGTCATATAGGCCTCGTTTGCGGCAGCACCGTGGACAACGCTCGGTGCTAGCTTGTCTTGCGCAAACCGCTCGATCGAGTAGCGCAGGTATTCGTCGTACTTGCTCTTGTCTGCATCGGTGCGCGCAGGGATGGAGCCTTTCTTTGGATTGAACGCGTCCTGCCCTTCGCGTGACCCACAGACCTTCAGCCATTCAATGGCGTTGTTACGATGCGGAGCACCGACCGGCAAGCCGAAACTATCACTGAGCCACAGGAAACTACCGTCTGTCCCTGGTGCTGGTACCCAGCCGAAGACCTGGCCCGGCTGTGCGCCCTTGTTGATGAAGTAACCGTAAGCCCAGTCACCCATGATCGTCATGGCAGCGCTGCCATCGATGACGCGTTGAGCAGCATCGGCCCAGCTCAGCGCAGCCCGATCCTCATTGGCGTAGCTTAAGAACTGATCGAGCATGTCGATTGCTTCCTGGATGCGGGCATCGCTTTCCCACATACCAGGATCGCCGAACAGCTTTGGATAGTCCTCCGGACCAAACACCGCGAGCAATACGCTCTCAAAGAGGTGTGGAACTTCGAACTTATCCTTACCACCGACCGAAAGTGGCGTCACACCGGCTGACTTCAGCTTCTCGGCGACCTGATAGAACTCGTCGACGGTCTTCGGCGGCTGGAGATTATTTGCCTCGAAAATGCGTTTGTTGTACCAAAGCATATTTGACCGGTGAATGTTCACGGGAACAGAATAGAACTTCCCTTCGTGGGAAATCTGATCGAGCAAGGTCTTCGGCATAACTTTGTTCCATCCCTCTTGCTCGAACAGATCATTGATCGGCTCCATCTTGCCAGCGACGACCCACGTGCCGATAAGCTCTTGCCCCGCATGCACTTGGAAGCTGTCCGGTGGGTTCCCTCCCTGCATTCGGGTGACGAGGACCGCTTTGGCGTTGGTCCCGGCACCTCCAGCAACCGTTGCGTTAATAATTTCCACTCCTGGCCGGCGCTGGCTGAAAAGGTCGAAGAGTGCTTTGAGTCCGTCAGCCTCACCCGGATTCGTCCACCAGCTGAAGATCTCGAGCTTGTCCTCAGCTTGTCCTGTGGTCGGGGCGGTCGGACTGGCCTGCCCCGCGGGTGGCTGCGTTGGAGCTGCGGTAGTGGGGGTGGGTTGTTGTCCGCCAGCGCAGGCAGCCAACAAGGCTGTGCCTCCTGGAAGTGCAAGGCCCAGTGCCAAAAAACGCCGGAGCATTTCCCGCCGCGTCATCTCTCGACCGTGTTCCCGACCTGTCGAAGTCATGATTTCCCTCCTCTGTGGTTCAACCATGATCCCGCTTCACGACGGCGAGCGCCGTGATCTCATGCGGGGTCTGGCAAGTGCCCCGCATGCTCGTCGTGGTCGCCTGTGGTTCATCGCGTGTCTCACCTCCCCCCGTTGAGGCCGCACCAACATGCCGAGGCGCCGGTGTACTCGGGTCCCTGAATCTCTGGGGACTGGCCAGAGTCTGTCGAGAGTTCTGTGTTGACGCGCGAGTGGCACGGAATGGCCGGCTGAGGACATGCTGGTAGACCAGCGCGATACCGCCCATCACGCACGCATCAAAACCGTGTGTCGCGACAAGCAGTCGGAGAGGTCTGGCAAGCCAGCGCAGCGCGCGTTCCTGGATGATGCGCTGGATGGTTGGCATCAAAAAGTCACTTGCAAGACTGAGCACGCCGCCGAAGACAACTGCTTCTGGGTTAAGCGCGTTAACCAGGTTCGCGATGCCGACTCCGAGATAGAAGGCCGTTTCCTCCAGCGCGGCCAAAGCCACGCGGTCACCGCGCCTGGCGGCTTGTACAACGAGTGGGATAGTTAGTCGTGTAAGATCGCCGTGTGTCAGATCCTCGAGCTGTGAGCATTCTCCACTCTCGATGGCTGCTCGCACTCGCTGGAAGACTGCTTCCTGGCTGACGAGCGTCTCCCAGCAACCGCGATTTCCGCAGTTACACGGTGGGCCATCAAGCACCAATGTCATGTGGCCGATTTCACCAGCCAGCCCAGCGGCGCCCGCAACAAGCTGGCCATCGAGGACGATCCCGCCGCCGAGGCCGACTCCAGAACTCATATAGAGTAGGCTCCGTACATCACGTGCTGCACCGAAGAAACTTTCACCGAGTGCGGCAAGGTTGGCCTCGTTGTGGACATAGATCGGAAATTCGAACTCGGCTTCGAGCAGTGACTGGAGCGGTACCTCGTGCCAGTGAAGGTTCGGGGCGAACAAGAGGGTGCCAGAGAACACGTCGACGAGTCCCGGCACGCCGAGCGCGAGCCCAAGAATGCGATCGTACTGGCCCTGCGTTTCACGAATTCCCTGGCGGACGGTCTCAAGGAGGCGATTGAGCACCCGTGTCTCGCTCGTCGCGGGAACAGTCCGCTCGAAGTGTCGCCAAATGATCTCGGCAGCAAAGTTGGCGATAACAACGGAGATGAAGTCAACCCCTATCTCGGCTCCTATGATCCCTCCTGCTCGTCGATCCAGTTCGAGCAGGATTTCTGGACGGCCTGTGCGCCCGGTGCGTTCGGGGCCGAGCTCTGAGACGAAGCCGGTGTCGATCAGTTCTTCCACCAGACTGGAAACGGTAGCCTTGTTCAGCCCGGTGGCGTGGGCGAGCTTGGCGCGCGACAGCGGAGAGGTCAACCGCAAAGCATTGAGGACCAGCGAGAGGTTCAGTTGTCGCATGAGCCTCTGATCTACGACCCGAGTCTCGTTCATATCCCTATCCGTGTTTCACAGCTCTCGACTGAATTAGTTTGCTGGGATTCCATACTAATTGCGATCGTAGTACCGGCCTCCCCGCGTGTCAAGTAGGTTCCATACAGGAGGTGCCTCGACAACGTGGCGTGGGCGCCGGACTTTCCGTATCTCTCGTCCGCTCACAGAAGCCGGTTTCCAATTTTTCCAATTGGGGATGGTGGAGATTGGTACCCCTGCCGATGAGCCTACGCCAATCGTATCTGGCCGCAGCAGATAACCGGGGCAAGCCAGTCCTAGAGGGATGGCGGCTGACGACAAGGGTGGAACGAGACTGCGCCAGCGTGGTGAAGACACTGTCGGATCTTCAGACTGGAATGGCCGGTTGCCGGAAAGGCTTACGCATTATGCGCGGGCGAGTGCAATGAGACTAGGTTGCGACGTGAGGACCCCGGTCAGCATAAGTAGCAAGTTTGCCATCGAGGGGTTGACAGCAGGGCACAATTGGGGTATTCTACAGATGCGATCCCGACGAGTTCTCGTCGGACCGTCGCGAGAGCACCCGAGGAATCGGGTCGCTCGTTCCGGCTCCGATAGCCACCTGTCGGAGTTGCTCGCGACAGCGAGCACCAGGGCTGTTCACCAGCCGGACCGGCGCGAGCCGGGAAGGGGGTGAATTTGAGACTGGCGGACACGCGCCGGGACGCGAACGGCTCGTCGGGGTCGTTTTTCTTGTTGGTTCCTTTGGCCCATGCATGATTCCTTGGTTCTTCAAGCTGCTTGCGCCTCCTCGAACGTCCCCCCGCAATCAATTGCACAGTCTTCTGCCAGTCGCCCTTGCAACACAAGGTCCGGGGAGGTGTGCTAGTACAGCACAGCTCCCCGGCAACGGGATCCGCGCGAGGCGAACCACTCCGGGATCCGCCTGAAGGGGCGCGCAGAACTCATGAGGCGCTTGGGCGTCCGATCCTGCCCGAGCCTCCTGATGAGAGGTCTCTTCTGGCGACGCAGGTCGAGCGGGTCAGTGACCGCTCACCAGGTCCCCTCCTTCACCCAGGGATAGGTCCAAAGAATCACTTGGAGCAGGACGGCCTTGAGCCAGGCCTGGTGCATCCGTTCAATCATCGCAGGATCGTTTTCGCCGCGCTCGAGGAACGGTCGAACAGTGGCATAGATCGGATAGACGAGCGCGAGCATATAGCGGAAATGGATAAAGGGTGGTGCACCTTCAACGCCATCCGTCTGATTCTTCTTGTCAAAGTGACGGCGACCAATCTCGTAGGCGTAGTCGAGCCAGCGCTGGTCGAACTCGGCACGACAGGTATCGAGTACCCACTGACCGAAACGCTGGCGCACCCGAGCCAAGTAATCGCTCTGTGGCCCTTGGGACGTGGAGAAGTATTGGAGCAGAAAATCGTGGCTGCCGACAAAGCCATACCAGACGTCAAGGAGTTCCTCAATATGGGGCGCAAGAATCTCGCCGGCGCGTCGCAGTGCGGCGATGTCCTCGTCAGTCAAGAGCAAGGTTTGCAGGAGCGGCTTCAGATCCGTCTCGGTGTACGGGGCGCGAGGAAGCGACGGGTCGCCGTAGCGATAGCCAGGGATTGCCTGAGTAGCCATCTGTGTACCTCCTGTTCGTGTACACCTACGAGTACATATGTCGGATATTGACATGATAGAGCGATCGGGGAGCGGTGTCAAGGGGCACGTTGCGGGTGGCCTTTCATCTGGCTCGGCCTACCAGGCTTCTGCTGACCATCCAAAGGATGGGGGCGAGGCGTTGGTTTCTTGCTTTCGGCCTGCTACCGTGCTTGTGGCGCAACCCCTGCGAGAGGTCGCCGGGCTGTGAGGGGGCCATCCGCTTGTGGTCTTCGGGGTGTGATGACCAAGGCTCTTCTCTGACGCTCGTGTACTTTGGGCAAGGCGACCCGGATCATTTCTGCCCTCCCCAAAACGAGCGGACTTCTTTGCGCCTGTGATTCCACTCTGAGGAGCAGATAGCCTTACACTGTGCGACTTATCTTCGTCCTCGGCTGTGTATCTGAGTGTCTATTTGGTAGAGTACCGATAGGTCTCTATGAACACGGAGAGATCCTCTCGGTGTGTGATTGGTCGCCCGTTGCCCGGTCTCCCCAGTGAGGCCGGTGTTATGATCCTTCGCGAATCGGATGGTGGACGAAGGTGAGACGAATGTGACTCCAGAACCTCAGTCATCTCGGGATGCAGTTGAACAAGCAATGCAGGACATCGTGTCGTTGCATCGCCTGACCGTGAACCAGCTCCGAGACTTGATTCGGGTCCAACGCGATACAACGGACCAGCTGCACGTCGTTTCCGAGGCGCTGCGCCAGGTCGGTTCCCTGCTGCGTGACATGACGAATGCCCAGGCTCGCGTGAATGATGCTCTCATTGCGCTCTCGATACAACTTGAGCGGATGACCGACGTCGATGATGCGATGAAGCAGGCGATCAAGGGTCTTGTCGAACAGTTTCAACGAGCAGGCCCGCAGCTGGATCAACTTGCTGGTCAGCTGGGTGGGTTTGGTGTCTTGCTCCGCCAGCTTGTCCGTGAGCAGGAACGGTTGCTCCTTGCTAGCTTCCGGCAAGACCTTGAGCATCGCCTGCCGTCGCTCTTTTGCCGCTCTCTCACATCACTCCGCTGGGGTGTGCCAGGACTCTTCTATGACGAGCTCGCGGCCCAGCTTCCGGAGAGTGCCGTCGACTTCTGGCTGGCGGCTGACTTGGTGGTGACTGGAACCCTCCGGCACGCGCAGATTCCGATTCAGCTCTGGATTCTCGTCTTGGTTGCTCCAGAAGCGGACGAGGCGCTACTTGCTCGGGCTAGTGCCACGGCAATGGTGCTCGGCGATGTCCTTGGGTCAGTGCTTCCGGCGATCGCCGTCCTACGCCCTGGTGATGCTGTGGAGACGGCGCTTTCTCAGGGGATCCTGCTCATTGCAGATGGGATGCTCCACGGCTGGGAGCAAGCGGTCGCGCGCTGGATCACCGAGGGGTAGGAGGTGAACGCGCTCGTGGGAGGGGTCCTGGCGGAGAGGATTGGGCCGAGTGTTCGAGCGTCTGACTGAACGACTTGTTCTCCTCGTCGAGCCGACCATCCTGGCGATTCTCGTTCTCATCATCGCGTGGCTTGTGTTGCGGTTGGCCCGGCTCACTATCCACCGCGGTGTGGCGCGATTGCTGCAGGCACAACGGCTTACCACGCGGGAACTTGCGACCCGCGTGCGCACCTTGACCACGCTCGCCGAGTCAGCTGTCCGGCTCACGATTCTCTTGCTGACCGGATTGACAGTTCTCGCGCTCTACGGGGTACCGATCGGTCCACTCCTTGCGAGCGCTGGGGTCGCTGGCCTTGCGATCGGTTTGGGCGCGCAAACATTGATCCGTGACATCATCGGTGGCATCTTCATCGTCCTGGAGGACCAATTTCATGTCGGAGACGTGATTACGGTGAACAATCTGAGTGGCCAGGTCGAGGCGCTAACGCTCCGTTACACGGCCTTGCGCACACTCGACGGCGCGTACGTTGTCATTCCGAATGGCGAGATCCGTATTGTTCAGAATCTCTCACGTGATTGGGCAAGAGCAGTTATCGACGTTGCCTTGACGCCGGAAGAAGACGTTGACCGGGTTGTCGCGGTTCTGCAGTCATTACTTGCCAATTTGCCCAGCGATCCGGAACTTGGCCCGCTTGTGCTTGAGCCGGGCGAGGTCTTTGGCGTCGAAGCGATCGGACCGCAACAGGCGACAGTTCGTCTTGCGGTCAAAACACGACCCCTCGAACAGTGGCGGGTCGCGCGCGAGCTCCGGCGGCGCATCCTGGTTGCGTTGCGTGAGGCGGGTGTGAGTGCACCGTATCCGCGAACAGTCACCATCATCCAGCCGCGTCATGAAGATGAGCCGCCACCGTCTTGAACCACGTGCTAGACTGACCATCAGCAAGTGCTGAGCGGGGGCTTTGAATGCGCGTTGTGCGGAATGTTGGATATCTGAAGAAGCGGCAGCGCGCCGCACGACTGATGATCGCGCTCGGCCTTGCTGGTTTGCTGGGTTCCATTGCGCTGACTTTCTTGCAGCAGCTTCTCTATATCTATCTTGCCTATGCCGCACTCATTACTGGCTTTCTCTTCTTCAACGCGGGTATGCAGCAGTGGGCAAAGTGGAATCGTCGGCCGCGTCCGGACGAACTTCTCGATTCCACGCTGCGACGGTTGAACGATCGCTATACGCTGGTTCATTATCCGGACGTCCCCGAAGGGTGGCGGCCGGAGCATGTCCTCATCTGGCCCGGTGGGATCCTCAACATCACGACGCGAGAACTGGCGGGACGGATCGTGGTGAAGGGAACACGGTGGCGACGGCTCGACCGGTTCCTCATCCGCCTCCTGACCTTTGGTGGCCCGCCGCTTGGGAATCCAACCGTTGAGTGTCAACGCCAGGTGGAAGCGTTGCAAAGGTTCCTTGCCCAGCGTGATCTTCCTGGTGCTGATCTTGTCGAGGGGCTGATCGTCTTCCTGAACGACCAGGCACAGCTTGAGGTTCTTGAATCGCCGGTCAGTGTCGTCACGCGCAAGGAGCTCTTCGATGCGATCCGTGCCTATGGCAGTGAGCGGCGCTTGAGCCAGGGCGACATCGATGAGATCGTGACGGCTCTCGCGCAGGGTGAGGAGGTCGAGGGACCAGTCTCACTGCCAACACGTCAACCGGCGAAAGCGAAGTGAGCGACCAGGGCATCGCAACGGTCTTCGAGCCTCAACCGCGTTGGCCGGTGATCGGCCACGAACGGGTGATCTCGTATTTGGCACGGGCCATCCAGCGTGGCCACGTGCATCATGCCTACCTCTTGACCGGCCCTGCTGGAATTGGGCGGACAACGCTGGCGTATGCTTTCGCCCAAGCACTGCTCTGTGAAGCGGTGCCGGAGATGCGCCCCTGCGGACGCTGCCGCTCGTGCGACCGCGTTCTGCGGCGGGTGCACCCGGATGTCACACGGGTCAGTCTGGAACAGGGGCGAGAGGAGGCGAAACTCCTCTCGATTGACCAGATCCGTGAGCTCCGTGCAAGTCTGGCACTCCGCCCACTCGAAGGTGCCTGGCGCATTGCAATCGTCGATGATGCTGAGCGACTGTCGCGTGACGCCGCGGATGCGCTTCTCAAGACGCTCGAAGAGCCTCCACCCTACGCGGTGTTGCTCCTCATTGCCGAGGATCTCCAGTCAATGCCGGAGACGATCCGCTCCCGATGCCACGTGCTGACACTCAATCCGCTCCCGCTTACTCTCGTCCAGCAGGTGCTGCAGGAAAGTGGTATTGCCCCAGAGCGCGCTGTGCGGCTGGCGCGTGCAACGCGTGGCCGGATCGCCGAGGCGCTACGCATGGCGAGTGACAATGCCGCGTTGACACGCCGCGAAAAGCAGGTTGCAGAAGTGCTTGCAGCGCTGAATGAGCCGCTCGCAGCGCTGGGCTTTGCTCGGCGCTTAGCGGAGCAATATCGACGTGGACGTCGAGCAGTCGTCGAGGACACGCTTCGGCTGGCCGTCGAGCTCTGGCGGGATGCGCTCTGGCTGGCAGCGGATCTGAATGCGCCGATCGTGTATGAAGAAGCACGTGCTGCGCTGCAGGAACTTGCGCGGCGGAAAGGTCTTGCTGGAACGGCTCGGGGGCTCCGCGCTACCCTACAAGCGCTGGCCGATCTCGAGGTCAATGTGCAGGCACGACTCGCCCTCGATGTCGCGGCGATGACCTGGTCGGAGGGGAACTCGTGAAAGTGGCTATTCGGAGACTCGGATCGGCGCGGCTTGAACTGGCTCTGGTTCCTGAGGGTGCCGGTTGGATTGCGGTTCCCGGCCCACTGGGCGAGGAGGTGGCGTGGATCCTCGCGGATGAGTCACGGTGCTATGGCTGTGAGACCCTGCCGGGCATCACCGCTCGGCCACTCAGTGGGGAAGAGCTGACGCAGATCCCGGAGCTCTGGGAGCGTGCATTCGCTGCGGCATGCGTGCTACACGGGAATGTTTCTCGCACCATCGTCGGTGTGCGACCGTCCCTCTTCGGTGGTATTGTGCTCGAGGTCAGCGGGCTGCCGAATGCCCAGATGCCCGAGGAGGAGCGAGCACTCAGCGAGCTTCTTCGGCAACCAGTTCGCCTTGTCGCTGTCACGGTCCAGTCTTCCTACGGTGGACTCGGTCGCCCACGAGGTGGTGGCGACTTGGCAGAGCAAGCACTGGTGCGACTTCGTACAGGTAGTCCTTCCTTGCCTGGTGGTTTTCCGCGCATTGGCACGCGTGTTGAGACAGCTCAGGGCAGTGGAACTGTTGTTTCGGTCCAGACGCGGAACCGCACCGTGCTCGTCCAGGTGGGAGACGAGACGGTGCGGCTATCTCTTGAAGAACTGCGCATCAGCGAGCGCGGTGACTGATTAGGATCCAGCCGGTGGTGCGGGGAGACGGACGAGAAATAACCCGCGATCCGTCAGGACATATGCCAGTCCCTGCACGTCATCGACGGTCAGATCACGCAAGCCATCAAGTGATGGCACGCCTGACCCGCTGACGAACTGCTGGACAAGCGTGCCGTCAGTGTGGAGGCGTAAGATCCGACCACTGCGTGTTCCAACATAGCGGTAGGGTCGGTCGGGCTGCTGAGAGAGCGCGACCGCATCGGTCACTGCTGGCTCAACGCGGGGTGTCACAGTTGCTTCCAACGCACCGCGATAGAAGGTGAGCACTGTACCGTCGGTGAGAAGCACATGAATGCGACCATCAATCTCAAAGTCGACAGCGTTGCGCAACTGGTCAGCTGCTTGTCCCCCCGTCCAGTCTTCGGGGAGGTTGGCATAGGCACCGTTCAGGAAGCGGAGGATCTGCCCATTCTGTGGTTGAAGCAAGTAGAGGTTGCCAGTGAAGGTGCCAAGCGCGGCCACGTTCTGGTACGGTGCGCCAAAAGTCCCAACCGGGAGTGCGCTCCAGCGCGCGGCTGTGGGATCGAAGAGGTATGCGACCTTGCCGTCGAATGCGACTGGAGCACCATCGGCCCAAGCTGCACCGACGAGTGGCCCAACAGTCACTCCGTCCACGATATCACCAGGGCCGAGCAAGCGCACGAGGCGTGTCCCGCCCGCATCGAGACGGTAAAGCGCGTCAGTCAGGAGATAGAGCTGGCCGTTACCAAAGAAGAGGCGTGGGTGCACACCTTCTGGAGCTGCAGGCACGGATCCGAGGACTTGGACCGCGCTGGCCGAAAGGCGCTCCACGCGGAGGAGACTATCGAGCGTTCGTTCGATCGCTGCGCGTTCTTGCGCAAGGAGTTCGGGCTCAAGTCCGAGCGCCGCAGCGCGCTCGAGCCGTTGTGACGCGGTTGCCAAGTAAGCGCGGGCGATCGTGGAATCGGTCGCCTGCTCGGCGAGCTGTCGCTCAGCGACCGCTGACTGGTACAGCTGAGCGAATTCCTGCCTCCGCTCGGCGTTTCGTCCCGACTGAACGGAGACGACGAGTGTCGTGGTGAGTGCGCCAAGGAGGCCGATGGCGATCAGTCCTGTGAGACGGCTGGCGGGGAGTCGCGGCAGCTGACGCCGGACTGGAGTGAGATCAGGAAGCCGAATGCGGTCTTCGTGGCGTTCTAAGCGGGGCAGCCCGAACGTGCCATCGTCCTGCGGGAGAAGTGGGCGACGCCGACGTGCAACGAGCTGCCAGATTCCCAGCAGCCCAGTGACGGTTGCGATCGCGAGCCCAGCAACGAGCTCGATCAGGGTTCGCCCCCCACGCCTGGAAGCCACCCGGTACGGCTCCGGTTCATCCCGTTCGCCGACCGTTGTCTCTTCTGCCTGACGGTCAGAAGCTGGCGGTCTCGCCTCATCGAGCGGGATTGACGCGTCAGACAGGCTGGCGTTCTGATCCGCCCGCTCCTCCCGTGCTCCCTTAGTCTGCTCGTCCCACGGCGTGGCGTCAACTCCCCTCCTGTCTTGGGTGCCTCCGGTACGCTCGTCCTGCCCGGTGTTCTCGGGGAGAAGAAGGCGCAAGAGTTCGCTGAGACGTCGAACTGGCTGAGCGCTGAAGCGGGGTTGTTCAGGGACGCGTAAGATCACTGCGGGGACCTGTTCCGAGTCTCCTTCATCAATGGCAAGCTCTTCGAACCACTCGAAGATTCGACCAGGCATTGCGTTCGGCAGCTCGTGGCTGTGGTTGTCCAGCAAGCGAGCGCCGTAGCGGCTGGTGGTAAGCAGGAGGAGGTCACCAGGTGCGGCACGGGTGTAGTAGAGGGCCGGTTGCAGTTGGCGAGCGCTCCCAAGCGCAGAGGCAAAGCGTGCCGGCTCGCTCTCCCGGGGCGGGAACATGTACAAGTCACCATCCTGTGTCACAATTGCGCTGCTCGGTGGCACTTGAGCCAGGATGAGATCGTGAGCACTGAGGATGGCGCACGTCGCCCCGAACCGGTGCCATTGACTAGCGGGACGGCCGCTGTTGAGGGTAATGAGCCAGTGATTCGCCCGGAGATACGCTTCCGTGAGTGCCTCACTCGCCTCTTCGAGTGAGGTGTGTGTTCCGAGTTGCCAGAATGCGTGCTGGAGTAACGCGATAACGCGGCGGGCGACGTCTGGACTACTGGGTAAGGGGTCGATCGGTTCCACGACGACTGCGAAGGCACGCAGCCCACTGGTCGTCGTGTCGGCTGCATATTGGAGTGCAACGTAGGGAGATGCGCTTGCGCGGGCAAGGCGCGCGCTCCGCTCGATGACGTGCGCCATCCTCGTGCTCCTCTCGCCAGTTTCCGAGGTCAACCGCTGGACACAATCAGAGAGCAGCGCGGTGGATCCTCCTCCGCACTTCCCACCGGCCTGCACTCCTGCCGTGCCTGCCTGGCAAGGGGCAGTCTAGCACACAGAGTGTACGTACGTCTAGAGGAACACGCGTTCGTACGCGGCTTCTAAGGGATGTCGCGCGGGAGTTCTTCGTGACGAGACGGGAGGAGTGGAGACTCGCTGAGGAGTTCGTCAGCTGGTTCGCTTGCGGCAGGCGAGCGTCTCAGCTCCGGTCCCAGCAGCTCACGCAGGCTTGCCGCCAGCTCTTCATCACCCAAGGCCAGGGCAAGTTCGTACGCCAGTCGGAGATGATACCGTGCTTCGCCGTCGTTGCCCTGATCAAGGAGCAAGAGCGCTGCGTTGTAGTGCAGTGCCAATGTGGCGCGTCGATCCCCCAGTTGCTCAAACAGTGCCAGTGCTCCACGATACGTGGCGAGGGCTTCCTCGACTCGACCGGATGCGTCAAGCACAGCGGCAAGCCCACGGAGCGCGCGTGCCTGCAACGGCAGCGACTCGATCTCCTTCGCAATGGTCGCAGCCGCTCGGTAGTGTTCTTCTGCCTCGCGGAAGTAGTGGAGTGACTGATAAAGGCGTGCAATTCTCCCGTGGAGGCGCGTACGCAGTTCGTCGTTCCCCGTCGCGGTCGCAACATCGAGCGCTTGTCGGAGATAACCGATGGCACCGTGCGGATCCGCCTCTTGGAGTTGCAGTTCGGCCAGAAGTAGCAGGGCTCGCTCGTGGGTGAGGAAGTCACGTGCCTGTTCTGCCCGCTCGCAGGCGTGGAGCAGGTACTGCTCTGCCTCGCGACGCAGCCCTCGTGCCAGTGCGATGGAGCCTTGGAGGACGGCGAGCTGTGCTTCCATCCGCGGGTCTTCGGTTGCCTTGACGAAGGTGGCAACATGCTTTGCGACCGTGATCGCGTCTTGGAGTTCACCAAACTCGAGCAGCACCTCGCCCGTGCCGAGGAGCCAGCGTGCCTGCTCGGCTACGTCGCCCCGCTGCTGTGCCAAGCGAAAGGCTCGGGAGAGGTACTCGAGCGCTTCACCGCGATGGTCGAGGGCGGCATGAGCCAAACCGGAGAGCCCCAGCAGTCGCTGGCGGAGCGTGGTGTCCTCCATGGCCTCGCACTGTTGCTGTGCGAGCTGCAGGAACTGGAGCGCGCGCTGCGCCTGTTGCCCTTCGAGGGCAAGTTCTGCGGCATCAAGCAGGGCGCGGATTGCAGCACGGTGGTTTCCCAGTCGGAGTTCGAGATTGGCCAGTTGATGAAGATGGTCGGCTGCGTCACGGAACTTCCCCGCCTGCCGCTCGATCTGTGCTAGCCCGATCAGACTCCTGCTTTCCAGTGCGAGGTCTGCCGCTGTCCGTGCCCGCTCGAGCGCAGCCAAAAGAGCGGTCCGCGCCTGGGTAAGCCGTCGTTGTTCCGCCAGGATCGCACCGATCTGGATTGCGATTTCGGCCTGGAGTCGATGATCAATCATCCGTTCAGCAGCTTCCTGTGCCTGCTGCAACAGCGCATAGGTGGCGTCCAGATCGCCGAGTTCGCGCAAGATCGTCACTTGCCGCAGCAGCGCGTCGACCATGCCCGCATAATGGCCGACGCGACGTGCGCTCCGACTGGCACGGTTGTAGAACTCCCGCGCCGCTGCCAAGTTCCCTTCCTGGCGGGCAAGATCGCCGAGCATCAGTGCGGTCTCGACGTCTTCCAGCGTATCGGTGTTCTCGCTACCTGACTCCAACTGGCGCATCAAGAGTTCTCGCGCACGATCGCGTTCGCCGCGCATCCGGGCGAGCCGTGCCAGTCGGGCCAAGGCTCGCCGTTGGCCAGCCGCGTTCGCGATGCGACGGGCTGCACGCAGCGCTTCTTGGAGATGGAGCTCCTGCTCGCGTTGTCGCTCTTCCTCGTCACTTGGCCCTTCGTACTCCGCGAGGATATCGGCTGCACGCAGATTCGCTTCCATAAGGACACGGTCGAATCCTTTCTGGCGTGCAGCAAGAATGACGAGTCTGCTCAGCAGGAGGGCATGCTCTGGATGATCAACTGCTGCTCGTCCTGCCTCGTCCAGCACTTCCCAGAGATCACCATCGGCCAATCGGGCGACTGTACTGGGCTGCTCTGCCGCCGCATAGGCCTGTTCGACCGTGATCCGTCCCTCCAGGACATCAGTCGCGATACGGTACAAGGGGTTGCGTTCGATTCCCTGCCTTCGGCGCAGCCAGCGGCCGAAATGTTCAAAGACGCTCATTCGCTCACCTCGGAGTTCGATACCGCAAAGACGTCGAACGCCCAGCGCAAGGTTTCGAGCGTCACGTTCCCGCCACTTACCACAAGAACGACATTCTTCCCCCGCAATTGATCGCGTAGGCGGTAGGCTGCTGCCAGTGCTGCTGCGCCGGCGCCTTCGGCGACTACTCGTCCAGCTTCCAGGAGTTCCACCATGGAGCGAGCTATCTCCTCGTCGGAGACCAGCACGATGTCGTCGACTCGCTCGCGGATGATCCGCAGCGGGAGCTCAAAGGCAACGCGCGTCGCGATCCCCTCAGCGAACGTATACCCGTCACGGAGTTCCAGGAGCTTGCCCTGTCGCCACGATTCGTAGACCACCGGCATGCCAGCTGCCTGGACACCAATGACGCGAAGCGCTGGATCAACCGTTTTCATGACGATTCCAGTTCCGCAGACACCGCTCCCAGCGCCGATGGGAACGATCACGACCTCGACGTCCGGCAATGCTTCAATGATCTCGAGTGCGTATGTTCCCACTCCAGCGATAAGATCCGGCTCGTTGGCCGAATGGATGTACCGGAGTCCTTCGGCTGCCGCATGGGCTTCGCAGGCAAGACGGGCTTCATCGAAGTCTCGTCCAGTAAGGACAACCTCTGCGCCCAAGCGGCGCATTGCTGCCACTTTCAGCGGATTCGCACCCTCCGGCGCATAGATGATGGCACGGACACCGAAGAGGCGCGCTGCATAGGCAATCGATTGCCCGTGATTTCCCGTTGAGGCTGTGACAACACCTCGCGCGCGTTCCTCCTCCGAGAGTCGACTCATCAGGTAAACACCACCGCGTACCTTGAAAGCACCAATCGGCTGCATCTGTTCGCACTTTAGGTAGATCTGGCAGCCGAGTCGCTCACTTAAGAGTGGCGCCGGGAGAAGCGGCGTCGCCGGAAGGTACCGGTGGACAACGGCTCTGGCCCGCAGAATGTCTTGAAACGTCGGTGGTTCTAGTCGACGGCCCTCACCCGCCTCACGCACCTGTCGACCCCTCACCTCAGCCAGCCTGACCCCGTGCACCATTCCAGCGTACGACGCCCCCGACACGTTGTCTATCACCCGGTCCGCCCTCTCCAGGGGAGGACCCGTTGTCCCAGAGTCTGCCACCAGCTGGGGTGGCCTGTCACTGGACCCGGCGTTGGCTACCGCTGTGGCCAGTCTCAGGGGTCCATTCGAGTCGGGCGACTGAGTGAGAGCAGTAATCTCTGGTTCTGTCCAGAATGGGGTTCGCAACAGGGCACCAGGTGCTGCAACTGGTGATGTGCTCGCGTAGTGGGGAGCAGGATGTCGTTCACTGGTTCCTGTCTTCAAATCGGCACTATTCGGTCATCGTTCTGTCATGGTCGATGGGTACGCTGGCGTTGCCTGGCAGGCGCGTGGTCAGGAAGGAGAGGAGAAACGATGCGCTCACGCGAAACGCCGGTAGCGCTGCAGGGCACGGCGCAGCGCGCTGTCCTTGAGGTCCGAGGAGTAACAAAACGCTATGGATCGTTCCTGGCAGTTGCTGATGTCTCGTTTTCCTTGGAACAGGGCCACGTCCTTGGGATGCTGGGCCCGAATGGTGCCGGGAAGACCACCATCATCTGCACGATCCTCGGACTGGTCCACCCTGATGCCGGCCAGATCCGGATTGCTGGTATTGATGCACGTCAGGATGCGCGTGAAGCGTTGCGGCATGTCGGGGCTCTGGTCGAATCTCCGACGTTCTACCCGTATCTCACCGGTCGGGAAAATCTGCGCATTCTGGCGCTTTTGCGCAACGTTCCGGAAATGCGGATTACGGAGGTTCTGGAACTGGTGGGGTTGGCTGAGCGTGCCGAGCAGCGTGTGGGAACCTATTCGCTTGGTATGCGTCAACGTCTGGCCATTGCAGCGGCGGTTTTGCATCGTCCGCTCCTCTTGATCTTGGACGAACCGACCAACGGCCTCGATCCCCACGGAATCGTCGAGGTGCGTGAGCTGATTCGTGGACTCGCCGCGAATGGTCAGACGATCCTGCTCTGCAGCCATGCTTTAGCCGAGGTACAACAAGTCTGCAGTCATGTGTTGATCCTTGATCGTGGTCGTGTCGTTGCTCAGGGAGCCATTGATACGCTGTTAGCTGGCGATCACGCGGTGGTCCTCCGAACTCCTGTTCCCGAACGGGTGCGGGCCCTCTGTGCCATGACCCCGTGGCTGCGGCTCCTTGCCGAGGATGGAAACGTGCTGCACCTCGCCGTACCGAGTACCTGCGAGGAGGAGTTTGCCCAACTGTTGCTCACCGAACAGATTCCTGTTCTGGAGCTCTCTCGGCACAGTCAGACACTGGAGCGACTCTTCTTAGAAACGACAAGTCGTTCAGGAAAGAGGTCCGGGAACCACGCGCTGCGTCGGGGCAGGCTGGGGTGGTGGCGTCTCGTGAAGGGACAAGAAAAATGATGTGGCATGCAGTCCACGCGGAATGGCTGAAGCTCTGGCGCCTGCGGATGTATCGGGTCATCCTCGTCTTGGGCATAGTGCTCAGTTGTCTCTGGGTTGGCTTCATGCTCTATCTCATGGAGCGGGGTGCGCCCCACGTGCAGGAGGAAGTCACGCGACAGTTGGCACTGCCCGGAGCCTACCTCCAAGGTTTCATGCTCGCGGCTGGATTGGGTGAAACGTTCCTGGCTATCGTTGCTGCGACCTTCATTGCCAACGAATTCAGCTGGGGGACATGGCGCTTGGTGTTGCCTACCGGATTATCGCGGTGGCAGGCGCTCCTCGCAAAGTTTCTGGTTCTGTGGGCTGGCGCTGCGATCTTTGTGTTTGTGACCGCGAGCGTGCCGATCATCGCCGCGGCGATCGTTTCTGCTGTGCTTCATCAGCCGGTTTTCCAGATGCCCTCGGCAGAGCACTGGCAACTGGAGCTCGTTGTGCTTCCTTTGCGGAGTGTGGGGGCCTTGATCGCGCCAATCGTTCTCGCCATGACGGTCGTCGTGGTGACACGCTCACAAGCTGTCGCGGTCGGTCTGACGATCGGATTGTCCCTGAGTGAGGGGGTCTTGGCTGCTGTGTTGCAGGGACTCGGCGGCTGGTGGGCTGCAATCCCACGCTTCTTCTATCTCTGGAACGCACAGGCGATTGTACGGGCTCCGATCTTTTCGGGCGCACCGCAACCTGGCAGCCCGTCCTTTCAGGAGGCGATACCAGTGGTTCTGGCCTGGACGATTCTGCTCGGTAGCCTCACTCTTTGGTGGTTCGGACGACGGGATATCGAAGTGCGCGCAAACGCATAAATGTTTTCTGTATCCTTCAGGATCATCCTGTGGAGCAGGAGCGGTGGCACGGATTCTCCTTGTTGAAGACGAAGTCAAGCTGGCTGCGCTGATTCGTGAGGCCCTGGAGCAGGCTGGTCACCATGTTCTTCTCGCTTTCGATGGGCCGAGTGGGCTTCTCCTTGCGCGCCAGGAGAATCCTGATCTGATCATTCTTGACCTCAGACTACCTGGGATAGACGGGCTTGACGTGCTGCGTGCCCTACGTCGTGAGTTGCTCGTACCGGTGCTTATCCTGACGGCGCGCGGTACCGAGTTCGACCGCGTGTTGGGCCTTGAGCTCGGCGCTGACGATTACGTGGTGAAGCCGTTTTCTCTCCGCGAACTTGTTGCACGTGTCCGAGCACTCTTGCGTCGTCTGGAAATCGTTGCCCAGGTGAGTCAGACCGAGTGCCTGGAGCGGCCAATCCGCCTCTCAGATCTCGTCATCGATCCGGCAACACGGGAGGTGTGGAGTCAGGGGAGGCGGGTTCACCTTACGGCTCGTGAATTTGCGCTGCTCTGGTTCCTTGCTGCCAATCCCGGGCGGGTCTTCAGCCGGGAATATCTGCTTGACCGTGTGTGGGGCCCCGACTTTGCCGGGGGTGAGCGCACCGTTGATGCCCACATTGCGCGCATCCGAAAAAAGCTCGGTGGTCCGGGGTCCCCGGCAGATCGCCTCGTTGCCTACTGGGGCGTGGGATACCGCTTCGAGCGTCGGGAGGGCGAGCGGTGACAGGGAGTTCATGCGCAATTCGTCGTCCCTGGACGATCCTGGACAGCCGGCTGAGCTGGAAGCTCATGCTCGCGCACGTGGCCGTCGCTCTCCTGACGTTGACACTTGTGATCTGTGCCTATGCCATCCGGGCGATCGTCCTCCACGGGGATGACATTCTGCTCGGTCAAACTGTGCGCTATGACCCCGACTTTGCCCAGAGTACACGCCTGCTTGCGCAGTTGCTGCCACCGCATCTTCCACAGGAGACCGATTCACCAAATTCCCTCACTCTGTTACTTCGGGATCTTGGTAGTGGAGCGGTACCAGGCAGCGGTCCTCTTGGTGGCTCGCTGAACGAGCACACCGGTATCGTGGTTCTGAGTGTGAACGGCACCGTTCTGAGTGTAGCCGGCGTGCCGGAGCTTCAAGTGGGAGATCAATTAGAGACCTTGCCATTACCAGAGTGGCGGGAAGCATTTCAAGCCGCACTTGCCGGTTCGCAGGATCTTGCTGAAGGTGGTCCCCTTATCCGACCAGCAGCGGACGGAACGGTTCTGGTCAGCGCGTATCCTATTCGGGATTCCACGGGAATGCTCCTCGGTGCAGTTGGATTGCGGACCCAGCCCCTTGCCACTGCCCCGTCGTCGGGGCTAGCAGCGCTTGTGACACTTGTTCTCGGCCTGGGTCTTGTGATTGGCGATTTCCTTGTGACGGCAGCAATCCCGGCCGTCCTCGTCTCTCTCCCGGCCAGTCTTCTGCTGACAAGGCGTATGACACGACAGTTGCGAGAACTGGAGGCTGCGACTGATGCCATTGTCCGCGGTGAGCTCGACCGACGCGTCGCAGTTCTGACACGTGATGAACTTGGCCACGTGGCCGAGCGGTTTAATCTGCTGGCTATTGCGCTTGAGCGGCTCGAAGGGCAGCGACGGGCTTTTTTTGCCAATGTGACGCACGACCTACGCACGCCGTTGACACTGATTCGTGCGCATGCCGAGGCGCTCCTCGAACGCGCCCAACCGCGTGACGCTTCCATGCGAGACGGTTTGGAGCGTATTCTCGCTGAGACGGACACACTCAGTCGGCTAGTTGACGATCTCTTCACTCTGGCACGCCTCGAAGAACGAGGACTTCCACTGTTCTTACAACCCATCAGCGTGGAAGACATCCTTGCCGATGTGGTCGAAACGTTACGGCCGCTGGCACGCCGTGCTGGCCGCATTGCCTTGTCACTCGACGTCGAGCCAGGGTGTCCACCACTGCAAGGCGATCCGCTGCGCGTTCGCCAGATTGTCCTCAATCTTCTTCACAATGCGCTCCGTCACACACCCGAGGGCGGTGTCATCCGCCTGACGGCCCGTCGGGAAGGTGCGCACGTCGTGGTACGGATTACCGACAGCGGATGCGGAGTACCAGCTGAGATCCTGGCACACCCTTTCACCCGCTACCAGCCAAGCAGCGATCCAGCTCGTGGCAGCGGCCTCGGGCTCGCTGTTGCCAAACAACTCCTCGAGATGCAGGGCGGTGAAATTTGGATAGAAAGCCAACGTGGTGAAGGAACAACTGTGTCGTTTCGGTTACCGGTCGCAACAAGGGATTCATCTGCTGCACTGACTATTCCGGGGAAGTGACCGGTACTTCCACGACGTTCCAGGTGTTGTTCTTGGCTTGCAGCACCCAGAGAGTCCGCTCGTCGAGCCAGGCGAGGTCGGCAAGACGGCCAACGGGTACGCGGAGGAGTTCGCTACCTCTGCCGTCAACAGCTGTGAGCGTGGAATTGAGTCCATAAGCGAGCATGGTACCGTCGGGTGACCAGACGAGGCCTGCGCTCGTGGGGCCACTGGCGAGGAGCAAGGCCTCATCTAGTCTCTTGAGGTGAAGAAGCAGGACAGCATCAGTCTTTCCCCGCTGGATCCGAATGGCAAGATTTTGGCCTGTCGGGTCGAGTGCGAGGGTGCAGCTTCTCTCGCCTTGACCAAGGAAAGGGCGAAGGCGCGTGAGCCGGGTGGTCTCGAACGATCTCGCATTGTCAATGCTGAGCAACTCGAGTGACACGTGTCCACTTGCCAGTGGTGTGGCGAGAATCAGCGTATCCGCGGTGCGCCAGGCAGTGCACGGTGCTCCAGCAACTTCCTCGCTACGCCAGCTGCGGAGGATAGTCGCCTCGGGCGGAAATGCTGCCCACAGGATCAGTTCTCCGTCACTCCCTTGGCTAAGTCCAGCCAGCCGACCGTTCGGGGCAATCGTTACCCAAAGGATGCGCTGTGACGGGAGACCGCTCAGGACGAACGTTTCCGGTTGCCAGAGGCCATCAAGGGAGCGTGCAACGACCCGGAGTTGCTGATCCGAGTCAATGGCAAAGAATGCAATCCCGGCGGGATGCCATGCTGCGTCGCGCAGTGGCCATGACTCGGTCAAGCGAATGCCACTGCCGGTGTCCCACAGTGCCAGTTTGCCCAGTTCAGTTGGCGCCAAAAGCCAGTAGCCTCCTGGGGCGAGTTCGAGGTGCCCCTCAGCGAGCTGGCCACGCGGTGGACGCAGCTGCTCGCGGTTGGTATCAGGTGCTCGAGCCAGGAGGCTTAGGAGGGGACGTCCGGCCGCGTCGAATCCCCAACGCCCCGGGAGCGAGGCGAGCAGCTCAGTGCCTCCTTTTCCAAGCTGGTAGATCTCAGTGAACTCAATCTCGGGCGAAGCCGTGTGGGGCGAACTAAGCGTCCGCGCCACGACAAGGATTGGGTCATCGCCGAGCCAAAGTGCTGCCATTGACCCACTCAGGCGGTTCAGGTCGAGAAGCAGGCGTCGTTGTCCGGTCGCGAGGACAAGTTCCCATACCGTCCCCTGTTCGTGTTGACCAGAAGCTGCTGCCAGGTAGAGGAGCCGGGAACAATCTGGCGCAATGGCCAACGGTCGGAGAGCGATCCCTGCCCGACTGGGAACCAGTACCGTCATGCGACCGTCAAGATGGACCATGATCAACTCGGTCGCGGTGGGGAGTCGCGCGAGTTCGCCCGGAGGTCGACGTGCCAGGACAACGGCTGAACTATCCGGGAACCACAATGGGCGATCACCCTGGCCTCCGATATACCCATCCACCTGTGCGACTACCGTCACTGTGCGTCCAGCTCCAACCAAAGCAAGGTCGATCGTCTGGCTGGTTGCTCCGGGGCCGAAGGGGGCGCTGGCACGGATGAGTGTGAGGCCTCTGCCAGCCGGTGCGGGAACAGCATCGATCACAAGTCCCTGGACGAGCGTTGTCTCTTTCCCACTGCTGACATCGATGGTCAGGAGGCGAGAGTCGCGCTCGAGCCGCTCAAAATACTCGGCCTCACGCTCGAAGGCCAAGCGTGTTGGGGTTTCACGCACCAGAATTGTTTCAGCGTCTAGCCAAGCGAGAAAACGGCGCGTTGTCGGGCCATCCCAGCGCCAACGAGCAAGGCGTGCCCCATTGAGTTGCAAGATATCCAGCCAGCGCGGCTCGCGGGGCGGATCCGGAGTCCAGGCGGCGATCAGTTGGCCATTCGGGCTGAGGAGACGGAATGCTCCGGTGTCGGCCGGAAGGCGAGTACCGGACGGGAGCCAGGCGCGCGCGGCCAAATCGAAGAGCACACTGTACGGCCCTGCCGATCCCAGCCAGAGCAATGGCCCGGTGCGCACTGCTGGAAGGTCTGTGGCTGGCACTGCTTCGGGACGGGACAATGTCCCTTGCCAAAGCCCCAGGACGAGAGTGAGCGTGAGAAGAAGAACCGTCACCCGCCCAAGGCACCCGATCCGCGCTCCGTGCGATGAGCAGCGTGGACGACCCGTCGATGGGGACGAAAGAAGGCGCAAATCCGCCTGTTGGCTTGCGGCAAGCGCTGCGCGGCACGTGGTGCAGTACTGTGCATGGAGCGCAAGGCGCAGACGTCGATCTCGGTCGCGCTCGAGTTCGCGCCAACGTGCCACGAGTTCTGCTCCCTCAGAGCATGGCGGTACCCACTGGTCGGCAAGGCGAGCTCGAGCGTTCAGCAGAAGCGTCGCCAACTGTGCCGGCTCGAGGCCTGCGATACGCGCGAGTTCGTCAAAGGATGCGCCACAGACGTGGAGGGCGAGGAACAGAGAAGTGGGGTCGGGACGGGGAGACAATGCCAAGAGCCGGCTAATGACCAGCGCAAGAAGTGCCCGCCGCCAGACGGCAGGGAGATATTTGTCCGGCGAATCCTGCGTGGCCGGGGCGCTGACCCACCCCGCTAAGCGTGGTGGGAAAAGCTGCTGCAAGATGGCAGAGAGTTCAGTTGTCCGGGACACTGGAAATACCTTCATGCGCACGCGACAGGCTGTTGCGCTTGTTATTCTATGGTGCGATGAAGGAGAGGGGTCCGGCAGTGACCTTCCGCAAGCGGCTTGCGCGGGCGATCGAAAAGAACCGGTCGCTGCTGTGCATCGGGCTTGACCCGGATCTGGAGCGATTTCCAGAGGGGGTGGCGCGCGATCCTGAAGGTATCGTCGCCTTCAACCGGGCGATCATTGAGGCGACAGCGGATCTCGTGTGTGCTTACAAGCCCAATCTTGCCTTTTACCTTGCGCATGGCGCCGCAGGAATTGCTGCACTCGCCGAACTACGGCACCTTGTTCCACCGGATATTCCCATCATCCTCGATGCCAAGCTCGGCGATATTGCGAGTACGGCGGCGGCGTATGCGCAGGCTGTCTTTGAAACCCTGGGGTTTGATGCAGTAACAGTTCATCCCTATCTTGGCAGTGAGGCGCTGGAACCGTTTCTGGCTGCCCGCGAGCGTGGAGTGTTTGTCCTCATCCGTACCTCCAACCCGGGTGCAACAGAGCTGCAAGACGTGCCAGTGGGAGCATCTGGCGAACCGCTCTTTCTGTGGCTTGCTGATCGCGTTCGGGAATGGAACGAGCGCTGCGGCAACCTGGGCCTCGTGGTGGGAGCGACCTATCCGGTGGATCTCGCTCTCGTTCGGCAACGGTGTCCGGAGCTCCCGATTCTCGCGCCAGGTGTCGGTGCGCAAGGTGGTGATCTCGAGGAGGCGGTTCGTGCTGGACTGGCTGAAGGCACCGGGCCGCTCATTGTGGCCGTTTCGCGGTCTGTCCTTTACGCAAGTTCCGGGCGAGACTTTGCAGAGGCAGCGCGCGCAACAGCGCAAAGGCTGCGCGACGCGATCGAACTTGTGCGTAGCACGTTGCAGCGACAGGAGACGGCCGGCTCTTGACGAGACCGGCCGTCTTGCTTTCGTCGCCAGTGAAAATAATGGCTACTGGCCTTGTACCGGGACACTCGCCAACGCCTTGACGATCGCCTCATCGAACAGCGGAAGGTCGGCAGGAACACGTGAGGTGATCAGGTTGCCGTCGATCACCACCGCTTCGTCCACATAGATCGCGCCGGCATTCTTCACGTCGTCACGAATCTTCTTGACACAGGTGACGGTGCGACCACGCAGCACGTCTGCGGAGATGAGAAGCTGCGGTCCGTGGCAAATGGCAGCGACCGGCTTGCCGCTCTCAACGAAGCGGCGAGTGAAGGCAACTGCACGATCGTCGATCCGCAAATTCTCCGGCGAGCCACCGCCGGGAATGACGAGCGCGTCGAACTCCTCGACCGTGACTTCGTCGATCGTTTTGTCCGGCTTGAGAACTGTCCCCTTCTTGCCGGTGATCGGTTCATGGTCGAGCCCGATGATGACGACTTCGGCACCACGTGCCTCCAGGTACTGCTTGGGATCGGTTGCCTCGCTATCCTCAAAATCTTTGGCGAGGAGCATCGCAACCCGCTTGCCAGTGAGTTCCGCCATGGGATCCCCCTCTTCCTGTACCGTGCCGTTTCCTTCAAGTGTGCCATGGATAACTCGGTGAGGTCACGAGACGATATCGCGTCGCGAGAAGACGACGAGTGCACCGCTGCCCGTTCCCAGCCCGACGATGAGATGAAGTGCCGGCTTGTACCAAGGGAGTTCGCCCAGCATCGCTGTCAGCGGGTCATACGCAGTGAAGAGGGAGAGATACCGTAACCAGCGTACGTCCGCGGTCAGCCCGGCGACAACCCACGCCAGATACATGAGCAGGATGACACCGCCCACGAGTCCAGCCGCTTTCGATCGCTCACTTGTGACCGCTGAGGCGAGTGTTGCCAGTCCGGCGAAGGACACGAGAAAGCACGCCAGCGCGATGGTTAGCTGGACGAGTCCGCGTGCGGTCAGCTCACCGCCAAAGGCCTGAGCGCTGAGCGCGAGCGCCGCTATACTGGGAAGGACAACAAACAGAATGCTGGTGAGGAGTGCCACCTGCTTGCTGAGTAAGAGGCGGGCACGGCTCACCGGAACAGAGAGCCAGAATTCTGCAGTGCCGCGTTCGATCTCTTGGGCGACAACTGCTGCTCCACTTAAGACAACGAAGATCAGGGCAGTTGCTGGCCAAATGAAGCCAAACGTCTCAGCATGCATAAAGCCAGCGAAGCTGGTCATCATCGCCCGCTCGGGATCGATACCAAAGACGCGGAAGAGGAACTCGGGATACTGCCGGAACAGCTGCTCGAACTGCTCCCGTTGTCGCTCCAAGGTCGGGTAGAAGGATGACAGAAAGACAATGTAGATCACGAGCCCCAGTGCGTACCAGAACGAGGTCCAGCGGAGCTCGCGGAGTGTCTTCGCGATCATTGGCCAGCTCATGATGCTGCCTCCTCCTGTGCCGGTGGAATCGTCTCCGCTTGGTAATAGGTGAGGAACACGCTCTCGAGGTCAGGTGGTGCATAGATCATATCGCTGACCGGGAGGTCAGCGAGGCGTCGCAGGAGCGCCGGGAGTTCATTCTGTACTCCGAGTTCAATGCGCCGTCCTTCATCGTGCACCGACAGCACACGGACACCCGGTAGGTCGGCGAAGTGCTGCGGATCCACCGGTTGTGCGAAGATGAGTTCCATCGGCCGTGTCCGCCGGCGTTTCAACTCCTCAACCGTCAGGACAGCAACTAACCGTCCTTCTCGGATGATGCCGACACGGTCAGCGACGCGCTCCACTTCTGACAGCTGGTGAGACGAGAGAAAAATCGTCTTTCCCCGGTCGCGCTCTTCGCGAAGAAAGGTTAGGAACTCGTGTTGCATCAGTGGGTCGAGCCCGCTCGTTGGCTCGTCGAGGATCAGGAGCGGTGGATCGTGCAGGAATGCCTGTACGAGGGCGAGTTTCTGGCGATTCCCGCGTGACAGGTGTTTGATCCGCTTATCCAATTCGACCCGAAACCGTTCAAGGAGCTTGCGACGCCATGCTGGATCGATGTACTGGTGGAACGCACCGAGGAAGTCAAGAAACTGCACACCGGTCATGTTCTCCCAGAGGCGGACATCACCGGGAACATAGCCGACCTGCTTCTTAATCTCCGTCGACTCGGTCCAGCAGTCGAGCCCGAAGACGCGGGCACGGCCACTCGTCGGACGCAGGAAACCCATCAGGACGCGGATAGTGGTGGTCTTACCGGCGCCGTTTGGCCCAAGAAAGCCGAAAATTTCGCCCGGTTGCACGGTAAACGTCAAGTCGATCACCCCGCGCTGGCTGTCATAGTTCCGCGTGAGCTGTTCGACGGCGATCGGTGGTGCGGTCGTCATGATTTCTCTCCTTCCGAAGCGGACCCAGTCCGAGTCTGTCGTTCGTGATTCGCGAGACTCAAGTTGAGCGCAGTGATGAAGTGACGCAGGGCCTCTTTCCCGCGCTCGGAGTCGCCACCGCCGTCGGAAGCAAAGGCTCGCTGGGTTATGTCGGCGAGGGTAGAAGGGAGCGAGGCTGTCGGCGGTGCGAACTCGGGTGCAACGACCTCCGCTGCTGTGCGAAGCCCGAGCGAGATCACGGTGAAGAGATAGGTCAGGAGATGTGGATCAAGGTCACGCCGGAGGACGCCCGCTCCTTGGAGTTCCTCGACAAGTTGCTGGTCAAGTCGGAATTGCCACCGTGAGAGTTCCGGACTACGCTGCTGAAGAGAGGTCCCAGGCACCCGGCTGTCAGTCGTCACCAGTGCGCGGAGGAAGAGGCGATCGTCGGTCGCGGCAAACCCGTGAGAGAGGAGACGGCCGATGGTTCCGCCAGCTGGATCAGGCTCGATGCGACTCGGAAAATCCTTGTTTGCGGCTTGGAGTTCTCGAAACGGTAGAGACTTCAAAAGGGACCCCGTTTCTCTGCCAGAAGTGATAGACGGTGCCCTTCGCCACGCCAGCTTCACGGGCAGCGTCATCCTTGGTTCTCGTGTCAAACCCGAAGCGCTTGGTAGTTTCAAGGACCCTTCCTTCGGTAACAGCACAAGGTGATGCTTGAGCCAAAAAGCATCCGTTCGGTCATATCGTGCAGTATCTGCGTTTCCCACACAATCCTGTTCCACGCTGGAATTGGCATCCAAACGAGGTGAGTCGTGGTGCCATCCGTCCCTTGAAGACCGAGCCTCGCTGGAGGGCAGGCGAACCGCAGCGAGAAGAGGTATGGCCGCTGGAGTGGGACCCCTCGGCTGGCTGCGTTGAGCCAGAAGCTCGGAGGGTGCCGAGCAGGAAAAGCCTGGTGCGCGTCACGGTCGCCATTGGGAAGGCCTGTTCCTCCGTCTCAGTCCGGGGAGGAGAGAGTGCGCAGCAGTCGGTCGATCAGTGCGGGTCGATCCAAGCGCCTGGAGTGAACAATGCTGTGGCCAGTGCTACGAGGAATACCACCCGACGTGTATCCGCACCCGTGTCTTGGTATGGCCGTTCACGGCTGCTCGTGCAAGACCTCAGGTGGCACTATGCGGCCCTCGTGTTCGAGCCAGCGCCGCAGGCGGGCTGTCCGTTCGGCCTCGCTCAGCTTCGGCTGCTCATAGTGGCCGGCGAGT
Organism: Thermomicrobium sp. CFH 73360; assembly: GCF_023806465.1. Lineage (GTDB taxonomy): Bacteria > Chloroflexota > Chloroflexia > Thermomicrobiales > Thermomicrobiaceae > Thermomicrobium. The sequence goes on along the minus strand of NZ_JAMSLS010000002.1, from coordinate 569,261 downwards.
CGCCGCTGGCGCAGTGCTTCGTAGAGCGAGACAGCGCAGGCAACTGAGATGTTGAGGCTGCGTACCATGCCCATCATCGGGATAACAAAGTTGCCGTCGGCGAGCCCAACCGCTTCCTCTGAGACGCCCCGCTGCTCGTTGCCGAAAACGAGTGCAACTGGCTTGGTAAGGTCGAGGTCATAGAGGTCGAAGCTGCGAGTTGGGTCGTCAAGATACGTTGCATAGATCGTAAAGCCTTGCGCACGAAGAGCGCGATAGCACTCCGCGATCGTCGGGTGAAAGACGAGGTCCAACCACTTCAACGCGCTCCCCGAGACGTTCTCTGAGAGTTCGGGGAATTCCTCGATCGTATAGACGAGATGGACGGTCAGTAGTCCCACCGCGTCACAAGAGCGGAGAACCGCACTGACATTGTGCGGGTCGTGGACATTTTCGAGGACGACGGTGAGGTCGGGCTGGCGGCGCGCCAGCACCTCACGCATCCGCTGCAACCGTCGTTCGGTGATCGGTCGTCCCTTCCGTTCCATCATTACCCCACCCCCATTCTACGCAGCGGGTTTCGATCGGGCAGGAGGGCGCTAGGCGCAGGTCCTGCTCGCACTAACGGGCAACGCTGGCAGAGTCGGCTAGACTGGGAGGAGAGTGAGGGAGCGCGATGCCGCAAGAAACTCTAGTCCAACGGATCCGTGAAGAGATCGAGCGCACTGGTCCCCTCACTTTCGCGCGTTTTATGGACCTTGCGCTCTACGATGCGGAATATGGCTACTACGCGACGGCTGTCCGAGTTGGGCGCAGCGGTGATTACCTCACGGCGCCGGAAGCGCATCCCATCTTCGGGTGGGTCATTGCACGCCAACTATGGGAACTCTGGGACCTCCTCGATCGGCCTGCGCTCTTCACGCTCATCGAGTATGGCCCCGGAACGGGAACGCTGGCGCTCTCGCTCTTCGAGTATCTGGCACGCACTGCACCTGACTTCCTGGAGCGACTGCGCTATCGGCCGGTCGAGGTGAGTCGAGTAGCATTCAATGCACTCGTTGACCGGCTAGTGGACAGTGATTATGCATCGCTCCTTGCACTCGACGAACGTGATGCGGTGACTGGAGTTGTCCTCGCCAATGAAGTCGTGGACGCATTGCCGGTTCACCGGGTGTGTTGGCGCGAAGACCAACTCTGGGAACTCTTTGTCGACTGGAACGGCGAGCGTTTTGTCGAGGTAATCGGCCCGCCCTCCACAGCGGCGCTTGCTCATTGGCTGGAACGGCTCGGTGTCCACCTTCGAGAGGGGCAGACGGCGGAACTCTGCCTTGCGATGGTTGACTGGCTGGCAGACATGGCTCGTGTTCTGGCTCGCGGGTACGTCCTTGTCCTTGACTATGGCTATCCTGCACCGGAGCGGTATGATCCGGTGCGATTTCCGCAAGGGACTGTTCGCACGTACTTCCGCCATCGTGTTGGTGATGACCCGCTGCATGCTCCGGGAGAGCAAGACATCACTGCGCATGTCGATTTCACCATGCTTGGGCTTGCTGCCCAGGAACAGGGCTTCACCGTCCTTGGGCTTACGACGCAGGCCGAGTTCCTGGCGCAAGCTGGGCTCGGTGAACTCCTGGTCCAGCTTCAGGCTGAGCCGGGAATGACGGCTGAACGGTATTTGGCAGCGCGCGCGGCAGCACTGCACTTGCTGGACCCAGCCGGTATGGGACGTTTCCGCGTCATGTTGCTCGGCAAGCGTGTTCCCAAGGATGCGCTCCCCACCGGGTTCCGCCCCCGGTTGATGACCGGTGTACCTCTTGCCGTCCAAGGGCCGGGGCAGCAGCAACGGTCCAATGGGCAGGGCACGCACGGTTCCTCTTAACGGCTTTCCTCTCAGTAGGAGAGAAGGTCCCGATTCCTTTCAGTGGCTGCTGCATCGTTGGGTTCATCGCCAGTGTCACGACAGCGAGGAGCGGTGATCAAGAAGGAAAACCATTATCCCGTCTTGGAGATGTCAGCAGTGCGACAGCGGGGACGCGCGTTATCAACTCTTCGCTCTCGGCCAAGGTCGGCCGTATCGGTTTGCACTGACTAACTCGGTGAGCGGCTTCCGCCCTCTACTGACTGGGGTCGGTCGGGGATCACGTGCCGAAAGCGGATAGCCGATGGCGACAAGAGAGCGGGCTGTCCGCTCTGGCGGGATACCGAGGATCCGCTTGGCCTCGGCTTCCTGTGCCTCGTCACCGTACCAGGCAACGCCACCGCCGAGACCGAGAAGCTTCGCGGCGATGAGGAGCCGCTCGGTAACGCGCCCTTCGTCATAAGCCTCGCTGATCTCACTTTGGCCGTTCAAGACGATGGCAATGCCCAGTGGTGCGCCAGCGAGCCAGTGAATTGGAGGCCGCAACTGACTCAGCTGCCGGAGAATCTCTCGGTCGTCGACAACGATGAAATGCCACGGTTGCGTGTTCCGTGAACTGCCCGTCCAGCGAGCGATTTCCAAGAGCTGTTGGACGATATCCTCAGGAACTGGCTCAGGCCGATACTGGCGAATCTGCCGGACTTTGCGGATCTGCTCTAGAATTGCCTGAACCTCGCTGACAGCTGCCATGGTGCGTGTAGCCTCCTGTTCTACTCCTCGCCTAGCCACCATCATGCCGCGCGCATCACCTTTCGTCAGCAGTCAAAGAGTCGCTTAACGGTGATGTGTTACCCCGAGACGCGGACACAGATCGGCGAGCACACAGGTCGAGCAACGTGGGGCGATACCGGTGCAGACATGCTTCCCAAAGGGGACAAGCAAGCGATTCAGCTCAACCCAATACTGCTGTGGGAGTTTTTGTTCGAGAGCCAACATGGTCTGCTCCGGCGTGCGCGTGCGCACGTAGCCCCAGCGGTTCACAATACGGTGCACGTGGACGTCGACAGCGACTCGCGGGATACCACACGCGATGCCGAGGACAAGATTCGTGCATTTCGGCCCGACCCCGGGGAGTGAGCGGAGGAATTCCTCGTTGCACAGGAGCGTGCCGTTCTGCTCGACGAGGAGCCGGCGCGTGATGACCTTGAGGTTCTGTGCCTTCACCTCAGCGAAGGTGGCTGGCCGGAGCAAACGTGCGAGTTCGTTCGGGTCAAGGGCGGCGAATTCCTGAGGTGTGCGGGCGTGCGCAAAGAGACGGCGCGCTGTCGGTACGGTGACTTCGTCGCGTGTCCGAACCGAAATCATGCAGGCGACCAGCAGTTCGAACGGTGAGCGGTAACCCTCTTCCGCCAGCTGGAATAAAGCGGCTGGCGGCAGTGCCTGGACAACGCTGCGGACGCGATCCAGGGCATCTTGGAGAGCAAATGCGTGGGTATCCCTGCGCACCTCGCTCATCGTACGATGGGCTCCGTTTCCATACCGCACAACAGCACAACGATGGAGTTTTGTCAGAAGTGTGGGCTTAGGCCCCTTGGCTCCCGTCTCCACTCGAACCACTCGTGAGCGCTTCTTCCCCGCAGCCTCATCTTTTCGCCATGGAAGGCTCCGCATCAGTTGGTTTACAGAGCAGGTTAGGACTGCGCAGTGATGCCAGGCCTCCTGCTGTCGGAGTGCCACGAGGGAGCCTACTCGACTATACTTGATGCCAGTTCGTGCAGGGGTATGTGTGCAGAGCTCACCATGCCACCTTGCCATGCCTGGATCGCCTCACGGTCTTGTTCAGAGGGGCACCGCCGGTTCTCTTGGCGAGCTCCCCTCGGAACACCGCTCGGGTGTCGCTGTAATGCGCTATTGGTCCGTCGCTTGAGGCGACAGGGCTAGTGCCCCTGTGGGAGTGTCCTCTCGTTCCAATGCGGGGTGGAAAGGCGACAGGTCTCAACTCCTGGAAATCCGATCATCACCCTGTCGTGGGTGCCCTTCGAGGGACAGGAGCTCTTGCAATCGTCACTTCTCTGTGTGGGTCTCAGATGGCGCAGCGGAAGGTTGCTTGAGACCTCCCTCCGAGGAATAAATGTCCTGCTCATCTGCTGGCGAGGAGGGAGGACGAAGACTCCTGGTATCTTGTCACGAAAGCGGGTTCCAGCATTCTGGGACGGGGTCTGGATCAGTGATGAGATGTTCTGATGAGGATCATTTGCCTAACCGGTCGCGTACCAGAGACTCATTGCGACGTCGCTTCCTGGCTCCGATGTGCGGAGTAGACCTGACTCCGGGAGTGGCGACGTCTTTGAGGCAACGTGAAGTGAGAGTGGAGATACCATGAGTCAGGACTTCCATGGTCTTTGGGATCAGTTACCTGTTGTGGTGTATCGCGTGCCACTCGAGGGGACCGGAGTTGCGCGCTATGTTAGTCCGCGCATTGAGCAGCTGCTGGGGTACCCACCTACTGAGTGGCTACAGGAACCTGGTATGTGGGAGCGGCGGCTGCATCCGGAGGACCGCGAGCGTGTCCTCGCCGAGGTGAGACGTGCAGTGGCGACCCGCGGGGAATTCATGCTGGAGTACCGCATGATCCGGCGCGATGGGCGGGTCGTCTGGGTCCAGGATTGGGGCCGGGTGCAGTGGGAAAGAGAAGCAGTGTTCCTGCATGGTGTGCTCCTGGATGTCACGGACCGGAAAGAGGCGGAGTTCCAGCGTCTTGAGCTGCAGTCGCGTCTTCAAGCATTGCTGCAAGTGATCCCGGCCGTCATCTACGCCGTCGATCCGGAGCCGATCCTGCTTCCGGACGGAATGCCGGCATATCGTTGGCAGTATGTGAATGATGCCATCGAGGGGCTCACGGGATACCCTGCTGAGGCGTTTCGGACGAATCTCGCCCTCTATGTGTCACTGATCCATCCTGAGGATCGGGAGCGGGTACAACGGGAGACCCTTCAGACGGACGAAACGGGAGAACCATTTGCGCTCGATTATCGGTTAATCCGTCGAGATGGCCGTGTGGTGTGGGTACGAGAGCATGCTCTCTTACTTCGGGACGCAGCAGGTTGTCCGGTAGCCTGGCAAGGGGTCATTGTAGATGTGACACCGCAGAAACAGATGGAGGAGGCGCTCCGTACTGCGGAGTCACGGTACCGGGCACTCGTCGAGCAGCTTCCGGGAGCTCTCCTGGTCTCACGCGCGCAGCCGACCTGGCTACCGGATGGAACACCAGCCTTTGAGCTCATCTATGCCAGTCCGCAGCTTGAGCACCTTACGGGCTATCCGATCACGGAGTGGAAACGACCCGGTTTCTGGATCCAACACGTGCATCCCGAGGATGCTCAGCAGCTCTTGGAGCGGATGACCTGCTCTCTCTTTGAGCAGCGTGAGGTTAGCGTGGAGTATCGCTTCAGCCGGGCTGATGGTCGTGTCATCTGGATTCGTCACCTCGCTCGTCTGCTGGAGTGGGAGAACGAGGAGCGTGGTTTCTGGCAGTCCCTCTTGATTGATGTCACTGAGGAGAAGGAGGCGGAAGAAGCACGGAGACAGAGCGAGGAACTTTTTCGCCTTTTGGCGGAGCAGCATCCCGGCGCAGTGACAATCATTGAGCCGGAGCCGGTGCGGCTTTCGGATGGCACGCTGGGTTGGCGAACGTTGTACTGTAGCCCTCGGGTGGTTGATTTCACCGGCTATACGCCAGAAGAGTGGAGTGAATTAGGTGTCTGGTTTCGAGGTGTCCATCCTGACGATCGGACACGTGTTCTCCAGTCGATCGAGGACTGGCCGAAGCGGGGGCCGAGTGAACCGATTGAGTACCGCTTTCTGCGCAAAGATGGCCGGGTCGTCTGGCTCCGTGAGGAAGGCTCGCTCGTCACTGGACCGGACGGTACACCGCGGTACCTCTTCTTAATGATGCTTGATGTGACCAAAGAAAAAGAACTGCTCGAGCGACTTCGCCTGGCTGAGGAGCGGTACCGCGTTCTGGTTGAGCAGCTTCCGGGCGCGGTGTTGCTCCGCACCCTCTTCCAGACAGATACGCAGACGAACTATCTCTATGTCAGCCCAGGGATCGAGCGGTTGACAGGATATCGCCCGGAAGAGTGGAGTACCGAGCTTTTCTTCGCTCGTCTCCATCCTGATGACCGGGAGTGGGTGCAACGTGTCATTCGTGAAGCGGACGCGCACGACACACCACTCAGTATCGAGTACCGGCTCATACGCAAGGACGGAGCGCTGGTCTGGATTTGGAGTCAGTCACATGTGGTTCGGACGATGGACGGAGCAATCGGTTATCGGCATATCCTCTTAATTGATATTACGGCTCGTCGTCAGGCAGAAGAAGCACTGCGGCTGGCTGAAGAGCGCTATCGGACGCTGGTTGAGCAGTTGCCGGCGGCTGTTGTGCTCGTCGCCCCCAACCGAGTCGTTCTTCCAGACGGGCTTCCTGGGTATGAGACGCTCTATGTCAGCCCGCAGATTGAAGACCTGACTGGCTACACACCGGAGGAGTGGCGAACGCTTGGGGTGTGGGCTCGCGGCATTTTCAGGGATGACCGGACACGAGTTCTGGAAGCAATAAGCCGTGCTGAAGCACAGGACGAACCGGTCCAGTTAGAGTATCGCTTCGTTCGGAAGGACGGTCGTGTCGTCTGGCTCTGGCATGAGTTCCGTGGGATTCATGGCCCAGACGGAACGATTCAGGCACGTCAAGCGGTCTTCATCGATTTGACTGCCCGCAAGCGAATCGAAGATGAGCTTCGTGCGGCCGAAGAACGGTACCGCACCTTGGTTGAGCAGATTCCCGCAGCCGTCATGGTCTCGGCTGCAATACCAGTCATCCTCCCAGACGGGGGACTCCATTACCCAATTACGTTCCTCAGTCGAAGAATTGAGGAGATCACAGGATTCGCTCCCCGGGAGTTTGCAGAACGGCCGGGCCTGTGGTTCAGCCGAATCCATCCAGACGATCAGCCGGTGGTCGCGGCTGAGGCTCGTCGAACGGACGAGACAGGTGAACCGTTCCAGGTGACTTACCGGTTTCAGCGCAAGGACGGTCGATGGGTCTGGTTGGAAAACCGGGAGGTGTTGCTCCGTGACGCCCAGGGGGCTCCGCTGTTCTGGCATGGCCTCTTGCTGGACGTGACTGAGCGAAAGCGTGCTGAGTCATTCGTCAGTGCACAATCAGCGATCCTGCGCCTTATCGTCGACGGAGCGCCGTTGCCGGAGGTTTTGGAAACACTTTGCCGCCAACTCGAGGCGATCGTTCCGGAGACGCGCTGGACGATCGTCCTCATTGATGAGGATGGACGGTTCCAAGATGCGGCTGCACCCAGTATGCCGGCGGCCTATCATGAAGCGCTCCAGGGCCTGCCGGTCAGTGATCAGGCTGGCTGCTGTGGGCAGGCAGCCATTCGGAAGGAACTGGCTGTCTGTACTGATATCCTCAGGGACCCACGGTCCGAGCGCTTTCACGGGCTCGCACAGGCGATCGGTGTGCGTTCCTGTGCTGCGGCTCCGATCCAAAGTGGAGAGGGACGGATCATCGGGGTGGCCTCAATGTATCGCTCGGAGGCGGGGGAGTTCCCACCTGAGGATCTCGCGCTTCTCAAGGTTGCTGCCGACTTGGCCGCTCTGGCGCTCGAACGTTGGCGTGAGTCTGACCAGCTTCGCTATCGCGCGTTACACGATCCGCTGACTGGTGTGCCGAACCGGCTCCTCTTTCTCGACCGACTGGAGCACGCGCTCTCACGGATCAGTCGTGATGGGGGTGGAATTGCGGTGCTCTTCATCGATCTTGATGAGTTCAAGGCGATCAACGATACCTGGGGACATGGAGTCGGAGATCAAGTGCTTGTTGTCGTTGCGCAGCGTCTTCGTGAGCATGTCCGCGCCGGTGATACTGTGGCCCGGTTTGCAGGAGACGAGTTCACCGTGCTCCTCGAGCAGGTGACGTCGGAGGAAAGTGTGCACTCCGTAGCGGAACGACTCCTCGCGGCGTTTAAGGCACCGATTACGGTTGATGAACTGGCACTCACTGTCCGGCTTTCAATTGGAGCGGCCATGGCTTTTGGCCCTCGCTATCCCACGAGTGGACAGCTGCTCCTTGCGGCTGACCAAGCCCTCTACACGGCGAAGCGTGCCGGGAAGGGGCACGTTGCATTCGTCACGGTATGATGGCCGTTGCTGGGGCATGGGCAGGCACTTTATCCTCCCAAGGACTCCACAGTGGCCCGGCTGGGGCCAAGTGACCTCTTGCTTCCGCTCTTGCCATTTGAGGGATCCTTCGTCTGCCGGCGTCAGGGAAGCTAGGATTGTGCCGGGAGGACGGGACGCGTGGACGAGCACGATCTTTCCGTCGTCATCGTCACCTGGAACGTTCGAGGGCTGTTACCAGCGTGTCTTGAGAGCCTCCAGGCGGAGCTCAAAGAGAGCGGCCTGAAAAGCGAGGTAATTGTGGTCGATAACGGCTCCAGCGATGGAACAGTAGAACTTGTCGCCGAGCGCTTCCCCTTTGTCCAGCTGATTGCGCTCGGGGAGAACCGTGGCTTCGCGGCAGCGAACAATATCGGTTTCGCGCGGAGCCGCGGCCGGGCGATCTTGCTCCTCAATCCGGACACCGAGGTTCTTCCCGGCGCCATTACCTGGCTGTGGCGGGCGCTTCATGCCGCACCGCATGTTGGGCTCGTCGGAGCGTGTTTACTGAACTCTGATGGATCTTTGCAGTCGGCGGGGTACCGGTTTCCGGGGTACGTGCAGAATCTCCTAGACTTCTTCCCTATTCATCCACGACTCATAGGCTCACGCCTGAACGGCCGCTTTGGCCCCGGCGATGGCTTAACACCATTTGCTATTGATCATCCACTCGGGGCTTGCATGCTGGTGCGGCGGGAAGTGGTCGAAAAGGTAGGTGGACTCGACGAGGGATATTTCTACTACAGTGAAGAGATCGACTGGTGCCGTCGAATCCGCGCGGCTGGTTGGACCATCCTCACAGCGCCGGCTGCACTTGTTGTGCACCATGCTGGCGGGAGTACCCGCCAGGTATCAGAAGCGAGTTTTCTGCAGTTGCACCGCAGCCGTGCACGTTACTTTTGCCGATGGCATGGGCCGACTTTCGTGCGTCGCTTGGCCTGGCTTGCTGAACTTGCTGCCGGCTGGGCGGCTCTCCGTGCGCGGTTGATTGGCCGTGCAGAGTTGGCCGGACGCGCGCGACTTTTGCGCCAGGTTGCTGCGATCTATCGCCACACACCGTGCTGCGATGAGTCAGTCTGATCCACTGTGCCTCACGGTCATCATCTTGACGTTGAATGAGGAGCGGCATCTCCCCGGTTGCCTGGAGAGCGTGCGTGGCCTCGGGCGTCAGCTCCTTGTTGTCGACTCCGGCTCGACCGATCGGACGGTCGAGATCGCACGAGCGGCCGGTGCCGAGGTCGTGACGCGGCGCTTTGTCGACTTCCCATCGCAACGGAATGCCGCGCTCGAGCTGGCTCGTGAACCCTGGGTGCTCTTTGTCGATGCCGACGAACGGGTCAGCCCGGAACTGGCGAGGGAAATCCGCCTTGCCCTGACCACTGTTGATGACTCGGTAGCTGGTTTCTGGATTCCGACACAGAACTGGATGTGGGGAAAGTGGATTCGTGGTGGTGGATGGTGGCCGGACGAGCACCTCCGGCTGCTGCGGGTTGGTCGGGCACGGTATCGAGCGGACATCGCCGTCCACGAGGTCGTCGAGCTTGAGGGGAACGCTGGCCGCCTCACAGCTCCTCTTGTGCACCTCAACTATGACTCGCGGCGTGAGTTCGTGCAGAAACAACTGCGCTATGCCCACCTTGCAGCGCGTTCGCTGATGGCACAAGGGAAGCGCCCACGCCGCCGGACGTTCGTCGGCCAGCCACTTCGCGAGTTCTGGCGACGCTTTGTCGTCTTGCGTGGGTATCGTGATCGGCTCGATGGGCTGTTCCTCGCAAGCACGATGGCGGTCACGACATTCGTCACCTGGGTGCTCGTGGCGCGTGGGTGGCGCCGGCGTGTGATACAGGAGCGTCGGCGGGTTGCTGAACTCGCGCAAAGCCCCACACTCGACGTTTCGGTGGTTGTTGTCAGTTACCGGAGTCGCGACTACCTACCAGGGTGCTTAGATGCCGTTCGTGCAAGCCTTGAGGCGTGCGATCTCATTGGTGAGGTGATTGTCATCGACAACGCCTCGCCCGATGACACAGCCGCGCTTGTGGCCGAGCGGTACCCCTGGGTGCGCTTGATTGTGAACGAGGTGAACCAGGGATTCGCCGCTGCAGCAAACCAAGGAATGCGGCAAGCACGCGGGCGGGTCATTGTCCTGCTGAATCCGGATGCGCGACCGGTTGGCGACGCGCTCGGACGGCTCGTGCGCTTCCTGGCGAGACACCCGACAGTCGGGGCGGTTGGACCACGCTTGCGCTATCCGGACGGACGAACACAACCGTCACGGCGACGTTTTCCGACGCTACTGACCGGATTTCTTGAGAGCACGCTTATCCAGGACTATTGGCGGAACAACCGAGTACTTCGGCAGTACTATGTGGCGGATCGAAGCGACGACGAGTTGCAAGAAGTCGATTGGCTCGTCGGAGCGTGCCTGGCAATACGGAGAGAGGCGCTAGCGACCGTTGGGCTCTTGGATGAACGGTTCTTCCTGTACTCGGAAGAGGTCGAGTGGTTCTGGCGACTCCGTCGTGCTGGCTGGCGCGTGTACTATCTACCGGATGCTGAGGTTGTCCATAGTGAGGGCGCCTCGAGTGAGCCGGAGTCAGCGTTCCGTCAGATCGCCTTTGATACGGCGAAAGTGCAGCTCTACCATATCCTCTATGGGCCGCTCGCTGCAGAGCTCTTGCGGGCTTTTCTGCTCCTGACCTATGTCCTGCGCCTGGGCCGCGAGGGTGCCAAGTGGCTGATTGGGCACAAGCGAGCGCTTCGCTGGCGGCGTCTTGTGCGTGATTGGTGCGTACTCCGTTCCCTCCTGCGTCCCCAGGTGGTGCGCCTCCTTGCCCGGCAGGGGTGAGCGGTTCGTGATGGCTAGACGCGTGCTCTTTGTCACCGGGGAGTATCCGCCGCTTCGGGGCGGCGTTGGCGACTATACCTGGCAGCTCGGGTGCGCACTGTCCGCGACGGGCTGGACGGTCGAGGTCGCGACGCGGCGTCTCCCGGGGCCAGCACCGGATGGACCGCTCGTGCGCTGGCAGCTTGCGGGATGGGGACGTCCACTCTGGAGTGTGCTGCGCTCCCTCCGGGAGAGCGGGTGGCACGGCGTCGTGCATCTCCAGTACCAGGCGGGGGCGTTTGATCTCCAGGGGCGGATCGTGCTCCTGCCCGTCTTGGCGCGTCCGCTGCCGGTCGTCACCACATTCCACGATCTGCGTGCCCCCTACCTGTTCCCCAAAGCCAGTTTGCTCCGTCGAGCATCATTGCGGATCTTGGCCCGAACCTCTGCTCGGGTTGTCACGACCAATCGGGAGGACGAGTGGGAGCTTCGCCGCTGGGGGGTAAGGCCGGAGCGACTTGTCCGGATCCCAATCGGCTCGAACCTACCGGAGCCTCGCGACCCGACGGCGGTGCGGGCGGGACTCGGCCTACCGGCGGGCCGTGCGCTCGTTGCCTTCTTCGGCTTCCGCCATCCGGAGAAGGGCCTGGAGACCTTACTGGTAGCACTCGAAGCGTTACCTGAACCGCGTCCCGTGCTGCTGCTAATCGGCGGAGCGCAGCCAGATGTGCACGGGGCGCGGGACGCGGGAGCGAGGTCACTCGGGGTGGCGGGCTCAGGGCCGATCGTTGACCTCGGCTATCGCCCGGCGCAGGAGGTGGCCGATCTTTTGGCGGCCGTCGATGTGGTTGTCCTCCCGTTCCGCCACGGCGCGAGTCTGCGCAACGGGACGCTCGTCGCCGCCCTGGCGTGTGGTGCCGCTGTCATTTCCACGCAGCCGCGCGATCCGACCGTCCTCGCACCGCTCCGCGATGGCGAGCACCTACGACTTGTTCCACCGGACAATCCGAGAGCCCTGGCACAGGCGCTCTCCGAGTTGCTGAGCGACGCTGTGGTGCGCGAGCGCCTGCGACGCGCGGCGCGTGACATCACGCGCAGCTTTTCCTGGCATGACATCGCTGCTGCCCACGATGCCCTCTACCGTACCCTACTGACCGAAGGACGTTAGGCGTGCCAAGCGGCTATCCATTTCAGCCGGAGCGCCGGGGCACCGTGACCGTCTATCGGCGTCTCGGGGCCGTAACCGGTGAGATCGGCAAGCGCGTGCAGCTTCCCGTTCCCGGTATCGAACTTGGTGAGACGGAGGTGGCCCTCGGGCAACGCCTGGAGGACGAGGAGGGTGTCTGGCGTAGCCCACGCTGCCTGCAGGACTCCATCCTGCAGCTCGTGCGGTACTGGGTCGGATGGCGTGCCTTCGGCATCCAGGATGAGAAGCTGATGCGCAGCGACCCACGTCGCCCAGGACGCGGGTTCCAGAGCCGGTGCTACGACCAATACCAGCCGTCCCGTGTTAGGGGACCAACTCAGGGAAACGGGGACGACGTCGGCTCGAGGTAGTTCGACCGGTGTGCATTGAGCGAGGCGGACAGCACAGCGAAGCAGCGCTTTGGTGGAGCTCCAGTACTCGCGCCCCTCACCCGCGATGAGGAACACCGTTGGAGACTCGGCCGTCGGTGGCCCCCAGGTGAGGAGGCTGTGCTCCGGTTGCATCGTCGCGAGGGTCGCAACGGTACCGGTTGCGAGGTCGACCGAGCGGAGCGGGGCGCCATCGGTAGCGAGGCTCATCGAGGCGAGCGGGAGCTCCCAGATGAGGAGCCCTTGACCGTCAGGCCACCAAGCGGCGATGTGGAGGGTGGTTCCCTTCGCTTGATAGACAGTGCGCTCCTGGTAGTCCTCCAAGGAGAGGAGAACGAGCTCGCCCTCCGGGACACTGGTCGCACTGCGGGAGCGGACGAGGGCGATTTGCCGCCCGTCCGGCGCCCAAGCAAACGACTCGACGGGACCGTGGGCGACTGGAGTATCGGGACCTGTCCCCACTGGATCGTGCAGAAAGAGTCCACCATTGACTGAACGAAGGAGCAGCAGGTCCGCCACTGGTGACCAGGCGAACAGTGGTTCAGGGGGCAGTGCCCCTGCTGAGGGGACAGGTGGGGTGCTGGCTACGACGCCGAACTCGGTGCGGCGATCGCTTTGTGTGTCGCGAATGACAATGGTCGTTCCCTCGCGTGAATCCTTTCGGTAGGCGAGCCAGCGTCCAGACGAGGACCAGGACGGGCTACTCACTCCGCCGTCCTCGATCCACACGGCTCCATCGACCACGATGCGATTGCCGAGTGCGAGAGCGAGTCGGCCGATGGCAGGGGACCCGCCGCTCGACGGTTGCGATGCTGGAAGTCCACTCTCACCCGGCGAGTTCCGATGCTGGTTGTCCAGCGTAGAAAGCACCATGAGGTAGGTCATGGCCAAGAGTCCGACGACGAGCAAGGCCGCGAGTGTGCCAGCGATAACACGGAGCGGATTGCGCCGCGAAGGGATGGGCGCTGACGCTGTCGAAGGGGACGGCATAGGCTGGAGGACGTGCAAACGGTGTGCCTGGATGCCCTTCCGGTGGGGGGACTGGCGTGCCATACTTTGTGCGAGCGTCCGGATGCGAACCGAGAGCGTCGGTGGAGGCTCTGTTGCACCCAGCAGGCGATGCAACTTTGCCACAAGCATCCGTTCCTTGAGATCAGCGTCCGGTGGAAGGAAGTCAGCAATGTGGTGTGCACGTTCGTCATTCGGTGGTCGCTGCATCGTAGGCCTCCCGGAGTTCTCGGATGATCCGGAACAACTGTTTGCGGACGGCGCCTTCCCGCTTCCCGAGGAGTCGGGCAATCCCCCTCGTGGAGAGTCCTGCTGCGAAGCGGAGCGCGAGCAGCTCCTGCTTTCCCGGCGTCAGCTGACGCAGGAGTTGCTCCAAGAGGAGCCGATCATCAAAGTGTTCGTGGCTCAGTGACAGTAGTGGACGGATGGCGGAGTTCCTGGCTCGCTCGACCGTCCGACGACGACTCGCGTCGATGGCCACGTTCCGTGCGATCCGGAGAAGCCAGAACAGGAAAGGTGACCCGCGCGGGCGGTAGGTGTCAAGTGTCCGATAGGCTCTGAGGAATGTTTCTTGGGCAAGGTCCTCGGCATCGGCCGGGGAGCCCGTCCAAGCGAGGAGATAGCGGTAGACCGGTCCAAGGTAGCGGAGATAGAGCTCGGCGAAGGCGTTCGGGTCTTCTCTGGCAGCAGCGAGGAGGACTGCCTCGTCCTCCAGTTCTGCTGGCTGTTTGTCGGTTTCGGTCAACATCGTCACCTCCCCGCCTGACCCGAGTGTGGCACCTCCTCACACCGGATAACGTCTCAGGAGTCCTGGAGAGGACAGAGAACTTGGTGCCGGCATCCGCGAGACGACGCGGTACACTTGTGTTCTGCAGCGACCCTTCGTGTGACGCTGCAGTCAAGGCCAGCGCCAGGAGGAGAGACCGTGCGGTACTTTCTGAAGACAGAACGTGGTCAGCCAGCGCGGGAGCTGGACGAGGTAACCGGACAGCAGATCCTGCATCGTGGGCGCCACGAGGGGCGACGGGTCGTCGAGCTGTTCGTCCTGCATCCGGATGGTCGGATCGACCGCTATCAGGAGCGGGCGCGGCGCAAGCTCGGGAGCAACGCCATCGTCTCTCGCACCTGGCTTGTCGAGACCTACCATCCTGAACGACCCGGTCAGTGGAGTGACGACCGCTATGTGCCTTCTCCTGAAGAGGCACTCGCCGAGACAGAACCCGCCCCTGAGGCGGTTGTCTTGGTGTTGCTCGGGGCGGAAGAGGACGACGAGCCGGTCCTTGCTCAGCTGACCAACCTGCAGACTCAGCGCTCCTGAACCACGATGATGGTACGGCCGTGACCGCGGAGCCGCAAGCAGATCGCGTGGACGATCGGGCGACGGTATCGCCACCGCTCCGCCCGTTTCGCGCACTCCGCTACGTCGCGGAGCACGTTGGTGATCTTGCTGCCGTCCTTGGCCCGGCCGACGACGTGCCGACAGCCGAGCAGGCTGCAGCACTGGCTGCGCAACACCCGCACCACTGCTTGCACCTGGAGGTCCCGGATCCGGATGGCCGCTCGTTCCAGACGGCCGCACGCGTGTTTCGCGCCTGGCGCGCTCAAGGGATCGTCCAGCCAGATGCGGCGCCGGCCTGTTATGTCTATGCACACCGCTTTGTGTTTGAGGGGCAACCCCGTGAACGATTCGGCGTTTTCCTCGCTGCCTCGCTCGACCCGCACCGTGGAGCTCGTCTCCTCCCGCATGAAGGAACAACGCAGGAGCTGGTCGAGCGACGAGAGCGACAGCTCGAGGCGGTGCAGGTGCACGCTGGTGCGGTCTATGCCATTTGGGACGGAGAAGGGACCTTGCGCCAGATGCTTGAGGCGATCACTGCGCAGGAGCGTCCTCTGTGGCGAATCGAACGCTCTGGGGAATGGCACACGCTCTGGGCTGTCCATGGGAGTCAGGCTGCTGAACTGGCCGCACTGATCGCCTCGCGTCCGCTGGTTGTTGCCGATGGGCATCATCGCCTCGAGGCAGCGAAACGCTATGCCCAGCGATACGTTCCTGCAGGCTCGAGCAGTCATCCCGCTGCGTGGGTACCAGTCCATGTGGTGGATGCCGCTGACCCTGCACTTGTTGTCCGGCCGATCCACCGGCTACTGCGCTGGCTTCCCTGTGACTGGGATGCGATCCGCAGCCACCTGGTGGACCATGCGAAGATTGTGCAGGTAATCCGAGCTCCGAGTCCGGACATGCTGATTCGCGCCACCGAGACGCTTGCTGCTCGGGTTGTGCCGCACGCACTCGTTGTCCATGCTGAGGAAAGCCTTGAAGTCGTGCTGCCGGGGGATGACGTTGCGAAGCCTGATGCCCTGCTTGTTGACACGCTTGTCCTTCGGCACGTCTGTGCGTTCGATCAGGCTGAGCTCGAACAGGTGGTTGAGTACACGCCGGATGTCGTCGAAGCGGCACTTGCGGTGCGATCGGGACGGGCGGCTCTTGCAATCCTGCTTCGACCAACACCGTTGAAGACGGTCCTTGCTTGGGCGGAACGTGGCCAGCTACTCCCGCCCAAGACAACGTATTTCTTCCCCAAATTGCCGCAAGGTCTCGTGTTCTTCGACCTTGCTGATTCGCTCACGCTGAGTTGACAGAGTGCCGTGGCACGGCACTTCAGACGGAGCTCGTCGCAGACGTCCTTCGCATTGCCGGTTGGACGAGATACGCATCGCTGGCGGTCGAGAGGGCTGCTCTCCGGTAGCCCGTCCTGAGACGATGCGGCCGCCGCAATCAACTGCGGCGGCTCGCAGGACACGAAAGCGGGTGTCTGGGCGGTTTACCGTCGGCCGAGAAAAACGCTCGCCAGGCTGAGGACGGCAACGACAAGACCGGAGACTACCATACTGGCGACCATGGCTCCGACGGCCGTCTCACCGCTCACAAACGGTGCGGCCGCGATCCAGAGACCGATCGGCACATTCGCAAGACCAACCCACCGGAGTCCGGGTGAGAGCGCGAGTTCAGCGATAGCGAACATGACAATGCAGCCGCCGAAGAAAGTGGCGCTGAGACGCGTGACATCGTAGAGCCAAGCATCGGGGATGACGTAGGGGGATGCGGCCAGCCACAGGCCAATGACCATGACGAAGGCGGCGACGTAGTCCCAGAAGGCTGACGTTTGGCGCTGCGCAGTAGCCATCTCTCCTGTCTCCTCTCCCTTCCCACCTGTCACGTCCTAGCGCACGAGCCCACGTGGTGCTCCTGGCCGATTGTAGCCAAGCGGCTCTAAAAAGCAACCCGCCCCAAGGGCGGTACCCTGGGGGCAGGTTCTCCTCTCGCGATGCGACGTTGCTATGGCACCACAGTGATGGTGGACGTCGCGAGCAGCGGGTCAGTCGGCTCCTTCACCCCTGTCAGGCCATAGTCCAGGTAGCAGGCGATCGTGAACCCGTCGTTGCCGACGGCGTCCGCGTCACCGTCCACCAAAATCAGGTTCGCCGAAGCGGCATTCCCGCTACCAGTTATGAGACTAGTGATACCTGAGGCGGCCGGTGTCGGCTGGCTCGCCCAGCGGGCTCGCGGTTGGACATTGTTCGGCCCAGTATTGTGGTCGGTGGTCGTGAACTCCAGGAGAATCGGGACGCCGGTCGGTGTGTTCGGAGAGAGGTCACATGTCACCTGCACCGTGACCGTGCTGTTGCCGGCTAGGTCTCCTGCCGGAACGGTCGTAATTGGGTTGTTGTTGCGCGTGATTGACAGCTGGCCGGAGAGCTGTCCCAACGGGACCCAGGTGATCTGGCTCGTATCAGACGGTTCAGTGGCGTCCTGCTGGCCATTGCCGTTCAGGTCCCACCAGACGGTCAGCGTATTCGTGACCGCTTGGCTGTTTGAGAGGGTCACCGTCACCTGACCGTTCCCGTCGGTCGTTGCGGTTGTTGGCGTGAGCGTTGGTGTGCCCTCGTTGCTCACGCGGAAGGCCAGAGTGCGACTGGGGAGTGGAGTACCACCGCTGGTCAACGTGGCGATAAACGGGACATTCTCGCCGACCGTCGCCAAGGTGGTGCTGGGTTGCAGGACAAGCTGGAAGTTGGTCAGAGTCAGGGCAGGGTGGCGAGTAGGCGTCAGGACGAAGACACCGGAGCCATCGCCCTGCACTTGATAGTTGACGACATTGGAAACTCCCACCAGGAAACCGGTCCCGCTGCCGGCGCCGTCGGTCACGCCGACCAGGGCCATGCCTGTGAAGTTCCGCGGTGCGCCGGTGAAGGTTGTGCCGAAATCGGTTGCGTATGGGTAAATCACCGTGTAGCCACCAGCCGGTACCGCGACCAGCACCGGGTTCTCGCTTGTCCCGACCTGGCTCGGTGTGACTGGGGTTCCATTTGTGCCCAGGAGCTGCACATTGGCAAGCTGCTGCCGACCCGTCGGGTTGAAGAGCGTAAAACCGCTTATGTCACCCTGGCCGGTGGCATCGCCGACCTGGAAGAGCGGGAGCGCGAGCGTGTGCGTGAACCAGGCTCGGCCCGTGACCTGTCCGGCTGTGCGTGCCTGTGTCTCGGCCGCTGACCAGCTCTGCTTCGTGCCGGCTAAGTCCGGAGCGGAGGGCGCGATGTAGCTCATCGCCTGCCCCTGGCCCGGCCCGGCAAGATACTTCACCTCATCCACAGCTGCGGCAAAGGGTCGCTGGCCGTTGATCACGACCGCGTTGACCCGCGCGGGGTCAAGACTGGGGACTACCGCGATGTCCGGTCGGTAGATGAACGCACTCTCATTAGGTTGCAACGTGATGACAGCCAGTTCCGGTGGTACGACCTGGGCGATCCCGTTCCGGTCGTAATAGGTCAGCGTCAGCGTATTCGTGTTGTTCCTGTCCAGGTTGACCAGTGTGATGCCTGTATTCCAGTTGTTGTAGTCGCGGAAGACGATCGGAGCGTAACGGGTTGTCGCCGTCGTGCGTGGCACTCCTTCATTCGTCAACAGCATGCGCCAGCTCGGCTTGTAGCGTTCAGCAACGACCGCAACCCCGGCGAGCTGAGCGTCGATGAAGGCAGCCCCGACCCATTCAGCGGGTACAACGCCAGAAAGATCGATCGTCCAGGTCTGGCCAGCATTCAGGGGCTGGGTCAGCGTATAGGTGGGGTTGCCAACCGCCACGCCGCGCGAACGCTGCAGGGTGATCGTTACCTGGTTTTGCTGGTTGCGAAGATTGGCGACCTTAATGATGGTGTTCCAGCCGTTGTTGGTCTGGACAACCGGAAGCACCCAGGTGCGTCCCAGGCTTGCAGCTTCCCAGTCATCGTCACGGATGCCGGTCGTACTGGAGACGCTCTGGAAGGTGCTCGAGGTGCGGAGATCGTTCCCGAGTGCCATGGGCCCGCCGTGCTTCTCAATAGCGGCGATTGCTGGGCTACAGATGATCGTGCAGATGCCGAGTTCAGTGAGAATTGCTTGGCTTGTGTCGGGGAAGGACGCCTCGATCACCAGGCCAGCGCTGCCACCGGAGGGCACCAGTCCGAGTCCTCCGAGTTCCGCAGCCGTAAATGCGCGGGTGGCACGTGGCGCGAGCGTGAACGGGCCACGGATCGTTCCGCCGACCCGCTGGTTGCGCAGTCGAATCTCAATCGGCAGTGCCTCCAGGTTCTGCACCACAACGGTGCTCCAGATCGGCCCGACGTTCCCCGGTAACGTCTCGCCATTGTAGACAGCAGCAAATGTGACCCGTGACTGCTGCTCGCTGAGTGGGCTGGCAGCCTGCATGATGGGAATTCCCGCAACAAGGCTGCTGGTTGCGAGCACCCAGGCGAGCAGTACCCGCCTTAGCCTCGACGGTCGTCGTCCGGTTTGCATCGTGACCTCCTTCCGTTCGTCCGACCGTTTCGGCATCGTTCTCAGTCTAGCCGATCGATGTCAGACTGACACTCTTCCGCTCGTACGGTAGCCATGCACGTTGACTCTGCCTGGTAGGCCGTACCACAGTGGCCTTGTCTCCGACAATATGACGCACGGAAGAGCCCCACGGTTTCACGGGCTGACGGTCAGGTTGACGTGCCGAGGGTCGAGATAGAAGCGGGCGGTACCGGTGGGGGCTCGGCACCGCCCGGTCGTGAGGAGGAGTACGGGGCTGCGCGTGGGTATTCAACTGGTTTCGCTTACTAGGATAGTGTGGATGTCGCCTTAGATGTGACAATCTCGTGACGATCTCACGGTGTGTTGAGTGGCAAGGTGAAGCCGACCACCGCGCCGCCGCCCTGTGGGCTTTCGGCCCAAACGCGTCCACCGTGGAGCTGCACCAGATGCTTCACAATAGCAAGTCCAAGCCCACTTCCAGCACTTGTCCGTGCACGGTCGCCCTTAAAGAAACGCTCGAAGATGCGATCAAGTTCTTCGATGGGAATTCCTGGGCCAGTATCCCGAACACGGACGGCGAGCTCGTTCTCCTGGCGCGAGAGCTCGACAGTGATGCGGCCGCCCTCCGGCGTGAACTTGAGCGCGTTGTCCAAGAGGTTCGAGAACACTTGCCCAATGCGGTCAGGATCGCACGAGACAAGTGGGAGATCAGGTGGGGCGTGGAGGTCGAGGGCAATCGCCTTCGCTGTGGCACGAGGCTCGAACCGTCGAAGCGTCGCGCGTGCCAACTCGGCGAGGTCAGTTGGTACCCGAGCAAGTTGCAGTTGGCCACTCTCGGCTTTGGTCAATTCCAGCAGCTGGTTCACCAGACGCGTCAGGTGTTCAACCTCGGTCGCAATCCGTCGCAAGAAGTCCTCAGCCACTTCCCGGTCAGCGAGTGCTCCGTCGAGCAGCGTGTCAACCAGCGCCTGCAGCGCGGCGAGCGGCGTGCGCAGATCATGGGAGACGTTGGCGACGAAGTCACGTCGAATTGTCTCGGTGCGGCGGAGTTCCGTGATATCACGAAGAACCAGTGTGACCAGGGGACGGTCAGCGCCGTGGAGGACGGAAGCCTGTGCCTGGACAGTACGCCGGGGTCGGCCGAGTTCCACAAAGCGGCCGGGTGGCGGCGACTGCTCACGGAGCGCTTGGCTGACCAGTTCGTTCAGTTCGTAGTCACGCAGAACTTCTGCATATGGTCGACCGATTGCGCCATCCCGACTGCCAGCAAGCAGGCTACGGGCGGCCCGATTCAGTCCGACAACGCTTCCTTCCGGATCGACAAGGACCACGCCATCGTTCAGATGATCGAAAAGTGCGGCAAGTTGTGTCTGGCGAGCGCGCGCTTGCTCTAGCATCTGTTCGAGTCCATGGAGTGCCTCATCCAGCTGTGTGAGGAGTGATGCGAGAGGATCCTCGCCCAGCAGAGGGCGCTGCAACGGCGTTGCGGTCGGGTGACGGAGACGCAACGCACGAAGAGCCGCCTCAAGCCGTGCTCGGAGCACCCGTCGCTGCCAGAGCCGGGCGAGGACGGCACCGACCAGCAAACCGATGATTGTTGCGAGCAGGACGGTCAGCATCGCTCTGTACCTATCGGGAAGCGTAACTGATTCCGGAGCGAATGTGGTGACGAGATCGTGACATCGTTAGCATCGGCTTGGCTTGAGGTGGCTTGTGGTGAGTCGGTACCCTACCCCCCGTACCGTTTCGATGAGGCGTGGGTGACGTGGATCATCCTCGAGCTTCTCGCGGAGTCCATGGATGTGAACTGCGAGCGTTCGATAGTCGCCGAACGTTTCATAGCCCCAGACAGCGCGAAGGAGTTCCTCCGAGCGGCAGACTCGGTCGCGGTGACGCGCCAGGTATGCCAAGAGCTCGAACTCCCGAGGCTTGAGTGTTACCTCGCGGGTCTCTCGCCACACTCGGCGAGCGGCAAAGTCGATCCGGAGTGGACCAAGCGTCAGCACGTCGCTGGCAGAGGGTTCGCCTGCCAGCTCCCGAGCGAGGAGTTCGCGTCGTCGCAGGAGTGCCTTCACCCGGGCCACGAGCTCGCGCATGGAGAATGGTTTAGTGAGATAGTCGTCCGCTCCGAGTTCAAGCCCGAGAACACGATTGAACTCGTCGTCACGCGCGGTGAGGATAAGGATGGGTACCGCGCTTTGTGCCCGCAGGCGCCGGCAGACCTCAAACCCGTCGAGGCCCGGCAGCATGATATCGAGAATGACCGCATCGGGACGGAGCGTGCTCGCAGTCTCGAGCGCGGTCTCACCGTCCCCTGCGACGGTGACCTCATAGCCAGCTCGCTCAAGGTTGTAACGGACAGCCACCTGGAGCGTCTCGTCGTCTTCGACGAGCAAGATACGTGTCACGCTATTCCTCCCGGAACAGAAGTGTACCAAGGGAAGAGCAACTTCCGGCGTCGACGCGGCAATCTGGCTACTGGTAGGATTCGACACACGTCCGGAGGGGCGCGGTGGACGAACGGACAGCCTGGATCGGGTTTCATGCCATCGAGGGAGTGAGTCTACGGAGGCTCGAGCGCCTGCTCGAGCAGTACGGCAGCGCGCTGGCAGCGTGGCAGGCACCCGAGGCAGAGCTGCGCGCGCTTGGTCTTCCCGAGGGGCCACTCGCGCGGTTACTCGCAGCTCGTCGGAGCGGCTTACCAGAGAAGGTGCTAAAACAGGCAGCTCAGGCCGGTGCTCAGGTACTTATCTATCCAGATGAAGAGTATCCGCCGCTCCTGCGTGAAATCGCCAGCCCACCGCTGGCGCTCTTTGTCCGCGGCACACTCGAGCCACGTGATCTGCGCGCAGTTGCGCTGGTTGGGACGCGTGAGGCCTCGAACTACGGCGTTCAGGTGGCGCGAGCGTTTGCTGCGGAGTTTGCGCAGGCTGGGGTGACCGTGGTGAGCGGGCTGGCGCGGGGAATTGACCGGGCTGCGCACGAAGCGACGCTTGAGGCAGGGGGACGAACGATTGCAGTGTTAGGGACGGGAATTGATGTTGTCTATCCGGCCGGACATCGAGGGCTGGCCCAGCGAATTGTCGAGCAGGGGGCGCTGGTGACAGAGTTCTTGCCGGGCACGCCGCCGCACGCGGGGAACTTCCCCGTGCGCAACCGGATCATCAGTGGTTTGTCGCTTGGCGTGGTCGTTGTGGAAGCACCAGCGCGCAGTGGGGCATTGATCACGGCCAACTTCGCGCTCGATCAGAACCGTGCGGTCTACGCCGTCCCTGGACCAATCTTCTCGGCTGGAACGTCCGGCATCCTGCGGCTGCTCCGCGAGGGAGCAACGCCGGTCGGGACTGCGCGGGACGTACTGGAGGATCTGCAGCTCGAGACACGACAAATGGCCTTGCCGATTGCCGCGCGTGTTCCCGAAGCGGCCCGGCCAGTCATGGCGGCGCTCGGAAGGGAAGCAAAGCATATCGATGAGTTGGCAGCTGAGCTCGGGCTTGGGATCGCCCAGCTGAGTGCCTTGTTGCTGGAGCTGCAGCTTGAAGGACTCGTGACGGATCTGGGGGCTCAACACTATGCGCTCACTGGGTCCGTACTGGCGGGAGGGGGAAAGCGATGATGTGGGCGGTCATTCCAGCCGGCGGGAGCGGGACACGTCTGTGGCCGGCGAGTCGACGGAACCGGCCGAAGTTTCTCTTGCCACTTCCTGGGCCGCAGTCGATGTTACAGGCAACGTGGGAGCGTTTGCGGCCGCTCGTTGCCCCGCAACACTGTTTCGTCGTGACGGGAGCGACGCATGCGGCGGCAGTCCGCGAGCAGCTCTGCGAGCTCCCGGCCGAGCGGGTGATCGCCGAGCCTGTGCCGCGCGGTACCGGACCAGCTATCGGATTGGCGGCGTTCCTCGTGGCGCGGCATGCACCGCAGGCGCTCATGGGCTCCTTCGCGGCCGACCATTTTGTCGCCGAACCGGAGGCTTTCCGGCGTGCGGTGCGTGCTGGGCTGCGAGCCGCGAGCGAGGGCTACCTGGTGACCATTGGTGTTCCGGCCCGCTATCCGGAGACCGGGTACGGATACATCCGCATCGGCGAGCCGCTCTTCACGGCAGAGGATTTGACTGTCCACCGCGTGAGCCAGTTTAAGGAAAAACCGGACCGGAAGACAGCTGAAGCGTATGTCCGGTCGGGTGAGTACTGTTGGAACGCGAGCATGTTCCTGTGGCGGGTAGATGTGTTCCTCGAAGCGCTGCGAGAGCTGCTTCCGGACGTGCATGCTCCGCTTGCTGCGATTGCGGCGTGCTGGGGCACACCAGAGGGACAGCGGTGCCTTGAGGAACTCTGGCCGACTGTACCCGAGGTAACGATTGACCATGGCATCATGGAGCGCGCGAGCGAGGTGGCGGTTGTGCCGGCCGAGTTCGGGTGGGCCGATCTCGGTGACTGGCACGGCCTCGCGGAACTCCTTGCAGATGACGCTGATGATTCGGTCGTGCTTGGTTGTGAGCACCTTGGACTGGACACGCGTGCTACGCTCATTTATGGCGGCCGTCGATTGGTGGTGACGCTGGGCGTCGAGGACCTGGTGGTCGTCGACACCGACGACGTGCTGCTTGTCGCGCATCGCTCTCGTGCACAAGAGGTGCGGGAGATTGTGCGTCAACTCGAACAACTCGGGCGGCACGATCTCTTGTGATCTCACAGTGAGTATCCTGGCTGCCGAACAATCTCAGAGGGGGACAATGGCGACCAAGACGACACGGAAGACAACGAAGAAGGGGCAGGCGACAAAGCCAGCAGCACGCAGCGCAGATCGGGCGACACGTGTCGATGGTAAGACGCTGGTCATCGTTGAGTCGCCGGCCAAGGCGCGAACTATTAGCCGGTTCCTTGGGCCAGAGTTCGCTGTCAAGGCCTCGATGGGGCACGTGCGTGACTTGCCGAAGAGCAAGCTCGGCGTCGATGTTGCGCAGGACTTCCAGCCAACCTACACGATCCTCAAGGAGAAGTTGCCAGTTGTCAAAGAACTCCGGGAGAGTGTCCAACGCTCTCGGGAGTTAATCCTGGCCACCGACCCTGATCGTGAAGGGGAGGCAATTGCCTGGCATCTGATCGAGGCGATACAGGCACACGGCAAGCCGATTCGGCGCATCGTGTTCCACGAAATCACCGAAGAGGCGATCCGCGAGGCGCTGGCGCATCCGCGTGGGATCGACATGCGGCTGGTCAATGCGCAGCAGGCGCGGCGTGTGCTCGATCGGCTGGTCGGATATGAGATCAGTCCGCTTCTCTGGCGCAAGGTGAAGAGTGGACTCTCGGCTGGGCGTGTCCAGTCGGTCGCTCTGCGGCTCATCGTGGAGCGTGAGCGTGAGATTCAAGCATTTGTCCCACAGGAATACTGGACGATCGAGGTCGATCTGTTGCCTCAAGCGAACGGGCGTCATGAGTCCTCGAGCTTTACTGCCGTGCTAGCCCGAGTGCGCGGTGAGAAGCCGGAACTTCCCAATGAAGAGGTGGCTCGAGCGGTAGCGCGCGAGCTGGAGAAGGCGCACTACTGGGTCGTCTCGGTGAAGGAGCGGCAGAAGCAGCGACGCCCTGCGCCGCCTTTCATCACTAGCACGCTCCAGCAGGAGGCAGGTCGTAAGTTGCGCTTCCCGGTGAGCCTGACGATGCAGTTGGCCCAGCAGCTCTACGAAGGGGTGGAGCTCGGGCCAGCGGGCAGCGTCGGTCTCATCACCTACATGCGCACCGACTCGACACAGGTTGCTGCTTCAGCACAACAGCGGGCACGCGAGGTGATCGCGGCACGCTGGGGCAGGGAGTTTTTGCCCGAGCGGCCGCCGGTCTACACCAAGAAGGCAAAGGGTGCGCAAGAGGCGCACGAGGCAATCCGCCCGACCGACCCAGCACGCGATCCGGAGTCAGTGCGGCCGTATCTCACGCCGCAGCAGTACCAGCTCTACCGGCTCATCTGGGAGCGCTTCATCGCCAGCCAGATGGCGAACGCGGTCTACGACACGGTGACGGTCGAAATCGGTGCTGGACCGGAGTTGGGTGCAGCGGACGCGCCCTATCTCCTCCGTGCAAGTGGCTCGGTCATCCGCTTCCCAGGCTTCCTCGCGGTTTACCGTGAGGGGCGGGACGAAGAGGAGAGCGACGAACTTGACCAGCGGCCGTTGCCACCGCTCCGCGAGAGAGAGGTACTGCAGTTACTCACAGTGCGACCGGAGCAGCACTTTACGCAACCGCCGCCGCGGTATACCGAAGCGACACTCGTCAAGACGCTCGAGGAACTCGGGATCGGGCGGCCAAGTACCTATGCGCCGACGATCGAGACGCTCAAACAGCGACGCTACGTCGTTGTCGAAGACCGCAAACTCGTGCCGACCGAGTTGGGGATCCTTGTCACCGATCTCTTAGTGCAGCACTTCCCCGACGTGGTCGATATCGGGTTCACCTCTCGTCTGGAGGAGGAGCTGGACGAGATCGCCTCTGGAGAGCGGCAGTGGGTGCCGGTGGTGCGGCAGTTTTACGAGCCGTTCCATCGTCAGGTGGAAGAGGCGGAGCGCACGATGGAACGGGTGCGTGTTGCCGGTGAACCGACTGACGAGATATGTGAACTGTGTGGACGGCCGATGGTGATTAAGGAGAGCCGATTCGGCCGTTTTCTATCCTGCTCTGGCTTCCCGGAGTGCAAGAACAAGCGGCCACTACTTGAGAAGGTCGGGGTACAGTGTCCGCAGTGTGGTGAGGGAGAGATCGTCGTTCGTCGCAGTAAGAAGGGCCGCACGTTTTACGGCTGTAGCCGTTACCCGGACTGCAGCTTTGTGAGCTGGGAACGCCCCACTGGTGAGCGGTGTCCGCAGTGCGGTGGCGTGCTGGTGGTGACCATGCGGCGTGGGCAGGAGACAATCCGCTGCAACTCGTGTAGCTACCAACCAGCCGAAGCAGCGGCACCGGTTGAGGCGTGAGTGGGGGTATACTTGAAGGGTTGACGGCCACCCCGGCCGCGGGAGGCACGGAGCGTGCGCGAGGGCGAAGTCTGGCACGGGACGACCATCCTGGGTGTCCTCCGGGATGGACAGGTTGCCGTCGCCGGAGATGGCCAAGTGACGGCAGGTGACGTGGTGCTCAAGCGCCACGCACGGAAGATTCGTGCCCTCGCTGGTGGGCAAGTGCTCGCGGGATTCGCCGGTGCAGTCGCGGACGCATTGACGCTGTTTGAGAAGTTCGAACAGCACCTCCGTGCTTGTGATGGGGATCTCCGCCGTGCCGCAGTGGAGCTGGCAAAAGAATGGCGGGCAGACCGCTACCTGCGGCGGCTGGAGGCCCAGCTGCTCGTGGCTGATCCCCGCCAGCTCCTAATGATCTCGGGTGACGGTGATGTGATCGAACCGGACGACGGAATCGCCGCGATTGGGACAGGTGGGCCCTACGCTGCGGCTGCAGCCCGTGCCTTATTGCGACACACGCGAATGAGCGCGGCGGAGATTGCGCGCGCGGCGATGGAGGTGGCCGCCGACCTCTGTGTCTATACCAATCACGCGGTGACTCTTCTCACCGCACCACCAGAGCGTGAGGCTGATGAACACGTTGATGACATCGATCGTTCGCCCTGAACGGGGCACTATTCCATTGACACCAGCCGAGATTGTCGCCGAGCTTGATCGGTACATCGTGGGCCAGGAGGAGGCCAAGCGCGCAGTTGCGATCGCGATTCGCAACCGCTGGCGCTGGCAGCAGCTGCCGGAGGAACTCCGGCGCGACATTGTGCCGAAGAACATTCTGATGATAGGTCCGACTGGTGTCGGCAAGACCGAGATCGCCCGGCGGGTCGCCAAGCTGGTCGATGCACCGTTTGTCAAGGTAGAGGCGACGAAGTTCACCGAGGTTGGTTACGTTGGGCGTGATGTGGAGTCGATCATCCGCGAGCTTGTCGAAGTGAGCATCAGCATGCTCCATGGCGAGCGCCTGGAGGCGGTTCGTGAGGAAGCCTCGCGGGCTGCTCTGCAGCGGCTCGTCGATCTGCTCGTCGAACAGCGCGAACGGCGGCGCGCGAAGCGGAATGGGCACGAAGACGAATCCGACAGCCAAAGCGAGCCTCCGGAGGAGCGGCGCAAGCGCGAGCGGCGGATGGCTCGCGAGCGGCGGCGCTTGCTTGATCTGCTTGCCCGCGATGGACTCGAAGACGAAACCATCGAGCTCGACCTCGAGACGGAGTTCGATCTCTTCGTCACGCCGTACGCGGAGAATGGTGGGGTCGATCTCGACGAATTCCAAGACACGGTCGCGGAACTCCTCGAGTCGCTCCAGACACGACGCCGGACGCGACGTGTCTCGATCCGCGAAGCGCGTCGCATCCTGACGCAGCAGGAAGCACAACGGCTGGTCGACTTCGATGCGGTTGTCGAGGCGGCGATCAAGCGGGCCGAGGAGAGTGGGATCGTCTTCATTGATGAGATCGACAAGTTGATCACCAAGGACGGTGAATACGGGCCGGATGTCTCGGGCGAGGGGGTGCAGCGAGATCTCTTGCCAATTGTGGAGGGATCGGTGGTCATGACACGGTACGGGCCAGTGCGCACTGACCACATTCTGTTCATCGCCGCCGGTGCCTTCCACAATGCGAGCCCGTCGGACCTGATCCCGGAGCTCCAGGGACGGTTTCCCATTCGGGTTGAGCTCCGCCGCTTGACAGAGAATGACCTCTACTGCATCCTCACGGTTCCGGAGAATGCCCTCACGCGGCAATACCGCGAACTCCTCCGGGTCGAGGGGGTGGAACTCGAGTTCACGGACGACGGACTGCGCGAGATTGCCCGGCTTGCTGCCCTGGTCAATAGCCGAGCGGAGGACATTGGTGCCCGGCGTCTGGCGACGATCATGGAGAAGGTCATCGAGGACCTGAGTTTCCGGGCACCGGAGCTGGCCGGTCAGACGGTACGAATTGATGCCGAGTCTGTGCGACAGCGCGTCGGCCAGATCGTCGCGGATGAGGACCTGAGCAAATTCATCCTCTAAAGAAGTGGAGGACGCAATGAGTGCGCCCCGGTCGATCCGTCGCCTCTCGGTCTTGATCCCGGTGTACAACGAGGTGCGGACGATCGGGGAAGTTCTGCGGCGCGTTCGGGCGGTGGAGCTCCCCTACGAGCGCGAGTTGGTGGTGGTCGACGATGGCTCAACCGACGGCACACGCGAGTACTTGCAAGAAGAAGCGGCACACTCGCGCGACCTGATCCTCATCCTCCATCCGGTCAATCGCGGAAAAGGTGCAGCGATCCGCTCGGCCCTCCAAGCTGCAACAGGTGATGTCCTGATCGTTCAGGACGCCGATTTGGAATACGATCCACGCGACTATCCGCAGCTTCTCCGCCCGATCGTGGAGGGGCGTAGCCAGGTGGTGTATGGATCGCGTTTCCTCGGGGAGCACAAGGCGATGTACTTCTGGCACTGGGTCGGGAACCGGTTCCTGACCTTCGTCGCGAACGTGCTCTACGACACTACACTGACCGATATGGAGACAGGATATAAAGTCTTCACCGCCGAGGTAGCCCGGCAGCTCCGGCTGCGCAGCGACCGCTGGGGGTTCGACCCGGAGATCACGGCCCAGATCCTCAAGCGCGGTTATCGAATCTACGAAGTGCCGATCTCCTACAATGGTCGCGAGTATTGGGAAGGGAAGAAGATCACCTGGCGTGACGGCCTGACTGTGTTGGCGACCCTCGTCCGCTACCGGCTGTTCGACTGAGTAGCGGGGCGGAGGACTGCATGGACGCGGTCATCGCAGTCGACTTTGGCGCGACAAACCTGCGCGCAGCGCTGGTCCATCGTGATGGGACACTCGTCCATCATCACATGACTCCGACCGGGGCGCGTGACGGAGTTCTCGCGGTCGTGGAGCGAATTGTGCGGTTGGTCGACCAAGTCGCACGAGAGGCGGGAGTCGAGCGCTCGGTGCCAGTAGGGGTGGTTGCCCCCGGGCCGCTGGAGCCAGCGAGCGGTGTGGTGTTGTTCGCGCCGAACCTGGTGGGTTGGCAGCACGTACCGTTGCGGCAGT
Source organism: Thermomicrobium sp. CFH 73360 (assembly GCF_023806465.1). Lineage (GTDB taxonomy): Bacteria > Chloroflexota > Chloroflexia > Thermomicrobiales > Thermomicrobiaceae > Thermomicrobium. The sequence continues at coordinate 539,906 of NZ_JAMSLS010000002.1, read as the reverse complement.
TGCTGGAAGAGCGACTTGGGCGGCGGGTCGTGCTCGGGAACGATGGAAATGGTGCGGCGCTGGGTGAGGCACTGTTCGGTGCTGCCAAAGGATGCCGTCACCTGATCCACATCATGCTGGGGACGGGGGTCGGAGGCGGAATCATCTCGCACGGTCAGCTGGTCGAAGGGGTCCATGGACTTGGCACCGAGGTTGGGCATGTGCCGGTCGATCCCAATGGCCCTCGCTGTCACTGTGGCGGCGTTGGTTGTATCGAGGCGTACATCGGTGGGTGGGCGCTGGCGCGCGATGGCGAAGCCCTGATCAGCTCCGGCCGCTCGGAGTTCCTCCGAGAGCTGGCTGGCGATGGGCCAGTGACGGCGGCGCATGTGGTCGAGGCTGCGCAGCACGGTGATGCAGGAGCGCGCGCGATCCTCGAAGGTGCAGCCCGAGCGCTTGCCGCTGGGCTAGCCGGACTGGTGAATGTGTTCAATCCGCAGCTGATCGTCATTGGCGGTGGGGTGGCGCGAGCTGGTGATCTCCTGCTGGAGCCCCTCCGCCGTTGGTTGCCGGTCTATGCGATCCACTATATCGCTGAACATGTGGAGGTGCGGCGCTCGGCGCTTGGGGACGATACCGGACTCTACGGCGCCGCAGCCCGTGCCTTCCTCGCTGGCGAGGGGGCAGGCGCGGAGATTCGCCTGCCCTGAGCCATCGGGAGGACGAGCTTCGTGGGCGACCGGCCCACCAATACGCGATGGCCTTCGCTGCGGCTGACCCGGCGCCAGCTCGCTCTGTTTGGCACCGGTCTGCTGCTCGCCACCTGTCGTCGGAACGAGCCAGTTCCGACTCCAACCACCCTTCCTGCGGTGACGCCAACACCGTCAACTCGTCCGACACCAGTCCCGACCGCGGTGTTGACGCCGACACCCCGTCTGACACCGACACCACGTGCGACATCAACGCCGCCGTCCGCTCGGATCTTCGTCCGTCTGCAACTCAACGAACCACGGAGTCATGACTTCAACGCCGATCCCGCTTGTGGCGGGGAACCGGAGCTCTTTGCTGGACTCGTCCGTTTGACGCCAGATTATGACGTGCGACCAGACTGGGCAGAACGTTGGGACATCTCAGCCGATGGCACGCGCTGGGTGTTCACACTCCGACGCATGAGCGCTGGCTGGTCGAATGGCGATCCAGTGCGGGCATCAGACTTCGTCTGGTCCTGGCAACGCATGCTGGATCCGGCGCAACCCGCGCCGCAGGCGGAGTTCCTTGATGTCGTCGGCAACGCACGCGCTGTGCGCCAGGGCCTGCTGCCCCCGGAGGCACTCGCCGTCCACGCTCTGGATGACTGGACACTTGAGGTAGAGTTGGAACGTCCCGCTGGCTACTTCCTGTGGATTCTCGGCACCCCTCGGTTTCTCCCCGCACATCGTCCGTCTGTCGAACGTTGGGGGAACAGCTGGACTGAGGCTGGTCGCTGCGTCTCCAATGGTCCGTTTTGGCTCATCTCGTGGGAGCGTGGTTCGGGGTACGTGCTTTCGCCGAATCCATACTACTGGAACCGTTCTGCCCTCGCTCTCGACAGCTGTATGGTCATGGTGGCACAGCCCAACGAGCCGCTCCTCCCCTTCTTTCAGGGGCGAGTGGATTTTGCAGCCGTTCCGCAGGAGTTCTTACCGGAGGTCACGAGCGACGAAAGCCTACTCGAACGGCTGCAACGAAGTATCTTGCCGGAGACCTGGTTCCTGGTCGTGCAACCTGACGTCCCTCCGTTGGACCAAGTGGAGTTCCGCCGGACGCTCAGCCGAGCAATTGATCGAGAGCGACTCCGTCAGCTTCTCTACGGCGCAGTCGAGCCAGCTGTGACGCTTGTCCCACCAGGGGTGCCGGGGTTTGTACAGGACGCTAGCCTGCAGGAAATGCACCGCTTTGCACCGCTCGAGGCCTGGCAAAGATGGGGCCCGCTCCGTGAACGTGAAGCGCCTGTGCTCCGGTTCACCGCTCCCCCGTCAAGTTCACCCGTGGAAGAGGCCGTTCTGCAGGACGTCGTTGCTCAACTCGCGGCGAATTTAGGCGTTGGAGTGGAGCTCGAGCGCCTGGAGGGGCAGGCGTGGATGCGCGCGGTCAATGACGGAACCTTTCAGCTCCTCTGGTGGCGCTGGCCGTTACCGTTTCCCGACGGTGCGGCGCTCTATGAGTGGCTCTTCTCCCGTGAGCGGAAGGCGCTACAGGGACTGCGCTGGTCGAGCGATGAACTGGAGCGATTCTTCGCGCTGGCCCGCGGTGAGACGGAACTCTCGCGGCGGCTTGGTGCTTACCGGCAGTGTGAGTTCGTGATTCAAGGGGACAGTGTTGTGATTCCTGTCGTTCATCCTACTGCGAGCTTTCTCGTCCAGCCATGGGTGGTGAGCTTGCCGCGTGCGCGAGACGGGATGCTGGTCGGTCCTGGCGCACTCTTCAGTCGTTTCCTGAGTAACGTCGTGGTCCGTCAACACTCAAGCTAGCTGATTTTGGTGTGGTCTGCTAGTCCATTCGGGCCGGATCGCTCTTCGCTCCCATGCGGATACAGTCGTCCTTGCAAGGCCATCTCTGCTGTGGAGGGAGCAACAGCGTCGCCGAACGCGATGCGACGGACATCGATAGCGGCCCACAACATGCTGGATCTCGCGTGCCCCTTTGAGTTCTCCCGCCAAGCGACGGTCACACATCTATGGCCCGGAAGATTCCGTTTCCCTGATCGAACGGTGTACTGGCGGATCTCAAGAGGACTCTGAGTAGGTGCTCGCCTGTGGCCAAGGTGCCGTCTTCTCGACGGTTGATCAGCGGTGTGTCGTCGTGACCACAATGCCGAGAGGATCAAGTGTCAGAGAGTAACGGGCAGAGGCGAGTAGCGAGTCTCTCTTTCGGCGAGGAAAGGTGGGTGGTGGCTGTTTGTGCCACACGCCTTAGATAAGGCGGCTATCCTTCCGAGGATGGTGCTGTGAACAAGGACTGCCGCTACCGGATCTCCATCCACCAATTTTTCGCTCCCTGAGCCGGTGAACGTCGTGTGTCACTCTCCTCCGGGGCCTGGGTGATGCATCGTCCCGGCAAACGATGCGTGAGGCATGCCCCCTCTCCGAGCGTGAGGGGAATGAGCAACCCACCTGGGACAGTGACGGTCGTGAGCTTCTCAGGAGCGTGCTCATCGATTTCCGTCTACCGCGTGGTGGAATGGTGGCTCGATCTTACCAGACTGCAAGGATTCCACCCTCCTGATGGCCTTCTGCCCATGCTATGATGGCCGACGATCCTGCGCGAAGGAGTGTCACGGAGCGCAGTTACGTTGACTTTTGGGCGATTGAGGTTCGGAAGAGGAGGATGCAGTGAGTGAGATCCATCCCCGCTTCCTCTGGTGGAATGGTCGGCAGATGCAGTGGGAAGAGGCGACCGTCCATGTGACGGAACTTGGCTGGTCGACAGTCGGTGCGGTCTTCGAGGGAATCCGTGCGTACTGGAATGCCGAGACGGGCGAAGCGTATGTGTTTCGGCTCCGCGAGCATTTGGAGCGTCTGCTTCGTTCGATGCGCCTGGTACGGCTCGCACGGCGCTGGAGCATTGGTGAGCTGAGTGAGGCGATCCTGCAGCTTCTGCGAGCGAACGAGTGTTGCGAGGACACATACATTCAGCCAGTTGCCTATCGAGCAGCCGGGCCGAAGACACTGAGCGGGTTCTCTGAAGAGTCAGGTCTGTACATCACGACACGTCCGATGCCCTCGCATCTGCTTTCTGGGAAAGTCGTTCGTGCCAAGGTCAGCTCCTGGCGACGGATCAGTGACGACGTGATGCCCCCGCGAGTGAAGAACATTTCGAACTACCGCAATGGGCAGTTAGCTGCGATGGAGGCGGTTCTAGACGGATATGACCAGGCGATTCTTCTCAATACGGAGGGGAAAGTAGCTGAGGCGCCAGGGGCCTGCATCATGCTGGTCCGCGACGGGAAGCTGATCACCCCTGATATTACCCAGAGTATTTTGGAAAGCATCACTCGTGATGCACTCTTGCGGCTTGCCCGTGAGGAACTTGGGCTCACCATTGAGGAACGACCGGTCGACCGCACTGAGCTTTACATCGCCGAAGAAGTCTTCCTTTGTGGGACGGCGGCTGAGATCACGGTCGTGGGCGAAATCGATCACTATGTGATCGGCGATGGCAAACCAGGGGCGGTGACGCGCGCGTTGGAGCGACTCTACCACGATATCGTGCGTGGAATCGATCCGCGCCGGCCCGACTGGCGGACGCCAGTCGGGCTCGCGCAGCTCGCAATGGCACGCCGGACGAGTGGCTGAGGAGTGGGCTCCTCACAACGTGTAGTTGAACCAACCCTCGTCGCGCATGCGGAGGACGGCGCGCTCGAATGCCTCGACCGTCCGGTCAATATCGTCGGGCGTATGGGCGACGCTGAGGAGCCCGCCACCGTGAAAGAGGTCAATGCCCTCGTTGACCATCGCCTGGTAGAGCGTCGTGGCGAGCGCCGGTGACATTCCGGTCTTGAGCACGATCGGAGAGACCCCCTCCGGCATGCGGATGTCCTCTCCGCGCTGGTTGGTGCAGGTATGGCCGAGCGCGATGTGGAAGACAGAGCTTTCGCCCCACACGAAGCCCGGAATGCCATGGGTGACAAGTACCTGGTTCATGCCACGGCGGAGGCGTGCCGCCATGGCATCGGCGTGCCGTTGAACGGCTGGGTCTGCGACGAACTGGAGGCAGGCACAACCGGCAGCTGCCGACAGCGGGTTCGCGTTGAACGTCCCTGGGTGCGCAACGCGTCGCCGATTCCACTCTGGATCGTCACGGAACTCGAGCAGTGCCATGATATCGGCACGGCCACCGACAGCACCGCCTGGTAGCCCTCCGGCGACGATCTTCGCCATCGTCGTGAGGTCGGGGCGGATGCCGAGGAGGCCTTGCACTCCGCCTGGCGACCAGCGGAACCCAGTGATGACCTCATCGAAGATGAGGAGTGTCCCGGTGCGCTCGGTGACTTCACGCAGCCGATGCAGGAAGCCTTCCGGAAGAGGGATCGAGGCCCAGGAGGCACCGCTCGGCTCCAGGATCACAGCAGCGATGTCTTTCTCGGCCAATCGGCGCTCGACGAAGTCGAGATCGTTGACCGGAGCAACGACGACCGTGTCGAGGACGGCCCGTGGAACTCCCGGGATCGCTGTCTCCGTGAAGGGTGGCTTTTCGCCGGGTAAGGCGTAATCCTGCCATCCGTGGAAGTGCCCAGCAAACTTGAGGATCTTCTCCCGACCGGTGTAGGCGCGGGCGAGCCGGAGCGCAAGGAGGGTTGCTTCAGTGCCGGAGGCGGTGAACTTGACCCGCTCGCAGGAGGGCTTGAGCAGGCGAATCCGCTCAGCCCACTCGAGTTCGAGGTCATGACCGGCACCATAGTGGGTACCACGGCGAATCTGCTCCTGGACGGCTTCCACAATCGCGGGATGAGCGTGACCGAGGAGGAGCGCACCATGCCCCATGGTGTAGTCGATCAACTCGTTCCCGTCGACGTCCCACTTGCGGGAGCCGCTTGCGTGCGCGACATAGAGGGGGAACGGTTTCTGGTAGCGGACGTCATGGGTGACGCCGCTGGGGAAGTCGCGGAGAGCCCGTTCGTAGCGGGCCTGTGAGGTGGGGTGCTTGGCGCGATACTCTTCTTCAATCGTCAGTGTCCGCCGAGCCATCGTCCTGCCTCCTTCAAGCGCTCTCGGCTCACCGCAGGCGATTATCGGCCACGCTGGCTCGTCTTTCCAAGCGAGGCGATCACCAGAAAGAGGAGGTGAATGGATGCGTCTTGCTGCACTGCCACGTTTCCCGCTCGCTCAACTTCCCACGCCGCTCGAGGAAGCACCAAGCCTGAGCAGAGTCCTCGGGGATGTGCGTGTCCTTGTCAAACGTGACGACCTCACAGGACTCGCGCTCGGCGGGAACAAGACACGGAAGCTGGAGTACCTCATCGGCGATGCACGAGCCCGTGGAGCGACTGTCGTCCTGACTGAGGGGCCAGCACAGTCTAACCACTGTCGGCAGACTGCTGCGGCTGCGGCACGGGCTGGCCTGCGCTGTCTCTTGGTTCTGAACAGTTTGGAACCTGATCCGCCTCTGCAGGGAAACCTTTTGCTTGACTATCTCTTTGGTGCTGAGGTGCATCTGGTCGCTGAGCGTCCCGCGCGCCGAGCAGTGCTCGAACGCCTGGCTCATGAGCTTGAGCAGCGTCATGAGCGACCATACGTTATTCCTACGGGTGGCTCGACCCCGGTTGGTGCGGCAGCCTACGTGCGCGCTGCGCTGGAGCTCGCTGAACAGCTGGTCGAGCGGGGGATCCAGGCATCACGGGTGTATCTTGCGACCTCGACGTCGGGTGGGACGCACGCGGGGCTCGCGCTGGGTGCCAAGCTCCTCGGTTCGCCCTTTCATGTCGTCGGTGTGGCAGTCGAAGACGATGCGCTGGCGATCCGTGAGCGGGTTACCACGCTTGCCAGCGAGACCGCGGCGCTCCTTGGTCTCGACGTCAGGATCGTGCCGGAGGAGATCGTCGTCGACGACCGCTCGGTTGGGCCGGGCTACGGTGTGCCGAGCTCCGAGACGCTGGAAGCGATTCTTGTTGCGGCACGAACCGAGGGGCTTGTGCTGGATCCCGTGTACACTGGCAAGGCGATGGCAGGGCTGGTCGGGCAAGTCCGTCGCGGAGAGGTTACTCCGGGTGAAACACTCGTCTTTCTTCACACTGGCGGAAGTCCAGCCCTTTTTGCTCAAGCCGACCACCTGGCAACAGTCCTCCTTAGTGGGCCGACGGGAGCACAGTGAGCAAGGAGCTGTACGCCGACGTCGTCCTTGAGTTGGAACCGGGGGAGCGCCGCCCGGTACTCACCTACCTCGTCCCACCCGGCCTGGTTGAGCAGACCCAGCTCTACCAGGCAGTATGGGTGCCGCTGCGGGACACTGTCCAGCTTGGCGTCGTGGCTCGGCTCCACAATGAGTGTCCCCCGTTCACTGTTCGCCCACTCGTGGGCGTTGTCGAACCGGCGTACGCCCTGACGCCGGCGCAGTGGGCACTCGCCGAGTGGCTAGCCAAGGAGACGCTCTGCACGCTCTGGGAGGCGGTCGCGCTTTTCCTGCCGCCGAGGCTGACCCAGCGGGTCGAGTACGTGCTACGGCCGACCGGGATCGTTCCGGCTGGGCGCACCTCACCCGTACACCGGCAGCTACTCGATCTCCTGGCTCGACGAGGACCGCTGACCCTCGAGCAGGCGCGGCGCGCGCTCGGACGATCGCTGGCGCACGTTGTCGAACGAGCGATCGAGGCAGGGACGATCGAGCGGATCCCAGTTGTGCGACCAGTGCAGCGTGTTGCCCACGAGCGGTTCCTGCGCGTCCGTCCCGCCCCGGCCTTGTTGGATAAGTCCATGCGTGCAGCCTACGAAGCGATCGTGCGCTGGCAAGCGGAACACGAGGGGGCTTTGTTGCCCCAGGCACAGCTGCGACGACTTGGGCTGTCGCCAGCGATGGTGCGTGCATTGGTCAGGCGCGGAGTGATCGAAGTGGTCGAGTTCCCCCGCAGTGCGCTGGCACCCATGAGCGACGAGGTGGACCGACCACTGACGCTCACGTCCGAACAGCAGCGTGCCTGGGAAGAGATCCGAGCGGCGTTCGACTGCGATCCTCCTCAGGCAGTGCTCCTGCATGGCGTGACCGGCAGCGGGAAGACAGAACTCTATTTGCGGGCGATCGGTGAGTGCCTCCGACGTGGCCGGCAAGCGATCGTGCTAGTGCCGGAAATTGCGCTAGCAACCCAGGTCGTCCAGCGGGTTGCGGCACGGTTTCCTGGTCGGACGGTGCTCCTGCACAGCGGCTTGCGCGAGGCGGACCGGGTGGCGAGCTGGGAAGCGATCCGAGAAGGGCGAGCCGATGTCGTTGTTGGTCCCCGTTCAGCGCTCTTTGCGCCGCTACGCGATGTCGGGCTGATTGTCGTGGATGAAGAGCACGAAGCGGCCTACAAGCAGCAAGAGCCGGCGCCACGTTACCACGCGCGAGCAGTGGCGCAGCGGCTCGCTGAACTCACTCGCGCGCTGCTCGTGTTGGGAAGCGCAACACCAGACGTGGTGACGATGTACCAGGCCGCAAGTAATCGGCTGCGTCTTGTGCGTCTGCGGGAACGGGTTGGTCCCGCGGTACTTGGTCGGCAGGGGCAGGTGGAGCGAGTACGCCTTGCCCTGCCGCGGGTTGCAGTCGTCGACATGCGACTCGAGCATCAACTCGGCAATCCGGGTCTTTTCAGTCGGGCGCTCTTACGGGCGATTGCCGAGGCGTTGCGGAGCGGTGAACAGGTGCTCCTCCTCATGAACCGGCGGGGACTGGCGACGCTTGTCCAATGTCGCTCGTGTGGGCACGTGGAGAGTTGTCCGCTCTGTGATGTGCCGCTGGTGTTCCATGCCGATCGGCGCCAGCTCATCTGCCACCGCTGTGATCTCCGGCGTCTACCAAGCGCAACGTGTCCGGCTTGTGGGCGACCGACACTTGGCTACTATGGGGCAGGGACGCAGCGAATTGAGCGGGAAGTGCGGCAACACTTTCCCACCGCACGGGTACTCCGCTGGGATCAAGATGTGGTCCGCCAAGGTGCCGACCCGCAGCGACTGCTGCAGGCTGTGCTGCGGCGCGAGGTCGACGTTATTGTTGGCACCCAGATGATCGCGAAGGGGTTCGACTTCCCAGCGGTGACTGTGGTTGGGATCGTCCACGCTGATAGTGCCATTTATCTCCCGGACTATAGGTCAGCTGAACGAGCATTCCAGCTTCTTACGCAGGTGGCTGGTCGAGCTGGTCGCCATCTTCCGCGTGGGTATGTCATTATCCAGTCCTACACGCCGGAGCACTACGCGATCCGCGCAGCGAGCCGACAGGACTACGAGGCCTTTTATGAGGAGGAGCTCGCCTTCCGGGAACGACACGGTTATCCGCCGTTCCGACGGCTGGTGCGACTCCTCCTTCGCCACCGCGACGAGGTAGCAGGGCGGCTGGCTGCTGAAGAGGTCGCCGAACGCCTGCGCGCGGAGGCGCGACGGTGCGCTGCGCAGGACATTGAAGTCCTTGGGCCGACGCCCGCCTTTGTGAGTCGGATTCGCGGTTTCTACCAGTGGCAGCTCTTGATCCGCGGAGCGGATGGCCCGCGGGTCGTTGCTGGAGTTTCCCTGCACGGTGGCTGGATTGTCGACGTTGATCCGGTCAGCTTGCTCTGAGCGGCTATACTTTCTTCACAGTGAGGTGTGAGGAAACGGGAACGTATGGCAGTGCGAACAATCATCACCGAAGGCGATCCACGGCTCCGGCAGAAGTCGCTACGGATGAGAACGGTTGACGACGAGGTACGGCGACTGGCGCAGGATCTCTGGGACACAGTGCGGGCGGCACGCGGACTCGGGCTGGCGGCGCCCCAGATCGGTGTGCTGCGCCGGATTATCGTTGTTTCCATCCCTCCGGACTACGTTGAGGAAGGAGATCCGGGGGTCGAGCTCACACTGATCAATCCGGAGATCGTGCGCGCGAGCGGCCGGCAAGTCGGGCTTGAGGGCTGCCTGAGTATTCCTGGTTGGTACGGTGAGGTGCCGCGCTTCATGCACGTAACCGTGAAAGCCCTGGATCTTGACGGTCGCGAAGTGCGGATCAAGGGCAGCGGGCTTTTGGCACGGGTGCTTCAGCACGAGATTGACCATCTGGATGGGATCCTCTTCATCGACCGGATCGAGGATCGGTCGACGCTCCGGTACATCCCGGACGAGGAAGAAGAGGAATCGGTGACGGCTGCTGCCTCTTGAGCTGCTAGAGGACGATTTCGGCCTGGTGGACGCGGCTCTGTTCGGCGATGAGGATGGCGTCGATCGTCGCCAGTGTCTGGTCGAGTTGGTCTGTCTCGTTAAAGACGACGTAGTCGAACTCGTAGACCTGGGCGAGTTCACGCGAGGCGGTTGCGATCCGCTCCATCAGGGTCGCCGGGTCATCGGTCTTGCGAGCACGCAAGCGCTGCATCAGTTCGGCCATTGAGGGCGGGGCGAGGAAGATCAGGATCGCTTGCGGAATGATCCGGCGGATCGAGGCGGCGCCCTGGACGTCGACCTTGACGACGACGGTCTTGCCGCTCCGCAGTGCCCGCCGCACCCGCTCTTTCGGGACGCCGTAGAGATGGCCGTACACTTCGGCCGATTCGAGGAACTCCCCGCGCTCGCGGGCCGCGAGGAACTCCTCGCGGTTCATAAAGATGTAGTGCACGCCGTCGATCTCGCCGGGACGTCGTGGACGTGTCGTCGCAGTGACGGCGAAATAAAAGTCAGGATACGCCTGGCGCATCCGCTCGATGACCGTATCCTTACCAACGCCCGATGGACCGGAGATGACGATCAATTTGGGACGGACGCGCTGCCTGAGTTCGTCGAGAAGTTCGTCAGCCTGCGTATTGAATCCGAGGTCGTCCGCCACTGACGCGACCTCCCGTGCCGTCCGCTCCCACCCTGTCGCGACCACCTGGTCGCTCACGGTGATTGTGCCATAGTTTTCGCTGACTGTCGGAGCAGAATGCGGAGGCACGAATGTGTTCGATATCCTAACGATCGCTGCACTGACCGACGAACTACGTCGCACGCTGGTTCGTGGGCGAGTCCAAAAGGTTGTGCAGACGGCACCGCTCGGGGTAGCACTAGAGCTCTACGCGGGTCAGCGCTGGGGGGTGGTTATTGACGTAAGTCCACAAGAACCGCGTCTCTTCCTCTCGCGTATGGTTCCCGCAGGAGACCCGGAACAGGTCACGCCGTTCCTGCTGTTGTTGCGCAAATACGTCCGTGGTGCGCGCCTGGAAGCGGTTGAGCAAGTGCCGCTGGAGCGGATCTTACGGCTCCGCTTCGCGACCGTGCTCGTGGAAGAACGCCGCACGAGTGTGGAGCGTGTCCCAGTCGAGACCGAGCTCGTGATTGAGCTGATGGGCCGCCACAGCAACGCAATTCTGGTCGGTGCCGATGGGCGCATCCTCGATGCGCTGAAGCGCGTCACGCTGACGATGAGCGCGGCTCGGCCAGTCTTGCCCGGCCGTCCCTACCAGGAACCACCACCGCAACTGAAGCGTGACCCGCGGCGTCTCACACCAGAGGCGGTGGCATCGCTCCTCATGGAAGTCCGTCCGGATACAGAGCTCCCAGCCGTGCTTGTCCAGCACCTGGCTGGCTTCAGTCCTCAGATGGCCCGGGAGGCGGTTTTCCGTGCCACCGGGGTCTCCACACTGACCGTGGCCGAGGCCCGAGCCGATACGACGCTGCCCGAGCGCTTGGCCACTGCTGTGGCGAGCGTCCTTGAGCCGCTGGAATCCCGGTGCTTCGAGCCGACGCTCTACCGGAGCGGAGGTGTGCCGGTTGCCTTCGCTGCTGTGCGACTGCAGTATCTCCAGGGGCTGGAGGTGGAGACGTTCCCCACCATCTCACTTGCAATCGAACGTTTCTTTGCCGAGCGTCCCCAGGCGGAAGAGTTCGCGAGCGATCGGTACGCCCAACGGCGAAGGAAGCTCCTTGAGGCCATCGAGCGTGAGCGCCTACGCGTCGAGGCGCGTCTCCGCGCGCTCGAGCAGGAGCAGGCCCGTGCGGCCGAAGCAGACCAGTGGCGGCGAATGGGTGAGGCGATTCTCGCGGCCCTTGGAGAACTTGTTCCGGGCCAACGCGAACTTGTGGTTGACGATCTCCAGATCCCACTTGACCCAGCGCGGTCCCCTATCGAGAATGCACAGACCTACTTCGAGCGCTACCGGAAGGCGAAGGCCGCTGCCGAGCAGGTTCCGGCGCGACTGGAAGCGACCCGCTTAGAACTCGAATTCTTGCGGCAGCTCGAAGCGTTGGCGATCGTTGCGGATTCGGCTGAGACGCTCGAGGTGCTGCGGCAAGAGCTCGGTTTTGCCGAAGGGGGAGCGAGTGCAATCCGTGCACCGAAGCGCAGCACACAGCGCAAGCTCCGCATCTGGCGCACGTTGCGCGGCGACCGAATCGTGGTCGGACGAAATGCGAGGGAAAACGATTGGATCACATTCTCGGTTGCTCGTCCGGACGACACCTGGCTACACGCGCGCGGCCTGGCTGGGGCGCATGTCATCATCCAATGGGCAGGTTCCGAAGATCCGCAGGTGCTGGAGCGAGCGGCGGCGCTCGCAGCTTGGTACAGCGAGGGGCGTGAGGGAACGCACGTTGCGGTCGACGTGACGCGACGGCGTGACGTGCGGCGTATCCCTGGAGCAGCCCCAGGACTGGTGCGTTATCGCAACGAGCGGACGCTTCACGTGCGCCCGCGCAGCCCCGAAGAACTCGGTCTGCTGGAGGGGTGAGCCACTATACCGGCTTGGCGAATCGGGCAAGCAAGACGCCCAACTCGTACAGTAGATACATCGGTGCTGCGACCAGGAACATGTTGAAGGGGTCGGGTGTCGGGGTGATCATCGCTGCGGCAGTCGCGATGACGAGAACTGCAAACTTGCGAAGCGATGCCAAGCGCTTGGCAGTGACGATGTTGAGCTTCGCCAGGATGAAGATGACGATCGGCAGCTCGAAGACGATACCGACCCAGAGCAAAAGCGTCATGTAGAAGGAGAGTACTTCTTCAGCACGGAATTGGGCCTCGAAGACACTTCCACCAAAGTGGGAGAGAAAAGTCAGTGCGCGGGGTACGAGGACAAAGAAAGCAAAAGCGACACCTGAGACGAACATGACCGAAACGAAGGGGAGCGCACGGAAGAGATACCGCCGCTCCTTGCGCGTGAGTCCAGGAGCGAGAAAGCGCACGATTTGGTAGACAATCACCGGCATCGCGAAGCCGATGCCGAGATACAGGGCAACCTTCGTGTAGGTGATGAACGACTCAGTGGGGGTGATAGCATAGAGGCGCTCGATCCCAGACATGCGGACAATCAGCCGCATAGTCGGGAAGGCTAAGGCAAGCCCGATGACGAACCCAACGGCAACAGCAAGAAGAGAAAAGATCAGACGCTGCCGCAACTCCTCCAGGTGCTCCTGGAGGGTCATCTCCTTGTAGAACTCTTCCGGCTCTGGTTCGGGCTCGTTCGGTTGCGGTGCCGACTGCCCGCGGACGCGATCGAGAATGCTAACCATGGTCTCCCCGCAGCTCCAAGGTGCGCTTTATCTCGTCAACAAGCGTAACAGACGGGCGCGGGAACGACGAGTCCCGCGCCCGCTCCGTGTTACAGCTCCGTCGGTCTCACCTTACTGCTTGTTGAGGTGCTCCTCAATGAAATTGATCGCGTCACGCACGGTGACGATATTGGCCGCCTCTTCGTCAGAGATCTCGATGCCGAACTCCTCCTCAAGCTGCATGATCAGCTCGACGAGATCAAGCGAGTCAGCGTTGAGGTCTTTGACGAACTCGGCGTCCAGCGTCACCTCGCTTGGATCAACACCCAACTGCTCGGCGACGACGGCCTGTACCCGCTCCAGAATCGACGAGGACACGCGAACCACCTCCCCAGCGAACGGATCCTGCATCCGAGGGCGTCCCACTTTCTCCGGTAGTATGACTGAGCGAGGCTGCTTCTGCAAGCGGTAACCGGAGAGGAAGCACCGACGTTACCTGTACCTCGCAATGGCATCCTTGCTGGTTGACTGAAGTCTCATGGAGAGCGCTCTGAGCCGAAAGCCCGTATTATCGATACTCTCCGCCTTTCCTCAAATACATCACGTTTCGTGATGTGCCCTGCAGATGCGACCGTCTGCGCAGTCTTGTCGACGTCTCGGAGCAGTAATCAATCGATGATCAGTAGGAGACAGTGCGACTTTACGTTGCCTACGTTCCTTCGGCCCTAGTCAGGGGAACGCCGGGGCGACTCCACGGCGATGTTACGAGCTGATATGGTGTCGTCAGCCATCGAGCGTCGGAACGCGGAGTGTGCCGAGCATCTATTCCGTCTACGCTTCTCTACTGCAGGTGGAAGAGGATGATGCTCTCACCCACTCGGATGCGGGGTTCAGCTGCCTGACAGCGGGAGCGATGTCCCGGTTGCTGTGCATTACGCGTCTCTTGTTCGCCGGCCACGAAGCACAATGAGGGGCTCAGGAAAGGAGGAATGGCGGCAAAATGCCTTCCGCCTGGGGCAAGGTATGGTGGCCCGGCCTGGAGGGCAGATTGGGACGGTGCAGGGCTCGGGACGAGTTGCCGACTGCATGGGGCCCAAGGTTCCACGGCGGCCGAGCGAACTCCCGTACTGTACCGCACGGCGTCGCTGGAAGCAGGCGCGATGTCCAGCAAGCACGAGGCTGGCAAGCACTGCAAAAAGATAGAGAGTGCTGTAGGGCCATCTGAGGGCGCAACCTGAGGTCGTAGATGAGTCTCGTGTCCTCGACTTTGCGCCCGCGATCTTGTTCAACGAGAACGAGAAGCATGAGTCGGTGGCCAGCTCCGATACAGGAGGTGCACCCGTTTTAGGACGCACACCAGCTCCCAGTGGCGAGTTCAATCAACCGCAGTGCTGACCGCGTTTAGCCTCCCGACGATGCGAGGTTGGCGGCAATGGTTCCCAGCACACCGTTGACAAAGCGACTGGAACTCTCTCCCCCATACTGCTTGGCGATCTCGACTGCCTCGTTGATCGCTGCCTTGAGCGGCACGTCTGCCTCGTGCAGGAGCTCGTAGATCGCGATACGCAAGATATTCCGGTCGACCGGCGGGAGCTGCTCGACCGGGAAGGCAGGTGCTGCCTCACCGATCATCCGGTCGATCCGCTCCCGGTCGGCCCAGACGCCGGTCACCAGCCGCTCGGCGTAGCGGCGCACCGGCTGGGGGTACTGGGGATCGCTCTGGTAACGTTCGAGGACGTCCTCCAGCCGGTGTCCGGCGACGTCGACCTCGTAGAGAATCTGGAGCGCCAGAATACGTGCCTGGCGTCGGATGCGACTGAGCGTCATTATTGGTTCCTCCCGGCCCCCTCGCTGTCTGCCGGACGCTCGTTGTCACCGTCGGCGTGGTCGCGGTGAGTACGCGAGCTGTGGGGGACGAATCGACACAGCGAGCAGAGCCGTCCTCGATCCCTCAGGGCGATGCGCGGCCCTGCGTTTCGATTGTACCCCTGCTCAGGGACGCTGACCGGAGAGGAGCTCGGTCAGGAAAGTCGTACTGTGCCGTACAGCGCGGAAATCAGGATGGTGGAGGACGCGGCGTAAGACAGGGATCGGAGTCGGAACACCACGAACAATTGTCTCGCGCAGCGCACGGTCGAGTCGTTCAATCGCCTGCGAGCGGTCGATACCCCAGGCAATGATCTTGCCAAGGAGCGAGTCGTAGTGGGGAGGAACGACGTACCCGGCGTAGACGTGCGAATCGACTCGGATGCCCGGCCCACCCGGCCAGACCAGGTGCTCGATGCGCCCGGCACGCGGGGAGAAGTCGCGCTCGGCATCTTCGGCAGTAATACGAACTTCGATGGCGTGACCGCGCGGTTCGAGGTCACGCTCGTGGAGTTCCAAGCGTTCTCCCGCGGCGAGAGCAAGCTGCCACTGAACGAGGTCGAGGCCGGTAACAACCTCGGTCACCGGATGCTCGACCTGGATTCGGGCGTTGGCCTCGGTAAAGTAAAAGAGCCCCTCTCGGTCGAGGAGAAACTCAAAGGTTCCCGCCCCCACGTATCCGACAGCCCGTGCTCCGCGGACGGCTGCCTCGTGGAGCGCCTTTCGTACTTTTGAGGGGAGTGCTGGCGCGGGCGCCTCTTCGATGAGCTTCTGGTAGCGCCGCTGAATGGAGCAGTCACGCTCGCCGATGGCGTAGACGTTGCCGTGCTGGTCGGCCAAGATCTGCACCTCAATGTGCCGCGGCTGTTCCAGATAGCGCTCGAGGTAGACTGATGGATCACCAAAGGCCGCCTGGGCCTCTCGCTGAGCAACCGAAAGCGCAGTCACGAGTTCCCGCTCATCCCGTACGATCCGCATGCCGCGGCCACCACCACCGGCCGCTGCTTTGACAAGCAGTGGATAGCCGAGGCGCCGTGCGATCCGCCGTGCTTCACTCGCATCGCGCACCGGTTCCTCACTGCCCGGAACAATCGGGAGACCCGCGCGCTGCATCACGCGCCGTGCCTCCGCCTTATCGCCCAGTGCGCGGAGTGTTGCCGGGCGCGGTCCTATAAAAGTAATCCCGCACTCTTCGCAAATTTCTGCCAAGAGCGCATTCTCGGCGAGGAAGCCGTAACCGGGGTGAATGGCATCACAGCCGGTCACCACTGCTGCGCTGATGATAGTCGGAATGTGGTTGTAGCTTCGTTCAGCAGGAGCAGGGCCGATGCAGATCGCCTCGTCGGCGAGTTGTACCGGCAGCGAATCACGATCAGCTTCGGAGTACGCGACGACGGCCGGGATACCGAGTTCCCGACACGCGCGCAGAACACGGAGGGCGATCTCGCCGCGATTCGCGATGAGGACCTTCCGAATCATCGCTGCTCACGAGGCCATGAAGAGTCCACCGTCGACGGCGAGGACAGCGCCAGTGATGTAGCGTGCCGCGGGCGAGACGAGGAACGCAATCGCCTCGGCGACGTCTTCCGGCGTTCCGTAATAGCCGACGGGGATCTGTTCCAGAATCTTCTGCTGGAGTTCGGTGGGCAAGACTTCGGTCAAGCGAGTCTGAATGAAGCCTGGGGCGACCACGTTGGCCGTGATCCCACGACTCGCCACCTCACGGGCGAGCGCCTTGGTGAAGCCGATGATACCTGCCTTCGCGGCGGCATAGTTGGCCTGCCCCACGTTCCCAACGAGTCCGACGACAGAGGAGACGTTGACGATCCGACCGTAGCGCTGGCGCAGCATCGGTCGCAGCGCAGCGCGACAGCAGTAGAAGACGCTCGTAAGGTTCGTCTCCAATACGGCGTGCCAGTCCTCATCGCGCATACGCAGCAGGAGCGTATCGCGCGTAATCCCGGCATTGTTGACGAGGGCATCGAGTCGACCGAACTGATCGATGGCTGCCTGGATCATCGCGCCAACCTGCTCGGGATCGGTGACGTCCGCCCGGTAGGCCATTGCTGTACCTCCGGCGGCCGTGATCTCCTCGACCAGGGCATTGGCCAGCTCTCCCTCGCCGCGGTAGTTCACGACGACCTTAAACCCGTCGCGTGCCAACCGCAGCGCGGTCGCGCGGCCGATGCCGCGGACAGCGCCAGTGACGATCGCGGCTCCGCGCTCGCTGGTCGTCTCCATCAGTCCCCCTTCGTGTGGTCGACGCTGGCTACTGAGCGCGCTCGATTCTGGACGAGTTGTTCGGCCGTATAGGTTGTGGCCTCAGGTGCAATGCGCCGAATCAGTCCACTGAGCACCTGACCAGGGCCGATTTCCCAAAATGTCCTGATGCCAAGATCCGTTGCTCGGCGCACAACGTCTACCCATCGGACCGGTGTAGGGATCTGGACAACGAGTTCGCGCCGAAGCTCTTCTGGATCGGCCAAAATGCGTGCGTCAGAGCAGGCAATCAGCGGGGCGCGTGGCGGACGGATCGGAACGGTCGCTAGGTCACGTGCCAGCGCCTCGGCGACTGGCCGCATGAGCGAGGAATGAAAGGCTGCATTGACCGGGAGGTGAACAACGCGCTTGGCGCCAGCTGCCCGGGCCAGGTTTGCAGCGTAGTCGAGCGCCTCGTTTCGCCCGCTCAGCGTCAGCTGGTTGGGGGCGTTCTCGTTGGCCAGTTCCACACCAGCTTCGGCAGCGATTGCTGCGAGTCGTTCGCGCTCGAGCCCGATCACGGCCAGCATGCCGCCTTCACCGTACATCTCCATGAGTTCACCGCGTCGTCGGACGATCCGCAGTGCGTCAGCAAGTTCGAGGCTACCGACCGCGACGAGCGCGGTGTACTCGCCCAGCGAATGTCCAGCAACGACAGTCGGTTCAGGGAGCTCGCCTCGTGCCTCGAGGACACGGAGATAGGCGATGCACGTGGCGAGGAGAGCAGGTTGCTGATTGCGTGTGGCGACGAGTTCTTCTTCGGGCCCCTCAAAGACGATACGCGAGAGGGGGAATCCGAGGACGGCGTCCATTTCCTCGAAGACAGTGCGCGCAAGCGGCTCGCACTCTGCGAGTTCGCGGCCCATGCCGACCGACTGGGATCCTTGCCCAGGGAAGACCCACGCGTGTCCCATGCCTCATCCCCCACGTTGGACACCACGAGCACCCCAGCGGACGACGCTGGCAGCCCAGGCGAGCCCTGCCCCGAAGGCGACAAGGACAACGTTCATCCCGGGCCGAAGGACCCCCTGTTTGGCAGCTTCAGCAATTCCGAGTGGTACCGAAGCAGCAGAAGTGTTGCCGTAACGATCGAGATTGACCCAGACCTTTTCCCACGGTAGACCAAGGCGCTTGACGGCCGCATCGATGATGCGCAGGTTCGCTTGGTGCGGGATCAGGAGATCCACCTCGTCAAGCGTGAGTCCAGCGCGGGCGACCGCCTCGGCTGCTGCTTCACCAATGATGCGCACCGAAAAGCGGAAGACCTCTCGCCCGTCCATCCGCATGACTGGACGCTTTGGGGGAAGCGAGCCGTTAGCAAGGAGGAGTTCGGGAAAGCCATCGAGATACAAGTGCATTGCACCGCTGCCGTCCGACCCCAGGACAGTTGAGAGGACCCCTTCGTCTTCGGTACTGGCTTCCAGGACGACCGCCCCTGCCCCGTCACCAAAGAGGACACATGTTGAGCGGTCAGTGAAGTCGAGCCAACGCGTCAAAGCGTCGACGCCGACCACAAGGACGGCGCGGGCCGTGCCGGCCATAATGAACTGCGCACCGACGCTCAAGGCGTAGACGAAGCCGGAACAGGCTGCCACCAGGTCGAACGCACCGGCTCGGGATGCACCGATGGCAGCCTGGAGGAGTGACGCGGTCGCGGGCATCAGGTAGTCGGGAGTCGTCGTTGCGACGATGACCAGATCGAGTTGGGCAGGATCAAGACCAGCCGTCGCCACTGCTTGTCGGGCTGCTTCCGTCGCCATGGAGAGCGTCGTCTCTTCGGGACTTGCGATACGGCGCTCACGGATACCAGTGCGCGTCACAATCCACTCGTCGGACGTCGCGACCATCCGCTCAAGATCAGCATTTGTGAGTACGCGAGCTGGGACGTAGGCTCCCCATCCGGTGATCGCGGCACGCTGCACCATGGCGACGTCCCCTGCCTGATCTCACGACCGTTACGCCTCGGGGCGCCGCTGCCGTTTCTGCCGACGGACGTCGAGGACGAGGCGACCACGGTAGTGGCCGCAATGCGGGCAGACATAGTGTGTGCGGTGCTTCTGTCCACAATTCGGGCAGGTCGTCAAGGGCGGGACCTCGATGTACTGATGTGCCGTACGGAAGCCCTGCCGTCGCTTGCTCACTTTATGCTTCGGGACAGCGCCCATCAGAGGAATCCTTTCAACAGTTCGTCGTTTGCGTCACACAGACCACTCTGGCCTCCAGCCGGAGGCTACTCCATGCTGAGAAGTAGTTGTCGCATAGTCAAGACCGTTCGTCAAGGAGCGCTTGGAGAACGGCCAGCCGAGCGTCGACGATCTCTTCCTCCTGCCGCCAGAGCGATTCCGGCCCTGGACACTGTGGACCGCAGACCGGATAGGACGGGAGGGCGAGGATCGCGAACTGCCGAAGCAGTTCGTGAAGATCAAGATGGTGATTCTGATCAATCGTGAAAATATCCTCGTCCTCGGGCGGTGGAAGTGGCAATCCGGTCAAGACGTCGATCGTCGGCCAGTACTCAGCCTCGAAGGTTTCGCTGTACCGACTGTCGAACTCGGTGAGGCAGCGGACACAGGTGAGATGGGCTGACACGTGGAGTTCGCCAGTCGCCAAGATGCCGCTCGAAGTGCGCAACAGACGGACCGAAGCGTTGACATCGCGAGCCTCAAGATCGCTGTCAAGCGTCAAGCGATCAAGATGGACAGTGAAGAACCGTTCGGTGCCGACAGGGGCCTTGAGGAGCTGAGCGACATTGATAATCGTGTCATTCTCGAGGTGTCTCGTGCGCATGGGGCTGTCCTCCGGCTGCGCTCCTGGGGGTGCGCAACTCCCTAAGTGTAACCTGTGCCATCCTGGTCGACAAACTGCCCTATCGCCGACGGCGCTTCCCGCGGTAGAATGCCCGCGCGGGCTGGCTGGGACGTGGGGAGCGTGCGGATGCGCGAGAATCGAGTCAAGCGGCGCCTCCGAGCAGGCGAAGTCGTCGTGGGCTGCTTCATTCCTTACCCATCTCCAGAGTTAGCGGAGATCTGCGGATATCTCGGTTTCGACTTTGTCCTGATCGACGCCGAGCACGGCCGTATCACCGAGGAGTCAGCGTACCACATGGTGCTGGCGGCTGAGGTGGCTGGTGCGACGCCCATCGTCCGCGTGCCGTTCGGTCACCGGCAGGTAATTTTGCGCTATCTGGATCTGGGCGCTGCAGGTGTTATGGTTCCGCAGGTCAACACGCCCGAGGAAGCAGTTGCAGTCGTCGAGGCCTGTCGCTACCACCCGAATGGGCGGCGTGGAGTTGCGGGGGTGCGAGCAGCAGAGTTCGGGCTCACTAAACCGCTCAGCGAGTATGTGCAGGAGGCGAACGCGGAGACGTTGGTCATCGTGCAGATCGAAAATATCGCGGCGGTCGAACGACTGGAAGAGTACTTGGCGATTCCGGGGATCGATGTGCTGTTCGTGGGGCCGAATGATCTGGCTCAGTCGATGGGGTATCCTGGGCAGCCGCTCCATCCTGAGGTGCAGGTGGTGATCGACGACATTGTGCGGCGTGTCGCCGGGCGCATACCGCTGGGCACAACGGCGCCGACACCGGAATTGGCGCAACGGCAACGAGAGCGCGGTTTTCTCATGTTGGCGGCAAATACGACCGCGCTGCTCACCGCAGGAGCACGCGGCCTGCTCGGTGCGGTTGCAGCGAAGAGACAGTGACAGGTAAGGTCGTGGATGTGAATGGAGGATCGAGCGATGGCTGGCACCGAACTGTTTCCGATCGCCTTCTTTGAAGGACGCTTTGTGCCGATCCAGGAGGCAAAGGTCAGTATCGCGACACACGCGCTGCAGTACGGTACCGGTGTCTTCGCCGGGGTGCGGGGTTATCTTGATCGAGACGGGCAGACGATCAATATCTTCCGGCTTTCTGACCACACGAGGCGGCTCCTGCAATCGGCACGCCTCTTGCGGGCTGAGCTCCCCTATGATGCTGAGCAGCTGGGTAGTTTGATCGTCGAATTGGTGCGGCAGAATGCGCCGCGGACCGACGTGTATATCCGCCCCTTTGTCTACAAGGCGGATCTGGAGATTGGACCGAAGCTCAAAGGGGTGCGTGACGAGCTCGCAATCTACATGCTCCCGATGCAGGAGTATCTTCCAATAACCCATCCGATCCGACTCATGACGAGTTCCTGGCTGCGGACGGTCGATGTTGTGATCCCGAGCCGTGCCAAAGTCTGTGGTGCCTACGTGAACTCGGCCTTCGCCAAGGACCAAGCGATGGAGTGCGGGTTTGACGATGCGATCATGCTCAACCACCATGGGAAGGTGGCTGAGGGAAGCGCTGCGAACCTCTTCATCGTCCGCAATGGGACATTGATCACAACACCGGTCACGGCGGATATCCTGGAGGGCATTACACGCCGCACGATCATCGAGTTTGCTCACGACCTCGGTATTCCAGTCGAGGTGCGGGAGATTGACCGCAGTGAGCTCTACATCTGCGACGAGGCGTTCCTCTGTGGGACAGGAGTGCAGATCTCGCCGATCGGGAATATCGATGGTCGGACGGTGGGAACTGGGCAGATTGGCCCGATCACGGCGCGCCTCCAGCAGCTCTACCTCTCGGTGGTACGCGGTGAAGACACGCCGTACCGGCACTACCTGACGCGGGTAACCGTTGCGCGGGAGGCGGAGGCACGGTAAGCGCCCGTGGTACCCTTGACCGGCCCAGCTAACGTATGCCGGGCTGGGAGCTGCATGGCGGTGCCAGGAGCGAGGAGTGCGTCGGCGTTCGTCTGTTCTTTGGATCCTTCTTGTACTCGTGGTCGTGTACGCCTGCCGTCGTGCCCCAGCGACGGAGGTCGCGACACCAGCGGTTGTTCCATCGACCCCTGCTGCTTCTGCGCCAGTGGTGACAGCAGCTCCGGAAATGCCTGGCAGCGCAGCACAGAGCCCTTCCCCGCGGGTGGTGATACCGGCAATACCAGCGACTAGCCCCTCGGTCGAGCGTGGGATCGTCGAGGCGGGGTTTGAGGAGCCACGCACACTCAATCCACTGTTCGTCGCTGATCCGCTCTCCGATGCTCTCAGCCGCCTCGTCTTCGACGGTTTGGTTTCACTCGATCCCACCAGCGGTGAGCCAGTGCCAGCGCTTGCCACGTCCTGGGACGTCAGTGATGACGGGACGACCTACACGTTCCACCTCCGCGAGAATGTCCGCTGGCATGATGGCCAACTCTTCACCGCAAGCGACGTTGCATTTACCTATACACGGCTCCTTGATCCTGACGTCCGCTCGCCTCGCTATTCGCGGCTCGCCGAGCGCGTCAAATCGGTGGACATCATCGACAGCCAGACGGTGCAGATCACGCTGATTCGCCCTGATGCCTCTTTCTTGTCTACCCTTGCGACGATTGGAATTGTTCCCGAGCATGTGCTCGGGACGGTGCTCCCGCAGCAGCTGGTGACCGACCCCTTTGGGCTCTCTTCCGCGGTGGGAACGGGACCATTTATTCTCACCCAATGGCTGCGCGGTGTTTCGCTCACCTTCCGTGCCAACCCGGACTATTACCGAGGTGCACTGACCATTCCCCACTATACCTACCGTGTTGTCAGTACACTGGATGAACTCGCGCGTGGCTTGCAGGACGGGACGATTGATTGGGCGACGCTTGACCCGGCTCAGGTCAGACAGCTTCCGGCGCTCGACGGGGTTACCGTCGAGCGCTATCCGGGCTATGAGCTCGTGCTCGTCGCGCTGCAGCTTGATCCAGCCAAGAGCAAGCTGTTCACCGATCTCCGTGTTCGCAAGGCGCTGCTCCTTGGAATCGACCGGGCGGCGATCGTCGAGAAAGTGTGGGGTGAGTGGGCTCGTGTTGCGGAGACCTTCCAGCCGCCAGCGTCCTGGGCTGTCGGTGAGCCGTCAGTGCGCTATCCGTATGACCCAGCGGAAGCACAGCGCTTGCTGGAGGAGGCCGGCTGGGTCTTGGGGGACGATGGCGTGCGTGTCCGCCAAGGGCAACGCCTGCAGTTCAGGCTCTTGGCGACGGGGAGCGATCCGAGCCGGCGTGCCGTCGCGGAGCTCTTGCAACAACAGTGGCGTGCGCTCGGGGTTGATGTCCAGCTCGACTTGGCGTCCTGGGGCGAGGTGCGCCGTCGGGCGACGCAGGAGCGGGACTTTGACGCCCTGCTTATTGGTGTGCTCTGGGACGTTGATCCGGACCAGTCCTCGGTCTGGTCGAGTGACTCCTTTTTCGACGGACTCAACTTCGGTCACTACCTGAACCCAGATGTCGATCGTCTCTTGGTCGAGGCGGTAGGGACGACCGACCGGGCACGGCGCATTGAGCTCTACCGGGCGATCGAGCAGCAGGTCCTCAGCGACCTCCCAGTGTTCCCGATCGCCTTCCCCGACGTGATTGTGGTGCGGTCCGAACGGCTTCAGGTACCAGCGATGAATGCGCTCGTCGTGCGGACTCGAGCTGGGGTTGAGCAGTGGCAGGTGCGGGCGGGCAAGGAGTGACTCAGAAAGATGGTGGCCCCGCGCTCGAGGCCGTCCCCATCTGGAACGTCACATCTCCGATGTCACCGGGTGGACACCGCGGCGGCGAGGAGGATCATGTGGACGACACTCGGGTGGCCGGTGAACGAGGGTGAAACTCGTTGATCAGTCGAGAATCGAGCCTGACGATGAGTGAGAGCCGAGTTGTACGGGGCCGGTTGACGGTGTCGAGCAAAGCCGCTAGACTGAGCGCGTAGCCGCGGAGAGCGGGATCCCAGCATGTGGTCGACCAGCGGGCGAAGGGGATGAAGGAGGCGCAATGGAACCGCTGCTCGAGGTGCGTGATCTCCGCACCCAGTTCTTTACGCAAGATGGTGTCGTGAAGGCGGTCGATGGGGTCTCCTTCCATTTGATGCCGGGAGAGACGCTTGGGTTGGTGGGTGAGAGTGGGTGCGGGAAGAGTATTACCGCGCTCTCGATCATGCGGCTCATCCCAAGCCCACCGGGGAAGATTGTCAGCGGCGAGATCTTGTTCGAGGGTGACGATATCTTGAAAATGAGCGACGATGAGGTTCGCTCGATCCGTGGCCGGAAGATCGCGATGATCTTCCAGGATCCAATGACATCGCTCAATCCGGTGCTGACGATCAACCGGCAGATCAGTGAGGCGCTCGAGCTCCATCTTGGGATGAGCAAGCAGCAAGCGCGACAGCGGGCCATCGAGCTTCTGAAGATGGTTGGGATCCCGAACGCCGAGCAACGGGTCGATCAGTACCCGCATCAGTTCTCCGGTGGGATGCGCCAACGAGTGATGATCGCGATGGCACTTTCTTGCAACCCCTCGCTCCTGATCGCCGACGAGCCGACGACAGCGCTCGACGTGACGATTCAGGCGCAGATCCTCGACCTTATCCGAACCCTCCAGCGGGAGCACAACACGGCGCTGATCCTCATTACCCATGATCTTGGGGTGGTCGCGGGAATGACCGACCGGATCCACGTGATGTACGCGGGGCATATCGTGGAGACAGCGCCGACTGAGGAGCTGTTCGAGAATCCGAAGCACCCCTATACCGTCGGGCTGCTGAACTCTATCCCGCGTCTCGATGCGCCGCGGAAGGAGCGGCTCAATCCGATCCGCGGGCTCCCGCCGGATCTGATTGACTTGCCAGACATGTGTCCGTTCGTCCCCAGGTGCGACTTTGCGCGTGAAAAGTGCAGTGAGAAGAATCCCCCACTTTTCGAGGTGAATCCGGTTCACCGTTCTGCCTGCTGGTACTGGGACGAGGTCTCGCTCGCCGGCCCACGGCGCTATGGAGAGGTGAGGGCTGACGATGGCAACTGAACTCCGGCCAGCAACGACGACGACTGGTCCGCAGCAGCGGGAAGTGCTGCTCGACGTCCGTAACCTCAAGATGTATTTCCCGCTTACCCGGGGCATCATCTTGCAACGGCGTGTGGGCTGGGTGAAAGCGGTTGACGATATCTCTTTCCGGATCTACCGGGGCGAGACCCTTGGTCTCGTGGGTGAGAGCGGTTGTGGGAAGAGCACGACCGGGCGGGCGATCCTGCAGCTCTATAAGCCGACCGCTGGACAGGTGCTCTTCAACGGGGTCGATCTCACGAAGCTGCCGCCGGGTGAGATGCGCAAGATGCGGCGGCATATGCAGATGATCTTCCAGGATCCCTATGCATCGCTGAACCCACGTATGACGGTTGGGAGTATCATCGCGGAGCCCATGCAGATTCACAAGCTGGTGCCCAAGGAACAGCGGAACCAGCGGGTGCAGGAACTCCTTGAGGTTGTCGGTCTCAACCCGTACTTTGCCAACCGCTATCCGCACGAGTTCTCTGGCGGGCAGCGGCAGCGGATCGGAATCGCCCGCGCGCTCGCGGCAAACCCGGAATTCATTGTCGCTGACGAGCCGGTGTCCGCACTCGATGTTTCGATTCAGGCTCAGATCATCAATCTCCTGGAGGAACTCCAAGAGAAGTTCCACTTGACTTACCTCTTCATCGCGCACGACCTCAGTGTGGTGCGCCACATCTCTGACCGTGTGGCTGTGATGTATCTCGGCAAGATTGTTGAGCTGGCCGATCGCAACGCACTGTACGATGATCCGCTCCATCCCTACACGAAGGCACTCTTGAGTGCCGTGCCAATCCCCGATCCGAAGATTGAGAAGAAGCGCGAACGGATCATCCTGACGGGGGATGTGCCCAGTCCGATCAACCCACCGGCTGGTTGCCGCTTCCACACGCGTTGCCCATACGCGATGGATGTGTGTGCCAAGGTCGAGCCGCGTTTCGTCGATCAGGGCGGCGGGCACTATGTGGCCTGCCACCTCTATCCCGGCTGCACGCCGTAACCTGCCGTGCTTGGACGATTCGATGCGGAAACCATTCTGGCCACGCTCCTCGCCTTCGTGGTTGCCATAACGATCCACGAGTTCGCGCATGCCTGGACGGCGCTGCGACTGGGTGACGATACAGCTGCGCGGCTCGGCCGGGTGACACTGAACCCTCTCGCACACCTTGACCCGATCGGGTCGATTGGCCTCCTTATGATTGTCTTCTTAGGCTTCGGGATTGGCTGGGGGAGGCCGGTGCCGGTGAATCCAAACCGGCTCCGCTGGGGGCACCGGGGGATGGCACTCACTGCGTTGGCCGGCCCCCTCTCGAATGTGATCGTGGCACTTGCTTTTGCGCTGCCGTACCGGCTTGGACTACCGGCTGCTCCTGAGGTGGTGACAACATTCGTCCAACGACTCGTGCTCGTGAATCTCCTACTCGCTGCCTTTAACTTGATCCCGATCCCGCCATTGGATGGGCTCAAGATCCTCCTCGGGATCTTGCCGGCGTTCTGGTACCCGGTCTTAGCACCGCTGGAGCGGTACGGAGTAGGGATTCTCCTTGTACTGATCGTGTTTGGTAGCCTGGGTGGAAGCATTCTCGCGGCGATGTATGTGCCGGTCTATCGTCTCCTCTTTCGCCTGATCGTTGGAGAATCGCCGCTCTAGGCCGTGGACATGCGCGCAATAGTCCTCTCCACTTGCCTGCGCAACGTACCCGTCACCGTGGGAGAGTTTTCCGGACCGCTTGATCTCTTACTCCAACTGGTCGAAGCACGGCAGCTTCCCATTACCACGGTCTCACTTCGTGCGGTGACGGAACAGTTCCTCGCGGCGTTGGAACCGCTTGAAGAGGCACAGCCGGAATTGCTCGCTGATTTCTTGGTCGTTGCAAGTCGCCTGGCTGCACTGAAGGCACGCGCACTCTTGCCTCGACCGGACTCGCCGGAGGATGTGGAGGACCCGCTGGTTCGGGATCTCCAGCGGTACCAGGTATTCCGTGAGGTCGCGAACTGGCTACGGGCGCGCGATGAAGCAGGCCTCCGTTCCTGGTCTCGTCCGCCGCAGCCCCGTGTGCGGGCAGCTGTTCCTGAAGGATGCCCTGAAAAACTTCTGCAAGCCTTGCAGCGCTGGGTGCGACGGCAGCGCCCTGTCGCCACAGTGCGCTGGAGAGCGGTAGTCTCACTGACGACAATGATCGAACGATTGCGGGCACGCCTCGTGGGACGTTGCGCCTTCCGCACACTGCTTGGTGAACGACCGACGCGAAGCGAGGTCGTTGTTGGCGTGTTGGCGCTTTTGACGCTCGTCCGCCGGCG
Source organism: Thermomicrobium sp. CFH 73360 (assembly GCF_023806465.1). Classification (GTDB taxonomy): domain Bacteria; phylum Chloroflexota; class Chloroflexia; order Thermomicrobiales; family Thermomicrobiaceae; genus Thermomicrobium. The sequence continues at coordinate 512,491 of NZ_JAMSLS010000002.1, read as the reverse complement.
ACTTGTCGAGCTCGAGCAACGTGAGCCGTTCGGCGAGATTTGGGTATGGCGGAAGGAGCGCGCGCCGAATGGTTGAGCGTGATCGGATCGCCGCGCTTGGTGCAGTGCTCTTTGCGGCGGGTGGGCCAGTGGCGCGCGAGCGGCTGGCTGCACTCTTGGAGATTACGCCAGAGGAATTGGAGCCACTCCTTGGAGAACTCGAGCGCCGTGCACGGACTATTGGGCTCATCCTCCTCCGGCATGGGGATCAGGTGCAACTTGCGACGCTCCCAGAAGTCGGGCCGCTGATCACTCGCTTCCTCGGGAATGAGTCAAGTCGCCTCTCAGCAGCTGCACTCGAGACGCTCGCCATCATTGCCTATCTTCAGCCGGTGACACGTGCCGAGATCGAGGCGATCCGCGGTGTTGACTGCAGCACAGCGCTCCAAACCTTGCTCGCGCACGGACTGGCCGAGCCGATCGGACGGCGATCAGGGCCTGGCCAACCGGTCGAGTATGGGACGACGACATTCTTTCTTGAACGGTTCGGCCTTGCCAATCTGGCCGCCTTGCCGCCGCTGCCGGCTGAACTCCGTGAACTCCTCCTGGCCAAACAGAGCACACATTAACGAGCGCGAGTTCGGGCAAGCTTGCGTAGGTGAGTGACTGTCTCCTCGAGGACGTCGAGTGTGCGTTCGATCTCGCTGGCTGTGTTGTCCTTGCCGAGGGTTAGGCGGACACTGCTCCGCGCCTGCTCTGGTGTGAGCCCAATCGCAAGCAAGACATGACTCGGTTCGGTCGAGCCGGTGGTGCAAGCGGAACCGGAGGAGGCGGCGATTCCATGCAGGTCGAGGTTGAGGAGCAAAGTTTCCCCGTCAACACCCTCAAAGGTCACGTTGACATTGTTCGAAAGGCGCTGCTCCCGATGGCCGTTGAGCTGTGCACCGGGAATTCGGCTCAGGATGCCATCAATGAGTTGCTCGCGTAGCGCCAGGATGTGCGCGTTTCGTTCTTCGAGCTCCTCGGATGCCAGTTCAAGGGCACGTGCCATCCCAACGATGCCGGGGACGTTCTCGGTACCGGCTCGCCGGTTGCTCTCCTGCGCACCACCATGCTGTTGCCAGAGGATTGGTGTTCCGGTGCGGACATAGAGGAACCCAACCCCCTTCGGCCCGTAGAACTTGTGCGCACTCACAGAAAGAAGATCAACTCCCAGTGCCTCAACATCCAGCGGCAGGGTGCCGGCAGCTTGCACCGCGTCAGTGTGGAAGGTAATGCCGCGTTCCCGACACAGCCGGGCGATCTCAGCGATCGGCTGGATGGTGCCGATTTCGTTGTTGGCATACATGACCGAGACGAGGATCGTATCTGGTCGCAACGCTGCCTCGATGAACTCCGGGTGAACAATCCCGTGCCGGTCTGGTCGGACGTAGGTGACCTCAAAGCCGAATCGCTCCAAATACTCGGCGCTGTGGAGCACCGCGTGGTGCTCGAATGCTGTCGTGACGATATGGCGTCCACGCCCATGCAGAAGATGCCAGAATGCGACGCCCTTGAGGGCGAGATTGTCGCTTTCAGTTCCTCCGCTCGTGAAGATAATTTCGCGTGCCTGGCAGTTGAGGAGCCGCGAGATTCGGGCACGCGCCTGGTCAAGCGCTGCGCGCGCCTCACGGCCAAGCGCATAGATGCTCGAGGGATTGCCGTAGCGGTCGCTGAAATACGGCAACATCGCCTCGAGCACGCGTGGATCGACCGGCGTCGTCGCAGCGTGGTCGAGATAGATCTCCGTTCGATTCACTCGTTCCTCCGTCGTGCAAGACGACCGAGCGAGCGGGTCACGCCGGCTGCTCGGCACGCGGCCGTGGCGCTTGGGCGATGAGATCCGCAAGGGTAGTCGAATCGAGTACCTCGATGATGCTATCGCGGAGCTTCAGCCAGACGACTCGGGTGGCACAGCCATCGATCATTGGGCACGTGTCCTCGTCGGCGTCCTCGCGGACGCAGTCCATCGGTGCGATTGGTCCTTCCATGACCCGGTAGATCTCGCCCACTTTCACCTGTTCCGGTGGTCTTGCGAGCTGATAGCCACCATGTGCGCCGCGAGTGGAGATAACCAGTCCCGCTCGGCGCAGCGGCAGCATCAGCTGCTCGAGGTATGCGAGTGGGACAGCCGAGTCTTGTGCGATCACACTCAAAGGCATTGGCCCGCGCCCGTACATCCGTGCCAGCGAGACCATCGCTCGGAGCCCGTACTCACCGCGCGTTGAGACCTTCATGGTTCGTGTCCTATCGCTGGCGAAAGGCGGGGACGATCTGCAACTTGCTCGCAGCTGAGAATCATTCTCGCCCCGCGCCTTTACCTTACCGCAGCGATCGGGATTCGTCAACTGGAAGGTGTTTCTGCTATACTGTAGCGGAGGCTGACCGCAGGGTCAGCCGCTTTTTCCGTGGGAGGTGGTGGACGATGGTACAGCCGATGCTTATCGATTTGGAAGAGCTGGTCGAGCGACTTGACCGAATTGGGGTGCGTCTTTGACCTGCCCGGCAAGCGCCAGCAGATCGAACAGCTTGAGCACGAGACTGCCGATCCCGAACTCTGGCAGGATCCGCCGCGTGCACAGCAGCTTCTGCGTCGTCTGAGTCAGCTGCGTGAACTGGTTACGGAATGGGAGACGCTCTCACAGCAAGCGCGCGAGCTCCTGGAGTTCCGTCCCCTTGCCAGCGAAGATCTCGAGCTGGCGAGCGAAGTCGAACGTGAGGCCGCGGAGCTTGCAGAGCGCGTCCGGCAGCTTGAACTTCGTCTGCTCTTGAACGGCCAGTATGATGGACATGACGCTATCCTCGCAATCCATGCCGGTACTGGTGGCGTGGACGCCCAGGACTGGGCAGAGATGCTCTTGCGGATGTACCTTCGTTGGGCGCAGCGGGCCGGATTCGCCGCAGAGGTTGTTGACCTGCTTGAAGGGGAAGAGGCCGGGATCAAGAGCGCGACGGTCGAGGTGCGCGGGCCATACGCGTATGGGTACTTGAAAGGTGAGGCTGGGACGCACCGACTGGTGCGCCTGTCGCCCTTCGATGCTGCGCACCGGCGCCATACGTCGTTTGCCCTCGTGGAGGTCTTGCCGCTCGTCGAAGAGGACGATGACGTTGAGATTCGCGACGAGGACATCCGGATCGATACCTTCCGTGCCTCTGGCCACGGTGGGCAGCATGTCAACAAGACGGAGTCTGCGGTGCGTATCACACACCTGCCGACTGGTATTGTCGTGACATGTCAGAACGAGCGATCGCAGATCCAGAACCGCGAGACGGCGATGAAAATTCTGAAGGCGCGCCTTCTCGAGCTGAAGATCCGTCAGCGTCAGGAGGAGCAAGCCCGCCTCAAGGGGAAGCCGGTTGTTACAGGCTGGGGTAATCGCATCCGATCCTATGTGCTGCACCCGTATACAATGGTTACCGACCACCGGACGGAGGTCAGCACGCCGAATATCCAGGCGGTACTGGAAGGTGAAATCGATTCGTTCATCGAGGCATACCTGCACCAGCAGGCTGCCGAGAGCGAGGAAACAGGTAACGCGAGCGGCAACTAAGCTCGTGCTCGCGTTGCTCGTGCTCACAGTCTTCCCGGTGCAGCCGACTCAGGCCGCAGCGAGTGTCCAGTTCCACGACCTCGCTGCGGCCGTCGACTTTCCCGAGCGCATTGTTTTTACCCTCGAGGTCCAGGCGACTCAGCCCATCCAACGGGTCGAACTCCGTTATCGCCCTCTGCTCGGTGCCGTAACCTTCGTCGCCCGGCCACACATCACGCCTGCTCCAGCGCTCTCTGTACGCTATGAGCGCGATATGCGCGTGAACTATCTCCCGCCGGGAATCGACCTTACCTATCGCTGGCGCGTGGTATTCGCCGACGGGAGTTGGGTTGACTCGCCTGCTCGCACGTTGCGCTATCTGGACGATCGGTACCAGTGGGTGCAGCGCGTGAGTGGTCCGGTGGAGCTCTACAGTGCTGTTACCGATGAACGGTATCTTGAGCAGGCGCTGACGATCACCACTGGCTCGATCACTGACTTCAGCCAACGGTTTGGGGTCGAGCTGGAGAGGCCAGTTCGTGTGCTCCTGTACCCTTCTCCGGAGGCACTCCGGAGTGCCTTACCGCTGCAGAGCGAGGAGTGGATCGGGGGTCTCGCACTTCCCGAGTACTGGCTCGTCTTGGCTGGCATTGCGCCTGGGATCGGGGCAGAGGAGGAACTTGCGCGCATCTTAAGCCACGAGGTTCTTCATCTCGTCATCGCGCGGGCGACTGACAATCCGTTCACGACCCCACCAGCCTGGCTCGATGAAGGACTGGCGACTAGGTATCAGATGGCGGATGATCCGCGCTTGGATGCAGTGCTCGAGCAAGCTCGTCGCTCGGGTAAGCTCCCTTCCCTGCGGGCACTTGGCTCCGGTTTCGGCGCCGATCCAGAAACGGCACTTCTCGGCTACGCAGCGAGCCGGAGCGTCGTGGAATACCTTGTCGCGACGTACGGCGAGGAGGGAGTTGCGCGTCTCCTCGCTGCCTATCGCGAGGGGGTGACGGACGACGAAGCACTGGAGCGGAGCCTTGGACTCGGCGTCGATGAGCTCGATCAATCGTGGAAAGCGTGGCTCGCCGAACGTGCCGCCACGCAGCAAGGGAGCCGGGCGGCAGCGGCTATTGTCCTGGGCGTAGCTGCACTGGCAGCGGTTGTCGCGCTCTGGCGTGGTAGTCGGGGAAGCTGGTGATACCCCAAGCGACTCTGCGTTCGGATGGCCACTCCTGATGCGGCTCGTGCTCTTCCTGGTGCGTGGGAGAGGAGGGCGAGTAACGTTTCGCAGACGAGGGAGAGCGAGTAGCATGCTGTTCATCCTGGTCGAGGGGTACGGCTTCTGGCGGTTATGAGTGGGAGAAGGCTTCTCGAGAGCGATACCATCCTTGCCGCGCTGGCTCATGCGGCAGACTCGCGCCGCGTCCGATGGCGGGTGGGCTTGCGCAGTGTCTCTTCGTGCAGCTGCTGTGGCCTTTCGAGGCACGGCACGCGTCACCTTCCCGTCCGGCTTATCCACCAAGAGCCTCGTCCATGCCGCGGCGCGTCGCTCGATGGAAGTGCGCAGTGATAGTGCCGTCGTCTTTGGCAGCGAGCGATGCGTGTGAGATTCCTGTGGTTCACCAGAACCTTGACATGAGCTGTAGCAAGGCCTATCCTTGCCGTAGGCTAGCACTCGAGGAGGACGAGTGCTAAGCACGGGGATACGATGAGCGTGCAGTTGACAGAGCGACAGCGCCAAATCTTGCGTCACGTGGTGGAGGAGTACCTTCGCTCCGGGCGAGCGGTTGGTTCGAAGGCGTTGCTGGAGCGGGTTTCCTTAGGCGTGAGCCCAGCGACTGTCCGGAACGACATGAGCGTGCTCGAGGCGCTCGACTTCCTGAGGCAGCCACATACGTCAGCCGGACGGGTGCCGACCGAGCACGGACTGCGCTTCTACGTGCAGTATCTCATGGAGGAAGGCGAGCTCACGCCGGAAGAGCAGCTCACGATTCGGCACCAGTTCCGGCAGGTGGAGCAGCAGGTGCCGAGTTGGCTCAAGTTGGCTGCCTCGGTCCTGGCGGATACGAGCGGAAACGTCGGGCTGGTGACGCCACCGCGGGCGCGCGTGGAGCGGTTGCGGCATTTCGAGTTGATTAGCCTGCGCCCGCGTGTCGTGCTGCTCGTCCTGGTGACGCAGTCAGGAGCGATTCACCAGTCGCTGCTCGATCTCGCTGAACCGCTCGAGCAAGAGCGATTGAGCGCGCTGAGTCGCGTGCTGAACCCAGAGCTGCGCTGGCTGGATCGTCAGGCGATCGAGCGGCGGGCAAGTGGTGCCGAACCGCTGGCAGCGCTGGTATTGCGTCGCATTGCGGAGGCGCTGCGCTTCATCGAACAGCAACAGCGTTCGGAACTCTACGCGGAAGGCTTAGAATACGTCGTCCGGCAACCAGAGTTCGCTCAGGCCCAGCTCGCGCACGTGCTGCTCGAGGTGCTGCGAGGCGGCATGCTATTGACCTGGCTGCTGCCTCGGCTTGACCCGAGTGAAGGTGTTCGGGTGCTGATCGGTTCGGATCTGGCTTTGCGCGAACTCCGGCCTTTCAGCCTTGTCCTTTCGTCCTATCGCTCGGGAGCAGACGTCACGGGCTGGCTGGGAGTCCTCGGACCACAACGGATGGCCTACGCGCGGGCGATCGCGGCGGTTCGTTTCTTATCCTCGGTCATCTCCGAGTTGATGGGCGAACTCTCCGGTGAGCCGGAGTGGGAGGGAGTGCGATGACAGTGAACGAGCAGCCAGAACACGTCGAGCAGGCAGGGGGGGCACATTCAGTGGAAGAGCCGGTTCCGGTGCCAAGCGAGATTGCGACGCCGGAAGAGATCCAACCACCGCCGGTTCCCACTGATGAGCTCGAGGCGTTGCGTCTGGAGAACGAGCACCTTAAGCAGCTCGCTGAGGAGTATCTCGATCAGGCGCGACGAGCCAGAGCTGAATTCCTGAACTACAAGCGCCGGGTCGAACAAGAGCTGGAGGAGTTCAAGCACCTAGCGCATATGGAACTTATTCGGAAGCTCCTGCCGGTGCTGGATGACTTCCACCTGGCGATCGCTCACTTGCCAGAAGAGGCGAAGGACAGTCCATGGGTGCAGGGGCTGCTCCTGATTGAGCGGAAGCTCTGGGCCGTCCTAGAAAGCGAGGGTGTTGCGCCGATCGAGGTGGTTGGGAAGCCCTTCACACCGGAGGAACATGAGGCCGTTGCGGTGAGCGGCGAAGGGCCGCATCACGTCGTCATCGAAGAAATCCGGCGCGGTTATCGCCTGCGTGGACGTGTTCTGCGCCCTGCGCTCGTACGGGTTGAGCGTCGGGGGACCGCACCGGAAAGCGAGACACCAACGAACGAGCGAAAGCGAGGTGAGGAGTAACCATGGGACGCGTCATCGGAATCGACCTTGGTACGACGAACTCGGTGATGGCGGTCATCGAGGGTGGCGAACCGGTCGTGATCCCCAATGCGGAGGGAGAACGACTCACGCCGTCGGTGGTCGCGGTGACCGCGAGCGGTGAGCGGTTGGTCGGTCGCTTCGCCAAGCGACAGGCGATCACTAACCCGGAGAACACGATTTACTCGATCAAGCGCTTCATGGGTCGGCGGTTTGATGACCCAGAAGTGCAGCGGACGATCAAGCTGGTGCCATACCAGGTGCGCCGTGCCCAGAACGGCGGTGTTGAGGTCAAGATGGGTGACCGCTGGTACACGCCACAGGAGATCTCGGCCATGATCCTGCAGAAGCTGAAGCAGGACGCCGAGGCGTACCTGGGCGAGCCAGTCGATAAGGCGGTCATCACCGTTCCAGCCTACTTCGACGACAGCCAGCGCAACGCAACCAAGGACGCCGGTCGGATCGCGGGGCTGGAGGTGCTGCGGATCATCAACGAGCCGACAGCCTCGGCGCTGGCATACGGGCTCGATAAGAAGGGCGAGGAAAAAGTCGCAGTCTACGACCTGGGTGGCGGGACTTACGATATCTCCATCCTCGATATCTCAGAGGGGGTCTTCCAGGTTCTGGCGACCAATGGTGATACGCACCTGGGCGGGGACGACTTCGACCAGCGGATCATCGATTGGCTCTGCGACGAGTTCAAGCGGGAGACCGGGATCGATCTCCGCAACGACCGCATGGCGCTGCAGCGCTTGAAGGAGGCGGCAGAGAAGGCGAAGATTGAGCTCTCCAGTGTCCAGCAAACGGAGATTAACCTGCCGTTCATCACGGCCGACGCGACCGGGCCCAAGCACCTGGTGAAGACACTCACCCGCTCGAAGCTGGAGCAGCTCGTCGCTGACCTGGTGGAGAAGACGATCCCGCCGATGGAGCAGGCGCTCAAGGATGCGGGGCTGTCGCCACGGGAGGTTGACGAGGTGGTGCTTGTCGGTGGCCAGACCCGGATGCCGCTTATTCAGCGGAAGGTGCAGGAGTTCTTCGGCAAGGAGCCGCACAAGGGGATCAATCCGGACGAAGTTGTGGCCATCGGTGCGGCAATTCAGGCAGGCGTGCTCGCCGGTGAGGTGAAGGAAGTTCTGCTCCTGGACGTGACGCCGCTAACCCTGGCAATCGAGACACTCGGTGGCGTCGCGACGCCGATCATCCCGCGCAACACGACGATCCCGACGCGGAAGAGCCAGATCTTCACCACGGCGTCTGATAACCAGACGCAGGTCGAGATTCACGTGGTGCAGGGTGAACGGCCAATGGCTGCGGACAACAAGACGCTCGGTCGCTTCATCCTGGACGGTATCCCACCGGCGCCGCGCGGCGTACCGAAGATCGAGGTGACGTTCGACATCGACGCGAACGGCATCCTCACCGTCTCGGCACGGGACCTGGCGACTGGGCGTGAGCAGAAGATCACGATCACGGCATCCACTGGTCTGACCGAAGAAGAGATCCAGCGCATGATCCGCGAGGCCGAAGCGCATGCGGAGGAAGATCGCCGCAAGCGGGAGGCGATCGAGCTCCGCAATCAGGCCGAGGCGCTGCTCTACCAGGCGGAGAAGACGCTGCGTGAGTTCTCCGATCGGATTCCGTCCGACCTCAAGCTCGACCTGGAGAACAAGATGCAGGTGGCCCGCGAGATCATCGAGCGGGATCCGATGAATACGGCGCGGCTCCGCCCGGCCTATGACGAGTTGGCGCGCACGCTCTCGCAGGTTGGCGCCCGCATGTACGAGCAGGCTGGTGCGACGACCACCAGCACCGGGCGGGACGGCGGTGGGCGGGCTGGTGGCGCCACGGGCGAAGAGACGGTCGAGGGGGAGTACCGCGAGGTGTAAGGCGGTGCTCACCTGCGCAACACGGGATGAGCCGACCGGTGTATGCACCGGTCGGCTCGCTCATCTTTGCAATGCCGCAAGAATCCACGTTCTTCTTGCTCGTTTCTGCTCGAGAGTGCGAATGGGCCGTCCAGCCGACGTTTTGCGAGCCCGCCCCCCGATCTGCATGGCGATCGTCGGACGGCGCGCGTCATTAACGCTGTTCAGTTCGTATCTGTTATCGCCGTCTCGATTGGTGAGCGGAGAGTTCTCTTGACTCGGCTAAGGGGACGCATCCGAAGCGGCGCCATGTGGAACACTGCAGCCGCCGGACAGGTGTGCTGTAACGAATGAGGATGAAAGATGCGTGCGCGGCACGGACGAGGAGTGACGCGTGCATCGACTGTCACTCCAGCGTAGGCAGGGTTTGCCGTGCTCTGTCCTCAGGCGTTGAAAGTGAGCAACACTACAACGTGCGCGGAAGCGCCCTGGTACCGAGCCAAAGCTGTGTGCCCGTTGCTCAGCGCTGTGCGCCAGAACTGAGCTTCTTTCTTGTGGTGGGGGAAGTGGGACTCGAACCCACACGCCTCTTCGGCACGTGATCCTAAGTCACGCCCGTCTGCCAGTTCCGGCATTCCCCCGAAGGGCAGTGCCCACAGATAGTATAACGGCAGCCACGCTTGATGGCTGCCGTGTCGGTTGCCCTTTCAGCAGTCTTGCGGAGGGGGTCACCAGCCGCCACAGCCGCAGCCTTGTGCCGTGCCCGCGTTGCCACCGGCATCGAAGCTGTGACCACAAGCACAGGTGGCGACGGCGTTTGGGTTGTGGACAGTGAATCCGCCGCCCATCAAGCTGTTCACATAGTCGATCTCGGCGCCTTCCAGATAGCTGGCGCTAAAAGGATCAACAATCACGCGAACACCTTCGATTTCGAAGGTGAAGTCGTCTTCCTCCGCGGATTCCTCGAGCGCCATCCCGTACTGCAGGCCGGAGCAGCCACCGGGCGCGACAAAAACGCGGAGATACGCGTCTGGCATCCCCTGCTCTTCCATAAACTCCTTCAAGCGGCGCACCGCCTCAGACGTCATCGTGATGAGCGTTGTCTGCTGCATCGTCCTCACTCCACTTTCGCCGCGCGATTTCACAACCGTCCTGTTTTTGATCTTACCCTACGCTGCCCAGTTGTCAAGGAGAAGTGTAGCGTGCTGGCGAGGCTACTATCGCAGAGCGTTCATCAATGGCCACGCGTCGGACCGCAGAGGTGTCGTGTGGCAACCAACAGTACGCCGCCGATATCGATGTGGCGTTGGCGAGCAGGGAAGCGGAACGCGACCAGCGGGCCAACGCAACGAGGTGCCCACGCCTGATCAGTGGAGGGACAGCAAGCTTGCGGTCACGGGAATCCTAAACCTGCTATCCTCAATTCGTAGGAATGCGAGGCATATCGAGGATATTGATGTCCGGTCAGCTGGAGAGGACACTCAATCGATCACTCCGCCGACTCAAGCGGCTCGGGATAGTCCTGCCCCTCGGCTTCCTCGCAGCGCTCGTCATCCTCGGGCATGGACTGGTGCCGATCTTCGGGGTGACGTGGACCTGGGTCTTGACCGGAACACTTGCGGTGCTCGGCGTGGCCGGGTTTGCGGACTGGATCTTTCGGTTGGTTGGCCAGTTACACCGACAGCTCCTCGCTCAGCATGCTGAGTTGGTGGCGCTCCACGAAGCCGGACTTGCCATAACCGCCGATCTCGATTTGTCGGTCGTTTTGCAGCGTGTTGTCGACCAAGCGCGTCGCTTGGTCGGTGCACGGTACGGATTGCTCATTCTCCGGGATGACCACGGTCTACGAACGTTGTTCACCTCAGGCTATCCCCGTACTGCAGCGTGTGAGATCGAGGAGACGAGTAGTCACGGGATTCTCGATCAAGTGCTGTGCGAGGGACGGACGCTTTGCATCGCCGATCTCGAGCGGTATCCAGGCGAGCGACGGTATCCGCGCGATCATGTGGTGATGCGAAGTTTGCTGGGTGTGCCAATCCGTTCGGGTGAAGGAATCGTCGGTGGTCTTTACCTCGCTGATCGCGAGGATGGTTGCCCGTTCGATGAGCAGGATCGCTCTCGACTTGAGCGGTTTGCCACCCAGGCGGCACTAGTGATCACAAATGCGCACTTGCACCGACGTCTAACAAGTCTTGCTGTCACTGCGGAGCGTGAACGGATCGCGCGGGAGATGCATGACAGCCTGGCGCAAGTGCTTGGGTATGTGATCACCAAGGCGTCGGCGCTGCGCGAGTTGCTCCGTCAACCAGAGCGGCTTGCCGATGCGGAGCGACACCTCCGGCAGCTCGAACAGGCAGCGCGGGACGCGTACGCGGACGTGCGAGAGGCGATCCTGGGTCTGCGGACGGGTCTCGCGCCAAACCGAACGCTGTTAGAGACACTCCGGACGTATCTTGAGCGCTGGCAGGATCAGAGTGGGATCGCCGCGACGCTGGTTGTTGAGCCTTCCGACGAGGTCCTGCGTGGACTGCAACCGATGGCAGAGCTCCAGCTCTTGCGCATCGTTCAAGAGGCGCTTGCGAACGTGCGGAAGCATGCACGGGCGACGCACGTTACGGTGACGATGACGCGAGTCGACAGTGTGCTCCAGGTCAGGGTCGAGGACAATGGTGTCGGCTTTGATCCGACCGCGCTGGAACGTGCGAATTTCCCGCGTTTCGGTCTTGCGACGATGCGTGAGCGGGCTGAGGCTGTCGGCGGTTCCTTGACAATCAGTTCTCGGCCTGGGAATGGGACGAGCATCGAAGCGACCATTCCACTTGGGATCGTGCCCGCTGGGGTTGACGGGGGAGAGCATGCGCGTCTTGATTGTCGATGATCACGCCTTGTTCCGCGATGGTTTGCGGAGTCTCTTAGAGGCCCGCGGAGTCACCGTTGTCGGTGAGGCTGGGAATGGCCGCGAGGCGGTGGAACTCACTCGGCAATTGCGACCGGATATCGTCCTTATGGATTTGACGATGCCGGAGGTCGATGGACTCAGCGCGACGCGTATTCTGACGACTGAGCTGCCGGAGGTCAAAGTTGTTATTCTCACGGCCTCTGATGACGAGGCTGATCTCTTCGAGGCGATCAAGTCCGGTGCATATGGGTATCTTTTGAAGAATCTGGAGACCGAGGAGTTCTTCCGGGCTCTTGAAGCGGTGCAATCAGGCCAACCGGTGCTGACCCCGCATTTGGCTCGACGTGTCTTGCAAGAGCTGAGTCGCGGCGAGTCGAGACGACGTGAGGAGTTCTCGCTGACCGAGCGGGAACGTGACATCCTCGAGCTACTCGTGCAGGGCATCACTTCGAACCGAGAACTCGCTGATCGACTCTTTATTAGCGAAAATACGGTGAAGTATCATCTTCGAAATATCATGGCGAAGCTCCACCTTGAGAACCGTGCGCAGGTGATTGCCTATGCCTTGCGGACCGGGCTCGTCCGTGCGCGTCCGAACGATGACCCGCCCGATGAACGTGTGAACGCAGCGCATTTCTGATGCATGGAGACTCATGTCTGGCGTACTCGGGAGCGGTTTCCCTCTTGCGCCCGGGGAGGCGATGCGGCCCCTGCTGTGTGGGCTGTTTTTCTCGAGGCGCCACAAGCCGGGGCACGCAGTATGCTCCGAGTGCATTCGCCTCTTCGAGCTCCAGCGCAGGCATTCCGGAAGAGATCCGGCAACGAAACCGTTCTCACGGGTGAACACGTCGTCACGACGCTGCATATGTCCGCCCATGACCATGGTTCGCTGGACGCGCTGCAGGTGCGAGCAACCGGCGAGAGGTCAGGGATTCGATTGCGCAGCGTGCAGCCTGTGGCTGATCACGGTGGGTGATGCACGGCTCCTTCTGCGCCGTCGTGTCCCAGTAGCTCAGCGAAGAACTTCCTGGAGCCGGCGCAACTCGAAGATCTGATCGCGCAGAAGAGCCGCCTTCTCGAACTCAAGCTGCTTGGCGGCTTCCTTCATCTGTCGCTCGAGGTCACGAATGAGGCGTGCAAGTTCGTCAGGGGATAGCTCGCCCAGGACACCCGCATGCGGTGCTGTCGGCTCGGCATAGTACGGTGCGCGTTCTTCCGCTGCTTGTCGGATCCGATCGGTGAGGTCCCGGACCTGCTTGACGATACTGCGCGGTTGGATGCCATGCCGCTCGTTGTACTCGATCTGAATCTTGCGGCGCCGATAGGTTTCCTCGATCGCACGTCGCATCGACTCGGTCACGGTGTCTGCGTACATGATGACGAAGCCGTTCACGTGCCGTGCGGCACGCCCGATCATCTGGATCAGTGCGCTTTCAGAGCGTAGATACCCTTCCTTGTCGGCATCGAGGATAGCGACCAGCGAGACTTCGGGTAAATCCAGCCCTTCGCGCAACAAGTTGATGCCAACGACCACGTCGTAGACCCCGAGACGCAAGTCGCGCAGGATTTCAACCCGTTCGATGGTGTCGATTTCGCTGTGGAGATAGTGGGTTCGGATGCCGATCTCCTTGAGATAATCAGCAAGATCCTCGGCCATCTTCTTGGTGAGCGTCGTCACGAGCGCGCGCTCACCGCGGGCGACACGCTGGCGGATCTCGTGGAGGAGATCGTCGATTTGTCCTTTTGTCGGACGGACACTGATCTCCGGGTCGAGCAGGCCAGTCGGTCGGATGACCTGTTCCACGACTTGCTCGCTGACTTGGAGTTCCCAGGGACCTGGGGTTGCTGAGACATAGATGACTTGGTTGATCCGCTCGAGGAACTCCTCAAAGGTCAGCGGGCGGTTGTCGCGTGCCGAGGGGAGCCGAAAACCGTACTCGATTAAGACGTCCTTGCGTGAGCGATCACCGTGGTACATGCCGCGCACCTGCGGGATTGCGAGATGCGACTCATCGATGAACATGAGGAAGTCTTGGGGGAAGTAGTCAAGAAGTGTCCAGGGGGGCTCACCTGGCTTACGACCAGAAAGGTGACGCGAGTAATTTTCGATGCCGCTGCAATAGCCGACCTCTCGCAACATCTCGATGTCATAGCGCGTTCGTTGCTCGAGGCGTTGCGCCTCGAGCAGCTTGCCCTGGGCGCGGAACTCGGCCAGTCGTTCCTCAAGCTCTGCCTCAATGCTGCGGATCGCTGCCTCAAGTCGCTCGCCGCTGGTGACCCAGTGCTTCGCAGGGAAGATCTCGATGAGTTCGCGCGTTGCCAGAACTTCACCGGTTAAGGGATCGAACTCGAGGATCCGCTCTACCTCATCGCCCCAGAGCTCGATGCGGACGGCGAACTCCTCGTAAGCCGGGAAGACCTCGATCACGTCACCGCGTGCTCGGAACGTGCCGCGGACGAGGGTCACGTCGTTCCGGTCGTATTGGAGGTCAACGAGATGGCGAAGAATCCGGTCGCGGCGCACCGTCTGGCCACGCCGAAGTGCCAAGATCGCTTTGTCCCACTCTTCCGGCGAGCCAATGCCATAGATGCAGGAGACACTTGCGACAATAACGACGTCGCGGCGGGTGCGGACAGCGCGCGTTGCTGCCAGGCGGAGCCGGTCGATCTCGTCGTTGATTTCGGTCTCCTTTTCGATGTAGGTATCGGTCTGGGGTACGTAGGCCTCGGGCTGATAGTAGTCGTAATAGCTGACGAAATACTCGACGGCGTTGTGGGGAAAGAACTCCCGGAACTCGGCATAGAGCTGCGCAGCAAGTGTCTTGTTCGGTGCAAGCACAAGCGTTGGGCGTTGCACGGCAGCGATGACGCTGGCCATGGTGAACGTCTTCCCGCTGCCAGTCACGCCGAGCAGCGTTTGATGCCGGTAGCTACGCTTCAACCCTTCGACGAGCTTCTCGATCGCCTGGGGCTGATCTCCGGTCGGTTGAAATGGCGTAACGAGTCGAAACTCTGACATGCTCTCTTGTCCCGACAGCGCGTCGTGCAGCGACCGAGTATACCCCGTCGGGCTCTCGGGCTGCTGGATGTGCTCGCGTTTCGCTGTGGCCGAGTGTGCTCGGTTGTTTACAGGTCCCAATAACGGCTGAGTACCTGCCGTGCTGTCTCGATGGCTGACTCTTGGTCAGGGCGGAACTCTCGCTCGGCTTGTGCCAATTCACTTGTCCCCTCGTGGGGATCAGGGATGCCACTCTGCTGCCCCATGATGCCCTCGAGGATTGCCAGGGTGCAGTACGGGACGTAGCGGAGCGAGTACCCACCCTCCATCAGGACAACCAGCCGTCCACCGCAGACTGACTCGGCAAGTTCTCGAACCAGCTCACTCATCCGTCGGTACCCACTCATCGTGACCAGCATGCGTCCCAGCGGGTCATCCATGCTCGCGTCCTGCCCAGCCGAGACGAAGACCATCTCGGGACGGAACTCCCGGGCGATTGGTAGGACAACACGCTCCAGCGCGAGGAGATAACCCCGGTTTCCAGTGCCGGGTGGGAGTGGGATGTTGACGGTTGTTCCCTCTGCACCCGGGCCACCGACATGGTCGACCGCGCCCCATCCCTCTGGATACCAGTTCTCTTGATGGAGCGAGACGAACAAGACTGATGGGTCGTCCCAAAAGGCGTCCTGCGTGCCGTTCCCGTGATGGACGTCCCAGTCGAGTACCATGACGCGCTGGATACCTCGGCGCTGGGCATGGCGCACCGCGATCACCACGTTGTTGAAGACGCAGAAGCCCATGCCTTGTGCCCGCATCGCGTGGTGTCCCGGAGGGCGGAGAAGTCCGAACGCATGACGTGCGTGGTCGTCCAGGACGGCGTTGGTGAGTTCGATGGCTGCCCCAGCCGCCAGCAGCGCAGCATCCCACGAGCCAGGGGCGACCGGGGTCTCGGGGTCGAGCCAGCCACCACCCTCAGCAGTGACGCGCTGGACATGAGCAATGTATTCCGGGGTGTGATACGCAGTGAGTTCAGCCTCTGTTGCCGGACGGGCGGGAACGATGAGTGCGTCCGTGAGCAGGCCCGAACTGGCGATGAGCTGTGCGGTACGCCGGATGATCCGTGCGCTGGATGGGTGCTCAATCGGCTCAAGAATGGCACCGTCGGGCAGACGGTGCCCGTCGAGGCCAGTCTCGTGCTGGAGAAATCGCTCGTCATAGCAGTACGCTGTCCGCATGTCTTTTGTGCTCCTTGTTTTGTCGGTTGTAACTGCCTCTCGCTTCTGATGATGACCGAACGAGAAGGCACGGGCAATCCCTGCACTGGCGCCCACACCACAGCGCACATGTTAGACTGGCGCGGGCAGAACGTGCGTGAGGATCCGCAAGCGGGGAAGGAGGCGCTGGAGCATGGCCTGGCCGCGTGTCGGGATTGATCAGCCTGATCGAAGCAGTGCTGTTGGAGCGTTATCAGCGGTCCGTCGTCTGGAGGCTGCCGGTGTCCCAGCTCTCTGGACAGTGACTGGTGGTCGGACGATCGATGCGCTCACTGTCTACGCGGCAGCAGCGGTGCAGTCGGAGCGGATTGTGCTGGGCACAGGGATTATTCCGACCTACCCGAGACATCCCTTCGTAACGGCACAACAGACACTTGCGGTGCATCAGTTAGCGCCCGGACGTGTGCGCCTTGGACTTGGTCCGAGCCATCGGCCGATCATCGAGGGGTCACTTGGTATCCCGATGGTTCGTCCACTCTCGCATCTCCGCGAATATGTCACGATCGTCCGGGCGTTGTTATGGGAGGGGCAGGTCGATTTCCAGGGCGAATTCTTCCGTGTCCGACAACGGCTTCCCGAGAAGGCGCCTGTTCCGATCTACACGTCGGCGTTACGGCCGAAGGCGTTTCACTTGGCCGGTGAGATTGCGGATGGCGTGCTCTCCTGGATGTGCCCCCCACACTACATCCACCAGCAGGCTGTGCCGGCACTCGAGGCGGGAGCGCAGGCAGCTGGGCGCAGTCGCCGGCCGCGCCTCGTGGTGCACGTGCCCGTGGTGATGACGACTGACGTCGGCACGATGCGCGAGAAGGCGCGACCGGTCGTCGGTCTCTACGGTCGCATGCCGTTCTATGCCGAAATGTTCGCCACGGCTGGTTTCCCACTCGAGAATAGTGTGCCAAGCGACGCGTTGCTGGAGCACCTTGTCGTCTGGGGAGATCAAGACGCGGTCGGTGAGCGGCTGGCGCGTCTGCTGGAGAGCGAGATCGATGAACTCCTGACTATGCTGATTCCGGTGAACGACCATTTGGCGGAAGAGGCAGCCCTCGCCAGTGTGCTTGCTGCACTCGACCGGCGCTTCGGCTGGAGCGAGTGACGCGCATGCACACGCTGCGGTACGATAAGCGTAGCGTTGTGGCCGCGGACGGGAGGGGAGCACGGTCATGGCGGACAACCCAGCAATGGTGTCGATGGGGATTCTGGCGCTGTTCGCAGCGCTCTGGAGCGTTCCTGGGGCGGTGCGAGCACGTCGTTTGGGGCTGCCGCGTCTGGCGATGATCGGGTGGGTCGCGATTGCGGTGATCGTCGTCATGGCGGTGGTGATGATCCTCGTCGGCCTCTTCGGGTGACAGCACGGGTGCACGCGTCTGGCGTGTTGGCCGGCTGGGGGACCTCAGCCGGCTTTCGTCGTTTTCCAGCGATGCCGTGACCGAACGCGGGGTGGGTCATGCTTGGTCTTCCTCCCCCCATCTGGTCTAGTCATTGGCGCAGTGCTGAGTTAGACGGGCGTCCAGTGATCGATCGTGCCGTCCTCGGGCGTGTCCTCCGCTCGGCGCTGCCGTACCGTTGGCCGATCATCGTGATGGTTGCGGCGATCCTGGTTAGTGCCATCCTCGATGCGCTCCAAATTCAGCTTCTTCGGTTCGCAATCGACCAGGCGCTCCCCACGGCGAGTCATGCCGGGAATGTGCAGCTCCTCGTGCTGTTAAGTCTCGGCATGATCCTTCTGCCGCTCCTCTCTGGGCTCATCGGTGTTGGGCAGCGGCAACTGAGTGCACGTGTCGGCGAGGGAATCATTTACGACCTGCGCAGTGCACTGTATGAGCACCTTTTGCGCCAAGGTTTTCGCTTCTTCACGAGTGTCAAGGCGGGCGAACTTGTGTCCCGTCTGACGAATGACGTTGTGGGAGCACAGCGTGCGGTGACGAATACAGTGACAACGCTTGTCAGCAATGTCGCACTGGTGATCGTGTCACTTGTGGCCATGCTGGCGATGGACTGGCGGCTCACGCTGCTTGCGTTCCTCGTGTTTCCCCTGCTCCTCGTGCCCTTGCGTCGATTCGGGCGGATGCTGCGCCAACTCACGCGCGCACAAATGGAGCGGAATGCCGCGATGACGGCCCAGCTCACGGAGACGCTTGGGGTGAGCGGAGTCCTCTTGGTGAAGCTGTTCGGCCGCCAGCAGGACGAGCTAGAACGGTTTCGGGCTCGCGCAGCGGCGGTTCGGGACATCGGGGTGCAGTTGGCGGTTGCCGGGCGCTGGCTTATGCTGCTGTACGGTCTTGGCGCGGCGGTGGGCACAGCGCTTGTCTTTGGCGCGGGAGGCTTCCTCGCGATCCAAGGAAGTATGAGCACCGGTGAGCTTGTCGCCTTCACTGTCTATCTGGTGCGGTTGTACGGCCCGGTGACTGCCCTCTTGAACACGCACGTTGACCTGGCGACCTCCCTCGTAAGCTTCGAGCGTGTCTACCAGCTGCTCGATCGTCCGATCGAGATAGTGGAGCGTCCAGATGCCGTCCGTCTCGAGCGACCACGCGGCTCAATTGCCTTTGAGGACGTCTGGTTCACCTACCTCACCGAGTTACCCCCCAATGATGGATTGCTTGGGATACCGGAGCCGAGCGAGCGAGCAACGATCCGCTACTGGGCACTTGCTGGTGTTTCCTTCCGCATCGAACCAGGAGAACTCGTCGCGCTCGTCGGCCCGAGTGGCGCAGGGAAGACGACGATCACGTATCTCATCGCCCGACTCTTCGATCCGACACGGGGTCGGATCACACTCGATGGCTATGACGTGCGTGATCTCTCATTGGAGACGCTCGCGCGGACGATCGGGATGGTGACACAGGATCCGTACCTTTTCCACGACACAGTGGCGGCCAATCTTCGCTATGCACGGCCGGAGGCGACTGACACGGAGCTCCAGGCTGCGGCACGTGCCGCGCAGATCCATGACCGGATCTTGGAACTTCCAGAGGGATACCAGACGGTGGTCGGTGAGCGTGGTTACCGGCTTTCGGGCGGGGAAAAGCAGCGGCTGGCCCTCGCTCGGCTCCTGCTCGTTGATCCACCCGTGCTGGTGCTCGACGAGGCGACGTCTTCGCTCGACTCGGCCTCGGAACGCCTTGTCCAAGAGGCGCTGGCCACGCTCATGCGCGGGCGCACGACGCTCGTCATTGCGCACCGGCTCTCGACCGTGCTTGCCGCCGATCGGATCCTGGTGTTGGATGGGGGCCGGATCGTCGAGCAGGGAACACACCAGGAACTCTTGGCACAGGGAGGACTCTACGCACGCTTGTACCGATTGCAGTTTGCCGTCGAGCCAGCGGCATGAGCTGGGGAGGTGAGTCGCGCGCCGGTCACTGATCGGTCAGTGGCGCATAGGCATCGAGTGTTGCCTGGAGTTCCTCACGATTCGCTTGTGCGTTGCCGAACTTGCCGATGACGATGCTTGCCGCCAGCTGTGCCAGCGTAAGCGCAGCCACCGCATCGGCTCCGACGGACAAAGCGGCTGCGAGGACAGCAAGAACGGTGTCCCCCGCTCCGGTGACGTCAAAGACGGCACGGACTGCTGGCGGCGGGAGTTCCCAATAGCCGGCTGCAGTCACCAGTGCAGCACCCTCGCCACCAAGGGTAACCACGAGGGCACGACACTGGAGCGCTTGCCAGAGCGCGGTGAGTTCGGTCGCTCGCGCAGCACGCGAGGCAAGCGAGCGGCCGAGGAAGCGCTCCGCCTCGGCACGGTTGCACTTCACGACTGTCGCTCCGCGGAAGGCGTCGAGCCGACCTTGCGAGTCGACGGCTGAGAGTTTCCCGCTGGCGAGCGCCGCAGCAATGACGCGTGGGGTGAGTGCACCGCTCTGGTAGTCGGAAAGCACAATGGCGTCCACGTTCGCCGCTCTTTGTCCGATGAGGTCAGCAAGTTGCGCCTCTAAGTGACCGTCGAGTGGATGACGAACTTGCCGATCGACGCGGACGAGCTGTTGCGGCAGCACATTGTAGGGGCCGATAGCAACGACGCGCGTCTTTACCGTCGTCGGTCGGCTCGGATCAACCAGAATGCCGTTCGTCTCGACTCCGCGCTCGGTCAGCAGCTGGCGGAGGAGAGCACCTTCCGGATCGTCACCGATGATACCGAGTTGTTGGACATGTGCGCCAAGTGCGGCGAGGGCAAGACCGGGCGCTGCTCCACCACCGGGACGGTGCTCAATGTTGCGTTCTTCCAGGACGAGCACCGGCGCTTCCCGCGAGATGCGGACAGGCTCACCGAAGATGTAGCGATCCAGATACAAATCACCGATCACCAGGAAGCGCTTCTGCGGAATTGTGTCGAGGATCCGCCGATAGTCGTGCTGCGGTGTCATCATCGTCGCACCCGGAAGCGCACGAACGGAATCAGCAACGCAAGAGCCACGAACAAAAGGTCAGGAAGTGGCCGGAGCTGAAGAAGCGCCCACAGACGGGTCTCACCGAGATGCGTCACGAGTTCAGCGAGGCTCAGGCCAGCTCGCCCAAGGAGGAAGAGACGCGAGAGAAGAAGCCCAAGGGCAACGCAGATCATCCCCAGTATTTGCAGGGCGACCCCGCGCTGGGCTCGAGCTGCCCAGGCTATTGCCTCGGCCACACCGAACCCAAGAAGCAAAGCGAGATAGAATTGCCAGGCTGGTGCACGGCTCCACAGCCAGCCCACCGTGACAGCGACGAGAAGTCCGGCGAGTCCCGCGCGGAGAAGGAGCCTCGTCGGCACGTCGCTCCAGGCGAGGCCGGAGAGTCCGGCGCAGGAGGGGCAGCGAAAGCCAACCGGTGTTTCAACCATGCAGCGAGGACAGATTGGGGTACCGCACTTGCTGCAGCGGAGTCGCGTCGAGATCGTCGGGTGGCGTGGGCACTGCTGCTCGTCGAGCGCTGCGAACACTGCTCCTCCTTCACGTTACCGGGCCAAGCCGAGCACGGATCGCCTCCAGCGAGGCCAGCGCGGCGAAGTAGGGGAGCACCAGCTGGCGACGCCAGCGCCACGGCTGCCGGATCAAACGATACAACCACTCGAGCCCGAGACGGCGAATCACCTCTGGGGGGCGTGGAACGACACCAGCTAGGTAGTCGAACGTCCCTCCCACACCGAGCGCGACACGCACGCCTGCGCGCGTGAGCTCGTTTTGATAGCGCGCAATCCAAAGGTCTTGCGCCGGGGCGCCATAGGCGACGCAAAGCACCTGGGGACGGGCTGCCGCGATCCGCGCGAGTGCATGAGAAGCGTCTTCCGGACGCGGTGATCCAGCCCAGGTGCCGACGACAGTCGCTCCGAAGCGCTGCTCAAGAACGCATGCGGCCCGCTCAGCTACTCCCGGAGCCGCACCCAAGAGAAAAAGGCGCAGCCCGGCGGTGGCCAGCGCCTCGACGAGATCGACACCGGTCACCCGGCCGCGGAGTGGTGTCCCACGCAACCTGGCGGCGGCGATCAGGCCCACGCCATCGGCGGTTACCAGCGCGGCGCCCTCGATGACGGCTCGGAAGGCAGTGTTGCGGCGCGCTGCCATGACCATTTCCGGGTTGAGCGTCACAATCTGCTGGAGTGTGTCGGCGACAGCGCACCAGCTTTTGACCAGAATGACAGCCTCGGCGAGTGTCACATCGTCGAGGGGGAGCCCAAGAATCCGGATACGGTGTGGTCGTGATGAGGTCACCGCTACCCTCGCTGGATGGTGTCTCCTGCAGCGTGCGGCATCACTCCTGTTCCACAGGAAGGATACCGTTGATGGGATAGTGCTGATGACTGGTCAATCGCTATACTGTGGGCATCGACCGAAAGGATGGAGGAACAATGCCACGCGGGGCACGGTTAGAACGCCACGGAGAAGGCGACCGAGTTGCTCGGCTGGTTGACATGGTGCTCTTACTTGGCCAGTACCCGCGTCAGTATAACCGGGCAGCGTTAGCCGAGCGGTATGGAGTGACAGAACGTCAGGTTACGAAGGATCTGCAGCTCCTCCGTGAGCGTTTAGAGCTCGCAATTGAGCGTGATCCGAGCGGTCAAGGCTATTACCTGGCATCGGTGCCGCGGCTCCCCTCACTCCAGCTTGACCTGGCACAGGCACTGGCGTTGCTGTTGGCTGCCGAGGCAGGGCACTTTGTTCCTGGGGTCTCTGGGCAGGAGCTCAGTGCGGCACTCGCTCGGTTGCGTGCGATCCTCCCGGATCGGGTGCGTGAACTCCTGGGGAAGACGGCGCGCGTGCGTCAGCCGAGCAAGACGGACGAGCGTCGAGCGACTCGTCTGCGTCTGCTCTTTGAGGCGATGGCACTCCAGTATACGGTCGAGATCAGCTATCGCACCGCGTCCCGTGGTGGGGAGCGGGTGGAGCGACGGTTCGATCCGTACTGTGTTGTCCCCTTTGGACGCTCCTGGTATGTCATTGGGTGGTGTCATCTCCGTCGTGCGATCCGCACGCTGAAGGTCGATCGGATCGAGAACCTGTGGATGACGCGGGTTCCGTTTCAGATTCGCCCCGAGTTTTCACTCCAAGACTTCTTGGCGGCGAGTTGGGGGATGTTCGAGGCACGTGACGTTCCGGCCGAAGAAGTCGAACTCGAGTTCTCGGAGACGGCAGCACCGTGGGTTGCCGAGGAAGAGTGGCATCCGACGCAGCAGGTCGAGCAACTTCCCGATGGACGCGTACGCTTCCGTGTCCGTCTGCCCATCACACCGGACTTCGTTCGCTGGGTGCTGTACTATGGCGTCGAGGTCACGGTGATTCGTCCAGAGTCGCTCCGTGAGCAGGTCCTTGCACACGCACGCGGTATCCTGCGGAAGTATGGCGTGCGTGAGGCTGTGCAACCCGGAGTGGCGGAGGTAGCACGTTAGTCCGCTGCGCGGAGTTCGTCGCAACGCTCACGGATGATCCGGTTCGGATACTCGTCACCTGCCTCCTCTAGCCAGCTTTCCTTCGCCTTGCCCTTGCACTGGCGTTCGTTTTGCTGCTCCTCCGGTACGCTCGAGGAACGAGAGCGCCGTGTCACGAACACGCGGTGAGCGGGATACGAGCGTTTCCTTCGGCGTCGCATCGTGGTTCCTCCATTCTCTGATTCCTTGTCGAGGGTTGTGTGTCACGTAGTACGAGCGCGACCGCTCCGTCTCCCGAGTGCAGCAGTCAGTGCGCCGATCCCAAAGAGGATCGCGGAAGGAATCCAGAAGAGCCCAACCGCCAATAGACCGGCCAGGCCGGCGATGAGCTGAAGTACGGCACCGGCACCTGGGCGGCCGAGGGCAAGCGCACCCCCAACAATGCCGAGCGCAGCAAGCACGACAGCTGCCAATCCTCCACCGACAACCGTGCCAGCTCCCTCTGCGCCAAACGCCGCAGCAAAGCCCCCAATGCCTAGTGCGAAAATAGCTGCGACGAGCCCGACGACACCGCCGAGAATCCCAAAGACGAGCGCTGCGATCCGCATGATGTTTTGTCCTTTCCCACCATTTCAAGGGGTGGGAGTCAACTCCCACCCCACAGACGTCGTCACTGCGCGTCGAAGTACAGTTCGGCACTCGTAAACGGGTTCGGGTCGAATTTCAGGAAGAGTGGCTGGGCATCTTGTGGGATCTGGAAGACGACGATTCCTTGCTTTCTGCCCCCAGGCCCCACCTCACCACTCAGGATTTCTCCCTCTGCGAAGCCCGTTGCCATGATCTCTGGCTCGTAGTCGAACCCATCTTGTGTCCGGAGTGCCCACTCTGTGGATGTGAGGATGGTCGAGCTCGTTCCCGCGTTCTCGAACTGCACCTGGACGAGCCAGAACTTGTGTCCCTCCTTTGGCTGAACGAACATATTGCTGGACGTAGCACCATCAACAATGGCTAAAAGTGTGATACGGTAGACCTGTTTCCCATCGGCGATCGCGCCGCTCTGTCCAGCGACGAGCGGGACGTGCCGATCGTTCTTACTCGTTCCCCAACTCTTGCCGGCCTGATCGCCTGGAGTACCCTCTGGTGCCGCGGCGACTGGTTGGCTTGTGGCTCCAGACTGGACGAGTTCCAGCGCGTTCGGCGCATCGAAATAGAGCTCGGCCGAGGTAATTGGGTTCGGGTCGAACTTCAGGAAAAGCGGCTGCTGATCCGTGGGGAGCTCGAAGACAACAATCCCGCGTGCCTTCCCGCCTGGGCCAATTTCCTGGGAGAGGGCGTCTCCTTCAGTGAAGCCAACCGGCGCGAAAACCGGTTCATAGTCGAAACCAGCTACCGTGCGGAGTTGGAAGTTGCTCGCTGAGATGAGATGGGAGCGCGTTCCGGCATTCTCGATGAGAATTGAGAACAAGAGGTACCGGTTTCCCTCCTTTGGTTGCTGGAACGGATTTGTTGAAGCAGCACCATCGACGATCTTTTCGAGGGTAAGACGGTACACCTCCTTCCCATCGGTGAGTTCAGCCGTCTGGCCTTCAACCAGCGTTGCGTGGACATCTTCCTTGCTTGTACCCCAGGGCAGCGTCGGCGTTGCTTGTGGTGCAGCGGTCGGCTCCTGAGCGGCTTGCGGTGGAGTAGTCGCTGTCAGCTCGTGCAGTTGCGGCGTTACAGTCCCAGCTGCCGGTGCTGCTGTCGGTGTCGTAGCACCGGCCACCTGCGCCGGTGTGGGCTTCTCACTCCCCCCGCCTTGGATCAGGACCGCAAGCAGGATGCAGACCGCAAGAAGCCCACCGGCTCCGATGAGAAGTACCTTCATGAAGCGTCGCATGATAGACACCTCCTCAATCTTGTGTCAGATTCGAAGGGCCCTTCGTGTTCCAGTGTGAGCACAGGACGGGAATAGAGGGGTTCCCGTGGTCTCGGGCTTTCGTGACGATTTGGCACGGTGGTTCAGGACCTTCTTGTGTCTCGTCTGCGGTAGCGGGTTGAGTGCTCCCCCAGGTCTGACAATCCTGTCCGTTGGTACTTAGGGATTCCATGATCTTCGTCGGTTGCAGAGGCTGACGCGTGCCGTGTGGCGCGGAGGGCGCGGAGCGGCACTCGGGCGCTCACTCCTCCTGCGAGGGAGATGCACGACTGCGTGACAATCCTTCTCGCACCGTAGCAGGATTGGCAACCAAGGGAGTGCGGAACAGGCTGTTCGCCGACATGTGATATTTCGTACTAAACTCGGATGATCGGCCGGGTGATATCGAATCGAATACTCGGCCGAATGAGAGAGGGGGAGCGGGTGGGAAACAGCGAAAAGGCGGCCGCGTCGGCAACGACTCGTACGGAGACCAGAGTGCTCGCTACCTGGGAGCTGACCGCGCTGCTCGGCCTTATGATGGCTATGAGTGCCTTCGCCATCGACATTATGCTTCCTGCATTGCACGACATGGCGACATGGTTTGGTATCTCGGACACCCGGACCGAACTGGTCATCAACATGTACTTCTTGGGCTTTGCCGTAGGGCAACTCTTCTTTGGCCCGCTGAGTGACCAGATCGGGCGTCGTGTGCCACTGCTTGTCTCTGCTCTGGGATATGGTTTGGCAGTGTTGCTGATGCTCTTTGTCCCAAGTTTCGGTCTCTTACTCGTCTTGCGCTTCGTGCAAGGAGCCTTTGCTTCAGGGTTGCGAGCGACCGGCACAGCATTGGTGCGCGACACGCTTCATGGAGAGGCGATGGCTCGAATCCTCTCCTTTGCCTTCATGGTGCTCTTAGCTTCTCCACTTTTTGCTCCGGCGATCGGCGTGGCGCTGTTGCGGTGGGGATGGCACGCACCATTTGGCTTCATGGGGATCTTAGCGGGGGTCTTACTCACTTGGTTGCTCCTTCGACTCCCGGATACCTTGCCCCCAGAGCGGCGTACTGTGCAAAATCCGGCTCATCTGTGGCGGGCAGCAAGGGCTTTCTGGACGACCCGCACGAGTGTCGCCTTCACGCTCATCCTGGGGCTCAGCTATGGTGTCTTGCAAGCCTACTTGGCGAGTGCTGCCCAAATCGTCAAGACGCACTTCGGCCTCTCCAACGAGGCGTTTGCAGTGGCCTTTGCGGCTGGTGGCGCGGCACAGGTGGTGGGCACGCTGCTAAATGGGTCGCTGATTACTCGCCTGGGGTTGCGGCGTGTGCTTCCCGCTGCTCTCGGACTGCTCTGCGCCGCGACAACCTATCTCCTCTCCGTCAGTCTTCTCAAGAGCTCCTTTTTACTCTTCTGGCTGGGGGTGCTCTTGATGTTCTTCTCCATCGCCCTTATCTTCCCCAATGCAAACAGCGCGGCGCTCGAACCGCTCGGGGGCATCGCCGGATTTGCCAGCAGTCTGGTTGGCTTTGGGAGCACTGCACTTGCCTTCCTTTTCGGCACGACAATCGGCCAGCTCAGTGCCGGGGATCCGCAACGCTTTGCTCTTGGCTTATGGTTGCTGAGCGGAACCAATCTTCTCGTCCTGGCGTGGGTCTGGCGACTCGGTTGGACCCGCAGCCGTGTGCCAAGAGCCTGAAATGTGCCTACCCGATCCGCCTGCGAGCTGTCGGTCCGGCGCCCACGCCGATCGTCTGCCGAGTGAGGAGAACAGGATGAGGGGCAAGTGCCTCCCTGTCTCGTGACTGCGTGTCAGCTTGTCCGGAGAGCCTGTCCCTGGTTGCCGTGTGAGAGGGCGCCAAAGGGCGAGGCAGTTTGGTGCGCCGCGGCCCCCTGAGAGAAACAATGGAACGGTGGTGGCAATCCTCGACTTGATCCACAAGTGAACGATCTCATACTTGCTCAAAGATCCTATGTTTTGGGGTGTGAGTTCTTCATGCAGGAACAGGAACGAGGGTGAAAATGGTGTCGAGCTGGATGTCCAGCTTTTGCCACGCACTTCCAAGCTCAGTCCCGCGCCAGAGCTGACCGTCGCGGAAACCGGCGTAGAGCGTACGTGGCTCGGTCGGTGGGATAACCAGCGCATAGGGCATCGAAGAAAGTGGCTCGGGATAACCTGCGATCGGTTCCCATGGGTTTGTCTCCTGGCGCCGGTAGATCCGTGCCTGCGCAGCCCCACCTCGGTTGGGCATCGCTCCTCGGTGAGGTCCAGGACCGTGCGCTTCTCGCGGTCCTGGTGCGGCGGAGACGAACCAAGTCGTTGGATCGTCCGGCGGACTTGCCACTGCCCAGACGTAGCGGCAATCGAGCCCCTCGTCCACCGTATGCCAGGTGTCTCCGGCATTCTCGCTCCGTGCCACGCCACCGCCGGCTGCCTCGAAGACAAGCCCCGGCATGGCGGGATGGAGGAGAAGTGCATGGCAGTCGAGATAACAACCTGGACGCTGGTCAGCCCACGTTATGCCGCCATCGGTACTGCGCAGGACGCCACCGAGCTCGATCCCGACCAGAACCAAACCAGGATCGCATGGAGAAAGCGCGATCGAGCGGACGTGTGAGGTCCAGGGGCGTGGTGGGAACGACCAGGTCGGTGCGCTGGGTAGTTGCCGTAGCGCGCTCGCTTCATGCCAATGTCGCCCACCGTCTTCGCTCCAGTAGAGTGCGCTTGGCTCGCATCCAGCGAAGAGCACGCCGCGCCCGCCTACACGCCATGATGGACTGATTGCCACCGAGAGGACGCGGCTCGCCGGAAGACCTTCGGCGCGTCTCCAGGATTGTCCGCCGTCTGCAGAGAGGAAAGCTCCCTCATCGAAGGTACCAACGAGAAGGTACTGGGGATCGATCGGATCGACTGCAAGGCACTGAGCGCCCACCCCATGGAGGAGTGGTTCGACTGTCCAGCCGCGCGTAGTCTCCCGGAGCAGAATGACATTGTCACCGGTCGTCGCGTAGAGCGTTTGCATGTTTGGTCTCCCCTGGACACTCACCGTCGGCGCGCGGAATCAGTCACCAGGAATCCGCTCCTCGACCGGGAATGCCACACCGTCGTAGGCACCGCGCCATGCGTGCAGGCGCACGGCGATGACGTCGCGGAGCATGAGGAGGGCATCGATGGCTGGACGGACTTTGGAGCCCTCCACGTGTCGCCAGGTGACTGGCAGCACGGCTATGCGATATCCGCGCCTCCGGGCAATAAAGAGGAGTTCCACGTCGAAGCCGGTGACGCGCGGTCCGCGCGGGGGATGTCGAGTGTCTCGATAGAGCAAGGACCGGTGGAACAAGTCCACCGCGACCTCTCGGCGGAACCCCTTGAAGCCGCACTGAGTGTCATCGATACCTGGCAGGAGCAGGAGCTGCACAAGCCAGTTGTACACGCGACCCATTGCGTGGCGATGCCAGGGTTCACCGATGCGGCGGGCGAGTGCGCCTTCGCGGGACCCGATCACCACGTCCCAGCCCTCGCGGAGCAACGCTAAGGCTTGCTCGACGTACTCAATGGGGGTCGAAAGGTCAGCATCCATAAAGAGAACATAGGTGCCTACCGAGGAGAGAACGCCGCTCCGCACGGCGGCAGCCTTGCCGCGGTGCGGGAGGCGCAGAAGTCGGATGCGCGGATCCTGTTGGCTCCAGAGGCGGACGAGTTCCGGCGTTGCGTCATCGCTTCCATCATCAGCGACGAGAAGCTCCCAGCTCCATGGTTGTTGGCTGAGATAGGCCTGCGCTGCCGCAAGTGTCTGCGGCAAACGCAGTTCCTCGTTGTAGGCTGGGATAATCACGCTGAGTTCAACGGTCATCGCAGACTCCGCGCTGGCTCGTCGGCTGCATTGTAGCAAGCCAGCATACGTCGCTCGTGTCGGCATGAGAACGGATTACGGCAGTGCCTTCAAATACGCCAAGAGATCACGGAACTGCTGATCAGTCAGCTGCCAGCGCGGCATCGGCCAGGACAAAGGCTCGCCATCAGGACCGATCCCCTCAGTGATTGCCCGGCGAATCTCCTCATCGGAGTGGTACGTGCGTCCACGACTGCCGTTGGGCTCGATCATACCCTGGGGATCGGTCAAGTTGCGGTAGCGGATATCCGGGCTCACAAACATCGGTGTGCGGAGGCCGCGGCCATCGATGCCGTGGCAGTCTGCGCACGCCATGGGCATCATCATGCCGCCGCTATAGGGAATCGGCGCTCCGGAATCTGGATCAGTGGCCGTCGAGTAGATCCAGCGTCCACGTTCCTCGGGACTGAAACCGCGGCTGATTTGTCGGCTTGCGAGAGCGCCAATGATCCCGAGACCGAGCGTGCCGACCAGAAGCAATAAAATGGCCAGCACAAGCAGATTTCGGCTCATCCGCTTGCTCCACCGAGAAGGTCACGCCGTATCTGCTCGTACTGCTCGCGGGTGATCTCCCCTCGCGCATATCGCTCCTGCAAGATTTCGAGTGCCCGGCTCGTGCCCGCAGGCGTTCCCTCCCGATGGACGATTTGTCGGATCGCCCAGACGACCAAGAGCACAATACCAATGAGGATGAGCAACCAGAAGATCATCATGATGAGCCCCCACCACCAGTTGCCCCAACCCCACATCATGCCGCTACCCCACGGGCCACACCATGGACAGGGCATCATCGTCTCCCTCCTCTCGTCACCTATTGTCGAGTATACCCCATCCGGGTATCTCAAAGGCGTTACAATTTCGGAAATTTTTTGCTCTTATCCGCTGTGTTCCAGATCACGGCGCATCTCGAGATATTGCTCACGGGTAATTTCACCACGGGCGTAGCGCTCGTCGAGTATGTCGCGAGCTCTCTTGCTTGGTGTGCCGATGGGCTCGCTACCGATCCGGCGTGCTAACCACACTACCAGCAATACGACCGCTATGAGAAGAGCAAGCCAGGACAGGATCCCAATCAAATCGAGAATCCAAACCAAATCGCGGAGTGCACCTGCATGAAACGGACCATGCCAACATACTCGCCATTCCATAGTATCCTCCTCCCGAAATGAGAATAGGATCGGCTGCGTAAACACTGTGTAAACAGATTCTCCTTGGCTCACGTAAGACCATGATTGTCGACGATATGTGCGGCGGCGGGGGGGACGGCTCGGTTCTCCTGCACTGCAAGGGGGGTACATTGCACCACACCAGGTAAGGGTGGTCGAACAGCGCCGAGCACCACGTCTCATGTCCTGTTCTTGGTTCGCCAACAACACTTTTGGCGGAATGGCGCCTGGCTGAAGCACGCTGGACTGTTGCTCTCGTGTACGCCCCCTGCAACGGGGACTTTGGAAGAAAACCTGATTCGTGCTCGCCGGGGTGAAGTCCCACGCTCAATTCCCGGGGATGAGGGTTGCCAGCGGTATCCTCACAGTGGCGGTTCGCAGTACTCGGCGGGAGGGAGTGTGACAGGTCAAGGGCGCGGACTCCTGCATGCCTCGCTCCTACTGGCTGTGCTCCTTGTCGCATTCACTGCGAGCTGGCAGGCGCCGGTTCCTGCGGTGGTTCCCGGTGCAACACCTCCTGGCGAACACGCCGCCGCAGACCTGGTGCGAACGCCAGCAGCCCAAGCCCTGCCCGTACCGACCGACCCAGCTCTGGCGCTCGAGCAGGCACGGCGACTGCTGGCATCTGGTTCACCGGCCGAAGCGGCTCAACTCTTGGCCGGTGCTCTCGGAGCTCCTGATCCGGCGCAACGGCTGGAAGCACGGCTCCTCCTGGCGCGGGCGACACTCGAGCGTGGGGACGCACAGGTGGCACTGGAACTTGCTGTTGAAGCAGCACAGCGGGCACCGGATCAGCGCCCAGCAGGAATAGCAGCGGTCATCGCTGCCCGCGCCTTAGCCACGCTTGGGGAGCGCGAGCAGGCGTCCGAGCAACTCCGCGTCGCGGCTCACCTCCTTCCGGAACTTGCGCCGTATCTTGAGTACCGTACACTGGATCTCTTAGCTGGTACCGGACGAGAGGCGGAAGCAGAACAGCTGGTTGACCAGATTGTGACAACCGCACCGATCAGGCGACTGGCTGTGGCTGCGCTGGAGTGGCGGAAGGCGCGTGCAGAGCAACGCGGTGACTTTCTCGCTGTCCGTGAGGCGGTAACCCGCCTCTTGGAGCTTGCGACGATTCCGAGTTACCGCGCGACGCTTCTTCTCCAACGCGCCCGCGCGGCGCGCGAACTTGGGGACGTGCCGGCAGCACAGACCGATCTCCTCATGGCCATTGAAACAGCACCGGAGAGTACTGCAGCCGCGCAAGCACTCGATGAACTGGATGCCCTGGGAGCGGGCAGCACTGTCTCCGCTGAGCGCCGTGCCGCGATTGCATTCGCCACCGGACGCTACGGGAATGCAATCGCTGCCTATTCAGCCATTCTCGATACTGACCCGACGCGTGCCGATGCCTGGTACCAGCGGGCCATCGCGCGGGTGCGGAGCGGAGACCTCGTGACTGGTGTTCAGGAGTTGGTGGCGATGGGCGAGCGATATCCGCAGGATGGCCGCACACCCGATGCGCTTGTCACAGCGGGAACGCTTGTCGAGTGGAACAACGAGGCTGGTGCTGAGGAACTTTACCGACGCGTGCTTGCGCAGTATCCGGGAAGTTCGGCTGCACGCGAGGCCCAGTTCAGACTCGGTCTCCTGGCCTACGGACGTGGCGACACGGCGGGCGCCGGCGCACTCTGGGAGGGGCTTGCCGCAGGTGGCGATGTGCGTGCCAGTTTCTGGTACGGCAAGGCACTTGCAGCGCGCGGTGACCTTGCCGGCGCGCAACAGGCATGGCAGCAGGTGCTGCTGAGCGAACCTCAAAACTTCTACGGTCAGCGAGCACGCGAGCTCCTGCGTGGTGAGTTACCGGTCGCAAAGGCACCAGGGCAGGTCGGTTCCCTGGTGCCGGACGATCGCTCATTAACCACGTGGCTGGCGAGCCTCGACGCGACGACCGAAACCGCAGCGCAGCGTGTCCAGGCAAGCGGTGCGGCGCGACGCGCGTTGCTTCTGTTCGATCTCGGTGAGCGCGAGGCGGCCGGCTGGGAGGTTGATGTCGCCGCCGATGAGCTCCGTGCCGATCCCATTGCGCTCGCGGTCTTCGGATGGGAACTCTTGCGGCGCGGCGAGGCGGCGTATGCGTATCGGATTGGGCTGCGTCTTGCCACTGTCAGGGAGGTGCCACAGACTGTCGTCGCTCCACTACTCGCTCCGGTACCGTATCCTGAGTTGCTTGTTCCGATAACGGCCCGATTCGGCGTCGATCCCCTGTTGCTGGCTGCCTTGATCCGTCAAGAGAGCGCGTTCGAACCAACGGCGGTTTCACCGGTCGGGGCACGTGGACTTACGCAAGTGATGCCGGATACCGGTGCAACACTTGCCCGGGAACTCGGTCTGATGCGCTGGACTCCAGACGACTTGTTCCATCCGGCGACAAGCATCTTGTTGGGGGCTGCCGAACTTGCACGTCGTCTCGAGCAGTTCCAAGGGCAACTCTTTCTTGCGCTCGCCAGCTACAACGCAGGAGCTGGTGCAGTGCAACAGTGGCTGCGCGAACGGCCGACAAACGACCCTGATCTCTTTGCCGAGCGGATCCCTTATCGCGAGACGTACGCCTACGTCCAGCGAGTCTACGCCGGGTACCGTGCCTACCAAGAGCTCTACCGTATGGAATGACGGGGGATCGGCGGCTTCTCTGGAACCGGAAGATCCGATCACTGTTGGGCAGCGGGGCACCACCTTCGCCGAGAGATCGAGGTGGGCCAGCCTGCAACGCGTTGGCCATGAAATCTGTCCATGTCATGGGGTCACAAACTGCCCTCCTCGACCCCATCGTCACTGATGGAAAGTCCACCGCCCTGTGGTCCGCACATTTCAGCCCCAGAGGGCTTACAGAGACTCACGGTGAACCCAGCCATCAGGAGCCAGCGACGCGCTTGCTCAAGCAAGCCGCGCTCCGCAGGGCCCGTGACACCTGCTCCCGTAGCGAGGTACAAGGAGCAGTGTTGTGCTAGCGAGACTGCGCAAGAAGGCGTTGTCGCTCCTGCTCGACAATTCCTTCGTCCAGCTTCTGATAGAGCGGCTGGGGAGGCGGTAATGGTCGCCCCGTTTCTAAGGTGCTCGGCACCCAGCGGTTACGTCCCTCACTGGGGGCTGGTCGATAGCGGAGCACTTCATGTCCGCCGGTCTCTGGTCCTGGTTCGATGACCAATTCGCCGAAGAGCGGTTCAGTGTAGCCGAGCATGTGGTGGAGTTGCTCGCTTGAGAAGGGAAGGATCGGAGCCAGAAGCAGCTTGAGAGAGTCGATGGCTCGCAAGGCGACGAAGAGCGTTGTGGCGGCAGCCTGCCGATCCTCGCGGATCTGGAACCACGGCGCTTTCTCGTCGAGGTAGCGATTCACTTCCCTCGCCAGCGCCATCGCCTCACGCTGGGCTGCCTTCAGTTCTACTCGTTCGTAGAGTTCCCCGACACGCTGAAAGCCGGTCGCGATCTGGTCGAGCAGGAGACGATCACGACCGTCGAACTCACGTGGCTCCGGCACACGTCCCGCGAAACGGGTGTGGACGAAGGTCAGGATACGGTGAACCAAGTTCCCCCACGTTGCGAGAAGCTCGTTGTTGTTTCGCTCCAGGAAACCTTGCCAGGTGAACTCGCTGTCACGCGACTCAGGGGCAATGCTGGTGAGGTAGTCGCGGAGCGGATCAGGCGCGTAGCGAGAGAGGAAATCAGGTACCCAGATTGCCCAGTTGCGGCTGGTCGAGAATTGCTGACCCTCGAGGTTGAGGAATTCATTGGCAGGAATATCGTACGGCACGTTGAGGGTCTCATCGTAGCCCATGAGCTCGGCAGGCCAGATGATGGCATGGAAAGGAATGTTGTCCTTCCCAATGAAGTAGTACCCGCGAGCGGCTGGATCACGCCACCACGTCTCCCAGGCCCCTGGTCGATTTTCGGCGAGCGCCCACTCAATACTGGCCGAGAGGTAGCCGATCACCGCCTCGAACCAGACGTACATCACCTTCTGCTCGTATCCGGGAATTGGGAGAGGGATCCCCCACTCGAGGTCGCGGGAGACTGGCCGCGGCTTGAGGCCGTCCTGGATGAAGTTCCGGACAAAGTGCTGGACGTTGGGGCGCCAGTGTGTCTGCCGGTCGAGATAGGCGAGCAGGCGATCAGTGAACGCCGGTAGGTCGAAGAAGAAGTGCTCCGTCTCCCGAGGGACGGGACGCCGGCCGCAGAGGCGACACCGTGGGTCGATGAGTTCAATAGCATCGAGAGTGCGCCCGCAGTTGTCGCACTGGTCGCCGCGGGCGTTCGGGTACCCACAGTAGGGACAGGTACCCTCCACATAGCGGTCAGGAAGGAAGCGGCGGTCGTATTCGCAGTAGAGCTGGATCTGCGTCTGGGTAAAGATGTATCCACGCTCATAGAGTGTGCGGAAGATGTCCTGGGAGACGCGGAAGTGGTTCTGTGTATGCGTATGGGTGAAGAGATCGAAAGAGATTCCGAGTTGTTGATAGGTCTCAAGAAAGCGTCGGTGATAGCGCTTGAAGATGTCCTCTGGGGTGACGCCTTCGCGCTCAGCGGCCACGGTGATCGGTGTCCCGTGGGCATCGCTCCCGCTGACCATGAGTACGCGATTGCCGCGAAGGCGATGATAGCGGGCAAAGGTATCGGCGGGAATATAGACGCCAGCCACATGACCGAGATGGAGATCACCATTCGCGTACGGCCACGCGACAAAGACACCGATCGTTTCAGACATCGTCTGTTGCTCCTGCTCGCTCGTCCGGACCGCTCATCTCACCTTCCGATTAAAACAAATCGGCCTCCGCTGGATTGCTGCGTTGAATCTGACTGCGCTTGTGGCCGACTGACCCGGACTCTCCCCCAGGTCTGCGACTGAGCCGCGGCGGCGAGAAGTGGCCCGGTCCTTGAACACAGAACGTACCGTCTACAACGGCGGTTCCTGTCTGGCCCGCGAGCATCTCATCGACCTGACTACTTGACGGGCATCGCTTACAAACGGTAGTCTGTACTTCACAATTTGCTGAAGTGCTGGAGGCAGCATGGTAGACCGTCGAGCTCTCGAGCTGAAAGCCAAGTTATTCCGTGGCTTTGCCGATCCGAGTCGCTTGGCCATCCTGGAAGTGCTGCGCCGTGGGCCATGTACCGTTGGCGAGCTCGCCGAACGCACCGGACTGACGCTGACCAACGTGTCGAATCACTTGCGGTGTCTTCGGGACTGTGGGCTGGTGAGTCGGGAGCGGGCGGCACAGTTTGTCCGCTACAGCCTGAGTGATGAGCGGATTGCCGTCCTGCTGGGACTTGCTGAAGACGTACTCGCGGAAACGGCCTGGGGCGTTGCGGCATGTCCGCGCTATGAGCCCGCTGTCTGGCAAAGCGACGCAGTGGGGGTGGACGATGGACGAGCAACGTCTATCGACTGAGAAACGTGCCGACGGGACGACGCTCGTCCTGCCGGTGGAGGGGGTTGACTGCGCCGAGTGCGCGCGACACGTGGAGCAAGCGTTGCAGAGGGTTCCGGGAGTGCTCGAGGTCGAAGCGTTCCCGCTGGCACGGAAGGTTGCGGTCGTGGTCGATCCATCACGCGTCGATCGTGCGACCGTCGAGCGGGTTCTGGCTGAGACTGGTTACCCGGTCGGCGAGGAGACGGGAGTGGTGGATCGTGCCTGGCGGCGCGTGCTCGTCATAAGCGCAGTGGCTGTTGCGGTAGTGCTCGCAGTCGTGGCGGCGGAGTTAGCCGGTTTTGTGGATCGCTTAAACTCGTGGATTCCCTGGCCGCTCTGGCTCGCCGGCATTGTCGCTGGTGGTTGGCCGGTCTTCCGTGACGTAGCACGTGCCGTGCTGCAACGACGGGTGACTGCGCACACGCTGATGACCCTTGGCGCGCTTGCCGCGATAGCGGTCGGTGCATGGGCGGCAGCGGCGATTGTCGTGGTATTCATGCGCCTTGGTGCTGTTTTGGAGGAGAGTACTGGAAGTGAGGCAGGACGAGCACTACGTGAACTCGCGGCTTTGGCACCCCAGCGTGCCCGTGTCGAGCGGAACGGCCAGGAGATGGAAATTCCGGCTGGAAGTGTCGTGCCGGGGGACGTTGTCGTCGTCCGTTCCGGTGAGGCGGTGCCTGTGGACGGAACGGTGATCGAAGGAACAGCGCTGGTCGACGAGGCGGCGTTGACGGGCGAGCCGCTCCCGCGCGCAGTCGGTGCGGGAGAGCACGTCTACGCTGCGACCGTTGTCCGGAGTGGGTATCTGCGATTGCAGGCGACAGCGCCAGCATCGGACTCGGCGTTCGCGCGGATTGTGCGGCTCGTCGAGGCGGCAGAAGCAAATCCGGGGCGTCTGCAGCGCGTTGCCGATCGTTTCTCTGGATGGTATCTCCCGGTTGTCGCTGGTGTTGCGGTGCTGACGTTGCTCCTCCGCCGCGATCCACTGGCGGTGGCGGCGGTGCTTGTTGTCGCGTGCTCGTGTGCGTTCGCACTCGCGACGCCGATGGCACTGGTCGCAACGATTGGACGTGCAGCACGCCGGGGGGTACTGATCAAGGGTGGTGCGGTGATTGAACGACTCGCGCGGGTTGACGTGGTGCTCTTGGACAAGACAGGGACACTCACACTGGGTCGTCCAGTGGTGACCGACGTCGTTGTGGCGGACGGGCGTGTCGGCGAGAACGAATTCCTGAGACTTGCTGCGACGGCCGAGCGCTACGCCGAACATCCCCTTGCTGAGGCGATCCGCGCGGCCGCGCGCGAGCGAGGGCTTGGGCTCGCTGCACCAGAATCGTTCTCCTTTGATCCCGGCGTCGGTGTGACAGCGCGGATCAGCGGTGCAACGGTGCGTGTTCGCGCGCCTTCGCCCGACGAGGCGGACTGGCAGCCGGTCGCGCAGCTTCGGGCGCAGGGCAAGACGGTCGTGGTGGTCGAATGGGAGGGGGAGCGCCTCGGTGTGCTGGCATTCGCTGACGAACTCCGACCGGGTGTAGCCGAGTCGATTGCCGAACTGCGGCGACTCGGCATACGGGACATCGAGCTGATCACCGGTGACCATGAGCAGGCGGCTGCGGCACTCGCCGGTCCGCTTGGCATTCGTTGGCGGGCGCGATTGCTACCCGAGGACAAGCTGGCGGTCGTGCGGGCATACCAGGAGGCTGGTCGGATTGTCGCGATGATTGGTGACGGAATCAATGATGCGCCGGCGCTAGCCCAGGCCGACGTGGGTATTGCGATGGGACGGCTTGGTACGGCGCTGGCAGCCGAAACGGCAAACGTGGTGTTACTGCGTGAGGACTGGATGCTCGTGCCAGAAGTGATCCGTTGGGCGCGGCGCGCGCTGAGCACAGCCTGGGTAAATCTTGCAGGTACGGCATTCTACAATCTGGCCGGACTCAGCCTGGCAGCCTTGGGTATCCTGCCGCCGACCTTGGCGGCGACAGCGCAAGTGGTGCCGGATGTTTTCATCCTTGGCAACAGTGCGCGATTAGGTTTCGGGGGAGCGAATGAGCCGAAGCGGTAGCGAGGAAAGGAAAGGCCAGCAACCACGGTTTCGTACCGCGGCACTGCTGGGGATCCTCTTTGGTCTTCTGAGTTGTGCAGTCTTGGCGCTGAGCCTCGCGCTCCTCGGAACGATCCCACTGTCGTAGACGACTCAAGATGCTCCGACGGCTGCTGTCTGCGGAGCGCGGATCAGATAGGAACAGCAGGGATCGCCAGAGGCAAGATGGCAGCGTCGCTCAATGTCAGCGCGCAGGAGCGCCCGATAGAGTTCGACCTCGGCGTCACAGGTGGTTGGGAAATTGGCTGCGACCTGGCGGATCGGGCAGTGATACTGGCAAAGCCGGAACGTCTCGCTGTCGAGCTGCTCCCAGGTCGTATAGTAGCCAAACCCATCGAGCGTTTCGGCGAGCTTGCGGACGCGCTCACGGAGCGTGGGCGTGCCCTCGAGTTCCCGAGCGAGCGTCTGACCAACACGCTCAACGCGACGGCGCAGCAGAAGGTCGACCTTGGCGGGGCCATCCAGCGCTGCCAGGTCACGCAAGACTTCGGTGAGCATCGCGTCGTATTGTTGCGGGAACAGCGCATCGGCCTGGGGACTCAAGCGGTAGAGACGAGCTGGCCGACCGATCTTGCGTCGCTGGAGGGAAGTCGTGACAAGCCCGTCACGCTCGAGCGCGGTGAGGTGCTTGCGGACGGCCATGGAGGTAATCCCGAGCATCCGGGCGAGCTGATCAGCGGTGAGACCCTCGCTCTTTTTCAGCAGTGTAAGCAGTTGCTCCCGGGTCGAGGGTCGGTCGGGGGTGATTGTTGCTTGGCGCATCGCTCTACCTCCTTTGTTTCCTAGGATAGCAGAACAGGAAAGGAATGGAAATGAGAAAATCTCTGACTCTATTGGTGTTGGGCCTAGGTATCGTTGTGTCACTTCTCGCTTCGTGCGCAGGAAGAGCTCTAACGGCAGATTGAGCGAGTGAAAGGGGAGAAGGCTCGAGGTGAGGTGTTCCAACGCGGGAAGCTGGATGATCATTCGCGGAGATCTGTTCGCACGAGATCGATGACAAGTGCGCGATTCAGCAGAAGCTCATACGCTGCTTGCCATGGCTATTCACAACGGGATATCTTCGCTGAAGGAAATGACGAAACGTATCCGTGGTGTCAGCCATTGCGCGGAGGCCCAACGGGGGTATTATGGCGCAATGGTCTCCGCCTTTCATCCCGGTGGTGTCAATCGCGCCTCTGCGACCAAGTTCAGTAACACGGAGTGGATCATCCAAGGAATCTCGCCGGGCTTTTCGCGGCGTTCCATGAGCGCCCTCAACGCGGCTGGCCAGATTGTGGTCGGCCGCACGGAGGGGTTCCCCAAACAGGGTCAAGGCAATGGGCATGAGTTGTTGTCGCCTCTGAGGTTTACCTATCCGGCTGGGGAGCCAGCAGCGAGCAGAATGCTGGTGGCGGAGTAGGGGTATCTGTGCATGGCATTGGCCCGCGTTAGGAAATGCACAGGAGAGACAGCGGATAGTTCGAGTCCAAATGAAGGCGAGTGTTCCTTCTTTCACTGCGCCAGGCGTTGCGAGTTCAGGAGGGGTTCCGTCGACCGGATCAAGGCAAAGCTCGGTCTTCCATTGCTGTGCAGCGCGTCGGCCTTAGCAGGAAGAAATTTGCTCGCTACAAATCCCTCTTGCGCTCACCATACCCGATGTGCTAGAGTCTACCTGCAAGTCCCGTTGCGGCAGGAGGCCGGGGACGGACGATGGGACGGGGTATTGAGAGAATGAACCGGACGGCAGAGAAACCTGGGGCAGTGAGCGCCAGGGGCTATGCTGTCCTGGCTACCCCCGCACCTATCCCCGCCCCCAGGTGCCTGGGGGCTCCTGCCGCAACCGGAAGCGCCCGCGGACGGTCCTGTTGACCTGACGCGTTAGCGTAGAGCCGGAGCGGCGGTGAGCCCACAAGCTCACCGCCGATTCGTTTTGTCGGAACGTTGTCTGGAGTGGAGGGAGTGACCCACGATGTGCCCAGAGTGTGGTGCCAATCTCGGTCTGACGGACGTCGAGGTGGGGGAAATTGTCTCCTGCCCGGAGTGCGGAGCCGATCTCGAAGTCCTCTCGGTCGATCCACTCGAGCTAGGCCTTGCACCGGCTGAGGAAGAGGACTGGGGCGAGTGACGATGGCCACGCTCGCGCTGCTCGCCGAGCGACTGCGGGTTGAGGAGCGCCTGCTCCAGCAGGCGTTTGCGGCCGTGGGCTGGGAGGCCCGGTTGTACGATCCCAATGAAGTCGCCATTCCCTTGCAGGACGATGGGGTGGAGTTGCCGGCCATCGCACTTGACCGAGAACAGGCAACCCCGGAGTCGGCTGCGCTTGCTGCGCTGCTGGCAGCGCGTGGCGCGGTAGTCGTAAACCGCCCGGCGACGACGCGGCTGTTGGCGGATCGCCTGGCGTTCCTCCGGCATCTTGTCGTGGCTGGGATCCCAACGCCACCAACAATCGTTGCCTTCGGTGAGGCGGCAACCTTCCGCGCGATCGCGTCACTGGGATATCCGGTGTACCTGAAATCGCTGACGGTGGACCCGATGATGCCGATCGCGTTTGTCGAGGATCCGGATGCTGCTGAGGCGCTGGTTGAGCATCGCCGGGTGCTCGGCGAGGAGCGAGCAGTGCTGGTCCAGCAGGCGGTCGCTGAGCCGGGTGCAGTACGGCGGATGGTGATCGTTGGGACAGAGCTCCTTGCGATTCTGCAAGGACGGGGCGGCGACATGCCGCTAACGCTCGAGGAGCGAGAACGTTGGGAGCCGCTGGCGAGTGCGCTTGTTGGACGACTCGGCAGCGGCGTTTACGTTCTTGACGTCGTGGAACGGGACGGTCAGCCGATCGTCCTCTCTGCCGAAAATCTTTTGCAGTTCCGCGAGCTGGCCGAGCAAGGAGTGCCGATCGCGGAGCGGATTGTCGCGTTCGTGATGGAACAGGTTCAGCAAGCAACTCCAGGGACGAGGGAATGAGATGACGACCGAGCTCGCCGTCGAAGCTGCTGCCTTCCTCGAAGCGTTCCTCCGTATCCCGAGTCTTTCGGGCCAAGAAGCGGCGGCCGTCGAGTGGTTGTGCACTCGCATGACGGAGCTCGGCTACCAGGCAGCACCGGACGAAGCGGGGAACGCGGTCGGGGTCCGTGGATCTGGTTCACGTGAGCTGATGTTGCTTGGGCACATCGATACTGTGCCAGGTCGGATTCCGGTGCGGCAGATGGACGGGTTGCTCTATGGCCGTGGCGCAGTCGATGCCAAGGGACCGCTTGCGGCGTTTGTGCTGGCCGGTGCCCGAGCGGCGCTTCCTCCGGGGATCCGCCTTACTGTCGTTGGGGCGGTGGAGGAAGAAGTGATGAGTTCGCGTGGTGCGAATTGGCTCGTCGAACATCACTCGCGTCCGGATGCGGTGATCATCGGTGAGCCGAGCGGCTGGGACGGCGTTGTACTCGGTTA
Organism: Thermomicrobium sp. CFH 73360; assembly: GCF_023806465.1. Taxonomy (GTDB): domain Bacteria; phylum Chloroflexota; class Chloroflexia; order Thermomicrobiales; family Thermomicrobiaceae; genus Thermomicrobium. The sequence goes on along the minus strand of NZ_JAMSLS010000002.1, from coordinate 471,732 downwards.
CAAAGGGTCAGTAGCGATTGAGTATCGGATCGTTCGACCGTCAGCGCATGCTGCCGGACCAAGCACGACGGCAGCGGAAGACGCGGTTGCCTTTTGGAATGCTCTCGTCAGCTGGTGTGACGAGCAGAATGCTGGACGGACGCGTGCCTTCGATTGCGTCACACCGACCTTGCTCAGCATCGTCACCAATGGAGACGGACTGACCGAACAGGCCTGGTTGCGGGCCAACCTCCGCTTGCCGCCGGACTTCCCGCCAGAACGGGCGGTCGCAGTGGCGCAGCGACTTGCCGGTGCTGGGGAGGTCGTGGTGACAGTCAACGCGGCAGGCTTTCGAGTCGATAAGCGCTCACCATTGGTCTCAGCGTTTCTCTCAGCGATCCGTGAGCTCGGAGGTGAGCCGAAACTGAAGGTAAAAACGGGAACGTCAGACATGAATATCGTCGGTCCGGCTTGGGGCTGTCCAATCGTCGCCTATGGTCCGGGCGACTCCCGGCTGGACCATACGCCGAACGAGCACATCGCGATCGACGAGTTCTTGCGCGGTATCGCCGTGCTCCAGCGGGCGATTGAGCGGATCGCGGCACAAATCGTGGGTGGGCGATGGGGGGACGAGTCGTGAGTACGCCGCGGATCGGGGTGCTACTCTCGCATGTCCGAGAAGAGGAGAAACTCCTCCTGCGTGCATTGGCTGAGCGAGGCGCAGAGGTCGTGCGGCTTTATGACCGCCAGCTCGTGTTTGATCTTACGAACCAACACAGCTGGCCGCAGGTCGATCTTGTCCTTGACCGGTGCATGGCGCACAGCCGTGGGCAGGTAGCCCTGCGCCTCTTCGAGTCTGCCGGAATCCCCACGGTCAACCGGAGCCAGGCGACTGCCATCGCCGATGATAAGGTGCTGACGACGCGGCTCCTGGCAGCAGCTGGTGTGCCCACGCTCCGCACGCTCGTCGCCTTCGATGTGGAGAGTGCTCTTGCGGCCCTCGAGCAGCTGGGATATCCAGCGGTCATTAAGCCGGTGACTGGCTCTTGGGGACGACTGCTTGCCCGTGTCAATTCTCCTGCCGCAGCGCGTGAGGTGTTGCAGCACAAGCGGGTGCTCGGCTCCTTCCACCATGGCGTCTTCTATCTCCAGGAATATGTCGATAAGCCGGGGCGCGACGTGCGTGTCTTCGTCGTCGGCAACCAGGTGGTTGCGGCATCATACCGTGTTGCTGAGCACTGGGTGACGAATGTGGCACGTGGGGCAGTCTCTCATCCCTGTCCAGTGACACCGCAGCTAGCCGAACTCGCATTGCGGGCTGTACACACAATCGGGTTGGAGATCGCGGGTGTCGATCTCGTCGAGACGGCGGATGGGCTCGAAGTCCTGGAAGTCAACGGCGGTGTTGAGTTTAAGGGGTTGATGCGCACGACCCATGTCGACGTGGCGGGACTCATCGCCGATTATGTGCTGGCGCGGGCGACGCAGGGAGCGTCGCCCGCGATGGCGTTGAGCCACTGATGGAAAGACCACGGGAGGGAGAGGTGGTACCTGGATGGCAGTGACCGTCGCGATCCTCGGAGGCTCAGGCTACACGGGTGGGGAGCTCTTGCGCTTGTTGCTTCATCATCCGGAAGTCGAGGTAAAGCACGTCACCTCGCGGTCGCGAGCCGGAAAGTTCGTGCATACGGTGCACCCGAACCTCCGCAAGCGCACAACCTTGAAATTTGTCCCGCCCGAGGCGCTCGAGCCGGTCGAGGTGCTCTTCGCCTGCTTGCCGCACGGGGAGACGGCTCCGATTGTGGACCGGCTGCTCGAACTTGCGCCGGTTGTTATCGACCTTTCTGCAGATTTTCGCTTACGGGACCCGGCTGCTTATGAGACATGGTACCACTGGTCGCATCCTCGGCCGGAGTTGCTTGGCCAGGTTGTCTATGGACTTCCAGAGCTCCACCGTGAGGAAATCAGGACAGCGCGGTACATCGCCTCCCCAGGCTGCAACTCAACGGCAGTGATTCTTGGGCTTGCCCCGCTCTTCCGCGCGGGATTCGTCGACCTGGACATGCCAGTGACCGTTGAGTGTAAGGTGGGCTCCTCCGGGGCTGGTGGTGAGGCTGGGCCAGCAAGCCACCACCCAGAGCGGAGTGGGGTGATCCGTCCCTTTAAGCCGGGCGGCCACCGGCACACCGCTGAGGTTCTGCAGGAACTCACGGTCTGTGGACGGACGCCGTCGCTTGGCCTCTCGGTCACGAGCGTTGAAGCGGTGCGGGGGATCTTGGCGACGGCCCATGTCTTCCCCAATCGACCACTCACCGACCGTGATCTCTGGCAGGTCTATCGCGCAGCCTACGGCCAGGAACCATTCATCCGTCTGGTCAAGGAGGCAAGCGGAATCCACCGGTATCCGGAACCGAAGATCCTGGCTGGCTCGAACTACTGTGATATCGGCTGGGAACTGGACGAACTCCCGGGTGGCCGGCAGCGGCTCGTGGTGATGTCGGCAATTGACAACCTTATGAAGGGCGCAGCAGGACAAGCGGTCCAGGCGATGAACATCCGGCTTGGCTTTCCCGAGACATTGGCCCTCGAGTTTCCGGGGCTGCACCCGTTGTGAGGAGTCGCGTGGTGCGACGTCGCTGGGTCATTTCCCCTCTGCTCGCGGTAGGTCTCGCGCTCGGCTGGAAGCTTGCTCGCCGACGGCCCTTTTCCGCGCGGCTCGCCTGGTTCTTGACACTGCCGGGGGTGCGCTCGTTTGCCCAGGCAGCGGAGCTGACTGCCTTGCTGGAGTTGCAGCCGGGCATGCGGGTACTCGACGCTGGCGCGGGGCCGGGGCGACTGACGATCCCCTTGGCCGAGCGTGTCGGACCAAGCGGTTCAATCACCGCACTTGACATGCAGCCGCGGATGCTCGAATTGGTGCAGCAACAGGCGGAAAAGCGCGGACTGACCAACGTGCTGCCGCTGCTGGTGGAACTCGGGCGGGGCACGTTGGCAGCGCTGGAGCAGGATACGTACGACCGGGCGCTCCTTGTCCATGTGCTTGGCGAAACAGCCGACCCGGCGGCGACAGTACAAGAGTTGGCGACGGTGCTGCGACCGGGTGGGCGCCTCGCAATCGTCGAGACAATGGGGGACCCGCACTACGTGCGGTATCGGCGGGTGCGCGAACTAGCTGAGCGGGTGGGTCTCCGACTCATCGCTCAGCGGCGCTGGCTCTTGGGGCATACCACAGTCTGGGAAAAGCCGAGTGGGAGGACGAGGGAGAAAGGAGCGACGTGACAAAGATGTTGGTCGTGAAGCTGGGAGGGAGCGCAGGAATCGATCCGGCACTGACGCTGGACGATCTGGCAGCGCTCTGGCATGAGACACAGATCATCTTCATCCACGGGGCAAACGCGACACTTGACGAGTGGACGCGACGGCTTGGACGGGAGCCACGCCTCGTGATGTCCTCGACTGGTCAGGTCAGCCGGTTTACCGACCGCGAGACGATGGATCTGATGTTGATGGTCTATGCCGGTCTGGTCAATAAGCGGCTCGTCGAGGGACTGCTGCAGCGTGGCGTTAACGCAGTCGGGTTGACAGCGATGGACGGACGCATCGCCAGCGGTCCACGCAAAGACACGCTGCGGGCGATCGAAAATGGGAAACCGAAGGTGCTGCGGGGAGACTATGCGGGAAGTATCGAACGAGTTGATACGCAGCTCTTGGAGCTCCTGCTCGACCATGGGTATCTGCCTGTACTCACACCCCCGGCGGTGAGCGACCAGGGCGAGGCGATCAATGTGGACGGCGACAAGCTGGCAATGCAGCTTGCGATTGCACTGCGGGCTGATGCGCTGGTCATCCTCTCGAATACACCTGGCCTCCTGCGGGACGTGCGTGATCCGGACTCGCTGATTTCCGCCATTGATGTAGACGATCCGGCGAGTGTCGAGGCGGCGATGACGGCGGCACAGGGGCGAATGAAGAAGAAGGTGGAGGCAGGGTGCAAGGCGGTGCAGGCCGGGATCGGCCGAGTGGTGTTTGCTGATGCACGTGTGCCACAGCCTATCCAGCGGGCACTTGCCGGCGCGGGGACAGTGCTGATCGCCGGGAGCCGGGTCGAGGTGCGACCATGACGGCGCGATCGACGGCAACGATCGTCCAGCTCGACGAGATGCTCCAGCCACCGCTGTATGCCAAGCGCGGTATCGCGTTAGTGCGTGGCGAAGGGGTGTGGCTCTATGATAGTGACGGGCAGCGGTATCTCGACCTGATGAGCAACTACGGGGTCAATCTCCTGGGGCATGCCCATCCTCGTGTCACTGCTGCGATCGTCGCGCAGGCGGGGAGACTCTTGAGCTGTCACCAGTCATTCGCCTCGGACGTGCGGGCGGCATTCCTGGAAAAGCTATTGTCTCTCGCCCCTCATGGATTAGTGCGCGTGTTCTTGAGTAACTCCGGCGCGGAGGCAGTGGAGGCAGCGCTGAAGTTCGCCTGGGCAGTAACCGGGCGCCGCAAGATCGTGGCGGCACGGCGCGGCTACCACGGTCGGACGCTCGGAGCGCTAGCGGCGACAGGGGAGCCGAAATATCGCCAACCGTTCCTCGCTGTATTGCCGGAAGTGACGCATGTCCCCTACGGCGACGCCGTGGCGCTGGAGACCGCCGTCGACCAGGAGACGGCAGCGGTGATTCTCGAGCCGGTGCAAGGCGAGGCAGGAATTTATCCAGCTGATCCGAGTTTCCTGGAGGCGGCGCGGCGGATCACGCGAGATCGCGGTGCACTCCTTATTTTTGACGAGGTGCAGACGGCGTTCCGCACCGGTGCCTGGTTTGCTTGCCAGCACGCAGGAGTTTCACCGGACCTCCTCTGTGTGGCCAAAGGGTTGGCCAATGGTGTCCCGATTGGCGCGACACTCCTGACAGAAGATGTGGCGCTGGCGTTGCCTCCTGGTGTCCATGGGAGCACCTTCGGAGGGAACCCGCTTGCCTGTGCGGCTGGACTGGCAACGCTTCAGACCCTCGAAGATGACCACCTGATCCCTGCTGCCAAGGAGCTTGGTGCCTATTTCCGTCAGCAGCTGCTCGCCTTGCGTCACCCACTCGTGCGCGAGGTGCGCGGACTCGGACTGATGCTCGGTGTTGATCTGAAGACGCGTGCGACGCCCGTTCTCAAGGCGATGCAAGAGCGCGGAGTGCTAGCGCTCCCTGCTGGCACGACGGTGGTGCGGCTCCTGCCGCCCTTGATCCTGACCCGTGAAGACATTGATTTTGCAGTGGTACGGATCAGCGAGGCGCTGGAGGCGCTGCGCGCCGGATCAGGTGGAGGAGGCGAGCGTGACTGAGCAGCGATCGAGCGAGACGACGCGCGTCATCCTGCGCAGTTTCGGTGTGATGGTGACGACCTACGAAGAACGAATGGCCGAGCTGCTCGCGCAAGCGGCACGCGAGGATCTGACGACCGGCGAGGCGCTGCGTCTTGCGGCGAGGGCACTAACCCTTTCGGCGCGCTTGACACGCCGCCTCCGTGAGGTCACTGATCACGTCCTGGAGACCGAGCAGCGATTGCTCAGTGCCCTCCAAGAACAGCTGGCCCAGCGTGTCCCCGCGGCATCGGTCGAGCTGGAGGAGTGAAGGGCGTGCTCCGGGACAGGAGCTGCCCTGCTCGTCCGAGCCAGCGTGCAATCGTGGCAGCGTGCGGAAAAGTGGCGAGGGTGGAGAATGAACGCTGGGTGAACCCGGGTACGGATCGCCGACCTGGGCTGAATTGGCCGGGTTCCCTCAAGGGTAGGAAACGAGGGACAACGGGAGGCGTTACCGCCGAAGAACCAGCGTTCCTCGCTTTTCCCGCCAGGGTGCAGGAGTTGAGCCGGACGTAATATCTCCGACAATGTGGCTGGATAGCGGGACGCGGACGTGAGGCGTACCCTGAGAGGCGCCACGCATCGCACTCGAGCGCATCGGTGATGTCACACGGAGCCTATGCGCGGAGATGCCCCCTGCCCCACATTGGCTGCATGCTTGAGAGCCGGCCGAGCGATCGCCGCGTCGAGCGGCTGAAGAGCTGGTGAGCGAGCGTGGTGCGAGGAGGAAGAGGCCAGGGAGGGGTCAACGCTCAAGCTCCCTTTCCTGTTTCGATAGTGTGGGCAGTCAATCGCCGGGCAGCGCTTGGCTCCCGGGTCCTGGTGCTCGCTGCCTTGTCAGGATGCCGGAGGCGCGACAATAGACCGGGAACGAGATGGGGGCGAGAGGACGCAGTGTTCAAGAGTCGGCCATCGCGTCGTGGGTGTGGCCGGTTTTCACGCCAGGGTGAGCCTGGGCATCGGGAACGGTTTGGAAAGGCGCCCATGCGCTGTGTCGCGTGGCTCGTTGACGTTGTGCGCTGGCGGTCGGTACGCTTGCCGGGAGAGGCCGTCCGATGGAAGGGTGCTCCTTCCGACGAGTACGGCACGCGTCGATTGGCCGCTCGTGAGTAGTGAGTGCTGCTTGAGGGTAATCTGGTTCTCGATCGCGACACTCGACGTGGAGGTGGGACTCGATGACGCACGTGGCGCGCTCCGACGAACTTGCCCCGACCTACCAGCCGCAGGCGGTGGAGGCGCGCTGGTACGACTGGTGGGAGCGACAGGGGTACTTCACGCCGACGATCGACTGGAGTCGCAAGCCGTTCGTCATCATCATGCCGCCGCCGAACGTCACCGGCGAGCTCCATATGGGACACGCGCTCTTCGTCGCGATCGAGGACTTAATGATCCGTTGGCGGCGCATGCAGGGCTACCCGACGCTCTGGCTGCCCGGGGCGGATCATGCGGGGATCGCTGGGCAGTGGGTCGTTGAACGGGAGCTCCTCAAGGAGAGGCTGACTCGGCACGATCTGGGGCGGGAGAAGTTCCTGGAGCGTGTCTGGGATTGGATGAACCGCTACCGCGGCCGCATTCGCGAGCAGCTGCGGATCCTTGGTGCCTCCTGCGATTGGACACGCTTCCGCTTCACGATGGATCCTGGCCCGTCACGGGCAGTGCGGACGGCCTTCAAGCGGCTTTATGACAAAGGGCTGATTTATCGTGGTGAGCGCCTCATCAACTGGTGCCCGCGCTGTATGACTGCGCTGTCAGACCTTGAGGTTGACCACGAGGAGTTGGAAGGGACGCTCTATTACCTGCGGTACCCGGTGGAAGGAAGTGACGAGTCACTGGTCGTGGCGACGACACGACCGGAGACGATGCTCGGCGATACTGGTGTGGCTGTCCACCCGGACGACGAGCGCTACCGGCACCTTGTGGGGAAGACCGCGATCTTGCCCCTGCTGGGGCGGCGACTGCAAATCGTCGCTGACGAAGCGGTTGATCCGGCTTTTGGCACCGGGGCGGTGAAGGTGACACCAGCCCACGATTTCACCGACTTTGAGATCGCCCAGCGGCACAAACTGCCGCCGGTCAACATCCTGAATCCGGACGGCACCTTGAACGAGGCGGCTGGGCCGTTTGCGGGGCTGACCATCCAGGAAGCACGGCGTCGCGTTGTCGAGGAACTCGATCGACAAGGCTACCTCGTGCGGACGGAGCCACATCGTTACAGCCTCGGCCACTGTCAGCGTTGTGGAACAGTGGTCGAGCCACTAATCAGCAAGCAATGGTTCGTGCGCATGGCTCCGCTTGCCCAGCCCGCAATCGAGGTGGCCCGCAATGGAACGCTCCAGTTTATCCCCGAGCGCTTCCGTGCCGTCTATCTTCACTGGCTGGAAAACGTGCGCGACTGGTGTATCTCGCGGCAGCTCTGGTGGGGACACCGCATACCGGTCTGGTACTGCCAGGACTGCGAGCAGTTGACCGTGACGGCCGAGGAGACGATCGATCGCTGTGAGCACTGCGGGAGTACGCGCATCGAGCAAGATCCAGATGTGCTGGATACCTGGTTCTCAAGCGGACTGTGGCCGTTTAGCACGCTCGGGTGGCCGGACGAGACCGAGGATCTGCAGTACTTCTATCCCGGCTCGGTGATGGAGACGGGGTACGACATCCTGTTCTTCTGGGTCGCGCGCATGGTCTTCCTTGGCCTTGAATTCATGGGTGAGGTGCCGTTCTATACCGTCTATTTGCATGGCACGGTGCGCGACGAGCGCGGTCAGCGGATGAGCAAGACGAAAGGGAACGTGATCGACCCGACTGAGGTGACGCAGCAGTACGGCGCGGATGCGTTGCGCTTTACGCTGGTGACGATGGCTGGCCCCGGTACCGATATGAAGCTTAGCCTAAGCCGGGTCGAGGCGAGCCGCAACTTCGCGAATAAGATCTGGAATGCCACCCGCTACACGCTACGTGCACTTGCCGGCGGGACGATCGACTGCGCGCAAGACGGGAGTGTGCTGCCTCCGGCGCGAGAGTCGGCCAGCTTGGCCGACCGCTGGATCCTGAGCCGACTGCAACGTGTCACTGAAACGGTGACTGACCTCATGGAGCGGTATCAGTTCCACGAGGCCGGCCATACGCTCTACGACTTCCTCTGGTCCGAGTTCTGTGACTGGTACATTGAGGCGAGCAAAGTGGCGATCAACGTGGGCGGTACAAGCGCGCAGGCCGCGCGGCAGACCCTGGCCTTTGTCCTGGAGCGGGCACTGCGATTGCTCCACCCGTTCATGCCGTTTCTCACCGAGGAACTGTGGCAACGACTACCGCACGCTGGCGAGAGCATTATGGTCGCTCCCTGGCCCCAGCCAGATACGACGCAGATGGACGACGAGGCAGAGCAGGAGTTTGCCTTCCTGATGGAAGCAATCCGGGCGGTGCGCAATGCGCGGGCCGAGGCTGGGGTGGAGCCGGCCCGCTGGATCCAGGCAATCATCTTCCCTGGCTCGCACCGGCGGACGTTCCAGGACAGCGAAGGCGTGTTCCGCTTCTTGGCGCGGATTGCCAGCGATGGACTCGAATATGTCGACGAACTTCTCGAGGCACCGCGTCAAGTCGTCTCGCTGATTGTGGACGATGCAGTGATCTACCTGCCGTTGCGCGGTATGCTGGACATTGAGGCGGAGCGACAACGGCTGCAGCGCGAACTGGAAGAGCTCCTCGCTGAATTCGAACGGACGCGCACGCTTCTGGCGAATGAGCAGTTCGTGACCCGCGCTCCGGCGCACGTCGTGGAACGGCATCGTGCCAAACTTGCCGAGAACGAGGAGCGTGTACGCCTTCTCCAGGCGCGGCTTGAGGAGTTGGCCTGAGCCGCCAGCGAGAACGCAACGGTTGCGGGGCTTTGTCATCGTCCCCTCTCCACCGGCGGTCGCCAGTGCGCCTGCTCCAGGACTGGTGGTCAGCTGAGCGTGCTCTCGCTTGACGTGCACTCTGGCGGCCTGTCCGTTCTGGGTGCACCGGTCGGCTGCCGCCAGCCGTCCGCTTCATCGGTTCGCCGAAGTCTGACCGTCGCTGCTCTACCACGAGGAAGACGAATTGAGCGGTACTCCGGGGGCGCGGGGACAGTGATGGAGACTATCCTCCGGGAACGAGGTGGCGAGGCTCGCTCGCCCGCGGAGCCGGAGTCGAAGGCACTGGGGGCTATCATGAGCCAGCGAACCAATATACTCGCGTCGCTTCAGCTCGACCCTGCGCTCGCCTTACCGCGGGAGTGGTACGCGCGGCCGGCGGTCGAGGTTGCTCGGGAACTCCTTGGGGCGATCCTGGTCAGCGTTGTTGAAGGGGAACTTGTGGCGGGGGAATTGGTAGAAGTTGAGGCCTACGGTGGGCCAGAGGATCCGGCGTCGCATGCGGCGCGCTATCGGAACGGGCCGGTACGGGTGATGTGGGGACCACCGGGACATGCCTACGTGTACCGCGCTTACGGCATGTATCCCTGCTGCAACGTCGTGACGGAACCGGAGAGCCAAGCTGGTGCCGTGCTGCTCCGCGCGGCTGCACCGCTCGTCGGACTCGAGACAATGCGAGCACGACGGCTGCGTCAGCGTCGCACCGCTCGGGAGCTCGCTCCGGTGCGCCTGGCAAGTGGTCCTGGTGCGCTGGCGATCGCTTTTGGGATCACACTGGCGCACAACGGTCTTCCGCTTGATGGGCCACCTCTCTGGATCCAACCGGGCCGGCAGGTTGCCGAGGTCACCTGTACGACGCGTATCGGCATTCGCCGCGGGACGTCGTTGCTGTGGCGCTTCCTCATTCCTGGTCATCCCTGTGTCTCAGGGTCGCGCAGTGACCGTGGCTGTACAGTAGACTGAGGTGATGCAGAGTATCCTCCGGTAAGGTGGATCACCCGATGCCAACGTTTTCGACGCTGCAGCTCGTCAGTCTGGCAATGGCCGCACTCTCGCTGCGGGCACTCGTGCGGGCCTGGCGTGGGCGGCAATTTCTCTTTGCTGAACCGCTCAGCTCGGCACAACGCTCACTCCTTGTCGAAATTGCGCTGTTTCTGGTTGTTCCGCTTGGAGTGCTACTCCACGAGGTCGGACACATGGTCGCGGTCTGGCTGGCGGGCGGTCGGGTGACCGGATTTGGCTATCTTCTGTTCCTTGGTTGGGTAGAGTATAGCGATGTAACAAGTCCGGCCGGCCACTTCTGGATCGCGCTGAGTGGGAACGTGGTTAGTCTGGTGCTCGCCCTCGCAATGCTCGCGATCGGGCTGTTCGTGAGGGTGCATCGGCCGGTCAGTGTTGTTTGCCTCGCGAGTGGTGGGTTGATCGTGGCGACGACTCTTGTCTTTTATCCTGCGCTCGACCTGGTGAGTGGATTGTACGGTGACTGGATGCAGCTCTATAGCGCACAGTGGCCCTATCCGCTATGGCTTGGCATCGTGCATGGGGGACTGCTTCTGACCGGTGTAGCCCTCTGGCGAAGTCGCTGGTTGCGCTGGCGTGTTTCCGAGCGCATTGGCATCCCTTGGCGACTCGATGAGGCCGACCAGCGAGGCCTGGCATGGCGGCAACTCGCCGAGGCAGCGGAACATCTTGGCGCAGAGGACTCACCGCTCATCGTCCGGTGCGAGGTGGCTGACGGGAAGCCTCTCCTCGAACTGCGCTGGCAGCGTGATGGTAGACAGCGGTTGTTGCGGGCTTGGGTCGACGAGCGTGCCAATGTGGTGAAGGCTGTTGCCTTGACTGGCGAGCCACCAACCCCACGGGCGACCTGGCGCGCAGTTCTCAGAGAAGACACGCTGTTTGTTCGTCCGTCGCCGTTGGTTGAGCTTCTACGACGGCTTCAGACCGCGACCGATGCGCTCGAACTCGATGGCAGGTGATCACGATGTCCTGGAAACGTTTCTTGCAGCGGAAGCCGGAAAACACGGGTGAGGCAGGAGAGGCAGTGGACTCAGCCTCGTCCTACGTGCGCGAAGCGGAGCGCCGGCGGCTCGTGCGCCTCTTGGAGCGCCGCGCGGCACTCCAGTATGACCTGGCGCAGGCGGAGCAAGCCCTCTTACCAGAAAACCGTTGGGCACAGCGGATCCGCGAGCTGGAAGCTGCGCTGGCTGAGGTAGAGGCAGAACTCAGGCAGCTTGAAGTGAACTCTGCGCAAGCTCCAGAACCAGCACTGCCAGCAGTTGCTGTGACGGTGACAGTCGATGCCGACGCGCAACCAGCGACCGTTCTGCTTGAGATCAATGGGATGACCTTCCGTTGGGTGGAGGAAGTTGATTGGGCAGAGCGTGGACATCAGATTGCACCAGCGCGGCTCCGACGGGTGGAAGGGGATGTGGCAGCGCTCCTGGCGGAAGTCGGGTACGGTCGTCCGTGTGAGGAACTCCTCGAGACCCTCGCCGCGAGCTTGGAACTGCTGGCGATGGATGCGCTCGCGGCCGCACGCCGCGAGGGTGTGGTCTGGGTGCCGCTGACACTCGCCGATCTTGCGCGCCCGTGTGAGCGATGTGGGGGCTGGCGCGACGTGCGTGGACGCTGTCCGACCTGCACTGCACGTGACTGGCAGAGACAGCAGCTCCTCCTTGAGCGGAACCGTTTTCGACAAGAGCGCGACGAAGTCTACCGCGACTGGCAGCGGACACGTGACCGGCTTCCGGTCGTCCAGCGGCAGCTGGCGGAGGTTGAGGCGGATATTCGTGCGCTGGAGCTCAAAGGCGTCCGACCTCCGGACGAATCCTGACGGCGGATCGCCACAAGTCATGTTTGGCCGGTTATACTCCAGTACGACTTTCCTATAGGATGACGCGGTGCTGTCACCAAGGGAGGGGATGGGGTGCAGTGGCGGGAGCCGCTGCGGTTGCTGGTAGGGAACCGGCGCTTCGCAGCGCTTTGGAGCTCCGATCTCTTTGCGACCATTGGTGACCGGATTCATCGGGTCGCGCTGGCTGCACTGGTCTACCAGCTGACCGGTTCAATGACGGTTGCTGGTTTGGCTTTTTTAGCCTCAGGACTGCCTGATCTCCTGCTAGGGCCGCTGGCTGGGGTGATTGTTGATCGGTTTGACCGGCGCGTGGTGATGATTGCCTCCGATCTGCTGCGTGTCCCGCTTGTCCTCGCGTTGCCACTTGCGAGTTGGACCTGGGTTCTCAGCATCTATCCATTGCTTTTCCTCATCAATGCGGCAGCAATCCTGCACCGTCCGGCGAAGATGGCGGCGATTCCCTCCGTGGTTCGAGGTGGGCAGTTGACGACAGCGAACTCGCTGTCTTCGCTTGCGGAGAGTCTTGGCGATATCGGAGGGTATCCGCTCGCTGGACTGCTCGTCGGGGGACTTGTAGCGGCGTTCGGGGCGGAACAGGGGCTGATTGGGGCGTTTGCCGTTGCAGCGCTGGGATACCTCTGCTCGGCTGCCGTACTTTGGCCGCTCCGCCTTCCCCGTCACGAGCGGTTGGAGGCGGCGAGCGTGCAAACAGTCTGGAGTGATCTCTTCCAGGGGATTCGCTTTTTGGTCGGCAACAGACTTGTCCGGGCAAATACGGCAATCGTCACGCTGGGCGCGGTAGCGATTGGGATGGCGATGCCCCTCCTCGTGGGGTATGCCTATGCCCGCCCCGAGCGTGGCGAAGTGGCGTACAGCATGTTGAACTTCGGAATCGGCGTCGGGAGTGTCGCGGGGGCGATGCTCATGGGGGCGCTGAATGCGCGCCGCCTTGGCTCACTGGTGCTGGGCGGACTCGTGGTCATGGGTGTTGGTCTCTTTGGCCTCGGACTGGAGCCGCCCCTTTGGCTCGGGGTCGGCTTGACTGCTTTGACGGGCCTCGGCAACATGCTGTTTCTTATACCGAGCGTGACGATCGTGCAGCGGGCGACGCCGGCGCACCTTATGGGCCGGATCTTCGCGCTACGCTCGACGGTGCTCTTCACCGTGCTGATTGCAGCGAACGGTATCGGCGGTTGGATCGGAGACTGGGTGGGCGCTGCTCGAGCCTTTTCCTTGGTTGGGAGTGCACTTGTCCTCGCAACGATCATGGCGATGCTGTTGCCGTCGATCTGGCTCGCTAATCGGCTTGATGAACTGACCCTCGAGCCGTCGAGTTGAGCGGTATACTTGCTTTTCGCGCTCTGGAGGGGAGACGTGCCGGAACATCTGCTCGCACGGAGAGTTTACGAGGTATTCACCCGGCGGGGACACACGCTTGCGACGGCGGAATCTTGTACGGGTGGTCTGATCGGCCATCTGGTAACCTCTGTTCCCGGCAGCAGCGAGTACTACATTGGTGGAATCATCGCCTACAGCAATGCCGTGAAACGGGACGTACTGGGTGTTCCTGAGGAGATCCTTCGTACCGTGGGCGCGGTGAGCTCCGAATGCGCTGAGGCGATGGCGCGCGGTGTGCGTGCACTCCTCAAGACCGAGTATGCTGTGGCGACGACGGGGATCGCCGGACCAGGTGGGGGCACGCCGACGAAGCCGGTCGGACTAGTCTACATTGCCTGCGATGGCCCAGACGGAATAGTGGTAGAAGAGTACCGGTTTACGGGAGACCGCTGGGAGAATATCGCGCAGGCGGCTGAGGCAGCACTGCACCTCCTGCTCCGCGTTACCGGTGAGTGACCAAAGCCAGGAAACGAGTGTGAAGAATGGAGCACGAGAAGACACAACTTGCGAACGGGATCCGCATCGTCACGAGCCGAATGCCTCACGTCCGTTCGGCGACGATCATCATTTATGTGCGTGTTGGCTCACGGTACGAGAGTGCTTATCTTGCGGGGATCTCGCACTTCTTGGAGCACATGCTCTTCAAAGGAACGGAGCGCCGCCCCGATCCAGTTCTGATTAGTGAGGCGATCGAAGGGGTCGGCGGTATCATGAACGCCTCGACTGGTCGCGAATCGACTGATTACTGGGTGAAGGTGCCGAGCGCCCACGTAGGGCTGGCATTCGATGTTCTCGCCGATATGCTGCGACACTCACTCTTCGATCCGGTCGAACTCGAGAAGGAGCGGCACGTTATCGTCGAAGAAATCCACGGGATCCGTGATACACCGGACGATTACATCCACGATCTCGTCGACCAGGCGCTCTGGAACGGCCACCCGTTGGGGCGGCCAATCATTGGTTCGGAGGAGACAGTCGAGGCGATCACGCGTGATGAATTGATCGCTTATCTCCACGAGCATTACCGTGCGGATCGGCTGGTCGTTGCGGCAGCTGGTGACCTCGTCCACGAGCAGGTTGTCGAGCTGGTCGAGCAGTATTTTGGTGACCTTAAGCCTGGGCCACCTGCTGACTCACATCCGGCGCGGCTTGCGGATGCACGCCCCTGCGTCCAGCTACTCGATCGGCCGACCGAGCAGGCACATCTCTGCGTAGCCTGGCCAGCGTTGCCTTACACCGACGAGCGACGCTTTGTTCAGGGAATGCTCGATGCGGTCTTGAGTTCAGGCATGAGTTCCCGGCTCTTCAAGGAGATCCGTGAACGGCAGGGCCTAGCCTATGAAGTCTACGGGTATCTGCGCGAGTACGCTGACGTGGGACAGGGTGTGGTGTATACCGGCACAGACGTGGAGCGGGCGGAGCGAGCACTTCGGGCGGTGCGTAACGAGTTGGAAAAGCTGGTGCGTGAGCCGGTGCCGACAGAGGAACTTGAGCGGATGAAGGAGCTGCGTGTCGGTCGGATTGTCATGGGTCTTGAAGATAGCCGCGCGGTGGCAAGCTGGATCGGCGGGCAGGAGCTCGTCTTTGGCGAGGTGCTGACGCCAGAAGAGGTCATTGCGCGTATCCGTGCGGTGACAAGCGAAGAAATCCAGGCACTGGCGCAGGAACTCTTCCGTCCTGACCGGTTCGCGCTCGCGGTCATCGGCCCGTTTGACGATCCTGAGCCGCTCCTCACGGCAGCACGTGGCGATTAGCGCCACTGGCTGACCAGTTGCTCGATCCACGGTCGTTCATGGCCGATCGTCGTCGTCGGACCGTGGCCGGGGAAGACAATCACCTCGTCCGGAAGCTGAAGCAGACGGCGTAAGGTTTGGACAGTTTGCTCCATGCTTGAACCCGGCAGGTCAACCCGTCCGTACCCGCCAGGGAAGAGTGTGTCACCCCCGAAAAACCAGCGACGAGTGGACTCGTAGAGAGAAATTTGTTCTGGTGTGTGCCCTGGTGTGTGGATGATCTGGAAGTGCAGGGGGCCAAAGGAAAGCGTGTCTCCGTCGTCCAGGAGTTCATCTGGCGGTGCTGGCTCGATGGCGAACGGTAAGGGCGTCAGGAGCGAGCGGGGCTGTTCGAGGCGCGGGACGGCTTCTGGGTGCGCAGCGATTGGCGCACCGGTCTCACGTCGCAGTTTGGCAGCATCCACGATGTGATCCCAGTGCGTGTGCGTAATGACGATCCGCTCCAGCCGGGCGTGTCGTCGCTCGAGTTCATCAAGTACAGCCAGGAACGACTCGGGCGGCGCGTCGATGAGGAGCGCACGGTCCCCATCCACAATGAGGTAGGCATTCGTCTCCAACGGTCCACAAGGAAGCGTGACAATCTCGATGTCCATATCCCCTCCCGTTCGCGCGGCGCTACATCCCGCGTCGACGTTCGTCAGTATGCCGCAGACATAGGACTAAAGATCGCGTCGCTGGAAGCGAGCCATGGCGAGCAGCAAGAGAACGACCATGTATCCGACGCTGTACCAGACAGCGAGCGAGCTCGGTGGTACCGTCGTCCCGAACGGGTTCGGCCCCAAGAAATTGACCGCAATGCGTGGCTGGACAAGATAACTCGCGAGCCGCCACATGCTGTCGCTGGGGACGAGGATCGAGACGATCACGCCGATGCGTACGAGGACGTCGTTATCAAGCGCAGTGCCGATCTGTTCCACGAGTCCTCCAGTGATGGCCATGCCATACAGCATGAAGACAATGACACCGTTGGCAACGGTCGAAAAGAGGGTGCTGCCGAGCATCGTGAGGCTTAACAACATCAACGCAACGAGCAGGATAAGGCCATAGGCCTGGAGGATGTTTGGTGGCTGGTAGTCACCAATGAAGTGAGCTGTCGTGGTGACAATTGCGACCATGACACCGATGTACATTGCCAGCATCCCGGCATAGCCAAGCCACTTGCCGAGCACAATTTCCCAGCGGCGGATCGGCTTCGGGACAATCGCATGGAGTGTTCCCTGTTCGATCTCGCTCGCAATCGTGCCAACCGCGGCGAAGATGGTCATGACACCGGCGAGAAAGTTGACGGTCCAGAGTCCGAGGAGCACCATCGCGCTGGCGAAGACCTCATAGGGAAGTATGGTGGTTGCACCTTGTGCCTGTCGGTGGGCTTCCATCGCACGCCAGTCTTGCACAAAGAGGTGGAAGCCCCAAACGTAGAGCGCCGCGAAGACGAGGCTCAAGAGGACGACACCAAGGACAAGCTTCTTTCGCAGTCCCTCCCGGAATGTCAGCTGCGCGATGACGAGGGCTTTCATTGTGGCTCCGACCGTTCCTCGTTCACGAGTTGGACGAAGAGATCCTCGAGAGAGCGACGCTCTGGTATGACCCCATAGACCGGAACGCCAGCACGGACCAAGAGATCAACCGCCTGTGCAACTGCTGTCTCGTCGGTGGCTCGGGCGACGAGCACAGGGCGTTCACCGTGCTGCACGGCATCGATTTGGATGACGCGCTCCAGTGCAGCGAGTGTGCCATCTGGTAGAGCACCAAGTCGGAACTCGACGACCAGTTCGCCGGCTAAAAGTGAGGACATCGGCCCGAGAGCAATGACACGACCGCGGTTGACAATGGCAATCCGGTCGCAGATGGCCTCTACCTCGCTCAAAAGGTGCGAATTCAGGAAGACGGTCACACCGTCAGCCCGCAGGCGGCGAATCAGGTCACGCACGTCGCGGCGCCCAAGTGGGTCGAGTGCCGATGTTGGCTCATCCAGAATGACTAGCCGGGGTGAGCCAAGCAGCGCTTGGGCAATCCCGATCCGTTGCTGCATCCCTTTGGAGTAGGTGCGTACCCGACGGCGCGCTGCCTCAGCCAGTCCAACGAGTTCCAAAACTTCAGGAATGCGGCGTCGGCGCTCAGCACGACTGAGTCCGTAGAGCTGGCCGTGGAGATCAAGCAGCTCCTCACCGGTCAGCCAATCATGGAAACGGAAGAGTTCCGGTAAGTAACCGATCTGCCGACGGGCATGATGATCACCGAGTGGTCGCCCGAGTACCAGGCCGCTGCCGGCAGTGGGCCGGATCAGCCCGACCAACATCTTGACGGCGGTTGTCTTGCCTGCGCCATTCGGACCGAGGAACCCAAAGACCTCACCATACCCGACGGTAAGCGAGAGGTCTGCGACAGCGACACGGTCACCAAAAACTTTCCGTAGACCATTCGTCTCGATTGCCCAGTCGCCGTGTTGTGGAACAGTGTTGTTGCTCACGGCTTCGCTTCCCGTGCTACAGCCGCGCGGGGCGAGCAGCAGTCACTGCTCGCCCCGTCTCCCTCGAGCGATCGTTGGCTTAGCGGAGTGAGCGTGCCACTGTGACCGCCTCATTCGCACTCACATGCCCTCCAACAACATGAAGGATGCCACGTTCTTGCCAGAGGACCGCTGCCCCATCCGGTGATTCGATCAGGAGCCCAGTCGAGCCGCGTAGCGAGATTGACCGCGAGGTTGCGCCCTCCGGGAGGGGGATGATGAGCGTCTGTCGCCAGTCGCGCACGGAGCGGATCTGGGCGACGACGTCAGGCGGAAGTCCGGGGAGCATCAGCAGGTCTTCGCGAAGGAGCTCCGGGTCAATTTCGGCTGGAAGTTCAAGCACCGGGCTCTCGAGCTCCGCCACAACGAGTGCATGCTCGTCGCTGGTCTGCCACACCTGGGCAGCACTTGCGGGAATATCAACGGCGACGGTGACCGTTGGTGTCACAGAGGGATCGGGGAGGCTCGCAAAGCGGAGCCCGATCGCTCCCAGTGCCTGCTGGACGCGCGCCACGTCGATGGTCGTCTCCGTCCGGCGCGGATCACCGATGAGATAGCGTGGCTGAATCTCGGAGAACGTGGATGGGAGCTCACTTGGCAGAAGTGGTCTCCGGCCGAGATGGAGAGCTACGTCCTCAAGAGAACTCACTTCACGAACGCCTTCGATATGCTCCTGTGGTGTGACCTGCAATGCTTGGGCGAACTGTTCCCGGAAAGTCGCGCGGTTTTCTTCGGGAATTGCCTCGAGCTGAGTAGCCAGGACTTGCACCGTGTCGGCTGGAATGGTGATTGCAGCGAACTGTTGGACCCGGAAGCGTTGGACGAGTTGGTCGGCTAAAGCACCGACAGGGGCGAGCCAGACAACGAGGGCGATGGTCGTTGTGACGGCGAGCGCGAGAGCCGGGGCACGCAGGCGACGCATAGGGATCTCCTTTCGCGGTTGTGACGATAACACACGCGGGGTGCTGGCTGCGCTCTCCAGCGCAATGAGGGCCCGCGCAGCGAAGTCGGCATTTGCCCGCAGGCGGGCAAGCCGGCTCTGGCAGGTGGCGCAGTTCTCCAAGTGCGTGTGGATGAATGGATCATCCGGAACATCAAGGTAACGACGCAACCGCCCTTCGGACGGGCACTGCCTTCGCCATAGTCGCACTGCCTCACCTCCTCTCGAATGCTAGTCCATACGCGTGAGTGCCTCGTACCTCTCCCGGAAGCGGCGTTCGGCGCGTGCCAGCAAGGTGCCGAGCGAACTTGGACGAATCCCGAGCGTTGTGGCGATTTCCTCGTAGTTGAGGCCGCTTGCGCGCAGTGCGAGGAGTGCACGATCGCGATCCGAAAGCTGGTCGAGTACAGCTCGCACGAGCGCTGCGGTTTCGGCGCGCTCGTACCCTTCGTCCCGCCGTTGTCGGTGCAGCCACTCCAGGCGGAGCCAGCGGGCCCAGTGGAACTGCGCACGGCGTCGACTTCGGAGAACGTTGAGTGCGGTATTCGTCGTCACGCGGGCCAGCCAGAGCCGAAGTGCCTGTGGTCCCTCCAATGCTGGCGGTTGCTGGAACAGGCGAACAAAGACCTCTTGGCAGATATCTTCTGCGTCTTCGGCGTTTCCGACGATACGAAGTGCGATGCGCAAAACGAGGGGCCGATAGCGCTCGTAGAGGGCAGTGAAAGCCTCCTCCTGTCCTCGGCGGATTGCCTCGAGGAGATCTTCATCGTGCAGACTCGTCACGCGTGGCACCGCCATCAACACCCCACTGGGCACATCTAGAGAAAAACACCGCTGGGGCTCTTTGTGTGACACCTTACCCCAGCGGCCAGAACGGACCGGAGGTCGCTCGGGAATTTTTCCCTACCTCATGGCGTCGGAGTAGCAAGTGGAGGACGAGCCGGGCTCGGTGTGGCACGCGGCGTCCCGGCAGGTGAGGCAGCTGGAGTTGCCGCTGGTGTCCGCGCTGGCGTCGCGGTTGGTGTGCGTGCCGGTGTTGTCGGTGTCCTGGCTGGTGTGACGGCTGGTGTGGTGTGCGGAGTCGTAGCGGGCGAGGCTGCAGGTGTGCGTGGCGCTGCAGCCGGGGTCGCTGCGTGGGTTGGTGTTGGAGTAGCCGCGCCGCCACCGCGGCAGGCAGCAGTGGTGACGAACGCCAAAGTCAGGAGCACAATCGTGATCACTATCGTCCGATGCATTGACCTCTTCATTCTGGCGGCACCTCCTTCCTTTGCAGCTCCGACTCATGCGAATGCCTTCACCTCCGGCCGTCCCTCGGAGCAGGGTCAACTGACCCTGCTCCATCTCCTGAGAACACCGGTTGGATGGGCTGGTGTGACAGCGAGAGGTGCCTGTTGACTGTGGTAGAGTCGGCGCTGGCGGTGGACACAGGTTGCTCTGCCGTCGTAACGGTGAAGGGGACGGGAACAATGCGGTTGCGAAGACTGTTGATTGGACTCACGCTGGTCTCGTTCGTTGCCATTGCGTGTCGACCGAGTGGCGGGACACCGACGTCGACTCCGGCAAGTATCGTCCCGACGCAGGTGGCCACGGAGGAAGCCACCCCTGTGCCAACCGCTGTAGTGACGGTGACTCCTGGGCGGATTGTTCTCAAGCCACCGGATCTCAGGGTGCGTGCGGCGAACGGTGAGCAAACGGCAACGCTTGGGCCGTTCTTCTGGGTTCTCGATTCCGGTTTTGCTGGTGAGACCACTGCACCAGGCCTTGTCTTACCAAGTGAGCAGCCTTTAGCTGTGAAGGTGGGTGAGGAACTCCACTTCACCTTCGGTGAGGACCGGCCACCGCAAAGCGTGAAGCTTGCCGTGTATCCCCAGGAGGGGAACTACGACAAAATTGCTCCTGACCCAGATGCGCCGAAGGGGTTCGTGCTGAAGACTGATCCGGCTCTGACGGCAGAGCCAACGCAGCACGGTGCGGCCTTCGACTGGACAGTCCCTGACCTCGCTTCCGGTGCGTACTTTGTCCAGGTCGAGGTGGAGTGGCCTCAGCATCCCAAGAATCCGCGACCGGATAAGACACCGAGAGCTGTGTATCTGTTCTGGGTGCAGATCACTTCATGAGCGGGGCCAATGCTGGAGAGTGAGGGGATACCAGCAGGCTTGCTCATTGCGAGCTTGCTCGGTAGCATGCTGGGGTTAGGCTGGCACGCGCTGTTTGGTCGGCGGCTCTGGCAGCTGCCGGTCTATTGGCTCGGCGGCGTGATCGGCTTTCTTGGAGGTGTCATCGCGAGCGGGCTTCTCGGCCGAGCGTTCTACCGACTCGGTACTATCCCTCTGGTGGAGGGCGCACTCAGTGCGTTGTTCGTCCTCACGCTCTTGTGGCTGTTTACGACGCCAACGGAGCGACCGCAACGGTGAAGTGATGGTCGCGGCACGCAAGAGCCGGAGCGACCGGAAGGGAAGGGGTAGAGGATGC
Source organism: Thermomicrobium sp. CFH 73360 (assembly GCF_023806465.1). Classification (GTDB taxonomy): domain Bacteria; phylum Chloroflexota; class Chloroflexia; order Thermomicrobiales; family Thermomicrobiaceae; genus Thermomicrobium. Next base: position 450,544 of record NZ_JAMSLS010000002.1, on the reverse strand, counting down.
GGCGCGGCTGGATATGGCTTATCGTCGGCGGGTTACTCGCGCTTTTTATCCTTCTTTTCGTCGTCCTGTATCTCCTGGGAGGCCCGGAGCAGTCGCCGCTTGAACGTGTCCGTGACATTGCGGTGATCTTCCTCGCGTTGACGACGGTGCTTGTTGTCCTGTTGCTTGGAGTGCTCGTGGGGGTAGCGATTTGGCTCGGCCTCCTCATTCGCGATCACCTCATCCCGCTCCTGGCAGCAGCGACCGAGACGATGACGAAGGCGAAAGGGACGGTCGAGTTTGTCGGGGAAACGGTAGCGCGGCCGATCATCCGAACCTATGGCCGTGTTGCGGCGTTGCGCGCGCTTCTCCGCACGTTGACGCACCGTTAGCATTGTCCTTGTCTTTGGCGTCCAGTGTTGACTGGGTACCTAGTCGACGCTGCCACTGCACTGCGGGGTGCACGCAAAGCCCTGGGCAGCGCAGTGGAACGCTGCACGCGTGATCACAATCGACGAAGCGCGAGAGATTTCCAAGGGCGCGCCCTTTCTCAAGGGGGTAGGAACGTCTGACCAGGACTTTCGGCCCACGCGTCTTTCCTGGCACTTACCTCGGCGCAAAATTGGGCAGTGGGTAGTGAAAGTCGGTCTCTTACTCCTGGCCCTCCAGTTCTCAGCCGAGAAGACGGGGAATTCTCCCAACGCTCGGATGGAAGTTCTTCCCCGGTTGCTCATGTGCGCTCGGAGCGGACGGGCAATGCACCGAGGCCATCGACATCGGCCGGGTTTTCCGGGTTGGTCGCCTTCTCATGGGAGGAGTAGACTCCTGCACCACGGGTTGGTGACAGCGTGTTCCGGCGGGCGCTGGCTCAGAGACGCGGAGCGACGCTCGCATCAGACAGGAGAGATGGATGCTTAGCGAGACCGAAGCGACTGTTCGCCTCATCATCGCACTCCTGCTTGGTGGCTTGCTCGGCTTTGAACGGGAGCTGAGTGCCAAACCGGCCGGAATCCGGACGCACATGCTTGTTGCTGAGGGCTCGGCGCTCTTCATGGTCTGCGCCATGCTCCTCATGCAGCAGTTCTCCCAGCCGACTGTAGGAATCCTCATCGATCCGAGTCGCATTGGGTCGACGATCGTGACCGGGGTGGGGTTTCTCGGGGGTGGGATGATCCTGCGTTCGCGTGATCGTGTCTACGGGCTGACGACCGCTGCTGGGATCTGGGTTGCAGCAGCGATTGGCATGCTGGTCGGGGCCGGCTATTACTTGATTGGTATCCTGGGTACGCTTCTTGCCGTCGCGACGATTGTTCTGGTGCGTCGGCTGGAGCGGTACCTGCGGATTCCCGAGCGTCTTCGTGAGCGGCCGATTGACGAGCTCTCGGAGGAGTAGTGCCGTGACTATCCAGCTCAAGCGAGTCTACGATCCTGTCAAGCCGAGTGACGGCGAACGGTATCTCGTTGAACAACTGTGGCCGCGTGGGATGCGCCGGGAGGACGTAGTGATCACCGCTTGGCTGCGCGAGGTAGCCCCGAGCGATGCCTTGCGGCGGTGGTTTGGCCACGATTTGGCCAAGTGGCCAGAGTTCCAACAGCGTTATCGGGAGGAGCTTCTCGCCCATCCGCAGGCCTGGGAACCCTTGCTGGCCGCTGCACAGCGTGGACCGATCACGCTGCTCTACAGCGCGCGGGATCGGGTACACAACAGTGCGGTTGTGCTCCGTGCGTTCCTTGAGAAACACTTACACAGCGCTGGTGAAAGGACTGAGGAAACAGCCACGTCGGGCGGCTTCACGCAACGCGAGGCGTGGGTCGAGGACGAGCGGACCACTCCCTGACAGGCGCACCACGACGTGGTGGCTGTGCTCGATACGGAGCTCCCGCTCGCCGTCCAGGGCCAGTGTGCAGGGGCGTTGCCCGAGGATGATCTCGGCACCAAGTTCCAGCGGGGACCAGGCGCGGATTGGCACTCTTGTCACCAGACCAGGAGCCAGCGGGACGGTCACGCAAATGGAACCTTGTCCGAGCTCCACAAATGCTCCAGTTGGCGCAGGGTTTGGAGAGAGTGCCGCTGCCACGGCCGCCAAGCCGATGACGCCGGGGATCACACGCGAGACGATGATTTGATCGATGGTGTTGGGATCCCAGATCGCGCGTGTGCCGAGAAAGCGCTCACGCGACACGGCCACATCGATGAGCGCGATGTCCACCAATGTCCCATCGATCCAAACCTCGAGGCGTGGTCGTTGCTCTAGGCACGTATCGTCCAGCTGCCCTGTCGCGAGCAGTCCTGCCGCGAGACCTGCGATTGTGCCATCCACCAGATAGGGAAAGACATTGTTCGTGCCGGTGGCGATCGGTACGAGCGGGACTTCCCGGCAGCCGCGTGCGACCACGCGGTTCGTTCCGTCACCACCAAGCGTCAGAATGCAAGCCGCACCGTGCTCGGCGAGCCACCTTGCTGCTTGCTCAGAGTCGCTTGCCGTGAAGGTGCATGGCACGGGAATCGGCTCCAGGTCGAGGTTGAAGCGGTTACTCTCAGCCGCTCGCGTGACGATTCCAAACGAGTCCGGAAGGTAATAGACACGGCGCACACCTGTGGCGGCCAGGCCGGCAAGCGCCCGGCGGGCAATCCGGACCTTCTCTTGGTTGTCGAACGTCGAGGCAAGTGCGACGAGCCGCCGGACGTCCTTGCCGGCTGCAGGATTGGCGATGATGCCGACCACCCCCGGGGCATCATCAGCTGCTCGGTGGTTCCCGCTCACACGATCTCCCGTACGGCCGCAATCACCCGTTCCGGAGTGGGGATGTAGTACTGCTCCAGACTGGGGCTAAAGGGAACCGGCGTATGTGGCGCCGTGACGAGTTTCACCGGGGCGTCGAGATAATCGAAGCCCTTGTCGACTGCAAGCGCGGCGATGTCCGCAGCGACTGAGCAGCGAGGATTATCCTCGTCGACGACGACCAAGCGTCGGGTCTTGGCAAGTGAACTGAGCACAGCGTCCTCGTCGAGCGGTGAGAGCGAGCGGAGATCGACGACTTCAGCTTCGATCCCGTCGGCGCTGAGCCGCTTGGCAGCCTCGAGTGCGATATGCACCATCCGGGAGATCGCGACGATCGTGACGTCATTCCCCTGGCGCTTGATATCTGCCTTACCGATCGGAATCACGTAGTCGCCCTCGGGTACCTCACCCGTCATGTCGTACAGCATCTTGTGCTCGAAAAACATGACCGGATCATCGTCGCGGATGGCGGCAATGAGGAGCCCCTTTGCGTCATAGGGTGTGGCGGGTGCAACTGCCTTGAGACCAGGCATGTGGGCAAAGACTGAATAGTGGCATCCCGAGTGCTGTCCAGCAGCACCGAAACCTGCGCCGATCATGGTGCGGATGACCATAGGTACCTTGGCCTTCCCGCCAAACATGTAGCGCAACTTTGCGCCCTGATTGAAGATCTGATCCATGCAGACACCGAAAAAGTCGACGAACATCAGCTCGGCGACTGGCCGCAGGCCTGTCACTGCTGCGCCCACCGCCGCCCCGATGAAGGCGGCCTCGCTGATCGGGGTATCAAGGACGCGCTGTCGACCGAACTCGCTCACGAGACTCTTCGTGACGCCGAGGGGGCCACCCCAGGCTCCTTCCTGTTCGATATGCTGGACGGTTGCCCCACCGGCGACGTCCTCGCCCATCAGGATGACGGTCGGATCGCGGCGCATTTCGAGCCGCAACGCTTCGTTGATCGCCTGACGATAACTGAGGACGCGTGTTGCCACGACCATGGTCGAGTTCCTCCTCTCGTCAGTGCCGGAAAGCGAGCTGCTCGACTGGATAGCTGACGTAGACGTCTGTCAGACAGTCCTCAGGCGGTGGCAAGGGACTTGACTCGGCGAATCGTACCGCCTCGTTGATCTCGTGCTGCACCGTGGTGTCGATTGCATCGAGTTCGTCCTCACTGAGCAGCCCTTGGCTCAGTACGGTTTGTCGGAAGCGCTGGATCGGATCACGTTGCCGGTAGGCTGCCTCCTCCTCAGGCGTGCGATACGAGACCGCATCTCCTTGGAAGTGCCCGTAGTAGCGGAACGCCCGGCACTCCAGCAGTGTCGGTCCCTCTCCGCGCCGAGCACGGGCGATCGCTTCTCCTGCTGCTTCATAGACTGCAAAGACATCCGTGCCGTCGACCAAGATACCCGGCATGTCGTATGCGGCAGCTCGTGAGGCGATGTCCGGCGCAGCACAGTGGTATGTCCAGGGGGTGGATTCGGCGTAGAGGTTATTCTCGCAGACAAAGACGACGGGAAGCTTCCAGATCGCGGCCAGGTTCATCGCCTCGTGCGTCGTTCCCTGTTCCGCTGCGCCGTCGCCGAAGAAGCAGACCGCGACTTGGTCAGTACCCAGCGTCTTCGCCATGAGCCCCGCACCACAGGCGATTGGTGGTCCACCCCCGACAATGCCGTTCGCACCAAGCATCCCCTTGTCGACGTCGGCGATGTGCATCGAGCCGCCCTTCCCCTTGCAGACGCCGGTCGCCTTGCCGAAGAGTTCGGCCATCATCGCCTTCACGTCCACCCCTTTAGCAATGCAGTGCCCATGACCACGATGCGTGCTCGTGATGTAGTCCCGGTCCGTCAGGTGGGCGCAGACCCCAACAGCGATCGCCTCCTCGCCTGCGTAGAGATGGACGAAGCCCGGGAGTTTCCCAGCTGCAAACTCCTGAGCAACCCGATCCTCGAAGGCGCGGATGAGCGCCATTCGCTCGTAGATCCAACGCAGCCGTTCACGCGGGATCTCCATAAGGCACCTCCTACCCTACTCGCGACCCGTCTCCAAGGAGCCACTGGCGGAGCCACCCTGTCACTTCGTTAATGACGCGGCAGAACACCGCATGCTGCGGGTTCAGCCAGTTGAAATGCCCCATTCCCTCCACTAGGGTCAGGCGTTTCGGATCGCCAGCCCGCGCGTACGCTGCGCGCGACTCGTCAGGGGCTACCAAGACATCTTGGACACCGTGAATGAGGAGGACGGGGCGCGGTGCGATCTCAGCGATTTCGCGTTCGGGCGCGTACTCAAGGAGCGCTTCAGCCGACTCGAGTGTGATCTCCGGATCGATAGCGAACTCCGGATAACGCTTGCCGAGTTCACGCAGTGTCACATCTGTCTCCGGATCAGGAGGCATGACGATCGAAAGCCGAACGCGGCGGGAAGTTCCACTCCGCACGCGTTCGCGACGATCGGTTGCAAGTTCTTCCAAGAAGACGCGCCACTGCCACTCTGCGCGGAGACTCCGCAGCCAGCGCCATCCATTCGTCACTGGAGCGATTGCGATGCAGGCCTGCACACGGTCATCGATGGCGGCAAGCGAGAGGGCGTGAGCGCCGCCGAGGCTCAGGCCGAGGATGGCAAGCCGCGTGCGATCGATTATCGGATGGGTCTCAAGAAAGGTAAGCGCAGCGCGGGCGTCCCGAATCCGTTCCTGTGGTAACAACCGCCCCCGTGGTCCCTCGCTCGCACCAAAGCCGCGGTAGTCGAAAATGAGTGCAGCATACCCAGCATCAGCGAGCGCCTGGGCCAGGAGTGGCATGCCGAGTTCCTTGATCCCCTGGATTCCGGTGCAGAGGACGACGCCCGGCAGGGCAGCATCTGCACCGAGCGGCACGAACAGCTCTCCTGCCAGCGTCAGGCCATCGCTCCAGAAGTGCACCGGTTCACCGCGTGGCCAGGCGGTGCTCTGTGAGGCCAAATAGTGCTCGACGTCCTCGGCCGTGATGCGCCCACCCGGGCCCGTGCCGCGGACGCGAGCAAGGTCGATGCCGTGATCGCGTGCCAGTTTTCGTGCAGCCGGCGTTGCCCGGATTTCTCCAGTTGGTGTGGGGCCCTGCGCACGAGCTTGTTTCTGCATAGTCGAGCCAGCGGCCATCACTGGTGTCACGGCCGCTCCGGAGGTGGCCGGCAAAAGCGATGCGAGGTCGACTGCTTCTCCCGGCTCGGCAATCACCGCGACGGGTGTGGTGACAGGCAGGACAACGCCCTCTTCGGCAAGGATGTGGGCGAGAATACCAGAGGCAGGTGCTTCGACTTCCACAGTCAGTTTCTCGGTCTCCACCTCAAGTACTGGCTCGCCTGCCTGAACCGGCTCACCAGGTTGTTTGAGCCACCGGCCGACTCGTCCCTCTGTCATCGTCAAACCGAGCTTCGGAATGACGAGCACAGTAGCCATTCAGACTATCCGTTCGGTGCACTGGTCACCAGGAAACCCTATCGACAGTGTAGAGGATCCACTAGACGGTATCAAGGGGAGACGATGAGGCTCGCCGCGAAACAGGAGTAGCAGAGGGTGGAGACAGAGTGAGGCGACAGCGGGAAGCGGATTGCGGCGAACTCGGCCTCCTCGGGGAGATCGCGGGACGCAACAGCGACACACGGTCAGCGGCAAGCTGTTGCAGAGAGTCGGACGAGACTGCCCTGTCTCGGAAGTCGAGGACTATACTGGCGGGGGTCGTCCGGCACCGGACGAACGAGGATACGGGAGTAAGGCAATGGCAGGAGAGCCAGCAGCGGTCGCTCGGGCGCAGGCGGCAGAAAAGCGCACCTTCTGGGATGCGGGCGGGGTCGCGTTAATGTCGTGGGCGCACTTTGCTCACGATCTGTACCCTTCCTTTCTTGGCGTTCTTGTCCCTGCGATCCAGGCCAAGCTCGGTGTCTCGCTCTTCTGGGCGAGCGCGATGGTTCCTGCTCAGCAGTTGCCCTCGATTATCCAGCCGTTTCTTGGCTATGTCGCGGATCGAACGAGCCGCCGGTGGTTTGTGGTGCTCACTCCGGGAGTTGCCGCGCTCGCGCTCTCATCAGTCGGCATTGCACCGCACTTCTCCCTCGTTCTGCTCCTGCTGCTCGTCTCGGGACTCGCCTCAGCGGCGTTCCATGCCCCGGCGGTGGCGCTGGTCGGTGAGTTTGGTGGGCAGCGACTCGGCCGGGCCATGGCCATCTTTATGGCTGGTGGCGAGCTCGCCCGTACGGTTGCGCCGCTGATCCTCACCGCTGTCATAGCCCACTTCACGCTTGACGGAATGCCGATCGTCATGGTTGTCGGGCTTGCAGCATCGCTCACGCTTTACCTGCGGCTCCGCACCGAAGCAAGCGACGCCATTGCGCGGCGATATGCCGGAAGCGTCCGGCTGCGTGCCTTGCTACGCGATCGGCGACGACCGTTCATCGGTCTTTTAGGTTCGGTCGTAGCGAATACCGCAGCAGTGACACCGCCGAGCTTCTTCCTGGTCGAATACCTGCTGCAGCGCGGACGGAGTGAGTGGTATGGAGGGCTCGCGCTTTCGGCGTTTTACGCGAGCGGAATCATCGGTGGGCTGGTGGGTGGCTCGCTTTCCGACTGGGTCGGACGGCGGGGGGCCTTGCTCCTCTCCTCGCTTGGTACTGCACCCTTATTGGCGCTGTATCTTGCAATCGAGGACGGGAGCTGGCTGATGCTCCCGTTGCTCGTCATCATCGGGGTATTTGCCACCCCACCTCGATCGGTGACCCTGGCGCTCGCGAATGACATTGCTCCAGAGGCGCGCGGCCCACTTTCAGGCTTCACGCTGGCGACAAGTTTCGTCGCACAGAGCGTGCTCGCACTCGCCTTCGGGGCGGTCGCGGACGCGATTGGGATCGAGCGGGCATTCTGGCTAACCGTCGGTGCCTCACTGGCTGGCGTACCGTTCGCATTGCTGGTACCGGCACACATTGGGCGAACTCGTCCGGTATCAGGATAAGGCCGGGCGATGACCCTCAAGGCAAACCACACCCTCTGGACCGACGACGGCGCTGTGGACTGTCCCAGCAGGAAGGTCGAGGCGGTCGCCTGGGTCAAGTGTGATCGACTCGCCAGGATGGAGTTGGAAGGTAACGGAACCCGAGACGACATAGAGGACCTTGTGATAGTTATGGATGTGCGGTGCATAGCGATCACCAGGACCATTCGACCAGCGGTAGGCGGTGAGTCCCTCGGCGGCGAGGGCAGCGAGCAGTTCAGCCTCGCTTGGGGGCGTCTTCCCCTGCCAGCGTGTCACACGGACGTTTTCACTCATCCCACATCTCCCAAATCACAGAAGTGCTGCCGAGATACTGCGCACCAACGGATGGCGAAAGGGAGCGCATGATGGGTGTGATCACGCGTCGCACCCCTGCCACGCTCCGCTTCGTTTCCTCATGGTACCGAAGACAGCGCGTGCTTGTCTGGATTTCTGCGATTGTTGGGATCAACCAACTTGGTTTTGGGAGTATTGTGCCCATCGTCCCTCTCTACGCTCAGGCGTATGGCGTTCCGGAGGCACTCATTGGACTTGCCATTGCCGTCTATGGGCTCGCTCGCTTTACCTCCTCTGCGCCAGCAGGTTGGGTGGCGGACCGTTCGGGACGACGCTGGTCGCTGTTTTTCGGCGGGATGCTGACGGCCCTCGGGAACGCGATCTGCGCGATCGCACCAAACTACCCAGTATTCCTCGCTGGCCGGTTCGTCGCTGGGAGCGGCGCCTCGATGGTCCTGACCAGTGGACAGATCGTGCTCGCCGATATCACGGAGCCGGCAACGCGTGGCCGGACAATGGCAATCTATCAAGCAGTCTTCCTCTTCGGCGTCGGATTCGGTCCAATACCGGGTGGAATCCTGGCGCAGTACGGGGGACTTCGTCTGCCATTCTGGGTCTATGCGATCGTCGGCGTGGTAGTGGGGGTCTTGGCATTCTGGCGGCTGCCAGAAACCCGGCAAGCAGGAGCCAAGTCAACGGGGCGAGAGGGGGAGTTCGTCTTTGGACGGCAATTCGTCGCAGTGCTGCGCCATCGTCCATTGTTGCTGATTGGTGTCGTCACCTTCGGGACCTTCTTCGCCCGGACGGGAGCGCTCTTCACGCTGGTACCGTTACATGCCGAGCGTGAAATTGGGCTTGCACCAGCCCAAATTGGTCTCGGGCTTGCCGCGGTGAGTGTTGTGTCGTTGCTGATGGCCTATCCGGCCGGCGTCCTCGTTGATCTGTTTGGGCGGAAGGTCGTCATTGCTCCCGCCACGCTCTTCAGCGGTTTCGGGTTGGTCGGTTTCGCTTTCGCGCCGAGTTATCTCTGGTTCCTCGTCGCCTGTGTCGTCTGGGCAATGGCCAGTGGGATTGGGGGTGGAGCTCCGGCTGCATATGCGGCTGATGTTGTGCCTCCGGGCATGACCGCAGCAGCGATGAGCGCCTACCGAATGCTTTCCGAGCTCGGGTATGTCATCGGTCCGACACTGCTTGGGGTGGCGGCAGGGTTGGTTGGAATCCGCGTAACGCTGGTTGCGACGGCCGTGGGAATCGTGAGTCTTGGGTTTCTTTTTTGGCTTGCCGCTCCGGAGACCTATCGGGGCCGGAGAGGTGCCACTCCACGAAGTTCATGAGTCGGCGGATCGGATGAGTGACTCTGTCTTCAGCCACGCGAGTGGGAAGGACTGGCCACGCTCGATCCGTCGCTCAGTACCCTGGGCGAGGATCGTCACGGAGCCCACACCGAGAACGCGGGCGCTCCCGGACGCGAAGTCGAGGAGACACGTGGTGTGCTCGTCAAGGCCGAGCACGGCCACCTCAGGTGGGAGGAGACGCCACAAAGCAGCGAAGCGCTCTTGCCCCATGAAGCATCGACTCGTGTCCAGCTCTTCGCCTCCCTCGCGGTTATTCCAGTGCGGGACGATCGCCAGCTGATACCCAAGGGGGCCGAGCAAATCGAGCCCCTCGCTCCAGTGGAGGTCAGCGCCGGCTTTGTAGATTTCGTACACCGGGAGAGCGAAGCGGCTTACAGCAATCGCGGCGGCACTTGCGAAGGCGAGCCGTGCACCGGTTCGCCAACGTGTGACGATGAGTTGCCAGGTGAGTGTCCCGGCAAGTTGGCGAATCATATAGGTGGGACTGCCAGGACCAGCGACGATACAGTCCGCCCATGCGAGCGGTTCGGCGACGAGCGGTGCATCAGGGTCGTAGACACTGCCACGACGGCGCGCCGGTACGAAGCGAACGTCGGTGCGGTATTCCGGCAAATGCTCGCGCAGGAAGTCGCCCAGCTTCCGAGCAACCAGTGCGGCATTTGGCTGGAATCCTGCGGGGGTCTCGAGGATCGCGACGTGGACGGGAGGGGAGAGGGAAGCGAACAGTGCTGCGAAAGCCTGTCGGCCAGAGCGAGAGGTCTCCCCAGAACCAATCAACGCCAGGGTGCCCGGTGATACGATTTCTCTCCCAGATAAGGCCCCTGCTTGGTCCATCCTGCCTTCCGCCACTTAGCGATATGACCACCAGTAGAGGACAATGGTCGTCCCGGCGAACACGAGCAAGGCGGCAGTAGCCGTTTGGACATAAGGAACAACGCGGCGCAGTCCGCGGAGAAGACCAAGGCGGAGAAAGGCGAGCGCAAAGGTCAATGCGACAATCACACTTGCCATACCGAGGCTGTAGCTGGCAAGTTGAAGCGTACCTCGGAGGACGTTCCCGCTGAGCAGTGCGCTCCCGGCCGCAACCATGAAGACGGGGAGCGTACAGCTCAGCGAGGCCAATCCGTAGGCGAGCCCAAACAAATAGAAACTCCGCACTGACCGCTCGTCGCGATGTCCGATGCGGTCCGCGAGGCGCTCAAAGAACATTGGAGTTGTCACGCGACCAAGGAACAGCGCAGCTCCAAGAGCGACGAGAAGGATGCCAATACTGATGCCGACCCATGGCATGATCGGAAAGAGAAATGTGCCGCCGAGCGACACGATGAGTCCCGCCAGGACAAAGAGCGTCGTGAAGCCGAACGACACACTGCTCCCGACCAACGCCGCTCGCGCCAGCCGTGGCACGATGCGGGTGGAGTTGTCCTCTCCTGTACCAAGGTAAAGTGCCAGGTAGGCAGGGAGCATCGCAAACCCACAAGGGTTCACGGCAGCCAGCATCCCAGCACCGAAGGCATAACCAAACGGTAACCAACTTGCGATTGCTGAGAGCCAGCTTGCGACCCATACCTGGAACTCAGTCACGGCTCGTTCCCTTACCCTGTGGTGTGTCCGGGAGAGAACAGGCAGGCATTCGCCGCCCAGCGAACCAGGCGATGAAGGCACCAGCAGCTGGTGCCGCAGCGGCGAGGAGTACCGTCCACTGGCCGGTAGTGATGCCATAAGCTACCAACACGACCGTAACAAGTAACCAACCGATACGGCATGGAGCCAGGAAGAACTCGCGCACGCTCAACCCCCCATGAGATCATGATGTTCCGCGTATGCACAATTGGCGATTGCCGCTTCACGTGGGCGCGCGAGTTCACGCGCCAGGGCGAGCAGAGCAGGGATACGTTGGTCGGTGATGGCGTAGAAGCGAAACTTCCCCTCACGGCGGACGCGTACCAGCCCACAAGTGCGCAAACAGGTCAAGTGCGCAGAGACGCGTCCTTGTGGCTGCGCGAGTCGTTCGACTAACGCGCTGACGTGCAGTTCTCGCTCACGTATCAGGAGATCGAGGATGCGGAGGCGAGTCGGATCGGAAAGCGCGTGGAGAAAACGGGCGAGAATCGTCGGGGGGACCTCTCCTGGCTCAGAAGGCGCGTCCATCCGACGGCTGCGGACGGGCAGAGTCCGCGGATGCTTTCGGTCAGCCAGCCGCAGTGCTTCGACCTGGTCTGCCATGCTCGCTCACCCCCGAAGAAGTGTACTGGTTCCACGCGAAGAAGATCTCCATTGCACAATGGTAGAGAGGAGAAACGGACAGTCACCGTGTGGTGGCTGCCCGTCGAGCCCTCCATCCTACAGCAATGAGTGGCGATCAGACGCGCGAGTCACTCCGTGAACTCGGCCAGCGGCTCCTGGCTGAACGAGAAGTCGGCCCAGAGCTCGCGGAGCTGCGTCGCGAGCGAACTCAAGCCGCGCCGAACTTGCTCCCGCTGATCCGGGCGGAGCAGCCCGAAATAGACAAGTGCTCCAGCTGCGCCAAGCCAGAAGCCGAGCGCTGCGCTCTCTTGTGCGGCACGACGCAGGCGCGCGAAGAGGCTTGGACGAGCCGGGCGTGGACGCTTGGCGGCGAGCCGCTCAGGCATCGCACGGGCGCGCGCTGCCGCTTGTTCGATGGCGTGCTCGGCAGTGCGGAGCGCTTCCCGGGCGGCTTGTTCGGTCGCCGGTAGGACGTTCCGCTGGAGCTTTTCGACAGCCGCTCGCTCAGCTTGCAAGACAGCCTGGGCGCGGCGAGCTTGTTCCGGAAGTGTTCGCGCTGTTTGCCGCACCAGTGGTCGCAATCGCTTGCGCCAAAAGGAGCGGGCGATCTCCCCGTCGTGGATCGGAAGTCGCTCGCGCACGTCCTGGACTGCTTCCCGGAGTGATCCGAGCGCGGATTCGAGGTCGAATTCCTCAGCCAGCCGCTGGCGGAGTGTCCGGCGCTGGCGACGGCGGACGATGAGCCATGCCCCGAGTCCCAGCGCTGTTCCGCCGGCGAGCGCTCCCCACAGCTTCCAGTCGTTTCCTGCCTGAACCATCGATGTCCCTCCTTCCCCGGCGGCCCCGACGAGTTCCATAGTACCACTCGGAGCGAACGTGACAGAAGCCGTTCGCCGGATGCAGCGGAATTGGTTACGCTCGACAGGAGGCAGGCGATGCGGATCCTCGTGATTGCGGATATCCATGGCAATATGGCTGCGCTGGAGGCGGTCTTCGCGGCGGCAGGACCGGTCGACCGTATCTGGTGCTTGGGCGACGTGGTGGGGTACGGGCCACGGCCGCGTGAGTGCGTCGAGTGGATACGTGAGCGGGCTGGTCCGACCACGGTACTCGGAAACCACGATGCAGCGTGTCTGGGACGGGTACCGCTCGAGGGATTTAACCCGGTTGCGCGCTACGCCTTGCGCTGGACGATGCTCCAGTTGGCACCGGAGCACCGAGCGTTTCTCGAGAGCCTACCCGAGAAGCTCGTGCTCGATGAGGTAACGCTCGTACACGGGAGTCTGCGCGCACCAGTTTGGGAATACGTCTTCACGAGTGAGCAAGCACGGGCGAACTTCGATCTCCTCCGGACGCGTCTCTGCTTCTTTGGACACACGCACATTCCGTTCGTACTCAGCGAAGAAGCAGCACGCAAGGGTGAGCCGCCGTCTCGTCCGGGTGACGGGGATGTGGTCACTGTTCACGCAGGGCGGTTTCTTGTCAATCCAGGTTCTGTGGGGCAGCCGCGTGATGGTGATCCGCGGGCGGCGTTCATGATTTGGGAGCCAGGGCGGGGGCAGCTGACCTTCCGGCGTGTACCGTACAATATCGCAGCGGTACAGGCCGAGATGGCGGCTGCCGGACTTCCCCAGCTGCTGATCGAACGCCTGGCGCTCGGATACTGACTCGAGCGTTCGGAGGAAGAGTGTGGCGCGGTCCTATCGCCGCGTGGTCGTCCCAGTGAGTGGATCGCTCGATGATGAGCGGGCGATCGACCTCGCAGCAGCCATCTGCGCTGGTAGTGATACCACGCTGATTCTGGTCTACGTCGTCGAGGTACCACAGCGCTTTGCCCTCGATGTGGAGCTCCCCGAACAGATTGAGCGTGGCACCGCGATCTTGGAGCGTGCAGCGGAGTATGCGCAGCGCGTCGCGCGTGGCAAGTGGAAGCGGGTGATGACCGAACTCCTCCAAGCGCGGGTGGCTGGTGCGGCAATCGTCGACGAGGCGATCGAGCGAGCGGCCGATGCGATTATCATGGCGACGCGGAGCCGTTGGAACCTGGGAGTGCTCACACAAGGAGAGACGCTTCCGTATATCCTTGACAATGCACCGTGCGACGTGGTCGTCGTCCGCGTCGCTGACCAGGGTGGGGCACCGTCGTGAAGATCATCATCATTGGTTGCGGTCGTGTTGGTGCCAAGCTTGCCAACGACTTCGCCGAGGAGGGGCATCACGTGTCGGTCGTTGACCAGCGGCAGACCGCTTTCCGGCGCCTTCCGTCAGGGTTCCGTGGTCAGCTTGTCCTCGGTACTGGGATTGACGAGGATGTGCTCCGCAACGCGGGGATCCAGCAGGCGGATGTCTTCATTGCCGTAACGGAGAATGACAATACGAATATTATGGCTGCCCAGATTGCTCAAGTGATCTATCGCGTTCCGAAGGTGATTCTCCGCATTTATGACCCGGACCGGGCGGAGATCTACCGCGAGCTCGGCCTCACCGTGATCTGTCCGACCCGTACGGTCGCGGAGATGATTGAGCACGCGGTACGCGATCACGTGGTTCCCACCGAGCCGAGTTGAGTCCGCCGGGCAGCCGAGTGAGGAGCAGAACACATGTACATCATCGTCGTCGGCGGAGGCAAAGTCGGTTACTACTTGACGAAGACTCTGGTGAATGAAGGGTATGAAGTCTTCCTTATCGAGAAGAACCCAGTGAAAGTACAGCTCTACCGTGACCGGTTCGGTGCCATCGTCATGCAGGGGGACGGGGCCGAGGTAGCGACGCTCGCAGCGGCTGGTGCCGGGCGGGCCGACGTGGTCATTGCCGTCACCGGAGACGACGAGGATAACCTCGTTATCTGTCAGGTCGCTCGGGAGCGTTTTGGTGTCCGACGGACGATCGCGCGGGTGAACAATCCGAAGAACGAAGAGCTGTTCCGCCGGTTAGGGATCGACGTCACGGTGAGCCAGACGAACGTCATCCTGAGTCTGATCGAGCAACAGATCCCCGAGCGACCCTTCGTGCATCTCTTGGCTTTACGCCACGCGGATCTCGCCATCGTCGAGGCCAAGGTTGCTGCCGAGTCGCCGGTTGTGCATCAGCCGATCTGGCAGCTGCCGCTTCCGCCGGAGTCGATCATCACCGCGATTCTCCGCCGGGGTGAACTTATTATCCCCACGGGGCAGACGATGATTGAGCCGGGTGACGAACTGATCATTGTCACCAAGCAACAGCGTGAGGCGGAGCTCCGCGAACTCCTGTGCGTTCCGGCAACGCGGTAGGTGGATCCGCTCGGGCCCCGATTGAACGCAGGCCTCGTGACTCAGGACGATCCTTGGTGCCTCGACAAAGCGTGAGCATTTTTTTCTCCGCGCGGCATGTTGCCTGTGCGCCTCCTTTGTAGAGAACGAAGGACAGACGCTTTGCCCGACC
The DNA here is from genome assembly GCF_023806465.1 of Thermomicrobium sp. CFH 73360. Classification (GTDB taxonomy): domain Bacteria; phylum Chloroflexota; class Chloroflexia; order Thermomicrobiales; family Thermomicrobiaceae; genus Thermomicrobium. The sequence continues at coordinate 435,466 of NZ_JAMSLS010000002.1, read as the reverse complement.
ACATTGGCATTTTGTTGGTGTCACCCTGAGCTTACACTGTCACTTGTAAGGAGGCGTGATTCTCCGGTTTTGGCAAGATGCAATACTGGTACAGTGGGAGACGTGAGTGATGGAGTTCCTTACCACCTCCTCAACGTGGATCACCTTTTCATCAGTGGTGCTGTCGTCTCCCCGGTAGGATGGACCGAAGAGGTATGGCGTAACAGTGGGCGCAACGAGGGACAGTGCACTGTGTAGGGGGCAAGGTGTTGCGGACCAAGTTTTCGTCCGTTTTACCGGCCGGGATCGCGAGGCGCGATCTGCAGGGCCTCACGAGTCTCCGCGGAGAGCACAGGCGCGTTGCATAGCAGCCTTCTCGCTGGTGTTGTGGCGGAGCCGTTCCGGATCGAACGGTCGGGTACTTTTCAGGGAGCGCCCGTCTCGTTCAGGTCAGATGTTGTTACTCCGAGCCGCTCGTCGGTTTACCTTAATGGCACAGGCGATCGTTTTTCCGCCACCACAGCTTAGGAGCCAGCGAAACGCAAACGGAGGCCGGCTCAGCGGAGTGCAAGGGAGAACCGGCCTCCATTCACGTTCCCACCTGAGGTCCTCGGTTTACGGGTAGATGCCGCGCAGCCGTGTGATCTCCGCGACCCGCTGAACAGCGAGTACCAGTGCTGCGGTGCGCAGTTGCACGCGGTAACGCTCAGCTGTGGCATGGATTGCCTGGAAGGCGCGTGTCATGATGGTGCGCAGACGGCTGTTTACCTCCTCCTCGGTCCAATAGAAGTGCTGGAGACCTTGGACCCACTCGAAGTAGGAAACCGTGACACCTCCGGCATTGGCATAGATATCGGGGAGAACAATCACCCCACGGTCGAACAAGATGCGATCTGCTTCTGGTGTCGTCGGTCCGTTTGCCGCTTCCGCGATGAGTCGGGCCTGGATGCGCGGCGCGTTGTGCTCGGTGATCTGCTCTTCGAGCGCAGCAGGAATGAGGATGTCGCAGGGGAGTTCCAGGAGTTGCTCGTTCGTAATCATCTCGGCTTCCGGAAAGCCGACGACAGAACCGGTCTGCTGCTTATAGGCGATGACAGCGGGGATATCGAGACCTCGCGGATTGTAGATTCCCCCACGGGAATCAGAGACCGCGACCACCCGGCTCCCAAGTTCGTCGAGCAACCGGGCGGCAGTCGATCCAGCGTTGCCGAATCCCTGGATGACCACGCGGGCCTCTGTCAGGTCGATGTTAGAAGTCTTGGCCGCCTCTTCGATCGCGAAGACGACACCACGACCGGTTGCCTCGAGGCGACCGGCGGAGCCACCGAGTAACGTGGGTTTACCGGTGACGACGGCGGGGACACCAACTCCGCTATGTCGATGCATACTGTAGGTATCCATGATCCAAGCCATGATCTGGGGATTCGTGTTCACGTCTGGGGCCGGAATATCCTGGTGCGGTCCGAGGAGGATTGAGATCTCGGTGGTATAGCGCCGGGTGAGATTTTGGAGTTCGCCAGGCGAAAGAAGTTTTGGATCAACGCGCACACCGCCTTTGCCCCCACCGAAGGGGAGCCCCATAATGGCGCATTTCCAGGTCATCCACATGGCGAGGGCTTTGACCTCGTCGAGCGTCACGTTCGGGTGGTAGCGGATACCGCCCTTGGCTGGTCCAGCGGCCAGGTTGTGGTGAACGCGGTAACCTGTGAAGACCTTGACCGATCCGTCATCCATCTCGACGGGAAAATTGACGATCAGTTCGCGTTTGCAGGTTCTCAGAATCTGGCGGAGTTCGTCTTCGAGGCCAATGAGATCAGCAGCCTGTTCAAACTGCTCGACCGCAATGTCGTACAAGCTCTGCTGTGGTGCTGCAATCGCCATCCTTCGCCCCCAGAATCATCGGCATCCAGCGTTCAAGCGTTCCTGATGCCGTGCGGCCTTGCACGAATTGCGGCCACACGGTTTGCGTCACCGCCGATTGGGGTGCGGGGCGAGCGGGGTCACTCGACCGGTTGCCGGAGCGCTTCCTCCAAGATTTGGCGAGCGACAGCCGGGTTGGCGCGTCCCCCGAGTGCGCGATTGACCTGGCCGAGGAGGAAGCCGATTGCAGCCGTCTTCCCCTTGCGATAATCGGCGACCGCCTTTGGGTTCTCGGCCAACACGCGCTCGACCACTTGGCGAAGTTGTGCTTCGTCGCTGATTTGGGCGAGCCCGCGCTCGGCAACGAGCACCTCCGGGTCGATTCCCGTCTCGCTGACCGCCACCAGGAGTTCCTTGGCGGTGAGCATGCTGATGGTTCCGCGCCGAACCAGGTCGATGAGCTGTCGCAGCTGACGTGGTTGCACTCCGACCTCGGAGATGCTGCGGCCACGCTCGCGCAGCAGCGCGAACAGCTCGCCGGTGATCCAATTCGCGATCTCGCGCGCTCGCGTGCGGTCGCCGGCGACGCACGCCTCAAAGTAGTCAGCGATCGCTCGCTCTTCGGTGAGGAGCGCCGCCTCTTGTGGCCCAAGTCCGTATTCGGTCTGGAAGCGCTCCCAGCGAGCCACCGGGAGCTCGGGCATGGCTGCCCGAATGCGCGCCAGATCGTCCTCAGTCAAGAAGATCGGCGGAAGGTCTGGTTCGGGAAAGTACCGGTAGTCGTCTGGGTATTCCTTGGCTCGTTGGGTGATGGTCATCTCTTGGTCTTCCAGCCAGCCGCGTGTCTCCTGCACGAGCTGCTCGCCGCGGCGGATCGCGGCACGCTGGCGCTCTTCCTCATAGGCCAGCGCGCGTTCGACCGAACGGAAGCTATTGAGGTTCTTGATTTCGCTCTTTGGCCACTGTTGCCCACCGTCGCGCGTCCGCTGTGAGATGTTGGCGTCGCAACGGAACGCTCCCTCTTCCATATTCCCCGTAGAGACGCCGAGGTAGCGGAGCACCTGGCGCAGCGCCATCAGGAAGAGCCGTGCCTCCTCTGGCGAGCGCAAGTCCGGCTCCGTCACAATCTCGATGAGCGGAACACCGGAGCGGTTCATATCGATCAGGCTGTAGCTCTCACCAGCGACAGTGCGATGGACCAGGCGCGCGGTGTCCTCCTCAAGATGGACCCGCCGGATCCGCACGCGGCGGCGTTCGCCATTGACCAGGAACTCCAGCATCCCGTCAACACAGAGCGGGAGGTCGTACTGGGAAATCTGATAGCCCTTGGGAAGATCCGGATACATGTAGTTCTTGCGGTCGAACTTGCTGTATGGTGGGATGCGGCACCCCAAGGCGAGTCCGGTCATCACAGTCATCTCCACGGCACGCCGGTTGATAACCGGAAGTGAGCCAGGTAAACCGAGGCAGACCGGACAGACGTGGGTATTCGGCGGAGCTCCAGCGTAGTCTGCTGAGCAGCCGCAGAACATCTTCGACCGGGTCAAGAGCTGGGCGTGCACCTCCAGCCCGATGACCGTTTCCAGCTCCACAGGAACCTCCGTCCCGCTCTCGGTGGCGAGTATAGCATCCCACGCTCGCCGCTCAGCTGTAGCTTGGAGAACACGTGGTAAGATCAGGCCAGGTGTGGTCTGGAACGGACCACGCGTGTCCGTGTTCCGGTTCCCGAAAGGGGACGTACTGAATGACGGCAACGACGGAAACGCGCCTCGTTACAGTCACCATTGATGGCCAGCAGTATACGGTCCCCGAAGGCCTGACGATCCTCGAGGCCTGCCGCATGGTCGGCATCGAGGTGCCAAATCTCTGTTATCAGCCGCTGCTCCGGCCCTGGGGGTCTTGCCGCATCTGCACCGTTGAGATCTTGGGTCGGCGGGGAGGGCTTGTCGAGTCGTGTGCCGCACAAGTGCGAGACGGCATGGAGGTTGCGACCAAATCACCGGCCTGTGAGGCGGCACGGCGATTCGTGCTTCAGCTGTACCTCATCGATCACGCACTGGACTGCCCAACCTGTGATAAGTCAGGGGAATGCTACCTCCAGGACAACACCTACTCGCACAATGTGTACGAGAACCCATTTCGTCGTCCCAAACTGGCACGTCCGTACAAGCATCTTAGCCAGTATATCGACTACAAATGGGAGCGCTGCATCCTCTGCGCCCGCTGTACGCGCGTCTGCGACGAGATGATCGGTGTGACGGCAATCGAGGTGTTACGGCGTGGCCTGGAGGGCGAGATCGGTAGTGCCTGGGACGTCGATCTCGAGCAGACGACGTGTACCTCATGCGGGATGTGCATCGCAGTTTGCCCGGTTGGGGCACTCACCGACCGGCGCTTCGCACATCACCCTTGGGAGCTCGATGCGACAGAGACGATCTGTGGTTTCTGCGACGTTGGTTGCACGCTGAATGTCGAGCATAACCGTGGACTGGTGCGACGGATCACCCACCTCTGGGAACGCGGGGTGAACTACGGCTATACCTGTGTTCGTGGCAAGTGGAGCTACGAGCAGGTGCAGCATCCGGCTCGGCTGGAGACTGCCTTCGTCCGCCAGGATGATGAGTTGGTGCCGGTTGCGTTGGAGGATGCACTCGATCGCGCTGCTGAGCTCCTGCGGCCATATCGTGGCGCGGCGTTCGCCTTACTGGCTGCACCTGATCGGACAAACGAGGAACTCTATCTTCTTCAGCGTTTCGCCCGGCAAGTGATGGGTTCTCCGAACGTCGAGCGGCTCGCGACCCCGGCCCAGCGGGCCGTGGATGCGGCACTTGCTGCGTCGTTCGGCCTCCCCGCCAGTACAAACTCGGTGCAGGAGGTCTTCACCGATACCGGTTGTCTTCTCATCGTCGGGCCAAACATCGGCCGGACTGCACCGGTCGCCAGTTATTGGCATTCCTGGGCCAAGCAGTACCGCGAGACGGCACTGGTGGTGGTGAGCTCAGACGAGTTCCCGCTCTTCCATCGCGCAGATGTCTGGCTGCGCATTCATCCTGGGACGGAGGCGCTCGTCCTTGCTGCAATGGCGCGTGTCATCCGTGACCGGGGTCTTGCTTCGCCGATCGAGCAGGCTGAAGGGCTTGCGGGGTTCCTGGCCTCGCTCGATACCGTCGATCCTGCTGCCGCAGCGGAGAGAGCTGGCGTGAGCCTCGCGGCGCTCGAGCGGGCCGCAGTGCTCTATGCGACTGGCGGCCGAGGTACTGGGCCATCGCCGTATCCGCCGAGCCAGATCCAGCAGACGCTTGCCCACGCCGTACAGGGCGATGTCTTCTCCGCGGCGCTACGGGCCAACGACTTGGCGCTCCTGACCGGGAACCTCGGACGTGCCGGGAGTGGTGTTGTCGCTTTCCGTGGGCCCGCGAACGCCCAGGGGGCGCTGGACGTTGGTTGCCACCCGAACTGGCTGCCGGGTTATCGTCTGGTGACTGACGCGGACGCGCGAGCGGAACTCGCAGCGCTCTGGGCCGACACAGGTGGCAACGGCACCGGAAAAGCCGAACTTCCCAGTGAACCGGGGCTTACGTTCGACGAACTCGTCGAGGCGATCGAGCGTGGAACCGTGCGTGCACTCTACGTCGCGGGAGGAAGCCACCCGTTTGCCCAGCCGATCGATGAGCGACTCCTGGCGGCGCTCGAACGGCTCGATGTCCTGATCGTCGAAGACTGCTTCCGGAGCCCGTTGGTCGAGCGAGCGCAGGTGGTGCTGCCAGTGGCGATGTTCATGGAGCAAGACGGGACCATGACGAACGCCGAACGAGCGGTGCAGCGCTTGCGCCGGGCGGTTGATCCGCCGGGCGACGCGCGACCGAGTTGGCAGTTGGTTCAGGAACTGGCACGCCGACTCGGTTACCGGTGGCAGGGGCGGCACGCCGTGCACGTCTTCCAAGAGCTGGTCCGAGCGGTTCCCCTGTACCGAGGCATGACCTTCCCACGGCTAGAGCGTGGACCACTCGCCTGGCCGGTTATGCCGAGCGGTGTGCCCTCGCGCCAAGTGCTCCGACTTGGTCAGAACGTGCCGGGCGGCGGCTGGGCGGTCTGGCTTGGGCAAGGTCTTGCCGTAAGTGAGGCCTGGCTGCGTGTTGATGCTCCACCGCTCGCAGGCCGGCTTCGGTTCCACGCGCTCTAACAATGCGCGTGCAAGGAGGCACCGATGGTCTTACAGGACATTCGCGGTTTTCTGGTGACTCTGCGACACTTCTTCCAGCGGCCGGTGACGATCCAGTATCCGGAGCAGAAGCGGGAGCAGGCACCGCGCTTCCGGGGGCTCCCGGCTTTGCGCTCTGACCCGGAGACTGGGGAGGCGCTTTGCGTCGCCTGCGGGCTCTGTGCGCGGATCTGCCCGACGAGTTGCTTGGAAATGCACGTTGTGCCCTCAGAAGAGGGTGATCGTGAACTTGGGGAATTCATCCTGCGTGCAGGTCGTTGCATGTTCTGTGGGCTCTGTGCGCAGGTCTGTCCGGTCGATGCCATCACCATGAGCGGTGAATACGAGCAGTCGGTGCTCGATCGCGAGGGATTGATCTACGTGAAGACGGAGCTCGCCGCAATCGGCTCACAGCGGCCGAGTTGGTGGGAAGCAGATGGCGGGCTCGGTGAGGCACGGTGAGGACCTGGACAGGGGGCAGGAACGATGGTCGTGGGAACGGTGCGTCTCGAACGCGATTCACTCGGTGAGGTGGAGGTCCCGGCGGACGCGCTCTATGGAGCCCAGACGGCGCGAGCGGTCCGCAACTTTCCAATTAGCGGCCTTCGTCCGCATCCTGACTTGATCGTCGCGACGGCACAGGTGAAGCTCGCGGCCGCACGCGTCAATCACCGAGCCGGGCGGCTCACCGATGAGCAAGCGCGGGCAATCGAACAGGCGGCGCAGGAGATCATTGACGGGTTGTGGCATGAGCACTTCGTCGTCGATCCCTATCAGGCTGGTGCCGGCACGTCGCACAACATGAACACCAACGAGGTCATTGCCAATCGTGCGAACGAGATTCTCGGCGGGCGGCGTGGTGAGTACCGGCCGGTGCATCCGAACGACCACGTCAACCTCGGACAGTCATCGAACGACGTTATTCCGACCGCGGGACGGCTGGCACTGCTGCGTGCCACTCCCAAGCTGATCGAGGCGTTTCACCGACTTGCCGACGCCTTCTGCCAGAAAGCGCAGGAATTCGGCAATCTGACGAAAACGGGGCGTACCCATCTTCAGGACGCCGTACCGATCCGGCTCGGTGACGAGTTCACTGGCTATGGTGCGGCGCTGCGCCGGGCGGCCGATCGGATCGCAGAAGCGCGACTGGCGCTGACAGAGATCAACCTTGGAGCGACTGCGCTTGGGACGGGAATCAACGCTTTCCCCGGATACCGGATGCAGGTCGCGGAGGAGCTAAGTCGAATTACGGGGTTTCCGCTCCGGCCAGCGCGCAACACGTTCGAGATCACTCAGAGCCATGCTGACTTCGCGCATCTCTCGGGTGCTCTCCGCAATGCGGCGCTGGAAGTGATTCGCATTGCCAGCGATATCCGGCTGCTCGGCTCGGGGCCGCGGGCAGGGCTGGGCGAGATCATCCTCCCGCCAGTGCAACCAGGATCATCGATCATGCCGGGTAAGGTGAACCCGTCAATCGCCGAGATGGTCAATATGGTTGCCTTCCAGGTGGTGGGCTATGACCATGCGGTCTCGCTGGGCGTCCTCTCCGGACAGCTCGACCTCAACGTCTGGACACCGCTGATCGTCTATAACTTGCTCTGGGCGACCGATATTTTGACCAACGCGCTCGAGGTCTTCCGCACACGCTGCATCGAAGGGATCCAGGCGAACGAAGCGCGGTTAGCGGAGCTGGCCCACGGCAGCATTGCGCTGGCGACGATCCTGACGCCGCGGATTGGCTACCTGAAGGCAGCCGAGATTGCCAAGAAGGCTTGGCAGACAGGGAGGACTGTCCGCGAGGTGGTCGTCGAAGAGGGTGTGCTTTCACCGGAGGAGGCCGAGGAGATCTTGGATCCGGTCAAGATGGCGCTCCCGCTGGATCCGGACGCGAACCAGTGCTGAACGGGTGGATGTCGGGTACAGTGAGCGTCGTCCGGCCGATCGAGGCTCGCCGTACGTTTGCGTCGTGTCCGGATCGGCTGACTGTAGTCGTCTCGGCATGGGAGGAGTACTGCAATGGCACGCGAATACCCGTTTTACTGCGCTGGTGAGTGGCGGACTTCACCGAACCGGGTGGAAATCCGCAATCCGTACAACGATGAGCTTGTGGGCGTGACCTCTACCGCGACCAACCAGGACTTCGAGGACGCGGTAACGGCAGCGCAGCGAGCCTTCGAGGTCACACGGCGGCTCCAGAGCTACGAGCGGGCCGAAATCCTCTTGCGCCTCGCCGATGGGCTCCGCCGGCGGCAGGAGGAGTTCGCCCGCTTGATTGCCCAGGAGGCTGGGAAACCGATCCGCGATGCGCGAGTAGAAGTGCAGCGTGGGATTTTCACGCTGACGACCGCGGCGGAGGAAGCGAAGCGGATCGGTGGAGAGGTGATCCCGCTCGACCTGATGGCGTACAGCCAAGGACGATTCGGCTTCACGCGGCGCTTCCCGATTGGCCCGATCGCTGGCATCTCGCCCTTCAATTTCCCGCTCAATCTGGCGCTGCACAAGATTGCTCCAGCGCTTGCCTCTGGAAACACAATCGTCCTGAAGCCGCCCAGCCGTGACCCGCTCACGATGCTCACTTTCGCCGAACTTCTGGACGAAGCCGGCGTCCCCAAGGGAGCAGTCAGCATCATGCCAATGGATCGCGTCGTCGGCGACCGGCTGGTGACTGACGAGCGTTTCAAGTTGCTGACTTTCACGGGGTCGCCAGACGTGGGCTGGGATCTGAAGGCGCGAGCCGGGAAGAAGAAGGTCGTCCTCGAGCTCGGCGGAAATGCGGGTGTCATCGTTGACCGCACGGCCAATATGGATGTGGCGATTCCCCGTATCCGCGTCGGCGCCTTTGCCTACGCTGGCCAGGTCTGCATTTCGGTGCAGCGCGTCTTCGTTCACCGATCACGGTGGGACGAGTTCGTCGAGCGTTTCGTCGAAGAAGTGAGGAAGATCAAGTTGGGCGACCCATTGGATGAGACGACCGACCTTGGCCCAATGATCGACGAGAAGGCTGCGCGCCGAACCCAGGACTGGGTCGACTCGGCGGTCGCCGAGGGAGCGAAGGTGCTGGTGGGGGGAAAGGCCGAAGGGCGATTCTTCCAGCCAACGGTACTCGTCGATGCACCACCGTGGCATCCGGTCTGCAGTCGAGAGGCATTCGCACCGCTTGTCGTCCTCTTCCCCTTTGACGACTTCGAGCAGGCGCTCGCGGCGGTGAACGATTCGGTGTACGGCCTCCAGGCGGGTGTCTTCACCGGCAGCCTTGAACACGCGCTGCGGGCCTTCGAGGTTCTGGAAGTCGGTGGGGTGATCATCAACGACATCCCGACGTTCCGCATCGACCATATGCCGTATGGTGGCGTCAAGGATTCTGGCCTCAGCCGTGAAGGTCTCCGGTATGCGATTGAAGATATGACAGAGTTGCGCCTTGTGGTATTCAATCGAGTCCCGGAGTTGTCGTAAAGACCCAGGTTTCCGTCGGGCTGCAATGCCTTTGCGGTTGGGCCCCATACCCGTATTGTCGCAGGCGGTATGGGGCCTGTTGTTTCATTCATGGTGCTGAACGAAATGCGCGTCTTTGCCAGATCGGTCATGTGGGTCACCTGATGCCGAGCCTCGTTGGAGGATCCGTGACTCTGTGCACTGCCACGCGTCGGTCCAGTGCTCGTCGGAGTCACTCAGGCATGTCTGGGCAGCCTGGTCACGCGGTGTGACGCTGACAGGGGGTACCGGTGCACACTGTCCCGCCAGTGTGAAAGTCGGATTGGTCAGCGTCCGGGGCTGCAGCCGGCAAAACCAGTCTCGTGGGACGCTCGCACGACTTAAGCTCACCCCAGCCACCCGTTACGTTCCAACCACGGCAACACAGCGCCAAGGCTGGGCAGGAGTGCGTCGGCAGCGTCGAAGCCGCCGAGTTCGCGGGTGTGAGCGTTGGGTACGGCAATGCAGCGGAGGCCAGCCGCCCGTGCGGCCATGACACCAAGCGGCGCATCCTCGATCGCAAAACAGCGTTCCGGTGGACATGCGAGTCGCGAGGCAGCCAGCCGGTAACAGTCGGGAGCCGGCTTGCCGTGGATGACATCGTCGCCGGTCGCAACAGCTGCAAACACGTCAGCGAGTCCGAGTTCACCGAGCACGAGGGTGACGTACTGCCGATGACCGCTTGTCGCCAAGCCCAATGGAACGGCGCGGGCATGGAGTTCTGCGATCAGCTCGAGCGCTCCCGGCATTGGCTGGACGTTTCCGTGAACGCTCATGAGGAAGAGTTCATCGCGCTCCCGAGCGGCTTGCAGCGAGTCGACCGGTAATCCCAATGTCTCGACGATGATCCGGGCCGTATCGATCAGACGTCGGCCAAAAAGCCGAGGGAGGAGGTCGGTGGGAAGCGTGCGGCCGAAACGAGCAACGTACCGCTCCCAGGCGGCAAGTTGAAGGGATTCTGAGTCGACCAGAACACCGTCAAGATCGAAAATGATGGCCGCGAGTCGCTGGTCTTGCCGCATTGGTTCACCGGACGAGCAGCCGGACGAAGCGTCCGGCACGCTGCTGGGCGGCCTGGAAGAGACCACGGGCGGCCAGAAGGAGAGAAGGACGGCCCTCAAGCTCTTCGACGAGTGCGGATGGGAGTCGGGAAGCACCGAGGTACGCGCCAGCCAACGCGCCAGTGATTGCACCGCGTGTGTCGGTCGCCCCGCCAATGTTGATCGCGAGTGTCACTGCACGGGCGAAATCATCGTGTGCGGCGGCGAACGAGGCAAAGGCGGTCGCGACGACCTCATCGACAGCAGCAGATGTTCCCAGCGCCGCAAGTGTACGGATAAGCTCGTCATCATCTGCTGGTACAGGATGTAACGCAGCCTGGCGGAGCCGTTGGGCCACGGCGTCCTCGTCGATGAAGCGGGCCACTTCGTCGAGGAGGACATCGGGAGGTGTCGTGCCTTGGACGAGCAAGAGGATGGCATAGGCCACGGCTAGTGCGCCGTTGATGACTTCTGGCTCAGCATGGGTAATAAGCGTGGACCGGAGCACATCGCGGACAAGGAGGTCGGGGTTGAAGCGAGAGAGGGCGTGCAGAAGGCCAATCGGCGCGACCCGAGCAGCAGCACTGCCGGTCGCAGTACCCGGGCCAGCGACACCACGCTGGAAGTCCCCGTGCTCCGCGGCTGCAGTAAGGGCCCGTCGTGTCGGCTCGTCGAGGAAACGGGCTGTTGGCCCATCGAGCAGACGCAGAAAGCGGTAGCCCGCTGCAGCAACATCAAGATAGCCACGTGCACTAATGACACTCTCAACAAGGCAAAGTGCGAGCTCCGTCTCGTCGGTGAACTCGCCGGCTCGAATAATGATCGTGCCATCCTCTGTGAGAAGTGGGACGAACTGATCCAGCCAATGGTAGCGTGCTGCAATCGCCTCGCGTGTCCAGCCGCTTACCGGCGCGCCAAGTGCGTCGCCGATTGCTAGTCCAAGTAAGCATCCAGTGAACTGGTCGAGAAGGTCGGCTCGCTCACGTTCCTGCACTGTGCACGTCTCCTTCGTATCCTTCCCCTTTATAAGTGAAACACGTGACGAGGACTGTGTGCCGAGAATCAGCGCGTTCGCGTGGAGTGATCGTCCTGCCGTAAGCAGAGTAGCAGTCAGACGCGTGGTCTCTCACAACAATGTGACGACTCACGCTCACATGCGGGCAGAGGAACGCTTTGCTCTCCCCCAGACGAGCATCTTGCTCGAATGAGCAGAGTTAGCGCTCACTCCGAAGGGCAGGCGCGAGTCTTCTCGGGAGAGCCGTTTGTAGAGATGGGCGGGTTCGGCATCCTCATCCCGTACAGTCGTTTCGAGCGGAGCAACTCTTGCGTTCGTGCGGCCGTTGCCGGATACTCGGGGCGGCGCGGGTGTGACGCTGTGGCCGCGGCGGAGTTGCCGATGTACGCTGAATGCGGATCGGGCTCGCAGTGTGCCCGAGAGAAGGAAGGAGTGGCGGATGTATTTGACTGATGCGCTCCAACGCATCCGCCAGCGACTGGTGGAGAACCGCGCACGACCGGAAACACTCGCGCTCGTGGATCGCGTGCTGGCGACGGCGGAGCGAGCAGGCGGTGAGCAGGCTCAGGTGCGGTCGTTACTGGAGCTCGTGCGGCGGCTGATGCGGACTCCCGAGGCGAACAGCAACGTCGTGATTTATGACGACCTGGCAGTCCTGGAGGAGCAACTGACGCAGCAGGCGGCACAGGCGGCCGCAGCACGAGCCCAGCAAGAAGAGCGACCGTTACCGAAGCCAAAGAAGTACTACCGCGAGCTCAAGGAACGCGAGCGCCGCAAGCCGGGACAGTCCTGAGACGCCGGCCCGGGGAGCCGGAAGGGAGAGAGGAGCGTGAGCGGGCGCGTGTATCGCGTTGTGCAGTTTGGGCTGGGGCCCATTGGACAGGAATTGGTACGGCTCGTGCTCGAGCGTCGCTCATGCGAGTTGGTCGGGGTCATCGATATTGATCCGACCTTGGTCGGACGTGATGCGGGGGAGCTGATCGGGCTGGGGCAGCCAGTTGGCGTGGTCGTCCGGGAGGATGCCGAAGCAGTCCTGGCAGAGACGCGTCCAGACTGTGTTCTCCACGCGACAGGGTCGTACCTCGACCGCGTGTTTCCCCAGTTGGAGCTGGCGGTGCGTCTGGGCTGCAATGTTGTCTCGACGTGCGAAGAACTCGCGTTTCCCACCGCGGGCCATCCTGAACTTGCGGCTCGGCTTGATGCGCTCGCCCGGGAGCATGGGGTGACAGTCCTCGGAACGGGCGTCAATCCTGGCTATGTCATGGATACCCTTCCGCTCTTCTTGAGCGGTGTCGCGCAGGCAGTGACGGCTGTTCGCGTCGAGCGGATTCAAAACGCCTCGACGCGCCGAAGACCACTCCAGGAGAAAATCGGCTCTGGCAAGACGGTTGAGGAGTTCCAGGAACTCGTGGCCGCGGGGACGGTGCGGCACGTTGGCTTGCGGGAGTCGGCATATCTCCTCGCAGCTGGTCTGGGCTGGACAATCGAGCACTACGAGGAGCGGATAGAACCGGTGCTGGCTGAGCGGCGGATCGTGACACAGTACTTCACGGTGGAACCGGGACGCGTGTGTGGTGTCGATCAGCTCGGCCGGGGTTTCGTTGCTGGCGAGGAACGCATCACGCTGCACCTGCGCATGTACCTTGATGCCGATCCGGCTTACGATCGCGTGCGGCTGGAGGGACCGACGCCGCTGGAACTCGTAATTCCTGGGGGTCTTCAGGGTGATCGGGCGACGACCGCGATTGCACTCAACGCAGTGCCTCGCGTGGTGGAGCATGCCCCTGGCCTGGTCACCATGGCTGATCTCCCTCTTATCACGGCTCGGGATTGATGTTGGCGGTCTTTCGGTAGTAGCGAGGAGGTTTGTATGATCTTGCCGAACCAGACGGATCGAGTAGCGGTCTTTTTCGATATGTCGAACCTCTACTTCGTCGCGCGAGACCTCGGCGTGCGCATTGACTACTCGCGTCTGCTCGAGTTCCTGGTTGCGGGACGGCGCTTGGCCTGCGCCTACGCCTATGTGACCCTCGCCAGTGAGGAGTCGAGTGCCGTTCCCTTCCTCACCTGGCTGCGCCGGAACGGCTTCCGCGTCGTGACCCGGACGTTGCGGCGGGCCGGCGATGGCACCCTGCGCGGGGATCTTGACTTGGAGCTTGCGGTTGATGTCCTGCTCCAGACACCGCATGTCGATGTCGTTGTGCTGGTGACCGGAGACGGTGACTACTGCTACCTGGTGGAGACGGTGCAGCGGCTCGGTCGGCGGGTGGAGATCGCTTCTGCCCCGCGGAACACGGCGGTAGAACTGATGGAGCTCGCTGACTACTACGTCGACCTGGAGGCAAATCTGCGCCACTTCAGCCAGCCGCGCCCGCCGACTCAAGGACGACCGGAGAGTGGCGGAACGAATCGCGTGGGTGAACAGTGGCGCACTCGGCCGGAGTCGGACTCGGAGGCGGCCTGGGAGGAGCGGGAGTTCGCTGATGACGATCTCGATCGCTGAGTTCGCCACGCGCCGCGACGCGTTGCTGGCCGACCTCCGCTCCTTGGTCGAGCTGGAGTCGCCGAGTACCGATAAAGCCGCTGTCGATCGACTCGTTGGTTACGTGCGCGAGCGGGCGCGCGGACTTGAGGCGACGATTGAAGCGTATCCGCAACGAGACTACGGTGACCTGACGATTGCGAGCTGGCAGGGCACGAGCGATGCAGCGGCCGAACCGTTGCTTGTCCTGACGCACGTCGATACCGTCTGGCCGGTGGGGACACTGGCCAGACGGCCATTTCGCATTGAAGGAGATCTCGCCTTCGGTCCAGGCATTTACGACATGAAGGCGAGCGTTGCGATGTTCCTCGAGGCAATGCGTTGGCTGCGAGAGCGTGGTCTGGCGCACCGTCCGATCCGGTGGCTCATCAATACCGAGGAAGAGGTCGGGAGTCCGGTGTCACGGCCGCTGATCGAGGCGGAAGCGCAACGAAGCGCGTTCGTTCTCTGTCTGGAGCCACCGGCGCCAGGTGGTGCACTCAAGACAGCACGCAAGGGGGTTGGCATCTTTACGCTCCGGATCACCGGTCGGGCGGCACATGCGGGAGCGGATCCCGAGCGCGGGATCAGTGCGATTCAGGAGTTGGCGAATCAAATCCACTCTTTGCATAGCTTGAATGATCTGGCACGCGGCACCACGGTGAATGTCGGGGTAGTTGGTGGTGGAACACGGAGCAATGTGGTGGCCGCAGAGGCTTGGGCGTACGTTGACGTACGTGTGACGACGCAAGACGAGGCCGACCGGGTCTGTGCGGCTGTGCTTGGTGCACGTCCATGGCTTCCAGGAACGAGCGTCACGGTCGAGGGTGGCATGAATCGACCACCGATGGAGAGGACGCCGGTAATTGTCGCCGCCTTCGAGAGGGCCCGGGCGATCGGTCGTCAGGTCGGACTCGAGTTGACCGAAGCGGCAACCGGTGGAGCAAGTGACGGGAACTTCACCGCGGCGCTCGGCATTTCGACCCTGGATGGACTGGGTTGTCCGGGTGACGGGGCGCACGCTGAGCACGAACAGATCAGCCTTTCAGGGTTGATTGAACGCACCGCGCTCCTCACAGCGCTCCTGCATCACCTCTGAGTAGGGCATGGGACGGATGGGGTACAACAGGAAGGACAGGTGACCATGCAGCTGCACGTTGATCCACTGCAGATTCTCCCGAGGGTGCTCGCTCGGTACTCCTCGGTCGTCGTGGATCGGGCCGAGGGGCTCTATGTGTGGGACGTGAATGGCGAGCGCTGGATGGACTTCACCTCTGGCATCGCTGTCGTCAATACCGGGCACTGTCATCCGCGCGTTGTGGCGGCAATCCGTGAGCAGGCGGGAAAGATCATCCACGCCCAGGCGAATATCCTCATTCACGAGCCGATGCTTCGCCTCTCCCAACTTATCACTGCGACGCTTCCGCCGAAACTCAACCAGGTCTTCTTCACCAACTCAGGCGCGGAAGCTGTGGAGGGGGCGGTCAAGCTGGCAAAGGTCGCAACCGGCCGTCCAGCAGTCATCGCCTTCCGCGGTGCCTTCCATGGGCGCACGCATCTCGCCATGGCGCTGACGAGTTCGCGGGTCAAGGTGCGTGGTCACTATGAGCCACTCGTCCCCTCGATCTACTACGCACCGTATCCGTATCCGTTTCGGAATCCCTACAATGTGCCGCCAGAGGACGTTGATCTTGTCTGCATTGCCGAGCTAGAGCGGCTTTTCCAGACGATGGTCATGCCGGACGACGTTGCCGCGATCATCGTCGAGCCGATGCTCGGCGAAGGTGGTTACATCCTGCCGCCCAAACGATTCCTCCAGAACTTGCGCGCCATCTGCGACCGCTACGGCATCCTGCTCATCGTGGACGAGATTCAGACCGGGGTCGGCCGTACTGGCCGGATGTGGGCCTTCGAGCACTTTGAGATCGTGCCGGACATTGTCACGTTGGCCAAGGGGATTGCCTCAGGGTTACCGCTCGCTGCGGTGGTGGCGAACCGTGAGCTGATGGATCGTTGGGAGCCGGGTGCGCACGGCGGGACTTACGGGGGGAACGCGGTGGCATGTGCAGCTGGCGTGGCAACCTTCGAAGTGATGCGCGACGAAAAGCTGCCAGAGAACGCCGCCCGTATCGGGAGTTACCTCATGGCACAGCTGCGCGAGATGCAGCAGGAGTTCCCAGTCATCGGGGAGGTTCGTGGCCTGGGGCTGATGATCGGTGTGGAACTGGTCAAACCAGATCGTTCCCCCAACGGCGAGGCAGTCAAGCGCGTCGTGCAGCGGGCGCAAGAACTCCGGACGTTACTCATTACCGCTGGCGAGCACGACCAGGTGATCCGCGTCATTCCGCCATTGATCATCACCCAAGAGCAGGCGGACGCTTTCTTAGATGTCTTTGCCGAGGCACTGAAAGCAGCGGAATAAACAGAACGGCTGGCGTAGCAGTGAGGGTTCGGCACATTTCTGTGTCGAGTTATCCAAGGGGCTGACGGCTCAGTGCTGTCGGCCCCTCTGAGTTCATAGCCTCTGTTGAGTCGCTAACTATCCTGAACAATAATGTGATCGATTTGCTTGTGTGGATTCCGGAGAGTCCTGGGAGAAGCACAGTCAGAAGCACTTTGGTCGGCGGCTGTCCACAGCAGTGTGCTGACTGGTCCACCAGGTGGCGCGGAACCGCTCCAGTTCAGCCCCACATGACGCGAGTAGACTCGGGCGAAAAAACGCGCGGAGCACCGGGGGACGGAGCGCTCCGCGCGCCAAGGGAAGGGAAGGGATTGGGGTGCGGGTCGGGCAGCGGGGGTGCTCCCCGCCCGCCAGCAGACAGTATACCACTCTTGTTCTGTCGAGTGCAAACCGGCATGGTCATGAGAAAAGTAGCTCCTTCCACTCCGTACAACGTCGCGGAACATTTGGCGTCGACGTGCCGGGCGTGGGCGCCTCAGGACACCCCAATGGGGAAGCGATCAATGCGCGTAACTGGGCGGCTCAAGTGGGAAGAGGTTCCCTTCTCGTTTCGGGTTTGTGTTCGACGACCCGGGAAGAGATGGTGGAGCGACTGGCGCGTGAGAACTCCCAGCAGTGACTGACCTGCCTGAGTCTGGAGCAGGTGCCTCCTGCGATGTTTACGAATAGCTGGAACGTCACAGAACTGGCACCGGTGGTGCAGTCAGGATGTACGGACTATTCTGAAGCGCCGGGTAACGCTGCTGACGGTATGTCTTACGATGGCGTTTCCTGCAGGATATATCCTGGTGGCCTGGCAGAGTCGGGACGTGCAGACGCATCTGGTTCGGTTGGATCGGTCAATGCGGATACTGGGAGTCACCGGTGCGACTAGTGTCGAGAGAGCCTGTCTGCGGCGCTCACTCCAAGCGCCTCTGACCAGCACCGGAGTGAGCACACTGGCGTGCAGTGGCGCGTGACCCCTCGTCGGGGTCGCTCACACCTCGCTCAAGGACCGTGTGGGTCCTGCGCGGGCGACCCGGTAGAGTTCCACAATCCAAATGACAACGAGTGCGAGGAAGAGGATCCCGAGCCACACTTACGTGCTCACCCAACACCCTCCGCTCCCTCTCCCCTGAACTAGGGGGTCGTCGATACACGGGGACGTGGTCGTTTGGCCTTCGCTGCGGTGTGTCTCACTTTCCACAGTCGAGTCACACTATCCGGGGCGTCTTTCGAGCACTGCGTGCAAGAGGTCTCCCGACCAGGTGTCACTTTGTCTCTGCGACTGCATATGCCGATCCGCGGTAGAGAATACTCTAGGTCTACGTACTTGGTGGAACGAGCTACTGTGATAAATCCAAGAATATTGGACACTTGTTGGTTGTGAACTTAGGTTGTTCATTCTTTGAGAGTTGCTCATATAGCGCATGACCGATTTGGGAGTATTTTGATCACTCCTCTCGCCCAACGTTCCAGATGATGGCCGCAGTACCAAGACTTGGTGGGCAGCTCGTGGGACGGACAGGGTTATCGTGTATCTGTTACGAAATCACCTGAGGACCTTGTCACTCTCTCGGACTGTGCCGATGTAACCGATATGCATCACTAGATCTGTGTAGCTGGGATGAAGGACACGGAGGATTGAGAGGATGGAGCAAGAAGTGCGACATCGACTGACCGATGATCGCGAGGTGCTGGCCCTCGGAGATCGGCCCGCGCGGCAGCAGGCATCTCGCTCAGTTTTGGAAACTCTGCGAGCAATCTTCGAGGCTGGAATTGCCGCAGTGGCGCGACCGATCTCCTTCACATCGGATGAACCAGAAGCGCGTCACATGGAGCGTGCGCTCGAGCACCTTCGTGCTGACCTGCGGGCGACTATGGGGGCACTTGAAACGGTCGTGCGACGCTCCGCGGTCGGTGTGGCGCGGAGCGCGCTCCGTGTCCAGCAGGTGACACGAGAGATCGATCAGGCGCGGCAGAGTATGGAGTCAGTGACGCGAGCACTCCGCGACGTGCACAGTGGTGTAGAGGAGATCGCGCATGCGGCCGGGCAGGCCACTGCTGCTGCGCGCGAAGTCGATCAGCGAACAGCAAAGGGTCTGCGGGCAAGCAAAGACGCGGAGGCCCACGTCGCAGCGCTTCGTCAGCAGATGCAGGAGGTTGCCGATCGTCTTCAGGTGCTGTTGGAGCAGGTGGCAGCGATCACGCATGTCAGCGAGCTTATTGCTGGTATTGCAAAGCAGACGAATCTTCTGGCACTCAACGCGGCAATTGAGGCGGCACGAGCGGGGGAACACGGGCGTGGCTTCGCGGTCGTTGCGGAGGAGGTGCGTAAGCTGGCTGAACATACGGCGACCCAGACGCGAGAGATTCGCACGCTGACCGATGCGGTTGCAGCGCAGCTGGATCCGGCCCGGATCGCGTTGGCACGGAGCCTGGAACTGGTCGAGGGCGCAGATCGGGTGACTGCCGAACTGGCGGGTGTCCTCCGTGAGACAAGTGTCCTCGCTAGCGAGGCGGCTCAGGCGATCGACGCAATTGCCTCGGCAGTCCAACAACAGACGGCTGCGTTAGAGAGCGCAACGCGTGCACTCGAGCAGGCGACAGGGAGTGTCGGCGCAATCGAGCGCGAAACACGGCACGTCGCTGAGGAGACGTTTGTCCTTTCGCAAGGGACACAAGCAGCGTATGAGCATCTCGCCAAAGTTGATACCGGCGCGACCTTCCATCGTGCGCTTGCGTTGTGCCGCGAGCTTGCCGAGCGGTGTCAGCGTGTCTTCGAACGAGCGATCGACGAGGGGCGCGTGAGTTTGGAAGATGTCCTCGAACTCCGGTATACGGAAATCAAAGGCCCTGCGATCCGCTCGCTGGCACGACTTTTCGACGTGAGTCGCGTGCCGCCGGAGGGGTTTCAGCCACCAAAGTACGCGACTGCCTATGACGCGGTGGTGGATCTTGCGCTTTCTGAGGAGATGGAGGCGGTGCTGCGAAAAGAGCCGCGACTTGTCTTCGCGTTGCCGATCGATCTCAACACCTATGCGCCGATGCATAACCGGGCGTTTTGCAAGGACTGGACCGGCATACCAGAGCGTGATCTTGTGGGAAACCGTGTTAAGCGATTCTTCTGGGATCAACGAGTACTCGTTCGGGGAGCACGGGTCGGGCTCGGGGCAACTGCGGAGCGCCTCCCCAACATGGCCACGAGACGGCAGTTTCTCGAGGCTGGGTGCGATCTTCGCGAATCACCGCGCCAACGCGAACAGTTCCTCGTCCAGACCTATGCTCGCGATACGGGCGAGGTGATGACGGTCATTACCGTTCCGCTCTTTGTGAAGGGACAGCGCTGGGGAGCAGCTCTCGTTGGATGGAAGGAAGAGGCGTAAGGCAACGCCGTCTCAAGTTTTCTGGTCACCGCGCCGAAGATTCCCGAGTAGGACGGTCCGGGGATCGGTGACTGTGACGACCGGGAGGGTACGATGACGGAGCGAAGCACACTTGAGGCGGACTTGCGTGTGACGAAAGGAAGCGGTCGTGCAGTCAGGGAAGGGGTGGCTCTGGAGATCGCCGACCAGGACTCACAGCCGACCTGGCTCGGTGCACTTCGTGCGCTCGCCGATGCCCTGGCGCGTGGCGACCTTGTTGAGGCAGAGCAGGTGGTTCGACAACTGCCTCCAGAGATCCGTCCAGTGTGGGAACCGGTGGTCGCGACTTGGCGAGAGCGGATTATCGACCTCCTGCTTGCTGCCTCAGGTGCGGTGGCGGAGGGGCTCGTGCCGGTCCGAGCAGCCGACGAGTTTCTCCGTGCCTTCCGGGAACAGCAAGAGCAAGCGGTAGAGGCAGCTCAGGTAGCGCGGGAACTTGCGACCTCGGTGGAGGTCGTCTCGGGGAGCGTCGGCCAGGTCTCGGAGGCGGCGCGTGGTGCAGCGGAGCGTGCCGAGGCCGGAATCGCGCGAGTCACCGAAGCTCTGCAGTCACTTGCAAGTGTGACTCGCTCTGTCTCGGAGCTCCAGCAGCGGATCGAGGACTTGTCGAAAGCAGTTGGCCCCATCACGCAGGTTCTCGGGACTATTGCCACGATTGCCAAGCAGACGAATCTTCTCGCGCTCAACGCGGCAATCGAGGCAGCACGAGCAGGAGAGCATGGCCGCGGGTTCGCGGTTGTCGCCGAGGAGGTTCGGCGACTTGCAGTTTCGACACAAGAGGCGGTCTCCGGCATCCGTAACCAGGTGCAGGCCCTCTCTGAGGGGATGCAACGCGTTGGTGAGGCGATGGGCATCGTGGCTGATCAAGTTGAAAGCGGGGCGGCAGTTGCGGCCGGTGGACAAGAGGCATTGACAGCGATTCGTAAGGCCGTCGATGCAATCGTGGCGCCGCTGCAGGAGATTGCCTCCGCAGCGGAGGAACAGGCGCAGGCGGTCGGGCAACTAGCGCGGAATGTAGCGCAGGTGGCTGCCGTTGCTGAACGTGTGGGGGATCGGGCAGGTGAACTCACGGTGGGTGTCCTTGACCAGATGCAGCGCCTCCGGACGATGCGGGAACTGGTGGCGCAGACGATGCTGCCGCTGACCGATACGCAGCTGGTGCTGGTGGCAAAGGCTGATCACTTGCTCTGGGTCCAGCGCCTGTTGGCGATGCTGCACGGGCGCGAGCAACTGCAGCCTGAGCAAGTCGCAGACTGGACAGCCTGCCGGCTTGGGCGCTGGTACTACGGACGTGGTCGCGAGCGGTACGGCACGTCGAACATTTTCCGTTCGCTGGAAGCGCCGCACCAGCGTTTGCACCAGACAGCTGCCGAGGCAGTACGTGCCTGGAATCGAGGTGACCGCGAGCGGGCGCGCGAACTTGTGGAAGAGGTTCGTCGCATCTCGGGCGAAATCGTGCAACTCCTGGACTCTTTGCGGACCGTGTGAACGAGTTTCGCGGGATTTTGGAAGCTCCGGTATCGGCCACTTGTAAGCGGCATGTCTTTCGTCGGGGCACGATTTATCACGTCCACCGGCGTCACAAGTCGGTAATGCAACCAGATGCCTGGGGTCGTCAGCGGAGATGCGCTCGCGGGTCGAGGTCTTGCATCCGGCAGTTCTGTGTAGGGGAAATGTATCGCACCAGCTGGCTCGAGAGTTCGGCCCGGCAGTACGTAACAGTGGTCCCACTACATCCGATGGCGCGTACAGGCGCGGGACATGCTGTCTCAGGAGTCTGCAGACACAAGACATTGCGCTCCTCCATCGGTCGTTTGCCTCGTGGGATATTTTCTTCGTGAACTGATACACGGCATGGCATGCGGATCGGCTGCTCCGCTTGGACAGTGAGGAGCTCGGTTTAGGGTGCCGAGTGCACATTCACGGCGGTGCACGCTCGCTCGTCGCTTCTACTTCCTTTTGTTCCTGTTGCGGGGGTGGGCAGCGGGCGGTCTGGGATCGGGGTGGCACGTGCAGTACCCACGGCAGCATCCTACCGAGCGAACACGGCCAGTTGCTAGAGGAGATTGCCTGAGGCAGGACTGATCTACCCCCTGCTTGGGATCTGCGTTGTGCAGAGTCTCTGAGGCCGTCTGATCCTGCGCACGGTACAGCGCGAACCCGTGGTATCCGTCAGGCAAGTCTCGAGCTCTGGCGACGCTCAGCGTGGATACCAAGATGGCCTCACGGAGGCTGGGAGCCGGGTGGTGGTACAAGAGGTGACGCTACGGGCAGGCTACGAGACCGTCAGCGGTACCTTCTGATGACATTCCGACTCCGTGAGCAGACTGGTCAGCGGTCTGCTGCAGTGACGAGCGCTCTCGTGAACGTGTCCCAGCTGAACGGAGATCGACAACGCTCTGAAGGTCTGACCACCCACGCTGCTCAGCAGAAGAGTTCCGTCGTGCGGGAATACCACACGCCGAGTGCAGAACCGTATCAACGGCTGCGTGATCGGCGGCTGGTGTCTTAGGGTTGTTGATCGGCTTGGCTTGTGTAATACTGTAATTGTCGCAATCGACAGAAGGGAGCTTTCTGATGAAAAGGGATCCGTTTGCCGCAGAACTTCTGGCCTGGTTTGTGGGTCGCTTGCCTGAGGGCTGGTTTGTCGAGCCACCAGAGATTACGTACGACCGTGACGAGATTCTCGTTATCGGTCGACTTCCTGAGCCGGTCCTTCCTGAGGGAGCAAGCCAGGAAGAGCGTCATGCAGCCTGCGTCGCGCGTATCCAGCGCTTCCGCGAAGAGACACGTGGGCAGCGTATGCGTATCGCCAGCGAGGCCGAGTATCGGTTTGGCCGGAAAGTCTCCTGGGGAGCGACGTGTGGACCTGTCCAGCAACTCTTCACGGTCCTCAGTGTCCCGGTGATGACGCGACTGCGGCTTGCCGAGCGGCAGGTGTTGGACACGCTCGTCGAAGCAGGCGTGGCGCGGAGCCGTAGCGAGGCGCTGGCCTGGTGTGTTCGGTTGGTCGGGAGACACGAGGCGGACTGGCTGGAGGAGCTCCGGCAGGCACTGATACGGGTGCAGGAACTTCGCCAATCTGGCCCAGGGGCGGAATCAACCAAACGAGAGCCGTGATTCAAACAGGAGGAAACAGATCATGCTGCGACAGCCGTTCACAATCTATCCCATCCGTGGTGACGAGCACGAGCCAATTGCGAACGCGACGAACCGCGTCGAGGCAGCTGAGCCAGAGACGTTGCTCGATGCTTTCTCGCAGGCTGTCGTCCGCGTCGTACAACGGGTAGCACCAGCAGTTGTTGGTGTGCAGGTCATGCGCACCTTCGGCGCTCCTCGCCGCTCGGCAGAGGTGCCTGGTGCGGGCTCGGGGTTCGTGATTGCGCCGGACGGGTATATTGTCACCAACAGCCATGTCGTCCACCGTGCACGTCGCATCGCGGTGACGCTCGCGGATGGGAGTGAACTCCCTGCGCAACTGGTCGGCGAAGACCCTGCTACGGATCTTGCCGTGGTGCGTGTCCACGCCAATGATTTGCCGGTGGCTGAGCTCGGCGACTCTGATCGCCTACAGGTTGGTCAGCTCGTCATCGCCATCGGTAACCCATTGGGGTTGCAGGCGAGCGTCGTCACCGGAGTGGTCTCAGCGCTGGGGCGTTCGTTGCGTGGTCCGGATGGGCGTGTCATTGAGAACGTCATTCAGACTGATGCGCCGCTCAACCCGGGGAACTCTGGTGGCCCACTGGTCGATACGCGTGGGAAGGTGATTGGTGTCAATACTGCGATTGTGGCAGGGGCGCAGGGGTTGAGCTTCGCGGTTCCGGCCAACACGGCGCAGTGGGTGGTTGGGCAACTCTTGCGCGGAGGACGCGTGCAGCGTGCCTGGTTAGGCATCGTCGGTGAACTGCGCACTGTGCCGGGCCGTTTTGTTCCGGAACGAGGAGCGTCCCAGGCGGCTGGCGTCGCCGTGCTCCAGGTGATTGCCGGTAGCCCGGCGGAGCGAGCTGGCTTGCGGCCGGGCGACATGATTGTCAGCCTGGACGGTGTGCCGCTGCGTTCCCCAGCTGATCTGCAGCGGATGCTGAGTCGTACACCGCTTGGGAGTTCGGTGGTGCTCGGGGTGATCCGTCAGGGACGTCTGTTGACGCTGCGTGCAGAACTCGCCGCTGAGCCGAACCGGGAGGTTTAAGGGAGCCGATAGACTTCGGGGAAAAGGCGGCGACCGGCGAACGTGAAGCCGAGTGCAAGACCGGCCGCCACTGCGACCGTAAAGGGAACACCGAGCACGTCCCCGATACTGCCCAGTGCCATCGTACCGAGCGGCATGAAGCCCATCGGGATCAGCGTGTAGAGCGCCATGACACGTCCACGGAACTCGTCTGGCACGATCAGCTGGAGGAGTGTGTTCGTGAGTGCCATGAGGAGCGTCTGGCTGGCGCCAACCGCGAAGAGGAGCACGGCGGAGAGGACGGGTTGGTGCGAAGCCGCAAAGGCAATCAGCGTTGTGGCGAAGGCAATATTCACGAAGAAGAGGAGCTGCCCGCGTTTTGGATACTTGCTTACTCGCCCGACGAGTAATGCACCGGCTAATGCTCCTGCCCCGTTGATTCCCATCAGCGCCCCGTAGCCAGCTGCACTGGTGTGGAGGACATCACTTGCGAAGACTGGCATCAGCTGCAAGTACGGGCGGCCGAGGAACGTGGGGACTGCAAGGAGCGTCAGCAGTCCGAGCAGACGACGGTCTCGCTGCGCTGCGTGGATGCCGATTGCCACATGGGCAAGCAGAGGTGTGCTCGTTGTCCCGCTCGGGCGTGCTGGTTGCAAGGTCCAGACTGCCCAAATGACTGGGAGGTAGCTCAGCCCGTTCAACACAAAGGCCCAGCCAGTACCCGCAGCGGCAACGAGCATGCCAGCAAGCGAGGGCCCGAGAACAGCAGCTGCATTCCACCCAGCCGAATTCAGACCGACTGCGGAGGGAACGCGTTCATGCCCAACAAGGCCTGGCACCATCGCTTGTCGGGCTGGGTTATCGAACGCCATGACTGTCGCAGTGGCGAAGGCAATAGCGAGGATCTGCCAGGGGCGAACCAATCCGGTGAGATCGAGAAAACCGAGGAGGAACGCGAGTGCTGCTGCAGACGACTGCGTGACGAGCAGGATCTTGCGCCGATCAATGCGGTCGGCAATCGCGCCGCCGATGAGGGTGATGGTCAGCGTTGGAACGGAACGGAGGAGCCCATAGAACCCGAGATAGAGCGGGGAATTCGTCAGTGCAAGGATCAGCCACCCTTGGGCGACGAGCTGAAGCCAACTGCCGACATTCGAAATGAGCATACTGAGCCAGAAGCGGCGATAAGCCGGGACAGCTAATGCACTCTCGTTCAGCGAGTCACGCAGACGAGTCAAAAACGTTCGCTGGGTAGTGGGTATTGTAGGGATATTGCGTGACACAGGGCACTCCTACACTGACGTCTCTTGAGGAAAAAGAGGCTCAGCGGGCGAGCCACTCGTGCCGGCGCACAATGGTAACAGACACCAGGGGGAGTGCTCTCGCCAACGCAGTTGATCCTCTCGAGTCGTGAGGTCTGGGAGTGGCGGTGGGGTCTCTTCAAGGGTTAGGCGCGCTGCCAGTCGCAGCAGTCACCCAGGCGATGAGTGCGCGTAGATCGCTATAGCGATCCTGACTACCAAGGATGACGGCAAGATAAAGCCGCTCATCGAACGTCCGCCAGGCGGCAACGAGGCATTGGCCTGCAGCGGGCGAGGTGCCCGTCTTGACCCCGATCACCCCGAGATGCCCAAGGAGTTCGTTGGTGTTGGTGAGTTTGAGAATGCGGGCGTTGGGGCCACCCACGCGAACGTGCGCTTCGCGCATCGCGACAATGGTGGCAAGCTCGGAATCAGCCAACACGGCATGTGCGAGCCGGGCCAAATCCCGTGCGCTTGCCACCTGTCCCGGTACGTCGTCCCCGTCCGGCGTTCGCACAATTGTCTGTTCGAGCCCAAGTTCCGCTGCCTTCGCTTGCATCCTGGCAAGAAAACGCTCGCGTGGTGGGAGCTCGCTGGGGGTTGCCAGGCGCTCACCGGCAACACGGGCGAGGGCACGCGCCGCGTCGTTCCCAGATGGCAAGAGAAGGCCGATGAGCAGGTCGTGGACAGTGATGGTATCGCCTGCGGCAAGCCCCATGGTTGATTCCATCGTCGGGTCGACCTCATCCTCCGACTGAACCGTCACGATCTCCTCAGGATGCAAGAGCTCCCGCACGGTGAGGGCGGTGAGGAGCTTGAGTGTGCTCGCCGGTGGGAGCGGGAGCTCACTCTGCTGGTCGAGTAAGACACGGTCGCCAGTGAGATCGATGACGAGGGTGACACGCGCAGTAAGCGGGGGTGGAAACGGGGTGGGCGTCGGTGATGGTGTCGGTGTGGGTACCGGTGACGGTGTCCTGCCAACTGTGGGTGTGGGGAGGGTTGTCCCCAATGAAGCGTAACGGGTAAGCGTGAGCCCGGCGATCGTGACACTAAGTGTCAGGAGCAGAAAGGCGAGACCAAACCGACGCAGGAGCCCAAACACTGCCGTCACGAGCTGACCCTCGCGTTCGCTGTCGACTCTGAGCGATATTCAGGAGGTGTGGGGAGCGGCAAACCAGCACGGGCTTCTGGCCACTGGCGAATGAGGTTCGGCAGATGGCGCCACAGGCGCCGGAGGAAGGCGCAGAAGCGGTTGAAGCAATGCTCGTCGCCTGCTGACCAGGACAGCCCGTATGCCTGGCGGAGCCAGTCGGGCAGCAAGCCGACCGTCAACCAGCGCCAGGAACGAGCCGCTGGGGTGAGCCACCACGGACGTGGTGGGTCGAGGACACGGTCCGCCAACGCTTTTGCAAGCGGGGTCACGGTAACGATGCCGTCCTGCCGTGCTTGGGTCATGATTTCCTGCAGTGCTTGCCAGGAGTCGGGAAAAGTGTCGGGCGGGATACCGAGCCACTGTGCCATTGCTGTTGCTTCCTGGCAGTACTGATCGCGCTGTGCAGGTGTGAGTGGTGCGACGAAACGCTCGTAGGCGACGAGCGTTGCCTCGATCGTTGTCACATGAACCCAGGTTAGCAGTTCGGGATCGTGAGCCGAGTAACGAGTACCGGCCGGAAATCGAGCGAGGGGCTCGCGGAGCATGCCCTGCACCTGATCATGTTTCCGCGCGATGCGCCGGGCTGCTTCACGTGCTGCTTCAGGTGGGCCGAAGGTGAATGCGCGCATCGCTCGTACAGTGGCCTGGAATCGCCGGAATGCAGACCACGTGTCTCGAGCGAAGGTCGAGTGGTCGGCGACACCAGCTGCGACAAGGGGATGAGCCAACTGTGCAAGGATCGCTCGACCCCACCCGAGGACAACGATCCGCTCAGCGTTGACGATCTGGACGAGCGGTCGAGTGGTGGATCGCATGCTCAGGAGCTCCCTAGCCTCGTTCGCTGCCGACGACAAGTGGCTCGGTAGGCTCGCTGCCAAGGCGTGCGACGAGCAACAAGCGCGGTGCCCAGAGCCCGTATGGAGTCGCATTGTCGTCTCCCCACCATTCGAGCATCGTCAAGCCGGCGTCGCGGCAACGGGCAGCAAGTTCGGCGGCACAATAGAGACGCAGGGCAACCTGGCGCGTTTCAACAGTGCCGTGTGGCCACACGAAATGCCAATCCAGACGTACTGTTCCCATGGGAACATCCCAGTCTTGACGAATGAGGACGCGCAGCCCGTCCAGTTCGGCCCAAAACCGCTCCACGAACTCGCGCACCAGAAGGTCACGATTGGGAAGTTCGAGAACGAGCGTCCCACCAGGACGTAGCGCAGCAGCCAGTGAACGGAGGAACTCCTGATCCTCGACCTCGTTCCCGCTGGTTCCAAGGACGAGGCCTATGCTGAGGATGAGATCAAAGGCCCGGCGAAATGGGAGGCGATGCGGATCGCGGCGTACCCAATGCACGGTCGCGGTCGTCCCCGTTAAGCGACGGCGTGCCTGCTCGAGCAACTCTTCGTGCGGCTCGACAGCAGTCACGCTCGCACCGCGCGCTGCGAGCTCAGCGATGATTTCCGGGGAGGCAAGGAGGGTGAGGACGCTGGTTCCAGTTGTGAGAAGCTTCCGCTGGGCAAGCGAATCCAGAAGCTGGCGGCGCGCTAGATCAGTTGGGGCAGGACGTCCGAAGTCACGCACAAGGCGGTGGAAGAGAAGATCGCTCTGGCTCGCCATGGCGGTGTCCCTTCCCTTATTGGACAACTGGAGCAACCCCGAGCGTGACGGTGAGGCGCTCTTCACGGCCCCCACGATGAACAGTCACTGTGACCTGGTCGCCCGGCTGGTGCGTACCAAGGGCTGCTTGCAGATCGTTGGCGTTCGTGATTGTCCGGTTGTCGAAGCCGACGATGATGTCCCCTGGCTGGATGCCGGCCTGATCTGCTGGTCCACCTGCTTCCACGTCGACCACGAGGACACCGCGACTGACGGGGAGTCCGTAGGCAGCGGCGAGTGCCGGGGTCACGGAGACAGAGGTGATACCGAGATAGGCTCGCGGACGGGCTTCGAGCAGCTGTTGCACGATCTCCTTGGCCTTGTTGATTGGGATGGCGAATCCAATTCCTTCCGCTGTCTGAATCTTGGCGCTATTGATGCCGACGACTTCTCCTGCAAGATTCACAAGAGGTCCGCCTGAGTTCCCCGGATTAATGGCGGCGTCAGTCTGAATGAGTGGCCCGATCGCGGGCTCCCCTGGACCGGGTGTGATGGTACGGCTCAGCGCACTGACGACACCTGCAGTCACTGTTGGTCCGCCCTCGAGGCCGAGCGCGTTGCCAATCGCGACAACCCACTGGCCGACTCGAAGCTGGTCGCTGTCGCCCAGTGATGCGACGGGGAGATTGTCCCCGTCGATCTTCACCACTGCGATGTCGTTGACGGGCGAGCGGCCGATCACATGGCCGGTAAACTGGCGCCCATCACCAAGCACGACGAGGATTTCTTGTGCTCCGGCGATGACGTGGTCATTGGTGAGGATGTAGCCACGTGGATCGAAGATGACGCCGGATCCTACACCTTGTTGGATCTGGCCGAAGCCAAACAGGCTGGGCACGATGGCTCGGGTAGCGACGTAGACGACAGCTGGCGTCACCTGAGCCGCGACACTTTCGATCGCAGTTGCGAAGTCACTGCCTGGAGCTGGCGCGGGAGGGATCACTGACGGACTGCGCGATGGTGTGGAGCCGAGGGTGATCGGTGCAGTGCTCGGAGTGGGTGCCGCTGTCGCTATGATGCGGGCTGACTGTGTGGGGCTCGCAGCGATCCGGACACGAAGACACCCGCTCCCGGCGATCCAGCCAGCGAGGAATGCGATCACCGCAATCGCTCCGATCATGCTGCGACGCATCGGTTCGTCCTCCCTCCCCCAGCACCACGGGCCGGTTCGCAGGTCAATCCTACGCCCCGAGCAGTGCGTATGATAGAGACGTCGAGCCGGATACGGCGAACGGGCAGGCTGGATGGACACCGACGTGAGTGAAGCGAGCGACGCAGAACTGGTCGCGCGCGTTCGTAGTCGGGACCGAGCGGCGTTGGAAGTGCTCTACGACCGATATGCGCGGTCGGTCTACTCACTTGCGTTGAGTATCCTCCACGATCCGGGAGCAGCCGAAGAGGTGACGCAAGAGTTGTTCTTCCACGTGTGGCAGTACCCGCAGCTGTATGATGCGGCACGCGGTCCATTTGGTCCGTGGTTGCTTCGCTCGGCTCGGAATCGTGCCATCGATGTCCTACGCCGGCGGACTCGCGAGCGGCAACTCAGCTGGCGCCTTGAGATGACGACGCATGTCACCAACCAGAATGATCCCGACGACACTGCGCTCCAGAACGAGGCAGTAGCCCGTGTTCGGCAGGTGCTCGCTGAGCTGGACAGCGGTCTGCGACAAGTGATTGAGCTTGCGTACTTTGAAGGGTTAACGCAGCGGGAGATCGCCGAGCGATTGGGGGTGCCGCTCGGAACAGTGAAGACGCGGGTTCGGACGGCACTGCAGCGTCTCGCGGCAGCATTGGCGGGGGACCGGGAGCTATGGACGGACACGCGGTGACGGAACATGAGCAGGAACTCGTGGAGTATGCCCTCGGGGAACTCGATCCCGAGACGGCAGCACGTGTTGCCCGACATCTTGAAGGATGTGAACGCTGCCGGGCAGAGCTCCTTCGGATTGAAGAGGCACTCGGTTGGCTTGGGACGGCGGTGCCACAAGTCGAGCCCTCTCCGGCGCTGCGTGCCCGCGTCCTCGCCGCCGCTGCGTTTGAGGGGCGCCAGCGCTGGCGGTTGGCATGGGCGCGTGGACTGCTTGCAGCGGCGGCAGTGTTGCTTGTCTTCGCACTCCTGCTCGCGATCACTCGAGCTGACCGGCAGGTCAACGAGCTCGCAGCACGACAAGCAAGTATCGCGGCGGTCTTGGCAGCTGCGGACTGGTCGACAGCGATGGAGGGCGAACGAGCCGACATGCCAGCCCGGGTGGGGCGCGTGTACTTGGATCGGGAGGGGCGAACCGGCTTGGTGGTGCTTGAGGAACTCCCACGTCCCGATAAGGGGCACGTCTACCAGGTATGGCTCATCCGGTCCGATGGCGGGCGAGATAGTGCGGGGGTATTCCTTCCAGACTTTCAAGGGAGAGCGCTCCTTGTGATCCACGCGCGGGATCCCTGGACGACATACCAAGGGATGGGGATCACTGTCGAGCCAGGACCAGAAGGGAGCGGGCAACCGACTGGCGAACGAATCGCGGGATGCGCATGGGACTGGGAGGCGTGGGCGATTTATGACGGGATCGCTCGCCCGCGGCTGGAGGCTGGGCAGGGCTGACTGCGAGGTGGAGAAGCCTTCTTGAGCCAGCTTTCTCCCTCGGTTTTCCTGAGATTGATTTGGTAGACTAGCACTGCGGATCGCACTGCTGGCGCTGTCACTTCGCTCTTTGGGGAGTCGCCTGGTGGTCGTTTCGCAGGAAGAACGCCACGCGGTATCGACGGAGCTTGTCGTGAGCGTCTCATCTTCCCTCGTTAAGTTGTCGGTCTGTCGTGAATTGCTGAGGGGGCTCTGGCATGCTGCCTCGTTTCTCACTACTCCCGTGCTGCAGTACGAGACAGATGTGTGGCTCGGAAGAAGACGACTGTCCCCTTATCCCAATCACGGGATAAGGGGACAACCTCGTTCTGATGCAGCGTGCTTAGTGCTTGAGGATCTTGTAGTAATCGTAATGCCGGATGAAGATGTTCCACTCCGGGGTAAAGTCACCGTTCCGATTACGCGGAAGGTTTGTGACCCAAGGCTTCATGAGTCCGTAGTTCCAAGGATTGTACACATAGATTGCCGCGGCGTCCTCAAGCTGGATCAGTTGGGCCTGGTAATAGAGCTGGTACCGCTTCTGAGGATCTTGTTCTCCGTTGGCTTGGAGCACGAGCCGGTCGAACTCGTCGTTCGCCCAGCTGTGGCGGTGACCGGTCGGGGCTTTGGAGTACCAGACCTGGAAGAGGGTGTTGGCGGGATCAGGGTAGTCAATGTACCAACGGACCCACATGAGCGGGATCTCGTGCTTCCACATCCGTTCGTAGGTCTCGCGTGGTTCACCGACGATGTGCTCGAGTTCCATGCCGAGCACTTCCTTGAGCATTTGGATGATGGCAGCCGCAGCAGCTTTCGGAGCGTCGCCCTCTTCGCGGTGAGTAAGTGTCAGGCCCTTCGGCCAGTTCTTCCCGCCCTCGTAGGGCGTTCCTTTGAGCCACTGGCGTGCCTTATCGGGGTTGTACTCTGTGAGTTCACGAATCTTGTCGTCCAGCTCGATGTAGTAGGGCATACCGGGCGGGTTAAAGGTGTAGGCGACCGTGGCCAGCCCCTTGAGGACCTGCTTGACGATCGTCTCGCGGTCGATGGCGTGGGCCATCGCGCGGCGGACTTCCTTCAGGTTGTATGGTTCGAAGTTCGGGTCAGGCACAAGGTACCACGTGCCGTAGAGGTTGAACTGCTGATATTCCTTGCTGAGCTTTGGATCGGAGCGGACACGGTCGAGTTGGCCAAGCGGGCCGCGCCACATCCAGTCGATTTCGTTGTTTTCGTAAGCTTGGAGTACCGCCTCGCTCGGAATAATTGGGCGTTCGACACGCTGAAGCGTGATGTTCTTGGCATTCCAGTACTTCTCGTTCTTCTCCAGCACCACGATCTTATCGTGCTCCCAACGGACGAGCTTGAAGGGGCCGTTGCAGACGATGTTCTCTGCCTCGGTCCACTTGTCGCCGTACTTCTCGACTGAGGGGCGGTGCGCCGGGGCAGCGGCGATGTAGGCGGCGAGAATGGGGAAATAGCCGCGTGGTCCCTCAAGTGTCACTTGGAGTGTGTAATCGTCGAGGGCCTTGACCCCGACGTCATCGCGGGTGACACCGGGTTTCTGCGTGTTGAACGCCTCAGCATTCTTGATGTCGTAGAGGAAACCAGCGTAAGGTGCCGCGGTGGCGGGGTCAAGCTGCCGCTTCCAGGACCACTCGTAGTCGTGGGCGGTCACTGGGTCACCGTTACTCCAGTAGGTATCCTTCCGGAGATAGAACGTCCAGACGGATGCGTCCTCGTTCGGCTCCCAGCGTTCCGCGATGTCGGGAACAACCTCGAGATCCGGTGTGAACATACCCAGCATGGCGAAGCACGAGGAATCTCCCTCGCAGTAGAGGTCGCGGTTAAAGTCAAAGCTCTGCGGGTCACGTTCCATGTTGGTGCGGAAGACTTGCTCGGGGGCGAGTTCACCTTCTGCTGCCGTCGGCGTTGGAGCGGCGGTCGGCGTTGGACCGACAGCACGTGGCGGGGTTGGTGTGGGGACGGGAGGCGGAGTGACAGCAGCGGCTGGTGTGGGTGTCGCCTCTGGACCGCGTTGGCATGCAGCCATGGCCAACGCGGCACCAGTCGTACCCCCAACTGCACCGACAAACCGCACGAACTCGCGGCGATCGAGGTTGACTGCCTGGAAACGTTTCCAGAGAAGCGCCACCTGTTCGGGATCTTCCCACCAGCGGAGTTTGTCGCTCATCGTACCTCCTCCTCTCAAGATGAGCTGCTCACCTCGAACGTGCACGGTAAGTCAACAAGTGTCGGAAGGCCGCTCCCTTGTGTCACCCCCTCTCACTCGCGCTTCCGCGTTCGCG
Organism: Thermomicrobium sp. CFH 73360; assembly: GCF_023806465.1. Classification (GTDB taxonomy): domain Bacteria; phylum Chloroflexota; class Chloroflexia; order Thermomicrobiales; family Thermomicrobiaceae; genus Thermomicrobium. The sequence continues at coordinate 402,325 of NZ_JAMSLS010000002.1, read as the reverse complement.
GATCGAGGGCATCGCGCAGTCCGTCGCCAAGGAACGTGAAGCTCAGCATGAGAAGCGCGATCAGGATAGTCGGGAAAAGCGGCATGTACCAGTAGGAAGTGATGTACTGTTGCGTTTCACCGGCCATTTTGCCCCAGCTCGGTCGCGGCTCGGGGATTCCAATGCCGATAAAGCTGAGCGCGGCCTCGGTGAAGATCGCCTGTGGGATGCCGAAAGTGAGAGCGACGATGATTGGTGAGAGCGCGTTGGGGAGCATGTGACGGGTGATAATGCGCCACGGAGAAGCTCCTGCCGCTCGTGCAGCGATGACGAAATCGCGCTCGCGGAGTGCCAGGAACTCGGCACGGGTGAGGCGTGCCAGTGTCACCCAGCCAGTGATACCGATAGCGATGAAGATGTTTTGCATGCCGCGTCCCAGGGCGGCCATGATCAGGATGACGAACAGGAGTTGCGGGAAGGCGTACATGACGTCGACAAAGCGCATAAGGAGCGAGTCGACGCGGCCACCCACGTACCCGGCCAGTGCGCCGATCGGCACGCCAATCAGGAAGACGAGCACCTGAGCGCCCAGTCCAACAGCCATCGAGACTTGGGCTCCCCAGATCAGCCGACTCAGCATGTCCCGCCCGACGAGATCCGTGCCGAGCGGGTATTTACCGGTCCAGGTCGGGAACTGGGAAACTGCGGTGAAATCGGCCTTATCGTACGGGTAGGGTGCGAGTATCGGTGCGAACAGTGCCAGAGCAGTAAAGATGAGGACGATGATCAGGCCAAACATCGCTAAGCGGTTCGCAAGGAGCCGGCTCAGCGCATCGCGCCAGAGTGTGCGGTGCGGTCGGGCTGCCCAGACCAGGGCGTCAAGCCGCTGTGCCTGTCCGGTCATCCCAGCACCAGCAGTCGCCATGAGGTCACTTCCTCCCAGTACTTCCTCACGCGTCAGGCCAAGCGAATCCGCGGATCGACGATGCCGTACAAGATATCCACGATGATGTTCATGATGGCCAGGAAGGCTCCATAAATCAAGATGACCGCCATGATCATCGGATAATCGCGTGCGATCAGACTATCAACAAAGAACCGCCCCATGCCAGGGACACGGAAGATCTTCTCAACGAAGGGAGAGCCTGTCCCAATCGCAGCAAACATCGGACCGAGGATGGTAATCGGGGGGATGAGTCCATTCTTGAGCACGTGCCGCAGAATGACCTGACGGTCACTTAATCCCTTGGCATAGGCGGTGCGAATGAAGTCCTGCCGTAATACCTCGACCATACTGGCGCGGGTGTAGCGAGCGATGATGCCGATGGGGCCCAGCGCGAGCGCGATCGTCGGCAGCACCCAGTCGATCGGAGAGTCCCAGCCACCCGTACGTGGAATGACGGGGATGAGCAGGACCAGGAGCACGATCAAGAACAGCGCGAGGATAAAGTTGGGAACAGCAACGCCAAGCGTCGCGATAAAGCTACAGAGGTAGTCGACCGGACCGTTCTGATTGATCGCCGCGATGACTCCGAGCGGGATGCCCACCAGGATTGCTAAGGCCATCGCCATAATGCCCAAATGGAGCGAGATGGGGAGAGTGCTTGCCATAATGTCGCGGACTTCGCGTGTCTGGTACTGGTAGGAATAGCCAAAGTCCAGGGTGAAGATATGGCGGAGATACGTCAGGTATTGTTGCCAGAGGGGCTTATCGAGCCCGTATTTGCGCGCGAGCGCCTCTTGGGCAGCGGGTGGCAGCGGATTGGCTTGTGGGGCGCGTGGTTGGAGCGGGCTACCCGGCGTTGCATGCATAATGATAAAGGTGATCAGCGAAATCGCGATTAATGTTGGAATGACCATGAGAAGCCGGCGCGCGATATACTGCGCCATCGTCCACTCCTCACTCTTGTCGTCGCCTCGTTCGGAGTGCCCCGTCTTGCCGCAACCGCTCAGTGCGACCCTTGTGCCTGCACACTACCACATTGACGGAATCGCTGTCAATGCCCCTGGGAGAGCGGTATGAACCGGCATTCGTCGCAGGTTTTGCCGATGTACTCGGCTGGTCACGCGACTGCGCGGAACCACCGCTGCATTCCAGCGGCAAGTATCCGGCATAAGACAAGGGATGTGTGCGGGCACTAGATCCAAAAAAGAGGTCGCCAGACCGTGCGCTCTGCACGGACTAGCGGAGAGAAGGGTGACTTGCGAGCGGGCTCAGTCAGCCGAGACTGCGGTGCGCTCGCGTTTTTCCATGACGTTGGTGGAGTGGCCAGCGTCAAGGCGGGCAGAGGGGTCGAGATGGACGACGGCATGATTGACGGCGGTGATCGCCTCGGCAACCCCGGTGGCGATCAGTTTGAACTTACCGGGGTACGTCACCACATCACCAGCGGCAAAGACGCCGGGCAGTCCAGTTGCCATCGTCCGCGGATCGACGACGATGTTGTTGCGTTCGATCGTCAGGCCCCAGGTCTTCAACGGACCGAGGTCGGCGGCAAAGCCGATGGCGACGATCAGGGCCTGAGCGGGGAAGACACGCTCCTCACCGGTCCGGGTCTGGTGGACGACGACTTCCTCGAGCCAGGCATTGCCGCGAACCTCCTTGACCTCATAGAAGGGGTAGTAGAGAGCGACCGGGGAGTCGTGCAGTTGCTGGACGGAACGCTCGTGGGCGCGGAACTTCGAGCGGTGGACGAGCGTTGTGGAGCGGGCGAGGGGGTAGACAGCCAAAGCCCAGTCGACGGCGGAGTCACCGCCACCGACGATGACGACATCCTTGTCGCGGAACTCCTCGAGGGAGCGGACGAGGTAGGTGACGCCGCGGCCTTCGAACTCCCGGACGCCGGGGGCCTCCAGGCGCTTGGGTTCGAAGGAGCCGACGCCGGCGCAGATGATGACGGTGCGGGTGTAGTGGTCGGCCTTGTCGGTTGTGAGGCGGTAGTGGCCGGCCTCAGGGAGCCAGGTGAGGGTCTGGGCGGACTCACCCAGGCAAGGGACGGCGCCGGTGGAGAGTCCTTGCTCCACCGCGCCCTTCACGTAGTCCTTGGCCAACACTTTGGGGAAGCCGGCGATATCGTAGATGTACTTTTCGGGGTAGACGGCGATGAGCTGTCCGCCGAGTTCGGGTAAGCTATCGATAATCTTGGTCTTGAGCCCACGCATGCCAGCGTAGAAGGCGGCAAACAGCCCAACCGGTCCCCCACCGATGATCGTGGTATCAAAGACATCGTGCTGCGTCATTGCCTTCTCACCTCCGCACCACTCATGGTGCACCCGTCCCCCGAACAACGTCGGTCGGAAGCGGGTCCCTTCCGGGAACGCACGTCACTGGCAGAGTATAGCGCGTTGACGAGCGTCACGGCTATCCCCTAGGCTTGCCCGAGAGTGGGGGAGTGGAAGCGAGTCAGCTCATGGATCGCCTCAGGCATCCGAGCCGTCCTCGAGAACAGGTGCGTCGCCCTGGCGATCGGATTGTGCGTCGCGCTGTCGCCCCGCGCGAGGCTGTGCAACTGCCGCGGCCGCGTGCACCGCGTCGCCCGCGCCCCATTGCACTCCGACTCACCATCGGGTTTGCGTTGCTGATCCTGGTGGGTACTGCGCTCTTGAGCTTACCGTTCGCCTCGGCCGATGGTCATCGTGCGTCGGTTGTCGATGCTCTCTTCACAGCAACCTCAGCAGTCTGTGTGACAGGACTCGTGGTCCGTGATACCGCGACCGCGTGGAGTGGCTTTGGGCAGGCGGTCATTCTGATTCTCATCCAGCTCGGTGGCTTTGGGTTTGCGACCAGCGCCACGCTCCTGCTGGCGCTTCTGGGAATACGGCCCACGTTGCGGGATCGCCTGGCCTGCGGGATGAGTCTTGGCGAACCAGGACCCGGTGGAGTGGTTCGGCTGCTTCAACGGCTTGCTGTTCTGACACTGACTATCGAGCTAGCTGGGACGCTCGTGTTGTTGCCAAGTGGGATTGCGGCAACGGGCTCGTTCTGGCGAGGGATCTGGTGGTCGCTCTTCCATAGTGTGTCGGCGTTCAATAACGCCGGATTCGATATCGTAGGTGGATTCCGCTCGATGACACCCTACCAGCATGCGCCAGAGGTCTTGCTTCCCATCGCCATCCTGATCGTCTTGGGAGGGCTCAGCTTTGCCGTACTCTCGGACGTCGTGCGCGAGCGTCGCTGGGGGCGGCTGACGCTGGATAGCAAAGTTGTCTTGTCGACGACTGCTGTGCTCCTTGTAACAGGTACGCTACTCATCTTGGCGTTCGAATGGGATAACCCACGGACGCTCGGTGTCTTGCCACTGCGTGATCGCCTCCTCAACGCCTTCTTTCAGGCGGTGGTGCCGAGAACTGCCGGCTTCAATTCGCTTGATGTAGCGCGCATGAATGACGAGGCATTGTTCGTGACGATTGGGCTCATGTTTGTTGGTGGTGCGAGCGGTTCGTTTGCCGGTGGAATCAAAGTGCAAAGCTTTGCTCTCCTGCTCCTCGCCGTGTGGACCGTCCTGCGGGGGCAGCGGCAGGTCGCTGCGTTTGGGCGGGAAGTTCCCGCCATTTTCGTGTTCCGCGCAATGACGATTGCACTCTTGGCGGTCGCACTTGTTTTCCTGGCGAGTTTTTTCCTCTCGCTTCTCGAACCTTTCGGGTTGCTGGAGATCTGGTTTGAGGCGACCTCAGCCTTTGGAACGGTCGGGCTGAGTATGGGGATCACGCCGGCGCTCCATCCGCTCAGCAAGCTCATCCTCGTCGGGACGATGTTCGTAGGGCGGCTTGGGCCGCTCACGCTGGCGCTGGCGTTGGCAGAACGGACACGACCGGAGCCGGTGCGTTATGCGCGGACCGCAGTTGCTCTTGGTTAATGCGATCGGCGTTCTTGCGAGCGGTGTCCGAGTAGTTCGCGCCGGCAGGGCGGCGACCTCAGTTGACGGTGAAACGGCGTCGGCGTAGGCTTCAGGGCGCGTTCGATCGGGGCGCGCAACTGCGTCCCTAAGAGCAGGCGACCACAGTGGAACGCTCACCACATCCGAGACATCCCAGTCGCCCTCCGTCACTCGTGCGTCGTCCGGGTGACCGGACGATCCGGCGTGAGGCTTTGCCCAGCGAGGTCGTGCGGCTCCGCGTGCGGCACCGTCGGCGCCTGACGGTGCCGCTCCTCGTTGCACTCTGGGGTGGTGCAGCGCTGTTGACGATCGCTGGTGCGCTGCTTCTCCGTTGGCCTGCAACATGGGAGCCGGGTCAAGCGGTGTCCTGGTGGCAGGCGATGTTTGTTGCACTTTCTGCAGTCTGCACCGCGGGGTTCGCACCGGTGGATATTGGGACGGTTTGGAACCACTGGGGACAGGCTGTGATTGTCCTGTTGGTAGAGATCGGTGGGCTCGCATACGTCGCCACAGTGACCTTGCTTTTGGCCGGTATCATGCGGCGGGGCACGGTCTTCGAAGCGCATCACGTGCTTGGTGTGCGGCTCGGAGAAGAGCAGCTTGGGGAGCTCCAGCCGTTACTGCGCCGTCTCCTCATGGCGACGCTCGCAATTCAGCTTGTTGGCCTCCTGCTCTTGTTACCGGCGAGTGTCCGTGTCCATCGCGACGTGCCAGAAGCACTCTGGTGGGCGTTTGTCACCGCAGTGACGGCATTCCACAACGCTGGCTTTGACTTCGAGCCCGGCTTCGGCGGACTTGCGGCCTACCAGCGTGATGCGAGTGCGATACTGCCGATCAGCGTGCTGGTGCTGCTTGGCGCGACTGGTTTCCCGGCGCTTTCCAATGTTGTTGCGCGGCGCTCGTGGCGGCGCCTCTATCCCGATACGCGCTTGGTGCTAGTCTCGAGCGTGATCCTCTTGGCGATTGGCACCGGAAGTATCTGGCTCATGGAGCGGGCGAATGCGGCGACGCTTGCTGGCTTGCCTTGGCATCTGCAGCTCCTTGATTCCTTTACGATCACCGCTAGCCGTACCGGTGGTCCTCGGGTGATCGACACACGCATGCTCGGTGAGGAAACGTCGTTCCTCCTGGGAGCGCTGACCTTCATCGGCGGTGCGAGCGGCTCAGTCGCGGGTGGGATCAAATTGCAGACGTTTAGTCTGCTACTCCTGGCGATTATCGCCACAGTGCGAGGGAGCCGACATGTTGTGGCCTTTAGCCGAGAAGTTGCGGATACGCAGGTTTTTCGTGCCCTCACGATTGCAATCTTCGCGTTGGTCGTCACCTTTGGCGGTACTGTGGTGCTGGCGGTCTGGGCGCCGTATGAATTGCCCGTCGTGTGGCTCTTGGTCGTGCAAGCATTCGGGCTGGCTGGAGCGGAGACCGAGCTCGTTGCCAGTTTAGGTCTGGCTGGGCAGGCAGTGTTGGCGATCCTGCTTGTACTCGGACGCTTCGGGCCGCTCGCTATCGCGTTGGTCTTTGCAACGGAAATTCCGCGGGAAGTAATGCATTACGCTCAAGAATCGATTCGGCTCGGCTAGGAGGAAGGAGATGCGCAAGCAGTTTATGGTGTTGGGGGTCGGGCGGTTCGGGAGCGCGATTGCGATCGAGCTGGAGCGGCTAGGGCACGAAGTGCTGGCGATCGATCGTTCTGAGCGAGCGATTGAGGCGGTGGCCGACTATGTCACCCACGCGGTGACTGCCGATGTGACCGATCTGGAGGTTTTGCGGACGCTGGGTGCTCAGGACTTCGACGCGGCGGTGGTTGCGATCGGCACCGACGAGCGTTCGAGTATCATGGCGACGGTATTGCTCAAAAAACTCGGTGTGCGCTTCGTCCTCGCCAAGGCGCAGAACCAGCTGCACGGTGACATTTTGACGATGGTTGGTGCCGACCGCGTGGTCTATCCGGAACGGGAGACCGGTATTCGCGTCGCGCACAGCCTCACGATGCCGTTGGCAAAGGACTACTTTGATGTTGGCCCGGGTTATGGTCTTGCCAAAGTCGTCGTCGATCAGCGCATGGCAGGAAAGACGCTCGAAGAACTCGATCTCCGCGAGCGCTTTGGGGTGACACCACTGTTCTTGCGTCGCGGTGACCAGGTCATCATGAACCCTCATCGTGGTGAGCGCTTGCGCCTCGGTGACGAGTTGACGATCGCAGGGCGTGACGAGCAGCTCCAGCAGGTGTTGCTGCTGTGAGGGTAGACGATGCTCGAAAAGGTTTTCGGTACGGCGGGTGCAAAGAGAAGGAGGACAGTGTGGAACTTGCCCGGATTCTGGTCGACGGGGTACCGAAAGCGGTTGTCGTCGAAGATGGGATCGCTTACGAAGCGCAAGGGGACTGGTTCGTCGAGCGTCCACGCCGTGGGCGTCCGCTTGGTCCATTTGAGTCGTTCAGTGTGTTGCCACCAGTGGAGCGACCAAGCAAGATCGTGGCGGTCGGGTTGAACTACGCTGCGCACGTCACAGAGAACGATCCGACGCGGAAGATCCCTGACGAGCCGGTTTTGTTTCTCAAGCCACCCAGTGCGCTCCTTGGTCACGGGGGGACGATTCTCTTGCCACCCGGGAATCGGATTGACTACGAGGCGGAGCTCTGCCTTGTCGTTGGTCGACGGGCACGGCGCGTGCCCGAGTCGCAAGCGCTAGGGTATCTCCTCGGATACACCTGTGGGAACGACGTAAGTCATCGCGACTTTCAGTACAAGGACGGCCAATGGGTCCGCGGGAAGGGGTTCGACACGTTTTGCCCGTTAGGACCGTGGATTGAGACAGAACTTGACCCAAGCGACCTTGCGGTTCGGTCGCGCTTGAACGGGGAGCTACGCCAGAACAGCCGCACGAGCCAGATGCTTTTCTCCCCCGCTTTCCTTGTTTCCTTCATTTCACACGTCATGACGCTGGAGCCGGGTGACATCATCATGACAGGGACTCCCTATGGAGTGGGGCCGATGAAGCCTGGAGATGTCATCGAGGTGGAGATTGAGGGGATTGGTGTCCTCCGCAATCTCGTTGGTGCGCGTGACGATCGAGTTTGAGGAGGCTTGGGGTGGCCGAGGCGTCGGAATTGCTGCGTTTCGCTCGCGCGATCGGCCGCCTGAAGACACTGCGTCGCCAGGGCTGGATCGACCGCGGAGTGCGCGAGCCGGAGTCAGTGGCTGATCACAGTTTCCGGCTCGCGCTGATGGCGTGGGTGCTGGCACAGAGGCGTCCGGATCTGGATGCGACCCGGGCAATGCTCCTCGCACTCGTGCACGACGCGGCTGAGGCGATTGCGGGTGACCGGACTCCGTTTGATGCGGCACTTCAGTCCGGGGCGGAGCCGGCAGTCCTCTTCCGTCAGCGACCGGTGTATGATCCCGAGGCCGAAGCGCGGAAGACAGCTGCCGAGCGGGCCGCCCTCCGCGAGCTCGCGGCATTGCTCCCAGGGCTGGTTGGCGAGCGTCTGCTCGAAACATGGGAGGAATATGAAGCGGCTCTGACAGCGGAAGCGCGTTTCGTTCGCCAGCTGGATAAGCTTGAGACGGTGCTCCAGGCCCTAGAGTATCGCGAGCGCCAACCAGACTTGATCATCGACTCCTTTATCCTGGGAGCGCTCGACGAGGTAACTGACCGATCGTTGCGGGAGCTCCTGGAGCAGGCGCTCGCTGAGGCGGGGTGGCCTTCAGTCGGAGCGGGCTGACAACAGGCCCGGAGCGCCGTGGCTCGTGCGGCACGAGCAGGAGAGGAGGGGGCGGATGCCGTTACTCGGTCAGCTCCTCGTCATCGTGACCCTGCTGGCGGTGAATGCGTACTTTGCGGCAGCCGAGATCGCGGTCGTCTCGGTCCGACGAGCATATCTCCAGGCGCTCGCGGAAGAAGGTAATGCTGCGGCGCGCTCGGTGTTGCGTCTGCTCGAGGAGCCGTCCCGTCTCTTGTCGACGATACAAGTCGGTGTCACGCTGGCCACCTTCTTTACGTCGGCTGTTGGTGCCGTCTCGCTGGCTATGCCACTCGCACAAGTCCTCGCTCGACTGCCACTCACCGAGCAACAGGCTGCTGCACTGGCGCTCATCATCGTCACGGCTGGCCTTTCATTCGTGAGCATCGTGCTCGGGGAACTCGTGCCCAAAACACTCGCTGTCCAACATGCCGAACGAATGGCGCTGGCGAGTGCGGGCCCGCTCGTGTTCTTGGCGCGAATTACCGCGCCTGTTGTCTGGCTCCTCTCGAGTGTGACGACCATTGTGTTGCGCGGGCTTGGCGTGGCGCATCCTGGGCGGGTACCGAGTGTGACACGTGAGGAACTCCTCACGCTGCTTGATGTCGCGGCGCGTGAGGGCGCAGTGAGCCAAGACGAAGCCCGCCTCGTTGAGGATGCTTTCGAGTTCGGCGAGATTACCGTCCGCACCGTGATGGTTCCTCGGGTCGATATGGTGACTGTGTCGGCAGAGATGTCGCTCCAAGAAGCAGTCGAGCAGTTCTTTCGTACGGGACTCTCGCGCCTTCCTGTTGTGGGGGATTCACCGGACGATATCCGCGGCATTCTGTACGTCAAGGACGTCTTCCGGTTAGTCTGGCAGCAACCAGAAGCGAGGACGCTTCCGTGCCATCGCTTCGCGCGCCCCGCAGTCTTCGTCCCTGAACACACGCCGGCGCGTCAGGCGTTACGGCTGTTGCGGCTGCGACGAACCAAGATCGCGATCGTCGTCGACGAGTTCGGGGGTGTGGCAGGGCTGGTGACGCTGGAGGATCTGCTTGAGCGGATCGTCGGCGAGATCGCTGACGAGTTCGACCCGGACTACGAGCCGCTCCGTGAGATTGCGCCGGGCGTGCTCGAAGTAGACGGGAGAGTGTCGTTGGATGAGCTTCTGGATCGGTTGGAACTGGACGAAGAGGAGCTCGGTGCGGAGTTCGAGGCCGAGTCGGTGGGAGGGGTCATCACCGAGTGCTTAGGGCGCTTCCCTGAGGTTGGAGATACGGTTCAACTTGGCCCGCTCCAGCTCGAGGTGCGTTCGATGGAGGGGCACCGAGTGCGGCTCGTCCGCGTTGTCTACGAGGCCCGTGACGAACAGGAATCGCGTAACGTGTGATCTTGCTCTGACGAACTCTGCCCGGTACACTGGTCTAATCGATCAGCGGTTCGATCAGATGCGCAAGCGCATTCAGAATCGAGGCACGGGGTGCAACAGCCGACACGGTTCATCATTTTGGTCGGTGCCGTTCTCGCTGCGCTTGTCGTTGTAACGGCAGTCGTCGTTTTGCTCGTGGAGCGGCGTGGGCCGCCGCAGTATCCTCCGGGCTCGCCCGAAGCCGCGGTCGTCAGCTACATCGAGGCGCTGCGGGCCGGAGATCCTGAGCGTGTCCGGGAGGCTCTCTCGAAGCGTGCACAGCAGGAGCTCGAACGGCGGGAGCAGTTGGAGATCTACTACAATTTTGAGGCTGAGCTTCGGGGGGCAAGCGAATCATTGCGGAATGCGCGGGTGCGGATTGACCGAGTTGAGGCTCGCGATGGCCGGGCGACCATCATCCTCACGATCGAGCGCACCGCGACTGACATCCAGCCTGGTTTCCCATTGCCGATCCTTGGCGGTGGGACGTTCACGTACCAGCGCACCTTGACCCTGGTCCGCGAGGACGGAGCCTGGAAAGTTGATGAACTTGCGTTCTATCTCTAGCTGGTCGTGGTCCGCGAGAGGAGCGATATCGTGGCGATCGCGAGGCGTCTTTACCTCTACCTCGTTGTAGGAATCGCGCTCGCCGTCTGGGCGACTGGTACGGTGCGTCTCCTGCGGGCGCTGTTTTTCGCTCTTTGGGAGTTTCTTGCGCAGCCGGCCACGGCTGGTGATCCAGAGGCGTTTCGTCGTCAATTGAGCGTGAGTGTTGCGTTGCTCGTTGTTGCTTTCCCAATTTGGGCCGTGCACTGGTGGCTGCTCCTGCGTGAGATCGCTGCTGACCCGACCGAGCGTCGCTCGGCTCTTCGTTCACTGTTCCTCACGCTGGTGCTCCTGGTGACCTTCGGTTTTTGGTTGAGCAGCGGAGTGGAGCTCCTGCGACTGACGCTCCTCGGCCTGCTCGGTGTGGCAGATTCGATGGAGGTCAGCGTTCCTCGTGCCCTCGAAGAGCTTGCGCTGCTTCTGGTGACTGGAGCCCTCTGGCTCGGGCACGCCAGGCTGGCGCGCGCGGAGCGCCGAATTGTGTCGCTGGAAGGGGCGGCTGATTGGCTTTTGCGACTCTACGGGTATGGTGCAGCAGCGACTGGACTGACACTGCTCGTTGTCGGGATCGCGAACCTCTTGCAGACAATGCTTGATGTACTCCTCACGCCAGTGGTCGTGACTGGGACAATCCGCTTTCCGCTAGCGGCCTTCACGGCATTTGCGATCGGCGGTCTGGTGGCCTGGGGACTGCACTGGGGCGAAGCACTGCGCTTGGTAACTGGTGCGTTCCCCGCGGCGGAGCGCGAGCGACACTCGCTCGTCCGCTGGACCTATCTTGGCTTGGCCGTCTTTGCGGGCCTGGCGGGTCTGTTGGTTGCACTGGCGGCCTCTCTCAATGCCATCCTGCGTTGGATGCTTGGTGTCCCCGATGGAGAGACGCTTCAGCGTCTCCGCCAGCTCTTGAGCCCGTGGGCCTGGGCGATCCCACTCGTACTGGTGTGGTGGTACCACCGGGTAACCATGCAGCGCGAAGCAGCGGTGCTTGCCAGGCACCCACGCGTCGGCCCCGACTGGGCCCTGGGGGTGACACGCCTACTTGTCTATCTCTCGACGTTCGCAGGGTTGCTGCTCGCTGTCTTGGGGACGGGTGGGCTCGTTGGACTCTTGCTGAGAGCGCTGGTCGCGGCAGCGACAGGCACGACGCTCGGTAACTGGCGTGAGGATCTGGCTTTCACAGTGTCGCTGAGTGTGGTTGGCGGTGCTGCGTGGTTGGCGCTCTGGCGGGAAGTCGCGTTGCGCACCCTGCGCCAACCCGAAGCGGAACGAACGAGCCTCAGCCGGCGGGTGTACCTCTATGGGACGCTGGGACTGAGTGTTCTGGCGTTGCTCGGCACAGCTGGCTATGTCGTGTATCAACTTGTCTCCTGGCTTTTCGGTCTCCTCTCCTTGACCAGCGCACTCAGCGATGCTGCCCCGGCGTTTGGCTTCACGCTCGTCGCGCTCGGCGTCTTGATCTCACACCTCATAGTGCTGATGCACGACGCGCGGGCGATTGCTGCCCGGCCGGTCACGCAAACGGTCCGGCTCGTCCTGCGGCTGCCCCCGGAGAGTGACGTGGATGCTGTGGTGCGAGAACTCGCCGATCACTTGCCACCGGGTGCAGCGCTCGAGCGGGCGACGTGAAGCGAGTCGCTGCGCTGTCGCTCCAGATCGCAGAGTGCATGCAGCAGAGCGATCGCGAAGAGTTCGACCCGGTCTCGCCGACCACGAGTGAGCACTGCCACGGCGCCATTCTTCCGGCTTGCTGTTCCGAAGGTGACGGTGAGCGCTGTGGCCAGATCGAGTCCCGCGAGTACGCGCTTGGCAAGCTGATCTGGGAGCGGAAACCGTTCGGCACCGCCGATGCCGAGACGCTCTTCTCGGTCAATCACGACGGCCCAGCTCACCACGTACCAGCGTCCAAGGGGGCCAGGTGTGACCCCTGATTCTAAGCCGATTCCGAAATCCGCATCGGTCTTACTTCGCGCGGCCCGAGCTCGGGCAAGCGCACCCGCGACTGTCTCTTCGTCGCTTAACGGTTGCGCCCGCACACCGCTGGGGACAGCGAGACAGACCAGTTCCCAACTTGGCCAGAAGTGTGGGGCCACACGCTCGACTGCGGCACGTTTGGTTGGGTGCTGGGAGCCGAGCGCTATGCGGACGGGTGGCCCAAGGTCTCCCATAAGTCAAGCAACCTCCCGGCGGAGCGTCGTCATGGCAAGGACAAGCATGAGCGCAGCAAAGCTGACGAGCACAACAAGGTGCGGGACGAGCTCCTCGAGCCCTTGCCCACGCAACATGATGGCGCGCAGTGCCTCGTTTGCCCAGGTCAACGGGAGAAACTGTGCGACCCACCGGAGTGGCCGGGGCAAGCTCTCCACTGGCCAGATGATGCCTGACAGCAGTCCTTGGAGCGAAATGACGAGGGGGATAAACTGAACGACCTGAAGCTCTGTTCTGGCGAAGGTGGAAAGGAAAATGCCAAGGTTCACCGCACCAACTGTCAAGATAACAGTAAAAAGGATAACTAACCAGAGTGAGCCGACGGTATTGATGCGTAACACAGAGACGGTGAAGAGTACCATAAGCAGAGATTGAATGAGGGCATAGAAGGCGAAACCGAGCATGTACCCGAGGACGATCTCGGCCCGGTCCAGTGGGGAGACAATGAGGCGTTCAATGCTTCCTTGCAGACGCTCGCGCAGGAAGGAGACCGACGTGAGGAGGAACACGAAGAAAAACGCAAAGAAGCCGATGAAGACCGGCGCAAAGGTATCAAGCTCATCGAACTGTGGGCTACCGGTCACGTACTCGAGCGTCAGTGACGGCTCGGTGCCTTGAGGAAGGAGCTGTTGCAGCACGGTGCGCATCGCGGCTTGGCTGACGATCGTACTGACCTGGCGTGCTCGACCGGGCTGCGAGCCGTCCAGTACCAGTCGCATTGGCGAGGAAGTAGCCGGTTCAATGAGTACGGCGCCAGCTGCCTGCCCGGCACGGACGCGCTCAATGGCCTGTTCGGGTGAGACACGCTCAATCCGGATAGAGAGAGCGGTGAGTTCCTGAGCGAATGCAGTGACGAACGGGTTATCGGGGGCACTGAGGGCGAGGGTGATAGTGCGAGAGCTGCCGCGGTAGACATACCCAAGGAGGGAGAGGATCACGATGGGAGCGAGGAAGATAAGTGCCAGGGTGCGTCGGTCACGCCGGATCTGACGCACAATCCGGATGGTGATAGCGAGCACACGACGCCAACTCATCGGGCCGGCTCCACAGGAAGCAGAGGTTGACCAGCCAGGGTAAGGAAAGCGTCTTCGAGCGTTCTCTGACCGGTCAGTACACGCAGCGCAGCTGGTGTGTCGCTCGCCAAGAGACGGCCATCGCGCAGGATACCAAGCAGATCACAACGGTCAGCTTCGTCCATGATGTGTGTCGAAATGAGGAGCGTCGTCCCTCGTGCAGCGAGGGCACGAAAATGCTGCCAAAGTGCTCGTCGCAAAAGCGGATCAAGGCCGACGGTCGGCTCATCGAGCACGAGGAGTTCCGGTTGATGAAGGAGGGCAACAGCCAACGAAGCACGCTGGAGCATACCGGTAGAAAACCGGTAGAGCTGGTGGTCCAGCCAGGCGAGCAAGTCGAGCTGCGTCGCCAGATCTTCGATGCGTTGCTCGAGTTCGCGGCGACCGACCGCATAGACTGCACCGAAGAAGCGGAGATTCTCACGCAGGGTCAGGTCGGGATAGAGTGCCGGCGCCTGCGGCATGTACCCGATTCGTGCAGCCACACGTCGATCTGGCATCTCCCGGCCAAAGACAAAAAGGCGTCCTTCGCTCGGCCGTAGTGCGCCGACGACCATGCGGAGAAACGTTGTCTTCCCCGAGCCGCTTGGACCAAGCACCCCATAGACGACGCCGCGCGGAATGACGAGAGAGATTCGATCCACAGCACGCAGTGGACCGAAGATGCGCGAGACGTCCTCTGCGACAATGGCGGCGTGCGCTCGCTCAATTGGCCGTCCCTCTCCATCAGCCTCATGCGCTGCGTCGCCCATCGCAGCAACCCTTCCCGCACTACCGCGTGTCGTGCTCGTCTTTCTACAGCGTCGGACACCATGCAGCTTGGGGCAAGGATAACCAACGTGTTCAGGCACTGCAGCGGGTATTCGCCGCCAATATCGATGCACAGGCTTCTGGAGTGCTACGGTATGGGGCGCCCGCAGCGGTGATGGTCTGTGTTCCTTGTCCCAACAACAGTAGCTGGTTGCAACCGCTTCTGTCACAGAAATCACGGTACGCTCCCGTGGACTTCCCTACGTCCGACCGAGAACCCGGTTAGCGTGCTCTCTTACCTTCCGACACAAGCGGTGACGCACTTTGGTGTTTGTGGATGAAATGGATCGAGTGATCGATTAGCTCCGGGCCAGAGGGGTGCGACCGAACGGGCAGCGCTCTCGGAAGCTCGCGTTCCAATCCTCCGTAGGGCGAGCCCGAATGCTCGGTGTCGAGAGACATGACCGAGGTACGCGCAGCTGCGGTCGGAGCAAAACATGTGTTGGCCGCTCGCTGCGAATCATGCTGACAACATTGCTTTTCAGGCGGGACTTCCCTTGGCTATCCAGTCACCAAGGGAGAGAAATCTGGTCACACGCTGGTCGCATAGATTGGAACGCCGGGTACATTCCTATTCATGGTCTGGGGGAATCTCTCTGCAAGAGGGTAACTATTCCCTCGATGTTGGCAGGACTTCTTGTTTTGTTGCCTCGTTCGTTGTGATGCCGCACGATGGTGAAGCAAGTGCAGACAGATGGTACCTCGTCCATGAGTGCCACAACGCTCGCCGCGCTCTCGGTGGTCAATGAAGGATGGACGTTGCCTCAAACCTTCCCTGCGTGACTGCCAGTGGTGGGTTTGCAGAAGCGTGTGGCTATTTGGGCTAGCGCAGGGCTTTACCGTCAACAGAAGTGGCTGATCTCTGTTGCCAACCACGTGCCAGATCAGAGTGCGCGATACCGCTCGAGATCGTGCGGGAACCCACGGATCAGTGTTTGCGTGGGGCCGGGCAAGATCACGTGGCCCAAAGTGCAAAGGGGATCTAAATCATCCCGGGAGAGACGCCGCTCTCGTATTGAGGGGCAGCAATGTGCTTGTGCCTTGTCGGCTTTTCACTACGCGGGTACAGTACGCAGTGTACGGACAAATAGTATGAGGAGGTGACGCGTGGGCGAGCGTGCCATGGCGACGGGTGTCACAGGGAGCGAGAGCTGGCTCGAACGCTTTTTCCATCTCCGCGAACTTGGCACGAATGTGCGAACGGAGATTCTTGCGGGCGTAACGACGTTCATCGTGATGGCCTATATCATCTTCGTGAACCCGCAGATCCTTCATACGCCTGATGTCCCCGATAAACTCCCGATCTCGGCGGTCACGACAGCCACGGCGCTCGTGGCTGGGATCATGACAATCGCTATGGGGTTGGCGACGAACCGAGCCTTTGCAATGGCACCAGGCATGGGGCTGAATGCTGTCGTCGCCTTCCAGCTGATGGGCGCGATGGGGCTGACCGCAGCAGAGGCGATGGGGGTGATCGTTGCGGAAGGGATCGTGATCACGATTCTTGTGTTGCTTGGTATCCGGCGCTACGTGATGGAGGCGATCCCACTGGAGCTCAAGCAGGCAATCTCTGTCGGGATTGGTCTCTTCATCCTGCTCATCGGCTTGGTCAATGGAGGAATTGTGGTTGCAGACCCGGCAACACTTGTCCGGCTCGGCGATCTTCGCGGCGTTCCCGTCTTCGTGACTGGTGTCGGCCTGATCATCACGCTGTTTTTGCTGGCGCGCGGGATCCGCGGCGCACTGCTTTGGGGAATCCTGCTCACCACTGTCGTCGCCATTGTGGTGCGGGCAGTGACCGGCACTGAAGCCTTCCCGCCCGGTGTTGCCCAGCTCCCCAGCCAGTGGATTGCCGTGCCGGACTTCAGCCGGATTGGTGATTTCAGCTTCGGATTCTTCACCAAGCTCGGCGTCCTGACGGCGATTCTTGTCGTCTTTTCGATCATGCTGGCCGACTTTTTCGACACGATGGGGACCTTAATTGGAGTAGGGCGGCGAGCTGGTTACCTGAACGAGCGGGGCGAGTTTCCGCAGGCTCAGCGAGCCCTTCTTGTCGATTCTCTGGGAGCAGTGATGGGCGGTGCTTGCAGTGCCTCTTCAGCCACGACCTACATTGAATCGGCAGCGGGCATTAGCGTTGGCGGCCGGAGCGGTCTGGTCTCGGTCGTGACCGGAATCCTCTTTCTCCTGTCGATGCCGTTCTGGCCGGTAGTTGGGATTGTTCCGGCACAGGCGACGGCACCAGCACTGATCATTGTAGGCTGGATGATGATGGGTGTGCTGAGCGAGGCTGAGGCTGAGGCGGAGGCAAAGGAATCGCGTGTCCGGATTGGCGGCATCGACTTTGCAAACCTTGAGATCGGCTTGCCGGTCACGGCGACGATGCTGATGATGCCTTTCGCCTACAGTATCACTGACGGGATCGGTGCAGGGTTCATCACTTACACACTCATCAAAGTCTTTCGCGGGAAGTACCATGAGGTGCATCCTGTGCTCTACGTCGTGAGCCTGGCATTCATCATCTACTTCTTGCGTCACGCGCTTGGGCTCGTGGTGTAGTCTACAAAGGTCAGGTTGTGGCTGTCTGTCGAACTGCTGTGATCACCAACACAAGGAAGGCGAGACCAATGAGATAGGCACCAAGGACGGCCGCAAGCGTCCATGTGAGCCCGCTGAGAGGCTCGCCGGTCGCGTCACTGAGTTCTGCCTGGCGGATGCAGTCGAGCAACCAATGTGGTCCGATGAGAAAGACAAGTAGGGCCAGGAGCGCTGTGATGACGTCGAGCATGAGAAGGCTCCTGGCCCGTCTCTCAACTTGTCGCGCGCTGGCGGACAGCGATGACCGCCAAGATCAAGACGAGTGCTCCGAGTGCAAGAAAGAGCACGGCACCGACTGCTCCACTGACCCAACCAGCGAAGGTGAGTAAGGCGAGCAGGCCGAAGAGCGGTAGCAGGAACCAGATCAAGACCTGCAAACGCGGCATGGCAACGCTCCTTTCGCTGGAAAACTCGCTTGCACGACGCGAGTTCCACAGCCGCATTTGGCCCCTGTAACTACAGGATACCATGGGAAGAGGGCGGTCGGAGCGAGATATTTCCGCGTGTGGTTCGAGCGTCGTACATTCTCTCGTCAGGTTGTTGATCGTCGGAGCTTGTGCTGCCGCTTCCGATGCGACGTGTGGGCCGTCATCGATAGGGGCCTTGGGCTTCTCAACTCAACCGATGCAGAGCAGGGACCGAATCGAAAGACGTTGGCCATGAGTGGGTGGGGTTGCCCACCCACGTATCCTGAGCAGGAGGTGAAAGTAGCCGCTCTTGCGACTGCTGAGGTCCCGAGGGCACCGCCTGCCGCGACCTTGAGAGGTGGTTCGCGTCCCAAACCGGCTGTGATGGCGGTTTGTCTCTCCAGCAACAGGAACAGCGGTAGCGTGTCATTCCGTCCAGATACGGTAGCCACGTGTGAGGCGCAAGTGCTCCGGGAGCGCAGGTTCAACGTGCACCGTGACGTCTGCCGATTGTCCCACTGCTGCCTCGACAGCGCGGGCAACCGCACTGGCGATGTCATGGGCAGTCCGCACGCTGAGCTCCGGATCGACCTGAATGTGTAAATCAACCCAGACGAGTCCGTCGCCGCCACGGGTGCGGATATTGTGGACCCCTTGGACGCCGGGAACGTTGCGTACGGCTTCCTCAATTACTTCGACCGGCACAACGGCAGTGTCGGACAGTGTCAGGGCAGCATCGCGAATGATCGTCCACGCGCCCCAGCCGATGACGCCGGCGATACCAACCGCGAGGAGCGGATCGACGATCGGATACCCGAGGCGAACAGCGATCAGCCCACCGATTACGGCGATCGAGACGAACGCGTCGGCAGCGGTATGTTTGGCGTCAGCACTCAGGATTGGGCTGCGCAGTTCGCGCCCACGTTGACGCTCCCACAAACTCACGCCACTGTTGATGCCCAGGGTGACAATCATGACCGCAAAAGAAAGGCCAGTCACCTCCGGCATTGCACCAATCTGGAGGCGGCGCCAGGCCTCTTGCAGGATCTGGACAACGAGCAGGCCCATTGCGCCGGCGATGACAAGTGCAGTAAGTGCCTCAAAGCGTCGATGGCCATAGGGATGTTCTGGGTCAGGCGGTCGAGAGGCGACGGCCATCCCGATCAGTCCGACGACATTCGCGGAGGCGTCGAGCAGCGAGTTCAATCCGTCCGCGAGAATCGAGAGACTGCCAGTGAGAACTCCAATACCCAGCTTGGCTACTGCGACGACGAGGTTGAGCACGAGAACGGACGCAAGTGTTCGTCTGATAGCGCGGGCCCGAGATCGGGTGTTCACCGACTTCCTCCGACGGACTGCCGTGCCTCAGCGTAACTCTACTTGGCCGGTTCTCATGCGGAGAAGAGTAAACCCTGAATTCATACCAGCAAACATGACATGGACAATCGATCATTGACGATTTTGCGAGTGTCTACATGATCGAAAGGTGCGAGGAAGTCGTCTGTGCACCCGCTCCCAGCCAAGGAATGTTCTGAAACGGAAAGCAGAGGAGCCCACTGGGGTTGCTGAGCGTGGTCTGCCAAGTCACTGAGCAGCGGTAATCTCGGCGAGCAATGGCGAGGAGTCATCGAGCTCCTCCGCTGCATGCCGCTTGATCGTTCGTGGTCATGCGCGATCTGGGAAGCCCGCCGTGGTGTGGTGAAGATAGAGCCTGGGTGGCAAGCTACCGGTACTGAGCATGCCCGTCGCGCAAATGTCGCTTGTTTCCGTTGATGGAAAGAGCTCAACCGGAGAGGGATTGGGTGGGACTACGACAACAGGCTTGGAACCTCTCGGGCTAGTCCGTGCGCCGGAAAACTTTGGCTTGTTCCCCAAGGCTGGTTGCGCGAGTTCGTTGTCTCCGTTGGAGCAACGCGGTGTTGAACAGTGTGAGCAGGCGGTCGCACGGCAGCATATCCCTGCTATTCTCCGCGCCATGAGCCGCGTCGGGGGTGAGAGCTCTGTTGCCCTGGTCCTCGCGTGCTGGCAGGATGCACGGACTCTGGTGGACGCCCGTGGGTATGCGAGGAGCGTGCTGCGCCACGCTTGTCGAACAGGTGCGGGCCCCACGAGTGGTACTGCGGCAAAAATCCGGTTCGGTGCGCCACGCTGTACTCTCTACGCCTCCGCGGGAATCATGCAACGCGCTTAGCCACCCGTGTTGACCGCATGTGCGCTCTGATCTCTGGGCAGCGCAGTTTTCCTGCGCTGTCAGCGGCGTGGGATTGCTGCTGCGCTCGACATCGGTGAGTGCGGGAGCGATGCCAGGGGGAAAGGTACGATGCTGTGAGGAATACCGGGATGGTCCAGAGACTTCGCATCATCTTGTCGCATCGTTCTTGTTTCTGCCAAGCAGAACGATCCAGATGTCGCAACTCTTGGAAAGCGCAGGAGGCTGTGTTCGCTGTCTGCGCGGCGTATCACCCTCGGAGAATCCGTCGTATGATTCGCCGCGAGTTTCGTGGGAAATGGGAGGGCAGCAATGCGGATCACAGATCTCCGCTGCGCAGTACTCGGCGGGTACCCGATCGTGCGCATCATGACCGATGAAGGGATCGATGGGTACGGGCAGATCGAGTCGACCAAGTCCTCTGTCAGGTGGCACGTGCTTTTTTACCGTGAGCACCTTCTCGGTGAGGATCCGACCGATGTCGCGCGGGTGATGCGTAAGATCCGTCGTCTGGGTGCATTCAAGCCGTGGGGCAGCGCGGTCAGTGCGATCGAGATGGCGCTGTGGGACATCACGGGCAAGGCATATGGCGTGCCGGTGTACAAGCTGCTCGGTGGGAAACTTCGCGATCGAGTGCGGGTCTACAACGGCGGTGTGCGACAGCCGCTCCGCGGGTACCAGCCGGAGGACTTTGTTGAGCACGTTCGTTTTATGAAGCAAGCACCAGAGGGATTTTCTATTGTGAAGGTCTCGGTCGGCTATCACGGACCGATGTTCGACGCGCTTTCTGGTGCACGTTACGGTGATCCAGTGCGTGGTGCGACGCCGTACCTGAGTCGTGGACCACTCACCGAACGTGGGCTCCGGCACCTTGTCACTTGCGTGGAGGCAATGAAGGCAGAACTCGGCGAGGAGATCGGGCTCGCGCTGGATTGTGGGCCAGGCTGGACTGTCCCGGACGCGATTCGCTTCGCTCGTGCCGTTGAGCATCTGAACCTGCTCTGGCTTGAGGATCTGATCACCGGTGACTACACGCCGTACGTCCTGGCCGACGTCTACCGCGAGGTGACGCAGCAAACCACCGTACCGATCCATACCGGAGAACAGATCTACCTCCGTGAAAACTTTGTGGAGTTGATCGAGCGGCACGCAGTCCGGATCATCGGTCCTGACCCGGCCGATGTCGGTGGTCTTGCCGAGCTGAAGTGGGTTGCTGAGTACGCGGATCTTCACGGTCTCCTGATTGCTCCGCATGGGATCTATGATGGTCTTATTGGTCTTGCCGCGCTCGTGCATGTCTGTGCAACGCTGCCTGACAACTTCATCGCCTTTGAGTACCCGGTGGCCCGACCGGAATGGTGGTATGACATCGTCGTTGGTCTCCCGAACCCGATCGTTGTTGATGGGCATATTGCAGTCTGGGATCGTCCGGGCCTTGGTGTTCGCTTCGACGTCGAACGTGCGCGGCAGTATCTGGCCGAGGAAGATCGGGGATTTTTCGATGAGTGACCGTGAGTGTTAGGGGGAAGAAGCGATGATCCTGAACTTCGATATCCCCGATATCGAGCGGCCACCTCGCGATCTTCTCGCAGCGCTCGAAGCAGAAGTAAGTAGTGCGGCAGCAACCAGTGCGCTCTATCGTCTCGGCATCCGTGACTCGCATCTGCGGGGCCTGGTGAGCTTCAGCCCCGGGGTGAAAGTCGTTGGGCCAGCGCTCACGCTCCAGTTCATGCCGAAGCGAGAGGACGTGTACGGCCAGACGGAGTATGACGACGTGGAACGGCAGCTGCACCGTCATGTGCTTTACAAGGCACAGCCGGGCGACGTTGTCGTCGTGGATTCACGGGGACATCTTGGGAGTGGTGTTTTCGGCGAAATGATGCTGACATACTTTAAGGCCAAAGGGGGGATCGGAGTGGTCATTGATGGTTGTATCCGCGACTTTCCACGCGTCAAGGAGCTCGGCCTTGGCCTCTGGCTCCGAGGCGTCACGCCGAATTTCCACACCCAAACCGATCTCTTCCCCTTCGCGGTGAACGTGCCGATCGCCTGCGGGGAACGCCTGGTTTTGCCGGGCGATATCATCATCGCCGACGACGATGGTGCGATTGTCGTGCCGCGTCAGCTCGCCGCGGCGGTGCTTGCTGACGCGCGTGAGCATGCGGAGTGGGAGACGTTCGCCCGAGAACGCCTTGCGGCTGGTGGCGACTTGCGGATCTACTATCCCCTGACAGAGGCGGCCCGGGTCGAGTATGAGGCCTGGCGACAAGCACGCCAACAACGCTGACGCGAACGACTGAGCGAGACGGGTTTTTGATTCCCCGCTCGCCTGAGCCATCCGCTGTTTGCAGAGCCCCTGGCGCCAGCGCAAAGCTGAGAGGGCGCGGAACAGGGCACGCCCCTGAGCGGGAGCTCCTCTCACGCCCGGACTCTGGAGCAGTGTCAGGTTGTGGCGCAGTACCGCAGAAGTTGGTCGTTGTGGTTCCGTCTCCCTTTCAGCACACTCCCACATGACGATGAGCGGGCACCAACAGAGATGGCCACTCCACATGGCGGAAACGTTGCCCGTCGTTGCGAAGAAAAAGAAGAATACCAGTTGGATACTCATTCTCACGCCTGGTGGTCAGGCAACAGACTCCGGCCCGTCACTTGCTCACTGGCCTGTGTCACGGAGTGCTGCGCTAGGATAGCGCTGAGGCATGGCGGCTGAGGAAGGACGGCGAGACGTGGAAGTCGATCTCCTCATTCGTAACGGGCAGATCGTCGATGGAACGGGGAACCCATGGTTCCGTGGTGATGTCGCAGTGCGGGGTGATCGGGTCATTGCCGTGACACCACCGGGCTGCATAGCGCCGGGAAATGCCCGGGAAGTCATCGATGCGACCAGCTGCATTGTTTCCCCAGGATTCATCGATATTCAAAGTCATTCGATCTATCCTCTCATGGTCGATGGGCGATCTGTCTCTAAGATCGCGCAGGGGGTCACCACCGAGATTATGGGGGAGGGGTGGACTCCAGCGCCGTTCGGCGGGAGGATCAAGGAACCGATCCCGAGCGCCTATTTCGCGCGGCGGCTCCCGGAATGGGAAGAGCGAGCGCGCCGGTGGCGTCGTTTCCGCGACTGGCTAGAGGCGATGGTCGAACGCGGTGTTTCGCCAAACATTGGAGCGTTTCTAGCCGGTGGGACCCTCCGTGAGTTCGTGAAGGGCTACGACATGACGCCTGCCACCCCTGACGAACTTGCGGCGATGCGTCGCCTCGCTGCCGCGGCGATGGAAGATGGTGCGTTTGGCGTGGCCTACGCGCTCATCTATCCGCCGGATGCCTATACCTCAACGGAGGAACTCGTGGAGATTTGCCGCGAGGTACGACGCTGGGGAGGCCTCTACATCACGCATATCCGCTCCGAGGCGGAACGGCTGTTTGAGGCGCTCGAGGAGGCGATTACAATCGGCCGGCAGGCTGAGATCCCTGTTGAAATCTATCACTTAAAGGCCTCAGGCAGGCGAAATTGGTGGAAGTTCCCGAGCGTCATTGCCCGAATCGAGCAGGCTCGGCGCGAAGGGCTCGACATCACTGCAGATGTCTACCCCTACACGGCGGCGGGTACCGGACTCGCGTCGGTCTTGCCACCCTGGGTAGCGGCGGAGGGTCGCTTCTACGACAATCTCCGTGACCCGGTGATGCGAGCCCGTATCCGGCGTGAGGTTGAACAGCCCTCGGGTGACTGGGAAGCGCTGGGGCTAGAGGCTGGGCCGGAGGGGATTCTGCCGGTCGGGATGCGCCATCCGGAACTCCAAAGATATGTTGGGAAGCGCCTCTCAGAAATTGCAGCTGAGCGGAGGCAAGACTGGATCGAGACTGCGATCGACCTTTTGCTCACTGAGCAGCGCAACATCTTTACCATTTACTTTGTCATGGATGAAGCGAACGTGCGGTTGGCACTCCGACAGCCCTGGGTAAAAGTGGCGACGGATGCTGGTGGCCTTGATCCCGCCTGGGCACGGGGAGATGGACCGGTACACCCGCGTGCCTACGGGACATACCCACGGGTGATTGCGCGCTACGTACGGGAAAGCCGTGACCTCACCCTGGAGGAGGCGATTCGCAAAATGACCTCGGCCGTCGCGGATCGGCTGGGCCTGCGTGACCGCGGTCAGGTACGTCCGGGCTTCTTTGCAGACCTCGTTGTCTTCGATCCAGTCACAATTAGTGATCGAGCAACTTTCGCGGATCCCCACCAGCTGCCCACGGGGATCCGACACGTCTGGGTGAATGGCGTCCAGGTGCTGCGAGACGGTGTTCACACTGGAGCACTACCGGGCCGGATTGTCTCTGGGCGTGCCTGCGCGTAGAGGAGGAATGCATGCTCGCCTTGCAGGTCGTTGAGAGCGTCCCTCGCTATGTCCTTGCCAAGGCCATTGGGCGGTGGCGTCCTGAAGTCTTCTGGAATGGGCTTGGCCTCCTGCAATTCCGAGATGTCCCCGTGCCGAGACTACCAACCGCCGAATGGGTGCGCATTGCGACCCGCTACAGCGGTATTTGCGGCAGTGATGTGGGGCTCATCACGCTCCATGCCAGTCCGACGACGTCGCCGCTGGTTTCCTTCCCTTTCACCTTGGGGCATGAGACGGTCGGTCGCATTGTGGAACGAGGGACTGGAGTCGAAGGACTGCACATTGGCCAGCGCGTCACGGTGAATCCGTTGCTCGCCTGTGTAGCTCGCGGGTTTCGTGAGCCGTGCCCAGAGTGTGCGCGTGGCATGCCGAACCGCTGCTTACGCTTTCGCGAGGGGACTGTTTCTCCGGGTATCATGATCGGCTTCTGCCGAGATACTGGTGGGGGATGGAGCGAGAGCTTCGTTGCGCACCGGTCACAGGTTGTTCCCATCCCTGACAACGTGAGCGATGAGGAAGGAGTGCTGGCCGAGCCGTTCGCAGTGGCCTTACACGCAGTACTACAGAATCGCCCAGCTGACGACTCGACGGTGTTGGTGCTCGGCGCGGGGATTATCGGGCTGCTGACGATCGCTGCGTTGCGGGCGATCGGTTCGCGGGCGCGGGTACTGGTCACGGCACGGTACCCTTTCCAGGCACAGGCAGCAGAACGGCTGGGTGCGGACGTCGTCCTGCTTGGTCGCTCGGGCCCTGCGCTGTATCGCGAGTTGTCCCGCCTGACCGGAGCACGGGTACTGCGGGCCCGGTTTGGCCGCTGGTTGATGCAGGGTGGGGTGGACGAGGTGTTCGATTGTGTTGGATCAGGGCGATCGGTCCGTGACGCGCTCGCGGTCACGAAGGCTGGTGGCCGAGTTGTGCTGGTTGGGTTGGCAAGCGACCCGCGGGCGGTGGACTGGACTCCGGTCTGGCTACGGGAAGTGGAGATCCGTGGCTCAATGGCCTACGGAGAGGCGGAACTCGATGGGATTCGCGCCTCCTGCGTTGCACATGCGGTACGGCTCATGGCGGAGCGGCGTGTGGAACTGGGCTGGCTCGTGACGCACCGGTTCGCGCTCTCGGACTACCGTGCGGCGTTAGCCGCCGTGACGGCGAAGGGTGAGAGCAGGGTGATCAAAGCGGTGTTTGAGTTTCCCGGCGAGACGGGCGTCTCAGTGTCCTAAAGACAAGCCGCGACCTGGAGGAAATCAGGCCGCGGCTTGTCCTCTGTCTCAGGACATAGGAACTTGCGGAATAAGCTTCCCCTCGATCCGCTCCAGGATCTCGTCCATGCTGCGGCCGGTAATCGTCACGCCGTGGTTCTTCAGGCCGATGACCGCACGGGTCGGATCCGGTTCTTGTGCGAGTGTGTTCGAGACGGCGAGTGCCAATTCCAATGTCCCGCAGGGATAGTTAATCTCGGTCGAGCGGATTCCTTCCATCCAGGCGTGAACATGGACGATCGCGCCGATTTCGGGATGCTGCTGGTAGATCATCCAGTGTTCGATCGCATCCACCGAAACGCGGCGTGGCTCGACGTTGGGTGGCACGCTCAAGATGATGGCGGGGATGGTCGGATCAAAGCCACTGACCATCAGGATGTCGCGACCAATCACTTCCAACTGCGCCTTGTTGACGCCACTTGCACTCATCCAGAAGCGGTGACGGTCCTTGCGAGCGCTAAGGTTGCCGTAGCTCAGGCCGCCAAGGCCGTAGAGCCGCTTGACGTGGCGAAGATCCTCTTCGCTCAGGAGTTCGTGCACCGGGAAGGGGGCGGGCAACAGATTCATCGCCTCCAGGCGCTTCCCAGCCCGTGAGATCTGCTGCGTAATCTCATCGCCGTTCCAGAGTTCCGGCTCGAGATCGGTGCGAAACACGTTATTAATGACAAGCCGTGATGCAGCGAGTGGATGAAGACGCTCGTAGATCGTCGCGAAGAAGAGGTCATCTTCACCAGGACGATACAGGATGCCGTAATGTCCCCGTTCCAGCGTGACGAAGTGCGCCTCCGGCCCCTGCTCGCCTGGAATCAGGATGAGTACGAGGTTGGCCAGTGCATAGAGCAAGTAGGGGTAACAGGCTGTGAGAATGTCCTCCGGGCGCTCTGGGAATTCCGTAATGCCGACGACAAAGGTGGCCTGTGCTTTGCGGCGATAGCGAACAGGCCGGTCGTGCGGGAAGACGCTCAGCACGAGTCGGATATCGGGGATCGGCTTCGGATGGTACTCATGTCCTCGTCGCTCGAGCTCACGTCGAAGTCCGTCAATGAACCAGCGGAGCTGGTCGCTTGGGGGTTCACCATGGATTGTAAAGGTGCCAGTTTCTGGCTCCTCGGCGAGGATACGTAACGCTTCGGCCAGTGCCTCAGTTTGGTTGAAGATCCGCTGTTCGGTCGTCATCGTGCTACTCGTTCTCCTTGTGATCCAGCGAAAGTCGCGGGACAATGCGCCCACGCCGTTCGATTGTGGCAGAGGCGAGGAGCGACGGTCAACCGCTCGGTGGGCAGGTGCCCTGAGGGACACGGAGCGTCAGGGTGCGGGACACGACACGTGCTTCGATGTCCGTTGTCCCTACTGGCTCGCCATCGATCTCGACGCGGAGCGGCTCGGCTGCCTCGACGCGAACCGTTTGGCTTGACCAATGCTCGACGGCGGGATGTCGGACATGCGCGCCACGGTAGACGGCGGGGAGCAGGGAACTTAGGAGCTCCAGCCGCGAGACACTGCGCAGAACGAACACCTCCAACCGCCCGTCGGTGACTGAAGCCATCGGTGCAAGCCGCATGCCTCCGGCGTGGAAGCGACCGTTGGCGATCGCAACCATCAGCGCCGGGCCTTCAAAAACATGGCGGTCATCGACGGTAATGGAGAGCGGAGCGGCCCGGTGGCGCAAGATCGTGCGCGTCGCTCCGACGAGGTAGGCCAGAAAGCCGCCGAGCTGTTTCGTCGAGTGGCTGACCCAGGCGGCCGTCTCTGCGCCAAGGCCGATATCAGCCATGTTGACAAAGAATCGCCTGCGCGGCAGACCGGCGGAGTCGCGGAAGTGCAGAGAGCCCACGTCAACCCGGCAGGTCTCTCCCCAGCGCAAGAGATCGACAGCCTGTTCAGGTCGAGCGATCCCGAACAAGCGGGGGAAGTCGCGGCCGGTGCCACAAGGGACAATGGTCAATGTGACTGGCCCGAGTGGATGCCCGTCTTCATCGAGGATCCCGTTCACCACCTCGTTCAGCGTTCCGTCACCGCCAACGACGAGGAGTTCCCGTACTCCGTTCTGGACCAGGTGGCGCGCGAGGTGGGTGGCAGCGCCGGGCTCAGCGGTGTAAAGCTCGTCGACACGAAGCCCAAGCCGTTCCAGTTGTTGGCGGATGGAAGGCCAGGCGCGTGCTGGTCGACCGCTCCCAGCAACCGGATTCACGATGGCGTGAACCGTTGACGGGAGGTAGCGGACAGTACTCGGTGTGATCGTTGTTCGTTGCTCGTGCTGCATCGGAGTCGACGCCCTCATTCTCCCACGACCGACCCCATAGTAGCGCAAAGTAGCGTTCTTGTGAAACGCATGGGGTGCCTCTGTGCCTTGGGGATGCCATGTGATGCTTCGGAGGGGCAAGGTTTGCGTTCTGCGAATTGTTGTCGCCACTGCAAGGCGGGAAAAACGGACTATCTGGTGATGCAAAAACTGCCGAACTTGCCACTCGCGATTTGACGCAATCGCGAGTGCGTGTTATGCTGCGCGTGAAAATGGCGGACTTCGCGAGTTCGGCATCAGGGCGCACAGATTCGGCGCAGGGCCAAGGGAAGGGAAGCCGGGCGAGGCCGATGCCGCAGTACCCGCCATCGGAAAGCAATCAGGAATCGACCGGTACCCCGACCGTTGTTCGTTTCGGATG
Source organism: Thermomicrobium sp. CFH 73360 (assembly GCF_023806465.1). Taxonomy (GTDB): domain Bacteria; phylum Chloroflexota; class Chloroflexia; order Thermomicrobiales; family Thermomicrobiaceae; genus Thermomicrobium. Next base: position 374,110 of record NZ_JAMSLS010000002.1, on the reverse strand, counting down.
GTCCCCGGAGCCGAAACGTGAGGAGGTCGTCCCAAACGGGAGGGGGCCGGTCAGCAACGGTTCCCCCGCTGAGACGAATGGTGCCAGCGTTCCTGGGATGGATCGGCGTGCACCACAAGGCGAGACGGTTGGTGCCAGCCACACGGTCGGGGATGGGATCAACGGCGCTCGGGAGCCTTGGTTGCCCCAGCGCGCGTTAGGGAATAGGAGAGTGGGTGCGGCTCCTGTGCTCGCCCCGGTCCAGCGGCCGACCGCTGGTGCGGTAGCACGAGCGGTCGTCTCGCGCGCAGTATCAGCGTCTGTTTGGCACCCCCGGTTGCGTGCGTGGTGGGTGCTCCACGTTGCGGTCCTAACCTGTGTTGTTGTTGTCACACTCGGCGGTGGGTTCTGGCGACGACCGCTGCCGGTGCGGGTGGCTGCCGGTACGGATCAGATTGCCGCGGTGTGGAATGGTGTGACTGGGGTGCAAGGACAACCAGTCGCGCAGATTGCAAGCCTCAGCGTCAGCGATCCTCGACTCGGATACCTTGCGACCGGTGGGTTAGCGGTCAAGCCAGACGTCTTGGTGCTCGACACGTACGTGACGAGTGCCGGTGAGACGATCTATGACGTCTCCCGTGCAACGGGGCGGAGCGTGGAGACGCTCCTCTGGGCAAACAACTTGCTTGACCCGGGTGCTCCGCTACCAGCCGGGCTGCAGCTGCGTGTGCCGCCGGTCGACGGGATGTTGCACGTGGTGCGTGAGGGTGACACGCTGGAGTCGGTGGCAGCCCGATATGGCGTCACGCCGGAGGCGATCACCGGGTATGAGCCGAACGGTGTGCAACGCGATACGGACCTCGTGCCCAACCGGCTCATCATGGTTCCCGGCGGGAAGATGCCGAGCCGAGACCGAGTGATTATGTACACGGTGCAAGAGGGAGATACCCTCTGGAAGATAGCGCAGCGCTTTGGACTTAAGGTGCAGACAATCACGTGGGCAAACTCGTTGCCTGATCCGGAGCTCATCTATCCGGGTCAGCAGCTGGCCATCTTGCCGACCGATGGGGTGATGGTCAAGGTCAAAGAGGGTGACACAATCGAATCGCTGGCTGAGTACTGGGGTGTGAAACCGGAAGCGATCCGCGATTACCCGATGAACGGGATTGGCCCAAACGGGGTGCTCCGAGTGGGGCAGCTGGTGATGATTCCCGGTGGTGAACCACCACCGCCACCACCTCCACCACCCCCGCCACCTGCCCCGAGTGCGCCGCCAGCGTCGGCACCCAGCAGTCCGCCAGCGCAGCGGCAGGCACCACGTGGCTCGTTTATCTGGCCAACGACTGGGGTGATCACGCAATACTTCCACGCCCGCCACAACGGTTGGGATATCGCCAACAACATGTACACGCCGATTGTGGCAGCCGACAGTGGCACGGTGATCTTTAGTGGCTGGAACAACTATGGGCTCGGTTATGCCGTGGCGATTGACCATGGGAACGGTTTCGTGACGTGGTATGGGCATATGGCTGAGCCCCCGCCGGTGCAGGTGGGGCAGTGGGTCAATCAGGGACAATATATCGGGCCGATGGGGAGCACCGGCTATTCGACTGGACCACACGTCCACTTCATCATCATGTACAACGGCGTTTATCAAGACCCGGCACTCTACCTTCGGTAGAAGCCGGTGGGAGGAAGGGCAAAAGGATGATTCGACCGCTCAGCGCACTGTTCGGGTTGTTCAGCCGTGATCTCGGGATCGATCTGGGCACGGCGAACACCTTGGTCTACGTGCGCGGGAAGGGAATTGTGATCTCCGAGCCGTCCGTCGTAGCTGTCGACAAGAAAACGAAGCGCGTGCTCGCAGTCGGTGTCGAAGCGAAGGCGATGGTTGGGAAGACGCCGGAGTCGATTGTCGCTGTCCGTCCGCTCAAGGACGGGGTGATCGCCGACTTCGATACCGTCGAGGTGATGCTCCACTACTTCATTCGCAAGGTGCACTCTCAGCAGCTCCTGACCCCACACCCACGCGTTGTGATTGGGATCCCTTCCGGGGTGACCGAAGTCGAAAAGCGGGCGGCGAAGGATGCGGCCTTGAGCGCGGGGGCGCGCGAAGCGTATACGATCGAGGAGCCGATGGCGGCAGCAATCGGCGCCGGATTACCAATCAATGAGCCGGTTGGCAGTATGATCGTGGACATCGGCGGTGGCACGACTGAAGTGGCCGTCATCTCGCTGGGTGGAATCGTGGTCAACCGATCGATCCGTGTGGCAGGAGATGAGATCGACGAGGCTATCGTGCAGTGGGCCAGGCGTGACCATAACCTGATCATCGGCGAGCGGACGGCAGAAAATGCGAAGATCGCTGCCGGGTCGGCGTACCCGCTTGAGGAAGAGCGACGCGTTGTCCTCCGCGGGCGTGACGTCCTGACCGGCTTGCCGAAGGCAGTGGAGGTCAGTTCAGTTGAGATCCGGGAAGCGATCGCCGGCCCGGTGAACCAGATCATCGAGGCAGTTCGCTCCTGCGTCGAGGAGACACCGCCAGAGCTCCTGGCCGATATCATGGAGCGCGGGATTGTCCTTGCTGGCGGTGGGGCACTCCTCATGGGGCTCGATAAGCGGCTGCAAGCCGAGCTCCGCATCCCGGTGTATCTTGCCGACGATCCGCTCACCTGTGTGGCACGCGGTACCGGACGCGTTGCGGAAGCGCTCCACTTGTACCAGCGTGCATTGCAGGGTACGCAGCAACGGCGGACACCAGCGACCTCGACGTCGACGACATGAAGACGAGACCGGTGAGGAATGCCCGTCACGCTCCGGCGTGCTTCGCTACTTATCTTGACAGTTGTGATGGTGCTCGCTGCCGTCGTCCTTGACCGACAGCAACGGCTGACGACCGTCAAAGCTCCTCTCGTCGCCTTCGTCACTGAGGCGCAGCGGCTGTTCGCCCCAGTGCTCGGGAAGGTCTCGTTTCCGACCTGGGCGAACGACGACGAACTCCGGCAAGAAGTGGAACGACTGCGCAGTGAGCGTGACGCGCTTCTGGCCGAAGTTGCAAAGCTCCGGCAGGCGCAACAGGAACTCGACCAGTTGCGTGCCCAACTCCGTTTCCAGCAGGAGCATCCCGGGCTCCAGCTCGTACCGGCACACGTCATCGGGTATGATCCTGAACAACCGCAACGCGTGTTTATCATCGACCAGGGTGCGGACGCTGGAATCCGGGTCGGCATGGCTGTGCTGAACCCGAGCGTGATGGTGGGGATCGTCACGCGCGTCGAGAGCGATCGGGCGCAAGTCACAGTGCTCACCGACCCATCCATACAGCTCGGTGCTCGCCTCCTCGATTCCGGGGCGGAAGGAATCGTGTACGGGCGTGGCTGGCGGGAGAACGGCTCGCTCGAGTTCCGGCACTTACCGCCTGACACGCCGGTGCGCCAGGGGGAGCTCGTTGTGACATCAGGACGGACAGCTGGGATTCCCCCTGGACTCGTCATCGGGGTCGTGACTGGGGGCACGCGGCAGGTCGCCGAGGACGAGCTCCGGCTGACGGTGCGGCCACTCGTCGAGTTTCGTTCGCTTGAGTCAGTGAGCGTCCTGCTCGGCCAAGCAAGCCAGTAGGTGGGTACGGATGACCACGCGCTTGGCGATCGTCACGGGGCGAATCGTCGCGTGGGCAACGCGGCGTTCGGGGCTTGGTGGGGGAACGGCCTTGCCTGGACTCATCGCGCTGCGGCTCGCACCTGACCTCCTGACGACGCTGGCAAGCAAGCTCCCGTCTGGTGTCGTTGTCATCGCTGGGACGAATGGGAAGACGACGACCGCGCGTCTCCTCGCCGAGTCGCTCCGGGCCAGTGGCCTTCACGTCGTGCACAACCGTTCTGGCAGCAATCTGCCGCGGGGTATTGCAGCGACGTTCCTTGAGGCCACTGACTGGTTGGGGCGGCTGGATGGTGATATCGCGGTACTCGAGGTCGACGAATTTGCCCTCCCAGCTGTGGTCAGGGCGGTGAAGCCGCGCATGCTCGTTCTTCTCAACCTGTTCCGCGATCAGCTTGACCGGTATGGAGAGCTGGAGACGATTGCACGAACCTGGCGGAAGGCGCTGGACAAACTCTCCCCGGATGCCACCGTGGTCGTGAATGCTGACGATCCAATCTTGGCTGAGTTGACTGCAGGCTTCCAAGAGCGTCGGTGCACGTTCGGGCTGGAGGATCCCGCAGTGGTGCTGCCGACGCTCCCACATGCGGCTGATTGGCGACTCTGCCCGCGCTGTGGGGCTTCGCTCGAGTACGAACGAGTGTACCTCGGGCACCTCGGGCGCTATCGCTGTCGTGCCTGTGCCTTTGGCCGTCCGGCGCCGACGGTTGTGGCGCGGACGGTACGGCAGGAGTCGACTGGACTTGGCCTCGATGTGGACTGGGGTAATCGGACATTCGCGGTGCGTAGTCGGCTTTCCGGTGTCTACAACGCGTACAACCTCCTTGCAGCGACGAGTGCGGGAGTTGCGCTCGGGCTCGCGCCAGAAACGCTGCTTCCGGCGCTGGCCGAGGTCCCGGCAGCCTTCGGGCGGCAAGAGCGTGTTCGAGTGGCGGGACGCGAGCTCACGTTGCTCCTCATCAAGAACCCGACGGGGTTCAATGAGGCGATCCGGCTCCTCGTGTCAACAAAGAGACACTGCCCAGTGCTCATTGTGATCAATGACCTCGATGCGGACGGACGTGACGTCTCCTGGCTTTGGGATGTCGATCTGGAGGCGCTGCGAGTACTCTCGGTACCGGTCAGCACCGGTGGGATCCGGAGCGGGGAGATTGCCCTCCGACTCGCCTATGCAGGGATCGAGCCATGTGGACGCTATCCTGGAGTCGTGGAAGCACTCGATCGTTGGCTGGCGACTCTCCCACCGGAGGGCTGTGGCTGGGTACTCGCAACCTACACGGCGATGCTGGAACTCCGTCGTGAGCTGGCCCGGCGGGGGGCGGCGGTCGAATTCTGGGCGCAGTGACGGAGGGATGCTGTGCGCTTGACGATCTGCTGGCTGTATGCGCGCACGATGAACATCTACGGTGACCGTGGCAACGTCCTGGCCCTGGTCGAGCGATGTCGTCGCCGGGGAATTGAGACGGAGGTGGTCGAAATCGGCGTCGGGGAGCTGCTCGAACCGGGCCGCTGCGACCTCTTCTTCTGGGGCGGGGGACAAGACCGAGAGCAGATTGCCGCGGCTGAGGACCTTCAAGGTCCCAAGGGGGAGGTCTTGCGAGCCGAGATCGAGCGAGGAGTTCCGCTCCTTGCGGTCTGTGGCGGATACCAGCTGCTCGGTCGGTTCTACCGCCCTCATGAGGGACCGGAGCTCCCCGGGCTTGGCGTGTTTGATGCCTGGACCGTTGCGGGATCACAGCGAATGATTGGGAACGTGGTCGTGGATTCCCCCGACTTCGGCGAGGTGGTTGGCTTTGAGAACCACAGTGGACGTACCTTTCTTGGTCCTCGTGCGCGTCCGCTCGGCACGGTACGGATCGGGTACGGCAACAACGGCAAGGACCGAACGGAGGGCTGCCGGTACCACAACGCCATTGGCACGTACCTTCACGGGCCGGTACTACCGAAGAACCCGCAACTGACCGATCACCTGATCGCTTGTGCGCTCACTCTGCACGGATGGGTTGGCAGCCTGGAGCCGCTCGACGACGCACTCGCGCGGGTGGCGCATGAGGAAGCAGTGGAACGTGCGCGCGTCGAACGGCAGGCGCTTCGCCGCTTCTGGCTGCTCACGAGACGGTGAGATCGGCTTCCGCTGTCTCGAATGCAATCCAGAGAACGTCGCAGAGTGCGCGGAAACGCTCGATCCATTCCCGTGCCGTTTGCTCGCCGCGCTCGGCGCGCCAGCGTCGTTCTGGGAGCGCGCGCTGCAGCAGTTCGTAAACGATGTTCTGGAGACGCCACGTATTGACTGGTTCACTCAGGTGGCTCGTCACCTTGGCCAAGCCCGTCAGGGTGTCCAAGAGCTCCAGATCGTCCGGCTGGTGACGCCACTCCTGGGCGAGTGCTTCGAGTGCCTCCTGGAGCGCGTAAGCGAGTCCAGGTTGGTCGAGCGTGAGTCGCCAGACGTCTGCCTCTTGGAACAGTTGCTCCAGCTGCTCGACGGAGGGACGCGGTTCGGCCAGGGTATGGCGGAGCTCCGCGTTGACCGTCATCTCAGCGGCGATCAGGAAGGCACGGGGGATTGGGACACCCAAATCGGCGAGGAAGCGCATCAAAGGCTGACTGTCCTCGTACAAGTGGCGATACAGCTCCTCTGCTTCCGCAAGCGTGGAGGTGAGAATGATGTCGAGAAGCTTGCGTTGCTCGTCCTTGAAGAGGGAGCGCAGCGAGTAGTCGGCCCGACCGAATGCGCGGTCAAGTGCCCGCACTGTTTCTGGCAGATCTGCCCGCCCGAACGGTTCGCTGAGGAGTTGACGGACTTCCGCGTAGCGGTCTGGTGTGCCATCCGATTCGACGCCACCAACGAGGTTGTGCTCGCCGAGGTGCAAGGCAGCGGTGAGAAACCCTTGCTGTCGTCCAGTGAGAGTTGAAGTTACGCGGACACGGGCAATGAACAGTTGTGCCCGTCCGGCACGTTGGGCGATCCCCTCGAGGCGCTCGATTTCAAAGCAACCGATAGAGGCGCGCTCTGGATAGTCCTCGAACAGCGCGCTGAGGGCATAGTGCGCGGCGACATTGGCAAATTCGACCCGTGCTGGCCGAACCAGGCGATCCCAGACACCGCGGCCGTCGTGATACTGTGGGAGGTTACTTGGCGCACGCGCCAGTCGCTCGACGAACTCTTGCTCAAGCGCGGTGTGGAAGAGCTCCTCAGCAATCTGGATGACACGGGCAGCGGACTGGAGAGCCTGGACCGTTTCCAGACCGGACAGTTCGTCGAAGAACCAAGCATCACTCGAGTACATCCGCAAGGCGTGTCGCTGCATCTCGAGCGCTTCGAGCACAGCGACCTGCTCGGCTGACTGAAGTGCGCGTCGTTGCCAGCGGTCGAGGAACCGCTGCACGTTCTCCGGGGACCGGTCGAGAATCACCTCGATATAGTCGTCGCGGGCTGCCCACGGGTCAGTGAGGAACTGGCTGAGCTGCTCCTCGTAACGCTGGGCGACAGCATCACGGAGCCAATCAAGTGCCTCACGAAGTGGGCCACGCCACTCCTGCGTCCACTCTGGGTGGGCGCCCGTATTGCACCCGCAGTTGCTCCGCCAGCGCTCGATGCCATGGATGCAGCTCCAGGACGTTTGCTCGACGATCTGCGCTTCCCACGTCGGCGGGTGCTCGGCCAAGTACGCTCCGTACGTGATGACACGTGCGTCCTTTGACGCTTGGATCGTGGCGATGGCTGCGGCAAGCGCCATGTCCCCGAAGCGATGGTGATGCCCGTAGGTCTCGCCGTCGGTTGCAATGTGGGCGAGACGATCGGTGGTATCGCTCGCGGCTGCGAGCAGGCGGGCAGCGAGCTGGCGCCCGTCGTTTAACAGATCACCGAAGGCGACGTCCCGCGCGATCGCTCCGTCGTAGAAAAGCGCGACGAGTTCTCGCCCCGATGGGAGGACAACTCGATAAGGACGTGTCGTTTCGACGCGTCCGCCGGAGACGTCCTGCCACCCGCTGAAGCCCGGCGGACGAACGGCCGCTGCTTGGTGGGGCGCAAGGATGACGAAGCGAATACCGAATTCAGCAACGAGTTCCAGCGTTGGTAGATCGACTGCTGTTTCCGGCAGCCAGATCCCTTCCGGGCGACGGCCAAAACGATGTTCGAAGTCGCGGATCCCCCAGAGAAGCTCGGTGCGTCGGTCGTGCTCGTTCGCGAGCGGCAAAATGATGTGGTGATAGGGATGAGCGATGGCGGGGCCGTGCCCGTTGAAGCGTTCGCATCCCTCTCGGTCAGCATCGAGAATCGCGTGGTAGACGTCGGGGGCTTCGCGTTCGAGCCACCAGAGCAGTGTTGGGCCGAAGTCGAAGCTGATCCAGGCATAGTTGTTCACAATCCGGACGATACGACCGCGCGGGTCGAGGATGCGGGACCAGGCATTGGGGCCATAGCACTCGGCGGTGATTCGCTCGTTCCAGTCGTGATATGGGTAGGCAGAATCCTCGAGTTCGACGATTTCGAGCCACGGATTTTCCCGTGGCGGCTGATAGAAATGCCCATGGATGCAGACAGACCTCACGGCAGGCTCCGATCGCTCACACGCTCGAAGATGACGATGGCGAGTGGTGGCAGCGTGAGGACCAGCGAGTAGCGTCGTCCATGCCAGGGCACCGGAACCGTCTCCACCCCACCCAGGTTGCCCCAACCGCTGCCGCCATACTCGCGCGCGTCGCTGTTGAGCAGTTCGCGCCAAAAGCCCGGTAGGGGAACTCCCACACGGTAATTTTGCCGCGGCACCGGGGTAAAGTTGCACACGATGAGGAGTTCCTCACCGGGCCGTCGACTCTTGCGGAGGTAGACGAGCACGCTGTTTTCGGCGTCATTGCAGTCGATCCATTCAAAACCTTCGGGCGAGCAGTCGAGTTCGTACAGTGCTGGCTTCGTCCGCGCGAGGTGATTCAAGTCAGCAAGCCAGCGCCGAATGCCCTCGTGCGGTGCGTACTGGAGGAGATCCCAGTCTAGGCTTGACTCGTGGTTCCACTCCCGCCACGGTGCGAGTTCAGCTCCCATGAAGAGGAGCTTCTTACCGGGCTGCGTGTACTGGTAGCCGTAGAGCAGCCGCAGGTTGGCAAATTTTTGCCAATCGTCACCAGGCATCTTGGCGAGCAGGGATCCTTTCCCGTGCACAACTTCATCGTGCGAGAGTGGCAGGACAAAGTTCTCGTTGAAGGCGTAGAGCATACGAAACGTCAACTCGTGGTGATGATATTTCCGGTAGATCGGATCGTGGCTGAAGTAGCGCAACGTATCGTGCATCCACCCCATGTCCCATTTGAGACCGAAGCCGAGACCTCCGACGTAGGTCGGTCGCGAGACCATTGGCCAGGCGGTCGATTCTTCGGCGATGGTCTGGACGTCGGGAAAGTGCCGGTAAACCTCCTCATTCAACCGTCGTAGGAAGGCGATCGCCTCCAAGTTCTCGCGTCCGCCGTATTCGTTGGGGATCCACTCGCCCGGTGCGCGGGAGTAATCGAGATAGAGCATGGAGGCGACGGCGTCGACGCGGAGTCCGTCGGCATGATAACGATCGAGCCAGAACATGGCGCTGGAGAGCAAGAATGTCCGTACTTCGTTGCGCCCATAGTTGAAGATCGCAGTGTGCCAGTCGGGGTGGAACCCCTTCCGGGGGTCCGCATGTTCGTAGAGGTGCGTCCCATCGAAGAAGACAAGACCGTGCTCGTCGGTTGGGAAATGGGAGGGGACCCAGTCGAGGATCACGCCGATATCCTGCTGATGGAGTTCGTCGATCAACGCCATGAAGTCCTGGGGCGTGCCGTAGCGTGCTGTCGGCGCAAAGTAGCCGGTGATCTGATATCCCCAGGAGCCGTAGAAGGGATGCTCCATCACCGGCAAAAACTCCACGTGCGTGAAGCCCATGCGGCGCACATGCTCCGCCAGGCGCGGAGCGATGTCCCGGTAGGTGAGCCAGCGGTTCCCCTCTTCGGGGGCGCGCATCCATGACCCGAGATGCACCTCGTAGATCTGCATCGGAGCGTCGAGCGCATTTGCCTGCCTGCGTCGGTGCATCCAATCGGCATCGTGCCACTCGTAATTGAGTTCCCAGACGAATGACGCGGTTCCCGGTGGACACTCGTGCCAAAAGCCATACGGATCGGCCTTGAACACCTGATACCCGTGGTAGCGAGAGACAATGTGGTACTTATAGCGCGCACCGACCCTGAGTCCTGGGATGAAGCCTTCCCAAATGCCGGAGCTCCCGCGCGGTGCAAGAGGGTGCTTCCCCGGTGTCCAGCCGTTGAAGTCACCAACAACGGAGACGCGCTCGGCATTGGGAGCCCAGACCGCAAAAAAGACCCCATCCTCGCCGTCGAGCACGCATGGATGCGCACCCATTTTCTCGTAGGCCCGGAGCCACGTACCCTCGTTAAAGAGGTGGACATCGTGGTCCGTCAGGAGCGACCGATCGTGGCGTACCGGGCCGACTGGCTGTTCTGCCATCGCCTCACACCTCCTTCCCCAACCGGTTGTGTGACGGGGGAGTGGGTGAATTCGTGGCGCGATGCCGACGCTCCTTTCGGGCACGGTTGAGCGTCTCAAGGAGCTCCAAGACGACTGCGTTGGTGGCAAAGTCAGCGATGCCGTACTGTGCCAGACGGCGCCAGTTCGGCTGTTCGAGTCCAGTCCCTGGTTGGTTCTGCGGATGGCGCTCGCCCCAGAGATCCTCGAGGTTGACGAGGACGACCGCAGCGTCGCTGGAACCAAGGAAGCGGAGGAGTGCGCCGATGACATCGTGCAACCCTGGTGCAGTCTTTTGGTCGAGAAAACCTGCGCTTGCGAGCCAGGCGACGACGGCGTGCTGAATATCGTGGCTCCACTCGTCCCAAAGCGCGGCGAACGGTGGGAGGTCATGCGTGTCCAGACTGGCCACGCAAAGTCTCGGTGGTGTGGTGAAGGTGCCGTTGCGCCGTTCAAACGGCAGAACCCACAGCCGGAGTAAGCCCTCCCTTGTCATAGCCTGCCGTACCGCTCGCGGGACAGTACCAAGGTCTTCACCCGCGACGGCACATCCGGTCCGGGAACTCTCGATCGCCAGGACGGCGTAGTACTCCTCAGCCGGATAGCGGACGTAAACCCCTTCCCGTCCGCTCGCCTGCGCTGGAACCCAGTACAAGCGGTGGAACCCCATAACGTGGTCGAGACGGAGAAGGCGTGCTGCGCCAAGATGGTGAGTAAAGACCGCTCGTACGTAGCGATACCCGTCCTCGCGGACGCGTTCGGGATGAAGCGGCGGAAAGCCCCATACCTGCCCCTCGGCGAAGAACGGGTCGGGCGGCGCACCGGCACTGACGTCCGTTGCGAAGAGATGCGGCCAGCGCCAGACATCGAACCCCTCGGGATGGACGCCGAGTGGCAGATCGAGATAAAGCGCGTCGTGTCCAACTGTGGCGATCTGCTGTGCCGCCAGCCATTGTGCCACTGCATAGGGCCAAGCAGGCTCACCAGGTCCCACCTCGCTTCTCAGGAGTTCTGCACGGAGGCCGGATGACCAACGGCTGGGACGACCAAAGCGGTCGACCGCAGCGCGGAAACGCGCATACTCCGCGAGGATCGGATGGGTCTCCAGCCAAGTCTCGATCTCTTGCCGCACGGTAGGCTGCTGCGCCAGGTGGTGACTGGCGGCTTGGAGCGCAGCGAACCGTTGCTGCCAGCTCGTCTGGTAGTCCACCAGGCGCGTGCCACGAGCCCCCGGTCCCGTCGTGAGCTGGCACTCGACTGCGTCAACTGGAAGCGGAAGTGCGCGGAGATCGACAAAAAACTCGCTCCAGGCAAGGCGACTGACTGGCGCATACGGACTGGGGTCATACGGGTCATTGCCGAGGTAGGTTGGCAGGAGCGGGAGGGTTCCAACGAGCGCACCACCGCACTGGCGCGTCCAGGTCACGAGGTCCTGGAGTCGTCGGTAGGTCGCGCCGTCGCGCGGCTCCTCACGCCAGGCGGCGTACAGCGGGAGGAAGACGCCCCAAACAGAGTCAAGTCCGACATCTTCCGGAGGTCGTACAGTCGCCGGGCGGACCATCAAGAGCGTGCGAGTGATGCGACCATCGGGACATGCAATCTCCACTTCGTGGTAGCCGACCGGCGGCTGAAAGCGAAGCGGGAGCTCGACCTGTACGCCGCTGACAGCAGGATCGGGCACCGGGGGTCCTGCTACCGGCTTTATATCGCTGAGGTCCTCAGAAGAGACAACGAGGTGTTGCACGTCGTTGTTCTCACTGCGGACAAAAAGTTCAAAGCGGCCATGAGGTTGTGCTGGGAGCAGTAGACGGAGACGCGGTGTTCCCCGACCGTGTGTCCAGACGTGCACCGGTTCACAGCGTCGCTCCATGCGTACGTGCCAGCGCTCCCGGAGCAACGTTGCTGCTTCTTCAGGTGTACGGATCGGAATGCCGAGGGCACGGAGCGTCGCAAGGAGCTGTTCCGCGCGGGCGACCTGCCGCGCCCCAGCGATGTCACGGTAGGCGAGCTGGAGGCCGGCGTCGTGCGCCAGGGCGCGGAGGGCAGCGAACCGGTTCATGCGCCACCCTCCCGGGCGCGAAGCAGCTCAAGGATGCCGCGGAGAGGGATTGCCAGCCAGCCCGGCCGGTGTCCCAGCTCATAGCGGAGCTCGTAGATCGCCTTGTCCAGTAGATTGGCTTCGAGCAGTACCGCCAGCTGTTTCGGGTCCGTGGGGATCAGCGTGGTCGATTGCAAGCCCTCGAGATAGCCCTGGAGAAAAGCTGCGGCGACCCACCCGTACCAGAAGCGAAGCCACGCCTCTGCCCGTGCCATGTCGCTCAGGAGCCCACGCTGGAGTTGGTCAAAGAGCGTTGCCGAAGCAGCATAGTGGAACGAGCGAAGCATGCCGGCGACATCGGTCAGCGGCGAGCGCTTGAGCCGCCGCTCGCTGAGCGGGCGAGCTGGTTCCCCCTCAAAGTCGATAATGACGAAGTCGCGGCCAGTATAGAGCACCTGCCCCAGGTGGTAGTCCCCATGGCAACGGATGCGCTGGGCTGGTAGCAACTGCTGCAGCAATCGCTGGTAGACTTGGACGATCTCGCGTTCGCGTTGGAGGACAGTTTCGGCCTCGTTGCGGACATGCTCGGGAAGCTGGGCAAGCCGGTCCCGCAAGAGGGTGAAGGTCTGCAGCAGCTGACTGCGCATTGCCTGGTAGAGCGAGCGCTGGTAGAGCATGGAGAACGGTTCCGGTGCAAACGCGGGATCGTCTGTCAGGCGAGCGAGTGCTCGGTGAAGTTCAGCAGTGCGCTGGCCGAGGAGATGCGCGGACTCGACATACGTGTCAATTAACTCATAGACGATCGGCGGTGGGGAGCTTGCCGCGCGGGTCAAGAGGGCTTCAGCATCCAAACCGATAGACGGTGGCTCTTCGCTGTACGCGAGGGCGCGTTCAAGGAATCCGGCAAGCATGTCCAGCGTGTACTGCCAAGCGTCACCCTCATTCGGTACATAGCCGAGCAACACGGCAAGCGTCATCGCCTCGCCGCTCGCCGGTCGGTAGTCGAGGCTGCCGGCCAGCGGCGGGACAGAGCGAAAACCAAGTCGCTCACTGAGCGCTCGTTCGAGCTCAAGCTCTGGGTTTGGGCCAGGTTCGATCTTCCGGTAGAGCTTCAGGAGAACCCGTTCGGGGAAGATCACTGAGGTGTTACTTTGTTCAGCACGGCCGAGCACTGGTTCGGGGAGCGGTGTCCCTTGCCCGACGAGGCGACGGAACGCGGTCGTCGGCTGTCCGACCACCGTGCCGTGCTCTCCCCGGAAACGTCGCCGACGACCGATCTGCTCGATGAGGTTGCGACTGAACGAGGGAACTGCCAGCGCGTCGACGAGGAGAGCCGTTTCGTCCGGCACTGTACGAGCGATGACGGCGTGTGGTGTGCGTTCGATAAGGTCGCGTGCAAGATCGCCACGGGCGATGGCCAGCGGGAGGACATACAGTTCCGGATCGCCCTCGGTGTACTCGACGGAGAGAAGGAGGAGGGTTACCGCGAGTCCGTCGACGGGAAGCGGTATCTGATCGGCGATCTGTACCTGCTTGATCCGCCGGGCCTTGCCCGCAAACCAGCGCCGCGCCCGGAGATAGCGTGGAAGTTCGTCCAAGAGCGTGCGTTGCGCCGTGCTGAGGTCCAGTGTCCCCTCGCGCTCCCGCACCGGAATGACCGGGAGTTCACTCGGTGTCACCACGAGCAGCTCTTCACCGGCGCGCGGGCGCTCAAGGCTGAACCAGTAGAAGCTGTGCGGGCCAAGCATAACCCGATACGGCTCTTCACCGATCGGGGGGAACTCGATACGACCGAAGAGTTCTATCGGAACCATGCCACGATAGGCGGAAAGATCTAGTTCAGCCCACTGGACAAAGCGGGAGAGGTTTGCAACGACGAGGATCGTTTCCTGCTCGTAGCGGCGGACATACGCCAAGACTTTCCGGTTGTCGACCGGGATGAACTCGAACGATCCGCGCCCGAACGCCTTGAATTGTTTGCGGAGTGCGATCAGTCGCTTCATCCACCAGAGCAGTGAATGGGGATTTGCCTGCTGCGCTTCGACGTTGACTGCCTCGTAGTGGTACTCAGCATCGACGATCACTGGCAAATAGAGGCGCTGGCGCGGTGCGGTCGAGAAGCCAGCGTTGCGGTCGGCGCTCCACTGCATCGGCGTGCGCACGCCGTTCCGGTCTCCAAGATAGACATTGTCCCCCATCCCGATCTCGTCACCGTAGTAAATGACCGGGGTGCCAGGGAGCGAGAAGAGAAGGCCATTCATCAGCTCGATGCGGCGCCGGTTGTTCCCAAGGAGCGGCGCCAGCCGCCGGCGAATGCCAAGGTTGATGCGGGCAACCGGATCACGCGCATAGACGCGATACATGTAGTCGCGCTCTTCGTCGGTAACCATCTCGAGCGTCAGCTCATCGTGATTGCGCAGGAAGAGGGCCCATTGAGCAGTGTCCGGAATGGCTGGAGTCTGGGACAGGATATCGACGATCGGGAAGCGGTCTTCCATACGGATTGCCATAAAGAGGCGTGGCATCAGGGGAAAGTGAAAGGCCATATGACACTCGTCGCCCTGCCCAAAATAGGCGACCGCGTCTTCCGGCCACTGGTTTGCCTCGGCCAACAGCATGCGATTGCGGTAACGACTATCAACGGAACGGCGGAGTTCCTTCAAGAACGCGTGGGTCTCGGGCAGGTTCTCGCAGTTCGTCCCTTCACGCTCATAGAGATACGGCACAGCATCCAGCCGCATTCCGTCGACACCAAGGCGCATCCAGAAATCGAGGACGCGGAGGATGGCACGGCGTACCGCTGGGTTCTCGTAATTGAGGTCAGGTTGATGCGAGTAGAAGCGATGCCAGTAGTAGGCTTTGGCAACCGGATCCCATGCCCAATTGGAGGTCTCGAAGTCCTTGAAGATAATGCGGGCCTCTTTATACTTTTCCGGCGTGTCGCTCCAGACGTAGAAGTTGCGCCAGACACTACCGGGTGCTGCGCGCCGTGCCCGTTGGAACCACGGATGTTGGTCCGACGTGTGGTTGAGGACGAGTTCGGTGATCACCCGGATGCCGCGCCGGTGGGCCTCGCGGATGAACTCTTTGACATCGCGGAGGGTGCCATAGGCGGGGTGAACGTCCGTATAGTCGGCGATGTCATATCCATCGTCACGGAGCGGTGACGGGTAGAACGGCAAGAGCCAGACAGCAGTGATCCCGAGGTCTTCGAGGTAGTCAAGTTTTTGTGTGAGCCCTGGGAAGTCACCAATTCCGTCCCCGTTGCTATCGTAGAAGGCGCGGACGTGGAGCTCGTAAAGAATGGCGTCCTTGTACCAGAGTGGATCGTCGGGAAGCTGTGGTACCGGTGTAGCTCGACGACGTTCGGCGACCTTGACCGCCATAGAAGCCCCTCACTCGTAGTATTCAAAATCGTGCTCCGACCGGATGCGTGGACGGACGGCAAAGATATGCGCCGGCATGATGTGTGGGTCAAGTTCCACGTAGTTTCGTGGCCCATGCCAGATGTACCGCTCACCACTTAAAAGATCGTGCATCTGGTAGGGCGTCTCCGGCGTGATCCCGAGGACAGCCAGATCGAGTGTGACCCAGCCGGCATGTCGATGGTGTGGGTCGAGATTGACCACGGTGACGATCGCGTTCTGCCCATCGTGACTGATCTTGGAGTAGGCGATCAACGCATCGTTGTCGACCGAATGGAACCGTAGTGTCCAGTCCTGTTGGAGTGCTGGGTTTTCCCGTCGGATGCGGTTGACGCGGGCAATGACCGGTGCGATCGAGTGCGGTGAGTCGAGTTTCCAGTGTCGGATCTCATATTTTTCCGAATCCAGGTACTCTTCACTCCCTGGAGCAAGCGGCGTCGCCTCGCAGAGCTCGTACGGCGGCCCGTAGAGACCGTAGCTTGCCCCGAGCGTGGCAGCCAAGATCAGGCGGATGAGGAAGGCTGGTCGGCCGCCAGTCTGCAGGAATTCGGTCAAGATATCGGGCGTATTGGGCCAGAGATTGGGGCGGAAGAACTCACGCACCTCGGTCTGGGTGAGTTCGGTGAAGTAGGCCTCGAGTTCGCTCTTCGTGTTCCGCCAGGCAAAATAGGTGTATGACTGGGTGAAGCCGAGTTTGGCCAGGTGATACATCACCTTGGGGCGGGTGAACGCCTCCGAGAGAAAGATCACTTCCGGGTAGTCCCGCTTGACCGTGTCGATCAGCCATTCCCAGAAGGCGAACGGCTTGGTGTGTGGGTTGTCGACCCGGAAGATCCGGATTCCTTGCTCGATCCAAAAAGTCACGATGCGGAGGAGTTCCAGCCAGAGTTCCTGCCAAGCGGGTGACTCGAAATCGAAGGGATAGATGTCCTGATACTTCTTTGGCGGGTTCTCCGCATACTGGATGGTGCCATCGGGGCGACGGCGGAACCACTCAGGATGCTCGCGCACGTACGGGTGGTCGGGCGAGCATTGGAAGGCGAGGTCGAGCGCGATTTCGATGCCGTAGTCGCGGGCGCGGGCCACGAACCGTCGGAAATCCTCGAGTGTGCCAAGCTGGGGATGAACGGCATCGTGCCCACCTTCCGCACTACCGATGGCCCACGGACTGCCAGGATCATTCGGCCCGGCGACGAGGCTATTGTTCTTCCCCTTTCGGTGGGTGCGACCGATCGGATGGATAGGCGGGAGGTACAGGACGTCGAAGCCGAGTTCGGCGATGTGTGGGAGCCACGCCTCGCAGTCTCGGAACGTTCCATGCCGACCCGGATCTGGGGAACAGGAGCGCGGGAACAGTTCATACCACGTACTGAAGCGCGCGCGTTCACGGTCGACAACCACGCGCAGAACGCGCGGATACTCGGCCATGAAGGGACGGGGATCGGCTCGTCGCATGCGCGCAGCGAGTTCTGCTGAGCGCGCAACAGCGATCGCGTCTGGTCCCTGCCGCAGCGAGGTAGCCGCGTGCTGCAACCAGGCCGCATCAGCATCGCTTGCCTGCGCTGCGGTCGCTTCAACGAGTTCGGCGCCGATCAGAAGGTCAACCGTGACGTCCTGCCCCGCATCGAGCCGCTTTTGCAGGTCGCGCTGCCAGGTAGCAAAACGGTCAATCCAGGCAACAACTGTGTATTCCCAGACACCCAGCTCCGTCACGGTGAAAGTTGCCCGCCAGCGGTCGTTGCTGAGGAAGGTCATCGGAACCTCGTGCCAGTCTGCCGTCCCCGGGCCACGGTAGCGGAGTATCGCGGCGAGTTCGTCGTGTCCGTCGGCGAAAATGTCTGCCTCGACGACGAGTTCGTCGCCGACAATCCGTTTGACCGGGAATCGTCCACAATCAAGTTCGGGGCTGACCCGCGCGATGATGACGCGTCGGCGTCCCTCGCTCGGCATTCGTGCGATCACTTCGCTCGTTTGAGTACCCGGTGTGGTCACTCGTTCCCTCCGACTCCTCCGATGCCCTTCGCCCGTTCACTCTACTAAACGCGGTACGCTTGCTGCTGGCGCGTGGCACCGATAGGGTCAGAGTCAAGCAAGGAGTAGACCGACCGATGCAGGTAGCAGTGATTTCTGACACACACGGGAACCTCCCGGCACTCGAGGCAGTGTTCCAGGACATTGAGCGGCTGGGACCGGATCTGGTGGTGATGGCGGGCGACTTTGCCTTTGGCGGGCCGTGGCCGAGCGAGTGCATCGATCTCGTCCGCAGCCGTGGGATTCCGGCAGTCCGCGGGAACACTGATGAGTTCCTCGTGGAGGTCGCGACCGGTGGGGCTTGGCCGGCGCAGGTTGATGACCCGCGGCTGCGGCACCTTGAGAACCCTGCCATGGCGGACCGCTACCGGTGGTGTGCCGAGCGGCTGACCCGCGAGCACGTGGAGTACCTCGCATCGCTGCCCCTGCGCTATGCAGTACCAGCGCCGACCGGGGCGGTCCTTGTGGTGGTCCATGCGACGCCTTGGAGCGCACACCCAGTGGTGCCGCCAAACGCGCCGCGTGAGCAGCTTGAGGAACTGCTCGAGCGCTCCGGCGGGGCGGCGCTTGCCTATGGGCACATCCACCTGCAGGTGCGCTGGGAGCTTGACGGCCGACTGGTGATCGCGGTCGGGAGTGTGGGACTCCCGTTTGACGGTGACCAGCAGGCGGCCTACACGGTGCTGGAGTGGAACGGCGAGCGATGGGGCGTCACCTTCCGACGGGTTGCCTATCCGGTCGAGCAGACGATTGAAGCGCTCCGGAGGAGCGGGATGCCGGGAGCAGAGCTGCAGGTGCGGGTGCTGGAGACGGCCCGACCGCCTGGAACGTGAGTGACAGCGTGGTACGATTGCCGGGACTGCAAACGAGTGGTCGGAGTGCGGTCTGGTGCGGCAGCTGGTGATCGCGACGCTCTTCCTTGGAGCGGCTGTGCTCGAGGTCACGGTGCTCCCGCGCGTGACACCCTTTGGCCTGTTCCCGGATTTTGTGCTGGGGATCGTCCTCGTGGCCAGCGCATTCGAGGGGCTCGGCGCTGGCGTTGCCTGGGCGATTGCAGGGGGCGTACTCTTTGACCTGCTCACAGCGAGCCCGCTTGGTGCGCACGTCCTTGCCTTGCTGCCGGCGGTGTTTGCCGGCTCAGCTGCCCGGCGCAGCATCTACCGGAGTGCGCTGCTCCCGCTGATGGGGCTTGTGGGTGGGCTGACGCTTGCCTATCGTTTCCTCCTTCTTCTGGTGCGATGGCCAGGCTCGATCGAGGCGTGGTTGGACGCGATGCTGACAGCGGTGTTGGTTGGTCTGCTCAACGTCATCGCGGTGCCGGTTGTGTACGGGGTCGTTGCCCTGCTGGGGCGAGCGGGGGTGCGACGTGCGCACTAAAGTGTCCCGGCGTGGGCTGAATCTGCCCGCTCCCAAGTCGATCGTGCCACCAGAGACGCCGGAGTCGGGGCATGACCAGCGCTTGACGCGGCGTGTGTTCCTGCTGCGCGGTGCGATGGTGCTTGGCTTTGGTGCCGTGCTGGCCAAGCTCGGTCTGATGCAGCTGCGCGAGCGGCCGCGGTACCAAGCAGCGGCACAAGGGAGCATGGTGCGGTTTGAGCCATTACGTGCGCCACGCGGGCTGATCTTGGACCGCAACGGCGAAGTCCTGGCGCGGAACCGGCGGAGTTGGACCGTCTGGCTGGTTCCAACTGAACTGCCGGATGATGAGGTGGAGCGCGAACGGATTCGCGAGCAGCTGATCACTGCGCTGGGGCTCGACGAGCTCCTGGTAGTGCACCGTCCGGCGCTTCCGCCAGGGAACGAACGGGCAGTACTGGACGAGCTAGCCGAAGTGCTCAACGTACCGGGAGCCGAAGTAGCGGGCAAAGTCTTCTCTGCGCCGAAAGACCAGCGGTATGTCGTCGTCCGGGAGAAGCTGCGACCCGAGGAAGCAGCTTCGCTGCGTGAGGCTGCGAAGCGGCTGCCGGGCGTCCACGTGCTGAACCGCTTCGATTATCTGGCAGTGGCGGCTGGGAGTGCCGTGCCGGTAGCACTGGCGGAGGATGTTCCGCGCGAGCTCGCCTTGACGCTGGCGGCCAATCCGACGGCGCTCCCAGGTATCCGCGTGACGGACGACACGTTGGTGCGTGAATATCCGGGTGGACCAGACTTTTCACATATCCTCGGCTATGTGGGCCCGATCACCAAAGAAGAGTACGAAGCGGCGGGTGGCGACAGTCCGGCCAACCCCTACCGACCGGACGACCGCGTGGGGCGTGGTGGCGTCGAGCAGGCGATGGAGGAAGTGCTACGGGGGCAGCACGGCGGGCGCTGGGTCCAAGTCGATGCGCGCAACGTTGTTGTGGGCGAGGTGCCAGGGCGCCGACGTGACCCGGTACCTGGGCTGACGGTAGTTCTAACGATCGATGCGGAATTGCAACGGGCCGTCACCCAGGCACTCGCCGAGGGAATCCGCGAGGCTGACCGTGCAGCACGCGAGAAAGGGCGTGATCCGGTTGGCTCGGGCGTGGCCATTGTGCTCGATCCACGCTCGGGAGAGCTCCTGGCGCTGGTGTCACTGCCAACCTACGCGAATGCGCGGTTCGTGCGCGGCCTGACCCAGGCCGAATACCAGGCGCTGTTGGATGATCCGTTCCACCCGCTCGTCAATTTTGCGATCAGTGGAGAATTCCCCCCAGGCTCGACTGTCAAGCCGCTCCTGGCGTGTGCTGCGCTCCAGGAGGGAGTGATCACCACGCAAACGACTTATACCTGCCGTGGGTCGATCCGTGTGCCGACGGTCTGGGACGAGCAGGGTGGCAATACCTACGTGTGTTGGCTCGCAACAGGGCACGGCGAGGTCGACGTGCTCGATGGGATCGCGCAGTCCTGCAACATCTTCTTCTACAACGTTGGGGCACCGGGGCAGACGCCGGAAGGCGGGACCGAACCGCTCCACTACTACATCCCTGGCGATCCAGAAAAGCAGTATTTTGAGGGGCTCGGGATTGAGCGGATCGAGAAGTACCTGCGCGAGGTATTCGGTTTTGGCCAAGTGACCGGCATTGAACTTGCTGGTGAGGCGGATGGGCTGGTACCGAATCCGCGGTGGCTCTTCCAGACGTTGCGGGAATACTGGTCGGTCGGGGATACTATAAACGTCTCCATCGGCCAGGGGCACCTGGCCTGTACGCCGTTGCAGTTGGCCTGCGCGTTGGCCGCGATCGCCAATGGAGGGACGTACTATCGACCACGGATCGTCAAGGAACTGCGCGACGCGGCCGGTCAGGTCGTACGCCGGTTCGAGCCGGAAGCGGTTCGGCAACTGGCGATCGCCCCGGAGCACATCGAGACGGTCCGACGCGGGATGCGTCGAACGGTCACGGATGGTACGGCAAAAGGGAAGTTCGTGCGGACGGGAGACGACATTCCGATCGCAGGGAAGACCGGTACCGCTGAGTATGGCGAAGCAGAGGAGGGGCGGTACAAGAAAGCGCACGCGTGGTTCACCGCCTTTGCCCCGTACGACGACCCGGAAATCCTCGTCCTGGTGCTCATTCGCGATGGTGGGGAGGGGTCAACGTTCGCGGTGCCGGTGGCAGACCAGATCTTCGCCACCTACTTCGGACGCGTGGCGTGAGTGCAGGAGGTGAAAGGGGCAGCGATGTTGGACGGTCAACGAGCTGAGGCAGCGGTCCGGGTGCGCGGAACGCAAGACGGCGTGCGGCTCCTGCTGCCGCCGACGGTACCGTTCGCAACGGTCCTGGCCCAGGTCCAGGACCTCCTCGAGACGCGCCCGACCTTCTTCCACGGCTCCGCGCTGACGTTGGACTTTACCGAGCGGGAACCGCAACTCAACGAGATCGTGACGCTCCAGCAGGTGCTCGATGCGCGCGGGGTGCGGGTGCAGGCGATCAGCGCGGGGACGGCCGAGTACCGTGAGCGCTTGGCTCGCTGGGGATACCGGACGGAGGGGGCCGAACCTGTGCGGCGGTTGCGGCTGATCGCGCCGGGGAGTGACGAGGAGACGGACGGAAAAGCCACTTACGTGCGGCGGACACTTCGTTCGGGAATGGCCGTGGAGGCAGCGGGACACCTTGTGCTTCTCGGTGACGTCAATCCGGGAGCGCTGGTTGTTGCTGGCGGTGACGTCCTGGTCTGGGGCGTGGTGCGTGGCACGGTCCATGCCGGGCGCAACGGAGACACCGAAGCAGTCATCGCGGCGCTGCGGCTGGCGCCGATGCAGCTGCGCATCGCCAACCTGGTGGCGCGAGCGCCTGATCGGGGTGCGCAGCACCTCGATGCCCCAGCACTCGCGCGCGTGGCCGATGGGCAGATCGTCATCGAACCGTGGCGGATTGAGCGACGCTGAGACAGACGCGCCAGCAGGAGGGGTGCGGTGGAGGAGCAGCAGGATCGCAACGGTCGGGTGATTACTATCACGTCGGGGAAAGGCGGTGTGGGCAAGACGACGACGACCGCCAATGTCGGCGCAGCCCTGGCCGCCCAAGGCAAGTCGGTTGTCCTTGTCGATGCCGATATCGGCCTCCGGAACCTGGACATTGTGCTGGGGTTGGAGAACCGGATCGTCTACGACATTGTGGACGTTGTGGAGGGGCGCTGTCGGCTGCGCCAAGCACTGATCCGGGACAAGCGACTTTCCAACCTGGCCTTGATCCCAGCAGCCCAGACGCGGGACAAGGAAGCGGTCTCACCGGAACAGATGCGGGAGCTCTGCGCCGAGCTTCGTCAACAGTTCGACTTCGTCCTGATTGACTCTCCAGCCGGTATCGAGCGCGGCTTCCGGAACGCGATCGCCGGAGCCGATGAAGTGTTGGTGGTGACGAATCCGGAAGTCTCGGCGGTGCGCGATGCCGACCGGATCGTCGGGCTGGTGGAGGCAGCGGAGCTCCCACCACCGCGACTGATTGTCAACCGGATTGACCCGGAGCTCGTCCGGCGGGGGGACATGCTCTCGGTGGAGGACGTGCTCGAGATCCTGGCCATCCCACTCATCGGAGTCGTCCCGGCCGACGAGGCGATCGTGACCTCCACCAACCGCGGCGAGCCGGTGGCGCTTGATCCGCAGTCGCGAGCGGGACAGGCGTTCCGCGACATCGCGGCGCGACTCCTGGGGGAGGATGTCCCGTTCCAGCCGCTCGAAATTCCCAACGGGGTGTGGCGACGGATGCTGCGCGCGCTCGGCTTCGGTGGTCGAGCCTGAGGAGCGAGGAGGGATAGCGGATGGGTTGGTTGGACACGCTCTTCGGTCGCGGGTCGGGCCGAGCACCGCGGGGCAGCGCGCAGGTCGCGAAACAACGTCTGGTAGAAGTGTTGGTGTATGACCACGTCAAGGTGACACCAGACGTCCTGGAGGCGATCCGCTCCGAGATGTGCCAGATCCTCTCGCGTCACCTCGACATTGACGCGGATCGGATCGAGATCAGCATCGTCCGCGGTGAAGGCGGCGAGCGCCTGATCGCCAACGTCCCCGTGCGGCGCGCGGGCACAGGGCGACGATAGGCGCCCTTTTGGTTGAGCCCTATACCAATTGCTGGCGAGCCGTGCTATCCTGGCGGTGTCGCACAGGTTGGACGGTCGAGGGGAGAACTGACGCATGGTACCGGTGCCGGTGATCGGAATCCATCATATCGGGATCGTGGTGGGGAACCTGGACGAGGCGATAGAGGACTACAAGAAACTTGGCCTCGCATTCGATGGGGTCAAGGAGTTCCCACACACGCGGGTGGCACTCTTCCACGGCGGGGAGAGCCACGTCGAGCTCTTTGAGCCGACGGACCCGGAGTCAGACTTGGGGCGGTTCCTGGCCAAGCGTGGCGGAATTCACCATGTCGCCTACGCCGTCCGGGATATCCGTACGGCACTAGCACAGCTGGAGGCGCAGGGATTCCAGCTTATTCACCGAGAGCCGGTGATCGGGTTGCATGGACTCCCAGTGGCCTTTATCCATCACGAGTCCTGCCATGGGGTGCTGACCGAGCTCGTGGAAGTGCCGGAAGGCAGCAGCCACTGAGCGGCTCTGCCGGGTGTGGCGCTCCGGGTGGTTTCGTGCCGACCGGCGCCTGTGGTTTGCGGTGTCGCCTCCTGCACGCATGCCCTCGGGCTGCCTCCTCGATGTACGGGAACCGCTCTGTTCCCGCAGCTGCTCCCGGGGCGCTACCCTGACGTGTCCCGGGCCAGCGTGCTTTGGCGCGTCGTCCGGGCGGCTCACAAATGGGCGGGCAAGCCTCGTCCGATCTCCCTCTTGTGCTCGTCAAGGCTTGCAGCGTGCGGGCCGTGAACGGCAGGGGAAGCTCCTGGGCACAAACCGGGGGTGAGGTCCATGTCCGAACGGTGATTCTCTGGTCGATTCAGACCCCTTCCCTTGCTCGTCTCGGAGCGCTCCAATTGGTTACGCTGCACAGCGACCGCCACTCGGTCCAGCTGACGATGGCCGCCGAGCGTTTTGACTATGCGTCGGCGGGGCTTCCGGGTGTGACGTACGATGGCTGGCTTCTGGCCGCAGTCGTCGCGGAGGGGTGCCCTGGTCAGCGGTGTACGGCGTCTTTCCTCACAAGGCTGGCTGGCCTCGCGCTGGCTGTTCGGCGGGCAGAGACACGGTAGGCGGGCAGGTGCGTGGGGACGTCGCCCGCTGCGCCTTCTGCTTCCTGCCGCCCCGGTGGCCGCCTCCCTGGAGTGGCCACTGGCAGATCGCGCTCCCAGGTGTGCGGCCACCAGGAACGGTGTCCTGGCCTCGGTGGCCGCCGCGGACTGCGCACAGCTCCACGCAGGGCAGTGATTCATCACGCCTGTCAGTCTCTGGAGCTTGCAAGGTGATACAGCCCCTTGGGACTGCGGGCGCCGTGATTGGCGCCCCATCAGTGAAGGGGCATCGTCACGGTTGCGATGGAGGGGGCCGATTCATTGGGCTTCCGACCGAAGAATCAGAAACACTCGCGTTGCGGACACAGCAAACCCTCGCGGAAGAAACAGGCGTCGCGGACACAGCAAACCCTCGCGGAAGAAACAGGCGTCGCGGACACCGCCGATCCGCTGGGTGGCTCCTTCTTCGTTGAGGCGCTGACGGACGAGGTGGAGCGGCGGGCCTGGGAGCTCATTGAGGCGATTGAGGCGCTTGGTGGTGCGGTGACGGCGATTGAGCGGGGCTGGATTCAGGCGCAGATTGCGGAGAGCGCCTATGCGTGGGAGCAAGCGGTGGCGCGTGGTGAGCGGATCGTGGTTGGGGTGAACCGCTACCAGGACACGACACCGGTGCAGGTGCCGGTGCATCGGCTGGATGAGGCGGCGGTGGAGCGACAGATTCGGCGGGTCGAGGAGTATCGAGCGCGGCAAGATGGTGAGCACGTGGCCCGAGCGCTTGCCTGGGTGGAGGAGGCGGCGCGGGGGAGAGAGAACCTGCTGCCGGTGCTGCGGGAAGCGCTGTTGGCGGGAGCGACGCTGGGGCAGATTTGTGGGCGGCTGCGGCAGGTGTGGGGGGAGTACCGGCCGCGGTTCTAAGCGTGCACCAGACACGCCGTCAGTCCAGAACACGAGCCCGCGGCGGATCCATCGTCGTCAGCGCGACGTGGCAATGGCCCGTCGCGTCTGGCGGCACGGCCTGACGGGGCATCGGTGACTAGCGCATGGCGACGACGCCTGGGTGTGTCACCGGCCTCGAAGGGCGAGGAGCGCCGCTCGTCGTGATCTGGCGGCACGAACATCGCTCGGCCGATGAGACGATCGCAGGGGAGGAGCTCGTCACTCGAGTCACCGGGGGCAGGGTGAGTGCGGCCCGGTGCGCGAGGGGTCTGACTCCTGGAGGGGCGATGCGGCTGTGTCCCTTGCCCCTCTCGCAGTGACCGCCCTCACCCCCGTGCCCCCTCTCTCACCACGTGTGGGAGAGGGGGTGCCACCCTCACCCCCTGGCGCCCTCTGCTGCGGTGACCACCCTCACCCCGTTGCTCTCTCTCCCGCAGGCACCACCCCCACCGCCCCTTCACCCCCTCTCCCGCAACACGCAGGAGAGGGGGGTTGCCACCCTCACCCCCCAACCCCCTCTCCCGTAACGTGCGGGAGAGGGGGGTTGGGGGGTGAGGGAAACAAAGGCGGGAGAGGGGTTAGGGTGAGAGGAGCCGCGGGGAGCGGAGTTGGGGGTGAGGGGAGCAGACGGGAGAGGGCGGGACGGTCACAGCTGCGCAACCATGAGTCCGCTTCGTACGTTAGAGATAGTGGGTGCAGTCGAGCGGGGGCTGCCCGAGTGGTCGCTTCCGCGCGTTGGGACTAGACACCCGGCGAGAACGCTGGTAGACTGCGCCTGGGGCCGAGCGGGCGGGCGCACCCGCCGGTTCCGGTTGGGGGAACGGAGAAGACTGCGCGTCAAGGGATGGGAACGGACTGGGGAAAGGAGGGAAGGCGCCGAGGGAAGGGGAGGTGAGCCGCAGGAGCGGCAAGCGGTTGAGCGGGGTGCCGCCCCCGCGCCCGGACAGGCGAAGATGCGGCAGCGGGCGAGGACGTCTTGCCCGCGGTCGAGTGTCGTCGACGTGTCCTACGCCGATGACGCAAGGAGGTTTGGAGACGTATGGGTAAGCGATTGGTGAGTTTGCTCTTAGCACTTGCGCTGGCGGTCAGCGCCTTTGCCGGGTTGACCGTCGCGCCGGCTGGGGCACAGACGGGTCCGGAGTGGCCAGATACGAGTATCTTCTTCCCGTTTGTGCCGAATGGCGAGGAGCTTGCCGGAACCGGTCCCTGGTTCGGGACGATCACCGTGCAAAACTTGGAAAATGGCCAGGTGATCATCGAGGTATTTCCGGCAGGCAGCAACACGCGCACGGCCTGGGCTCGGGTGAACGAGAACGGTTCCCGGACATTCACTGCCCGCGATATTTTCGGGACGGCCGGGGCAACGACGTTCTCCCCTGTTCGAGGGGCACCGGCTGATACCGCGGACACTATTCGGACCGGAGCCTGCAGCCCTGTGTCGATCTCAGTTCGGCAGGGTAACACCGCATTTAGCTCACCGGCAGACTACACCTGGAGCTTCTCCGGTGGAGTTCTGACGATCAACTGGGCACCCGGTGGCAATGAACCGGCCGCAGGATCGACCTATCAAGTGACCGCCTCTGGGCCTGGTTGTGGTGCCGGCGGTGGAGTATGGGTCCGGGCCTGCGTCGATGGCAACAATAACAACGCGTGTGGTGACGTGGACCAACAGCAGAGACCCTTAGACGAAGATGCCCTCATTGCTGGCCTGATGAAGTCCGCGGCTCCGGTGGCGTTGAGCTCCGATGCGCGGACCAGTGGCCGCACCGAGATGGTGACCGGTTACAGCGCCCTTCCATTCGAAGCGATTGATGCCCTAGCCGCTCTCGATGAGGGCGTTCAGTGGGCTTTGCCGATTGTGCAGTCAGGGTGGAGCGGTTGGAACTCGGTCATCTATATCACCAATTTTGACGATGTGAACAACTGCGCCGTTGATGTCACGCTGTATCAGTCGCCCTTTGGGCTTGGGGATCCGGCCCCGGGAATCTTCTCGGAGACGCTGAATCGTGGAGAGACGTGGATCCTCGATCTGACCGGGTGGCGGCAGAATTGGGCAGGCTCAGCCTTCATCGATGCGGACTGCCAGATCGGCGTGAGCAGTGATCGCATCAAGGCGGAGCAGCCGTGGGGTGACCCCGTCAACATGGCCATCTCCAATGTGGGGCAGCCGTTCGAGGAAGCCGCCGAAGAAGTCTACGCGCCATTGGTGTTTGACCGCTATAACGGGTGGAATACTGGGTTCGCGGTGGTCAACCTGAGCGCTGAATACGATGCGAATGTCACGATTCAGTTCTTCAATCTGGCCGGTGCCCCGGCTGGTAGCGCGACGATGCGTCTCCGCCCGCGAGCGGTCGAGTGGGTCTACCGGCCGAGCTTGTCCAACCTGGGGCTGCGTGCCCATGCGCAGGCGATCATTACAGCCGACGAGCCCATTGCAGTCGCAGTCGATTCGGTGAAGTATGTTGGTGATGACCAGGATACTGGGCATGCGCTCAGCTACAACGCTCAGGATGGCGGAACTGACCTGGCGCTACCGCTGTTCCAGAACGCCGGTAGCTCCAACGACCTGAGCGGCGTGGCCATCTTCAATCCGGAGGAGACGATCACGGACGTGACAGTGGAAGTGTATAACCGCGTGGGTAACCTGTACGCGGACATCCAGTTCTCGATCAGCCCACGTGGTGCTGCCATCCTTTATCCGACCATCGACCTACCGGAGTTGCCGGGCGGCTTTACTGGAAACATTGTTATTGACGCCTACGACACCGTAGTGGCTGTTTCGAATAATGTGGCCTACCGTGACGCGCCAAATGCGGCTGCGGGCCCGTCCTATGATGGTGCCGCTGCGTTCAATTTGGCGGTTCTTGACTGACGTCGATCTTTCGTGATGGTAGTGGGCCCGGGCTCTCGCCCGGGTCCACTTTTGTTGGGCTGTGATGCGCTGTGGCTCAGGCGTCGGGGTGGGTTGTGGGGCGGCAAAGGGCAAAGCGCGGTGGTGATGGGGCTGCGGTTGACCTTGTTGGCAGGCAGCGTGTAGGGAGGACATCGTAGGAGGTTCGCACCGGAGGTCGGGTGTGACCCGGACGAGTTGCTGCCGGGCACGATGGAGTGTGAGCTGGGTCTGATGTCTCCGGCGCTGCGGCGGGCATGAGGGGTGCGGCAGCGCGGAGCCACCGGCGTGACGGCAGAGCGAGGGCATCAGAGGCGCAGGGGGGAAAGCCTGGTAGTTGGGTTGCGGTTCTGCAAGGGTACGGGGGAGTGGGAGGGTGCTGCCCCCGCCTCGAGGGAGGCGGGGGCAGAGTTGCGCGTGGGAGGGTTATGGGCGGAAGCGGGGGATACGGACAGTGCGCTGGTTGTTGCGCTCGTTCCGTTCGGGGATGGAGTTGTCTGGGTCAACGATGAGGATGAGGAAGCGTGCGGAGGGGTCTTGAGGCAAGGTGAGGGACTGGGAGAGCGTTTGGCTGGAGCGGCCATCGAGGGCGGGGGCTGGGAGGGTAGCGAGGAGCGTAGTGGTACCGCGGCGGGGATGGTCAGTGACAAGGACTCGGATGGTCGTGGCGGGGGCCGGGTCGCGGCCGAGGTTGCGAAGGACGAAGTTCAGTTGGAGAGTGTCTGGCGCGGGGCGGGAGAGGCGAATGCGTTGCAGGGTAAGCTCGACGCGGCCGGGTGTTGGGGTGGGGGTGGGCTGGGAAGAGGCGACCTCGACAGCGCCGGCATCGCACGGAGTGTTTGCGGGGTTCGGGCGCTGTTGGCCGCGCTGGTCGGTGGTGACAGGAGTGTTGTTCCAGTCGGTGCACTGGCCGGACGGGACGGCGTCGATGGCGGGGGAGCCGGTGAGGAGCGCATGGGTGAGGGTGGGGCCGCCGTTATTGGCCAGGTTGCCGAGGGTGGAGCGGAGGGTCGGAATGACGGAGGCACCAGTGCAGGTGGCATCGTCAGCCAGGACGGCGCCTCCGGCAGTGAGGGTGACTTGGGCAAGAGAGCCGCACTCGTTGACTTGGGGGTTAGCAAGGATCGTGTTGCGCAGCCGCAGCTGTCCGCGGTCCGATTGGTAATGAGCTGCGAGGGCGGGGCTGCCGGTCTGGTCGGCGAGCGTCACGAAGGCGAGGTCCACCTGCACATTGGTAGCTATGCCGATTCCGATAGCGGAACCTGAGCCCGTGGTAGCGGTGCTGTTGCCGGAGAGGGTGGAGTTGGTGAGCCGGAGTACCGTGGTTCCTCCGAGATAGAATGCCCCGCCCGAGTCATCTGCCTGATTCTGACTGAAGGTGGAGCCAGAAACAGTCAGGTTGGCTGCATACGCGAAGATGGCACCGCCGTACTCTGGTGCCGTGTTCTGCGTGAAAGTGGAGTCGGAGATGGTCACCGTGGCGTCTTCCCCTGCGTAGATCGCACCGCCGCCCCAATACCACTGGTTTAATGCTTGATTCAGACTGAAGGTGGAGTTGGAGATGGTGACCGTGGCGCTACCAATGTAGGCGTCTGAGGAGATCGCGCCGCCCACGTTGGCCGTGTTCTGTGTGAAAGTGGAGTTGGAGATGGTGAACGTGGCGCTACCATAGTGGCCCAAAGCGGCGATCGCACCGCCCTCCGCGTTAGCCGTGTTCTGTGTGAAAGTGGAGTTGGAGATGTTGACATCAGCGTCGCCAAAATAAGTGGCGATCGCGCCGCCCTCGCCGGCCGAGTTCTGTGTGAAAGTGGAGTTGGAGATGGTGACCGTGGCGTCGTTTGCGTAGATCGCACCTCCATATTCATCTGCTTGATTGGAGGAGAAGGTGGAGTTGGAGATGGTGACCGTGGCGTTAGAAGCCCAGATTGCGCCGCCGTTGGTTACTGGCGCGCTGTTCCCCTGCAAGACGGCGGACTGCACCGTGAGCGTGCCGTTATTTTGCACCTGAATCGGCCCTGTGGACGCGCCAGTGAAACGCTGCAGTGTCAGGTTTTCGAGGGTCAGTTGCCCGCCGTCGACGTCGAAGAGCGTGAGGCCGTCGACGTTCGCCGAGCCGTCCAGGATAGTCGAGGCGGCCCCGGCGCCGACCAGGCGGAGTGGTCCGGTGGTGGCGTTCACCAGTGGGGTCCATCCCTCGGGCATGCTCGCGGGGAAGGAGTAGGTCCCCGCGGGGAGTTGGATGACGTCAACCTGGTTTTGCTCACCGTCCGGGCAATCGGCGTGGGTCGGCTCGTTGTTGGCCGCGTTGATTAACGCTTCCAGGAGCGAGCACTGGTTGTCGTTGGGGTTCACATCGACCACCCACGCGGCGACGTTAAAGGTTGCCGCCTGGGTGGGGAAGGAGAGGGTGGCAACGGCGCTGAGGACCAGAGCGAGGGTGAGGAGCCAGCGCACGGTGGCACGCCGGAGGGTGGGGAGACTGTCCTGACGGGTCGAGTTCCGCATCATACACCTCCCGATTACACCAACACGGCAAAGCACAATGACCGGTCGTTCCAGCTGCGCGCCACGCTGCTGTCGAGGTTGGCGGTGAACCGTCCGCCGTGCGCACGCGGGTGCTGGATCTGTGGCCCGACGAAGGCGACGAAGCACGCGTTACTGTCCCCCTTTCCGTCGTCACTGCCGCTGTGCGCCGCCATGGTGGCTGGGGCGACCGGTGAGGGCTGACCTTCGCTCCGCGGCGGTGTTTTCACCCCCTTTCCCCACCCGCTACTAACGACCGACTCGTGGGCCCGGCAGAGCCGGGAGCGGCTGGTGAGCGGCGTCCAAAGCGGTCTCCTGCCGTGCCGGCCGACTGCACTGCTCCTCGGGTCCTGGCGGCCGCTACGGGGATGCACAGCCACCCGCTGACGCCGCGCAACGGTGTTGACCCGCGCGGTGGCAGGCCCTCTCCAGAGAACGGCGCCATTGCTCTCTCCCAGCGTAGTGGCAAGTTCGGGCGAATGGTATCCGCCGTGTGACGGACATCGGGGGAGGGGAGGCGGGTGCGGTGGGCCCCAGGGGTGGTGGGACTGTCCGTCGCATGACCGACAGGGGGAGAAGTGGGACGTGTGACGGGGTGCGAGGGAGAGGGGGAACAGGTGGGCGTGGGCTGCGCGACGGTGGAGTGTTTTGGGGGAGGTGGGGGGTAGGGAGCAAAGGGAGTGGCTGGGGGACCGAGCGTGGGTGGTCGGGCTGGGCGCAGGGAGCAGCGGAGAGGGCGGGGCGGGAGCTTAGCGGGGGACGGGGCCGGGAACGGAGGCGAGTGCCGGAGCGACGGTGTGAGGGTGGGAGTTGGTCGGTCGCAGAGTGCCGGGTGTGCGGCCAGCGGTGCCGGTGGGAGGACAGGGGAGGTGGTCGGCATGGAGGCACCGTGTCCGGCTTGGTGGGCCACCTGTGGCCTCGAGGGCTCTGGATCAGCACGGTGAGGAGGCGAGCGGCCCCGAGGAAGAGGGTAGCACTGCTGGACCCTGGGTGAGAGGCTGGTGTGAAGAGCGGTGCGCTGTGTCTGGCGTCGTGGGAAACTGCGGGGGCACAGGAGTAATGCCTCGTGCGTACGGAGGAGCAGGTTGCACCGACCGTTCTGGCCTGTGGGCCAGCGCCGGTCGCGTGGCGGTTGGCGACGATTGGTCGGGGTGCGACTGCTGGCGTATACTCGGGGGTGGCCCGGCTTCCCTGCTGTATTGTTCGGAGACAGTGTTCGGTCGCTTTGGGATGAGCGGTCCCGGGCATGACCGACGGCGGAGAGCAAGACGGGATGGGGCCGGGCGAGTTCCGTCCGGTGGTGCGCACTGGGGTTGCCGTGGCGCTGCCGATGAGCTGGATCCTCCTGGTGCCGCTTGGCCCGGTCGGGCAGCATCTGGCGGGGCCGGGGACGAGTACCGGGGTTGCGCTGGCGCACGGTGCGGGGCTCGTTGTGGTGGGGCTGATAGCACGCCGTCAGCTGGTTGCCGTGGCGCGCTGGGGTGGGTTACCCGTGGCGGCGGTGAGCCTGCTTGGTGTGGGGCTCAGTGGTCGAGCAGCGCTCTTCACGCTGCTGCTTGGTGGGGTCCTGGTGGCCCTCCCGGTGGCGGCAGCAGGATGGGAGCTGGGGCGGCTTGAGGGGAGACGCCGGGCGTGGGCGGTGGCGCTGGGCGCGGCGCTGGCCAATCTGCCGCTGCTCCTCCTGGACGCTACCACGCCGGGGTCGCTGCTGCGGGTGGCTGGTGGATTGGCGGGACTCTTGGTTGCTGGGCAGGGAGTGCTGGTGCGGCCGGGTCCGCTGCCGGTCTCGTGGCCTGGGTTGCGGTCGCTCGTGGCCGTTGGGGCCTGTTATCTGGCTGGCGGTCTGACCTATGGGATGTTGCTGCCCGGTCTGGGTGGCGGAGGGGTGGGGGTCGTGCCGTATCTGCTCCTGCTGCCATTGGCCGCAGTACTGGCGGGGTTGGGGCAGGCTGGACCGGCCGTGCGAGCTGGGCTGTTTCTCCTGGCGCTGTCGCTGGTGGGATGGGTCGTGGGTCGGGGCGCGGCGCTGGTTGCTGCCACGGCAGTCGGCTGCTGGGCATTCCTGGATGTCGGGTGGTGGACGCGGTTGGGGGAGGAGCGTGGCTGGGGGCGGGCGTATCCCGTGGGGCTTGGGGTCATGGTGCTCGCGCTCGGCCTGGGCATTCCTCTGACGACGGCGAGTGAGGGGCTGGTGCCGACGATTGGCGGCCCGCTGGTGGCGATGCTGGGGCTGCTCGGCGCTGCGCTGCTGGTGCCGAGTGATCCAGCGAGCCTGGTTGTGCGGGAGGAACAGCGCATGGCCCGACAGGTGGCGCTCGACGAGCTCGATCCACCGGGCCCGGGCCGACTGGAGGAGAGCGCTGGCCTGACACCACAGGGGCAGAAGGCGATGCCTCCGGGAGCTCCTGGAGTGTCTGGCCAGGGTGTTCTCGGCGGAGCCGGGGCAGGACTTGGGGACGACCGAGTCGGGGCAGCCACCACCGACGTGCCGCTGCTGCCGGTGGATCTGCGGCAGCGGCTGGTAGTGCAGTACCGGTTATCGCGGCGCGAGGCCGACGTCCTGGAGCTGGCACTGCAGGGACTGACCAACAAGGAGATTGCTCTCCAGCTTGGGGTGCGGATCGGGACGGTACGGACACACCTGGAGCGGGCCTACCGGAAGCTTGGGGTAGCCAGCCGTGTGGAAGCGGCTTGGCTTGTCCTCTCGGGGAATGCGGACCAGGAAGACACGGGCTAACGGACCGACGCGAACGGCTGGGTAGCACGCTGCACTGGACCGAAGATGGGGAGAGAGGTGGTGCACCCGCGCTGGGAGGCACGAGTGCAGCGCCCCGTTGTTCGCTCGTTGAGGGGGAGTGTGTCGGTCGAGGGCAAGCGAGGAGCGCAGGATGTCACTGGATTTCGCTTCTCCCATGGGCGGACTCGGTGCTGTTTGAGTCGTGCACGACGCCTTGCGGCAAGATGGACGGAGTGGTGCATGGCCTGGTGTGGGGTGATCGCGGCAACGGTATTGACATCCTGTCCATCGCCGATGCAGGCCGGGCGGCCGAGGACGGCGCCTGCCGGGGTGTTGGCAGCACGTGACAGCCGGGCGAGAGACAGGCGATGGGGCGGCAACGCGGTGGACGGGCACCTCCAGGGTTTCAGGTGGCAGCGTTGCTGCGCCGAGAGAATGCGGGCGTACGGTGGGTGCCCAAACACCCGTCAGGGTTTCTGCCGACCAGACGGTAACGTCCAGCAGCACGCGCGTCACACTCGGGGCGGCAGGTCACCCGGCTGTGGAGCACCGGTGGGGTGCTCCACCGTGAAGCGCTGCCGTGCGTGGTGGGGGAAGCGGGCGTTGCGCCGGCCACCATCCCGATTGCTAAAGGGCTGACGGGCGCCGTGAAAGGCGTTGCGATATGATCGGGAAAGCGCGGTTGAGGAACCCGGGAATTTGCAATGTCCGCCGCCGCGTGGGGGACGCCGGATGCTGCCCGCCTGTGGCGTGCCGCGGTCATCACGCGTGGAGCGGGAGTGTACCTTGGGGCCGGGGCGTGCGGGAACGGCAGGGAGCAGACGCGCTGGCCTGGTCGCCGGCGGACTGCAGCGACTGCGCCGCTGCTGGGACGGAAGCTGTGTCCTGCCAAGAGGACACGTGCGGCTGCACCGTGCCCGGGGAAGCGCGTCAGCGAGCTCACTCGTTGCACTGATCAGGCCCTGCCGGGGCGTGCGCGGTGTGCCCGCCGCCAACCTCTGTCCGGCCAGGTGCGCTGCACGTTTGCCAGCTCCCTCATCCCGGCCCCGGATCCGTTCCCGCCCATCCGGTCCCGTCGTGTCCGCCTCCACCACTCGGCGAACTCCCTTGGGAGGCGCCGTCGAATGCTCCCCGGGGCGGACTGCCTGGCTCTGGGTTGCTGGATCATCCTCGCAGTCTGTGGTGGACCCGTCGCACGGGCGAGCTTCACGTTCACCCGGTGCTGCTCCTGCTGATGGGATGGCCGCAGCAGGGCATGCACGGAGCTCGCTGCGCTCTCGCACCGCTCCCGGTCCGCTCGGGGCCGGGATCTCCCGTGGGTCCAGTGTCCGCGGCTGAGCGTTCACACCACCCCCTGTCCGCTTTTGCCTCGCTTCTGCTGTGTCTTTTTTATGGAGGCACCTTTCTGGAGGACTCCCGGCAGCACGGCGGGCTTCACCCGGGCGCGTGGCGCGGCTGTATGCCCCCGTTGCGCTCACGGGGCATCGGCCAATGGAGGGTGGGAAGGAGACGGTGGTATGACCCAAGAGGCCATGCGGGACAACGGTGGACTGGAGACCGCGGAGGTGGAGAGCCGGGGAGACGTCGTGAACGTCGAGCCGGGGAGGGACGCTGACGAGAGGCCACGGACGGGCGAGGATGTCCTGGGGCAGGGGTCGGGATTGGCCGGACGAGCGGGCGTGCACCAAGAGGGGACGCCGGCGCGTGGGGAGCCAGCAGCGCTGGGGGAGTCTCGCACTACCCGGGAAGAGGGCGCCCTGACAGGGGACCCGGTGACAGGCGGCATTCCTGACAGCGCGGCACCGTTGACGGCGAGCGTGCCGCTGGACCTGTTGCGGTCGCTTGTGTTGCGGGCGTATCCGGAGGCGCTCCCGGAGCTGGTGCAGGGGGAGACGCTGGAGGCGCTTGTTGCGAGTGCAGAGCGCGCGGTGGAGCTGCGGCAGCGGCTCCTTGCAGAGGCCAACGCTGGGACACCGGTCGCGGCAGGCGCACCACGGCGGGTCGAGGGGGAAGCGGTGGCTCGCCTTTCGCCCCTCGAGAAAATCCGGCACGCGATTGCCGGGCGGGGGAGCTGAGGGTCTGGGGGTCACGAGCTCTGGATGCCGCGTGGCGTGACGACACAGAGCGATGTCCGCACAGTCATGCCGGTCCTGCCCCCAGCCGTGGGGCCCCGATGACCGGGGCTGCGTGATTCGTGGGTGTTCGTGCATCCCGCGGTGGGGTGGCCAGCGGCCGCTTGCCGAGCTCGCTCCGGCGGGCAGACGACCACTCGGTCTGGCGCGCCGGGTCAGTGACGCGGCAGCATCGCTTTGGACGACGATACGGCTGGGTGTGCCGTCGGCAGTGTGCTGCGAGGGAGAGGGGTTGTGATGGGTGGGGAACTGTGTGTGGTCGGAGTCCTGCCGCGGATCAGCCGGGAGCGGTTCGCAGCGGTGCTCGCGGCGGCAGGCTCTCCCGCTGCCAGTGAGGCAGACGCTTGCTGGGCCGCGGTGGCGAGCGAGGGTGTGGATCCGCTCTTTGCGCTCGCGATCTTCCACCACGAGTCGCGCTTTGGCACGGTGGGGCTGGTGCCGAGGTATGACCTCAAGAATCCCGGTGCCACCCGCACCAGCCGCACCGGCGAGGGGGATGCAGTCTCGGTGCCCGGGCGCGGGCAGTTTTGGCGGTACCCGACCTGGGAAGCAGGCTTCCGCGACCTGGCCCGGCGGCTCGTTGATCCCGGCTTTGTCTATCGTCGGCAGGGAGCGGAGATAGTGGAGGCGATCGTCCCGCGGTGGGCGCCGGCCGCTGACGGGAATGATCCCGCAGCCTATACGGCAGCACTGCGTGCGTTCGTGACCCGGCACGCGGAGGAACCGCTTCCTGGCATCTCGCTCCGCATCGACTGGGTGGCGCGGGGACGAGGCAATCGGCCGGGGCTGGCGCTGCGGCCGGAGTGGATCACGATCCATGAGACGGCCAACGAAGCGCCGGGGGCTGATGCCGAGGCGCATCGGCGCTTCGTCCATGCGGGGGGCGGCCGGGAAGGGGTGAGTTTCCACTTTGTGGTTGATGACCGGGAGGTGGTGCAGTTGCTCCCCACCACCGAGATCGGTTGGCATGCGGGGGACGGCCCGAACGGGCCGGGAAACAGAAGCTCGCTGGCCATTGAACTCTGTGTGCACGCTGGCTCCGACTGGCAGCGGACGCAAGAGCATGGTGCCCAGCTGGCCGCGGTGCTCTGCCAGGCCTTCCAGCTCGGCCCCGAGCGGGTGGTGCCGCACCAGCGCTGGAGCGGGAAGCGGTGTCCACGGCGGCTCTTGGCCAGCGGCTTTGCTGGGTTTCAGCAGCGGGTGGCAGCGCTCTTGGCAGTGCGCGCGGGGCGCTTTTTCCCAGAGACGGGGCAGTGGGTACGGGGCGATTTCTTGACGTTCTGTGAGCAGCGTGGCGGATTGGAACTCTTTGGGTATCCCCTGAGTAGCGAGCAGAGAGAGCAGTGTGAGGACGGGCACGAACACCTGGTGCAGTGGTTTGAGCGTGCCTGCTTGGAGCGGCACGACGAATTGCCGCCGGGGCAGCAGGTGTTGTTGCGGCGGCTCGGTGCCGAGCTTTTGGCCCGACGGCGCGCGGAGGGAGGTGATGGGTGAGCGAGTCGGTGGGCGCGCGTCGCCGCACCCGACGCACTGCGAGCCAACGCCGCACAGTGCCCGAGTCGCAGGAAGTGGAAGTACCGGTCGAGCGAGCCGAGTTGGCGGAGCGGATCTTGGCTCTGTTACGGGCGGAGGCGGCAACCGACGACCTCGAACGAGAGATCGAGGCACTGCGTCAGGTGTTAGGTGAGGTGCTGCTGGCCGAGCCGGATCCGCGCCGCCTGGTGAGCCATGTGGCGCGGCTCATCGACGTGGAGGTGCGGGCACTGCGGGCCCAACGGCTGTTGGCTGGTCGGAAGGCGGATGATCTGGCTGGTGCATTGACCCAACTGCTGGTGGAGCTCGGGCTCGGGGAGGGCGAGGGCGGGCGGTGAGCATGACGGGGCATGACATCCGGATGGGGCGGGGGATGAACTACGTCCGGGTTGGAAACCCGGGTGGCGGGGGAGTGCAATGGCCCGGGGGTGAAATCCCGGGTTGTATTCCCGAAGCCCCCGTGGACGGGAACTGACGAGAGACGGCGTGTACCGGGTTGGGGGTTGTTCACGGCCGGGCGCATCACCCGGTCGTATGCGGTCGCAGCAGTGCACCGACCGATCATGGTCGGGCGCATGAACCGGCTGGTCACGGTGGGGCCGGATCAACCAGTCGTTCTTCGCCGCCCGAATCCCTGTGCCAAACGCGGCCGGGCAGACGAATCGGCCGGTAACGGCCGGGCGAGGTAGAGGCGCCAGCAGCGCGCAGTTGAGCGCGGTCCCGCCGGTGGTGCCGTTCACGGTTCGGCACGGTGATGGTAGGCGCGGGCGGCCACCGTGGTCAGGCGGTGTGCGGGCGGCGAACATGGAGCTCGATGGGGTTGCGGTGGTGTCCGGGCCGCTGGTTCGGCGTGGTGCGCACGCGATGCGCGAGGAGCGGGGTGATGGAGGGAGGACCGACCGGGATCGACCAGCTCCGGCGGGTCGTGAGCGGCCGCCGTGAGCAGCCGCTGCCTGATCGGCCCCAGACTGCCTATGAGCTCGTCACCCGTCAGATGGTCGAGCAGTTGGCCCGCGATGTTGCCGACGTCAAGCGGCGGCTGGACCAACTGTTCACGACCGTCGTGGGGGCGGTAGTGTTGGAGCTGCTCCTCCGCTGGTGGCAGTGAGCAGCAGGACGGGCCGTGGCGTCGGGGCGGGCAGCGCATGACATGGAGGAGATGATGCGGTTGTGCGCGGTGCGTGATGCGCGGTGCTTCCTGCCGATGGTGCCCTGAGAAGAACCCGACGGTGACCGACCGCGCTGGGGCGGTGGAGCAAGAGTTGTGCGTTGGCGCGGCACGGTGGGCGGCCACTCCGGTTTGCACCGCTTCGTCTCTGGGGCAGGCGTTGCACGCGCGTCGCCCTGCGGGTTGTTGCTGTCGGCGGTATCGGGCTGCTGTGGTGACACGGTGGACGGTGCAGGAGGATGGGAAGGGGGTGCGATGACCGAACCGTTCTTCACCGAGACGCTGCTGGTAGCGGGTGTCCCTGCGGTGGTGCTGGTGCCACTCGTCGTCGAGGCGGCAAAGCGGGTCGGGTTGCCCACCCGGTATGCGCCGCTTGCGACGTTGGTGGCGGCCGGGCTGGTGGCCGGTGCAGCGGAAGCGCTGCCATTCATGCCGGTTCTTGAGCCGGTGGTGCGCTGGGCTGTGGCGACGCTTCTCCTGGGACTGGGTGCGACTGGGGCGTATGAGACGACGCGATTTCTCCGGCGCGAGTTCGCCGCTCCGTCAGGACAGGGATGACCGTTGCCCAGCACGTTCTGCGTTGCCTTCTGGCTGATCCGGTCGCGTTCTCGCACCAGCTCCTGCCGGAGCGTGCCCTCCGTGCCTACCAAGTTGGGCCGGTAGTGGCTACGGCGGCGATGGTTGTGGGCCGGGCGCGGGGGGACCGTGCGGTACCGCACGCGCAGGTGTGGCTGTTCAGCCGGCAGTCGGGGAAGGACGAGGCGTTGGCGCAGCTCTTGGCTTGGCTGCTGCTCCGCTATCATCGCCGCGGGGGTGAGATTGTGGTGGCACTCCCTTCGTGGCGGCCGCAAGGTGTCGTGGCACGGGAACGCTTGCGGGCGGTCCTCACCTCGCCGCGGCTGGCAGCACTCCTGACAGCGCTCGAGCTCATGCCTCAGGTCAGTGGCAGCAGCGTGACCTTGGGACGCGCCGTCGTGCGCTATGTCTCTGCTGGACCGAGCGCGAACGTCCGAGGCCTGACTGCATCGCTCCTCTTGGTGGCCAACGAGGCGCAGGATATCCGGCCGGACCGGTGGGATAGCGCCTTTGCTCCGATGGCCGCCTCGACCGGCGCTCCCGCCCTCTACCTCGGCACGCCATGGGACGCCGATTCGCTGTTGGCTCGGGAGCTGCGCTATCTCGAGGCGCTCGAACAGGATGACGGGCAGCGGCGTGTCTGGCGCGTCCCCTGGACGGTGGTGGCCGCCACGCTGCCAGCCTACAAGGTCCACGTCGAGGAGCGGATCGCCCAGTTGGGCCCAGGGCATCCATTTATCCGCACTGAGTACTGTTTGGAGGAGTTGGCCGGTCAGGGTCGTCTCTTCCCGCCGGAGCGACTGGCCCTGGTGCGCGGTACTCATGCCGGACTGCTCGCTCCGCGTGCCGGCGAGCGCTACGCGCTGCTGGTCGACGTCGCGGGGGAAGACGAGGCAAGCCAGGAGGAGCTCCGGACCGATCCGACCGTGCGCCGTGATGCGACAGCGTTGACGGTGGTGCGGATCGTCCCCGGTGAGCGGCCGCGCTATGAGGCGGTGTGGCGAGCACGGTGGGTCGGTCTGCGGCAGGTGCGGCAGTACGAGGAGTTGGTGCGACTGGCCCGGGCGTGGCGCGCTGAACGGGTGGTGGTCGATGCCACCGGCATCGGGGCGGGGCTGGCGAGCTTCCTCCGACAGGCCCTCGGCGAGCGGGTGCGACCGATTGTCTTCAGCCCACGGGTGAAGTCAGAACTGGGCTGGGCCTTCATTGGGCTGGTTGAGAGTGGTCGCTACCGTGACTACGCCCTGGATCCGGCGACGCCGCCAGAACTCGCGGCGCTGTCGG
This sequence comes from Thermomicrobium sp. CFH 73360, assembly GCF_023806465.1. Lineage (GTDB taxonomy): Bacteria > Chloroflexota > Chloroflexia > Thermomicrobiales > Thermomicrobiaceae > Thermomicrobium. Next base: position 334,108 of record NZ_JAMSLS010000002.1, on the reverse strand, counting down.
AGGCGTTCCTGGCCGAGTTGGCCAGCCTCAAGGGAGTCGTTGCTCCGGGGCCGGGACGACTGCTCCGCTGGTGGGGTGAGCCGCACGATGACCTGGCGGTGAGTGCTGCACTCACGACGTGTCTCGACGACGAGGACTGGCGCCCGCGGGTGGCCCGCGGGCGGGTGGGGAGTGGTCCCGGCCCTCACCCCTAGCCCCGGCACGACCCTCGTCTCCTTGCCCGTGGTTACCACCCTCACCCCCCTCTCCCGCCCGGTTGCCACCCTCACCCCCTTGCCCCCTCTCGCGGTTACCACCCTCACCCCCTTCGCCCCCTCTCGCGGTTACCACCCTCACCCCCTTCGCCCCCTCTCCCGCACATTGCGGGAGAGGGGGTTGGGGGTGAGGGGAGCCGACGGGAGAGGGGGTTGCAGGTGAGGGGAGCCTACGGGAGAGGGGGTTGTGGGTGAGGGGAGCCGACGGGAGCGGTGATGGCGGTGCGGGGAACTGGCAGGAGTAAAGACGGGGGTGAGGAGAGCCTGCAGGAGCGCGGCCGGGAGTGAGCGGGCAACCACCGGAGCGGGGACAGGGGTGGCCCTGCGGGTGAGGGGCTGAGAGTGGTGCCTGCAGATGAGTTTCTGGGCCGGTATCGCGACGACCAGGTTGCGGCGTTGCCTGCTGCCGCTATCCCGGTCGCGCCGGGCGGGCGGGATCGGAATGGCGGGTTGAGAAGGAGTTGCCGGGAGAGGGCGCCGCGGCGGCGGCATCGCGTGCGGCCCTTGCCAGTTGACCGGATCTCCGAAGGAAGGAGACGCTGATGGACCCAGTGCCCCTGGAGCCCACCGCGGCCGATCGGGCCCGTTGGGCGCGCTATCGTGAGTATCTGGCTTTCTGGGAAGGTCGGCAGTGGCCGGATCGACCGCGTCCTGGGGAGACACGCCTGGTCCTGAACTACGCCCGGGCCTTGGTGCGTAAGGTCACCAGTGTCCTGTTCAGTCGACCAGTGCGCTACAGCGTGCCGGAATCGGCGGCGGCAGAGCGCTACCTGGCCCAGCTGGCCGGGGAGAGTGACTGGCATGGGCTTGATTACGCAGCGGCGCTGGATGCTGCGGTGCTGGGGGATGCTGCCTTCAAGGTGACGTGGGATCAGGAACGTCGTCGCCCGCGCGTGACTGCGGTCGATCCGGCACAGCTGGTCGTTGCGTCCCGTCCCGATGACGTGCGTGAGGTGGTGGCGCTCGCGCACGAGTATCCGCTGACGCTGGGCGCGGTGGAGCAGGTGTTTGGGCTCAAGCTCCCGGCGCTGGGTCCGGAAGGGTGGGTGACGGTGCGCGAGGAATGGACGGCCGAGGGCTATCGACTCCTCGTGGGCGGACAGGTCGTCCATGACGGGCCCAATCCCTACGGGTGGATTCCCTACGTGCTCGTGCCCAATTCCCCAATCCCGGGCGACGTCTGGGGAGAAAGCGACCTGGCTGATCTCATCGACATCTGCCGGGAGATCAATCGGCGGATGACCGTCCTTTCACGCATCCTGCAGGTCAGCGGCAACCCGATCGTCGTGCTCGAGAACGTGACGGCCAGCGAGGGGATCCGGGCCGAGGAGGGGGCTATCTGGGAACTGCCCGAGGGCAGCCGTGCCTATCTCCTCGACATGTTGAGTGGCGGTGGCGTCGCGCTCCATCTGGAGTACGTGCGCCTCCTCTTCCAGGTGCTCCATGACCTGGCTGAGGTCCCCCGAGCCGCCTTTGGCGACCACGGGCGGGACCTTTCCGGCGCGGCCTTGGAGTTGGAGCTGCAACCATTAGTCCATAAGGTGGAACGCAAGCGGCGGGCTTGGGAACGAGCACTGCGCCAACGTGCCTGGCGGGTGCTCGACTTGGCCGAGCGTTTTGGTGGTGCCGAGTTTCACGGCGTCCGTGCCGTCGAGCTGGTCTGGGGACCGACGCTCCCCGTGGACGACGAGCGGGCGGCACGTGTCCAGGTGGCCCTGGTGGGAGCTGGCATCCGCTCGCGGCTGACTGCGGCCCGGGAGCTCGGGGCGCTTGACCCGGAGGCGGAGCTCCAGCGCGTCGAGGCGGAGCGTGCCGCCGGTCTGTGAGTTCTGACGGGCAAGTGCAGGACGCAGATGCTCGCCGCGCCATGCACGCGCTGTTGCCCTCTCCTGCGCGTTATGCCATCGCGCTGTGGCAAGCGCTGGTGCGCCAGTTGATCGGCGAGAGCGTGGGTTTGACGTCACAGCCCACGTGCACCATGCACGACACGGGATGCGAATCGTCTGCTGCGCTCTCTGCTTCCGCTTGGAGCTCCAGTGCGATGCTGACCATGCACTCGAGCAGCTCGGGACCGTTTTGCGGGCAGGCGCACTCGATGCTCCTGCGTAGCGCTCCGATGTGGTCCATGGGTGTCCCTGAGTCTTCCAGCATCAGGTGAGACCAGTACCGTTTCCTGGTCTTGCCCTTCCGCTGCGGCTGCCGAAGGTACTGCTGCGGACAGTGTTTTTGCCCAGCCGCGGTGCTGGAAGGCCGCCTAGCTGAGCGGGGGCCACGGTGGACGACCGGTGGTCAGGGAAGGGGTGTGACTAATGACGCTGACGCTGGCTGAGGCCCGGCTGGCGCTCCGTCGCTGGCTCGGTGATCTGGTTCCTCCGACGGCCGTGACCGACGCCGACCTGGATGCAGCACTCGTCACGGCGCTCGCGCAGCTTGATGCTCTGGCTCCACGGCAGGGGACCGTCACGTTGGCCGCAGCCGGTACCGACCAACTCCCGCTGCCCAGTACGGTGCGGCGCGTCTGGGCTGTGCTCGTCAAGGGACGGCCGCTCGATCATTGGGCTGTCTGGAATGGGACGTTGCTGCTGGGTGAGCCAGTCATCGGCACGGTCGAGCTGCGCTGCCACCTTGCCCGGGAGCTCGTCACCCAGCCCGACCAAACCCTGCCGCTGACGGACCCAGCGGAGGAAGCCTATCTCCTCGCCGCAGCCGTTGAGACGCTGCTGACACAGGTGGTCACCGTGCAGGCCCGCCACCAAGGACCGACCGAGCCGCTGATGGCAGCGCTGGCTGCAGTGCGAAGCGCCCGTGAGCGTGCTGGCGCGGCGCTCCCGCGCAGCGTGCGGGTTGTCCGCGTTGGGTGAGCGGGGGATGAGATACGCCGCCCCTGATCGCTAGGCCTCTTGCCCTGGGAGAACATGGGCTGCCGTGGTAGCACTGCAGCGAGTGGATGGCCGGCTGGGCGAGAATGGAGGAGCTGTGCCATAGTGGCGTCGCGTTGACCGCGTGATGTGGTCAACGCGAGAGCGTCATCCGTTCAGCTCCCCTGAGGGTGAACGGATCGTTTGGTCCACAGTCGCGCGCACGGCACATCGCCACGGGGTGGTCGGGCACGCAGTTGGCGGCTCTCGTGACGAGGTCCACCGTGTCGTGTCCTGTCCCCACACGCGACGCCTTGGCAACGGCGATCGGGCGTGTGAAGGGGGCACGTTCCCGTTGGCGCGCGCAGGAGTTCGGCGAAGCCTTCGCCTGGCAGGTCGAATTTGGCGTTCTGTTCGTCAGCGAGCGTGACCTCCCGAGCGTCATTCGCTCTGTATGCGAGCACGGTCGGTGCCATGAGGCAGGCGACCTCAGCGCTCGCGATGACTACGGGTGGTCACTCACCGGCGACTCGAGCGGCCGAGGCAGAAGCGGCTCCTCGGGTTCCTCGCCTGAGCGTTCGTTTACAGGCCTGGTCGGCCTGAGACCCTCCCTGGCATGGTCTGAGCGCTCCTGCGTCGGCCCGCAGCCGTTTGGTCCATGTGTTGCGGTGCGCAGAATGCCAACCCTGTGATGCATTGCAGGGGTCCGTGCCAGCCCAGCCGTGAACGGCCGATTGATGCGCCCAGCCGTATGAACGGCCGGGTTGAAATGAGACGGCGGTACCGATTGGCCACTAGCTCCCGCTCGTGAACGCCTGGGCTGAATCCCGATACTGGCTGAAGTCGGCTCGGATGTGTCCCACCGGGGGTGGGATTCAGCCCCAGGGCACCAGGTTCCACGTTAGTCTCGTCAGGGCGTGGGGAATTCAGGCTGCGGGTTGAAAGTCCGGGTTGCGAACCCGGGGCACGTCAAGCCCTGGGCACATGATGCCGCGGGTCCGCGGTTGCGCCCCGGCCACATTTGCCGGGACCATCATGCACCATCGGACACATCACCGCCACTGGGAGGGGCAATCGACCTGTCGCCCACCACCGGCCCATTCGTGAACGACTGAGCTGAATCGCGGCACCCCCACTGGGGGCGTGGGGAGTACAGCCGGGGGCACCGGGTTGCGCGCGAGCCCCGCCGGGGCGTGGGGAATTCAGACAGCGTTTTGCACCGGGCTGTCAGTGGTGTGCCCGGGCGTCATTGGCAACCGCGGGCGCCAGAGGCTGCATCGCCGGCAATTCCCGCCTTGTGTTGCCTGGGCAGCTGCGGACTGCGGTGCCGTTGCAATCGATCCGGCACTGCACTACTGGCCCGGCGATGGGTCAGGCGTACAGGCGCGTTTTGCTGCGGCAGCGGAAGTCGAGAGCGTTGCTGTCGAGGAAGGAGGAGACCGATGGCACTGACCAAGGCAGAAGCGGCCAAGTTGACCAATGACCTCTTGCTACGTGGGGTGATCGAGACGATCGTCATGGAGTCGCCGGTGCTGCAGCGGCTGCCGTTCATGGAGGTCGTTGGGACCGGGCTGACGTACAACCGCGAAGCGACCCTCCCGGCCGCCGAGTTCTACGATGTCGGTGATACCTGGACAGAATCGACTCCCACGTTTGAGCAGGTCACGACCGGGCTCAAGATCCTCGGTGGGGACGCTGATATCGATCATTTTCTCTTGCAGACCTACCGCGATCCGAACCAGCTCGAGGCGGTGGTGCTGCAGCAGAAGGCGAAGGCAGTGGCCCATGCCTTCCTGCAGGCCTTCTACCGGGGTAACAGCGTGGTCAACCCCAAACAGTTCGATGGGCTGCGCAAGCTCGTGCCGGCCAGCCAGACGATCCAGCCTGGGCCGAACGGCGGCAGCCTCACGCTGGAGCTCCTCGACCAGCTGATCGACCTGGTCAAGCCGGGCAAGCCGGACGCGCTGCTCATGTCCAAGCGTACGCGGCGCAAGCTGGCCCAACTGCGGCGCAGCAGCGGCACGGTGTTGGAAAGCGAAATCGATCAGTTCGGGCAGCGGATTGTCACCTACGATGGTATCCCGGTGCTGGTGGACGACTTTGTGCCGGACGACGAGACGCTGGGGTCGGGGACGAACCTCTCCTCGATCTACGCCGTGAAGTTTGGGCCGAGTGGGCTGATGGGGTTGGAAAACGGCGGAATCACGGTGGAGGAAGTGGGGGCGTTGGAGACCAAGAACGCCCGACGGTGGCGGGTGCGCTGGTACGTGGGGCTAGCGCTCTTCTCGACCGTGGCGGTGGCGCAACTGCAGGGGATCACCGCGAACTAATCGATGGCGGGGTCTCGGCTGCCCGACACCCCGCGGTGTCGTTCCATCTCATGAGCCTACCCTACCCATTGCGCGTCTGATACTCCCTGCTTCGCTCGCCTGCGGGCGCTCCCCAACCCAGCTGCCGAAGGTCACCGCCATCCCGCAACCTCCCTCTCCCGTTGCAACCACCCTCACTCTCCCATTCCCGCTTCCGCAGGCCACCCTCATCCCGCACAGACAGCCCTCACTCCCAACCCGTGGCCCATCTGGCGGGACAGAGGGAACCACCTTTCTTCTGCAGGGACACCCCTCGCGCCCAGCCGCCTCTCCCGGAGAGGCAACCCTCACCCCCAACCCGCGCTCCCGGAGAGACAACCCTCACCCCCCAATCCCCTCTCCCGCAGAGACAACCCTCACCCCCAACCCCCTCTCCCGCAGAGACAACCCTCACCCCCAACCCCCTCTCCCGCTCCGTGCGGGAGAGGGGGCTAAGGGGTGAGGGAAGCCCCCCTCTCCCACTGAGTGTGGGAGAGGGGGTCAGGGGGTGAGGGCGGAAACAGTGGGTGAGAGGGGGCAAAGGGGTGAGGGCAGAACGCGTGGGAGTAGGGCCTTGAGGGTAATCCCGAGAGCCAGGCAGGTAGGGGCAGTATCTCCGGCACCTGGTGAAGGAGGCGGACCCAGTACACCACCGCGGGTCAAGATCGCCAGAGATTGGAACGCGCCTGCACGACAAGCACGTTGCGCTGTTCAGCCAGTGGTGACCGACCTGGCGGGTACAAACAGAGGCGTCGCAATCTGCTATGCTTCCGCCCAGCAGCGTCCTCGCACCGGCATCAAGACGGCTCTGCTAGCGGGCGTTCCAACGGATTGCACACACCAGAGATGTGGATGGACGAGCAACGAGAGAATCGCCGGTTGCAGCGGCGCGAGCTGCGGGCTCGACAGACAGAGGCCGAGCGCCGTCTTTGGAACGCTCTGCGGAATCGCCAGCTCGCCGGTTGGAAGTTCCGCCGCCAGCACCAGCTGGGTCCGTACATCGTCGATTTCGTGTGCCTTGCTGCTCGACTTGTGGTAGAGGTCGATGGCCCAGTGCATGAGCAGCAGCAAGAGTACGATCAGTACCGGGACGAGTACCTCCGAGCTCTCGGCTATACCGTCCTCCGATTCGAGAACCACGACGTTTTTGACGACCTGCCACAGGTTCTCGAGCGGATCCATCGGGCACTTCCGTCAAGACCCGAGTGAACCGCTCGGCGGTTGCGCACGAGTGAGAGAGAATGATCCAGACTGGTGAACTCCAGTTCAGCCAATTGTCCTCTGCTGAACCTTAGGGAGTCGTCAGCCACCCGACGCCGTCGGCTCGTTGATCCCGTTCCCTCCTTCACCGCCGGTCAGAGAGCGGATCGACAGCGGTTCCCTTTCTGCCCGCACTCCACAATCCCCGCTGCAGCCGGTCCCCTCTACCCGCTAACCTCTCTCACCCGTCAGAACCACCCTCACTCCCAACCCGTGGCCCATCTGGCGGGACAGGGGGAACCAGCTTCCTCCTGCAGAGACACCCCTCACCCCCAACCCCCTCTCCCGCTCCGTGCGGGAGAGGGGGCCTGGGGGTGAGGGCAGAACCAGTGGGAGAGGGGGCAGGGGGTGAGGGAAGGCCCCCTCTCCCACTGAGTGTGGGAGAGGGGGCCAGCGGGTGAGGGTAGAACCCGTGGGTGAGAGGGGGCCTGGGGGTGAGGGCAGAACCAGTGGGAGAGTGGTCACGGGCGCTTCGGGAGGCAGATACGGGACGCGGGCAGGGGTGAAGACAGTCGCCAGGGCCGAGGGGGTGAGGGCAGAACCAGGGGGAGAGGGGGCCTGGGGAGGGAGGAACCAGCGCGAGAGGGAGATCATGGGGTGCTGGCTGGACGGGCCTGCGCGTGGGCCTTCCGATTTCCCGCCGGGTCTTTCACCAGGATGCCGGGCGCTGACCAAGCGGTCGCTGCAGGACGGCTGAAGGTCCGTGAACAAGGATGGCGCACGCTGGCAAGCGGGGCGATACGGAGAGGCCATGCGCCCGAAGTCGGTGCCCGCTGCGGCAAGAGGGGTCGCTGGGGCGGGGAGGTCGGCGGAGGAGATGCCTGACTTTTGTGGCGTGGGATGCAATGGTCGTATCGACTGAACCATGTGGCCGATCCCGCCCGTGCGTTGGAGCGCGGGCGACCTCGGCTGTGCGGTGGACCGGGAGTTCCCAGTCCTGTGGGGAACCGGGGGGCGGTGCCGTGGAAGCTTGAGCGTACCGCGTGGCGCAGCGGTCGCCGACTTGGTAAGTAGGGGAGAGCGCAGACTGCGCAGCCGAGACCGACCTGGGCAGCATGCCGCGGTTCGACGCTGCACGCCTTGGCAGACACACAAAGACCGTGCCTCCGGCGGTCTGCTGCCTGGTCTTGCCATTCCCACCGCGCAGGCCAGTGCGCAAGAGTGTCCGCGCGCTGCGGTGCCTGGTGATCGATCTCTGGTCGCAGCCAGTGTGACGCAGCAACGCGCGGTTGGCGAGCGTGCTGACGTGCGCCATTGGGCAGCCGCATTGAGACGCGTGCCTGAAGGGAAGGTGACGCATGGAGGTGGAACTGGCGGGAATCCCGCTCGTGGTCCTGCCCGGGACCTACCGGCGGGAGACACTGGCGCGTCGGCCGAGCGGGCCGGTACGGGTCGTGGTACGGAGCTTTACGCGGGCCGGGCAGGCACTCCAGCGGGCAGCTGATCGGTACTGGAGTTCCCTGGGCGCCTGGCCGGTCTGGGACGGGCAAGGGCTGCGCGCCGGACCGCGACTGGTGGAGGCGACCGCGCCGGCCAACTGGCCGAGCGGGAGTCCAGCCTGGAGCGGCATCGTAGCACCCGAGGTGCATCTGGTCGCGGGCAATCGGCAGTGGCGGCTCGCCGGAACGCCGGGGAGCGGCTACAGTGGGCTGACTGAAGTGCGGTCGCTCGCGGCCGCGGTCGTCGATGCCTGCCAGATGGGCACCAGGCTGCTCTTGACCCACGGGTCTGCTGCGCAGGTTTCGAGTATCGACCTTGTGGCCAACACCTACACAACGAGCTTCTACCAGAATACGGCACGGCTCATCGCGACCGATGGCCAAGCGGGCTACCTGGTGCCCACCACGGCCGGGCAGGACGACCGCGTGCTCCGCTACACTGCGGCGACGAGCTCCACGACGCTCCTCCTTGACGCGCCAGTGCGGCGGCTTGCCAGCCATGCTGGTTTCGTCTGGGCCCTGACCCGTACCGCCCTCTGGCGCCTGAAAGGCACCACGGCCGAGCTCCTGTTCACCTTCACGCCACTGCTGAACCAAGACGACGGTGCCTTCCTCGTCGGGCACGGCACCGCGCTCTATACCTGGCTCAGTGGCCAAGTGCACCGGGCCGATACCACCGGGTCGGTCCGGGGCTGGACGCCGACCGGACCACGGGGGCTGGCGACACGTGGGGCAGCGAGTGCCGGGGGGTACTTGTGGGTGGTGCTCCAGGACGCCGTGAGCGGACGGTGGCAGCTCTGGGCCACGCCGGGCCGACTCGCCACCCTGCAGGGGCTGGTGCTGGATTGGGAGCGCGAGGAGCCGTGGTACCTGCTGGAGGAGTGGACGGATAGTGGGGCTGGCTGGCCGGTGGCTGTCGGTGGCCGACACCCAGACGCGGACCTCCTGCTCGTGCAGGTGGGGACGAACGGACTCCTCGTCGGACAAGCCGTCCCCCGTCCTGGTTCTCCGGGACTGCGCAGCAGCTTCCGCGTGGCCAGTGGGCTGGCGGTGGGGCTCCCTCTGCCGAGTGTGCCCTGGCTTGGGGTCGGTGCGGCGCTCGCCTGGCTGGGTGAGGGCGGTGCGAGCGCGGTGCAGGCGCGAGTGGGCTGGAGTGCCGATGCTGGGGCCAGTTGGAGCTGGGGGAGCTGGCGGAGCGTGGGTGGTGGGGCAGCGAGCGGCTTTGTGGTGCTGGAAGAGCGGTTCACCATGCCGCTTGAGTCTCCTGCGCTTCAGGCCACGGTTGCGGTTAGTGGCGTCACCGATTGGTCGCCAGCGGTCGTGGGCCTCTGGGCGTTGGCCGGTGGGGCGGTGGGGGAGGGAAGTGGAGGAAGCGCGAGTGAGGGAGTCTGGCTACCGCGGCGGCGCTGGCAGTTTGCGGTGCAGCTTGCGCCGCCGCTGCTGCGGGACAGTGGTGGGGCGGAGACGCGGGATGGAGGGACGCTCGCCGCAGCATTGTGGGAGCTCTGGCGGAGCGGGGCGGTGGTCGCGTTTCGGGACATCGATGCGGGGGTTGGCGAGGACTGCCTGGTGCAGGTGGTAGGGCTCAGTGAGCGGTGGGAGGGGATCGACGTGCGCCACGCCCGGCGCGTAGACATGGAGCTCGTCGAGGTGGGGTGAAACGGAGGGGCCGGCCCAGGAGCCGGCCCCTGCCCTGAGATGAAAGTGACCCGACGACTTCAGCTGATCGGGGTGCCGCTGCCTTGCGAAACCCCCTCATAGATATCGTCGGGGACACCATTCTGATTCGCGTCCCAGTAGACGCGGAAGACGCCGGCTTCGGGAGTGCTGGCGCCACCATCACACTGCCAGTACACATCCTGCTGGAACGTCCCCGCGCCTGGGCCGACCGTCGTGGTTGTACCTAAGACTTGGACATCGGTGTTGTACGGGCATGTTGTAGAGGTGTTCGTGAAGATGTAATCATCGACTGCGGCCATATCCGAATTCACGCTACGCAAAATCAGCGGTACCCCGTTGATCCCCGTGATACCGCGGAGCACACGAGCGACGAGGCGGCCGTCGGCGGCTGGGCCCACTTGTGGGGTGCCCCGCACCCGGGCGTCGTTCGGATTGCCCAGATCTTGGAGCGTCAGTGTCAGCTTGGTGAAGATGACGCGCACCTCGGCGAGCTTGATTAGTCCCGGATAGTTCCCAGACCAGCACTCAATACGGAGGACGTCACCGTCCTCAGCGGGGGTTGTGTTCAGGGTCACATTCACCTGCGCATCGCCAAAGGGATCTGCAGTGATATTTCGATACGATGCGTTGGCAGCAAGCCCGGTGGCCCCGGTCATCGTCAGTATATCTGATGTCGAGCCGGCATTGATCTCCTCATACTCAATAATGGACAGCGGTGTACCAGGGTTGAAATTGGTATCGCAGCTCACCCTCCATGAAGTTGGTATCGTACCGTTGGTAATTTGGTTCCCGCTAGCGTCCCGAATCGGCAACACATACGTTTCCCCAAAACCGCTCACGGTCAGCTTGGGGCCGATAACCGGGTTCCCCGACGGATCAGTGATACGCAGGACGGCAAGCAGCGGCGTTGGGGTCGGTGTCGGGGTTGGGGTCGGCGTCGCCGTCGGTGCCGGCGTCGGTGTCGGGTACGGCGTGTAGGTCGGGTACGGCGTGTAGGTCGGGGCGGGTGTCAGCTGTTGCCGCTGGGCGAGCAGGATGATGATCTCCCGCGAGACGTGGCCCTCGAGCACTCGGAACTGCGGCGGATTGTTCGGGTGGAACTCGAAGCGGGCGCGCTCAAACCACTGCGCGGTCACGCCGAGTTCGGGCGCATAGTACTCCTCCGTGAGCGGATAGCCATGCTGCATCAGCCCGCCCGTGCGGTCCCAATAGGCCAGGAATTCACCGCACAGGTTGTGCCGCGTCTCCGGGAAGTACCGGCACCCCGGCTTGGGAGCTGCTGGTACCACGGCCGACTCCGGCGGGAGATTCGGCACACGGTGGCCAGCGATGATCCAGTCGTAGACGCTCTGCGCGGCCGACGGGAGCACCGCTGCCACCACCAGTGCCGCTGCGACCAGGAGCGCGACCCCTCGGCCACCCAGCCGCCAGCGCCGCCGTTCCCCGTCAGCGGCAGGACGTAACGGTCGCAAAAGACTCATACCCGCACCTCCTTCTTGCCATCTCACCGACCCAACGCATACGCACCTGCGACCGTCCCCCGGTACGTACGGTCAGGTCAGCATTCTTCTCTCACCTTATACAACGAACAACGTGCCGAGTCAATCGCATGTCCGTACATCTCCCGACACGTCCCCGCGATGTCGCACACGCTGTCATGTCGCTGGCGAAGAAGATTCTGCCGTGCCGAAAAGCGGCCTGCTCCGTGAAGGCGGAGCCACGCGGCACTGGGTCGGTGCTCTTGGCCCTAACGGGGGGCCGAGCTTGGGTTGTGGCACCGCAAGCAGCTCCTTGAGCCCGATCCATGGAGGCCACTCCAATGACCGATGATCCCTTTCGGGAGTGCTCGTGTTGCGCGGTTGCGTGAAGTGGCGGGCGTTGTCCACTGCCCTGCGACCTGCCACGACGCGCGTCTCGACGCCTGGAGCAACGTACCTGACCCGCCGAGCGCCCGACCGGAGTTCTTCGAGGTCAGCAGGGACGCCGCTGGGGACGGTTGCCAGGGCAGGACGAGGAGGCGCGGGAGCGTGCCTGTGCGAGCAACGTTGAGAACAGACTCCTGCTGTTGAGTAGCGCGCAACGCTGCTGTTGGCGTCACTCTCGTCCTGTTGCCAGGTGTGCGGGTGTTACCCGTTGCAAGACAGCGTCCGCCAAACTCGAGCCGGCGCTTCGGCTCCAGGGCGCCGTGGAGGCTGCGCGCTCCGGCCCGCATGGGCGGCTGATGGCTCGAGCAGGCTCAGCAGCGAGCCGGTGCCACGCCGCTCCAAGGCAGGCTTGGTGCTCAAAAGGTGCGGCGGTGCTGGTTGCAAAGCGACTGGTCACCGTGCTCCGGCTGACCGGCGGCCCACCCGGTCAGGGGTGGCCAGGAGTGGCCCGGAGCCGCCGACCAAGCCGACGGAGGCGGCGGCGCGCTGTTCGTTCGCTGATGCCAAGACGCGCTGCCGCCTCCCGCAGGCTGTAGCCGGTGAGCAGGAGTTCCAGCAACGTGCGCTCGGCGGCGTCCAGGCCGGTCAGGAGTTCGAGCACTGCCATTGTTGCTGCGCCGTCGTCCAGCGTGGCATCCAACGTCGGCGGTGGAGCGAGCGGGCCGCGCGGACGGAGCCCCTCGAACCGCCGGACGGCGGCGGTGAGGCGTCGTGCAAAGTGCGCAAAGAGAAAGCCGGCAAAGCGCTCCTCACCCGGCCAATCGGTGAGGAGTGTGCAGAAAACAAGGTAGCCTTCGTGGCGGATATCGTCCAGCTCTGCCAGGCGTACCCAGGCCCGGCGAGCCAGGGACGCACAAACACGGTCCAGATACGGGGAGAAGCGCTCGTAGAGCCGGTCGCGTAGCTGGCGGTCGCCGCGCTGAGCCAGGCGGGCCAGGCCGTCCAGAAACCCCTCTTCGATCGGGTCGGGCGGGAGTCCACTGCCCGTGCCGGTGCGGCGCGTGCGGCCGCTCTTGGTCTCGTGGGGAGGATCACTAGAGGAGCTGCGGGTCCTGGCGTCTGTAACGGCCTGCGTCGCGTGTTCCTGACCGTCCAGAGACTGGGCAGCGTTCGGCGTCAGGCGGTAACGGTCCTGCGCTGGTGGGTGGCCTTCTCCTGCTGCGTGCTGGGCCTGTACCGTGCCACTGAGCCGCTGGGCAGCGGCGTGGCCGGTATTCGCCAAACGGTCTTGATCGGCACCGGAAGCAAACGGTTGCTGCACCCCTTACTCCCTTTCCCTCAGAGCAAATACGAACATATGTACGTATTCTACGACCGCTCCGTCCAGTTGTCAATGGAAGTAGCGGATGGGGATGCGTCGCTGGACTGCCGTTTGGCGAAGCGAACGAGCAGGAACCAAGCGCTGTGGTACTCGGTCGTGTTGGCCGGCAGCGTGGGTCGGTGCCTCGCCCGGCATCCCCGGGCACACCGCGGCCGCAAGAGGGATGCTCTTGGTTGCTGCCTGACGACAAACGGCCGGGCTCCCTCCCAACGCCGCTCTCCGAATCTTTCCCGGCCGTTGACGGCCGGACTCAATCGTGAAACCGGCGTTGGTCATTCACCTCGCCCGGCCGTCAACGACCGAGCTCAATCCTGATGTCGGCTGAAGCCGGATCCGATTTGTCCCTCCACGGCGTGGGGGATACTGCCCGGGAGACAAGGTTCCGTGCCAGCCACCTCCGGGGCTTAGTGGATGGAAACGGGGTTTTCAGCCCCGGGCTGCAACCTTGGCGCACGTCAACTCCCGGGCATGTGGTCTCCGAACGTGGGGTCGCGCGCTGACACACGTCAAAGGTCGAGCATGTGATGTCTCGTGTCCACGTTTCCAACTCAAGTTCCCTTTAGGGGGCCTGAGGGATTGAGCAGCGGGTGTCGTGAAGGTGTTGTGAGGTTGCAATTCGCCGGGCTTTCAGCGAGCGGCGTCTTGTCCCGCCTGGGTTTCAGTCCCGCGCAGCTGGATGTGTGATTGCCCCCGGATTCCCGCCTGCCCGTAGCGGAGCAAACGATTCCGGGTGCTGGGAACGCGTGAGCACTGTCTCATGCAGCAGTTGTGCGAGATCAGTTAGGATATCCCCGCGAGATCGCCCGGTCACGGGCCACACCAGGAAAGGGGTGGAGGATGCACACCGCCTGGCGCGACCCGGAGGTCGAACGTCGTCTCTTGGCTGCCGTCTCGCTCGACGAGCCGTGGGGCGTGGTGGAGACCTTCTCGCTTCTTAACCGGTTCTCCGGCGGCCCTGAGGAACGGCAGGCGCTCGAGTACCTGACGGACCGACTCGAGCGCTGGGGCATCCCTTTTCGTGTCTTCTGGCCGACCTGCTTGATCTCCCGCCCGGTCTACGCGACGCTCCGTGTGGTCGGACCCGGTGAGCGTCCCCTGCGCGCCAAGACGCTCGCCTTTTCTCCCTCAACCGGTGGTGCCGAGCTGATCGGCGAGCTGGTCGTCATGTCCGGGCAGGGTGAGTCGGCCGAGCTCTTTGGCGCTGCCCTTCCGCCGGAGCTTCCCGATCTGCGCGGTAAGGTGGTGCTGGTCGAGGGGTTCGGCTTTGCCGCGCAGGCGGTGCGTTGGGCGGCCACTGGTGCGCTTGCCGTGGTCTTCGTTCACCCCGGCGACGCAATCCACGAAGGGATCGCCACCACCAGTTGGGGGTCGCCTGACCTTGATGCGGAGGGGACAGTGCCAGCGGTGCCGGTGCTCGCGATTGCCCGACCTGACGGTGAAGCGCTCCGCACCCTGGCCGCTCAGGGACCGGTTACGGTGGCCGTGAGCACGATGGTCGAGACGGAGTGGCGCCCTCTTCCGGTGCTCGTCGCTGAGATCCCCGGGACGCAGGCGGCCGATGAGTTTGTGCTGCTGCACGGACACCTCGACTCCTGGCACGTCGGGGTCGGGGACAATGCGACTGGCGACGCTGCGCTCTTGGAGCTGGCCCGCGTCTTCTGGCAGCACCGTGAGCTTTTGGCGCGGACGGTGCGTATCGCCTGGTGGTCCGGCCATTCGCATGGTCGCTACGCTGGCTCCACGTGGTATGCCGACGCGCATGCGCAGGACTTGGTGCCAAACTGCGTCGCCCATGTCAACTGCGACTCACCTGGCTGCCGGGAGGCGAGCGAGTATCGGGACGTTGCCGCCATGGCCGAGGCAGCGGCGCTGGTGCGCACCGCGATCCGTGACCTGACGGGCAAGGAGGCCACCACGGCCCGCCCACCGCGTGCCGGCGACTACTCGTTCACGAACTTGGGGATCACCGGGTGCCTCATGCTCTCCTCGACGATGCCGGATGAGCTCCGTCAGGCGAAGGGATACTATCGGGTTGGAGGCTGCGGCGGCAATATCGTGTGGCACACCGAGGGCGATACGATGGAGGTCGCCGACCCGGACGTGCTTCTGCGGGACATCCGCGTCTATGCAGCGGTCGTTTTGCGCCTCGCCAATGCGCCGATCCATCCGCTCGATTTCCGAGCCACGGTCCGGGAGATCGAAGCTGCGCTCTATCGCTACCAGGAAGCAGCCGGTGAGGCGTTCGACCTTCGCCCGGCGTTGCAAGCGGCGGGGAACTTGTTGACGACACTTGACCGGTTCTACGAGCACACCGCGACCCTTTTGGATCGCCCGGTCGACGATCCGGAGGTACGGCGGATGAATGGGGCACAGCGAGCGCTGGCGCGCCACCTGGTGCCGGTCAATTACGTGCGCCGTGGCCGCTTCCGCCATGATCCGGCCGAACCGATCCCGCCAGTCCCAGAGGTGGCGGCTGCGCTTGAGCTACCGCGGCTTGCGCCGGGGAGTGATCGTTGGCACCGCGTACGGACGCATCTTTTGCGTGGACAGAACCAGGTCGTGTGGTCGCTCCGCCAAGCGCATCGTCGGATCGCCGAGCTGCTGAGCTGAGCAGAGGGCAAGCGCCCGCTGGAGCCCCTTCCCAACGCGGCGAGAGGCGGCGGTGGCGTTTGGCAGAGTGCGGTGAGCGTGGCCACGGAGACCAGCGCCACGGAAGGACAGTAGCTATCGGCGCGTGTCGTCGCGTTTTGGGGGATAGGGCAACGGCGCACCCCCGAACTGCCGCGCGAGCATTGGGTGCCCGGGATGCGCATGAGCCTGCTCGTTGATTGGTCCGTTGCGAAGCAGAATGCCTAGTACGGTCGGTACTATCCGGGCGTTCTCTCTCACCCTTCAGTTGAAGTGGTCATGGTATGGCCTGGACGCGAGTGCTGCCACTTGTTCAGGGGCGAATGCAAGGTAAGGTGGTCCTCCAGGGTGATCTGACGGGGAGAGGCGGCTGCCCTGCCGCGCGCCGGTGCACCGACGCTCAGAGTGGCTTGCCGACATGTGTTTCGGACGGAGAGCGCGTTCCTCGGACCCCCTCAGATCCGCACTGCTGTCCCAGAAACCGTCACCATCAGCATGTTGCCGCCGCCCATGTCGATCGTCTCGTAGTCGATATCGACGCCGATTACCGCATTCGCGCCGAGCTGCCGGGCGGCCTCGGCCATCTCCTGGAAGGCGATCTCGCGCGCCTTGCGGAGCTCCTTCTCGTACGCTGCCGAGCGGCCACCGACGATATCGCGGATGCTGGCAAAGATATCGCGGAAGATGTTGGCGCCGAGGATCGCCTCGCCGGTCACCACCCCAAGATATTCCTTGACCGGCCGTCCCTCCACAGCGGTCGTTGTGGTAATCAGCAGGTCAGTCGACATGTTGGTCCCTTCCCGACTCTTCCCGCTTGCCTGAGAAGGATCATAGCAGATGCCAGGTTGGCTGGTCTCTTCTGATTACCCAATACCCTGGAGGCGCGGTGTTGTCAGGGCAGAACGCCGACGAGCACGGGAGCCGGGCCGAGCTCGCAACGAGCCCGGCCCGGGGAGTGCTGGAACGTGTGCAGTTTAAGCAGCAACCCAGGCATTCCACCGTTCGACGACGGCGTCGAGGTGTTCTGCCCACCACTGGTAATCAGGGTAGACCTGCAGCGCCTTGTTCTGCGGCGCACTGGGCAGGACGGCCACGCGCTCAGGCGGCAGCGCCTCGAAAGCCCGCTTGTTGGCTGGACCGTCCGGATAGATCATGGCGAAGCCCCGCTGGATCTCTGGGCGGAGTGCGAAGTTGATGAAGTCGTGGGCCACATCGACGTTCTTTGAGCCGCGGGGAATCACCAGTGAGTCGCTGGAGAGGCGTCCCTGGTTCCAGGTGTAGCCGAGGACGGTCGAGCCTTGCTCAATCAGGAACTGGATACGGGCAATCCAGGCGTCGGTCAGATCAACTTCGCCGTCGCTCAAGAGCTGGGCCGGTTGGGCGCCGGCCTCCCACCAGACGCGAACGTGCGGCTTGATCCGGTCGAGGGAGCGGAAGGCACGGTCGATGTCGAGCGGATAGAGCTGATCAATCGGCACGCCGTCGGCCAAGAGAGCCGCCTCGATCGGTCCCCACTGCGCGTATTTCTGGAAGGCGCGCACACCCGGGAAGCCCTGCACATCCCAGAAGTCGGCCCAGCTGTTCGGTGGCTTCTGCGGGAACTTGTCCTTCCGGTAGGCCAGGCAAGTGGAGTAGTAGTAATAGCCAATACCGTGCTCGAGCACCAGTTCCGGGAAAATGTCCTTGGTGTCGATCTTGCTATAGTCAAGCGGCTCGAGCAGGTTGAGCCGGCCCATCGGGATGACGGCTTCAGTCCCAACGTCGACCACGTCCCATTCAACGCGGCCCGACTCAACCATCGTGCGGAGTTTGGCTTCGTCCGTCGTGTCCTCAACGATCTGGCAACCAGTCAGGCGGGAGAACGGTTCATAGATCGCCTTTCGCAATGCGTCCTGGAGTGCACCGCCCCAGGAGGTGACGACGAGGGTGCGTCCCTTCCAACGGTTGGGGTCGTCGTAACCGGGGACGAGCAGTGTATCAGCTGCGGTGGCTGGTGGTGTGGCTCCAGCCCCTGAGGGTGTGGGAGTACCGAACGCTACTGGGGCGGGTGTCGGTGTGGCAGCTTGCCGGCAGGCTGCCATCGCCCCGGCTGCGGCGATTCCTACCAAGAGCTCCCGGCGGCGCAGCCGTTGCTGGTGGAACAGGAAACGAAGCAGTGCATCGATGCGGTCTGCCATGTTGGCTCCTCCTCGCAAGTCGTGACCCTCATCACCTCACCGCGTCGGGAAGGGGAGCGCGATGGTATCGCGCACCTTGCTGGGCTCTTGGAAACGGGCGAGCCGGATCTCGTCCTCAGGGAGCTCCGTGACCCGTTCGTCCAGGATCAGTTCGGCCATCTTCATCCCCAGTGCCGGACCCCACATCATGCCGTGGCCGCCAGCGGCTAGGACGTAAAAGCCAAACCGCGGCTCGTCGATGATCGGGAGATGATCCGGCGTGTAATCAATGGAACCGGTCCAGGCGCGACCGATCGGCAGGCCGCGCAGCGCCGGGACGGTCGCCTCCCAGTGCGGCTTGAGCCGCTCGAAGTAGTCCCAGTCGAACTCCAGGAGGAAGCGGTCGGTCGGATCAGGCTGCTCCTCGGGGTTGCTCATGCCGAGCAGGACGCCCTGCTCGTCCGGCCGCACGTAGTAGCCCTGGGCGAGAACGAAGAACATCGGGAAAGACGGTGGCAGTTCAGGCGGGCGAGTCGGGAAGCTGACAATCTGGTGGCGGGCAGCCGAGACGGGAACATCGATGCCGAGGAGCTGGCCGATGCGCCGGGCACCACGCGGGCCGGCAGCGTTGACCACCCGCTCAGCCTCAAAGACACCGCGACTCGTCCGCACGCGGTAGCCGCTCTCGAGCGGCTCGATCTCCAGGACCTCGCACTCCTCAAAGAGCGCCACACCCGCGCGCAGGACGGCATGCGTGATGTTCCGGGCGACGATCGCCGGGTAAACGAAGCCGTCGTTCGGGGTGTAGGTGGCACCAAGGAACCGACTCCAATCGATGAAGGGGGCGTGCCGGGCGGCCTCCTCAGGCTCCAGCCAGACGTTCTCGACCCCGCAACGCTGGCGAAGCGCGACGAGGTCTTGGAAGGCTGCACGCTCTTCTGGGCTCGAGGCCAGGACGTAGTAGCCAACCTCCACAAAGCCGCTCCCCAGGCCGAGCTCGCGCCCGAGCTCCTGATAGAGCTCACGCGACCACTTGCCGAGCTTGACTGCGGTCTCCGAGCCGCCTTGTTGACGCACGATTCCGGCCGAGCGGGTGGTGGCGCCGAAACCAGCCCAATAGCGCTCGCAGACGGCAATGCGCTGCACGCCCCGCTTGGCGAGGTGATAGGCCGTCCAGAGCCCGAGGTTGCCGCCGCCGATAATCAAGACGTCATACGTGGGCATCGCTTCCCCATCCTTTCCGTCCTCACCGATCTGCCTCACGCTCGTCCTCACCGTGCTGCGTCAGTTGTCGGCCACTCCGAGCTGTTCCAACACCCAGTCGTTAAAGCGGCGGATATGCGCCTCGATCGGGGCGAAGATGCCGCCCTCGGCGTAGGCACGGGAGTGCATCGACAGCTGACAGCGCTCGCACATCTCCCAATCCTGCCGGTTCACGAGGTCCCAAAACTCGACCGCGTCGCTGGGGTCGAAGTCCGGCGCGCTGACGACCTCGGGGGCGAAGAGCCAGTCGCAGACGATGCGGGTGCGGTCGGGTGCGAGGGGCTCCAGCCGATGGATCAGGACGTAATCCGGGTGCAGGTTGACGAAGACGTTGGGACGCAGGACGAGTCCGTAGTACGTGCGGTCGTCCTCCGGTCGGAGTCCCGGCAGGAGGGGTCGGGTGCGCCTGCCGGTCAGGGTCAGCGTCTCCACTCCCTCGGCGAAGGTTGCACCGACCCCCTGTTGATAGGCCTGGCCGGCCCGGAAGCTGGGGACGAGGCGGCTGAGCTCGGGGTGGACGACGGCGCAGTGGTAGCACTCCATGAAGTTCTCCACCACGAGCTTCCAATTGGCGGCGACGTCATAGGTGATGCTCGCGCCGACGGCAAGGTCACCGATACGATAGCGCTCGAACGTCTCCGTCTCGCCGAACCGCTCGAGAATTGGCGGCACCAGCTGCGACTCCACCGGCGGTGGATCGTCCGACAAGTTGACCCAGATGAGCCCGTGCCAGATGGCGAGCGGAATGGGGTGGAGGCCGTACGCGTCGGCTGCGAAGCCGGCAGCGTCCCGCATGTTGGGCGCGCCGATAAGCCGGCCGTCCAACGCGTAACTCCAGGCGTGGTAGGGGCACTGGATGACGTGGCCGGTGAGGTGTCCACAGGGCTCGGTGCAGAGACGCGCACCGCGGTGGCGGCACACATTGAGGAAGGCGCGTAGCTCCCTGTCTTGCCCACGGACGACGAGGAGTGGCTCGCCAGCTACCTCGGTGGTGAGAAAGTCACCCGGCTGCGGTAAGGATGCGGCCAGCCCCACGCACATCCAGAGACGGGCGAAGATTTCCTCGCTCTCGCTACGGTACAGGTCGGGATCCCAGTAAAATCGGCCAGGCAGGGTGGGGACGATCGCTGCAGTGCGAGGGTCCACGCTTCACCTCCGTCGTCGCGTCAGCACTGATGCTGCCGAATCGGTATCCTGCTCCATACCGGCTGTCTCTTCCGGATACTACGTATTGAATACGTGGTGGGAATCATCAAGGCAATATGTCGACTGTCCAAGCCGAAACGTTCTGTTTCATACGTTTTGATGAAAGCGATCGGTGGGGGGGCGGAAGGCTGCAAGGGCGTTGGTCGTGGCGCTGCTTTGCGAGTGGTTCATCGGAGCTCGCTGCTCTCTGCTCCTGGGATCTCCTTGTGGTTGTCGTTCTCGGACGCCTTGTGCCAGAGCATAGGAGGGTGTTGGCACTGTGCCAAGCGCTGGCGTTCTCCGAGTGGGGGACCTGCTAGAGTACTGACGCCCGCGTGAGTCAGGCTGCTCTGGACGGCTACATGCCAGTGGGTGGCAGCGGGGGCTCATCTCCAGAACGGTCATTGCGGGAGCCAGTGTTCACGTACGGCTGCCAGTGACCTTCCAGCGATTGAGGGCATTCCGTATTTGGGAGCAAGCTGGCGAAACGACGCGTGGCCGCGGACGCTTGCTGCTTGAGTGCATCCTTCATACGGGAGGGCGGAGCCTAGTTCTCCAGGCTGTTTTGCTTAAAGCGCCAGCGCCGCGGGGCGCGCAGTCATGACGAGTGGTGACGAAAGTCAACAGAGGATCGTTCTGCGACTAGGGTTCCGCCGCCGGTGTTTGGCAGGCGGTGAATAAAAGTGCAACCGCTACCGTCGCATGAAGACACTGCCCAAGCATGTTCCTCGTGGAACCCATGGCGGGGGGACGCCAGCTTGCCGCGTCCCCCGTGATGCTCCTGCTGGGAGTTTACTCACTTGGCGCGCTGGACAGCCCACTGCGTGCGACGTTCAGTGCGGGAAGGGCAGGTGAATTGCGTCGGCGGCGAGCTGTCCCTCGGCGAATCGGCTGAGCCGGATCTCTTCTGCTGGGAGCTCCGAGACGCGTTCTTCCACGATCAGTTCAGCCATCTTCATTCCCAGCCCGGGGCCCCACATAATTCCGTGCCCGCCAGCCGCTAAGACATAGAAGCCGAAGCGGGGCTCATCAATGATCGGCAGCTGATCTGGCGTGTAGTCGATCGAGCCCGTCCAAGCCCGGCCGATCGTCTTGCCAGCCAGGCTGGGGATGGTGGCCTCCCACTCCGGCCGTAGTCGCTCGAAATAGTTCCAGTCGAAATCGAGCAGGAAGCGGTCGCTCGGATCTGCTTGCTCGAGCGGGTTACTGAAGCCGAGGAGCACTCCCTGCTCGTCCGGGCGCAGATAAAAGCCGGAGGCGAGGACGAACATCATCGGGAAGGCCGGGGGTATCTCCACAGGCCGCTCGGGAAACGAGACGACCATGTGCCGCGACGCAGCCACTGGCACATCGATCCCAAGGAGTTCACCGATGCGGCGCGCACCGCGCGGGCCAGCAGCGTTCACTATCCGCTCGGCCTCGAACACGCCGCGACTCGTCTCGACCCGATAGCCGCTCTGGAGTGGCTCGATCACGCGCACCTCGCATTGCTCGAAGAGTTCGACACCCCGAGCACGCGCAGCCATGACGATGTTACGCATCACAATCGCTGGTTCGACATAGCCATCGGTCGGTGTGTAGGTTGCACCGACAAAGCGGCTCCAATCGACGTAGGGAACGCGCGTGCAGAGTTCCTCGGGCTCCAGCCACTCGTTGGGGATGCCGTTTGCCGTGCGCAATTCGACCAGCCGCTGGAACACCGCCTTTTCCATCGGGCTCGAGGCCACGACGTAGTAGCCGACCTCCCGGAAGCCGCTGTCCACACCGAGTTCGGCTCCCAGCTGCTGGTACAACTCGCGAGACCACTTGCCCAGCTTAACCGCTGTCTCTGAGCCACCTTGCTGACGCATGATGCCGGCCGAACGCATTGTGGCACCATAGCCAGCCCAGGAGCGTTCACAGACGGCGATGCGCTGGACGCCGCGCTTGGCCAAGTGATAGGCCGTCCAGAGACCCAGGTTCCCGGCGCCAATAACGAGGACGTCATATGCTGCCATGGCTTACCTCCTTCTTCCTTATCAACTCATGCGAGCGGTGCTCAGCAGTCGCTTGAGAGCTTGTCCGCCGTGACGAGTTCCCGCTCGATGCACTGCAAGAACTGCTGAATCATTCGGCGATTGACCTCTTCCAGCATGCGGCGCCCGAGTCCACCAAGCAATCCGGGGTTCTCGATCGTGAAGGCGTACCGGAGCAGGGTTCGTGATCCCTCGAGTTGGGAGAGTTCCGCCAGCGCGCTGGCAATGACCTCCTCACCGGTGAGGGGATCAATCGCACGTGCGGCAAGCCGGATCCGCTCCGGCGGGACGAGCTCACTCAGCTCGACGGTGGCCTGGAAGGTCAAGGGGAGGAATCCGGCACGGAAGCGTACCGTGCCGCGGTAGGTGCGCTCGTCAACCTGTTCGACGTCGTGCACTCCCGGAAGGCAGCGAGTGGACCGTGGGATATCCAGGAGAAGTTGCCAGACTGCGGCGCGCGGTGCCGGCAGGACGGCTTCGGAGCAGGCTGTAACTGCGCGCTCACTTCTAATAGGTTCGGTCACTCTTGTACTCCTCGTGACTCGGTCTCGAATGTTCGGACGTCGGTCAAGGCTGCCGTTTCGACCGGCGACAATGCCATTGTGAGCTGGCTCCAATGCGAGCGCAATGCCACAGCTGCCAGAAGGAACGAGCAACCGTGCGACAGTTGCAGGAAACCATCCGGTATGGTTTCACTCTAGAGGAGAGACGTCGAATCCAAGTGCGTCGGTAGCAGGGACGGCCGGCGATGGGTATTACGGTGCGAGAGCTCCTGGAACATCCCGAACTCAGGACGCGGCTCGTGGCTGGCGAGAAGGGGTTGGATCGGCCGATTACCTGGGCGCATGTCTGTGAGTTGGAGGATCCGACGGTCTGGCTCTGCGGCGGCGAGCTGGTGATGACGGTGGGGATCGGGATTCCGCGCGACGAGGCCGGGCAGGTGGCCTACGTCGAACGCCTGGCTCGGGCGCAGCTGAGCGGTCTCATGATCTGCGAGGGAATGCGCGCACCGCCGCTCACCGATGCCATGCTGGAGACAGCCGACCGGTGGGGGCTTCCGGTATTGCTCACCGCGTACGAAGTGCCGTTCGTTGCTGTCTCGCGCGTCGTTGCCGACGCGAACCGCGGCGATGAGCATGAACGCTTGCGCCGGACCCTGCAAATCTACGAGGTAGCACGGTTGGTGATGCAGGGAGCATTGGACGAGGCGGAGCTTCGGGCACGCCTGGAGCGGATCCTCGCGGCGCGACTCGTCGTCCTCGACCTGGTGACCGGACGAGAGCTTGTGCCGCCCGCCGAACCGCCGGCCCGTCTGCTCCATGAGGTGTGTCGGGCCGTCGAACGGTATCCAGAGGGCCAACTTCCCGCGGTCGTGCAAGTGCCCGGGCTTGAGCCAGGCGCCATCGCACTCGCTGTCCCGGCTCGAGGCCGCGCATTCCTGGTGGTGATGCCGAAGGATCGTCGTCGCGGGCACGACGTGGTGGTGCTGCGACACGCGGCGACCGTCATCGCGCTGGCGCTGGAGCGGAAGGCTGCGGAGCGGGAGCGGCAGCAGCGCCTCGCCGGGGAACTGTTTGCGCAGCTGGCCGACCGGCGGATCAGCCCTGACCTGGCCGTGGATCTTCTGGTGCGGGAGTACGGCTTTCCTGAGCCACCGTTCGCCGTGGCCGCTGTGCCCGAACAAGCCCTCACCCTGAACGAGCTCCACACCGCACTCGAGCGAGCGTCAGTGCCGCCCGCCGTGCTGCGCCGCGACGGATACTTTTTCATCCTGCTGCCAGACCGACCAGCGGTTGCGGAGGCACTTGTCCGTTCGTGTCCGAGCATGCCCGTCGGCTGGAGCGACCCGATCCGCTCCCTGGTGCGTGTGCCCGAGGCCCTCACCGAGGCCCGGTGGGCTGTCCAAGTCGGTAGGGCGGGACTTGTGCGGTATGCCGAGATGCGGGACGGTGCGGGAGGATGGCCACTGACCTTGGAGGCGGCGCAGGAGCTCGTTGGCCGGGTGCTCGTACCACTCCGTGAGTACGATACCGTTCACGGAACCGAACTCCTCGACTCGCTTCGAGTGTTTCTCTCGTGTGAGGGGTCGTGGAGCAAGACGGCGCGCCGGCTGGGGATTCATCGGCAGACACTTGTGTACCGACTGCGGCGCGTTGAGGCGCTGACTGGGCTACACGTGGATCGCGTCGGCGATCTGGCCATGCTGTGGCTCGCAATACGTGCGGCCGAGGCGCTTGGTGTGCTCGGGAGTGACTCGGTGAGCCGCCATACGGCCAAGCTGGAGAGACAAGAGCCTCACCGCACCTGACGAGCCATAACGTGTCGTGCTAGGCTGCCGGGCACTGGCGGAAGGCGGCGGGTGTAAGGTGGCGGTGTGGTAAGGGGGCTTTCCACATCTGCGCCTGTAGGCCCGGGTGATCGGATAGCGTCGCGGCGTGGCCTTAGGCAGTAGGGTGGCGGTGAGCCAGGGACAGTGAATGTGGAAGTGGTGCGCCATAACCAAAAAAATGTGCAAGGACTAACGTGGTCGAAGGACGGTGATTGGAGAGGCGGGGAGGTGCAGCGGCTCGAGCTCTCCAAAGCAGAGATGTGTCGTTGTCAGTGGCAGAGTTCCTCAAGCGAGTGGGCTGCACATGCTGGAATCCTGGCCAAGACCAGTCTTGGCACCCTTGGCAGCAATCGGTGCTGGCCGTTGGCAGTAGAACGATCCTCGAGAGCTGGAGATGGCGCGCAGCGGATGTCGTAGAACGGCAGCTGGGTTGACGACACCGGGCGTTGGTGCAGTCACAAGACAACGCGCGATCTGGTGCTGCACAGCAGGAAGTGAGTCCGTTCTGGCAGGTGCTTCGTGATCGCTGCGGCGAGCGGGAGCACGGCGAGACCATCTGTAAGCAGCGTGAGATCGGCTCTTGGTAGGGCCCAAAAGCGCGGTGAGGGCGGCTATTACCCGTCCACAATCGTCATGAGCGAAGCACCATGAGTCGACGTATAGTTGGACTCGTCAGTCGTGTGTCGTGTGACGAGTGCAAACGTTGATGAAGGAGGGTTCGGCGTTGTCGTGCCGAGACTGGGACGAGGGGCGCAGCGGTGATGTGAGATACCGGTGGGTAGCGGTCGGCGGGTGTGCACCGTTGCGGTTCAGGCCCCTGGAGGGTGCACGCTATGGGGTAGAGGCGCTATACTTTTAAGGAAAATGCGCCGGAGTGGCGGAACGGCAGACGCGGCGGTCTCAAAAACCGCTGGGGGTGTACCCCGTGTGGGTTCGAGTCCCTCCTCCGGCACCAGGGGACAGACGTGCGACGTGGCTGCTGAGGGGGTGGCGTCTGTGCCGACTGCGATACCCCCGTGAGCAGTGCTGCTCGCTACCAGTGCGGTGCGGGGCTCCGTCACCGTGCGTGCGGGCTCGTGGCTCTCCGTGTCGCGCGTGAGCCGGGCTGTGCTGTGGCCCAAGAGGCTCGCCACACCTTCGGACGCATCCCTCGCTCAGGCGCTGGCTGGCCGTGGTGTGCCGGAGGTCATGGAAGCGCACCCGCGGCAGCCCCACCCACGAGAATAGCCGTTGGAAGCGTCGCGTCACCTCGGCACGAATGCTCGCCGCAGCCCCAGTTCCTGTACGAGACAAAGCATTGGGAGCTCGACGGCAGTGTGGTGCATGGGTGCCGTAGAGCGATGGGACTTGCCGATCATGAGCACGCTATCGTGATTGGCCCCGATCTAACCGGAGGCGAGCGGGATGCCCAACGCGATCGGCAGGCCATCGGCCGGCCCCTCCGTGCGGATATCGGCCGGGGCCAGGTTCACGGTGATACAGCCTAGCGGGAACTTTGCCCCGGAGTTCCAGATGCCAACGCACACTTGCTCGCGCGCTTCATACACCGTGGTATCTCAGCATCCAACGAGCGTTAGTCCGGGCACACGCTAACCAACGTCGACCCTCACTATGACACCATCGCGCCCGGCCACTGCCCAACGCAGGCCTTGCACCAGCACGATCACCTCCACTTGGTGGTTCCCAACCCACACGGAGCCCGGCTGGAGGACCCGACCGCAGGAATCGGGGAACGGATCGCCATTACTCCGCCTTGAGTGGTGAATCGAGCAGGTCGATGCCGCCCGCGGTCATCCGCTCGAGCGTCTCCTGGATGGACGCCGCTTCCGACTCGGCGTAAACGTGCGGCTCCAGGCCGGGCGTCCGGAGCGCCCGCCAGACCACAGCATGGGCGTCAGCGCGCGGTGGATCAGCGTAGATCACGAGGACGTCCACGTCGCTCCGGGCCGTCGCGCGTCCCCTGGCCCAGGAGCCAAAGAGCACCGCCCGGCGCACCGGAAGCAGCCGCGCCAGCTCCCGCACGCGCGCTCGCAGGTGCGCGATCAGATCATCCCTGGTCCAGTGCGGCGACCAGATGCGCACAGAATTCGACGATTCGTTCCGCATAGTTGAGACACCGCTCTGCCTCGCCGCGGGTATAGAGCGCGTGCGGCGCGCCCACCGGGTGGACGTCCGGATAGCGCGTGCCGATATACGCCTTGTCCAGCTCAAGCGCGGCGTCCACAAGCGGGTCCGGGACAACCGCCAGGTCGCGCAGCGCGAGGAGGAGCGTGGCGACGCTGTGCCCCCAGGTGTCGCGCCCGCCTCTTTGCAAAGCAGCCTTGGCTGCCTTCTCGGCGGCCTGCTGGGCAGCGAAGCAGGCCCACTCGTGAAAACCGTTGTTGAACATGAGTCGGGCTGCTGCCAGGTCGGCCTGAGCTTGCGCCAGCCAGTCGGCACTCCGTTCCATCCGTCCCTCCGACCGGAGTATACCCGAGGCTGTGTGGGCTACCCGACGCAGCAAAGCGTCTCAAGCAGCTCGGCGCCGGCCATTTGCCGGCAGTGGTTGGCGCACCAGAGCCCAGATGCAGCCGCGCCTCGTCGAGGTTGCCACCAGTTGGCGCAGGTCGTGCAGGAGCGCGCGGGCTGCACCGAGGCTGCGCAGTGAAGTGGCACAGGTCGGCGCTGGGCAGCACCAGTTCGCCCAGTTGGCGGGCTAGGGCCAACGCTCGCCCGCCATGAGTAACGGCGCCTTTGGAGTTCCGGTTGTAGGAGTCGAGCATCGCCGGGTTCCATCCCGTCTCGGACCGCCCAGAGCGATCTCCGTCTCGAACCGTCCAGAACAATCTGCGGCCCACTCGGCGACTGCCACCGCCTGCTACAGCGGCTTATTGGCCCGGTGGTGGTTGTTCCTGGATGGTGGTCGTCTGGTGCGCCTATGGAGAAAGTCGGAAGAGGCTCCTAAACTCTTCGTAGAGAAGCAAAAGCAACTCGCCAGCGAGGTCTACCGGTGGAATCACGACCGTTTCGAGCAGCATTGTGGGCAGTACCAACAGCTAACGCCGACGCGTGAGTTTGTGGGCAGGGATAGAGAACTATTCATTCGCAGAGAGAAGACGGGATACCGAACAGTGTATCCGCACGTGGGGGTGACACCTCCCGTTGTCAAGCGAGAGAGGCCGTTGAACGGGGTTCAGCATAATCAGCACCGAAAAACATCTGAGTCGATGAAGCAACATGTACTAAGCACAACACCACACATCGGTATGTAGACCACACCAGAAAAGCTGTCACAGCTACGTGGATGTCGTGAGAGTTTGGCTTTTTCTTTTCTGGTGGGTTTCTATATGATTGATCTTCGATGCGCCTGTGGATGAGGGGTGTGGGAGGCCGTC
Organism: Thermomicrobium sp. CFH 73360; assembly: GCF_023806465.1. GTDB lineage: Bacteria > Chloroflexota > Chloroflexia > Thermomicrobiales > Thermomicrobiaceae > Thermomicrobium. The sequence goes on along the minus strand of NZ_JAMSLS010000002.1, from coordinate 306,073 downwards.
GATGTGTATGGTTTTCGGAGAGGAGTCGTGACGTCGCGATTCCCGAACCGACAGCTGTGAGTGCGATGCTATTCGAGCGATAGGCGCAACTGTGGGAATCCACAGTTATTGCATTATCATTGTTGCTGGCCTAGCCACGACCAGACTTGAGACGTTGCGGGAGGGTTATAGTGACCCTGATCTATGACGGTGGCCTACCGCACTTCGAGCTGAGACCGGGAGCTCGGGTGAGCGCCAAGTTAAGCGGGAATGCGCTTGTGCTACAGGCGGGATACTTCGGTGGTCCCTACTATGTCCTGCTTGATTCAATTCTCTCAGTCGAGCGACCAGCAGCGGAAATTCTCCTGATTCACTGGCTTTCTCCTCAAGGGTCTCGTGTAACGCTGCAGCTACGGGAGCAAGTGAAGCCAAACCAAACGCCACGCGAGTTAACACAACTTGAGTATTCACTGACGAGAGTCCTTGCACGCAGGCCCCAGCCTGATTTGCCCACGAATGAAGTTCATACGTTATTCGTCAAGTGGTTACGTGACCTGCACGACCTTGAGTTTCGCAACGAGGTGGAGGTTGAAATGAAGGTCATCGCTCCCCTCATCGACTTCCTGGGCTACGAGCTGCGCCAGGTGTCTCTTAGGGTGCCGGTAGTTATCCAGGCAGGGCAGCAGCAAGTGGAGGCAGTAGCTGACTGGGTGCTCAATTCGGCCGACAGCAACGAGCCGCTGGTGGTGATCGAGGCCAAGGCACCACGTGAACCACTCAACGACAGGGTGCTTAATCAGGCTCGTTCGTATGCCTTCGCGTTGCATGCTCCGTACTACCTCGTGGTGAATGGGCGCGAACTTAAACTATACGAGTTAGGGACGACAGGCGACTTTGAAATCGTGAGCTGCGCTCTGATGGAACTCGGCAACCACTGGTCTGAGCTATACCGTACGATCGGATCCCACCGGGAGCAGGAGGTGAATGTTTCTGCCCCCGACGGTACGACGCAGGCCAGTGACGAGGATCACGTCGAGAGTGGCGGGCCGGTGGCTGGCGTCGGTCAGCACATGCTTCGAGACATATTTCAACAGCCATCAGATGGGCTGTCGGCAAGCCTAGACTCTGGCGGCGATAGGACATCTGCTATCATCATAGGCTGCGTTGTCCTCCTTGTGTTGTTCAGCCTCCTGCTCTTTGGCTGTATGGCGGTGGTACTTATGAGCGTGGCGACCAGTTAGCAAGAATCGCGGAGAACAAACACCCGTTCCGTTAGCAGGGCCAGGGTGAGGATACGAGTAACCGTCACAGGCTCCCAGCGTCGCTGGACGCTGGGAGCGTATATCTCTGCACACAGTCTCGCGTGGCTTACCCGCCGTTCAAAAACCGCTGGGGTGTACCCCGTGTGGGTTCGAGTCCCTCCTCCGGCACCAGCAGACACACGTGTGGTGTGGGGTCAGCGTGGGGTCACGCCGACGCCGGCGAAGACGTTCCCGTGAGCAGTGCTGCTCGCAACCAGTGCGGCGAGGGGCTCCGTCACCGTGCGTGCGGGCTCGTGGCTCTCCGTGTCGCGCGCGAGCTAGACTGTGCTGTGGCCCAAGAGGCTCGCCACACCTTCGGACGCATCCCTCGCCTAGGCGCGGGCTCGCCGTGGTGTGCCGGAGGTGGTGGAAGCGCACCCGCAGCAGCCGCGCCTGCGCGAGCAGCCGTTGGAAGCGGCGCGTCACCTCGCTAAGGTCGGAGATCATCCCCAGCGTCGTAACGAAGACCCGCTTGCCCCTCACCACTGTCAGCCCCTCCTTCAGCCGGACTACGAGTTATCGCTTGTGCTGCTGGAACGCTTCCGTCGTCTGCGGGGAATAGCTCCGTGCAGGTTGCAGTTCGTTCTGCCCAATGGCTTGCGGTTTTTCACTTTAGAAAGTGGATTGTACGGATACGCTGTGCCGCAACCCCTTTAGGTGATCGTCCGGCCCGGGCCGGGGGAACAGGGAAAGTAGGGGTTGAGGGCGAGTCGTGAAGAGGGGAGCCTCCCGGTGGAGCACCGGGAGGCTGGCTAGCGAAGTACAGGCTTGGGGAAAGCGTAGTCCACCTATGCTACCTATAGTATAGCCGATCCTAGTATGGTAGTCAGCTACTCCTCATGAGTCCCATCCGTACCTCTTGTCGGGTGAGGAGAGCCACACGATACTGATACTGCATTCGGTGGTGAGAGAAAACCGGCGTTCGGTTTCAGGCGGTGGCACCTAACTGTTTTGGACGTCTGCTCGTGGTGGTGCGTTCCCAACTCTTCAACTGCTAGCGATCCCGGATGCCCGTGTTATCGTGGCCCGGGTTGATTGCCCCTACATCGCTCTCATCTGCTGCCATCTGCACTCGGATGCGGAACGCTATCCAGCGGTGACTAAGCTTGTCATCTGGACGCGATACTCCGAAGCGAAGATACTTTTCTTCTTGTCCGCCCGGCGCATTACAGAGGAGGTGCAAGTGGGGCCCTGGAGTTCGAAGCTGGAGCCGCCCTTCTGCCGCTGATAGCTCCCGGCCTTGGAATGCGAAGCCTATATCCCAACTTCCGATCCCAATATTCCACGGGACATGACCTTTGCCAAGGACATCGCGAAAATGAATCTTGGCAGTATCAAGAACTCGTTTCCTGTTGCCGATTTGGAATCCACTGCACTGTACGACCCCGCTAAGAGTGGGGCTGAAGACGCTTGGTCACCGGTGGTTTGCAGTAACCCCCGGAACGTGCCAATTGCTGAGCGAATCAAGAACGAGGATGTCTTATAGGCAAACGGTGACTCTAACGGTGATTCTTCAGCGTTATACCCGGTAAGTTAGGTATAAGTTATGACTTGCCTACATTACAGGGTAACTGACTCAAAGTTTATCGGGACTATTATTGGGAGTAAAACAAGGTGACCATGATCGATGGTAAGGGGGCCGGTCGCATTGCTTGTACCAAGAGTGGCATCCCGTCTTACAAGTGCTATCCGGAAAAGCAACCTAGCGTTTTGCTCCAATACATCTGTGATCACATCCTCTCAGTGATCGGTAAAGAAAATCTTGGCCACCTCACCCAGAGGTCCCAGGCGTTCTTGGAACGGATTATCCAGGTCGGCCCTCATCCCGATGATCTGGTGCTCGATCCCTTCTGTGGGTGTGGCACCGCCATTGTCGGAGCCGAGAGGCTGCGGTTTCGCTGGATCAACAATACCTACCTCGTCATCGACCGCATCGAGCGCTGGCTCCGGGACGAGTTCGGCAATGAGCTACACCAGTACGCGCGGCGCGGCGAGCCGAGGGATCTCCCTAGCGCACGCCCCACGGCTCAGTGCGACCTCCGCCATTTCGCGTGGTGGGCGCTCGGCCTGGTCGATGCCCCTCCGGCCCAGGACAAGCGCAAAGGGGCAGCCCGCGGCGTCGATGGCTACCTTTACCTCGTCGACTATGACAGCAGGGAGCCAAAGAAGGTCGTGTTGCGGGTCAAGAGTGGCGCAGTTAGTGTGCTGTCGCAGGTGCGTGATCTTCGGGGCGCGATGGGATGTGAGGAGGAAGCACTCGGCGTGCTGATCACGCTGGAGTCGCCGACTGAGCCGCTGCGCCGGGAGCCACTGCCCGCCGGGTTCTACCAGCCGCTCCGCTTCCCTGGGTGCTACTACCTGTGGCTGCTGATCTTAACCTCGGTCGAAGTACTAACCGCGTCCCGTGTGCATTGCACTTGGCCGGCGCCGGTGGCGATGTTCAAGCGACCGGAGTGCGAGCGCAAGCGGGGGTCTGCCGGGTGCTGCCAAACCGGGTAGGAATCGCAATGTTGCCAGTCAGCGACATGTCGTCAGTGTTGCTGTACAATCCCGATCGCATGGGAGGCATTCGATGAACTCTCGTTCAAGCATTGTTCGAATTGCAACCTGGGCCCGGCAGCATCTCCTGCTAACCATCCTTGTTACTGGCCTGCTGAGCCTCTCAGCCGTGTGTGTCACTTGTACTTGGCTGCTGGTGCTGGCTGGGTTGGTAGAGCCTGATAAAGGTACCCCAACGCCAACAGCTGTAGAGGTTCTGAAGCGAGAGGTTGTGGTGCCGCCTAAGCAAGTCTACCAAGTTGGCATTCCTGTCGACTACGATGCCGCATTGACGTGTACTATCACGGTCACGGGCGGCAACAATGATATCAATGTGAAAGTGTTGGATACCGCTGGAAAGCCTATTATCGAGGAGCCTCGACTGGCGGGGACAAACGTCGTACGTGTCCGGGTTCAAAGGGGTCACCAGTATTTCTTGGTCCTCGACAACAGTTTCTCGACGAAAACAAGCAAGACTGTTGGAATAGTCTGCGTTGCCACCCCACTGGCTGAAGCGAAAGTGGAGTCAAGGCCCACGGGTGAGGGACATGCCCCGCGTGGAGCGCAGCTAGTTACCCCGACACCGACCCCAACTCCGGTGCGACCTACCCCTACTCCTGAGCCGACACCGACCCCAACTCCGGTGCGACCTACCCCTACTCCTGAGCCGACACCGACCCCAACTCCGGTGCGACCTACCCCTACTCCTGAGCCGACACCGACCCCAACTCCGGTGCGACCTACCCCTACTCCTGAGCCGACACCGACCCCAACTCCGGTGCGACCTACCCCTACTCCTGAGCCGACACCGACCCCAACTCCGGTGCGACCTACCCCTACTCCTGAGCCGACACCGACCCCAACTCCGGTGCGACCTACCCCTACTCCTGAGCCGACACCGACCCCAACTCCGGTGCGACCTACCCCTACTCCTGAGCCGACACCGACCCCAACTCCGGTGCGACCTACCCCTACTCCTGAGCCGACACCGACCCCAACTCCGGTGCGACCTACCCCTACTCCTGAGCCGACACCGACCCCAACTCCGGTGCGACCTACCCCTACTCCTGAGCCGACACCGACCCCAACTCCGGTGCGACCTACCCCTACTCCTGAGCCGACACCGACCCCAACTCCGGTGCGACCTACCCCTACTCCTGAGCCGACACCGACTCCTGGCCTTTCGGCAGAGGAACTACAGTATCTCTCCGTGGTCCTGGGCCAATCGAAGCGCATGCAGGACTCGTTGCAGCGGTTGTCCGATCCTCTCGAGCAGGCGCAAAGCGACCCCTACGTCATCTTCACTCCTGCTTGGCGTGCAAAAGTTGCTGTCGAGTTGGCTATCTGGAAGTCGACTTATGAAGAAGCCCGGAACCTCACTCCACCGCCGCGATTCGCTGCGTTTCACCAGACTTACGTGAGTGCACTCGAGCAGTTCAGCCTGGCTGCAGATGATTTCGCCTACGGTATCGATCATCTCGATGCACGCAGGATTAGCGTGGCGGCTTCTAGACTCGAGGAAGGCGGTCGGCTCCTGCAGGAAGCAATGAAACAGATGCCACCGCACTAGGTCGGGTGCGGCGGCTTCCCGTCCCGGCGGTTCCGGATTTTTCCGCCCGACCTGGGCCGGCCCCACAAACCGCTGGGGGTGTACCGCGTGTGGGTTCAAGTCTCTCCTCCGGCACCAGGGGACAGACGTGCGACGTGGCTGCTGAGGGGGTGGCGTCTGTGCCGACTGCGATACCCCCGTGAGCAGTGCTGCTCGCAACCAGCGCGCCGAGGGCCTCCGTCACCTGGCACGCCAGCCCCAGTGGGGAGCTCTCGGCGTTGAGCGCGGTCGGGTTCGTACCCTGGCCGAAAAGGCTGGTTTTGCGATCCCCGCTGACCCTCTTGTGGTTTGGACACCTGGCAGGCGATAACAGCTGCGGCTAAAGTGTGGGTCAGCAACGAACGCCTCCGGTGACGTGGAGAAAAGGGCATCGTGGGCCGATCCAGCCTTGTTGTGGTCGCAACGCTCGCACTGGTTATCCTTGCATCGTGCTAGGCACCACAGTCGGCGGTCGCCGCTCCGCTCTGGCGCTTGCAACGGGTGGAGCGGATCGATGGGCCGGGACTTCCGCCAGCGCAGTGTCCCGAGGAGCACCTGTGGCGGGACCTTGAACCTGGGAGCCCGGGGGAGCTGGGGAGGTACCTGTCGCACCTCGAGGTGGACTTTACCTGCACCGGCGAGGGTCCGATCCGCGGTTCCGTCTACCGTTGGTGCGAGTGGACAGCCCCACCGGCGGAGCTGGTGCCGGGGACGACAATCCCTTTTGTCGCTGAGTGCACTGTGCAGCAGCGCGATGAGATTCTACGCTTGATCAGCGTTTATGTAAGTATCCTCTGTTTGGGCTGATTCGGCTCCCGATCCCGAGTTCCGGTGGGACCCGCCGCGCACGGTGCAACTTGCCTTTGTAGGAGCGGACCTCCCACCGCGGGGGGAGGGGCCCGCGGGTGATCGGGTTGAGGGCAGCTTCGAGGCTCCAATAGGCCAAAGTGGTCAGACCCTGACATTGGTGTTGGAATTTGCCGAGAACGGAGTAACTTCGCGGACTGAGAGGCGTGTTGCCTATGTGTAAACGTTTGGCGAACCCTTCCCACCGACGCCGGTGCCTCTCCCGAGTCCTTCCCCAACACCCTGGAGTCCTCCCCTATCGTCAGTCGTCGAGCCGCCGCAGGACTCGGGAGTGCGGTTCACTGACCTCCACGGTGAGGTCCTGATCAGGCGGCCGCTCGGGTACGATGCGAACGGAAATCCCGTCTATCCAGATGAGGATGCCTGGGAGCAGGCAGACCTTGAGACAATGATTCCTTTTGGAGCACAGATCAAAGTTGGGTATTCTTCAGTAGCGATTATTGGGTTCCCCGACCTCTCCACGTTAGAACTCCGCAGCAATGGGGTATCGACGGTCGAAATTCCCCGGCCTGAGACCTGCAGGGCGATTCGCATCATCTTCGGGCGGTTCTGGGCTAATGTGAAGCGCATCCTCACAGATCAGTGCTTTGAGGTGGAAATGAGTCAAGCGGCGACAAGCATCAAAGAGACCGAACTGGTCTTGGAGGAGGACGGACAGCGTTCCGTCGTGAAGGTTGTCGATGGGGCGGTGGAGCTCCGTCCCAAGCATGGTGGTGAGCAAGTGATGCTCCGGAGTGGGGAGAAAGCGGAGGTCACCGCCACCGACCTGATGGTCTCATCGTTCGATGCAAATGCTGAACGGACGGCGTGGCAGCGGCCGGTCCCGGATGGCGGGGCTATGGGGGATCTCCTCCTCTGGCTGGCAGTCGGCGTGCTCAGCGTGGGGGCTGTCGGGTTCGGACTCCTCGGTTTACTCGTGGTTGTTTTCCTCCTCTGGCGCGCGCGACGGGCGTAGAGAACGGCCGGAGGCAATGGGAGAGCCGTGGGCACCGTAGTGGCTCCGGACCCTAGGGACGATGGCTCATGCGCAAGGAAGCTGGCCCCGTCACGCACTCGGTTCTCAACCGGGGGTGCTGGCCGGCACCGGGGTGAGAGCTCCTCCTGCGGTGTTCACAAGTCAAGTAAACCAGCGGGGAAGACGAGGATCGTGGCTCCCGCGTGACCTCCCACAGGGACGCAGCCAGGCTCAGGCGCTCCACGGCTCCGCTCGCCCACCAGCGAACATTTGGAATGGTCTGACATCCCACGCTCCAGTTTCGGCCGGCAGGGGGAGGATGGGATCTCCTTTACCCCGACTGGCACGTTGTTGGGGCTTGCCTTGCAGCGGGGCCAGCCTCTGGTCGCCGTTTCGACATCAAGTGGTAGTCCCACTGCAGTACTTCGAGCGCGCGCATCGAGTACTACCGTCACCGTTTCGGCATCACGTCGTAGTCCCACCATGGGGCTGCCCAATCTGGTGTCGAAGGGACGTAGCCATAGCGCCATTCGAGGTAATGGAGTCCCGAGTTCGGGAACTCGACCTGCCATCCCTCTGGGTTGTCAGGGGTGTAGGTGAGACTGCGGCGCTCAAAGCACTGGACGAGAACCCACCGAGGCTGTCCCCCAACGGGAACGTGGGTCCAGAACGGCTCTGTGATCGGGAGACCGACGACCCAAGTCCCAGGGACTCGGACAGCGTCATAGACGGGTGTTCCAAGGAGCGATTCGCTCGCGTCACCGCGTGGCCCATAGCTCGAGAGCACCCCAACGTCACGCAGCTGCCATCCGGGTCTCTCCAGAAACTCCCAAAAGACGCTGGCGACGCTGAACTCAGAAGAAGTCCGCGTATCCACAGACGTGACGCCGTAGCGGTCGAGACTGGGATCCACGCCGATCGTCCCGCGTGCATCCAACGTGGTGTGGATTGGCTGGCCGGTCGGGCACGGGCCGGCGCAGTGATGAATGACCCATTGCGGCGTAGGTGAGGCCGGCACTGCCGGGGTCACGCGTGATCGGTATCTGGGCCGGCTCACGGCGGACGAAGTCAGCGTCACCAACCTGGATCTGTCCAGTCATCATCTCCCATGACAGGCGACCAGCCGTTAAGGTCCATGGCTGGTCGGTGCTCCAGGCAAGCGCGTTGTTCTGAACACCACAGTCAATCGAGAGTGGGCGTCCCCTGACCTCCTCGTAGAACTCACACCCCACTGGCAGAGAGCGTGCAAGGAGCGATTGACGTTGCTCAAGGAGCTCGATCCGTCCCTTATCGGAGTACAGCACCTTTCGATGCTGTGGAAGGGTGAAGAAATCGTTTTCGAAGCCACAGGTAATGTGCGCCTGGCCTTCGGTGCACGGCTCGATGAAGGTCGCGACTCAACCGCTCTGTCGGGCCGAACCGCCAAAGACTCAACGTTGCTCCTGCCCGCTGGCGATCGGCCTATCCAGAACCATCGCTGGCAGTCGCAGCGTCAGGTCCTCTTTGGCGTTGTTCATCAAGCCGAGGTTCAGACGTTCGCGGGAAGAGTCGGGAAAGAGTTGGAGACAGAGGGCGTGAATCCCGGCCCCATTGTGCATTGGATCCGGAAATTGCGCGAGTGTTGGCGGGAAGTCAGATCGGGACGCCTCCGTGGCGCTGGTAGGTTGAACCAGCGCGAGGCTGCTCACGATGATCGCAATGCAGAGCCACAACCGCGGAAGGTTCCGAGGATGCCGGGTACGCAGAGGAGAGTGCTGCTCCATCGCTCATTCCTTGCGCGCAGGAGAGCCCTACGCCCATGAATCCGTATCGTGCCGGTTTTTCCTTCGCCTGAGGCTGCCGCAGCAGTCTTCCGTACCAGAAAGACCAGGGAGAAAAAGAGCTACTCCCTATCTAACGCGCGAACAAACTTTCTGGTTGCCAAACACTTTGACAATCGGACGCGCCTTGCGTCTAAGGGTGGGCTCCAACAGGTGGGCTTGTCAGGTCCGCGTATGAGACGTCACGCCGTGGGGGGTGGAGAGAGCTGGGCCTGTACCTTATTGCTCGTCTCCATGGGAGAGCAGTGCTTCATAACCGATGCAGGTATGGGTGTGGGGTCGCCGCGGAATGGCGGATCGTGCAATGTCTCCGTACACAAACGGCTCGAGCAGGGTGGTGCTCTGTCCTGCGCGGTGTGCAACAAGACGAGCACCACCTCATACGGATGTCGCAATCGTTCAGTCGTCACCGATGGCGGTCGAGTCTCGGTCGATTCTCTGGGCGGACTGCAAGACGGCACAATCGTCCAGGCGCACCTCTCAAGACTGGCTGCGGTGTGGACAGTCATTGCGTCTCTCTCCTCACCGAGTTTGCGAGCGTGATGGGAAGGGCCAATTCGTCATCGTCAGTGTCCTCTCTTCCGTTGCTTGTGGCGGGGCGGGAGCGCAGCATGCTGTCGAGGGCATCTCCTGGCTTCTGCCCACCAGGATGATGCAAGTGGGCGAAATGATCACTCCTGCAGGGGCTCAGGGGAGCAGCCAGAGGGGAACAGCGGGCCGACGTCGACCAGGTATGGCTAGGGTATGCGAGCTGCCTCGGGGCAGTCGGGCAGCCGGTCAACTCCGAGGTCGCAGGGGGCTTCGAAGGCCGTTGTCGTACGAGCGTTCTAAGGCAATTAACACGCGCTCTCTCGCTGATGGGGGCAGAGAGCCACTCCACGGAGTGGCAGGCGTGTCTGCACGAGAAATTCCGCGTCGGTGAACGTCCGCGGTCGGGCGCGCAGCCGTGCCTTACCGGGACGGTTCGGCGCTGTCGGCCTCGCTTGAGGGGAGTGTCGCGCGCTCGTCGTTCCTTGCCTCTCCCGTCTGCCCTTGCTCATCTTCTGGCCAGACCCAGACGACCTCACGAGCGATGTGGCGGCCGGATGGTTGTTCTTGAATTTCCTGCCATTCGTCCCGTGTATAGACAAAAAGATCTGCTGGGACGGGCAGTGACAGCGTCTGGTAGCGCAGTGCGCGCTCGATGAAGGGGGTAGGATCGTCCTCAACAATGACAAGGAGGTCAACGTCACTGCCGAAGGCCCAATCACCGCGCGCATAGGAGCCAAAGTAGCCGATTGCGAGGATGCGCGGTACCGGGTGCTTCCGCACCAACGCCGCTGCCCAGCGCCGTACGGCTTCATCGACTGTCTGACGGTTCGGCCAAGTGATGGCGAACGAAGGTAATGATGGCACGGGCATAGTTCACTGCTCGCTCACTCTGTCGTGCTGAATAATGCTCAAAGGGAGCACCGGCCGCGTGGCTATCCGGGTAGCGAGTAGGGATGTAGTACGTATCCAGTTCGTGTGCCTCCTCAATCAACTCTGGCGGCGGCCGGAGTTCCTCCGGGAGTTCCTGCAAAAGGCGTGCGACCACGTGACCCCAACCAAGGAGACCAAGCTGCTGATAGAGCGCTTTCACCGCCTTCTCTGCGGCTTGGTGTGCGGCAAAGCAGGCCCACTCATGCCAACCCGTTGCTCGTGCCTGCTCGGCCAGCGCCAGGTCCCGTTCCGCTTGCTTCAGCCAGTCCGCTACTCGCCGCGCCATGAGTGTCCCAACTGAGGCTCCCCGCATTCCCCACGCTGAACCATACCAAGCGTGTCTGCCCGATGGAAGACGGACAGAGATGGCAAAGCCGAGTGCGCTGCATGCGCTCTTGCGCAGAAAGGAAACAACTGAGGCCTTAGGAGAGGTGGGTGGAGGATCGCGGGCCCGCGCTGCACCAGCAAACGCTCGCGACGGTGCTCGGCCACACCAGCATGCGTTCGGGTGTGGACCAAAGGCCGCGATCGCCGCACCGCAGATTGCCGAGCCGTAGCACGTGAACTGCGGTGCGTAGCCCACTGGCTGGTGGGAAAGTTATTCCCACGTTTCTGCGTGGCTCATGAGACTCACCGAGTTTGATCGACCGTGTCGAATCCCAATCGACCATGGTCGGATAGTGAGTGCAGAGGTATGTCAGCAGGGAATCCTGACTTTCGGCGGTGAGTGAATCTTCTAAAGGATGACGACTGGCCCGGGGCCTCGGCTCCGGGCCAGCCATGAGCCTGTGCAGGGTCGGGACACCAGGTTCACTATGCTACGCGCGTGGGGTAACTTCGATCACTTCACCGTCTTCCCAAACCGGATCGTCGGTGAGGAGAGCGCGTAAGCGGCGGAACCACTCGTCTTGCTTTGGATCAGCTGCATTTTTTCGGTAGCTCTCGCGATCGCGGAAGATGGCGACGCCAATCAGTTCATCACGTTGCTGATCAGGCTTGAAGAGATACCCGGCCTGGAAACCCTGTACCCGGGGAGCGCGCTCCCGATCCCACTCTTCAAAGAGCTGGCGGATTGCCTGTTCCTGCCCAGGCTTGGCATGCATGTGGAAGACAGTGCCGTACATCGCTCTACTCCTTGCATTGTCAGCTCTTGCACAGTTCTCGGCGCCGGTGTCGCGACCCTATACGGCCGGCTCAGTGGGCTAAGCGCTGTGGGGTGCTTTCCCGCACGACGTGTGGCCGTCAGATCTCGATCACGTCGCCGGAACCTCGGCCGATCATCGTGCTGCCAAGGCTGTCCAGCGTCGATTGCCACGCATCTAAGGTCGCACGGAAGGCCTCAGCGTCCTCTTGACTCTCCCAAAAGGCGATGCCGAGTGTCTGTTGTCCTGGCCCCTCAACGAGAAAGAAGCCACGGAACCCTGGCGCCTTCTGCAAGAGAGGCCAGAACTCTTTGGCTGCCTTGGCAAGAATCCCTGAGCGCATGGCGGGCTGCACCTCGCGCATGACATAGGTCGCGTACATTCCGTCCCTCACTTGGTCGTCTCAGCACGACCGTTCCAGGGTAGAGGCTTTCTGACGTCACCCACAGGGCAGTGGATAGTCAGACCGGACTCGATCGACGGCCAGCTGCTGGTCACTCGCGTTCAGTGGCACCGAGCACTGCCTTGATCCTGGTAATCCGAACGCGACACCGGGACAAATCGCCAAGTGAAGCGGTCCGGATACAGCTCGAGCTGAAGAACCCCATAGGTATCGTCGGAGCCGGTTGCACTGACCGGAAGAGGATCGCCGAGCGGGCGCAGGCTCCGACCACCCGTGCCGACGACGAACTCGATGATGCCATGTTCCGGATCGGGCCGACCAACGGCATCCAGCGGCTGGAAACGCTCGTAATTATGGTCGTGGCCGTTGAGGACGACGTCGACGCTCTGCTGATAGAGGAGCTCCCAGACTGGCTGCATCGACTCGAAGTTGCCATGCTCGCCGGAACTCCAACGTGGATGATGCCAGTAGGCGAGGGTGCAGAGGCTCGGGTGGGCGGCAAGGTCTTGCTTGAGCCACTGGTATTGCGGTGACTCTGGACCACAGCCGCCGGCTGCCTTGCAATTGGAGTTCAGGACGACAATGTGCCAGGCACCAAGTTCGTAAGAGTACCAGCCCTGACCCGGCAAGCCAGCAGCAGCCCCGAAATAGTCGAAGTACGGCTCGGCGTCACGGCTCCCATACTCATGGTTCCCAACCGTGGGTCGGATCCGCTCCTTCAAGGGACCGAGGATGGGGTCGAAGCAGTTCCGAAACTCCTCGACCGTACCACGCTCATAGACCACATCACCGAGCAGTGCGATGGTCCCAGTCTGCCCGGCCAGGAACGCGGCGACGGCATCGTCGTTCTGGGAGCGACAGGTGGCCACGTCGCCGACCGCCCAGAGGATCGCCGGGGTCACCGGAGTCGGGGAGGTGACCGCGGGTGTTGTCAAGTCGGTGGGGGTGAGATTAAGCGCAGCGCTCCGTCCACACGCAGCGACAAGGAACGTCAGGACGAGAATGAGAACGAGCCGGCGGGAGTGGTGCATCAGCTCGACCTTTCGCGTAGAAACCAAACACGCGTTGGATGTGGTGCGCTTCCTTACCGGCCCAGAGCACCTTTGAGGGAATCAAGATCCCAGCAAATTCAGCCTGCAATCGGCTGTGTATCGACGATAACCTCGTCGAAGCGGATGTCGAAGGTTCGGCCTGTGCTGTTCTCGCCGAGTTGGAAGCGCCCGATCGCCGTCGTCCCAAGGTTTCCACTGATGGTGGCGATCAACGTGCCGTCATACGAGAGTTCGACGACACCGCTCGTGCCCACCACAATGTGCACGCCAAGCGTATGCCAACTTCCTGGTGTGACAGCTGTAGTAGTCGTGGTGCTCTGGCCAGCGACGTCGTTGCGGAAGCCGAGTCGTCCGGTACTGGAGATGTAGACTCCACCGAGCGACCCACCCGTGGAGGTACGCAGCTTGACCAGGTAGACAGTGCTCGCGCCTTGTGAGGCGACGAAAAAGCGCACGCGAACAAAGAGTTCATTCGCCGAACTGGGGAGGCTCACGAGCGCATAGGCAGCGGTGCCGCTCGTGGAGAGCGCTTGAGCGGCATAGTTCCCCGAGTAGGGAGAACTGGTCGTTATGGTCAGCCCGCTCACTGTCGTCCAGGAACCCAGCGTACCGGACTCGAAGTCATCTGCGAAGAGGACAATGGACCCTGTAGTGATCGTGGCCGGGTCGCTGGGTGGGGAAGTGTTGCCTGCTCGGTCACGCGCAACGACACGATACTCATACGTCGTGTTCGGTTGCACAGTGGTGTCGGTATAGGTTGTCGTCTCCCCGAGCGAGGTGAGCAGAGTCCCATTTCGGAACACATCGTAGCCTGCGAGCCCATTGGCGTCGCTTGCTGCTGTCCAGTTGAGGGTGACACGTCCGTTGCCACTGGTTGCAGTGAGGCCAGTGGGTGCAGCAGGTGGCGTCAGGTCGATGGTCCACGACCAGCTGGCGGGGGTGGGATCGGCCGTCCCGGCAGTGTTCACCGCCCAGACGGCAAAAGTGTGGTTCCCTTCGGAAAGCCCGGTGAGGGTCGTTGGGCTGGAGCATGCAGCAGGGGCAGTGCCGTCCACCTGGCACTGGAAGGTCGCCGTAGCATCGTCTGAACTGAAGGAAAAGGTCGCATCCGGGGCATTAGTGAGTGCGGGTGGAGTAGAAATGAGCATTGTCTCTGGTGCTGTTGGGGTGGCGGTAATTTCCCAAGTGTAGGTCGCGGGCGTTGGGTCGGTGTTGCCAGAGACGTCAGTAGCGGCGACGCTGAATGTATGTGGGCCCACTGTCAGTGCCGTGTAAGTGGTGGGGCTCGTGCATGGCTGGGTGGGTGCGCCGTCCAGACTGCACTGGAAGGTGGCGAGCTCGTTAGCGGTGAAGGCGAAGGTCGCGCTGGTGTCACTGGTCGTCGCTGGCGGAGTGCTCGTGAGTGTCGTCTCCGGTGCAATCGTATCTTGAGGAGCATCGATTGGGCCAGTATCGACGACGACCTCGTCGAAGCGGACGTCGAAGGTTCGGCCTGTGCTGTTCTCGCCGAGCTGGATCTGCGTGAGGGCATTCGTGCCAAAGTTCTGGAAGCTTTGGAGAACGCGGACGCCATCGTACCAGATCTCGATGAGCCCATTGCTTCCGGTACGGAGATGCACCTCAAGGGTGTGCCATGCGCCGGTCGTCACTGGCGTCGTGGTTATCTGACTTTGGGCGGTCACGTCGTTTCGGAAGGCGAGTCGGCCCGTGCTTGTGATGTAGATGCCACCGAGTGAGGTCGTCCCGCTTCGCCACTTCTCAAGGTAGACGTTATTGGCGCCCTGGGTGACCACTTGGAAGCGGATGCGGGAGAAGAGTTCGTTCGTCGAATGTGAGAGCGTGCCGAGCGCGTAGGCGGCAGTGCCGCTTGTAGAGAGCGCGCGCGCCGCATAGGAACCGGTGTAGGGTAACTCGTTCGTCACGGTGAGCCCATTCACGCTTGACCAGCGAATGAGATTTCCGGTCTCAAAGTCGTCCTCAAAGAGTCGCTGCGTCGATGTGGTGACGGTCGCGACGGCAGAGTCTGGGGAGATATTGCCAGCGTTGTCGCGGGCACGCACGGTATAGCGATAGGTGGTAGCTGGCTGCACCGTGCTGTCGTTGACACTCGTCACTGGCCCAAGGCGCGCGAAGAGTGTCCCGTCACGGTAGACATCGTATCCGTTGATACCGCTTGGATCGCTCACGCTTGACCAGGTGACAGTGACTTGTGTGCCACTCGTCGCGACGGCGCTGACATCAGTCGGCGCTGGCGGCGGAGTGAGGTCAACCCTCCAGCTCCAGCTCGCGGGTGTCGGATCGGCTTCGCCTTCGCCATTAATGGCCCGGACGCTGAATGTATGAGCTCCCTCGCTCAGACCCGTGAGGACCCAGGGACTACTGCAGACCATGGCCGGCACAGTGTCCAGCTGGCACTCAAATGTCGCAGCGGCATCGGTCGAAATGAAGGAAAAGCTCGCCGTCGACTGGTTCGTGAGCGTGGGCGGGGTGGAGACGAGCGTCGTGTCGGGTGTGCTCGGCGCAGCGACTTCCCACGTGAAGGTTGCTGGGGTCGGATCGATGTTGCCGGCGAGGTCCGTCGCGGTCACGCTGAAGGTATGGATTCCGATGGCCAGATTCGTGTAGGTGACCGGGCTGGTGCACGGCTGGGCAGGTGCACCATCGAGACTGCAGCGGAACGTGGCCGCTTCGTTGGCTGTGAAGGAGAATGTGGCAGTGGTCTCGTTGGTCAGTTTGGGCGGCGTACCGGTGAGCGTCGTCTCCGGCGGGGTGGTATCGGAGGGCGATGTGGATGGTGGGGCAACTCGCACGTCATCGAAGTGGACGTCGAAGGTTCGCTTGGTCAGATGCTCGCCGATCTGCAGGCGGCCGAAAGTGCTGCTGCCGAGGTTCTGCGGTGCGCTGAGGATGAGGACACCGTCGTACCAAAGTTCCACGCGCCCAGATGTACCGGTCACGAGGCGGACGCGCAACTGGTGCCAGGCGTTAGTGGATACAGTGATGCCGGTTGTCGTCGTCGTTCCGGCGACCTCGTTGCGGAAGGCAAGCCGTCCGTTTGTGGTGATCTGAACAAGGCCGATCGGACTTCCGCTTCCGGTGAGAAAACGGACGAGAGTCAATTGGTCGTTCTTCCCACGCGCCGTGAGGGAAAACCAGACCTCAGTCGTGGTATCAGACTGTGACGAGGATAGCTGGACGACAGCGAACGCAACATTCCCGTTCGTCGAGAGCGCTCTGGCGGCGTATTGTCCTCCGTGTGGTGCAAGCGTTGTCACCGTCAAGCCGTTTACCGTCGTCCAGCGGCTGAGCGTCCCGGACTCGAAGTCGTCACTGAACAGCGCTGTTGAGGTGACGATCGGTGTTGGTAGGCTGGGAGCTGAGCGGTTGCCCACTGCGTCGACAGCGACGACCTGGTAGGTGTAAGTCCGATCAGGTTGGAGGCCGGTGTCGACGTAGGAGCGCGCACTCCCTGGCACAGTTGCGATGACAGTCCCGTTGCGAATGATCTCATAGGCCGTGACGGCGTAATCGTCCGCCGCCGCGTTCCACATGAGCCTCACTTGCTGGTTTGAGAAGAGTGTTCCCTGGAGACCGGTGGGCGTCGTGGGCGCACTCGTGTCGTTGGGCCCGCGGCAGGAAACGGTCGTGCTGTCCCGTACTTGCCCTTGGAGATCGATGAAAGCGAGGTCGGCTCCGGTTGCGGAGAGCGAGACGCGCAGGACACCGTAGGCTGAGGGTGGTCGGTCGAAGCCAGCGGCGACGCGACTGTCGTTCCGGACAAAGGCGCGGATGCCGTGGCCGCCGGTGCCGACGACGACTTGGACGATACCGCTCGGATGGATCTGTCCATTGCGATCGAGCGGGAGCCAGCGCTGGTAATTGTGGTCGTGTCCGACGAGGACGAGCTCCACCCCGAACTGGTACAGGAGCGTCCAGATGTCCTGGAGTGCTGGCGTGTCGCCTTGCGGCCCGATGCTGTATCGCGGGTGGTGGAAATAGGCGATGGTACAGCTATCGCGGTGCGCCTGAAGGTCACGCAGGAGCCACTCGTACTGCGGTGTGCCCGGGACGAATTGACCGAACTGGCTCGTCGAGTTCAGCCCGATGAGGTGCCAACCGCCGGCATTCACGCTGTAGTAGTCCGGCGGACTCTGCCAGTAGCGGAGATAGCCCTCAGCGATACCCCCCTCGTACTCGTGGTTCCCAACGATCGGGTTGGTGATCGGGCGGTAAGCCGCGAAGAGCTCGCTGTTCTCCCCGTAGTAGTTGAGAAACTCCGTGTACGTTCCCTTCTCGTAGATGTCGCCGAGATAGAGTAAGAGATTCGGCTGAAGCGTGCCGATGAGCTGGGCGACCTGGGCCGAGTATGTCCCATCATCACCCCCGTCGCCGACAGCAACGATACGGAAGGGTTGGCCAGCGGGTGGCGTGGTACCGGTGGTGGGTCGGAAGCCGGTGGGGATTGCCGGTGTGCTGGTGACCCCGTTCTGGAAGAAGAGTGTGATACTCGTTGCTGCGCTGCTGAACCCGTCACTCATTAGGGCACTGACGGCCAGTGTGTGCTGACCATCGGCCCACTGTGTAGTGGGCAGCCGGAACGTGTACGGAGCGAAAAACTCAGTCAGCAGAGGGGCTCCGTCGAGGGTATAGATCAAGCGTTGCACGCGCGGTGCAGCGCCGGTCGCCGAGACGCTCGCTGTCACTGTCACGGTGCCGGAGAGGAGCGCACCGTGCACCGGTTGCGTAAGGCAGACCGTGACTAGATACGTGCCGGACAGTGGGCTGCTCGTCGCGCAACTGGCTGCTGCCGCGGGCTGCGGGAGGAATCCGAGCTGACCAATGGAAAGACCGAGGGTGAGCAGGAGAGCGATGAGATATCGCGCCATGCTCGATTTCCAGTGGGGGCGCAGTGCTCGCTCGTTCAGCATGTGCTCTCCTTCTCTTCCCTTGATGTGCGACCCACTTTCGGCAACAGTCGCCGCGGCGGTCAATCGCGATGGCCGACGTTCCTGTCAGCACGGACCAGATGTTCGGAGTATGCGCAGTAGCGGGTACCGCCGCGCGGTCGAGTACTGTTCGATCGGTCGTCAACTGGTGTTCAGTTGACGCAGTGCGGTCGCTGCTGAGGCGCCCTCTGCGCTTCGTGGGATGACGGTGCAGAAAGAGGATGATCCCTCGCAGTGAGAGCGGTCACGTCTGCCGTCCGTTCACGGTATGAGACTGGAGCGTTTCTGACGATTCAGCCGGCAATGCTGCGCGTGGTTCTGCTCTAGAGTGCACCCGCTAGGAGATTCCCGGTTGGCAAGCGCCCGCACGCCTCGCGCAATCTTGCTGGGCGTTTCCAGGGGTTGGAGGGGGTAGAAACCGGCTGCCGGATGCCTTCCGCGCGGGGAGCTCCGAGCACCTCGTGTTACCAAGCGCGTGCTTGCTGTGGACGCGGTGCACGGGCATGCTGGTTTCCTCATGGCAGTCGGCACTTCTGCGGACGCCTTGGCATACGCGTCGGAGGCTACTGTCGGGGGGACAGTGCCTCCGGAACTTTGCTTCGCGAGCCGGGATGCTCAGCAAGGCCAGGTCAAGTATCAGCGGATCGCATAGCCGTCACGAGGCCGGGCCGGCCTCAGTCGGAGTTGGTGGAGCGTTCCGGGACACAGCACGTCACCGGTCCTTCTGGACAACGTTGGACCGGACTTGGCGGCGGGCTTGATCATTCGCGTGTGGGGGCGTCTGCGACGGCGTCATGACCACCGGGAAGTCCGCGAACGACGCGCCTCCCTGCCTAGTAAGTCCAACGAGATGGCGAGAGCCCCTATCAGGGATGATCAGCATCTCACGCACATCGTCAGCGGGACGGACCGCACAGCATGACTGCAATCATCGCGAGGAGGACTGGCACCTGACTGGGCGGCGTGATGGACTAGGTCTTGCTGACCTGCTGAAGCACCCGCACTGAAACGTTACGCATGGCAAATGCTCCTGGCAGGGGAGGCAGCCTCATCGGAGGCGCTCAGCGGGTCGTGCCCCGGCGACGCACTCGTCGCTCTGCCGAAGAACGTGCCTATCTCACGGAGGGCACTCTCCCATTGAAGGTGGTTTATCGTCCTTGTGCGACGACAGGCTGAGGTACACCCGCCCTGGCGTGACGAGACACCCGCGTTAGCTGCGAGACATTCTGCCCCGATGGTGCACTGATGCAGCTTCCGTCGAGGCACGATTCATGGTTCCTGCCCGAACCCGCTTGGCACTCGCTACCATAGAGGCGCCAGTCACAGTGCCGGCGCACCTGATCGATGTGCAAGGACCAACCACACCCTGCACGACCAGCTGCTCGACGAGCGCTGCAGGGTTAGATCGCAGAGTGGGCTGCCTGAGCGATCGCCTGTGCGAAGTCCTCGGCGGTGACACCGGGTGACTGCAGGCCCAGCGCGCGGTAGACCTCGCGGATGCGGACGGCGAGTTCCTCGCGCCGCGTGCTCAGGCCGCGTACCGCCTGCTCGATCGCGGCGAGGCCAAGTGCAGGTAACAGGGTGAAATCGCCACTGAGACTGACATCGTCGATCCGTCCGCCATGGGTGCGGACGATAACGCGGATCAGTCCGCCCGGCACCTTGAGCGCTGCCTCATGGAGGCGCACGTCGGTATGAATCTTGATCCCGGACTCCCGCAGGCCACCCTTCTGGTAGAGCCATTCCTCGGAGGCAAACCGTGCATCGAGTTCAGCGGCAACGGCCTCCTCTTCTGGCGTCAGCTCACCAAACTCGAGTTCCGCACCAAGTGCAGCTGAACACTGTTCCAGATAGGTGTGGACCACTTGATCGCGATCCGGCATGGTACCAAGCTCGCGCCGCATTGTGGTCATGTATTCCTCGAGGCTCTGGAACACTTTATCGCGCATCTTCTCGGAGGCAACTTTGAGCACTCGTGCCATTTGCTTGGTATCAAAGTCGAGCATGAGACTACCCACAAGGATTTCTGCGTCACCAATACTGGCTGCACCCGTTCCCCCGATCTTGCGACCGCGGACATGGATATCATTGATCGGTCGCCACGTCGCTTCAATGCCCCACTGACGGTAGGTCTCGACGAGCGGGCGCACGTACCAGGCGAAGCGGTCTTCGACCCGTACTGGGACAAGTTCCCGGGGGAAAATCCACTGGGTAAAGACCTGGTTGTGGTCGAGATACACTGCTCCGCCACCGACCTCACGCCGAATCACCGGCAGGCCAGCCTGCCGACAGTACTCAAGGTCGACCTCGCGCTCGGCGTCCTGGTGATAGCCGATCGAGACGTAGGGGTCGGTCGTTGACACAAGGAGGATGGTGGGTGGCGCATCCGACCGGAACGCGTAGCCGACTGCATGATACACCGTTTGGGAGCGTACGGGGCTGACGAGGCCGAGGTCAACGACGCGAATGCGCATGAGTGTCTCCTTTCACTCATTCTGCGCAGCGGAAGCAGGTGAGTCCCAATTCGTCAATTCGCTGGCGGTAACGCTGGAACGCCTCTTCGCCCGGCAGAAGGTCGTCCAGCTGCTCAGGGGCCAACGGCCGGACGAGGAGAAGCCAACCCTCCCCGTAGGGGTCGCGGTTGGCTAAGAGAATATCGCGCTCAAAGCCGGACTGGTTCGTCTCAAGAATCTCGCAGCGGAAAGGGGCAGGGAAGGGGCCGACCCACTTGCCGCTCTCAATGGTTGCCAGGGCGCGCCCCCGCTCGACGACTGTCCCCGGGCGTTTGAAGCGGATTGCCACCAGTTTCCCTGCTCGGGTCTGCGCCGGGTCGGTCATGCCGAGCCTGGCTTGTTCTCCCTCCAGCCGTACCCAGACGTCGTGCTCGACGTCGTAGAGGAGGTCAAGCGGGAGAATGCACCCCCGATAGACGCGGACACGCTCGTCCTGCATCACGCGCAGCTGATCCCTTCTTGCTCGAGCACTTGGCGGTAGGCCTCGACCGCCTGCGTGCCGGTGACGAGGAGTTTTGCCTCTCCCTCCCAGTCGTCCGGCCGGATACGGGCGAACCAGCCGGCTCCGTAGGGATCCTCGTTCAAGAGCTTTGGGTTGGCGATCGCGTCCTCGTTAACTGCCACGATCTCACCTGACACTGGCGAGGTCACCGGCCCGACCCATTTGCCGCTCTCGAGCGTCCCGGCGCTCTTACCACGTTGCACCTTGCGCCCCACTCCGCGGGGGGTAACACTAATGATCGTCTTCGCCAAGTGTTGTGCTGCGTCAGTGATCCCAATCGTGACTGTTCCGTCCGGCTCCGGACGGGCCCAGACATGCTTTTCGGGCCAGTAGTAGAGATCTTCCGGAACCCTGCAGCCACGAACGTCGCTCATTGTTCCCCTCCTCCTTCTCCATGCTCACCGCGCAGGTGGTGCAAGAGCAGATCAAAGAGAACGAGCCGGATTTCATAGGCGTATTCCTCGAGAAAGCGCGGATCTCGTCGCGCCTTGCGGATCGGTTGCTCCCAGCTCGCACAGCAGAGCGGGCAGGTGACCGTGGCGAGGGTATATCCGGAGCGCTCATGCAGGCTGAAGGTGATCTGGTCGCCGTGCACTCCCGCCAGGTGCGCATGCATCGTTCCCCGGTCGGCGCGTAGGCGGCAATAGGGACAGGTGAAGCTCATGACGTCGTGCTCCCGACCAGTTCTAGCCACTCGGCGATGCGCTCGCGCGTTTCAGTGATCACGGTGCCCAGCCAGTGCGAGAGGGTTCGCCCAAGCGGCGTCGACCGCACCGACTCGCCGTCGAGTTCCAGGATGACGAGTCCCGCGTGAGCCAGCCGCCCGAGCCGAAGGTACAGTGACGCACGGTCGAGACCGCTGGCGTCGCAGAGCCTCGCGAGCGAGACCGCCTCTTCGGTGCCAAGAAGCCGGAGCAGCCGGTAGTTTCCCTCTTCCGCTGCCGCCTGGACTGCCTGCAGGGTAAGGGTAGTACTGAGCGCCTCTAGTGTCCGCTGATCGCCTGCCAGTTGAGCGAGCCAGCCGAC
The DNA here is from genome assembly GCF_023806465.1 of Thermomicrobium sp. CFH 73360. GTDB lineage: Bacteria > Chloroflexota > Chloroflexia > Thermomicrobiales > Thermomicrobiaceae > Thermomicrobium. The sequence goes on along the minus strand of NZ_JAMSLS010000002.1, from coordinate 283,980 downwards.
GAACTCGCGTTCCCCCTCGAGCCGGTCGAATCGATCCAGCGCCCGGGCGAGGACCCGGAAGCGGAGTGCCAATTCTTGGGCGATCACGTCACTCGCTTGCTCGCTCATCGGGCCTCCGACTCGACCGGTGCAGCCTCACGTTCCACGCCGTCGATCCCAATGGCGACAGCGACAAGTCGTGCCACATCGATCACGGTGAGGCGACCCTCATAGCCGGTCGTCTTCACCGCATCGCTGTACATCGCCATGTCCTTAGGGCAGGACACGACGAAATAGCGAAGGTCGTCCCCCAGCGCGACTGCCTCACGGATCCGCTGCTCACTTGGTCGTTCCTGCCCGCCGCTGTCCATCCAGATTTGGCCGCCGCCGGCCCCGCAGCAGTAGGTGTTTTCACCGTGTCTCGGCATCTCACGGAGCTCCAAGCCGAGTGCCCGGATGATGCGGCGCGGTGCTGCGGTGATCCGGTTGTAACGGCCAAGATAGCAGGGGTCATGATAGGTCACCGCGGCACGTAGCGGTTGCTGGACGCGCAGTATTCCTCGTTCGAGCAGTTCGGCCAGCACTTCGGTGTAGTGGTAGACCGGGACCTGGAAGCCATAAGCCGGATACTCGTTCTTGAGCGCATTATAGGTATGGGGATCGGTCGTGACGATGGCGCGGAACTGCGCTTTCTTGAGGGCGGCGAGGTTCTGTTCCACCAGCATCTCGAACAACCCTTCCTCGCCGACCCGTCGCACGTCATTGCCAGCGTTCCGCTCGTCCTCGTAGAGGATCCCGAAGTCGAGCCCAGCCGCCTGGAAGAGCTGGGCGACTGTCTTCGTGTTCTCCTGCATCCGTGGGTCGAAGGAAGCGAAGTCACCAACGAACCAGAGATATTCGACCGGCTCCTTCCGCGCGTCCTTAATCGAAAAGGGAAGTTCCTTCGCCCAACGGGCACGCTGGCGGGCAGGTTTGCCAAAGGAGTTTCCGTACCGGGCAAGGCTTTCCAGGGCGCTTTGAAGATTGGGGTCAAGCGGGTCGCCGCGGTTCACCAGTGCGCGGCGGATGTCGATCAAGTCGAGCATCGGGCGGTTGCCTACTGGGCAGATGCGCACGCAGGCAGCACACGTGGTACAAGACCAGACAGCTTCCTTCGACGTTGCAATCTCTAACAGTGGGGGAGAAGTGGCTCCTCCGGCGAAGGTCGCGAGGTTGCGGTTGAGGTAGTACCGCTTGTTGATCTCGAGCGCCGCCGGACTCAGCGCTCGTCCGGTGCCATGGGCCGGACAAACATCTTGGCAGCGATTGCACATGATGCAGGCGTAGGCATCGAGCAGCTGATACCAGCGGAGCTGCTCGAGGCGCTCAGCACCGATGGTTCCGTCACTACTGGGCGGCGGTTCAAGCTGACCGAGTGGTCGCGCTTCTCGGAGGATCAGGTTGAGTGGCGCCATAAAGAGGTGAATATGCTTGGAGTACGGGAAATAGGGGAGGAAGGCCAGAATCAGGCCGAGTGCCAACCACCAGGTCACATGACTTGCCGTCGTAAGCGCTGCCTCGCTCCAGCCATGGAAGAGTGTTGCGACCAAACTCGCTGTCGGCTGGCTCCAATCGGGCTGCCCGCTTTCTGCCACCCGTACAGCCTGGCCGATCCAGCGTGAGCCGACGTGGAGGAGGATGAAGCCGCCGACGATCGCTGAGTCACGTGAGATACCGAAGCGGACACTTGGCAGGAGCAACACGCGCTGGTTGAAGCGGAACGGCCGTAGCCCAAAGCGTCGGATTAGCAGCCCCAGCATCCCGGCGAGTGCTGCCACACTCAGCAGGTCGGCGATCAGGTTGTAGAGCGCAGCGACACCACTCCGGTGGAGCGTACTAAAGCCGGTAAAGCCCTCGAGAAGGTCAAGGATATTGACCAGCCCATAGAAGACGAAGGCAAAGAAGACTCCTGCGTGCAACAGCGAGACCAACGGGCGTGTCCGGAAGATCGGCCGTTGGAGCAGGATGTCCAGGCTCACCGGGATGACACGGTGGAAGAAGAGCCTCCAGTTCGGACGGCCCTGACCGCGGGCAATTGCTCGCACGATGCGAGACACACCGTGCGCGGTGAGCAGGAGCGAGGCGAGGGCAAGGAGAACGAAAGCGATCCGTTCTGGTGTCGTCAGCACGGCGTCAGCCCTCCAGTCGCTCCAGAAGTGCCTCACTCACTTCGAAGAGATCCGCAACCGCTCCGTAGTCGGCCACGCCGAAGATCGGCGCCTTGGGGTCCTTGTTGACCGCGATGATCAGCTCGGCGTCCTTCATTCCCTCCAAATGCTCGGGAGCGCCACTGATACCGAGCGCAAAGTAGAGCTTCGGCTTAACCTTGAGTCCTGACTTCCCAACTTGCCGCGAGCGCGGGAGCCAGCCGGCATCAACCAGTGGACGCGATGCAGCCAACACTGCGCCCAGTGCCTGTGCCACTTGCTCGGCGAGCTCCAGATTGTCCTTGCTTTCAATGCCGCGACCCACCGCGACGATCTTCTCGGCCCGGGTGATGTCCACGTCTGCTGCCTCCGGTCGCTCCAGGACAACGGAGCGCGTGCGGAGCGCGGCGAGTTCGGCAGGTGCATCACGCCGCTCGATCTTCCCCGGGGCGCCAGGGTTGACTGCGTCGGCCGCGAAGGCGCCAGCGAGTGCTGCGATTACCGTGGGTCGTTCATCGAGCGTGACGTCAGCCAGGATCTTGCCGCCGAAGAGCTGGGCGGTTGCAACCAGCCGACTCCCGCGGTGCTCGAGTGCTTGGCAGTAGGCGACAAGCGGCCACTCGAGGGCTGCGGCAACCCAGGCGGCTACGTCCATCCCAAGAGAGGTGTTGGGGACGAGCAGAAGGCGCGGCAGATCGGCCGGCAGTAGCGCAGCGAGGACACGTGCGGTCGGCTCGGGTGCAAGATGGTGGAGCGCCGAATGCTCGACCACCGTCACGCTGTCAGCTGGTAGACTTTCGGCCAAGTGTCCAACGCGCTCACCAAAAAGATATGCCTGGACGCTCGCACCGTCGGTATTGGCGATGCGCCGTGCCAGGCCAAGTAACTCGAACGTGACATCCGTCGGCTGGCCTTCCAGGTGTTCGACCAAGACTGCGATTCGCTGAGTCATTGTCGACTCCCTCCCTCAGAGTAGGCCGCGTGCCCGGAGGAGTTCGATGATCCGGTCGGCGATCTCAGCTGGACTGCCCGTCAATATCTCGGCTCGACCCGCCTGCTCCGGCACGCGGAGCGTGGTGACCGCCGGGACCAGCCCATCCGGTGCTTCGACCTCGCGGGTCTCGATGCTGGCCTCACGCATCACCTGCCGCACGCGGCTGATGGGGACGTATCGTGGTGCCTGGCGCGCGGCCTGGACGCCGAGCACTGCGGGGAGCTCCAGTTCGAGCGTCATCGTGATGCCACCCCACAGTTCCTTACGTACCTGCACTACACCGTCCACGAGCTCACTTCCGATGACGACACTGGCGTGCGGCCAGCCGAGCAAGGCGGCCAACGTCGGCGCGAGCTGGCCGTCGAGATCGTCCGGAGCCTGCACGCCCGTGAGCACCAGGCGTGGCCCGAGTTCTTGGATGACCGGCACGAGCAGCCGCGCGGCAGCCCGCGTACTTAGCCACGTCCCCTCAAAGTCGCCGGTCAGCTTGATAGCCCGCCGAGCTCCCTTGGCGAGCGCGGTGTAGAGTGTCTGATCAAGCTCACCGGTAGTATCGATACCAACTGCAACGACTTCGTCGCCGCTTGCTTCGGCGAGAAGCAGCGCTTCCTCTAAAGCGTGGTCGTCGTACTCGTTCAGGACGTAGCTGACCGCATCCCGGTCGAGGTCGGTACCAGAGGGAGCAATCGCCAGCTCCTCGACGACGTCCGGTACCTGCTCCATCACCACGACAATGGTCATGCTGCATCCTCCCCGATCAACCCCATTGCTTCTGCCAGCAGTTCCGCGATATCGCGCACGCGCAGGCGTCCCTCGACACCAGTCGACTTGGCGGCATCTTCAAAGCGCGACACTTCATATGGACAGCAAACAACCAGGGTGTCTGCACCGGTACTGACCGCCTCGAGGACGCGCTCCTCAGAGAGACGGCGACGCTGGTGGCCGGCGGCGAAGCTGTCCAACCACATCCCGCCCCCACCGCCACCACAGCAGTAAGAGTTCTCGCGGCAGCGGAGCATCTCGACAAACTCCACCCCCGGCAAGGCTTGAATGAGTTGTCGCGGCGCGTCGTACTCGCCGTTGTGGCGACCAAGATAGCAGGGGTCGTGGAAGGTCACCCGGTAGGGTAAGGATTTGGTCAGGAGTGGCTGCAGTTTGGGGAGCTCGCGTGCCAGCAGCGTCGTATAGTGCCAGACGTCGTACTGCCCGCCAAGCTTTGGATAGTGCTTGCGGAAGGCGTTGAGCGCATGGGGGTCAGTGACCACGATGTGCCGGAACTCGTACTTCGCAAGGGTTCGGATATTCTCCTCTGCCAGCATCTCGAAGAGCCCGCGCTCGCCCGCCAGCCGCTGGGAGTCTCCGGCGCACTTCTCCTCCCGACCCAGGATGGCGAAATCGAGCCCGAGCGCGTTGAAGATACGGGCCAGGGCAATGGAGGCATCGATCCCCCGTGGGTGGTAGGAGGGATAGCACTCGACCCACCAGAGCCACTCAACCGGACGCTGGATCTGGTGGAGGATCGGCACCGGCACGCCGGCATCCTTCACCCACGCTTCCCGCTTGCGGGCCGGTTGGCCGAGTGGGTTTCCGTATATGGCGGTGTTCTCGAGTGCCTCCTGCAGCTCGGCCGGAATCGCTCGCCCGGTCAGCATGGCGTGCTCCCGCGCTGCAGGCATGATCTGCACCATGTCGACCAGCTTCGGGCAGACCCGTAGACAGTTGGCACAGGTCGTGCACAGCCAGAGGTCGGGAGAATCGAGCAAGTTGATGCCCGTCTGGGCGCGCCGATAGAGCTTGCGCGGGCCATAGTCGCCAACCACGTCGACAGGGCAAACAGGCACGCACTTGCCACACTGGTAGCACCAGGCGAATGACTCGGCTCCTGGCAGCTGGGCGATCTCTTCAATGAGATCGGGTGAATAGTCCCAGATCACCCGCTGGCCGAACATACGGTTCCAGGGACCAGAGATGTCCATCCCTTCGACGATCGCTGTTTCCCGTTCCCAGACTTCCGCAACTTTCTTGAGACTCGGATCCATCTGGTGACTCCTCTCACACCTGCGCTCGAGCAGGGCGTGGTAAGCCCAAGAGTCGCCGGGCCAGATCCGGCAGTGAGGGAAGGAGCCGGTTGAACTCGCGACTCAGCCGCCAGTTCGTGATGCCGTAAAGGTAGACGCTGTAGGCGATCGCCAGGAAAGCGTCCGTCGCAAAGGGGCCGCGTTCCGGATCATCGGCCAGCTCGGCCGAGAGAAGGCCACTGTTCCGGCCGAGTTCCGCTCCCATCGCGACGAGCGCGCCGAGGTGGCGATATTGGATGCCGACGTCTTCTCCTTGGAGGGCGTGCGTTGTGGAGGCCAGCAAGGGCAGGATGCCGGTACGGTGCTCGACGTCCCATAACCAGCGCGTCCAGAGCCAATAGCGGCGCGGTGTCGCGAGGTGCAGTAGCCCAGTTGCCGTTTCTAAGGCCAGACGCCGGTCGGCCGTTCCACAGGCGGTGAGGAAGTACCGCAAGCGCTCCTCAACCGGTGCTTCCTCGGTGAGGAGTTTTGGAAGCGCCTCGCAGCTGTGGAGGTGCTGCAGCAGACCGGCTGCTGCCTGGGCCTGCTTGGCGGTTGGGGTCAGTGAGTTGGCCAGGACGTGAAGAGTCTCCGGCTCGCAGGGAGAGCCGCTGGCCAGGGCAAAGACCGTTGGAAGCAGCCGCTGGCGTCGTGCCAGCAGCTCCGCAGTCAGCTGCACGATGTCATCCGGGGCGACTTGCTGCAGCCCTTCCTGGAGCGTTTCTTGGAGCTCCGGATCATCAGGACCAGTCTTCGGCTTGATGAGGTGGCTTGGCCGCAAGGGCTGGCTCATCGTCGTCTCCTTACGTCCGACCGCGGATGTCTCGTCCCCAGAAGCCAACCCCGAATAGTGGACCCAAGAGGCAGAAGTCGAAGACACCAGCAGCGATCGGGATCAGTCCAATCGCCTCCATGATCCAGCTCCAGGGAGCGGGAAGCACAAAGACCCCAAGAAGGATCAAGATCACACCAAGAACGATGCGCAGGATGCGGCCAGCGCCACTTGCCATGAACCGGATGAAGGGATTCACGGTTGGTTCTGTCCGCTGCGCCATGATCTGCCTCCTCTCGGCGAAAGACTGCTCAGTCCGCAGCAACGGGTGCCTGGCGCAGTGCAGCGACTGCCCGTGCAGCTGCGAGTCCCGCTGTCGCGAAGGTATCGTCGAGATCAGCTGGCCGTGCTGCTGCGCCGACGACGAAAATTCCGGGGCGCGAAGTGGCGACCGGATCAAGCCCGCTTGGGCCGCCTGCTTCGATGTAGCCGTACTTGTTCTGCGCGATCCCCAGGAGACGAGCCATCTGGCGTGTGCCACTACTGGGTTCCATGCCGACCGAGAGCACAACCAAGTCGACCGTGATCTCCATCGGTCGTCCCATGGTCGTGTCCTCACCCCGAATGAGGAGACGATCACCTTTGGGCAGAATCTCGCTGACGATCCCTTTGACATAGTTCACTTTGTATTGCTCCTGGGCCGGCCAGTAGAGCTCGTTTTCCCAGTAGCCGTACATCCGCATGTCGATGTAGAAGATGAACACGCGGGCGTTGGGTAGCTGCTGTTTGATCTCGATCGCCTGCTTCGAGGCGATACCACAACAGACCTTGGAGCAGAATTCGTTGCCAATCTGGCGATCCCGTGACCCGACGCACTGGATAAAGGCCACTCGCTCCGGTGGTTGCCCATTGGAAGGGCGAACGACCTGGTGGGCCTTGAGCATCGCCTCCATGTCACTCAGCGTGACCACGTCAGGGAAAGAATAGTAGTTATACAACTGGGTCTCCCGCCCCGGATCGAAGTGCTGGAAGCCGGTGGCGACGATGATGGCGCCAACCGTCCGTTCCTGCATCCCCTCCGGAGTGCGAATGGTGACGCGGAAGTTGCCGACTTCTCCCTCACACGCGGTCACTTCGCTCCGCGTGAGTATTTCCACCAGCGGTTGGGAGGTTACAGCAGCGATGAGTTCACCAAGGGCTTCCTCGGCATCACGGAAGTGGTGGGTGAGCTTTGCGTAATGCTCAGCATCCGGCGTTCCTCCCAGCCGGTGTCGTCGCTCCACCAGCACCACTGGGGTACCAAGTGCAGCGACGGTGCGGGCGGCTTCTAGCCCGCCAGGGCCACCACCGATCACTAACACTGCCAGTCCGTTCTCACGCACAGCATCCCCCTTACCGTGTCAGAATTGGCTGTTCAGCATCTTCCCAGGTCAGGCCGGGTTTCTCGCCCCGCTCGATTGCTGCCAGGTCCTCCTCAAACTCGGCCCAGTGGCGCTGCCAGTCGATGCCAAGCTTCTCCAGCAGCGGGCGCCAGTCAGTGGAGTGCCAGTGCAGCTGGAGGACACGGAAGGGATGCGCGCCCATGGCCAGTGCGCCAACCTGCGAATCGGCGAGCACCGGGACGCCGACGCGGCGCTGGTGGGCCTTGGCGGCAAACTGGCTCTTGTCGAGGGTGGTGACGCAGCCGGTGTCGTGCGTGACCGTCATGTCGGGATTGGCTTCATCCTTCATGACCTCGATCTTGCGGAGGACGGCAAAGGAGCGAGTGAAATCACGTTGCACCAGGATGTGCCGGAAGCCGAAACCGCAGCAGTCAAACCAGGTCGAGTAGTCGGCAACGGTAATGCCCAGGGCCTGCAGGAGCGCAGTGACGGTCGCAGTACGTTGGCCACCGTAAATGTCCGGATCGTAAATTGCATCCTCCGCGACGATCTTGTAGTAGTGACAAGCCGGATGCACACAGGCGGTGATATTGCGCATGTCGATGACCTGCCGCTCAGCGATGCGGTGGCGCATGACGTGCACCCACTCGCTGTAGTGCACAATCTCTTCTGGCACCACGAGCGGCTTCCCGAGCTTGTCCAGGATGCGTCGGACTTGGTCACGGAGGTCCTTGTGGTGGACCAGTTGCTCGCGGAGTTCCTTGTAGTGACCATAGCTCGTGCCGCAGTGGATGAGTGGGTAGTAGCCCGTCTCATAGGCGGCCGCGAAGTTGCGACACATCACCAGGAGCTGGGCCACTGCATTCGAGGTTGCCGAGGCATAGTAGTTCCAGCCAGTGCAGGAGGTTTGATCGGTTGGATCGAGATAGTCGATCCCAAACTGTCGATTGAGCCAGAGAATTGAGGTCGTGTAGCCCGGAATGTGACCACATTGACCGCATGACTTATGATGCCACAAATGATCGATTGGCACCTTCTTTGTGCGACCGAACTTGGTGGTCACTTCGACGTAGGGTTCCGGCACACGCTGGACAATGAGCTCCCCACGCGCCTCGAGTTCAAAAAGTTCCTCACGGAGGTCTGGGCGTGGAGCCTCTTCGGGGTTCGGCCGGACGACCTGTGCCTTGCGTTCACGCAGCTCTGCCAAGGGGATCACGTGTTCGCTCATGATGCTGCCTCCAATTCTTCTTCCATGATCTCGACCAGGAGCTCGTAGAGCCCTTCGTCGACCTCGCGGATCACCTCCATGTTTCCGGTCTCAAACCAGATGGTGTAGAGCTCGCGCAGGGTCTTGTCGTCGGTGCGCCACGCCGCGTCGGTGACGTTGCGTAGCGTGTCGACCGGGATTGCTTTGCGCCAAGCGGTCATGTTGCGGCTGAACTCGCGCACCCACGGACCCCAGTCGGGGAAGAAGTCCGGTTGCAACATATCGGGGGAGACCTGGTTACCCTTCAGCATGATCTTGTAAATGACGCGCGAGTAACCCTGGAGTGCCTGCTGGGCTTGCTCCAGGCCATGCCGGACGGCGACCTCACGCATCAACGTGACGAGCCCGCCAGGGTTATTGCCGCGGGGGCAGCGGACGCACGAGAAGCACTGGGCGCAATTCCAGATATCCTCCATCACGATCTCGTAGAAACGGTCGACGTCCTCACGCGCCAACGCCTGAGCGATGACGCGTGGGCTGAAGTCGTAGAAGCGAGCCGAGGGACAAGCGGAGACGCAGATTCCACACTCGTAACAGCCATAGAGGAAATCCGGATAACGCGGGTCACTCTTCACTTCCTCGAAGAGCTGACGTTTGGTCTCCTCCGCGACATCCGCATAGCGTTGGCTCGCTTTTGTGGGGCTCCACGTCGCGACGCTCATACGGCACCTCCGATGCGGCTCGCGCGCTGGACGAGTGCGCGCAGCTCTTCCCAACTTGGCACACCGACGAATCGCTCGCTGTCTACGACGATGGTGGGGACGATGACAACACCAGCTGCCTGGGCGAGAGCACGTCCCTGCGGTGTTGCCAGGCTGACCATCTCGACCTCCGTCTCCGGCTCCTCCCGGATGAGCTGTTCCACCAAAGCCAGTGCTTCAGTGCAGCCGTGACAGATCGGGTGGGTGAAAAGACGGAGGCGTGTCATGGCAGCTCGTACCCCGCGCAGTGCACGCAATCGTCCAACCCGCGGCGTGACATGAAAGCGTCATAGGCCCCGATCGCCTCGTGCCCCGTGAGCAGGTCGGCAAGATCATGTTCGAGATCATCCGGCTGGAGCCGCACCAGCCAGCCTCGGCGATAGGGGCTCCGGTTGACGAGTTCGGGATCCTCGAGTAGGGCAGCGTTCGTCTCCAGAAGAAGGCCACTGACTGGTGTACGGTAGGCACCAAGCCACTTTGCACTCTCGACCACTGCGACCGTGGCGTCGTGTGCGTAGTGGCGCCCGGTTGGACGGAAGGTGACGTGGAGAATGCGGCCAGCGACCGTCTGAGCGACGTCGGTGTAACCGAGTGTCACCGTCCCGTCAGCTTCGACGCACACCCATTGATGCTGCTCGATCCGGTAATGGAGGTCGAGCGGGAGGATGCAGCTCTGGACGATGGCAAAGGACGGTGCCTCGCGCGTCATGGTTAGAACGCCACCACTGCATCGGCCTCCAATGCCATCAGGTTGAAGGCCGCTCCGCCGATCATCTGTACTCCCTCGATCAGGTCATCCATCGTGAGGCCGTGGAGGTCCAGTGACGGCTGACAGACGTAGAGCTTGACCCCCAGCTCCAGTGCCTGATCGATGAAGTGTTTGAGTTTCGCGCCGCCCCCTCCGGCTTTGGGGACGACGAGCGTCTCAGGGACGCCCTTCTTGAGCAACGTCGGGCCATTCATCGTGAAGTAAATGGCTGCTTCGATATCCATGGCCGCTGCGGCAGCGGCCAAGAAGAAGGGCGTCGCACTTCGCTCCGGGGTGTCTACCCCGTGGGTTTGGACATACAGGATCTTCTTGGTCTCCTCGCTCACGATCGTCCATCCCCCCGTCAGACGAACAGCGAGACATCAGCGTCGCCTGCAAACTCGAGGAAGGTCGCGGCCCCGCCAACGGTGCATTCCGGAATGAAGTCCTCCTTCTTGAAGCCGAAGACGTCCATGGTCATCTGGCAGGCGATCAGATTGACACCAGCGTCAATACACATCTGGCGGAGCTCCAAGAGTGAGGGGACGCCCTTTTGTTTGAATGTTTCCTGCATGAGTGAGGTTGCCAGGAGCGAGAAGCCCGGGAGTGCCTCCACGATGGCAGGGATCGGCCAGGAGATCTGGCGGAAACCTGGGGGCCCGAAGGGCATTTTGAGCGGCATGGCTGGATTACCGAGCGGGCTGACCTTGGGATCGTAGTTCCGCAACAAGAGTGGTAGCCCATAGAAGGTAAAGAAGATGCCAACCTCCCAGCCCATGGCCGCGGCTGTCGAGCCGAGGATGAAGGGAGGATAGGCAAAGTCCAGCGTCCCTTTGCTGGCAATGATGGCCAGTCGCTTCGGTGCGTCAGGATCGCGTCGGGCCATGGCCTCCTCCTCTCGAACTCAGCGCATGCGACGGAAGAAAAAGACGTACTTGCCGTCTTCCTCGTGGGCATCGATCAGCTCGTTGCCAGTCTGGCGTGCCCAGGCCTCCATGTCGGCTGGTGCGCCTGGGTCGGTAGCAATCACCTTCAGTACCTGCCCGATACCGAGTTCCTTGATCGCCTTGGAGGTGCGGATCACCGGCAGCGGGCAGAGCAAGCCGCTGCAATCGAGCACGCGGTCCGGCTGCAAAACCTCCGTCATGCCGTCGCCTCCTCTACTAATGCACCCTACTCGGGTACAGTACCCCTGAATTGCGAAGCACTACACGCATTAGGAATCATCCACATGATAGCAGGCACCCGGTCATCAGTCAACAAGGTGACGCTGGGTGACCCGATACGGCCAGCTGATGTCCCTCAGGGGGACCGTGAGGCCCCAAGCGACACACTGCCAGACACAGCGTTCGACCCTGCCGCATCCTTCGCGCGGTGCAGTGGGAGTCGTTTGAACTCACGGAGTGGGAATGCCGCACCGACTTGGCGAGGACTGTGCGGCATTGTCCCGCACAATGAGGGTATCAGCCCGCCTTACGGTTGAGCTCTCTTTCTGTTCGAGGACAATCCGTGCTGGTTATGGGAACTGAGCAGTTGTGCGCGTGCCAACGGTTCGGACGGTGGTTCCGCTCACGGGCTGTTGCAGATCCGGTCTCCTTCCTCCGGGAGTGACTCGGCTGCAGGGGGGCGAAGGCGCTCGGGTGACCATTCATGGCCACCCGAGCATTGCGGAAGGACCATTGTGCGTCTTGGGCCACAGAGCCTGCAGTGGCTCGCGATTCCCAAAATGGAGCCAGTCACGGTGAACCCATTCAGGATCCACGGCCTTGCTTTAGCGAGCCGCTGCTCATTCGGTCAGGGTGATCGTCTGCTCGACCACCAAGAGTTCGTTATCTTCGGCTAGTCCGTTGTCGTTACGGTCGAGCCAAAGCTGAACCTGGAATGTGTCACCAGGCCCACCTTCTTGGACGAACACCCTCAACGTCGTACCGTAGTTTCCCACCCAGTACCGCCGCGCTTTGACGACCCCGCTGCAGTCGAGTGCCACGCGGGCAGTACCGTCCTGAACCTGCACCACGAGCGGTACAGATGGGCCACCCTCAGCGCGTACGCGGAGGCTGAGCGGACCTTCAGTGCTGCATGCGCCCGTCGTCCACGGCGTTGCCGGATCCCCGTCCACGGCAATGCCGACGGCCTCCACGCTCGCGCCGGTAATCCAGCTGGAGCGGAAGTATTCCAAGCGTTGTTCGGTCGCCTCGCAAAGGCCATTCCGATTACGATCCAAGCAGAGGATGATCTCATCTTCACCAGGGTTCGTTCCTTGGTACTGGAATGTGACTTTCCCTTCCCAATCGGTCTCCCCCACCTGATACCCGTTGTTAGCGCCGCTCCAGGCCGCGATCACCTGCTGCCCGGCGACTCCACCCCAAACGGTACCAGAACCACCTGGAACTAACAGAACCTCCACGGTAATTACGCGAGATTCACCAGTCCGGAGATAGCTGAAGACAGGTCCAGGCCATGAAGAGAGGTAAATCTCGTCGATCGTGCCCCATGCCACCTCCGTCTCACGCCAAGGCTCGTCACTTGATCCGGAACCCCTGTCGCACTCTCCGTTGCGGTTCAAGTCGGCGCAGGCGGCAACCGAGACTGTTCGCCACCATCCCGTCGGTACCGTGTCACGCTGGAAGCTGAAACGCGCGCAGCCCTCAGAGTCCGTCACCTGCGAACCTTTGCGTTCCAGACTCACAAGAAAGATCACCGGAAGGTTTGGAAGCGGACTGCCACCAAGCCAAGCACAGTACGTGACTTCCACAGGTTGTCCGACAAGCTGTGCTTGGGTGCTCCGGCGCAGCTCCTGTCGCAAGCCGAAGTAGATCCAAGCGGGCTGTGCTCGGGGCTCATTCGTGTCACAGCGACCATTGGCGTTCGTGTCAGCGCAAGTGAAGAGACGTATGACACGTGAGGACCCATCCCCACAGATTCGCTGAGGGGGCACGTAGCCATACGAATTAGTCGTACCGAGTACCAGCCACTCGGCGGGTTCTTGATCCTCCGAAGCTGTCCCGTAGAGCACGCGGACATTCGGGACACCGGTAGAGTCACGGTGCACCCCAGCCGTGATGTCGGCACACCCGTTCACCGCTGGATCCAGTGGCGACACCCTTAAGCCGAGTTGAAGCTGACCACCGGATGGCATGCTACCGTCGCTCGGCGGAGTCCCGCGCGGTTTGGGCAGACGGGCCGAGCGCCGGTTGTTCGTCTCCCGTCGCTCAGCGATCGCATTGTCCGGATCAACGACTGCGACCAGGTACGGGCGGCTGGCTGGATCACTGGGCTGGACCGTCGTCTCGATACGGATCGACTCGCGTGGCTGCAATGCAGTGACAGGCTCGCTCGCCACGATAGTCTCAGCCCCGTCCCTGGCTGACCGCAGCATGAGCCTCACGGATGTCGCACCACTGGGAGCCCTACCGCGGTTGGTGACGCGAATTTCGACCTGGTAGACCCCGTACTGGTCAGTAGAACGGATACGGAGGGCGGAGACGGTGAGATCGGGTAGCGACTCCGCAGCGAAGGCCTTCCCTGGAAGAAAGCTCAGGACGAGAAGCACAGTGAGAAGTCCGGACAGCCTACTCCAACGTCGCCACGTGAACCCACGACTACTGCGAAGCGCGAGCTGCGTGGCTTCCATCCCTTCCCCCATCTGTGCGCTTCTTTCGCTGACCGATCAGCGGAGCTGGTCGGTCAGCGATGCCTAGGACTTGGGTCGCACATGAAAGGACTTTCTGGTTAAGCCAAGTCTATGCGGTCGTAACAAGTGTCGTCAAGTGTCCCAAAAAGTTCGGGTTCCAGCGGAAGACGGGTGGGGTGAAGTGTGAGACGCCTACGGTCTCGCTACCTGGGTGGTGAGCCGTGTCGCACCGCTCGCCTGACAAGTGGTGATGGTGGTCCGTCGAACCTGGCGCGTGAGAGGTGGCCGGGTTTCGACCTTGTTGTGTCGAGTAGTTGACCACGATGCCTTCACCATCGTGTGATTTGCTCGACTGCCGTTACCTATCGACCTGCTGTGCCAGCATGGTAGTCGGCTCGGACAGACAAACTGGATTGCACCATACACTCGTTTCGGCAGCTGAAGCATGGCCAGCGCACAGTAGCGTTGAGGGCAATTGTCGCTGCGTTACTCTGGTGGAGTATCGATGGCGGGCTGATAGCCTGTTTCGTCGTCTTCCTGCTGCTCCTGCGCTGGTGCGGCCTGGCCCTGTCCCTTCGACTGGTCTCGATGTCCTCGCCGTCTTTGGGAGCGGCAGCGTCCTGTTCTTCGGCTGGATGGCGCTCAGTCCGCAGCTGGCCTGCCGCGCGTGAGGAGTGCGGGAGGCGGCAGTGGAACTCGCGCCGTTCCGCGAGCGGAGGGGGCGGCTGGCGCTACTCTCCGGTATTCCAGCTCCGCGTCTCGGTCGTAGTGAGACGTCCGTGCCTCACGCGTTTTCCATTCGCTACAGGCTCACAGCCGGTGGCGTGCAGCGGAGCGTCGTCGCGGTGACGCGTGGACTGCCAGAACTCCTAGACTCGGCCGAGCTGGAACGCATGCTGGCCCACGAGCCCGTGCACCGCTACCTCAAGAATGACGATGCAGCGCTCTTGACAGCGGCAAACAGTGTGACCATTCTCACGTTCGCCTTCGGCGCACTGGTGTCAGCCATTGTGGCCCTCTACGCCTGGCTAACCGGACTGCTCGGTCGGATCACCACCTGACTCTCGGGGAGCGATGAGGTGCGAGTCGGCTGTCTGCGTGCTGGCCTCGGGGCGCAGGCTGGCTGTGTGGCATTGCCGCTCGAACTGGGGCCACTGCTGGCTGCCGCAGACTCTCGGTTCCTGTCCGTCATCAGGGTGCTGCTCGCTCTGCCGCTCTCGCGTTATCGGGAGTTCATCGCCGACCATATCGCGGCCCTCGTGACGGGAAGCCCACGCACGCTGGCCTCCGCTCTTGTCAAGATGGATCAAGCACTCTGGGAGATGCCGTCCGAGGGAGGGCGGCGGTGGCAGGGCCTGCGGCCACTCCTGATTGTCGCGCCTCATGACGAGGAGAGGCGTACGGCCAGCTGGCTCTCGACGCACCCGCCTGTGCACGAGCGGGTCCGTCGGCTCGTGGAACGTCGGCTCGCTGGGCGGTAATGCCCGGGTCTCTGCGTGCTACGGCTCCTCTTGCTATCGTTGTCCCGGCTGGCTAGCTAGTGTGTGGAGGCTGAGGGAGGGGCGATGCGGACGGAGGAGATCACGCGGATCACGGAGCGGGTGCTGGCGCGGCTGGACCTGGTAAATAGTGCGCGGGAGCGTGCGCTCGCCGAGACACGCCAGATTACCCGTCTGAGCGCCAACGCGGTGCGGGCGGTGCACCGCGGGGAGTTCGACCAGGCTGAGGCCATGCTGGAAGAGGCTCGCCGCATCAAGGATGCGTTGACCGCCCACCTCGTTGATTACCCATCGATCTACTGGTCTGGCTACGTCCAGGATGCTCACAAAGAGTTTGCCGAAGCCAGCCTAACTCTGGCCCTGGTGGCAGGCCAGCCCCTCCCAGGTCCTGAAACCCTGCAGGTCGAAGATGCGGTGTACCTGAACGCGCTTGGTGAAGCCTGTGGCGAGCTTCGACGCCACATCATGGATGTGATCCGCGCTGGTGACCTTGCCCGAGCTGAGGCGGTGCTTCAGGTGATGGATGAGATTTACGGCGTCCTCGTGCAAGTCGACTATCCCGATGCAGTGACGAATGGCCTCCGTCGGACCACCGATATGGTCCGTGGTGTCCTCGAGCGAACCCGGGGAGATCTGACATTGGCCGTGGAACACCAGAAACTCAGCGATGCGCTGGCCCGTGCTCGCCGGGCAGTGGGACTCAGCGAGGCGAGCCAGTGAGCATAGACCAGAAGAGCGTTTCAGGCGACCCCGCGCAGGAGCTTTTCACACTCTTCCTTGTGGCGCGTTTCGTCGGAGATGATGTCCTGCAGATCGTTGGCCAGACCGTAGTCGCCGAACTCTTCGGCTTGCTTCATCCGCTGGACATAGTTCCCGATCGTCCGCTCCTCAGCCTCAAGCACACGCTCGATCATCTCACGGTTCGAGCCCGCTTTCGGCACGGGTAGCGGCTCGTCAGCCGGCGTTCCCCCAAGGGCCGTAATCTTGTTTGCCAGAAAGAGCGCGTGGCGCAGCTCATCCTGGATCTCCTTTTCGAAGAACTCAGCGAGCTCAATGCGATCAACCCCGGTCGCAGCCGCAGCATAGTGAATATACATAATGATTGCCTGAAGCTCACCGGCTAAGTCCTGGTTGAGTCCATCGATTAATGCCTTCTTGTCCATGACTCTCTCCTTCCCTGGGATTCAGGCGGGTAGTATACCGCAGATCAGGACGCATGGGCCGTCGCTCGTTCTGGCTGCCAGCGGAGATCCAGTTCTCGGTTCGCTCGGACGTCGTCGAGTCGCTTGTAGAATGTCTGGTGCGGAGCCTGACGCACGAACTCCGGATCGCGCTCAACTTCCTCGGCGATTTGTCGGAGGGCAGCCACAAAGCGATCGAGTGTTTCCAGGCTCTCCGTTTCCGTCGGCTCGATCATCAGGGCTTCTGGCACGATCAAAGGAAATGCGACGGTGGGTGGATGCAGCCCAAAGTCGAGTAGGCGCTTGGCGATGTCCATGGCACGGACGCCATGACGCTTCTGACGGACAGCCGAGAGCACAAATTCATGCATGCACGTCCGGTCGTAGGGGACTTCGTAGACGTCGCGGAGGCGCGCGAGGAGATAGTTTGCTGCCAGCACCGCATTCTCGCTGACACGGCGCAGCCCCTCTGCCCCGTGCATCCGGATATAGGTGTATGCCCGGATGTGCATCCCCACGTTACCGTGGAACGAATGAATCTTGCCGATTGACCGTTCGGGCCAGTTCCAGGTGTACTCCGGGTCTTCGCCCGGCCGCCGGACGACGATCGGCCCGGGGAGGAACTCGGCAAGGTGCGCCTTGACACCAACTGGCCCACTGCCTGGGCCACCCCCACCGTGTGGCGTCGAGAAGGTTTTGTGGAGGTTGAAGTGCATGATGTCAACACCGAAGTCGCCAGGGCGAGCGATACCCAGAAGAGCGTTAAAGTTCGCACCATCGTTGTAAACGAGTCCTCCGACGCTGTGGATCAGTTCCACAATCTCCGTGATGTTCTCGTCCCACAGACCAAGTGTGTTCGGATTGGTGATCATGATTGCTGCGGTGTCTGGGCCGACCAACTGGCGGAGCTGGTCGATGTCGACATTCCCACGTGCGTCCGACTTGACCTCGACCACACGGAAGCCGGCCATGGCTGCAGTGGCTGGGTTCGTCCCGTGCGCTGAATCCGGGATGATCACGGTCCGGCGCTGGTGCTCACCCCGGGCGTCGAAGTAGGCCCGCGCGATCAGAATTCCCGTGAGCTCGCCGTGGGCGCCCGCGGCGGGCTGCAGTGAGATGGCATCAAAGCCGGCAATCTCAGCGAGGAATTGCTGCAGCTCGTACATGAGCTTCATGATGCCTTGGACGGTTCGTGGATCCTGAAGCGGGTGAAGATGCGCAAAACCGGGAAAGCGTGCCACAACCTCGTTGATCTTTGGGTTGTATTTCATGGTGCAGGAGCCGAGCGGGTAGAAGTCAATATCGACCGCGTGGTTCAGCTGGGAGAGGCGCGTAAAGTGCCGGACGACGTCGATTTCACTCACCTCGGGGAGGGGTAATTCCGAGCGGAGGTGCTCCTCAGGGAGCGTCGATTCCGGAACGTCGAGTTCGGGCACTGATGTGCCAGACCGTCCTGGTTTTGAAAGTTCGAAAATCAGCGGTTCCACGCGCATCGTTCACCCTCCCACGCGAGATCCCAGCCTCGGGGGTAGCCTAGCATGCTTCGCACCGTTCAGCAATCGGGAACAGGTAACCCAGTCTGAAGACAAGTTGTGTCGGTGCACGGTGCGTGGAGGGGACGTGCACTCCGTCTGCTGTGCAGAAGCACGGATGCCTTTCGCAGCGGAAGATGTTGAGGCAATCGGCAGCGTACCACTCTCTACGAGCGGCGAATCAGCGACGAGTGCCGGCGCCTCAGTTGGTGGAGAGCGATAGCGTGCGCACAGGTTCGTTCGTAACGGGACTGTTCCGCGTGGCGTGCATCGTGGTGAGAAAGCGCCTTCAAGCGGTCGGAGGAGGAGAGCTGCGATGACGAGGGAGAGTCTGCCTTACGAGAACGGAACAACGAGCACCGTTTCTGCACCGGGAGCACTGATCAGCGGAGTGGTAAAACAGGGGCAGTCTCGGTGAAGGCAACCGCTGGTGACGAATACTCGGTCGACCGCGCTCTGCGACAAAGAGTCATCACTTTAGTCGAGAGTGGGGGAGAGACTTGGTCGCATAGCTGCGGTAGGCCACGTAGTTCTGATGATTCTGGTAGCAGCCCGCGTAGGAACTCCCCGGCGCGTCGATCTGAGCTGCGGATCACCTGATCAGAGCGGTGACATCGCCGGCGTACCCGGCGGGAGGTGATACAATCGGCGTGGTGTATCGGAATTGTTGCGGGGCGAGAATGTGGCGGGCGAGCGCTCGATCTACGGAGGCCAGGCAGTCCTTGAAGGCGTGATGATGCGCGGCGTCCGCCATATGGCAACTGCCGTGCGTCTACCGGACGGGCGGATTGCGGTCTGGGAGCAGCCGCTCGATCCGCAGCGTTGGGCAGCGCGTCTCCGCGGCGTGCCATTTGTCCGAGGGGTCTTTGCGCTCTGGGATACGCTTGTCCTTGGTATCCGCGCGCTTGTCTTTTCTGCACAGGTGGCTGTCCGGTATGATCCGGAGCTCAGTACCGAGGAGCAGCGTTCTACTTCTGAATCGTTCCGCGGATTCCTCTGGGGCACAGTTGCTCTGTCACTTGCGCTCTCTGTTGGGCTTTTCTTCTTGCTGCCGCTCGGCATTGCGAGTCTACTTGATCGGTGGATCAGTACCACTTGGGCTATCCACGCGGTCGAGGGGTCGATTCGCCTCAGTATTTTGCTCGGATATCTTGCTCTGATCGGTCGGACGCCGGACATTGCCCGCGTCTTCGGCTATCACGGTGCCGAACACAAGACGATTCACGCCTGGGAGCGTGGGTTCCCGATGACTGTGGAGGGGGCACGTCCCCAGAGTGTGCTGCACCCTCGCTGTGGGACGGGTTTTCTCTTGATTGTCGTCGCCCTCTCGGTCGTGATCTTCGCTTTCCTCGGCTGGCCCTCACTCGTCTGGCGGGTCGTCTCGCGGGTGGCATTGATCCCAGTGATCGCGGCACTTGCCTATGAGCTTATTCGGCTCGGTGCGCGGTGGTTCCATCTGCCGGTGGTGCGTCTTGTGCTGTGGCCCAGCTTGGCATTGCAGCGGCTGACCACGCGCGAGCCGGACGACCCGATGTTGGAGACAGCTATAGTGGCGCTGCATCGCGTTCTCGTGGCGGAAGGGCATGATGTCACCGCTCCCGTCCTCCGCACGCTGGTTATGGATGTGGATGACACCGGAGCGGAACGCATCGCTGTTATTACCCTCGGGAAAGAGACAGCGGAATGAGCGGGGGATCGAAACTCTGGGGTGGGCGCTTTCAGAAGCCGACCCATGAGCTGGTTGACCAGCTGAACGCGTCGCTTCCCTTTGACCGTCGCTTGGCAAGGCACGATATCCTTGGATCCCTCGCCCACGTGACGATGCTGGCGCGGCAAGGGATTGTGCCCCTGGAGGATGCTCGGGCGATTGCACAGGGGCTCCGCGTAATCCTCCAGGAGATCCAAGAGGAACGCTTTGTGTTCCGCCTGGCCGACGAAGACATCCATCTCAGTGTCGAGCGCCGACTGCGCGAGCTCATCGGCCCAGCGGCTGGGCGTCTCCATACGGCCCGCAGTCGCAATGATCAGGTGGCACTGGACTTCCGGCTCTGGATGCGTGAGGCCATTCTCGAGGTCGGTGAGGGGATTGTCGAGACCAGTCAAGCCCTGCTCGACCTGGCTAACGAACACCGCGACGTGGTGCTTCCAGGATATACGCACCTCCAGCGTGCCCAGCCGCTTCTCCTCGCTCATCACCTGCACGCCTACGTCGCGATGCTGGCGCGCGACCTGGCTCGGTTGCAGGAGCTTTATCGGCGTGTCAACCGCTCACCACTTGGCTCGGGAGCGCTGGCCGGTGTCCCGTACCCGATCGACCGTGCGTTTGTCGCTGAGCTCTTGGCGATGGACGGTATCCTCGAGAACAGCATTGATGCCGTTTCTGCCCGGGACTTCGCGCTCGAGTTCCTCGCTGACCTCGCCATTGTCATGGCGCACCTCTCGCGACTCGCTGAGGAGCTGGTGCTCTGGTCAAGCAGCGAGTTCGGCTTTATCGAGTTCGACGACGCGTTCGCAACCGGCTCATCGATCATGCCGCAGAAGAAGAATCCAGATGTCGCAGAGCTCTTGCGCGGCAAGAGTGGTCGTGTCTTCGGGCACCTCATGGGCCTCCTCACAGTCGTGAAAGGCTTGCCCCTCGCCTACAACAAGGATCTCCAAGAGGACAAAGAAGGTGTCTTTGACGCTTTGGACACTGTCGCCCTGCTCCTCCGTGTGCTCCCGCCGATGCTGCGCACGCTTCGCATCGACCGCGGGCGAATGCACACGGCGGCAGAGCAAGGGTTCACGTTGGCGACAGATGTCGCCGACGCGCTTGTGCGCGCCGGTGTGCCGTTCCGCGACGCTCACGAGGCGGTTGGCCGACTGGTCGCTTACTGCATTGCCGAAGGGAAGACGTTTGGTGAGCTAGCCGCCGACGAGCTCGTCCGCTTCCACCCCCGTCTCGCCGAGATTGTCTTCCCCCGCACGGTGTGGGATGCCGTCCGAGCACGAGAGCATCCAGGAGGCACCGGGCCAGAGCATGTTGCCAGGGCACTCGAAGCGAGTCGCAGCGAACTCGAGCGCACAGCTCGGTGGCTTCAGCAGGAGCGGCAGCGCATTGATGAGGCGTTCGCGCGTTTGCTGAGCGAGGAATTCCCATGACCAGCGTTGAGCCAGATGCCCGGCTCTCCTCAGAATTGCACGCGGTAGACGTCGAGCCAGTGCGTACACCGGAAGAACTCGAGCTGGTGTACGAGATTCGGCGGGAAGTGTTCGACCAAGAGCAACACCTGACGACCTGGGTACGAGACTTCCCGGAAGACGAGCACAGTCTGAACGTGCTTGCCTGGATCGACGGCCAGGCGGTTGGCACCGGGCGGGTATCACTCTGGGGTGACGAAGCGCAGATCGCCTGGGTCGCGGTGCGTAAGCCCTATCGTGGTCAGGGCGTCGGGCGTGCAGTGATGCACTCTCTCCTTCGATGGGCCCGCGAGCACGGAGCGCGTATCGTCACTCTGAATGCACAGACACACGCACTTGGTTTCTATCAGAAACTTGGTTTCCGCCCAATCGGGCGACCCTTTTACATGGGGCATATCGAGCACCAGCTCATGGAACTGGAGCTCCGACCGCGACAGGGGGAAGGAGGCGCGGAATGACAATGGCACGGCAGCCGATTCTCCTCCAGAAAAAGCCCGACTGGTTCCGCGTGCGTCGCGAGCACGGGCCGAACTACGTAGAACTGCGCCGTCTTGTCCTCCAGGAGGGGCTCCATACCGTCTGCCAGGAGGCGCGGTGCCCGAACATCTATGAGTGCTGGAATCAGCGGACCGCCACATTCATGATCTTGGGCGACCGCTGCACGCGAGCTTGTCGCTTCTGTAATGTCCGCTGGGGGCGCACGGGTACGGTCGACTGGGACGAACCGCGTCGAGTGGCGGAAGCAGTCCAGCGACTCGGGTTGGACTTCGCTGTGATCACCTCTGTCAACCGGGATGATCTCCCAGACGGGGGAGCAGCGATCTTCGCCGCGACAGTCCGAGAGATCCGTGCGCGTCTTCCGTCCTGTGGGATTGAGGTCCTCATCCCGGATTTTCAGGGGAACTGGGAGGCACTCCGTACGGTGGTCGAGGCACGACCGGAGGTGATCGCGCACAACGTGGAGACGGTTCCACGCCTCTTCCGGCGTATCCAGCCGTGGGACGACTACGGCCGTAGCCTCGAACTCTTTCGGCAGGTCCGGGCGATGGATCCGGACATTGCGTTGAAATCGGGCGTGATCGTAGGGATGGGGGAAACCTGGGACGAGCTTGTCTCCGTTCTGCAGGACTTGCGCGAGGTTGGTGTCGAGATCCTGACCATCGGCCAGTATCTCCCGCCAACGCCACGTCACTACCCACTGCATCGCTATTACACGCTCGAGGAGTTTGAGGAGCTGCGCCGCATCGGTGAGGAAGAGCTCGGTTATGTCTACGTCGAGGCCGGCCCGCTCGTTCGTTCGTCCTATCATGCAAAAGAGCAGTACGAGCGGTACCGAGCACGCCGGCTTCAGCAGGGAGTGGGGGACAGTGCCAAGTGAGCCAGTGATTGCGCTGCGCCTCGGACAAGTCGACTACCGCGCCGCGTGGGACCTCCAAAGGACGCTCGCTCGCGCTCGTCGGCTCGAGGAGATACCTGATGCTGTGCTTGTGCTTGAGCACCCGCCGACGTTCACGACGGGGCGGCGCGGCGGTACCCATCACCTCCGAATCCCGCTCGATTGGCTTGCGGCGCGCGGCATTCCGTACTATGTGACTGACCGCGGTGGGGACGTGACATACCATGGACCGGGGCAGCTCGTTGCCTACGTCATCCTTCGCCTGGGCGAGGGACAACGCCGGGTGCGCCGCTTCGTGGAGCAACTGGAGGGAACAATCCTCGACGTGCTGGCGACTTATGGGATCCGGGGGGTATTGGACCCGGCGCATCCGGGTGTCTGGGTTGGTCACGAGAAGGTTGCTGCCATCGGAATCGCGATCCACCACGGCGTTACCTATCACGGGTTCGCCTTCAACGTCACGACCGACCTGGAACCATTCGGGTGGATCGTGCCGTGTGGGATTCCCGACCGAGGTGTGACTTCGCTGGCGCGACTTCTTGGGTACCGGGTCGAACTCGACGAGGTTCTCCACCACTGGTTGGCCGCCTTTGCGCGCCGTTTCCAGCGGGAGGTCTGGCTCGATCCAGAGCCGGTCGACTCACTCGCTTCGGTACGCCCCCGGCTCATGTGCCGACGGGGGGTAACAATCCAATCATGAGCGACTGCTCGATGATGTCGCGGCGAGCGAGAGCTTCGGCCGCTGCGATAGACCAGCGCAGCGGATGATCGGGGTAGAGTTTCTCCAGCATCTCGCGGACTTGTCGCATCAAGTCGAGCGTCTTGTTAAAGGTCAGCACGAGATCGCCCTCGCTGAGTTCAATCAGCTCGATGAGTTCCGCCATCGTGGCGCCGTTGCACCACGCGCGCATTGCGCCGTAGAACCCTTCGTGGTGACCGGTCGAGAGCGCCAGACCGTTGCGCCGCTCGATCTCGAAGACCTCCTGCTCCAAACTCTCCAGCCGGCGTCGGAGGAGCACAAGCTTCGTGGGTAGCGTGAAGTGATTGGCGAAGCGTGCCTCTCGGTCGAAGGCAAACCAGGAGAAGACCTCAGCGATATCCGGGGGATCGAGCCCCTTGAAGAAGTCTCGGTCGATCATCTCACAGAGAATCAGTCCATTGGTGTCAAAGATGTCCGCCAAGGTATCAGCCTTGTTGGTCGGATACCCTCGGTGCAAATAGCCGAAATACTCGAGCACATTCCGGATACCACGCAGGAGTTCGCGGATACGCCGCTCCTCGGCAGCGATCTCGCGCCCAAGTTGGGTTTCTCGTTCGGCGCGCTCCTGCTCGAGCCGAGCAATGCGTTGGAGGTTGCGCTGATGTTCCTTGCGCCGGTGGCAAGCGTGGCAAAGATGCTGGAAGCGCTGCTGGGTCAACTCGTGGACCGCTTGTCGGACAGCGCTGAGCCGTTCTTCAAGCCGGCGCCGCTCTGGTGCCATCCGCTCCTCGAGCTGGCGACGGTACTCGGCGAGCATGGCGTCGAGATTGGGGAGCTCTCGCTGATCGACGGCGTGCCAAATCGCAGCGAGCGCTTCATCGCTCACCATTCCACGCACGTCGCTGACTGGCTCGGACAGCTGGGCGAGCGCCTCCGGTACTGGTACCGGTTCGATATCGTGCGGGACATAGTCGATCTGCCGATATTCGGTGAGGAGCTCGGCCGCACCCTCGCGTGTCAGGACGAGCGCGATCCCGCCGTAGGGGAGCCGATTCAGGAACAGCACCCAGCCCCGCTCGCGGGTATGCAACGGCGTGCCTGGAGCCATTTCGCGGATCAAGCGCCGAAGGACGGGGCGAGCAGGAACCGCCCAGGGGCGATCGTCGAGGTCGGCCATCAGTTGTGCCAGATCGTGCTCAAGATGCCGTTCCTGACTCTTGGCGTGGTTGAGCTGGGCGACGACGTTGCGATAGTCATACAGGAGTTCGTCTCCATCAAGACCAATGAGGCATCCGCGCGGAATCGCCTCGATTTCTCGACCGATTTCCAGGATTTCTTCTTCAAGCATGCGGACGCGCTGCGCCGCCTGGTACTGCGCAAGACTCTCCTGGAAGAGCTGGCGGACGCGGTCGCCGCGGGGTGGATCCCAGAGGTTGAGTACCGTGTTGTAACGAATGGTGAACGCGGAACGAACCGGCTCGAGTTCCCCAGTCGCAACGGCCAGTACTTCCTTGAAGGTGATCCAGGGGCTGTACGGGACGATGATATTGCCGCGCTCGTCGATACCGCGGCGACCAGCCCGGCCGGCCATCTGCTGGAACTCATTGGGGGTCAAGAGACGCCTTCGGCGGCCGTCCCATTTGGTCATGCGGCCGATAACGACGGTCCGTGCCGGCATGTTGACTCCGAGGGCCAGCGTTTCGGTCGCGAAGACGACCTTCATTAACCCCTCGGTGAAGAGCACCTCCACGAGTTGTTTCAGCACCGGGAGTAACCCGGCATGGTGGAAGCCGATCCCTTTGTTCGCGAGCTGGACGATTGTCTGTACTTGCCCAAGTTCGCGGTCTTCCGGACGGAGACTGGCCAGAAAAGACTCGACGACCTGGGTGATCCGTTGTCGGGTCGTGCGATCTCGCACCAGGTTCACGCGCATCATCGCCAGGCGCGTCGCGTAATCCTCACAGTCCCGGCGGTTAAAGAGGAAGTAAATGGCCGGCAGCATGTGCTCAGCTGCAAGGGCTTGGATAATCTCCCAGGGTGGTGGCTCGGCCTCTTCAGCCTCACGCCGACGCTCAGCAGTGAGGCCGCCACGGCTCATGAGCGCACGGATCTCTCCGCCGACGTTTGAGTAGTCCGCGACTTGCCGGCCGTGGTGATCGATGACGAGACGGAGCTTCTTATCGTAGAAGTACCAGAGGGCGAGCGGCACCGCTCGCTCCGTGTGGACGATCAGTTCGATTGGCCGATGCGTGCGGCTGATCCAGTCGGCGATCTCTTGGGCATTGGAAACGGTCGCTGAAAGGCAAATCAGTTGGATGTGCTCTGGGCAGAGGATGATTGATTCTTCCCAGGTCGTACCGCGCTCGGGATCGGCGAGATAGTGAATTTCGTCGAAGATGACACACTCGACGCTTTCCAGCTCCCACGGCGTCTGGAGCAGCATGTTGCGCAGGACCTCAGTGGTCATGACCAGGATCGGCGCACGTGGGTTCTCAGTCACGTCCCCGGTCAAAAGACCGACGTTCTCACCGTAGATTGCTCGGAGATCGCGGAACTTCTGGTTACTCAGTGCCTTGATCGGTGTGGTGTACATCACCCTCGCACCGCGCCGGAACGTCTCATAGACCCCGAACTCCGCAACAACCGTCTTCCCAGTCCCGGTCGGCGCGGCGACCATGACGGATCGCCCTTCCAGAAAAGCGAGCATCGCCTGCAACTGGAAGGGATCGAACTGAAACGGATAGAACGTCATGAACTGTTCGATACTCTCCGGCAGTGAAACGGTTTCTGCCATCATCAGGATCCGAGAACCGGATGTTGGACGGTTCCACATCTGCATCAGTATATCAGGCTCTCCGCTCTGTTCGGTCGCAGCAGCACGCGCATTTCGCGGTCGGTAGAATCGCGTGGGGGGCTGTGTGCGCGTTGGACTCTTAGCTTCGTTGCTAAGTCGCCAAGCGACCTACCGGCGTGCCGGCGTCAGCCGGTACATCGAGGCGTTGCTTCAGTATCTCCCAGCGGTCGCACCCGATCTCGAAATGATCGCCTACACCTCGCGCACAGTCTGGCGGGCTGCGCACGCGGAGTTCCCGCCTGCCGTCGCCTGGCGTGTCACACACTGGCCGACCGAGCGGCCATCTGTGCGTATCGCCTGGGAGCAGCTGGTCGGACCGTGGGCGACGCGTGACTGTACCGTGATCCACGGCCCCGTTCATGTGTTGCCACTGGCGCTCGCGCCACCCGGCGTGGTGACGGTGCATGATCTTGCCTTCGTGTATTTCCCTGAGCATTATCCGGCCGCGAAGCGCTGGTATCTCCGGTTGCTGACAGGGCTCAGTGTCCGACGCGCCCGGCGGGTGATCGCGGTTTCGGAGACGACGCGGCGTGATGTCGTACGGACGTACGGGATTGCTCCGGAACGGATATCGACGATCCCAAACGGCATCGACGCGGACTGGCGGCGCATCGACGATGCGGAACTCGAGCGCTGGCGCGGTCAGCAGGGATTACCGGAGCGATTCCTTCTTTTTGTCGGGACAGTGCAGCCGCGCAAGAACCTGATCGCGCTCCTGGAGGCATTCGCCCAGCTCGGACCGGAGTTCCCTTGGCCACTGTTCGTCGTCGGAGCAGCCGGCTGGCTGGACAGCCCGATTTATCGGCGCGTCGAGGATCTGGGACTTGCCCGACGTGTGCGGTTCACCGGCTACGTGCCACCTGAGGAACTCCGCTATTGGTACAGCGCGGCGACGATCTTCATCTATCCATCGCTCTATGAGGGGTTCGGCCTGCCGGTACTCGAGGCGATGGCGTGTGAGACACCAGTCATCACGTCGAACTGCTCGGCACTTCCCGAAGTCGCTGGTGATGCGGCAGTCCTGGTTGAGCCGACCGATCCCCTGGCCATCGCAGCGGCGATCCAATCGCTCGTGATGGATGAAGAGCGTCGCCGAGTGCTCGCGCAGGCGGGACGGGAGCGTGCACGGCAGTTCACGTGGGAGCGAACAGCACGGGAGACTGCCGCGGTCTACCGTGCCCTCAGTGAGCAGCGGTTGGGAGAGCGAGGAGGAGAAACGGTATGACAAGTGGTGGTCGCGTGCTGCGGGAGGTCGGAGAGGAGACGCTGATCGAACAGATTGCCCGGCTCGTGAGTGACCGATGCTCGCGGGTACGGATTGGGATTGGTGATGACGCTGCAGTCTGGCAGCCACGCCCAGGTCACGAGCTCGTGATCACCACGGACACACTGATCGAGCGCGTCCACTTTCGGCTGGAATGGACAGACTGGGCCGCGCTCGGCCATAAGGCACTGGCAGTCAACCTGAGTGATGTCGCGGCGATGGGAGCGCAACCACGTCTGGCAGTGGTGGATCTCGCGCTCCGTGGGATCGAACGGGACCGCGATGTGTTCGACTTCTATCGCGGCGCTCGTGAACTTGCTCGTCGGTATGGTGTGGTGATTGTGGGTGGTGATACGACGCGGTCGCCGCTTGGCGTTGCGATCTCGGTCACGCTGATTGGGGAAGTACCCCGTGACGGTCGGCCACTGTTGCGGCGCGATGCAGCGCGGCCCGGCGATCTCATTGGAGTCACCGGGCCGCTCGGTCTGGCGGCTGCTGGACTTCGGGTTCTCGAACGTGGGCTCAAGACCCTCGATGGGAACCCGATCATGCAGGAACGCTACCACCGTCCGCAGCCGCGGGTGCGTGAAGGACTGCTCCTGAGGCGCTGTGGCGTTCGTGCGGCGATGGACATTAGCGATGGCCTCCTGGGAGACTTGCAGAAACTCTGCCGGGCGAGCGGAGTCTCGGCCATTGTCGATCTCCTGCGTGTGCCGGTGCCGCACGCGGTGAAATGGGCCTTCCCGGATTGGGAAGATGTGGCGCTCCGCGGTGGTGACGACTACGAGTTGCTCTTCAGCGCGCCACCAACGGTCTTCGCGCGTGTGGCCCGCACGTTCACCCGGATCGGCTTGTTGCCACCCCGCGTTATCGGCGAACTCGTCGAGGCTGGAGCTGCCGGACCAACCGTCCAGCTGCGTGACGCAGCCGGGCGTCTTCGCCCGGCCGATGCGCGTGGCTTTGATCATTTCCGAGCATCCTGATCGCAAGGCGTGTTAGCATCCGGTCGGGCCGCTGCTGAGAAAGGAGGGAGCCCGGTGAACGCGGCGCAGCTGGAGCTCTGTTTCCTGTCCGCCACTGAGCTCTTGGAGCAGTATCGTCGGCGTGCGCTCTCGCCAGTCGAGGTCATCGATACAGTGCTCGAGCAGATCGAACGGCTCGATCCTGTGGTGCGGGCGTTTCTCACGGTCACAGCGGAGCAGGCGCGACGGCAGGCGGTCGAGGCGGAGTACGCGTATGCGCATGGCGACCGGAGGCTTCTTCTTGGGGTACCGGTCTCTATCAAGGACGTAACCCCAGTAGCCGGGGTCCGTTGGACCAGCGGCTCCTTGCTCTGGAAAGACCGCATCGCCGAGGAAGATGCTCCGATTGTCGAGCGGCTGCGCGCTGCGGGAGCGATTTTGCTTGGCAAAACGAATACACCGGAACTGGGGTGGAAAGGCGATTCGGGCAATCGGCTGATTGGTCCGACCCGAAATCCATGGCAGCTCGAACGTACCGCTGGGGGTTCCAGTGGTGGGGCAGCAGCGGCCGTTGCCGCCGGTATGGGGCCGCTTGCCCAGGGAACGGATGGGGCGGGCTCAGTTCGTATCCCGGCCTCGTTCTGCGGCATTGTCGGGTTTAAACCGTCGTTTGGGTTGGTGCCATACTATCCGCCGAGTGCAGTGGAGCTCCTCGCACATGTTGGGCCAATGGCGCGAACGGTTGCGGATGCAGCACTGATGCTCGCGGTCATGGCCGGGCCTGATCCACGCGATCGGCACTCCTTGCCGGCGAGCGGGGTCGACTTTACCGCGCTGGACGGCCAACTGCAGGGGACGCGTGTCGGCTGGCTCCGGCGCGTCGGTGATGTGCCGGTGGATCGAGAAGTCGAACGGGTGGTTCAGGAAGCGGTCGCGGTCTTCACAGAACTCGGTTGTGTCGTCGAAGAACTGGAGGAGCCACTGGAGGATCCATATCCTATCCTCGATGTCCTGTGGTCGACGGCCATGGCCGCTGTCCATCGTGAAGATCTGGAGCGGGTGCGGGAGTTCCTCGATCCTGGCCGGTTGGCAGTTGTCGAGCGTGGACAAACCTGGCGGGGTGTTGACGTTGCTTGGGCATTGGCAGAGCGGAACCGTTATGCCGAGCGAGTGCGACGCCAGCTCACAGGGTTCGATCTCGTTGTGAGCCCGACGACACCAATACCTGCCTTTGCGGCGGGAGCGGATCATCCAGGTGTGATCGAGGGGTATCCGACGACGTATCTGAGCTGGACACCGTTCACCTACCCGTTCAATATCACAGGTCAGCCGGCGATAAGCGTCCCATGCGGGTTCACGCGTGATGGGCTACCTATTGGTCTGCAGATTGTCGGCCGCTGGCGCGAGGACCTTCGCGTCCTCCAGGCAGCGGCAGCATTTGAGCGCGTGCGCCCATGGACACAATGGCGGCCGCCCATGACGAGTGGAGGAACACGATGAGCGAGCGCATGCCATCTCTCGATTTGGTGAGTCATAGTCCGGACCAGACCCGGCAATTCGCAGCGACGCTTGCTCGTCAGCTGCGGGGTGGTGATGTGCTCCTGCTGCAGGGACCACTTGGCTCCGGCAAGACCACATTTGTCCAGGGCCTCGCACGCGGGCTCGGCGTTCGCGAGTACGTGCAGAGCCCGACCTTCATTCTTGTTATGGAGCATCGCGGGACACTCCCCGACGGGAGTCCTGTGCGGCTCTATCATGTCGACCTCTACCGGCTCGAGGAGCCGAGCGAATTGGCGACGTTTGGGCTGGATGACTGCCTCAGCGATCCGCACGGCATCGTGGTGATCGAATGGTCGGAGCGGTTACCTGCAAGTTGGGTCGACGATTATGTGGTCATCCGCTTCGAGCCGCTTGCGGAGACCAAACGGCGACTCGCCTTCTATCCGTTCGGTGAGCGGGGACGAGCGATTGTTGAAGCGCTCCGAAAGGAGGTCGTTGGTGGGACGAAGCGGTCAGCTGCTCCTCGCACTTGAGACCAGTGGGGAGCAGGTGGCGATGGCACTCTATGACGGGAGCGTGATCGGCGAGCTCCTGTACGACGCCGGGCGAGAGCATACCGCGACTGTCCTCCCGCGGATCCGAGAGTTGCTGGCGGACAACCGGCGGAGCATCCGCGACGTGGGTGCGGTTGCTGTGACGACCGGGCCAGGAAGCTTCAATGGACTGCGAGTCGGGATGAGCATCGCCAAGGCGCTCTCCTACGCACTCGATGTGCCACTCCTCGGTGTGCTTACCCTGGATGCACTCGCCTATCCTCATACGGCGCTCGGGCGTCCAATTCGCGCGTTCGTTGTTGCAGGACGCGGCCGTGTGGTCTACGCGGACTACCGGCGGCAAGGAGTGGCTTGGGTACGCGATTCGTCCCTGCGGTCAGTGCGGATCGAAGAGCTGGCAGAAGGATTAATGAGCCAGACTGTCCTCGCTGGGGCACTCCCTGGTGAGCACGAGCAGCTGTTGCGGGGGCGCCCAGCGATCATCTTGCCACCGCCTAGCCTGCGACAGCTGCGTCCAGCGTGGATTGCCGAACTGGCCTTCCACCGCTGGCGAGCAGGAGAAGCTGATCCGGTGGCTGCTTTGGAGCCGATCTACGTGCACGGCGGCGGAGCCGAGATCGTCCCTCCGGTACAATTGCCGGTGAGTTACGAGGTCCGGTCCGGTCAGGAGTAAGAGCGTGAAGGAAGCGTCGCAACTACCAAGCGCCGAACCGCAAAGCGAGGTTCGGCGGTATCTGTTGGCACCGATGCGGAGCGACGACGTTCCGGAAGTCGCTCAGGTGGAGCGTCGCTGTTTCACGAACCCGTGGCCGGAGTCGGCTTACTATCGCGAGCTCCGCGAGCCGGATCGGAACTACTACATTGTCTTGCGTTGGCAGGTGAGCCCGTCTGACGTAGAACCCGAGCCGGCTGTGAGCGGCGGAACGCTTGCACGGCTGCTCCGCATGGCTCGGCCGCGTGCGAGTACCCAGCCAGTCGTCGGTTTCGCTGGCATGTGGGTCATCTATGGCGAAGCGCACGTCACGACTATTGCAGTGGCGCCGGAGCACCGGCGGCTGGGACTGGGTGAGGTGCTGTTTCTCACGTTAATCAGTGAGGCGATGCGTCGCGGTGCCGAATTTGTGACGCTCGAGGTGCGTGTTTCCAACGTGGCGGCTCAGTCGCTCTATGCCAAGTACGGCTTCACGCGCCGCGGTGTCCGGCCACGCTACTATAGCGACAACGCAGAGGACGCGTACATCATGACTTCGCCACCACTGCGGGATCCGAACTATCGGCAGCACCTGCTCCAGCTGCGTGACCAGCTGCTTGCCCGACTCGCGGCGGAGGGGATCGAAATCCTGGAGGAAGCGGCGTGATTATCCTCGGCATCGAGACATCGTGCGACGAGACCGCAGCAGCAGTTGTACGGGATGGGCGGTTTGTCCTCTCCAATGTGATCCGCTCGCAAGTCGACCTGCATGAGCGCTACGGTGGTGTGGTGCCGGAGCTCGCCTCACGGCGCCATGTGACGACGATCGTTCCGGTCATCGACCTTGCGCTCGAGCAGGCAGAGGTTGGTCCCTCACAGATCGATGCGGTGGCCGTGACCGAAGGGCCGGGCCTGGCCGGATCACTCCTGGTTGGTGTCAATGTCGCCAAGACACTGGCGTTTGTCTGGGAGAAGCCCCTCATCCCGGTCAATCACTTGGAGGGGCATGTCTACGCGAACTGGTTGACACTCCCCGGACAGGAGGAGGTGCAAGAACCGTCCTTCCCGCTTGTCTGCCTCATCGTCTCGGGTGGACACACTGAGCTCGTCCTGATGCGCGGGCATGGGGACTATATCCTGCTTGGTCGAACGCTCGACGATGCGGCAGGCGAGGCGTTCGACAAGGCGGCGCGCTTGCTTGGCCTCGGTTTCCCTGGTGGACCGGCGATCCAGAAGGCGGCGGAGCGAGGACGTCCGGGACGTTTCAGCTTGCCGCGGGCATGGCTGGGTGACAGCTATGACTTTAGTTTCAGCGGCTTGAAGACCGCACTGCTGCGCATTCTGGAACAGTATCAGCGTCGTCCACCGCGTCGCGTCACGACGCGGCAGCCGTTTCCGGAATATGTGGCGCCGGAATACGGACCGAACGTCCCGATTGCTGATCTGGCTGCTGAATTCCAAGCAGCAGTGGTCGACGTGCTCGCCGAAAAGACCGCTCGTGCTGCCCGAGAGTTCGGCGCGACAATGGTTCTCCTCGCCGGTGGAGTCGCCGCCAACGCAGCGCTCCGGCAGCGGTTGCACGAACTCAGCCCTGTGCCCGTGCGCTATCCAGCGCCGATTCTCTGCACGGACAACGCAGCGATGATTGCAGGAGCCGCCTACTATCTCGCGCAGCGCGGTGTGCGGGCAGATCTTGACCTCGATGTGCAGGCGCAGCTGCCGCTGGTCACCCGCACGCTCATACAGACAGCGGTACCGTGAGAGGTGATGCAGGCGATGGCGACGATCCGTGCCGTGGGAGTCGCTGCTGCGTTGGCAGCAGGGCGACTGCTCCGCGAGCGAATTGGTCGAGTCCGTGAGATTCGCTACAAAGGCGCAGTCAATCTTGTTACCGAGGTCGATTTGGCGAGTGAGCGACTGATTGTGGAGACAATCCGTGCTGCCTTTCCTGACCACGCTCTCTTGACTGAGGAGGGGACAGAGCAGGGCACGCTCGATGCCCCCGCGCTCTGGGTGATCGACCCGCTTGACGGCACCACGAATTACGCCCACGGGTACCCGATGTTTTGCGTCTCCATTGCGTTCCTGCGCAATAGGACACCAGAGTTCGGTGTGGTGTACCAACCAGTGCTGGACGAACTCTTTCTCGCAGAGCGGGGAGTGGGTGCCTTCCTGAACGGGGAGCGGCTTTGCGTCTCAGGCCACCAGGAGCTCCGCAGCGCTCTCTTGGCCACAGGTTTCCCGTACGATCGAGAACGCCGTCGTCAGGCGTTGGCGGCGTTTGGGCGGTTCACGTTGACCGCCCGTGCAGTGCGGCGGGACGGTAGTGCTGCGTTGAACCTGGCCTATGTTGCGGCGGGGCGGTTCGACGGCTTCTGGGAACAGGAGCTGTCACCCTGGGATACCGCTGCAGGCGTGCTGCTTGTGGAAGAAGCTGGCGGACGTGTGACGGACTACTTTGGGCACCCGTACGAGTTCGACCAAGGAACATGCGTTGCCTCAAATGGACTCATTCATGACGCGATGCTCGAACTTCTCCGAAGGACCAACGAGGTGGCGGAGTGAAGGCGGACAGCCAGACGCTGCTTGTAACATCACGCATCTTTCTCGAGCATGAAACCGGCGATCATCCAGAGCGCCCCGCGCGGTTGGAAGCGATCCTCCGCTACCTCGAGCGGACGGCGCGGCTCGACGATCGACGCATCCTTGAGCCTGATCCGGCGGACGAGGAGACGATCGCGCTTGTGCACACACGGGAGTACATCAGCGAGTTGCGCGAATTCGCGGCGCGTGGCGGCGGATGGCTTGATGCTGATACGGTCGTGACCTCGCGCTCGTTCGATGTCGCGCGGCTCGCAGTCGGAGCGGCGATTCAGGCGGTCGATGTGGTGCTGGCTGGTGAAGTGCCACGCGCCTTCAGCCTCGTGCGCCCACCTGGTCACCACGCTGAACCAGATCGCGGGATGGGATTCTGCCTCTTCAACAACGTTGCGATCGCGGCGCAGTACGCACTTGAGCGACATGGACTGCAACGCATCGCCATCATCGACTGGGATGTCCACCACGGCAATGGTACGCAAGCGGCGTTCTACCGGACCGATCGGGTCTTCTTTGTCTCGATCCACCAGTGGCCACTCTACCCTGGAACAGGCCGTGCCGATGAGATTGGTGAGGGGCCTGGCCGCGGATACACCTTGAATATTCCACTCCCACCACGCAGTGACGACCGTGTGTATCTTGAGGTGTTCGACCGTGACATCGAGCCGCGGCTCGCGGCCTACCGACCTGAGCTCGTGCTTGTCTCAGCGGGCTACGACGCGCATTACGCCGACCCGCTGGCGGCGATGGCGGTGACAGAGCATGGCTTTGCGGCGATGGCGTCGCGCGTGCGGTGCTGGGCCGAGGAGTGGTGCGGCGGGCGGCTCGTGCTCATTTTAGAAGGCGGTTACAATCTGAGTGCGCTCGCCTCGAGCGTTGGCGTGACATTGGATGCGCTCGACGGGCGTGCATGAACACAAGAGCGCGAGGAGCAGCATGGCAATCGTCGTCGTCGATTACGGCGCGGGGAATCTCGCTAGCGTGGTCAACGCGCTCAAACGGATCGGCGCTCCGGTCGTCGTCAGCCACAATCCGGTGCTTCTCGAGCAGGCTGACGGGGTCATTGTGCCCGGTGTTGGCGCTGCTGCCGACACGATGCGGCAGCTTCAGGCACTCGGGCTCGTGCCGGCGTTGCTGAGCGCGATTCAGCGCAGGATTCCGTTTCTGGGGATTTGTATGGGTCTCCAGGTCTTGCTCGAAGTGAGTTACGAGGGGGGCGAGCACCGCTGCCTCGGGGTCGTTCCGGGCATTGTTCGCCAGCTGCCCAGTGACGTTACGGTTCCTCACATGGGTTGGAACGAGGTCTGGCTGCATCGTCCCCACCCGCTTTTTGCAGGAATTCCGAACGGAACAGACTTTTATTTCGTTCACTCCTTCTACGCTGAGCCGCAAGATCCGACATGGGTGCTTGGCGAAACTGACTACGGCGTCCGCTTCGCGAGTGTACTGGCTCGTGACAATGTCATGGCGACGCAGTTCCATCCCGAGAAGAGTGGAAGCTGGGGACTACAGCTGCTCGCGAACTTCGTGCGGATCGTTGAGCGCGCGCAGCACAATGCCGCGATGGAGGCGAGCACGTGATCGTCATCCCAGCGATTGATCTCCGGGGCGGGCGGTGTGTCCGGCTTGTCCAGGGAGATTTCTCCCGAGAGACGGTCTATAGCGACGATCCTTTGCGTGTCGCCCGCCTGTGGGCGGAGTGCGGCGCGCGCTGGCTGCATGTTGTGGATCTTGACGGAGCGCGTGTTGGGCAGCCGCTCCAGGTTGGGCTCGTTGAGCAGGTGGTTCGAGCTGCTCCGGAGCTCTTGGTGCAGGTTGGGGGAGGCGTCCGTTCGCTGGAGACGATCGAGCGTCTCCTCATGACCGGCGTTGCACGAGTGGTGATTGGGACGGCAGCGGTCGAGCAGCCGGAGTTCGTGGCAGAAGCAGTACGGGTCTTCGGGGCCGAGCGCCTCGTGGTCTCCGTCGATTCGCGCGATGGATGGGTGGCGACGCATGGATGGGAGACACTGCAACCAGTGCGCGCGGTCGATCTCGTCGGGCGCCTGGTGCAGTTTGGTGTGCGGCGCATCCTCGCGACAGATGTCGCCCGTGACGGCATGCTGACACGCCCAAACCTTGAGTTGATGGCTCAACTGGCGAGCCTCGGAGTCGCAGTGATTGCCTCCGGTGGGGTTAGTAGTCGAGCAGATCTTGAGGCGCTCGCTCAAGTTCGCGGTGTGGAAGCAGTCGTGGTCGGGCGGGCTCTCTACGAGGGACGCCTGCGGTGTGAGCGGCCGGACGATTGGATTGTCGCCGGGGGAGCAGTGTGACATGGAGCGGCGCCCCGACAATCCGGACTTCATCCAACAAGCGCGGGAAGAAGAGCGGCGGCGTCGTGAGGAGGCGCGGCAACAGGCCATGCAGAGCCAGCTTGACGAGCTGCGTCATCGGGTCCGCGAGCTGGCCGCCCGACTGCTGCGCTTAGAAGAAGAGCTCAAGGCTGCGGAAGCAGACTGGGCTGAGCAACGGCAAGCGCTCGAGCAACACCGTCATGAGGCACAGCAGGCCCAGCAAGCTCGGCAGCTCGAAGAAGCGCGTTTCCGCCAACAGTTGACCGAGCTGTCCTTGCGCGTCGACGACCTTGCCCGTCCCCTTCGCACACTCCAGGCCCAGGTCACAGAACTCCTGGAGGCTGTCAGACGCCAACGTGAAGATACCGGCCAAGATTCGCGGCGTTACGACGAGCTGCGCGTCCTCATCGAGCACCTCGCTGCGCACATCGAGCGACTCTCGGCCACTGACCAGTCACTGCGTGGAGGTCTTGAGGCGGTCACAACCGAGGTCGAGCGGCTGGGGCGTGAAGTCACGCGTCTTCACGATGCGATCCGGATCGTGGAGCAGGACGTGCGACGACGTGTTGCCGAGGCGATGCAGGTCATCGAGACCCTGCAGGTGCAACTAAAAGAAGGCGCTGCGCACGATACGCGACTCGAGGAGGAAGTCGAGCGCCTGCGGGAGGAATTGGTGGCGCTTTCTTCGCAGCTCGAGGAACTCCGAGCCGTTGGGCAGCGGCTTGGTTCTGAGATTGAGCGCGTGCGCAGTCATAGCACCGAACGGGACGAGCTGCTCTTGGAACGGGTCGATGAGCTCCGGCAGCAGTTCGACCAGGCACTGCGCGATCTGGCCGCTGTCGGTGACCAGCGAGCGCAACGGGTGACCGAGGAGTTCGAGCGCCTGGCGGCAGTCGATCGCGAACTCCGTTATCGGATCGACCTCATCGATGTTGCACTCGAGGAACTGCGCGAGATCGACCGGCAATTGCGGGCCGAATTGTGGCGTCTCCTCGAACAACGGGTACGTTTGCGTTTTGAGCAGGCGCAGCAAGAACTCGAACAGTTTATTCAGCAACGACAACGGGCCGAACGTGGTGAAGGGGCGGCCAGCTGATGCTGAAGCGGCGTATTATTCCTTGCCTCGACGTCACAGCGGGACGCGTCGTCAAAGGTGTGCAGTTCCTTGACCTGCGCGATGCGGGAGATCCGGTTGAGTTCGCTGCCCGGTACGATGCCGAAGGTGCCGACGAGCTCGTGTTCCTCGACATCACGGCCTCTGCTGAGGGACGAGAGACGATGGTCGACGTTGTCCGGCGGACGGCGCAGGAGGTCTTCATCCCGTTGACTGTCGGAGGTGGCGTGCGGACACCGGAGGACATGTACCGGTTGCTGCGGGCCGGAGCGGACAAAGTGAGTGTCAATACGGCTGCAGTGCTGGACCCCGAGCTCATTCGGACATGCGCGCAGCGGTTTGGAAGCCAGTGCGTCGTTCTGGCGATCGACGCCCGCCGGCGCCCGGATGGAGGCTGGGAGGTCTACACGCATGGGGGACGGCGTCCGACTGGGCTCGACGTGATCGAGTGGGCACAGCGCGGGGTCGCGCTTGGTGCTGGTGAAATCTTACTCACCAGTATGGACACAGATGGCACACAAAGTGGGTATGACTTGGAGCTCCTGCGCGCCGTCGTCGAGGCCGTTCCAGTTCCGGTAATCGCCTCCGGAGGTGCGGGAACGCTCGAGCATCTCTACCAAGCGTTGACGATCGGCCGGGCACATGCGGTCCTTGCTGCCTCCATCTTCCATTTCGGCCGCTATACGGTCGCGGAAGCGAAACAGTATTTGGCCGAGCGCGGTGTGCCGGTGCGGCACGTCCGAGCTGGTGAAAATCATGCGCGGGCCTGAAATCACGCATTTTTCCCTGCCGAAGCTGGACGAATCTCCCATTTCTCATCTTGACAGCTGTGACGAGGCGTGGTAGTCTGCGGGCGACCGGACGGGGACGGCGGGATCCCGTCCGTACGGGGGATCGTAGGGAAGCGCGGTAGCGCTCACCTGCGAAGCGTCTGGTCAGTGGCCCGGGGCGCGACGGATCTCGACGAGCGTCTGGGAAGGGGAGCTCGGTTGGGGAAGAGACGACTCCCGTCATGGTGGATCGCCTCGCTTCTCGCGTTTCTTGTTGCACTCGTCACGCTTTCCCCAGTCCTCGCGGCAAACGATCTTGTCATCGGTGCGCTCGGCCAAGTAGCTGGGACGAACGGTGACGGAGTGAACGTGCGTTCCGGCCCGGGTCTCAGTGCAGTACGCATTGGGGGGCTGCCCGAAGGGGCGCGGGTTCTGGTATTGGAGGGACCACAGTCAGCTGCAGACGGTTCGCAATGGTACCGGGTGCAGGCAGGTAGTCTGGATGGATGGGTACTCGCAGACTACCTCGCTCGCGCGGTGGCAACAGCGGGCGATACGCTCGAGGTCAGTGGCACGGGCGGCTATGGGTTGCGGCTCCGAGCAGAGGCGCGGGCGGATGGAGCGGTGCTTGCCATCATGCCCGAAGGTGCGCGGCCCGTGGCGACCGGCGCTCCAGTGCGTGATAGTTCCGGGACTGAGTGGATTCCCATTCGGTACGAGGGACAGGATGGGTTCGCGGCGGCAGCCTATCTTGTGGTCGTCGCGGGAGACGCGGACTCTGGAGCCGCGGGAGCTGTCGCACAGGTCCAGCCGATCTCGAATTCACCGGCGATTCGTGTCGGTGGAAATGTGGAAGTGGTGAACACCGACGGTCAGGGTGTGAACGTGCGACATGGAGCGGGGTACGATCAGCCGATCGCGGCCGTCGCGCCCGAAGGGACAGTGATGCGGGTTATCGGCGGCCCACAGACCGACGGCCAGGGAATTACCTGGTGGCAAGTCGACTACCGTGGACTCCAGGGTTGGGTGCATGGGGGCTACCTCGCGCCCACCGATCGTGAGGCCAGCGTACCTGCTGCGGTTCCCGCACAAACCAGTGCTGATGCAGCGCCGACGCCGCCACCAACCAGCAGCGTGGGTGAGCAAGTCGTCGCGACGGCGATGCAGTACCTCGGTCGGCCGTACGTCTGGGGCGGTACAACTCCAGCTGGCTTTGACTGCTCCGGCTTCGTCTACTTTGTGGTGAACCAGGTGCTTGGTGGTGGCTTCCCGCGTAGTCTCGAGGCGCAGGCTGTAAGCGGTGTCTACGTTGATCCTGACCATCTGCAACCGGGTGACTTGGTGTTCTTCCAGAACACGTACAAGTGGGGACTCTCCCACGTCGGCATCTACATCGGGAACGGCCGCTTCATCCATGCCGAGAACTATGCCACCGGTGTGACGATCAGCGACCTCTGGGGCGATTACTACGGGCCACGCTACTACACAGCACGCCGTGTCGGCTCCTGACAAGCAGCTGTGGGGCATTTGCGCGCGCAGAAAGGCGCGGGGGAAACGCCCGGCGCCTTTTCGTCTGCTGGACGTTCACAGTCCCGGCATGGTCGGGAGGAACTCTGGACGGACGAAAGCAAGCGTGCCGTAGAGGAGTAGAGCCGTCGCACCAGTAAAGCGCGCGATGCGTCCGAAGGGAAGCGCCTTCTCCGCGACGATCAAGAACGTGACAAGGGCCATTGCTCCAATGTTCATGAATCCCAGCGGAAGAAGAAGGACGAACAGCATCCAGCAACAGCCCAGACAGTACAGGCCGTGGCGAAGGCCGAGTGTGAGTGCGCCCCGATAGCCATCGCGCCAGTGTGCGAGCAGGAAGTGAAAGGGGGAGCGGCATTTGGTGAGGCAGGCTCGTTTCAGTGGCGTGAGTTGATAGACACCGGCGGTGAGAAGCAGCACGCCACCGAATCGAACAATCGTGGCAGGGGACAAGGAGAGAAGACTGATCAGCCACTTGCTGAGTACTGCCACCACGTAGACCACGACGCCAA
Organism: Thermomicrobium sp. CFH 73360; assembly: GCF_023806465.1. GTDB lineage: Bacteria > Chloroflexota > Chloroflexia > Thermomicrobiales > Thermomicrobiaceae > Thermomicrobium. Next base: position 244,093 of record NZ_JAMSLS010000002.1, on the reverse strand, counting down.
AGAGCAGCCACACGACGAGATAGGGAGAGACGAAGAGCCACGTCGGAACAAACGGCTGGCCGCCTCCCCGTCGTTCGGAGGCAAGACGCGCGAACATCGCGATCATCGGAGTGGCTGCCGGGAACATCATGGCGACCATCATGACGAGCCAGATGAGGAGAAACATGACTGGTCCGAGGCCCATCGTGAGGCCATCACTCATGGGATCCGTCGGCCACCGGAGCAGTATCGACCAGCTCGCGGTCGCAAGGAGCACCAGGGCAAGGATGACAGGCACCTGCTGCCTGCGGAAGGAGCCCAGAGGAAGGTGGGGACTCGTTCGCACATTACCGGCCATGGCGTACCACCACGTTGTGAGACGAACAGCTACTCAAGTGGAGAACGGTTGCTTCACCACGCCAAGTGAAGCGGCTCATCCTGCCGGAGTCACCGTTCCACTGCCGCATGTCGGGATCGGGGAAGACGGTGCCGCGTGTCTTGGCTGGCTGTCCTTCTGCCACGTCGAAGGCTCCCGTCGCCTCGGCGGCGACAACACGAGTGAGCTGGCCAGACGGATGCGAGCGGGGAGAACAGTGAACAATAGCGACGTCGCCGAGACGGACATCGATCGTCTCTCCACGCTGCCAGGAAATGGGAAGGGTCTTCGTTGGGAGAATTGTCTGGGATGAGTGGCCCCAACCCGTCTAGAGGCCTGGCTTTCTGGCCCGAGAGGATCGCTTTGAGTTCGCGGCGCTGCTTGGGTGAAGCTTGCTCATCGACGTTGAGCCGAACCGTCAGATTGCCGTCAATGAACGGCCCCGGAACCGTCGCGGCAAGGATGACTGCCCGTCCTGACAGGTCGACGCCATCGGACGTTCCACGCTGAATATCGAACACGAGTGCAGTGCCACACCAACCGAGATCTGGCGTGACAGAGAGATCAAACCAACAAGGACAAAGTAAATCGCAGCTGCATGACTCTAACATGTGATCAGAAATCTCACAATACATGAGAACGTACATTATGAGAAGAATCTACACGTCAAGAGCTACTAGGGGAAAAGGTACAGTGACCGTGTACAGTCCTGTGGTGTTCAAGAACTGTTCATTGTGCTACCGAAACGCGTCGACCTCGTGCCGTGAGGGCTTTTCGGGGAAGAGTGCCAATGTCAAATTGGTTGGGGGTCAAGAACTCGCTGGGCGCGTTCCTACGTCGCGACGGATCGCCGCAAGCGCGAGGGCGAGAAAGCCAATTGCATAGGCTGCGAGGACGAGTGCCGCGCGCCAGGGATGTGCCTCAGAAGCAGGGAGTTCTCCCAATTGAGCTGATGCGGCGAGGAAGGTGCGCGTCGTCAGTCCCGTGAGTTCGTTCGCGTTGGCTCCAAGGAGTATCCAGTCGATGATGGAGGCGATCCACGACCAAGTCGTGTTAGCGAGCATCGGACGAAGCAGTTGGAACATGCCGAACCCGACTTGCTCGACGATGACATACGCCAGCACAGTGCCCATGGCCAGAGCAGAGGAGCGGAACAGGATCGCCAACGCGGTCGCAGCCAGAACATAGGGGACAGTCGCCCAGAAGGACCGCACGAGTCCAAAGAGAAGATCAAGCCAGCGCTCGCGGATCCACTCAAGCGGGATGGAACCGTCATGCAGCTGCGATGCCACCGCGCCGAGGAGGAGGCCAAGAGCGACCGTTGGCAAGAGATAGAGGACAACCAGCCCTATCGTCACGGCTGCCTTCGCCAGGACGAGCTGACTACGCGACGCCCCACGGCAGAGGAGCGGAACGATCGTTCCCCAAGCGAACTCCGTACCGGCCGTGCTTGCAGCGACAACAAGGAGAGCGAAGACTCCGGTCGAAGGGAGGAAGTTCAATGCATCAGCGACTGCGCCAGGCAAGGTGACCAGGTCGACAAAGGGATTGACAGGTATGGGTTGCTGGTCCGCCGCGGGCAGAGGGACAAAGGAGACCGCAATCAACAAGATGCGCAGCGTCGCCATGATGGCGAGGAGGATGCCCAGCGCGATCCACGTCATTGGTCGGCGGGTGACCTTGAGGACTTCGGCTGCCAGCAGTCCACGCATCGCTGTTCCCTTATCTCGTGTCGCTCGTTCGTTGGAAGAAGGCCGTCACGAGGTCACCTTCGAGTGGACGCAATTCACGGAGGTACAGCCCGTGCTGCACAAGGAACACACTGAGCTCCGGCAGGTACTCCGGGGAAAGTCGCACCTCCAAGTGGTCGTCGTGGCGATCGACACTTTTGATCCACTCTGGCCGAGCTGGCCCACTCAGCAGGAGAAATGCGCGGTCGTCGGCGACGGTGCGAACGAGGACGCGGAGTTCCCCGGGGCGGAGTAATCGCTCGATCGGGCTGTCTTCAATGAGCTTGCCCCGATGGATGATCAGGACGCGTTGACACAGTTCCTGTACGTCGCGCAGCAAGTGGCTGGAGAGGAGGACCGTCTTACCACGCGCGACAAGGTCGCGCAAGAGTTGGTGAACGCGCTGCTGACCAAGCGGATCGAGTCCGTTGGTCGGCTCGTCAAGCAAGAGGAGTTCCGGATCGCCGAGCAGTGCGTTGGCCAACGAAAGCATCTGGCGCATCCCCTGAGAGTAGGTACGGAAGGGGCGCCCGGCGTGCTCAGTCAATCCAACTGTCTTCAGGAGTCCGTCAATTTCACCCAGGTCTGCTCCGTAGACACGTGCCATCACCTCGAGATTCTGCCGGGCGTTCAGATATGGGTAGAAGCTAGGGACCTCCGGCATGAGACCCACACGGCGGAGAGGTGTGCGATCTTCCTCGAGTGGCCGGCCCAAAAGAAAGATCCGGCCGGCAGTGGGCCGGATTAAGCCAGCAATCATGGAGATTGTTGTGGTCTTGCCTGCGCCGTTCGGCCCGAGAAGTCCGACCAGTTCACCCGGCTGAAGCGAGAAAGAGATACCGTCGACTGCGAGCCGATCACCGAAGCGTTTCGTCAGGCCTTCGACGCGAAGTAGGGCACTTTCCGTCACCGGACTAGCCCTTCGCTCGGGATCTCTGAGTTACGCTGAGCGTATCATTCGTCGAAGAGCGAGGTCAACGTTGGTTCCGGCTCCTCCGTTGCGCCTCCATCGTAGTGCATGCGTCCACGGAGTTCGGGTGCAGCTTGCCGGATACGCTGCTCAATCTCGCGCATCAGTTCCGGATTTGCCTTCAGAAATGCCTTGGCATTCTCCCGGCCTTGCCCCAGTCGCTCCTCACCGAGGTAGTACCATGCACCGCTCTTGCGGATGATTCCCAGATCGGTCGCCACGTCGAGCAAGTTCCCCGCAACCGAAATGCCTTCGTTGTACATGATGTCGAACTCAGCCTGGCGGAAGGGTGGCGCAACCTTGTTTTTGACGACCTTGACACGCACCCGCGTGCCGACCGTCTCGTTCCCCTCCTTGATCGCATCGACCTTGCGGATGTCGAGCCGCACCGAGGCGTAGAACTTGAGCGCGTTGCCGCCAGTCGTCGTCTCAGGATTACCGTACATGACGCCGATCTTCATCCGAAGCTGGTTGATGAAGATGACCGCGGTCTTGGAACGACTGATCGCACCGGTCAGCTTGCGTAGTGCTTGGCTCATCAAGCGTGCTTGCAGCCCAACGTGCGCATCACCCATCTCCCCCTCGATCTCGGCGCGAGGAACGAGCGCGGCAACCGAATCGATCACCACCACATCGACTGCGCCAGAGCGAACGAGCGTTTCGGTGATCTCTAGCGCCTGCTCCCCGGTATCGGGCTGTGAGATCAGGAGGTTGTCGAGGTCGACCCCGAGTCGCTCGGCATAGACCGGGTCGAATGCGTGCTCGGCGTCAATGTACGCCGCGATGCCGCCCATTCGCTGGGCCTGCGCGATCACGTGCAGCGCCAGCGTCGTCTTCCCGCTTGACTCTGGTCCGAAGATCTCAGTGATCCGCCCGCGTGGGATCCCACCAACCCCCAACGCCAGGTCAAGTGCGATCGCTCCGGTCGGGATGACATCCACCTGGAGCTTGGACGCATCCTCACCCATGCGCATGATCGCACCTTTGCCGAAGGTCCGCTCAATCTGAGAGATCGCGAGTTCGAGTGCCTTCTGCCGATCCATCTGCGTCGCCGCCTTCCTCAGCTCGTCGAGTTGGAGGTAGAACCCATGTTCGAGTCCTGGTCAATCCTACCGCGTGAGATCGGGGCTGTCAATCGTTCCTCACACGCGGCAGTTGGCCGCTTCCCCTCCTGATCGCTGTCCGGTAACCGTCACCACCCAACGAACCAGTCATGTTTTCTTGTCCCGAACGCGTCACGAGTTGACAATTCCGTTGACCAGGCTTCCCTGCGCTACTCAGCCATCGATCCGTTCCATGCGCTCGACGGGAAGGATGAAAACTGTCGCACCGCCGACTTCCACTTCAAAGTTCTCGGGGAGCCAGAGAAGCCCCGGTTCCATTGCGGGGGCGTAGGGGATCACAATCTCCTTGCGCTGGCGACAGGTGCGTCGGATAATCGACAGGACCCTCGGGATATCCCGCTCCTCAACGCCAAGGAGCAAGCTCGCATTCTCACGTCGCAGGAGCGCGCCGCTACTTGCGATTCGTGTCACCCGGAACCCCTCGTCGACCAGTTCGCTCACGAGCCGATCTGCATCTTCTGCTTGCACGATCGCAATGACGAGTTTCACTGGCGTATCCTATCGACGTTATCGACGCCCAGAGTATAGCCGATTGCTCAATCGAGCGGTGGAGACACCGCCGCAAGCACGTGGAGTACATCCTCCAGGTCAAGGAACGCGGGGCCGAAGATCCGACTGATGAGCGGGGCATAGGCGAAACTCTCCCCCAGTACCTGCTCTGGTGCCCCTTCCGCGATGATGGTGCTATTCCCGAGAAGCAAGATACGATCGGCAACTGCCGCTGCGAAGTCGACGTCGTGTGTGGTTATGATGACCGTTGCCCCCCTAGCGGCGCGCTGACGCAACTCTTTCACCAACCGACGCTTGACAGCCAGGTTAAGCCCCCGAGTCGGCTCGTCAAGGACGATCAGGTCTGGAGTGCCGATGAGTGCGACTGCCAGCGCGGCACGCTGGCGTTCCCCGCTGCTCAGATCAAACGGGTGGGCAGAAAGGAGTGGCGCAAGCTCGAACATGTCGACCATAGCCTGGACGGCATCGTGAGCACACTCACGACTCCGACGTGCCAGCTCGAGGTCGTCGGCGAGTCGCGTCGCAAGGAGGAGAGCCCCGGGGAACTGCGGCACGTAGGCCACCCTGCGCAGCTGTTGGCGAAATGCCGGCTCTCCCGGCTTATAGCCAAACAACCGTACTCGGCCGCGCTGGACAGGTTCAAGCCCGAGTGCAGCTCGCACCAGCGTCGTCTTTCCCGCCCCGTTCCGTCCCACAATCACAGTGACGCTGCCGCGTCTGAACACGACGTCGATGTCGCGGAGCACGACGCGATCGCCACGCTGACAGGTGACACCCTCAAGCGTTAAGACCACTTCTCCGCCGGCGACGTACCTTTTGGCCCGGGACGGGAACGTGTGGCGTCCCAGGCGTCTCTTGGCGTCAGCGACTGTGAGTGCTGGTGGCGACCAGCCGAGTGCCTGACTGAGCTGGACGAGTACAGGTGGATCGGGAAGAAGGGCGGCAGTCTCAACGGGCGGCCCATCGGCGAGCAGCTGCCCTTTCTCGAGAACTGTGAGTCGTGTCGCACTGCCCAGCAGACGATCGAGCCGGTGCTCTGCCAGGATAACCGTTACGCCGAGTTCGTCGACAAGCCGGCGGAGGACCTCGAGCACCGACTCGGCAGCCCACGGATCGAGTTGGGAGGTCGGCTCATCGAGCAGCAAGACGCGTGGGCGGAGCGCGAGTGCTGCAGCCAGTGTGACGCGTTGCCGCTCTCCGCCGGAAAGCGACTCTATAGGCCGCTCGCGCAGATGTGCAATCCCAAGCAGATCAAGGGCTTCTTCCACCCGCGCGGCAACAGCCCCGGCGGAATAGCCAAGATTCTCGAGCGCGAAGGCGACCTCGTCAGCGACGCGGTCAAGCAGTGTCTGCGCCTCCGGTTCCTGACTCACGTAACCGACCAGGTCGGCGAGGTCAGCTGGGCGGTGGGAGCGTGTGTCGCGACCGCCAATGACAACGCGGCCCCCAAACCAACCACCATAGAAGTGCGGTACGAGACTGACCAAGCTGCGGAGCAGGGTCGTCTTCCCGGATCCCGTAGTACCCGCAAGGAGAACAAACTCGCCCTCTCCAACGAACCAGTGCGGCGCGATCAGCGCGGGGGACTGGCTGGCGGGATACTGGTAGCGGAGTTCGATCACCTCGATCACGATCGTCCTCCGCGTAACGCGAATGCCGGAGCGGCCAGGAGGAGGTACGAGGCACCGGCAAGTAGTGAGAAGCCGGGCCAGTGCAGCGTGGGATAGGGCGAGTAGGTGAGATCAGCGGCCGGATCGCGTAACGCCCAGACGAAGCCTGCCGCGATGAGTCCGAGTAGGAGCGCCGTCACGCGTGCTGACCAGGGCCACGGCAACGCACGCACTCCCGGCAGAGCAGAAAATGCTGCACCTGCCAGCCCTACGGCAAGACCGCTCAAACCCAATGCCAGGATGATCCCCGATCCGGCGATGCTCCCACCAATGGCGATCACCCCCCCGGCGAGGAATGCGAGCGACCCGAGCCGTGTGCGCTGACTGCGACGGCTGGCAGCAGCAAAACCACGCACCTCAAGCGTCTCGGCTACGGCTACGCTGTAGTCCATACCGCGTACCAGGACAGCGTTGATCAGCATGCGGAGATGCACAAGCGGCTGCTGAGCGAGCCCACGGAGCCGGATTGCCTCTTCGGCATCACGTGCGGCTGCAGCGAACGTCGGAAGTGCGTTGAGCGCAATCGCGAGCGTCGTCGCGAGCACGCGCTGTCTCCTCGGAACGAGCCGCAACGCCTCATGACGGTCTAGGACAGCATGAAGAAGGCTTATGCCGATGAGGACGGTGGCGAGCGCAATGCCTGTGAGTGCCCCATACAAGAGGGCATTGAACGTCAGTGGCCCGCCGACGACTGGCCAAGGCGGCAACCGTGTGATGACCCGATCCCCGACGTGCGCAAGAAGTACGTTGACAACCGTACTCCAACCGATCAGGACAAGTGCTGCCAAGACTGCGAACCGTGGGGCGGCTCGGCCCAGCGGGCGTGTCGTGTCGACGGCGGTTCGGACGGTCAGTACTGCCAGCAGGGCAAGCGCCAGGTAGAAGGGATTCCGCGTCACCGAGATCGCCAGTGCCATGAGGGTGGCCCAGGCCAGCCAGAGTGCCCCGTTCATCGCCTCTTCCTCCAGCGGAGACGGAATGCGGTCCCAGCGAGGCCCAACGCACCTAGACCAACGAAGGCAATGGCTATCCAGGGTGGACCGCTTGCATTGCTCTCCGGTGTCGTTGGTGGGGTTACCGTGGGCACGGTGAGCTGGCTTGGAGTCGTCGCCTCGACGACCGGAGACAAGGGTGGTACCGATGGACGTGCAGGTGTCGGCAGCGACGGAACACTCGGGACTACGGTAGCGGTGGCAGATGGGAGTATCGGCGTCGGTACTACGCGTGGGGGCCCGGTTGGAGTCGCTTGCGGGGTCGATGGTTGAAACGGCGTCGGGGTTATGAGCGTCGCGGGCGTGGTGGGTGACCCAGCAGGCAGTGGTGGCAGCGGTGTTGGAGTTGCATGTACCCCTGATTCTGGTGTCGGCACTGGCGATGGCTCTCTTGTCCGCTCGAGGCCGTGCGCACGCGCAATGTCATCGATGGTCACCGCCGGGAGTCCGCTCTCGCCGCTCGTCCACGACCAGCCATCGACATCGCCGTCTCTCAAGAGACGGTTTGACGCGCCGACCGGATGGAGCGCCCAACGACCGTCTGGGTTTAACCCATAGTAATGCCAGAACCATGCCGGTTGCTGCTTGGCTTGACAAAAGCAGTCCTCTGCTGGGCAACCTTCTCCATCAATTGCGCAGACAGCCAGCCCTAGCCCCCCGAACGGGGCGACAGTGATTGGAATGCCAGCGCGCTGGAGGAGCTCGATCCCCGTGATTGCTGGTTCGTCAAACTGTACATAGGCTGTGAGGACGCGTCCGTCGCCAAAGCGCACGACGAGTCCAGCACCGTTTGGCCGCTCGGCGAGCGAAGGTGGGCTGCTCGCCCCCGCCAATGGTACGAGGGCGAGCAGGAGCGCAAGGAAGAGGTGGGAGAGGGGCCGCATTCTTCTCACGAGCCTTCCTCGACGATCTCAGCGCCGAGCCGGGTGAGGAGCACATCGAACCGCTCTGGCCAGACACCTGGGTGCCATTCAAAGCGGGCTCGCTCAAAGTACTGAACGACCACGCCGTTCTCGACAAACTCTTCACTGAGCGGATAACCGAAGGCACTCAACCCACCGAAGTGCTCCCAGTAGGCACGGAAGCCAGCGCAAAGGTTGTGCTGTGTCTCAGCGAAGTAAACGCAGTCTGCTGATGCCTTCGGCTCGGCTGGTGCGAAGGCTTCCCGCGGTCGCGGTGGTGCCAATTCCGCACCGAGCCGACCGAGCAGTACGAGTTCACGCCCGTCGGGAAGACGGTGGAGCTCAAAGCGTGCCCGCTCGGTGTACTGGACGACGAGTCCGAGTGCCGGATCATAATAGGCGCGTGTCAACGGGTATCCGAAGTTCGGTAGTCCGCCGAGCTGCTCCCACGTCTCAAGAAATGGCCCGCAGAGACTCTGATCCGTCTCCGGGAAGAAGCGGCAACCCGGCTCTTCGGTCGTCAGAGGTGCTCGTGCCACAAGCGGTGGCCGCACCGTTCCGTGGAGCGGGAAGGGCTGCCGAGCGAGTGCTGGGATCCCTTGGACGGTGGCGAACAGATTGTCGTCAGCGGCATCGTCGCGCCAGCGGAGCGCACCGCTCGGATTAGCGAAACGCGCTAATGCGTCGAGCGCATACCGCCATGTCGGCGACTGCGGTTCCTCGCCAGCAGCAAGAAGCGCCTGGATGGCCAACGCGGTCGAGTTCGCATCGCCAACCAAGGTATCAGCTGGTTGATAGGCAAAGGAGCCATCGGATGCCTGCACACTGCGCAGGTACTGGAGAGCGCGTTGCACGGCTGGATGGTCAGCATGGCCGAGTGCTGCCAGTGCCTGGACAACAAGAGCAGTCGTGTTGGAGTCTCCAGTGCCTGGTTCTGTACTGCCGTTCCAAGCCCAGCTGCCGTCAGCAGCTTGGCGCTCCAGGATTCCGCCGATCGCAGCGTCTGGCACGCGAACACCAGCAGCGGAAAGTGCCAAGAGCACATACGCATTGCTGAAGAGTTGCTGGTCGTAGAGCCCCGTTGTTGGATCGAAGGCTTGCTCGAGTCGTCTGACCAGATCGACTCCACCGAAGGAGCGAGGATTCTGCCCTGACGCTTTTGCAGCGAGTACGAGTTTCGCTGCACCACCAGGGTGCTCAGCATATTGTGCTGCCACTGATTGGAGGTATTCGATGCTACTTCTGCCCTCTTCTTGTCGGACCTGCGCGGGGTTCATCCCCGCTGCTGCAAGAGCCAGGACTGCATCGACGGTGATTCCTGGGTCACTCTCACCACTGAAACCGGCGAAACCACCATCGGGCCGTTGCTGACTCAGCAGCCATTGGGTGGCTCCAGCCAAAGTTCGTGCAGCATCAAGTTGATGCGCTGAGACACCTGCCGTGGGTGCTAGTACCAGTATGAGCAGCACGAGAACCATGACGAAACGACGCATCTTTCCAACCCCCCTTCAAGCTGAGGTCGGCTCCGAACCGCACTCTTTGGCTTATCGGGAAAAACGGAAACAGCCCGCGCGGGGCGGGCTGCCGGTGGTTCACTGCGTTGAGGCACAGCAGATCACTGGCGTCCTCCCCCCTTAGCTCGAGGCGGGTCGGACACGGCGGCGACGGTAGACCTGGCTTCGCCACGCTACTTAGCGCGACGTCACAGTTGCGGCACAGCCCCGGACTTTCACCGGTGTTCCCCCGTGTGGACGAGCGGACCGAACCTATGCCCAGTCAGACGCTCGCACTCGCCGCCGTCTCGTACGTCCTGTCAAGGTGCACACACCGACCGATCGGCCTCTTCATCATTGTTGACCGTCAGACTACCCTTGTCAAGGTTGCGTCCGTGCCTGTCCTCGCAGTACACCCCGAGGGAGCTGGACCGTCCTGGTCGCCGACGCACGAGTACTGGCGCGCTGTCGACGTACTCGATCTCGCTGGGTCTCTACCAGCCTGGTCGCGGACGCGCTCCAACGCTGGTCGGAGCTCGGGCTCGCTAGACGAAGGGGACACAACTGTGGTCGGACATCCGATAGCGCTTGCGATCGACGAGTCAGAGCGTTTTCCGTTTGGGCGCTGTCCTGCTAGGCTCCCAGAGTTCGTTCGGTATCACTCGAATCACGAGGTGGGCGGTTAGATCCCAAACGGCTCGTTGTACCGGGAGTAACGCACGTCAACGCGACCATTGTTATCTTCCCAGACGAGTCGTCGTGGGAGATCGTCCGCGCCGACCCAGACAGTTGAGCGACCGCCCATTTGGGTGAACGCTGCCTGCCACACCTGTGTCTGCTCACCGTCCAAGGTTTCCTCTCCAACCAGTTGGAAGGTGGGTGTGCTGCCCGAGTCGTCGAGAATGCGGTCCTCGAAGACGAACGCCTGCGCGACAGATTCGTTCATCGTGCCGCTTGGTGCCTCCACCCAAGTGCCACCGAAGTGGAGCCAGAGTCGCTCACCGATAAGGATCATTTCCATTTCGGTCCCGTCAGGGAAGGAGATGCGTGCGCGAAGTCGATCAGGTTTCTCGAGGAGAAGGTGCATGTCCGAGAGCAACGCACCGGACGAGTCGTAGGATTGTCCGTGAATGGCAACACTCTGAATACCTTGTCAGGCCATGGCCCAGCGATCGCGGGGTGCTGTCTCCGGCTGGCTTGCAGTGGTTGGGGAGGGGACAGCCACAGTGGGCGCGGGCGGCACACTGGCGCGAGTGGGAGTCGGGAGTGACAGGGTCAGCGTTGGTCTTTCTGCCGCTGCCGTTGCGGCGGTAGCTGCGGTGATGGTCGGTGCGCTGGGCGCTGGTGACGGAGTTCCAGCCGGACTGCTGCAGGCTACCAGAATGAGGGCGGAAGTCGCCGCGAGGATAACGATCCATCTCCTGGGGTGAGCCATCGTGCGCCTCCCCTCGCCCGAGTGTCTGCGTTGTCTGCACCAAGGGGGTGCAGATGATCAAATGTACCACTCAGGGCAGGGCGATAACACCTCATGTCACGACTAGCCGTTGCTCTCAAGAAGCGTCCGCTGTGTCTTCTCGGCACTGTGCGGGCGCGTGCTGACGCGGTCCCCCATGCCAAGACTGCAAGCCGCGGTGAGTTCCAATGTCGCCGCGCAGTTCGGGCCAGTTGGCAAGATCCGAGACGGCCACACAACGTGATCCGCTCGTCTGCGGTGCTGAGGGCTGCCGCCGCAAAGCTGTTGTAGGGCAGGGGGTAGCCGGCCACACATGCATACCGCGCCGCTGAGAGAGGGGCTATCCCTGGGTGGTACAGGTGGACCAAGCATCGTGCGTGTCGAGCGTCCCTTTCAGGATGCCCTTACCAGTATCGCATCGCCTGGCGAAAGATTTCGGTCAGCGCACGCTCATCGACCGGTCGCGGGCTGTTGACCAGGATGCGCTGCTGAGCAAGCGTGCCCTCGACGAGTGCTGGAATGTCCTTTTCACTGAATCCGAGTTCTTCAAGACCGCTTGGCAAGCCCAGATCGCGCAGAAGCTGCAGGAGGGCCTCGGCGACAGCCTCGGCGGCGGCGCGCACCGGCATGCCGCGCGTATCGATCCCCAGCATCGCTGCGACCTCCGCGTGACGCTCTGGCCAGGAAACCGCCGTGAGGCGCAATGCGGCAGGCGCACCCACAACGACGGCGAGGCCGTGGGGGATCAGCGGTTCGTCGACATCGTAGTCCGGTGGGAAGAACTCACGAACCATCCCTGCGATTGGGTACGACATCGCATGCGGGATGTGCACACCCGCATTGCCGAAGCCGATCCCAGCTGTCAGGCTGGCCATCGCCATGAAGGTGCGCGCCTCCAAGTCAAGCGGCGCGAAGAAGGCCCGACGCAAATACTTCGCGCCCCAACGGATCGCCTGAGCGCTCCACAGGTCGGCAATCGGGTTGGATCCGATATACGCGGGCCGCTCTGCTGCGCTCGCTGGGCGTGGCCGGACATGATACGGTTTCGCGGTATAGGACTCGATCGCATGGCACAGGACATCCAGCCCAGCGAAGGCGGTGACCATTGGCGGGCAGGTGACGGTGTTGAGGGGGTCAACGATCGCGATCGTCGGCCGGATGTACCGGTGCGAGATCCCTGTCTTCAGCCGTCGCTCGGAAAGTTCCAGGGCAATCACTGCGGTCGTCTCGCTGCCTGTACCAGCAGTGGTCGGTAGGGCGATGTGAGGTGCCAAGGGACCCGGAACCGGAAGCCCCTTACCAATCGGCTTGTTGAGGTAGTCGAACAGGTCGGCTGGATACGTCGTGAAGAGGTTCATCGCTTTAGCCGTATCGATCGTGCTGCCGCCACCAAGCGACACATAGGCATCGGGGCGGATACGTTGCGCAAATTCGATCGCCTCGCGGAGCGAGCGGTCGGTGGGTTCGATGTGAACGCGGTCGAACATGGTGACTTCAGCCCCAGCGTCCCGAATTGCCGCTTCGACACGGTCTACCAGACCGTGACGCCGGAGCGCGGGATCGGCCACCAAGAGGACGCGCCGTGCACCGAGGCGGCGGAGCTCGTCCGTTACCTCTGCCGTTGCGCCTGGGCCGAAACGGAAGGGCACGAGATCCATCGCGATCACGGTTTGTGTCAATGGCTCGCTCATCATCACGGTCCTCTCAGTCATCCTCGCGTCGTGCGCGACCGATTCTCGAGGCCTTGGTTGCCAAGGTCAAGTATGCGGCCCGGCTGTGCGACGGAGGCGCTTTCCGTGAGGAGCGTCCCCAGAGTTCGCCAAGCGGGGCTGTGCCGTCTGCTACTTGGCTTGCTTTCTGCGGACAAGCTGGCTTTGGGGAATCGTGCTTGCGTACGGCTGCTGTCGGCAGAGGGACGAGCAGCGGACAAGGGCGTGGCAGTAACCGGCGCGGCCAGTACACTATCCCCGAAGGAGGTTCGCTATGGGAGAGTCGCTCCCGACACCGCGGACGCTCCGCACGATCGAGCTCCACCTTGAGGAGATGGCCTACCAGGGTGCAGCGATCGGCCGCGAAGACGGTCGCGTTGTCTTTGTCGAGTACGGGATCCCTGGTGAGGATGTGCTTGTTGCAATCGAGCGTGACCGTAAAGATCACGCCCTGGGACGGGTCGTCGAGGTACGCACGCCCTCGCCGGAGCGAGTCGACCCGCCGTGTCCGTACTTCGGCGTCTGCGGTGGGTGCCAGTGGCAGCACATCCGATACGAGCACCAGCTCGTTCTCAAGCAACACGTCGTTCGCCAGCAACTCCGGCGGATTGGCAAATTCGAGGATCCACCTGTTTCACCGACGATCCCCTCGCCGAGCCCCTACGGGTACCGCAACCACGCGCGGTTTTCGGTCGACGGAAAGGGTAACCTAGGCTACATCTCCCGGCCGGGACATGGTTACCGGTTTCTCCAGATCGCGCGTTGCCTCATTATGCATCCGAAGATCAACGAGGTGCTTGAGCGGCTGCAGGGGAAGGCACACGTCAAGCACCAGCTCATGGTCCGGTACGGTGTCAACACCGGCGATCTTCTTGTGCATCCGAACGTTCACGAGATTGATCCGGAACTTCCTTCGGGCCAGCCGTACTACCACGAAGCACTGCAAGGCTATCGCTTCCGCATCTCGGCAAGCTCGTTCTTCCAGACCAATACCGCGATCGCCGAGCGGTTGGTTGAGCTGGTGTTGGAGCGGATCGCCCCGACCGGTCGGGAGGTCGTTGTTGATGCCTATGCAGGGGTCGGGACGTTTGCTGCTTTCCTGGCGCCGCGTGTAGCACGTGTCATCGGAATCGAGGAGTCGCCCTCGGCTGTGGCAGATGCCCAAGTCAACCTCGACCCGTTCGACAATGTCGAGTACGTGATGGCGAAGGTCGAGCAGGTGCTGGGTAAGTTGGCCGTGCGGCCGGACGTGGTCATCCTCGACCCGCCGCGGGTTGGCTGTGCACCGGAGGCGATCACCGGCGTGCTCATACTGCGGCCACCGCGAATCGTCTACGTCTCTTGCGATCCGGCAACGCTGGCGCGTGACCTCCGGAAGCTGGTCGATGGCGGTTACCGTCTGGTCGACGTGACGCCGCTCGACATGTTCCCACAGACGTACCACATCGAGTCGGTTGCGACGCTTGAGCTGGCCGAGGGGCTGCCGTGACGCTCGTCCTCGCCTCCGCTTCGCCCCGGCGCCGCGAACTCCTGGCATGGCTTGGTGTGCCCTTTGAGATCGATCCAGCGGCGGTTGAGGAGCCGCTGCCGGAGCAGCACCCGCATCCGGAGCGTGTGGCGCGTGCCTTGGCGCGACACAAGGCGGCAGCGGTCGCTCAACGTCGGCCAGGGGACTGGGTGGTGGCCGCAGATACGGTCGTGGTGTTCCGTGGTCGCCTGCTCGGGAAGCCAGAGACAGCGGAGGAAGCCCGGGCGATGTTGCAGCTGCTGCGCGGTCGCTGGCACCGGGTGATCACGGGGGTGGCGGTTGCTCAGGGAACACGCTTGTGGGTGGATCACACCACGACCTGGGTGCGGATGCGTGCATACTCGGAGGCGGACATTGCGGCGAGCATTGCGCGGGGTGAGCCATTTGACAAGGCAGGCGGCTATGCCATTCAGGATCCGGATCTGCGGCCGGTCGCAGAGTGGCGGGGCTGCTACTGCAATGTGGTGGGGCTCTCGATCTGGTTGACCTGGCGGCTGCTGCGGCGAAGTGGGTGGGAGCTGCCACGGCCGGCCCAAATCCCCGACGTATGCCGAACCTGTCCACTGGCGTTCGCATAGGAATGCCTGCTCAGGGAGTCGCAGGAGGTTGTGTTCTGGTATTGCGTTTCGGTGGTGACGTTCCAACCCCAATGAGGCTTCATTTTCCCCACGTCATGGGGATTTGCGTATTGCCCTGATTTGATGCGAAGGGCGCTGTTGCACTTGGACGTTCGAACATTGTCTTGACACCACGAGCATGCTAGGGTACAATTTGTCCTTGAGTGCCGGAGAGAGGGCGTACGGACGCGACTTGGTGAGGCGTGCAGGGTAGCGGTAGTCCACAACCTCAGATGCGGCAGGCGAGCGGGCCTCTGGATTCAGCCCGAATCCAGAGGCCTTTTTTATGGGCTCCTGCACTCCTGCTCCGTGGTGGCCGCGTCATCGACCCGACACAGGGGCTCGATGAGCGTGCGGATGTGCTCATTCGTGACGGGAAGATCGTTGCGCTTGAGCCGCACCTCCCGATCCCGGATGACGCGCGAGTGATGGACGTGCAGGGGCTGATCGTCGCTCCGGCCTTCGTCGACGTGCACGTGCATCTTCGTGATCCAGGTTTTCCCGAGAAGGAGACGTTGGAGACAGGTGCTGCGGCAGCGGCAGCCGGTGGCTTTGCCACGATCTGCTGCATGCCCAACACGGATCCTCCACTGGACACTCCAGAACGCGTGCGTGACATTGTCGAACGGGCACGGGAGCTGCCGGTGCGCGTTTACCCCGTCGGGGCGATTTCGCGTGGTCGCCGGGGAGAGGAGTTAGCCGACCTCGTTGGGATGGCCGAGGCAGGCGCAGTTGGCTTTTCGGACGACGGTGACAGCACGCGGAGTGCACGAGTGCTACGGGCGGCGCTGGAGACGAGCCGTACGCTCGGGCGACCCATCATGGTGCACTGCGAAGAGTGGACGCTCGCGGCGGGTGGGGTGGTACACGAAGGGCCGATTGCCCAGCGACTTGGCCTCCCTGGGATCCCGGCCGCGGCGGAGGAGATCGTGCTGCTGCGCGATCTGGAACTGGCGCGCTTGACCGGTGGCTGGCTGCACGTCCTGCATCTGACGACAGCGCGAGGGCTCACCATGGTGCGGCGGGCGAAGCGTGATGGCGTGCGTGTGACGGTCGAGGTGACCCCGCACCATCTGTTGCTGACCGATGAGTGGGTGGCTGGGGTGCGGCGGTTTGCCGGTGAAGAGGAGGTCCAACGAGCTGGACCGTGTCCAGATCCGAACGCCAAGGTGAATCCACCCTTGCGGCCAGAAGAAGATGCGTTGGCTTTGCAGGCCGGCCTGCGCGACGGCACAATCGACCTCATTGCGACCGATCATGCGCCGCATCACCAGCAGGATAAGCCGAGCGATCTCCGTCGTGCCGCATTCGGCATGGTTGGCCTCGAGCTGGCACTTCCGCTCTTACTGCGCCTTGTCCGCGCTGGATCACTGACGCTCGGCGAACTGGTCGAGTTCCTTTCTTGTCAGCCAGCGCGACTGTTTGGCCTGCCAGGAGGAACACTCAGGCCGGGTTCCCCGGCCGATGTTGTGGTGTTCAATCCGGAGATTCGCTGGCAGGTCACGCGCGAGTCGCTGCGCTCGCGCAGCGCGAATACGCCACTCCTGGGACTCACACTGCACGGGCGCGTGCTCTTGACAATCGTCGGAGGGAAGGTGGTCTATGTCGATACGCACTTCGCGGACTGGTGCACTGGTCTTGGAGGACGGCCGGATCTTTCCGGGCACCCCGTTCGGGGCGCGCCGCAACGCTGAGGGCGAAGCCGTCTTCACCACTGTCATGACTGGCTATCAAGAGGTGGTCACTGACCCCTCTTTTTATGGGCAGATCGTCTGCATGACCTACCCACTGATCGGCAATTACGGTATCTGCGATGAGGATGAACAGTCACGGCGCCCCTGGGTGGCTGGGTTGGTGGTGCGCGAGTATTGCGACCAGCCGAGTCACTGGCGCGCGCAGGGCACGCTGGGCGAGTACCTGGAGGGCTGGGGGATCCCTGGACTCGCCGGGGTCGATACTCGGGCGCTCACTCGGCATCTGCGCCTGCACGGGACAATGCGGGCCGTACTGGTGAGCGACCGCACCGGCCTCTCAGACGAAGAGCTTTGCGAGATGGCGCGTCGTGCCTGGACACCAGACCGAGAAGATGTTGTGCCTGCTGTTCGAGGAGAGCGTGCGACCTTTGGCCCAGCGGATGCACCACACGTTGTCGTGATCGACTGCGGTGTGAAGCACAACATCCTTGCTTCACTTCGCCGGCGTGGTGTGCGACTGACTGTGCTTCCCTATGGTGCTCGGGCAGCTGAGGTGCTCGAACTCGATCCGGACGGGGTCGTGGTCTCACCTGGTCCGGGTGACCCAACGCAGGCCCGCCAAGCGGTTGAGACGGTGCGCGAGCTTGCGCACTCTGGCGTGCCATTCTTCGGCATCTGTCTTGGCCACCAGCTCGTTGCACTCGCGGCTGGTGCCAAGACGACCAAGCTCGTCTTCGGGCACCGCGGGGGGAACCATCCAGTGAAAGATCTCCTCACTGGTCGGGTCCGTATCACCTCGCAGAATCATGGCTACTGCGTCGAAGCAGCCAGTGTGCCGACCGAGCAGGGCTGGCTGGTCTGGATGGTGAACGTGAACGACGGGACGGTGGAAGGCCTCCGGCATCAGGAATTGCCAGTACTGAGCGTCCAGTTTCACCCGGAGGGAGCACCAGGGCCGCAAGACAGTCAGGACCTCTTTGATGCCTTCCTAGAACTGGTGCGGCAGCGCTGGCAGGCGCGCATGACGCAGCCAGTACTCCTCGCCGGAGAGGGGGTGTAAGGATGGCCCGCCGACCAATTGTTTCCAGCGTTCTTGTCATTGGCTCGGGACCGATCGTCATCGGCCAAGCAGCCGAGTTTGACTATTCCGGAAGCCAAGCTCTCCGGGCGTTGCGCGAGGAAGGAGTCCGCACCATCATCGTCAACTCCAACCCAGCGACCATCATGACCGACGAGGACATGGCTGATGCCGTCTACATCGAGCCGCTGACGGTCGAAGTACTCGAGCGGATCATCGCGCACGAGCGTCCAGAGGGGCTTTTGGCCACACTTGGCGGCCAGACGGGGCTGAACCTCGCCGTTGCGCTCGCTGAGGCGGGAGTGCTCGATCGGTACGGTGTGCGGCTCCTGGGGACGCCACTTGAGGCGATTCGCAAGGCGGAGGACCGGCAGCTCTTCAAGGACCTTCTCCTGGAGATCAACGAGCCGGTGCTGGAGAGTGTGACGGCCTACAGTGTCGACGAGGCGCTGCGCTTTGCCGAGGAAGTGCCACCCCCGCTTATTGTGCGGCCGGCCTTCACGCTCGGTGGGACAGGTGGCGGGATTGCCTTCACTCGTGAGGAACTCAGTGCCCTGGTCCAGCGTGGCCTCGCAGCGAGCCCTATCGGCCAGGTGCTTGTTGAACGGAGCCTTCTGGGGTGGAAAGAGATCGAGTATGAGGTGATGCGGGACGCGAACGATACCTGCATCACGGTCTGCAATATGGAAAACCTCGACCCCATGGGCGTGCACACCGGCGATAGCATCGTGGTTGCACCTTCACAGACGCTGAGCGACCGTGATTATCAAATGCTGCGCAGTGCCGCACTGAAAATCATTCGGGCCCTCGGCATTGTCGGCGGATGCAACATTCAGTTCGCACTCGATCCTCACTCTGACCAGTACTACGTCATCGAGGTCAACCCGCGGGTGAGTCGGAGCTCGGCCCTAGCCTCGAAAGCCACAGGTTACCCGATTGCCCGGATCGCGGCCAAGCTAGCGATTGGACGTACCCTTGATGAGTTGCCCAATCCGGTGACGGGGAAGACCATGGCCTCGTTTGAGCCAGCCCTGGACTACTGTGTGGTCAAGATTCCGCGCTGGCCCTTTGACAAATTCCGCCATGGCGATCGAACGCTGGGCTCACAGATGAAGGCGACTGGAGAGGTCATGGCCATTGACCGCTGCTTTGAGGCAGCGCTGCAGAAGGCAGTGCGTGGCCTTGATTCAGATCAGGCCGACTTACTGTGGGAAGATCCAACGTGGCAGGACGAGGAGGCTCTGAAGCGCGCGCTGCGGGTGCCGACCGATCTACGGCTCTGGGCGGTCGCTACTGCGGTTCGCCGCGGTTGGGACCCGGATGAGGTCAGCGCCCTCAGCGGGATCGATCCCTGGTTCGTTCGGGCAATCCAGCGAATTGTCGCTCTCGAAGCGCCCCTCGCCGGTGATGAACTCACACCGGATCTCCTCTGGGAGGCAAAGCGGCTTGGGTACGGTGACCGCACAATTGCTGTCCTGCGCGATACCACAGAGCAGGCGGTGCGGGAGCTCCGGTGGCGCTGGGGCATCGTGCCGGTTCACAAGCTCGTCGATACCTGCGCTGCCGAGTTTGCGGCCGAGACGCCGTACTTCTACGCCACCTATGAGGATGAGGATGAGGCGCCACCGCTCCCGCCTCCGAAGACGGTGGTGATCGGCGCGGGGCCGATCCGGATTGGACAGGGGATCGAATTTGATTACTGCAGTGTGAAAGCGGCACAGGCACTGCATCGGGCAGGTGTCGCAGCGATCATGCTGAACAACAACCCGGAGACGGTCTCGACCGATTTCGATGCTTCCGACCGGCTCTACGTCGTCCCGCTTGATGCCGAGTCAGTGCTGGATGTGCTGCTCCATGAGGCAGCTGGACGTCCCGACGCGGTTCCACCAGTCGTCGTGCAGTTCGGTGGGCAGACAGCGATTAACCTTGCTGGGGAACTCGCAGCGGCGGGGGTGCCGATTCTCGGCACTGATCAGGAGGCGATCGACATTGCAGAAGACCGGCGACGGTTCGAACGCTTCCTCCGAGAGCTGGGTATTCCGCAGCCACCGGGCGCTGGCGTGCTGAGCCTTGAGGAGGCACTCGCCGTGGCCGAGCGCATCGGGTATCCCGTGCTCGTTCGGCCGTCGTATGTCCTCGGTGGGCGAGCGATGGAGGTGGTGTACCGGCGCGAGCAGCTCGAACGATATTTGGCGACGTCAGGTGCTTTCGCCAGTGGCCGTCCGGTGCTGATCGACAAGTATCTCGGTGGAGTTGAGCTCGAGGTCGACGCACTCGCCGACGGGCGCGAGGTGTTGATCCCCGGAATCATGCAGCACATCGAGCGTGCAGGGGTGCACTCTGGGGATAGCTTTGCAGTGTACCCGGCTGTTGAGCTTCCGCACGAGCACGTCGTGACGCTTGTTCGCTATACCACCGAGATTGCGCTCGCGCTCGGCGTGCGAGGACTCATGAATATCCAGTTCGTGTTGCACGGGGGAACCATCTACGTCCTGGAAGTCAATCCGCGCGCCTCACGGACCATCCCCTTCTTGAGCAAGGTGACCGGAGTGCCGATGGTCGAGGTTGCGACGCGAATCCTGCTTGGCCAGACGCTCGCCGAGCAGGGGTATCGCGGTGGACTCTGGCCACGCCAGCCACTGGTGGCGGTGAAGGCGCCAGTCTTCTCCATGGCCAAGTTGCACGGTGTAGATGTGCAGCTCGGCCCAGAGATGAAGTCGACCGGTGAGGCGATGGGGATCGACCGCACGTTCGAGGCGGCTCTGGCCAAAGCGTTCTTGGCGGCCGGACTCGCAATCCCGCGCGGAGCTCCGGTCCTGCTCAGCCTCGCTGACGAGGACAAGCCGGCCGGCGTCGAACTCGCTCGCGCGTTGGCCGAGCTTGGTTACCCCATCGTTGCAACCGAAGGGACAGCAGCATATCTTCGTTCGCGTGGTGTCCCGGTTGAACTGGTGGTGCGCCACATTGGGCATGGGCATCCGGATGTCCTTGAAGTGATCCTTGATCGGACAGTACGCGGGGTGATCAACACGCCGGGACAGGACGAGGGGACCATCCAGGATGGCTTCCTGATCCGGCGTGCGGCGGTGGAGCGCGGCATGCCGTGTCTGACCTCGCTTGACACGGCACGGGCATTGGTGCGGGCGTTGCTCGGTTGTACGACGTACACGGTGCAACCGTTGCCCGCGTACCGCACTCGGGAAACGGTGTCGGCTCTTGCCTGAGGGGGACCGATGCGTTGGTGGGTCGCTGGACTCGTGCTCGTGCCGGTCGCCGTCGTCCTCGAGGTGTTGCATGCGCCACCGTTGGCTGTTCTGCTCACCTCGGCGGCGGCACTGGTACCCCTCGCCGCCTTGCTGGGTCGAGCGACTGAAGAGGTAGCAGCGCGCACTGGTCCTTTTGTTGGTGGTCTGCTCAATTCGACACTGGGGAACGCTGCGGAGTTGATCATTGCCCTGGCCGCGCTACGTGCTGGACTACACGAACTCGTCAAGGCATCGATCTCGGGATCCATTCTTGGAAACCTGCTACTCATCCTCGGGGCGAGTCTACTGGTTGGAGGGCTTCGTCACGGGCTCCAGCAGTTCAATGCGCACTTGGCCGGCATTAGCGCCACAATGATGACGCTCGCAGTGGTGCTGCTGCTCGTCCCCGGGCTTTTCACCCTGGGCCCCACACCGGTGCACGGCGCAGCGGTCGAGTGGATGAGTATTGGCCTTGCGGTCGTCCTTGCGGTGATCTACGTGCTGTACCTCGTGTACACGCTGCGAATGGGTGGCCCGGTGACCGAGCATGCGCATGCGACCTGGTCGTTGCCGCGCGCGATCGCCGTCCTGGCAGGTGCCACACTTGGCGTCGTGGTAATGAGCGAGGTGCTGGTCGGTGCAGTTGAGCCAGTGGTCGAGGCGACTGGCGTCTCCGAGTTCTTTCTCGGTGTCGTCCTGGTGCCACTCGTTGGGAACGTGGCCGAACACTTTGTTGCTGTCCAAGTGGCTGGCCGGAACCAGATGGACTTAAGTCTTGGGATCGCCTATGGGTCGAGTTTGCAAATCGCGCTTGTTGTGACGCCGGTGCTCATCTTCGCGAGTCTTGCGACGAGCCAGCCGATGTCCCTTGTCTTCAATGTTTACGAACTGGTCGCACTCTTGGGAGCGGCACTGGTCTCTTCGCTGATTGCCGTCGATGGCCGCTCACACTGGCTTGAAGGAGCGATGCTCTTGGCTGTTTATGCGGGGCTAGCGGTCGGCTTTTTCTTCCTTCCGTAACGGTGCGCTGCAGGTCGGCACCGGGAAGAGCGCTCAGGCCAGGTGCAACGAGGGATCTGGCTCCGCATCGGATCGTGTTGCTGGCCGTGTCATCAAGGATTGCGCGACGGCTGAAGGGCGCACGCCTGCGCGCTTGTGCGAGGAGCAGGACGGCAGAGGTGCTATAGGGCGTCCGCTCGGTTGATCCCGCCGGAAGACGGAAGCATTGAAGCGGAGGTGTGGCTGGTGTCTGTGTTAGCCGACGAAGGAACGACGAAGAAGCTCATGAGTCTGCTCGGCGAGGTTGGTGCGTTACTGGACGGTCACTTCCTCCTCGCGTCAGGGCGGCATAGCGACCGCTATGTGGAGAAGTTCGCGTTGTTACGCTGGCCACGACGGGTGGAGGAAGTCTGCCGCGAGCTCCTTGCCCGGTTACCCTGGAGCAGCATCGAGGCGGTAGTCGGACCGACTACTGGCGGTATTCTGCTCGCGTTCGAGTGTGCACGCCAGTTGGGTGTGCAAGCGGCCTATGCCGAGCGAGAGGCCGAGGGAAGCGCGCGCCGGGTCATCCGCCGCGGAACCCGTTTCGTCCCGGGAACGCGTGTGCTTGTGATCGACGATGTGCTTACAACGGGCGGCTCGGTGCGTGAGACACTGCGTGCGCTCGCCGAACACCCCGTCGAGGTCGTCGGTGTGGCGGTCCTCGTTGACCGCTCAATCGAGCCGGTGGACGTTGGAGTTCCGCTGGTTGCGCTGTTGCGGCTGGAGATTTCAAGCTGGTTGCCTGCAGATTGCCCGCTTTGCAAGGAAGGAATTCCACTTGTGAAACCGGGAACCACTGCGCAGGGGCTAGCCGAGGAGTAACCACTGCGACCGTCCAGTGGATCATGGTTGTCGTCAGGAGGACCAGCGGTACTCGCGTGGCGCACCTCCTCGGTGCGTGTCCCACTCCGTCCGGGTTGGGTGAGTCGGACAGTACAGGAGACGCGTCACCAATCACCCAGAGATGGCGCTGATCTCACTCTGAGGAGCAGCGGCTGCGGATCATCAGTGACTCCCTCATGTGGTGAGACGTCTCCTGTACATCGTTCCGACGTGGGTGACGCACTGGCCCGTTGGTGTGATGCTCGACGCACCAGGCCGCAAGGAAGTTGCCTCCGTGCGCTCACAGCCAGCGGCATGCAGGCCGCCTCAACGAGTAAAGGTTGACGTTCCTGGGCCTGTGCCTAGCGTGCCGATGACCGGTCACCGACCACGGGTGATCCTGAGCGCACCTGAATGGTTCGCCCTGCACACGAAAAGTTATGGGTACTGCCACTCCAGGGCTCGACCGGAGTGGATCGTTCATCACGTGAAAACCCATCGGGACAATCCGGTGTGCTAAGACTCTGGCTTGGAGATTTGTCGCACCCGTGATCGGGGCGGTGTGACCAGCGCGTGCTCGCCGAGGTCAACGATGCTGCACGCTTGTAGTCGGAAAAGTTGACGCGTTTGCCTGCTGGAAGAGACGATGCGTGAAAGGAACGCTTCGGGACTCGGGGGAGGCCGAGCGGCCGAAACGGTGGGAGGCACGGGAGTTGTCCATTCAGCTGTGGTCTCTGCCGCCTCATGGCACTGCCTGACTGTCTTTCGGGAAGGACGTCATCGGGCGGCAGCGTACCCATCCAGTAGGCACCGGTGCTGAACGAGGCTCGGTCACGGGGAGCCGGGCGGAAGGGGGGACTCAGCGCCCAGGGTCCTCCGATTTCGTTTTGCTCATCCTTCGAGGGTCGCCAGCAGTGGGAGAATCGCCTCGAGCAGGGCGAAGAGTTGTGGGCGCGCTCGTTCGCCGACCGCCGCCACTTCTTCGTGTGTGGGAATGTGGGGCTCATCCGGGATCGCTCGGTTGGTGACGACAGAGATCGCCAGTACCCGCAGACCGAGCGCCCGTGCCATGATCACTTCTGGTACCGTCGACATCCCGACGAGGTCAGCACCAGCCAAGCGTAGCCACCGGAGCTCAGCCGCCGTCTCAAACGTCGGGCCTGCGACCATCGCATATGTACCCTCGCCGAGCATGAGTCCGCGTTCCTCGGCCACGCGGCGCACTGCAGCTCGAAGTTTTGGATCGTACGCATCACGGAGACTGAAAAAGCGAACGAGCCCGGGAGGTGGGATCAGCGGATGTTGTCCTGCCAACCCGGGTAGGAAGAGGTGATCGTGAATCAGCACGAGGTCCCCAGGCTGATACGCCGGATGAAGTCCTCCGGCCGCATTCGTCAGTACGACGCACCGTACCGGCAGGTGTGCCAACATGACGATTGGGCTTGCGACCGCTGTCGCGGAAAGCCCTTGGTAGAGGTGATATCGCCCGAGGCAGAACCACGTTGCAACATTCTGCCAGTGAGCCAAGACCAGTTCGCGGGTATGCCCGGCGACCGTGACTGCCGTGATCCCGGTCACCTCGTCGAGTGGGACACGCGCGACGACGCGCGCGTTCTCCGGTAACCCTCCGAGTCCCGACCCCAGAACCACAAAGACGGTCGGTTCCACGCCATATTGCCGGGCAAGTTCTTGGGCACGCTCAGCCGCCCGTTCCTGAGCGGGGTGCAGCAGGACGCTCATCGCTTGCTCCTCGCTGCTCGAGGATCGTCGCCACCGTCGCCGAGGGAAGTGGTCCGCCGATATGCGCCTCCAGTGTGGCACGGAGGACAGCCTCGAGTTGGGTCCGTAAGGACTGGCTTAACGTTCGGTTTGCCACCTCGCGCCACTGGTCGGCGAGGAGTAATCGCAGTGCCTTGACCGTCCCCACGCTCACAGGAATCTCGTTCGCGGTACTGCCAATGCACTCTGCGCAAAGTACCCCGCCCTGATCTGGAGCGTACGCGAGTGATCCGGGTATAAGGCGTCTGCTGCAGCGTGGGCAGACCGAGAGTTCTGGCTGGTAGCCCAGCAGAACCAGGAGACGCATCTCAAAGCGCCGAACGATCGCAAAGGAGTCGGTGCAGTCGGCCAGCGCGCGGAGACAGTCAACCAGGAGGTCATACAACGCCGGCTGCGGGTCGGCGTCGACTGTCGCGCGATCGGTGAGATCGGCGAGGTACCCCGCCCAGCCGGCTCGCCATGGCTCGTGACGAAGGCCAATAAACGACTCGAGCAGTTGTGCTTGTGTCACCACGTCGAGCTCGCGACCGCGTGCCAGCAGCACCTGTGTCCGGGTAAAGAGATCCAGATGCCCGCCGAGGCGGCTAATTGGGCGACGTACTCCCTTGGCGACCACCCGCAGTTTGCCAAGCTCGCGGGTAAAAAGCGTTAAGATACGATCCGCCTCGCCGAGATCTCGTCGTCGCAGGACGACTGCTTCGGCTCGGACCAGGCGGATTCGGCGATGGTCGAGTGCGTTTCCGTCTTGGCTCATGTCCGAAGACCCTCTCCGCCGGAACGGGCGACGAGTTCGGCCCACTGGCGTGCGCGCTCGCGAAGACCGACCCAATCACGCGCGGCGACCAGCCTCCGATCAACCAGGTGGCTACCGACCGCGACCGCCACAGCACCAGCGGCAAGGAAGGCAGGCGCGGTCTCCAGCGTGACACCTCCCGACGGGATGAGCTTTACCTGGGGGAGCGGTGCGAGCACATCCTTGAAGTAGCTTGGACCAGCGAGGCTGGCTGGGTTGACTTTAATGTAATCAGCGCCCCACTCCCATGCCGTCAAGATCTCGGTTGGTGTGAAAGCCCCGATGACGCTCGGCACCGAGTAGCGGCGGCAGATCTCGATCGTCTCGCGCCGTAGAGTGGGGGTGACGATGAACTGTGCGCCAGCCAGCATTGCCTGCCGCGCTGTTTCTGCATCGAGCACTGTCCCCGCTCCGACAAGACAGGTTCCCTCAAAGCGACGCCGCACCTCTTCAATCGCGCGGCCGGCTTCTCGATTCGTGTAGGTGAACTCAAGTACCCGGACACCCCCTTCAAGGAGTGCTCCCGTGAGTTCGGTCGCGCAGCTGAGATCGTCTAAACGCACAACAGCGATGAGTCGATAGGTTTCAATCCAGTACACTCGTCGTTTCCTTTCCCTCAAGTACCATTCGGATGGATGTCCGCCCGGTGCTCAGTGTACCGGTTCCGAGCCGGGAGGGGGAGCGACCGAGATGGCCCGACGTTTTGGAGTAATCGCGGCGCATGGCAAGCCAGAAGCAGCGCTCCTCGCGCGGGAGATCCGCGACTGGCTCGTTGCTCGGGGTTGTGACGTTGCGGACGAGGAAGTACTCGCCCAGTCCTGGCGAGACCGCGAGGTTGTCATTGCGATTGGCGGTGATGGCCTGATTATGCGTGTTGCGCATGCCTACCCTGAAGTACCGATTCTGGGCATCAATGTGGGGCGGGTGGGCTTCCTAGCCTTGGTTGAACGAGAGGATTGGGAACGTGCGCTGACCGATCTGATCAGTGACCATTATCACGTCCAAGAGGGACCGACACTCGCGGTTCAACTTGAGCGGAACGGTGCAGTGATCGTGGAGGCCTGGGCGATCAACGACGTGGTCGTCCGCGCCGGATTCCAACTGATCGAGCTGGAGCTCTACATTGATGGCCAATTTGTCAACACCTATCCGGGTGATGGCATGATCGTGGCCACTCCACAGGGCAGTACCGCGTACTGTATGGCAGCTGGTGGCCCAGTTCTGACGGCAGGGGTACACGGATTCGCGGTCACGCCCATCTGCCCTCATTCTCCGATCCGCATCGCGCTTGTGGTTCCGGAGCAGGCGACGATCGAGCAGGTGTATCTGAGTGACCGGGAGGCGCGCCTTATCATCGATGGTGATCCCGTGCTTGCGTTGCAACGTGGGGACCTCATTCGGGTCACGCGCGGCACACAGCTCTTTCGCCTCGTGATCCTGTCTGGCACGAACTTCTACGAAGCCTTCCGAAGCAAGTTCAACTTCCAAATCCGTCCCGAGGCGCAGCCGAGTCGTGGAAATGACCGTGCCGCATCCCAGTCACGCGCGCGGTAGCTGGTCGGTCTCTGGCTCCGCTCGTGCCTCGCTGCGCGACCAGCCTGGAGGAAGCGTGGACGCTGGCTCCTCTGGAAGAGACGATTCTGTCCGATGTTCACGGAGCGGCACGGTGCGTCCCAACGCTCGCTGAACCGCTTCAAGCGGTGACCGTCGTTCGCGGACAACGAACTCCGGTTCCTCACTTGGTTGCGCTGCGCCGCAGTATGGGCAGTGTGGCCAGTCCAAGCTCAGAAGCCGTCCGCAACTGACACAGAGCTGCTTGAGAGCGGTGCGACAATAGGGGCAGAACTGGAACTCCTCCTGCACCGGTCGGCGGCAGGATGGACAGCGGTCGGTCGCCTCCAAATCCTGAATCAAATACTCCTCTTCCAGGGCGCGTTCATATTGCTCTTCAAGCGTCTCACGTGGCCGCATGAGCAAGTAGAGGACAACTCCAGGAACCGAGAAGAGAACGACTAGGAGGGTCGCAAAAATCTGCGCGATGACGCTCCGGGTTCGCGTCTGGATATCCTGAAACGTCCAGACGACGAGAGCAAACCAGAGTGCAAGATAGTACGCGCCACCAAGCGCGAGGAGAAGGTGCACTGCTTGCGCGATCAACTGCTCCACCGCGTGACCTCACCCTCCTGTTCTAGGGAATGCGCTCGAACCGTTCGACAGGAACGACGAAGACGTTGGCCCCACCCACCTCAACCTCAATGGGCTGTGGGACAAAGAACTCACCCGACTCAACGATCGGTAACAGCGGGTTGACATACTGCGTTCTCGTATAGCAGTTCGCTTTGATGATGCGCAAGACTTGTTCCAGTCGTGTGGCTTCCACACCGATCAGCACGGTGACGTTCTGCTCGCGAAGGAAACCGCCGGTACTGCTGATGCGCGTGGCGCGGAAGCCCTCTTGCTGCAGGGCATGAAGGAGCTTGTCAGCATCCCGCGCCTGTACCACTGCGATGACGAGCTTCATCGAGCTCATCGGCCCGTCCGTTTCCTCTGCTCCAAGAACTCCGCAACCGCTACCCAGACGGCCTCAGCCACCGTTTCCGGTGCCTTCGTTGCGTCAATGACCCGCCAGCGGGTCGGCTCGCGCTGTGCCGCCGTGTGGTACCAGGCTCGGACCCGTTCGTGAAAACTCGTCAGCTCGCTGTCCAAACGTGTCAATGTCTCACCGGCTGCCCGACGACGTGCCAAGCCAAGTTCGACCGGCACGTCAAGCAACACGGTCAAGTCCGGCCACAGGTCTCCGGTCGCGACGCGGTGGAGCTCGCGCAACCAGCGCTCATCCAACCCGCGACCTGCCCCCTGGTAGGCCAGCGTCGAATCCACGTAGCGGTCGCACAAGACGATCGTGCCACGCGCAAGGGCCGGACGGATGCGTTCCCACGCATGCTCGGCGCGCGCAGCGGTGAACAGGAGCGCCTCCGTTTCGGCGCGCAACGTGTTCCTGCCCAGTAACCATTCTCGGATGGCCTCGCCAAGTGGCGTTCCGCCGGGTTCGCGAGTGACCAAACAGTCGTACCCTTGGTCACGCAACCGGGTCGCCAGTGCGTGACACTGTGTTGTCTTCCCAGCGCCCTCTGGCCCCTCGAAGGTGATAAACCAACTCACCAGCCCTCGTCCTCGCGATAGATTTCCACCCGGCGGAATGGTTCGCGTCCGCGGCTGCGCGAGGCGAGGTTGTAGCGCTCAGCGAGCTGGTGCTGCAGACGGCGGATCCAGGCTTCTTGGGGACGGAGTTCGACCCGGTCGCGTGTTCCCTGCAGGACTTGGTGCGCTGCCGCTTCGGCCTCGTACATCGCCGCCGCGATGCGGTCCTGCGGTGCAAAGGAGCCGTCCCCATCATCCGTCTCTTCCGTGTCGGTTTGCTCGATGAAGTGATCCGGGAACAGCGAACGGAAGAGATTCGCCATCTGCTGTGCTGTGTTGCTGCGCAGCACATACACCGGAACGCCCCGCTGCTCCGCCTCGCGTAGCACTTGCGGCCGCTTCCGGAAGTAGTTCTTTAGCGTCACGACTGCATCCGCTTCCCGCGGTGAACGCACGAGTTCCACCGGAAGTACAAGTTGGTGGATCACTTGCTCGAGGCGATTGCGACTGACGCCGAACGGAAAGAGCCGCATAGTCCGCCGGGACGACTCAGCAGTGACCGCAGGCAGAGAAGCTGACGGTACGGGTGCAGTCGTCGGTCGGCTAGGCGGCTGTGCACCTGGGATCCGCTGGTAGGTGCGTCGCGGTCCTGAGGGTAGCATCGAACGCTCTGCGCGGTGCTCCTGTCCGTACAGTTCCTCGTACCAGATCGACACCGTGCCATCGGGATTCCGCTCGCGGATTTCCACCCGCAGTGGCTGGTTGCGCAGGATTGCGTCGACCGCTGCCGCGACGTCGCGATGCACGGCCACCCGGTTGCGCGACTGGATTTCGACGAGGACTCCGAACGTTGGTGGAGCCTTGCGCTCGAGGATCGACTTTTGCGTCCCGCGTCGCCGCGCTTCCTCATCGCTCAGGGTGACTGACTGGATTCCGCCAATGAGATCAGAGAGCGTCGGATTCATCATAATGTTCTCGAGCGTGTTGCCATGCGCGGTACCAATCAGCTGGACACCACGCTCAGCGATCGTCCGAGCGGCAGCCGCCTCCAGTTCCGTGCCGATTTCGTCGATGACAATCACCTCCGGCATGTGGTTTTCCACCGCTTCGATCATGACCGCATGCTGGAGGCTCGGCGTTGGTACCTGCATTCGGCGCGCGCGTCCGATCGCCGGATGAGGGATGTCGCCGTCTCCGGCGATTTCATTACTGGTGTCCACAACGATGACCCGCTTGCGCAAGTCATCGGCCAATACCCGGGCCGTCTCACGCAGCATCGTCGTCTTCCCGACGCCGGGTCGCCCAAGCAACAAGATGCTCTCGCCGGACTCAATCAAGTCGCGAATAATAGTGACGGTCCCGTAGACCGCGCGCCCGATCCGGCAAGTAAGCCCGACGATCTCACCAGAGCGGGAGCGAATCGCGGAGATGCGATGGAGTGTCCGCTCGATCCCAGCACGGTTATCGTCCCCGAAGCGCCCGATCCGTGAGGCGACGTACGCGATATCCTCACGCGTCACCTCTCGTTCGGCGAGGTAGACCTCGCGATCCTCGAACCGGGCCTCCGGACGACGGCCGAGGTCGAGGACGATCTCCAGCAACTTCGCCCGGTCCTCCGGGTTGTTGTATTGCTGGAGCGCTTCGACGATATCAGGAGGCAAGACCGCGAGCAGATCCTCAAGATTGTCAGTGATGGTCTGCTCCGGCGCTGCTGGAACAATTGTTGTGAGCTTCGTCACGGTTCGCGTACTCGTCCTCCTCTTTCATCGATTTTCAGTGTGATGTCGCGCGTTCGACGACGGCGACCTTTGGGCGCTCACGCCGGTAGAACGCGCGCCGCGCGTCAGCCACAGCGGCAAGACGTGCTGCATCGGTTGCCAGGGTCCCCACTCGGACCCGTCGAACGGTATAGCGTGCGAGCCAGACTCTCCTCTCGTGTGTCCGAAATCCCGCGCGCTCGAACGCGGCGAGCATGCAGGGAGTCTCCTCGGGAAGTACAAGCAGAACCTGGTCCTGCGGCCTTGCGCTCTGCCCAATCGCATAGCACACCAAACCGACTGCATCGTCTGCCGCATCATCCGACGCGAGTACCTCAACGAGATGCCATTGACCGCGTGAGCGCACACGACAATAGGCTGTTGTCTCCTGCCCATTCGAGAGCAAAAATCCTCGCACCCGCCATCCAGCGCGCCGACCGACCTGCCACGTCGCACGGTTTCGTGCCTCCGCATACTGCACCGGTCGCGGCGTGAGCCGCTCGTAGAGCCGTTGCACCTCCCATGCGTCGACCGCCTCTTGCACACGAATCATCCCCTTCGGGGGGGCGTGACGCCCTTCGGCCGTTGTCGCGAGCAGGACAACGCGCCGAAACGGGGTGAATCCGGCTCGCTGCCACCACTCCAGCACGTCTGGGTGCTCCGCGACGAGTGTGTGCAGGCGGATCACTCCACGCGCGCCCGCTTCTCGGGCGATCCGATCGAGGAGCTCGCGACCGCCATCCGTGACACCGGCCTGGGTGACCAGCCGGACGATGAACCAGTGGTCGCGCCCCGGTTCGGCGACAACTTGGGCAAAGGCGAGTGACCGCTGGTGACTGACGAAGACTCGGTTTCCCACCCCACCGAATGCACTGCCGAGAACGCTCCACAGCAACCAGGGCCGGAACGCGTGCGGCAAGTTGACAAGGTCGTAACCTTTGATCGCGAGTTGACCCGGCCGATCACCCGTTGCCCGTTGAGGCCACCGCCACAGCACGCCGGGTCCTCCTCCTTGTCCTCTCAGAGCGCGCGTCGTCCAGCGAGCGCGCGACCAAGCGTCACTTCGTCTGCATACTCGAGGTCGCCACCGACCGGGAGACCGCTTGCTGGACGTGTCACTGTTACTCCCAGCGGGATGAGCTGACGTGCCAGGTACATTGCTGTCGCATCTCCCTCAATATTCGGGTTCAGCGCCAGGATAACCTCGTTGGGGCGCTCATCCCGCACGCGCTGCACGAGCTCCCGGATACGCAGGCGCTCCGGCCCGATTCCGTCCACCGGCGAGATGACGCCGTGCAGCACATGATAGACCCCGTCATACGCACCGGTCCGCTCGAGCGCGAGCACATCCAGCGGATCCTCGACCACACAGATCGTCTGCTGGTCCCGCGTTGGGTCGGAGCAGATCGGACAAGGATCCACATCTGACAAATTGAAGCAGCGCGAGCACAGCTGGACGCGCTCCTTCACCTCAACGATGGCCTGCGCGAGTGCCAATGCCTCCTCGCGCGGGCTACGCAGCAGGTGATACGCCAACCGTGATGCGGTCTTTGGACCGATTCCGGGAAGTTTGGCAAGTTCCTCGATGAGCCGAGCAATCGGCTCGGCCGGACCCCGTGCGCGCACAGTCACCTCAGTCGCCGTCCGGCAAAACGCGCGTTCACGCTCACCAGTATACCAAACTGGCGAAGAAGCCCTTGCCGCTCACTCCTCCCCCAGGTAGACCAAACGGCCGCGCGCCCCTTCAGCGGGACCAACAATCCCCTCGGCCTCTAGCTGTTCCATAATCCGCGCAGCCCGGTTATAGCCGATCCGGAGTCGCCGTTGAAGGAGCGAGGTCGACACCGTGTCGAGCTGCCGGACCAGTTGCCTTGCCTGCTCCAACAGTGGATCGTCGCCTCGGCTGGGCTCCGGGCCCACCTCTTCAAGATCGAGCCACGTCGGGTCATAACGTGGTTCCGGATAGAGCCGTCGCCAGTGTTCGACCACGTACTCCAGATCGCGATCCTCGATGAAGGAACCTTGCACCCGGAGCGGGCGCGCGGCATCCGGTGGGAGGTAGAGCATGTCGCCACGACCGAGCAAACGTTCAGCGCCCGGCATATCGAGAATCACACGGCTATCGGTCTGGGAGGTGACCGCAAAGGCAATCCGTGCCGGGACGTTCGCTTTGATAAGCCCGGTGAGCACGTCGACCGATGGGCGCTGGGTCGCGATCAAAAGATGGATGCCGGTTGCCCGAGCCATCTGTGCGAGGCGGACCAGTAAAGTCTCGACCTCGTCAGGGGTCGTCAACATAAGGTCGGCGAGCTCGTCAATAATCACAACCAGGTAGGGGAGTGGTTCCAACGAGGCATCTTCTTCGCGCCGTAACCGGTATCCTTCGAGATTGCGCACCCCGAGCTGGGCAAAGAGTTCGTAACGCCGCTCCATCTCCTGGAGAACGCGCCGCAGTGCGCCCACCACTAACCCCATGTCGGTCACAACTGGTCGCTTGAGGTGCGGCACACCGTCATAACCAGCGAGTTCCACCTTCTTCGGATCGATCAGCAGCATCTGGAGTTCATCGGGCCGGCGTGTGAGGAGGAACGTTGCGATGATGCCGTTGATGCAGACCGATTTCCCCGATCCGGTCGCACCAGCAATCAAAAGGTGAGGCATCCGGGTGAGGTCGGCGATCACGTACTCACCGTGTACATCGCGTCCGAGTGCCAGCGGTAACCGTGCCCGTGAACGTTGAAACGCTGGTGATTCGATCACTTCGCGGAGCCCGACGGTCGAAATTGCCGCGTTCGGTACCTCGATTCCCACGCGGGCCATCCCGGGTACCGGGGCCTCAATCCGGATCGCTGGGGCAGCAAGCGCCAGCGCGAGGTCATTTTGCAGCTCGGTGATCCGCCGCACTTTCACACCAGGGCCTGGCTCCAAGGTGAAGAGTGTTACAGCCGGCCCTGGATAGATCTCCCGTACCCGCGCATCGACCCGAAAATTGGCCAGCGTCTCCTGAATGATCGCGGCTTTGTGCTGGAGCTCCTCTGGGTCGGGGAGACTCGCCTCGTAGCGTTGCAGCCGTCCAATATCCGGGAGCACATCCTCGCCACGTGTGGGGAATGCAACCTGTTCGTCGCTCGCCAATTCAGGTTCCCGGTTAGCTGGCCGCTCGACGCGCGGTCGGCCGTCGGCCGTCCCGCGCTTGCTACGCACGCGGCTCGTGCTTGTGTGTCGCGGTGGGGTGATGACGGCAGGCGTCGGTTCTTGGTTGGTCGTCTCCTCCATCCGATGCCCTGGTACGGCAGTACCTGGTTCGAGCACCGCGCTCCGCTCTGGACCACGTCGGCGACGTGCGAGTTGGCCGGACAGCACCCGTCCCAGTGCAACGCCACGCGCCCCCAGTGTCCGCAAGTCCACCCCAGCAAGAAGAGTTGACCCCGCCAGCCCGAGCGCAAGTGCCAGAAGCCCAAGCCCTACCTCACCGCCGACGAGCCGCAGCAGTGTGGCGATGCCTGCCCCGATATACCCTCCAGCCTCCTCGACACGATCGGTCGCCCTCGCATCAAGTAGTGCTAGAGCACCGGCCGCATAGAGGCCAAACCCGATGGCGCGGCGGACCGTCGCCTGGCGAGAACTTGAGGCCACGAGCTCGAGAGCACCCCACCAGAAGGTGAGTGGCACGATGAGTGCGCCGCGCCCAAAGAGCTGTTGGCACCCAGTCGCAATCCATCCCACAAGCCCTGTCTCGTTTGCCTGGCCAAAGAGCGCGAGGGCCAGGAGAACGCCAACGGTCGCCAGGAACAGCGCCGCCAGATCTCGCGGTAGCCGCCGCGGAATCCCCATCACGACCCCATGACCAATCCGTGTGAGATGCCGCAGCACGTGGGAAACCACCGAACCGGCATCTCGCTTGGATTCCGCCGCTCGCTGCCGACCCCGTGTCCGCGCTTGCGCCATGGCGTCCCCCTGCGTCCGTTCGCACGTCCGTACGCAGTATAGCAGCGGTTCAGAAGAGACGCATCTGCTGGGGCTTCTCTTCGGGCTGATCGTCAGCAGTCGTGGCGGTCTCCGCACGCACCTGGGTGATGATCTCCCCGAGCTTCTCGAAGTCCTTCTCCACCAACTCCTTCAATGCTGGCTGATGGAGTGCCGCTGCGGGATGATACATGGGGACCACGACATAGTCACCGACGCGGCGTGCCTGACCGTGCACGCGCGAGATCTTCTCGTTAGGAAACCAGCGGGACATCGAGTAGCGGCCGAGCGTCACGATCACACGTGGCCGGATCACGCCCAGCTGCTCATCCAAGTAGGGCGCACAGGCAGCGATCTCGTCTGGTAACGGATCGCGGTTCCCCGGAGGTCGGCACTTCACGACATTGGTGATGTACACCTCTTCCCGCCGCAGGCCGGCTCGTTGGAGGAGCTCGTTCAAGTACTGGCCAGCTGCCCCCACAAATGGCCGTCCTTGCCGGTCTTCGTGGTACCCCGGAGCTTCGCCGATGAACATGACCTCGGCCCGGGGATTGCCCTCGCCCGGCACCGCGTGCGTCCTGGTTCGCCAGAGATCACAATGTGTGCACACGCGCACGCGCTGGGCAATCTCCTCCAGTCGTGCCTCGAGGCTGCGTTCCTCCGCTCGTGATCGCTCTTCGCTCACATCTCGCTCCTCTCCCGTCAGTCCATGCTGCGTTGCTTCTCTCAACCGCCGGGCTCACTCCTCGAGCGGTGCATGCACGGCGAGAGCACTCTCTGGAAGTTGCCGACCGTAGCGGACGACTGCCTCCCAGTCGATTGGTTCTGCCAGGACGACGACCGTTGGATCGCCAGCATGGCGCTGCAACCAGCGGGCCAGGATGACGGTCGTGTCCAGCGTTTCTTGGTCGAGTGTCCACGGCGGTGCTCGCCGGGCGCGCTCCCGAGACGCCTGGAGGCGTGCGGCAACATCGGTGGTGCTCTCCTCCCGATCGGCCAGGATACGCGCCCACAGACGGCCACCGACCACCAGTAAAAATGCACGGTCTCCTGTCTCTGGACAGGGGGTGACGATGACACAGGGGTGCCCAGTCATCGTGTGTGCAACCAACTGGTGGGTGAGCACAAGTTCCTCGCTTCGCCGCAGGAGGTCACGGAGGCGCGCTGCGCGCTCAAAGTCCAGCCGCTCTACTGCCTCCGCGAGCAACTGCTGAGTGCGCTCTACTACTGGATGGGTGTTTCCTGCGAAGTACTGCACGGCGATCTCAACCAACGCGCGGTATTGGTCAGACTCAACCCGCCCAGTGCATGGGCCGATACAGCGTCCGAGCGTGAGCTGGAGACAGGGCCGCCCGTACGAGCGTGCATCGCGGAACGAACGATGACAGGTGCGCAAGGGAAGGACGGTATGGAGGAGTTCGACAACTGAGCGTGCTGCGGCCGAACTGCGGAAGGGGCCGATGTACAGCGCACCGTCACCCTCACGCTGGCGGGCGAGGAGTACGCGTGGCCAGGGCCGACCAAGTTCGACCTTGATGTATGGATAGCTTTCATGGTTCCGCAGCTGAGTGTTGTACGGCGGCTTGTAGCGTTGGATGAACTGGCTCTCCAGCAGCAATGCCTCGAGCTCGGAGCCGACCACGACCGTCTCGATCTCGGTCACCGACTCGAGCAGTCCGTCCATCTTCCGTGTGTAGCCGAGTGGTTGCGCAAAGTACGAACGCAGGCGCTGTGCAAGATTTCGTGCCTTCCCTACGTAGAGAACGCGCCCGAGCGCATCACGCATGAGGTAGACGCCGGGCAGTTCCGGCGCGCCGTCGAGCAAGCGACGATCCAAGACTGCCCGTCCGCGGGCGACCGCTTCCACGACCACCGGCCGGCGTGCTGTCTCGGTACGGACGTCGCTCGGTGCCCGCAAATTGGCCTGTTCGGCTCGCTCGACCAGACACAAATAGAGCGTCGCAGTTGCCTCAGCGTCCGGCAGTGCACGATGTCGCACCGGGCGTGCGATCCCTAATGCCCGGCAGACCGTATCGAGATCGTAACGGCCATTGCTTACACCCAGTGCTCGTGCCAGCGGCAGCACGTCGAGCGCGGGATTGGGGAGTGGTCCGTGGCCGATCCGCCGCAGCTCAACGTTGAGAAAGTCGAGATCGAAGCCAACGTTGTAGCCGATGACGACGCTGTCACCGAAGAAAGCACGCAGTGCCGCGGCCACATCAGCAAACGGTGCGGCCGTCAGGAGGTCTTCGTCGCGGATACCAGTCAACCGGACGATGTAGGTTGGTAATCGCCGGTGCGGATTGACCAAGACAGCGAAGCGCTCCACGCACTGCCCATCCACGTACCGAACGGCGCCGATCTCGATCACACGGTGTCGGGTCGGCTTGAGGCCCGTCGTCTCAACATCGAGTGCGACGAACGAGCGCGGCCAGCCTTCGTCGAGCGGCGATGGCCGGTTCCGCAGAGCCCACGTCCCATCCGGGCGTCGTACTACTTCGTTGTCGGCCTCGAGGAGCTGTGCAAGGAAAGGTGCCCAAAGTCGGCGATTTCCGACCGAGCCGAAGAGTGCCGTAATCATCTGCTCCTCGCTGGCAACCCCACCCCGCGCCAGCAGGACTCGCTTGGCGCGGTCCCGCAATCGCTCGTATGTTGTGGTGACGGGCTCACTTGCCATCCCGCACTCCTCACCCGCACCTCGCTCGTATAGTACTCGACGCTCGTCCAATCCCCTCGTGTTGCTGCGCGCTGTGCCATTGATCAGCGTATACTCGCCTGCGCAACTGGCCGCAGGGGGAGATCTCCCAAGGGAGGGCGAGCATGGCCGAGCAGTCAGCGACGACACAGGATCGTGTTCCGCCCGAAGTGCGCAGGCGGGTCGATGAACTCCGGCGATTGATTCATCGGTATAACTACGAATACTACGTTCTCAATGCACCGACGATCAGTGATGCTGAATACGATGCGCTGATGCTCGAACTCCGTCGGCTGGAAGAGCAATACCCGGAGCTCATCACGCCAGATTCGCCGACACAGCGTGTCGGTGCACCCCCTGCCGAAGGGTTTGCGACTGTCCAGCACGAAATCCCGATGCTCTCGCTCGCGAACGTCTTCTCCGACGGTGAGATCCGTGCCTGGGCCCAGCGCGTGTATCGTCTCAGCAACCGATCCGACATCGAGTTCGTTACCGAGCCGAAGGTTGATGGCCTGGCTGTTTCGATTGTGTACGAGAACGGTGTCCTTGTCCGAGGTGCCACCCGTGGTGATGGTTACACCGGCGAGGATGTAACCAATAACATCCGTACCATCCGGATGATCCCGCTCCGACTCTACCCGCCTCCGGGTGTCGAACTGCCGCGTGTGTTGGAGGTGCGTGGCGAAGTCTATATGAACGTGCAGGACTTTGAGCAACTCAACCGTGAGCGTGGTGAGCAAGGGCTCTCCCTGTTTGCGAACCCACGGAACGCCGCGGCTGGTTCACTTCGCCAACTCGATCCGAGTGTCACTGCCTCGCGGCCACTTCGTTTTGCCGCCTGGGACATCGGCCGTTGGGAAGGAACAGAACCTCCGACAACACACCACGCGGCGCTGGATTTTCTCGCCCAGCTCCAGATCCCGGTCGTTCCGGACTACCGGCTCTGCCACTCAATTAATGAAGTCATCGCGGAGTGCCATCGCTGGCAGGAGCGACGCGATCTTCTCGAGTTTGAAGCGGACGGTGTCGTCATCAAGGTGAACGATCGAGCCCTGTACCAGGCGCTCGGTGTGGTCGGACGCGAGCCACGTGGCGCAGTCGCCTACAAGTTCCCTGCTCATGAAAAGACGACGATCGTCCGCGACGTGATCTGGAGTGTGGGGCGGACCGGAAAACTGACACCGGTTGCCATCCTGGAGCCGGTCGAGATCGGTGGTGTCATTGTTGAGCGTGCAACCCTGCACAACGAGGACGAGATCCGTCGCTTAGGACTCTTGCTCGGTGATGCGGTGGTGGTACAGCGCCGTGGTGATGTAATCCCGAAGATCGTCGCAACAATTCCCCAGCGCCGCGATGGCGATGAGCGGCCAATCGAGATCCCAAAGCAGTGTCCCGTCTGCGGCGCCCATACGGTGCGGCTGGAAGGGGAAGTGGACCGGTACTGCTCAAATCCCAATTGCCCAGCCCGCCTGAAGGCCTCGATCCGCCAGTTTGCCTCGCGCAATGCGTTGGATATCGAGGGTCTTGGTGAAAAGATCTCCGACCTCTTTGTCGACTTAGGGCTGGTGCATTCGCTTCCAGATCTCTACACGATCGACTGGAACCGGGTACTTCAGCTGGAGGGGTTCGGGCCCAAGAAGGTTGAGAACCTACGCAAGGCAATCGAAGCGAGCAAGCAACGGCCTTTTGCTCGCTTTCTCTTCGGGCTCGGCATCAGACATGTTGGTGAGCGGAATGCGCAGCTCTTGGCCGAGCGTTTCTGCTCGATCGACCGTCTGATGCAAGCGACAATTGACGACCTCCTTGAGATTCCTGGTTTCGGCCCCGCCGTGGCCCAGTCGGTGTATGAGTTCTTCCGTGAGCCGAAGAACCGCGAGATGATCGAGCGTTTCCGACAACTTGGGGTGCGGATGGCTGAAGAAGAAGCGCCTGCGCGGGTACCAGCACGCGGACCACTTGTTGGTAAGACGGTTGTGCTGACCGGCCGGCTGGAGACACTCACGCGCAGCCAAGCGGAGGAGCTCCTGCGACGCGCCGGTGCGCACGTGACCGAGAGCGTCTCACGGAAAACAGATTATGTCGTCGCTGGCGCGGAACCAGGAAGCAAGTATCTGCGGGCGCAGCAGCTCGGTGTCCCGATCCTCGGTGAGGAGGACTTGCTCCGCATGCTGCGCGATTCGGGCATCGCGGTCGAGGCACCGATCCGCTCATCGGACTGAGAGGCATTGGCTCGAGTCGGAGTGGAGGCAGTCGGTAATGCCGGGATCATGCCGCGGTGACGGTACCGTGGAACGCTGGAGGTCGTGCCGGTATTCCTGATGGGACCCAAAACTGGTTGGTGTGCTCGAGCGCGTGCCCGCCACGAGGTGAGGGGGCGAGTTCCAGTGGCGTGAATCTCTGGAGTGGTAGGCGTCGTATGAGGCCAAGTCTTTGGGTTAGTGCGCTGTGCACAGAGAGACATACGATGCGATGGTGAGATCAGGGATAGCGGTGGCTGTTGCGCCGAGAGAAGCTCAGACACTGGGGACGAGGAGAGTCGTTGTGCTGGAGTCTGCGAGTGGGGTTGCAGAACAGGGGGAGGGGTGATACACTCTACTGTTGTTGCCCGTGAGGTTGGTACGGGCTGTTGGGGGGTGATCGTTCTCAGGTAAACGGAGGTCCGTGGGGAGTGAAGAGCCTGGGTCGACACGTTATTGTCGAACTCTGGGGTTGCAAGAACATCGACTCCCTGCAGGCGGTCGAAGAGGCCATCCGCGATGCAGTCGCGGCAACCAATGCGACGTTGCGCGACCTGCAGGTTTTTCCCTGGGAGCCGTACAACGGAGTGAGCGGGATTGCGATCCTCTCGGAGTCGCACCTGAGCATCCACACGTGGCCGGAGCTCGGGTATGCGGCGGTGGATGTTTTCACGTGCGGTGAGCACACTGATCCTGAGGCGGCGATCCCGGTTCTCCGGGAGCGGTTCCAGCCGCAGCGGATGGAAGTGCTGCAGGTGAGTAGGGGGATGATCGTTGATTGACGGAGGACTCTGGCATACCGACGACCCGGAGGTTCCAAGCCAACGGGTATTCCTGCAGGTGCGCGACGTCCTGTACCGGGGTACATCCCCGTATCAGGAGATTGCGATTATCGAAACGGTCCTCTTCGGTCGTGCGCTGGTGCTGAACAGCGTGCTTCAGACGGCGGAGCGCGACGAGTTCTGCTACCACGAGATGCTTGTGCATCCGGCCATGATTGCGCATCCGAATCCTCGGCGGGTGCTCATTATTGGAGGGGGGGATGGCGGCGCGCTGCGTCGGGTTCTGCAGCATCCTGTCGAGCACGTCACGATGGTGGAGATCGACGAGCAAGTCGTCGAAGCCTGCCGTGCCCACCTCTGGGGTGTGCATCGGGGAGCGTTTGACGACCCGCGGGTCGAGCTCCGCTTCGAGGACGGGTTCGCCTACGTCGAGCGGCGACCGGCAACGTACGATGTGATCATCGTCGACGGACCGGATCCGCTGGGTGACACGCCCGGGATGGTCCTCTTCTCGCCCGATTTCTACCACGGACTTGCCGATATGCTCGCACCCGGTGGATTGGTGGTGCAGCAGACAGAGTCCCCAATGCTGCTCCCGATCCAGACAGCGGCGACACATCTTCACCTGCGCGAGGTGCTTCCCATTGTCCGCACCTATTTGACGATGGTGCAGTCATACGACAGTTACTGGAGCTTCACCGTTGCCTCGCGCGATGTCGATCCGGCTGCACTCGATATGGAGACGGTCGCCGACCGTCTGCGTGCGCGCGGGATTGATGACTGTCAGTACTACTCGCCGGAAATTCATTGGGCTGCGTTCCGCCTGCCACCGTTCCTGCGGCGTTTCATTGAGGAGTCGATTGCGCTAGGGCGGCCGGCTGACTCTCATCCGCTCTTGCCGGAAGCGGCAGTCCGGCGGCCGACGGCTTGAGCGAGGACGCCAAGACAGAATCGTTGCCGGGATGGCGCCAGCGAGCGTCATCCCGTCTCTTTTTGCCGGCCAGAGTAGAGCAGCGCTGAAGGCTGCATGTCAGGGGTGTATAAAGTAGCTCCGGCAGGCGCGATCGATGAGGTCAGGGGTCAGGCGGGGTTCGCGGCCGAGGTAACGCGCCGCGCCAACGAGGGCGCGCAATATGTCGCGTGGATGACAAGCGCGGAGTTCCCGCTTTCCGACGTAGTAGGTTCGCAAGAGGTAAGCGAGTCCCTGTGGATCGAACGGTATACCGAGTTCCTCGCACTGCGCACGGAAAATGTCCGCGAACTGTTGGACCGTTGGGTTTCCGAGATGGATCTTGTTTGGAATCCGTCGCAGGAACGCCTCGTCGACGAGGTCGGTTGGCTGGAGATTCGTCGAGAAAATCACCAGCCCCTCGAAGGGTGCTTCGATCTGCTTGCCAGTGTGCAGGGTAAGGATATCGATCCGCTGTTCCAGTGGAACAATCCAGCGATTGAGCAAAGCTCGTGGCGAGACCCGCTGTCGGCCAAAATCGTCGATCAGGAGCACCCCATTGTTCGCTCGTAGCTGTAGTGGCGCCTCGTAGAAGCGATTCCGCTCGTCGTAGATCAGATCGAGCTGTTCAAGCGTCAGCTCTCCACCCACCTGGATCAGCGGCCGCTCGCAGAGTACCCAGCGGCGGTCGCCAGCTGGCTGTTCAGGTGTGGGATGATGGTGGTGCCGATCAAAGACGCGAATGATGTGCGAATCGGCCAGGATGGCGTGGGGAACAAAAACAGCACCACCGTACATGGCTACCACACGTTGCGCCAGCGCAGTCTTGCCGTTACCGGGCTTTCCAAAGAGGAAGATCGCTTGGCCACTGTTCAATGCTTGCCCAATCTGGTCGAGCACGGGTTCAGAGAAGACAAGCCGTCCGAGGGCCCGTCGGATCGCTTGCGGCGTTACAGGGATGGTACGGAGGCTCTGGACAGTGACAACAGATCGGTACTGTTCGATCGGTACCGGGGCTGGGCCGATGTAACCGTTCCGTGCCAAGTACTCCTGCGCGCGGTGGTGCCCTTTGCTGGTGAGCGCATACCGGTACGCGAGTTCGCCGATTCCGTTGCTGCCGGTCACCTCAACAAGTTCCTCACGCTTGGCCTGGCTGAGTGCCCGCTCCAGCGATCCCGCATAGGGCAGGCAGAGCGCATCCACGAGATCGCGTGCCGTCTGAGAGCCGTGCGCGTAGAGGAACTTGAGCACGAGTTCGACCACAAGCTGGAGGTCAAGTCCCGCCTCCTCCAGGTTTGCCGGTTGCGGAATCGTCAGAACAGAATCTTTCCGCGTGCTGACGGTCATGTCGTTGAGTGCTCCGATGTGTGCCTCTTCCGCTCTCTTGGAATCAGATCGGCAAAGCGGCAGCACCTCCAAAGGGCAGTCTGGCGCCCACATGTCCTAGCCATCTTTTCTCATTCCTACGGGGCAAGAACGACCTGTTCACCCTCCGCCAGCCCAACGGCCACCTCGACCATACCACCGCTTCGGAGACCAAGCGTGACTTCCCGCTCCTCACGCTTCCCGTCGTGGATGACGGTCACAAAAGCACGTTCACCCACGACCCGTACTGCCTGCTCCGGAACGAGCAGCACGTTTTGTCGGAGCACCGCGGCGAGGTGGATCGTGGCGGTCATACCAGGTCGGAGACGCTCTGTTGTATCGACGAGGCGGGCAGTGAGCGGAAAACCAACAACGCCAGCTTGTTGCGTTGCTGACCGGCCCACTGCGACGACCTTTCCCCGCCCCTCCCATCCGGGCAGCGCATCAACGGTCACGCGCACGTCCTGTACTGCTTCGAAATATTGGACATCAACTTCATCGACGGTCGCTGAGACCCCAAGAGCATGGAGATCGGCAAGACGGAGGAGGACACTCCCTGTCCCCACCGGAGCTCCTTCAGTGACGATGACTTCCGTGACAATCCCGTCGAGTGGAGCAAGGACATACTTTTCGGCCAGGCGTGCGGTCGCTTCACGATCGGCGTCAGCAGCTTCGCGCCGTTGCTGTTCGGCACGTAGCCGAACGTCGAGCGGTGCCTCGCTTGCCTCGGCCTGCGCCAGAGCTGCCTCGGCTTGGCGGAGTTGCTGTTCTGCCTGCTTCTGACGTGCCTTCAGTGACGTGTCATCGAGAACGGCCACGATATCCCCGGCGAGGACCATGTCGCCGAGTGTGACAGGGAGGATTTGGACGCGCGTGTCGAACGTCGCACGAACTGAGACCGTGCGCAGCGAGATAATTCGTCCGGGAACTTCGAGCGATCCGGTCAGGTCGCCACGTCGTACTGTCCAGAGTGTCTCGCTGGGGCGGTGCACCCACCAGGCAAGCACGATCACCGCGAAGACGAGGAGGCCGAGCACGAACAGAATCAGCCACCGGCGACGCTTATTCATAGCGCAGAACCTCGACAGGGCG
Source organism: Thermomicrobium sp. CFH 73360 (assembly GCF_023806465.1). Lineage (GTDB taxonomy): Bacteria > Chloroflexota > Chloroflexia > Thermomicrobiales > Thermomicrobiaceae > Thermomicrobium. The sequence goes on along the minus strand of NZ_JAMSLS010000002.1, from coordinate 200,604 downwards.
CAGGCGAGTGGCGACGACCGCTGGGACGATGGCGGCGAACGCAGCGCTGAGAATCGCAGTTCCCGCGGCAAGCACAAGTAGCCATCGGTCCAGGTGGGGCGGAATAAAGAAGAGTTGTGCGCTCACAAAGTGGAGGATAATCCATCCCATGCTGAGGCCAAGCGCTCCTGCGAGGAGTGTGCCGCTGGCAACGATGACGAATGCCTGGGTGACAAGCATCGCGAAGAGGCTGCCTCTCACTGCCCCAATGGTACGCAGAACGCCAAACTCCCGTCGGCGTTCAGTCACGTCGAGGAGGAGCGCGTTCGCGACGCCAAAGAGAGCTGCCGCTCCTACGACGAGGACAACAGTGCGTGCCAGTACGGTCAGAACAGCCAGGACACGCTCGGTTGCTGCGCGGTCCTCGGCCATCAGCAGCGTCATTGGTCGAACTGCCCGCTCCCGTCGCTCGAGCGCGTCCAGGGCGGTTGCCGCAACGGCGGGAGGCGCGTTCCAGAAGCGGATAGCGTAGAGTGCCGTTCGGCCGTCGCGGCCGAGAAGGAGTGCAAGTTCGTCACGATCGATGAAAACTTTGCCCAGCGCAGTTGCCCCAAGATAGGTGCTCTCATCGTCCACAATGCCGACCACGCGGACGGGTACGCGTCGTACTCCGAGATCGAGAGCCAACACGTCGTTGACGCGAGCACCGATCCGTGCGGCGAGATTGCTCGTGAGAACCACCGCAGGCGGTTGTGATGGAGTGAGCCACGAGCCAGCGATGAGGCGTGGCTGATACACGGCCGTCGAGCGGGGGAGTCCCCAGATGTCGGTCCGTATGGAGCCGAGCGCTCCTTGCGTCATGCTCCAAGGTTCTGCGTGCTGCACCGTGGGTGCTGCTTGAAGGCGCCGTGCATAGATGGGGGGCACTGGAGGGTTGGTCAGTAGCCAGGCATCGGCTTGGTAACGATTGTACAACTCGTTTACTGTGACGCGGAGTGAGTGGTCAACAAGATGACTCGCGAAGAGCGCTGCCAGAGCGACTGCGCTCACCGCCGTTGCTAGACCAGTGCGCAAGGGCCGACGGAATGGGTCACGCACGCTCATCCCCAGGAGGGGTGAGCGGTGCGCGAGCCACCGCGTCGGCCTTGTCAGCCAACGTGGCGGGGCAACGTGTTGCACCAGATGGCTCCTGAGCAGCTGTGCGGCAGGTGTCCGAGTGCTTATGAGGAGAGGGAGCACAGCCCCGAGCAGTGCGATCCCCAATCCTCCCGCAAAGGCGAGGAGCACCGAGGTCAGGGCAAGCGAAATGGGTGGGACAACGAGTCCGGCGAGGTGCGCAAGATAGGAGCTCAGCACGTGGCCACCGAACAAACCCAGGAAGAGCCCAAGCAGGCTCCCGGCTGTACCGAGGACAACGAAAGGAACAAGGTACAGGACTGCGATTTGGAGGCGAATCGCTCCCAGCGCTCGGAGCGTGCCGAGGTGCGGGCGCTCCTCGGTGAGAAGACCGACGCTCGTGTGCGCAACGATGAAGAAAGCAACGAGCGTTCCGAGCCCGGCAAAGGCCTGAAGGAGCAGCAGAAGGGTTCGAAGTTCGCGTGCGCCAAGAAACGATGTTGGGTCGCGCACCGTCCATCCATAGCTGGTGACGTGGCGCGCAGCGAGGAAACGTCGGAGCTCACTGGCGACCTGTCCTGCGAGTGACGGTTCCATGACTTTGACGAGGAGGGTGTTAGCAGCATCTGTTCCGAGGATCTGGCGGACATCACGCTCGGGGAGGTAGGCCGTCACTTGGTTGAGCAGGGTGGCGTCGGGGCGGGCAGGGACCCAGGCAAAGCCGCTCACGCGAGCGTAGCGGATGGGATCGGCAGGATTGGCCTGTAGCGCGACGAGCGAGCCTTCTCGAACTCCGAGCAGACGTTGCGCCGAGACATCAAGCACAAGTTCACCGTGCTCTGGCCAACGTCCTGAGACGAGCTGCGGCCGGTCAAGCTGGAACTCCGAGAACCGATCGATGCCGACAAGACGGACCGGGAGCCAGCGATCACCGGCCGAGAGACGACTGGTCTGCACGGTGCGAGCTTCCGCGAGCTGAACGCCTGGTCGTCGAGCGAGTGTCGCGAGCAATCCGGGTGTGAGGCCGGGGATACTCGCCGCGATGTCTGGTTGGCCGGTATCGGCGTAGGTTCGTCGCTGTGCCTCAACCAGTGCGAGGCCTGTTGTGTGGATAGCAACGAGCGTAAAGACCGCGAGCGTGATGCTCGCTGTTGCGAGTAGCGTGCGGATTCGCCGCATTGCAAGTGCGCGGAGAGCACATGCGAGTGCCAGGGCTAGCCGCATCAGCACCGTCCGTTCATTCGTCGACAGATTGTAGAGCGGGAACACATTGTGCGTGGAGCAAGGGTGCCCCGTCACAGAAACAGCGCCCTACGGCACGGCCGGCCTTGCACGAGCAACTTCGAAGAAAGCCCGCAACTTGACAGTTCCGGGCTTGCGACTCTGGGTCGCGATCATAGAATAGCGCTGACGGGGTGCCGGATCCGACACGCGAGGGGCGTGTACGGGGTTGAAAGAGGAGGAGAAGCAATGAATGAATTTGAGCGTCTTCAGGCAGAAATTGGAGCCGGGCAGGTGACGAGGCGTGAGGTGCTCCGGCGGGCGGCAGCGCTTGGTCTCACGGCGCCAGCGATCGCCTCGCTCCTCGCCGCATGTGGGGGTGCACAGCAGGCAACCCCGACCGCTGCGCCCGCGGCACAGACCCCCGCTGCGGCAGCCACGCCAACGCAGGCGGGGGTCACACCAGCGGCTCAAGCAACGCCGAGCCCGGCGGCGCAGCGCGGGGGTGGCGGTACGTTGCGCCTTCTGTGGTGGCAAGCACCAACCATCCTGAATCCGCATCTTGCGCAAGGGACAAAGGATTTCGACGCCTCAAACGTCGTCTTCGAGGCGCTCGCTTACTTTGATGCTGAGGACAAGCTCGTCCCGCGGCTGGCTGAGGAGATTCCCTCTGTGGAAAAGGGAACGCTCGATCCAGAAGGACGCTGGGTCATCTGGAAGTTGCGCAAGAACGTGAAGTGGCATGATGGCGAGCCGTTTACTGCAAAGGATGTGAAGTTCACGTGGGAGTACATCACCGACGAAAAGACAACAGCCACGACCATCGGATCCTACCGTGCGATCGAGAGTGTTGAGATCGTCGATGACTACACGGTCAAGGTGAATTTCAAGCAGCCGAATCCGGCGTGGTTTGAAGCGTTTGTTGGAGACTTTGGGCTGATCTTGCCCGAGCACAAACTCCGCGAGTTTAAGGGCGAAAAGGCGCGGAACGCGGAATTCAACCTCAAGCCGATCGGCACCGGGCCGTACAAGGTGGTCGAGTTCAAGCCGGGAGACGTCGTCGTTTACGAGATTAATCAGGACTACTGGCAGGACGGGAAGCCGTACTTCGATCGCGTCGAGCTCAAGGGCGGAGGCGACGCGACAAGCGCCGCACGGGCGGTGCTCCAGACGGGTGAAGTGGACTGGGCTTGGAACCTGCAGGTTGAAGCGCAGGTGCTCCTCCAGCTTGAGAAAGCAGGGCAAGGGAAGCTGGTCATTGGTCCAGGTGCGTTTGCCGAGCGGATCATGGTCAACTTTGCCGATCCAAACACTGAGAAGGACGGTGCGCGGGCTGAGCCAGATGTTCCACATCCGTTCCTGACAAACAAGAACATTCGACAGGCAATCGCACTGGCGATCCGGCGTGATGTCATCGCGGAGCAGCTCTACGGTCCAGCTGGGCAAGTGACGGCTAACAACCTGAACGCGCCGGCACGCTTCAAGCATCCTGACCTCAAGTGGGAATTCAACCTGGAGAAAGCAGCCCAGCTGCTTGACGAGGCGGGAGCCAAGGACTCGAACGGCGACAGTGTGCGCGAGTATAACGGCAAGCCGCTCCAGATCCTCTACCAGACGTCAATCAACTCGATCCGGCAGCGAACACAGGAGATCGTCAAGGCGGAGCTCGAGAAGATCGGTTTCAAGGTCGAGCTCAAGTCGATTGACGCCTCCGTCTTCTTCTCCTCTGATCCGGGTAACCCTGACACCTACGGTCACTTCTATGCAGATATTGAGATGTATACCAATGGGCCGTCGAATCCGTTCCCACTCAACTGGGCACGCCGCTACCACTCTCGTGAGGTGGCACGGAAGGCGAATAACTGGGCTGGGATCAATATCACACGCTATCAAAATCCAGAAATGGATAAGATTCTCGACCAGCTTGCTACGGAGATGGATCCAGACAAACAGACGGAACTTTTCCGACAGATCAACTGGATCAGTGTGACTGATATTGTCGAAATTCCGCTTGTGCATCGCAATGAGGTTTCGGCGGCTGCAAAGAACTTGACCGGCTACCAGCCATCAACTTGGGCGTCCGATCTCTGGAATATCGCCGACTGGCGACGTCAATAAACTGCGCGGATGAGGCAACGTGGACCGGGCCGGTTGCGCCGGCCCGGTCTTGTTTGTCAGCGACGCAGAAGTGTGTCAGCAACAACGATGCCATCGCGTAGTTCGATCAATCGTTGGGCACGCTGAGCGATGGTGAGATCGTGGGTAACGAGGAGAAGAGTGGTGCCGTCCTGCCACGCCTGCGCAAAGAGTTCCAAAACAGCTGCGCCACTCGCGCTGTCGAGATTACCAGTCGGTTCGTCCGCGAGGAGGAGTCGTGGCTGATTAGCCAGTGCTCGCGCGATTGCGACCCGCTGCTGTTCACCGCCCGAGAGTTCACTCGGGAAGCGATGTGCAGCGTGCGCCAGCCCAACCCGATGGAGCAATTCCGTAGCGCGCTGCCGGGCTTGGGCACTGCCGGCGAGGATGAGCGGGAGTTGAACATTTTCTAGTGCGGTGAGTGTGGGAAGGAGCTGGAAGAATTGGAAGACGAAGCCAACGTGCGTCCGTCGCCAGCGTGCCAGGCCTTCCTCGTCAAGCGTGGCAAGATCGATCCCGTCAACCAAAACACGGCCACTCGTCGGCCGATCGAGGCCGGCAACCAGGTTCAGGAGCGTCGACTTGCCGCACCCAGATGGCCCAACGATTGCCACCCACTCTCCTGGCCAGATCTCAAGCGTGACGTTGTGAAGTGCCGTCACTTCGCGCTGCCCATCACGGTAAACCTTGGTCACTTCTTGCAGCTGGACGAGTGGAGTGGGAAGCACTGACGGACCCCTCAGTGGGCTATCGGCGGAGCAGGTTGGCAAGAGCGAGAAGTACACCGGCACCGACCAGTGCGACGAGCAGGCTGCCGACAAACCCTGCTGGCCCGCGGAGCCCAAGCAGATGGAAGAGATAGCCACCAATGACGGCGCCGACGAGTCCGACTGCGACGTTTCCGAGGCATCCAAATCCGCGGCCACGCGTCAAAAGCCCGGCAAGCCAGCCCGCCAGAAAACCGATGACGATCCACCCGATGAGTGAGCGCGGCTCAGTCGGTGGCACTTGACCCCCTTTCAGTGGTTTCTTTGACAATCGAGCCAAGGTGAGCAAACGGGTCTGGTGGACACTGCTGGAGTAATTGATGGTCACGCGGCGTCAACGAAGCCCTTTCTAAGAGCTCAGGGCGACGTGCCTTTGTCCGGCAGAGCGCCATCATCCGCCGCCACTCAGCAATTTTCGCGTGATGCCCGCTCAAGAGAATTTCCGGGACAGCAAGACCGCGGAAGATTGGCGGGCGCGTGTACTGCGGATATTCGAGCAGTCCGGAACTATGGGACTCTTCCGCAAGCGATTCAGGATCGATGACGCCGGGGACAAGCCGGCTGACGACGTCGATCACCACTGCTGCTGCTAGTTCCCCACCGGTCAGAACATAGTCACCAATTGAGAGTTCGCGCGCTTGAAGGATAATGCGCACGCGGTCATCGATCCCTTCATAGCGACCACAGATCAACGCGAGGCGCGGATACTGGACGAGCTCTCGAGCGACCTGCTGTGTGAACAGTTCACCAGACGGGCTCAAGATGACGATGGGGGTTGTTGCCAGCGCATCTCCGAGCACGCTTTCCACTGCGTGGACGATGGGCGGTGCCATCATCACCATGCCCGGTCCGCCGCCGTAGGGCGTGTCATCGACCGTGCGATGTTTGTCGGTCGCCCAGGCGCGAATATCGTGGAGCGCGATCTGGATGAGTCCCGCCTGTTGGGCGCGCTTGAGGATGCTCTCGTTGAGGAAGCCAGTGAACATCGATGGGAAGATCGTGAAGACATCGAAGCGCATCACTTGCCCCTTTCATCCTCAGCCTAGCAAATGAGGGTCTCGCAGCGCAGACGCCTATCAGGACAGATCGCCGCCACACGGATGACGGCGCTTTCGTGGTGTGGAGCCGAGAAGGTCACGCGGTGCGGAACAGAGACCGACACCCGGCAGCGCTGTGCGGGGCTAGAGTCAACAGACAAAGCGCTGAACGCGGTTAGGAGAGAGAAACTGCTGCCTTCTCGCGCACGGCTGCGCTCGCGCGCGCGACGGCGCGTTCGAAGGCAGCGACAACAGCGGGATCGAATTGTGATCCGGCACCACGGCGGAGCTCAGCCATCGCCTCTTCGTGCGTGAGCGCACGCCGGTAGGGACGATCGGTGGTCATGGCGTCATACGTATCTGCAACTGCGATGACGCGCGAGCCGAAAGGAATCTCCTCGCCAGTGAGTCCGTCCGGATAGCCACGACCATCCCAGCGCTCGTGGTGGTGCCGAACGATTTCAACGATATGCCGGTAGGGACTCAAATGGCGCAGGATCTCGCTTCCATCGACCGGATGGCGCTGGATCACTGCGAACTCATCGTCGGAGAGACGTCCTGGTTTACGCAGGATAAGGTCGCTGGTTGCGACTTTCCCGAGATCGTGAATGCGAGCGGCAGAGACGATCGCTTCGCGTTCTTCGACGGTGAGTTCTGGAAACTCGTCAAGGATGAGGGCTGCGAGCTGTGCGACGCGTTGGGAGTGTGCTGCGGTATAGGGATCGCGGCGATCCAAGAGGTCAGCAAGGAGTTCGAAGGTGCTCTGCGTTTCATGGTGGAGCTGTCGGTAGTCGCGGAAGGCGAGGTAGGGGCCAAGCAGCGGGATTACCATCAGCACCAACGCGAGTGGGTGCTCGCGGGCGAGGAGAGGGAAGAGGCTGCCGAGTGCGGGCAAGGCGAGGAACTCGACGAGAAGGCCGCGGGCCATTGAGCGCCAGAGATACCACGCACTGGTACCGGTGGCGATGGAGAGGAGAAGGGCTAAGAGGACAGTTTGGGCACTGGAGGATGCAACAGCGGCCACAAGCATAGCAAAGAAGTTACGCGGATTCGCAAGAGGTGATTCTCCTTCTGCCATGAAGAAGTACATTGGGCCAGCGATGATGCCCTGTAAGGCGAAATTGTTCATGTTGACCAGGATTTTGATCGGTTCCCTACGCTCGATAAGGTCATCAATGAGCGTACCGAGAACGGCGACGGCGATCCCAAGAGACGGTCCAAGGGTCAACACAGCAGCGAAGTTAATTGCTGACGAAACGGATACTGTAATTCTCGCGTGCGGCACTGGAAGATCAATAGCCAGCTGCTCAGCCAGAATAACAAGGGCCAGAAGAATGGCGGCCGTAAGGAGCGAACGAAAACTGATCTCTGCCGGAAAATAAATCGTTGCAAAGATGAACGCCGTAGCATTCGCCGTCGTGAGAAGAAGAAGAAACGGCAGAAAACGCTTAAGATCGGTGACTGTTTGTGGACTCGTCATGCGTTCTCTCGAGTCAATTAGTCCGATCCTGTGTTTACCACGATCTGGTCTGATTTTCCAGGCTCCTCAGGTGAGGTATTGGTGGCGACGATGGTGTCTATCTCTCGGGACTTTATGGCCGGGACTTGTAGGTGCTAAAGTCTTAACTTCAGAGATCGCAGAGTGTAGCAGCAGGACACCCTGTGCCGCTGAGAATTCCGAGCGGCCAGGGTGTCTATAATCAGTGGCCCCTTGTCTCCTTGGGACGTGTCAGCGAATCTTCCAGCTCTTCCACTTCACGGCGAAACTCCCTTCCCGTATGCAAACCGACCCGCACTCGGTAGTACTCTCGTCCCGCTCTGATTTCGGCCGGCCGTCCTTGCGGCGAGTACTACTGGTTACCTCCAATGTAGTACGAACGGCTCTACCTGTCAATACCCGAGTTTGCAAACCTTTGTCCCTCTTTCCGCCGTGCTACAGCGGCTTGAACGTGGGGGCGCTTCCTTCCGGTACCGCTCTGAGCAACTCACAAGGGTGACGGGTGCTCCGCTTCTCACGATGGGCTGCTGCCACGCTTGGGGGCATCTACCGAGCTGTGGTGGCAAAGACCTCTCATGGAAGACACTGGAATGGGGGAATCTATACGTGCCAAGCCACCTTGCTGTTGTCGGTTCTGATGTCCCCCAGCGGTCAGAACAGCTCCTTTTTGGACAACTCTCTCCAGTGCGTGATGGTCGGTACCAGTGGGTTGCTCATTATGCCGTGCAGATGCTAGGCTCACGCTGAACAGGGAGGGTGTCGGTGTCCACAGCGCCGTTTCGTCGTTTACTGGTGACTGGTGGTGCCGGATTTATCGGCAGTCACTTCGTCCGACTGGCTTTGGCCTGTGGGATTTCCGAGATCGTGATTCTCGACAAGCTCACGTATGCTGGAAGCCTTCTCAACCTCGAGGGAGTGCTCGACGATCCACGGGTTCGTTTTCTCCAAGGCGATGTCGCCGATCCGGATGCGGTTGCCGAAGCGATAGCCGGCTGTGAGGCGGTCGTGAACTTCGCGGCCGAGACCCACGTTGACCGGTCGCTCCTCGAACCTGCGGCCTTCGTCCAGACGAATGTCTGGGGAACGATGGTGCTCCTGGAACATGCGACCCGTGCTCGTGTTGCCCGCTTTCTCCATGTGAGTACCGACGAGGTTTACGGGGAAGTGCTGAATGGCGCGGCGAAAGAAGATGATCCGCTGCGTCCGCGGAATCCCTATGCAGCAAGCAAAGCAGCCGCCGAACACTTTGCCTATGCCTATTGGACCAGCTATGGCCTTCCAGTCCTGATCACCCGCGGTTGCAATACGTACGGTCCCTACCAGTATCCTGAGAAGTTTATTCCGCTGGCCATCACGAATCTTCTCAGCGGGCAACCGATTCCCATTTACGGTGACGGTCTGCAAGAGCGCGACTGGCTCTTTGTCGATGATCACTGCCGTGCCATTTGGATGGTGCTCCTGCACGGTGAAGCAGGGCAGGTCTACAATATTGGGGCTTCCGAGCATCGGCCAAATCTCGCGGTTGCGCGCGCACTGGTGGAGCTTCTCGGGGCGGACCCTGAGACAATTGTCCATGTGGCTGATCGTCCGGGCCATGACCGGCGGTATGCCGTCGACTGGAGTCGTCTTGCGGCTCTCGGCTGGCGCCCACGTATTTCGTTCGCTGAGGGCTTAGCGAAAACGGTCGCATGGTATTGTGCACGGCAGGACTGGTGGCGGGCCCGGCGCGATGACGCATTTGCGGCGTACTACACCCGAAACTACAAAGGTCGGGCATCAGTTTCTCGATCGTCGTGACACTCACGATCGAACTCGCCATTGCAAAGACACACCGGGCGGGTAGTCGCGAGAGCGGCGACACCGTGGAGCTCGTTGAGCGACCGGGTGGCGGCATTTCGGTCGTCCTGGTGGATGCCCAGGGTTCCGGAAGTGCAGCCAAGCTGTTGAGCCTCCAGATCGCTGGGCGGATCATCGGCCTACTGAATGAGGGTGTGCGCGATGGAGCTGCGGCACGGGCGGCACATGACTTTTTGTACACACTGCGCGGTGGACGCGTTTCGGCCGAACTGGACATTGTCTCGGTCGATCTTGCCAGCCGCACGCTCGTCGTCACACGGAATAGTGAAGCACCGCTCGTCCTCGTCCGGGACAGTGGTATTGAGGTCGTCGCTTCCACGGGCGGACGGATTGGTGTCTACCGGCATACCCGACCAGGGGTTACCGAGTGGCCGCTCGAGCCGGGGTTAGTTGCCATCGTGGTGAGTGACGGTGTTGCGCATGCCGGTCGGCGTTGGCAGCAACCGTTTGATGTTGTCGCCTATGCCCAGCAGGAGGCGTGGCCGGAGCGGACGGCGCAGGAAGTCGCTGACGGTCTCCTCGCGGCAGCGCTGACGGCTGACCGCGGAAATCCACAGGATGATATGACGATCATTGCACTCAAGCTTCACAGCGGTGGAATGGTGCAGCCAATCCGGCGACTCGCACTCTGCTTTCCCCTGCCCGAGTGAGGAACAGGGGTATACGGAACCCGGTACACTTCCCCTAACGTCAGGGTTGGAGTCTTCGATGCGTGTTGTCCTCGTTGGCCCTTGCGGGGCTGGCAAATCGACCATCGCGGCTGAGCTCGCCCGTCGTGGCATCGAGGCCATTGTCGTTGGGCAGGAACATTCCATCGTGCGCGATCTCTGGCGTCGACCAGAACCAGATCTCCTGGTCTACCTCGATGCGAGCTTAGAGACGGTGCGGGAACGACGCGGCCACGACTGGCCCGAGTGGCTCTACCGGCTTGAGCAAGAACGGTTAGCCGAGGCACGGGCGCACGCTGATCTCGTTCTCGATACCGGTCTGCTGACGGTAGACGACGTCGTCGTGCGAATTTTGTCAGTGCTCACGGAGCGTGCGTCTCGGAAGAAAAGCGATGAAGGCCCACGAGCGTAGTCGGCTGACGCTGTTTATTATTCTCCTGCTGCTCGTTCTGGCGAGCTGTCGGCTTGTTGTTCCGGCCGGCCCAGTTACGACACCAGAGGATTCGTCCTCGGTACCAGTTTCCTCACCGGATGGCTTTCCCCGAGTGGCCCTTGCGACTCCAGCAGTAACGCCGGTGCTGCCGGGAGAGATCCTCGAGGCACAAGCGGCGCCTCAGCCGCCACCGCTGGTGGGTAATCAGGTCCTCACCGTGGTCGGTTCGCCTGATGGGCCACTCACACTCGATCCGGCGCTCGTCCGCGACGTTGAGTCTGCCTTTGTGGTCCAGCAGCTGTTCCGAGGCTTGGTCCGCTTTGACCCATCGCTTCGGCCCGTTCCGGAGCTCGCCGAGCGCATTGAGATTTCTCCCGATGGGCGTACCTACACCGTCCGGCTACGACCCGATATCACGTTTCACGACGGAACACCGATCACCGCCGCTGATGTCAAGTACTCACTGGAACGGGCGTGCGATCCAGCACTGAACGGGGGTGACGGGCGGGGACTACCGGCCTGGGGGATGCTGCGTGATCTTGTTGGTGCTGAAGATCGTTTGCTCGGCCGCCGCAGTGAAATTCCGGGAGTTGAGCTCCTTAATGAGCGGACACTACGGCTGCACTTGGAGGCACCGCGCGCGACATTTCTCCTCAGCTTGGCCTTGCCGGTCGCAAGCGTGGTGCAACGAGCCAATGTGGAGCAGGGGCCCGAGTGGTGGCGACATCCCGTTGGGAGCGGTCCATTCCGGTTATTGCGGTGGGACACCGAGGAGCTGGTGCTCGGCCCACATCCTGGATACCGGCCACAGCCACCGTACCTCCGCGAGGTGCGCGTTGCGATTGGCGCAGGGGCGCTTTCACCGCTGAATCAGTACGAGCGTGGTCAGCTCGATGTCGCTCCCGTCCCGGCTTGGGCGGTGGATCGGGTGAGCGCGCCCGAGTCGCCCTACCGTGACCACTTGATTGTGCAGCCGCTCTTCGCTGGGACCTATGTGTTCTTGAACCCGGCTGTGCCGCCGCTCGACGATCCAGCCGTGCGGCGTGCATTGATTCAAGCGTTTCCCCGGGAGAAGGTGGCCCAGGTGACACTCCAAGGGAAGGTGCGGCTGGCCGAGGGAATCGTGCCAGAAGGAATGCCAGGAAGCCCGTGGACAGCTGCGACGTTGCCCACCGATCCGGAGGCTGCGCGAGCACTCTTGGCCGGGCGCAAGCTCCAGCTGGAGGTTGTGAGTGCTGGCAGCGGACTTGGAATCATGCTCGCCCGCGTCTGGGAACAGGAACTCGGCGCGGACGTCGAAGTTCTCCAGTTGGACTGGCCAGACTATCTGGACGATCTCGATGCGAGACGGCTGCCGATCTTCGTCTTTTCCTGGGTCGCGGACTATCCCGACCCTGAGGCGGTCCTTGATGCGTTGTTCGCAACGGACAGCCCTGCGCGCCCGATTGCATACGAAAACCCGCGGGTCCAGCGCTTGGTCGAGCAAGCTCGGTACACTCTGGATCCAGGCGAGCGGCGGGAGGCATTGCTCGCTGCCCAAGAAGCCATCCTTGATGAGGCGGTCGTTCTCCCGCTGACGTTCGACGTGGAATACTTGCTCGTCGCGCCGCGGGTTCGCGACCTTCCGGTGACCCCTTTGGGTATCCTCGGATTGGAGCGTGTCTGGATCGATGGATCGCACCCAGCGCGCTGAGTGCCCGTGATGCTGGTCGGAGAGAAATGGTCGAGTCAACCCTGATTGTCCCGTTGGTCCTCGACGACCTCCCACGTCTCCGGCTGAAGTGGGGAAGTCGGTACAGTGTGGAGGAGGTCGCCGAACTCGTGCGCGATGCACCCGGCCTGTCGTTGTGGGCACCAGTGACAGGTGAATATGTGCTTGCCGGTCCGTGGCGGCATCGCGAAGAGATTGTCGCACTTCTCGAAGTGACCAGTGGCGGACTCACCTATCAGTTGATTGATGCGCTTGCTGATGTTGCGACTGCACAAGGGAAGCAACTGCTCGTCTCCGCGCAACAATACGAGCGGCGTCCACCGGTGTTCTATGAGCGGACGGGTTTCGAGCTGCTCGAGGAAATCTTCGTGTACGAGATGGTGCTTTACACCGTACCACCAGGTCCATCACGGTTGCGCTTTGAGCGGGTGGATGCAGATGATCCGTTTACGCTGGGAGAACTGCTCGACCTCGATCACGAGGCATTCGACTGGCTGTGGTGGAACAGCGTAGAGGAATTCGACGAGTACATGAGTGACCCACGTGTCGACGTCTATCTTGGCCGCGAACGCGACGGGACGCCAGTGAGCTACGTGGGTGTTACGCGTCTGCGCGGTTGGGGACATTTGGATCGGCTTGCTGTGTCACCCTTCTACCAAGGGCAAGGGTACGGATACGAGTCGTTGGTGTGGGCAGTACGTGTCCTGGCGGCGCGCGGAGCTCATCGGATCGCACTCAGTACCCAGGGGAGCAATCAGCGTAGCCGTCGGCTTTACGAGCGGTTCGGCTTCCGGCGCGTACCGGAGCTGGATTATCAGATCTACGGGCGCTGGCTCGCGGATCCGGGTGGTACGTGAGTCGGGCAGACCGGATGGAGGGGTAGAGAGACAATGGGCAGCACGTTCGGCAGACTTTTCCGGGTGACGACCTGGGGTGAATCGCACGGTCCAGCCTTGGGTGTTATAGTCGATGGTTGTCCAGCTGGGCTGGAATTAAATGAGGAACTCATTCAACGTGACCTTGACCGTCGTCGAGTAGGACAAAGCGAGGTCACATCGCCGCGCCAAGAGCGCGATCGGGTGACGATCCTCTCCGGCGTTTTTGAGGGGAAGACCACTGGGGCTCCAATCTCCCTGATTACCTACAATGCCGATGCGGACTCGAGCAAGTACGAGCCCTTGCGCGATGTCTTCCGTCCCGGGCATGCCGATTACACCTACTGGGTCAAGTACGGGCATCGCGATCACCGCGGTGGCGGACGCTCGAGTGCTCGGGAGACCTGGGGCCGGGTTGCGGCAGGAGCAATCGCTCGGCAGCTCCTGCGGTCGGTGGCAGGGGTTGAAGTCTTTGCGTTCGTCCGGGAGCTCGCTGGCATCACGATTGAAACGTTCGACCGTGAGGAGATTGATCGCAACCCGGTACGGTGCCCTGACCCAGTCGCCGCACAGAAGATGGTTGCGGCCATCCTTGAGGCGAAGGAACAGAAGACAAGCGTCGGTGGCATCGTCGAGGTGCGGGCGGTGAACGTACCGCCAGGGCTCGGTGAGCCGACAATGGACAAACTCGATGCGCTGATCGGTTATGCGATGCTCAGCATCCCGGCAGTAAAGGGCGTCGAGATTGGGGATGGCTTTGCTGCGGCGCGGCTCTACGGCCATGAGCACAACGATCCCTTTGTGATAGAAAACGGGCGGGTGCGGACGCTGACGAATCATGCCGGCGGGATGTTGGGCGGTATTTCCACCGGTGAAGAGATTGTCGTGCGGCTCGCGGTCAAGCCGACATCGTCGATCGCGCGCCCGCAGCGGACAGTGGACATCTCTGGCAACGAGCGGACCATCGTCGTCGAAGGGCGACACGATCCCTCAATCTGCCCGCGTGTCGTTCCGGTCGCAGAGGCGATGTTGCTACTCGTCCTCGCTGACTGCTATCTGATGAATCGCGCAGCACGCGTCTAGCGGGCGCCTAAGGCTGCCCAGAGTCGCTCGAAGAAGTCAGGGAAAGTCTTGGCGACACAACCGGGATCATCGAGCACAATCCCGGGCACCGCGCAGCCAAGCACGGCGAAGCTCATCGCCATGCGGTGGTCGTGGTACGTGTGGACGATAGCGGGACGAACGGGCCGTGGGGTGATCCGCAAGCCATCCGGATACTCGTCAACCTCTTGACCGAGCCGACGGAGTTCGTTCGCAACTGCAGCAATGCGATCTGTCTCCTTGTAGCGGATGTGCTGCACGTTTCGGATCATCACTGGCCCATCGGCGAGCGGGGCGAGGGCTGCCAGAGTTGGGACAGTATCGGAGATAGCGTTCATGTCCGCCTCAATGCCACGGAGCGGGCGTTGCCCGATGACAGTGATCGCGTCCGGTTCACGGATCACCTGGCAACCCATCCGTTCGAGCAGGTCGACAAAGTGCACATCGCCTTGGAGCGAGCGACTACCAAGATGCGGCACCTTGACGCGGCCGGCCGTCGCTGCTGCGAGGGCAAAAAAGTATGAGGCTCCCGAGGCATCGGGCTCGATGGGATACGTTCGAGCATGATAGCGCTGTTTTCCAGGGACGACGAAGACGCGGTCGCTCTCGCGCCAGGCGCGCACGCCAAAGTCGGCCATCGCGGCGAGCGTCATTTCAACGTACGGGATCGAGACGAGCTCGCTCTCCAGTTCGATCCGTAACCCCTCCCGCGTGTACGGTCCGACCATCAGGAGTGCACTGAGGTACTGGCTTGAAACATCCCCGCGCATCCGGACGGTGCCGCCCGCAATTCCGCGTGCCCGCACCTGTACCGGAGGGCACCCGGTACCAGCCAGTGAGACGGCGTCCACACCCAACTGCCGCAGTGCATCGAGGAGGGGCTCGATTGGCCGCTCACGCATGCGCGGTACCCCGTCCACGACGTAGTCGCCGTGTCCGAGTGCGACCACTGCGGTGAGGAACCGCGCCGTTGTTCCGGAATTGCCAACGAAGAGTTCCGCCCTTTGAGCGGGAATTGCTCCTCCCTGTCCGGCCACGATCATCCGCTCAGAGGTCTCATCGACCTCGACCGAAATGCCGAGCCGCCGGAGCGACTCGACCATAACCAGGCTATCCTCACTGAGAAGCGCCCCTTCGAGGACACTCGTGCCGTCCGCGAGTGCGGCGAGGACGAGGGCTCGGTTGGTCAGGCTCTTTGAGCCGGGAAGCTGAACAACCACATCGACTGGACGTTCGGCTGGCCGAATCTCGAGGCGGTCTGGATAAGAGCGTGTGATCACCACAGGCTGCCCTCAGCGGTACTTGATGTCCCAGGAATACGGGATTTCGGGCGTGTCATACGGCAGGCGATATTCGTCCGGATTCTCCGGATCGTACGGCTCGGTAGGGAAGTTGAGCAGGTAGCAGGGTTCAGTCCCGATGTTCTTGAAGCCATGGGCCACTCCCGGTGGAATCTTGAGGACGATCCGGTTATCGTCACCGAGATAGAACTCGTTGAGTTCGCGGTAGGTTGGCGAGTCCTCCCGGAGGTCAAAGAGCGGTACCTTGATCATCCCTTTGACGCAGACGAAATAGTCGGTCTGCTTCTTGTGCCAGTGCCAGGCGCGGATGACCCCAGGCCAGGAGACCGAGACGTAGCATTGCCCAAACTTCTCAAAGAACGGATCATCGCAACGAATGAGTTCGGTGAGCGAGCCGCGCTCGTCGACATGCGTGACCAACCGCTTAATCTCCACACCGTGGATCACCGTTTTCGCCTCCGTCGGACCTTCATGTCTCGACGCGGAGCGAGTATACCGAGCGAGGCCGCCGCTCGGCGACGACGAGCATCTGTGGACTCTCGTCGGAAAGAGGCTCGAGCTCGTACGACCCGTAAATCGCCTCGATGGCAAAACCAGCGAGTTCGAGTAAGAGTTCCAGTTCGAAGCGATGAACGTAGCGGAGGATGTAGCGTGCCACCTGGCGCGTCACCTGCCCGGTCGTCTTGTCTGTGCGGTCGTAGAACAAGGTGGTGACGATCATTTGCTCGGCCGGGTGAACGGTGCGGCTCGTGAAGCGGTCGAGTCGGCTACCATCGGGTAAGTCCCAGGATGCATCCCAGGCGAGAGGCTGCTCGAGGGCGCGAAGTTGGTGGGGCGTGGGATGAAGAACGTCAAGCAAGAGGAGTCCACCGGTCTGTAGGACGCGGTGGAGCTCCGCAAGAGCTCGCTGCTGCGCGGCACGATTTGGGAGGTGCAGGAAACCATTCAGCGCCACGATTGCCAAGCGATAGCTCTCGTCAGAAAGTTGGTGCAAATCCTCGGCGTCAGTCTGGAAGAGGCGAACACTCTGCAGCTCAGCTGCTTTGAGCCGCTCCGCTGCACGGGCTAGCATGGCCGGTGACCGATCAACCCCATCTACCTGGTAACCGGCTTGGGCTAGCGGAAGCAGCAACCGGCCTGTCCCGCAGCCAATCTCGAGGATCGGTTCGCCGGTCCGTTGGGCAAAGGCCAGATAGACCTCGACATCTGCTGTGAAGTCGGCGAATTCGAGGTCGTAATACTCGGCGATCATCTCGTACGGGTCGGTCGTCCCCTGCATCCCGCCCTAGTGTACCCGGATGCGGTGAAGGCGCAACCGGGCTGCAGTCGTCGACCCGAGCGCGTTGGCCGTGATTCTGAGACTCGCTTGTGAAGAGCGATGCCGAAGCTCCCAGAGGGATTGAGGTTCTTAGGGTGGAGACCGTGATAGTGCCCCGGTGGATGCGTGCCTCGCGGCAGGACGGCACGAGGAACTCCGGTGGATCTGAAGTCAGGCGCCAAGTGTGCGCGTTCCTCATCATTCCACCGCTTTCCGGTATCGATCCCGAGCGATTGAGGAGGCGGACGGATCTAAACTTCTCCTGCGGTAGAGGTGCGCGGGGTGGAGGTACTGACTGGCAGTTGAGTTTGCACCGTTCCGGGGACAAGAGTGGCGCACCATTTGTCCGCCAGAGTTCGCCTTGCCGCAGTGTGGTGTCTGTCAACACGCGCCTCGGCGAGGTATGATGGGAACATGAGCAAGGAGACGAAGAGCCGCGAAGCGGAAAAGGTTATCGCAGTCAACCGGAAGGCATACCACGACTACTTCATCGAGGAGGAGCTGGAAGCAGGCATCCAGCTCACAGGGTCGGAGATTAAGTCGATTCGGGCGGGGCGAGTGAATCTTCGGGATGCTTACGCCCGTATCGAAAATGGTGAGCTTTGGCTCATCGGGATGCACATCAGTCCCTATCCCGGGGCGAGTGGAAAGCACCAGCACGATCCCACACGGCCACGCAAGCTGCTTGTCCACAAGCACGAACTCGATTACCTGCGGGGCAAGCTGGAGAAGCGGGGGTATACCCTGGTGCCGCTGCGACTCGCCATCCGACGAGGTCTGGCGAAGGTCGACCTCGGACTGGCTCGTGGCAAGAAGCAGTATGACAAGCGAGAGGCGATCGCTGAGCGTGAGGCGCGGCGTGAGATTGAGCGAGCGCTCCGTCCGCGGTGATGCGTCTTTGATGCACCGGATGAGTGTGGATCCCTCTTCCTTGGTGAATGGCATAGGAACCTCTGCGCCGTCTCCATTCACCAGCCCGGTGAGGCACCGGGGTCGGTACGATTGCGGGTGGGTCACTTTTTCGGTCATGGTCAATCATCGTGTGTAGTACGTGCGAAGCGTAGGCGGGACGTACGGCAATCCGTTTCCGCAGTACAGGACGAAGTATCACCGGAGTGGGTTTGGACGAGGGGCGGCTTCGGGATCGGATGGGAGGCAGGAGTGCAACGGTGATGGGGCTCTGATCGCGGAACTCTGAGCGGGCAAGACTCTGGTCGGGTCGCGGCCCCGGAAAAACAACGGCTTCAATGGAACACCTGCCTCAACGGCGTTGCACCTGCGCCTCGCGAAGACACAACGTGGTCGGCGAGACGGTTGCCCTGATCGAGCCTCTTCCCCGTTCAGATCGGAGGGAGCAAGCAATGCCTACCCGTGGCCGTTGACGAGCCTGTGAGCACGGGGGGCACTTGTGCGATGGGTGTCTGGTTGGCTATAATGGTTGATGCGCTCGCAAGTACGGCTCGTGGGGATGACTGGATTCGACAGGGCCGTAGGTGCGGGGATTGCAGGCCGAGGTCGCCCAGGAACTCGTAAAAAGGGGCAGCAAAGTAACTGGCGAGCGCGAACTCGCTCTGGCTGCGTAATTAACGCAGCCACGTCTGCCCGAACCCCTCCCCGGCGGGTTCGGAGCGGGCGTCGCAAGGCCGGGGTGCCCCTCGTCCAAGCGCCAGTGCGGGCGAGGTCAAGTCTGATCTGGCTCGGCTGACCGGGATCCTGTCGGTGGGAGCCCGGCAGCGACAGGAGAACACCGACTAAGCCTGTAGGAGATCCTCGGCTGAACGCTCTGGACGGGGGTTCGACTCCCCCCATCTCCACCATGCTGTACCCCAGCTCTTCGGCTGGGGTTTTTCTTGTCACTTGCCGTCGGATGGCGTTTGCAGCGGCGATCTCCTCCTCGCATCTGCATAGCTCTTTCTGTATCAGCGTTTGTGCTGGCGTGCCCGCGGCGATGACGTTGCAAAAGATGGGTTTCGTGCCGCACCATGTTCGTATGATCCCGCGATGGCTGCCCACCGGGGCGCGAGGCGCTCGCGCTCCCGGTCTGATGACTGCGAGAGCAGAAGTGGAACGAGTGCTCTCTTGTGGGCAGCTGACGCACTCCTCCGCGTGGCTATGCCGGCGAACCACGCGTGTGTGCACGGGCGCGACAACGTATCACGGTCGTTCGTGCCGGAAACGCGTGCACAGACCGCAAGGCGCCGCCGACCAGACTTTGGCTGCTTGAGGAGAAAGCGGCACGGGCCGTTGGTAAGCCCTTGCTCAGCTGTGACCGACCCGTGCCAAGAGGAGCTCGTACCGGTCGCCGCTCCGCCGGACAGTGAAGAGGCAGCCAGCGTAGCGGATCATCGCTCCATCTTCAAGATCAGCCGGAAGCGGGACGATTCGTGAACCGATCGGTATCCGAACCGGCGGAAACTCGGCGAGCTGGTTCAGATCGTCCTCCCGATAAGGAGAGTGTTCACCGCAACGTGGGCAATATCCCATTGGTCGACTCCTCCGGATGTTAGCCACGTGTTCGTGCTTGTCTTCCGCTGATGTAGGCGGCAACGCCGCCCAAGAGGCCAGCGTACACTGCTGCAAAAAGACCGAAGAACCAGAGCGTTGCCACACCAAGAGTCAGGTGAGCAAGATCCGGGAGGAGAATACCAACGCCAATACCAGCGAGGAGTGCCTCGAACACGCCAAGCAGCACGGCTTCTTCCCCGCGGAGTCGGCAGACGGCGCCAGCGACAAAGCCGCCAAGCAATGGTGAGAGTGGACCGAGCACGAAGTGCAAACCCGGGATTGCGATACTGACGACCATTGTGAGCAAGGCGATGGACAGTGCTTTGGCCAAACGGACGGCTCGTTTCATCGTTGCACCCCTTCGCTCACTGCAGCAGCCTGGGCAAGCGCCTGGCGTATCAAAGTAAAGTCGCGTTCACTAATGCGATGCAGCTGACCTTGGAAAGCGAGCCGCCAGTGCTCGGGTGGCCACTTTTGGGTGTGTTCAAGCAGGGGTGCGAGTTGTTCTGCCGGAACAGTTAGGCCGGGTGGCAGGACGATATCGGGCTCGATCTGAACGCGCCAGGGGTAGTCTTCGCTCGCCTTCTTTGGGCCGCGACTCGTCCAGATCGGTGTGTGATCCTCGAAGGCGTCCGAGGTCACCGTCACAGTCGCAGCAAACCCTTGCACACCAGTGACGTAATAGACCAAACGGTCGCCCGGTCGCATCGATTCGGCCTTCTTGCGATGTCGCGACTTAAAGCCTTGGAGACGAAAACCGTGGGCGCGCGTTGCCTCAAGATTCTCCGGTGAGCCGACGAGGATCCAGTACTGTCCAGCCGACACGGATCACTCCTTCCTACGTCGTCACGGTTTGCTCTCCGCAGTGTATCCAGCGAACCAGCCTGCCCGTCTTCTGGTGGCTGTCCCCAGGCAACAAAGCTGCGGAGATCTGACCCCTCAATGCGTGAGTCTAGCGTGTTTTGCCGCCGACTGACCTGCCGAACATCCTCTCGCGTTGTAGTTCTCTTACTTGCCTCAAGAATCGGGGCTGGTGGGGCCGGTGGGTGGGTAGGTTCCTCGGCACTTTCCCAATCAGACTGACGAGCGCCCACTGCTCGCGCTGGCAGACGATTGCGTCGCATTCGGTCGCGGCGCATACTTGAGTCAACTTTCGGCGTCGACTCGGTACCTCGCGCCGGAGTGGGAGCGGACCCGCAGGAGGACATGCCCATGGACCGTGCAGCGATCCGTACCCGTTTGCTCGAGATCGTCGGGCCCGATGGGTTGCTCGATGATCCGGACGAGCTCCTGGTCTACGAGTACGACGCCTCGGACGAGGTGTTTGCTGGCCATCACCGGCCGGACTTTACGGTACTGCCACGGACAGCAGAACAAGTTAGTGCGGTCGTCCGGCTGGCCAACGAGGTCGGGCTGCCAGTTATTCCACGGGGCGCTGGTACCGGTCTTGCTGGCGGTGCTCTGGCGCTACGCGGTGGCATACTGATTGTCCTTACTCGGATGAACCGCATTCTCGAGGTCAATGAACGAGATGGGTACGCGATCGTGGAGCCAGGTGTTATTAACCTGGAGCTCAGTACTGCGCTCCAGCCGCGTGGCTATTTCTTCGCACCGGACCCGGCCTCTCAGCGTGCCTGCACGATTGGCGGTAACGTCGGGAACAACTCCGGTGGGCCGCACTGTCTGAAATACGGGGTGACAACGAACCATATCCTAGGACTCGAAGTCGTCCTTCCGGATGGCGAGCGGATCTGGACTGGGGGGCCGGTACCCGAAACACCGGGGGTCGATCTCACAGGTGTCTTAGTCGGCTCGGAAGGCACGCTTGGCATTGTCACCAAGGTGATGGTCCGCCTCACGCGCCTGCCGGAGGGGGTCAGTGTCCTTCTTGCTGCATTCCCGGATATTGAGTCAGCCTCACACGCGACCTCGGCGATTATTGCGGCAGGTGTGCTACCGGCTGCGCTCGAGATGATGGATCAGCTGACCATCAAGGCGGTGGAAGACGCGTTCCATGCCGGCTATCCACGGGAAGCGGGGGCCGTGCTCCTTGTCGAACTGGATGGATTACAAGAAATTGTTGCAGAGAACACGGGTCGAGTCGCCGAGCTCTGCCGGCAGCACAGCGCTTGGGAAGTCCGCGTCGCGCGCACGAAGGAGGAGCGCGACCTCCTCTGGCTGGGCCGCAAATCGGCATTCGGTGCGATGGGACGTCTTGCGCCCAACTACTACCTTGTCGACACGACTGTCCCGCGCACGAAGCTACCTGCCACGATGCGGCGGGTCGAGGAGCTTAGTCGCGAGTACCGCCTCTCTATAGCCAACGTCTTCCATGCCGGGGACGGGAATCTGCATCCTTTGGTCCTCTTTGACCGGCACCGTCCCGGCGAGGTGGAGCGGGTGCTCGAGTGCACGACCGAGATCCTCCGTTACTGCGTTGATGTCGGGGGCACCCTCTCCGGGGAGCACGGTATCGGCTTCGAGAAGCGCGACTACATGACGCTCGTCTTCACGACGGAAGACCTCTGCGCGATGGCCGGACTCAAACGGAGTTTCGATCCACGCGAACTCTTTAACCCCGAGAAGGTGTTGCCGACCGGATTCCGCTGTGGTGAGGTGGCGCTGCTCCGTCAGCAGGCGCTGGCGCAGCGCTTCGGCCTGGAATACGTCTGAGGTGAGGCAGGATGACAGGAACGACACGGCTTGCGCCGGACACGGCACTCCAGCGCCTTGAGGAACTCGGGAGATCCTCTGATCCCTCGAACTATATCGTCGACGGTATACCTCCGCGCCTCGCGCTTGAACTCGCCTCGCCAGAGACGGTCGCGGAAGCGCTCGCGCTCTGTGCGGCCGCTGGACTGGCCTTGGTCCCGTGGGGTGGCGGCGGGCAGATGGGACTCGGCAATCTTCCGGAGCGCTACGATGTGGCGCTCGATCTCCGGGGGCTGGCGGCAGTTGTCGACTACGAGCCAGACGATCTCACCATCGGGGTGCAGGCGGGCTGCACGCTTGCGCGTCTTGCTGCGATCCTCAGCGAGCACGGCCAGATGCTCCCGCTTGATGCCGATGACCCGGAGCGGATCACCATTGGTGGGCTGGTGGCAACCGGTCTCGGCTGCCCTCGGCGTTTTGGGTACGGCAGTCTGCGAGATCTGATCATCGGGATCACCGTCGCGCTGCCGGACGGTACTCTTGCCCGCGGGGGCGGGATGGTGGTCAAGAACGTCTCCGGTTATGACATGATGCGGCTGCACTTCGGTGCGCTCGGCTCACTTGGCGTCATCGTCCGCGCCAACTTCAAGCTGTTGCCGTCGCCGGAAGCACAGCGAACGCTCCTTGTTGCTTTCCCCTCGCTTGAGGAGGCGATGGAAGGCGCGCTCGCTGTGCGCGGTTCCCAGCTCGCCCCAACCGCACTTGTCGTACTCGCTCCGGTCACGGCGGAGCGGTTCATTGGGATGGCGCGATGGACACTGGCCGCACGGTGTGAAGGGCCAGAGGGTGCTGTGCTGCGACAGGCCGAGCGGTTGCGTGAGACAGCCGCCTCCGCGACAAGTGATGCCCGCATCCTCGAGCACGAGGAGACGCTCCGCTTCTGGTCATCGCTGCAGGGAAAGCTGGGCGCAACACCGCTCGCCAACGTGATGCGGGTGCGCATCGGGGAATTGCCATCGCAACTCGGCGAACTCGCTGCCCAGCTGGTGACCGAGTGGGGTTCAGCCTTGGAGGATGCGGTCCTGGATGTGGGAAGTGGACTGGCTTACGTGACCGTGGCGGGGACGGTCGAGGAACTCCGTGGTGCGTGGACGCGCCTGGCTGGGTACGGCCGGCACGCGACCATGCTCGCCGCGCCAGGGGATGTCAAGGCCGGATACGACGTTTTTGGACGGCATCCCGAGGGTGTGGCGGTCATGCGGCGACTCAAGGAAACGTTCGATCCGGAGCGGACGCTCAATCCGGGTCGGTTCATCGCTCTGCTCTGACGCGGATGGACAGGAGGCGACCATGGTGACCGTGCCGGAGTCGACGCGTGTGCGCGGATTCAGCGGCCGCGACGTACCGTCATTCGACCTCATCCGCCAGTGCGTGCACTGCGGGTTTTGCTTGCCTTCCTGTCCGACCTACCGAATGACCTGGCGGGAGCGCTCGTCGCCTCGTGGGCGGATCTGGCTCATGAAGGCGGTTGCCGAGGGGCGACTCGACCTGCTCGATCCGGTCTTTGCTGAGGAAATGCACCTCTGCCTGAACTGTCGTGCCTGTGAAGCGGTGTGCCCGAGTGGCGTGCATTACGGGCAGATTCTGGAAGCATCGCGGGCGCAGCTCGTGCAACATCGTCCGCAGTCACTGCGGGAGAGGCTCTTCCGCATCATTGGATTCCGTGTCCTGCTCGGCGACATGCGGCTGTTCCGGGCGGCGAACAAACTCCTGCGTTGGTATCAGCGGAGCCCCTTGCGGATGCTTGTCCGACGTAGTGGTGCTCTCCGTGTTTTGGGCCTGGAGCATGCTGAAGCAATGCTTCCGACCATCCCGGAACAGTTTGTCGTGCCTGATGGGCGTTTTTTCCCAGCGGAAAGCGAGCGGCGCGGTCGGGTAGCGCTCTTCACCGGCTGTGTGATGAGCACGGCCTATGCGCATGTCCACGAGGCGACAATCCGCGTGCTGACCCGAAACGGGTTCGATGTTGTCCTTGTCTCCGGCCAGCAGTGCTGCGGCGCTCTTCACGTGCATAGTGGTGAGCCGGAGCTCGGTCGCGAGTTGGCGCGCCGTAATATCGAGGCGCTCGAGTCTCCGTACCTGGATGCGATCATTGTTAATGCCGCTGGTTGTGGTGCGATGCTGAAGGAGTACCCGGAGCTCCTCAATCACGATCACCGCTACGCGGAGCGGGCGCGAGCGCTCGCTGCCAAAGTGCGTGATGTGCTGGAGTTCCTGGTCGAGCGTGGATTGACGGCTCAACCGGGAGCGCTGCCCTGGACCGTGACATACCAGGAGCCTTGTCACCTTGCGCATGCCCAGCGGATCACCCAGCAGCCGCGCGTGCTCCTGCGCGCGATCCCCCAGCTCCGGCTCGTGGAGATGGCTGAATCAGCACTCTGTTGTGGCTCGGCGGGGATCTACAACCTGCTCCAACCGGATATGGCGTCAGCATTGCTGGAACGCAAACTGGACAACGCGCTTGCCACCGGGGCAGAGGTGATTGTCTCGGCCAACCCAGGGTGTATGCTCCAGCTTGAGGCGGGGCTTCGGGCGCGTGGCTTGCGCGTTCCGGTGCTCCATCTCATCGAAGTCTTGGATCGCGCGTACACAGCGGCAACGGTGCCGGCAGCACGTGCCCTTCCGGTCGCTGCCGACTAAGGTTGTCCAGGTCCGGTCGAGGAGACAAAAAGGAGTCTGAGCGGTGCGGTTTCGGCACGCGGTCTTCTTCTGTGTCTTTGCCCTGCTTGCGGTCACATGGAGTAGTGCCCAAGCTCAAGAGACTGGGACGATTTCCGGTCGTGTCCAGAACGGGACGCCCGGTGGGGGAAGCGTCGCTGGTCTGACGGTGACACTTCGCCACTTCACCGGCATGCAACTCGCGGAGGAACGTCAGGCGCAGGTTGGTCAAGACGGCTCGTTCGCGTTTGAGGGGCTCGCAACCGGTGATCAGGACGCGTATCTCCTTGTGGTGCGCTATGCCGGGGTAGAGTACGTCAGCCCGATGGTGCAGCTCAACCAACAGCCGCAGCAGACTGTTGAGCTCACCGTGTACGACACGACGAACGATGCGAACGCGGTGCGCGTGAACTCCCGGTCGATTGTCATCGCTGGCGCATCACCAGAACTCCGCGCGGTCGACGTGATGGATATTGTCATCGTCGAGAATGGTGGCGACCGTACCTATCTTGGTGACACAAACGGTGTCGTTTTGCGAATTCCTCTCCCTCAGGGAGCGCAGGAGATTAGCCCGCAACCTGGCTTTAACTATGGGCAACCGCGCCTTGAAAATGGTGTGCTCCTGACGACTGGCCCACTACCACCCGGTCAGCAGACGGTGGTGTTGAGTTACACCGTTCGCTATGAAGGAACACGCGCGACGCTTGCCATCGGTACAGCGATGCCGACTGGAACGCTCCGCGTGCTCGTCCGCGATGGAACATACCGCTTGAGTTCGCGCAGCTTGATCGACACGGGAACGGTTGAAGTCAGCGGCGTGACTTATCGCGTGCTTGCGGTCGATGCGCCGGTCGTCGGTGACACGCACGTGGTGCAGGTGAGCGGTTTGCCACGGACAGGGTTCTTGCTTGACTTACCGCTCGGGCCGAGCATCGCCATTGCAGTGGGGCTCCTTGGCGTCATCGCGGCTAGCACCTTGGCCTTCCTCGCGCTGCGGAGACGGCGATCGCCCGCCGTCAGCCCGGACGATGGCGATCGAGTCTCGGACGAGCGGCTCCAGCTGGCCGCCGAGCTCAATCGGCTTGATGAGGCGCGGGCGGCCGGAGAATTAGACGAGGCGGAGTATACGGAGCGTCGCTCGGCAATACTACGGCAGCTCCGGGAGTTGGTGTTGCGTGAGAAGGGGCTTGAAGGGCGGACATAACCTACGAGTTCCCGCAGGAAGTGTCGAGAGCTTGTACGGCCTGCGAACGGTCGTGAAAGGAGCGGTGCAGGGTTATGCCGCGGCGGGTGCAACCGAACGATTTGGCGACACTGCGTCTGGTCAGCGATGCGCAAATCTCGCCGGACGGAAGCGAGATCGCTTGTGTTGTCAGCGTCATGGATCTTGCAGCTGATAAATACCGGTCAGCGATCTGGTTGGTTGATCGTGCTGGCCAGTCGCCGCGGCCGTTCACTGCGGGAACAGATCGAGACACACTGCCGCGCTGGTCTCCCCGCGGCGATTGGCTTGCATTCGTGTCTGACCGGTCAGGCAGTGACCAACTCTGGGTGATCCCGCGCCATGGCGGCGAGGCGCGTCAGCTGACGCGCTTTGCCGAACCGGTGACGAGTTTCGCTTGGGCACCGGACGGTGAGCGCCTGGTGGTGGTCACGCGAGCAGTGCAGGCCGAGGGGAAGCCGGAGCCGGAGACCGACGTGGTGCGGCTCACTGCGTTGCACTATCGCTTTGATGGGCAACGCGGATTTCTGCACGAACGGCGTAGTCACCTCTGGCTTGTTGACCTGCGGGATAGTCAAGTTCGCAGACTGACTGACGGCGGCTGGGATGACGATTGGCCAGCCTGGTCACCTGACGGCAAAGCCCTTGTCTTTGTGTCGAACCGGACGTCGGAGCGTGAGTGGAATGCAGCGAATGAGCTCTGGCTCCTGGCACTCGATGCGGAAGGACAGGTGAGTGAACTCCGGCCGGTCGTGGCAGGAAGCCACGTGGCGCTGCAGCGCCCCGTTTGGTCGCCGGACGGACACAGGATTGCTGCCGTCGGCCACCTGGAGGCTTGGGCAGGTTCGGCTCGGCACAAGCGGCTCTGGACGGTTAAGCCCGATGGCGATGAACTCCTGTGCCTCACGGAGGGGTTCGATGCGACACTGGAAGATACGCTCTTGACTGATGCATTCGGTCCGACGCGCCCTGGGCTCGCCTGGTCACCGGATGGGCGATGGATTTATGCGCAGGTGAGTGAACGTGGGGCGGTGCATCTCTACCGTTTCCCGGTGGAAGGAGGAAGCCCTGACTGTCTGTTCGCTGGCCAGCGACGCGTCCTTGATTTCAGCCTCAACGCGGACGGGCGGTGGATTGCCGCAACGGTTGCTGATCCGCATGATCCGGGGACGGTCTGGCTTTTGGCAGCAGACGGGAGCGAAGCGAGGCCACTCTTCGATCCCAATGCTGAGTGGAAGTGCGAGGTTGATCTCGCAACACCTGAAGAGCTGTGGGTGCCAAGCCCGAGCGACGGGCAGCTGGTCCATGCCTGGGTGATGAGACCGATCGGAATGTCAGAAGGGGAGCGCTGTCCGCTTGTCTTGTCCATCCATGGTGGCCCGCACGCGATGTATGGCTGGGTCTATTGCCACGAGTTCCAGGTGCTCGCAGCTCGTGGCTCTGCGGTTGTCTACGCAAATCCACGCGGGAGCCAAGGGTATGGAGAGGAGTTTCTTGCCTGTACGCGCGGTGCATGGGGCGAGGCGGACATGCCTGATCTCATGGCTGTCGTTGATGCCGTGCTGGCCCAGGGATGGGTGGATCCGGAACGACTGGGCGTCTGTGGAGGGTCGTACGGTGGCTACATGACAAACTGGATCATCGGGCATACTGACCGCTTTAAGGCGGCCGTTTCGATGCGTTGTGTCTCCAATCTCCTCAGTATGTATGGGACGAGTGACATCGGTGTCTACTTCAACGAGTGGGAACTCGGAGCGACACCCTGGGAGGATCCGGAGCGCTATCGGCGCCTCTCTCCGCTCACCTACGCGCCGAACATCCGGACACCGCTTCTCTTACTTCATGCAGAGGAGGACTGGCGCTGCCCGATCGAACAGGCCGAGCAACTCTTCGCCTGGCTACGCCGACTTGGCCGCACGGTGGAACTTGTGCGTTTCCCCGGTGAAGGACACAACCTCACGCGCAGTGGTCGCCCACGTCACCGGATCGAACACCTCGAGCAAGAGCTGCGTTGGTTCCAGACCTATCTCTAATCGGCGACCTTGTCTTTGAGGAAGTCGTTTGCCTCCACTCGCTCGATGATTTCGCGGCCGCGGGACAGAACGGCGTTCGCGAACTCGTCGGATAATTGGCGGAGCCGTACCCAGCGTTCGAGTAACGCAACCGGATCGTTCCGGGTCTCGCGTGTGACGTCCACGCGGGGCCGGATGCTGCGCTCGGTCTCGACCACGATTCCGGCGACGTAGGTTGCCCCGAGTTCGAGTAGCCAACGGCGGATCTCGTTGGTGCGAATCCCAGTGGCTCTCTCGGGAGCGGCGACCACAAAGAGGCGGACGATCGCGTCGCGAAGTTCGCTAGCGCGACGTTCCAAGACGGAACGGATCTGCTCCATCGGGTTTTCACTGGTCACCTCGAACCGGACGGTGCACATCGCGCGCGTACGCAGTGGGCGGAACTCCCACGTCACCTGGCGTGGATGAGTACCCGGCTCAATAGAGACGATGATACAGCCCTTTTCCTCACGCTCCTCGCCGAAGTCAATACGCTCAATGCTCCCAGCGTAAATGACTGGGGGCTGGTGATGGATAACCTGATGCGAGTGCAAGTGTCCCAGTGCCACATAATCGATTGGTGCACGGTCGAGTCCGAGTTCGTCGAGGGCGAACAGCGGGTCGTTTCCCAAGAGCACGTTGCGTTCGCTTCCCAAGCGTCCTCCCTCCATCGTGAGGTGTGCAAGGAAGATAGCTGGGTGAGCCGGATCGAGCGCAGTCAGAAGAGCCTGCACGTTTGCACTGATTATCTCTCGGAAGCGGCGCTCAAACTCGTGCTCCGGTAACGCTCTGAGTTCGTCGTCTGCAAGGAGCTGACGCATCGGCATCCAGGGAAGAGCCACGATCTGGAGCAACCCGTGCCGCGTCTGCACCCTCAGAAAGTCAGGCCGGCTGGCGACGATGATGCCGGGGAGCTGGAGAGCTGCATAAATGTCCATCGGCGTTGACCGGGACGGGCTCCGCGGGCGATCATGGTTCCCGACCAAGAGGACAGTGGGGATAGCGGCAGCGAGGAGTCGCTGAATCCGGGCGGCGAAGTGACGCTGCAGCGTCGGGCCTGGCTCGGCATTCTTGAACGCGTCTCCGGCGAAGAGAACGGCATCGACGCGCTCGGTAAGCGCGGTCTCGATGACCTGATCGAACGCGTTGAGGAAATCTTGGACACGCGAGCTGTAGCCGAGTTCCGGCCGAAACTGGCCGTGCGTTTCGACTCCTAAATGAAGGTCTGCAAAGTGCAAGAGTCGTAAGGTCATTTCCCAGCCCTCACTCACCGATCAGTAGTCGCAGCCGACTCTCATCGGTCGCTTTCCCGGTTCGAGCGCGAACAAGATCAAGGAGCTCGTGACGGCGATATTCACGTGTGCGGATCGCGACCGGCATACGGACCGCATGACCGACGATCACGCACTCCTGGCGTGGACTCAAATTGGCCAGGAGATTGCGGAGCCCGGAACGATCGGCCACGCCGGTGAGAACCGCTTCGATGTCCTGCTGATCACTCAATGGGCCGATGATCTTGGTACCGAGCTGGGAGAGGATCTCACGGTCGATGCTCGAAGGACGCTGGTCGACGATCAGGAGTGTGACACGGTATTTGCGCATTTCGCGAGCGATAGTCCCGAAGATCGACTGGCGCGCAGCCTCCGGTGTGAGGAACTTGTGCGCTTCTTCAAGCACGATGACCAGCGGGCGGATGCTCATCTCGCTCCCGAACCGCTGTGCCTCGAGCACCTCCTCGGTATAGCGCTCGTGGATACGCCGAGTGAGAAGATTCGCGACCAGCATATAGTCAAGGAAGGAATCGTAGCGCCCGAACTGGACGATGATGTGCGTACCTTTCTGGAGTTTGGCAATGATCTCGTCGATGATAGATGTGTCGAGCGACTCCTGCATGTAGGGACGTTGCACGAGGCGTGCCAGTTTGCTTCGCAAGGCGTTCACTGAGGACTCGGCGACGCCGGTGCGGGCACAGAACTCCTTGACGCCGTCAGCGTCGAGTTCGCGCGTCTTTCTGATCCAGCCTTTCCCAAAACTGGCGCGAAGATGGTGGGCTACTGTGGCGAAAGTGGGGTTGAGGTTGAGCTCTTCGGCGAGGAGCTCGATGTCTTCTGGCTCAATCTGGTCAAGGCCAATCTGGATCGTCCGCGCCGCTGCACTCCGATCGGTGCGGTCGTCGAGCGTATAGACCTGCACACGTGTGGTACCAAACAACTCGGCGAGTCCAATGAGCTCTGGCTGATCACTCGGTGCACGCGCATACTCGTTATGCATGTCGAAGAGGAGGACGGAGACACAGTCGGTCAAGATCAGACCAGCAAGCAAGAGACGTGTTAAAACGCTCTTGCCACTTCCACTCTGCCCGAAGACGCCATTGGAGCGCTTGACAAGTTCCTCCAGATCGAGGGGCACAGGAATATCCATCGCGGGTGGGGTGCCAAGCGCGAAGTGGGTCGCGTCTTCCCGGCCAAAGACACAGGCAAAATCCTCGGCGGTTGCCTGGCGCAAGCGGGCAAAATGCGGAGGGATTGTTCGTGCCGGTTGCGGCTGCTCGCTGCCTGCCTGGAGTACGAGTGAGGGGCGAATCTCGGCAGTGGCGTAGGCATGCGTGCCGCGGAGCACACGATGCAGGAAGGGAGAGTGTAACGGCGGATCGGCAGTGAGGGCGGAGTCGGTCGTCGCCAGTGCGAGGTCGGTTACCATGCCAAAGTACCGGTGTTCGTCCCCCTCGACGACGACGAAGCTTCCGACACGCAGCCGCTCGACCGCGGCAGGGTCAAGCAATCGCACCCGAAGACCTTGACTAAAACTCCCGTCGGTCACAACACCGAGCAGTTCCTGGGCCAGCATTGGGCTCGCGGTTCCTCTTTGTCCGTCGAGCTGCACCACACCACGTCCGTTCGCATGCAGACGCGTCCGCGCAGCGGATTGTACCATGGAGGGGAACACTGAAGGCTGGACGATGCGCCATGTTGGACAACGAATGGGAAACACTTGCCGAACTTTTGAAGGCGCCAGTTGACCCGAGCCGGCGCGTGCTGGCCGGGCCGGTTGGTCGGTTGCAAGCGCTTCACTGGATCACGCGCGCGGCAACGAGCAGTCTCGATTTGGACGAGATGCTCAGCACGGTGACGCGCGTGCTCCGTGAGACGATGCGGGTCGACTCCTGCGGAATTTTCCTCTATGACGAATCCTCCGGCACGTTGACTCTGCGGGCGGTCTACGGTATTGCTCCTGATCGACCAGGGCGGTTCACCTTGCCGCTTGGCGTTGGGATCACCGGACAGGCTGCCCTGACCCGACGCCTGCAGATCGCTTTCGATGCACCTCGTCATCCCGCCTACGTTGACTATCCGCACGTCGATGACCGGCCGTTTGCCAGTCAGGTCTCGGTGCCACTCCTCTCCCGCCAACCGGGACGCCTGCTTGGCGTACTGAACGTCCTGACGCTGGAGCCGCGTGAGTTCTGGCCCGAGGAGATCGACTTCTTGGAGACAGCGGCGGGTGAGATCGCCATCGCGATCGAGAACGCACTGCTTTATCGCGAGACAGATGCAGAACTGCGGCGGCGCATCGCGCAGTTGGAACTCTTGCAGCAACTCTGGCGCGCCATCGCCTCGACGCTCGATCTTGGGGAGTTGCTGGGGACGATTGCCGCGCGAGCGCTTGAGCTGTCCGGCGCGAGAGGAGTCGCCATTTATCGGCAGTCACGTGCAAGCGGTGAGTTGGAGCTCCTTCGCGCCGCTCCGGCAGAATGGTTTGCACGCGAGGCGAGTGAACTGGAGCAGCCTCTTCGGTCAGCCGTTCATGACGTCCTTGACGGCGGAGCAGCAGTGTGGCGAGATCCGATTGGTAGAGACTTCGCAGTGTACGTCCTTCCCATGATCACAGGCCGCCGTGCGGTTGGTGCGCTGTGTTTGCTGTACTCCGCCGGTCGGCCAGCTCCGGAGCAGACAGGCCTGTTGCACGCCTTCACCGATACCGCCGCAATCGCCATCGAGAACGCGGAGCTCTATGAGGAGGCACGGCGTGGGTTGGCACGGGCATCGACGCTCCTCCGCGAGTTGCACCATCGCGTGCGCAACAACCTCCAGACGGTTGCAGCGCTCCTCTCACTCCAGGCCCGGCGAGCTGGTCCCGAAGCACGAGCAGTTTTACAGGATGCGGTGAGCCGGATCCGCAGCTTGACCGTCGTCCATGATCTTCTGAGCGGTCGTGAACTCCCAGAAGTGCCACTTGTCGAGTTGGCACGTATTGTGGTGACCCAGGCGGTTCATTCGCTGTATGGTGACGAACTGGCTGTCCAGTGGTCGGTGGACGGAAACGACGTTGCTGTCTCCTCGCGGCAGACGACCGTGCTCGCGCTCCTGCTGAACGAGTTCGTCACCAATGCGGTGCGACACGGTTTTGCTGACCGTTCAGGGGGACGGCTGAGCGTTCGGGTACGGAGCGAAGGAGAGCGTGCTGTCCTTGAGGTCGAAGACGATGGACGAGGATTACCAGCTGGCTTCGATCCTTTGCGCGAACGGGGCTTGGGATTGCAGATCGCTCGAACGCTCGCAGAGGTCGATCTTCGCGGTGAGCTGGAGATCGGCCCGGCGCCAGGTGGGGGGACGCTGGTGCGCGTGCGCTTTGTACCTGAAGCGCGTGGACAGATGCAGAAAGGGAACGTGAGTTGACGCCGGTCGCTGTTGGTGCCGATACTCGAGCCGAAGGAAGCGGGTGGTAGAAAACGGGAAGGGCAGCATGGGGAACGAAGGCTTCACAGGCTATTGGGCGGTGATCCTTGGGGCGTCGAGCGGGTTCGGTGCGGCGACGGCACGGGAGCTCGCTCGCGCTGGTATGCATGTCTGCGGTGTCCACCTGGATCGCCGGGCGACGCTTCCGATGGCCGAAGCGGTCAAGGCCGACGTCGAAGCGGCCGGAGTTGAAGCGTTGTTCGTGAATGCGAACGCTGCGGATGCGGAGACACGACGGCAAGTGGCCGAGGCGCTCAAAGAGCGCGGTGCCCGCGTCCGTGTCCTGATGCACTCGCTGGCCTTCGGAACGTTACGTCCGTATATCGACGAGGATCCGGGGCAAGAAGTTTCGCAAAAACAGCTGGAGATGACGCTTGACGTCATGGCAAACTCCCTCGTCTATTGGACGCAAGACCTGTTCCATGCCGGACTCTTCGACCGCGACGCGCGGATCTTCGCCATGACCAGCGAGGGCTCAACGCGCGTGTGGCGTGGGTACGGGCCTGTGTCAGCGGCGAAGGCAGCACTGGAGGCTCATGTGCGCCAGCTGGCTGTGGAACTGGCTCGCTACGGGATCACTGTCAATGCCATCCAGGCAGGGGTGACGCCAACGCCAGCGCAGGCGAAGATCCCCGGCGCTGATGAGATGCTGCGCGAGGCAGAACGGCGAAATCCCAGTGGGCGTCTGACGAGCCCCGAGGACGTCGCCCGGGCCATCCGTGTCTTGAGTACTCCGGGACTGACCTGGATCACTGGCAATGTCATTCGCGTCGATGGGGGTGAGGCACTCGTTCCCTAACGGACGATCGTGAGAAACGATCGCAGCGTCGCATGAGCGCACGGGCGGATAGTGGCACGGCCCACCCGCCCGTCTCTCGTGCGATCGTGTCTTACTCGGCTAGCCCATTGCGGACGAGCGCTTCCAGCAGGAGCAGTGTCGCTTCCAGGTCCGTAAGGTCGACAGCCTCGAACGGTGCATGTGTGTGGCGTGTGCCGACCGTCAGGAGTGCGGTGGGTATACCCTGGCGGATCAGCGCCGCGCCATCACTTCCGTAGCGATCGAACACGACATGCTGAACGGGTAGTCCGTTCCGAACTGCGAGATCAGCGAGTCGCCAGAGCAGCCGCTGATCGTAGTGTGTGGCAGCATCCTTGTGGACGAGCTGTGGACCACCCCCCAGCACTGCGGGCATCCACTGCTCACCGACGGTCGGAAGATCGCCAACGAGACCAACATCGAGGGCCACGGCCCAGTCGACGTCGATATCCGCTCGCAGCGAACTCGCGCCGAGCAGACCGTTCTCCTCCTGGACAGTGGCGGCGAGATAGAGGGCGCAACCGAGCTGCTGGTGATCGAGCCGCTCCACCAGTGCGGTGAGGAGTGCCAGGCCAGCGCGATCATCGATGGCCTTCCCGTAGATCCGCGTGCCCAACCGTCGCGCGGGAGGATTCCAAATCACACTTGCCCCGACGGTGATGCCGCGTGCGAGCACCTCCTGACGAGAACTTGCTCCGATATCGACAAAGAGATCGGCGAAGGTGACCGGCTTCTGACGGCGCTCCTCCGGCACCACGTGTCCAGTGGCGAGCACAAAAATCCCCTCAACGGTGGTATCGCGCCCAAGGACGAGCGCCGGTTGACCAACCGGGAAGCGCTCCTGCGGCTCCCCGCGGACTTGCCCCGTAGTGAGCCAGAGGAGCCCACTTGGATCAATCGAGCGGACGACGAAGCTCAGTTCATCGGCATGGGCAGTCAACAGCAACCGCGGTCCGGCACCGCCCACGAAAGCAAGCACGTTCCCAACGCGACTCCGCCAGAGTCGTTCGACGTGCGGAGCCCATGCTCGCTCCAACCAAGCAAGCACCGGCTCTTCGCGGCCGGTGGGTGCGGGCAAAGCCATGAGTTCTGTGAGGAGTTCAGCGATCCGCTCACGCATTGGCAACATCCGGCGACAATCCTCTCGGTTACGGAGCGAGGATACCGCGGCGAAGGCACGCTGTCAGGGGGAGTATTGGTGCTTGCTCCGTCTGGCATTGGGCGTGACAATCATCGTGCCAATGCCCTTGGGGACGGTCAGGATGGAGTCGAAGTCGACCGACACACTCGAACCACTGGTGGTACGCCGGAGTCGCCTCCGCGCCTTCGTGACCGCGGTGGTTGCTGCCGTGCTCGCTGTCGCTGCGGTCTGGTTCGCGCTCAATGCAGAGACAGGACTTGAGCGCCTTTTCGCTGTCTCGATGGCAATCTTCTTCGGATTCGCGGCGGCTTTCGCCGTCCTGTTCGGGTTTGAACGCACACCCGTCATTGAAGTGGATGAAGAAGGAATTGTGGATCGTGGATCGCCGGTGCGAGTTGGGCGGCTGAGGTGGGAAGAGGTCAAGCGAGTCGAAGGGAAAGTTGTCGGACGCCAGCCGATCTTGGTCATCCTCGTCTATCGTCCACAGCGCTTTATCGTTGATCTGCCGCCTGATCAGCGAGAGGCTGCCGAGGAGGCGATCCAGCGGCACGGCACACCGCTCGTCATTCCGTGGTCCGGATTTGACCGACGGATCGAGGATGTCGTCGAGCGTGCAGAGGAGTTTCGCCGGGTTTCTCAGGAACGGCGAAAATGACCGCTGCTCGCCCTCCACGATGGTTTTTCCCATCCAACACAGAAGGGAGAGACGGCCCGCCTGCGAGTCATGAGGCGCAGGTATCGCAAGGAGGCCTCAGTACGGTGTTTCCTCGGAGTGACCGATTCGGCGTGTGGACTTGATCGTGGTACCATCTCCCTGTTCTGGCGCGGTGCGCCTGGCGAAGGGAGACCACACAATGGCGACAGTGCTGCATCCTCTCGGCTCGACAAGTGAACGTGAGCGAGTGCCCATCGTCGAAGCAACGGGTGTTGTCAAGGTCTACGACACTGGACGGGTCAAGGTTCCCGCGTTGCGTGGTGTCTCGCTCACGGTCTACCGGGGCGAGATGGTTGCGGTGATGGGACCGTCAGGGAGTGGCAAGACTACCCTCCTGAATTGTCTTTCCGGTCTGGACACGATCGATGAGGGCCGGATTCTCATCGCGGGGAAGGAGCTCGCGAAGTTACCGGACGATGTCCGATCGGGGTTCCGCGCGCGGCATATGGGATTTGTGTTTCAGCTGTTCAACTTGATTCCCGTATTGACTGCACTCGAGAACGTGGAACTTCCAGCGCTGCTGGCAGGGGCCCGTCCAAGCGAGGCACGACGCCGCGCAATGCAAGTGCTTGAACAGGTCGGCCTTGTCGATCGGGCTGGGCATAAGCCGGCGGAGCTGTCCGGTGGCCAGCAACAGCGCGTTGCCATTGCCAGGGCACTCGTGAACCAGCCCGACATTATCTGGGCTGACGAACCGACCGGGAACCTTGATACCGAAACAGCCGACGAGGTGATGGCACTGATGCGACGCTTAAATCAAGAGAACGGGCAGACGTTCGTCATTGTGACGCACGATCCTCGGATCGGGGCAATGTGTGACCGTATTATCCACATGCGTGATGGCATCATCATTGATGACGGCCTGGTGCAGCTTCAGGTAGCCGATGGTGGAGAGTGAGGTGCCTGGTGAACGAGATTTTTGGCGTCTCGCTCGACCTCGTGCTGCGCATTCTGATCGGTGCCTTCGCGGTCGTCCTTGTGCTGACTGGTGGCCTGTGGCTCTGGCGCCCTGTCCTGGGGCGGATGGCGCTGCGCAACATCCCACGGCGGCCAGTACAGACGGTCTTAATCGTGCTTGGGCTCATGCTGAGCACGCTGATCTTCTCTGCGTCCCTGACTACCGGGACGACTCTTCAAGAGAGCATTACCGGCCAGGTACTCCGGCTCACTGGTCCGGTCGATGAACTTGTTGTCCAAGCGAGCGGTGATACGCGCTTTGCTGGCCCACAGCCGGGCGTCTATTTGCCTTCCACAGTCGGGGATGAACTCGACCGCTTGCGCGAGCGCGAACCACGGCTGGACGCCGTCGTGCCGGTGCTCTGGCAGCCGGTGGCGGCAATTGACCTCAGGACCAAACAGAGTGAGCCGGCGCTGAATTTGATGGGCGTCCCGCCGGAACGGCTTGCTGCAATCGGAGGATTGACCGACCGTGAAGGCCGTCAACTCGATCTGGCACGTCTTGCTGCTGATGAGGTCGTGCTCGGCGCTGAGGCTGCCAAGCGCCTGGATGCAGAAATTGGCGACGAGCTCCAGCTCTTCCTCGCCGGGCAACCATTGCAGGTACGGGTCGCGGCGATTGCTCCGGACAGCTTCTTGACCGGTACGTTGAATGTGGGCGATGCCGGCGGACTGGTCATCTCGCTCACTCGAGCTGAGCAGTTGCTCGGCATCTCTGGTCAAGTGAGCTTTGTCGCGTTGAGCAATCGCGATGGGCTTGCAGACAGCGAAGCAGTGACCGCAGCCGTGAATGACGTTCTGGCCGAGACTCCCTATCGTGCGGTTGCGGTGAAGCAGCGAGCGGTTCAGCAAGCCGAGCAGGCGGGTGAGGCTTTCACGAACCTGTTTCTGCTTTCCGGTACGTTTTCGGTGGCAGCCGGAATCTTGCTCATCTTCTTGATCTTCTCGCTCCTTGCTGCCGAGCGAAAGACCGAAATGGGAACGATGCGCGCGCTTGGGATGAAGCGCTGGCATCTGGTGGCGCTTTTTGCCCTCGAGGGAATGGGCTACAACCTGATCTCTGCTCTGGTTGGCGCAGTGGCGGGAGTTGCTGTGGCCTACGCGATTGCAGGCTTTATGGGACAGCTGGTTGGTGAGTTTTTCACGATCGAGCCGTCCTGGCGCTTACGCGATGTGGTCCTGGCCTATCTCTTGGGCATCGTCGTGACGTACGTTACTGTTGTCGTTGCGGCGTGGCGGGTGAGCCGACTGAATATCGTAGCGGCTGTCCGTGATCTTCCAGAACCGCAACTCCCGCGGGCGAGTCGGCGCTGGCTCGTTGCAGGGGTACTAGGGACGATTGCAGGTGCGGGGTTGTGCTGGCTTGGTCTTGCGCGGGAAAGTCTCGGCTGGTTCGGACTTGGCATGTCGCTTCTCCCGCTGAGCTTGGCAGCGGTGCTTCGGCGCTTCGGTGTGCCGCCACGACCACTCTACAGCGTGGCCGCACTGCTGGTGCTCGTCTACTGGCTTCTGCCAGATGCATGGCATGAGCGGCTCTTCGGTTCCATGAGCGGTGGTTTCGAGCTCTTTGTCCTTTCTGGGCTGATGATGGTCGCTGCGCTGACGGTGTTCCTGGTGTGGAATATCGAAGTCGCCGTCGGGCTTGTGGGGCGGTTGGGCCGTGCCTTCCGCCGTTGGCTTCCGGCGGTGCGGATTGCCGTGGCTTACCCGATGGCCTCGCGCGGGCGGACAGGCCTCACGGTCGCGATGTTCAGCTTGATCGTCTTTGCGCTTGTGGTGATGTCGACGATTTACGCTAATGTCGTCGCGCTCTTCACCGGTGAGTACGCCGATGCCGGTTGGGACGTCGAGATCTCACAGATCGGAGTTGCGCCGATCCCCGACCTACTCCAAGTCCTACAAGACGAGGGTATCGATACCAGCCAGATAAGCGCCACTGGCCGCGCGTTCAGCGTCCCTTGGCCGCGCGTGGGCGTACGGCCAGTGGGTGAAGCTGACTGGGCGCGCTATCCGGTACGCGGAATCGATATGGACTTTGCTCGGAATGTGGACGCGCCACTCCAGCTCCGTAGTACAGAGTACGCGACCGACCGGGCGGCTTGGGAAGCCGTGGCCCGCGATCCTTCACTTGCAATAGTGGACGCAAACGTGTTGCAACAGCGGGGTGGTGATCCAGCGAATCTCTATCTGCCGGAGCTCCGGGGTGAAGATGGGGTACTCCAGCCGCTCGAACTCGAGCTCCGTGACAATGCCAGCGGGGAGACAACCACGGTCCGTGTGATTGGCGTGATTGACGGGCGTGTTTCGTCACTGTTCGGCATCTTTGTCTCGGAGTCAACCGTCGGTGGGGTCTTCGGGCATCCATCCTCAATCGAATACTCGGTGCGGCTGATACCGGGCAGCGACGCGCGCAGTTTCGCGCGGCACGTCGAAGCGGCGCTGCTTCCGTATGGTGCACAGGCTGAGGCGACAGCGGACGTGATCGGTCGTGCGACCGGGATTATCCGCGGTTTCATCCGCATCATTCAGGGGTTTATGGCACTCGGGTTGATCGTTGGTATTGCCGCGCTTGGGGTGGTCTCCTATCGTGCTGTGATTGAACGGCGGCACCAGATCGGCGCACTGCGAGCAATTGGGTATCGGCGAGCGATGGTGGCGCTCGGTTTTCTCCTGGAATCGGCATTGGTCACCAGTGCCGGGATCGTTGGTGGTGCTCTCCTCGGGGTGCTGCTAGCGCGGAACGTTGTCACTGGAGAACAAGATTTGGCTGGTGGGCTCGAAGGGTTCTCGCTGGTGATTCCGTGGGGGCAACTGCTCTTCTTCAGCGGCCTCGCGTTGGGCGTGGCCCTGTTGATGGCCTATGTCCCAGCACGCCAGGCATCGCGGGTGTCGATCGTCGAGGCGTTGCGCTATGAGTGAGGGCGATCCCGGATGCGTGTGCGGTGGCTCATTCTCGCTGTCCTGCTGTGTTGGTGGTTCGCACATACGGCGGTGATTCGTGCGCAAACGCCGGGTAACCAGGCGTCAACCCACACTGTCACGGCACGGGTTGTCCAGATACTTGAGGAGGGGGTCACGACAGTTGGCCCGGTGACACAGCCGTACCAGCGCTTGGTCGTGGAGTTGACGAGTGGCCCTGAGAAAGGGAAGAGGGTCGAGATCACGATCGGTGTCCGTGATCTGAACACTGCTGGGCAGCGTTTCCTGCCGGGCGATCGCTTGTATGTCTCTGTCTCAACCGGTCCAGATGGCAGCCGTGCCTATACCCTCTTGGATCGCGACCGCTCGACGCCGCTCGCAGTGCTGGCTGTCCTCTTTGCCGGGGCGATCGTGGCGCTCGGGCGGTGGAAAGGGCTGCGGGCCCTTCTCGGCCTCGGGTTCACCTTCGTCGTCCTGAATTGGGTTCTGGTGCCGCTCATTCTTCGCGGGTACCCGCCGGTGCCGGTAGCGATCGCCGTGTCGTTTGTCGTCTTCACAGTCACCTTGTTCCTCACGCATGGTGTTGGACGCATGTCGCTTGCTGCGATGGCCGGTACGAGTGTGAGCCTCCTTCTGACAGGCCTTCTTGCCGCGCTCTTTTCTGAAGCTGCGGGATTAACCGGTTTGGCAGATGAGGAATCGAGCTTTCTCCAAGTCGTGCTTGGTGACCGTGCCGTGAGTCCGCGCGGTTTGCTGCTCGCTGGAATGCTCGTCGGTGCACTCGGTGTTCTTGACGATATTACTGTGTCGCAGAGCTCACTCGTCTTCGAGTTGCGGCGTGCTAACGCGGCTCTTAGCGGCTGGGAGCTCTTTTCTGCCGGCGTGCGGGTCGGCCGCGACCACATTGCGGCCACGGTGAACACACTCGTCCTTGCGTACGCTGGTGCAGCACTGCCACTGCTCCTGCTCTTCAGCCAACTCGACGAGCCACTGCTCTGGACGGTTAATCGCGAGATCGTCGCTCAAGAGATTGTGCAGACATTGGTGGGGAGTCTGGGATTGATCGCGGCTGTGCCGCTGACCACTGGTTTTGCAGCCTGGCTGGCAGTGCGGACACCGGCCGAAAGGGTGAGGGAGCAACTGCACCAGCACGCGCATCAGCACTATTGAGGTCGCTCACGTGCGAGCGAACGAGGTAGTCCTCTGGACGGAGTTCGAGAGTCCAATCGGACCGATTCGTCTCTATAGCTGGCGACGGGGGCTCCTTGGTCTGGTGCTGCCAGGGAGCAATGCGGCGCAGCTGAAGAGCAGAATTGAGCGGCAACTCGGTGCTTCCGGAAAGATGACGATTGCCCCAGGTGAGAGCGATACGTTCCTAGCGCACGCTGTGCAACAGCTAGCAGAGTACTTTGCAGGGGCCCGAGACCGCTTCGATCTGTCGCTCGATCTCTTGGGAACGCCCTTCCAACTTCGCGTGTGGGAACTTGTCCAGGCGATCCCGTACGGACAAACACGGTCATATGCGGCGTTGGCTCGTGATCTGGGGCGTCCGAGAGCGGCACGCGCCGTTGGTGCGGCAGTCGGTGCCAATCCCCTCCCGATTGTTGTGCCGTGCCATCGGGTCGTCGGAACACACGGGGAGCTCGTCGGTTATGCAGGCGGTTTGGCGTGCAAAGCGTGGCTCCTGGCGCATGAACGGGCGACCCGTATCGTCCCACCTGATCATCACCAT
Source organism: Thermomicrobium sp. CFH 73360 (assembly GCF_023806465.1). Lineage (GTDB taxonomy): Bacteria > Chloroflexota > Chloroflexia > Thermomicrobiales > Thermomicrobiaceae > Thermomicrobium. The sequence goes on along the minus strand of NZ_JAMSLS010000002.1, from coordinate 159,421 downwards.
CCTCGTTCGAGTCGTTGAAAAGCGCGATGCATACGGCGTGCGATCCGTTGTCGTTCCACTCGGTCTGGGTTCCGGAAGAGCCAGACGAGGACGACCCCGGCGATGAAGCCGCCAATATGTGCCCAGTACGCCACGCCTCCAGTGTTGGCGGTCGGTACGCCCAGAGATGCCAAGCCGGCGAAGAACTGGAGGATGAACCAAAGGCCGATGAGGATGATCGCGGGAAGGTAAAAGAAGATCGGTATGAACCCAAAGAAGGCGACCGTTCGCACCAGCCCTCCTGGATACAGCACAAGGTACGCCCCCATCACGGCGGAGATCGCTCCTGAGGCGCCGATCATCGGGATGCGCGAGGATGGATCAAGGAACGTCTGTGTCCATGCAGCAGCAACGCCCCCGAGGAGATAAAAGATGAGATACCGGAAGTGGCCCATCGAGTCTTCAACGTTATCGCCGAAGATGTACAGGTACCACATGTTCCCGATTAGGTGAGCAAAACCACCATGCAGGAACATCGACGTGAAAATCGTGAGGTAGATCGGGAAGTCAACGGTTGGTGGCGTGTCAATGCCACGCGTGAGTTCGAAAGGGATGGCTCCGTATTTGAAGACGAACGCCTCGAGTTGCCGTGGGGACTGGGCAAGCAGGAGAAGCTGGTAGAGGAACACGACGACGTTCGTTGCGATCAGCACTGTGTTGACGATTGGAAAACTCTGCCTGCCGCTGTTGTCGTCACCGATCGGGAACATTGCGCCTCTGCCTTTCGGCCCAGAGTCACTCGCTGGTCACGCCGCAGCATGCGGCGTGACCAGCATCGTCGTCCCGTTCACTCGCCTTGGCGCGTTTCTTCTTCAGCCTGCTCGGCGAGAAGACGGCGAAATTGATGAACCTCTTGCTCATAGCCTTGGTACTGGAAGGTGACCCGTGACTGGTTGTTGGCGTCACCACGGATGTCGATCTCGACGAAACCGTGCACGTCCTCAAAACGCAGAAAGCCAGCCAAATCGCGTACCAGTGGTAGGCCGAGTTGTTCACCGAAGAAGAGGCGCGCCTGGCGGGCCACTTCGTCGGGGTGCAGTCGGAACGGATGCGTCTCTGCCATCGTGGGTTCCCTCCCTCAGGGTTGCATGTGTCGTTCCCGCACGACGATACCTGTGCGCACGTCCTCGATGCAAGCGTCGCCATCGCAGCGAACGGATTCGGTGTTCATCTACCGGCTGACCTCGGTAGCACGGTTGAGTGCAGTTACGGACGTGCAGCGAGTTCGTGCAGTGTCGCGAGCACACGGTCGACGTCAGCGAGGTCGGGAAGGACGGTCGACGCGCCGGCGGTACGTAGCTCTTCAGGACCGAAACGGCCGGTTGTGACAGCAAGGACCTTTGCGCCACTCTCCAATGCGGCGGCGACATCTCGTGGGGTGTCACCGACCAGAATCGTTTGTGCAAGTGGTATATCTAGCCCATACCGGATCTTCACTGTGAACCGGGCGTGGGCGACGAGAGAATGTCGCTCCTCAGCCTGGTCGCCATAGGCGCCAAAGGGGAGCAGCTGGTCGAGATCTGCAGCGGCCAGCTTCGTCCGCGCTACGAGCTCGGTGTTGCCGGTGAGCACACCGGCAAGATGCCCTTGTTGCCAGAGCCGGGGGAGGAGGTCGCGTACGCCCGGTAGGACCCAGCTCCGTCGATCACCGCGACGGACACGCTCTGCGTAATGTTTCCCTGTCTGCTGCAAGATTTCGGGCAAGAGGTGCTCGATCGTCTCATTGTCAAGCCCGTGGCGCAGGAGTGCAAGTCGAGCAATCTGCCGGTCGAGCATGCCAGCAAGGGGAATGCCGTCGAGTGCTACCGGCTCGCCAACGAACTCGAAAAGTGCGAGTCGCATCGCTTCGGCGTGTACCGGGTCACCAGCGCGAAGCAACGTCCCGTCGATATCGAAGAGGAGAAGGAGCGGCATCACCGCCTCCTGGCTTGTGGAGCGCAGAACCGCATGACGATCTCGAACAGCGCCCGAGTGGCGAACTCAAGCGTCGAAACGGAAATGCGCTCGTCATGAGCATGAGCGAGATCGAATTCCTCGGGGTGATCTCGCATCGGCATGAAGCCGTACACCTTGATTCCTGGCAGGCACTTGGCATCGGTCCCACCAGGTACGAGATAGGGTACAACTCGTGCTCCGGGGTCGAGTTCGGCCATCGTCTCGCAAATAGTTCGGAAGAGAGGAGAGTCAGGCTCGGCCTCGAGGCCTCGGCCGCGGCTTGTCAACTCGACCTCAACGTTGGGGCCAACGAGTCGCTGCACCTCTGCAGCGAAGGCCTCCGGATCTTGGCCTGGAAGAATCCGGCCATCGACCTCCACAACGACTTCAGAGGGAATGACGTTGATACGATGCCCACCGTGCACGATCGTCGGAACCGCCGTATTGCGTGTCATCGCGTACAAGAGCCGCCGCTCGGCGGGTCCGAGCGGCAGTGTAGCGAGCCGCTCCCAGGTTGGATCGGCAAGCACAGCTGTGATTTGCTCGCGGACTGGTTTGCCCAGCGCTTCGCCTAGTTCTCGGAGAAGCCGAATGACGGTTGGTGTGAGCACCGTTGGGAAGGTATGAGTACTCAGGGTGAGAATCGCGCGTGCCGCGTGCTGCATTGCCGTGTTCGGAATTGGCATCGAGGCATGTCCGGGCTCGCCTCGCGCGGTGAGACGCAAGCGTGCGGCCCCTTTCTCTCCGGTTTGGCAGAGGTAGAAACGGCGCCCGCCGAGCTCCAGCGCCATCCCGCCTCCTTCGTTGATGGCGTACTCGGCGTCAATGAGTTCGCGCCGGTGTTGCCACATCCAGCAAGCGCCGAACTGGCTACCCGCCTCCTCATCTGCAAAGACAGCGAAGATCAGGTCACGCTCAAGTGGCAATCCTAATCGTCGCAGAAGCAGCATCACACCGAGTTCACAGGCCACTAGACCCTTGGTATCAACTGCTCCGCGTCCCCACACACGACCGTTGACAAGTTCACCGCCGAACGGGTCACGCGTCCACTTTTCGCGTTCGACGCTGACAACGTCGCTGTGAGCCATCAGGAGCAAGGGACGTGCCCGACCGCTCCCACGGATGCGCGCGACAAGGTTGCCGCGCCCGGGCGCACTCTCGATGACCTCGGCTGGGATCCCTTCGCGTTCGAGCACGGTGGCCAGGTACTCTGCGAGCGCTGTCTCGTTTCCCGGTGGATTGACTGTTTCGAACCGAATAAGCGCCTGCAGGTGGCGCGTCACCTCGTCACGGACGGACGCCCAGTCGATCGCCCACTCGGTCACTCCAGTCTCCTTCCTTCTTCTCCGCGCACCAGTATCGCAGCTGTAAGGACAAGTAGCCCACCGACGAGCTGCGCTCCACTCAGCCGTTCACCAAGTGTGAGCACGGCAACAAGGACGGAGGCAACCGGCTCAAACGTGCCGAGGATGGCTGCCGGAGTGGGGCCAAGCCGGACAGTGCCGATGAGGAACAATTGCACCGGCAAGAACGTCGCGAAGACGACGATCCCGAGTACCGGTGCCAGTGCAGGGAGGGTGATCATGAGCGACTCAGTGCTGGACCACACAAAGAGGAGCGCGAAAAGAGTCGTTGCGGAAAAAATGCAAGCGGTGACCGCAACCGGTGAGGCATCCCGAAATCCACGGTGTGCTAACACGATATAACCGGCATACAACGAGGCCGAAAGGATCATCATGATCGCACCGAAGGGGTCAATCCCACCCCAGCGCCAGCCGAGCGTGATTGCTGTGCCACTAAGCGCGGCGACGATGGCGATCAGTTGGCGGATGGACGGCACCTCGCGCCATCCAAGCAGCCGGAATCCCACTACCAGGAGGGGGTAAACGTAAAAGAGGATCGCTGCAGTGGAGACTGAGATGCGCTGCAAGGCGACGAGGTAGAGGGTCGTGTTGCCGGTAAAGCACGCGACAGCGAGCAGCACGAGGAGCATGCGATGTCGTGTCCACGGTTGTGTTCCGACCAAAGATCCTCGTCGCCACCATTCAAGGGGAAGCGTCAGGAAAACGAGGAGCGCCGAGAACCCGAAGCGCCAGAGGATGAGGGCCGGAACAGAAACCCCTTCCGCATAGGCGACCTTTGTCAAGGTGGCAAGCGTTCCGAAGCCAAGAGCGGAGAGGAGAACCGCAACGGCTCCAATCGGATCGAGGCCACCGAAGCGTGACGCTTTGGCGAGAACCTGTGGCGGTACCGTCACAGCCACACCTCTTTCGGGAGATTGTCGCGCAGGGTGTGGTTCGGCACAACTGGCCCCGGCGTAGCCGGTTAGCCGCTCTATTGATCACCGTGTTCACCAGAAACAGTGTTCTGCTCAGCACGCGAGACGTTGGTGACAGATGGCCGTGTCTTGGCCGGGTCGGTTAGGACAGCTTGTCTAACGCCCTACCGTCTGATCGGATCAGCGCAGTATAGTCCACGCGCGGTTCATCACACTGGCGATCAAGAGGTGAAATCTGCCGTCTGGGACTAGGTGATGAGATGATAAGCTGTGGGTGAGGGCCCTCGCGCCAAGCCGCTTTGGAAAGGTCCTGTCCGAGCACATGATGTCTACTCAGGCCGAACGCAGCACGTGCGGGATAGGTAGAACGGGAGTCGTACGTGGAGTGTTACGCGGCCAGCCTGACGCTCGGGGCTGGAGGACGATCGGTGCTGTGCCACACGAGAGCGGCCGTGCGAGAACGCAATGGCGGTTCGCCGTCGTGCTCACGCACGTGGGCGCTTTGGAGGCTGATGAGCTGGGTTTTCGCTACGCCTCAGTTTTGGGCAAAAGGCGCATCAACTCGCGTTGTGGTGGAGTGAGTGGTGTATTCCGCTCTTTCTTTGTGCTGCGCTAAGACGTTCATCAATGTCGGAAGGCGTCCGATGGCTGTTCAGGTCAGTGAGAGTGCCGAGATGAGTGCTCTCCAGGTGACTATCAGAAGTAGAATAACCGAGACGGTACTGCTCAGGGCCGGTTTGGTGCGATGGTGAGCGCGAACGGCTTTGATCCCACGCTTGATTACTACCGAGTCCTTGGTGTTCCGGTCACTGCGACTGCGGAGGAAATCCGGTATGCCTATCGCGAGCTGATGCGCCGCTGCCATCCCGATCGTGTTCGTGACCCGGACCAGCGCCGTATCGCGGAAGAGCGTGCCAAGTTGCTGAACGTGGCCTATGCTGTGTTGAGTGATCCCGTGCAACGACGAGCGTACGACGAGCAGCTTCGCCAGCGTGCTGTCGCTGAGTTCTTGTTCCAACGGTATACCGGGCCTGGACCGACAGGAACTCGGATGATGTCCGGCCGTCGGAGCAGAGCATCACTCACGTACGACCTCGCGGCCTTTGTACAGCTCTTGGCCGTGACTGTCATCTTTGTCGCTGCGCTGGTGCTTCTGCTCCTTGCGAGTAGTGCCGTGAGCGAGCTGTTTGCTGCCGTGTCCTAACGCGACACTGGTTCCCACCGTATGCTCGCCCCATCCTGATGCAGGAGACCGGGCACCGGCGGGAAGTGACTCGCGAGGATCTGAATTCCCTCGGTTGTCGCGCGCTCGACAACAGCTTTCCTCGTCGCGATGGCAAGTTCCGGAATCATGTCGAACGCCGAGCACCACTCAGGATACGTGATCTGTGCGGGATGGGTGAATACGTCAGCCACCAGCCAGACGGCAGACGTTGCATCACCGAGTTCCACTCGCAGCAGTCCTGGTGTATGCCCGGGAGCAAGGGCGACTTTGAGCCCATGGGAGAGTTCGACTGGATCCTCGACGGGCTCTAGAACCCCGGCGCCCTCAAGTGGAGCGAGGCACTGGTCGAGATACCCTGGAACGATGGCGTGCATCGCTGCCCGGACGTCATCGCGGTGGAACGCTTCTAGCTCGGCATGGCTGACGATATAGCGAGCTCGGGGAAAGGTGGGTTGTCCATCTCGCGTGGCCCATCCGACATGATCGGGATGCAAGTGCGTAAGCACCACGGTATCGATCACGTCTGGAGTGAGACCGCGGCGTGCGAGCTCGTCGAGAAGGGCGCCGCATGCATGGCCAAAGAGTGGTGCTGGTCCGGGCCCGATCCCAGCGTCGACCAGGATGGTGCGACCATAACCGCGGATCAGGTAGCAAGCGACGCGCGTGTAGAGCTTATCTGACCCGGAAACGGTGTCCGGATACCATGCGCGGAAAGGCTCCCAAGCAGTTTCCGGGACATTGGGAAAGACGATAGATAAGGGAAAGAATACTCCTTCAACATCGATCAGTGCCTCGAGCGTATAGCCGCCGATAGTGATCGTATGGGTATGCATCGCATTGCCTCCTTCCGCGCGATTGGTCAGGCTAGCACGCAAATGGGGCGTGGGCAAGGAGCCTACGCGCTCTACGGCTCTCGCTTTGGGAACTCTCGCTGCTGCCTGTTCGTCTCTGTTTTGGACAACAGTGCAAGGGGGGTCAGATGGTACAAACGGTGGATCGTCAACGAGTAGTCCCTTTGACGCTGCTTCTTGCGGTATCCTTGGTACTCCTTGCTTGTAGAGTTCCTGCCGCAGGAGAAGGAAACCCGGTTGTTTCCTCACCAACCCAGGGTGCGACACAACAGCCGACTCCGACACCGTCCACGGAGCGGGTCGATGTCACGATTCGCAATGCGACATTGCATCCGGTAGACACTCATCAAACGGAGTTGGTGGTCGACCTGACTGTTCCGGACACATGCACGGAGGTGCGCTATGCTGTCACCCGTGAAGGCATGCGGATCCGCATTGCGGTTTGGGGCGAGCGGCCCCTCGGTGTGATGTGTGCCCAGGTTCTCCGCGATGAGCAGGTGGTCATTCCAATCGGATTCGCGGTCAACGGAGGGTTCGTTGTCGAACTCAATGGCGTGGAGCTCTCTCCACGCCCGGAGGAGAATTCGGTGGGTGAGCCGGGAACAGGAGCGTTGGACTACGGACTCGCCTCTGTCGAACAGGTCGAGATACGAAATGTGGACGAAAGGCCGCGTCATGTGATTCTTGAGATCCAGGGGCATCTGCCAGACGCGTGTGCTGAGCTTGGGGAACACCCGATCATCTCGATTGTTGGGAAGGAAGTAACGGTGCAGCTGGAGTGGGAGCGACCACGGGGTCTCATGTGTGCGCAGGTACTCCGTCCGTTCACGACGAGCGTCGATCTGGGTGAGCTTGAACCCGGCGCCTACACACTCGTCGTCAACGATCTTCAGACCACGTTCGAGGTGGAGTGAGACGTGTGCTTCTCCAGCGTGGGGAGCGACGTTCAGCGAAGGCGCGGAGCCCTTCTTCATACTCGGGACTCGCGTCCAGCAAGCGACGGAGCGAGCGGATATCCGCGAGGGTGACTGCGTCGGTCGTGAGCGCGCGGCGGAGCGCAGCTTTCGCCGCGCGTACTGCGCCTGGCGCTGCCTGCTGAAGCTCGGCAAGCCATTCGGCGATGGCGTCGTCGAGCTGATCTGGTTGGCAAAGCCGGTCAACAAGGCCAATTTGATAGGCTTCGTGGGCGTCGAGCGTACGGCCAGAGAAGAGTAAGTCTGCTGCTCGACCTGGACCGATCAGGAGCGGCAGACGAAGAATCCCCCCTGCTCCCGGAAAGATTCCACGCCGGACCTCAGGAAAGCCGATCTGCGCGGTGGTATCAGCGAAGCGCAGGTCGCAGGCCAGGGCCAATTCCGCTCCACCAGCGAGGCAGACACCACTGATTGCGGCCACAGTGGGAACTGGAAGATCGGCGAGCGCTTCGACGGCGGCGGCGATTGCCTCAGTGTGTGCGGCACGCTCATCCGGTGACAATCCGAGGCGCTCCCTCAAATCAGCACCGGCGCAGAAGGCTGGAGGTGCTCCGCGCAGGACGACCGCGCGGAGCGTCTGATCACGAGCCAGCTCGCGGGCCGTCGACTCAAGAGCATGAGCAAGAGTACGGTCAAGTGCGTTGCGCACCGCCGGGCGGTTCAAGGTGAGTGTGACGATGGAGCCGTCACGAGCCACCAGGAGAACCGGCTGAGTCATGGCTGTGATCCTCCGCTGTGTCGACCACCCCAAGCGATCAAGGGTAAGCCCACCGGCATCGTGCTCACCTTGGGAGTATGGCACAGAGTGTGTAAAGGCGCATTTTGAGGCATCAAGGGATTGCGATCGTCACCAGTGAGCGATGAGTAAGCACTCAATAAAAATGGAATCGCACGTTTGACTGCTGCGATCGCTCGAGCGATTTCCTCAACGTAAGCACTCAATGAAAACGGAATTGCACAGCGAAATGGATCGCTCGGGGGAGAGAGAAGACTACTGTCGAAGCCTCACGAGTTGCGGCGATGCGCTGAACGAGCATACAGGACTATGATGCGCAAGAGTGAATGTGCAGAGAACTGTGCATGTCAGGCAGTTGTCTGATTTGGCGCATGGTGGCGAGCCAGCGTCTGCGACAATCCGCTGTCGAACAAGCACACACGGGAAGCGGTTCTCAGTGCACCGCACGCTGACTGGGAATACCCAATGCTGGAACACGAGGGTTGGGGCGCGACTGCTAGCACTTTCGAAAGAACAAAGAAACACGCTAGGGCTCTCGTCTTTCGTGTTCACGGTGTTCGTCAGCGTGAGTATTGGGAAGCCGAGGTGCTGGAAGACGCAGTCGCCCCCGCGTGAGGTAACCAGCCTTGCCTCCTTCTGCGACCGGGGGCGGTTCCTCATAGGAGGAAGAGCTGCAGGTGCGGGGTGGAAGTCCCTTGCTCTTCGCAGGGCTGGCCCCGAGGCGTTCCGGTCGTGTGAGAGCCATTTTCCACTCAATTCTGCAGGCCGAGGATCGTCTTCGCGCAAGCAAAGATCTGCGAGGGCAATCCGCGAGGCGAAGATCTGCTAGCAACCGCGAGGCGATTGCCTGAATCCGGGCACAGTCATTGGCCGAGCGTTCCGCGCCGACAAGGATTGGTCCGTGATGGTGTTGCCAGCGTGCGCAGCGGGGCCCGCGACGAGTTCTGATACAGTCGTGGCAGCTGTGCACCAGAACTGAACGAGTCGCGTCGTTGTGCTGAAGGTGCTGGCGGGAGCGGGGTGAAGGGAACGCGAGAGCGCTTTGGCGATGACGTGATCTTTGCGGTAGGAGATTGAGGAAGCCGTCCGGATCAGTGGATGCTGACGCTCAGGAGGGGCTCAGGCGGCGTTGGTTGGCCGCAGTGGTCAGCGAGCTCCGTGGAGGGTACAGGCGAGATTTGGGCACACAAAAACCTGGAACCTACCGGGTTCCAGGACAAGCGGAGCGGGAGACGGGATTCGAACCCGCGACAACCGGCTTGGGAAGCCGGCACTCTACCAGCTGAGTTACTCCCGCATTTCCTTGTCGCTCACCAGTATACACAGCTGCCCGTCCCTTGTCCAGGGTGGACCAGACGAAATGGTGACCACAAAACTTCGTTGTAATACGTGGCAATCGGTTGAGGAAGTCGTCACGGTGCGCTGCTCGCTACGCACACTCCCGGCTTGCATGCCGAGGAGCAGCGTAGGCTGTTTTCAGTCCAGGCTGGAAGAGTAACGAACGTCGGCCTTGACACTGCGTGCATGAGCGGGGTAGACTTCTCGATGGCGAACGTGGGGGCATAGCTCAGTTGGGAGAGCGCGACAATCGCACTGTCGAGGTCGGGGGTTCGAGTCCCCCTGCCTCCACCGCTCTTTTGTTCCAGTTTGCTTCTACCGCGATCCGACTCGAATGCTCTGTCCGTCACACCTCGCTGGCGTGCCGGTTGCTGCTGGTCGGAAGGAGGCCGCCGATGCAGAAGCGTTCATTCCAGCTTGTCGGCCGGCGCAGCGGCCAACCGCATGTACTCTTATTCCGTGACCAGGAAGGACGTTACTACCTACGGCCGAGTTGCAATGGGCGACTGGTCCGTTTGACCGCGCGTGACGCGCAGCGGCTGTTTCACAACTATCAGTATCGCCCGGTGCTTACGACCGTCTGGCTCTCGTACGAGGAAGTCATCCGCGTCGATTGCCCGTTGCCGCTCGATCAATAACGTCGGGGGGTGGGTTACGTTTCCGCGACCCACCCCTTCAGAGTTTGGCGACGTCGGATCACAACTCAGGATGCCGGCTGCGGTCGAATCTGTGGTGCGGGTGTTGGCCGGCTCTCGGGTGCGACGTCGGTTTGTGTAGGCTCCGGCGTCCGCATGAGTGCTGCGGGCTTCGTAACCGGAGGGCCAACGAGCTCCGGACGCGGACGTGGCTCGTCGAAGAGCGCCTCGATCTCGTGGCCTTCGATCGTTTCCTTCTCGACGAGCAGCGTGGCGATCTTCTCCAGCTTGTCCATGTGCTGCATTAGGATGTTTTTCGCCGTTTGGTAGGCCTGATCAATCAAACGTCGGACTTCCTGATCGATCTCGTAGGCGACCTGATCACTGTAATTGCGTTGCTCGGCAATCTCCCGTCCGAGGAAGATCAACTCCTCCTTGCGACCAAAGGCCAGGGGGCCAAGCCGCTCACTCATGCCAAACTCAGTAACCATTCGCCGAGCCAGCGTCGTCGCTCGCTCGATATCGTTCGCTGCGCCAGTCGAAATCTCCTGGAACACGAGCTCTTCCGCGACAAGGCCAGCCATAAAGACCGCCAACTGGGCTTCAAACTGCTTCTTTGTCCAGAAGAAGCGGTCCTCCTCAGGCAATACGCGTGTGTACCCGCCCATCATGCCGCGCGCCACGATCGAGACCTTGTGCACCGGGTCGGCATGTGGCAGCATACGGGCCACCAGGGCGTGTCCAGCCTCGTGATACGCGGTCATCAGCTTCTCCCGTTCGCTGATACGCCGACTCTTGCGTTCTGGCCCCGCGACGACACGATCGATCGCCTCGTAGAGCTCGCGTCGCCCGATCGTCTTCTTGTTGCGGCGCGCGGAAAGGATGGCAGCCTCGTTGACAAGGTTCTCGAGATCAGCTCCGGAAAATCCTGGTGTCTGTCGTGCCAGGTCTTCCAAGTCAACGTCACTCTCGAGCGGCTTCCCGCGGGTGTGCACCTTGAGAATCGCCAGTCGCCCATGGAGATCCGGACGGTCGAGGACGACTTGCCGGTCGAAGCGGCCCGGGCGAAGCAAGGCCGGATCCAGCACGTCGGGACGGTTCGTCGCGGCGAGGACGATGACATTGGTGCTCGAATCAAAGCCGTCCATCTCCACCAGGATCTGATTGAGCGTCTGCTCGCGCTCGTCGTGGCTGCCGCCAAGCCCTGCACCACGCTGCCGACCAACCGCGTCAATTTCATCGATGAACACGATACAGGGCGCATTGCGCTTGGCTTGGTCGAAGAGGTCACGGACACGGCTGGCTCCGACGCCGACGAACATCTCCACGAACTCGGAGCCGCTAATGCTGAAGAATGGCACCCCAGCCTCACCAGCAACCGCGCGGGAGAGCAGCGTCTTCCCTGTCCCAGGCGGGCCCACAAGCAGCACACCTCGTGGGATGCGAGCTCCCAGCGCGGCGAACTTTTCCGGGTACTTGAGGAATTCGACGATTTCCTGGAGTTCCTCTTTCGCCTCTTCCACACCGGCAACGTCGTCAAAGGTCACGGTCGGCCGATTGCTGGTGAAGACACGCGCGCGACTCTTGCCAAAGGAAAGTGCTTGGTTGTTCGTGCCCTGGGCTTGTCGCATCATGAAAATGATCACGCCAATAAGGAAGAGGGTCGGCAAGAGGAACGTGAGTGTGCCAAGCCAGTTCCCCCACTGGCTGGCAGGATTGACACGGATTGACACACTCTTCGGATCGATGCCGTACGTCTGGAGGAGTTCGAAGATATCGACATTGGTCGGCAACCGCAGCGTGCGCACCTCGTTGGAGCCGATGTAGTGGACCTGCACTTCGTCCGAGCCGCTGCTCATGGTCAGCTGCTCGACCTTGCCAGCCTTGATATCAGCAGCCAGTTCCTGTGTCGTGATCGACGAGCCGCTGCGGCCTCCCTGGACGAATGTGACCCAAACCGCGATTGCAGCGATAATCAGGATCATCCAGACGAAGCCGTTCCGGAGCCACTTGTTATCTGCCATCGGGGTAGCCTCCACTGTCCTCGGCCCGCCATGCCGAGCGATGTCGCGGGCGGTCTCGATTATAGCAAGCACTGCCCGACCACCGGACGCTTCTCTCCTCGCCGTCCGCTCACGAGGCGTCACTCAGACAAACGGGCGAGAGCGCACTATCGACCTGGATTTCAGGAGTGCCACAGAAAGGTTCCTTCAACCAACGCGTCTCAGAGCTTCTGCCCTCCGCAGCACCAGTGAGGGGCTACACTGGTGTACAGACCTCGAAGAGTAATGTCGGCATCGAGCCGTACTGCATGAGGAAGGAGATTCCGGGACGATGACAAACGCTTCTTGGGTGCACCGACGTAGCCAAAAGCGGTCGCTAGGGCAGAAGGTGAGGGTCGAGCTCACCGGTAAACGAGGAAGACAAAGAAAGAGGTGAGCACGGTTTGACGCGACGCCTGCTGAAGACCCTGTTATTGGCTGGTTCGGTAAACCGCGATGAAGGGCAGGTTCCGGAATCGTCCAGCAGCATCCAGCCCGTAGCCGACGACAAATTCGTCCGGAATATCAAAGCCGACCCAGTCGACTGGCACCTGTGTTGCCCCAGGCTTCTGCTTCCGGAGCAGAACCGCCACCCGCAGGCTACGGGGGTTCCGTCGCTGGAGAACATCGAGGAGGTACTGGAGCGTCAGGCCGCTATCAATGATGTCCTCGACAAGCAGCACATCCCGTCCTTCGATAGGACGGTCGAGATCCTTAATGATACGCACAACGCCAGAAGTAACCGTTGCTTGCCCATAACTTGATACGGCCATGAAGTCGATGTCCAACTCGATCGGCATGTGGCGTACTAAGTCCGCCATGAACACGAAAGCACCTGTCAAGACTCCGATGAGCACGGGACGCTTTCCACGATATTCCCGAGCAATTTCCTCACCAAGTTCAGCCACCCGACGCTGCAGAGTCGCCTCGTCGATGAGCACCCGCTCAAGTTCTCCCGCAGGAGCCTGTGCTGTCTCGCTCACCTGTCTTGCCTCCTCGCTCCGTTTCAAGTCGACAACGAGCGTCCCATCGGGGGATTCGTAGTGCCAGCCGTTCGACCCGACGATCCAGTAAATGTCCCCATCGTTTGCGAGGAGTGGCAACCAGTCGCGTAGAAAGCGCGGGACTTTCTGATTCACGAGCCAATCCTGCAAACGAACTGGTGACACAGCCTGCCGTCGAATCAGGCGATCGCCCGGTCTCCGGGTCCGGAGAAACCACCCGGAAGCTGGGGCCTGGCGAATGGAAAGGATCCACCCGTTCTCCAGTTGCACCGTCGTTGCGCCCTGGATTGCGATGACCGTCCCCGGTCGCAGCAGTGGTTGCCCGGAGCGCTGTCGCAGGTAGTCCTCGATCCGATCCGCGGGACCGAGGACAGCCTCAGTGTAACTGATCAGTGCGCCCAAGCCCCGGCCAAGCTCGATCCGTACACCCGGCCGGCCCTGCAGAAGTGCGTTCCAGAGGGCCTGTAGCCGTTCGCGCGGCAAGGACCAGGTCGGATCCTGACCCGCGCGAACGGCAAGTTGGAGAATACGGCGTTGCAGCGCGGGATGCAGCGTGCGATAGCGTCCTCTGTCAATCACAACAAATGCCTGGTCCTCGCGTGCGACGCGGCGGTATGCCTCCAGTGCGTTGGCCCATAAGAAGCTCACCTCGTCCTGCAGCTGCTCGGCAACCTGCGCGAGCGTGTCGATCACGTTCGGCCGCAGTTGCTCAAGGACGGGGATGACTCGCTGGCGAATCGCATTGCGCTCGTAGGCGAGTAGCTGATTCGTCGGGTCCTGAATTGGCACCAATCCCAGCAAGGCGAGCGCTGCTTGGACAACGGAACGCCGCAGCTCAAGCAGAGGGCGGAGGAGATGCACGGTCATGAAGTCGCGATGTGCGGGATTGAGCGGTATCTGGAGCTCGGTAATGGGTCGCATTGCCGCCAGCCCGTCCAGGCCAGCACCGCGCAGGAGGCGGAGGAGAAGTGTTTCCGCTTGGTCGTCACGTGTATGCCCGACCGCAATCCAGGGAGTTCCCTGCTCCCGCGCGACGGCAGCGAGCGCGGCATAGCGCGCTGCCCGAGCTCCAGCCTCAACTCCTCCTTCACGGAACTCTGGCCAGGCAGAGACCTCCACTTGGCGCACCATGACCGTGAGCCCGAGTGTTTCTCCAAGGAGGGCGGCGCGTTGGGCCATTGCGCCGGACCCCGGCTGCAGGCGGTGATCCACATGGACTGGTATCGGCTCTGGTCCGTGACCCTGCTGCGCCAAATGGTGCAGGCTCCAAAGGAGAGCAAGGGAGTCTGGCCCACCGGAGAACCCGACAATGATCCGCTCCGTCGGAGAAAGGCCGGCACGTTCGAGCGCGGTGCGGACGGCTCGCAGAAGAACGCTGAGTGCGGCGGGTTGCCGCGACAAGGTCATCCCCTTTCGGGACGAAGTGCGAAAGCATGGTGCCCACCGAAAGAGTGGCGAAATGCGGCGAGCGGCGCGCCTTGCGCCGCTCGCCGAGTGCCGGTGGGCGGATTCGAACCACCAACCAAGGGCTTATGAGTCCCCTGCTCTACCGTTGAGCTACACCGGCCCATTACCCGCGGCAAAGTGTACCATGCAACGGCACACTGCGTCAATGGAGCCAGAAGGGTCCGCACTCGAGCTCCTCGTGGCTGGCGATCTCCACCGAGAGAGCGATCAGACCCTAACAGTACCAGAGGTGGTGAGCGGCTGATTGGTCAGCCTCGCAGTGCGCAGCCGGCGTCATCAGGTCGTGAACGCGGGGCATTCGTGAGTGGCGAATGCCCCACGTTCTCCTCTTCATTCGCCAATGTCTTTGCCGATCTGCTTCGCCATAGCGCGGTACTGGGCAAAATCGCCAAGACCGGTCGCGTTCACCCCGGGCACAACGATCACCGCTGCAGTGATCAAGTGGGCCTCTGGGCTTGCGAGATAGGCGCAGATTTTCCCAAGTTCGTCCGGAAGTGCCCAGCGTCGAGCGCGGACGAGTGCATCCGCCTGCGGCCCCATATCGGCCCGCATGCGACCTCCCAGAATACCTGCAGGCAAAAGGGCATTCACTGTGATGTTATACGAGTAAAACTCGGCAGCCATTTGGCGTGTCAAGCCGAGGAGCCCGCGCTTTGATGTCGTGTATCCAGCACCACCGTTCAAACTTGAGCGAAGCGCTGCCAGCGAGCCAATGTTGATGATGCGACCATATTCCTGTTGCATCATCTGCGGCAAGGCAGCACGACTCATGTAGAACGGGCCGGACAGATTCACTGCAAGGTAGCTGAGCCACTCGTCGTCCGACATCCGCTCGACGGCTGGAGAGCGACCCAATCGGGCCGCGTTGTTCACCAGGATGTCGAGGCGACCACAGCGCTCGATGACCGTCCGCACCATCGCGGTCGCTTGTCGAGGGTCAGACACGTCCCCAGGTACGCTGAATGCTTCTCCGCCACTGCTGATGATCTGCTCGACAGTTGCCTGAGCGTACTCCTTGTGCAAATCGTTCACTGCAACCACAGCACCTTCTGCGGCAAGAGCACGGGCGATGCCTGCGCCGCCACCGCCCATCTCACCGCCTCCGGCACCGGTGACCAGCGCGACCATACCTGCTAGTCGTGCCATCGATCAGCTCCTGTCATACGAATGCTGACTCGGGAGCAGCGCGACCGCCCGGTACGACGGAAACCGCTCCATCGATCGGGATGGCAGCTCCCGTGATGTAATCGGCCTCACGGCTGGCGAGGAAGGCAACAAGTGCTGCTACCTCGTCCGGCGTGCCGGCGCGTAAGGCCGGCACCGTCGCTGCGAGCCTCTCAATTCGCTCTGCCGGCCATTCACCGGCAAGTTTTGGCGTGAGAATGAAGCCAGGGAGAAGAGCATTGACCGTGATGCCGTGCTGAGCAACTTCGATTGCGAGATGCCTCGTGAAGCCGTACAGTGCCTCCTTGGTTGCGACGTAGGCAACCCCGTTGAGCACGCTTGTCCGGATCGCCGAAATATTGGAGACATTGATGATCCGGCCGAACCGGCGTGTCCGCATGTGCCGGACCGCGGCGCGGCTCAGGTAGAACGGAGCGTGCACGTTGACTGCGAGCGCGTGTTCCCATTCGTCGTCCGTCACCTGATCAGAACGGTGACCGCTGCCGTGCGCTTCGGCCTTGTTGACGAGGATGTCCAATTGTCCGAAGCGTGCGATCACGCTCTGCACCAAGCGATCGGCCTGCTCAGGATCAGCCACGTCAGCTGGAAAACCTTCGACGTCGAGACCAAGTTGCCGGAGTTCCTCGACGGTTGCCTGTGTCCACTCCGCGGTACGATCGTTGACGGCGACTCTCGCACCAGCTCGAGCGAGCGTACGCGCAATGACCGGCCCGAGTCCGCCCCGGGAACCACCACCCGCACCAGTCACGAGCGCGACCATACCGTGAAGGTTGCACAACTGCTGTGAATTCATCGTCTCCTCTCTCTCGCCTCCGATCGACTGCGACAATCGCTCCTGTGGAGTTCAACCTTCATCCTTCCGCTGCCGACCGTGGACTCCACGATGCTCCTCATTGAGTTGCTGCCCCTCCGATCGAGTGGGATACCGGAAGCGGCATTCACGTGGCGGCGCCAGGGAGACGCGACCAGTTTCCCCCTCTCCGCGGAGTCGAGCAGCCCCGAACAACTGCTCTCACGACAAGACAGGGCAAGTTGGGCCCGAAAGATGCGCGGACGGAACATGCCGGTTGGCAACAGGATACCTATGGTCATGCTCAATGAAGCTCCCTCGGATACCATGTGCTGTGTCAGGTTGAGGAGGCCGCTCTTCGTGGTCGTGTCCATCGGGCCGCGGGAAGCGGTTCGCCACCTCGCCAGCGAGCCGATGCTGATGACATGATCAAGTCCGGGGAGAATTCTGTTTGTGAGCGCTGCTCGGTTCGGAGAGAATGGATCGTTCCAATTGACACCGATCAGACAACGACCGTGCACATGCGAGAGTCGCTCATCACCCGGAAACAGCCCGTCCACAGGAGCCTTACTGCCATATCGGACGCCGTGAGCAGCAGCGAGTTCGCCGGGTATCCGCCAGGTGTCGTCACCGCGACTCCGGGGCTGATCGAGTCTCGCTTGCAGGAGTTCCTTGGCCAAATCGTTGATGTCGGCCGGAGCTCCATGTCGTGCGAGACCGCGTGCGATTCGCGTTCCGCACTCGTTCTTACCTTGCCCCGGCCTCGTTACAACAGCAAGCATGCTTTCCAGCCAATACTCGCTGGTCATGCGGATTCCTTCCAGGTGCTCTACCTGGCGTGACAGCGAAGGGCGTTCAGTGGAACGTGGACTTCATGCGGATCGGTACCGTCACTTGCTGCCCAATAAATGTCGGGCAGACTGTTGAAATGCCCGCATTTCGTGCTCCCGCGACGACAATGAGAATTGTCTCCGGACTGTGCGCGAAGCGGACAAAGGCATCGTCTGGTAGTGAAGGATCGAGCAGTGCCCCCTTAGCGAGACGGCGGAGCAAGCCTGCTGGCCGACCGAAATGCTCCCACAGGTACTCGCGGGCCCGCGCTTTGCTCCAGCCTGCCGCGGCGATGAGCTGCGCGTGCTCGGGCCCCATGACGACGATCCCAGCATGCCCGCGTGGTGTCGGGAAGTAGGTTCCGGCGTAGGACATGGAGTCGGCAATCGTCTCCAGGATCACCTCAGGTTCTTTGGAGTCGCGTTGCTCGACCTGCATCGTACCGCGCACGAGGCCAACCGTGACCGTGCTCTCGTCACGTGCGAAACCGCGCTCGACGTGCAGTGGATCCCACGGACTCTCTTCTTCGTTCTCGGCGATGCAGAGGCTGAACTTCCCCGGTTGCCCGTGTGTGCTTTGATCGAACTCGTGTGGCCGGATGCCGAGCGCGTTCATAATCACCAGCCGAATGGCGCGCCCGACCGTCGCGTTGGGGCGGTCGCCAGGGCTGAACAGATTGTCCTTTGTGTTGAAGCCGAGCTGGTTTCTGATGGGACCGTTGACGACAACAAAGACAGCCTGTCCTGTCGTGCTCTGGAGGAGGCCGCGGCTACCTGGCAGCCGATTCAGCGCTTCGAGCGCAGCGAGGACAACTGGGAAATATTCTGGCTTGCAACCGGCCATCACGGCGTTGGCGGCAGCGAGACGGACCGTGCACTTGCGACCAAGATGTTCCTGCTCGATCACTACCTCCTCGGGATCGCGGTCGACGACAGCCAAGAACTCTTCCACGAACTCCTCAGCTGGTGGAACAACAGGCAAGCCGTCCGTCCAGCTGCGCTCGTAGCAGTACTCGATCGCCTCGCGAGCGTGCCGTACGGCTTCCAGCGTTGGTTCAGCTGTCGGCTGCACGCTCATCTTCCGCCTCCTCGACACCTTCCTCAATACCAAGCAGCCGCAACACCTCCGGCAGCACCTGCTCAGCGCGCTGTCGCACTTCCTCTGGGCTCAGACTACTCACGGGGTGCGGGATCACGGCGTATGGGTAACCCGGCATCCCCTGCGTCTGTGCCATCGCATCTGCCGTGGTTCGAAACGCGTCGGTGATGATGGCCGCAGCCGGTACACCCTGTTCTTCGAAGCGAATCGCATCGGCCACACTGGCCGCACTACAGGATCCTCAGTCACCGACCGCAGCGATTGCGATGTCGCACTGGGTCTTGAGGTCCGCGACCACCTGCGGTTCGACCGGGACGGAAATGCTCGGCTTCCGGTGCATCACCACCTCAGCTACTCCGTAGCGCTCGCGCAAGAGTGCACCGATCGCCTGGAGCAAGAGGTCCGCGTTCTTCTTCCCGTTGTCGATCATGCAGACTCGCGCGCCGCGCAAGGAGCGTCTCGTGCGTGGCGCACGGCTCTTCACTAGCTGAGTCGTTTGACCGGTCGGGTCGACAAGTACCGGCATGGCTATCCCTCCTCTGGCAACCGCTTCTCGAGCCGCACCTCGCGTAGCTCTGGATAGACGGGCGCAATACATTGTTGCAGCATCGCGTGTAGCAGCTGATCGGGAACGAGACAGTCAAGACACGCGTCGGGGAGAGCCTGGAGTACGAGCTCCACGACGCCATCTTCGGATACGCGTTCAACCCGTAGCTCGAAACCGTCTGGCGCAAGGCCGGCTCTAATCCGATCAAGGGCGCGATCGATTTCCTGGATGATCATCGGCGAAGCACTCATCTCTGTCTTTTCCCCTTCCCCTTTCACGTCGAGTCTGGCTCGACTTTCCGCACGCACGTATTAGGAGGCGAGCAGCGGGATGCCCGCGAACTCGGCTGGGACTTCCATGGTCGGAACTCCATCCGGCACGGTGAGTCGTGTGCTAGTTCGCTGGAGCACCTCCTCGACCGTCACGCCGGGAGCGAGTTCTTCGAGGACAAGGTGCTCGCCCTCAACCCGCAACACCGCAAGGTCGGTGTAGATCCGCCGCACACAGCGCGCTGCCGTAAGTGGGTAGGTGCATTCCTCGACGATCTTCGGCTCTCCCTGATCGGTGGTATGCGTCGTGGCCACCCAGACCTGTTGTGCACCAACGGCGATGTCCATCGCCCCACCGACCCCAGGAACGCGCGGCCCAGGTATTCGCCAATTCGCCAGGTCCCCACGACGCGAGACTTGAAGCGCACCGAGCACAGCGTGTGTCAGATGCCCACCGCGGATCATCGTGAACGAGAGGGCATGGTCGAAGAGGCTGGCACCCGGCATGAGCGTGACGTAGTCGCCGTTGGCGTTCACCAGATCCGGATCCTCTTCCCCCGGAGCTGCTTTGGGGCCGGCTCCCAGGATTCCGTTCTCACTGTGAATAAGGATGGTCCGATCGGGTGGAACGAAACGGGCGACAAGTGTGGGAATGCCGACACCGAGATTCACGAAACTCCCGTCAGGGAGGTCGCGCGCGATCCGAAAGGCGATTCCCTCACGAGTCAAGGGCATTGCTGTCCACCTCACCGTGACTCTCGTGCCACGCGGCGGATTTCCTCACGTGGCACCACGACTACTCGATCGACAAAAATGCATGGAGTCTCGATCTCCTCGGGCGAAAGCCCACCGACAGGGACCAGTTCATCGACTTCCGCGATCACGATATTCGCTGCCGTGGCCATGATCGGATTGAAATTGCGCATCGTGCGGCGATACGTCAGGTTGCCCCAGCGATCGGCCCGGTAGGCCTTGATCAATGCGTAGTCAGCCCGGAGCGGCAACTCGAAGAGATACGCACGTCCGTCGATGATCCGTACTTCCTTCCCTTCCGCAAGTTCGGTACCAACTCCGGTCGGGGTATAGAACCCGCCGAGACCGGCTCCGGCTGCACGGATCCGCTCGACGAATGTCCCTTGGGGAAGGACTTCAAGCTCGATCTCCTCGCGGAGATAACGCTCTCGCACAGCGGATGCGCCGGGATGGGTAGGGTACGAGGTGATCAGCTTGCGTACTGCACCATCGGCGATCAAGCCGCCGATGCCATCCTCCTCTGTGCCCCCGCCGCAGTAGATCAGCACAAGATCGCGCAAACGGCGGCGACGAAGCGCCTGAACGAGGTTCACCGGGATACCTGGTGGCCCAAATCCACCGATCATGATGAATGCGCCATTTGGAATATCGGCGACGGCTTCATCGCAGGTCGCTACGACTCTATCCATCTGTTCGATCTTTCCCTTTACGAATGAACTCGGCGACCGTCACGATAATACGCGCGTCTCCGGAGCCCTGTCAAGTCGCGGGTCGCGAACGCTTCTGGGGAAACGCGTACTATAACCAGGGTGGCGGTAGTGGCTCTCCCATTCACACGTGTTGCCAGACCGTGGATGGAATCGAAATTCGGGCGGCAACAGAGGCCCGTACCGAGTATCCTCGAAGTCCGAGCCGGAGCAACCGGCGACCGAACGTGTCCGTCCAGACCGGAGGTACCGCTCATGCCTGAAGGGCGTGGGGAGGCCGAGCGAACGGCCCCGCCGAACAGATGGGGAGCGCTTGAACGGGACGCGCACCGCAGCGGCGAAGACGAGGGGCCGTTCCGGCACCACAAGGATGCTGCCACCGCGTGCTCTGAGGCGGAACGGATCCTCGCCGGGCTTGATCCGGAGCAGCAGGCAGCGGTTACCACGACCGAGGGACCGGTGCTCGTCGTGGCCGGCCCCGGCAGCGGCAAAACGCGTGTGCTGACACATCGTGTGGCCTATCTGATCGCCACTGGCCGAGCACGTCCCGAGCAGATCCTTGCTGTGACCTTCACAAACAAGGCGGCGCGAGAGGTCAAGGAGCGCTTGCAGGGGCTTCTCGGAACTGGTCCGGCCGAGCTCGTGGGGGCTGGTACTTTCCATAGTGCCTGTGTTCGAGTTCTTCGACGCCATGGGGGACGGCTCGGGCTCGACCCAGCCTTCACGATTTACGATGAAGATGATCAACTGGCGCTCGTCAAGCAGGCTTTAAAGGAACTCGGTCTCGACCCGCAGCGCTTTGCGCCGCGGAGCTTGCTCAGCACGATCTCCCGTGCCAAGAATCTGCTTCTTCCCCCCAGTGCTTTCGCGCAGCAGGCGCAGAGCTATTGGGACGAGGTTGCCGCTCGAGTCTACGAGCGCTATGCACAGCTGCTCCAGCGTGCCCAGGCAGTCGACTTCGATGATCTCCTGCTCCTCGTTGTGGAGCTCTTTGACCAGCATCCTGACGTCCTGGCGCGATATCAGGAACACTGGCGGTATCTCCTCGTCGATGAATACCAGGACACGAATCACCTGCAGTATTTGCTGGTACGAGCGCTGGCAGCGGGCCATCGGAATCTGTGTGCGGTCGGCGATCCTGACCAGTCAATCTATAGCTGGCGGCAGGCCGATATCCGGAACATTCTTGAGTTCCAGCGGGACTTCCCAGATGCCGTGGTCATCCGCTTGGGACGCAACTACCGGTCGACGCCGCAGATTGTTGCGGCAGCCGATGCGGTCATCCGGGCGAATCGGCTCCGCATTGAGCGGCGGTTGTGGACCGAGAACCCTCCGGGACCACCGATTCGGCTCTTCGCCTGCTGGGACGAGCAGCACGAAGCAGAGACTGTCGCGACCGAGATCGCGCGGTTGGTAACGCGCGGTGAGGCACGCTACCAGGACATTGCCGTGCTCTACCGGATCAATGCCCAGAGCCGTCCGCTTGAAGAGGCGCTCGTGCGGCGGCAGATCCCCTATCAGGTTGTCGGGGGTGTCCGCTTCTATGAGCGGAAGGAAGTGAAAGACGCGCTGGCACTCTTGCGGGTGCTGGTCAATCCCCACGACTGGATCAGCTTGCGGCGGGTGTTGAGCGAGACGACGCTCGGGCAAAAGATCGGTGAGAAGACACTGCAGCAGCTGGAGCACTGGGGTCTGCGCCACGGCCGTTCTCCGGCCGATGCCTTACTGGCGCTCGTGGGAGAGCTCGATCGCGAGCCGCCGGAGCTTGCTGCTCAGACCAGCAAACGCTTGCGCGAGGTGTGGGGCGAGTTGGTGCGGTTGCGAGGAGCTCTGGTTGACCGGCCGTTGAGTGCAGTGTACGACCTGGCATTGGAGCGGAGCGGACTCGCACAGCGGTACCGCGAGGCAAGCGATCCAAACGAGCGCGAACGGTGGGAGAACCTCGTCCAGCTCCGCGCGGTTCTCGAACGGTACGACGAACTCCCGGCGCGGGAAGGGTTGCAACTCTTCCTGGAAGAGGCTGCACTGGTGACGAGCGTGGACGAACAGCAGGCTGGCGATCATGTGAGCCTGATGACACTGCACACGGCGAAAGGGCTGGAATTTCCTGTAGTCTTCTTGATCGGGGTAGAAGAGGGGATGCTCCCGCATGCGCGCTCGCTGGAAAGTCAGGCAGAGCTGGAGGAGGAGCGACGACTCTTCTACGTAGGCATCACACGTGCCAAGGAGCGTCTGTATCTGAGCTACGCTCAGTTGCGCAGCCGTTTTGGCCTCCGCGAGCGGAATCTTCCCTCGCACTTCCTGGAAGCGCTTCCGCCAGAAGTCATCGAGGAAGTGCGTGGAACAGGCAGTCTTGACCGAGGTCGCGGTACGACGGGGGAAACTCGCACGGAGCGCAGCGTGCGGGTGCCCACCCCGCCTCGAGCACAGACACGGTTCGTACCAGGACAGCGAGTTTTCCATCCAATCTTCGGCGATGGTGTGGTGCTCGCGGTAAAGGACCAGGCTGGTGACCAGGAAGTAACTGTGCAGTTCAAGCGCCACGGGAACAAGATCCTCTTGGCTAGTCTTGCCAAGCTCGTCACGGACGGTTAAACAGGAAAGAGCGAGACGTTCGACTCGTCGAACAGGACAGGAAGTAGGCGAGATCGAGAGAGGGAGGGAGCGCCATGGTATCCGTCGCGACCGGCCGGCGCTGGGTCTACCTCTTCCGCGAAGGCAGTGCGCAGATGCGTGACCTGCTTGGTGGCAAAGGGGCGAATCTCGCCGAAATGACGCGAATTGGACTCCCAGTGCCACCCGGTTTCACGGTCAGTACGCGTGCCTGCGTCGCATACCTACAGAGCGGACGGAGGATGCCGGAGGGGCTCTGGGAAGAAGTGCTGGACGGACTGCACGATATCGAGCAACAGTTGGGACGCCGCTTCGGTGATCCAGCTCAACCGCTCCTCATTTCGGTCCGCTCGGGGGCGAAGTTCTCCATGCCAGGCATGATGGATACCATTCTGAATGTCGGACTCACCGATGAAACAGTGCGTGGTCTGGCGGCGATGACTGCCAATGAGCGTTTTGCCTACGACTGTTATCGCCGTCTTGTCCAGATGTTTGGTAAGGTTGTCCTCGATATTCCTTCGGAGCGGTTCGAAGATGCGCTGGACGAGCTCAAGCGCGACATCGGCGTGCTCCAAGACTATGAGATCCCAGCCGATCAACTGAAGCACTTGGTCGAGATTTATAAAGGGATCGTGCGTCGCGCAACTGGTGAGGACTTCCCGCAGGATCCGTTTGATCAACTTCGGCGGGCGATCCTGGCGGTGTTCGAGTCGTGGAACAATCGGCGCGCGATTGACTATCGAAACGCCCACGGGATTCCGCACGATCTCGGCACGGCAGCCAATGTGCAGGCGATGGTCTTTGGCAACCTCGGGCCTGACTCGGCGACTGGTGTGGCTTTCACGCGGAATCCGAGCACTGGTGAGAAGGGGATCTTTGGCGAGTACCTGACAAACGCGCAGGGCGAGGATGTTGTTGCCGGTATCCGTACACCGCAACCAATCCAGGAGATGGGGAAAGATCCGCTCCTGCGTGGGGCATATGAGCAGTTGCTCGAAGTCGCGGATCGGCTGGAGCGCCACTATCGGGACATGCAAGATCTTGAGTTCACGGTCGAGCGCGGCAAGCTCTGGATGCTGCAAACCCGGACAGGCAAGCGAACGGGACGAGCTGCGGTCAAGATCGCAGTTGACATGGTGCATGAGGGATTGATCCAGCCGCAGGAAGCTGTCTTGCGTGTCTCCCCGGAACATCTCGATCAACTCCTCCACCCAATGCTCGACCCCTCCTGGAAGGGCGAGCCGATTGCCAAGGGGCTGCCGGCCAGCCCAGGTGCGGCGAGTGGGAAGGTCGTCTTTGATGCGGACGAGGCGAAGCTGCTTGGTGACCGCGGTGAGGCGGTCATTCTCGTGCGCCTTGAGACTTCACCCGACGATTTCCACGGTATGTTGGCCGCGCGTGGCATCCTGACCGCACGGGGCGGCATGACGAGTCATGCCGCAGTCGTCGCGCGAGGAATCGGAAAACCGGCCGTGGTCGGCTGTTCGGCACTCATCGTGGACTACGAGCGTCAGGAGTTTCGTGTTGGTGACCTTGTCGTCCGACGGGGCAACGTGATCACCATTGATGGCTCGACGGGCGCGGTACTGCTCGGCGAGGTCCCGACGATCCCACCGAGCGTGGGTGGCGATCTGGCCGAACTCCTGAGTTGGGCAGACCAGTTCCGCCGGCTGCGTGTGCGCGCGAACGCGGATACACCGGAGGACGCTGCCAAAGCACGGGAGCTTGGGGCCGAAGGGATTGGTCTTTGTCGTACCGAGCACATGTTCTTCCAGGGCGACCGCATTTGGGCGATGCGGGAGATGATCATGGCCGCGACGCCCGAAGAGCGGCGTGCAGCTTTGGCCAAGCTCGAGCCGATGCAGCGCGAGGACTTTATCGGTATTTTCAAGGCGATGGCTGGTTTCCCGGTCACCATCCGGACGCTTGATCCTCCGCTGCATGAGTTCCTCCCCAAGACGGAGGAAGAGATCGCGACCATGGCGGAGCGACTTGGAGTGGCGCCCCAGACGATTCGCGCCAAAGTCCAGGCACTCACCGAGGCGAACCCGATGCTCGGTCACCGGGGCTGCCGGCTGGGGATCACGGCGCCAGAAATCACCGAGATGCAGGCCCGCGCCATCTTTCGTGCTGCCTTGCAGTGTGCTGCTGAAGGTATCGAAGTACATCCGGAAATCATGGTGCCATTGGTCTCAGATGTGCGCGAGCTCATGCTCCAGCGCGAGATCATCGATCGTGTCGCCCGGGAGATGTTCGAGGCAGCCGGAAGAGAAATTCCGTATTCAGTCGGGACGATGATCGAGGTGCCACGCGCAGCCCTGACAGCCAGCGAGATTGCGCGCGAGGCGGAGTTCTTTAGTTTCGGCACCAATGACCTCACGCAGATGACGTTCGGTATCTCGCGCGACGATGCTGGCCGGTTCCTGCCGTATTACTTGGAGCACGGCATCTATCCAGCCGATCCGTTCCAGACGCTAGATCGGGCTGGTGTGGGCCGGCTTATCGAAATCGCGCGGGATGGTGGGCGAGCTACTCGGCCGGACATCAAGCTCGGTATCTGCGGTGAGCACGGGGGTGATCCGGCAAGTATCCGCTTCTGCCACGAGGTAGGACTCGACTACGTCTCAGCATCGCCGTACCGCGTACCGATTGCGCGGCTCGCGGCAGCGCAGGCTGCGCTTGGCGTACGCGAAGGTGACGTCTAACGCCGCAGAATTTCGGGAACAGGTGGGCCGGCAGTGCTCCACTGCCGGCCCACGGCTTCTCACCGGGTGCTTCCCGCTTTGCTCCTCGTGTGTTGTTAGCCCCCTCATTGTCATAACGTGGCTGGACACTGTGTGTCGCCAAGCATGAACGCCTGCTCTCTGGGCGTTCATGGTATTGCTGCAGTCGGGAGAACCTTCACGGATTGGTAACAAGCGAAGAGATTCGGCGGTTGAGCCACTCACGGCTCTGGTCGCGTTGCTCGCGTATCATCGGGCAAGGGCGGGCCAGCCAGCGGGAGGTCTGCAATGCGAAAGTCTGTAGGATTTTGGATTGCTCTGGTGTTGGTGACGATCGTCGCGGTACTCCCAGGGCGGGTGGTGGCGGCCGAGTTGCTCGCTGGTTCATCAGTGGTTATTGGAGCCAGCGAGCGACTCAACGACGATCTCTACGCTGCAGGGAATACCATCGAGATTGGTGGTGAGGTAACCCGGGATGTCTTCGCTGCCGGCTCCACCGTCATTGTGAGTGGGCGCGTCGGCGGTGACGTCACGGCAGCAGCTGGAACCATCCGCGTCACCGGACCGGTCGCTGGCAGCGTGCGCGTGGCCGGTGGGGAGATCGACGTCACGGCACCCGTGGGATGGGATCTCGCGGTGCTTGGCGCGGGGTCGGTGACCGTCGGACGGACGGCGACAATCGGGCACGATGTGGCGATCATCGGGGCGGGTACGGTCACGATCGATGGCACGGTGCGTGGATCAGTCAAGGGAACGGTGGGGACACTTATTGTGAACGGACAGATCGAGGGGGACATCGACATCGAGGCTGATCGGGTTGAGCTGCGTGATCATGCAGACGTGCGTGGTGCACTGCGCTATCGCGCGCCGCAGCCCGCCAGTATCGCACCGGGTGCACGTATCGCTGGACCGCAGGAGTACACACCGACTCCCGGAGCTGAACAGCGCGAGCGTGAGAGCTTTGCGCGTCGGGCGTTGGAGTGGATCGGGACGGTTCTTTTGCGGCTCGCCTGGGCGCTTGTTGTTGGAACGCTCCTCGTGCTTGCCTTGCCACGTCAGACAGCGCGTGTGGCCGAGACATTGCGCGTTGCGCCGCTTGCAAGCCTGCTTTGGGGAGTCGGCCTGCTGGTTGGGGTGCCGATCCTGGCGATCGTTCTGGCTGTCACCGTGGTTGGCCTGCCTGCTGCGCTCTTCGTGCTTGGGTTCTACATCGCGGTGCTCTATTTGAGTCAAGTTCTTGTCGGTATCGCACTTGTCCAACTGCTGCCATTCCCAGCGCTGCGCGCTGAGCGGCGGTTAACGCTCTGGCTGATAATGCTCGTGGGGACAACGGTCGTGTTGCTCTTCCGCATGCTGCCCATCCCATTCGGCTGGACTTTCTGGTGGAGTCTTGTTGTTGGGCTCCTGGGGCTGGGAATGGTCTGGACGGCGTTCTCCGGGATCGGTCTCCCGAAGCGTACGGCGGTCGCCGCAATGTCCTCTGCTCCAGCGTCACAGACGTCATCTCTTGAGTTGCCGGAGGAGCAAAAACCGCGTGCAAGTACGCACGAGTCGACTGAGGAGCGGTGAATGAGTGATCGAATTTTGCTCTGTGGCATGCAGTTCTATGCATACCACGGCGTGCATCCAGAAGAGCGCCGTCTTGGTCAGCGGTTTGCTGTCGATCTGGAGGTCGAACTCGACCTGGCTCGTGCTGGGCAGAGCGATGTGCTCGGAACGACGGTCAACTACGGTGCGCTGTACCATACCGTGAAAGCGATCGTCGAAGGGGAAGCGCGTCAGCTCCTAGAGACGGTCGCCGAGGCGATTGCTGAGCGAGTGCTCCTGGACTATCCAGCGATCCGCGCCGTCCTGGTGCGCGTCTGGAAACTGTCTCCCCCGATCGCCGGTGCCGTCTTAGAGCGTGTCGGGGTGGAGATTCGACGTGAGCGAGCAGGCGAATAGGTCATCTGGTAGCGATGCGGCGGAGGTCGTGTGATGGTGAATACAACCGTGGAGGTGCCACGCGTCGATGCCCCACCGTTTGATCAGTGGCCCTGGGGACGTCGGACATTCGTTATGGGGATCATCAATGTGACTCCGGATTCGTTCAGCGGTGACGGTCTGATCGATCGCCTGGACGAAGTCGTCCGCCGAGCTCGGGCGATGGTCGAGGCTGGTGCCGATATCCTGGACGTGGGAGGGGAGTCGACCCGTCCGGGACACATTCCGGTACCGGCCGAAGAGGAGCTCCGGCGCGTCATCCCAGCGATCCGAGCGATCCGCGAAGCATTGCCTGATGTCCCGATCTCCGTTGATACCAACAAGGCAGTCGTCGCAGAGGCAGCGCTGTTAGCCGGGGCAACGATGATCAACGATGTACGCGGTCTGGCAGGCGATCCGGATATGCTCGCTGTCGCGGCGCGAGCTGGTGTACCGGTGGTCATCATGCACGACCTGGAGATTCAACGGGCGGACGAACTCGTTCCGCGCCTGATCCGGGATCTGGCGATCCGGATCGAGCGAGCTCTTGTGGCTGGGGTGCGCTGGGAGCACATCATCATTGATCCTGGCTTCGGCTTCGGGAAGGAGCCGGAACTCAATTTGCTCCTGCTCCGCCGTTTGCGCGACT
The DNA here is from genome assembly GCF_023806465.1 of Thermomicrobium sp. CFH 73360. Lineage (GTDB taxonomy): Bacteria > Chloroflexota > Chloroflexia > Thermomicrobiales > Thermomicrobiaceae > Thermomicrobium. The sequence continues at coordinate 130,770 of NZ_JAMSLS010000002.1, read as the reverse complement.
TGACGGTTCTTGGGCGTCCTATCCTCGTGGGCACGTCACGCAAACGGACAATCGGGTACGTACTCGGGACGCCTCCTGAGGATCGGTTAGAGGGCACGGCAGCGACGATCGCACTCTCCATTGCGAACGGTGCCGACATCGTCCGGGTGCACGATGTCCGTGAGATGGTGCGGGTGGTGCGCATGACCGATGCTGTGGTGCGTGGGACATGGTGACAGCCTACATCGGGCTCGGGAGTAATCTTGGTGATCGGTGGGCGACACTCCGTACAGCCGTGGGGCAGCTGCGCACCTTGGGCCAGGTCACGGCGGTCTCATCGCTGTATGAGACCGAGCCAGTCGGTTATCGTGATCAACCGTGGTTTTTGAATGCGGTGGTGATCCTGGAGACAGCGCTCGAGCCGCAAGAGCTTTTGCATCGTCTCCTGGAGATCGAGCGTGCGGCGGGGCGACAACGGTTGTTCCCAAATGCCCCACGGACGCTTGATCTCGACCTGCTCCTCTATGATGCGGTTGTCATGGCGAGTGAAGAACTCGTTGTGCCTCACCCGCGGCTGCACGAGCGGTCGTTCGTGCTTGTCCCGCTGGTGGAGCTGGCTCCTGACCTGATTCATCCCCAGTTTGAGGTTCCGTTGCGCGTGCTCATGGAAGCACTCGGCGAACGAGCGACAGCAGTACGTCGTCTTGCAGGCCCAGAGTGGGTGAACGAGGGGTGAGCAGCCGTGCAGGCTGCGGACGCTGGATTTTCCGTGCTCGCACTGGATATTGGAAGTTCCTCTGCCCGAGCTGGACTGTTCGACGGAACTGGGCAGCTGATTGAGGGAACACTGAGCCGGGTTGCGTATCGCTTGGAGACGGGGCCGGACGGGCGCGCGGAACTCGATCCCCTCCTCTTCGCAGAGCGGATCGAGGAACTCCTCGATATCGTACAGGCGAAAGCGACCGGACAAGTTGCGGCGGTCGGGATCAGTTGCTTCTGGCACAGCCTCATGGGGATCGATGAACAGGGGCGTCCAACGACCTCCGTTACCATGTGGGCGGACACACGTGCGTGCGATGTTGCGAAGCGCCTGCGACGCGACCTCGATGCACAGGCTCACCATCGCCGAACCGGTGCCTATCTGCACCCAAGTTATCCCGTGGCACGCCTTGCCTGGTTACGGGAAGCAAAGCCAGAGTGCTGGCGCGCGACCCGGTGGTGGTGCGCCTTCCCCGATTTCTTGCTGGCGCGATGGACAGGTGACCTGTGTACCTCTCTCTCCATGGCGTCTGGGACAGGGCTTTTCGATACGCATCGACTCGCCTGGGACGACGAAACGGCTGAGCGAGTTGGTATCGATCCGGCGCAGTTGCCGCGGATCAACGACGCCCCACAGGAGCTCAGCGAACGGTTTCGGAAGCGGTGGCCACGCTTCGCCAGGGCGTTATGGTACCCGGCGTGGGGTGACGGTGCGTGCAGCAACGTTGGGAGCGCTGGCATTGGGATTGATCGCGCCACAATCATGATTGGGACGTCCAGCGCCGTGCGTGTCCTCTGGCGTGGTCGTCCAGTCGAACCGCCCTGGGGTACCTGGCTCTACCGATTGGACAGCGAATTCGTCCTTGCTGGTGGTGCCCTGAGCGAAGGGGGTGATCTTGTCGACTGGATCCGCCGTCGATTTGTCCTTCCTCCTGAGCCCGAGCTCTGGGAACTCGTTGGCCAACAGCAGCCTGGTGCGAGCGGACTCCTCTGGGTGCCGACGATTGCCGGGGAGCGAAGTCCACGTTGGCCAGTAGACGCGGTCGCAACGCTGACTGGATTACGGCTCGGGCATGATGGCATTACGATCCTCCGTGCTGCGCTCGAGGCGATCGCCTGCCGTATCGCGACCGTCGTTGATCTTCTCCTGCGCATTCAGCCAGGAATTGACGTGTTCATTGCGAGCGGAAATGCGTTACTCGGAACACCGGGTTGGACGCAGATTGTGGCTGACGCGGTGGGACACACTCTTGTGCTCGCACCAGATCCGGAAGCGTCATTGCGGGGGGCAGCGCTCGTCGCGCTGGCGCGGGTCACCGGGCGATCACTCGACGAGCTCGCACGGGCAGATGTGACGGATTGGCGACGGGTCGAGCCGCGCGGCGAGGTGACAGAGATCTATCGTGCGATGAGTGAAGCAATGACAGCCTTGGAGGAGGCACTCAACAGACTTGGGAGGAGGGGAAGAGCACAATGAGCGATGCAATAGTGGGCAAGCGGGGGCGAGTCGTAGCGGTCTGTTCTAGCCCACAGGGTGGGGTGCCGAAGTATCGACGGTTGGTGATTGAAGTCGGCCCGGATGGGGTGGTTGGGGATTACCATGCGGGACCAGTAAATCGTCACAAGAAGGGTGGCGATCCAGAACCGAACACGCGTCAACTCACCATTGTGGCCCAAGAAGTGTTGGACGAGGTCAATGAGACGCTCGGAATTCAGCTTGAGCCGGGCTTCCTGGGTGAGAACCTGACCGTGGAGGGTTTGGGGGATCTGAGCGATCTAGAGCCTGGTGATCGCCTCCTCATTGGAGCGTCGGTCGTGCTCGAGGTGACAGCGCAAAACAAGCCTTGTAGTACGGTCGGGGTGTACCATCCCCAACTCGTTAAGGCGCTCTACGGGCGGCGTGGAGTGTGCGCGGTCGTCCTCCGAACGGGAATCGTGCAGCCCGGTGATCCGATTCTCGTTGAGCGGCGAGCCGCTCAGCCATTTGCGGCGTGTGAACGCTCCTGATAGAGCTGTTCCTGCGCCTCGCGGAACGCGCGAACTTTTCGCCGCTGCGCGCGATCGAGCTTCATCAGCAAGCGGAGGAGCTGCTCCTGTTCTTCTGGCGCCAAGCCCGAGAACTGCTGGATGTGGAGCTGCTCCTGACGCGGCAGCAGTCGGTCGCAATAGTCCTGCCCCTTTTCGGTCAGGTAGAGGCGTTTTGCCCGTCCTTCAGGGACACGGCGGATTAACCCAAGACGCTCCATTCGCTGAAGGAGTTGGGTGACATTCCCAGGTGTCACGAGCAACCGCTCCGCAAGTTCCTGCTGAGTGATGCCGGGACATTTCCCGACGTGAAAGATCACATCGAGTTGGGCGAACGTGAGACCATGCTCGTAGGCGTGTGCGGCGGACTCCCGCTCGGTGCGATAGGCGATGCGCATGAGATAAATCCATGCTCGCACCGCCGGATGTCGAGAACGGACCGGAATCGGTGAGCAAGGATTCTTCTTGTCCATCCCCTCTATCCCATCTTGCTGACCATCCGAAAGCAATGCTGAAGCCATTGTACTCATATGCTCGCCAGGGTGCGAGTGCTAGGCAGGTGATTCTCCTTGGCGACCATGACCGAAATGCGCCCAAACGAATCAGGCTAGGTTCCATAACGGCATTGTACGATGCGTCGTCCCAGGCTGCACGAAGGTGTCGGCTTCGTGATGAGCGGCCGCGACCAGCTCACGGTATGAGGTGCACTGCTCGATGGCAGGCGGTCACCAAACAATCTCGCGAGAATACTGAAAGGTTTGGCACTCTGCGAGGTGAGAGAGCGTAGAAGAGCTTGCAGAGGGTTTTGAGCCGGGCTGCCTTGCCTGCATCGACGACACGTCGCTCGTGATACAGCGCCTGTTGCATGCTGGGAACACAGTGTCCGTCTGGTTCTGGTGCGACGCGAGAGGTGTCTCCCTGGCTGCTCGGATGGCGATCGGTGCAGTGGGAAAGGGAGCGCTGCCTTCGAAGCGACGCGATGGTCCCCCGGGAGGTTGGAGAGTGCATCCCTTGACATCGATTCAGTCGAGGGCAGGTGTGGCGAGCAGCGGGATGCCACTTTGGACAAGGAACTGAGTGACTGATTCGCCCCTGTCGCCATGACAGCCATGAACAGGGGGCAATGTAGTGCTGGGTACTGGACGGCATGCGACTGGCGTGAGCGGTACACTCGACATACGTCGTTACCCGGGAGGGAGTACAGAGATGAACGAACTTGCATTGTTGGGAATCCATCATGTCACGGCTGTCACTGGACAAGCGGCCGAGAATTTGCGCTTCTATACGCGGGTACTCGGTCTGCGACTTGTCAAGAAGACGGTCAACCAGGACGATGTGTCAGCGTATCACCTGTTTTATGCCGATGCGGTTGGAAGTCCAGGGACGGATGTCACGTTCTTCGACTGGTCGCATCTTCCGCCACATCAACCGGGGCACGGTGACATCGCCCGCATCGCGTTGCGGGTTGACAGCCGTGAAGCACTAGCGTGGTGGAGTGAGTGGCTCAATCGACACAGTGTTCCTGGGATCGAGCCTGGGGAGTATGCGGGGTGTGAGGCCTTGCTGTTCCGCGATCCAGAGGGACAGCGACTCGCGCTTGTTGTTGATGGCGGTGTACCAGGGGGCCGACCCTGGGAACGTTCACCAGTGCCAGCAAGCTACCAGATCAAGGGGATCTTCGGAGTGACGATCGTTGTCCGGGCTCTCGAGCCGACGGTACATGTCTTGACGGAGGTCCTCGGCTTCCGGCCACGAGAAGAGCGCTCTGTTGGGTTCCGTCAGGCAATCTACGAGACCGGTCCTGGGGGACCGGGAACAGTGGTCGTGGTGGAAGAGCGTGCGGATCTGCCGCGGGCACAACTCGGAGCAGGAGGCGTCCATCACGTGGCATTCCGGGTGCCGGACGATGCAACGCATCGTGCCTGGCGCGGGCGGATCGCGCGGGCTGGCATACCAGTGACTCCGCAGATCGACCGCTATTACTTCCGTTCGCTCTATTTCCGAGAGCCAGGTGGCGTACTCTACGAATTGGCGACCGATGGTCCAGGTTTTACGACGGACGAGGATGTTGAGCATCTTGGCGAAAGACTTTCGTTACCACCGTTCCTGGAGCCACTGCGCGCGGAGATCGAAGCAAACTTGCGACCAATCGAACTCGTTGAGTCATAAACGGTCTCCCGGGGAGAGCAAGATGCGGGCGCCGGGAGTATGCTCCCGGCGCCCGCGTCACTGTGGAGGTGCGGTTTAGCGCTTCAGCCCCTCGCGGTAACGCTGGGCGACTGCGTCCCAGTTCACGACGTTCCACCAGTTCGCGATGTATTCCGGCCGCCGGTTCTGGTACTTGAGATAATACGCGTGCTCCCAGACGTCGAGTCCCATCACCGGATAAAGGTTGTCCATGTATGGGCTGTCCTGATTGGGCCGGGTGATGATCTGGAGCTTTCCATTCTGATCCAGTACCAGCCATGCCCATCCAGAGCCGAACACACCAGCGGCAGCAGCGGAGAACTGCTCCTTAAACTGCTGGAAGCTGCCAAAGGTCTCGGTGATGGCCTGCGCAAGATCACCGGTTGGCTCCCCGCCGGCATTAGGCCCCATGATCTGCCAGAAGATGGTGTGGTTCGCATGACCGCCACCGTTATTGCGCACGGCCGTACGGATGTCTTCTGGCACCTCGTTGATGCGACGCAAAAGCTCCTCGATCGGCATTGCCGGGAGTTCCGGATGCTTCTCGAGTGCGGCGTTCACGTTGCGTACATAAGCACCGTGGTGCCCTGTGTGATGGATCTCCATCGTGCGAGCGTCGATGTATGGCTCGAGCGCGTCGTAGGGGTACGGAAGCGGTGGGAGTTCGTACGGCATTGTGACCCTCCCTTTCCCTCGTCGAACCGACCGGTGAGCGGTGCCAAGAGACGATCCTCTTCTGGACGAGCTAAGAGCACCGCTCGGTTGAAGTATGACCCACAGCCTTGGAAATGGAAAGGGCGTCCGGTGATTCTCGCACCCCAACTCATCTCGTGAGGAGGCAGTGAGGGGCGCGGCTATCCACGGCCGTACGTATTCACGTGATTCGGCGCGTTCTTTCTCTAGGTGATTCGGATTGTGCCTTTGCACCTCTTCTGGGGCGCTCCCGTTCTGCACATGCTGCTTGAGCCGCTGAGATGCGGTGGGGAAGTTCTGGCTGGGATCCGGTAGCCAGTGGAGCTCTCGCCTCGCTGCGTGAACGGCTTCAGCGACTGTGGCAGGTCTCGTGTTGTCACCTGATGTTGAGGCCTCTTGCGTCACGACCCAATCTTCGCTCCTTGTTCGACAATGCGAGCGGCAGTGATCACCAGGTCTTCGCGCCAGGGGCGCGCGACAAGCTGGAGCCCGATCGGGAGTCCACTGTCGTCTTGGCCTGCCGGCACGCTGATAACCGGCCAGCCGAGGAGATTGAACGGCGAGGTCAACCAGCTCGCGCGCGGCGACCACTGGCCGAGCGGTGGTGCCACGGATGGAGCGGTGGGCAATGCGAGGAAGTGAAGGCGCCGCGCATCGAGGATGTGTTGGAGGCTCGTCCGTGCACGCCTGGCCAGTCGCTGGGCAGCAAGATAAGCCCAGGAAGGATACGCGAAGCAGCCGATGAGGCGGAGCCGGAAGAAGTCGCCATATCGCGACCAGCGCTCGCGTGCCGTGGAAGCATGCACTGCGGCAGCTTCAAGCTGCGAGATCGTCGCGCTGAGGATACGAAGCTGGCTAAGTTCGGGGAGATCAATCCACTCGAGTTCTGCTCCAGCGTCTGCAAGTGTCTGAACAGCGGCGTTCGTGGCCTGAATCACTGCCGGCTCGGCGAGCGCCTCTTCACTGCCGAAGGAGCGCACGATGCCGATACGTCCCTCGATCCGATCTGCTGCGGCGGCTGCTTGCAGGTCGCGGAGTGGATGGTCGCGGGTACGCGGGTCACGGGCGTCAACACCAGCGATCGCGGCTAGCGACACTGCGGCATCGGTGACGGTGCGGGTGATCGGGCCAAGGTGATCGAGTGACCAAGCCAGCGGAAAGACCCCGAGGAGACTGACGCGACCGTAGGTCGGCTTGAGACCGACCAGCCCGCAGTATGCTGCCGGAATGCGAATCGAGCCGCCAGTATCGGAACCGATGGCCATAACCACCATTCCAGCGGCGACGGCTGCGGCCGAGCCGCTGGACGAGCCACCACTATCGCGCTCAGGAGCACGAGGGTTTCGCACCGGACCGTAGTGTGGGTTGTTGGAAGCGCCGGAGTACGCGAACTCTGGAAGGCGCGTTTTGCCAATAATGATCGCTCCTGCTGCGCGGAGGCGTTCGACCACAGTTGCATCACGCTCGGCGAGTGTGGTGGCGAGGATGGCCGATCCAGCAGTCGTCGGCGTGCCGGCTAGGTCGATCAGGTCCTTGAGCGCGACCGGTAGGCCATGCAACGGTCCACGATCGACCCCGCGAGCAAGTTCTTCGTCGGCCTGCGTGGCCTGCAGCATCGCCTGCTCTGGCAGGACCAGCTGGAATGCATTGAGTTCACCATCCCGCTGCGCGATGTGCTGAAGTGCCTGCTGGACGAGTTCGCGGCTACTCGTCTCGCGTCGGCGGAGAGCGGCGGCCAGTGTCAGGATGTCGGGTGCAGTGCCATTCACGACCGCGGGCGGAGTCGGTGGCTCGGGAGTGACAAGCAAGCGCTCGCCGAAGAGATCGGGGGGTTCGTCGTCCGCTGACTGGTTCTCCAGTAGCTGGTGAAAGGCCAGAGCTGTCGCGAAGAATCCACCCTCACCGGCGCGCTCCAGTTCCTCCTTGGCCACCGGGATACCAAGCGCTGCGAGGTTCTGACGAGCGAGCTCCACAAGCTGGGCGACCTCCATGACATCCCTCCGCGGGTGTACCGTTATCCGCACCGCATCCTACTGCGAACGGATCGGTTCGACGAGTCCTGATGGATGCGCGATTGTCGCACCTCCAGTATGATGCGCGCCGAGGGAAGGGTCCGAAGCGAGGAGGGAGAGCGATGCCGAAAGCGCCGCTCGCACCGGAGGTACTGAAAGCATTGCAGACGCTCACGACGCCGACGGTAGCCAATGCGATTGAAACGTTCAATGTCCGACCGCGTAACATTGGGTTTATGGACGCAGGCATCAAATGCATGTTTCCTCACCTCGGGACGATGGTCGGCTATGCTGTCACGGCCAAGATCCGTGCCGCGCAAGCACCCCAACCGGGCGAGGCTGTGCCGCGCCGTGCGATGTGGGAGTACATTCTGACGATCCCGGAGCCACGGATCGTCGTGATTCAAGACCTTGATGATCCCCCGGTCGGTTCCTTTTGGGGCGAGGTCAATGCAAATATCCATCGTGCGCTGGGGTGCATCGGAACCGTCACGAATGGTGGTGTCCGTGATCTCGACGAAGTAGAGCGACTCGGTTTCCACTTCTTTGCCGGCCAAGTGCAGGTTTCTCATGCGTATGTCCATGTGGTGGAGTTTGGTACGCCAGTGACGGTCGGGGGTCTGACCGTGTATCCAGGTGATCTGCTACATGGAGATAAGCACGGCGTCATCCAGATCCCGCTCGAGATCGCCTCGGAACTGTATCGTGCAGCCAAAGAAGTCGAGGCGCGGGAGCGTCGGATCATTGAGGCTTGTCAGGCACCTGGCTTCACCATCGAGCGCTTGGCTGAGCTCTATGGCTGAGTGAAATTGCTCGGCCAGTGCACCGTCATTTCCGGCGGCTGCCGAAGGGTCTGGTAGATTACACAGAACTGCTCGGTCTTCTCGCGGAGACTCGCGAGCTGTTCCGGTGTTGCCTCTGGGGCTCGAAGATCGATCCAGAGGCGAATCGCCTGGAAGCCTACCGGAACGTCACGCGAGAGACCAAGCGTGCCGCGAAGGTCGAGATCGCCTTCGGCTGTCACGCTGACGTGCTCGATGGGGATGGCAAGAGCGTTGGCGACCATCTGGCAGGTAATTTGAGCGCAGGCTGCCAGCGCAGCGAGCAAGAGATCGCCGGAGCAGCTGGCCATCCCCGGACCGCCAACCCCGGGGTGAGCTTCACTGATCACTGTGCCACCGGTCGTCTCGATACGGCAACGGAGCGGTGAGTCGAACTGCTGTGCGACCGCGCGTAAGATGATGCGTGCTGCGTCGGGTTCCTCGCGATAGCGTTGCTTGAGCGGCCGTTGGAGTGTTCGGATGTCCACGCCATGACCCCCTCTCGTGATACCCCCAAGGGGTAGAATGAAATCAACTTTCTGAGCTCCTGTCCATGCAGGAATGATAGACGAGTGGTTTCAAGTGATGTCTCTCGCCGCAGTTAGACCATGAGAAGCGGATCACGCGGTGTCGGTCGGTATGCGTGTGGGGGCGACACGATGAGGTGAGCCGCAGACTGGAGTACCCTGCTCATGTTCGTGATCGCGGCGTTCCTTGTTGGCATGGTGGCTCTGCTTACCTACTGATTGGCCTCCGTGCACTATCAGCGATTTGCATGAGCCCCGCTCGATGTCGGGCTGCCTTTCCCGCTTGCTGTTCTTGCTGGACTGGCACATTTGTTTTCCCCATCTTCCTGGCGACCTTGTGGTACCGGCGCGACTGTGTCAAGGTCTTAGTCTGGTCGTCCCGCCCCAGGAAGCACCAACCTGATACGTACCGGCGCGAGTGTGTCAAGGCCCCAGTCCCAAGGTGGGCTATATTGGCGTGCCTTCGGACTTGCTCTTGGAGCAAGCACCTTCTTTGCCGTCCTTGGGATACTGGTGGCACTTGGCGCGGGAAAGATCCTGGTCGGAGTGACGTTCCCCAGTCTTCCTGGCCGTCTATTACGGACACTTGTCGGCCTGGTTCTGCTTGCAGTGGCAGCCGCGCAACTCGGTGTCTGGGCATTCCCGCTTGGCTGGCTGAGTCGATGGGGACGTCAGATTGTTCAGAGAACGGGGTGGCTTCATTCGGGCAAGCGGTCTTGGGTGGTAGCGGCTAGAGCGTAGCGGGGTTCGGCTGAACGGGACCAATCGTGGCCGGTCTGGCCATGCACTCTGGTGCATTACTCAGTACTCGCTGGGCTCTCGTTGGCTTCCCAGTGGCTGCGCTGAGTTTCATTGTTGACCTTGCAAGCAGTGTGGCACTGACAGGACAGAGTGGTGCAGTGCTTCGTGCGCGAGCCAGGGCGGCCGCGGCCATGCTGCGACGCTTGTCTTGGATCGTGTTGATTCTGCTCGTGGCCAATTACTTGACAACTGCAGCTTGGCCAGTGCCGTTCACGCGCCTGTGTCCTGTTGTGCCCCCACGGTGATCGGGTAGGGGGAGCGTTGTGCAGCACTCGCACCGTCCATGGCCACCCGACCCAGTGTGGCATCGATGAGGACTTCCAGCGCGATCGCTTGGAGTGCGGTAACGACTGCCTCGATGTCCGGCAGCGCGGAGTGCGGCACCATGAAGTCGGGAAGCACCTTACTCCCGGGTAGCGTCAGCCGACGAGTAGCTCGATCTGCTCGTTCGAGAAGCAGGTGCCGTGTCGCTTCTAAGGCGTCTGCATGCAGCGTTCGCCGTAACCCGTTCAGCGCGCTCAGGGCGCCGAGATCCTGTACGGCGAGCACCCGGCTGAGGTCGTCAAGCGACGGAATGCCGCGCAGCGCAGCGAGTTCGTCAAGGAGCGCTTGTGCCTTGCCACTTCTCAAACCAATTTCTGGCAGGGAAGTGATCCGCTCGTCGAGTGCACGCGGGAGCTCAGCCGGTCGTACCGGAATCGGTTCCGGGGTCGGCAGCGTTGTGCCCAGGGGCGGTGCTGTCTCGCTGGTCCGTCCGCGGAGTCCTACCGCAAAGGCAGTCAGGATGAGCAATACCTTGGGAGCCAGGTAGTGCTCACGCAAGACGAGCGCACGAACCGACTCGAAGGCGGGATTCTGCGGCGTCTGAGCCAATGCCGACGCTCCTTCGGCACGGAGTGTATCCGCAGCATCCTCGAAAGCGCGTGAGCGGACGAAGGGGCTGAACTGACGAATGGTGTAGGCCAAGTACGGCGGCCAGTGTGCCAGGAAACGGAACGCGAACGGCACGTCCGGCGTCCGCAGCGCTGTCCTCAGGTCGTCATAAATCGGATGAATGCGTGCTGGTGCTTTGGACGGCCAGACTTCTGGAATCTCTTGAAGCAATGCGAGACCGCGCTCGACCAAGTGTCCCTGCATCTCTCTCAGTTCTCCTCGCTAGGCGATCGCGCTCCGACGATCGACCGAACTCCTCGATCTGCTGTTACGATATACCGCAATCGAGCACGCTGTGAGCACTTCCGTGAGGTGTATGGTGTCAGTCGGAACACCGCAAGTCGGAGTACCGATTTGGAACATTGCAGTCGGTTGCCTGGGCGGCCTGGTATTGCTCAGCACCTGTTGTATCGTCGGCCTGCTCGTGTTCGGGGCATCTCTTGAGGCTGTGCTCATCGGTGGGGTGCTCGCGGTCATCGTTGCGCCGCTTTATGCGATGTTTCTCCTCTGGCTCGATCCGCTTGAGCACGAACCTCCATGGCTGCTGCTGATCGCTTTCTTCTGGGGTGCGGGCGTTGGAACACTCGCTGGCGGATTCTCCACACTGGTCCTTGATCTGATCGCTCGCGGACTGTTCGGAGCGAGTGGGGCGATCAGTGACGCGGCGAGCGCCGTGATCTTCGCCCCTGTCACCGAAGAACTTGCCAAAGGCGCTTTTCTCTTCTTCTTGTTCGCCCTCGCACGGCATGAGTTCGATGATGTTGTTGACGGGATCGTCTACGGGGGGTTGGTGGGACTCGGCTTCGCCGTCGTCGAGGATTTTGCGTATTATCTCATGACACTTGCTGAAGAAGGGCTCGTGGCAACGGGAGCACTCTTTGTCATCCGTGGGCTGCTGGCTGGTTTTGGCCATCCCTTCTACACCGCGTTAACCGGACTTGGCTGCGGTCTGGCACGGTCGACACGATCTCTCCCCCTGCGCGTTCTGGCACCCCTCGGAGGCCTGGCGGGAGCGATGTTCTTTCATGCACTGTGGAACGGCCTTGCTGTGGCCACGGCGGCAACGCAGAGTGTCGGTCTGGTTTTCCTGGTCTTGGTCGGGTATCCTTTCGGGATTCTGCTACCGGGAGCGCTTCTCCTCGCAATCGTGGCGGTTGTTGCCGCTCGGGGACGTCGCCGCGACGTACAGCGTTATCTCCAAGAGGCCGTCAGTGAAGGACTCGCAACACCAGACGATCTTGAGGCCTTGACGCGCCCCTGGAGTCGGCGTGCTCGGCAGTTTCGGATGCTCACGACCGTCGGGTGGCGTGCCCTCTGGTTGCGTCGTCGACTGGATATTGCGCTCGTGGATTGGGCCTACCGGCAATGGCATCGGGCTCGTGGGGACCGGTTGCCATATTACCTTGCGGCCTTCGAGTCGGAGGCGTTAGAGAGGCGAATTCGGCGCTGGCGAACAGAACTCGACCAACTACAGACGGCCAGGGTGAGTTGATACACTCGATGGGATAGTGAACAGACCATCGAGGTGGACGTATCCGATGCAGACGCAGACAGCAACAGAGCGAAAACGAACAGAAGGGAAGCAGCGGCGAACTCGTTTGCGAACGCTGCATGACTTCACGCTCCGCGAGTTGGAGGCCTGGGCTGAGGAACAAGGGTATCCGCGTTACCGCGCACGGCAATTGTTCCACTGGGCCTACCAGCAGCTGACACTCGACTACGATGCGATGACCGTCCTGCCCAAGGCGATGCGGACCGAGCTCGCTGGAACACTACCGATCAGTGGTCTGACGGAAGTGCGACGTCGGATCACTGATGATGGTGAGACGGTGAAGTTTCTCTTTCGGACGACCGACGACCATTTTGTTGAGACAGTCTTGATGTTCTACCCTGATCGCACCACGGTCTGTGTTTCCTGCCAGATTGGATGTGCTGTTGGGTGCAGTTTCTGTGCGACAGGGCTGGGTGGGTTGATCCGGAATTTAGATGCTGGAGAGATAGTGAGCCAAGTAGTCTATGCCGCCCGCCTCGCGCGCGAGCGCGGACGGCGCCTCTCGAACATCGTCGTCATGGGGATGGGCGAACCGTTCCAGAACTATGACCAGGTGATGCGATTCGTCGCCATCGTCAACGACCGGCAAGGGCTCGGCATCGGTGCTCGTCACATCACGCTCTCTACGGCGGGAATGGTACCGTTCATCGACCGGCTTGCCGAGGAACCCTACCAAGTCAAGCTCGCTGTCTCCCTTCACGCGCCGAATGATGCACTTCGTTCGCAACTTGTCCCGTTGAATCGGCGCTGGCCGATCGCTGAGCTGCTGGAGGCATGCCGACGCTACGTTGCCAAGACCGGCCGACGCGTCACGTTTGAGTACGTCCTGATCGAGGGGATCAATGACGACGAACGCACGGCTGCAGAGCTTGCGCGCCGCTTGCGCGGGTTGCTCTGCCACGTGAATCTGATTCCCTACAATCCAACACCTGCCGCGCCCCTGTTCCGTCGCCCCGGGCCGGAACGGATCGAGCGGTTCCGCGCTGTTCTCGAGCATTATGGTATCCCAGCCACGGTCCGCTACTCGCGAGGCGTGGAGATCGCCGCTGCTTGCGGTCAGTTGCGGGCGCAGGAGGAAGCGCGGCGTGGGCGGAGCAGGATCGGGTTCGTGCGTGGGGCCTCGGAGGAGTAAAATGTGCGAATCGCCGTGATTGACCCATTCTCGGGCGCCAGCGGCGACATGTTGCTCGCTGCGCTGGTTGATGTCGGACTGGCGGTCGAGGAGCTGTCCGGCCAGCTCGCTGCGACACTCGATCTCGAGGGATACCGCATCGTTGCTGAGCCCGTTGTCCGCCGTGGACTTCGCGGGACACAGGTGCGGATACTGGTAGAGGAGCCGCAGCCAGCGCGTGACTGGAATGACCTTCGGGCACTCTTGGCATCCTCCGCGCTTCCTCCACGGGTGCGTCAGCGGGCGCTAGCTGTTTTTCAACGCCTGGCTGAGGCGGAGGCGCATGTTCATGGGGTGCCGGTAGAGCAGGTGCACTTTCACGAAGTGGGTGCTGTCGATTCGATTGTTGACATTGTCGGTGTCATCTGGGGGTTTGAACTCCTTGGAGTAGAGGAGATTGCCTGTGGGCCGTTGCCCATGAGTCGCGGCTGGGTGGAGACAGCACATGGCCGCTTGCCGGTTCCGGCTCCCGCGACCGCTGCGCTTCTGGCGAGCGCGGCGGTACCAACGGTGCCAATTGATATTGACGCCGAACTCGTGACCCCGACTGGCGCAGCACTCCTGGTGACACTGGCGCGTTTCCAATGGCCGCCCTTCCGCCCGGAACGTGTCGGCTATGGATTTGGCGCGCGCGAGCTCCCCTGGCCCAATGCCTTACGGCTTTGGCTCGGTGAAGCATCGGTTGTGTCGCCTCATCCGGACGAGGCTGAGTTGTTGCTTCAGACGAACCTGGACGACATGAATCCGCAGTTTGTGGAGCCGCTTGTGGATCGACTGTTCGCAGCCGGTGCACTGGACGTCTACCTGACTCCGATCGTGATGAAGCGGTCGCGGCCCGCAGTCGAAGTCAGCGTCATCTGTCGGGCAGCTGATCGGCCAGCGCTCGAACGGGTCCTTTTTGAGCATTCAACGACGTTCGGGGTGCGTGCAGTGCCGATTGAGCGGACAAAGCTTGACCGTGTGCTCGTGCCGATCGCTACGCGCTGGGGTGAGGTGACTGTCAAGCTGAAGGTGTTCGGCGGGCGCGTGGTTGATGCGGTGCCGGAGTACCGCGATTGTCTCGCGATTCATCAACGGACGGGTCTGCCTCTCTGGGAGATCTGGCACGATGCCCGACGACTCGCCGAGGAGTGGATCGGGCAGCGGATGACTCGCGACGAGCGGAAGCCGTAGCGCAAGCGCACGGGTCGCAATCAGGGTTGCGTTCACTGCTGTATTAGTTTAGACGAATATATATCTTTGATTTTGCGAAGAGAGGCTGAGAAGGGACAGGCCGATGTTTGACTGGTTCTTGTCACTTGATCCGCTGATGCAGGCGCTCTTGGGTGGTCTGCTCACCTGGGGGGCAACAGCGGTAGCGGCTGCACTTGTGCTGGTCCGGCGTGACGTACCGCGTTGGCTCCTGGATGCTATGCTCGGCTTTGCTGCCGGGGTCATGGTTGCCGCAAGCGTTTGGTCACTTTTGATCCCAGCTATGGAGGTGGCAGAGCAGAACGGTTCGATCGCTTGGCTTCCGGCTGCCATCGGCTTGGTCGTTGGTGCCATTGGACTCCGCGTCGTGGACCGTTACCTTCCGCACCTACATCTCTTCCTCCCTCGCGAAGCCGCCGAAGGGGTTTCGACAACCTGGCGACGGACAACGCTTTTGATTTTGGCGATCACCTTGCACAATGTTCCCGAGGGCCTTGCAGTCGGTGTGGCGTTTGGGGCCGCAGCGCGGGTGATGGATCCCGCCTTGGCGCTCTCACTAGCGAGCGGAGCGATCGCACTCGCCATCGGCATTGCTTTACAAAACGTTCCAGAGGGGTTGGCTATTGCGATGCCTCTCCGGCGAGAGGGGTTCAGCCCGCTCCGTTCGTTCTGGTATGGGCAGCTCTCGGCGATCGTCGAGCCGATCGCTGCGGTTGTAGGTGCTGCCGCCGTGCTCCTGGTGCAACCAATACTCCCGTATGCGCTTGCCTTCGCGGCTGGGGCCATGCTCTTCGTGGTTGTTGAAGAGCTTATCCCTGAGTCGCAGCGTGGTGAACACGGAGATCTCGCGACGGGAGGGACGATCCTTGGCTTTACCGTCATGATGGTCCTGGATGTCGCGCTCGGCTAATTGGCCCTGATGACAATCTCGGTGAGGATGAGCTGCTCGGTCGCGTCCTGAAGATGGGGGTGATAGACGTGCAGCCCGATCTCGAGAGCTCCTCTCGCTCTTGACGACGGAGGAGAAAATCGCTCTGCTGGCTGGTGACGGTCTTTGGACCGTTCCAGGCGTCCCACGGTTGGGCATTCGACCGCTCAAAGTGAGTGACGGTCCTGCTGGCGTCCGCGGTAGCCGGATCGTACCAGCTGCGGCATTTCCGGCGCCGGTGCTTCTTGGCGCGACGTGGGACCCGGAGCTCGTGGAGCGGATTGGGCAGGTGTTGGCCGAGGAAGCAGAGACCAAGGGCGTCCAGGTCGTCCTTGCCCCAACAATCAACCTCCAGCGGACAGCGCTCGGTGGGCGAAACTTTGAGTGTTTCTCCGAAGATCCGTACCTGACTGCCCGTTTGGCTGTTGCTTACGTGCGGGGCCTGCAGTCACGAGGGATCGGGGCTTGCATCAAACACTATGTTGCCAACGATCAAGAGTTCGAACGACAGTCAGTTTCAGTCGAGGTGGATGAGCGAACATTACGGGAGGTCTATTTGTTCCCCTTCGCGGTGGCGGTTGCCGAGGCTGATCCGTGGTGTGTCATGGCGGCCTACAACCGGGTCGGTGGTGTTTACTGCAGCGAGCATCCCTGGCTCTTGACCACGATCCTTCGCGAGGAACTTGGATATCAAGGCGTTGTGATGTCGGACTGGTTCGCGACACACAGCACCGTTAAGGCGCTACAGGCCGGATTGGACCTGGAGATGCCAGGGCCACCGCAGTGGCGGGGAGACAAGCTTCGTGAGGCGGTGGAACGTGGCGAGGTGGCGGTTGAGGTCATCGAGCGAAGCGCCCGCCGAGTTTTAACGCTCTACCAACGTGCTGGGCGGTTCGCTCCAGGGCCTGAGACGAACGAAGAGCGTGCAGTTGATCGCCCAGAACGCCGAGCATTGATTTGGGAAATAGGATCTTCTGGGATGGTGCTACTGCGCAACGACGGGATCTTACCGCTTGATCTCTCGACCATGAGGCGCTTGGCGGTGATTGGCCCGCATGCCAGAAGACCGGCCGTTGGCGGAGGCGGTAGTGCGTTTGTCCGTTCCCATCCTGTTGTGACTCCGCTTGAAGTCTTGCGAGAGCGCGCGCCACAGTGTGAGTTTCTCGTTGAGGAGGGGGCTGCAATCTTCAAACTCCTACCACCGCTGGAGGGAGAAACGCTCGGCTCCGAGGGGGCGGAACTCGCATTCTTCGCAAATCCTGAGCTTGCAGGGGCACCGGTCGCTACGACTCGCGTATGGACAACTGATCTGATTTGGCTCGGCGAGGCTGCCCCTGGTGTGAATGCTAACGCGTTTTCCGCACGCCTGCGCATCACGCTGCGTCCCGAGGACACTGGTCGCTACGTGCTCGGTGCGACGGCGGTTGGGCAGGTACGGGTCCACCTCGATGGCACGTTGGTGCTCGATAACTGGACAGCGCCGCAACCCGGGAGGACCTACTTCGGGTTCGGGAGTGCTGAAGTGCGTGCTGCGGTCGACCTCGAGGCGGAAAGGGCATACGAAATCGTCGTCGAATACCGCAAGTTCCAGCCTGGTCTCCCACTCGCTGGCTTTCGCTTCGGAGTGGTGCAGGAGTTCAGCGATGAGGAACGGATTGCTCGGTCGGTACGGGCGGCGCAGCAGGCGGATCTTGCGCTCGTCTTTGTCGGACTGAGTCCGGAGTGGGAGAGCGAGGGCTTTGATCGGGAATCGTTCGACTTACCAGGAGCACAGAACGCGCTCGTCACAGCGGTCGCGGATGCCAACCCGAACACTATGGTGGTGCTGACGGTAGGATCCCCGGTGAACCTGCCTTGGCTGGAGCGTGTCCGGGCGTTGCTGTTGGCCTGGTATGCCGGTGAAGAAGTGGGTCATGCGGTAGTGGACGTTTTGACGGGAGTCAGGGAGCCGGCTGGTCGCTTACCGTTTACCTATCCGCGGCGTCTTGAGGACACACCAGCCTTCCTGAATTGTCCGGGCGAGTTCGGGCGGCTCCGGTACTGCGAGGGGCTGTTTCTTGGCTACCGCTGGTATGACGCGCAGCAAATTGAGCCGCTCTTTCCTTTCAGCTTTGGACTTGGCTACACGTGTTTCGCTTATCGTGATCTCGTGCTTGATCGGGAATCACTCGGCGGAGAGGAAAAGCTCACCGTCACATGTACCGTCGAGAACGTTGGCGAGCGCGCGGGAAGCGAAGTGGTGCAGCTGTATCTCGCATTTCCGCCCGGCGCGGTGCGCCGACCACTCAAGGAGCTCCGTGGATTCCGCCGGGTGCATCTCCTGCCGCAAGCATCGGCGAGCGTCTCGTTCAGCGTGTTGCCACGCGATCTCGCCTATTTCGACGAGGCAGCTCGTGCGTGGGTCGCACCGCCCGGCGAGTATGAGGTCATGATTGGCGCGCATGCCCGTGACATTCGTTTGCGGGGGTGTTTCCTCCTGCGAGAGGAGCTCCGCTGGGACGCGGGTGGGCGCTTCCGCGACGCCTGAGGTGCGTTGATGACAATTCGCTGCTCTGCTTCCGGTGAGGGGGGCAGGCGGATGCCATGGCCTCGACCCGGGCATGTTCGCGGTGGAGCTGATGCGGCGATCCGCGAGGGATCTTCCTTCACGTTCACGTATGAAGAACGTCGTGGTTGAAAATCTTCATCGAAGCCTCTTACGATCGGAACAAGTTCTGAGGTACCGTACGGGTTCCGTTCTTCGCAGCAGCAAAGGTTGTCGGAGGATGGGATGCACGAGGCGTTCAGTGAGCCGAGAACGGCACCAGTAGCCCAGCGAGATGTCGTCGTACGGGTGAGGGATGTCGTCAAGCACTTCATGCACGGGCGACGGCAGCTGTGTGCATTGGATCGGGTGGGCTTCGAGCTCCGTGAGGGGCGTTTCCTCGTGATTGTCGGCCCCAGTGGCTGCGGCAAGACGACGTTGCTGCGGATCCTTGCTGGGCTTGAGCAGCAGGACAGTGGCGAGGTGTGGATGCGGCCAAGCCGTGACGGACATCCACCCTTTGCGATGGTCTTCCAGGAGCAGTCAGTCTTCCCGTGGATGACGGTGCGCGAAAATGTTGCTTATGGCCTGCGGTTGCGCCGTGTCCGTGGCCGTGACATCGAGGAGCGGGCAGCACACTGGATCCGCAAGGTGGGACTTGCGGGATTCGAGCGCGCCTATCCGCACCAACTTTCCGGTGGAATGAAGCAACGAGTCTCGATTGCCAGGGCTTTCGCAGTGGACCCCGATGTTCTCCTGATGGATGAGCCGTTTTCTGCACTCGATGAGCAGATGCGGACGATTCTGCAACAGGAAGTCTCGACCCTCTGTGAGGAACAGCAGAAGACGGTGATTTTTGTGACGCACTCGATCGACGAGGCGATCACGCTTGGAGACGAAGTGCTCGTGATGACGCACCGACCGGGCCAGGTGAAACGGCTGATTCCTATACCGTTCCCGCGGCCTCGTGACGTCGTCGAGGTGCGCGCTGACCCGCGCTATGGCGAGCTCTACGAGGAAATTTGGGGACTGATCGCCGAAGAGGTTCGACGCGGACCACGGGAGGCGTGACGATGGCTGAGCAGGGAGCGACGCTGGAGCGAACGGGGATGCAGCGGCCCCGCTGGCTCCCGCAGGCAGGAGCCAAGACTGAGGCGGCGGTGCAAGTACTGTCGCCGATTGCGCTGCTCTTGATCTGGGAAGTTGCTGCGCGTGCCGGCTGGGTCGACCAGCGATTCTTCCCGGCACCAAGCGCGATTGTGCGGGCGTTCTGGGATGCAATCACTACTGGGGTGCTGCTCCACCACTTGAAGATCACCTTGTGGCGCGTGCTGCTCGGGACGCTCATTGGTGGTGTGCCGGCAGTTCTGATCGGGTTAGCGATGGGGCTATGGCGCTGGCTGCGCCTGACACTTGACCCGATCATCGCGGCTACCTATCCCTTGCCGAAGAGCGCCCTCTTCCCGCTGTTGCTTTTGATCTTCGGACTCGGCGAAGGCTCAAAGGTTTCTATGGTCGCTATTGGAGTCTTCTACCTTGCGGTGACCAACGCGATGGAGGGAGTCCTCGCCATCAACCCGGTGTATTTCGACGTGGCCAAGACGTTCGGAGCGCGACGCTGGGACGTGATCCGCACGGTGGCACTGCCAGGAGCGATGCCGTTGGTACTCGCTGGACTGCGGCTCGGTGTTGGAACTGGACTGATCCTTGGTGTATTGGCGGAAATGCTGGGTGCTCGGGATGGGCTGGGGTACCTCCTGTGGAGCGCCTGGCAGACGTTCTCGGTATCGTCGCTCTGGGCCACGCTGTTTGTGACGGCAATTCTCGGTTTTGTCAGTGTGCAACTTGTTGACTTCCTCCGCCGCGTGCTCGTGCCGTGGCAGCGGACGGCGGGACGTCGGTGATACCCGCGATGATGGCGGGCTCAAAGTTATACGGTTAGACGGTCCACTGAAGCGGTGAACCTACGGCATGGTTGGTCGCAAGGAGACACGCCACGCATGTTCAAGATCGACGTGTTTTGTCACATCTTTCCACCACGCTACTGGCAAGCGATGACGAAGCAAATTGCGGGATCAGCCTATATGCAGAAGCGTGTGCGGGGTATCCAGGCCCTGCACGATCTGGATCATCGGTTTCGACTGATGGAGCCATATGAGGGATACGTGCAAGTGCTCTCGCTCGCTGCTCCACCCCTCGAGGCCTTGGGGGAGCCGACAGTTGCGCGTGAGCTCGCTCGTCTAGCGAACGAGGGGATGGCTGACCTTTGTCAAGCCTATCCCGATCGTTTTGTCGGCTTCGTGGCCTCGCTTCCGATGAACGACCCTGATGCGGCGGTCGAAGAGGCACGCTATGCCATCGACGAACTCGGCGCGACAGGCGTGCAGATCTATACGAACGTGAACGGCGCACCTTTGGATCAGCCGATCTACGAGCCGCTCTTCGCTTTCATGGCTGAGCGGGACTTGCCGATCTGGGTGCATCCCTCCCGTGAACCAGAGGTCGCTGACTACCGCACCGAGGACCGCTCGAAGTACGACATTTGGTGGTGCTTCGGGTGGCCGTACGAGACAAGTGTCTTCATGGCGCGCATGGTCTTCTGGGGACTCTTCGATCGCTATCCGAACATCAAGATTGTCACCCATCACATGGGTGGAATGGTGCCGTACTTCGAGGGTCGTGTCGGCTGGGGACTCGACTCGCTCGGCAAGCGAACAGACGACCCTGAGGATCTCGCAGCGCGGGAGCGACTCCGCGAGCGACCGTATGAGTACTTCCGGCGTTTCTATGCTGATACGGCGCTTTTCGGTGCACTTCCGGCGACCGAGTGCGGGCTCGCGTTCTTCGGGGCCGAGCGTGTCCTCTTCGCCACTGACTTTCCCTTCGATCCGCGTGGGGGTGGCTTGTTCATCGGCGAGACGATCCGTGTTGTCGAGAACATCACGGCGTCGCGCGAGGACAAAGAGCGGATCTTCTTCGGCAATGCACAGCGCCTCCTGCGCCTGCGTCTTCCCAGGTAGCGGCGGGGCGGTCGCATTGGGTGGTTCATCCAAGCCCGTATGCGTTCCCAACGGAAGGGGACAGTAATGGGTCCATACCGTTTCATGGAACCCTTCTACCGTCCGGAAACCGTAGGCATCCACGGCCCTGCACCGAGTCGCACGGTCGAGGGCGATATGCTGATCGAACGAGACGTGGCAATCCCATTGCGGGATGGTACACGCATCTACGCGGATGTTTTCCGGCCGGTTTCGGGTGATCCAGTGCCTGCCCTGTTGGCGTGGGGACCGTACGGGAAACATGAGGGAACACTCCAGTACTTGGTCCGGGCCTTTCCCGCAGCTGGTGTGCGCGAGGAGGACGTCGGACCCTATGCGATGTTCGAGGGACCGGATCCGAACTTCTGGGTACCGCAAGGGTATGCGGTCGTGAACGTGAATCCTCGCGGGGTCTGGTATTCAGAAGGGGTGGCCACGTTCATCTCAGAACAGGAGGCGCAGGACTGTTACGACACAATCGAGTGGATCGCGCGGCGACCGTGGTGCACAGGCCGCGTCGGTATGACGGGTGTCTCGTATCTTGCCAATTTTCAGTGGCGTGTCGCAGCACTGGAACCCCCGCATCTGGCGGCGATCAATCCTTGGGAGGGGTGGTCCGATACGTATCGCGAGTTTGCCTTTCATGGTGGCATTCCAGAGACGTGGTTTTGGCCGTATTGGACATTGCAACGTCTTCCGGTCGGCTCACGCCTGGTGGAGGATCTCTTCACCGAGACGCAGGAGCATCCCCTGTTCGATGCCTTTTGGGCATCCAAAGCGGCCGCACTCGAACACATCCGTATTCCCGCGTACGTTGTTGCCAGCTGGACGGATCATGGACTGCACACGCGTGGAACGCTGGAGGGATTCAAGCGAATTGGTTCTCAACAGAAATGGCTTGAAGTACACGGCGAGAAGAAATGGGCATACTACTATCGCCTGGAAAGTCGCCTGCGCCAGCTTGCCTTCTTCGAGAAATTCTTGAAAGGACGCGCGACCGAAGTGGATGAATGGCCGGCTGTCCGGGTGTTCATCCGGGCAAAAGGAACCGCAGGTGAATGGCGTGCGTTCGAGGCTTGGCCAATTCCCGAGACAAGAGCGTACGTCCTGTTTCTCGACGTCGAACGCGGGCTCCTCACAGAGCGGCAACCAAGTGAAGTCTTGACACGCTGGTATCTCGCGACAAGTGGGGGTGTCGACCGGCGACGGCAGCCGCTTGGGCGCCTTGTTTGCGACTACCGTTTCAGTGAGCCGGTCGAGCTGGTTGGGCCGATGCGACTGCACCTCTGGGTGGCTGCACTCGATAGTGACGATGCCGATCTCTTTGTCGGAATCCAGAAGCTGGACCGCGATGGCCAGCTCGTCACCTTCCCGCACTATGCCCAGTTCGATGATGGCCCTGTGGCGCTCGGCTGGCTACGTGCCTCACACCGCGCGCTCGACCCGGTGCGCTCAACGGAGCTGCAGCCGTTTCACCGACACGAACAGGAAGAGAAGCTGCGGCCTGGTGAGCCAGTCGCGGTCGATATCGAAATCTGGCCCTCGGGAACGCGGTTCGAGGCGGGTGAGACTTTGCGCCTCATTGTTCAAGGACGCGATATCCAGGAGTACCCACCGGGACGGGTTTATGCGCGGCACGAAGCCACGGTTAATCGAGGGCGGCATCTTGTGCTCAGTGGTGGCCCATACGATTCGTCTCTTGTTGTGCCGGTTGTTGAACGGGGTTGAACGTGTTAAAGCAGCCTTGTGGGCGATCTGACCGCCTATCCGATGCTTGGCCTTCGTTGCAGCCGCTGGCGGCGCGTTGCGGGGTAGTCCTGCCGCGGTCCAGAGGCTTGGTCGACGAAGGCGGTCGAAGTCAGATAATGCACTGCGACGCCAAGAGCGGTAGTCGTTCCGATAGGGCTGACCAAGATTCTTCCTGGCACCTGCTCGAGAGTTCAGTAGGGAGAATAAGCGTGAAGAGAGCAGCGACAAAGGTTTGTAGAACTGGGCTCATGGCCTAGCCGGCCGAGTCGGACTGAGGCGCCGGGTCAGGTTCTTCCAGAAGGCCGAGGCTGTCTTCGGGCCGGAGTTCGTAAAACGCCAGGCGCAAGCGGCCTGGTGGCGTACCGAGGACTGTCCGGAAGATTTCGACTGCCTCTCGAGCAAATGCCCGCTTTTGTTCGAGCTTGAGTGGCTCCGCACGCGCGACGATAATCTCCAACATCGGCATCTGACAGACCCTCCAGTGCGTGATGGCGAAGCGCCACCTCACTAGGGTGGCAGATCTCACTGTAGCGCAACTGGGCGCAGAAGGAAAGCCGCCCGCTCACCCGTTTTGGGCGGGTGAGCGGGACAGCGTTCACACTGGAGCACTTAGTCGTCGGCGCGGGCGGGTTCGGCGACCTCGATCGGCGGGGTCCCGTAGAGGAAGAACTCGGCGGGCAAGGGCGAACCGAACCAGATGATGCCCTTGTCGAGCTCTTCCTCGCGCCACGTGATCGGTTGCCAGGCGGGATCGAAGATCAAGTATCCAGCGTCACCGAAGAGTTCGACACGGTTGCCACCCGGTTCAATGACATACATGAAATATGCCTGGGAAATACCATGCTTGCCGGGGCCAGCCTCAATCTTGATCCCAACCTCACTAAAGATGTCAGCGATATCGGAGAGGTGCTGGACATAACCGTACCAGTAGCAGACGTGATGGAGGCGACCCTTGCCACCAGCCTGGTCCATCATAAAGGCGATCTCATGGACCAGCGGACTCACGGAGAGCCACGCGCCTGCCTCACGTCCATTGTTGAGCAAGATGTGCTCGCGGAGACGGAAACCGAGCACATCCATCAGGAACTGCTTATTCTGCGTGACGTCACTGGCCAGGAGATTCACGTGGTCAATACGGCGCACGGGAACGCCGCGCAGTGGCCGACGTTGGGGTCGGTTAACCAGCTTCGTCTTTGCCTCAGCGGGCGTCTTGTAGTACTCGACGTCCCAGAGGAGCTCCATCGGATGGCCGTCAGGCGTGTGGAAACGATAGGCCCGACCGTGGCCACGTTCTCCCTCGATCCATCCATCACCAAGACCTGCTTCCTCGAGTGCCCTCACGCGCCGCTCAAGGGCCTGCGGTGAAGTGGTACGCCAGGCGACATGTCCCAGCCCAGGCTTTTCCCGCTTGGTCACTTTGAGCGTGTGGTGGTACCAGTCTTCGTAGGCTCGGAGATAGACTGAATCACCGTGTCGCTCGGTCTCCTCGAGCCCAATGAGTTCCTTGAAGAACCAGAGTGTGCCGTCCATGTCGGGTGTATAGATCTCGACATGAGCCAGCTGAGCGACGTCGAAGATGGGTTCAGGATAACCGTTCGTGCTCATCGGATTCCCTCCCGTTTTGCCACCGCATCCTCTTCCATGCGAACCGAGGCTCTCGACCATGGGTACCGAGCCCGCTCCCCGTTTTCTCACCTCCCGTGATCAGGCGTGCAGGAGACCCGCCGAGACTGCCCGCCTGATCTGTGTTGTCAGTTGATGTCGTCTTCATGCTGACGACACTCTGATCAGGGCCATCCCGCCCTTAGGGTGCCGATCCCGCTGCTTCGGCATCGAGCCTCCTTCGGAACCAGACCGGACAAGCGGGAGACCCGCGAAGACCGCCTGCCCGATCCGATGTCCCCGTTCATTACCCTTGTTGTTCGGTAAAGCGCTTCAGGACCCAGCTCACGTCATCGTTATTGAAAAGATCTGACACCAGCCAGCCGTCGAGGTCATATTCGGCCATGCACTGCTCCGCGAACCCGCGCATTCGCTCGGCAGTTCCAACGGCTTCGGCCACAATCAGCGTCTCCAGGCGGATGTTCTCGTGGTTACCCGCATAGTTGCGTTCGTAGAGCTCGTGGCGACCAGCGAACTCGCTGATCGTGGAGTCGTAGAGAAGCTTCATGAGCTTGACGCGATCATGGGCGTCCATTCCTGTCCCGCGGACATACTTCTCCAGGTAGGGGCGCTCCGCAGGATTCTTAAAGTCGAGGGCGTGGCTGGGGAGATAGACCAGCCCGCTTGCGATGTTGTCCAAGATGATCTGGCGGACACGAGACCATGCAGTGGGAGCAAGGACGCGGTAGGCCATCCCGTACTCGAGGTTGGGATGGACATAGCCATCGGTCCAAGGAATCGGATTCCGGCACATAGCGTCAGTAATGGCCCAGAAGATGTTACGCCATGCAATGACCTCACCGACCTGAGCTTGCACCCCACGGTATTCCTTGACCCCGGTGGCTGCAATCGCCTTGAGCAAGACACCGGAGATAAAATCGAGCTTGACGGCAAAGCGGGTACAGCCATGCAAGGTGAAGCGTGGGATGAAGCCGGAGGCCGGGAAGAAGTTATTCACCTTGTCAACATCACCGTAGACAAAGACATTCTCCCAGGGGACGAAGACATTGTCAAAGATGAACACTGCATCGTTCTCATCTAGGCGGCTGGAGAGCGGATAGTCCCAAGGGCTCCCCATGACTGCGGCAGTGTACTCATAGCTGGGACGGCTAATTAGCTTCACACCCGGGGCGTCCATCGGGACGGTGAAGATGAGTGCAAACTTCTTGTCTTTGATCGGCAGTGGACCATAGTGAGCGATGAAGTTGTAGTGAGTGAGAACCGATCCGGTCGCCACAACCTTGGCACCAGAGACGTAGATTCCGCCATCAGTCTCTCGCTCAACGTGCATATAGACATCGCCCACTTCGTCAGGTGGCCGGTTGCGATCAACTGGTGGGTTCACAATTGCATGATTCCAATAGAGAACTCGCTCTTGCCCGAGGCGATACCAGCGGCGGGCATTTTCGCTGAACGGTTCATAGAAGGGGGCATTGGCACCCAGAGTACCAAGGAAGCTCGCCTTGTAGTCTGGGCTGCGGCCCAGCCAGCCGTAGGTCATCCGGGCCCACTCGGCGATGGCGTCACGTGCCCTCACGAGATCTTCGGCGGAGCGTGGAGCGCGAAAGAACGCATGAGTAAAGCTGCCGTTGCCGGTATCGGTCTCAACGGTCAGGATGTCCTTTTTCGCCGGATCATGCAGCGCATCGTAGAGCCGGGCAACCATCCGTGCGGCATTACGAAATGCCGGGTGCGTCGTGACATCCTTGACCCGCTCACCGTAGACGTAGACTTCCCGACCATCACGTAGACTCTCTAAATATTCTTCACCAGTGAATGGTTGCGTCGCCACCATCTGTGCCATCGTAAACCTCCGTGGCTCGCTGCCCTTGGTCGAAGCTCGCTTCCTCTGCGGGTCCCAATGAAAGTGTACGAGGTGTCGGATGACTACTTCAACTGATAAGTTCCGCTATGTTGAACGGAAAGGGAACCACGTTACTGAAACCGCCAGTGTCATCTTTCATTGGTGAACATTTCGGCGTGATGCCTCGCCCAAGGTTGCCGCCGGAGGTCGTGGGGGTAACTCGCAGTGGGCGAAGAGACGCTGCACCGTGAGTGAGGTGAGCACCGCGAGGTGTGCGCTCTCGACACGAGTTGGTGGATGACGTATCAGGATCGCGGAGCTATGTTGTCAGGTCTCGAGCTTGAGAGGGACGTTCTCGCTGGGTTTTTGTTCATCCTGTGGGGGTCGAAGAGATTTCGGCGGAGCCGCTCCTGTAGCTTCCGCATGTCGAGACGATCCAGGGATGCTTGTGACTGAAGGACGAGATCGACGGCATGCGCTGCAGCCACGCCCATCGCGATGCACGGCCCCATGACACGGGCACTTGAGAGCGCGACGGGATCGGCGTCGATGCAACGACCGATGGCGAGGACATTGTCGAGTTCTGCCGGCTGGAGTGCCCGAAAGGGGATCGTGTACGAGTGGCCGTCGGAAAATGGTTTCCAGAGATAATCCGCGGCCGTATCGTGGAGTTCGATTGGCCAGGCGACATGAGCGATGGCAACAGGAAAGCGCTTACCGTGCCGGATATCTTCGGCGGTGAGTGAATACCGACCGACAATCGTGCGTGTCTGGCGGATGCCGGGGTGACCGAGTCGACGCAGGCGCGCCTCTCCAAAGACGTCGGGATACTCGGACTGTAAGAGTCGAGCAGCCTGCTCAGCTTCTTGACGAGCAGGCCAGACGGCGCGCCAGAACGCGATGAGGTCCAGTGGGGTCGGGTGATGCGTGGCATTGAGTACCGCAAGCTGTCGCTGTGGGAGGAGAAAGACTCGGGAATCGCGCCGTGTCAGCCCGTATCGGTCTGCCTGAGTCCGGAGAAGGTCTTCGGCTCGTCGCGCGATGGCGGTGATGTCATCGTTGGGGAAGAGACGAACTCCCTGCAGCACAGCGATTTGCGTGCCATAGATCGGACGTTGCGCGACCCGGCAGGCTGCACCAGCGAGCCACGTGAGGGCGGCATCTCCACTCGCGTCGACGAAGTACGGTGCCTCCACTCGGAGCGTCCCGAAACGCGTGGCGAGGGAGACCGTCGTGAGGCGATCTCCCTCGCGGCTTGCGTGGAATGCTGTAGCCCCAAGGATTGTTGTCAGCCCGGAGTCCTGGAGGAGGTGCTCAAGGATTCGTTCCAGTTCTCCCTCGTCATAGACAACGATCACGGTCCGTGCTCGGCGAGAGTACATCTGCCACGCGGCAGTGCGCTCTTGGAGTCGCGCGAGGATTTCTTCGGCGAACAGTGGAGAGAGGATCACCGTGCCTCCTGGAGGCGCAGCACTGTAGAGTCCTGCGATTATCCCAATTGGGATGCCGCCGGCTTGTTCGCCCACCCACGGGCCGCTGTCGATCAGGATGACCTGTCGACCCAGACGAGCCGCGGTGACGGCACATGGCCAACGATGCAGAGATCGGCTCGGAGCATCTCCTGCTCCGCTCCGCGTCGACGAACGATGTGTGTTGCAATCACCGGCGGTATCCTCCTCGCGCGTTCCAGCCTGTGGGTCTCCTGTCTGCTTTGCTGCCTTCTCGAGATAGCTGAAATCGACAAGTTCGCTCGAAGGGACTGTCCCCTGCGTTTGCCCAAGTTCGTTCCAGAGCGCTTGATACTCGTCCAGGAACTTGGGATCGAAACGACCATCACGGGAAATCGGGGGCCAAGTCATCCGGGCATACAGCGGATCGTCCCTGAGGGGGGTGTACTCTTTGAGCACTGCGGCAATCTCTTGCCGCTTGGCGGGATCATCGATGCGCTCGGAGTAGCAGGCGACACCGCGGAGATAAGCGGTAAGGAAGGCCACTGCGAGCGGTCGATCGTTGAGTCGACGGGGGCCGAATGTCAACACATTGAGTGGCAGACCGATGCCGGCTGCGTTCACGATCGCCTCACCCGTGACCAGCGGTACTGCCGCGCCGAGTTGCTCGAGTGCGATCGTCACATAAGGCTCGATGAGAAATCCAGCGGCGACCGCCCCGTTTTGCAGGGCGGTGGGAACATCTGGTGCACGGAGCGTTTGCACTTGCACGTGGTAAGTCCTTGGGAAACAAGAACTTTCTTTGTCTCCAGCACGTCACCACCAGAACTGGTCACAAGCGCAATCGTCTTTCCGCGCAGGTCGGGCACCGTACGGATCTCATCAGCAACGACCTTGGACACACCGATGACGTGATAATTCCCGAAGTTCTTGGTGATTGCGGTCTCTGCGACAACGATCTTGAGCGGGATCCCTTGTTTGAGCCCGTTGGCGAGAGCTGCGCTGATGCCGCCACCAACCAGGTCGAGTTGACCAGCACCGAGAAGTGACAGTGCTTGCCCCGGATCGAGGTTGCAGTGATGAGTTCAACCGTGATCCCAGCATCGCGGAGCATCCCGTGATGCAATGCAATGAGAAAGGCGGCGTCGCTGGCGGTAAGCGCGATCTGCGCCTTGACCATGCTCGTGGTGGTAGGGGTCGGAATGGGCGTCGGGGTGCTGGCCGGAGTCGGTGTGAGCGGGGTGGTCGGTGATGGTGATGTTGTCAGAGCTGGTGTCGGGGTAGGTGGAGCAGCTGTCTGGGGTGGTGTGGTGTGGGCGCCACCTCAACTTGCCAGCAGTATGCTGGTTGGAAGGGCGAACGTGGTAGCTAGAAGACGAAACCAGTGGCGTCGCGTGCGTACCTCCTCCCCACTCCGAGAATAGTCGTCTAACCCGTCGGTCCAGTGTCCCTGCGGACCGGCGCCGGAGAGTGTAGGAGGGAAGTCATGAGAGGTGCAAGAAGGCTTGCGGAGTAGAACAGGCCGTCCTACCCTGTCGGTCTTGGGCGGGACAGCTTCTACGCTATCACCAATGCTAGACAACAAAGCGGCGAATGCCGAAACGTGTTCGTAGGGAGTCGGATGTTGCTGCACCTGATCGACGCGACGCGGGCAGAGAGATGACGACGGAAGAGTTCAGGTACGAAACAACGGCGGGTTGACAGAGGGGCGATTCCATGGTATTGTGATATCGCGATATCGAGGAGGCCGGGCCAGCAAGGTATGGGTGAGCTGCTGGTAGGCCGGCCGGCGCTCAAACTCGAAATTGCGATTTCGGTCCCGCTCGATTTGACCTCTGTGATCTCACTGGTCTTTCGGGCGACGGACACGCGCCGATTCGAGCGTTGGCTGGTCGATGCGCGAAAAGCGCTCGGAGCCGAATGGGAACACGATCTCGACACGCTGCTCGGTTTTTCGGGCCGGCTTCTGTACTACGTTGAAGAGTTGCTGATGTCGTTTGATCCGTTTCGGCCCGAACACCGTGAGGCAGGGTTCGAGGAATACGTGGCTCACCTCAAGCGCCTCCCGGCCTGGGCCTACCGGAGCATGGCAATTCAAGCCATGTTGCGGGTCTACCTCGATCGCGGGGTACTCGAGGTGCCCCCCGAGTCGGATGATCCCGCTGTGTGGCGGGCGTTCTTTGAGCCCGGTATCACGCGGGCGGATGTCGACGAAGTGGTCCGGCTCGTGCTTGCACCTGAACAGCTCAAGGAGCGGACCGTTCGCTTGCTGGAGCGGTTCTGGCGGGAGCTCTACGCGGCGGAATTCGAGCGTGCCTTGCCCGTCATGCGCCGGGCAGTACGGCAAGCGCGGGCGACCACCTTCTCAAGTGTGGCGAACGCCTTTGAGGAACTGAGTGGCCATCGCTTGCCGGACGAAGTGCAGCTGGCGCTCCCGCGCGTTGAGCGGGTCACGTTCAGTCCGTCCTATTACTTGGGAAACTTTGTGCAATTCATCCTTTACCCGCCAGAACTGATCCTGTACTTCAACTGCCAGCGCACCAGTGCGGCGACGCAGCCAGCGGAAGGCTCGGTGATCTCACCGGATCTTCTGCCCGGTCTCCGGGCACTCGGTGATGGAACGCGCCTGCGAATCATTGAACTTCTACGGAACGGCGAACGGTACGCTCAAGAGATCGTTGGCATGTTGGGCATCAGC
Organism: Thermomicrobium sp. CFH 73360; assembly: GCF_023806465.1. Lineage (GTDB taxonomy): Bacteria > Chloroflexota > Chloroflexia > Thermomicrobiales > Thermomicrobiaceae > Thermomicrobium. The sequence goes on along the minus strand of NZ_JAMSLS010000002.1, from coordinate 100,268 downwards.
CAGTCAGCCGTCTCACGCCACCTGGCGATGCTCGAGGCCGCGGGAATTGTCACCGTGCGGCCTGCCAACGGGATGAAATACTACGCGATCAACTCCCAGCGTCTTCGGCAGATCGCTGAGGAGCTGGAGCGGATCGGTTCGGTCGACGTTCGTGCGACCGAGCGAGACAATTCAAACGGTTCGCGTGCGGTGATAATACCGCACGCCGCGGGTCGGTCGCTGCTGGCCGAGGACAAGCCACCTCACCCCGCCGTCGGGTGAGGCCAGGCACCTCCTCTAACTGCCCTCTTCCGCGATCCCGCACCGGGATCGCGTCCCTCAGAACGACCCGCACCCAGTTCGGTCGGTCTCGGCCCCGGTCGAACTGTGATCGCCCTCCTTCGGCGATCGGCTCGCGCGACGACGGGGACTCTAGTCCCCTTCGTCTTTTCTGTGGGGGCAGTGGGATCTACCACTGCCCCCTGCGTTTTTAGCGTCCTCCTGCCACATTCCGGTCCGTTGGCGGTCTGTGTGGATCGCTTTCGCTCGAGCTGAGAATCACGTGGAGCTTCTCCGGATTTTCTGGAGCAGATCCCCTATGGCGTAGGTGGCCACGAGTCATCCGCTGACCAGTACAGCGTTTGACCTCAACCGGCTCCCGGGTGAAACGGCTCTGACAACAACAGCACACTGGGCAGGCAAGGCGCAGTCTCACTGGCCCCGTCTATCGGTTGGTCGATGCGAGGGAGGAGCTCCGCCTGTGCGCATCAGAGCTGTGTGTCGACATGAAGCCGATATCCGCAACTCTCCCGGTAGACCGGCTGATCTCCTCAGGAGAAGGCGAAAGGTCTGGGACCTTCCATACAAATGGGGAGTTCTGACGCCCTCCGCTTGCGGGCCGGCAGAGAACGGGGCCGTCGTATGACGGCCCCGGGTACAGGGAGGGAGGGAGAAGTGGTCGAACGGAGCGAAATAACAACGGATGCGCCGGTCGTCTGTGGTCGTTCGGACGCTGTACGTACGGATTTCCATGGGAATGATAACTCGAAGATTCATCGCTGTCAATCCCGATACCCGGAACTGAGTCAATTGAGCCCGGCGGTTTGAGGCGACGAAAGCGGGCGGGGGCTAGCCCAAAGAGTGACTCCGAGCTTTCAGCAAGCAGCTTGTTGCGGATTGGCTGGATGTGTTTTCAAGAGTTGGGCGCTCTGGGGGAGTACGCGTGAATCGCATTGCTCCCCGAGGAGGCAGGGGGTATGCGTGCATTGCCTGTACGAGAGGGGGAACGCTATACTGAATGCGGACCGTGCTAGGCGGGGAGCTAGCGGTGCCCTGGACCCGCAATCCGCTCTAGCGGGGCTGAATTCCCTCCCGAGGTCCGGTCCTGTGGGACTGCCTGGGCCACGTGGCGTGGATGGTTGGGTCCCACGCGGCGAGGAGCCGTGAACCTGGTCAGGGCCGGAAGGCAGCAGCCATAAGCGGTTTCCCTCGGGCGACGTGGGAGTGCCTGGCCGGAGTCGGCGAGCCCAGTGCAAGCTGGAGGAGCGCGATCGACGGAGGGTGCACGGTCCGATTCATCGGGCCGTCGCGGGATCCCTTCGCGACGGCCCGCCTGTTTTGCTCAATTCAGCGTGACTTGCGAGTTGCGGACTTGGCCGTTGAAACTCGCCGTCGCGGTGTGTGTTTGGGGATCGTCGCGTATTGCTTCCGGCGGAGTTCTTGAGCGCGTTGCCGAGCGAGAGGCGGATACACGCGAACCAGGACGTGCCCGGCATAAGCTGCCCACACAACAGCGAGCAGCGTACTCAGATAGAGCCAGATACGCATAGAGAGGTTGAAAGCGCTTATGCGCCCGAGCCGGAAGAGGAAGAAGAAAAGGCCAATCCCAAACACGACAAGTCCCCAGCCAGCGATTCGCTGCAGGAACTGGGCGAGCAGCGGATCGCGTTTGCGGATCAGCCGCCGCGGATCGTTGTAGAGCCACAAGCAAACAAGGAAACCGAGGCTAAAGAGAGCGACGTACGCGATAGAAAGTGGTCCCCATGTTGGCGTTTGCCACAGTGGTGCCGTGAGGTACTCCCAGTCAAACGGGTTTTGCATGCGGAACCCCCGTTAGCTCTGTTCGAAGAGGATGCGTCGCTTGACTTGCTCAATTGCGTTGGTGACTTGGATGCCTCGTGGGCATGCCTCGGTGCAGTTGAAGATCGTCCTGCACCGCCACACGCCGAACTTTTGGTTAAGAATGGCGAGGCGCTCCTCTGCTGCCCGGTCACGGGAATCGAAGAGGAACCGGTGTGCATTGACAATGGCGGCTGGCCCAAGCCACTCGGTCGTCCAGAAAATAGGACAGGCGGCGGTGCAACAGGCACAAAGAATACACTTCGTCGTGTCGTCGTAGATTGCCCGCTCTTCCGGAGACTGCAGGCGCTCACGAACCGGTGGTGGTTCATCATTGATAAGATACGGCATGACACCGCGATACTGTGCAAAAAATGGCTCCATGTCGACGACGAGATCACGGATGATTCGGAAGCCCAAGAGGGGCTCGATAGTGATCTTTGGGCCGAGATCCTTAATGAGCACCTTACAGGCGAGCCGGTTCCGACCATTAATACGCATCGCATCGGAACCGCAGACGCCGTGCGCGCAACTCCGACGAAAAGTGAGCGTTCCGTCTTGGTACCACTTGATGTAATTGAGCGCATCGAGGACGCGATCGGTCGGCTCGACCTCGACGGTGTACTCACGATAGTACGGCTTCGAGTCGGTCTCGGGATTGAACCGCTGGATACGCAATGTCACCTGCATGTCAGTACACCCGCTCCTTCGGCTCGAACCGGGTGATTACAACCGGCTTATAGGAGAGCTGCAGCCCTCCCGACGTCCGTGCAATCAGCGTGTGCTTGAGCCAGTTCGCGTCGTCGCGTGCTGGGAAGTCCTCGCGGTAGTGCGCGCCGCGGCTCTCCTCGCGCGCGAGTGCGGAGGCCGCGATCGCTTCGGCACAGTCGAGGAGGAAACCGAGTTCGATGGCCTCGACCAACTCCATGTTGAAGGTGCGACACTTGTCGTCGATGCGGATCTGACTGTATCGCGTTCGCAGCTCGCCAAGCTTCTGCTGGAGGCGCTTGAGCCCGTCACCGGTACGGAAGACGCCGGCATCGGTCATCATTGCCTCCTGCAGTTCCGCTCGAAGCGTTGCCACGCGCTCGGTTCCCTCGTTCTCAAGAATCCATTCCACCTCCGCCCGGGCGCGGTAGTCAGGTTCCTTAGACAGCGGATGGAAGTCGTTCTCCTGCACGAAGGTGAGCATATGTCGGCCGGCACGGCGGCCAAACACAACGAGGTCAACAAGCGAGTTCGTGCCAAGGCGGTTTGCGCCATGGACGCTCACGCAGGCACACTCGCCTGCGGCATAGAGTCCTGGAATCGGGGTGTTCTGCTCGTCGATGGTCACACGACCATCGACGTCGGTAGGAATGCCGCCCATGGCATAGTGGGCGGTCGGCTGAATAGGGATCAGATCTTTGACCGGGTCGAGTCCGAGATACGTCCGGACGAAGTCAGTGATATCTGGAAGCTTGGTCTCAATCACTTCGGGTGGGAGATGTGTTAGATCGAGCCAAACATAGTCTTTGCCATCGACCCCGCGCCCAGCGCGGATCTCCTGATAAATGGCTCGCGAGACCATGTCTCGCGGGGCAAGATCGAGGAGTGTCGGCGCGTAGCGTTCCATGAAGCGCTCGCCAAGCCCGTTCCGCAGGATTCCCCCTTCGCCGCGGCAGGCTTCGGAGAGGAGGATGCCCATCTTGTAGATCCCGGTGGGATGGAACTGGTAGAACTCCATGTCCTCAAGCGGGATACCGCGCCGGAACGCGATAGCGACTCCATCGCCTGTGGCCGCGAGCGCGTTACTCGTGACCTTATAGACACGTCCAAACCCACCCGTGGCCAAGAGGACAGCTTTCGCGTGAAAGATATGTAACTCACCTGTTTCAATGTCCATGGCAACGACGCCGGTACAGACGCCGTCGGTCAGCAAGAGATCGAGCATCATGAACTCGTCGAAAAAGGTAACCTGCTTCTTGAGAGCAGTCTGGTACAGCGTCTGCAGAATCATGTGTCCGGTTCGATCGGCAGCGTAACAGGCGCGCCGAACCGGTCCTTCGCCGAAATTGCGGGTATGCCCACCGAAACGGCGTTGGTCAATTCGGCCGTCCGGGGTCCGGTTGAAGGGGAAACCCCAGTGCTCGAGCTCGATGATGGCGTCGATCGCCTCACGAGCAAGCACCTCCGCCGCATCCTGGTCGACGAGATAATCGCCGCCCTTCACGGTATCGAACATGTGCCAGATCCAGTGATCCTCTTCGACATTCCCAAGAGCGGCGGCGATCCCCCCTTGCGCGGCCCCGGTGTGTGAGCGGACAGGATACAACTTGCTGATGACCGCAACGTTACACTGTCCGGCTAGCTGGGCTGCGGCCATCAAGCCTGCGCCACCGGCACCGACGATGACGGCATCGAAGCGGTGGTACATCGTTCAACCCCCTGCCTGTGCGAGTGTCTCGAAGCGACTGGGATCGAAGGTCAGAACGGCAATCGAGCCGATGATGAGGAAGACGATTGCCAGTGTCCAAAGGATCGAGTGCGCCAGCACACGCCACCCCTGGGGCCGAATGTAGTCGTCGACTGCCAAGCGTGCTCCATTGAGCCCATGCAGGAGTGCAAGGAAGAGCATCAGCCAGTCATAGGCGCGCCAGAATGGTGAATTCCAGCGGTCGGCCACAAATTGCCAATCGATCTCATCAACAGTATTGATGACGTGCATAATGACAACGTGGCCAATGGCGAGGAAAATGAGGAGTAGACCACTCACGCGGAAGAAGTACCAAGAGTACAGCTCAAATCCACCCGATGGTCGTTCGCGACCAATGTGGGGTCGTACGGCTGCCATCTTAGGCACCTCCCGCTTGAAGCATTGCGCGAATCATCAAGAAAGCCGTTGGAAGAAATCCAGCAAGGAACACTGCAATCACGCCATAGAAGAGCTGCCGCTCATAGCGATAGGCTGCTGGCCAGAAATCGATCAAGATGATGCGTACTCCATTGGCCGCATGATAGTACAGTCCGGCAACGAGAATGATCTCGCCAATGCGGAACACAGGGTGGCGATATAAAAAGAGGAGTTCGTTAAACGTGTCCGGACCGTAGTTGACAAGGAAGATATCGACGATATGCAGCAGCAAGAACAGCAGCACACCAAGACCAGTAATCCGATGCAATGCCCACGAGATCATTCCAGGTGGGGGACGATATCCGCGATAAGCAGTGATCCCGCGAGTCGTTGCCCGGTGAACGTCGCGCATCGTCTCGGTCGTCACCCGTTTGCCTCCTCACCTGCAACGCGGGTACCACGGGGCGAGGACGTAAGCGCGGATACCACCCGAAAGTGTACGCTGGAAGACGGATCTCTCACAAGATGAGGGCTTCGTCCTTCTGGAACGGAGGGGACGAAACGCGTCTCGCTTGGTACACTGCCGCTAATGGATGCCCGTGTGAACCTGGACGGGGAGTATGGAAACACGCCGCGACGCGCGAGCGCTGGTGAGAAGCGCAGTAGACCGCACAATTCACCTTGCCTGCCAGATTGCCACAGTGCCGGCGCCAACTTTCGAGGAGTGGGACCGAGCGCGCTTCGTGGCCGAACTCTTCGAGCAACGGGGTGCCCAGCCAGAGTTGGATGCGGTTGGGAACGTGATTGTGCGTCGCCAGGGAGAGGGGCGTGGGCGCAGTCTGCTCCTCGCAGCACACTTGGATACCGTCTTCCCGCGTGAGACACCACTCACAATTGAGCGTGGAGATACCTGGGTCCGCGGGCCAGGCATCGGCGATAACGCCCTGGGGGTGGCAGCACTCGTCATTCTTTGGGAGCTCCTGGATGCACTGGCGGTGCGGACGTCCGGGGATCTGCTCTTGGCGGCCGATGTGGGTGAGGAAGGCCTCGGGAACCTCAGAGGCATGCGTGCGCTGATCGAGCGGTTCGGACCGGAACTTGGTGCGGTGGTCGCGGTTGAAGGGCACAATCTCGGACGAGTCACCAACGTGGCAGTAGGATCGGTCCGATTGCGTATCATCGTTCGCGGGCCAGGCGGGCACAGTTGGGGGAACTTTGGTACTCCAAGCGCAATCCACGAGCTCGTGCGAATTCTCTGCGCCTTGACAGAGATGCCGGTGCCGCGTTCGCCCAAGACAACGTACAATGTTGGTACGATCGAGGGAGGAGTCTCCGTCAACACCATCGCACCGCTAGCGCAGGCAGTCGTCGATCTCCGCTCGATCGATGGACGGGAACTTGAGAGACTCCGTCGGACGGTTGAAGAGATCTGCGAACGTCACCGTTCTTCCAGCATCACGGTGGAACTCGAGCTCTTGGGTGAGCGGCCGTCGGGCGAGACGCCGGTCGATGTCCCGCTGGTGCGTGAGACGATGAAAATCCTTCGTGAGTTGGGGATCGAGCCAGTTCTCGACGCATCAAGTACCGACGCGAATGCGGCGATCGCCGTCGGCATTCCGGCGGTGTGTCTCGGGCTGACGCGCGGGCGAGGAAGCCACACTGTTGAGGAAACGATTGACGTCGCTCCGCTTGAGCTCGGCCTCATGCAATTGGTTTGGCTCGTCGAACGTTTCCCTGTTTCCTGAACGGAATCGAGCGAGAGGTGTCGAAAGACATGGCGCGGATCTACGTCGCGCTCGACATCGAGGCGACGGGGATGGATCCGGAGCGAGACGAGATCATCGAGGTGGCGGCGATCAAGTTCCGCGACGAGCAGGTGCTCGAGCGGTTCGAAACGCTCGTCCAGCCGCGGCGTCCGGTTCCGCTTTCGGTCTCCAGCCTCACCGGATTAACGATGCGTGATCTGCGACGAGCACCCATCTTTACGCACGTTGCGCCGCGCCTGCGCCAGTTCGTGCGGAATTATCCGATCGTCGGACAGTCACCGGAATATGATCTCCAGATGCTTGCTGCCCACGGCTTGGAGCTCCGGAATCCGGTCTACGATACGTTCCGCTTGGCGACCATCCTATTACCGGATCTACCTGCCTATTCGCTCGCGAGTATCGCCGCACGCCTCGGCATTTCGGTCGCACAGCAACATCGGGCGATGGCTGATGTCGAGACGACGATGGCGGTTTTTCTGGGTCTGTGTGATCTGCTCCGGGAGTACGATCTTGAGACACTGCGCCGGCTTGCCGATTACACAACCCAAGCTGGCTTGCCCGAATCGGATGTCTTTGAGGCGGTGTATCGCGAACTGGCAGAGCAGGGAATCGGTCAGCTTGGTGGAGTGTTGGCTGAGCGGCTGCGCACGGCAGTACCTGGCGTACATCATGCGGCCGAACTCGTGTTTCTGTTGCCGCGTGAGCGTCCGTCGCGTTTGGAGCCCACAGGGCGAATACCTCAGCTGGATACGGAGTGGATTGGTCACCTTTACGGTCAGGCAGGGATATTCGCCCAGACTCTGCCCGGGTACGAGCACCGTCCGGGGCAAATCCTGATGGCGCAGGCGGTTGCTCGGACATTGAACGAAGGCGGCCAGCTCCTGGTGGAGGCAGGTACGGGTACTGGCAAGTCGCTGGCGTATCTTCTGCCCGCAGTGTTCCACGCGGTGGAACGGGGTGAGACCGTCGTCGTTTCGACCGACACCCTGGCACTCCAGGATCAGCTCTTCGCGAAGGACTTGCCGCTCCTCCGACGTGCGCTCGAGACGGCAGCCGAAGAGGATCCGCGATTGGCGCGGGCTGCGCAGTTCCGAGCGACTGTTCTCAAGGGGCGTTCGAACTACTTGTGTCTGCGTCGTTGGTTTCTGCGACAGCGCGAGCCGTTTCAGAGCCGTGCGGAGGCGCTTCTGGCTGCCAAAATTACTGCCTGGTTGCCGCAGACTGAGACCGGTGACCGTGCCGAGCTCCATCTCACGAGCGAGGAGCAGGCAGCGTGGGCCCAAGTCGCCGAGTCGGAAGGGGCATGCCTACCCCATCGTTGTTTGTTCAATCGCCGGAATCAATGTTTCCTGTATCGGGCACGAGCCACGGCGGAGAGTGCGCACATCGTGATTGTCAACCATGCGCTCTTGCTCTCGGATCTCCTTGCTGAAAGTCGCGTTCTCCCTCCCTACCATCACCTCATCATCGACGAGGCGCATCACTTGGTTGACGAGGCGACCCAGCAGTTTGGCTTTCAAGTGGCACAGGAGGATGTGCGCGAACTGGTGCGGCGCGTGCTCGGGTTAGACCATCTCGGGCGATTTACTGGCGTACTGGGCGAGTTGTGGTCGGCCCTTGCAGCGCTCCCCGATGCAACCGCGCGCGGCTTCGCTCGCGAATTGGGTGAGAAACTGACGGAGTGGTGGCCGCGTGTGGAGGCACTTCACCACCAGGCGGAAGGCTTGTTCTTACTGCTTGGGAATATCGTGCAGCATCACCCGGCGGAGAATGGGAGCTATGACCGGCAAGTCCGGATCACACAAAGTGTACGGCATGAGGCAACGTGGAGCGCGGTCGAGGAGGTCGGGCAGACGCTAACAACGCATCTTCGCTCGGTGTGTTCGGCGCTGCACTGGGCCGGTGTACGGGTGGACGAGCTTCCCGAGACCGTACGGGACGAGGTAAGCGAATTGGTGACGGAGCTCGATGTGCTGGAGCGACGAGCACGGGAACTGCATGATCGGCTCCAGGAGGTGCTGTTTGCTCCGCGAGCGGAACGTGTTTACTGGCTGACGTGGCGAGCGCAACCACCGCATCTCAGTCTGAACATGGCGCCACTCCAGGTCGCTTCGCTCCTCAACGAGCTGTTGTTCTCTCGTCTGGAGACGTGTGTTCTCACCTCGGCGACGTTGACCGTGGATCGCTCATTTGCGTATATCCGTGAGCAACTGGGACTTACTGATGCGGACGAGCTCGTTGTCGATTCGCCATTTGACTATGCGAGTTCAACATTGCTGTGCTTGGCGGAGGATATTGCTGAGCCGGGGGAACCAGGGTATCAGCGGCAGGTGAACGAGACCCTGCTCGGACTCCTGCGGGCGACACGTGGGCGTGCGTTGGTGCTCTTCACCTCACACAGCGCACTCCAAGCGGCCTATCGGGCGATCAAGCGGCCGCTTGAACAGGAGGGGATCCTGGTGCTGGGTCAGCGGATCGATGGGAGCCCACGGCAGCTAGTTGAACGGCTCAAAGCCCGACCCGAGACAGTGGTCCTGGGGACGAATGCGGTGTGGGAGGGAGTAGACGTTCCCGGCGAAGCTCTGAGTGTCCTTGTGATTGCCAAGCTGCCGTTTGCGGTGCCCAGTGATCCAGTCTTTGCGGCGCGCTGTGAAGCGTACGCCGATCCGTTCCACGAGTACGCCGTGCCGCAAGCCGTGTTGCGCTTTAAGCAGGGATTCGGCCGCCTGATCCGCAGCACTCGGGATTATGGTGTCTGTGTCGTACTGGATCGACGGATGGTGACACGTCGCTACGGGCAGTCGTTTGTCCAATCGCTGCCACCGTGCACGATTCGACGGACGACGACAGCACAGATTCCGCGACTCGCGCAAGAGTGGTTAGTTCGGCAACAGGACCGACTTGCGGCGAGTACGGCCGGTGGGAAAGGGGGTCAAAGCAATGGATCAGCTGGATCGTAACCTGGCAATGGAACTTGTCCGCACCACGGAAGCAGCAGCGCTGGCGGCAGCCCAATGGGTCGGACGTGGGGACAAGAACGCGGCGGATGCTGCTGCCGTGCGCGCCATGCGGCGCATGCTCTCGACCGTGCACATGAAGGGGGTGGTTGTCATTGGAGAAGGGGAAAAGGACCAAGCTCCGATGCTGTACATCGGTGAGGAAGTTGGAACTGGCGAGCCGCCCGAGGGAGATCTTGCCGTCGATCCGATCGATGGGACACGGTTGTGTGCCAACGGGATGCCAGGCGCGGTCTCGGTGGTCGCGTTGGCAGAGCGTGGTTCGATGTACTACCCGCCAGGAATCGTCTACATGAACAAGATCGCGGTCGGGCCGGAGGCCGCCCATGCGATTGACATCCGTCTCTCGCCAACGGAGAACTTGCACCGGATCGCCGAGGCGAAGCGGATGAGTGTTCGGCTTCTCACGGTTGTTGTGTTGGATCGTCCGCGCCATCAGGCTTTGATTGAAGAGATTCGCCGTGCTGGAGCGCGTATCCGCCTGATCACCGATGGTGACGTCGCTGGAGCGGTCATGACCGCATTTCCGGAGTCCGGTGTCGATGTCTTAATGGGGATTGGGGGATCACCAGAAGCGGTGGTTGCGGCGGCAGCCTTGAAGTGCGTGGGCGGCGCAATCCAGTGTACGCTCTACCCGCGTGACGAAGAGGAGCGCCAGCGAGCCCTTGAGCAGGGGTTGGAGCTCGACTGGGTATTTACTACCGATGATCTGGTACGCTCCGACAACGTCTTCTTCGCTATGACGGGAATCACGACGGGAGACCTTGTGGATGGCGTGCGCTTCACACGGCACGGTGCGCGCACACACTCGATTGTGATGCGATCGCGGACAGGGACGATTCGGCGCATTGAGGCAGAGCATCGGCTGACGAAGGTGCAGGAGTACCAGGTAGTAGCGTTTGACGGGGATGCTCGGGCTGTGGTAGAGTAAGGTGGCGCGGGTGCCCCGCGTCACGTACCTCTCCATGGTACCCCGGTCTCGGTTGGTTCGGTCGTCCGCTCTTGGAGACCGGAGATTCTCACACGAAACACCGTAGGACGTAAGAGGTTCTCGTTGTCCACACAGCGACCGGCGCAGCCTTGCACGAACGTTCCTTGGGACTCGGAGTCGTGTCCCCGGCTTCGGTGCACGACTTGATGAGTCTCGGTGAAGGGCTTCGCCGCTCGCACGCTTGCGGAATGGCACTGAGGAGATTGAACGCGTGGCAAAAAGATCGAACTCGAGGAGGACTGCAACGATGGATCCGGTAACGCCGACCACAACTGTTGAAGAGATCAAGGAGTCTCCGGCGCTAACCGCCGCTGAGCTGCAGGAGAAAAGTCTGGAGGAGCTCCAGGCAATCGCCCGCGACTTTGGTATTCCGAATGCTCAGCGTCTGCGCAAGATGGAATTGGTCAACAAGATCCTACGGGCGCAGACGGAGCGAGAGGGCGGCATCTTCGGAGAGGGCGTCCTGGAGATCACCGAGGACGGCTTCGGCTTCCTGCGCGGTGAGCGGTACTTGCCAGGGCCGAACGATGTGTATGTCTCGCAGTCGCAGATCCGGCGCTTTGGGCTGCGGCAAGGGGACTGGGTCGCTGGGCAGGTGCGACCACCGAAGGAGAATGAGAAATACTACAGCTTGCTCCGCGTCGATGCTGTCAACGGCATGGATCCCGAGTTCGCGCGGCGGCGTCCGAGCTTTGACAGTCTGACGCCCATCTTCCCGATGGAGCTCATCAATCTTGAGACGGAGCCGCACATTCTCTCGACCCGCCTCGTCAATCTCGTCGCGCCGATTGGTCGTGGGCAGCGCGGCTTGATTGTCTCTCCACCCAAGGCCGGTAAGACAGTCCTGCTTAAGCACATCGCCAACGGGATCACGACGAATTACAAGGACATTCATTTGATCGTATTGCTCATCGGTGAGCGCCCAGAGGAGGTCACCGACATGCGGCGCTCGGTCGATGGTGAAGTGATCTCCTCCACCTTCGACGAACCCGTGGAGGACCACATCCGGGTCGCCGAGATGACGCTTGAGCGAGCCAAGCGGCTGGTCGAGTGCGGGATGGATGTTGTGATCCTGTTGGACTCGATCACGCGGCTGGCCCGCGCGTACAACCTGAGCGTCCCGCCGAGCGGACGGACGCTCTCCGGTGGGATCGACCCGGTAGCGCTCTATCCGCCGAAGCGCTTTTTCGGTGCGGCGCGGAACATCGAGGGTGGCGGAAGCCTCACGATTATCGCAACGTGCTTGGTCGACACCGGTTCCCGTATGGACGACGTCATCTACGAGGAGTTCAAGGGAACCGGGAATATGGAGCTCCACCTCGACCGCAAGCTCGCTGAGCGACGAATCTTCCCGGCCATCGATATCCAGCGGTCGGGGACACGGCGTGAGGAACTGCTGCTTGACGAGCAAACACTGCGTCAGGTCTGGACGATGCGCCGCATGGTCTCGATGCTTGGTGGTACCGACGGTACGGAGCTCGTCCTTGGCCGATTGGCACGGACGCAAAATAACGCGGAGTTCCTCGCAACCCTACACAAGGACCTCTGAGGGAAACGAGGTAAGGAGTTGGGTGTGCGATGAGCCAGCACTCGCTGCTTCATTCGCCGGGGCATGATCGTGAGTGGAGTGATCAGGATGTCCTCACGATGGTTGCCGTTGGCGCCACGGCTGTCCTGTGGCCGGTGGGACTCGTGCTTGCCTGGGCGAACCCGCGCTGGAAGCTTGCCGACAAACTGGTCGCCACGCTGCTGCCAATCGGCGGGTTGATGTTCTCGCTACTTGTGTTGCCGGCCGGCGCGCGGGGCCTCGGACTCAGTACGCCAGCCGGCATGAACTGGCTCATCGAGTTGGGGCACTACGGCGGACTCATGGGAGTACCGCTCGTGGCAGCCCTTTATCTGGGAGTTCGCGCGGGCTTGTCCAGGCGACTTTTGGCGGGCTTGCTCCTGTTAGCGCTCCTGGTTCTCGCACTGGCGCAACTCGCGTTCTTCCTGGGCTCGCAGCTTCAGCCGGGGCGGCCCTAATCCGTCAACCGAGCACGCTCGACGCGAAGGAGAAAATCCAGTATCACTTGGCCGGCCAGATGTGGCAGGGTGCGATGTGGGAAGTGTCCACCGCGGGGTAGGATGCAAACCTCCCCGCGTGGCAGCTGAGCGGTGAACGCGACGAGCCAATCTGCGGGCGCAACAGGATCGTTGTCTCCAGCCATGAGTAGGGTGGGCCGATCGAGCAGTTCGATCCCCTGTGCCCATTCGCGCATTTCGCGCGGCCGTTCAATCCCGTCCTGGATAAAGTTCGCGAGTAATCGTTTCCGCACATGATCCTGGCCGAGAGCGCGGTGGGCGTGGGCATACTCGTCCTCATGAGCTGGGAAAAGCTCTTCAATCACAGAACGTGTGTACTCTGCTGTCGATGGTGCTGCGAAGTTGGGCGGTCCGATGAAGACGAGTGAGCGCGCGTTCACTGCACCGGAGAGCGCCAGTCGTGCTGCGACCATGGCGCCCAAGCTCGCCCCGACCAAATGCGCCTCCCGGATGTCGAGACGATGGAGGAGTTCGGCGACGTCAGCGGCGAAGCCTTCAAGCGTCAGCCGACCACCTGGGTCGCTGCTTCGGCCGTGTGCCCGGAGGTCAGGTGCGATGACGTCGAAGTGGCGGCGGAGCATATCGAAGATAGCGAGCCAGTTCTCACTCGTCCCGAAATACTGGTGCAGGAGAACGACCGGTACTCCGCTTCCAGCGCGGTTGAAATAGATGGTTACCTGGCTCAGCTCGCAGTACGGCATCGCACGCTCCACTCTCTTCTGAGTGGGCCGACCAGAAAGTGACGGCCCGTGTCTCCGGTCGGCCACTATACTCTGGCTCATGGTTCGAGGGGAGGGTAGAGCGTGCGGGACATCGGCGCACTCCGGTCGATTCTCCGGCGGATCGATCGGCGCGGCTACAAAGCGTATGAGGAGATCCGTGGTCTCTATCGCGCTGGAGACGTCCTCATCGCGGTCGATTATGTTCAAGGTGATCCCTACGCGCCACCCTCGCGAGTTCGGTTGATTGTCGAGCGCCAGCGCCTGCCTCTACCGGCGGTGTCCAGTCGTGTCCGCCGCATCGCACTGGAGGATTTCCTGGCACGCCGAGCGCGCCGGGCAATCGAGCAGTTGGGGCGGCGTCGCGCTGGCAGTGGTCGGTCGGGTCTCATCACGATCGATGCTGGGGGGCAGGAGGTTTTGGAGCGGACAGCCTGCCGCATCGCGCATGATCGTGTGGAGCTCCGACTGTCGGTTGGCTTACCGGCAGCCGGGCGAACGATTCTCGGCGATGTCGCAGAGCAACTGCTCGCCGATCTCCTGCCGGAACTTGCGCGCATGACGCTCTGGCTGGACCGTGCCGCTTTGGCGGAGGCCGAGCGCTTTTTGGCAGTCGTCGAGGACGCGGAGGCGATCCGTGAGCAGCTCCCACAACATGGTTTGGTGGCCTTTGTCGGTCGCGGCGCAATCCTTCCCCGACGGAGCGGCGTGAGCCAAGAGCCGTTGTTGGAAGAGGTTGTTCCGTTCGAACCGCCCGCGAGTCTCGAAGTGGAGCTCCTCACTCCGCACAGCGGTCCAGTCCGGGGGATGGGTATCCCGGAAGGTGTCACGCTGATCGTCGGTGGTGGCTTCCATGGAAAGTCGACGCTCCTTGAGGCGCTTGCACGGGGGGTATATAACCACATCCCGGGAGACGGACGAGAACGTGTTGTCACGCGGAGTGATGCGGTCGTCATCCGGGCGGAGGACGGGCGCCGTGTCGTAGGCGTTGACCTCTCCGCCTTCATCCGCGATCTTCCGCTCGGCCGCTCGACCACCTGCTTCACCAGTGATGATGCGAGTGGCTCGACCTCCCAAGCCGCCAACATTCTCGAGGCACTGGAAGTTGGAGCACGTGTCCTTCTTATGGATGAAGATACCTGTGCGACCAACTTTATGATCCGCGATCATCTCATGCGCGAACTCGTGCCAGCGGATGCCGAACCGATCGTGCCCTTCATCGATCGCGTGCGGCAACTGCATCGCGAAGCTGGTGTGTCGACGGTTCTCGTAATGGGTGGTGCGGGGGACTATCTCCACGTAGCGGACACTGTCATCTGGATGCGCTCGTACCGCCCAGTGGACGTCACGCTGCGAGCCCGAGAGCTGGCTCAGCGTCACGGTGAGGGACACTTTGAGGCGCCCACTCCCTGGCCAGGAGTTGTTCCGCGTAGACCGCTTCCAGAAAGTATCGACCCGAGACGGCGCGAACGGACGCGTGTGCGAGCGTACGGAACCGAGGAAGTTGCCTTTGGGTATGAGTCGATCGACCTCCGCCACGTGGAGCAGCTCGTCGATCCAAGCCAAACCCGCGCCATTGGCTTGGCGCTGGTCTATGCCCTGGAACAGGGCTTCATTGATGGGTACCGAACGCTTGCCGAGGTGCTCGATCTGCTAGAGGCGGTGATCGATCGAGAGGGACTGGACGTTCTCTCGCCGTTCCGTGGTCATCCTGGCGACTTCGCGCGCCCTCGCCGCTACGAGCTCGCTGCAGCCCTCAATCGCTTGCGGACACTCGAGGTTCGCCAAGTACGGGTGGGGTCGTAAGGCCGGGCACTTCGTCCTCCGTGCGTGCCCGAATCGCTGCAATACCAGCGATCGCAGCAGTCTCCGCTCGGAGGATCAGTGGGCCGAGCGAGCGGAACTCCGCCCCATAGTGCCGCAGGAATTCGAGTTCCTCCGCGGCCCAGCCTCCCTCCGGGCCGATTGCAACTGCAACTGGTACGGTGCGGTCAAACTCGTCACGCACGATCGATGGAGCATCAGGCCCCTCCCAAAACACGACGAGACGGTGTGCGGCGACAAGACCGAGGGCATCACGAAGCGAGCAAGGGGCAGGGATATCGGGCAAGACACCGCGGCCGCACTGTTCACTCGCCTCGCTGGCAATCCGTTGCCAGCGCGCGAGGCGGTGCGCGGTGCTGCGTTCGTCCAGGTGCACGACGACCCGCTGTGTACGGAGCGGTACAATCCGGACGACGCCGAGTTCCGTCGCCTTCTCGATGACAAGATCGAAGTGATCGTGACGTAGAAGCGCTTGCAGTAGCGTCATCGCTGGGGCCGGAAGCGGTCGGGACGGCTGGACGCTTCGGATAACGGCGAGCGCTCTGTCCGGCTGCACGGACTGCAGCTCGGCAACGAAGTCGACCCCGCGCCCGTCAAAGAGGACGATCGAGTCGCCGGGACGCAGCCGGAGTACGCGTGCAAGTTGTCGAGAAATTCGCTCGGGGAGTTCGACTGTGCGCCCGACATCCAACGTGGCGGGAATATAGAACCGATGTCCGCATCGGCTCATGGCCGTGTCCTGCTGAGCAGAAGACTGACCCAGTCGCCATCCTGGCGTCGCTCGACGACCTCGGCGCCAAGCTTCCGGTACCGCGCGCGTACCTCGTCTTCAGCTGATGCGATGATGCCGCTCAGGACGATGGAGGCACCAGGCCGAGCCGCGCGCACGAGGCGTGGTGCGGCGTGGATGAGAACGCGTGCCACAATGTTCGCGAGGACAAGATCGTAAGCCTCACGCTCGTGCAGATCACGCGTCACATCACCTACGCGGACCGTAGCGCGTTCCAATACGCCGTTCTGAGTGAGATTGGCACGCAGCACGTCGCTGGCAACCGGGTCGAGTTCAATCGCGGTGACCGAAGCCGCCCCGAGCTTGAGCGCAGCGATGGAGAGGATCCCAGAACCAGCCCCAGCATCGAGCACGACGTCACCTGGACGAATGATCCGCTCGATCCATATGAGGCAGTGCTGGGTCGTTGGGTGGAGACCGGTGCCGAAGGCCATTCCGGGATCCAAGTCGATCACCACATCATCAGCCTGCGGCGTGTAGGAGAGCCAAGAAGGACGAATCACCAAGCGGTGCCCGATCCGTGTCACCGGAAAATGTTGTTTCCAGGCTTCTGCCCAATCCTCCTCGGCCAGCGTTCGGAGCTGAAGCTCTCCTATGGAGCCGAGGAAGCTCAGATGCCAGAGGGCCTGTCGCAGGGACTCGACCGTTGCGTCGACATGCTCGTCCAGTGGCAGATACGTCGTTACTCTCACTGGTGTTGCAGGGTCAAGAGCAGCGTGTTCACCGTCCGGGGCTTGTTTGACCGGGTGAAACACCGCCACTCCCTGTTGGTATCCAAACCGTGCAAAGAGTTCGGCGACAGCGTCGGCAGACTCAAGGTCCGCTTCAACCGAGACTTCGAGCCAGCGAGAGGACATCGATCACTCTCCGTCACGTTGCGCGAGTGTGATCTCTGAGGAATCACCAACGTTGACGCGGAGAAAGTCGCCGACGACCCGTGCGCGTCGACCAACGATGGAGCGATGAAGCATAACGCTCTCGATTGTCGCACCTTCGTCAATGATCGAATCGGTGACGATGGCGTGTGAGACCACGGCCTGTGGTCCGATACTCACATAGGGGCCGACGACCGCGTGCTCGATGGTAGCCGTTGGATCGATGACGACGGGTGGAACGACAACGCTCGTCGGGAAGGATGGTTGGGGGCCAGCTTGCCGATCGAGCAAGAAACGGTTTGTTTGTAAGAGTGCCTCGACTGTTCCGCAGTCTTCCCAAACGGAAACAGGTTGGGCAACGATGGTTGCACCGCGATCGATCAAGATCTGAATCGCCTCGGCGAGGTAGTATTCGTTCCCGCGTCGGCGGTCCTCGGCGATCTGCTGATCGATCGCCTTGATCAGAGCTGCGAAATCGCGGAAATAGTATACACCCACGACAGCAAGATGACTGACCGGTGTCCGAGGCTTTTCGACGAGCCGAACGATTCGCCCATCCTCGACGATAACGACACCGAAACGCCGAGGGTCATCGACCTCCTTGACGAAAATAACGCCGTCCCAGCGGCCCTCCAACAGGGATTCCAGATCAGCGTCGAAGATCAGGTCGGGAAAGACGACAAGCGTCGGCCCATCGATCAGTCCTTTGGCCTGGAGAAGTGCGTGGGACTGGCCGAGCGGCTCAGGCTGCTCGACAAAGATCGCGTCAAACTGATAGTGCTCACGCACAAACTCTTCGATCTGTTCGCCCAAGTAGCCAGTGACGAAGACAACACGTTCGAGCGGAAGCCGTAAGAGGCGATCGAGGACATGACCGAGGATCGGTTTACCCGCGACAGTGACGAGCGGTTTTGGCTTGCTCCACGTATGTGGGCGGAGCCGCGTGCCGAGACCAGCTACGGGGATCACCACGTGCATCGTCTCACCTCCTCGGTCGGGAAAACCCGGGTTGCAACGCGCACGACGAGGCAGTTCCAGTGCGATCGTGGCACCAGTCTTCCAGAAGGCGAGCAGAGAAGCAGGGACGTAGAAAACACGCGCGTGAACTGCCGTACTCCTCGAGCCGGAGGCCCAACCGGTGCACTGCTATTCTCGCCTCGGGAGCGAGGTCGATGCTGTGGATCGGCCCGGCTGCGTGGCGAATGCTGTACCGTGAGCACCCGTGTCCGAAATTACGGCAACAGTGTCGCATGCTGGTACGTCGCCCTGCCAGTTGTCGTCTCCATGGCGAACCAGCGGTCTACCATTGGCGAGTTTGTCGTTACTCGAGTCTTGTTCGCTTCGGTGCGACTGGAATCACGAGGTAGTGCCCCCAGCGGGATTCGAACCCGCGATCTCCACCTTGAAAGGGTGGTGTCCTAGGCCTCTAGACGATGGGGGCATGCGCCCACGCAATCTCTCACAGTATAAACTTCGCAGAGGGTGTCCGTCAAAGAGCTGCAGCGAGGCCAAGCCAAATGGAAAGTCGAATCAGTGCCGGAAATGTTATTTCGGCGGGAGAGCGGACACGCTTGGAACGCGGGGTCGACGGTGTCGTAGCGGTTTGGGCTCGTCACTGGCTGGCAAGTCTGAACGTGCTGACGGGACTCTTTGCGGCCCTTCCGCTGCTTGCTCCGTGGCTGATGGCAAGTGGCCACCCCCGACTGGCGGAAATCATTTACCTCGCTTACCGCTTCGTCTGTCACCAGAAGCCAGAGCGGAGCTTCTTTATCTTCGGCCACCAGAT
The DNA here is from genome assembly GCF_023806465.1 of Thermomicrobium sp. CFH 73360. Lineage (GTDB taxonomy): Bacteria > Chloroflexota > Chloroflexia > Thermomicrobiales > Thermomicrobiaceae > Thermomicrobium. The sequence continues at coordinate 81,485 of NZ_JAMSLS010000002.1, read as the reverse complement.
AGCATATTGCCAACGCGATCTGGCGATTTATACAGGCGTCTTCGTCCTTGGTCTTGTGTATGCCCTCGTGCGACGCTCCTTACACCCGCTCTCCTGGCGAGGTGCTTTTCTCTTGACCCTACCGATGGCAGTCGACGGAACAACGCAGCTCGTTGGGCTGCGTGAGAGCACATGGCAGCTGCGGGTTGTGACCGGAGTGTTCTTTGCGCTCGCCATTGTGTGGTTCATCTATCCTCGCCTCGAGCTCGGGTTTGCAGAAATCCGAGCGGTTCTGGCAAGGCGTGAACAAGGCTGCACTGGCTCAGGAATCTCAGCCAAGGAGGAAGCGTGCCCCGGATCTTAAAGGGAAAACGGATCATTCTCGGAGTTTCGGGCGGGATCGCGGCGTATAAGACCGTGGAGCTCGTCCGTCGGCTGGTGCAAGGTGGTGCCCAAGTTGATGTCGTCATGACACGGGCAGCAATTGACTTTGTGGGACCGCTGACGTTTCAAGCCCTCACGAAACGACCTGTGCAGGTCACCACAATCGGCGTTTGGCAAGGTGAGCAGGCTGGTCATGTCACGCTCGGCGCTGCAGCAGACCTGATGGTGGTTGCGCCCGCGACGGCAGACACCCTTGCCAAGCTCGCCCATGGCATCGCTGATGACGCAGTCACGTTGACCGCGCTCGCCTGTCCGGCACCGCTGCTGGTTGCTCCGGCGATGGATCACCACATGTACCGGCATCCTGCCACCCAAGCGAATCTCGAACTCTTGCGCTCGCGTGGGGTCATCGTTGTGGGACCCCATTACGGGCCGCTCGCGTCGGGGATGATTGGTGAAGGGAGGATGGCAGAGCCTGAGGAGCTTGTGGGTGCCATTCGCACGGTCCTCGGGCGATCTGGCTCGCTCGTCGACCGGACCGTCGTGGTGACTGCCGGACCGACACGGGAGCCGCTTGATCCGGTGCGCTTCCTCAGCAATCACTCGAGCGGCAAGATGGGCTACGCGCTCGCTGAAGTCGCTCGGGATCGTGGCGCGCGCACGATCCTCATCAGTGGCCCAACATGTCTTCCTGCGCCATACGGTGTCACGCGTATCGATGTGGAAACGGCAGCGGAGATGCTGCGTGCAGTCGAGGCGGCGACCGCCTCAGCAGATGTGCTCGTGATGTGTGCAGCGGTCGCAGATTATCGTCCTCGAGTCGTGGCAACAGAAAAACTGAAGAAGCGGCAGGAACTCTTTGCGCTGGAGCTGGAGCCGGCTGAGGACATCTTGGCGGCCATCAACCGGCCGGGACTGGTAAAAGTTGGCTTTGCTGCGGAGACAGAGCGGCTGCTGGAGCACGCGACGGAGAAGCTGGAACGCAAGCGCCTCAATCTTTTAGTCGTTAATGATGCGCGGAAGACAATGGGAGCTGAAACAGCGCAAGTAACTTTGCTGCGCCCTGGCCATCAGCCGGAGGTGTTGCCAGAACTTCCGAAAGAGGAGGTGGCTGAGTACATCTGGGACGCCATTGAGGCCCTCTTGGTGCGGCGTTCTGCTCGGGATGAACAATGAGCGCTGCGACTCCGGTTCGTGTTCGACGCCCACGCCGCCGAGGTCAGTTTGCGCCGCGATTCGCGAACTGGATCATGATGGTGATATCGCTGTATTGGACACTCCTCTTCGCCCGGTGGTGCGCATGGGTGCTCGCACACGTCGTTGGGGATCCAAACGGGATCTTGGCTGCGTTGCACTGGTGGCTTGCCTGGCCATTCGTGCTCATCCCGGGGACCGCCCGATTTCCGCTCCTTGCCGACCTTGTGGCAATGACCGTAACTGGGACAGTTACCCTGGGACTGCTCGGTATCCTCGCGGGGTGGTGGCGGGAGGCTGGCGCACGGCATCGTCGCTGAAGCGAGGGAGTTGGCAGATCATTTTGTTCGGTATATGGGAGAACAAGCCGAAGCGTGTGACATGGTAGACTGCTTTGGGACAAGGTGATTCGCGGCTGGAGGGCCGTCGTGCGGGGAAGGGGAGCGAATCCGATGGTACGGAATCTTGTCCGCGGTGTCCTGAACCTCGTCTTGGCGGCTCTGGCGACCTGGCTGGCGAATTATTTGGTTGAACGTCTCTTCGGACCGGAAGAAAGAACCAGCGGGCGCTGAGTTTGACGTCTGCAGGTCAATCCAGGAGCGGGTATGGGGAGGGTTTGGTGTGGAGATAACGCGACGCGAAGTCGAAGGATTGGGTGCGCTGCGGAGCGATCAGTGGCCCATTGTGAGTCTCTATCTTCGAGTTGATAAGGAGCATGTGACAGACGACCATTACTCCATTCGTCTCAAGAACTTGCTGCGCGAACTTGAGCAAGCCAAGGAGCAAATTGGGCTTACCAGGGCGCAAGTGGTTGCGGTTGATGAAGATATCGAGCGAATTCGCGAGTTCTTCCGTGATCACGGAGACGAGTTCGGTCAGGGTGTGGCACTCTTCGCGAGCAGTCGGGCTAGTCTTTGGCGCGTATACCACGTTCCGCGCGAAGTTGGGAATGAGGCTGATCTGGACTTCCGTCCGGTGATCGGACGCCTGGTGCGGGTAGTCGAGTTCTTCGAGCCAGTGTGCACCTGCCTGATTTCACGTGATCGAGCGAGGATTTTTTCTGGACACTTGGCCGTTTTCCGCGAGGTTGCCGTGCGACTGGACGAGGAAGTGCCTGGCCAGCATGGGCAAGGCGGCTGGTCGCAGGCACGCTTTGCGCGGCACATCGAAGAACACGTGCGACAGCACTTCCAGCGGGTGGGACAAGTCCTTTTTCAGTTGTTCGAGCAGGAGCCATTCCGCTTCCTGGTTGTCGCTGGACCAGACGAGGTAGTGAGGGACTTTGTGGATGGTTTACACCCATATCTGCGTGAGCGGTATGTCGGCTCGTTCAACTCTCTGATGGAATCGACAGCGAAGCAGGTCCAGGAGGAAACAAAGCGGATCATCTCGGCGTGGCAGCGGCAGGAGCGTGAGCGCTACCTCGACTTAGTCCTGGAAGAAGCGCTGAGCCAGGACATGGCGGTCGTGGGACTTGATCGGGTCGTCGAGGTCGTGCAAATGCGCAACGTCAATGCGATGGTGATCGATGATTCGCTCAGTGTGCCAGGGAAATACTGCTTGCGCTGCGGAGCGCTGCAAGCGATCGGAAGCGACGTTACCGAGTGCCAGTTCTGTGGGGGTCCGGTCCGCGCGCGCCAGAATATCGTTCCGGAGGTCTATGCCGAAGCCTACCGGCAGAACGCGAACCTGGTGTTCCTCACGGAGCCGGATCTCCGCGCGCGGCTACAGCCATACGGTGGGATCGGCGCGATTCTGCGGTATCGGATAGGAGCACCGACGACCGCATGAAAGCACATCCGACTTTGGCGCTCGTGGTGAATGCCGGTGCGGGACGTGTCCGCCCGGCAATTATCGAGCGAGTGACCCGCAGGCTGGAGCAACGGTTTCGGGTCGAAGTTCACGTCGGCTCGGAACCCGAAGAAATCGGACTGCTCGCCCGTGCGGCCGCGCAGGTGGCGGAGATCGTTGTGGCGTTCGGTGGCGACGGAACCGCAAGCCGCGTCGCTGCCAGTGTCATCGGATCGCCAGCGTTTTTCAGTGTCTTGCCGGGCGGATCCACGAACCACGTCGCGCGCCTCCTTGGACTTCCAGGTGAACCAGTCCGAGCCGCACAGGCGTTGGCAGGCCCCGTTCGTTATCGGCGTCTCGACGTGGGGCGAGTGACCCCCGATCGAATTCTCTTGTTTCTCGGTGGGATGGGGATCGACGCCCAGATTGTGGCTGATGCCTCACCACATGTGAAGCGATTCTTCGCTTGGCGGAGCTATCTCCTCCCTGGACTCCGCCATCTTGGCGATGGACCGTGGCCGTTTGTCGTGGAGATCGATGGAGAGTCACGGGAAATTGTTGCCCGGACTGTGCTTGTAGCCAATGGCTCGTTCCTCGTTCATCCCCACTTTCAGTTGGCACCAGATAGCGATCCGAGCGATGGTTATCTTGATGTGCTTTGTTTGCGACCACCGAACATGGCCGGCTGGGCAGAATTGTTCAGCTGGGCGGCGTTGGGCCGGTTGTGGCGCTCGCGCTTTGTGGAACATTGGCGCGGACGCCGCGTTTCGATCCGTTCACGTGTCCCGGCCCCGGTTGAGGTTGATGGCGATCGTTGTGCCAACGCTGAGGAATTGACGGTGGTCGTGGAGCCGAAGGCCCTGACCGCTGTTGTGCCTGCGTTCTCCCGCGGTATCGATGAAGCGTAAGTCGGGGTACCGCAATCAGCAGCGGTCACGGGTAGGTTGCTGTCTGGTCCCAACGTTGACCAAGCGGGCCTTGATCCTCGCCGTCCACGATCACCCGTACGAGTGGCGCATTGCCGGACGATACGGTCAGTGTCTGCCCACGAAATGTTCGCCGCGCTCCCGCATCGAGTGTCTCGGCCAGAACAAGGTGCCCGTCCACCGTCGCTTGGACCCAGACGCGGCCGGTTGTGACAATCTCAAAGAGATGCTCACCGCTCCGTGCCCCTGGGGTCGGTGGAGGATTGGACTCGACGCTGGGGGGAGGAGTCTCCTCTGGCGCCGCAGTGGGTGTGGTTGTCGCTAACGGTGCGGTCGGCGTGGCCGAAGCTGCAGGTGATGGTGAGGGCGAAACAGCGGGCGAATTAATCGGTTCGGGCGTGTCAACGTTCAGAGGAGGAGGAACAGTCGGGACGGGAGTCGTATTTTCGGTGGAGGCGAGCAGCGTGGGTGTCGGCTGCTGGCGTGGGGCGAGATACGTCGTGTAGACAAGGGCAAAGACGATCGCGGAGATTGCTAGCATAAAGGCAATAACCGCGAAGTTTGGTGCCCAGTGCATAAGCGGTTCCTGCACAGGACGAACCGCCGGTACGACGCGGAAACCCATACTCCGCTGGCCGTGCGCCTCTTCGAACTTGGCGAGCACTGTCACCGGATCAAGACCAAGGTACTGTGCGTAGATACGCACGATGCCCCGCGCGTATGTGAGCGGGGGAAGCTGATCGAAGGCTTCCTGCTCCAGCGCGGCGAGATACCGGCGATTGATGCGGGTCGCGCGTTCTGCGTCGACCAAGGAGACGCCGCGATAGGCTCGTGCATTTCGCAGAAGTTCGCCAAACTCACCCATCGGTCTTTACCTCAGGAACTCGCACGACGTCGTCGCTCCTGCAGCCGTTCGGTGAGCAGTTGACGCAAGAACTCGTCAACATGAGGTGTTGGTTGGCCGTGATGGGAAATATCAGCTTGCTGCAGCCACCACTCATCGCTCGGTAGCCACCAGGAACCAAGCGTGCCCGCACATGTCAGCTTGTTGGCATCGACGAGTGTCCGCTCGGGAAAGGCGTACGAGTTACCACACCAGCCGGTTCGTCCATCGCCGGTCGGGCGGAAATCCCGGCAGGTTCGACAAATACGGGGTAAGGCAGCGAGTACCGCTTGAGCATCAGGTGGGACGTCTGCGGCCGATGATCCCTCTATGGCGTCGATGGATTCGGTGGGCTCGGCAGGATCCGGGACCAGCGGCAGTGGTTGTGTCTCACCGCTCTGGCCGTTGCGCAAGCCGACTTGGGCCCCTTGAGTGAGCGGTAAAGTGATACGTGGCAAGTCACCAACGCCTTCAGAAGGTGAGGGCCGTTCACGCACGGATGGCGGTGGTTCTGCAGAGGAAAACAGCGGTTCTGGCACTTCAGTGTGGTGGTGCCACGAGCCGGTGATCACTGACAGGGGTGGCCGTTCCTCGGTATCGCGTGGCTCCCACAGATCTTGATCCCATCCAGTGCGGCATGCCAGTTCGCCACGACGGACGAATACCATGTGCTGCAGATCCCGTCGTTGCGGGTGTCGGCACCATCCGGATCCAGCCAGTCCACCTTCTTCGAAATAGCGGCAGGTGCCGCAGCGTCGGTGTGTCATAGACCCTCCTTGCAGAGCCGAACGAACGCGGACGTTCCGCGTCCTGGGTAAGTCATTCGGCTCGTCGGCCACCTCCTCGCGTGTATCCTAGCACAGGAAGCGAGAGGCGCGGCCAGGCAGTTCCGAGGCTCGCTATCGGGTATACTGATAGACTGTACGACGACACGGGCGCGTTGCGCCTGTGGAGGGAGACTCCATGCAGCTCGTCCAGCTTCAACCACGAACGACGGCGATCGTCGCTGAAGAACCAGTTGTCAAGCGCTTCCATATTTGGACGATCGGCTGTCAGATGAACGAGGCCGAGTCGGCGAAAGCGGCCGCCTTGTTGCGACAGGCGGGATACCTTCCAGCGGCACGTGAGTGGGATGCGGATGTCGTCATTGTCAACACCTGTGTGGTGCGGCAGCAGGCCGAGGACAAGGCACTCGGGTACATCGGGGCCTTAGCGCGGCTGAAGCGACGCAAACCGCATGTGCGGATTGCGGTGACGGGTTGTCTTGTGACCGGTCAAGAACGGCGGCTGGCTGAGCGCTTCCCGTGGGTTGATCTCTGGTACGGACCGTCTGAGTTCGAGCGTCTTGTCCAGTTAGTGCCCGAGCTCGCCGAAGTTGACGTCGATCTTGTCGAGCTTCCCCATTATTACGACGAAGGTCAGGCGGATCCCGAGGTGACCGCCTTTGTCCCAGTGATCTATGGATGCAACTTCGTCTGCTCCTACTGCATCGTGCCGTATCGGCGTGGTCGCGAGCGTAGTCGGCCTATCGAGCAGGTGGTCGCTGAGGTCGAGAAGCTCGCAGCGCGTAATGTTCGTGAGGTCACGCTGCTTGGCCAAACGGTGAACGCCTATGGCCACGATCTTCCAGGGCAGCCAGATCTTGCAGATCTCTTGGCACGTGTGCATGAGGTGCCTGGAATCGAGCGTATCCGCTTCCTGACGTCCCATCCAAAGTACTTCAGCGACAAGCTTGTCCGTGCGATCGCGGAGTTGCCGAAAGTCTGCGAGCACGTCAACTTGCCAGTGCAAGCCGGTGACAACGAGGTGCTGCGCCGCATGCGGCGCAACTACACGGTGGAAGAATACCGGGAGCGGATTGCGCGGATCCGGGAGTGGATTCCCGAGGTGACGCTCTCCACCGATATCATTGTCGGATTTCCTGGAGAGACTGAAGACCAGTTCCTGAACACCTACCGGCTTGTAGAAGAGATTCAGTTCGATAAGGTACATGTGGCGATGTACTCGCCGCGGCCTGGAACGCTTTCGGCACGCTGGCCGGACGACGTGCCGCGTGAGGAGAAGCGGCGGCGTCATCGGGCAATCGAGGAGCTCCAGGAGCGGATCGCCCGGGAGCGGAACCAGCGCTATCTTGGTCGGACGGTTGAGATCCTCGTTGACGGCGTCGCCCGGGGTCGCTGGCGTGGGCGCACGCGTGGCAACACGCTGGTGTTCTTCGAGGCGCCGGGCGAGTGGCGGGGACGTCTTGTGCAGGTTCGCATCACCCATGTCAGCCCTTGGTATTTGCTCGGCGAACCTGTGGCCGTCGAATCCCCCCGAGCGGTCGGTGTTGCAAGTTGAACTGGATGGAGGCAGAGTACAGCAATGTCAGCACTTTCCAATCATGGTAGCCAAGAACGTCGCCTGTTTCGTCGACTGACACAGGCGGCAAAGCAAGCCGCCTTCCAGGGTGAATGGCAGCGGGCGGTGGAGCTGAACCGGCGGATTATTGAGTTGGTGCCGCGTGACGTCATGGCCTGGAACCGCCTTGGACATGCGTATGCTGAGCTTGGTCGGGTGGCTGATGCGCGAGCGGCGTACCAGCGGGCGCTGGAGATCGAACCGACCAATGCAATTGCGCAGCGCAATGTCACCCGACTTGAGTGGCTGGCTGGGCAGACCACGGACGGGGTGATCCCGATGCCTGCTGGGCGTCCCGCACCACGGCCAGACGTCTTCATGGAAGAGATGGGGCGAACCTATGTTACCGATCTGCTCCGACCTGCCGCATCTGTGATCCTGGCGCGCCTCTTCCCTGGGCAGGAGGTCTTCCTACAGTACGCAGAGAGCGCGGTCTTCGTCGTCGATGCGGACGGTACACGGCTCGGGCAACTCGAAGGGCGACTCGCTCGGCGGTTGATGCGGCTTTGGCGGGAAGGGAATCAGTACCGTGCGTTTGTCCTGCAATTGACTGGCGATACGCTCCGCATCATCTTGCGTGAGGTCTTTCGTGCGCCACACCTTCTGAACGTGCCGTCCTTCCCGCCGCAGCCGAAGATTGCGCCGCCACGTCCGTATGTTCCCGAGAAGTTCAGACCCGAGGAGCTCGAGGAAGAGGAGCTCTTCCCAGAGGAGGAAGTCGAGACTCTGGGCGTGGAGGAAGAGGCAATTGAGATCGAGGAAGAAGAGACAGAAGTTGCTGAGGAACTGCTCAGTACTGTCGACGAGGATGCGCTGGTCGTCGACCTCGACCTGGACGAGACAATCGAAGGCTGAGCGACCGCAGAGTCCTTGAGCGCCCGCCTCGTTCGAGGCGGGCGCTCAAGTTTCTCCCGTCTTTCAACGTAAGAGAACGGTAAGGACTGCGAGGAGCACGAGGAGAAAAGTTGTGACCCAGGCAAGCCGCTTCAAGTCAGCCTTGATCAGCGCATACTCTTCGTCGACACGTCCCCATGGGCTAATGATGCCCGCCACTGCACTTCCTGCCTGAGTATCCGGTGGCGAAGCTTTGGGCACAGAGGTTTGCGTCGGTGTCGTGGCTCGGCTGGTTCGCCTTGTCGCCTTCCGCCGTGATTTCGCTGTCTGCACGCGTCCCATCGGTGACGGACTCCTGCTCGAATGTCCACGTGGGCAGTATAGCACTTGCTCACTCGGCGACGACGTGTACCTCGACGAGACTGCCGCGAACAAGACCCCATTGTGCCGCAGCATTCCCGTCCCGCACCGCCAATTCCAGCCCACCGTGACTGCCAAAAAGTGCAAGTGGCTGGCCAGGAGCAACGTCCGCGAAGGTACGGGAGAGACCACGAAGAACAAGTGTGTTGCAGCGCACGAGAAGTCGATCAGCTGCTCCAGGTAACTGCTCAGGTCGGATGAGGGTTCGGCAGTTGCCGAATCGATCGATGGATACGACAGGTCCAATGACGCGATCTGCTGCGATTTGTACCGCAGGGACTGGCAGCCGAACCAATGTCGCGGGATCGAGCGGAGAACCAAGGTCGTCTGGTGGAACTCCTGTGACGAGTGCTGCGGCGATGGGCGCGAAGAGGTCACGTCCATGAAATGTTGCCGATACAGGATGCCGGAAGAACTGTGGTCGGTCGAGTTCCCACGCCGCAATCGACGATGCTTCCGCAAGAACGAAGCTTGCAAGTCCGTTGTCTGGTAAGACGAATGCGTGCTGATCCGCAACGAGGAGGACAGCGCGGCGCGCTGTGCCAACCCCTGGATCGACGATCGCGAGGTGAATAGTGCCAGCGGGGAAGACTCGCCAGGCAGTGCTGAGTTGGAAGGCTCCCTCAAGAATGTCCTGTGGTGGAATAAGATGCGTGATGTCGACGATCGTTGCCTGTCGAGCGCGATCGAGAATGACCCCTTTCACTTGAGCCACGTAACTGTCCTGGAGCCCGTAATCGCTCAGGAACGTTACGATGCCGGACTCCTGCCAAGTCCGCAGCATAGTTGTTGCTCCCGCTCATCACCACACGATCGCGTATGCATCGCTCCGAGGGTCTGCCGCTGCTTGGAGTACTAGCGGGTCGTCGATGCGGTGGACCACTTGACATGACCCGATAGGGCCCCACCGCGACAATCGCTCGACCCGATGCCCGCGTGCTTGTAACCCTTCAATTGTCACATTGGGGAGTCGACCTTCGACCTGGACGAGGTCCATCGTTCCGTGGGGCCAGTTTGACTCCTGTGCTAGACCACGGTGCCGCCAACGTGGGAGTTCGACAGCTGGTTGCAGCTCGAAGCCGTAATCGATGATGTGAACGAGCACATGAAGCAAGATTTGGACCTGCGCATCGCTGCCTGGAGTGCCGATGCCGAGTGCTGACCCGTCTCGCGTCAGCAGGATGGGGCTGAGTGTCTGTCGCACGCGCTTACCCGGTTGCAGCTGATTTGGATGTCCAGCCTCAAGGTGCCAATACGTCATGCGGTTATTGAGCAAGATTCCAGTGTCGCCAGCCACGAAGCCGGATCCGAATGCCATATTGATGCTGGCCGTAACAACAATGATGTTCCCGTCTGGATCCACCACCGAGAACGACGTTGTCTGTGATCCCTCCTGCGGGCGACGCTGTGGAACAGGGCGTGCACGGTGCGGATCAATTGCGCGTGCCAGGGCCTGCAACCGATCGGAATCGAGAAGGTTCTCCGGCAGTGTACTGCCGAAGCGGGGATCTCCTGTGAATCGCTCCCGATCTGAAAACGCGATTTTCTTCGCTTCGATCATGGCATGGAGCAACTCAGCCGAGAGTGGCCGCCAGGATTCGAGCGGGAGATGCTGAAGAATACCAAGCATCTCGAGGAGCGTATGGGCGCTGGAATTGGGTGGAGGTGCCCAGACAAGCCAGCCGCGGTATGACAGTGAGAGTGGGGCCACAACGTCCGCTTCCGCGAGTGCCAAACTCTCGCGAGTCAGTAACCCGCCTGCTTCTACGACGGCGCGCGAGAGACGATCGGCCAGCTCACCTTCGTAGAGGGTAGCAGCCCCCTCTCTCGCAATCGTTTCGAGCGTTCGGGCGAGTTCTGTCTGTCGTAGCAGTTGTCCCGGTCGCGGGACGTTCCCGCTCGGCAGAAAGATCCGGGCTGAATGCGAGTAACTGGCGAGTAGGTCGGCATGTGCTCGGAGAGAAGCCGCCAGGTTATGACTGACCGGGAAACCTTCATGGGCCAGTTCAATGGCTGGAGCCAGCGACTGGGCGAATGAGAGACGTCCCCAGCGCTGGACGAGCAATTCCCACGCTCGTGCTGCTGCTGGGACTGAGACGCTGAGCGGCCCGCGCTCCGGTATGCCACCTCGGAAACGCTCAGGTATTGCCTGAAGCGGTGCTGGGCCTGTACCGTTGACCGCCCAGACGGTCTTGGTCTCTGCGTGGAAAAAGAGCGCGAAGAGGTCGCCACCGAGCCCGGACATCTGTGGTTCCACGACGTTGAGTGCGGCCGCGATAGCGACAGCGGCATCGGCGGCAGTCCCTCCTTGCTCGAGTATCTGAGCCCCAACCCAAGAGGCGAGTGGATGGCCGCTGGAGACGGCCCAGCGGCGTCCCATGAGAATCGGGCGGCCAGCCTGCTCCGCGAAAGACGAGATTGTTACTGACGTCACTGTTCACCCTCATTCGTTTGACTTGGATACTCAGTCACTGCTGCACGCGCGAGGGCCCAGCGGTACGCATCTGGTGTGTTGGCGTTGAGGAAGGACAACAGTTCAGGGTCGTACCGGCGGAGCTCAGTCTCCGGTACGCGACGAACACGCACTTCCGGGAAGAAGCCGATGATCTTGAACTCGCCTCGCAGCAACCTTTGTTCGATCGCTGGAATGCAGGACTTCGCGTAAATCGCATGAAGGGTCTCGAATGTTTCTTCTCCTCCCTGTCCTGTCTGCTCTGCACGTGTGGGAACGAGCACGTCATAGTCGCGGGGTAGTGCAAGCAGGGCTTCTAAGAGTTGTGGGTTGACGAACGGGAGATCACAGGACAGTACCAGGCAATAGTCGTGCCGGGCGGTCAAAAGAGCAGTGTAGATGCCGCCAAGTGGACCGCTTCCCGGTAGTCGGTCGGAAACCACTGGCACGTTGAACCGTGAGTATTCGGGGCGGTCGCTTGCCACAATGAAGACATCGTCAGTCAACGGTCGAACTCGGCGGAGGACCCGGACGAGCAACGGCTCGCCATGAAAGTCCAGGAGGGCTTTGTCTTGGCCCATGCGCCGACTTTGCCCACCAGCCAGGATGGCGATACTTGCAGTCATAATCCCCCCAGAAGCGAGTGTAGCGTGTCGACGGGCTAGCGGGTGGAGCCCACATTATCTCCAGCGCTAGGTAACGAACCAGCGGACGAGACGGGTAATCAGCGCCTGTCCCATCACAGTGCCCACAAGCCCGAAAGCAGCACGGGTGAGCAGGACTTGCGGCGGGTAGAGGCGGCGCTCGTCGAGATTCTGTTGCTGACTGGTTACGGTTCCGCTATACTCTGACCAGCGACTCCCATGAGGCAGAGAGGACCCCGCTATGCACGGAGGTCCGACAACTGAGGGACGTGAAGAGGGCACCAGGATCATGCGTCCTGGTGCCCTGAGCGTTTGTAGAACAGCGAATCGGTCTCTGTGCGAAGAGGAAGTGAAAGGAGTCACGGCGATGAACTCGAGTCTCATTGGGAAGATTGAAAAGGCCCGAAGGTATGCAGCAGAGCCGGAGCGTGCCGAGATTCGCTCGCTTCACGTGCGGTTCCGTGGTGATCACGATGTGTACGATGTCCGCTTCGAAGGTGGCACGTGGACCTGCTCCTGTCACTCGTTTGAGGCACTAGGCCTTGGGACCTGCAGTCACATTATGGCGCTTGAGCGCTTGCTCGGGCCTCTGACTCCACATCCCGCAGGGCAGATCGAGCAGCCTGTCTGAGGGACCGTTGCAACATCGAATTCGCGCGACGGAGGCGCGGGACGCGCTTCTTGGGCTCGTGCGGGGCCAAGCACCGCAGTCGTCTCATCTGCTCGAGCGCTGCTCGACGTGGGGTGCCGTCGCCGAAGCATACTCGTGCCAAACTGCGCGAGGAGTTGGGTTGGGAGGGAACGGAGATGGCGTTCGAAGTGACCTGGTATGCACAGTCTGCGTTTCGCATCGAGGTGGACGGCCTGCGGATCTATCATGATCCGTTCCGCATACCGGATGGCGAGCCAATAGCGGATGTGATTCTGATCAGTCACGATCACTTTGACCATTGTTCGCCGTCAGACATTGCGAAGATTCGTGATCCTCGCAGAACCTTCGTGGTGGCCAATCCGACCGCAGCGAGCAAGAACGAAGTGGCTCCACCGGTGCAGGTAATCAGGCCTGGAGGCGAAGTGACTTATGAGAAACTTCATATTCGAGCGGTTCCAGCATATAACCTCAACAAGTTCCGAAGTCCTGGGGTTCCGTATCATCCGCGCGAACTCGAGCATGTCGGCTATCTCTGTCAAGCAGGTGGGGTAACTTGGTACTTTGCTGGCGATACGGATGCCATTCCCGAGATGGTGGAATTCGGCCCAGTCGAGTATGCCTTTTTACCAGTAAGTGGCACGTATGTGATGACGGCTGAGGAAGCGGCCGAGGCGGTGCGCATGCTACGACCGCGAGTCGTGATACCGATGCACTACGGAGTAGTGGTTGGCTCGGTGGAAGATGCCCAGCGGCTGGCCCAGCTGGTCGGGAATCTCGCCGAGGTACGCATCCTTGAGCCTCGTGGTCGGAACGCTTGAGCGGGTAGGACTCACTCGGTGAGCAATGCCGCGAATTGAGCCAGTGTGAGATCACCCGTAACGCGGAGGCGTGGCAAGGCGAGCGGATCATCTCCTGACGTTGCCCAACGAGGCTGAGTCGTGACGGCCTGCCTGAAGCCGGCTTCACGGACAGCTGTTTCGACACGAGCATCAAACTTCCCAGCAGGGTAAGCAAAAGCAGTGACCGGGTGTCCTAGTGCGCGTTCGAGTGCGTCTTTGCAATCCCGGATCTCGCTTTCTGGGTGGGCGAGCGTTGTGAGATCCAGGTGATGGACGGTGTGGGCACCGATTTCGACCAGTCCAGAGCGGTCCAGCTCCCGGATCATGTCCCAGGTGAGGTAGCGTTCCTGCCCAACGAAGCCAGTAATGACGAAGACCGTGGCATGAAAGCCGTGTGCGCGCAGGATTGGGAAAGCGTTCTGGTAGAAGTCGCGATATCCATCGTCGAAGGTGAGAACGATTGGATGAGGTGGGGCTGGAATGAGTCCGGCACGCAGCGCGGCGAGTTCGGACAGGGTGATCGGGGTAAAGCCGTGTTGAGCCAGCCAATCCATCTGGGCTTGGAATGTGGCCGGATCAACCGAGAGTCGTTGCCCAAGTGGATCATCGCTCCCAGGGTGCGGACGGATGTAGTGATACGTAAGGATCGGCACCGGGTCCCGAAAGGCTGAGCGGGATGGAGTGGAGGTTGAGGTGGGTGGCGTCGGTTCAGAAGGGAGAGGAGGGAGGATTGTGGTTGTGACGGTGGGAGCCTGGTCTACTGCCTTGGGAGTTGGAAGCAGCGTTCCCACTGGAGTTGCTCGGCGTCGCTGCCGTATGACGATGGCACGTCGTGAAACGATGGTGACCGAGGCGCGATTCCGTCGGGAAAGAGCGCCGTATGCCGCTCCGGAGCGAGCCAACAGTGTCACAACTGGCCGAGCGAGTAATGCTCCAATGAGGAAGAGAAACACAATCGTGTGTAGAAGCACCCGTGGTGGCAAAAACGCATGCTCCCCCGCCGTCTTCGGCTGTCGAAGGCTACTCGTTCCCACTCTCGTTTGCAAGGCGACATCCGTAGAGCTTCTCGGAGCTGAAACTTTCCAACCAAGAATTCAGAGTCCCATACTAGTCTATTGAGACATCGATAAACATTTGCCATAGTGTGATTGGACTGAGGAAAACCGTTGCACTTGAACGCGGATCACACGTAGTATGTGGACAGCATCATTGGTTCAGTCACATCATGAGGAGCTGTTGGGTGCTGGTGCCACGAGTCGCTAGGCTGAACTGGTCAAGATCACGGTGAGCCTTGGATGGGGCGGGTGGGGAGTCTCACTCGCGTGAAAGGTTGTCGAGAAGAGTAGTCAGGAGCCGAAGGGTGCTGGTGCGAAATTCCCTGATATGTGGTTGCGGCTCCCAACCAATCGTGGATCTGCTTCCGGACCGGCTGATCTGACTTCATATCACAGGTGGAGTAAGATAAGCCCTTAACGACGCCTTTCTTTCCCTTTGATGCGGTGGACACGTATGAGACAGGATGGGAAGGCACGGCCTCGTGTCGAGATCGGTATAATCGCCGCGCTGTGTAGTGGGCGGGGATGATACGAGGGGAAGCAGTGATGCGGATTGGCGGTGGTGAGGCCGTCGTGCGGACGCTAGAACGGCTCGGCGTTGAGGTTGTTTTTGGTATTCCCGGCGTGCACACGCTCCAGATCTACGATGCATTGTTCTCTTCATCAATCCGGCATGTGCTTGCTCGTCACGAGCAGGGTGCCGGCTTTATGGCTGATGGGTATGCCCGAGTCTCTGGGAAACCAGGCGTGGCGATTGTCATCACTGGTCCAGGGATAACGAACATCGCCACCGCTGTCGGAGAAGCCTATGCGGACTCTTCACCAATGGTTGTCATTGCTTCGAACGTCGAGCAGCCATGGCAAGGAAAGATGCTCGGCCACTTGCACGATTGCAAAGATCAGCTGGGCATTATGCGGGCGCTGACTGCGTGGGCCGATCGGGCTCGGACGGTGCAGGAAGTGCCCGAGCTCCTGCGGGAGGCGTTTGCCCGGGCACTGGGCGGGCGACCTCGTCCGACACATGTCGAGGTACCGCTCGATGTTTTGCATGGGAGTGGCGAGATCGAACTCGATTCGCTGCAGCCACCGCTACCTGCTCGACCCGAACCGGATTCCGCCGCGATCGAGTTGGCCGTCGCAGCTCTTGAGCAGTCCGAACGCATCGTTTTGTATTGCGGCGGTGGAGCGGTTGCCAGTGAAGCCGAAAAGGAGCTTGTGGAGCTTGCTGAGCGACTGGGCGCTGCAGTGATTACTTCTCTCCAAGGGAAAGGAGCGGTTCCCGAGGATCACCCGAGGTGCTTGGGGAATCTCTGGGAGCCGGGTAATGCGGTCGACCGATTATTGCGCGAAGCGGATCTCGTGTTGATCTTCGGCTCAAAACTGGGAGCGCAAGACACCGGCAACGGACGGTTGCCGTTGCCGGAGCGGCGAATCCGTATCGATATCGATCAGCAAGAGATCCTTCGCCAGTATTCCCCCACCCTACCGATTGTTGCCGACGCTCGGGCGACGGCGCGAGCGCTCTTGACAGCACTCCAGTCGCATGGGATCTATCGGGCGGGCTGGTCGGTCGAGGAGCTCCAAGTACGGAAACAGGAAGCGCTCACCCACGCGTGGGGCTCCTCGCACGCGGCATGGCTGCAGGCGATCCGTGTTGCGCTGCCACGCGATGGGGTTCTGGTGAACGACATGACCATGATGGCCTACGTTGGTAACCGACACTACCCAGTCTATCGTCCCCGCACATACCTGTTTCCGACTGGCTACGGGACGCTTGGCTTCGCACTGCCCGCTGCTATTGGTGCAAAGATCGCTCGCCCAGATGCATCGGTGGTCGCTTTGGTCGGCGATGGGGGGTATCAGTTCACGATGCAGGAGCTTGCGACGGCCGTGCAATTCCGAGTGGGGATTCCCATCGTCATCTTCAACGATTCGAGCTACACCGCAGTGAAGGACGAACAGGCGCGCTCGTATGGTGGGCGTTTCATCGCCGTCGATCTCGTGAATCCGAGTTTCCTTCAACTGGCCGAGGCGTACGGCGTTCCTGGGGTACGAGTCATGACGCCTGAGCACTTAAGTGAGGAAATTGTCGCTGCACTGGGACGGGATGTTCCGACTCTTATTGATGTGCCGATCGAATTTCCTCTCGGATAGGGCGTTTTTCAGCTTGCTCCGTTCGGATCTTCTTTCGCGGAGGCCGGCGACGCAGACCGCATATGCGAACGATGGTCTTGACAGTGGGTGCTTTTCGAAGTAGGCTGTCAGGCAGTACGGTGAGGAGCGGGCAGACAGTGGCTCAGCACCTGAACGCTGCGATCGCGATTATTGCGATTATTCGGCCCCGCGTGGCGGGGCAAGCGGCGTTGGGGAGGATTGAGCCCGCAAGCGTGTAACACGACGAGTCAAAGAGAACGAGAAGGCGGCCTCCCCAGCGCGGGGAGGCCGCCGAACGTTTCAGGAGAAGGAGGTCCTATGGGTAACAATGGTGCACGGCGGGTGGTGATCTACGACACGACCTTGCGAGACGGAACGCAGGGCTCCGGTGTCTCGCTGACGACTGAGGACAAGTTGAAGATCGCTCGCGCGCTAGACGAGCTCGGAGTCGCGTATATCGAGGGTGGCTGGCCGGGCTCGAATCCGAAGGACATGGCGTTCTTCGAGCGCGCACGCCATGAGGTGTGGCGGAACGCGCGTATCGCGGCCTTTGGGAGCACCCGGCGTGCCGGCATCGCGGTTGAAGACGATGCGAACTTGCGTCTCTTGGTTGAAGCCGATACGCCGACTGTGACGATTGTTGGGAAGGCGTCACGATTCCAAGTCCTTCACATCCTTGGCACCACGCTCGAAGAGAATCTCCGTATGGTGGCAGAATCGGTGGCCTTCCTCAAACAGGCAGGACGCGAGGTCATCTTTGACGCCGAGCACTTCTTCGACGGCTATGCTGAGGATCCGGATTACGCCCTCGCCGTGCTCCGTGCTGCTTGCGACGCTGGAGCCGATGCAGTGGTGCTCTGCGATACGAATGGCGGGACGTTGACTGATCCCCTTGTGCGGGCAGTGCGTCATGCGCTCAAGACGGTTTCTTGTACAGTCGGGATCCACACGCACAACGATTGCGAGTTGGCAGTGGCGAATACGATCGCAGCGGTCCTTGAGGGTGTAACACACGTCCAGGGGACAATGAACGGATTGGGCGAGCGGATTGGCAACGCGAATCTCTGCTCGGTGATTCCGATCCTCGAGTACAAGTTGGGCTATCGGTGCTTGCCACCGGGGCACCTGGGGAAGCTGACCGAGACGTCGCGCTACGTCGCTGAGGTGGCGAATCTCACCCACGATCCGCGGCTACCGTTCGTGGGCGCTTTTGCCTTTACGCACAAGGCAGGACTGCATGTCAACGCGATCGCCAAACATCCCTCGGCGTATGAGCACATCCCTCCGGAAGTCGTTGGGAACACACGGCACGTCCTGGTCAGCGAGCTCAGCGGGCGCAGCAATATTGTGGTGAAGGCACGCAGCTTTGGGATTGAGCTCGGAGACAAGCCGGATGTCGTGCGGCGGGTGCTGGAACAGATTAAAGAGCTGGAGTTCCAAGGGTACTGGTTCGAGGATGCCGATGCCTCGCTTGAGCTTCTTATCCGGCGCAACTTACCGGACTATCGGCCACCGTTCGAGGTGCTTGACTATACAGTTCTGACCGAGTACCGCAATGGCCGTGGCATGCTGGCTGAGGCGATGGTGAAGTTGCGCATCGGGAATCAGGTGTTCCACACGGCCGCTGAGGGGAACGGCCCAGTGAACGCGCTGGATCAAGCAACGCGGAAGGCTTTGCAGGAGTTCTATCCTGAAATCGCCGCAGTGGAACTTGAGGACTACAAGGTACGCGTGCTTGATGACCACCATGGTACAGGGGCGAAGGTGCGCGTCTGGATTCGCTCAGGGGACGCGCACGGCAGTTGGAACACTGTCGGCTCATCCACAAACATCATCGAGGCGTCATGGCTTGCCCTCGCTGATAGCCTGTCCTATCCGCTCGTGACGCGGGAAGAAATTGCGGCGCGGATTCCTGAATCGGAGCCGGTTCGCGTGTAAGAGAGGGGCAGCAGGCCCCCGATGTCGAGTGGCCTGCTGCCCTGATGTTCTCAGAGCCAGCCCTCTCGATAGAACAGTTCCGCATTGAGCACTGACGCGCCTGCCGCACCGCGAATGGTATTGTGCCCCAGCACGACGAACCGGATGTCGAACACGGAGCAGGGGCGGATACGACCGACGACCGACGCCATACCGCGCTCGGCATCGCGGTCAAGGACCGGTTGAGGCCGGTCGGGCTGATCCAACACGACAATTGGCTGCCGTGGTGCGCTCGGAAGCTCGAGTTCCTGCGGCCGGGCACGGAACGAGCGGAGGACCTCAGCAATCTCGCTTGGCGTTGCCGGACGACTGAGCTTCAAGCTGACCGTCTCCATGTGCCCGTCGCGAACCGGGACACGGTTGCAATGGGCGCTCAGGGTGAGTGGTGCGTCTTGGAAGGTTCCATCAGCCCACGTTCCTAAAATCTTGCGAGACTCCGCTTCGATCTTCTCTTCCTCACCACTGATGAACGGCACCACATTATCGATGAGGTCGAGTGAGGGAACACCGGGGTAACCAGCACCAGAAGCAGCCTGGAGTGTCGTGACGATCCCTTTCTCGATCCCAAAGGCGTCATAGATGGGTTTGAGCGCAAGGACGAGATGAATTGTTGAACAGTTCGGGTTCGCCACAATGAAGCCGTCACGCCAACCGCGCACTTGCCGTTGCCGCTCGATGGCGCGTGCGTGATCGGGATTCACCTCTGGAATAAGCAAGGGGACATCAGGATCCATCCGGTGGTCGCGTGCGTTGGTGAAGACCTTCTTGCCCTCGGCAGCAAGAGCTTCCTCGATCTCTCCCGCCACACCGCCGGGGAGGGCTGAGAAGACAATGGGGCTCTCGATCGGTCCCTCGATGTGCTTCACCACGAGGTTACGAACCCCTTCGGGGGGCGCCGCACTGATCCGCCAGTTGACTGCTTCGGTATAGCGTTTGCCGGCGGAGCGATCACTCGCTACAAGTTCCGCGATCCGGAACCAGGGGTGCCCGGCGAGGAGCTGGACGAAGCGTTGCCCGACACTCCCCGTTGCTGCCAAGATCGCCACATCGATCCGTTCGGCCACTGCGTCCTCCCTTCTCACGTCCTCTAAACGACAAAACCGGCAGAGGATGAGACCCCTGCCGGCGTTCGCTCGAGTTTGACCGCGCGATTACGGGCTACCCGAGCGCACGCCGGCGCAGCGCGTCGCGGTAGTCCCTGTCGTTGTCCGCGTGGCTGAGCGCACGGCGTTCATCTCTCGCGGTCCTTCCCGTTGCGCGAGGCGCTCGGGCTCGCCTACCCTGTCAGCGCCTGGGGTGACTGTACCAGGCAACCGGACGAAGGTCAAGGAGGAACGAGAGGAAGCGCAATGATGCAGACAGTCGGGATAGCTTTACTTGGGGTAGGCACAATTGGGAGTGCTGTTCTTCGCACAATTGCCGCAGAACGTGAAGCCCTGGCACAGCGAACCGGATTCGCGCTTGAGGTTCGGTGGGGGTTGGCTCGGCATCCGGAGCGTGTGGTGCAGGCAGGATTGCCAGAGTGGGCAGCGACAACGTCGATCGATCCGATTCTGGAAGACCCCACCGTAGCAGTCGTCGTGGAAGCGATGGGTGGGGAAGAGCCGGCAGCGACCTATCTGAAACGCGCCTTGACGGCGGGGAAACACGTCGTGACGGCGAACAAGGAGGCGTTAAGCAAGCACTTTGCCGAGCTCGTCGACACGGCACGGCGACATCAGCGGGCGCTGCTCTTTGAGGCGAGTGTGGGTGCAGGAATTCCCTTGATGGCGAGCTTACGGCAGTTGCTCATGGTGAACCGGATCTACCGCATCCGTGGCATTGTGAATGGAACGACCAATTACATCCTCACAGTGATGGCGGAAGAAGGAATGCCCTATCAAGAAGCGTTGCGGGAGGCGCAGCGGCTCGGCTACGCCGAGCCGGATCCTACGGCGGACGTCGAGGGGTACGACGCGGCCTACAAATTGAGTATTCTCGCGTCACTTGCTGCCGGGCGCCATATTCGACCTGATTACGTCGAACGGCGAGGCATCACCACGGTCACTCCAGACCAAATTCTCGATGCGCGGGCACGAGGCGGGGCGATGAAGCTGATTGCCCAGGCAGAACTCTTCGATGGGAGTTGGCACCTGAGCGTGCAGCCCGTCTTCGTGCCGGGGAGTGACCTTCTGGCGCATGTCCGCTTGAACCTCAATGCGATCGAGTTAACTGGTGACCGGGTCGGGACGGTCGTCCTCTACGGTCCTGGGGCCGGCCCAGCACCGACGGCCAGCGCGCTGATCGCGGACACTATTGACGCAGTGCGGTTTGGTGCGGCTTTGCTGCCGACTCTCGAACTGCCTGCCTGAGGAAGAGACCGGATCAGGATGAAGGTGACCGAGAGGCCGGGCGCTCTGGTCCGGCCTCTCGGGGCGGGTCTCGATCGGCTGCCCCGATCAGGGCAGCCAGTCCGTGTCCTCACGGTTCGCTCAGAAAGTCAGCGATCACGGGGCCAATCTGATCAAAGTCTTTGAGAAACGCGTCATGACCGTTCGGGGAATCAAGCTCCCAATATCGAGCATCAACGCCAAGTGCGCGGAGATCGTCGGCGAGACCCCGCACTTGACTTGGCCAGAACAGAATATCGGAGCAGATCCCAACGCACAGGGCTCGGGCGCGGATCAAGGCAAGTCCAGCATGGTACCCACCCCGCCCGCGTCCGAGATCGTGCGAGTCCATTGCCCGCGTGAGATAGAGATAACTATTGGCATCGAATCGCCGAACAAGCTTGTCGCCCTGGTAGTGGAGGTAGCCCTCGATGTCGTAGCGACCCAGGAACTCGGGCCAGGCAGTGTACCGCGCTTCTGTCCGTCGCTGGAAGCGTGCTGACATGAGCTCGTCGGACTGGTAAGTGATCATGCCAAGCATCCGGGCAATGGCCAGGCCACGGCGAGGTCCCTGGCCGTCCTCATATTCACCGTTTTGCCAATCGGGATCCAGCATGATGGTGCGGCGCTGCACTTCGTTGTAGGCAATCCCCTGATCGGAGAAGCGTCCCCCAACGGCGATGGGCACGATCCGCTCGACTCGCTCAGGATACATGGCAGCCCACTCGAGCACCTGCATACCACCCAGTGAGCCACCGATCACCGCATAGACTCGATCGATTCCGAGTTGGTCGAGGAGCATCGCTTGGGTGCGTACGATATCCCGGACAGTGATCAGTGGGAAACGAAGATTGTAGCGTCGTCCAGTCCGAGGATCGATCGAGCGTGGGCCGGTTGAGCCATAACAGCTGCCGAGGACATTTGCACAAATCACGAAAAATCGGTCGGTGTCGATAGGCCGGCCAGGACCCACCATCGGATCCCACCAGCCGGGGAGGTCATCCGGACCGTGCGGGGCAACGTGACTGCTCCCGGTCAGGGCATGACAGATCAGGACGACATTATCGCGGTTCGGACTGAGTTCACCCCAGGTTTCATAGGCGATGTCGACGACCGGCAAGACATCCCCATGCTCGGTGACGAACGGCTGCTCAGGCGTGGCGATGCGTGCGAGGCGATACGTACACGGCACGGTCGTCGTCACAGTTCTCCCTCCGCTCTTGGCACACGTCCTCACCGGGAAACGTGCGCCTCCCGTCGCTGGCTCATCATTTCGCGTGGAGGGATGACGAAAAACCCTCCACAACATGGTGGAGGGGCTTGCATCACTGCAAGGACCGCGCTCATCGTGCGGAGCGTTTTCGCTCCGCCGGCATTGGCACCTGGCGCAGTGGCCTGCGCTGGTTGCCGGGCTTCCTCGGGCCGTTCCCTCCACCGCTCTGGATGAGCGCCGGCCTCTCAATTGTTGGCCGATATTCTATCCTTGTCCGCTAACGTTGTCAAGACAGCCACTTGCTCTCTGGCGAACCCTCAGGCAGGTGCCGTTCTGGCGTGCTGAAAGCGCCGATCGATCTGTTGGAGATGCCAAGAGTTGCTGCAGAGCCGTGTTGGCCTTCATCACCGTCTCTGCGGAAGTACCAGCGAGCATGGGATGCTGCAAAGTCACGGGGGCAGCAACCCGATGAGCGCTGCCCCCTATCTGCGCTAGGGAGAACGTCGTGCGAACATCGCATCCTGCCGGTAGCCATCGTGTGGTGTGCCAGTGTACGGATCGAGTTGCGGAGAAGTGCTTGCGCATTTAAGCCGGTCCAGACAACGTTGATACTGTCATCGGATCCGACAGCCAGGCCGGTGTAGTCTCCGTGGAAGACATTGCAGTCCTTGCCCGCAGCGTCAGTGATCGGGGAATCGCTATACCCTGCCGGGCCACAGGCTGCTGGCCAGCGTGCCTGTGGCACGTTTTGCCCAGCCCAGTGCGTGACGGAGATGTCGACCTGTTCGCTTGGACCAAGGGTCTCCTTCCCTGTATCCTCGACCCAGAGAACGTGGACAAAACTGTCTGCTGGGGCGGGTGTGGTGTCTTCGTCCCAGGCCACGACTAACCGGCCATCTGAGAGGACTCCAGCCCAAGGGAACCACTTTGGTGCTCCTGACGCGCTGTCGATGAGCTCACGTGCTGATCAGCTGACTCCGCCGTCAAAGGAAACGACCCGGAACACATCAGTATCGAAGGAAGTTTTCGCTTGACACGGGTCGTAGTCGGGGGGATGACCGATGTTGAGAGTGCCATCCGTGAGGAAGCACCCCTCCTCTGCTGCGAGATTTGGCGTTCCGCGATCTGCAAAGACAATGATGAGGTGAGTAGGATCTGTTGGATCAACGACAATATTTCCTGCCGCGTTCCAACGGATCTGATGCCCCCAGATTGTCTGACGTGCAATGACCGGACCACGGCATATCGCTGAGCCCGTCCTCCAGTTGAACGGCTGGAACTGGATCGCTCCAGGTTTGCCCGCCGTCGGTCGACTTCACAACCATGATCTGTGCGTCGAAGTCGAAGGAGACTTCCCAAGCGCTCTGGTTCTGATAGTTGTGAAAATGGACGTATACCGTGCCGTCGGATGCCACGACAGGAATCGAGAACTGGCCTTCATCGCATTCACCCGCCGGACCGGTTGTCTGGTAGGAGCAGCTAGAGTGATGGCCAGGAATCTCCTGTGGCGGACTCCAGGTCAGTCCCCGTCGTCGGAGTAACTGAGAACGATCGGGGAGCGTGTGTAGCTGCCCTGTGGGCGGTTCACAAAGAGCGTTGCCGTCAGGTAGGCCCGTCCATACTATGGCGACGTGGGGTTGTTATCCACAGTAAGCCACTCTTTATCGAAGAAGAGTGCGCTGCGTGCCGGCCCAATGCCGGTCCCCTGCCCTTTCATGACAGTGATTTGTTCACTCCACGTGATGCCACCATCGGTCGAGCGGCTAGCAGAAACGTCTCCTTGCGCGACAAATGGCCCTCCGAGCCCGCGTACGTTCTCCAGCTGGGCCATGAGAACAACACCGTGCTTTCGATTAAACGCGGGCACGGGATCACCGCCACCCTTGCCGGTCCGAAGTGGAATCTGTCCGTCGATCCACGTTGTACCACCGTCAAATGAGGTGAAGAAACCGGTTGGGACAATCGCTGGCCGCGCACCGGTAGCATTGTTCAAGCGGTAGTAGTAATCGTTCGATCCGGCGACGAGGTGCTGTGGGTTGTCGGGGTCAACTGCGATCGCAATCTCGTTGTCTGGTGCGAACTCTTGTCCAAACTCGGGTGTGTTACAGCTGATATCGACCCATTCTGCTGGATCACCGGACGCGGTGCAGCGAAAGCGGGTAATCTGCTCCTTGCTGAACTGGCCATTTGATTGGCCGGGACGTAACTCGGTGTCGAACTGGAGCGGTGAGGGAAGCAATTGGTACGGAAGGAGACGCGCATCGATACTCGAATTGTCGTCGAAGCGCGAGACCGCGGCGGTGAGGAAAAGCGAACTGAGGACGAGTGCGAGCGATAGCGAGACGGTTGCGAGCCTGCGGATCCACTGGGATTGCATTGCTCTCCCTCCCCCGAGTGCAACAACCACTCGAGGCTCGTCCTCCCTCCTTTCCTCCCTCCTAGCAGAAGAACAAATTAACCGATGAAGCACACGGTCGTGCGCTCATCCGATGTCTTCGGCCAAAACTGTTCCTATCCTGAAACAGGACGGTTCTCTTGTCAAGTGCAGAATGATCGGTTTCGGAATGTGGAGATCATTTAGGGGGCTTGGAAGGCATATCCAGTGAGTTCGACATACCCCTGTCCGCGCACCGGATATCCCTCGTGCGTTCCGCTTACGTCGACCGCACCCTCCCAGTAGATAACGCCGGTGGAACGAAGGGTCCGGAGCTCCTGCTCGAGCACGAGCGGAGTCACTGTGAGTACGAGATTGGGCGAGGCAATCTCAAGATGCCAACCGCTCGGGTAAACGGCGCCGCTGGATGGACTCCTCCACCGGTTAGTTACGGAGATTCCGATTTGCTCGGCTTTGAGTGTCAGGATCGAGCCATCAGGACGCACCAGTGTGCCACTCTTGGTGAGGATGCGTTGGGTCGCATCACGGGACTGCCAGAGCATCAGGTCCGTACTGTCATCAAGTTGAAGGGCGAACCAATCCCATCCGCCAGGACCGAGAATGAAGTTTCCCCACTGGTGATCGTTCCAGGCGAGTCCAGAAACGGCATGCCCTTCGCCTTCGACCTCCAGCGTACCGCGTACCGTAAGACGCGTCCGCGAGTAGTAGTACGATCCGGTCTCTGGTGCCCAGGAGAAGTAGCCGTCACCGTCATGGAGGATTGGCGAACGCTGCGATTGGAGCTTGAGGCTGAAGGCAAAGTCGCGTGCTTGTGCCTCAAGCCGGTCCTGTTGGCCATCGCTAAAGAGTCTCCAATCGGCGATAACGAGCTCCAGCGGCCATCGCGCTTGACGCTGTGGTAACGCCACGACTCGCTCGTCCCAGTGGAATGTCTGCCGATCGACGACGGTGACTGCGGCATGAGCGGCGTAGACAACGGGATAACCGAAGCGCTGGACCTGAAAAACAACGAACTCGAAGCCAAAGCGCCGATCGTGAGCGCTGGTGAGGTGACCGGTGTAGTACCACCACTCCGTCAAGACATCATGTGAACCGAAGTCTCGTGGAAACTCCACCGGCGCTACAACTGGTGGTGGCGTGAGGAAGAGGCTCGCGGGGCGTGGACTGGGCTCGGTGGTGGGCTGTGGCGCTGCCGGCTGCTCCTGCCCGCGAGCGCAGGCAGAGAGTACGAGAGCAAACCAGCCGAGGAACATGCGCCTGCGCATTTAGTGCTCCATTCGGACTATCTCAAGGGTTCGGGCCATTCGGCGTGGTACCCACCAGTTCCACTGTCCCAAAAGCCGCATCGTGGCGGGTACCAGCAACGTGCGCACAATGCTCGCATCCAGGGCGATTGCCAAGGCAATGCCAAGTCCCAGCGCCTTGATAAGCACAACGTCAGCGGTCACGAATGCAGTAGCGACGACAACCAGGATGAGCGCGGCACCGGTGATGATCCGACCGCTGCGGGCGAGCCCGGTTGCGACTGCGATACGGTTGTCGCGAGTCTGATCCCAAGCTTCACGCATCCGGCTGAGAAGAAAGACTTCGTAGTCCATCGAAACCCCAAACAGGATACAGAACATCACAATGGGGAGCGAAGCTTCGGTGAAGCCGAGTGGCGAGAAGCGGAGTAGTGAGCTGAAGTGCCCATCTTGGAACACGAAGACCAGGGCGCCGTAACTCGCGGTGAGACTAAGGACGTTGAGGATGATTGCTTTGAGCGGCAGGAAGACGGATCGGAGGAGCAGAAAGAGCACCACGTATGTCGCAAGAACGACCGTTAAGGCAGCATAGGGAAACTCGCTATACATCCGGTCGACGACGTCAACGATCTCTGCCGTGCCACCATCGACCCAGAGGCGAAGTCCAGGACCGGGGTCCATCCGTCGGATGTCGTGGAGCAGCTGCTTGGCGCGATCGCTTGCCGGAAGGCTGTCGGTATAGACGTAGACGGCAGCGAGGTGATCGCCTGCTAGCTGCTCGTATGCTCGGCGAAGAACCGGGTCGGGGATCTGTGTAGGATCAACATAGAGCATCTGGTACTGTGCCAAGGTAATCCGTGGGTCGATCGTGACCAGGCTTGTGATGCTGGTCACTCGCGGATCGGCGGCAAGCCGGCGTGTGAACTCGTAGAGAGCGGCAAGGGTCTGCGGGTCGTTGACCGGACGCTCCGTTTCAATAGCGATGATGATAGGTGAAAGCGCACCGTCACCGAAAGCGCGTCGGAATTCGTCAAGTGCCTGCCGCGAGGGTGTTGAAGTGGGCAAGATGGTCGCGTCGGGAGAGCTGAGCTTGACGTGTCGGAACGGGAGCCCCAAGAGCACAAGCACAACGATAACAGGGATTGCGACCTGCAGAGGACGCTGCATGACGAACTCGGTTATTCCATGCCAAAAGCGACCGGTTTCTGGTCCGCGGCGGATCACCTGGAGTGCGTCAACCCACCGGCCGAGGATCCCGAGTAGCGCCGGCAGCAGCGTGAGGCTGGCGCTGACCGCGACGAGGACGACAAGAATGCCCGCAATACCGACAGAGCGCATGAAGAGGAACTCGAAGAAACCAAGCCCGGAAAGGCCGATCAACACGGTCAGACCCGAAAAGAAGACCGCCCGACCCGCAGTGGCTGTCGTGCGTGCGACAGCCTGTTCGAGTTCATTGGCAGCGAGTTCCTCGCGGAACCGGCTGACGAGGAAGAGTGAGTAATCAATGGACAGGCCCAGGCCCAGCAAGGTTGCGACATTCAAGGTAAAGATCGAGAGTTCGGTCACGCGTGTCAGTGCGTAGACGAGACCAAGGACAAGCGCAACCGTCACGCCGCCGATGAAGAGCGGCACGGCCGCAGCGATGACGCTGCCGAACACGAACAGAAGTGCAGCGAGCGCGAATGGGAAAGCAATCAACTCGGCGCGGCGAAGGTCACGCTCAGTCACGCGTTCCAGGTCAGCATAAAAGGCAGGGGCACCAGCCAGCTGGACACGGAGCTCGGTGGGGACAATCGCGGCTTGGATCTCGTCAAGGACGCGCTGCGCTTCTTCAGGTTGGAGATCGAGATCGATGACCGCGTAGGCAAGCGAGCCATCGGGAGCGACCTGACTCGGATTTTCCGTGAACCAGCGGATACCGGTCACGTGAGGCACCGAAGTCACATTGCGGAGCGCCTGCTGTGCTTGTTCGACGAAGGAAGGGTCGGAAGGATGGAGCGACGGGTGGGAGAAAAGAACAATGAGCGAACTCGGACTATACCTGGGGATCCGCTCACGCAGGAGTTCACGGGTGCGAGCCGCCTCAGTGTGTGGGCTCGAAAACCCCCCTACCTCAAGTGCGCCGCTCACCCGCGGAAGGAATGGCAAGGCGGCTACCACAGCGAGAAGCCAGAGGGTGAGGACAGCCCACCGATAGCGATAAGAAAAGTGACCGATCCGCTCGAACATGGTCTCCCTCCCGCGCTCCACTCTGCCACCGCCGAGAGTTGTACCAGAACAGATGGCAGGGCGCGTGGAAACTGTCAGGAGGGTGCGGCCACACGGTGCGGTGCGCGCTCGGCTCGGAGATCGGCGATGTCCTGAAGCTGATCGATGAGCCAGCGACGGAGGTCGTGTTCGAGGACGTGTCTCCGCAGTTGCTCTGCGCGCCACGCTCGCTCGGCTTCGGGCATCGTCAGCCCACGCCACAGAGCTTGCGCTGTTCCCTCGATGTCAGTCGGCGAGACGGTCAATGCCCACTGGCCTAGTTGCTGGTAAGCTCCAGCCCCTTCAGAGAGGATAAGCACGCCGTTGCGCTCGTTGAGGAGTGCTCCTTCCTTGGCGACCAAGTTCATCCCGTCGAAGATCGCATTGACGAGGAGGACGTCGTAGAACCGCATCGCAGCCAGAGCGCGCGGGTAGTCGTCACCGACAAAGAGATGGACCGGTTGCCAGTGGATGCCTTCCACTTCGGCCGCGTTGGCGTACTTGGCATTGATCCGCCCAACCACCGCGTTAATCTCGTCCAGATAGTTGATATACTCGGCAACTTCCATCCGGGTTGGCACGAGAAAGGCAAGGAAATTCACACGACCGATCAGTTCCGGATGTGCCTCGAGGAGGCGATCATAGGCGAGGAAGCCGCGCACAACATTCTTACTCGGTTCGGCCCGATCCACGCGGACAATCGTGAATTCGTTGCGGTAGGCCTGGAGATGCTCCTCATGACGCCGTGCGTCTTCGCTGTTCGCGACAGCGCGCACAAGTTCAGGATCGATCGAGATGGGATAGACGCGTACCCGCGTGATGCGCCCACGGTAGGCCACCTCACGACGGCGATAGTCGACTTCAGCGTCGGGAAGGTTCGCGTCGACGGTGTTCAGGAAGCTCCGGGCATGTCGTGGCGTCTGAAAACCAACGATGTCGTTGGCAAGCAGTCCTTCGCAGATCGCGCGCCGCATCACCAAGGGCAGCAGGCGCCAGTAATCCTGGTCGGGCCAGGGGATGTGCACAAAATGATGGAGAAGAAGATCGGGTCTGAGTTCACGGATAAAGGCGGGCACAAGATACAGGTGGTAATCCTGAAGCAAGATGATCGGCTCGCGCGGGACGGCAGCGGCGGCGGCGACCACCTCTTCCGCAAACAGGCGGTTTACCACCACGTATCCCTCGTGCCAGGCTTGCCAGGTGCGGTAGTCGATATCCGGTGCGCGTGGCGTGTCCCACAGGTAGTGCTGAAGGAACCAAAGGAGCGGGTTTGCGATCCGGTTGTAATAGCCTTGGTACGCACTGGGATCCGGCACGACGAAGCGAAGACGGAACCCTGGGAGATCAGGAAGGTCGAGGAACGGTTCGCCCCGACGACGCATCTCTTCGGCTTTCAACCGGTCTGCACTGGTCATCGCGCAGGCGACCCAGATTGCCTCAGCATAGCGTGCTGCGGCGCTCATGGCGGTGATCACGCCGCCGGTGCCACGCTTGGTGACGAAGTCGCCATCGGACGTCTGGTGAAACTCGACGGGACCGCGGTTGGAAACGATCACGAGAGTTGTGCAATCGAGGAGTTCGCGGATTGCGTTTGGTAGTTGTGCGAGAAGCTGTCCGTCCTGGTGAGTCCAGGCCTGGTGGGGTACCATCGCGGCCCTCCTCTCTCGTCGATTTGTCTCGCCAGACCTGTCCGAAATTGGAGGTGAGCATCCCCGATCCGGTCCTGGTGCCGACCGGTGTCGAGGCAGACGCGCTCCCGTGCGTGGCTAGCGACATCGTAGCACATCGCACGCCGCGATTGCACTTGAGGGAAACAAAGACGGCTGGGGATTTCCCCAGCCGCTGCGATCACGTCCTCGTAATTGCCTTTGTGAAAGCTACTTAACCTCGAGCTTTCCAACCATCCCCAGCTCCTTATGGCCGGGAACTGTGCACCAGGTGTCGTAAGTGCCGGCCTGGCTGGGAGCAGTGAAGGTCCAGTCGACCGACTTCCCCGGGTCGACCATCGGTGACGTCTGATTGATCACGTCGATATGGTAGTCGTGCTGCAGGGTTCCCACATTCTTCAGCGTGACGGTCACGCTCGCGCCGGGCGAAACGGTAATGGTCGCGGGGTTATACTTGTATTCGCTCATCTCGATCGTAATCTTCCCACCGCCACCACCGCTCGTCCCACCGCCACCGCCACCGCAGGCAGCGAGTAGGGCACTGACGGCCGGCACGGCGACGGCCAGCGCTCCAGCCCGACGAAGAAGACTGCGTCGTGTCAAGCGCTCGTTCTGCTGTGTCGCCATGAACTTAGCCTCCTCACTCGGCAAGGACCTCTCGTTCCCTGCACCAACACTCCGCCTGTTCCCTGGGAGAGCTGAGGCATGCTCAGCTCCCGCGCAAAGTATGCCAAACAGTCCGCTCGCACGCGCTTTGTCGACCGCAGAAGTCAAACTTTCCCCGACACGGGGCCGCATCGTTCAGCCGAGGATGTCACGAATGGTGACGAACCGGTACCCAACCTGTTGCAGGGACTCGATCAAGGCCGGTAATGCAGCGGCATCGGTCGATTGTGCGCCGACGTGGAGCAAGACGATCGCTCCAGGTGCGACGGCGCGCTCGACACGCTCGACCACGTCTTCCGGGGGAATTCCACGCCAGCCGAGCGAGTCCACTGTCCACATAACGACGATGGTGTAGCCGGCTTGCGGGAGTTGCTGCAGGAGGTCGTCGTCGTAGTCACCGTAGGGTGGGCGGAAGAACGGTCGCATGGTCTCGAGGCTGCCAGACACTGCAGCAACCGCCTGTTCTGCGCCGCGGAGTTCGGCGAGCCTCTCCGCTGGTGCGAGCGGAGCGCTACCAGTCGAGTGACCGGTGAAGGAAGGGTGCGTGTCGCTGTGGTTGATCAGGTCGTGACCCTCCTCCAGCATACGGGCGACGAGATCAGGATTTGTGCGGGCCCACGCTCCGGTCATCCCGAAGGTGACGCGGATACCGCGACGTGCGAGTTCATCGAGAATCTCTTCGGCATAGCCACGATCAGCACCACAGTCAAAGGTGAGTGCAACAACCGGCTCGCTAGTCGGGAGCCGCGTGATGATCACGGCTCGTGGTCCACTCGGCGCTGGCGTCGGGGACGGTGGCACTGGCGTTGAGGTGACAGGAGGAGTGGGTGCGAGCGTGGGAGTTGCCGTGGCAAGTGGTAAGGGCGTTAGAGTAGGGCTGGGGAGCGTTGTGAGCGTTGGTGAAGGAACCACCGCCGTTGCCGTCGGCAGTGCTGGTACTGTCAGTGATGGGGAAACCTGGACTACGGTGGGTGTCGGGTAGATGGCTGGTCCGCGGCAGGCGAGCGCAAGCAGGAGCCAACTGAGTAGCCCAGTGATAACCAGCGGCCTTGGGAAGTGCTGGCGCTCGCTCACCAGATCCCCAGCGCGTCCTTGGCCTCTTCGCTCATCATGTCTGGCGTCCAGGGAGGACTCCAGACAAGGTTAATCTCCACGTTGCCAAGATCTGGAAGATCGCGCAGCGCGAAGTTCACCTCTTCCGTCAGAATTGGCCCCAGCGGGCAGCCGAACGTCGTCAACGTCATTGTCACAATGACGTCGGTCTTGCCGTCCTCCCGGTCAACTACGTCGATGCCGTAGATAAGGCCCAGGTTGACGACGTCAATCCCCAGTTCCGGGTCGATCACTTGCTTCAATCGCTCTCGGACATCGTCTTCCGTGAATTTGGCCATTGCCTCCTCCTTGGATTCTCCGTCGATGGAGTGTTGTCGTATGACATCGAATATCCGGTTGATCTTTGGCAACCGTTGCGGCGTCAACGAGGCCACTCATTGATTCCGTAGGCTGCCGCCTTCAGAACTTTAAGACTCAGGAGTGCACACTTGCGGCGTGCCGGGCTGATGGGAACCCCAAGCTCCTCCAGGAGATCCTCAGCTCCGAGCGCTCTGACCTCCTCGAGCGACTTGCCTTTCACCATCTCAGTCAAGATGGAAGCCGCAGCCTGGCTGATCGCACAGCCGCGACCGGTGAAGCGAATATCTTCGATGCGGTCACCAGACAACTTGAGGTCGATGCGGATCCGATCACCGCACAAAGGGTTCGAGTCCTCAAAGGATCGGTCCGGCTGCTCCAACGTGCCGTAGTTGCGTGGATGCTGGTAATGGTCGAGGATATGCTCGCGATAGAGGTCGGACACTGTGACGCCCTCCGCTCGACTCACCCGGCAACGTCGAGGACGCGGCGTGCTTCCTGAAGTGCTTCGACGAGGCGGTCGATATCTGCTTCCCAATTGTAGAGGTAGAAGCTTGCACGGGTTGTCGCGACGACGCCAAGGCGACGCATGAGCGGTTGGGTACAGTGATGGCCAGCCCGGACAGCGATCCCGTGCAGATCAAGCACTGCTGCGACATCGTGCGGATGGACATCACCGAACGTGAAGCTAATGACTCCGGCGCGATCCTCACCGACCGGTCCGTAGAGACGGATCCCTGGGATCTCTTCTAGTCGTGGTAGCGCATAGGCGAGGAGCGTGACCTCATGCTGGCGGATGGCAGCCATGCCGATCGCTTCCAGATAGTCAACAGCCGCACCAAGTGCCACCGCATCCGCCACACTCGGCGTTCCCGCCTCGAAACGGGCAGGAATGTCCCCCGGTGTAAAGCCCTCAGTGGTCACGGTGCGGATCATTCCACCGCCACCAAGGAACGGCGGGAGAGAAGCGAGGAGTTCGTATCGAGCCCAAAGGACGCCAATTCCAAAGGGCCCAAGCATCTTATGGCCCGAGAACGCCAAGAAGTCTGCGCCGAGTGCTCGCACATCGACTGGCAGATGCGGAACACTCTGTGCCCCGTCGACGAGGACGAGGGCTCCTGCTTCGTGCGCTCGGCGTGCGATGTCGCTGACCGGATTGATCGTGCCGAGCGCATTCGAGACGTGGGTCACAGCGACCAGCTTTACCGGCTGGGTACGCAACAGCGTCTCGAGTTGATCGAGTCGGAGGCGTCCCGTCTCATCAATGTCGACGAAGTGGACCACGATACCCCGCTCGGCAGCCAGTTGGTGCCAGGGGACAATATTGGAGTGATGCTCCAGGATCGTCGTTACGACGACGTCACCAGCCTGGAGGTTGGCCACGCCCCATGTCCGCGCGACGAGATTGATTGCCTCCGTCGTGTTGCGGACGAAGACGACCTCGTCAGGACGGGAGGCGCCGATGAAGCGAGCTACTTTGGCTCGTGCTTCTTCATAGAGGATCGAAGCTTCTTCGCTGAGTTCATAGATTCCGCGGTGAATATTCGCGTTGCTCGTTCGATAGAAGCCAGCGAGCGCCTCAATGACGCTCGCTGGCTTCTGGGACGTCGCGGCACTGTCAAGGTAGACGAGTGGCTTCCCATCACGGACTGTTCGCTGCAAGATCGGAAAGTCGGTCCGGATGCGATGGACATCGAGTGGCTGTGTTCCCGCTTTGGTGCTCATAGCCCAATCTTCCGTGCGATCGCCGCGCGGACCGTCTCTTGCACTTCAGTGACCGGCACGCGCTCGATCACCTCATCAAAGAAGCCATCGACGATCAGCTTGACCGCTTCCGGTCGGCTGATGCCACGACTCATCAGGTAGAAAATATACTCCTCCTCGACTTGGCCGACCGTCGCGCCGTGTGTACAGCGCACATCGTTGGCGCCAATCTCCAGATTTGGGATCGTGTCAGCACGCGCCGTCGACGAGAGGATCAGGTTACGGTTTGCTTGGTACGCATCGGTGCGCTGAGCTTGGGGGAATACTTTGATTAAGCCGCTGAAGACGGTACGGGCACGATCCTTGAGCGCTCCCTTGTACAAAAGGTCACTGGTGGCGTATGGCGCGACGTGCCACTGGCGCGTCTGGTGGTCAAGATGCTGCGCGTCGTCGGCGAAGTAGAGGCCGAGCATCTCAGCGGTGGCACCAGGACCCACAAGGTTACTCGCGATGAAGGCCTTGCTGAGGCGTGATCCAAGGCTCACGTTCAACGTGTTGAGCACTGCGTCCTGATGGAGTAGGCCACGCTGGGTCGTGAAATTCCAGACGCTACGGCCCCAGTCCTGGAGCTGGATATACCGTACCTGGGCTCCTTCCTGCACGATGAGCTCCACGACGTTGGAGGCAATGACTGGCTCATCGACGGTCGGTGAGGCCCACGTATCGATAAGCACCACGCTTGCGCCGGGCTCAGCGATCAGCAGGGTATGGGCAAAGATCGCCGCGCCGGGGGTCTCAGCCCAAACGAAGCTCCGGAGCGGCAACGCGATCTCGATACCCTCCGGCACATAGAGGAAGGTCCCACCGCTCCAGAATGCTCCATGGAGCGCTGCAAACTTGTTGTCCTGTACCGTGACCGCCTCGGTCATGAAGAAGCGTTGGACGAGCTCGGGGACCTCGCGGGCTGCAGTGAGCAGGTCGGTGAAGATCACCCCGCGCTGGGCGAGTTCGTCCTCCAGCTGCGTGTAGACGACTGATCCGTCCACCTGTACCAGGAGGCCAGAGCGGAGTGCTGCGTCACCGAGTGTCTCGAAGAGCGCGGCCGGCAATGCTTCCGGGCTGCTGACGCGCTGACCCAGTCCGGCGAAGGGCCAAACCGCGTCGATCGGCAACCGGCGGATGTCAGTGCGTCGCCACTCCTCGTCGGTGCGGCTTGGCATCGGCGTGCGCTCGTACACCTCCCACGCTGCGAGACGGCGCTCACGAAGCCATTCTGGTTCCCCAAGTACATGCGAGAGCTCTACCGCAGCTTCCCTCGTGAAACCACGTGTCCGTTCGATAACCCTGGTGCTCATAGACTCCCCTCGATAGCGAATGGTGGCCCGGATCCGGTCCGGGCCACCGGTGTGTCATCCGACCGAACCCTCCATCTCGAGTGCGATCAAGCGGTTCAGCTCGACGGCGTACTCGAGCGGGAGTTCCTTTGTGATCGGTTCGATGAATCCATTAACGATCATGCTCATGGCCTCGGCCTCGGTGAGACCACGGCTCTGCAGGTAGAAGAGCTGCTCCTCAGCGACCTTGCTCACCGTCGCCTCATGACCGATGGACACCTGTTCTTCCTCGATCTCCATGTACGGGTAGGTATCCGTACGGCTCTGCTCGTCGAGCAGAAGCGCGTCGCAGACCACGTTGGCTCGGACGTGATGCGCACCGCGATGTACCTTGACCAGGCCGCGGTAGCTCGCCCGTCCAGTCCCCTTGGAGATCGACTTCGAGATAATCTGTGACGACGTGTATGGTGCCACATGCACCATCTTGCCGCCAGCATCTTGGTGCTGCCCGTCACCGGCGAAGGCAACCGAGAGCACCTCGCCGCGTGCCCCCGGCTCCATGAGCCAGACTGCGGGGTACTTCATTGTCACCTTCGAGCCGAGGTTCCCGTCAACCCATTCCATCGTCGCATCGCGGTAGGCCGCAGCACGCTTGGTCACGAGGTTGTACACGTTCTTCGACCAGTTCTGGATTGTCGTGTAGCGGCAGCGGGCACCTTCCTTGACGATAATTTCGACGACGGCGCTGTGCAGTGAGGCTGCACTGTAGATCGGCGCCGTGCATCCTTCGACGTAGTGGACGTAGGCGCCCGGCTCGACAATGATGAGTGTCCGTTCGAACTGGCCGACATTCTCGGCGTTGATGCGGAAGTATGCCTGGAGCGGGACCTCGACGCGGACCCCCTCTGGCACGTAGACGAACGAGCCGCCCGACCAGACGGCCGAGTTCAGCGCAGCGAACTTGTTATCGTTCGGGGGCACAATCGTGCCGAAGTACTGCTTCACAAGGTCGGGATACTCGCGAACCGCTGTATCCATATCGACGAAGATCACGCCGAGACGCTTGAGCTCCTCGCGCAGCGAGTGGTAGACGACTTCTGACTCGTACTGGGCCCCGACGCCGGCCAGGAACTTCCGCTCAGCCTCGGGGATTCCCAGGCGATCAAACGTCCGGCGGATGTGCTCGGGGAGCTCATCCCAGCTCGAGCCCTGTCGCTCAGTCGGCTTAATGTAGTAAACGATCTCGTCGAAGTTGAGCTCCGAGAGGTCGGCACCCCAGGTTGGCATGGGGCGGCGCAGGAAATACTCGAGCGCCTTGAGGCGGAACTCGCGCATCCAGTCCGGTTCGTTCTTGATCCACGAGATCTGTTCGACGACCTCGCGGTCAAGTCCCTTCCGTGCCTTGAACACGTACTGTTCCGGGTCGCGGAACCCGTACTTCTCGGCGTATTCGCTTCCCAGTCGCTTCAGTTCGACTTCTGGTGTGGCCACGGTGTGTCCTCCTTCTGTGAGGCGCCTTCAGGACGCGGCCTCGGCGTACTGAGTCTTAACCCAGTCGTAGCCCTTCTCTTCAAGCTCTTCCGCCAGTTCGGGCCCACCCGAGACGGCGATCTTCCCATCCAACATGACATGGACATAGTGCGGCCGGATGTAGTTGAGGATGCGCTGGTAGTGGGTGATGACGAGGAGGGCCATGTTCGAGTTGAAGAGCTGATTGACGCCATCAGCGACAGTGCGCAGGGCGTCGATGTCCAACCCCGAGTCGGTCTCGTCGAGCACGGCGAATTCCGGCTCGAGCATGGCCATCTGCAAGATTTCTGCCCGCTTCTTCTCACCACCCGAGAACCCCTCGTTGAGGTACCGAGAGGCAAACGTTTCGTCCATGCGCAGCATTTCCAGTTTCTCACGGAGGAGACGACGGAACTCACGAGGCGTGAGCGCCTTGTCCTCGCCGTACCGCGCCTTCCGAACAGAATTGACGGCGAGGCGCAGGAAATTCGCCATCGTCACCCCAGGAATGGCAGTCGGATACTGGAAGGCGAGGAACATACCCATCCGGGCTCGCTCGTCCGGTGGGAGCTCCAACACATTCTCACCCTTGTAGAGGATGCGTCCCTCGTACACCTCATAATTCGGGTGTCCCGCAATGACATAGGCAAGGGTGCTCTTGCCAGAACCATTCGGCCCCATCAGTGCGTGGATCTCACCACGCTCGATCACCAAATTCACCCCGCGGAGGATCTCCTTCCCTTCGATCCCCGCGTGCAGGTTCTCGATCATGAACAGCGGCGTGTGCTCGGCCATATTCGATGTTCCCTCCTTCGTCATGCCCACGTTCCAAAAGACTCGCGACACCAACTTACTCTACCACAACGTTGCGAAAGTGTGCACGCAGTGTACCCCCAGCGCGTGCCGCGGTCTCACCGGCGTCCCGCGCTGCGGGGCTGCTGCGCGTCACGATCCCGCTTTTCTTGACAGGCCGGGCAGATCCCCGTAAAGACGGTCTGGTGATCGAGGATCTCGAAGCCTGTTTGCTCGGCTGCGACTTGCCGAGCGAGCAAGGCGATCGGAACTTCGACGTCAACGAGTTCGCCGCAGACCACGCAGTGCACGTGGTCGTGCCGGTCGGTTCGCCGGTCGAAGAGGCTCGCGTTGTCGCCGAATGGAAACTCTTGGATCAACCCGTGCTTGGCCAAAAGGTGTAAGGTGCGGTAGACGGTTCCATAGGCGATCGTCGGATACTTGCGGCGCACTCGTTCATAGATCTCAGCCGCCGTGAGATGCCGCTCCGCATTCTGCACCTCGGCGAGGATCGCCATTCGCTGTGGTGTCATTCGAAATCCGGCTGGGAGCATGGTCCGCCACTCACTCCAAAGTGAGAATGATTCTTGTTCTCACCTATGCTATACCTTACCTCGTCACTCGGGATTCGTCAACCATCGAAGGGGTCGGCATGGACAAGCAAGAACTGATGGAGCAGTTAGTCGAGCACTATCGCTACCCACGGCATCGGCATCAGCTCCCGGACGCGGATGTCGTCATGCCCGGTGGCAATCCAGGTTGTGGTGACATCGTGACCATCTACCTTAAAGTGGACCCGGAGGGGCACCTGGTCGCTGCGGCGTCGTTCGAGGGCGAGGGCTGCACGATCAGCCAAGCTGCTGCGGACATTCTGCTCGACGTCGTCAATGAGGAACGCTGGACGCTCGATCAGGTGCTGGAAGCGGATTACCACCTCATGGCTGAGTTGATCGGCGAGGAGGCGGTCAAACTTCGTCCGCGTTGTGCGACGTTAGCCCTGGGGACATTGAAGGCGGCGGTCACGAAGTACCTTCGTGATCGCTTACGGCGCGAGGCAGGGCTCGACATCGTCGAGAAGGAGAATGAACGTTTTGGTATCGTAACGGGCGACCAAGTCGAGATGCCACGCGACATTTCCGGTTAAGACAGTCGGCGCTCGCGGCGAAGTTCCTGAACGAACGCTGCGAGATGCTCACGGAGTTGTGGGCCAAATCCGCTGACTGTGACCAAGGTTGCTCTGCGGCGTCCAACGTTCGGCTGGACAAGGATCTCCGCGGTCACACGGGGAAGAACTCCCTCGCGCTTCCCAATCACATAGACCTGGTTCGGTCGACCGGTGCGACCGGCCCGATAGCCGCGTGTGCTGAAAAAGGCGATCGCTCGCTCCAGCACCTCGTCCGGGTTGAGATGTGTCACAACGCGTCGCTGGAACGCTGTTTGTGTCATTTCTGCTGTGAGTGTCTCGCGAGACGGTGGAATACCGGAGTCAAGCGGTTTCTCACCCATCTGGGTACTCCTGCCCAAGCCTGATCGCCTCTCAATCGTACGTCGATCAGGCGACACGCGCGTCAAAAGCGGAGTGGCAGACCACGTGCCATGGCGTGAACGAGCTCCCGGCAGCCTTCGGCATCAGCGGCAGCGCGATGAGAGTCCGGATGGGAAAGGCCGAAGCGCTCTAGCGCCTCGGCGAGCCGGTGATAGCGACGCCAGGAATCAATCGGTGGCGGTCCTGCATACTCGGCGAAACGTCGCATCGCGCAGTGCCAATCTGGTTCCGGGGGAGGAAGTCCGTGCGCTCCAGACGTCTGCGCAATCAACCGCCGATCAAACTCCGCGTTGTACGCGATGACGAGGGGAAATGAACGGAGAACCGCAAGGAGTTCGCGGTACACTATGGGCCAGGTAGGCGCGCGGGCCAAGTCGGCATCAGTGAGGCCGTGAATACGGGCAGCCTCCGGATGCACCGGGCGCGTGGGCTGAACGAGACTGTGCAGCAACACGCGCCCAGATGGGTCGAGTACTGCGATCTCGATCACCTCATCGAACCGGCCGACGCCGGTTGTCTCGGTGTCAAGGAACACAACACCGTGCCTTGCGAGGACCCATCGGGCCCACTCGAGCGCACGTCGTTGCGGCTGCTTCGCTGACCTCACGCTACTCCAGAACGAACTGTTCGCCCGGTTGGAGCACAACGCAGCGGGCTGACGTCTGTTCCTCGACAGCCGTAGCAAAGGCATGCGGATCCTGTTCAATCAGGGGGAAAGTGTTGTAGTGACACGGGATAACAACCTGCGGCTTGAGGAGTTTCACGGCCTTTACCGCGTCAGCCGGTCCCATCGTGAAGTGGTCACCAATTGGGAGTGCAGCAAGGTCAAGACCTTCTTCGCCAATGAGCGCCATGTCGCCGAAGAGGCAGGTATCGCCAGCAAAGTAGAGCGTCTTCCCGCCCATCCGTACAACGAGGCCAGCCGGGACACCCGGAGCGAGGAACTGCTCCCCATAGCTTGAGGTATGCCATGCCGGAACCAGTTTGACCGATCCCCCGTCAAAGCGTACCGTCCCGCCGTGGTTGGCCGGAATTGCTTCTGCACCCTGCTGTTGCAGGTAGCTGGCGAGCTCGAACGTGGCGATGACTGGCGCTTTGGTGCGCTTTGAGATGGCAAGCGCATCCCCAACGTGGTCGGCGTGCGCGTGCGTGAGCAGGATCGCGGTTGGATGCAGCTCATCAGGTCGGGCAGCAGCCTTCGGGTTTCCAGTCAGGAAAGGATCGACGATGACCTGCTTTCCGTCGGCTTCGAGTGCAAATGCCGCGTGCCCAAGATAGCGAACTGTGACAGCCATTGCTGCCTTCCCTCCCTTCGTGGCACTCTCGTCCCGTTCCCCCTCAGGATACCGCGTTTCAGCCTTCCCAGGCGATTCGGCCATCGACGATGGTGAAGAGCGTGCGAATCTGCGGGAGTTCTTCAGGATCGACCGCAAAGGGATTCCGGTCGATCG
Source organism: Thermomicrobium sp. CFH 73360 (assembly GCF_023806465.1). Taxonomy (GTDB): domain Bacteria; phylum Chloroflexota; class Chloroflexia; order Thermomicrobiales; family Thermomicrobiaceae; genus Thermomicrobium. The sequence goes on along the minus strand of NZ_JAMSLS010000002.1, from coordinate 41,354 downwards.
CGACAAGATCGGCCAGATAGCCTGGCGCAATGCAACCTTTGCGGTGCTCCTCGAAGCTTGCGAAGGCCCCGCCGATTGTATAGAGCCGGAGTGCATCAAGCAGGCTGACCGACTGCTCGGGGCCGAATGGCAGTCCGGTTCGCGTCTTGCGCAACACGGCAGCCCGGATACCGACCCAAGGATCGGGTGGAATCACTGGTGCGTCCGAACTGAAAGCAACCGGGATACGGCGTTCCAGCCAGCTACGAGTTGGATAGGCGAGGGCAAGCCAATCATCGCTGAAGTTGCGGCGGTAGGAATCGCCAAGGTAGTACCCAAAGGCTGGCTGCGGTACGGCCATGACGCCGAGCCTGGCCATCCAGTCCAGGAGGTCAGGGCGCAACATACCGCAGTGTTCGATGCGCCAGCGGTGATCTCGGATCGGGTAGCGCTGGAGCGCTCGCTCGAAGGCGGTCAACACCATTTCAATGGCACGATCGCCAATTGCGTGGGCTGCGGCCTGGCAGCTCAGTCTCGCCACGCGGGTGAATGCATCGTCCAGTTGTTCCTGCGTGTAGACAGCAATCCCGTAATTGTTCGGCTCGTTGGGGTAGGGAATACTCATCGCCGCAGTACGTGCACCGCCGGCTCCGTCTTGCAACAGCTTGAATGCACCAATCCGCAACCAGTCGTCCCCCAGACCAGAGCGGAGTCCCAGCTGTTCAGCAGGCTCCAGCATCTGATCAATGAGCAGCATCACCTGTGAGCGCACAGGTAACTCACCTCGTTGCCAGAGATTCTGATAGGCTTGCAGTTCTTCCGGTCGACTGATCCCAGCCTCGGTCACAGAAGTGATCCCAAGAGACAGGAACCGTTGTCCCGCGCGGTGCAACGCGCGCTCGAGATCCGTGATCGTCGGCTCAGGAACTCGTCGACGGACGAGTTCCTGGGCTCGCTCCTGGAGGAGGCCGGTTGGCTCGCCGGTCTCATCGCGGACGATCCGTCCACCTTCTGGATCGGGTGTGTCGCGAGTGATGCCGGCGAGAGCGAGCGCTGCGCTATTCGCGACGGCCATATGTCCGCACGTGCGGATGAGTAGCGCTGGCCGGTCACCCGTTACTGTGTCCAATTCCCAGCGGGTGGGATGGCGGCGCACATCAAGGCGGGTATCGTCGTACCCTCGTGCCAAGAGCCACTGACCAGGTGGAAGTTCCCGTGCGGCAACTCGCAAACGTTCGAGCAGATGCCCGAGTGTGGGGGCTGCCTCCGGTGAGGCGTCAATCCACTCCAGAGAGAGCCCGAGACCGATGGGGTGGCAGTGGGCATCAATGAATCCCGGCAGGAGCGTCGCTCCTTCGAGATCGACAACCGTACTGTTCGGTCCAATATCACGTGCGACTTCATCGTTCTCCCCAACGGAGAGAAGGCGTCCACGCCAGATACTCACAGCCGTCGCCCGCGGTCTCGCCGGGTCCAACGTTATGACGTTGCCGTTACGCAGAACGAGCTCGGCTGTCATGACCGATCCCCTCTCTCAAGCTGCACCGGGCCGCACGTAGGCCACACGACCGTCAACAATGGTGTAGTCGACGCGGACGGTGCCGAGCTCCTCCGGTGCAACGCTGCGCAGGTCAGTTTCCAGCACTGTCAGATCGGCAAGCTTCCCAGGTTCGAGCGTTCCCTTGGCGCGTTCCTCGAAGCTGGCGTAGGCACCGTTCGCGGTGTAGACGCGGATCGCCTCGTCAAGTGTTACGCATTCCTCTGGCCACAACACCTGTCCAGCAGCGTTGCGCCGGGTCACCATGGTCTGAATGCCGAGCATTGCACTGGGGGAGCAGACAGGTGTGTCAGTACTTGCAGCGGCAACGATACCCCGGTCGAGGAAGGTGCGGAGGGCATATGCGTAGCGAAGTCGCTCGCGACCAAGACCGCTGAGGTAGACCTCTTGGAAATCGTGGAGGAAGGTCGTGCCGGGGATCGGAATGGCACCGAGGCGTGCAATCCGGTCGATAAGGCCCGGACGGAGGATGCTGCAGTGCTCGATGCGGTGCCGGTGGTCCGGCCGTGGTTCGAGCCGAAGCGCCTCTTCAAAGGCGTCCAGAAGCAGTTCAATTGCTGCGTCGCCGATCGCATGGGCGCAGCACTGGAAGCCCGCACGATGGGCCTCGACAATCTTGCCTTTCATGACCTCCGGATCATCCATCCAGAGGCCGCATGTTTCGGGGCGATCGAGGTATGGCTCGGACATGCGGGCAGTTCGTCCCCCGATGCTCCCGTCCAGGAACAGTTTGGCGGGGCCGATGCGCAACCAGGCATCGCCCAAGCCGGTACGGATGCCAAGTTCGCGGCATGGCTCGAGAAGCGCATCAATGAGGATCATGAGCGTGGTACGCACAGGAAGTTCACCACGTGCTGCCAGCGTCTGGTACGCCAGGAACTCCTCTGCCCGTCTAATCCCAGCCTCCTGGACACTGGTCACGCCGTACTCGAGAAAGGTGCGACCGGCTTGGCGAATTGCCGCCGCGAGTTCTTCGACCGTCGGCGGTGGGAGCTTCGCTCGCACCAGTTGGAGTGCTGCCTCACGGAGCACGCCAGTTGGTGTACCGTCGGCCGCACGGTCGATCGTGCCTCCAGGCGGGTCGGCGGTTCCCGACCCGATACCGGCGAGCTCGAGTGCCTGGCTGTTCGCGACACCAATATGACCACAGGCGCGAAGAAGGAGGACAGGATGCTCCCGCGTTGCTTGGTCGAGGTCGTCGCGCGTCGGGTGGCGTTGTTCAGTGAGGTGTGCCTGGTCGTATCCCCGCGCGATAATCCACGTTCCTGCCGGCTGGGTGGCTGCGCGTTCGGCAATTCGCCGCACGATGTCAACAATGCTGTGGTTCGGTGGTGTGCGTGCGTCGACCTCGCGCAAGCTGAGGCCGAGCGCGATCGGGTGACAATGAGCATCGTTGAAACCGGGGACGACCGTACGTCCGCGAAGCGGGATAAGGTCCGTGGCAGGGCCAGCAAGAGTTTGCACCGCATCGTCGGTACCGACGGCGAGGATCCGGTTCTGCAGGATGGCGACGGCACTCGCTGGTGGCGCTCCAGGAACCGCGGTTAGGACTTGTCCACCATAAAGGATCAGATCGGCCGACATCCGAGTGCTCCATTCTCTTCCGCGCGGCAGCGTAACACGAGAGCCAAGCGAGCGCTAGGGTTGCACGCCGAGGCGAGCGAGTGCATCACGCGCGGCCTGAAGATTCGCGTCGTCGTCGAGTGCCCTGCGATACTCGGCGATCGCTGCGTTTGTTTGGCCAAGTGCCTCGAAGGCGCGTCCTCGCTCGTAATGCATCTCACCGAAAACACCAGCGCTCGCGATCTGCGCAGCAGCGAGCTCCAGGGCACGTTGATACTGCCCGGCATCGACGTAAGCCGAAACCGGCCAGAACTGGTACCAGAGCATCTTGGGTGGGAGACCAATGGCAGCCGCACGCTCGTAGGCGGCAAGCGCGGCGTCGATGTTGCCGAGAAGATACTCGGTCGTCCCCAGCGAGAACCACAGGTAGGCGTCGTCAGGATGCTGGGCAACAAGTTCACGCATCCACTGGTTGGCGCGCTCAACATTGCGGCGTGGGTCAGCGTCCTCACCGAGGATTGCAAGCACCCGCGGCTCGTCTTCTGGCCGGTAGACGGGAATGTACCGGAAAGCGAAGGCGCGCCAGAGTTCCTCAAACTCCGTATACGGCATGGCAACACCAGCACCAATCATGGAATCGTTCACGAAAACAACCCCTTGGCGGCGGTCAAAGCCGCGGACCACTCGGTAGTGCCCGATCGCGTCTGGTTTGTGGTCAAGCCACTGGGGAGTAATGACGGGAAAGCCTGCTGCCACAAGTTCCTCAATGCGTTCAAGAGAGCCTCCCTCCAGGACACGCGCCCGGAGACCGAACTGCTCGAGCAACCCGACGAGTTGATACGGTTCGACATGCTTGTCACCCGAGTTTGGCCGGAGCACTGGGCCGAGCTGTGCCTGGGTGCGCTGGATGCCGAAGTAGGAGAGAACCATTGCCGCCGACACGGCTGCGCAGTTGTTCCAGGTCTGGAACTCGTGCGACATCGGCTCGAGAAAGACGTTGTCTGGAACGGGCGTCGGCTGCGGTGTTGGAGTGGGTATCGGTGTGAGAGTCGGTTCAGGTGTTGCTGTGGGAGTGGCCGGAGGTACCGGTGTCGGGGACGGTTCAGGAGCAGGAGTCACGAGTACAAGGTCCCTCGGTGCTGGATCATTGAGAAGTGTCAGTGTAGCCGTCGGAGTCGGACGCCCTGCGCCGACAGCAGAACACGCGGTTAAGACGAGCGAGAGCGCGAGCAGAAGTAGTATGACCAGTGGCGAATGACCTCGTCCTGTCACGGTCGACTGCGTCATCGTATCCCCTCATTACTTCCGTCGAGCTGCGACGGATCCGAGTGTACCGAAAGTGGGGTGCACGGGTGTGCAGCGCCATTGGTCTTCGGTCGCGCTGTCTCACCCCTGCGGAGGAGCGTTGCAACGAGCACGTCGCGGAAACTGCCGGGACCCATCTTCCATGCCTGCAGCGTCAGCCTGCGTGCATCGTTGCCGCGTGGTCTCCCTGGACTGTGCTGGCTCGGTGAGTCCTGGATCGAAATCGATCACGGGGGACAGAGATGGGTGTCACGAGAGCTCAGGAGAACCCATCTCGAGATCACGCTCCCGCTCTCGCCACCAAAGAGCCACATGGTCGGCACGGGCGATCCACACGTCACCAAGCGCGATCACATAGTCGAGGAACTGCCCGAGTGTGCGCGAGGGGCCTGGGCGTCCACAGATCCAGGGATGGAGTGTCAGACACATGAGCTTGCCCTCGGCGCGCAAAACTTCGAAGTCCTCACGCCAGAATTCGGCGACGAGTCTGGGCGGAAGGGACTGCTCGATGAAGAAGGTATAGTCGTCCCACCAGCGAGACGGAGGCAACTGGATGACCGGAAGGCGTGCAGGATTGGGGCGCATTGGTACAGGAAGGTCGCCGAGAGCCAGATCCATGTTCCACTGGAAGCCGAGTTCTTGAAGCAGCGCAATTGTTTCTGGTGTGGACTGCCAGAAGGGGGATTTGTGGCCCACCGGTGTCGCCCCCGAGAGTTCGGTCAGGACGTCGCGCGTCCGGATCAAGTCTTCTCGTTGCTGCTCGCGCGTCATCTGGCTGTACAGACGGTGATCCCACCCATGCGTGGCGATCTCGTGTCCTGCCCCAGCCACAGCACGGACGGCATCGGGGCGCTCTTCCGCGGCGAGACCGACCCAACAAAAAGTCGCTTTGACCTCGTAGTCGGCGAGGAGCTCTAAGAGACGTGCGAGACCGGCATCGAGATCGTACTTTGCTTGGGCACGCCAGTACCAGTCCGACTCCCCGTGCTGAGTGATAACGCCATATTCGCCGTCGACATCAATTGAGACGACGAGTGCGGCGCGATGGCCAGCAGGCCACACTGATATTGTGCGCTGATCCTGATTCATCCGGTCGTTCTCCTGGCTCCCAGAAGTTCAGAACGCACTGCGAGGAGCGCCTCGATCAGGCGCTCAATATCGTCTTCGGTATTGTAAAACCCAGCCGAAAGACGCACGCTGTAGGGATGAGTGATCCAGCGGACGATGACGTTCCGTTCGAGCAGCTTCTCCACAAGTTGCTGTGGGTCGCAGTCGCGCACGGTAAAAGTCACGAGCCCGGCCATCCGATCGGGGGGCGTCAGCACCTCCACGCCCTCCAGTCCGGCGAGGCGTTGCCAGGCATAGTGACCCAGTGCGGCGATGCGCCCAAAGATCCAGTCGTAACCGACGTCTTCCCGTAACCAGCGGAGCGCAGCGACCTGCCCGGCGATCGCGGGCATGTGCACACCGCCCACCTCGAAGCGTTCAGCGGTGGGTTTGGGTACGAAGTAGCCGCCAATCGGTTCTAGTGCTCCTTGGACCAGGGAGGCGTAGCCGACGATGGTCAGCTGCAGTTGATCGAGTGCATCGTCGGAAAAATACACCGCCCCGGTGCCTTCCGGGCCGCACAACCACTTCTGCCCAGGAATGGCGTACACGTCGACGCTGAGCTCCTTGACGTTCACGGGGAGAGATCCCGCGGACTGGGCACCGTCAATGACGACGAGTGCTCCGACGCGGTGTGCGAGCTCGGCGATCTCCTTGACGGGGAGCACGGCACCAGTGTTCCACGTGAGGTGCGAGAGAACCACCATCCGGGTCCGCGGACCGATCAGGCGTGCGATGGCGCTAACGACATCACCGGCGCCGGTCCCGAGGCGTACCGTCCGAACACTGACGCCATACCGCCGGATGACGTTAAAGATCGGCCCTTGGGCCCCCGGATGTTCCATATCAGTGGTGACGATCTCGTCCCCTGGCTGCCAATTGATGCCCATCACTGCCAAATTGATGCCGTCGGTGGTATGCCTCGTCAGCGCGATCTGGTCAGGATGACAACCGAGGAGGTGTGCAACCTCCTGCCTCGCAGCGGCCTTCAGCTCAGTGGTGCGTTCATAGTTCTCGCGGGTGATCCTTCCGTCGATGAACTCGCGTTCCGAAACCGACCGCATCGCCTCAACCACGACTTGGGGTAGTGGTCCATAGGTGCCTGTATTCAGGTAGACATGCTCGTGCACAGCCGGCATCGCTGCACGGATAGCTTCGACTTTGCGTTCCAGGTGCATCGCACTGCTCCGATCGCCTCCTCGTCCCATGCCGTCGGGGGCTGTGTACCGCGGGAGCTTCAACCCGTCAAGTCAGATCCCTTAGGAGACAAGAGGAACGAGTGGGGACTTTTGCCCTCTGTGTCTCGAGTTCATCCGGTCAAGGCCGGCCACGGTGGGAGGTCGAGGGATACGGTGGTTCAGCTGTCCGGCGCGATGTCCACGAATTCGGACGTGCCCGTGGGTTCTAAAATGGTGCGGCTTCACCTTTTCTCATTCGGTGCCTCGATCTTGAAAATGGGTGTGTGGTCTTCGTGGTCGCCTGCCGTTCGCAGCGTGTGGGCTGCTGTTGCCCAAGAGGGACGTTGAGGCAGACACTTCGACAGTGCCCCAGGGGGCTTTACAAGTTCCTGAACGGGAGGCAGGCAGGTCGACTGTCCTGCGGCGCGAGCGACGCTGCGATGAGTGGCTGAGCTTGCTGGTTACCTGATCTGCGCCAGTGCGTGCGCAAGGTCAGCGATGATGTCCTCGGGGTCTTCGATCCCGACGGAAAGACGAACCAGTCCTTCGCCGATACCCATGACCTGGCGTTCTTCAGGAGAGAGACCACGGTGAGAGGCCATGACAGGGTACAGGACTTCGGAATACACATCGCCAAGTGTCGTCGCTGGAATGACGAGCTGGAGACTCTGGAGGAAACGGAAGATACGGTCTCGTGTGCCGCTACGAATATCGAAGGCGACCATCGCGCCGAACTCACCCGGCGGGAAGAGACGTACTGCCGTTTCATGGCTCGGATGGGTTGGCAATCCCGGGAAGTAAACCCGTTCGATTGCGGGGTGTTCGGCGAGCCAATTGGCGACGCGAATAGCGTTCTCACACTGCCGACGCATTCGCAGGGGGAGTGTCTTGAGTCCACGGAGAACGAGATAGGCCTCAAAAGGACCAACTATGCCCCCGACAGTCTTGTTGATCTCGTTCAACTCCCACCGACGGTCCGCCGTGGTGGCGACAACACCGGCGGTAACGTCCCCATGGCCGCTGAGATACTTGGTGGCGCTATGGATGACATAGTCCGCGCCGAAAGTGCCGGGGCGGACGAGATAGGGAGTCGCGAAGGTGTTGTCGACGGCCAGCCGTGCCCCATAGCGATGAGCGAGCTCAGCGAGGGCGGGGAGATCGGTGACGCGGAGCAGGGGGTTCGAAATGGTCTCGCAGAGGACGAGACGGACGCGGCCGCGCTGGAGCTCCTTCTCAACCTGATCAAGATCTCGGATATCGACAAACGCCGTTTCCACACCGAGTGGACCGAACACGGCTCGGAGCAAGGTGATTGTTTGACCGTAGAGGTCACGCGAGGCGACAATGCGATCGCCTGTCTCGACACAGGAGAGGACGGTCGCGTGCAAAGCTGCCATCCCCGAGCTGAAGGCAGCGGCAGCCTCCTGTTCTTCGAGCGCAGCGATCGCAATTTCGAGAGCCTCGGTTGTGGGGTTGCCATAGCGACCGTAGACGAAGACGCCTTCAGCGCCACCGAGGGCTGCGTCCATCCGGTCGATATCCCGATAGAGAAAGGTCGAAGTCGAGTAGATGGGAGTGGCGGTGGGGATCACTTCGCGGGGGGCTGGTCGCTCCCCGGCATGCACCGCACGGGAAGCAAACCGCAAGTGTAGGCGCCGGAGGTCCTCGGGTATCATCGCTTCCTCCTCACCCCTGGCCACTGTGGGCCGCCTGGCGCGAAGTATAGAGGGAAAGTACGCGAAAGGCGTGCATTGCCGTCATCGGGAGGAGAAGTGTCGTGCCGGTATCCGGGTTGTCCCGTTTGATCTTCGGTCGATGTTCCGTTGCAGTCCTCGAGGTTGAACGCGTTCTCATGGGATGCCGATTCGGCTGAGGTTGTTGACTTGTCAGGTGACGTGGTGTAGAGTACCCGCAGCCGGTTGACGGCTGAGGTGCAGGGTGCCCGATCAACGCGAGCGAGGTCCACCGCACACCATCACGGAGCCGCAGAACGAATTGGCCGTGTTGTCTTGCGGAGACTGTTTGCGGAAACGTGAGGTGTGAGGTGAGGTCCAAACAACTCAAACGGCTGTGGCACCTGGCCTCGGTGTTGGCGTTGGCGGTCCCAATTCTTACTGCCTGCGCACGGACGCAAGCAACGCCAACCCCAGCACCGAGTGGTGCGACTCCCACGGCGGCGGAGACGCCAGCGGCCGCCGCGACGCTGACCGCTGCTATGGTGAAGACCCCCGACCGGGCAGAAGGTGCTACGTATTCACGAGTATACCTATCCGGATGTCTTTGATCCGCAGAAGAGTTCCTTCTCCAAGGAGATTGCCGTCCTCCATATGAACTACGAGGGGCTCACGCGGCTGGACCAGAACTTGAACACCGTCCCAGCGGCAGCAGAATCCTGGGAGTTCAATCAGGACGGAACTGTAGTGACGTTCCACCTGCGCCCGGGTCTGAAATACACCGATGGTACCCCTCTGACAGCCGAATGATTCCGCTACGCGGTGGAGCGAACCTGTGACACAAAGACGGCTGGGGAGTACCAGTCGATCCTCTTTGACATTGTCGGTTGTCAGGAATTCGCCGAGACCGATCCAAATGATCAGGCAAAGTATGAGGAGGCTCGGAAGAAGCTCGGCGTCGAGGCGCCGGATGACCGGACACTGATTGTTCGGTTGACGCATCCGGCACCGTATTTCCCGACCATCGCTTCACTCTGAGTTTTCTATCCGGCCCGGAAGGAGCTCATTGAACAAGGTGGGGAAAACTGGTGGAAGGATCCCAAGCTGCAGATCGGGAACGGTCCCTTCCAGATGGTTGAGGTAGTAGAGGATCAACGGATCCGTTTTGTGGCGAATCCCAACTACTGGGAGGGCAATCCGAAGCTCGATGCGGTGGAGATTATCTACCAAAAGGCGAGTTCGGTCGCACTGGAGGCGTATAAGGCAGGACAGATCGACATGTTCTCGCCGGATCCGTCACAACTACCGGCGATTAAGAGCGACCCGGAGCTCTCCAAGCAGTTGGTAACCTATCCGGCTGCCACGACGATTATGCTTTCTTTTAACCTGACCAAGGAGCCATTTACCGACAAGAAGGTGCGTGAGGCTTTCGCCTACGCATTTGACCGCAAGACCTACTGTGAGCAGATTCGGAACGGTGATTGCACACCGACGCTCGAGTGGATCCCGCCTGGGATTCCCGGGTACATCGGCACCGACGCGTACGCTTTCGATCCACAGAAGGCGAAGCAGGCACTGGCTGAGTCGAGTTACGGCGGTCCGGAGAAGTTGCCAGAGATCAAGCTGACATACAACAGCGATGATCCGGCGGCGCGACCGCGCGTCGAGTGGATCGCGGGGCAGTACCGTGACATTCTTGGGGTGAACATCACCCTCGAGCCGGTGGACGGGAAGACGCTCGTTGCGATGCGCAAGGATCCCGCTACCTATCCACAGATGACCCTCGCGGGATGGATCCAGGACTACCCGGATCCGCAGAACTGGTTGAGCGTCTACTGGAAGTGCGACGCGACGTTCGCCCAGCGTTTCGGGTACTGCAACCAGGAATTCGATAAGATCGTGACACAGGCGGACCAGGAGCTTGACCAGCAAAAGCGGATCGAGCTCTACAAGCAGGCTGAGCAGATGCTGGTCAACGACGTGCCAGGACCCTTCTTGTACAACCCGTTGAATATTTGGCTTGTCAAGCCATACGTTACAGGGTATAACCCGACGCCGAGCGACGATGCCTTCCCCGGCGAATTCGCTTCGCTCATGACGCTTGACGTGACGCGGTAGCATGCTCGAGCCGGGCCGGGGCCCACACCCCGGCCCGGCGCATACTGTCATGGGGGATTTGCCAATGCTCCTTGCCTTCATTCTCCGCCGCCTGTTGTGGCTGATCCCGGTGATCCTTGCGGTCACGACGATTACCTTCTTTCTCATGCACCAGGCACCGGGTGGACCGTGGGATCGTGAGAAGCCAGTCGCTTCGGCCACCCTGAAGGCGCTCAATCAGAAATTCGGCCTGGACAAACCGGTGTGGGTGAATATCGAGCAGGTTCGCGCCCGCTGGCAGGCCGGGGAACGGAATCCGGTACGGCTCCTTGGGGCGTTCCTCGATAGCCAGTACTTCCGCTATCTCTGGGGACTGGCTCGGCTCGATCTGGGACCCTCCTACCGCTCGAAGGGAACGGAGTCGGTGCAGAGTATCCTCTGGCGCAAGTTTCCCACGACCGCAAAAGTGGGCCTTGTAGCGACGGCGTTTGCCGTGGTCGTGGGCATTCCGCTGGGGATTTTCGGCGCACTCAAGCAGAACAGCTGGATCGACTACATCAGCCTCACCGTCGCAACCCTTGGCGTCTCGGTGCCAAGTTTCATCATTGGCGTGCTGGTGATCATCTTCTTGAGTCAAGCGTTCGGTATCAAGCCAATCCGCCAACCGGAGGAGTGGCAAGGATTTTCGACCGCCTACCTTGCACCTGGCATTGTCCTCGGGCTTGGGACGATGTCGTATCTGACGCGCTTGACTCGCTCATCAATGCTCGAAGTCATCCGGCAGGATTATGTGCGTACGGCGCGGGCGAAGGGACTGAGCGAGTTCCGCGTCGTCACCCGGCACATGGTGCGGAATGCGCTCATCGCTGTGGTGACTGTCCTCGGTCCGGCGGTGGCGGGACTGGTGACGGGCTCGTTCATCATCGAGACGATCTTTAATGTGCCGGGAATGGGTCGGGAGTACGTGGTGGCGATTGCCGCCCGTGACTATTCGATGATCATGGGGACGACCCTGATGTATGCACTGTTCGTCGCGCTGGCAAATCTCTGGGTGGACGTCATGTATGGCGTCCTTGATCCGCGGATCCGTGTCTAAGGGGCGACGAGGTATGGCAGCGCCGACAACGACCATGCGAGCGCTGGATCGTGACCTAGAACTTCGGCGACCGCCCCGGAGCCTGTGGAGCGACGCCTGGCGACGCTTCCGCAAGAATCGTCTCGCCATCGCTGGGCTGGCCTATATTCTGTTCCTGGCCATCGTCGCTATCGCAGCACCAGTTATTGCCCCGCATAATCCTGTTCAGAGCGATGTCCAGCACGCTGGGGTCTTTCGCCAAGCCGCTTGGATCCATGACCCAAATCCGATGCGGACCGGCACCTGGGAGTATCCGCTGGGCACGGACTCGGTAGGACGCGATGTTTTTAGCCGCCTAGTGTACGGGACGCGCGTGTCCCTCGTTGTTGGTTTCGTACCAATGGTCTTTACCGTCTCGATCGGTATGCTCGTCGGCTTACTGGCTGGCTACGCGGGTGGGCGTGTGGATAACCTGCTCATGCGCTTTACCGATGTCGTCTATGCATTCCCTGATCTTCTGCTCTTCATCATCATGCAGGTGGCGTTTCAAGATGCCTGGATCGGGAAACTCCTGAATGGTCTTGTTCTCCTCTTCATCACGCTTTCGCTCGTCAGTTGGGTAACCGTCGCCCGGCTGGTCCGTGGCGAGGTCCTCGCGTTAAAGCAAAAGGAGTTCGTGGAGGCAGCGCGGGCAATCGGGGCCAGTGGAGCGAGTATTGTCGCCCGGCACATCGTTCCGAATACCCTGGGGCCGATCATCGTTGTCGCTGCCTATATCGTGCCCGGGGCCATCATCTCTGAGGCAATCCTGAGTTATCTCGGTATTGGCATCCGACCGACCGTTCAGCTCGATGCACCGTTTCCAACGAGCTGGGGAAGCATGATCTTGGAAGGATCGAAGGCCTGGGAGTCGCAGCCTTGGATGCTGATCGCTCCCACTTTGGCTGTTGCATCGATCACCCTAGCCTTCACGTTTGTTGGTGATGGCCTTCGGGACGCGTTCGATCCGCGGCAGGCGGAGCGCTAAGAGAGCCTGTCCTGAATTGAGTCGGCCAGGGTGGCAGGGGTGCCTCCCGGCTGACTTGGCCGGATCAGTCTCGAACGGTGCAAAGACCAGGTGGTTGAGTCACCTTGGGGCTCGTGCCTTTTGCTCCTGCTCCGTCAGCTCAAGGGCCAAGGTCAAGCGCGTTCAGAACCAGTCTAGTTGCCTCTGGAGTCACTCGGTCACCATCGGCTGAGAGCGTCGGTGAGATGCTCTCGTGTTTGCTGGTCCAAGTCAAGCGTGATGCAAGAACGATGGAAGGTGCTCTCGGGTTGAGGCTCGGGCAGTTGCAGGTGCGGGTGCCTCATGCTAGGCTTGGCCTGACGGGTGCCAGGGGTGCGCGGAAGCGCTGAGAGGTCGACAGACAGTCGGCCAACCCTCCGAACCTGATCTGGGTAATGCCAGCGCAGGGACGGCACCAATCCTCAGCTCTTCCTCCACCCGCCGCCCCGTTGGGACGGCGGATTCTGTTTCCGCCCCCTCGTCATGATGTTTCTCCAGTTGGCGGGAGGTGGCGATGCCGAAGGGTGTTCATGTTCCCAAGGCGCTCACGATCGCCGGTTCTGACTCTGGGGCCGGTGCAGGGATCCAAGCCGACCTCAAGACGTTTAGCGCACTTGGGGTCTATGGGTCTACCGTCATCACGGCGATCACCGCACAGAATACGGTCGGAGTCACGGCCGTCCATGAGATCCCAACCGAGATCATTGCAGCGCAGCTCGATGCCGTCATGGAAGACATCGGTGCGGACGCCGCCAAGACAGGGATGCTGAGTTCGGCGGCGATCATCGAGACAGTTGCAGCAGGCGTTCAGCGGCATCGCATCGAGCGGCTCGTCGTCGACCCGGTGATGGTGGCCAAGAGTGGTGATCGCCTGCTCCGGGAAGATGCAGTGGCTGCGCTGCGCCAAACACTCCTGCCACTGGCCTACATTGTGACGCCGAACGCGCCGGAAGCCGAAGTCCTGAGCGGGCGATCGGTGCGGAGCGAAGCCGAGATGCATGAGGCAGCCAGGATCATTCATGCCTTTGGCCCCCGTTACGTGGTACTCAAGGGTGGCCACGTCGATGGCGACGAGGTAGTCGATCTCCTCTTCGATGGGCGGACCTTTGAACGATTTGCGCTGCCACGGGTGTTGACGCCGCATACGCATGGTACTGGGTGTACCTTCTCAGCGGCTATCGCAGCCTTTCTGGCACGGGGATTCGATGTGGCGACAGCCGTGTGGGAGGCCAAACGCTACCTGCACCGTGCACTGGAGACAGCCTTTGCCATTGGGCAGGGGCGGTCACCGGTACACCACTTCCATGCCTGGTGGTCTCCCGTGGTGCAGGAGCAGGAGGTGCCATGATGGCGGAGATGATGGGACCGGCGCGGATGACGGTTGAGGACAAGCCCCTCAAGATCGCCGATCGTGAGTTTCGCTCGCGACTCATCCTCGGAACGGGGAAATGGCGCTCGAACGAGGAGATGCTGGCCGCGCTCGAGGCCTCTGGCTGTGAGATGGTCACTGTTGCGCTGCGGCGCATCGACTTCGACGATCCAAAGAGCCGGAGTATTTTGGAGGTCATCGATTGGACCAAATACCAGATTCTCCCCAATACCGCAGGCTGCCGGACGCCGGAGGAGGCGATTCGTGTGGCGCGGCTGGCTCGCGCCATGGGACTATCCAATTGGGTCAAACTCGAGGTGATCCCGGACCCAAAGTATCTTTTGCCCGACCCGATTGGCACGCTGGAGGCAGCGAAGGTCCTTGTACAGGAAGGGTTTGTCGTTTTGCCCTATATCAACCAGGATCCGGTCCTCGCCAAGCAGCTGGAGGAAGTCGGCTGTGCGACCGTGATGCCGTTGGCTTCCCCCATCGGCTCGGGGCAGGGATTACCAGACTTTCGTTGGTTGCAGATCATCGTGGAGCAAGCGAACGTTCCGGTAATCGTTGATGCGGGGATTGGGGCACCGTCTGATGCGGCATTGGCAATGGAGCTCGGGGCTGATGCCTGTCTCATCAACACGGCAATTGCCCAGGCCGGTGATCCCGTCAAGATGGCGCGGGCAATGCGTTTGGCAATCGAGGCGGGACGACTCTGCTATCTCGCCGGCCGGATCCCCAAGAAGCCATACGCCTCGGCGAGTTCGCCGCTCGAGGGTGTGGTGCGCAAGGAGTAGGTCATGGTGTCATGGCGTGGCACACGACTGCGTGATGCTTTACGACTCTACGTGATTACCGACCGAGCACTTGCGCGTGGGCGACCGGAAAGCGAGATTGCGCGCCAAGCGATTGCTGGCGGTGCAACAGCGATTCAGCTCCGCTGGAAATCCGGCCCGCTGAGCGAGGCCTTGCGCGTGGGGCGGGAACTGCGCGAACTCTGTAGCCGTGAGGGAGCGCTCTTCGTAGTCAACGACCGAGTCGACCTCGCGCTCGCCCTTGAGGCAGATGGCGTGCACGTCGGTGTCACTGATCTACCAGTCGCCGAGACGCGTCGCTTAGTCGGTGATCAACTCGTCGTCGGCTTCTCACCCGAGACCTTGGAGCAGGCGCTAGAGGCTGAGGCGGCTGGTGCTGACTACCTGGGTGTAGGGCCGGTCTATCCGACGGTGACGAAACCGGACGCAGGTCCAGCAGTTGGCCTTGCGCATGTCCAGCAGATCGTCGCGGCGGTCCGTATACCGGTCGTTGGAATCGGAGGCATCACGGCCGAGAACGCGGGTACGGTGATTCGAGCCGGTGCGGTCGGTGTGGCAGTGATTTCTGCAGTCGTGAGTGCTGATGATGTCCGTCTCGCTGCCGCGCAGTTGCGCAGGGTGGTCGACGAAGCGCTGGCGGAGCGACCATGAATCCCTGGACAGTACCCCGCCTTCATCTCATCACCGATCCGGTGGTTTGCCCCTTCGAGCAGCTCTGTGAGTGGTTACCCCGACTGCTCCAGGCTGGTGTGGATGCTGTCCACCTCCGGGCGCCGGGCGTTGCGGCTGGTGAGCTTCTGAAGGTGGCTGCAGAGCTCCGTCGTCTCATTGTGCCGCCGGCCGTCTTGCTCGTGAACGACCGTCTTGATCTCGCTCTTCTGTGTCAAGCTGACGGGGTGCATCTACCGGAGCAGGGATTACCGGTGTGGGCAGCGCGGGAGTTGCTTGGTCGGGGACGAGTCGTTGGCCGTTCGGTGCACAGTGTTGAGGCTGCGCGGGCAGCAGCCGCGGAGGGGTGTGATTACCTTCTCTACGGAAATGTGTACGAGACGGCGAGCAAGCCCGGCGCAGCTGCCCGTGGGCTTGATGCCTTGCGTGCGGTGGTGCATGCCACCCACGTCCCGATCGTCGCCATCGGTGGCATCACACCTGACCGTGTCCCGGCCGTTGTTAGGATGGGCGCGCACGGCGTTGCTGTCATCCGTGGAATCCTCGCAGCAGACGATCCGGTCGCAGCGGTGCGTGCGTACCGACGGGCGATGGACGAGGTGCGTGGCGATGGCAATTCGTGTGATCTTAAACGGGAAACCGGTCGAGCTGGACGGAGTGCGGACCATCGCTGAGTTCCTGCGGGCGCGTGGGGTTGACCCTCGGCTGGTCGCAGTCGAGCACAACGGTGAAATTGTCACGCGTGACGAGTACGAGCAGCGGGAGCTCCGTGACGGGGACACACTGGAAGTGGTGCATTTCGTCGGTGGCGGCTGAGGGAAACGGCGTGTCACGTTCGACAGCCATTGCGGCAAAGGCGACGGTTTCGCCGCGCAGTCGTGGAATTTACGACGCCATTTCCTCGGTGTCGATGGGGTCATCATCTGGCTCCCACAGGTGGCGTTCGAGATCAACGCGAAATTCCTCAATAAAAGTGACCCCCTCCTCTTCAAGCAGCGCGCGCATGACGGCTGGATGGCCCCAAGCCCACCCGCCCGTCAGCTCCCCATTGCGGTTGACGACCCGGTGGGCGACCGCGGCGACATCTGGTGGCGCGTGGTGCAGGAGCCAGCCGACCATCCGTGCGGATCGAGTTGTGCCAGCCGCACGTGCGATACGACCGTAGGTCGTTACTCGGCCTGGAGGAATGCGGCGGACGATCGCGTAAACCCGTTCCGCGAAAGAAGAGTCACGTTCGGTCGTCCGATGGTGACGTCTGGCCATCGTTTCAGATGCGGCCTCCGACGAGAAGGATGCCACTCACAATGAGCGCTGTCCCCAACCACACCCGAAGGGGGAGTGATTCGTGCAAAAGCACGCTTGCCGCGATGACCTGCACTCCGATGACAGAGAGTCCGGTCGTGATCGGGTAGGCGATCGAAAGCGGGAGATAGCGCAAGAGGACGGTGAGCGCAAGGACGGTGACGAAACCGGCGAGATTGCCGACGACCTGCCACACAAGAAAGGTAATCCAGCTGCTGCTCAGCGCAGCGAGCCGAAATGCGGCAGCCGCGACGATGTTGAATCCGAGATGCGTAGCGATGCCTATCACGATGAGTTCACTCCGATATGCGAAGGGCAGCCACCGATCAAGGACTGAACCGTTTCCCGGCATCTTCCTCTCCCCCTTTCCGCTCGTCCTCATCCTACCCATTCTGGTCGTCAGGCTGCCGGGGCGAGCGGTAGACTTGACCGGTACGGGTGCCAGGAATGCATCCGCGCCAGACTGACTTTGGGAGACGAGTCCATGCGGAACGTACTAAAGAAGATCTTGGGCGACCCGAACGAGCGCGAACTGAAGCGTTTGCGTCGGATCGTTGACGAAATCAACGCGCTCGAGCCTGAAATCCAGCAACTGAGTGACGCCGAACTCCGGGCGAAGACGGAGGAGTTTAAGGCACGTTTGGAAGATGGTGAGACGCTTGATGACATCCTGGTGGAGGCATTTGCAGTTGTGCGGGAGGCTGCACGACGCACATTGAACATGCGGCACTTTGACGTGCAGCTTATGGCCGGCATTGTCCTCCACGAAGGCAAGATCGCCGAGATGAAGACAGGCGAAGGGAAAACCCTCGTTGCAACCTTGCCGCTCTACTTAAACGCCTTGCTTGGTCGAGGCTGCCATCTGGTCACGCCGAACGACTATTTGTCTCGGGTCGGTGGTGGCTGGATGGGGCCGATCTATCATTCCCTCGGCCTTTCGGTCGGTGTGATCACGCACGAATTTGCCGGCATCTACGATCCGACCTATATGGCGCCCGATCCGAGCCCGGACGATCGTCTCAATCACTGGCGACCGGTCAGCCGCCGGGAAGCGTATCTTGCCGATATCACCTACGGGACAAACCACGAGTTTGGTTTCGACTATCTGCGGGACAACCTGGTCTATCGTCCCGAGGATATCGTGCAGCACGAGCTGTACTTTGCCATTGTCGACGAGGTTGACAATATCTTGATTGACGAGGCTCGTACGCCGCTGATCATCTCTGGACCGGCGCGCGACACGGTCGACCGCTACTACCAGTTCGCGCAAATTGCGCGGCAGCTGCGGCGTGACGTGCATTACGCGGTGGATTTGAAGCACCGGACGGTGACGTTAACGGAGGCAGGGATTGATCGGGTCGAGCGTCTGCTCGGCATCCCCGAGGGACATAGCCTCTATGACGATCGCTATTCTGACGCTGTCCACTTCTTGGAAACAGCGCTCAAGGCCAAGGAGCTCTACCTGCGTGACCGCGACTACATCGTGCGCGATGGTGAGGTGATCATCGTCGACGAATTCACGGGGCGCATGATGCCGGGTCGACGGTACAGCGAGGGGCTCCACCAGGCGATTGAGGCGAAAGAGGGACTGCGTGTCCGTCAGGAGACGGTGACCCAGGCGACGATCACCTATCAGAACTACTTCCGCATGTATGAGAAGTTGGCCGGAATGACTGGAACTGCGGCAACAGAAGCCGAGGAGTTCCAGACAATTTACAACCTCGAGGTGGTCGTTATTCCAACTCATAAGCCGATGATTCGTGTGGATCACCCGGACATCGTTTATCGCACGGAGGAAGGGAAGTTTCGGGCGGTTGTTCGTGAGATTAAGGAGCTGCACGCAATTGGGCGTCCGGTGCTCGTCGGTACAACGTCGATTGAGAAGAGCGAGTACCTGAGCCAGTTGCTGAAGCGTGAGGGGATTCCGCACGAGGTACTGAACGCGAAGCACCATGAGCGTGAGGCCCTGATTGTGGCGAAAGCCGGTCAACGTGGTGCGGTGACGATTGCGACCAACATGGCCGGTCGAGGAACTGACATCGTCCTTGGCCCCGGTGTGGCTGACCTGGGGGGGCTGCATGTTATTGGTACCGAGCGCCATGAAGCACGACGAATCGACAACCAGCTGCGAGGGCGTGCCGGGCGGCAGGGCGATCCCGGTTCAAGCCGGTTCTACGTCTCACTGGAAGATGAGTTGCTACGCCGTGTTGGGACCGATCGGATTGAGGGATTGCTCGAGAAACTGGGGATGGACGATGACCATCCCATTGAACATCCCTTGGTTAGCCGGATGATTGAGGAGGCACAGAAGAAGATTGAAGGCTACAACTTTGATTTGCGCAAGCACCTCGTCGAGTATGACAGTGTCATCAATAAGCATCGTGAGGTGATTTACGCCGATCGTCGGAAGATTGTCATGGGCGAGGACATGCGCGAGCATGTCCTTGGTATGGTGCGGCGGCAGATCGAAAAGGCGGTGAAGCAGGCGTTTGAGGCCACTGATGAACCGGACCCGGAGGATATCCTGCGCACGTTTGTGGGCATCGTTGGCGATGCGGACGGTCTCACGCCGCGCGAGTTGGAGAAGCGCGACGAGGACGAGCTTGTTGAGATGCTTTGGCAGCGGGCGCTTGCTCGGTATGAGCGCCGCGAGGCCGAGTTTGGCGCTGCTACGATGCGGACCATTGAGCGTCTCGTTCTACTCCAAGTGATGGATCGGCTGTGGATCGAGCATTTGACTGAAATGGAGCACATGCGACATGAAGTTGGTCTGCAAGCGTACGGCCAGCTCGATCCGCTGGTGGTCTATAAGCGTGAAGGCTACCGGATGTTCCAGCAGTTGCTGGAGAACATCGAGTACGACGTGGCACGCCTGATCTACCGTGTGCAGCTGGCTCCGGCCTTGACACGGCCGGTCATGCAGGTTGGCACGCCAAATCGGGGTGGCGATGGTGCGGGACCAGCGCGGAAGAAGCAGAAGGTCGGCCGAAACGATCCGTGCCCCTGCGGTTCGGGGAAGAAATATAAGCACTGCTGTTTGCTGAAAGAAACAGGGGTGATCACACCGAGTAGTTCTGTCCGGGGATAGCAGATTCTGAGAAAAGATAGGAGCATTCGTGTAAGTATTTCCCATATCCTTATTCCTGAAGTTCACAGAAGAAATCTGCCCTGCTGAGATGGCTACTGTGCGGAATAGAGAGATGGGTACTCGTGTCCGTCGGCATGCTCGCCGTCCAATGTCAACCATCCTGGGCGTGGAACGATCTGTTGCGTCGGTGAGCCCTCTTGATGCTCGAAGGCCGGTTTTGACAGGAAGAGCTGGTCGGGCAAAGAGCAGATCCTGTGAGGAGGACGGATTACTCGGCTGGCATCCGCGAGCAATGTCAGGACACTGGTAGCCGGTCACCACGACTTGTCGCGTGGGATAAGCAAACGAATTGCCTTTGCTGTGGTTGTTACCCTGTGTCGCACCATGTCTGTTCGCTGCCAGTACCGGGCGGCAGTGGCCGACCAATGTGCTGCGCAAGCCGCCAGAGGCGAGTCAACAGTTTTTGTGCGGCTAGCTCAACCTCCGGCGACAGGCCCTTGCCGAACTGAAACGAGTCACTAACGATCCCGTACAGCATGAGGCGTGGGGGAAGCTCTCCGAATGTCCTTGCGAGCTCGAGGATTTCCCAGAGATCGATGATATGCGTCGTTGCCGTTGGCACGCGAGTGGTTCGGCGTCGCCGGGCAAGGTTTAGCCGGAGAATGGTACCGACTGGATATGGTGCGATAACTGCGTCAACAAGATAGACCAAAGTGAAACCGTGCCAGAGAGAGAAGAAGAGCGTCGGGTCGCTCGATTCGAGTGCGACAGCCATGACTCCTGGCCAGTTGGCTGCGGCGATGTGTTCGGCCACCCAGATGCCCACACCGTCATCACCGCGCAGAGGGTTTCCCAGACCGATAACGAGCATCTTCTGGTTACTCACTCGTCTTCCTCGACAATGTTAAGGTGGAGAAAGTGTGTAGCGCAAGAAATACAAGGGTCGTAGTTTCGAATCGCGTGTTCGCAGAATTTTGTTGCACGATCTTTGGGGAGTTGGATCACGCGTGGCGCAAGGACTCGAAGATCGTCCTCGATGCGTTTCTGGTTCTGCGCGGTAGGTGGCACAATCCGTGCCTCCCTAATGTTTCCGTCTGCTCCAACCTCATAGCGATGATACAGGAGGCCACGCGGCGCTTCACTCGCTCCAAAGCCTATGCCGGGTCGTACCTCGTATTCGACCCAGGAGCGAGCAGGTGGCTCATAGCGCTCGATCAGTGCCAGGGACTGTTCAAGCGCATGAATAATCTCTAGGCAGCGAACAACGATGCTCCGAAAGGGATTCTGTAACGGTGGAACATGCCCCGTCTCATGAGCTACTTCCTGGGCAAGAGGGGAGAGTTGGGAGAAATTCAGATTGAAGCGAGCGAGCGGCCCAGTGAGGTAACTGCCACGTCCAGCAATTTCGTAGCGAAGGGCCGTCGAGTGCGGTACCTGGTGCTCCACAACAAGTTCCTCGAAACGACTCACCGGGAGATCAACTCCATAGCTTGAGACGACGTGACCATCCAGAATGGCGTATTCCGTCGGATGACGTAGAGCAACAAACTCGTACTTTGGCTCAAAATCAGGGAAGGGAAAGCGGGCGACCCACCGTGCCAGTGTGAGAGCGGTCTCCAACCCCCGCTGGAGTGGGTCGCGGAGCGCACGCAGGTGATCAGGCCGGGGCACAGTGTAGAATCCGCCGACGCGGACATTCACCGGGTGAATGTTTCGGCCGCCGATCAGGGCGAGGAGCTGGTTGCCCACATTCTTGAGCTGCAATGCCCGCTGGACAAGATCACGATTGGTCTGGGCCATTTGAACGACGCTGTCAACACCCAAGAAGTCAGGGGCATGCAACATGACCACGTGTAACGTATGGCTCTGGATCCACTCGGCGTAGTACAGGAGGAGCCGGAGCTGACGTATTTCCGGAGGAATGGTGATCCCAAACAGGCTCTCCAGAGCATTACAAGCACTCATCTGATAAGCCACCGGACAGATACCGCATATGCGGGCTGTGATATCGGGTGCGTCAGTGTGGGGGCGGCCGCGGAGCAAGGCTTCGAAGAAGCGAGGTGGCTCGTAGATCTGGAGACGAACGTCCATCGGCTTCCCGTCGCGCACCCGAATGAACAGTGCGCCTTCCCCTTCGACGCGCGCGAGTGCGCTGATGCGGATCGTGCGCTGCCGTTCATGGCTCACCATTAGCAGACTCCCGCTCGTTGACTGCCTGGGTCCACGGTGACTCGGTGGCCTGTTGAACTCCGATAGGATCCGCGGAACGTTGGCTTGCCTCCACGAACGCTGGTGCTGCTGCGTTGAAGGAGCGATAGAGCGGAACGAGCTGTTGCGGTGCGAGTCCTGATCGGACCAGGAACCAGGCGCTCAGGCTTTCTGTATTCGGTGACTCCATGGGACCAAAGCAACCGTAGCAGCCACGCCGGTAACGAGGGCAGAGTGCATCGCAACCGGTCCGCGTGACCGGACCGAGGCAGGGAATGCCCTCGGCGACCATCACACAGACGACGCCTTGTCGCTTGCAGTCAATGCAGACACTGTGTGTTGGGATCGAGGGTCGGCGTCCTTGGAGGAAGGCAGTGAGGAACTCCAGGACCTGCGCTTTGCTCGGTGGACAACCGGGGAGTTCAAAATCGACGGGGACGTACGCTGAGGCTGGGAGGGAGTGTTCGAGGGTCCGCACATACTCCGGAGACGCGTACACCACTCGCTTCATGTCCTCAACATCCGCGAAGTTGCGCACTGCTTGGATGCCCCCTGCAGTCGCGCAAGCACCCATGGCAACCAGAATGCGGCTTTGTCGCCGGATCGCATGGATCCGCTCGACCTCTTCCGGGGTCGTGATGCTTCCCTCAACGAGGGAAAGATCGTACGGCCCGCGAACGACGGCACTTGACGCCTCAAGAAAGTACGCGATCTCAAAGAGTTCACTCATGAGGAGAAGCTCGTCCTCACAGTCAAGCAGGGTCAGTTGGCAACCGTCGCAGCTGGCGAATTTCCAGACCGCCAATTTCGGTCTATGGCGTTGCCGAGGCACGGCTTCCTCCCCACCAATCAGAACTCGCGAATATCGCTGAAGGGTGCGAGACGACTATACGGCAGCACTGGGCCGTCTTTGCAGAGGAAGAACGGGCCCAACTGGCAGTGCCCACACAGCCCAATCGCGCATTGCATGTTCCGTTCCAATGAGAGGAAGATGTGTTCATCCGGAACGCCGTGCTTTTGGAGTTCACGTATCGTAAAGCGCATCATAATCTCTGGTCCACAGATCATCGCAATGGTGTTGGCGGGCTCAAAGAAGGCTGCTACCTGCCGAATCAGATTCGGAACGACCCCAACCTGTCCGCGCCAGTATTGGTCGGGGTGATCAACGGTCATACGGAGGACGAGATCTGGCCGTTGCTGCCAGCGGCTTAGGTCACGGCGGTACAGCAGATCGGTAGGGCTTCGCGCACCGTACAAAGCGATCACCTGACGGTAGCGCCAGCGTTCGCGGAGAATGGAAAGTAATGCGGAACGGAGAGGAGCAAAGCCAAGTCCGCCGGCAATCAAGAGAACGTCTTGTCCGTGGGCCAGTTGGAGCGGCCAGGACGTGCCAAATGGCCCTCGTACCCCGATGTAGTCTCCGGGTCGCAGGGCGACAAGGTGACGGGTCACCGAGCCGACTGCGCGGATCGTGTGCTCGAGTTCCCCAGGGCGGCGTGGCAAACCGCTCACCGAGATGGGCACTTCACCGACACCGATGACTGAGAGCATCATGAATTGTCCGGGCTGCGCGAGGAGGCGTACATTCCTCAGAGGGCGTAGACGCAGCGTCACTGTGTCCCGTGTTTCGCGGCGTCTGCTCATGACAACGAAAGGGAACGGGATGAAGGGATTCGTCGCTGCTGGAGTTGTGATTGCTGCTTTGACCATCAGCGCTCCCTTGGTGGTCCGTAGAGA
Source organism: Thermomicrobium sp. CFH 73360 (assembly GCF_023806465.1). Taxonomy (GTDB): domain Bacteria; phylum Chloroflexota; class Chloroflexia; order Thermomicrobiales; family Thermomicrobiaceae; genus Thermomicrobium. Next base: position 17,589 of record NZ_JAMSLS010000002.1, on the reverse strand, counting down.
TCCAGCAACTGCAGACGAGCGGCTCTCAGACGTTCGGTGACAAGAAACAAGAGACGCTGAACAAGGCGCAGGCCCAAACAGCAGTCCTCGAGCAACAGCGCCCGAAGACGCTCGGCATCGAAGACCACTGCGGTCGTTCGTTCGAGGGCTCGAGCGTCAAACTCCCAACGGCTGGGAGCAAGCATCCACGACCAACCAACGGCACTTCCGCCTTCAACAGTCTGGAGCGGGCGTGGCCCGTGGCCGGGGACGAAGAGCTCGATTGAGACCAGACCCTGGACGATAAGGTAGAAGGCATCGGCTGGACGACCCTCTTGGATGAGATACTCGTCCGGCTGGTAGTGGGCCAGACGCGCCTGTTTCGCAAGACGGGCTCGCTGACTCTCGTCGAGGTCGGCCGTGAACGGGTGCACGGCGAGAAACTCTTCCAACTCCCGGTCGCTCATGGCCTCTCATCCTTGCGCGTCAGCCCGCTGATCGCAGCAGCCTCTTCCGTAATATCGATCCCGACAGGGCACCAGGTGATGCAGCGCCCGCAGCCGACACATCCAAAGGTGCCAAATTGTGTGACCCACGTTGCCAATTTGTGGGTAAGCCACTGTCGGTAACGCGAGCGTGCGCTCTGCCGTAACGACTTCCCTGCTGTGTAAGTGAAAGCGGTGGTGAAGCAGACATCCGCAGTGCGGACCCGCTCGATCACTGATCCAGTCAGATCGCTGCGGTCTTCGACAGAGAAACAGAAGCAGGTCGGACAAACCATCGTGCAGTTCCCGCAGGTGAGGCAGCGGGCTGCAACGTGGTCCCAGCGATGGTGCTCGAGATTGGCAAGGAGCGCTTCTGGGAGTCCACGGACTTCGAGCTGGCGTCCCATCCGTGCCGCAGTCTTATGAACGAGTCGAGTAGCCGTTTCCCAATCGCTTGCCGAAGCAGGACGGTGCGCAAGCTCGCGCAAGATCTCGGCCCCGCGCTCACTGCCGATCTCAACTAAGAAGCGGTGTGATCCAGGATCCAGAAGCTCAGTGAGGGCCAGGTCAAAGCCATTTTCAGCACGTGGTCCAGTGCCCATCGAAACGCAGAAACAGGTGCTGGGACTAAAGTTGGCACACTGCACAGTGACAATGAAGACATGGTCGCGCCGATCGCGATACGAGGGGTCGACATACGGTCCGTCACGCAAGACGCGGTCGAGAATGCCTATGGCCGCGAGATCACAGGGACGGACGCCGAGGAAGGCAAAGCGCGACGGTTCGGCATCGGTCAGCTCCACAATGACACCGTCGGGCGTTCGTCGCGCGCGCCACAGGGTGAACGGTGAAGGGTGAAGGAAGCGCTTCCAAGCGTACGGCCCAACGGCGTAACCGAAGTACGCTCCGTCGTCTCGGCGCCGCAGTCGGTATTCTCCCGCCTCTTGCTCATCTGTCCAGCCAACGGGGAGATCAGAGACCGTAGTCAGGTCGTCATAGATTATGGCCCCGTCACGGACAGTCGGTCCGATCACTCGATACTTGCGTGCTTGGAGCGCGGCCAGGAGGTTTGCGAGCTGGCTCGCTTCCACGACCACTGCCTCTGGCATCGCCGTTACCGTCCTTATGGCTGCGCGATCAATGCGAAGGTGTGGCAGCAGCCGGCTTCTGTTACGTGATGAGCCACTACCGGGTCGCTCCGCCCAATTATAGTGGGAGTTGTCTGTCTCCATATCGTCATCCTGTTGCGCCGCCATTCAAAGTGGGAAGAGAGCACCAAGACGAACGGCCTGCCCAGTACGTGGGAGCTCGGGGGCAGACGCACGTTGCACCAAGGAGGGATCGACAGTCGGTGCGCTGCTTCTGGTCCGACCTCCACAGCATACTTGGCGCGCAGAGCTCATTGGCCGCCGTCTGAATCTCTTTTGGCTCTGTCGAACACTTGGTGAGGACGGATCACCAACAGCGTCTCCTGGCCCACAGGCAGGCCGGTGTCAGTAAGAGCTCGCCTGTGGGGATACAACGGATGGATTGAAACGGGTGGTCGGCTGCGGAGTCACCCTGGAGTTCGATTTGTTCAGGACGTTCATCTTACTCTTTGGCAGGGTAGTGTGATTCGAGCGAGCGATTGTCGCATGTGCGAGCGTGGCCGTAGGGTGGGTGATGGCCGACGAGGGCATCCGTTGTGCCCAGTTGGACCGCGACGCGGGAAAGTGCTATGGAGCAGCGCATCTGGATCGATTTCCAGGCGCGGCTGGAGCAGTACTTGGGAGCAGACTCATAGGAAACAGAAAAATTAGCCTGGCATCCTCGCGTGAAAGCTAGTGCTGTTGGCAGTTGTAGGCGAACTGCCATGGACTGCACGGGTCGAATGGATCACTCCCTTGCAGGATTTCTTGGCCGTCCCACGTTCCGTCCACATCGGTAGCGTGCGATCGTGGATCTGTCCCGTATCGGCGGACCTCCTCGCCATCGCTGAGGCCATCTCCGTCGGTATCGGAGTTCACCGGGTCGGTACCAAGGCGGCGTTCCTCGTCGTCACTGAGCCCGTCGCGGTCAGTATCGACGACGGCGGCGGGTGGAGGAGGCGGTGCTGACTCCGGCGGTCGAGTAGCAGGCGGGGGCTGGGGCTGCTGCGGTGGCGGCATGGAGGGAGTCGGTGACGGGGAAGGGAGCGGACCGATATCGAGCGAGACCCATGGAGTAATTGGCTCTCTGGTTCCTGCGTGTAACGCACGGAGTTGCCACGTTCCGGCAATGTCTTGGTTGCCTACGACTTGACATGGACGAAGTTCAAGCACTTGCCAATCAGCCTGGACCAAAGTGAGGAGAGTCAGGTTGACTGGCTCGCGGCCGGGAGCGGCAACCTGGACGATGACCGAGAGTGCTTGACCAACCGAATCTGTTGCGTTCCTCAGCCGGACCGTGACGACGTCATCGCAGGACCCAAGCTGAACGGGTTGCTGTGGTAGTTGCCACACCAGAGTCACGTTGGGGGCTGGAGTGGGGTGGGGGGCTGAGTGACAGTGAACTGACCCACGGCGATCGGTTGTTCTGGAGCGTCCTTCCGGTGCCAACGGACGGTCCAGGCACCCGGGGGAACCACGTTTCCTCCTGTCACCGTGCAGAGGGAGAGCTGGAGCGTCGTGGCCTCTGAACCACGGAGAGTAAGACTAGGAGTCACGAACTGCTGGCCGGACGGTGAGACCACGACGGCATAAAGGACGACTGTCTCCTGGCCCGCTCCTGTGCGGTGGCGGATCCCGATCTCCACAGGCACACTGCTGCTGGCACAATGATCAGCGAGGGTCGGCATCGTTGGCAAGACAAGTTCCCAGAGGGTGACGCTCTACGGGTTGGGAAGAATCACAAAGCTCGCTTCGGCTAAGACACGGCTCTGATCATGCTGGTCAACGAGACGGGCACGCCAGGTACCACTTGGGATGTTGGGACCGAAATGCTCTCCGAGGTCCACAGCGAGTTCGAAAGTTGCCTGACGCACTTCCTTGAGGAGAACGACGGTAAACGCGCCGTTTGGGGGAGCCAATTCGAGCTGAACAATGGTCGAACTGGCAGTGCTCGGGGGTGCGAGCCGAATACGGAGCGTGGGGGTGGTGCCTGGCTCAAGGCGGAGCGTCTGAATGGTGAGTGACCATCGATCGGTGGTAGGCAGGGGTGTCGGCTCTGGTGCTGTCCGGAGACAAGCGACCAGAAAGAGCGTGGCGTAAAGAGCGAAGAAGGTGAGGGCACGGTGGGGGTGGTGGATCGCTGCGTCGGTGGTCCCTTGGGGCTTCATCACGGTTGTCCTCGCTGCCTCACAGACCGAAGTATGGGTTTATTTTGCCCAGCGATGACGGAAACGCAAGCTATTCCACAATAGATTGGCTCGTGAGCCGTACTACTCAGAGAACCGCTTCAAACGCGCCTCACAAGGGCAGGTATCGCAAAAGGTATCCCATGGCACAAAGAACGGTGCAAAGACCGAGGAAGTGTTGAAGCAATTGTAGTACTGCGCACTTCCAGGGAACAGGAGAGCCCTGGAGGTACACCGCGGTCCTCGAGTCGTCATGAGAACTACCACAGGTCAACATTCGAGGCAGAAGAAGCAGGAGTTGTTTCTGGGTATGACGCTGAGCGCCGAAGATCACATGGCCTACCGGCGTCGACTGCGCGAGACCGAGACGCTGGGTATGACGCTGAGCGTGGAAGATCACCTGAATGAGGTCCCTGTGAAGAGTGGCGAGCAGGGACCGACACGTGTTGGTGAGACGTCATCCTCAGGGGTGGAGAGAAGATTGGAAGACAAAAGGCGCCAGGGGTTGTCCCCTGGCGCCGCCGGTTGGAACTCCTGCGTCAAGGTTTGACGACCGTCGCTTCCACGTGGACGTGCCCAGCTTGTTCAAAGTGGAGTTCCACTTCGATGGTGTCACCCGGATTGAGGTCGCGTGTCAAACCGATGAGCATGACGTGCAGACCACCCGGTTTGAGTTCGACGGTTCCCTTCGCTGGCACATCAATGCCGTCGACCGGTTGCATCTTCATGACACCGCCTTCCATTCTGGTCTCATGGAGTTCAACCGTCTGGGCAGCGTCACAGTGGGCGTGGAGGAGACGGTCGGGTTGGTCACCGGTGTTCTCAATCACCATGTACACTGCGCTGAGGCCGTCAGCCTGTGTTGCAGCACGAGCCCAGACGTTGCGAAGAATGAACGGGCCTTCACGGAACTCGTTCTGCACCGGTGGTGTCGCCATGCCCATCCCCATGCCGTGACCCATCGTTGGCGTCCCGTGCATGGCGCTTGGTGTCGGAGTTGGGACCGGGGTGGGTGTCGGAGGGGTGGTCGGTGTAGGGCTCGGTACAGTGGTCGGTGAGGGCTGAACCGCGGCTGCCGGGGTGGGTGACGATGCGGCTGTTGGCGTTGGGGTAGTTCCTCCGGCACAGGCCACACTAAAAAGTAGACTCGTCGCTACGATCCACAGCGCAATCGTGCGATACGAGCGAATCACTCGTCGTACCATGGTGCTCCTCCCACGACTGTTCGGTACTACCAGAACCTTCAAGACCGCAACAGCGTGCGGAGGTCGCTCGCCATTTGCTCCGGTGTCAACCCGAACGGGAGGACAGCGCGTAATCGACCCTCTCGGTCGAGCACGAAGGTCGAGGCTGTATGTTCGACGAGATACCCGAGAGCGGAGGTCGATTGGACCTTCGCGTAGTGGACTCCAAAGGCCGTGGCGAGTTCCTGGATCGCCTGCTCATCACCAGTCAATCCGATATAGGAGGAGTCGTACTTTGCCAAGTAGCTGGCAAGTCGCTCCGGAGTATCGCGTTCCGGGTCGACGGAGACGAAGACGAACTGGATGCGATCTGCCTGATTCCCGAGTAGCTCGCGTGCCCGCGTGACAGTGGATGCGGTCATCGGGCAGACGTCCGGGCAGTGCGTGTAGCCGAAGAAGACAACGGTCACCTTGCCGCGGAAGTCGGTCAAGGCGTGCGCTTGCCCGTCGCTTCCCTGAAGGCGGACTACAGGAACGTCTTGCGGGGGATCAAGCAGCATCCCATTGAACGCGGTAGTGGCTGCGCGTGACTGCCAGTAGAACCAGCCGGTGACGATGAGGACGAGCGCGATCAGGGCGAGCTCGGCGATGACGATTCGGCGGATCCAGGGACGTGTTGGTCGCATCAGAGTCCTCCAACGTTGCAGGTGAAGAGGTGCGCCGCTTCGTAGAGATAACGCCGGAGTCCACGACTCTCTCGGATTTCCTTCTTCAGCGCTGCCAGATCTTGTGCAATTACCTGCGGCTGCGGGGAAACCCGATATTCAGCCCGCACGATCCCGGCAGGGTCCACGATGATGAGAATCGGGTCGGGCAGCGAACCGGCAGCGCTGACGACACGCGGCACACGGAAACCGGCGAGAACCAGTTCCAGCTGTCGCGCGTCATCGGTGCCAAGGACACGCCACGGAAGTGGCGCAGCGGGCAGCTGCCCCTCGAGCGCTGCAAGGTCCGCAGGTGTGGCAGGTGAGGTGACAATCCAGACCAGCTGGAACTGCTCCGGAGACAGATCTCGCGGGAGTGCGGTCGCGACTGTTCGACCCCATGCGCGACAGCGCTCATCACACTGCGCTGGTCCAAAAGTGACAACAAGCGTGCTCCCTCGCAAGGAATCGCTCGAGACGGTCTCCCCGGTAGGGTCTTGTAGACCGAAGCCCGGAGCGAGTCGCAGTCGAGGGAGGACTTGTGGGGCGGCTATCGCACTCCACACGATTGAGAGCGTGGCCGCCAAGAGAACCGTGACCAACGCGAAGCGGCGAACCATCACACGGACACCTCAGCAATGACGTCAAGTCAGACACCGGATACGTGGCGAGCGACCCGACTTTCCCTGGTAGCCAGCCGCGGTGGGGGCACCGGCGGTTTCACTGTTCTGCCTGTAGGCCGCGCGTGGCGAATCTCGCGACATGACTGGCGCAGGAGCGCGAGGTTGAGGAGGAACACGCCAAAGAGGATGATTGGCATAGTACTGCCGAACGGTACGAGCGGGGGTGGTGCGTTGACGCTTGGTCCCGTGGGGAGATCTCGACTTGCTGATGCGCCCGCGGTCGCGGAAGACGAATGGCCATGGTGGTGTCCGGGAAGTTCGAACCAGAGGTGTGGGTGGGGCAGGTCAGCGCCGCATAAGCATGACGTGGGCTGCGCGAATGTGAGCCAACCCGCACTTAGGAGGACGAGGAGCGATACGAATGAACTCAGTCTCTGCCACATCAGCCCTTGCTCCTCGCTCCACCACGTCTCTCCCTCTACAATGCTACGGCTTGGTGAGTGCGCGGCGCAAACGCGTGTTCCATCATGAGACGGCTGATGGGGCGGGCGTGGAGCCGGCTAGGCAGTGCTCCACTGCGTCGCTCGTCTGGTCGGAGTCCCGCCTCCCGCTCGTCGGCGAGCCATGCAGCCTGTCTTTGACGGAGCTTTCGGGGGCCCGGCGCCGCTCGTCGGGCCCGATTGTGGTGTGTGAAGACCGTTCACGCGCACTGGACGACGCTTGCCACAAAGCCGGATGAGGTGACCTCGGCCACCTGATGAGAATGGTCGGGAAGCCGAGCGCTTTGCGAGATCGTCTTCCCCCGGAAACAGTCCACGATCCGAAGCCACCATCACAAACTGGGCCGTCGCCAAAGGCGACAGCGGCACTCTTTTGGCTGGGCGCGCGAGTGAGTTAGCTGCGGCCTGTGAAGTGGGGCATAACCCGGTCGACAAAGGCTTGGAGAGCTTCAAAATCGACCGGGGGGCGTACAGTGACGTTGATCCAGTCCGCCCCCGAGTCCCGATAGGCCTGGAGCTCTTCGATGATCTTGCTTGGGCCGCCAACAAGCCATCCGGGCTGTTCAAGGGCCTGTGGCCCTACTTGCTCTGCGAGACGGGCACGGAGACGTGCCACCGCCTGGTCGTCGTCTTCAGGGGCCATGTACAACCCGACCTGCACTGCGAGGCGAACTGTAGCCGGGTCGCGTCCCTCCACCTCGCACCAGTGCTCGAGTGCAGTCCGCTTCTGACGAAAACCCTCAGGACTCACGTACGGAATGTTCCAGCCGTCGGCGTACCGTGCCGCTATGTGGGCCGTGCGACGTTCCCCGGCGCCACCAACCCACAGTGGGAGTCGAGTCTGGAGTGGCTTGGGGAGCACGCGGGCCTCGCGAAGCTGGATCCACCGTCCCTCAACAGTCACAGCATCCTGTTCGAGCAAGGCACGCAGGGACTGTATACCTTCCTCAAGCTGGTCAAGTCGTTCACGATCCGAGAGGAACGGGTAACCGAAGGCCCGATACTCCGGCTCGTGCCATCCCGCGCCGAGTCCAACTTCGAGTCGTCCACCGCTGAGGTGGTCGATGGTGACAATGGACTTGGCAAGCAGCCCAATATTTCGGAATTGGACCGCGAAGACCATACACCCGAAGCGGATGCGCTGCGTCTCACAGGCGATCGCCGAAAGGAGAGCGACGCTTTCGAAGTGTGGAATCTGGTCGGAGGTGCGGGCGTAGAAGTGATCCCAGACCGAGAACCAGTGGAAGTCATGTGCATCAGCAAAGCGCCAGAGTCGGCGCAGTTCATCCACCGTTGTGTTCTGTGGCCCAACGTGGATACCGAATCGCATCGTGGTCATTTCGCCCCCTCGTGTGATGAGGTTAACTGCCAAGCTGTCACCCGATCCTACAGCATGTGGTCTGGGACGAGAATACCCCGCCGACCCTTGGGTCGGCGGGATCACGTTGCACATTACATCTCATAAAGGAGGTCAGTGAACTGGTACAGGCCAGGGGAGCGGCCGACGAGGCGGCGGGCTGCCTCGAGCGCCCCAGCTGCATAAGCGCGCCGACTCTGTGCCCAATGGGTGATCTCGATTCCTTCCTCGTCGGAGGCGAAAAGCAGCGCATGTCGGCCGATTTCGCCCCCGGCACGAATTGCGTGGATCCCGAGTTCTCCCGGCTGGCGCGTGGCGATCCCGGGCCCGCGCCCGTACACGAATGAGGTGTTGGCCGCTCGTGCTGCGGCCACGACCCGTGCCAGCGTCAGCGCCGTGCCGGATGGTGCATCACGCTTCTGCCGGTGGTGTCTCTCCATGAGTTCACAGTCCCAGCTCGCGAGTACCCGTGCGAGCTCCGGGACGATCCGCAAGAGCACCGCTATCCCGATGCTGAAATTCGTTGCGTGGACAACTGGAATCGATGTTGCAGCCTGACGTATGGCAGCGAACTCCGATTCCCGAAGTCCGGTCGTGCCACTCACAAAGGCCACGCCCGAGTCAGCTGCAGCGAGTGCCGCATCAGCCGTCACCTCTGGACGGCTGAAATCGATGACGACGTCCACACCTGAGACGAGCTCGGAGAGGTCATGCGTGAGTCGGACGGTGCGCGGAAGCACGCGGGAGGTCTCCGCCAGGTCGCGACTGGGACTCACCAGGCCAGCGACAAGCTCGATGTCTGGTGCGGCGGCAGCGCATTCAGCAACGACCCGCCCCATACGTCCAGTGATCCCGATAAGCGCAAGGCGCAGCATCAGGCAACCTCCCCTACGGCGTGAGGAAGGCGCTCAGCTGTGTGCGGGCAGGAGGCGAGGACCGCACGGAGGCGCTCTCGATTCGCAGGGGTCAGTGGTGCAAGTGGAAGACGAACGTCGGCACGGCACAGGCCAAGCAGCTCCGCAGCGGCCTTGACGGGAACGGGGTTCGTCTCGATGAACAACGCGCGAGCCAGGAAGAAAAGCTCGTGATGGAGGCGTCGCGCGCGTTCGAGTTCTCCACGCAGTGCAGCACGGACCATTGCGGCGGTGGCTGCTGGGGCGACGTTGGCGAGGACGGAGACGACACCGCGACCACCCACGGCGAGAATTGGAAGTGTGAGCGAGTCGTCGCCACTGAGAATCGCGCAGCGATCCCCCACGGCAAGGACGAGTTCACTGACTTGATCGAGCGAACCGCTTGACTCCTTGATGGCGACGATCGGTGCCTGCTCCACCATCCGGCGCGCCGTCTCGGGGGTAAGGTTGACTCCGGTCCGCCCGGGGACGTTGTAGACCACCAATGGCAGATCGACGGCGTCAGCGATCGCGACGACGTGCCGCAGGAGACCTTCCTGCTGCGGCTTGTTGTAATAGGGTGTGACAACCATTGCTGCGGTGGCACCAAGCTCGCGTGCGATTCGCGTGCGGGCAATGCTCACGGCAGTCGAATTCGTTCCAGTGCCGACGATGACCGGAACCCGGCCTGCTGTGCGCTCGATCACCAATTCGGCCACGCGTCGCCATTCATTATCGCTCAAACTCGGGGTCTCACCAGTCGTCCCGCATGGGACAAGACCGTCAACTCCCTCGGTAATAAGCCAATCAACGAGGTGACCGAGCGCTTGCTCATCGAGCCTCTCACCTACAAACGGGGTTATGACTGCAACAAACGTTCCCTCGAGCATGCCGTTCCCTCCGTCTTTCCGAACACGTTGCATGATGACCGCGTGACCATCCGATGTCGCACCGGAAAGGCACGCCTCACTTCTTTCGGCAAACTGGACGTGGACAAGCGTCTTGTCCAGCAGAGCTAGTGAACGCGGGAACGGCGTTTCAGGGGATAGACACGGCGGGGAGCAACAGGCAAGAAGCGCCTGGTCGGGGAATCTTCTCGAAGTTCGTCGGCTTGCCTTGGCGTCGTCACGGTCTCCAGCTCACTGACTGAGCCTGCCCAGCTTGCATCGTAACAGTCTTCTGTCTGACTGTCAAGAGGAACGCGGTGATGGGTTGCGGGGTGTTGACAACGGAGCACGGCCCGGCAAATCGCCCGGACGCTCCTCCGGTGGTCAGCCCAACGTCTCAACTCCCCATTTGGTCGAGGAGAAACCCGTATCTAAGCCGAGTTTGGTGCGGCATCGAGCGGCACATCAGCAGCGCTGACACCGTCGGAATCTACCGTGTGATCTGGAAGGTGCCGTGTCATCAGTCTCCCTCATCACGAAGGTTGCTCGATGTTGTTGAGGTGGATCTCCGGGTGCTCCCGATCGACGACTCCGCGCAAAATCGACGCACCGAGCAGTGTCCGGAGTTGCTCGGCAAGCCAGTCGGCCGCCTCTTGTGCCGCCTGCTCGGTCACGTGACGGAAGGCGTCGATGGGGAAGAAAATCCTGCGCGAGTCTGGTGTCACAAGGCCAAGTCGACTCTGTCGCCACACCCAGCGGCGGGTGCGGACTTCGTCGGCGTGTGCATAGATGAACTCACCTGGCTCGGGGATCTCTGCCTCACCCTCATTGAGCGGCAGAAACCGATCCACAGCCCGGCTTGGTCGAACAGTGAGGCCGTGTGGGGCACTCTCCAGATCATGAGCGCCGATCGGGACCAGAAAGCGCAGCGAGGCCGCATTGGCAAGATCAACGGCGGGATTGATGCTGGGTGGTGGATTTCCCTTGAGAGTCCGCCGAAGGAGAGATTCTACTGAGCTCTGATAGGTGCTCGCTGACCAGCCGAGTACCCGGAATGCCTGTCGCCAGACTGCAATCGCTCGCAATTCCTTCGGATCGGTGCCTCCAAGCCGTTCCTGCGTTGTGCGGACTGTCTCGGCCAAGAGAGTACGAGCAGTTTCAACATGGCAATGATTATCGACATGAAGCGCCACAACCACAACCACGAGATAGTCCGGAAATGTGGTGAAGATTTCCTCGGCGACCGAGAATTGGACCATTGCCAACCCTTTCCACCCTCACGCAGGACAGGGCTGTACGGCTTCCCGGCGTGCAACCTGTTCGTAGACCCTGATGACGGCGGTCGTGACCCGGTGCCAAGAGTAGCGGAGTGCGGCTTGCCGTGCACCAACTTGGAGGTGGGAGCGGAGTCTGTGATCGGTGAGCGTGCGGATCGTTGCCGCGGCTAGGGCATCTGGATCGTCAGGGGGTACATGCAGCCCCGAGACCTCATGTTCCACGCTGAAACGGAGTCCCCCCACACGACTCGCGATAACCGGCGTGCCGCAGGCCATCGCTTCAACGGCAACGAGACCAAACGATTCGTACCGTGACGGAATAAGACAGACGTCAGCAGCGTTGTAGAAGAGAGGGAGTTCGCTTTGCGGTCGCGAGCCAAGAAAACGGATGGACTCGGAAAGGCCGAGCGCCTCGGCTTCGGCAATGACACGGTTTAAGACCCGATCGGGCTCGGGCCCAGACAGACCATTCTGAAAGGTTCCACCAAGGAATAGGAGCAGTGGCCGCTCTTTCGCAAGTGTTGCGTGGACGCGTTGCCACGCACGCAGGAGCGTGTCGATGCCCTTGACAGGGTCAATTCGGCCGACAAAAAGGGCGGTCGGCCGATTCAGTTCGATTCCCATTTGTGCTCGGGCTGCAGCGCGGTCCAACGGGCGGAAATGTTCTGCGTCCACTCCTGGCGGAACAGTGCAGAGGCGCCCTGGAGGGGCACCAAGTTCGCTGACAATCGTCTCACGCTCATCTGGATTCGCGGCGATGACTGCGTCGGCGATGCGCGCGAGTCCTTGCTCGACTTGGAGGCGGAGCACGGATTCTGGCGGACTGGCCCGGACCGCGTTCTTCAGCACCGCAAGCGTATGAAACATCTGAACGAACGGAATGGGCCAGTATCGCTGGAGGAGGTGTGCGGCCCATCCGGATAGCCAGTAATGTGCATGGATCACATCGTAAGGACGCTGCTGACTGTAAACGCGGTACGCTAACTCGCTGACAAATTCCGGTACGTAGCAGAACAGCTGCTCCTTGGCAAGGGACATTGCAGGGCCAGCGTCAAGCGTCAGGACGCGGACGCCTGGGACTGGCTCGACGACGGGAGGGAGATCAGGATGGTCGCGTCGGGTGAAAATATCGACCTCAACACCACGCTGTGCTAGGTGACGGCTGAGTTCGCGGATATAGACGTTCATTCCGCCGGCGCTCCCGATGCCTGGTTGGGCGAGCGGGGACGTATGCAGGCTAATCATCGCCACCCGCCGGATGCCGACTGGAGGGAAGAAATCACGGTGCTCGAGCGCTGTCTCCACTCGCCTGAAATCCCTCCTCTCGAGGGTAGGCGCCCGAAACAAAACCACCGACACCAGTGGCCGGTGGCGGCGGGCTCCACGCACTCGGCGCCCGCGGAGGGACTCGAACCCCCGACCACAGGGCTTAGGACGCCCCGGCTCTTTCCCCTGAGCTACGCGGGCGCGTCACCCAGCACAGAGTCAATTCTAGCCGACTGCCGGGACGTCAGGCTAGGTTTCCTTGGCAAGTTCCTGTGCACTATGCTATACTGCCGCCGGAGAAGCGGGGAGTGGCGCAGCCCGGTTAGCGCGCCGCGTTCGGGACGCGGAGGTCGGAGGTTCGAATCCTCTCTCCCCGACGGGTGGCCGGCTTTGCCGGCCTTTTTCGTATCACCACGGAGCCCAGGAATGAACGAGCGCTCGACGCGCGACCTTCAACCGCAGCGGCACCTTCGTTCGCTTCCCGCTGTCTCAACGCTCCTGCAGCTTCCGGAGATCCACCCGTTTGCCGAGGCGCTCGGTGAGCGTGCAGTTGTTCAAGTAGCCCAAGAGGTGCTCGCTGCAGCGCGTCATCGCATCCTTGCGGGTGAGTCTCCGCCGGATGTTGTCGGGTGGCTACGGCATGAGCTCCAGCGCCTGATACGGCCACGTCTCGAACCGGTCATCAATGCGACCGGAGTCATCATCCACACCAATCTCGGGCGAGCTCCGGTGAGCGAGGAGGCAGCGTTCGCAATGCTGGAAGCTGCCCGCCGCTACACTGCGCTGGAAATCGAGCTGGAATCTGGCCGCCGCGGCGGACGCATGGCCGAACTCAGTCGTCTCTTATCGTTGCTCACTGGAGCCGAGGCGGGGCTGGTCGTCAATAACAATGCTGCTGCCGTGCTCCTCGTGCTCAGCACGTTCTGTGCGGGACGCTCGGTTTTGGTCTCGCGCAGTCAGGCGGTGGAGATCGGCGGAGGATTCCGCATCCCCGATGTGCTCCGGCAGAGCGGTGCCCGTCTGGTCGAGGTCGGGACAACGAACCGAACGTATGTCCGCGACTATGCCGAGGCGATCACCGACGAGACAGTAGCCATTCTCTCGGTGCACTGGAGTAATTTCCGTATTATTGGCTTCACGGCGCAGCCCGAGCTCCGGGAACTTGCGGAACTCGCGCAGACGCGTGGGCTGTTGTTGATCGAAGATCTCGGTAGTGGCGCCATGCTCGATACCGCTGCCTTTGGACTGGCGCACGAGCCGACTGTCCAGGAGGCAATCGCCGCCGGTGCCGACCTCGTCTGTTTTTCCGGGGACAAGTTACTCGGTGGCCCGCAGGCTGGCATCATCGTAGGGCGAAAGGAGTTAATCGAGCGCGTCGAACGGCACCCGCTGGCCCGTGCAGTCCGTGCCGATAAGACGGCACTTGCAGGGACCGCTGTGACCCTGCGCCACTACCTGCGTGGCGAGGCGGTGGAGAAAGTCCCGGTCTGGCGCATGATCGCCGCTCCGATTGAGGTGCTCGCTCAGCGTTGCCGAGCCTGGGCCGAACAGTTAGCAGATATCATTGAAGGGGAAATCATCCGCACTGAGGCGACGGTCGGTGGCGGGTCGCTGCCGGGAGAGACGTTGCCCAGCGTGGCACTCGCCATACCGGCGGCAACGATCGCGCGAAGTGTGCCCGGTCTTTCGGTTGACGAGTTGGCACGTCGCTTGCGGATTGGTCAGCCGCCAGTCGTCGGGAGGGTTGACGACGATCGCCTCCTACTGGATGTTCGCACTGTTCTTCCTGAGCAAGACGATGCGCTTGTTCAGGCACTGCGACGGGTTCTGCGTCCTATGTGACAGGATCCCGGGTATCGCGGAAGTACGGGCTCGGCTCGGGGTAGAACTCCGGGAAGCGTTGCTTCAGCGCCTCAACGAGCTCGAGCGCTGTTCGGAGTGCAGCACGATCGCCTGATTCTTCTGCCGCACGCACCTCGCTGAGGAGTGAACGCAACCGTTCGTCATGGCGTTCCCGGCGAAGCCGCCGAAAAGCGTCGCGAATGGCCTGCCTGGCGAGTGGGAGCGGAAGTTCCGGTTGTGCTGCAATTCGCTCACGCAGTTTCTGCCCATAGTGACGCAGCTCTTCCGGAATATCTGCGTCTTCGAGAGTGCGTCCAACGCGCACAAGCCCGAGAAGCTCTCGATGTTGTGCATCGAGGAGTGTCTCATCGTCAAGTTCAGCGGCGAGTCCGCGGGCTACTTCGGGATAGCGGAGCAGGAGCGCCACTAATTGCTGTTCTGGGGTAAGTGGACGAGTGCCTGCGGACGGATTGACCGGAGCTTTGACCGCGCTCAGCGGGCGGCGCCGGTAGGTGGCGAGCGCACGCCGTACGGTTTCCTCCGGCAGGTGAAGGCGGCGGGCAATCAAGCGTGTGTACAGGTCAATCTGGACGGGATCGCCGAGTTCGGTGAGTACGGGAGCAACGCGCTGAAGGAACTCGGTCGCAGCTCGGGAGTCAGCCGGTCGTTGCTCACCGATTAGAACATCAAGATAGTAATCAATGAGGGGAACAGGTTGGCCGAGCGCTTGGTCCCATCGCGCGCGGTCAGTACGAATGAGGTCGTCGGGGTCATAGCCCTCGGGCAACACGATGACCGAGAGTTCGATGCCGAGCGTCCGCTCAAAGCGGATCAGCTGGCGCGGATCAGCGACCGGCCGTTCTTGGTCGGCGAGCGTGGTGCGGAGCAGCTCGAGACTGCGCAGTGTCGCTTGTCGCCCAGCCGTATCGGCATCAAGTGCGAGCAAGATCCGATCGGCGAGCTTGCGAAGTTGTCGCGCTTGTCGTTCAGTCAATGCGGTGCCAAGCGAGGCAACAGTATTGGTGTAACCAAACTGGTGAGCGGTAACGGCGTCGAGATACCCCTCGACAACGATGACGGTCCGCTGCTGACGGATGGACTCTTCTGCAAGGTCGATCGCGTAGAGGACACGTCCTTTGTCAAAAAGCAGGGTTTGGGGCGAGTTGAGGTACTTTGGGTGGGCGTCACCCAGAGTCCGGCCGCCAAAACCGAGCACGTGTCCCTGCTGGTCGCGAATGGGGAAGATGAGCCGGTTGCGGAACCGATCGCTGACCGAACCATCCTCGCGCCGGACGACAAGGCCGGCTTCCACGAGTTCCTCTGGGGACGCGCCGTGTCGCGTGAGATAGCGTAGCAGAGCCGTTGAGGCCTCAGGAGCAAAACCGAGCCCGAAGCGCTCCGCTGTCGAGTGGTCGACACCACGTCGAGAGAGATAGTCGCGTGCCGGCTCACCAAAGGCGGTCGACCACAGCACGTGTGAGAACCATGCAGCTGCCAGTCGGTTCAGCTCGAGTAACCGTTGGCGCCGCTCGTCTTCCACCCGGTCGGCGGGCCGGAGTGGAGTGAGGGTGATACCAGCACGTTCGGCCAGGCGTTCGAGTGCCTCGCGGAAGTTGAGGTGTTCGGTGCGCATGAGAAAAGTAAGAGCGTCACCACTAGCGCCGCAGCCGAAGCAGTAGAAGGATTGCGTTTCCGGAAACACGTAGAAGGACGGTGTCTTCTCCTGATGGAATGGACAGAGAGCCTTGAAATTCTTACCCGCTTTTTGGAGCGGCAGGTAGTTCCCAATGAGGTCCACGATGTCGATCGCTTCGCGTACGCGCTCGATGTCTTCGCGTCCCATGACATCACCCAAGGAACGACCAGAATCGAGGCATGGAGATCGCCTCAAAACAGGCGAGGGCATACCGGTCAGTCATGCTCGCGACGTAGTCAGCAGCAATCCGTTCCACTGGCTCGTCGGTGAGGTTCCGACGGAAGTCTTCAGGCATATCCTCTGGATGCCGAACGTAGTGTTCATACAGGAACTGGATGAGTCGTTCTGCCTTGCGCGTTGACTCAAGCTGGTTGAGCGGCTCGTAGACACGCTCGAACAAGAAGTAGCGGAGCCGGTTTGCCACATTCTCGAGCTCGGGAGAGAGAAGGACCACTGGTTGTCCAGGAGTGAACGTCTCCAAGAGTGGTGCTGACGTCGCGATAACATCTGCAACGAGCCGGTGGATACGCTCGCTGTGCGTCCAACCAAGGATGTCCAGGATTTCGCGAGGAACGTCGTCCAGGTTGATAAGGCCCGCTCGGAGCGCGTCATCGAGATCGTGGTTGATATAGGCAATGCCATCACTGATCTTCACGACTTGACCCTCAAGGGTTGTGGGCCAGCCGGCTACGGAACTGGAGAGACTCTCCATCGTTTTAGAGTGTCGCAGGATCCCGTCACGGACTGGGTTCGTGAGATTCAGCCCGTGACCGTCTCGTTCCAGCCGATCAACAACGCGGAGGCTTTGTTCATTGTGGCGAAAACCTGGGAAGACGGCAGCGAGAGCTCGTTCCCCCGTGTGTCCGAAGGGCGTATGACCAAGGTCGTGGGCAAGGCCAATCGCCTCAATGAGATCTTCATTGAGCCGCAACGCCCGACCAATCGTTCGGGCAATCTGCGTCACTTCCAGAGTATGCGTCAGACGTGTCCGAAAGTGGTCACCGCTCGGCGCGATAAAAACCTGCGTCTTGTGCTTAAGCCGCCGGAATGCTTTCGAGTGGATGATCCGATCGCGATCACGCTGGAATGCAGTGCGAAGCGGACACTCCGGCTCGTATCGCTGCCGTGTGGCTTGACGACTACGCGTTGCAGCCGGGTGGAGCCAAGCATCTTCATGTTCTTCAAGTTGTTCGCGGATCGTTGGCATGGTCGGCTGTGTCCGTTCCTCTCTCATGGAAGTGTACGGACACCGCGGTGCTTCTGCCAGGGTGAACATCGTCTTGGTCTGCTGTCCCAGAAGCGAACGAGCTCCCCAGGTTACCCTGGGGAGCTCGGACGAGTCCGCGGAAGGGCTGTTTACTGCCGCGAGCGTGCCAACTGTTCGCGGTAGCGGCGGGCGGGTTCTGCGTACGGCGCCGGTCCAACTGTCACCCAGACCTCGGTCTGCACATGCCGCTCCACCGACGGCTTGCGCGATCCGCCATTCGGCTCGCCCCACACAATCCGCAGCCGTGTCCCTTCCTTGGCGTATTCCGGGGCGACCGTGCCGAGGGAAAGCACCCGCTCCTCGTTGGAGCTGAAGC
>NZ_JAMSLS010000019.1 GCF_023806465.1 Thermomicrobium sp. CFH 73360 | reverse complement strand
GAGTGGAGCGTGCTGGGATGGAGAGTTTGATCCTGGCTCAGGGGGAACGCTGGCGGCGTGCCTAATGCATGCAAGTCGGACGGGAGCGCGTGATGAGCGCGCCGACCGTGGCGGACGGGTGCGTAACACGTGGGGAACCTGCCCTGGCGTGGGGGATAACCTGGGGAAACTCGGGCTAATACCCCATACGCTCGTTGGGCGGTAGGCTTGACGAGGAAAGGCCGTGGAGAGCGGCTGCGCGAGGAGGGTCCTGCGGCCTATCAGCTAGACGGTAGGGTAATGGCCTACCGTGGCGATGACGGGTAGCTGGTCTGAGAGGATGGCCAGCCACACGGGCACTGAGACACGGGCCCGACTCCTACGGGAGGCAGCAGCAGGGAATCTTCCGCAATGGGGGCAACCCTGACGGAGCGACGCCGCGTGCGGGAGGAAGCCCTTCGGGGTGTAAACCGCTGTTCGGGGGGACGATGGGGAGACGGTACCCTCGGAGCAAGTCCCGGCTAACTACGTGCCAGCAGCCGCGGTAAGACGTAGGGGGCGAGCGTTACCCGGAGTCACTGGGCGTAAAGGGCGTGTAGGCGGCTGGGTACGCCGCGTGTGAAAGTTCCCGGCTCAACCGGGGAGGGTCGCGCGGGACGGCCTGGCTTGAGGGCGGGAGAGGCGGGTGGAATTCCCGGTGTAGCGGTGAAATGCGTAGAGTTCGGGAGGAACGCCGGTGGCGAAGGCGGCCCGCTGGCCCGGTCCTGACGCTGAGGCGCGAAGGCGTGGGGAGCGAACCGGATTAGATACCCGGGTAGTCCACGCAGTAAACGATGCGGGCGAGGTGTGGGTGGAGTTGACCCCATCCGTGCCGGCGCCAACGCAGTAAGCCCGCCGCCTGGGGAGTACGGCCGCAAGGCTAAAACTCAAAGGAATTGACGGGGGCCCGCACAAGCAGCGGAGCGTGTGGTTTAATTCGACGCAACGCGAAGAACCTTACCAGGGCTTGACATGCCTCAGGACTCTGCCGAAAGGTGGGGGTGCCCGATGAGGGAGCTGAGGCACAGGTGCTGCATGGCTGTCGTCAGCTCGTGCCGTGAGGTGTTGGGTTAAGTCCCGCAACGAGCGCAACCCTCGGGGTCAGTTACGGGGGTGTCTGACCCGACTGCCGGGGAAAGCCCGGAGGAAGGAGGGGATGACGTCAAGTCCGCATGGCCCTGACGCCCTGGGCGACACACACGCTACAGTGACCGGGACAGAGGGCAGCGAAGGGGTGACCCGGAGCCAATCCCCGAAACCCGGTCGTGGTGGGGATCGCAGGCTGCAACCCGCCTGCGTGAACGCGGAGTTGCTAGTAACCGCCGGTCAGCCATACGGCGGTGAATACGTTCCCGGGCCTTGTACACACCGCCCGTCACGTCACGAAAGCTGGTCTCACCTGAAGCCGGTGGGCCAACCTGGGGGGAAGCTCCTGGGGGGCAGCCGTCTAAGGTGGGGCTGGTGATTGGGACNAAGCTCCTGGGGGGCAGCCGTCTAAGGTGGGGCTGGTGATTGGGACGAAGTCGTAACAAGGTAGCCGTACCGGAAGGTGCGGCTGGATCACCTCCTTTCTAGGGAGCGTTGGCTCCCGCGGTCAACCGGGGTGGCGCAGCGGCGCGTGGGGCGCTGCGGGACGGGGCGGAGGGCAGGGCGGCGCGCCTGAGGAGGCGGAGCAGCAGGCTCCGCGGAGGGCGACGGCCGGCTGTCACCCGTACCCGGAGTCGTCACCCTGTGTTCCGTCGATGTCGGTCAGGAGCACTCGGCCACACTTCAGTTGTCGGGGGCGCGTGGGCGTTTAGCTCAGTTGGTTAGAGCACACCCCTGATAAGGGTGAGGTCCCTGGTTCGAGTCCAGGAACGCCCACCTGGCGCGACGGTTATGGGGCTGTAGCTTAGTTGGGAGAGCGCCGCCTTTGCACGGCGGANGGAGGGCGACGGCCGGCTGTCACCCGGACCCGGAGTCGTCACCCTGTTCCCGGAGCGACGGGGCACGGAATCGCGAACCACACCCCAGTTGTCAAGGTGCTCGAACGAGCGGTGAGCACCTTACCAAGCGAGCGGAGCGTGGTCTAGGCGTCTGCAAGGGTCCATTCGACTGTGTCGGTGTTCCCGAGCGGAACCCGAGGACTCTGGACANNNTGTCGGTGTTCCCGAGCGGAACCCGAGGACTCTGGACAGGACTGGGGTTAGGGGCGCATGGTGGATGCCTAGGCGGCCAGGGCCGAGGAAGGACGCGGCCGAGCGGCGAAACGCCCCGGGGAGCTGCGGGCGAGCGGAGATCCGGGGGTCTCCGAATGGGGCAACCTGGCGTGGTGGGGAGCCACGTCACCCTGGGGGGAACCTTGGGGGCGGGAGCTTCTGAGGGAGTCTCAGGGAGGGCACCGGGGGAAGTGAAACATCTCAGTACCCCGAGGAAGAGAGAGCGATTCCCGGAGTAGTGGCGAGCGAAACGGGAGGAGCCCAAACCGTCGTCGCCCAGAGGGCTGCCGCCCGGAAGCGGCGGCGGGGTTGGACGGCCTGTCCGGGCCAAGCGGCAGGGCGGCCGCGCATGTCTTTGTCGGAGCCGAACGCTGCTGGAAGGGGCGACCGGAGAGGGTGAGAGTCCCGTAGGCGGACTGCGGGGGCATGCGTGGGGCAGGTGCGTGAGTACCACGGGGCACGAGGAACCCTGTGGGAAGCTGGGGGGACCACACCTCCAAGGCTAAACACCCTGGCCGACCGATAGTGGAGAGTACCGTGAGGGAACGGTGAAAAGGACCCCGGCGAGGGGGGTGAAAGAGCGCCTGAAACCGTGCGCCCACAGGCGGTCGGAGCCGCGGGAGCGGTGACGGCGTGCCTATTGGAGCATGAGCCGGCGAGTGGTCGGGCGTGGCGAGGCGAAGGGGGAGGCACCTGGAGCCGGAGCGAAAGCGAGTCTGAAGAGGGCGGGAAGTCGCGCCTGGCCGACCCGAAACCGGGTGAGCTACCCCTGGCCAGGCTGAAGCGCGGGGGAGACCCGCGTGGAGGGCCGAACCGGTGTCCGTGGCAAAGGGCTCGGAGGAGCTGGGGGTAGGGGTGAAATGCCAAGCGAACCCGGAGATAGCTGGTTCTCCCCGAAATGGCTTGAGGGTCAGCCTCGGTAGGAGGTCACGGGAGGTAGAGCACCGGTTCGGTGCGGGGGTGTGGAACCTACCAAGCCGAGCCGAACTCCGAATGCTCGTGGCTGGTTACCGGGAGTGAGACGTGGGGCGAAAAGGTTCTGCGTCGAGAGGGGAACAGCCCAGACCGTCGGCTAAGGTCCCCAAGTGCGGGCTGAGTGGTGAAGGAGGTGCGGGTGCGGAGACAACCAGGAGGTTGGCTTAGAAGCAGCCATCCTTGAAAGAGTGCGTAACAGCTCACTGGTCGAGCGCCCGTGCGCCGAAAATGACGCGGGGCGAAGCCCGCCACCGAAGCCGCGGGTCTTGGAGAGCGGAGGCTCTCTGAGGCGGTAGGGGAGCGTCGTCGTCGGCGGGGAAGGTACGGCGGGAGCCGTGCTGGAGCGGCGACGAGTGCGAATGCCGGCACGAGTAGCGGAAGGGCGGTGAGAATCCGCCCCGCCGGAGAGTGCCGAAGGGTTCCGCAGCGATGNGGCGGGAGCCGTGCTGGAGCGGCGACGAGTGCGAATGCCGGCACGAGTAGCGGAAGGGCGGTGAGAATCCGCCCCGCCGGAGAGTGCCGAAGGGTTCCGCAGCGATGGTCGTCAGCTGCGGGTGAGGCGGTCCTCAGCTGAGGGCGGAAGCCGTAGGCGAGGGGCAGCCGGTGAAGATTCCGGCCCCACCGGCGCCCGGTTGAGCGAAGGGGGGACGCTCCACGGAGGGTCTGGCGGTTGGAGGGACCGTCCAAGCCTGGGTCGTGGGCCGAGGGAAAGCCCGGCCGAGGAGCGGCACCAGGCGAGAGCGAGGTGGGGGTGAGGCCCTGCCGAGCGGACCTGGCGGTGGAGCCGAGAAAAGCCTCTAGCGAGGGCGGCGGTGACCGTACCGCAAACCGACACAGGTCGGCGCGTGGAGGACACGGAGGCGAGCGGGAGAACCCCCGTCAAGGAACTCGGCAAATTGCCCCTGTAACTTTGGGAGAAGGGGGGCCCCGGTAGGGTGGAGAGCCCGAGGGGGTTGCAGAGAGCAGGCCCGCGCGACTGGTTACCAAAACCACAGGTCTCGGCGAAGGCGGAAAGCCGACGTATCGGGGCTGACGCCTGCCCAGTGCCGGAAGGTGAACCGGAGGGGTGGAGAGCCCCGAAGGGAAGCCCCGGTGAACGGCGGCCGTAACTATAACGGTCCTAAGGTAGCGAAATTCCTCGTCGGGTAAATTCCGACCCGCACGAAAGGCGTCACGACGTGGGCACTGTCTCGACGGGGGGCCCGGTGAAACTGCTGGACCCGTGCAGAAGCGGGTGACCCGCGGCGGGACAAAAAGACCCCGTGGAGCTTGACTGCAGCTTGCCATTGGGTGCGGGCCCGGCCTGTGCAGGATAGGTGGGAGGCGGGGAAGCGGGGCCGCCAGGTCCCGTGGAGCCGGCGGTGAGATACCACCCTGGTTGGGTTTGCGCCCTCACCTGGCCCGTGGGAACGCGGGCAGGGACGGTGGCTGGTGGGCAGTTTGACTGGGGCGGTCGCCTCCTAAAAGGTAACGGAGGCGCCCAAAGGTCCCCTCAGGCCGGAGGGCAATCGGCCGGAGCGTGCATGGGCAGCAAGGGGGCTTGACTGCGAGGGGGACATCCCGAGCAGGGCCGAAAGGCGGGCCAAGTGACCCCACGGTACCGAGTGGGCGGGCCGTGGATCAACGGATAAAAGCTACCCCGGGGATAACAGGCTGATCGGGCCCAAGAGTTCACATCGACGGCCCGGTTTGGCACCTCGATGTCGGCTCGTCGCATCCTGGGGCTGGAGGAGGTCCCAAGGGTTGGGCTGTTCGCCCATGAAAGCGGCACGTGAGCTGGGTTCAGAACGTCGTGAGACAGTTCGGTCTCTATCCGCCGCGGGCGGTGGACGGTTGCGGGGAGCTGGCCCTAGTACGAGAGGACCGGGCTGGACGGACCGCTGGTGTGCCAGTTGTCGGCCAACCGGCAGCGCTGGGTAGCCAGGTCCGGACGGGATAACCGCTGACAGCATCTAAGCGGGAAGCCCACCCCAAGATGAGCCGTCCCACCCCACGAAGGGGGTAAGGCCCCGGGGAGATGACCCGGTAGCGAGGCGGCAGGTGGACAGCGGGTAACCGACTGGAGCCGAGCCGTCCTCATGGCCGAGGCCAGTCC
>NZ_JAMSLS010000018.1 GCF_023806465.1 Thermomicrobium sp. CFH 73360 | reverse complement strand
GCGCGAGCCGTCCTTCAGCCTTGCCATATGGATAATAAGATCGAGGGCTGACGCAATCTGTTCGCGAATTGCGCGAACAGGCAAATCCATCCCAGCCATCAACACCATCGTCTCAAGTCGGTGAAGCGTATCGCGAGGACTATTTGAGTGGATCGTCGTCATCGAACCATCATGGCCGGTGTTCATGGCTTGGAGCATGTCGAGCGCTTCGCCGCCACGACACTCACCAACCACGATCCGATCCGGCCGCATCCGCAACGCGTTAATGACCAAGTCGCGGATCGTGACTTCGCCTTTCCCCTCAATGTTGGGCGGTCGCGATTCGAGTGTGACGACGTGCTCCTGCCGGAGTTGGAGCTCTGCTGCGTTCTCAATCGTGACGATCCGCTCGTCTCCTGGGATGAACGATGACAGGACATTGAGTAACGTCGTCTTCCCTGAACCTGTTCCGCCCGAAACGACAATGTTCAGTCGCGCTTCGACGCAGGCCTTCAAGAACTGGGCAATCTCCGGCGTCAGCGTGCCGAAGCGGATAAGGTCGTCGACCGTCAAGGGATCGCGACTGAACTTCCGAATTGTCAAGCACGGTCCTACCAATGAAATTGGCGGGATGACAGCGTTGATTCTTGAACCGTCGGGTAACCGCGCATCGACCATCGGAGAACTCTCGTCGATCCGCCGGCCAAGCGGCGAGACGATGCGGTCAATAATGCGCATAACGTGTTCGTCATCGTCGAACTGAACCGATGTTTTTTCGAGTTTCCCACCACGTTCAACCCACACCTGCTTGGGGCCGTTTACCATGATTTCAGTTACGGTGTCATCTTTGAGCAGGGGTTCGATCGGCCCATATCCGAGGATCTCCGCAACGATAGCTTCAAACAAGCGGTGCCGCTCAATCCGGCTCAGCGCGATGCCCTCAGATTCCAGAACCGAAAGGAAGGTCTCCTCCAATGTCCGACGGACTCGTTGCTCGTCGCTTAAGTCCATTCGCGGATCCAGTTCGGCAATAATGCGGTTCTGGATACGCGCTTTCAGCTGCTGCACCGTATCGTCCGTGCTTGGATGCTGACTCGGCGCACGCATTTGTGGGCGCTTCAATACCTGGGCAAGTTGTGGGGGACGAGTCGCCCCTCCAAGCTCTTGCGTCTCTGTTGTATCCGGCGAGCGATCAATAGACAGTGGTCCCGTCTCGGTGGTATTGCCAAGTCGTCGAAGTAACGACATAGGTCACCACCTTTCTCCTCACCGGACGATGGCACTTGCACCGAATCGGGGCAAGAAGCGTCGCCGTCGCGTCGTTGCCGGCTGTTCGTTTGCCTCCTTCGTCTCCAGTAAGAGATCAGCGAGACGATCAATCTCAGCAACCACTCGATGCTGAGGCTGTTCCCATGCTAAGGGTGTCCCTTCGTTGATGCTACGTATCACCGCAGCTGGATCGAAGGGGATTCGTATTCCTACCGGGAAGCGCAGACTCTGTTCGACGTCATCCGGTGACAGACCTGCGACATGATTGACTTGATTCAAGACGAGAATCAGCCTCTTGCTTTTATAACCTAATCGGTCACGGAACTCGATGAACAGTCTTGTATCCTTTATGGAGGTCATCTCTAGTGTAAATACCCAGACCAGGATGTCCGAGATGTCAGCACAAGCAAGAGTGACTTCCTCGTAGCCGCCAGCTGTATCAACGATGACGAAATCGCTCCGGCTGCGGAGCTCCAATAGTGCCTCTCGGACTCGATCAGCGGTGATTTGCTCCGCCTCATCGGGATACGCGGGTGCCAGCAACACCCGGACTTGACTCGCATGCCGCGTCAGCACCTCTTCGACGAGTTCTCCATCGAGAATCTCACTCGTGCGCGCCAAATCAACCCATGACCGCTGTGGATTCAAGTTCAACAGTACTCCAACATCTCCGCGCATCAAATCACAATCCACAAGCGTCACTTCTACACCACTTCGTCGTCGTAAGGCGATCGCGAGATTCGTCGCGAGGAACGTTCGTCCCACGCCTCCCTTGGCGCCGAGCACGGCGATAACCCGGCCATCGCGCCCCGCCGTTTCACGCACACTCCTCTCTGGAGGAAATGGACTATGCATCGGAACCGAGACTGCCACACCAGGGTTCGCGAGTCGCCCCACCCGGCGAACGGCCTCGACGAACTCCTCGTACCTGAATGGTTTCGTCAAGTACTCACGTGCCCCAGCGAGCATAGCCCGCCGCAACATGTCAGGATCGGGGTCGAGGGCGAGGAAAATCACTCCGATACCGGGGGCACGTGCAGTGATCGCCGCTGCAACCTCGAAACCGTCCAGGTCCGGCAAAGTCTGGTCCAGTAACACCACATGCGGCTGGAGCCGCAATGCGAGCTCGATGCCCTCCTCGCCTCTCGCCGCCTTACCGACAACGCGGAAGTCCGGTTCGAAGCTCAGTAGTCGCTCGATGTTGTCCCGACTCTCCTGAACATCGTCCACGATCAGTATGCGGATGATTGGTGCGCTGCTCACCGCGCCCCCCCACCGACCTCGACCGGTCCAGGAACCGGTAAACCATAGTCGCGAACAAGGCTGTCGTAGGTGACTCCCGCAGTTTCCACTGCCTGGTCATCACCACGAGCCCGCAAGAGCACTTGATATCGGAGGTTTTGGTCCAAGAGAAACGTGATAAGCTCAGCCTGAGCCGGATCTGCCTCCACAATCAGCAAGTCAACGGGTGGTAGTGCGGATTCACCCATCGGTGTGGGCGTTGCTTCGGAGCCGATCCCTGCAGCAACAGGCTGAACGCTCGCCGGTGCATTCCCCACGACAGACGTCCCGGCGATGACTTGGAGGACACGCAAATTCTGGACGATAATTTTTGTAACCAGCTGCCCTTCGCCAGTATCCGTTACGACCACACGTGATCCGGACGCTCCCGGATAGGGGTAGCTCCGTCCGGTGGATGTTCCCGGTTCAGGAAGCCGAACAGCATCTTGCGCCGGACTGAAGCCTTGTCCACTGTCGACCATCTCGAGCGGTTCCGTCGGCAAGACCCGCATGACATCGACCCGCCCAGCATAGACAAGGTCGATCAGATCATTCGGTTGGAGCATGCCACCGACCGCGTTAACACGATCAACGGGAATCGCAACAGCACGCTTTCCCTGCTGCAAGAGATTCGAGACACTTGGTGTCACGAGGTTCGCCATGAGAATGCGCTGTCCCTCAACCAGATCACCCGCCGCCACCAGCCCCACCACCTGATCAGGTTGCCGTGCCGTCCCCGGCGCGATGGATGCTGGATCAGCCTCAACAGTCTTCACGTCCTCGAGCGTCAGAACAGTCCCCGCCCGAACATCTCGCGCCGCAACCACAACCGATACCGAGGGGATCGTGGTCGGCTCAATCGTGGCTGGTTGGCGCTGCCGCTGAAAGGCAAGCAACGCAAGCAGCAACGCCAGGCTGGCGAAGACGACTCCAGCCACCAGATAAAGTCGGCCTCCTCGCAGCATGGACCCTCCCGACAAGGTGGCGGCAAATCCTTTCCACCACGGAAGAAACGGATTAGTTCGACCAACTCTCAATGGGGTCGACGTACCAGGTGGCTAGCCGTTTTGGGGGAGAAGGAACCAGTCTGAATGGGGATCCTCCAAGACCGCCGTTGCGCGCGTCCGGCTACTTCGCCCCTCCGTCGCCTCGACGATCGCCAGGAAGACAGCCGGCAGTGCGGTGACAGACCGGTATACCAAATATCTCGGCTCCCATCGTGGACCGAATTTCGCTTTGAAGTGGTAGAGTCCGCGGAAGGAAAAGAGATGATCAAGTGCGCGAGAGAAACGCTCCCTCACCGGGTCGATCCCTGGCACAGGAAGCTCTACCCCAACGAGTGGTGCAAGTCCAAGCGAGAATCGCTGGTAGCCTGCTTCTCGGCAGTACTCAAGTACAGAAGCGAGCAACACTTCCATTGCCCCGTGCGGCTCAAGGCGCCGTCGCATGAGATCGATCGTGATTTCCCCATCGACGCCACTCGGAATCAAGTTCGTAAAGGCCACAACCTTCCCTGCGCTATCGCGGAGCATCGCTACAGGAGTTGATCGAAGGTAGGCCACGGAGAATTGGCCGAGTGTGAAGTAACGCTCCCGACGCCCGGGCACGGTCAGCCACTCGCGATTCACCTCCTCCAGCTCTCGAAGAAGTGTATCGTCCTGCGGGGGCTGCCGCACCTCAAACCGGTAACCCTCTCGCTGTAACCGCCGAACCCTGTAGCGGAGCTCCTTAAAGCCAGGCCGTTCGAGTGACCACTCGCTGAGATCGACGACAGCCTCTTCCCCAAGTTTGAGCATCCTCAAACCATATCCCGCATACTGCGGAAGAAACTGCGTCCCGACCTGGTGGAATGCCGGTTCCCAGTCGTTTAACTCACAAAAGTCAAGGAAATCCCGCAACAGTCGATGAAACGCCTCTTCACCACACGCGTTGGGATCCCCTAAAACGAGCGCGACGCCGTTCAGCGCGCGGTAACTGACCACGCCATCCCCCGCTCGGGAGAAGAAGAACACCTTATCCGGCCACGATTTGAAAAAATCAAGTGAGGAGTTGCCGCATCGCTCAATGAGCACTCGAGCTCGCGTTCGCTCCGTAGGATGAACCCAGTACCGCCAGACCACAGGTCGTCCAAGACTCCATACCGCACTCAAAAGTGCAACTGCTGCAAGAACTCCTACGGAGCTGAGGAACCAAGCACCATACCGTGTCTCCGCACTGAGCGGCCATGTCCCCAGTCCAAATCCGCTAAGCACCAGAATGTGAATTGCTTCCCACCAACTGTGGACAGGCGGCGAAAGCGCATGCCGACTGAGCAGCACGAGACCAGTCGTGCCATATGCAACGACAACCAGGATGCTCAATGCCGCAAAACCCACTCCTCGGACTATCGAGGGAACATCAGAGCGCACCCGATAGGCACGCCAGCGGACAACAAGGACACTAAACGCCAGGCCGGACAGAACAAGCACAAGGAGATCCCGTCGTTCAAGTGCTTGCTGAACTATGGTGATTCCGGAGAGTAGGACAGCCAGAAACCACCCGGTTCGCTTCAGTCGCCAAACTTGTTGTGCGACGAGGAGTGAGCTGTAGCCAAGAACAAGCTCCGTAAGACGGGAAAGTTCCCATGGTTCAAAGAGAACGGCGCGTTCAAGACCACGCGCGAAAACGCGATGATGATGCGGCTCGAGTAGTCCAAAGATGCTGATCATACCGGACCCAAAAAGTAGTAGTGCAGGGAAACGGTCGACGGCTCGTCGCACGAGGGGTTCTCGCTGCAGCCAGAGAGCGGTCCCTGCGAGTAGTGGAGCCCAGAATTCATGGGCACGCCAGAGCAAGATGGCTGCCACCGAAACAGAACCTGGCAGACCGAGCTGGTGGAGGATCGCACTCCCTGCAAGCTCGACTGCCCCCGTACCTTGCGCGACAGGAACGACAAAAGCGAAGAAGTAACCAAGTTGATAGGCAATCAAAACCTTGTCCCAGGAAACGAAATACCCTAACGCACGCAACGCACCCCCGAGAATTAAAACGTTCAAGAGATCGACAGAAATCGCCAAAAGAAAGAGCGCAACCAAAGGTCGGCGCGGGACAGTCTTGCTCACCGACAGGAAAGAGTTCACCTTCGACCACCGCGTCACCGATGCGCGGATTCGTCGCGACAACACCAGCGCACCACCGAGAAGAAGGACAGCGACGAGAGCAGTACCGACCAGCAAAACAACCGTTGAGCGGAGCGCAATCGGGATAGCCTCTTCTTGAGTTACGAAGAAGACTGTCAAGGGAGTCAAGGCGAAGAAGGAAATGACTCCCAGTGCACCATACAGAACTATTGCGGTAAGGCTTGCCTCACGGCGGATTCCTTGGGTTTCCAATTGGCGTGCAAAGACGAGGGCACCAACCGCCGCACCCGCTGGAACAACACTGGACACCGCGACACGGTGCAGGTCAGCTGTGACAAGCGTGCGCAGCGGTAAGCGCCGTTCGAGATGAGTGAGGAGAAGTTGCAGTTGTGCGGCAATACATGCCGGCACAACCCCTTGAGCCAGTATCGTCAGGAGGAGCCACCAGGGTTGCACCAATTGTAAATGCCGGAGCGACTCAAGCTCCTTGCGATGACGGAACAAGAAGAGCGCAATAAGTCCGATGAACAGCAGAAAAGCGACGCGTGGGAACCACGAACGCAGCCTTTCAAAAGGAGAAATGACCATGCGGTACGACATGGCGCTCTTTCATTTTCTGTCCAGAACAGAAAAGAGCTCTCGTTCTTCCACGAGAGCTCTTGNTGCCACTGCTCCACCCCGCGTCGGAGCGAGTGGATGCGTCAACGTGAGGCTTCCCGTCGGGTGTGCGCGCAGTGGCCTCGCCTCCCGCGCAGTCCCCCGCGCAGTACTCTCCGGCGCTGGTGTGGGGCACGACCCGGTTCGGGATGGGACGGGGTGTTTCCACACCGCTCTCGACCACGCGCACACCTGACGAGAAGCGTCACCTACTCGACACGGGTTTCGAAGCGAGGATAGCTCTGCTGTGCCCACTTCCCTGTGCACGAGCGAAGTCTGGGACTGGCCTCGGCCATGAGGACGG
>NZ_JAMSLS010000017.1 GCF_023806465.1 Thermomicrobium sp. CFH 73360 | reverse complement strand
CGGTCGCCACCAGTTTGACCAGGACCTCCCCCTCCTTCGGTTCGTCCAACTCAAGTGTCTCAACGGTAAACGATCGGGTTGGGCCGTAGAGAACCGCTGCACGCGTCTTCATGGAACACCTTCCCTATACCACAGTTGTCTTTAGACCTGAAACACCATCTCTAGTGTGGTACGGTAACAGGCGGTCTAAGCTCCTTCAACGTTCCTGTTCACCATAGCCGAACACCTCGATACGCTGATACTCACATTTTTCCGCTGGCGCTTCCAGTTCGTGCCAGGCCCCCCCATTTCTTCAATTCTCCGAGATACATCGTGGTCACCGACATTCACCGGCGTCTTTCTGACTTCCGGGAAACAAGGCCCCGGTTCTGTTCAGCACTGACACGTGTCGGTTATCCTATTCGGCGAGCGCCACACCGGCGCAGGAGAGCGACAGACGAAAGGATGGAATTGTGTTCTATCGCAGTGACGTCGTCGGAAGCCTTCTCAGACCATCCTATCTCGTTGAGGCCCGCCAGCAGTATGAGGCCGGACAACTCTCCGCCGCCGAGTTTAAGCGGATCGAGGACCGCGCAGTCGACGAAGCAATCCGCCTCCAAGAGGAAGCTGGTCTCGAGGTCGTGACCGACGGCGAACAGCGCCGTTATGCCTTCTTCGGGCATTTGGTCGAGGCGATGGAAGGGTTCGACAAATTCGGCGGCTGGGCCATTACCTTCCGCGATGAGCAGGGGAATGAGAATCTCGTACGGCGGCCGATCGTTGTCGACAAACTCCGTTGGCGCCGAAACATGTGCGCCGAGGAGTTCACCTACCTCCGTGCTCGCACGAACCGCGTCGCGAAGGTGACACTGATCAGCACGATGCAGGCCGCGGTGTACTGGGATAAGAATCGGTCCGTTGGCGCCTACCCGACGGTGGAAAGTTACCTCGCCGATGTGGTCGACATCACCCGCCGTGAGATCGAAGAACTCATCCGCCTCGGCTGCACCTATATCCAAATTGATGCCCCACAGTACGCGGCGCTTTTGGATCCAAAGATTCGTGAAGGATACCGTATCCGCGGTATGGATCCGGATCGCATTGTCGATCAGACGATTGAGCTCGATAACGCCGTCCTTGACGGCTTCGACAAGCAGGGCGTTATCTTTGGACTCCACATTTGCCGCGGCAATAACCAGAGTATGTTCTATGCCTCGGGTGGCTACGATCCAATTGCAGAAAAGGTCTTCCAAAAGACCAAGTTTCACCGCTTCCTCTTGGAGTACGATGACGAGCGATCTGGCACTTTCGAGCCATTACGCTTCGTCCCCGAAGACCGTGTTGTCGTCCTTGGACTTGTGACGACGAAGAAGATGCGCCTCGAGAGTCAAGACGAACTGATTCGACGCATCATGGAGGCAGCCGAGTACGTTCCGCTCGATCGGTTGGCATTGAGCCCACAGTGCGGCTTTGCCTCCACGTGGGAAGGAAATCGCATCACGCCAGAAGTGCAGCGGCAGAAGCTGGAGCTGGTAGCTCGCACCGCGAAGGCTGTGTGGGGCTAAACGCAGCGCCGCCCGTCCTGGTCAACGTGCCGGGCGGCGCATTGCTCACTATCCATCCTTTAGGCATCAACACTGTCCGTCAGTGCCCATTGCTGCGACTCTCGTCGCGCCATACTGACATGTCCTGGCGATGCCACTCGGTGCTGTCAAGTACCGAACTGGATAACCTGCGAACGAGCCAGCGACCGACCCACGCCAACGTGACCGTGAGCGGAGCGAAAACGGCGGCCTTCGCTGCCAGGCGACCAATCACTGTTGCAGCGTCCGCCAGCGCTTCGATTTCTTCCCGCCATCCGCCGCGCAATGCTTCAAGTATTCGGCGAACCAAAGTCGCGCCAGTTTGCCTTAGGGTCAGACTGACCAACGCGTAGCGGATCTGCTCCTGGAGAGACCGTTGCTGCGCCTCCAGGCGCTCGAGCTGGTACCGGAGGCGCTGAAGTTCTTCCTCGACCTGGAGGACATCTTTCACCTTTTCGGCTCGCTGGAGCAAAGCCAATAAACGCTCCTCAGTCGCTCGCGCAGCACGCACGCGTGCCTCGAGATCAATCACCTCCGTTGTCAGGTCTTGGCCACTCACAGATTCATGCTCAATCGCGGAGAGCCCTGGCAATCTCCGCAACTCCTCTAACACCTGGTGGAAATTCGTTGAGGGAACCGCGAGGACGACCTGCGCGGTCACCGATTGTCCGTGTTGCGCGACCTGTGCTTGGACCGTATAGCCACCGATCGCCCCCACGATACGCTGTGCCTCACGAGCGGCAGACGCGGCATCCTGCACCAGGATACGCAGCTCCGCTCGTAGGGCGATCGAGCGTCCACTGTCCGCAACATGATACGACGGGCTCTCCATCCGTGCCGCATCGGTCATCGGGGATTCGTAAACCATCGGTCGTGTCCCAGAGAACCGTCGCTCTCCCCGCCCGTACTGGTGACTGTCAGAGAAATCGTCACTCCAGTCAGGCGTGTCTGCGAACGCCGACCTCTCAAGCCTGGAACCGCCTCGGCCCGACAGAGACCACGGCAGTCGAATGACCAGCCCGTGCCGAGCCCGTCCGAGCAAAACTGCGAGAACCGCCACCACAAGCGCACTCAGGACGCTCCACCGTAACCGTCCCACCATCCAGCCACTCCTCTCTCGCCTGTTCCGTCGGTCACGAGGAGGATACCAGGAAACACTAGCGGCGGAACAGTAGGTTTAGGAGCAAGGTTAGGATGAGACTCAAGACGAGCATCGTCATGAGCGGAATGTAGATCGTGAAGTTCCCGCGTTGATACACGATATCCCCAGGAAGACGTCCGAGGAAAGGCAGGCGACCCGCGAGGAGTAGGACAAGACCGAATGCGACGAGCAAAACACCGAAGAGGATGAGCACTCGCCCGAATGCCTGCAGCGATTCCATCGCCTACGCGTCCCCCTCATGAACGGCGTTGTCCGAAAAGTTCACCAAGATGCGTCGCCAGGTCGAAGATGAGCATGAAGAGGAACGGGACAAGCAAGACGAGCAGCACCATGAGGATCAGCTTGGCAACCTCCGCTGTACCTTCCATCGCTCCCTCCTCCAAGATCGTATAAGGGGCAGCTCAGATTGAGCTGCCCCTTCTCGTCACGCCACTACCTCGGCTTCGGCAAGGAGCGATCGCACTTCGAGATTCCTATGCTCGTCGACATCCACAATGACGGTCTCACCGTCACGGATCTCGCCACGCAAGATCAGGTTCGCCAGCCGGTCCAGCAGCTCACGCTGGATAACGCGCTTCAATGGCCGTGCTCCATACACCGGATCGTAGCCACGCTCGGCGAACCACTCTTTCGCACGCGGTGTGACCTGGAGCGTGATACTCCGCTGCTTTAAGCGCTGTCGCACCTGTCGCAGCTGGATATCAACGATCTGCGAGAGCTGCTCGCGTGTCAGCGGGCGGAACATGATGATCTCGTCGATCCGGTTCAAGAACTCCGGCCGGAAGTGTGCCCGCACCGCTGCCATGACACGCTCATACGCTTCCTGCTCGCGATGTGGCAGGAGCGCCTGGATGTACTCGGAGCCCAGGTTGCTGGTCATGATGATGACCGTATTGCGGAAGTCGACCGTCCGCCCCTGTCCGTCGGTCAAACGCCCGTCGTCCAGCACCTGGAGCAAGACGTTAAAGACCTCAGGATGCGCCTTCTCGATCTCATCGAAGAGCACCACTGAGTACGGCCGTCGACGAACGGCTTCCGTCAGTTGCCCACCTTCCTCATAGCCGACGTAACCAGGCGGCGCACCGATCAGACGCGAGACGGTGTGGCGCTCCTGATACTCAGACATATCGATCCGTACCATGGCGCGCTCGTCGTCGAACAGGAACTCAGCCAGGGCTCGTGCGAGCTCCGTCTTACCGACACCGGTCGGGCCAAGGAAAATGAAGCTACCGAGCGGCCGGTTCGGATCCTGCAGCCCAGCGCGCGCTCGTCGGATGGCGTTTGAAACGGCACGCACCGCCTCATCTTGGCCAACGACCCGCTCGTGGAGTCGCTCTTCCATGTGGACGAGCTTCTCCATCTCGCTTTCCATCAGCTTTGCGACCGGAATACCGGTCCACTTGCTCACGATCTCCGCGATATCATCGGCATCAACCTCTTCCTTGAGCAGACGGCCCTGGCGCTGTACCTCAGTCAGTCGCCGCTCCTCCTCGCGCAGCTGGCGCTCCAGTTCCACGAGTCGCCCGTACTGCAGCTCCGATGCGCGCGTGTAATCGGCGACGCGCAACGCCTGCTCGATCTCGATCCGTGTCTGCTCAATCTGCTCCTTGAGCGCATTAATCCGTTCGAGCGCCTGCCGCTCCTGCTCCCATTGCGAGCGAAGTACCTGCTCCTGCTCGCGCAGGTTGGCAAGTTCTCGTTCGAGCTCTGCTAAACGCTGTCGCGAAGCCTCGTCCCGCTCCTTCCGCAGCGCTTCGCGCTCGATTTCGAGCTGGGTGATCCGGCGGGTGAGTTCGTCGAGCTCCGCCGGCATACTCGTGATCTCCATGCGCAGTCGGGCTGCCGCCTCGTCAACCAGGTCGATCGCCTTGTCAGGCAAGAAGCGGTTCGTAATGTACCGATGTGAAAGCACTGCTGCCGCCACGAGCGCTGAATCGAGGATCCGCACCTTATGGTGGAGCTCGTAGCGCTCACGCAGCCCTCGGAGGATACTGATCGTGTCTTCGACCGACGGCTCATCGACATACACCGGCTGGAAGCGACGCTCCAGAGCCGGATCCTTCTCGATATGTTTGCGATACTCGTCGAGCGTCGTGGCGCCGATCGCGTGGAGTTCGCCACGTGCCAACATCGGCTTCAGCATGTTGGCAGCATCCATTGCCCCCTCAGCCGCACCAGCGCCAACCACCGTATGTACTTCATCGATGAAGACGATGATCTCACCCTCCGCGGCCCGGATCTCGTCGAGGACAGCCTTCAAACGCTCCTCAAATTCACCGCGGTACTTCGCACCAGCGACCATCGCTGCCAGATCCAACTGCACGATCCGCTTCTCGCGCAGCCCCTCCGGCACGTCACCACGAACAATCCGCTGTGCAAGACCCTCAACAATTGCTGTCTTCCCGACTCCTGGCTCGCCGATCAACACGGGGTTGTTCTTGGTGCGCCGCAACAGTACCTGAATGACACGGCGAATCTCATCGTCGCGCCCGATCACCGGATCGAGCTTGCCCTGGCGCGCAAGGGCCGTCAGATCGCGACCATAGCGCTCGAGCGCTTGATAGGTTGACTCCGGAGTCGGTGACGTGACGCGCTGTGCGCCGCGGATCTGGCTCAGTGCGCCCAACACGCGCTCTCGCTGGACATCAAAACGAGCAAGCGCCTGGACC
Source organism: Thermomicrobium sp. CFH 73360 (assembly GCF_023806465.1). Classification (GTDB taxonomy): domain Bacteria; phylum Chloroflexota; class Chloroflexia; order Thermomicrobiales; family Thermomicrobiaceae; genus Thermomicrobium. The sequence goes on along the minus strand of NZ_JAMSLS010000017.1, from coordinate 1,971 downwards.
GCTGGCGAGCGAGGCACCGCCTCCAACGCGGCAAGGAAGAGATGTTCGGTGCTCACGTACTCGTCACCAAAATTCTGCGCCTCGACTTGCGCACGCTCCAACGCACGTCGCAGTCCCGGAGCAATCGTTGGTTCCGCGGCATACTGCAAACGTGGCAATGTCTCGAGCACCCGCTCTAACTCGTGTGCAACACGCCGCGGGTCTAGCTGCAGACGCAGCAACACCTGCGGGACAACTCCATCGCCCTGGGTCACAAGCGCGTAGAGCAGGTGCTCCACATCAATTTGGCTATGCTGCCGTTCCGTCGCCAAACGTTGAGCGACGAGAAGCGCTTCCTGTGCCTTCTCGGTAAACTGCGGTCGCCCCATCATTTCCCATCCTACGTATCGACGTTCTCTGATGAGACAGGAGGAGCGCAGCTCATCACGACTCTTGCGACGCTCCCAGCATGCCCAGCATCATGTCGATATCAGCGACGACCGAATCGAAGATCCGGTCGTACTGCTCGGAGATTGCCAGGCAGCGTTCCCGTAACCGCCGCAGCTGCTCTGTCAGCACCAACGCTAGCTGGACCCCGGAGAGATTGATCCCACGCTCCTCAACGAGGTACTTGACCTGGCGCAGACGTTCCAAATCCTCTGCCGAATAAAGACGGAGATTTCCGCGCGTGCGCGAGGGGGTCACAAAGCCCTCGCGCTCGTACTTGCGCAGCGTCTGCGGGTGGAGTTCAAGCAGCCGTGCAGCAACACTGATCACATACAGCGGTTCGGATCGGCGCATCCTAACCTCCTGAGCGCTTCTCCTCCTGCACTCGCCCGGAGTATACCACCTGATATGACTCGTATCAAGGACGCGACAGCGGCGACGCGTCGTTTCGACGAGGTGTCATCGCCGTCCAGGGCGGTGCGAACTCGCTCAGGGCGGCCTGGATAACCGGTACCTTCCCGAAACTTAACTGCGCCACAGTCAACAACGTCCGTGCATCGCGGACACGGCCCACTCTGCGATAGGCTCTCGCTGCCGCAACCACACCCAGCGGGGACAGTGTCCAGAACTCCGGTGTCCGGGTAAGGTCGAACGCTGGATTGAGTCGTAACGCATTTACAAACTCTTCCTCAGCCACCGCGATATCGCCACGTCGCCCTGCACGAACGCCCCGTTGTGCAACAGCCACTGCAGGATCAAACGTGACAAGAGCCGCTGCTCGCGGTGGTTCGACCACACTCGTTTGTCCCCGCAGGGCGCGGGCTGTCCCGCTGCGTCCATTCCCTGACCGCGAACGACTGGCATATCGAGCGACGCGAGGGGAGTGCAGCCGGCGCGCTCGCGTTGCAGTTGGGGACGAGCGGCGAGCCACCACCATAGCCGCAAGGACCGGGAGACTCATCAACAAGACACCGGTCACTGCAGCGGCAGTCAGTGCCGAGGCAGGCCAAATCCAGAGCTGCGTGGAGCGTGAGTCCGACGTTGGGACGTGCACCATGAGCGCTCGCGATTCCATCGCATCCGCTCCCTCAGCCGTGGCCGCCCTGGCGGCTCCGAGCGTTAGCTCGTGTGCTGGCTCGTTCCCGATCCCCCCACTTGCCAGCCGGTCAAAGGCATAGTCGAGCAGTTGAACCGCATCGTTGTACCAGGCCTCACGTGTGCTACCAAGAATGACAACGATGACGGTGTGCCCATCACGTTCTGCTGCCTCAATCAGGGAATACCCAGCTGCGTCAGTGATACCTGTCTTGCCGCCAATCAACCCAGGGTATTGCCCAACGAGCCGGTTGGTCGTCTCGACCACATAGGGTCCGTTTGAATAGGACGGTGTCTGCAAAATCCGCCGCAGTTCAGGGCGTTGCAACACTGCCCGCGTGAGCGTCGCCAGATCCCGTGCAGTGCTGACGTGCCCCTCCTCATCAAGGCCATGAGGGTTGCGAAATGTTGTACGCTGCATGCCGAGCCGCTGCGCGACGAGATTCATCT
>NZ_JAMSLS010000016.1 GCF_023806465.1 Thermomicrobium sp. CFH 73360 | reverse complement strand
GGCAAGGCTGAAGGACGGCTCGCGCAAAATCGTTGCCATCACTGAGGTTCAGGGCATGGAAGGAGATGTCATCGTCCTGCAGGACATCTTTGTCTTCGAGCAAACCGGTTACGAGAATGGGAAGGTCATCGGGCGGATCAAACCGACGGGTGTTCGTCCGAAGTTCGTCGAGAAGTTCGAGGTAGCCAACATCTACTTGCCGCCAACGATCTTTGGCGTGTCCTATCCCCGTGGGTTCGGGCGGTGAGGCATGGTGGGAGATCCGCTGGTGGTGCTCGCGATCTCATTCGCTGGTGCCTCGGCGGTCCTTCTCGCTGCCGGTCTCCGTGGCACTTTGCGCGGAGAGGCGGTGAACCGGCGTCTTGAGCGATACGCCGGGCGCGAGGAGAAGCCAGAATTCGAGTCACTCGGAGGCCCCAACCTGATTGCTCGACATGTCGACCGAGCCGTTCAGGGGAGAGGTTTTGCGGAAGCTCTCCGCACCAATCTTCTGCGTGCCGATCTCCGTCTGACGGTCGGTGAATTCCTGTTGCTCCGCACGGCGGTGGCCCTGGGCGCGTTCTTTTTCGGTTTCGTTATCGGACGCGGGCTCACGCGGCCGATTCTCGGGCTCTTTGTCGGCATGCTCTTTGCGATCAGCGGTTGGTTGCTGCCGCACTACTACGTGTTGTGGCGAGCTCGGCGTCGACTGCACCAGTTTGTCAATCAGCTTGGTGACACGATTGGACTGATGGCGAATTCATTACGGGCGGGTTATAGCCTCCTTCAGACAATGGACCTTGTGGCACGAGAGTCCGCACCACCGATCGCCGACGAGTTTCGCCGCGTCGTGCGGGAGGTTGGGCTCGGCGTGCCGATGCAGGACGCATTGGAGCACCTCTTACGGCGCGTTCCCAGCGAGGATTTAGACCTCCTGGTTACGGCAATTGCGATTAACCACGAGGTTGGTGGAAACCTCGCGCAGATTCTCGATGTGATTGGAGAGACAATACGCGAACGGGTGCGGATCAAGGGGGAAATTCGTGTTCTTACTGCGCAACAAAGCCTCTCCGGTTACATAATTTCTCTGTTGCCCGTGGGTTTAGCTGTTCTGATCTTTCTGTTAAATCCTGACTATTTGACGAGTCTTTTTACCTGGCCATGGATCTGTATGCCGATCGGTGCGGTGATCTGTATGGTCGCAGGTTTCCTGGTGATGCGCCGTATCGTGGCCATCGAGGTGTAGCGATGCCGATCATGCTCGTTTTAATCAGTCTCATACTAGCGCTTGGAGGCATTGTATTGATTCTCCTTGGTGTTCGGGAGCAGCGACGCCAACGTGTTTTGGAGCAGCGCCTCGCGCAGTTCGGACACCGCGTTCCCTCGCTCGATGACCTGGAACTCCAGTTCCCCTTCCGACAACGAGTTCTCTATCCAATGCTCGAGCGCCTCGCGCAGATCGTCTTGCGCTTCACTCCTGGCTCATCGTTGGAGCGAACGGAACGGCGCCTTGTTGAGGCGGGTTTGGCTGGCTCATTACGTCCGATGACCTTCCTGGGCATCCGATTTGCCCTCGCCCTCTTGCTGGCTGGGTTGAGTGCGTTTCCGATGCTTTCGGGGACTGGGCCGATTCTGTATCGTTTTGGCATGCCGCTGACGCTGGCCGTGCTCGGTTGGGTGTTACCCAATACCTGGCTCAGTCGGCGGGTGGCGCAGCGAAAGCGTGCAATCCAGCGTGCATTGCCGGATGCGATTGACCTGCTGGTCATCAGTGTTGAAGCCGGGCTGGGCTTCGATCAGGCGCTCTTACGAGTGGTCGAAAAGTGGGACAACGAGTTGACCAAGGAGTTTGCGCGCACGCTGTCCGAAATGCGTATGGGAGTCCCGCGGCGGCAGGCGCTGCGTGACCTTGCGCAACGTGTCAATGTCGATGATCTGAACATCTTCATCGCGTCGCTCGTCCAAGCTGATCAACTTGGCGTCAGCATCAGTCAAGTGCTCCGTGCCCAAGCGAACCAAATGCGTCTGCGCCGACGACAGCGTGCCCAAGAGCTGGCGCACAAGGCACCGATCAAGATGATTTTCCCGATGGTGTTTCTGATCTTCCCGGCTATGTATGTGGTGATTCTGGGACCAGCGATCCCTCGCATCCTGGAAGCGTTCCGCTAATCACCACTAGCACGGGCTGGGTCGACTGGTGGTACCTCGAGCACGATTTCCGGATCGTCGAATCGATCGAAGCGACCAATCATGTAATGTCCGGGAGCCATCATCTCGTACCGTCTCACAAGAAAGTCGTCAATGCCAATCCACAGACGATAGTGAGTCTCGCTGGTCGGGTCGTAGAAGGCGATCTTGTAGCACGATATTCCTTCAATCGATTCAATACCGAGAAGGCGAACGTCTTCTGCAGTCTGTGCATATCGGAAGGTCGGCCAGCGGAACGGGGTGCTGCTGGGCCAAGGGCTCATCGTCCAATCACCACCCGCGACGCGATCATATCGTCGGTCACCAATGATCACGGTTTCCGTCGTTGGCCGACCAGGTACAAGGACGGAGTACGCTGCCTGATTGGGAGCACGATACTGGATCACTGTCTTGACGACTGGGCCGCCGCTGGTCAACTCTGTGCGTTCCTCGGCTGCCTGTAGCCGATTCATCGCTTTATCAGTTAAGTCCAGCAACGCACGAGTGTCAGGAACAGGGATGGGAATTTGGAAGCGTGCTGGGGGAACCTCGCCGGTGTCTGGTCCCAGGACGTAGACCGCCATTGACCAGAGGTTTGCCGTCAAGTCGATCGTTGTCGCGTAGAAGGGTGAACTTCGCTGCAACTCGACGAGACGTGGTCCGTTCGATGTCGCGAGTTCGAGTGTCACGCGTGCATTATCGACCGTCGTGCCATTCGGTGCGGTGACTTTTACCGAAAGCCGATTGGTACCAGGCTGTGCTGGATCGATACGAAGCGTCACGAGATATGGGCCGGCATTTTGCGCGAGCGTGAGGGCCGTGGATGCCGCAGGAAGCGGCTGCAGCGATGACCGTGTCGGAGGCAACATCACGAGTATGGTTGCAGCCAGCAAAATGAGGAAAGCGAAGAGGGCTTTGAGCCGTAGAAGTTGCAGTGACGCACGCTGTTGACGAAGCCATCGCAGGGTAAGTATGCCGGTTACCGCCGTAAATGCGAACACAGCAGCAAGCTTCATCAGGAGTGTCCGTCCGTAAGGGGTATTCCACAGATCCTCAGGCGCTGCAACATTCGTCCAGAGGCCGTAGGCGCCACTAAGAGTGACGAGTTCAGCGAGTGGTACTGCGGCGAGTGCGAACCGGCGAATGAGCTGTTCAGCTGCCGCACGGGCCTGATCTGTCTGGCCTTGCGTAGCCCGGAGCACAGGCAGCAATGCGAGCGAACTCCCAATCAATATCGTCGCGCCAATGGTGTGAACAGTTGCCACGGGAATGCTCAGCACAGGGAGATCAGTCGCGGCGGCGTGACTGACGGCTGCTCTGCTAAGAGCTAGTGCGGTCGCACTGACGATCGAGAGTGTCAGTTGCACCGGCGCCGGTAGTGGGGCTGCCAAGATACCGTAGCAGAACAGGGCGAGGAGGAAGCTTCCGGACCAGACCGCACCGGGGCGCGTGGCGAGAAGTTGTCGCAACGCCTCTGGATTGGGGAGCGTTGTGAGATTGCCAGCATAGGCGATGAGCATCAATCCGCTGGCGAACGCGGCGACAAGTGCTCCACGACGCGCAATGATCTGCAAATGGGCGCGCACGATACGGGTTTCTTTTAGGCGATACGCGCAAAGTAAGAGTGTGGCGGCTCCAAAAAGGAGTGCGAGCGCAAGGAGGTGAAGCAAGCGTGCCCAGGCTCCAAGGAAGGTTGCCCATCGACTCAGGTCTCCGTGGTCCTGCGGTGCTGAGGGGTGGCCCACTGAGAACACGTAGCGTCCAGTAATGAGGTGGCCGTCACGTCCGAGCACCGAGTAGCGCACCACATACGTGCCCTGGGCCGTGAACGCTTCAAGTGGCACGCGAAGCTCGGTCTGGTCTGGTCTTGAACGTGAACGTGCAGCATCGAGTTGGAGGCGTTGCCCATCGGGAGCAATGACGATGACCCCGGTACCGACAGGATCAACCGGTTCGGAGAAGCGCAGTACGACGGCCTGCGGAACCTGATCCAGAAGCGCGTTCGGGGAAGGTTCGGCGTCGAGCAAAATGGCGTGGGCAAGGGCCTTTCGCGGGAAGCCGATGCCGACGATAATGGTCAGTAGAAGAAGTGCCTTCAGGAGTCGCTGGTGCTGTTTCACTCCGTGCATGACCTGTAGCATCGTCCGTCATTCCGCTTGAGATGGTAGCAGTCGAAAGAGTTGCCCGGTGGTTACTGCTCCGCGTCAATTCTTCGCCATCGTAGATCAGGAGACTGGCGTACGAATCGCCTGGCGGGTGGTGGTGGCCGACCGCTGGTGGAGTCGCCTGCGCGGACTGTTGGGACGAGCCGGTCTCGATGAGGGCGAAGCGCTTGTCCTGTCACCCTGCTCAGCAATTCACACCTTGGCCATGCGCTTCCCAATTGACGTGCTGTTCCTTGACCAGCAGGGAATGATTCGATGCGCGCGGCGGGCCGTGCCACCCTGGCGCCTTGGGCCGATCTGCCGCGGGAGTGTCGTTGCCGTGGAACTGCCGGTGGGGACGATCGACCGGTACAGCCTTGAGCCTGGCAGGATGCTGCGTATCCAGCAAGAAGGTAGTGACGCTCCATAGAGAGGTAATTGTCCGTTGCTGACGCGAGCCATTTCCTGGCTCGTTACCAAGGCAGAGCGAACGGTCTTTGCGCCAACATGCGGTGGTTGCGGGTGGCCAGGCGTTTGGTGGTGCGCTCGCTGTTACCGTGAGCTGAGACCGCTCTCCGTGTTCACGCGTCGTTGTCAACGTTGTGATCGTCCTTTGACATCAGATCACAGTCGCTGTCCTGATTGTTCAAGCTGGCCGCCGCCTCTCGTGCAGGTTCGTGCGCTGTACCTCTATGAGGGGCCGCTGCGGACGGCGTTGCACCGTGTCAAGTATGGCGGTGAGCGTCGGCGTGGTGAGTTCCTCGGAGAACTTCTCGCTTCCTCGGCCGAGGTATTGGTCGGTAACCAGTGTGCAGCACTGCGTTGTGTCGTGCCGATTCCGTTGCATCACACACGCCTGCGCGAGCGGGGGTTCAACCAGAGTTCCTTGCTTGCTGCTGCAGTCGCTCGCAAGCTTGCTCTGCCGCTGGAGGACGGGCTCGTGCGTCTCCGTGCGACTGCGACGCAAGTCAGCCAAGATCGGGCTGCGCGATGGGAGAACGTTGCCGGGGCCTTCGCATGGGTTGGTCAACCGCTCGAGGGAACGGTGCTTCTTGTCGATGACGTCGTTACGACCGGGGCGACAGTCATCGCGGCGAGCGAGGCGCTGATCACCGCGGGAGCTCGGGCAGTCATTGTGCTTGCACTGGCTCGTGCCGCAGCAGTCTAGAGCGCTCGGGTCAGCTGTGAGATACGCTCTTGTGTCGCTGCACGGGCCCATTCGTCAGCCTCGAGAATGGCTTCCAAAGTGAGGGGGCCACTTGGTGGCTGGTGTTGCTCGAGGACAGAGTGCACGACTGGCACGATATCTGTGAAGCGGAGATGGCCGGCGAGGAATGCCTCGACTGCCACTTCGTCTGCTGCGCTCAGCACAGTGGGGTATGTGCGACCGGCAAGACCGGCCTCGCGGGCCAATTGGAGGGCTGGAAACCGCTCGGGATCGGGAGCGTAGAACTCTAATCGACCGATTTGTGACATATCGAGTGGGAGAACCGGACTCGGTACACGCTCCGGATAGAGAAGCGCGTACTGGATCGGCAAGCGCATATCCGGATACGCAGCGTGAGCAACCGTCGAGCCATCGCGGAAGGTGACGAGTGCGTGGACGATACTCTGGGGGTGGATCGTAACGTTAAGAAGTTCGTAGGGAAGATCGAAAAGCCAGTGAGCTTCGATGAGTTCGAGTCCCTTGTTCATCAAGGTTGCCGAATCGACCGTCACTTTTGGCCCCATGCGCCACGTTGGGTGGGCGAGGGCATCGGCTGGGGTCACACGCTCGAGTTGCTCTCGGGTCGCCAAACGGAACGGCCCACCGGATGCGGTGATTGTCACTCGTGCGAGTTCCTGGCGCTGGTGCGGGAATTGGAGAAGCTGCCATAGGGCGCTGTGCTCACTATCAACCGGCCGGATCTGAGCACCGTGCTGGCGCGCTGCGGACATGAGGAGTTCGCCGGCGCAGACGACGCTTTCCTTATTGGCGAGAGCGATCGTCTTCCCAGCGTGTGCGGCGGCGAGCGTTGGGCGTAGACCGCTATTACCAGCGAGCGCGATAACGATGATGTCAGCGTCAGGATACGTTGCGGCAGCAATCAGACCTTCGGTGTCCACAAGCACCGTTGGTGCCTCAATTCGCGATCGATCGCTTTCGTTTCCGACGACAACTAGTTCGGGCCGGAATGCTGTGATCTGAGCGGCAAGAAGTTCGACATTCCTGCGCGCAGCGAGTGCAACGACGCGGAAATGCTCAGGGTGCGTAGCGACGACTTCAAGGGTTTGCCGTCCGATTGAGCCGGTCGAGCCAAGGATGCTCACACGAAGGACCACGGTGTTCCTCCGGAGAGGAGTGTAGCAAGCAGGAGCGTGGCCGGTACGGTGACGAGGAGTGCATCAATGCGATCCAGCACACCACCATGTCCTGGTATCGATCGGCCAAAGTCCTTCAATCCCAACCCGCGCTTCAGGAATGATTCAGCGAGGTCACCAAGTTCAGCCAAGACTGCAATAGCCGTCCCGGCTGCTCCACCGGCGGCCGGGGAGAGGGGCACTCCGAAGAGCCATGCTCCGAACATACCGACAAGGAGACCGGTCAAGAACCCAGCGACAGCTCCCTCCCACGTTTTCCCCGGGCTCAAGCGTGGAGCGAGTTTTCGATGTCCATACCTGCTTCCTGCAAGGTAGGCCAAGGTGTCGGTAAGCCAAGTGACAGAAAGGGCCCAGGCGAGCCAAGCGAGTCCGAGAGCGGTTCGTTCTGTTCCCAAGAGTGCCGCGAGGCGCTGGAGCCATGCGGCATGCCCAATTCCCTCGATCGAACGCAGGAGAATGGCAGCGGAAAGGGGGGCTCCAAGATAGAACGCACCGAACGATGCGAGAACGCCTCGTTGCAGCCCGTCCCGGTGGTCGGCAGTGCGGACATGCCAGGCGATCGGTAAGAGGGAAGTACTGATGGCTGCAACCAGAATGACGGCGGGAGAGTCAGACAACTGAACGGTAATGAGCAGGATGCTGGCTGCAAGGACGATGCTGAGCGGTTGGATTGGTTCACGAGTCACGCGAGAAAAACCGCGTGCGAGTTCGCGTGCGCCTTGCAGAAGCACAGCGAGGATAAGGACAAACCATGCCCAGGTGCCGAGCACGAGCGGCACGAGCGTCACAATGACGACTAAGGTTGCGCTTACGGTGCGCTGGCGCACGGTTCCGAAGCCGCGTGGGATCGAACTGGATTGCGCAATCCACCAAAGCGACGTTCTCGTCGCTGGAAATCACGAATTGCAGCCTCGAACTCTGCAGGAGTGAAATCCGGCCATAGGGTTGGCGTGAAATAGTATTCAGCGTAGGCAGCCTGCCACAGCAGAAAGTTGCTCATTCGCAATTCCCCTGAGGTGCGAATAATAAGATCCGGCTCGGGCATACCCGCGGTGTAGAGATATCGTTCCACGGTGGCCTCGTCGATGGCCTCCGGCGGGATACCCTCGCTCACGATACGCCGGATCGCGTGGACGATCTCAGCGCGTCCACCGTAGTTGAAGGCGATCGTCAACACAATCCGGTCATTGTGCTTTGTGAGCTCGATTGCGTTCCGAATCTGCTGCTGCAGCGCTGGTGACAGTCCTTCCAAGCTTCCGATGTGTCGAAGCTGTGCTCCGTGACGGTGGAGCTCCTCCGTTTCCCGTTCAATCACCTCGCTCAAGATCTGCATCAGTCCTTCGACCTCTTCACGCGGGCGGCGCCAGTTTTCGGTCGAGAACGCCCACAGGGTCAAATATCGGATTCCGAGCTCCGCAGCCTTGAAGGTGATTGGGCGGATATTCTCGGTGCCTGCGCGGTGACCGGCAAGCCGAGGGAGACCGCGCCGCGTTGCCCAGCGGCCGTTTCCATCCATGATGATGGCGACGTGGGTTGGGACCAGGCCAACGCAGGTCTGATCATTCTGGTGGCTCGTGGGGGAGCGCTCAGACTTCGAGGATGTCATGCTCCTTCTGCTTTCCGAGCTTGTCAGCCTCACCGATATACCGGTTGGTGAGATCTTGGAGGCGTTGCTCTGCTCGCCGCTCATCATCCTCACTGATCTGCTTTGTTTTAAGGAGCTCTTTGATATCAGCGAGTGCATCGCGTCGAATATTGCGAATAGCAACTTTCGTTTCCTCGACCTCCTCGTGGACGAGCTTGACGAGTTGGCGACGGCGCTCTTCGGTCAACGGTGGAAGTTGAATTCGCAATGTCTGGCCATCGACCGATGGGTTCAGTCCGAGTTCTGACTGGCGGATCGCCTTTTCAACGGCACTCACCGCGTTGCGATCCCAGACCTGGACAACGAGCAGCCGTGCCTCGGGAGCGCTAATCGTCGCCAGCTGATTAAGCGGCGTTGGAGTCCCGTAGTAGTTCACCTCGAGATGCTCGAGGAGGCTCGGGGTCGCACGACCAGCACGGATACCAGCAAGCTCCTGGCGGAGCCGTTCGATACTCTTTTTCATCCGCTGTTCAGCATCGCGGAGGATTTCGTCGATCATCGCGATCGCTCCTTCCGATGACCGACCGCTCGTTTCATGCATAGGCTGTCATGTCCGAACACACGAGCGTCCCGACCTCATGCCCCAGTGCCGCTTTTTCTATGTTACCCGGTGTAAGCAGATCGAACACGATCACCGGGAGGTCATTTTCCCGACAGAGTGCCAGTGCCGATTGATCCATTACCCGGAGATTCCGTTCCAGCGCCTCCTGGTAGGTGATGGCCCGATACTTCCGAGCTCGGGGGTTACGCCGTGGATCGTCGTCGTAGACTCCATCGACGCGGTACTT
>NZ_JAMSLS010000015.1 GCF_023806465.1 Thermomicrobium sp. CFH 73360 | reverse complement strand
AGCCGCTGCGCGACGAGATTCATCTGCCGGACAAACCGTTCGACCGAGGCTTCCGAACTTTCCCCGGGCAACGCACTCAAATTGCGCGCAATCACCATGGACGCGTCATTGCCCGAGGCAAGCAAGAGGCCATACAGGGCCGTTTCAAGTGTGAGCTCGTCACCAGGCCGGAGCCCCATCGATGCTTCGCCGACGAGATCCTGGGGCTGGACATGCAGCACCGTATCAAGCGGGGCAAGATCAACGGCAGTCAGCGCTGTCGCCAGCTTGGTCAGACTGGCCGGAGCACGCGGGACATCGGCGGCCTTCGCATACAACACGCGTCCCGTCTCTCCATCAAGTGCGAAGGCGGATGCCGCCACCAGCTGTGGCTCTCCGGTTGCCGCCTGAACCACGGCACCTGGAATCAGCAACCAGCATGACAGCATGGTCACTAGGAAGCATGCGCGTACCCCCACCGACGCACTCCTCCACGTCAGGAATTACTCTCCATCGCTCTGACTACTGGGCACATCCTAGCAGCCCGAGGGTGTACGGACAAGGGATCTTCTGACGAGTAGCAGCCTCCGCTCACCCGTGCTAGCATCATCCTCAACGGAATTGGAGGCGACGGATGGCCGACTTCCCTGGGAAAGGCAAAGTCGCAGTTCTCCGGACGACACCAGAAACGGTTCTCGCTGACATCGGGCGGGCAATGGTGATGGCGGGATACCGTGAGGCCCTGCCCCGGGATCGCGAGACGATTCTGAAGATCAACATCACTTGGGATACCTGGTATCCAGGCTGCTCGACAACTCCATGGCAACTCGAGGGAGTCATCCGGCGGCTGAAAGCTGACGGTTACGGTCATCTCATCGCGGCCCACAATCGTACGGTTGTCGTCGATGCGTATAAAGGCGAGCGCAACAATAAGCACAAGTACGTTGTAGAGAAGTACGGAGTGGAGAATATTCACCTCTACGAGCCACACGTAGAGTGGGTACCGTACGAGCCAAAGGGTGAGCTCCTCGTTCTCCACAAGATCTTTCCCGAGGGAATCCGCATTCCGAAACTGTTCATCGGTCGCAACATTATTCATCTCCCGACCGTCAAGACTCACGTGTTCACCACCATAACCGGCGCGATGAAGAACGCGTTCGGTGGCCTGCTGAACGAGCGGCGCCACTGGACCCATGCAGTGATCCACGAGACGCTGGTTGATCTCCTGACGATTCAGCAAGAGATCCATCCGGGCATCTTTGCGGTCATGGACGGAACTTTTGCTGGAGATGGCCCCGGACCACGCGCAATGCGGCCGCACGAGAAAGACATCATCCTTGCCAGTGCTGATCAGGTGGCGATCGACGCGATGAGCGCCAAACTCCAGGGGTTTGACCCGCTCTCGATTCCGTTTATCAGGATTGCCCACGAACGTGGACTAGGGGTTGGTGACCCACGCGACATCGAGGTTGTTGGCGAGGACATCACCAATGAGTCTTGGGGGTTCGTCGCTGGAGACACGTTTGCAAGTCGCGGACAAAAGCTCATCTACCACGGTCCTCTCAAGCCTTTCGAGAACCTGCTTTTGCGCTCGCCGCTTGTTCCCTGGTCGTACGTCGCGTCGAACGTCTATCACAATGTTTATTGGTATCCAGTGCATGGCAGACGACGCGTCAAGCAAGCCCTCCAGACGAAGTGGGGACAGCTATTCCTCAGTTACGATGACGGGAAGGTCGTGCTACCTGGTCCGGATCTGGTGGGAACGGCTTTCGTCTTGGGGAGCCTGGGCGCGCTCGTCATGGGGTCGATCAGCGCCCTCCGCTGGTTCCGCAACCGTCGCTAGCTCGGTCGAGCACCGGGAGGCCGAGCAGTCGTGCCGCAGCAGTCACACGCTCTGGTGGGCCCACCGGCACGAGGGCGAGCGAACCATTGTTCAGGCGCACGATCTGGACAACGATCTGGAATCCGACTTTGGCAATCCCCCGCGCTGAAGCAACATTCGGAGCGTCATAGCCGATCCAGAAACGTTCTCCGTCTTTCTCCATTCCCAGGACGGCCCGGAGCAAGCGTGGATAGATTCCACGCCCTCGCCAGTCGGGGTGCGTGAAGAAATCCCAAAGGTAGCGATCACCAGGAGGGAGCACGAGTGAGAGACCGAGCGCGCCGATCTCCGCCCTGCGTGTCGCGACCCAGCCGTACGCGACGGCCTTGCCGTTGAGGAGCGCAACATATGGGCGGTGGCCATTTCGGCGCCGATCCTGGAGTTCGCTTGCCTCCGAATCGGTGAGCGATTGGAGGAGCTCGTCCGTGGCGTCGGGAATAACTTCCCAATCCGAGAGAGGGCTGAGCAGTGCGAGCGGATCACCTCGCCACCACGTGCAAAACGGACCAAGAACTGCCAGAGACAAACGCATTTGCTCAGCTCGTCTCGACTGTGGAAGGTTCCCGGACGACGTTGCGGTCACGCAAGCGCTCGCGATACAGCCCCCGGTACTCCTCTGGCAACAACTGCGCGATCGCCAGCATCACATCGTCCGCGATCTCCTCTGGTGATCGCTCCCGACCATCTGGGGTTTGGAGCTTGACGGTGATAGGGGCCCCAATCCGTACCGTCACGCGTGGCCAGCCGCGCATGGGCTTTCGTCCCTTCGCCCCATTGAACGGCAAGACTTCAGTTCCCCAAATCGCGACGGGTAAGACCGGCACGAACGGGTTGCGGCGGATCAAAAGCCCAACCCCCGGGTGGGGCAGCTGGAGTTCACCGGTGATGCTTCGTGTCCCTTCTGGGAAGATCCCCACCAGCATCCCCTCGTGCAAGAGCCGCTCCGCGTGACGTAAAGCTTGTCGATCCGGTCTCCCTCGGTCCACAGGAAACGCCCCCGACTGCCGCACGAACCACCGGACGACGGGCACAGTGAAGAGCTCCTTCTTTGCCATGAACAAGACTGGACGGGTGAACGCAGCGATGATGAGGACAGGATCCGCATTGTGGAGATGGTTGGCGGCAACGATCGCTGGCCCGATCCGTGGCACGTGTTGGAGTCCCTCAATCCGAAAGCGGATCAGAAGTCGCAACAATGGCACTACAAAAAGTCGTGCCGTAAGAAAAATCAGCGTTTTAATTTTGCGGCGTCGTGACAGACGCCACGCTGTGGGAATCTGCTCCATGCTCGGCACACTCACATCGCTCTCGGACAATCGCGAGCACTGCCTCGACAACTTGCTCAATCGTCCTATTATCGGTATCGATGATAATCGCATCGTCAGCTGGACGCATCGGCGCAACGGCACGTGTTGCGTCCCGACGATCACGCTCCGCCAGCTCGGCGATAAGCTCGTCGAGCGACTGCACAATACCACGCTTGGCAAGATCCCGTTGCCGCCGCCGAGCTCGTTCCTCAAGAGAGGCATGGAGCCAGATTTTCACCGGTGCATCGGGCATAACGACTGTTCCGATGTCACGTCCCGCCATGACCACGCGACCGTTGCGCGCGAGTTCCCGCTGGAGACGAAGGAGCGCTTGCCGCACCGGTGGGTGAGCAGAAACCAGCGACGCCAGACGATCGATCTCAGATGAGCGAATCACCCAGGTGACATCACGCCCATCCAGCCACACGTCGTAGAGTCGGCCATCATCGATCGATGGCGGACCGACCCGGAGAGACAGTGTCTCCGCGAGTTGAGCAAGTCGCCCAGCGTCGTCCGGCGGAATCCCCTGTTCCGATGCGACGAGCGCAAGCGTCCGGTAGACGACACCCGTATCGAAATACAGCGCGCCCAGCCGTCGCGCGACCTCAGCGCCGACGGTGCTCTTTCCTGATCCGGCCGGGCCGTCGATCGCCACCACGAACTGGCATTCTTTCCCGACCACGACGCTCCCGATCCCTTCGCACCTGCTCACTCGGAGTTTCGGGTAAGCCGACCGCGCGGCGCAACATCGCAAGTTCGCCCGGCGTCAGGTCACGCCATTGGCCTGACGGCAAGTCACCAAGACGGAGCGGGCCAACGCGCACCCGATGCAGCCGCAAGACGGGATATCCCACTCGCTCGAAGACGCGCCGGATAATCCGATTTCGGCCCTCGTGAATCACCACACGATAGACCATACCCTCGGGTTCAGAGCGAATCGCCTCCAGCCGTCGGATCGCCACCGGGCGCCCGTCCACCGGCACCCCCCGACGCAAGGCTTCCTCAACGTCGCCCGGGGGAAACCCGTCAACGAGGACCTCGTACTCCTTCTCGAGCTCGTAGCGAGGATGCGTGATGCGATACATTAAGTCCCCATCATTCGTGAGGAGCAGTAAGCCGGAAGAATCTCGGTCTAAACGGCCAACCGGGACCACGCGCTCTGGCACTTGAACGAGATCAAGGACTGTCTTTCGCCCCAATTCGTCCGCGGTCGTGGTGATGTATCCAACTGGCTTGTGCAGTATGATGTACCGTCGCGGCTCCGGTCGAAGCAGCTTGCCGTCAACTCGGATCTCTTGGCGCTGCGGATCGACCTTTGTCCCGAGTTCCCGCACGACGACGCCGTCAACTGTGACGCGGCCGGCGCGAATCAACTCTTCTGCCTTCCGCCGCGAGGCCACACCATGTGCGGCCAGAACGCGTTGCAATCGCTGCTCACCCATCGCTCACGCTCGCTCGCTCATCGGTCCGAAGCCGAGCTGGTCAACGCGAACCAGCGGTACAGCGACCAGGTCGACGATTCCAATGCGCAATCGTACCGTACCAACTGTTCCCCACGCAGCGGGACGATAGGTGACGTCGAGTTCAACATCCTGAGCACGGTCAGCCGGGACGACAACCGTCGGCGTGAGTGCCGGAACGATGTGGAATTTCCGTAGCACCGCAAGCTCGGGGAAGCTGCTCCCATCGAGCGTCAGCCAATGATAGTGCTGATCGAGCCAGCTGAGCAGCACCTGCGCATCTTGGTACCGATCCTGACTTCCAAGAATCACAAGCACCACGATGTCATGACCGCGGCGAACGGCAGCGACAAGGCATTGCCCTGCCGCCGGACTCGTACCGGTCTTCACACCAATCACGTCGGACGCAGCCAGAAGCTGGTTCGTATTCGTCAGTGTGACCTTCCGTGCCTGGGGACCGTCGATTTCGATCTCGATGGACGGGGCCGCGACGAGAGCTGCGAGCAACGGGTCGGACAGGAGATGCATGGCAGCGATCGCCAGGTCACGGGCAGTCGCCACTTGCCCAGGAACATCACGGCCGTCCGGCGTGAGAAAGTACGAGAAACGAAGCCCAATACGACGCGCTTCCTCGTTCATCGCAGCCACAAACGCCGCTTGAGGAGTCTCCCCACCCGTCGCGACCCGCTCACCGCCAGTACGCGCTAACGCCAGAGCTGCGTCGCCGGCAGAAGCGACCAGGAGTGCGCCAAGCAGGTCGCGAACTCGAAGTCGATCACCGACTTGAAGACCAGCATTCGAGTAGATCGCCGGATCCACAAGGTCACCCGGCTGGATCATCACCCACTCATCCGGAGTAAGCACGCGCCGTGCAGTCAGTGCGGTGATGATCTTCGTTGTACTTGCCGGTGGAAGCGGTACGTCCGCGTTGTCCGACCACAACGCTACTCCTGCTGTGATATCGACTACGAAGGTGGCACGGGCTGTGACTCCAGGGGTAGCGGTCAGCTGTGTTCCGGTATTCTCTGCTACACCAACCGATCTCTCGGGTGCAGCAGTCACGCCGGGAGTGGCCCACATGACGAGCGCCAAGGCGAGCACGGTGGAGAGCATCACACAGCTCACCGCTTGGCAAGCACGCCGCTCCCGAGGATACTCTTCCGGCCAGGTATGGTCGCGACGGAGGAGGCGAGGGTGGAAACGAAAAGGTCGGTGCAGTTGAGAGCAAGCGCAGAGAACACGGTTGAATATCTGCCGGTAGAAAGTCGCGAGGCGATTGCCGAACGATTGGGCGTACCACCAGAATTGATCGCCAAGTTGGACGCCAATGAAAATCCCTATGGTCCACCACCTTCTGTCACCACAACGTTGGCCTCGCTCACCGACCTGCATCTTTACCCCGATCCTGACCAGCGACGCGCACGGGCCGCACTCGCAGCCTACACCGGAGCTCCGGTCGAGCGCATTGTGCTCGGCAATGGGTCAGACGAACTGATCGATCTCCTCTTGCTCGTGTCGATCGAACCAGGCGACGAGGTTATCGTTCCTGTACCAAGCTTCGGTGTCTATCTATCTCGACCGCCACTGTTTGGGGCCCGCGTCGTGACAGTGCCGCGTCTGTCTAACTTCGATCTCGACGTTGACGCAATCGAAGCGACGGTTTCCTCCCGGACAAAGCTTGTTTTCCTTGCCTCGCCGAATAATCCGACCGGCAACCTGGTTACACCTCAGCAACTGACCCGGATCCTCCGCACAGGGACACTCGTCGTCTTAGATGAAGCGTATTACGAGTTTGCCGGCCAGACACTGCAACGGTTCGCCGACGAATTTGACAATCTTGTCATCTTACGTACCTTCAGTAAGTGGGCGGGCCTCGCTGGTTTGCGGATCGGGTACGGCATCTTTCCGCCTCGCCTCGCGTCAGCGTTGTGGCGGGTCAAGCAACCATTCAATGTGAGCGTCACTGCGCAGGCAGCAGTCGTGGCTGCGCTGGAGGACCGCTCCTGGCTGATGCAGCGAGTGATGCAGATCCGCCTCGAGCGTGGTCGGCTGTATCGCGCGCTGCGACGGTACCCATTCCTGACACCGTTCCCCTCCCACGGAAATTTCATCCTCTGCCGCATCCACGACGGGCGCGCGCACGAGCTTCATGCGCACCTCCTGCGATCGGCAATCGTGGTGCGTCGGTACGACGACGAGTGGCTCCGCGATTATCTCCGCATCACCGTCGGTACCCCTGAGCAGACTGATCGCATCCTGGCTGCGCTCGACGCATTCCGATGAAAGGTGGGAGGAGCGACCGTATGACCGAACAGCGACGAGCAAGTGTCGAGCGCACAACAGCAGAAACGACCATTGCGCTGGAACTGACGGTCGATGGGACAGGGCACACCAGTATCGAGACCGGAATTGGCGCCCTTGATCACTTTCTTACGCTCTTCGCGCGACACGGTCGCTTCGATCTCACAGTTCGCGCGCGTGGCGACTTGCACGTGGATGCACACCACACTGTCGAGGACGTCGCGATTTGCCTTGGCCAAGCACTGCGCCGGGCCCTCGGCGACTGGCGTGGTCTGCGACGCATGGGAGACGCTGCTGTGCCGATGGATGAGGCGCTGGCGCACATTGCCATCGACCTCAGTGGCCGCGGCATCTTTATCCACCGCGACCCCTTTCCTGCCGGCGCCGTTGGACAACTTGAGTGTGACCTCGTGCGTCATTTTTTGGAGACGGTGGCTCGCGAGGCTCGTATCACGATCCATGTGGTGAAACTCTACGGGCAGAACGCACACCATCAGATCGAGGCTGTCTTCAAGGCGCTCGCCCGTGCACTCGACCTCGCCACCGAACTAGATCCACGCATTGCTGGGCAGGTTCCGAGCACAAAGGAACACTTGGAAATCGAGAGTTAACGAAGTTAATCGAGACGGAGTGCCCGTCGCTGTGCCACCATCAACTCACTAATTCCTCGCTCGGCAAGTTCCAGCAGCTGATCAAGGCGCTCCCGGCCGAACGGCTGCCCTTCTGCGGTGCCTTGCAACTCGACAAACTCGCCGCGATCCGTCATCACGACGTTCATGTCCACTTCGGCGCAGCTATCCTCGGCATACTCGAGGTCGAGCCGCTGCTCGCCTCCCACAATCCCAACGCTGACCGCCGCAACTTGTCGGACGATCGGTAGTCCTGGCAGATGCCCCGCACGGACAAGCCGGTCCAGCGCGAGATACAACGCCACCCACCCTCCGGTAATGGCGGCCGTCCGTGTCCCACCATCAGCCCGAATGACATCGCAGTCAATAATAATCGTCCGCTCGCCGAGCGCCGCCAGATCCACCGCGGCACGGAGAGAGCGCCCAATGAGTCGCTGGATCTCGGCGGTCCGACCGCCCGGGCCGGCCCGCTCGCGTGGAATTCGTTCGCGTCCGCTTCGCGGCAGCATTCCATACTCAGCGGTGATCCAGCCCTGGCCGCTCCCAACCAGAAAACCTGGGACGCGCTCCTCAACCGTCGCGGCGCAGAGCACATGCGTGCCGCCAAGCATGATCAGCGCCGAACCCTCGGCATACGGAATGTAGTCCGGGACGATCTCCACCGGCCGGAGCTCGTCGTTCGCGCGACCTTGCCGGACAGGCGTTTCTGCCTCGTTCACTGCTGCCCCTCTCCTGAGCCGAAGCGCTGGGATTCAGCCTCGCGGCGTGCGCGGATGGCCGCCAAGCGTTCCCGCAACCGGGATTCCCAACCACGCTCTGTCGGCTCGTAGTAGCGACGACCTCGCAGACGCGGCGGCAGGTATTCTTGCCGTCCGATCGCATCCGGCTCATCATGGGGGTACTGGTAGCCTGCTCCCCATCCAAGTTCTCGCAGGAGTTTTGTCGGCGCATTCCGTAGGTGGAGCGGCACCGGATCGTTCCGTGTCTCGGCGACGTCCCGGCAGGCCGCCTCATACGCGCGGTACACTGCGTTGCTCTTCGGGGCGAGCGCCAGGTAAACCGCCGCTTCAGCGAGCACCAAGGCCCCCTCAGGCATCCCGACAAAGTGCACCGCCTGCTGGGCTGCAACAGCAACCACGAGTGCCTGGGGATCTGCGAGCCCAATGTCCTCACTCGCCGCGCGCACAAGACGGCGCGCGATATACAGGGGATCCTCACCATTTTCGAGCATGCGGGCAAGCCAGTACAAGGCTGCGTCTGGATCCGAACCGCGGATCGACTTGTGCAGTGCTGAGATTGCATCGTAGTGGGCGTCTCCGGCGCGATCATACACGCTCGCTCGCCGCATTGCGGCACGACGGACAATGTCAGGAGTGATGATCCCCTTCCGTGCCCCAGCAGCCGCCAGTTCGAGCGTGTTGAGCGCCATCCGCGCGTCACCGTTCGCCAAATTGACAAGGAGCTCGAGAGCCGCCGGTTCCAGACGCAGATTTAATCCTCCAAGACCACGCTCACAATCAGCCAACGCGCGTTCCACAAGTGCCCGAATGGCCTCGTCCGAGAGCGGCTCGAGCACGACCACACGACAACGCGAGAGAAGTGGTGCATTCACTTCGAACGATGGATTCTCCGTTGTCGCGCCGATAAGCACGATCGTACCGTCTTCCACAGCCGGCAACAGTCCGTCTTGCTGTGCCCGATTGAAACGATGGATTTCGTCAATGAAGACGATCGTTCGTTGACCGTGGCGAGCCAGTCGCTCGCTCGCCTCTTGGACAGCTCGCCGAACATCAGCGACCGTCGCACTCACTGCTGACAGGGAGACTACCCACGCCCGCGTCTGCTCCGCGATGATGCGCGCGAGTGTCGTCTTCCCGCAGCCGGGTGGGCCCCAGAGGATGAGCGAGACAAGCCGATCCTGCTCGATCATTGTGCGCAGCAAAGATCCCGGACCAACCAGGTGCTCTTGCCCCACGAACTCATCCAGTGAGCGTGGGCGCATCCGCTCTGCAAGCGGAGCAACCTGTCGCAGTTGTTCCCGCCGGTGCACTTCGAAGAGGCCCTCCATCTTCCTTGCCCGCTCGCTAATTTGGCTGTGCCCATTCAGAACCGGGGGCTCCCAACTCCTCGATCTGCCGCTCTAACTCCGCGAGTTCCTGCTCGATATCCGCTGGGAAACTCATCCCTTGAGCTCGAAGTTCCCGAACCAGCGTCAATAGGTCCTCGTAATCCGGTTCTGCACCGAGCTGTTCCTGCAGATCCGCAAGCGACGCCAGTCCACGCTCCTCGAGCTCCTCGAGGAGTTCCTCGAGGGCATCCATTCGCATCAACAGCTCGTACAGTTCCGCCTCGTCCGCACTGCTCACAATCCACCTCGCGTTTGCAGTGTTCCCCACACAATGACGACCACAGCGATCGCGGCCATCGTGCCGTACTCGAGAGCGGTACGCCAGGTCAGCGTTCGCTCACTTCGCGCGAGCACCAAACCCGCCAAAAAGTGGAAGACAGCCAGGAGCGTTGCTCCACCCAACCACCCTGTTGCCGGCCAGTAATTGAGCACCCACGTTGCTTCAGCTAATACAAGCCCACCCACCATTGCGTAGAGGACACGTCGGTCCAGCTGGACGTCTTCTCCTTCCGTCAATTGAAGCAAGAAGATCCCAGCGAGCAGGAAGATAGCGGTGGCAGAGTATAGGCTCCGCAACTTGTGCACGTAGACCATCGCGAAGGCGACGAACGCAAGCCCATACAGCAGGACGGTATGGGCGACCCGTCCGACCGTCCGTGTCCTCGACTCGGCACTATAGAGAGCCAGTCGAGACAGCTGCCCGACCAGAAGTGCAATGAAGCCAAACAATACCACCGCCATTCCGGCCAACGCATTGTTATAGGCACATAAGAGCAAAGAGCCTGCAGCCAGCGTTGCGAACGGAAGTACCCACCCTGTCGGCCACTCTGGTACGGGGTCATAGCGAATTGCGCGTCGAGGCGCGGTCGCAGCCGCAACCTGCGGAATTCGATCCAACACTTGGAAGACAGCCGCTCCAAGAACCCACACCGCCAGGGCGACGAGCCAGAACGTGCGGCCCTCAGGAGTCAGCAGCGGCACCGCACCGATTGGTGGCCGTTCCCTCGCCGCCAGGAACGCCAGCCCAGCGAGGAGTGCAGCGCCGAGGAGGCTACCCGCGATCATGCGAGTGACAAGCGGGCGCATCACCATCGATGGCCATCCGAACCGAGTCTCACATGCTTCTCACCACTCAGCACCCATTCCGACTGGCCGACTGTCGGACGAGAACGTGGTGTGTGTCCATCCAACAACTCGAAAATCGCCTCTATCGCTGGCACAGCCTCCTCATCGATGCGCGGTACAGGAAGCGGGACACTTCCGCTGGCTGCCCGGCGCAACACGTCTCGCAGTTCAGCGCTGCTCCGAATCCAGCGTGCCACTCCCGCCCGCTCCATGGTGAGCGCATTGAAGACCCCATGCCCGGTTATCGGTCGATACATGATGATTGGAAGCCGGCTCGCAATTGCCTCAAGGCAGGTTAAACCACCAGCGTTCTGGATGAGACAGTCCGCAGCAGCCATCAACGCGGGAAGTTCGTCAGTCCAGCCCAGAATCCAAACCGCCGGGTGACCGGCATACTCTTTTTGCAGACGCGTCGCCAACTCGCGATTGCGCCCACAGACAACCACGGTGCGCACACCGCAGGCCACCACATCGCGAACAATGAGCTCGACACGCCCAATTCCCCACGCGCCAGCGACGATGAGCGCGACAAACTCCTTCGGTGCAAAACCGTACTGCTGCCGTAATACCTCGCGGTCCCGGGGCGCCAGAAACGTCGAGCGCACCAACGGCTGCATGATCCGGACACTGCCAGTCACATCGTCAATCTGAGCGGCGGAGACCCGAGAGGGAACAAGGTGAAGATCGATGCCCGGGGCAGCCCACAACCGATGGACACCATAATCGGTGATGACTGCAACCGCGGGCATCTGCAGTATTCCTTTTCGACGAAGAACACCGAGCGCTTGCGTAACCAGTGGATAAGTCGAAATCACAAGCTGTGGTTGCAAAATGCCGACCAACGTGCGGAACGCTTCCCCACTCATTGTCGCGTAGATTCGCCGCCACATCTTGGCAAAGAGGCGTCGGTGTGACGACCAGAATTCCCAATCATAGAGCCACGGGGTATACCGAAGTTGCACCGGGTACGACCACGCAAAATAACGGCTCAGCAGGGGGGTCGCAGAGGCGAATCCGTCGAGTACTGCCACACTGTATCCGGCCTGCTCGAGTTCTGCACGGAGCACCGCCGCCGCAGCATTGTGCCCACCCCCAATCGATGCTGAGAGGATCAAGACTCGCGGCCCCTGGCCAGACAACTGCAGCGTGGTAGCCATGCGGCGCAGCGCGCGATGGTGCTGACGCAGTCGAGTCGCGCCGCTTGCAGCCAGTACTCCGGCAGCTCCCATTGCAAGCAGTAATTCCTCAAGGACCATCGCCAACACCATCCCTCACCACTTCGCATCGCGGCCACTCCTCGAACGGCAGTCTGGCCACCGGGAGCGCTAACGTCAAGAGATTAGCGATGGCGTTCCTGTAATACTCGCTCGATGAACTCCGGTGACAGTGCTCCATGCCGGAGGACGCGGAGTGTCCCCTGCTCCAACGCCACAACTGTCGACGGAACTCCACCGGGAGTCTGTCCCCCATCGACATAGAGATCGACCGCGTCGCCGAGCGCTGCGATTGCTTCGTCGACGGTGCATGCCTCTCGTTCGCCAGAGCGGTTCGCCGAAGTCGTCGCCACTGCCCCGTCAGCAGCGCGAATAATTGCCAGCGCCACGGGATGATCCGGCATGCGGAGCCCGACCGCCCCAGTGTCACGGACAATTTCTCTTGGCAACCACCACTGGGCCGGAACCACAATCGTGAGCGCTCCTGGCCAAAAGCGGCGTGCAAGGAGCTGTACCTCCTCCGTAATCTCACTCGCCAACCGCTCCAGTTGGTCCATGTCCGCAATGAGAACAGGAATTGGTCGATCAAGTGGCCGCCCCTTGACCACGTACAGCCGCGCGACGGCATCTGGTCGATCCACTGCCGCACCCACCCCGTACACGGTGTCCGTGGGAAAAACCACAAGGCCACCCTCACGCAACACGCGCGCCGCCTGCTTGACGGCATCGGGTTCCTCCGCGCGAACGACTCGCACTGTTCAGTTCCCTCCTTCTCCTAGTTCGCTCTTGATCCGCTCAGCAAGGGCACGACTGATACCAGGTACAGCGGCAATCTCGTCGACGCTCGCCCGGCGGATTCCTTCCACTGACCCGAAGCGCCGCAAGAGCTCCCGTCGTCGGCGTGGACCGATCCCCGGAATATCGTCCAGTGCCGAGCGCAATGTGGTCCGCGTCCGGCGTGTTCGATGGAAAGTCACAGCGAAACGATGTGCCTCATCGCGGACGCGCTGGACCAGGAACAATGCCTGTGAGTCTCGCGGCAACACGATTGGCTCACGACGATCAGGGAGGTACAGTTCTTCGTGCTCTTTGGCTAATGCAGCAATCGGAAGATCCAAACCAAGCTCGGCCAGCGCTGCCCGCGCCGCGTGGAGCTGTCCCTTCCCACCATCGATCAGCAC
Organism: Thermomicrobium sp. CFH 73360; assembly: GCF_023806465.1. Taxonomy (GTDB): domain Bacteria; phylum Chloroflexota; class Chloroflexia; order Thermomicrobiales; family Thermomicrobiaceae; genus Thermomicrobium. The sequence continues at coordinate 2,092 of NZ_JAMSLS010000015.1, read as the reverse complement.
AAGATCCGGCAGCGCCTGCCATGCCTCCGTCTGTTCGGCACTCAGAGCTCGGCGGTATCTCCGAAGCACCGCTTCGTGAATCGCCGCGAAATCGTCCTGCCCTTCCACCGTCTTGATCTGGAATTTCCGGTAGTCGCTCTTCTTGGGCTTACCATGTTCGAACACCACCATGCTCGCCACGACGTTTGTTCCTTGGAGTTGGGAGACGTCAAAGCATTCGATGCGCCGCGGGAGACGATCCAGTGCGAGCGCTTCGGCGAGCTCCTCAAGCGCGAGCGTAGTGCGCTGCTCGTCATTGAGCCAGCGCACCCGATGCTGCTCGAGGTTCTGGACAGCGCTCTTCGCGATCATTTCGACCAGTTCCCGGCAAAGCCCCTCAGTTGGGACAACAACCTCTACCGGTCCACCGCGGCGCTGGCTCAGCCACTCGGTGATCGTCTCCATTTCCTCCAGCGGATAGTGCAGCACCAATTCGGGGGGAATACTCGATGCTTGCGCGTAATACTGCTGGACAAACGAGGTGAGGATCGCGCTCGGCGGGTCGTCGATTCGAGCCCCTGTCATGAGGTAATGCTCCGAGCCGAGCAACTTGCCGTTGCGTACAAACCCAACCTGCACACAGGCATCACCACCTGCGCTCTGGGCGACCGCAAGCACGTCGAACGACTCATCAGTACCGGTTACGACCTTCTGTTGCTGGAGAACATGCTCAATCGCCCGGAGCTCGTCTCGCAGGCGTGCTGCCCGCTCGAACTCCAACCGTTCGGCTGCTACCTCCATTTCTTGGCGAAGCCGCCTGATCACATCATCCGCCCGGCCTTCGAGGAAAAGCACTACATTTTCGATCACTGCGCGGTACTCAACAGCCGTGACCGCGCCAATACACGGTCCCACACACCGCCCAATGTGGTAGTAGAGGCAAGGACGAGCTGCCTGACCGGTGATCTCGATATCGCAGGCGCGGTATGGGAAGAGCCGCTTCAAAAGATCGAGCGTGCGGTGGACAGCCCCCGCGCTGGGATAGGGCCCAAAGTACCGACTGCCGTCATGGACAACTCGCCGCGTGGCAATCACTCGAGGGAAGGGCTCATTGGTAATTCGGATAAATGGGTACGTCTTGTCATCGCGAAGCATGATGTTGAAGCGTGGGCGATACCGTTTAATCAGCTCGTTTTCGAGGATCAATGCTTCGGTCGGTGTATCGGTACGAATCACCTCAAAGTCGGCGACCTGTTCGACAAGTTCGCGCGTTTTCGCATCCATGCTAGCCTGCGAGCCGAAATACGAACGTAAGCGACTCCGCAACGAACTCGCCTTCCCAACGTAGATCACCTGCCCGCGAGCGTCCTTCATCAAGTAGACCCCAGGGGCCGCCTCGACTGCTGCGAGACGCTCACGCAACAACTCACGCTGTCGGTGTGCCGAGGTCGCCACCTTCTTCACCATGTGACGATCGCTCACTGGTCAATCGAAATCCAAAATCTCCTCGAGGAAGTGCCGGAATGTCTTGCGCTTGCGCTTCCCATACCACTCTTCTTCATCTTCGCGTTCGGAAACCCAACGCGAAGAGGCAGCTCGGTAATACATGCTCTCGGCACGCACGAGCTGTTCCAGCTCACCGCGGTCCAGAAAGATCCCACCGCACTCCTCACAACGCTCGAAGACGACTCCGTTCCGCTCCACCGTCTGCATTCGGCCTAAGCATTTCGGGCAGACTAAAGTCGCCACGTCGCCCTCCTACCGGCTCTGGTCAGCCGACGTGCACGTTCCAGCATACCACTGTTTCCCTGCGCTACTGTCGAGCACAAGCGAGCAATCCCGCTGCAGGCCTGTTACGGGCCTTACGTCGCTGTTCCATACTCCTGAACGAGCAACTTGCGAGATTATGCCTAAAAGATTACACTGCCGAGAGCACGGGGAGCGACTCCAGGGGAGCGCTGTCCGGGATGCCGTAAGCCGCCGCCTCTGCGGCGGCTGAAAAGGAGGCCGGCCACGTTCCCCCTATCCGCGTGCGGTGCGAGTAGTCGCCGTTTGGACAGGGAGGCAGTATCCATGGCGAACGGAACTGCGCGGAACCTCCAAGAGGTGCTTG
>NZ_JAMSLS010000014.1 GCF_023806465.1 Thermomicrobium sp. CFH 73360 | reverse complement strand
CTTGCTCATCGTCTCGCCCCTTCCTCAATCGTGCTTCCGTCCGTCACTCATTCCCACACTCGTTGCCTCAACTTGCCTTGCCAGCCTTCGCTAAGAGCTCCTGGGCCAAGCTTTCTGGCACTGGCGCATAATGGTCAAACTCCATCGTGTACGTGCCCCGACCTTGCGTCATCGAGCGCAAATCAGTCGCATACCCAAACATCGTGGCGAGCGGTACCATGGCACGGATCACCTGGGCCCCGGCACGCATCTCCATTCCCTCAATGCGTCCGCGACGTGCATTGAGATCACCGATTACGTCACCGGTAAACTCTTCCGGTGTCACAACTTCAACACGCATGATCGGTTCGAGAATGACCGGCTGACCGCGTCGCACACCCTCCTTGAGAGCCATCGACGCGGCGATCTTGAACGCCATCTCCGAAGAGTCCACCTCGTGGTACGAACCATCTACGAGGACCGCCTTGAGGTCGATCACCGGGTAGCCAGCGACACCACCGCTCTGCATCGCCTCACGGATACCCGCCTCGACCGCAGGAATGAACTCCTTCGGAATCACTCCGCCGACAATTCGATCCTCGAAGACGAAGCCACTTCCACGCGGAAGCGGCTCGAGCTCTAGCCAAACGTGTCCGTACTGGCCGCGGCCACCGGTCTGCCGAACGAATCGCCCCTCCACCCGCACAGGCCGCGTGATAGTCTCTTTGTATGCAACCTGCGGCCGACCGATATTCGCGGCAACCTTGAACTCTCGCTGCATCCGGTCAACGATAACCTCAAGATGCAGCTCCCCCATACCGGAGATAATCGTCTGTCCACTCTCCGGATCAATCCGTACTTGGAACGTCGGATCCTCCTCGGCAAGTCGCTGCAACGCTAGTGAGAGCTTGTCTTGATCGGCTCGCGTCTTGGGTTCGACTGCCACAGAGATGACTGGCTCGGGGAACTGTATCGGCTCCAAGAGAATGGGGTGCTCAGGATCGCAAAGAGTATCTCCAGTAAAGGTCTTTTTCAGTCCGATGACTGCACAGATGTCACCAGCGCCAATCCACTCGACCTCCTCGCGGTGGTTGGCATGCATGCGCAAGAGACGCGAAATTCGCTCTCGCTCCCCCTTGGTCGAGTTATAGACATAGGAACTGCTGTGGAGCCGCCCCGAGTACACCCGGACGTAGGTCAAGCGCCCAACGTGTGGATCGGACTGAATCTTGAATGCGAGCGCAGCGAACGGTGCTTCATCGTCCGCCTCGCGCGTGATTTCTTCGCCTGTTACTGGGTGCGTTCCCTTCACGGGTGGGATATCGAGCGGCGAGGGCAGGTAATCGACAATTGCATCCAGGAGCAGCTGAACTCCCTTGTTCTTCAGTGCTGATCCGCAGAGCACTGGGACAAGCTGCCCGCGGATCGTCGCTGCACGCAGCGCACGCCGGAGCTCCTCTGGAGTCGGCTCCTCTCCTTCGAGGTAGCGCAGCATAAGTTCCTCGTCTGTTTCGACGATCTGCTCGATCAACTTGTGTCGCCACTCGCGCGCAACCTCGACGTACTCTGCCGGCACCTCGGTGTCCTCAATGTGTTGACCGAGGTCGTCATGGTAGATCTTGGCGCGGAACTCGATGAGATCGATGATGCCGCGGAATTCCGACTCCAGGCCGATTGGCCACTGGATGGCAGCGGGGTTCGCCCGCAGCCGATCACGAATCATGTCAATGGCGCGCACATAGTTTGCGCCGACCCGATCCAGCTTGTTGATAAAGCAGATGCGGGGCACATGGTACTTGTCGGCCTGCCGCCAGACTGTCTCAGACTGGGGCTCCACGCCGTGGACACCGTCAAAGACGACGACCCCCCCATCGAGCACTCGGAGCGAGCGCTCTACCTCGACCGTGAAGTCCACGTGACCAGGCGTGTCAATGATGTTAATGCGATGGTCACGCCAGAAGCAGGTCGTCGCGGCGGCCGTGATCGTGATACCCCGCTCCCGCTCCTGGACCATCCAGTCCATCGTCGCCGTTCCCTCGTGTACCTCGCCGGGACGATGGACCTTCCCGGTGTAGAACAGGATGCGTTCCGTCGTTGTCGTCTTCCCAGCGTCGATATGCGCGATGATGCCGATGTTCCGTGTGCGTTGTAAGAGCACACGCCTGGCCTCAGTCATCTGTGGCTGTACCGTACTCATCCGTCCTGACCCCTGTCTCGGTGATTGCTCTTTTTCACCACCGGTAATGCGCGAAGGCACGGTTCGCTTCCGCCATCCGGTGTGTGTCGTCCCGTTTCTTGATAGTAGCTCCCGTATTGTTGGCAGCATCAATGATCTCTGCCGCCAACTTTTCGATGAAGTTGTAGCCACTGCGGTTTCGCGCCGACTGGATAAGCCAGCGCATGGCGAGCGAGACCCGGCGATGCGGTTCAACTTGCACTGGCACCTGGTACGTGGCGCCCCCGACGCGTCGCGGCTTCACCTCGAGCAGCGGGGACGCGTTGTGAATCGCCCGCTGGAAAACCTCAAGCGCGTGTTGCCCCGTGCGCTGGGCCACAATGTCCAACGCTGAATAAACAATGCGCTCCGCGAGCGACTTCTTGCCCCGTCTCATGACTTTGTTAATGAAACGCTGCAGGAGCTCACTTCCGTACTTCGGATCCGGTGGAATGGTCCGCCGCTCGTACTTCGGTCGCCTTGGCATCGCTCGCTGCCTCCCTATGACTGTTCCTCGTTCGGCATGATACAGACGAAGCCGGCAACCTTGGAGCCTTCTCCCGATGCCGCGCTTCGTCTGCCGACAATCACTCAGCTTCGCGCAGGCCAGCGTTCGCCGGGCCTACTGCTTGGGCTTCTTCGTCCCGTACTTCGAGCGCCCCTGCCGCCGGTTCTCGACCCCTTTGGCATCGAGTGCGCCTCGTACGATATGGTACCGAACACCCGGCAAGTCCTTCACGCGGCCCCCGCGGACGAGAACGACCGAGTGCTCTTGCAGATTGTGCCCCTCACCCGGAATATACGCCGTCACCTCAATACCGTTCGTCAGCCGGACACGAGCAATCTTGCGCAGTGCCGAGTTCGGCTTCTTTGGCGTCATCGTTCGCACCGCGATGCAGACACCGCGCTTCTGTGGATTCCCCTTTGGCACCTGGCGCAACTTGCCCGCGTTTCGACCGACACGGCTATAGATGAATTGGAGCGCAGGTGCCTTGGACTTTTTGGTCCGCTTCTCTCGGCCTTTGCGCACCAGCTGATTGATCGTCGGCACGTCGGGCCTCTCTCTCCGCCCAGCGCTGGTTCCCCAGCGCTCTCTCTACTCTGAACAATAACATACCCTCGTGACCCGGGTTCGGGTCACGAGGGTAAAGTCTACAGCACTATTCCCGAGCCGTCAAGCAACTTGCCAGCTACCGAGAGGCGCCTGCACTACCACTAGCTGCACCACTCGGTTCCTCACGCGCTGGCTTTGGAATCCGCAGCCTCGTCCGGATTCCCCGGTTGCCCACCGGCCTCTGCACTCTGCGCGAGCCCCGGGAGCGGTTCTCCACCAGGGCCGAGCCCCACCGCGGCCAAGCCCGCGAGCGTCACCTCGTCAAGCGCACTCAGCGCTGCCTCGCGTCGGCGCTTCCGCTCCCAGAACCCAGAACCGGCGGGAATTAACTTGCCAATAATGACATTCTCCTTGAGGCCACGCAGGTAGTCGACCTTGCCTTGGATTGCCGCCTCGGTCAGGACTCGCGTCGTCTCCTGGAAGGAAGCCGCCGAGAGCCAGCTCTCCGTCGCAAGCGAGGCCTTGGTAATCCCCAGCAGAACTTGCTGCGCAGTTGCCGGTACACCACCCTGCGCGATGACCTCTTCGTTGATCCGCAGGAGTTGCGTCCGGTCGAGCATCTCCCCGACCAAGAGATCTGTATCTCCCGGATCGGTCACCGCGACCTTACGCAACATTTGTCGGATAATGATCTCGATGTGCCGGTCGTTGGTAACCACACCCTGTGACTTGTAAACCTTTTGTACTTCATCCAGGATGTACCGCTGCACCACATCTCGGCCAAGTGTCGAGAGAAGCTCCTCCGGACTGGCATTTCCATCGGTCAAAGGCTGGCCAGCAGTGACGCGGTCACCGTCGCTGACAAGCAGGTGCGCTGCCGCCGGGATCTGGTACTCCTCGCGTCGCTGCTCTTCGCGCCGGATAACGACTTCGTTCCCGTCCACGAACACTTCGCCGTCGAGCGTGGCAACGATCGGTTCTCCCTCTTGTCCTTCTGCAGGCTGAGCGAGTACCTGTCCTGCAGCGACCAACTCCCCCGTACCCACAAGGAGCACGTACCCTTCCGGCACCCGGTGTGTCTCCGTTTCGAGTCGGTCATCGTGCACCACAACCTTCCGCCCGTATTCGTCCTCGACGATCTGCACCACGCCGTCGATCTTCGCCAGGATCGCCTTCCCCTTCGGTTCTCGGGCCTCAAACAACTCCTCGACGCGCGGCAGACCCGTCGTAATGTCCTCACCAGCTACCCCACCAGTGTGGAAGGTGCGCATCGTCAACTGGGTTCCCGGCTCACCGATGCTCTGCGCAGCAATGATGCCAACCGCTTCACCGAGTTCGACGATCTGCCGGGTGGCCAGATTCCGACCGTAGCACAGCCGGCACACCCCATAATCAGCTGTGCAGTACAGCGGCGTGCGGATCATCACTGCGGTGATCCGCTGTGCCGGATCCGACCGCTCGAGCGAGGCAATGATCTGCGCCACAATAGGCTCGGTCAGCTCCTCGTTCCGCCGCACCAAGAGCTCCCCGGTCGCTGGATCAATCAAGTCGCGTGCCGCGACGCGCCCGAGGATCCGGTCGGCGTACGTCTCGCGATCAGGCAAGTCCTCTAGCCGTATCCACATTCCGTCCTCGGTGCCACAGTCGTCGATCGTCACGATGACGTCCTGCGCCACGTCGACGAGGCGCCGCGTGAGGTACCCGGAGTCGGCCGTTCGCAGCGCAGTGTCTGCAAGACCTTTGCGAGCGCCGTGCGTTGAGATGAAGTACTCCAAGACCGAGAGTCCTTCGCGGAAATTAGAGCGGATCGGAAGCTCGATGATCTGCCCCTTTGGGTCGAGCATCAAACCTCGCATACCGGCCATCTGGTTGATCTGGTTGATGTTCCCCTTGGCACCCGACTTACTCATCATGTAGAGGCTGTTCTGCTCGCCCAGACTCCGCTCCACCACTTGGGCTAGTTCGTCGCGCGCCTCGTTCCAGATTGCCACCACCTCTCGGTGGCGCTCAGCGTCGGTGATGAGACCGCGTCGGTACTGCCGCTCGACCTCAGCCACTCGCTGATCAGCACGCGCAATGATTTCCGCCTTCTCAGGCGGAATGTGCACATCGGTCACACCAATCGTGATTCCGCTCTTCGTGGCGTAGTGGAAACCAAGATCCTTGATGCGGTCAGCCAGTCGTGCTGTCTCGTCCGGACCAAGTCGCTGGTAGCACTCGGCAATAAGCCGTCGCAGCGCTTTGCGGTCCATGAGCTCGTTCCAAAAGCCGAGTTCCTTGGGCAGAATCTCGTTGAAGAGCACTCGTCCAACAGTCGTCTCGACGAGCTCCGGACCGCTTGCGTCGACTTCCATTCGCAAGCGGATCGGCGCCTGAAGATCAACCGCACCACTCTGATAGGCCAGCACAACCTCGTCTCGGTTCGCGAAAACTTTGCCCGCTCCCTTCGCTTCCGGATTCGGGAGCGTCATCACGTAGCACCCGAGAACGATGTCTAGAGTGGGCGCGATCACTGGCTCCCCGTCCGAAGGGTCAAGGAGGTTCCGCGTGGAGAGCATGCGCTCCCGCGCCTCACGCTGTGCTGCGGCCGAAAGCGGCACATGCACCGCCATCTGGTCTCCGTCAAAGTCGGCATTGAACGCTGCACACACCAGAGGATGCAGCTGGATCGCCGACCCTTCGATCAACTTCACTTCAAACGCCTGGATACCCAGACGGTGCAGTGTCGGCGCTCGGTTGAGTAGCACAAGGTAGTTCTGGGTGACCTCCTCAAGGACATCCCAGACGCGCGGATCCATCCGCTCCACGAGTCGCTTGGCAGCCTTAATATTGTGCGCATGCCCGTGCACCACCAGCCGCTGCATCACAAACGGCTTGAAAAGCTCGAGCGCCATCCGCTTTGGCAAACCGCACTGGTGCAACTTCAGGTCTGGGCCTACCACAATCACCGAGCGACCCGAGTAGTCTACTCGCTTACCCAGGAGGTTCTGGCGGAAGCGCCCCTGCTTTCCCTTCAGCATGTCCGAGAGACTCTTGAGCTTGTGCTTGCTTGTCCCGGACACGACACGCCCACGGCGGCCATTGTCAATGAGCGCGTCGACCGCCTCCTGCAGCATGCGCTTTTCGTTTCGAATGATGATGTCTGGTGCGCCCAACTCGATCAGCCGCTTCAGCCGGTTGTTCCGGTTAATGACACGCCGATAGAGATCGTTGAGGTCCGACGTTGCGAACCGGCCTCCGTCAAGCTGCACCATCGGACGAAGATCTGGCGGGATAACCGGGAGTACGGTTAACAGCATCCATTCCGGTCGATTCCCGCTCTTCCGGAGTGCCTCAACAAGGCGCAACCGCTTGGCGATCCGCTTTTGTCGCTGCCCCGTTGCCTGTGCCATTTCGGCTCGTAACTGCGCGGAGAGCTGGTCGAGATCCATACGCGACACAACCTCATAGACCGCTTCCGCCCCCATCTTGGCCTCAAAAACCCCTGAGGCGATATCCATGAGCTCCCGGTACTGCTGCTCAGTAAGTACCTGCAACTCATGGATCTCCTGCACTTGCCGGATCAATTCGTCAGCTTCCGCGCGTAGATCCGCCTTCTGCCGCTCAATTTCGTTCTGGAAGGACGCAAGTTGCTCGGTCAGCCGGGCAACCAGAAGATCCTGCTCAGCCTCAACGAGCGCTTGCTCGCCGGTCACGGTGCTGCGCCCGGTGCGTTCGGCCTCCTCGACCGCTTCCTGCTCGGCCTCGTCCAGCGCGGAGAGATGTGCTTCAGTGACCCTTTCTCCAGCGCCAACGATCAGTCGACCGGCAAAGGTAAGATCTGCTTCGGCCTCCTGACCAAGCAGGTGCTGGAGCTGCTCGCGCACCTCAGCCGCTTGCCGCCGCACCCGTTCCCGGGCACTCGCTGCACGCTCCAGCGCCTCACGCTCCAGTGCGCTGCGGCGCTCTCGCAGAGCAACCAGCTCTGCCCCTTGCGCTTCCTCCAGTTCTCGGCGTCTTGTCTCCAGTTGCCGATCGAGTTCCTCAAGCTCGGCCTGCAGCTCCTGCCGGATGTTTTCAATCAACTCTTGTCGCTTCGCCTCGTCGACCCGTGTGACAAGGTAAGAGGCAAAGTAGAGGACTCGCTCGAGATTCCGTGGTGTGATATCGAGCAGGATCCCCAGCCGACTCGGCGTTCCCTTGACATACCAAATGTGCGCAACAGGGGCCGCGAGCTCGATATGTCCCATTCGTTCACGCCGGACCTTCGACCGGGTGACTTCCACTCCACACTTGTCACAGATGGTGCCCGCATATCTTTGCCGCTTGTACTTCCCACAATAGCACTCAAAGTCCTTTGTCGGTCCGAAGATCCGCTCGCAGAAGAGGCCACCATGCTCAGGCTTCAGCGTGCGGTAATTGATCGTCTCCGGCTTGGTGACCTCACCATACGACCAGCTGCGGATCGCCTCCGGCGACGCCAGCCCGATCCGAATCGCTTCGAAGTTGTTGACGTCGACCGACTTGCGTGCGTCCCGCTGCCGCGTGACAGTGCTCATACGTCCTCACCTCTACTTGTCACTCTTCCGTGCGTTCGAAACCGCTGAGGTTGATACGGTCGAGATGCGAGAGAATCTCTCGCTCGCGACCATGATCCTCGCCGAACTCGATCGGCTCCTCGTCCTCATTGAGCACCTCGACCGAGAGACCAAGGCTCCGGAGTTCCTTCACTAGCACTTTGAAGGACTCCGGTACCCCGGCTTCCACGATCGGCTCACCTTTGACAATTGCTTCGTACGTCTTCACCCGTCCGACGACATCGTCAGACTTCACGGTCAACATCTCTTGGAGCGTGTGGGCTGCTCCATACGCCTCAAGCGCCCACACCTCCATCTCGCCGAAGCGTTGACCACCAAACTGGGCCTTCCCACCCAGCGGCTGCTGGGTGACCAACGAGTACGGACCTGTCGATCGCGCATGGATCTTGTCTTCCACAAGGTGCACAAGCTTCATCATATAGATGATGCCGACGGTCACAGGTCGATCGAATTTCTCGCCAGTTCGACCATCGTACAGTTCGACCTTCCCGTCCTCCGGCAAACCCGCTTTGCGCAAGAGTTCGCGGATTTCCTCCTCTTTCGCTCCGTCGAAAACCGGACTCGCCACTTTCAGACCGAGAGTTTGCGCCGCCCAACCGAGATGGGTCTCGAGAATCTGTCCGAGATTCATTCGCGATGGCACACCGATCGGATTCAGGATGATGTCGACCGGTGTTCCATCCGGGAGGTAGGGCATGTCTTCGATCGGCACGATGCGCGAGACAACCCCCTTGTTCCCGTGCCGCCCCGCCATCTTGTCGCCTTCGGAAATTTTGCGCTTCTGGGCGATCAAGACCCGCACCATCTCGTTGACACCGGCTGGGAGCTCCACTCCATTCTCGTCATCACGCCGGAACCGCTTCACATCAATGACGATGCCATGCACACCGTGCGGCACCCGAAGACTCGTGTCTTTGACATCGCGCGCCCGCTCACCAAAGATCGCCCGCAGGAGGCGCTCCTCAGCCGAGAGTTCCGTCTCACCCCGCGGGGTAACCTTGCCGACCAGAATATCATTCGGTCGCACCTCCGCTCCGATCCGGATGATTCCGTCGGCATCCAGATTGCGCAAACTGTCTTCACCCACATTCGGAATGTCTCGCGTAATCTCCTCAGGTCCGAGCTTCGTGTCGCGGGCTTCGCATTCGTACTTTTCAATGTGAATCGAGGTGTACACGTCATCGCGGACGAGGCGCTCGCTGATGAGCACCGCGTCCTCGAAGTTTCCACCCTCCCAAGACATGAAGGCCACAAGGACGTTTTGCCCAAGTGCCAACTCACCGTTCTCAGTGCTCGAGCTATCGGCAATCACATCGCCCGCCTCGACACGCTGGCCCTTTTGCACGATCGGGCGCTGGTTGATGCACGTGTCCTGATTCGAGCGGACGAACTTGCGGAGTTCGTACACCCGCTCATTCCCGTCGTCCTCGAGCACCACAATACGCCGAGCAGTCACCGACTTGACGATGCCACCCTTCTGGGCAACGACCACTTGGCCCGAATCACGTGCCGCCTGGTACTCAACACCCGTGCCAACGATCGGAGCGCGCGGGCGGAGCAGCGGCACTGCTTGCCGCTGCATGTTCGCACCCATCAGCGCTCGGTTCGCATCGTCATGCTCCAGGAAAGGAATTAGTGCCGCCGAGACAGAAACAACCTGCTTGGGCGACACGTCCATATAGTCGATCTTCTCCGGTACCTCAAGAACAAACTTGCCAGCGCGCCGAGCCTCGACCCGGCCCGCGACGAACCGCATCCCTTCGTCGAGCGGAGTGTTCGCTTGCGCAATCGTGTAGTGCTCTTCCTGATCGGCCGTCAGGTAATCTACTTCGTCACTCACGAAGGGGACGACGTCCACGCGTGTGACACCCGCCGCAACCAGACGATTCCGCAGCTCGGCATCAACCGTCGTTCCGCGCACCGCCAATACCTCTCCAGTAACCGGATCCACCACATCGGTCCGGATTATTTGGCCGAGCAAAAGTTCCGCCTGGGTCGGCAACTCCAGCGAACGATACACCCGTCGGTACGGCGTCGTGATGAAGCCGTACTCGTTCACCTTGGCGTACGTCGCCAGCGACGTGATCAGCCCGATATTCGGACCTTCTGGTGTCTCGATCGGACAGATGCGCCCATAGTGCGAGTCGTGCACGTCACGGACCTCGAAGCCCGCACGTTCACGGTTGAGCCCGCCAGGTCCAAGGGCCGACACACGCCGCTTGTGCGTCAACTCAGCGAGCGGATTCGTCTGATCCATGAACTGGGAGAGCTGGCTTCCCCCAAAGAACTCCCGAATCGCTGCTCGCAACGGCCGAGTGCTACTGATGAGGCTGGCCGGCGTGACTGTTTCCACATCGACAATCGTCATCCGCTCCCGGATCGCCCGTTCCAGCCGTTGCAAGCCAGTGCGGAGATGGATCTGGATGAGCTCTCCCACCGTGCGCACGCGCCGGTTACCAAGATGGTCGATATCGTCAGGACGATCCAAACCCCGGTTGACGAGGATCATTGTGCGCACGACCGCCGCAAGATCATCCGCGGTGAGCACGCGGACATCGGCTGCCGTTGACAGCCCGAGCCGCTTGTTCAACTTGTACCGTCCGACCTTGCCAAGATCGTAGGTCCGTGGGTTGAAGAACAGCCGCTCGATCAGCGCCGCAGCGTTCTCCCGCGTCGGCGGGTCCCCAGGGCGGAGTGTCTTGTAAACCTCCATCTGGGCCTCTTCACGGCTCTTCGTCCGATCACGCTCGATCGTCGCCGCGATGTATCGGTGATCGGGATCCGTGTCGACATCGGCGAAGAGCTCGTAAAGCTGCTCGTCCCGACCGTAGCCGACTGCCCGCAGGAGCACCGTGACCGGAATCTTGCGCTTCCGATCGATCTTCACCGAGAGCACGTCGCGGTTGGAGGTCTCGAATTCAAGCCACGCGCCTCGGGTCGGAATGAGTTTCGCCATGCACAGTTGGCGACCAGTCGTTGGATCGGTCTCCAGCTCAAAGTACGCACCAGGAGAGCGCACAAGCTGGGAGACGACGACTCGCTCAGCTCCGTTGATGACGAAGGTGCCCGTCTCCGTCATCATCGGGAAGTCGTCGATATAAATGTCACTCTCCTTGACTTCCCCTGTATCCCGGATCACCAGCCGTACCCGAAAATACAGGGGCGCTGCGTAGGTCATGTCGCGCTCGCGGCAAATGTCCGGGCCGTACCGCGGCTTCTCAAACCAGTGACGCAAAAAGTGGAGCTCGAGCTTCTGGTTGTAGTCGATGATCGGTGAGATCTCCTCAAGGAGCTCCCGCAATCCCTCCGTCTTGAACCATTCGAACGACTTGAGCTGAAGTTCGATAAGATTCGGCATCTCCAGAACGGTCGGAATCCGCGAGAAGGAAACTCGCCCGACGCCCAAATTCGACCGCACTTGCTGAATTCCGGACGATGCTGTCACGATCGCCCCTGTCGTCACGGCCATTTCGCTCTCCTTCACTGTCTCGGATTGTCACGATCCGTTCGATGCGGGGTGAAAACTGGCGACGCTATGGAATGGGGTCGTACCACCAGCGCCGCAACCAACGCTGCTGCGCAGGGAAAAACCAGAACCCGAGCAGCTTGTAGCCGCTCGGCCCACACCTTGTATGATTCTCCTGTGTGTCACGCCGCAGCATGCGCGCGCGTCACCTCTTCGCAAATCGCCAGCATACCACGACTCCCTCTACCCGTCAAGGTCACTGTTCGGCGGAACCTTTTCTTTATCGAGCGAGAAGCAGCAAGCCACCGTGGCGGGGTTCCCCTCAGATGTGGTACCCCACATCGCACGAGCTCCACGTTCGACGATTCGCTCGTGCACAGCCGATGACGGACTCCGTCTCTCGCATGATCTCCGACGGAACAAACGACCATGCCACCGGAGAAGAGTGACACAACGCATTCTTCTCGTCCGGCGTGGCTGCCGCCAGGAGTGGCTACACGCCACGGTGAGAGAGGGCACAAGATTCCAACCACGGGTTGACTGAACTGGTTCCAGTTCTTGGCTCGTTGCGCAAAAGATGACTAGCCCGGGAGCACAGTACCCCTGGCCCCCCTCCTGAGAGGCCGAGCCTCTTGGACCCGCGCCTCGAGCCCCAGTCACTGGGGCTTCCCTTGGAGAACCCGCCCACATGTGCTCGCACTAGTGAAACGGGTTTACCAAACGCGATTCAGAGACGGAAGAGCAAATCTCTGCTCGGCGAAGCGCCAGCATTTATTCACGGATACGCTGGATCCCTCGGCAACGAAGACGGGTAGGGACGGAGCCGATGAAAGCGCAGTGCCTTGCACCAAAGGGACCGGCTATGGTAGAGTTGTCCACTGGAACGCGCGCCCGTAGCTCAATGGATAGAGCGTTTGCCTCCGGAGCAAAAGGTTGCAGGTTCGAGTCCTGCCGGGCGCACCCCCTTCAATGCCAAGTGCACAACGGTTCTTCAGCGTCGACGTCGGATCGTCTCTGAAATCTCCCACTCGGACCGAAGGAGCCGCTCACGGCGCAAGCGTACGCGCACCAATCGGTACCAGAAGAAGAGCGGTCCCCATACCACAAGGATGATTCCGATCAGCCATGCGACATGATTGAGGATTAGGTACCAGGCAGTCGACCAGTCAACGGAAAACACGAAGATAAGGAGGACCGTCCAGGTTTTGAATCCCACGACGATCCCACCGAACCACCATGCGAGCTGACGCCAAACCGCCCTGTCCTCCATATTTTGAGTGTACTCCGTTGAATAACCTGCGACCATTGCCTTTCGCTCCCCTGATCCTGTTCGTACATCCCTGCTATACTGCGAGCGTCGCCGGGGAAGTCGAGTCGCAGAAGTCCCGTGCCGGCACGCCGCCAGTCTACACGACCTTGACTCGGCTTTCCTCAGAGCTCGGCTGCGATCATCGGAAGGAGTGTTGCCATGTTCCGTCGAGACTCGCGAGACCCGTTGGAGCGGCAACTTTCGCAGTTGCGCCAGCAACTTGAGCAGTCGGCGTTGGAAGAACTTGCGCCTGAGGAAGAGCTGCCTTCGGCACCGGTGAGTGAGCCGGCGGTGGCCGCGCCACGCACCCCAATTCGGCCAGCGCCGGAATCCATCACTCGTCCAGCTGTTCCTGGTCCAGTGGATCGGAGCATGAGCGTGCTTGCTGCAAATGCGCGCTGGGAAGGAACCATCCAGACCGAAGGATCGGTAGTGATTCATGGTCACCTACAGGGAACAGTACGAGCCGCTCATGATGTCACCATTGCCGAAGGGGCAACTGTCGATGCCGAGATCGCTGCACAGAACGTGATTGTCCATGGCTCTGTCAGAGGACGGATAGAAGCACGCGGACGGCTGGAGATTCACCCCAGCAGTGAAGTTGTTGGTGAAGTTGTCGCTCCATCCCTTGTTGTGCACGAAGGAGCACGCCTCACGGGCAAGCTGAAGATGGGCTCTGGAGAAACAGACCAACGGGAGGTGACAATGGGAGGGCGCCCATGACCTACGAGCCAGTACCAGGCGTCACACGTGCGGTCGAGAGCCTGACCCTGATTGATCGCTGCACTACGGTCGAAGGAACCTTGACCTCAAGCCGTGACATCCGGATCGAGGGCGAATTGCGTGGGACACTCCGGTGCGAGGGATCGATCCAGATCGCCGAAGGCGCACGAGTCGATGCAACAGTGGAGGCAGGGGGGATCACTGTCGCGGGGACTTTGCGAGGCTCAATCGACTGCCGCGGTAAACTGCACATACTCAAGACCGGATTCGTCTCAGGTACCATCACGACGAGAACGCTTGTGATCGAGGAAGGTGGTCGCTGTGAGGGTGATCTCTCAATGCCAACGGGCGAGCCCGCCCACGCTCGGCCAGCGCTCGGACGTTTCACAGCAACGACTCACAGTCCATCCGAAGAGCAAAATCCGGTGGAAAGCGAGTTAGTCGATCCCTGATCTCACCAGACGGGTATACTCCACGGTCGAATAGGCCACGGAGGGCCAATCGGATGGAGTGATGGGCCAGCGATGACGGTGGAACGCAAGTGTGGAACATGTAAATACTTTGAACCTGCACCGCTGTGGCGGAAGGGTTGGTGCCGTCACCCACTCTTGTACGCACCGCACCAGAGTCACCTCGTGAGCGAGGATGATCTCGATTGCGATCGTGGCATGACGAATTACTGGGAACCAGCCGAGCAACCAGCACAGGAACGGCTCGAAGAGGTGACGCACGAGTACCAGATCGTGCGACCCTCCGAGTCTGCAGGGAGGGACGGGGGAGGTGGCTGGTTCGGCACGGAACGGGAGCGAGGGTCGACGATGAGCTTCTTCCGCGAGAATCCCCCAGGACGCGAGCCTGATCAGGACGAACCGACCATCCCGCCTTTTGGCAGTCGTCCAGCAGGCAGTTCACCCTTCGGTAGTGAGCGGTCATTCACTTACCATACCGACGACCGCTACTGGACCGATTATCTCCGAATCGCAGCGCCTGTCCTCGGCGTTATCCTGATGCTCGGCTTGGCATGGTTCTGGATTAACCAGCTGCTCGGGAGAGGAGAGGAGAGCATCACCACCCCGACCACAACACAGGTTCTTACTGGCCCCACACCGACCCCAAGTGGTACACCTGCCGGACTCATTGTTATCACACCTGGTACCACGAATCCGACGCCCACTGTTGGCGCCTCACCGACCCCTCGCACGACGATCGGCCCTGGGGCAACCGTGGTGGTCGCGAATACTGATGGTGCTGGCGTCAACCTTCGAGCTGCTCCCAGTACGAGCGCCGATGTCATCGAGCGGCTCCCTGAGGGCACCCAACTCACGGTCGTGGGCGAGTCGGTCTCGGCAGATGGCTACGTCTGGTGGCCGGTGAAGTATAGCAACCAGAGCGGTTACGTCGTGGCTGACTATCTCCAACTCGCCCAGCCCTGAGGATCGAACTACGTGGTATACTCGGGACGCCGGCCGATGTGCCGGAACGAACACGTGCCTGGACTGCGTACGGTGTGCCGCGATCAGCATGCTCGTGGTGGACACGCAGGGTGAAGGGCACGGATGACGAACACCGGTTTGTGAACGAAGGGGTGACGGCCGTGTCCATTGCGGAACATGAAACGGAACAACTCCCCTTAAAGTCGCTTCTCGAAGCTGGGGTGCATTTCGGACACCAGACCAAGCGCTGGAACCCCAAAATGCGCCCGTACATCTTCGGTGAGCGCAATGGTATCCACATTATCGATCTTCGCCAGACGGCTCGGCTCTTGGCGGAAGCGGAAGCCTTCGCGCATGACCTAGCCGCGCGAGGCGGCCTGTTCGTGTTTGTAGGGACAAAAAAGCAGGCGCAAGAAATCATCCGCAGTGAGGCCGAGCGTTGTGGGATGTACTCCGTCACTGAACGGTGGCTCGGTGGTACCCTGACCAACTTCACCACAATTCGTCAGCGACTCCGCTACATGGTGCAGTTAGAAGAAGAAGTGCGCAGCCCCGCTTTTGCTGTGCTCCCTAAGAAGGAGCAGATGCGGAAGCTCCGCGAATTGTCGAAGCTCCAGCGGACCCTCGGCGGACTGCGGGGCCTCACCCGCTTGCCAGATGCCCTCTATGTCGTCGATCCGAAGCGTGAGGCAATTGCCGTCGCCGAAGCGCGGCGCCTCGGGATTCCGATTATCGCCATGGTGGATACCAACTGTGATCCCGATGGTATCGACTATGTGATCCCTGCCAACGACGATGCGATTCGCTCGATCCGTCTCATCACTTCACGGATCGCTGACGCGATCCTCGCCGGTCGCATCCACTTCGAGTCTGCCGTCGGTGTACCGGCGGAAGCCTACCCGGAGGAGGAGTTCGCGCCGAGCTACGAGTTGTTCGACGAGGAGTACGTCGAACTGCAAGAGGAATTGGACGAGGAAGTCGAAGAAGAAGAGCACGACTCGCTCGAGGCACGCCTACCAAAGCACAAGTACTGAACGTGGACTGGATTGACCGGCAGGATCCTGCCGGTCAATTTGTGCCTTGAGTAGGGGACCGATGGGAAGGGGGAGTGGTGTCGATTACAACCGAAATGATCAAGGAGCTGCGCGAGCGTACTGGCGCAGGCATTATGGACGCCAAGCGGGCGCTTGAAGAAGCTGGCGGCGACATGGAACGGGCGGCAGAAATTCTGCGCCAGCAAGGGTTGGCCCGGGCTGCTCGCAAGGCCGGTCGTACCACCAGCCAAGGGCTTGTCCATGCCTACATTCATGGTGGAGGACGCATTGGAGCCCTCATCGAGGTTAACTGCGAAACCGACTTTGTCGCGCGTACAGCGGAGTTCAAGCAGCTTGTCCATGATCTTGCTATGCAAGTTGCTGCAACTGCACCGCGCTACGTATCTGCTGAGGATGTCCCAGCTGATGTGCTGGAAGCAGGAGCGCAGCAGGCTGGTTCCCGCGAGAAGTTCCTACAGCAGGTAGTCCTCTTGGCACAACCATTCATCAAGGATCCCTCGCGCACTGTGGAGGACGTGATTAAGGAAGCCATTGCACGGCTCGGCGAGAACATCCGAGTCAGGCGTTTTGCCCGCTTCGAACTCGGTAGCGACGAGGCATGATACGGGCGACCGAACAAGGCCGAGCGTCCTATCGCCGTATCCTCCTCAAGGTCTCGGGAGAGGCCTTGATGGGAGAGGCAGGGTACGGCATTGATCCAGCGGTCGTCGCTCGTCTCGCCGAAGAGATCGCACGCGTCGCAGCACGTGGTATTCAGGTTGCCATTGTCGTCGGCGGTGGAAACATCTGGCGTGGGCTGGCCGCCAGCGCTCGGGGGATGGATCGAGCAACCGCCGACTATATGGGCATGCTGGCCACCGTCATCAATGCCCTGGCGCTGCAAGATGCACTCGAGCGCCAGGGTGTTCCGACGCGTGTCCAGACCGCAATCGAGATGCATCAGGTCGCGGAACCGTATATCCGTCGCCGCGCAATCCGCCATATGGAGAAAGGCCGCATTGTGATTCTCGCCGGCGGTACGGGCAACCCATACTTCACAACCGATACCGCCGCGGCATTACGATCGGTCGAACTCAATTGTGATGTGCTCCTGATGGGTAAGTACCGCGTCGATGGAGTCTACG
>NZ_JAMSLS010000013.1 GCF_023806465.1 Thermomicrobium sp. CFH 73360 | reverse complement strand
CCGGGGGGAGGGGCTCGGCTTCGCGTCCGCTGTCGGACCGTCCTGGAGGGTACTCGTGTCGGCGACAGCATCGCAGTCGAGGGTGTTTGCCTGACCGTCACGGAACTTGCCGGGGACAGCTTCCTCGTGGAGCTCCAGCCGGTGACGCTCCGCCGCTCCGCGCTCGGGTCGCTTCGTGTGGGAGATCCTGTGAATCTCGAGCGAGCCGTTCCGGTCGGTGGGCGATTCGGTGGGCACTATGTGCAAGGTCACGTTGATGCGGTTGGACGAGTGGTGCGGATGGAGCATGATGGTCCGGCGCTCGTCGTACGGATCGCTGCACCGGCGGACGTGATGCGCTACGTGGTGGAGCGAGGCTTTATCGCGGTCGATGGGGCAAGCCTGACGGTGCAGCGACGGACAGATCATGAGTTTGAGGTCTCGCTTGTCGCCTATACCCAAGAACACATCACGTTGCCGCGGAAGCGACCGGGTGCTCCGGTGAATCTGGAGGTCGATATCGTGGCCAAATATGTCGAACAGTTCCTGCGCCTCGGCGCCGCCGACGGCCTGTCGCTGGAAGCGCTCCGCCGAGCTGGATTCGTCTCGTGAAGAGAGGGAGGCGCACGGTGACGCGATTCGAGCGTGTGGAGCGCGCGATCGAGGCGTTCCGTTCCGGGCGGTTTGTCATCATCGTCGACGATGCTGAACGGGAAAACGAAGGCGATCTCGCGATCGCGGCGCAGTTCTGTACGCCAGAAGCGGTGAATTTCATGGCGCGCGAAGCCCGCGGCCTGATCTGCGTGCCCATGGCTGCCGAATGGGCGGACCGTTTGGGACTACCATTGATGGTGCCGCCCACAGTGAATGGCTCGCGTTTCGGGACGGCGTTTACGGTGTCCGTCGAAGCCCGTGAAGGAGTAACGACCGGGATCTCGGCGTTTGATCGGGCCACAACGATCCGAAAGTTGGCTGATCCGTCCGCGACAGCTGCCGATTTCGTCATGCCCGGCCATGTGTTCCCACTGAGGGCGCGGCCGGGTGGTGTCCTCGAACGTGACGGGCAGACAGAAGCATCAGTCGATCTGGCACGCCTGGCAGGGTTGTACCCCGTCGCAGTTGTGTGCGAAATCATGAGTGCAGACGGCACGATGGCGCGTTTACCCGAGCTGGAGCGGTTTTCCGCTCTGCACGATATTCCTCTGGTCCACGTGGCTGATCTCATTGCTTACCGCCTGGTGCACGAACGGGTCGCCCGGTGTGTCGCTGAGACGACACTGCCCACGCGATTCGGAATGTTTCGCCTGCGGGCGTACCAGCGTTTGGGTGGTGAAGAGATCGATCTCGCGCTCGTTTTGGGTGAAGTGAACAGTGAGGAGCCGATCCTCGTTCGTCTGCACTCGGAGTGCTTGACAGGGGACGTGTTTGGATCACAGCGGTGCGATTGTGGTCCGCAGCTTGAGACGGCGATGAAGCGGATCGCCATGGAAGGGCGTGGGGTGATCGTCTACCTACGCCAGGAAGGGCGAGGGATCGGACTGCTCAATAAACTCCGGGCGTATCACCTACAGGATCAGGGGCTGGATACCGTTGAAGCGAATCTTCAGCTTGGTTTCCCGGCCGACCTCAGGAATTACCGGGAAGCGGCGATTATCCTGCGCGATCTCAGTATCCAACGTGTCCGTCTAATGACCAACAATCCGCGCAAGGTCACTGCACTCGAAGAACTGGGATTCACAGTGGTGGAACGGGTCCCTCTCGAGCTCCCGCCGACCGAGCACAACCACCGTTACCTGCGTACGAAGCGTGACAAGCTTGGTCATCTGGTTCTGCTGCAAGAACTCGCTCGCATCGGGGTCGAAACAGAGCAAGGGGGCACAGCATGATGGAATCTGATCGGCGAGGTGTCCGGGCGATCGAGGGGACGCTCAGTGGGCGAGGCCGGCGGTTTGCGATTGTGGTAAGCCGCTTCAATGAGTTCATTTCGTCCCAGCTCTTACGTGGCGCACTCGATGCGCTGGTACGGCATGAAGTTGATCCGCGAGCGATTGACATTGTCTGGGTGCCCGGGGCGTTCGAGATTCCCGTGACAGCCAAGCGCCTGGCACAAATGAACCGGTACCATGCAGTGATTTGTCTCGGCGCAGTCATCCGTGGAGCAACGCCACACTTTGACTATGTCGCGGGCGAGGTCGCCAAAGGGATCGCACAGGTTGCGCTCCAAACAGGTGTCCCAGTGATTTTTGGTGTGCTGACGACGGATACCATCGAACAGGCAGTGGAGCGAGCAGGGACGAAGCTTGGTAATAAGGGTTCCGAAGCTGCAGTGACGGCGATCGAGATGGCGAGCCTCTTCGCCGAGCTGGAACGCCTCACGGTACCCTCGCTGGAAGCTTGAGCAAGCTCAGAGCCGAGTCATGCGAGAGCGCTCGCGCCGGTACTGCCCAAGAGGGCGCTTTTGTTGCCGCACAGCGACACTCTGTGGAGACCATCAACCTGGTCTGTGAGCGGGCGTGCAGTAGTTGCTCCATGAGCAGGACACAATACTCCTCATCCTGGAAGTCCGTTGGCTGACGCCAACCATTGTGCTCCCTCTTCCCCACACGGGCGTGGACCGATGGCGCGTTTTCCCTCGGGCGGCGCTCTTGTGAGTGACGCGCCGAGCGTGCGAGGACTGCGGAAGCGCAGTGGTCTGCCTAGAGGATCACGTTCCGAATCACGGAGTGGCTCGATTATGGGGTCATGCCTCGGCGATGTGATAACCTCCCAACAAATGGGTATGACACTCGTTCCCCGACTCCAGTGACACGGAAGGACGGGTTGCAGGTTCTCCTCTGTTTCTTTCTCGATGATCCCGCTTTCTCGGCTGATAGGGAAAACGGGAGAGGAATCAACAAGATCTACCGGTGTTCAGAGCCCATCGGTAGCTGCTTCGTCTTGCGTGGGAGCAGGCTTTCCGCCAAGCTGAGAGCCAGCATTTGGACACGGGGAAGGGAAGCGTATGGGTCGCGTCGCTCTTCGGTTGCTCGTTGTGTTCTGCGTGCTAGTGTTCCAGATCCCGGTTTCTCCTAGTCTGCGAGCCGAGCCGTCGGTTGTGGCTCGGCACTGGGTAATCATGGAAGCTTCTGAAGGGACAGTTGTTGCAGAGCACGCCGCGCGTCAGCCAGTCGCGATCGCCAGCTTAACGAAAGTAATGACAGCTCTCGTCGCCTTGGAACACGGTTCCCTTGGCCTGCAGGTGACGATTGTGCCGGAGGACTTGATTGGTGAGTCCTCTGCTGGGCTGGTTGCGGGACAAACCGTGACGCTTCGCACACTGCTGTACGGGTTGCTGCTCCGCAGTGGGAACGATGCAGCGATGGCAATTGCAAGGGCAGTTGGTGGGAGTCCAAGTGCGGAAGATCCTTGGGCTCGCCAGCGTTTCGTAAACCTGATGAACGCCAAGGCGGCCGAACTCGGTCTGCAGCATACACGCTTTGCCAATCCGCACGGATTGGACGAACCAGGGCATTTCAGTAGCGTGTTCGATCTGGCTCAGCTCACGCGCGTTGCGCTCGCAGATGCTCGTTTTGTGGAGATTTTTGGCGCACGTGAGTACCGTGCTGAGGGGTTCACGTGGCGTCACACGAACAGGCTCCCTGAACGGTATCCCGGTATCGTCGGGGGCAAGACCGGATGGACGGACGAGGCCGGACTGTGCCTCATCGAGGTCGCCGAGCGGGCAGGACACACACTGATCGTTGTGCTTACTGGTTCCACATTTGATTCGTGGTACGACGATGCAGCGAAGCTGCTTGACTTTGGCTGGACAGTGGTGGATCCACTCGATGAGCCAGATGATGCTGCGCGGTTGTTCCAATGGTGGTGGCGGCGTACCGACGATCCGATTGCCCAGAATCTCGTGCAACGGACGTGGCTCTGGGGGCCGCCACTTGGCCCAGTGGAATGGGAGCCGTATGTTGATGCCCCCGGTGGCCGTCGGCTCGTGCAGTACTTCGAGAAAGGGCGGATGGAGCTGACGCATCCAGACCGGGTGGTTGACGGGCGTTGGCGCGTGACCGGTGGACGGCTCGCATGGGAGCTCATGACTGGCTGGCAACAGGTCGGGGACAGGACCCTACGACACCGCAGTCCGGCACGGATCGCAGTAGCAGGTGATCCAGGGAACGGCATTACGTATGCCTTGCTCGGCTCAAAGATGCAAGCCGCGGCCGGCCGCCCAGGCGAGGTGGTGACGACTCGCTTAGACGCTGAAGGGACCGTGTGGACTGAGCCGGAGCTGGCTCGCTACGCTGTACGATACGGGGAGCCATTTCCGGAGACAGGCCATGGAGTCGCCTCGGTGTTTGCCGCATGGTTTGAGCAACGAGGGTCGGTCTGGGCAGGTAACAACCTGCGAGAAGAATTCCTCTTCTCACCCTGGGTCGCACTGGTGGGATTTCCGGTCACCGAACCGTACTGGGTTCGTGTCCGGGTGAACGGGGTAGAGCACGATGTGCTTCTGCAGTGCTTTGAACGACGTTGCCTGACGTACACGCCGTCCAATCCCCCGGGTTGGGAAGTTGAAATGGGTAACATCGGCTTGCACTACCGGGAGTGGACACAGACGAGAGTGGTGGGGACGCTCGCGGCCTCCGCACGCCTTTCATGAAGAAGAACACGCGATGCGGCTAACAGCGCTTGCAGGCGAATACTGGCAGAATTTCCGAGAGTTCACTCCGGCGGCGCGAAGTGCGCTGGTTATCTTTGGTGTCCTCGGTATTGCCTATGGTGTATTCACGACGCTCTTCACGGTCTATCTGCTGGCCATTGGGTTCGACGAACGGTTCATCGGGGTCTTAACGGCGATCGGGATGCTCTCCGGTGCTCTGGCGAGTCTACCAGCGGGGATCATGTACGACCGGTACGGGCCTCGCCTCGTCCTCTTGCTCGGCCTGACGATGACAGCACTTGGTGTGGCAGTTGAGTGTCTCCTCACGCAGGCGAGTCTTCTTCTCATCGGCGGTGCGTTGGCGGCCGTCGGGGTGTCCTTGCTCCTAATCGCCCAAGCACCGCTGCTTGCCGCGGTGTCCAGCGAGCAGGAACGGACACACCTGTATAGTGCGGCAGCTGCGCTTGGCATCCTCGCGAGTGTTATCGGTAACGCGTATGCGGGGTTGCTCCCGGATGTGCTCATCCGTTGGCAGGAGGATGCTGCGCTACGCTATCGCCTGACGCTCCTGACCGGTTGTCTGCCAGCGATTGCCGCGTTTTGGTTTGTGCCTCGCCTGAAACTCTCGGCGGTTGTGGTTGAGCGGCCACGGATTCGTGTGCGAGAGTGCCTCCAACATTCGGCTGTTCGCCGACTCACCTTCACTGGGGTGCTGCTTGCGGCAGGGGGTGGTCTTGTTCTTCCGTTCCTGAACGTCTTTTTCGTCTCCGAATACGGCGTGGGAAGTCGTGAAGTAGCGGTGGTGCGGACGGTGGGCATCGTCGCGACGGCGGCTGGCGCACTCGCCGCGCCGATGCTCGCGACGCGCTTCGGCCTTGTGCTGGGGATCGTTCTCGGGCGAGCGTCTTCAGCGCCATGGCTCCTCGCCGTTGTTTGGGCACCGACCTGGTGGCTCGCCGCAGCAGCCTATGCGCTCCGGACCTTCTGCGTCTACTGCTCCGATCCTCTGCACACAGACTACTCGATGCGCATTGTGCCCGCGTCGCTTCGCGCAACGGTCAATAGTCTTACGTTCCTGAGCTGGAATGTCTCGCTCGCTTTGGCTGGATGGATTGGTGGGCAGGTCGCAAGTGTTTGGGGTTATCCATCGCTGTTTCGCTGGGGAACCGTGCTTACTCTGGTGGCGGCAGTGACCTTTTGGCTTGTCTTCCGCTCCTATTCCGTATCTTCGTTCTCTGGGGCATCTGATTCGAGATAGGACACTGCGCCCACTGAAGCGCGGAGTTCCCAAAAGCGTTCAGCGAGGTGGCCCTTACCAACAGTCAGTGCATAGGTTCGGAGAGCTTCTTCGACATCGCCCATCTCGCGGAAGATGAAAGCGACCTGACTCTCGTAGCACGAGATAGCCTCGAGTCGACGGCGAAACAACTCCTCACTGAGAAAAACGAGCCACGGAGGAGCTGCCGCGTATTGCTGAGTTAGCTCAGAGCAGTGCTCTTGGCCGATTGAGCTAGCCGCATATGGCAGATCTTCATAAGCCCAGACAGGGTAGCCGCGAGCAGCGACTGCTGACCCGACCATGCGAGCGATTTGGTGGTCGACGTGACCACCGATGGCTAGGGGAACAAAAAGCGTCGCCTGCCCATCCTGGAGTTCGATCACGTCTTCGACCATTGCGCGGAGTTCCTCAACCAAGGGAAGATCGTCCGGGTGGATTGTGCCGAAGAGTTCGGAGTCGAACGTGTAGCGTGCGTCGCGGTAGATTGCGTCAGGGATGTCGAACCACAGCGCTTGGGCACCGAGCACCTTGGCGGCGGCGAGTTCCTCTTTGCGGCGCAGCTGAACGACTGCAGCGTCATCCAGTCCTCGCCAACGATGCTGTTGTTGGGCAAAGGCACTAAGCGGTTCACGTGGCTCTCCACCGAAGAGTGTGACGACGAGCGGCCGGAGACCAAGTTCAGCGAACAGGCAGACTGTTCCACCACAAGAGAGTGCGACGTCATCGAAGTGGGGCGCGAGAAAGATCGGTTTGAGCACTTTTTCAGGCGTAACGGACTCGTGCATCGCCAACCCGCCGCGTGACGTGACGCTGATCAAGGTACTCGAGAAGCGCTTGGGCGTATTTGCGACTGGTACCGAGTTCGTCTCGGACTTGGGCCAGAGTAACACTCCCATACGCATCAATGAGTGCGAGAACGCGCTGCTGTATGGCTTCCCAGGCTTCCGGTGCAAAAACCACGTCGTCGGTGATACGAACAACCCGGCCCAGGTCAGCCAGCGCCTGCACAAGCTCGCTTTCCAGTCCATATTCCGCAGGTGCTGGTGGAGTAAACGGTGCCTGCCGGAGTGCTGCCTCATAGGCGCGGGCACGGCTCTCCTGCTCTGCATCAAGGCGGATGCGGTGCTCCGGAAGTCGCAAGATCTCGTCCTCTTCGACGAGTTGACCAGCACGAGCCAGGCGGAGAACAACGTAATCAAACGCGCGTTGAGTGAGGCCGAGGCGACTGCGCGCCATCTCACGGGGTAGACCGCGCCGCAGGGGGAAGCGTGCGTGGTAATCCCGGACCAATTCAAGGAGTCGGGCACAGAGTCGCTCTGCTGCCTCACGCCGGACGAGGGATGTTGTCGGGCTCAGTGGTCCATCACCGCCGTCAAGAACAAGCACGTGCCCTGCCGCAATGACTCGTTGGATCGCCTCTGCGGCCGTCGACTCGTCAAGACTTGCGCGTTGTAAAAGTTCGCGCCACTCGAAAACTTGGTCACCTTCAAGGATCTGGAGGAGGATCGTTTCCGGATCACCTGAGGCGAGTGCCTCCAGCGCCCGGATGACCTCTGGACGGAAACGACGGTGTCGACGGGGCGCTGTGTCCACAATGATTCCGCCGCCGAGCGTCGAACTGGGGGAGGGACGTCGAAGAATGAACCGGTCACCGCGGGCTGCGACGATCGGTTCCTGAAGACGTAACTGCACCCAGCCACTCTGGCCAGGTTCGAGACGTTCGGCATCGAGCAATGTCACGCGGGCGAGCGTCTCGGTCGTTCCCACAAAGAAGTCGACTTCGTCGTTCTGCTCCAATGGAGCGGGAGCGTCCGGTACCATGCGAAGCCGCGCGTCAAGCAACGTCGTCGGCTTTAGCCATCCGGGAACGGTGAGCACGTCACCGCGCGCAATGTCATCGACCTCAACGCCGCTCAGATTGACAGCTGTCCGCGAGCCTGGCAATGCCCGCTCGACCCGCGTCCGATGGCTTTGTAGCCCGCGTACCCTGGCACGCAGGCCACGAGGAAGAATTTCAACCTCCTGTCCTACTTCGAGTTCACCGTCCCGCAGAGTACCAGTGACGACTGTTCCGAAGCCAGCGATTGTGAAGACTCGATCAATCGCAAGGCGAGGTCGTCCACGACCGGGATGTGGGGGCACATGGTCGAGCACGCGATCGATTGCGTCGATGAGCTCTGTGAGTCCCTGGCCACGAGTTGCTGCAACGGGGATGATCCGTGCTCCTTCCAGCGTTGTCCCTCGCAGGAGTTCCTCGACCTCAGCGTGGACGAGCTCGAGCCAGTCTTCATCGACGAGATCTCGCTTGGTGAGTGCGACGACACCGTGCCGGATCTCCAAGAGGTCAATAATCGCCAAGTGTTCCCGAGTCTGTGGCATTGGCCCCTCGTCGGCTGCCACGACCAATAACGCGGCGTCGAAGCCACCCACCCCGGCAAGCATGTTCTTGATAAACCGCTCGTGACCGGGCACGTCAACGATGCTCAACCGCCGACCGCTCGGAAGCGTCATCCAGGCGAAGCCGAGGTCGATGGTCATCTCTCGCTCTTTTTCTTCGCGGAGACGATCCGGATCGATCCCAGTCAGCGCTTTGACCAGTGTCGATTTCCCGTGGTCAACGTGTCCAGCGGTTCCGATAACGAATGTCTGTCGTGTCATGATTCAGCTCGGCCTCCCGCCCTCGTTCGCGCTGTCAAGTGTAGCCTCTGGTTGGGAAAACCGGATCCATGAAAAGGGGATCAGCATGACGGTTGACCGAGTCATCATTCCGTGCCAGCACCGACGTGCCGCCCTGGAGGCCCATGCTCCTCCCGCGGCGCGTGTTTCGTCGGGAGCGATCGTGGAGTTTCAGACAAGCGATGAACCTTACGAACTTCTTGCTCGCGGTATTCCGCCGGAGTCTCTTTCCCTCGAGCGGTTCAACCAGGTGACGGGACCGCTCGCAATCATTGGTGCGCGACCGGGCCAGGCACTCCGGATCGATATCCTGGACATCATCATTGAGCGTGCCTGGCTCGTCTCCCTACGTGGATTTGGACCATTGGGATCTCTCATAGCAGAGTCTCGGTGTGAAGAGGTTACCCTCCTCGACGGGACGTTGGCGATTTCAGAGTGCCTGCGGATACCGGTACAGCCGAGCATCGGGTGTATCGGATTAGCACCGGCGCGGGGAGTGAGTTCAACGTTCCGGCCAGTGTGGCCGTGGGGAGGAAATCTTGATCTTGTAGAACTCGGCCCGGGAAGCACAATCTGGCTTCCAGTGCAGAGATCAGAAGCGTACCTCTACATTGGGGATGTCCATGCGGCTATTGGCGCCGGCGAGCCAGCACATGTCGGCATCGAGGCTGCGGCGCGAGTCATTGTGCGCACAACTGTCGACCCTGAGGTCCGTTGCCGTGCCCCGCGGATTCGCACAGGGCATACCTTGCTCCTCGTGGGTGTTGGACCGACCTTGAGCGCTGCACAGCAGCACGCGCTGCAGCAGGCGCTGGAGGTGCTTCGAACGGAGTTCGCGCTTCCCCAGCGGGAGGCCTACGCCTATGCCTGTGCCTGTCTAGCCTATCGATTTGGCGGTCCGGCCGGGCCGGTCGTCCTTGCGGAGCTCCCGCTGCAGCCGCTCAGCTACTCATCCGGGATGCGCACCTCCAGTTGATCCGCAAGTTCGCGTGGTGTGGTGACGGGGCGCTGGCAGACAAATTGCCGGCAGACATACGCGGTGGGGCGCTCGTTGACTAAGGTTCGCTCGGCAAGAAGAGGGATACTCCGAGCCGCCTCTTCATCCTCGGGGTGGCGGAGCGCAAGGGCCCGGTTGGGGATGTAATTTGCGTAGACGATACGCAACAAGGCGCGTGTCTCTGGTAGTGTTGGATCCCCAATAATGGCAATCTCGTGCGGATC
Source organism: Thermomicrobium sp. CFH 73360 (assembly GCF_023806465.1). Taxonomy (GTDB): domain Bacteria; phylum Chloroflexota; class Chloroflexia; order Thermomicrobiales; family Thermomicrobiaceae; genus Thermomicrobium. The sequence goes on along the minus strand of NZ_JAMSLS010000013.1, from coordinate 12,098 downwards.
GCCCAGCGCAAAGTCCATGGCGAGCAACAGTTGGCCACAGGCAATCGGATGCTCAACGGCAATTGGGGCATAGCGTTCGAGAATGGCTACTGCCCGGTCGGTGTACCGCCGTTCACCCAGTAATGTGCCAAGTCGGAGAAGTGCTTCCGCTGCACTTCCATTGCCGCTCGGTGTGCTCTGGTCAACAAAGGTCTTCGGCCGAACGATGAGCTTCTCTCCATCAGCTGGTGTATCAAAGAAATCGCCTGCCTCCGGATCGAGGAAGCGTTCGAGCATCAGGTCGGTGAGCAAGCGGGCCCAGTCGACCCATCTTGGGTCGAAGGTTGCCTCGTAGAGCGAGAGCAGGCCGTTGACGAGGTTCGCGTAGTCATCGAGAAAACCGGAGAATCGAGCCTCACCGTCCTCCCAAACGTGGAACAGTGTACGTCCGTCCCAGAGATTTTCTTGGATAAATCGTGCAGCTCGTTCGGCAGTTGCCAAGAAATCGGGTCGATCGAACGCAGCGCCTGCTTCGGCGAAGGCACGGATCGCCAGTCCATTCCAGGAGACGATCACCTTCTCATCGCGTGCAGGCCAGGGGCGCTGGCTGCGCGCTTCGTAGAGCAGGGCTCGGGCTCTGGCGATGCGGTGGGCCAACTCGTCTGCGGAAAGGCCAAATTCCGCGGCAACGAGCGCTGGATCGTCCGGCACATGGAGGATCGATCGGCCTTCGAAATTCCCCTGCGGCGTGACGCCGAAATACCGGCAAACGAGCGTTGCTTCCTCAGGGCCGACAACTGCTTCGATCTCTTCTGGTGTCCAAAGGTAGAAGGCACCCTCTCCTTCCCCGGTGTCCGCGTCCTGTGCAGAGAAGAATCCACCGTGCGATCCGTGCATTTCGCGTAAAAGGTAGGTGAACGTTTCTTCGGCGACTTGCCGACAAAGAGCGTTGGCTGACACCAGGTAGGCAAGCGTGGAGATCCGGGCGAGGAGAGCGTTGTCGTAGAGCATCTTTTCAAAATGGGGAACGAGCCAAGCGTCGTCAACAGCGTAGCGATGGAAACCGCCGCCAATGTGATCGTGGATTCCTCCGCGAGCCATCGCGGTCAACGTCTGTAAAACCATTTCCAATGCGCGCGGCGCTCCGGCACGTCGGTAAGTCCGCAGCAGGAATTCGAGCTGCATCGGCGAGGGAAACTTGGGGGCGGTGCCGAAGCCACCGTGCTCGCGATCGTAGTGTGGGACGAGATTGCGCGCGGCCTCGTTAAGGAACTGCTCCCGAAGCGCCGTCGGTGAGAGTGGTGGCCTCGTCTGCTGTTGCAAGTACGTGACCAGATCATCGGCAGCTCGCTCGACTTCTTCCCGGCGCTGCCGATATGCCTGAGCGACAGCTACCAGCACCCGCGGCCAGGCCGGAAGTTGTCCCCGGTCCTCTGGTGGGAAGTACGTGCCTCCATAGAACGGTTTGCCGTCCGGGGTCAAAAAGATATTCAGCGGCCAACCGCCGGAGCCGGTCATCGCCTGCAGTGCGTTCATGTACAGTTCGTCCAGATCCGGTCGTTCCTCACGATCGACCTTGATATTGACAAAGAGTTCATTTTGCAACTGAGCGATCTCGGGATTCTCGAAGCACTCGTGTTCCATAACATGGCACCAGTGGCAAGACGAGTAACCGATGCTCAAGAGAATCGGCTTGTCTTGCTCCCGTGCGACGCGAAACGCTTCTTCTCCCCACGGATACCAGTCGACTGGGTTGTCTGCATGCTGGCGCAGGTAGAGACTCTTTTCGTGGGCGAGGCGGTTCGGCATAGTCGACCTCGCTTTCGACGCTTCGGGGCACAGCCCCACTCAACGACCGGAGACTTCCGGTTCTCGCAAGGATACCTGTTAAGGCCGTCGATCACCATTACCAGAGTGGTGGATCGGCGACCTCGTGTCGAGGGCCGGCGCGCTCAGACACTGCCCGTTTCCGGCCGAGAGTGGGTTCTGGAAGACAATGGCAGTCCTCAAAGCACCTCGATGCTGGTGTGCGGGGACGAACTCCGCGTGCAGAAGACCCGTTGAAGGCTCTGTACGTCTACCTTCTGGCGAGAGCGCGACAGGGGGCTCAGCCTGTCATGGCTCAACGAGGTTCGAGGTGCCAACGTCGGGCAGTGATGGCGATCCGTGCTGTGATCTGGAGAAGGTGCTGGAAGGCCTTGCCAGGTGAGGGGCACCAGCGGGTGCGCCAAAGTAACTTACAAGTCAGTCTACTATCTGAAACCTTACCGTGGAGCGTCTGTCAATCCCGGTCTGCGAGGCGGGCTGTCCATACTGCGCTGTTGACGTTGAGTGCGAGGCGTGTTAGGCTCAGCACATGTGCGGTTCTCGAGCAGAGACCGTGCAGGGGAAAGGGGGTGATGCCCGGAATGAGTAGTCACGAACTTCCGGGCGTCACCGTGGAGGTGGTCGGGTAGCCGGCTCCCTCACGGGGGCGCCCACGCGAACCACCGAGCCGGCCTCATCAGGCCGGCTCGGTGTTTTCTTGGGTATCCTTGCCGCGGTGTAGGCGCAAAGGCGTGCAGGAGTAAGGAGCATTGAACGATGGTCAGCGAAGAGGCGTACATTCGTCGGATCGAGGAGTACCGGAAGCGTCGCGACGAGTTTTTCCGAAACAATCCCAATTCTCCGTTGCTTCCGGAGCAGCGGGAGCGGTTCCAGGGACTCCGCTACTATCCGGTCAAACCTGAGTATCGGTTCGTTGTAGAACTCGATCGTGAAGGTGTGAGTCAGGAGCGAGTTGTGCTGGGGACGACAACGGGTGAGCCGAAGGAATTCATTGTTGCTGGCCGTGCACATCTCGTGATCGAAGGTCAGCCGGTTACCTTGACGGTCTACCGTGAAGTGGGCCGAGGGAGATACTTCCTGCCGTTTCGTGATGCGACAGCGGGAACAGAAACCTACTCGGTTGGGCGTTATCTCGATCCACAGGAGACGCCAGATGGCAAGCTCGTGATCGATTTCAACATGGCATACAACCCTTACTGTGCTTACAACGATCGATGGACTTGTCCAATTCCGCCGCGGGAGAACATTGTCCAGGTGCCAATCCGCGCTGGAGAGATGGCGTATCCAGACTATGTATCCGTCGCACAAGTGGAGAAGCCGAAAGGGCCGATGCCGTTGATCGGAGGGTGACGTGGGGATCGAGGTCGTCACGTCAAGCGAGCCACTCGATCGGCTGGCTGGCAGCGTGGTGATCCCTATCGTTCCAGATGGCGAGGTGGAGGGATCGCTCGAGTTTCTCGAAGCATCTCTCCGCGCCTGGATTGGGCGGTCAGCACGCGCTGTTGGGGTCACTGGCCGTGTGGGACAGGCAGCGGTCCTCCCGCCGTGCGAAGGGATGGCTGCAGAGCGGCTCATCGCCGTCGGTCTGGGTGGGTCGACTCAGCGAACGCTGACTGATGTCCGCAAAGCGGCGGCACTCGCTGTGAAACTGGCTGCCGAGGCCGGCGGGCGAAGTCTCGTTTGGCCCCTGGTTCAGGTTCCAGGTGTGAACGATGCAACCGTCGCGCAAGTGCTTGTCGAAGGTACCGTCCTCGCGAGTTACCGGTTTTCTCGCTATCGGAGCCTCGAGGGCGGCGCGCGCATCGAACGTCTTGCGGTTATCGCTGGGGCCGAGATTGACACCGGTATCCGCTATGGCCGGCTGGTGGGTGACGCGGTCACGTTTGCTCGAGACCTCACAAACGAGCCAGGGAACATACTCGATCCGGAACGGCTGAGCGGCATCGCCTGGGAGGTTGCGCAAGAGGTCGGACTGGAATGCGCGATATACGACCGCGCGCTCTTGGAGGAACTCGGTGCTGGGGCGATTCTGGCCGTTGGGCAGGGAAGCCGTCGAGAACCGCGTCTTGTCCATTTGATCTACCGCCCGGAAGGGGAGGTGCGAGGGCGCCTTGCCCTCGTTGGCAAAGCGGTGACTTTTGATTCAGGAGGGCTTAGTCTAAAGCCGGCCGAGGGCATGGAGCGGATGAAAGGTGACATGGCGGGTGGGGCCGCTGTGCTCGCTGTCCTGCGCGCGCTTCCGGCACTGAAGTTACCCTTGGAAGTTCACGGGGTTGTGGCAGCCGCTGAGAATCTACCGGATGGGAACGCCTTCCGGCCGGGCGACATCCTCCGCACTTTCAGCGGGAAGACGGTTGAGGTGATCAGTACCGATGCAGAGGGGCGCTTACTGCTCGCTGATGCGTTAACTTTCGCTGTGCGGCAAGGAGTGGAGCTCCTCATCGACATTGCGACGCTGACGGGAGCCTGTGCAATCGCGCTCGGCAGGGGAGGAAGCGGCGTCTTTGCAAGCGACGAACGTGCACGGGACTTGCTACTCCAGGCGGCTGCGGACGTCGGTGAGCGTGTGTGGCCACTACCTTTGTGGGAAGAGTATCGCGAGCAACTGCGCAGCGAGCACGCGGATCTCAAAAACACCGCTGGCCGCTGGGGTGCAGCGATCAATGCAGCACTCTTCCTTCGCGAGTTCACTGAGGGGCGTCCGTGGCTGCACCTGGATATTGCCGGGCCGGCCTGGGCAGAGCAGGGAGGTCTGTTTGGACCCGCCGGTGCGACGGGGCATGGTGTGCGAACGCTGATCCGCTTCCTTGAACTGTGGGCTGGATGCGCGGAAGGCAGGCAGGCATGAGCCGCGCGTTCGCTCGCCGATTTGAGGTCGCGACGACTGGCCGAGACCAGATGCTGGACGTGACCCGTCAAGTCCGTGAGGTGGTCCAGGCGAGTGGTATTCGCGACGGATTAGTCTGTGTTTTCGTCGCTCACTCGACGGCCGCTCTCTCTGTCTCCGAGTACGAACCGGGGTTGGTGCAGGATATCCGGATAACCGCAGAGCGCCTCGCGGCAGAGCACGCTGATTACGCGCACAACCGGCTCAATGCAGATGATAACGCGCATAGTCACCTTCGGTCGCTCGTCATTGGCCCCTCAGTGACCGTCCCTTTGGTGGATGGTGCCCTCACGTTGGGCACGTGGCAGAGGATTGTTCTCTTAGACTTCGACACGCATCCGCGGACCCGAACCCTTTGGGTGCAGGTGCTTGGTGAGTGAGCGATTACGAACCACGATCGCGGCGATCCTCACGCGATTCCGGGTGGAACGGCACTGGTCGTTGCGCGAGTTAGCGGAACGGAGCGGCCTTTCCATTGCGTACCTGAGCGAACTGGAGCGTGGGCGGAAGCTCCCGACTCTCGAGGTGCTGGACCGTCTCGCAGCCGCCTTCGGGATGACAGCGGCAGAATTCTTTGGCGCGCTTGCCGGGCAGCTCGCGCGACAGGAGTCCGTGTCGGAGGGGTGTGACCTTTGGCGGGGGCTTGAGGCTGAAGATCGTCAAGAGCTCCTACGGTACGCCGACTACTTGCGATGGCGGCGTGCGCGATCTGGAAGGGGGAGTAGTGGGAGCAGCGATGAGGCGTGAGGAGATTCTTGTCGATACTGATTGGTTGGCCGAACGCCTGCTCGATCCCCGTGTACGAGTCGTTGATTGTCGATACTACTTTGACGGGCGTGACGGGCGTGCTGAGTATCGGAAAGGGCATATCCCTGGAGCTCGCTATCTCGACTGGACCGATGTGACGGTTGATCCAAACGATCCGATTGCCTATCGACTCGCCGCACCAGAACACGTGGCTCAACGACTGGGTGACCTTGGAATCGGCGACGAGCACCTGATTGTGGGGTATGACGATGAGGGCGGACATTTTGTAGCACGCCTGTGGTTGACGTTGGCTACTTACGGATGTGGTGACCGTCTTCGCATCCTCGATGGTGGTTGGACACGGTGGGTGATGGAGGGGAGACCAGTCAGTGTGGAGGAGCCGATCTGGCCGAGGTCGCAGTTCACCCTGCCGGGGCGTGATCGAGATCCTGGATTGATCGTCGATGCCGATACGGTGCATCGAGCGATCGCTGAAGGAACGGCGGTCATCCTTGATGTCCGCCGGCTGAGCGAGTACACGGGGGAGGAAGTCCGGGCGCGACGTGGTGGCCATGTCCCTGGTGCCCGTCACTGGTTTTGGCAGCAGAGCTTGGACTGGGACGGGCAGCGAACTTTCCTCCCGGCGGCGGAGATTCTGCGACGGGCACAGCGCGTTGGGCTTACACCTGAATCGGTGGCCATTACCTATTGTCACGGTGGAGTACGGGCTGCCCATGCAGCGCTCGCGCTGCGCCTGGCCGGTATCCGCAATGTCCGTGTCTATGTGGGAAGTTGGGCCGAGTGGGGGAACCGAGACGACTTACCTATCGCCTTGGGCCTTCCTGCTCCTCAGTCATGCTCATAGCGGCTTTTCGGCAAGTACGCGTTCGATGATGCCGAGCCGCCGTCGTTGGATCTCCACTACCCGGAAGCCACATTGTGGCACGAGTTCGAGCGGCTCGCGCGTGAGGTGGTCACAGGCGAAGCGAATGCTCAACGGATCAATGAGATGCTGCACGGTGGCGATGGCCCGGTGAGGACTGCGAACATGTTCGACGAGGACAAGACGACCACCGGGTCGAAGAACCCGGTAAGCTTCGGCAAGTGCCTGACGGTGATCGGGAATTGTGCAAAGGCTGAGAATCGAGACAACGACATCTATGGACTCGTTACGGATCGGCAGCGCTTGCGCATCGGCCCGGACGAGGAGAACGGGTAGCTGCCGACCCCTGGCTCGCTGGCGTGCGTACTGGAGCATGCCGGCACTGAGCTCCACACCAAGAACCGCGACGCCCTCAGGATAGAAAAGGAGTGTACGACCCGTGCCGATGGCAATCTCGAGCGTACGACCGTGAGCCTGTGCCGCAGCCCATGCCCGCCAGTCACCGAGGAGCCATCCTTCGAAGCGATCCATCGCCGAGTCATAGTGCTCAGCCAAGCGGTCGTAATGGCGTGCCAGTTTTGACACAACAGAATGGTGACTCATGAGCGATTCCTCCTACGCTGGAGTGTAACTGGTCGCCACGAGTGGAAACCGGTAGTCTTGAGAGAGACTGGAGGAGGTCACAAGGGGCGATGTGGTTAATCGTACCGCTGATCTTCGTTCTCTCGTGGCGAACAACGCGTCGGTTTGGGCAAGCCTTTAATGAGACAGTGGCCTGGGTGGTCGGATACTTTGTGACTGCTGGTGTTCTTTGGTTGACCGATTTTAGTGGCCTTGATCTCGTTGAGGCACGGCCCAATAGTCCTGGAGCGCTGATTGCCGTTCTTGGCGGCTTTGTGGGGATGTTTGTGAGTCGCTGGCGTTGGAAGCGACGAGGTGGACATCTTGAGCCGCGCCGGGACTGGCTCAAGGAACTCGCCCGCGGTGCTGGACGATTAAGCGCGACGCGGGGAACACGAGGGATTCCGGCGCAGTCAGCACACCGTGGTCAAACAGCGACTAACGACTTTGCCACGGTAACTGGACGGATGCTCGGGCGTGCTGCCGCACAAGTCTTTGTCCCAGAACTCCGGCGGCGGAATCGGTGGTTCCGTGCGCTACGCGCCTTGGTAGCGGAACCGAAGCGGGAACGGCGGTAACGTTGTGCTGGGAGGGGACGAATGGTGGAAGAACTCCGGCTGCCGACGCGTGATGAGGCGTGGTGCCTAGTAACCGAGTTTACGACCCAGCCGCATCTCCTGCGGCACATGCGTGCGGTTGAGGCAGCCATGCGAGCCTACGCGCGGCGGTTTGGAGAGAACGAGGACCTTTGGGGACTGGTCGGCCTCTTACACGATTTCGATTACGAGCGGCATCCGAACATCAGCACCGAGGGGCATCCGGTCGTCGGCGCTCGGATTCTGCGTGAACGAGGCTACCCGGAGATTGTGGTACGGGCAATTCTTGCTCATGCCAGCGAGGTCACAGGGATCGAGCCGGAAACGCTCCTTGAGAAGACGCTGGTTGCAGTCGACGAGCTGACGGGCTTTCTTGTCGCTGTGGCCTTAGTGCGACCGACAAAGAGTATTCTGGACGTCGAGGTTTCGAGTGTAAAGAAGAAGTGGAAGGCAAAGGAGTTTGCTGCGGCAGTCAACCGGCAGGAGATTGAGCGGGCTGTAGCAGCGCTGGGAGTCTCGCTGGACGAGCATATCCGAATAGTTCTCGATGCGATGAAGGAGATCGCCGAGGAGCTTGGGCTGGAGCGGAAACCGGTGGAAGCTGCGTGAGCAGGTGGACAAGTGAAGAGGCGAGGCGGACCGCTATCCCGCCTCGCCTCTTGGTACGTGTCATCAAGCGGTCTTGATCTCTGTCCAGAGGCGGTCGTACTTCAGTGCGCCTGCTTCCCCAACGTCCTTGATCCACTGGAGGCGCTTCCACACCTCAGGCGGCGGATAGACTCCCGGATTTTGGAGCACAGCTTCGTCGATATAGCCTTGCTCGCGGGCTGCCTTGTTGGGACTGCCGTACATGATGTAGTTGGCGTTCCGACCAGCGATATCCGGGCGATTAAGGAAATCGATGAAGGCCATCGCCGTGTACTTATGCGGTGCGGTCTTGGGGACACAGAGATTGTCTTGCCAAACGGTACACCCCTCGATCGGAATGACATAGCGCAGAGATGGCTTCTCTTGCTCACTCAAGAGCGCATCGCCTGTCCAAATATGCGCAATCAATGCTTCGCCGGCAACCAACAGGTCGTCGTTGTTCTGGCTCGAATAGGCGAGGACATACGGCTTCTGCGCGAGCAGCAGCTCTTTGGCCTTCGCAAGTGCCTCGTCACTTGTCTCATTGATCTCGTACCCGAGGTACATCAGGGCTGCGCCGATGACTTCACGCTGATCGTCGAGCATCACAACCTTCTTGCGTACCTCAGGACGCGGTTCGAAGACCTCCTTCCAGCTCGTGAGATCTTCACCAAGGACACTTGTGTCATAGCTATATCCGGACGTGCCCCACATATATGGGACGCTATAGGTGTTTTCGGGATCGTAGTACGGTTTGAGATTCTCCGGTTCGATATTCGTGATCGTCTTAATGACAGAGTAGTCGAGTGGCTCGAGCATTCCCAGGTTGATCATGATGCTGACCATGTAGTCAGATGGGACAATCACATCGTAACCTGTCGCACCGCCTTGGAGCTTCGCCAGGAGATCCTCGTTTGAAGCGTATGTGTCCATTGTTACCTTGACGCCATAGGTCTCCTGGAACTCCGTGAGAAGGTCGGGGTCGATGTACTCCGACCAGTTATAGAAGTTCAACTCTTTGTCAAGTTTCGTCCGGTCGATGTACTCAGGGATCGCTCCAGCTGAGGGCGTTCCTTGCTCGCCAGGAGTTGTTGGAGCTGCAGGTGTTGCGCCGCTCGGTGCGGTCGGTGTTTCGACAGAGCGGGCACAGGCTACCAGCGTTCCGATGGTTGGGACGCTCAAACTGAGGAGGCCGAGGCGACGCAGGAGCTCGCGCCGCGAAAGCCGTCCTTGGCGATAGTCGCGGAGCCAACGCTGGGCAAGATTCTCAGGTCTCATAACCGTATCCTCCTCACGTTATGCCGTCCGACGCCGTTGCAAGAGCAAAGAACCGAGCACGAGCACAATAGAGGCCAGCAGCATGACCGTAGATAGTGCGTTGACGTCCGGGGTGATACCACGACGCACCCGCCCATAAATTTCGAGTGGTAGGGTGGTCGAACCAACGCCAGCAGTAAAGAAGGTGATCACAAAGTCGTCGATCGATAACGTAAAGGCGAGCAGCGCGCCAGCGATAATGCCCGGCATGAGGAGCGGCAGCGTGATGTATCGGAACGTTTGCCAGTCGGTGGCGCCCAGATCCTGCGCGGCTTGCTCAAGCGTACGATCGAAGTCGGCGAGACGTGCCCGGACGACGACTGCAACAAACGGGAACGAAAAGGCGATGTGGGCAATCGTGATAGTACCGAGGCCAAATTTGAGCTGGAGGCCGAAGAGTCGATCCAACCACGTGAAGGCCAGATTGAAAAAGACAAGGAGGGCAATGGCCATGACAATTTCGGGCACGATGATTGGCAGATACATTGCCCCTTCGTACAGGCGCTTGACTCGAAAGCGCGTGCGTTCCAAGGCCATCGCTGCGAGCGTGCCAATGACTGTCGATACGAGTGTCGAGACGGACGCAATGATCAGAGAGTTCTGTGCAGCGATCCGGACGCGTTCGTCATGCAGCATCCGGACGTACCAATCGAGCGTGAATCCCATCCAAACTTGCATCTGACGAGACGCATTGAAGCTGAATATGGACATCACAACAATTGGCGCATAAAGAAAGACAAAGGCGAGAGCAACGTTGAGGTAGAGAGCGAGCCAACCGAACGAGACCCGCCACCGACGTTTGGGATAAGCAAGCGCGGAGGGCATGCTGACATCGACGGTCATATGCGTCGTCCTTCTCCAAGTCGGAAGTAGAGCATTGTCGCGGCAAGGACGATAGTCATGAGCACAAAGGACACAGCTGATCCGAATGGCCAATGGCGGACGGTGAGGAACTGTTGATTGATCAAGTTGGCAATCATGACAACTTTGCCGCCACCGAGCAAGTCAGGCGTGACAAAGGCCCCGACCGACGGGATGAAGACGAGGATTGAGCCCGCAAGAACTCCGGGCAGCGTCAACGGCAGGAGCACGCGCCAAAAGACATGCCACGTGTTTGCACCAAGGTCTTGCGCGGCTTCGACGAGCGTGAAGTCGAATTTCTCAATCGAAGCGTAGATGGGGAGAATCATGAACGGAAGGTAGCCATAGACCAAGCCGAGCACGACTGCAAATGGGGTGAAAAGCATCGGGAGCGGGTGCTCGATCACACCTAACCAGAGAAGAGCATTGTTAATCAAGCCATCAGCTCGGAGCAGGAGCATAATGGCGTACGTCCGTACAAGAAAGTTTGTCCAGAACGGAATGAGGACCAAAACCAGCAGAGCGTTCCGCCAGCGTCGCGGGGCACGTGCGATGACATACGCAAAGGGGTATCCGATGAGGAGGCAAATGATGGTTGACAGCAATGCAAGCCAGACTGACACGAGGAAGACTCGGATATAAAGCCAGTCGAACAGGCGCGTGTAGTTCTCTACTGTAAAGGCCCACGCGACCGTTCCGTACGGACCACGGTGCGCAAAGCTATAGGCGAAGACGATGGCGATGGGTAGGAGAAAGAAGAGCAATAACCACAGGCCGCCGGGACCGGCAAGGAGAAGAGCACGGAGTCCCTCACGCTGACGGATCACTTCAACGATGCGTTCACGCCATGTGAGAATCTGCTGATCCGGGCGGACACGTTCGGCGACGACCATCTGGTGTCCTCTTCTACTCCGTCAAGACGCGGGCCGCGTCCGGTGCCCACTCCAGGCTGACCGGCGTACCCACAGGGAGTAACTGACCGCCGTCGAGTCGGTTGCGGTCGTTCTGGCTGCGAACGCGTACCACCGTCTCGTCGGTGATCCGCACGACATAGAAGGTGTCAGTACCAATGTAGATCACCTCTTCGACACGTCCTCGCACCAGTCCATTCGCCTCCGGTGCTTCTGCAGGCGCGATGCGGATCTTCTCTGGACGAACTGCGACGGTCACCTCGGTCCCACGTGCAGGGAGCAGGTCACAGCGGACGGAGACGGGGAATCCGCCATCGAGCGTGACGCTCACTTCTCCTGATCCCACCTCGGTGACGCGACCACGCAAAAAGTTGGACTCACCAATGAAGTCCGCAACAAAGCGTGAAGACGGACGCTCGTAAATCTCCACCGGGGTTCCGACCTGCAAGACGCGGCCAGCGTTCATCACCGCAATACGGTCGGACATGGTGAGGGCCTCTTCCTGGTCATGCGTGACATAGATGAACGTAATACCGACTGTCATTTGAAGATGCTTGAGCTCAAGCTGCATTTCCTTCCGCAACTTCAGATCCAGGGCGCCAAGCGGCTCGTCAAGGAGCAACACGCGCGGACGATTGACGAGTGCGCGGGCCAGTGCAACTCGTTGCTGCTGGCCACCCGAAAGTTGCCGGGGATACCGTTCCTCAAAACCTTGCAGTCGTACCAGTTGCAGGGCCTCACGTACCCGACGGGCGATTTCGTCCCGAGGAATACGCTTCATACGCAGGCCGAACGCGACGTTGTCATAGACCGTCATATGCGGGAACAGCGCGTAGTTCTGA
>NZ_JAMSLS010000012.1 GCF_023806465.1 Thermomicrobium sp. CFH 73360 | reverse complement strand
CACTGGTGGAGCGTTTCCGGATAGCGACGAGCACAGGAGTTCCTCGCAAGCCGAAAAGCGCGGAGACGCGGCAGCAGGAGGGATTAGCGAACAACGGAAGGATGAATTGGCGGGACCAAGCGCGGTCGCAGAGCATACTGGAGCCGACTGGGGTGGAAAGGAATGGGCAGAGCCTGCGTGCGAGACGCGGGTGATTGCGCCGGTCCCTCAAAGGCAGGTCATGGTGGCCGGCAGCCTATCCCACGTGATGCCTTGCCGGTCACCGCCTGGAGCAGCCGTGGTGCTCAGCGGGTACGGTTCCGGTGGCAACCGGTACTTGATCATCGTGGTCGGAGTCGATGTGAGTCATGGCTGTGTCTGCGGCGCGGATACCACCGCAGGTAGGAGGCCTACTCCTGGTGATGTCCAGCGCAACTCGGTAGAACAACGGCTCCTACCGTGATGGATCTCCCGAGGGAGAGTGTCCACCTCTTGACATTCTTCGCTGGGAACAACTCGATCGCGGCTGCTTCTTGTCCTATGTGTCGTCCTTTGCTACGGTGGGTGGCGTCGGAATGACGGCAGAAGCATTGCCGACCCAGTCGCTCATGGTGTGGAGGTCTGGGGTGAGTCGACAGCGTTCTTATAAGTCTGGGCCTGGTCTCGCGTGTGATAACTGGGATGACTGGCGAACCCAGCGCAGCCATTCGCGCCTCGTGACCGGCTCTCCTGCCCACTTCATCAAGTCCCTTCGCACCTGGGAATCAGTCGTCTGCCTGCACTATGGTCTCAGACACACAGCCACCCGGACCGTCCGCCTGCGCCGCACCGGCCGTACGGTTGAGGCGTGCTGCGCAGCCTGCGGGGTACTGGCCGCCGTCTCTGCCGACGGTGTCTGGCCGTGAGGCGCTGGTCGATTGTGCAGCGGCTCCTTGGTCGCTGGCGCGAGCCGCGCGCTGGTCTCATTGTGACCAGCTCGCTCGAGCTTGGTCCGGGGCTCTACTTCCTTCCTGATCCTGGTGACGGTGCTCTCCGTATCACTGCTGACGAAATCGTTCTGGATGGTCAGGGTGCGATCCTCGATGGAGGTGGACGTGGTGGCATCGGAATCGCTCTTCGCGGCCGTCGCCATGTTGTCCTGCGCAACCTGACGATTCGCGGCTACGCCTGGGCTCTTGAAGCGATCGATTGCGAGGAACTCCTCATCGAGAACTGCGATTTCTCCCAGAACGGTGCGAGCGAGGGGACATTCCTCGACATCAATCGGGTCGAGGCGACGGCAGGCGGGGGCATCCGATTCGTCCGGGTCGATACCAGCCGCGTTGCCCGCACCCACGCCCAGCAACAAGATGTCGGGGTCGATGCGATCTCCTGCCGAGGACTCGTCATCGCCGACTGTGACCTCTCATACAACACCGCCTGGGGAATCCGTCTCCATGGTTCCTCTGACTGCCGCCTCCAGCGCAACCGTGCGCATCACGTCAATCGCTGCGGTGGCACTGGCTGCGATGCCGCTGGCATCCTCCTCACCTGTGGTTCCCACCGCAATCTCGTTGCCGGTAACGATCTGCGCTGGTCGGGTGACGGCTTCTTCCTCGGGAACCAGTTCAGCCCACCATCCAATGACAACCTGATCGTCGGAAATGACGGTTCCTACTCACCCAATAATGCGTTTGAAGCCACCTTCTCCCGCGGGAACGTTTTCCGTCGTAATCGAGCGTGCTTTAGCAACTTCGGCTTCTGGCTCGGTTTTTCCACCGATACTGTCCTCGAGGGAAACCTCATAACTGACAATCATGTCGACGGTGTCCATTGGGAGCATGGCGCGCGAGGTTTCCTCCGGAACAACCTCATCGCCCGGAACGGTCGTTACGGCGTCGCTTTCACCCTCAATCCGGCCAACCGCGATTTCCCCGACCGGTGCGTCTCAACCAGTCACGAACTCCGCGATAACCATTTCATCAGCAACGGGCAGTGTGCTGTCTACCTGCTACACACTACGGGAACACGTCTCGAGGGGAATCGCTACTGCGCTGAGTGTGAACCGTGGCGCATCGATGGCGCTTCAGCAGAGAATGTGCTGCTCGATATGCCCTCTAGCGAACGGTAAGTCCTTGATCCGCTTTGAGGCGATCTCCCGTGAGGAGGTCCGCCAAATAAGCGAGTGCTGTTCCAGCTCGTCCCCGCACGACGACGTGCGCTTCGCGGTCGAGTGGTGTCGGCTCGTCGTTCACGATGGCGACGAATGCTCCGGACCGAGCAGCCCGGCGTGGCACGTGCGCTGCCGGTACGACTGCAAGCGATGTCCCAATGACGAGCATCACCGGTGTCGCTTCGGCCAGGGTAAGCGCTCGCTCGAGGAGCTCGCGTGGTACCGGCTCGCCAAAGGCAACGGTTGCCTCCTTGACGAGGCCGCCGCAGAGCGGGCAGTCGGGGACGGTTCCCGGCGGGCCCGGATCGAACGCCTCTGCTGGCCATCGTGCCTCACAGGAAAGACAGCGGATCAAATGCGCTGTTCCATGGAGCTCGATCACCCGCTCCGGTGGGCTTCCTGCCTTCTGGTGCAAGCCGTCAATATTCTGCGTCACAATCACGTCGAGATACCCGGCCACCTGCAAGCGAGCAAGTGCACGGTGCCCGTCATTCGGCTCGGCAGCGGCGAGCACTGGGTAGCGGGCGCGCCGACGCTCCCAGTAGCGGAGCCGCACAGCGGGATCAGTGAGAAAGTCACGAAAGTGCGTCGGATTCTGTCGTGACCACAACCCGTTTGGGCCCCGGTAGTCCGGGATTCCCGATTCGGTGGAGATCCCTGCCCCGGTAAAGGCCATGCCTGGCCCGCGCTGATAGAGTGCATCGGCAATCACCTCAACCAGACGCCGTTGTTCGGGCGTGAGGGGACGTTCCTCTCTCACGAGTGTCACCTCCATCGCGAATGCTACTCAATCGGTGCCGAGCCGCCCAGGTGGACCTGGACTCACCTTCCACTTGTCCGCGCGACTTCCTACCCCGTCCGGGCGCCTGGATGCATGCGGAGTGAAAAGGTGGCCGCGCCTTCCCAAGGCGTCTCCCGTGTTGTATCCAGCGGCTCTTCTCGCGATGGAATGGAGACCGGTTCCTGGCCGAGTCGGAGTAGGAAGACCAGATGGGAGCTGCTCGTCTACCGGGGTCTTCCCGCAGTGCTCGCCTGGTCTCCTCTTGCCTGCCGGACGATCGGTTCTCATGCGGGAGGGCAACAGGCATTTTCACCGGGACTACCTTCTCCTGGTCATGCTCCGTTCTCCTCTAAATAGAGGATCCCAGAATGCTCGTCGTAGGCGAAGAGTTCCGCATACCGCCCCCACTCGATTGCTGTTTCGAGTTGCCGTCGGGCTTCCGCTGGACTGAAGTGCTCCTCCAGGCGGCGTACGATCCAATCCTCTGCCTGACGGTGCCGTGGAGCGACGCGGAGTGTCCACACAATCTCCCGAATCCACTCGACCCGTTCCGCCACGATCTGCCGGAAGAGTTCCTTCCGCTGCAACAGGTCAGCTGTCGCGAAGGTGCGCCCGGTCTCGGTGAGGACGACATCGCCCTCCTCCACTCGGGTGAACTCGAGCAGCTGCGCTGCTTCGACGAGCGGGAGGAGTTCGTCGGCTTCGAGCTGCAGGTCGCGGGCGAGTTCGAACAGGTCTTCGCGTCCGCCGAGTGCGGTGAGCCGTTCCAGAAAACCGGTCAACTCTCCAACGTCGGCGTGGGGGAGCACCGGAGAGGTCGGGGCGGCTGGTCGCTGGAGGATGCGGGCTTGTGGGAGTAGTCGTTCGATCTCTTCCCGTGGGTTGGTCATGATGCGGTAGATCGTATCGACCAGCTCGGCATGCGTCTGTCCTTTTGACAGCCGCTCGGCAAGCGGCAATCCAGGGAGTTCTGCACGGATCCGCCCAGGATTGGCACTGAAGATCAGGAGGCGGTCGGCCAGCGTGACTGCTTCGTCGATATTGTGGGTGACCATGAGGATGGCCCGGGTTGGAATCTTGCGCGCTAACCACAAGTCGAGTAGGTCGCCCCGTAAGTTCTCGGCGGCCAAGACGTCCAGTGCAGAGAACGGCTCATCCAAGAACAGCATTTCCGGTTCACGAACCAGCGCCCGGGCGAAGCCGACCCGCTGCTTCATCCCGCCAGAGAGTTCGCGCGGATAGGCGTGCTCGAACCCGTCCAGTCCAACAAGGTCGAGGGCTGCCAGGGCTCGCTGGCGCCGCTCCTCCGACTTCAGTCCCCGCTTGTGTAACAGGCCGAGTTCGACGTTCTGCAGGACGGTCAACCAGGGGAAGAGTGCGAACGACTGGAAGACCATCGCCGCGAACGGGTTGACACCGCGAAGCGGTTCCCCGTGCACCCGCACTTCTCCGCTCGACGGAGAGAGGAGCCCCGCAAGGATCCGGAGGAGCGTCGATTTGCCCGAGCCCGAAGGACCAAGAAGCGCAACGAACTCCCCGTCCCGCAGCTCGAGCGTGATGCGGTCGAGCACCAAGACATGACTTCCATCGGCCCCGTAGTACTTGCTCACCTCTTCGGCAGCGAGCAGCGTCGGAATCCGTGCCGTTATCCGTCCTGCAGTGGCCGTTGCCGTCACCTTACCCTCCTACCGTGCCAATTGGAATCGCTCCATCGAAAGGCGGTACAGTCGTGCCCAGAATGTGCGGTTCAGGACTACGACGATCGCGGCCATCAGGACGGTAGCTGCCAAAAGCCGTTGGTAGTCTCCTGTAGCCGCGCTACTTGCGATCTCTGCCCCTAAGCCACCGGCAACGTAGATCTCCCCACGGAAGACCACATACTCAGCAACGATCGTTGCGTTCCATGCCCCGCCGGCAGCCGTGATGAGACCGGTGATCAGTGAGGGGAAGATTGCCGGAAGCAGTAGGTGCTGCCACCGCTGCCACCAGGTGAGCCGAAAGATCGTTGCTGCCTCGATGAAGTCATGGGGGATCGCTGCGGCTCCGGCGATCACGTTGAACAGGACGTACCACTGCGTCCCCAGTGCCAGCAACACCAGCGCTGCCATCTGCAGTCCGCCCGGGAGTCCCAGCAGCACCAGCACGATAGCGGGGAAGAGTGCGGTTGCAGGGATCGAGGCCAGCGTCTGAACGACGGGCTGGACACGGGCTGTGAGTGAGGGGTTCGTGCCAATCGCCACGCCCACCGGGACAGTCCAGAGTGCGGTGATGATCAAGGTCACCATGACGCGGGCGAACGAGATGCTCGCTGCTGTGGCGAGCTCCAGCCAGCTACTGGCCGGGAGCTCCAATGCGGCACGTGCCACTGTTCCTCCGACCAGGGCGAAGAGTCCCATCCCGGCGAGTAACGGTAGTGCCCGTCGCCCATGACGAGTAGTCTCCGAGCGCGACGGCAGCTCCTGCCTGGTCAGCTTGTACGTCGCTTCCTGTCTCAGAAGCCGATCGAACACGTGGTCGAGCCATCGCACAAGTGGGTGCATCCACTGGAGCCAGAGCCAGGAGACCAAGAGTGAGCGCTGGAACCAGCTCCCTGCCGCTCTTCCCGGACGGAGCTCCGAGGAGACCTCGTCTAAGGTGAACCGATGGCTCCAGGCCAGGAGCGGTTGCCAGAAGAGCCGATCGACAAGCACGATCACTGTCACAAGCGCGACCAGTCCGAGTCCGAGGGCGCGCAGGTCACCTTGGTCAGCTGCCGTTGCCAGGTAGGCGCCGAGCCCCGGTAGCCGGAAACTCCGCTCCCCTAGTGTGAACTGCTCAGAGGCCATCAGGAAGAACCATCCCCCCGCCCAACTCATGACCGAGTTCCAGAGCAGCGGCACGAGGGCGAATGGGAGTTCCAGCCGCGTCAGACGCTGCCAACGGGTGAAGTGCAGCATGGCCGCCGCCTCGCGGAGGTCCTTTGGCACGGTGATCACCGACTGATAGACGCTAAAAGCGAGGTTCCACGCCTGACTTGTGAAGATCAGCACGATCGCCGCGAGCTCTGCCCCGAGGTTCCGGTGCGGGAACAGGGCGACAAGGGCCAAGACCACGCCGGGCATGAAGGAGAGGATCGGGATACTCTGGAGAATGTCCAACACTGGCAGGAGGACATGCTCCAGCCGCGGGTCTGCTGCAGCCAGCCGCCCGTAGACGAGGCCGAAGCCGAGTGCAGCGGTGAAAGCCGCCGTCATCCGTGCGAGCGAGAAGAGCGCGTAGAGTGGCAGGTTCCAGGCAGAAAGGTCGAGCGTGGTCTCTGAGGTCATCGGGCCGATCCAGCGAGCCGCGACCTCGATCACCCCGAAGAGGACGAGTACGAGCACGAGGAAGGCGACAAGATCGGCCCACCACGACACGCGGATCCGTTGCAGTGACTGACGCTCGACGCGGAATGGCCACACACGGCCGACCACGCGGTACCCCCTTTCGTGCCCCAGCTGTCATCCGGTCCGGGGACGGCGTACCGCGTGGTGGAGGCAAGCCCTACCGGTTCACTGTCCCACCCGACCGGAGCACTGGGCGCTGTGGACTCGGGCCTTCTCGCATCGCCCTGTTCCCTCCAGCGTCTCCGGTAGCTGTTTGCTGGCACACCGACCATCACGGCTGCGCCAGGCAGCCACAAGAGTATACGCCTGATCGTGGAGCGCATGCGTCTACCGAAACGATGAAGAGCCGACAAGACAGCGGGCGGCACAGCTCGGCCTCTCTGCACCCCCCCGCCGCGAGGTGCATCTCGCCGGGGCGTGTCTCATGTCGCCGTTCGTGCGTGTGAGTGCAGCGTGAACGAGCGGGAGTCGGCCCGGCCGGCCGCGCAGCACGTTCCTCCACGTGAGAGGCGCCGACCGTCGAGGTCCGTGCCCCTGTCCGATTGTCAGCCTCTGCTCCGCCTCGGAGCCGTCCCTTGCGCTGGAGCTACAGTTCCATCACAATCGCCACGGGAGGAATGGTGGTGCCCGAATCAGCCTCGGTCGTCATCGTCGGCGGTGGGATCATCGGCTGTGCTCTGGCCGCGGAACTGGTGCGGCGGGGCTGGCGCGATGTCCGCGTCCTCGAACGCGTCACGATCGGTGGCCAAGCCAGCATTGCCTATGCCGGTCTCCTTAGTATTCCCGGCAGTGGCGCAACCAGTGATCCGCTGAGCGAGTTGGGGGCAGCAAGTCTTGCCCGCTTCCCAGCCGTCGTCGCTGACCTGCGTGAGCGTACCGGGATCGACGTGGAATTCCGTCATACTGGTGCCTTGCTGCTTGCGCTCACGCTTGACGAAGAGGAGGCACTTCGCGCCGCACTTCCCGTCTTACGTACCCGCGATGCTGCCTGCTGTTGGCTCGATCACCATGAACTTCGCCAGCTCGAGCCAGCAGTCTCCCCCCTGTTTCGTGGTGCGCTCCTTCTCCCCTTCGAACACCAGGTGCTCAGCCCGCGTCTCGTGGAAGCGTTCGCACGGGCCGCTGCGCTGGGAGGTGCTCGCATCGATGAAGGAGTCGAAGTCGTCGGCTTTGAGCGTTCTGGGGAGCGCCTCACTGCCGTGCACACCCGTACCGGCTGTCTCACTGCCGACCAGGTGGTTATCACCGCTGGCGCCTGGAGCGGCCAGCTCACGGCGCAGCTTGGCGTGCCGCTCCCTGTCAGGCCACTCCGTGGGCAACTGGTCCGTCTGCACGCCTGGGATGCGCGTGTGCGCCACACCCTCTACCGCGGCGATCTCTATCTGGCTGTGAAGGCCGACGGTACTGTTGCCGTCGGCTCAACCGAGGAACTTGCTGTCTACGACCGGCGCCCGACGCTCGAAGGTGTGCAGCAACTCACCACATTCGCGCAGGAGACGGTGCCGGCGCTCAACCGCGCTGTCTTCTTGGAGGCGCTCGCTGGGCTCCGCCCGTGGTCAGCCGATGGATTACCGATCCTGGGTCGGCTGCCCCACTACCAAAACGTCTGGATCGCAACAGGTCATGCGCGCAACGGCGTCCTCCTCAGTGTGGTCACTGCCGAGCTCATGGCTGACCTCTTGGAAGGGAAAGCGTCCGCGCTGCCGCTTGAGCCGTTCGATCCGTCTCGCTTTCTGTCCTGATCCCGTCCGGCAAATGACTGAATTTTGGGTATCTCGGCGGATGCGTCTGATCAACGGTGAGGCTCCGCCGTGTTTGACGAGAGGCCCACGATACACGGTTGGCCTCCGTTGGAGTCAGGAGATGCCATCATGGGGAGGCCGTCGATAGCGAATGGCCTCCGAGCTGGCGGTGTGGGCGTGTCAGTCCTGCCCCGTCTCGGCGGGGAGACGCCGCTCGCGCATGGCTGTCGTGCCGTCTGGCAGTGCTCGCCAGACCCAGGCTACCGTCAGTCCGAGTGCCAGTCCAATCACGAGGAACGGTGCGTGAAGACCCAGTGCCGCCGCCAACATCGTCCCGGCGAGCGGACCGATGAATGCTCCCAGTGACGAGGCGGTCGTGGTGAACCCGTAGACGGTACCCCGACGTTCCTCCGGTGTCAGGCGGGCGACGAGCGCATTGGCTGTTGGGAGCATCCCGCCGGAAGCAATCCCGAACAACGCTTGCAGGAGAACGACTTGCCACACGGCACTCGTCAGTGCGAGAGGGAGGAAGCTTGCGGCAGCGAGTGCACCGCTCACCAGGAGTAACGGCCGTTGTCCTACTTGGTCGCTTGCCCGGCCAAGCACAACCGAAGCCACAGCGCTCGTAAGGCCGCTGACCCCCATCGCAAGCCCTGCCAGCGAGTTGATGGCTTGTGTGTCCTGAGCCAACTGCTCGATCAAGAGCGGCACGATCGGCTGCAACGCCATACTCGCGGCTCGCAGCGCGAACAAACTGATGACAATACCGAGCAATGCTGGCGCAAGAAGCAACCGCCAGGCGTCACCCGCTGCCTCTTGGCGACTTGCCCGGACCGTCGGGGGCTCAAATCGCTCCTCGACCAAGAAGAAGACAAGGATTGCTGCAATGAAGAGCAAGCTCCCTGCAAGGAGGAACGTTGCCCGGTAGCCGATCTGATCAGCCAGCACCCCACCCAGCAACGGGCCGACCGCCGAGCCAGAAAAGACTGCCATCTGCATGAGTCCGAGCCCGAAGCCCAGTCGCTCGCGTGGCACTGTCGCGGCAGCCAGTGTCGTGGATGCGGTGACTGTCCCAGTGAAACCACCCTCGATCAAGCGGAGTGCGAAGAGTTGCCAGGGGCTCGTTGCTGCCGCCATGAGGCCGATTGTCAGCGAGCCGGCCAGCATCGCTCGGAGCACCATCAATTTCCGTCCGTAGCGATCGGCCAGTGCACCCCAGAGGGGCGCGGTGATGGCCATGACGGCCGCGCCCCCCGCGTTGATCGCTCCAGCCCAGAGGGCCTGCGCCTCAAGACTCCGTGCGCCGAGTTCGGCGACGAAGAACGGTAAGAACGGGGTTCGTAGGCTGAACCCGACAATCGTGAGTGTCTGCGCAAGCCAGAGTGCGGCGAGCGTCCGCTGCCAGCTCCGGGTGCGTCGGCTGGCCGCGGCAGCCGACGGTGCGGCCTTGCGTCTCGGCACTGTGCCCCGTGCTCCTCCGACACCAGTGTTCGCTCACCAGTGTCGTCCTCGGGTCCAGTCTACGCTGCCTCAGCCGTGCCCGCTACCATCCACCGGAGCCATCATCGTCGGGTCATTCGGGACCGGTCCACTTGGGAGCGCTCCGTACCGCCAGCGGTAGTAGTGCTGTCCGACATTACCGAGTTCCACCTGCCAGCCCGGCGGATTGTCCGGGGTATAGGTCAGACAGCGCCGTTCGAAGCATTGCACTAGCACGTCGCGCTCAATCCCTGCTACTTTGGCCCGCGTCCAATACGCCTCGGTGATCGGAAAGCCGGTCACCGCAAACGGTGGCCAGAACAGCGTGTCTGTCCGAAACAGACCGCCCGCATAGACCACCCCGCGCTGCTGGAGAAAGTCCCAGAAGACTGAGGCCACCCGATGTCCCGTCTCTGCCACCAGCGGCCCGGCCACCACACCGTACTGCGCCAGCTGGCCTTGTCGCTCAATCCGCCCAGTGCGGTCGATTGTCCAAACGATCGATTCTCCCTCCGCCAGCGGGGTAGCGTCGAGGACACGGCCGAGCGTGGCGTAGGTTGGTGCCGTCTGGTCATCGGGATCGCCAGCAACCGGTACCGCTGCCGGTTGCTGGGGAATGAACGTGGCATCGCCCACCTGTTGGAGGCCGGTGAGGAGCTCCTTTGCCAGAAGGCCCGAGGTCACGGCCCACGGATCGTCTGGTGGTCGGTCTGGATTGGTGAGTTCCAACCGCGCCTTGTCAAAGTAGGCCACAGCGCGCGTGCCGGCCCGTGTCTCCTGGTACGGCTCGCGGGTCACCACGAAGGCGCTCGGCCCCCACAGCCAGGAGCGCGTCGCTGCCCCCGCTGCGACCGGAAGATCAGCGCGCTGCCAGGTCTGCGCAAAGCGGCGCAGCACGGCACGCTCCACTGCCCTGTCCGCCGCCAGGACTCCGCTTCCGGCTCCCGGCTGACCTGGCGGATCAAGCGGGCGGGCTGTCTCTCGCAGTGCCTGTCGCACCCACTCGACACTGCTGTCCGGGGCCACCGAGCGGATGAGTGCAGCGGCCGCACTCACCATGGGCGCAGCGAACGAAGTTCCCGTGCGCGGCTCCCATCCTGGCTCCCGTCCATCCCAACTTGTCGTCAGGACGTCCTCTGCCGGAGCGATCAGGTCGACCCGCGTCAGCCGTGAGCTAAAGCTGGACAACCGTTTCCCGTCTGCCGTCGCGCCACCAACCGCGATCACTTCTGGGTAGCTAGCCGGGAAGGTCACCGCGTCCGGCGTATTTCCCGCCGCGGCGACGACAATGATTCCCTGGTCGTAGGCCTGCTCGATCGCCCGCTCGAGCGTCGCGCTCGGTGTATCAGCACCCAAGCTTAAGTTAATCACCTGGACGCCACGCTCGATTGCTCCATAAATTGCTTCTGCAATCGCCAGTGAGCTTGCCCCGACCTGATCACCCACCTTGAGTGGCAGGATCCGGACGCCCGGTGCTCCCCCGACGATCCCTGATCCGTTCACTGCCGCTGCGATGATCCCTGCGACGGCCGTTCCGTGTCCGACCTCGTCTTCCGGTACTGGGTCATGGTGGAGGTAGTCGTATCCAGGCACAAGCTTCTCCGCCAGATCAGGGTGTTCGACCGCAATACCCGAATCGATGACGGCTACCACCACGTCACTCCGCCCGATTGTCTCCTCCCAAGCAGTAAGGAATCCGGTGACCTGCAGCCAGGCTTGTTGCGGGATGAGCGGATCCCCCGGCATCCACTGGTAAGTCAGGTGGACGGCCGGCTCAAGGTACACCACACCTGGACGCGCGAGGACCTGGGTGACCCAGTCCGCTGCCTCTTGACGGCTCGTGAAGGAGAGGCGCCACCATTTGCCGTCCGGATCGATCCGCTTGAGAGAGCCAGGCACCTGCCCCAGGCACGTTGGGATGGCGCTTCTGGTCCGAGCGCGGCAGCTGGTTGGGTCCACCGCAACCGACCACTCCAGCGCGCTCATCGCGTGAGCGGGCTGCGCGTGTGTGATCGGAGCTGATGGCTGCGGCCCACCGAAAGTGAGGGCGAGGGTCCAAAGGAGGAGGCAGAGGAGAGTCTGTGCCGCGCGCCGTCGAGAGGTGCGTTGATCGTTCCGCAATCGTCTCACCGGCCTGGAACTCCATCCGGTTTCGGCGTGACCTGCCTTCTCCGGGGTGATCAGCATCGCCTGGTCGCGTTATTGCTCAATGCGTGCCGAAGAGCCGGTCGCCCGCATCGCCGAGCCCAGGGACGATGAAGCCGCGGTCGTCCAACCTGTCGTCGAGCGCGGCCAGGTAGATCCGTACATCCGGATCAGCATCGAGCAGGTGTTGGACGCCGTACGGTGCCCCGATGATCCCGAGGAATGAGATCGGCCCGCTGAAAGTCTGGCGCAGTAGCTCAACCGTCGCTACTGCTGAACCACCGGTCGCCAGCATCGGGTCGACAATGACAACGTGACGCAGCACATCAAATCGTCCGGGAAGCTTTTTGTAGTAAATCGTCGAGCGGAGCGTCGCCTCGTCACGCCGGGCGCCCACGAGGTAGATCGGTGCGGCGGGAATCAGCTGCCGTACCGGAGCCAGCATCCCGAGCCCGGCGCGGAGGATGGCTAGGACGGCCAGGCCGGCGCGAATCGCTCCACCATCGGCCTCCTCACCGGTTGGCGAAGGGACGCGGAATGTCTCCAGTGGTTCCCCGCGCAGCGCCTCGTAGAGGAGGAAGCGGGTGAGTTCATGCAGCACGCGCTCAAACTCGGCCGGGGGCGTGTGCTCGTCGCGCGCCACCGTGAGCAGTGCCGTCACGAGTGGATGGTCGAGGACACACAAGCGTGGATGCCCGACGACGTCCTCACGCCTCGGCTGTGGTACGCCCCGCATCGGCGTGGGATGAACGAGTTGTTCCGCCATGCGCTACCCCCTCATGCCCGCGGCACAGAGTGCTCCCGTGCCCGTTGCTCCCCATCCATCGCCAGCCGCCACCGGGCGGCTGTACCGCCTGACCCTGCTCACCTCGGCAGCAGCCTCTTGGGGCTCGAGTATACCGCTCCTGAGGCGGTCGCTGTATGACCGCAGCGGAAGTCGAACTCATTGACCTGCGGGACAAACAGGAATTCACTGCACATCGGTGTGCTGTACCGGAGCGCGCTTCATGTGGTGCCGAGCGTCTTGTTAGAGGAGCGTGGACTGCTTTTGGTCTCCAACGTCATGGCTGACGCGGGGCCATGCGTTGTGTGCTCGTGTTCCATTCAGATCGCATGGATTGTGAGACCTGTGGGCAGTGATCGATGGCCCCGAGCGGTTATCCGAGCGGACACCGCTCACTCTCCCTCGTGACCCTCTGGACACCACCCTGCGCTCTCGGCTACGATCCCTTACCGGGGTTCGGATACACTGCCAGTGAAGGATGTGCCGCATGGCTGTTCGGCCGGTTCCGGAGGAGCCGCCAGCGATCCACTTTGAACGTGTCCTCGACCCCACGGCGACGTGGGAGTTCCTGGAACGTGTCATGAGGCTGGTTCAGGAACTGCAGCAACGTCGTTTTGGTGGCGAGGATCCGGTTGTTGAGATTCCCAGCGCGACGAAACGCCGTGTCTCGCGCGCTACCGTGATTGAGGAAGCGATTGCTGCGGCACTCGCCGCAGAGCGTCTCGGTGCGCTTCTCGACTTGAACGGCACGCTCGTCTCCATAGCCGAAGACGTCGCTGCCGAGGAACTGGCCACTGCTTACCGTGCGCTTGCCACCTGGGATCTCCGCGGTGCTGAATCCGCGTTCGCTCGTGCCCTCCGTGTGACACGATTACCGGAGCACCAACAGCGCATTGCGCTCGGCTGGGCGTTGTACCGTCTGGTCAGTGACCTCCTCCGGCTCGTCCCCGGCGAGGCAAAGGAGAAGTCGCTGCCGGCTGAACATCTGGTCACGGAGCTTCTCCCAACACTCGATCAGCTTCCGCACGACGAGCGAACCTTCTACCACAGCGAGGTGAGCCGTCTTGCGGCTGCCTGGCGTGAGGCCGCGGCGGACGACCGGTGTTGGTGCGTCTGGGCACTCTTCCGAGCGCGTGTTGCGCTGCTCCGTGGTGAGGGGCATGAGACCACGTTGGCCTGGTTGCTGCGGCTTGCGCGCCGGGCGGGCCTTAGCACGAGCAGTGACGACCCGAATGGGCTCGCCACTCTGCTCCGGCGGGCAGAAGCGGTCTTCCAGCTCCTTGCTGCGCCGTCAGCTGATGAGTCTGCACAGCGCGAGCTCCACGAGCGCGCAGCTGAGGCATCGCCGCGTGACCTTTTCCGGGCCCTCGTTGCCGTCCTCACCGCACAGTGGGGCGAAGATGCGCTCGCGGCGACGCAACGCTTCGCGCTCGCGCTCTGGGTCCCTGAAGCGTCGTCAACCGCTTGAGGAGGCGGCTGATGGTCGAGACGACGACTTCTACCGTCTCCGTTCGAGTGTCCCGCGCCTGGCAGCAGCTCCGCACGTCCCTCGGCCAGCCGCAATGGCTCGATGTCCCGATTCTCGTCGAGCCGATCGGTGAGCCTCAGCCTCGCAAGATCGTCCTGCGGGCGAAGACCGAAGACGGCAAAGACCTCGGTCCTTGTGCCGTCTATGCCGACGAATGGTACCCAGGGTGCACGACTCCCAATCCCTTCTCGCACTATTTCCCGGTGCTTCGTTCCGTGCTCGATGCCCGTTTGCGCCGGAAAGAGCACGAGCCGCTCCGCCTCCAGGTCCTGAAGGCTGTCTGTGCCCGAACCTCCAGCGGGCGCGAGCAGGTGGTCCTGCTCAAGTTCATCGTTGCTCCTGAGTACACCGTGACGGGACGCTTCGTGGAAGATCTCTACAACTGCCCGTTGAAAGTCCTCTTCGAGCGCTTCTTGGGACTGGCACGCGACTCGCGTGAGCAGCCGCCACGCCTCGGCGAGGTGCGTGGCCGCGCTGTGCACACCGGATACCGCCGCGCACTGGTGGAATTTGCAACAACGCAAGATCTCGACCAGGCTGCTCAGGCCTACCGGGCTGGTGTGTGGAGCGAGTGGACACGAACCCTTCAAGCGCTCCTCGCGACCAACGTGAGCCGCGAGGGTGGTGCACCAAAGGACCTTCTCGGGTCATTCACCGCTGCTGACTCCATTCTCACACAGATTGCTCACGGGGGTGTTGGGAGTGGAACGGTCGAACTGTATCTGGAACGCCTCTTCTACTCCGCAACCCGTGGTCTCTCTGGGCGGGCCGACCGGGTTGAAGTGCCGCGTGATGCCAGTGCTGGTCCGCTCTGTATCGCCGAAGTCAAAACACAGTCGGCCATCAGGGAGCAGGATCCGGTCACCGGCGAGAGCTTCCCTGGTGGCCTCCAGGCGCTTGCCTACCGCGAACTTCTCCAAAGCCTCGGTTTTCCCGATGTTGATGCCGTCGTGGAATTGGTGGACGGGCAGCGTATTGTGACCAAGCCGCTCCGCGAGCACCCGATCGTCCGTCGGCTCCGCCTCGACCTCTCCAAGCCGGACGAACGCGTCATTGACCTCGTCGTCCAGGCGCGCAACGTCTACTATTGCGTGACCAGCGGGCTCTTCACGGGGTACGACCGCTACCGCCTTGACAATGCGACGCGCAACTGGCGTCTCCCAGATGTCTCCGGGCAGTTCGACCTGCTCAACGACCGTCCACCGTGCCGCTCCTGTGTGGCCCGGCAGCGCCAGGTCTGCCCAAGCAGCCGGGACCGTGAGGGGCGCACGCTTGAGGGGCTCTTCCGCTACGCTCCACCTCCCCTCTTCTCCTACTGGGTCTGGTTCCACCGTCAGCTCAAGGCAGAAGAGCGTGCCGAGCGGGAACTCCTCTTCCACCTCGTCCACACGCCACCCGCCGTCCTGGAACGGGAAGGTGTGACGCTGGCTGACCTTCGTCTCCAACGCCAGGATGGGCGCTTTGCCACCTTTGTCCGCCCCGAGCGCCGACTCGACACGCGCATTCGCGAGGATGATCTTGTCCTCGTGACTCCACAGTGGTCGGATAGTCTCCTGGGGCGTGTCCCACGTCCCGGTGAGCTTTTCTCCGTTCAGGGCCGTGTCGTCGATCTCCAGGAGTATGACCTGGTCGTCGAATTGGACGACCGTGTGCCGCTTGCTCCGCCCGGCCAGGAACCAACCTATCGCATCGATCAGCTCACCGGTTTCGATATGCGTGCCTGGCAGCTTGAAGGGCTGGCCGACTTCCTTGTTTCGGCGATGGCAGCCACCCCAGTGCGTGGGCGCATGTTGCGCTGGTCAGAGCTCCCCCCGCTGGCCCAGACGATCCTTGGCCTACGCCAGCCAGCATCCATCCGGACTGACACACCACTCCCCGTGTGGGCGACCTCGGGGCTCAATGCGTCACAGCGTGATGCCCTGGCGGCCGTCGCAGGGCTCGCTCCCGGTGATCTACTCCTTATCCAAGGTCCTCCTGGCACTGGGAAGACGTCGCTGATCGCTGCGATGGTTCGTTTCTTCGTCGCACGAGCCCTCTTCGATCCGGCGCGGTCACCTGAACGTCGACCGGTGCTAGTGCTCACCAATACCCACCGTGCGGCCAATGAAGTGGTGCTCAAGATTGCCCAGAATGCGTCTGAGGTTCTTCCCTTCCTTGTCCGTGTCGGCAACGAACGTGAGGACATGGAAGACGCCGTCGCAGCGCAGACCCTCCCGAGGCGAGCCGGACTCCCGTCAGAGCGTCGTCATCAGCCGCCGGACTCAGACGACGAGGCTATCGCGGTGCTTTTGGCCATGAGTCAACGTGCCCAGATCATCCGTGAGCACGCGGCCGTCTTTGTCGCCACCCTTGGCTCGGCTGATGCTCCCGAACTCCGTGGCCTGACCTTTGAGACGGTCATCGTTGATGAGGCGGGACAGGCCACCGAACCTGCCTTTCTTCAGGCGCTCCGGCGTCTGCCTTTTGGGTATCGCGGCCGCCTCGTCCTCGTCGGCGATGAGAACCAGCTGCCGCCGGTCGTCACGGCGGTGACAGCGCCAGAGCCGTGGCCAGATCTCGAGCGGCTTGGCATCCGGCCGGGAGACAGTCTACGCACCTCGGCCTTCGAGCGCTTGCATCGGCGCTATCCGTCGGTCTGTGTTCCTCTCACCGAGCAGTACCGGATGAACGGGCCCATCTGTGCGCTGGTCAGCCACGTCTTCTATGAAGACGCCCTCCGCCCAGCTGACGAACGCGTCGCTGAGCATCGTCTCGCCCACTGGCTCGCTGAGCTCGGGACTGACCCTCCTGCTGGGTTGCTCGGTCAGAGTCCGCCCGTCCTCTACCTCGATACCAGTGACGACCCGCTCGCTCGCGACTCGGGTGCCCTTTTCCAGGCCGACGACGAGGGGCGTGCCAACGAGCGGGAAGCCGAGCTAGTTGCCCAGCTACTCGCCGAGTTCCTCCGTGGGCTTCCAGAACCCCTCCACCAGAAGGTGGTTGAGCAGATCGGCGTTATCTCGCCCTACCGACGCCAAAACACGCTTCTCCGTCAGCGCCTTACCCGGGCGCATCGGGCCCTTAGTGCCCTCCGTGTGGAGACGGTTGACCGCTTCCAGGGAGGCGAGCGGGAGGTGATTGTTGTGAGCCTGGTCAACAGTAATCACGAGGGGGTGATCGGCTCGCTGCATGCCGAGTGGCGACGCCTCAATGTTGCATTAAGCCGGGCGTGTTCGCTCCTTGTCCTGATTGGCGATCGGCGTACCTTTACTGCGCCAGAGCGCAGTGTCGAAGAGGCGGAAGCCCGCGAGCGGTTCCGCCGCGTCTTTGCGCGGATCGACGAGCTTGCGCGCCGCGGCGAGGCACGCGTAATTCCCACTCGTGAACTCTTCGTTCCAGGAGCAGGTCCGTGACACTCGGTACTCACTGTCTTACTCCTGCAGCACTCGCAGAGCGACTTGCTGCGTTCGGTGAAAACGCTGTCATCTGTCTCCACCAGGCCGAACTGGAGTATCCCGGCGCCCTCGCGCCTGGTGTCCTCCTCCTACTCGGTCGGCTTCAACTTCTGCGCCCTCTCACGCAGCGAATCCCGCGCTGTCGCGAGCACAGCTGTCCCCTAACTGATCGTTGTCTCTATGCCGGTGACTTTGAAGGGAGTGGTGGGGCGTCGAGTGTTCGCCGCAAGAGCTGGCGCAAGTTCCGCCTCACGGCTGAGAGCTACGCTTTCATCCATCGTCCAGAACTTCTTGTCGAACGACTCCCAGAGCATCTTGCTGCCCGCTGGTTGGCGCAGCGGTTCAGCGAGCACGATATGTGGTCGAGCTTCCAACTCGCAGAGAGATGGCTTGACGATGCACTGACAGCCGTCGATCAGGGGGCGGTGGCAGCAGAGGAAGCAGACTCCTCTGCTGCGCGACCTGACTTCGAGGGCTCGCGGCGCGAACTCGCTGCTTGTTTGGCAATACTTGTTGGTCTTGGTTGGCTAGAGTGGGAGCAGGACAGGCAGGCTTTCCGACTAATGCGACCATGGTGGTTGACGCCTTCTGCTGAGGTGGATGCCCAATCGCGGTAGCCTCCGACTGCGATTTGGAACCAACTCGGTGTTGGCCGTCTTGTGATGCAGGTGTCCAAGCGTGTCCTGGGTGGACTGAAGGGATGAGCGGATCACCTGCCCGCACAGATCACACGAGTGGCGAGAGGTCGGTGACAATCAGAGAGACCGCCGTCTGGTTCAATGGACTTGCTACGATGCTCATGCGGCGGAGGAAGGCAGAGATATGATGTATCCCTCGACCTATTCGATCGTCGCGGTGGATCTCGCGAACGGCGAGCTTGGCGTTGCGGTAGCGTCCAAATTCCTTGCCGTCGGCGCAGTTGTTCCTTGGGCACGGGCCGGGGCCGGTGCCGTAGCGACCCAGTCCTATGCTAACGTCTCCTATGGCCCGCGTGGTCTCGACCTCATGGCGGCTGGTGTCTCCGCGCAGGAAGCGCTTGAGCAGCTCCTGGCCGATGATCCCGATCGTGAGCTCCGGCAGGTAGGCATCGTCGATGGACGCGGCGGTGCTGCCACCTTCACCGGCAGCGGTTGCCATGCCTGGGCAGGCGGGCGGACCGGACCGGGCTATGCAGCCCAGGGAAACATTCTCGCCGGCCCGGAGGTTGTCGACGCGATGGCGGAAACATTCGAGTCGACGCAGGGGCCGCTTGCTGCCCGCCTCCTTGCTGCGCTGGCAGCAGGGGACCGAGCAGGGGGTGACCGGCGAGGTCGACAATCGGCAGCACTCCTGGTCGTCAAGGAGCGAGGTGGCTATGGAGGGTATACTGATCGTTTCATCGACCTCCGCGTGGACGATCATGTGGATCCGGTCGGTGAGCTGCAGCGGCTCTACGAGATCTGGCGCTTGTACTTTGAGAAACCGGCTCCAGAAGACCGCCTCCCGCTCGAAGGAGCACTCCTCGTAGAACTCCAAGAACTGATGCACCTGCTCGGCTATTACCAGGGCCCGGCACATGGCCAGTGGGACGAAGCGACGCGCCAGGCTTATGCCACTCTCATCGGCAATGAAAACTTCGAGGAGCGTATTCCGCTCGACGCTGACTGGATCGACCGGAACGTCTTGGAGTACGTCCGTGATCTTGCCCGGCGTCGTCAGGGATGAACAGGCAGCACGTACAGAAGCTGGATTGATCATCATTTGGATGATGTCAGAATCGTTGGGGAACTGTTCTCGTTAAAACCTCTTGCAATCACTTGCTTGTGCGTGCCTTAACCGACGCACGAGAGATGGCTGTCTGAAAGCTACCGCATGGATCCCCCGCTCCTGCATGGGAACGCCTCCATTGTTTAGGGGCGTATTGTGCACACCGACGATCGTTGTTGGATCCTTTTGCGTAACTGATAGCTGCTGTAAGGCCTCCGACGATCACCATCCTGGCGGGGGCAGGACGCAAGAGTCCGGAACTTTCGTTAGCGGCCACGGCAATACTTGAGGCACAGACTGGACTCGGTTCTGGCAGGTAGCAATGAGCGCTCCCGTGGTCTGACCAGTACTTAGCACCTGTGTGGGAGCCACCCCCTTGGACGAAGGTGAGAGTGTTCGCGCTGCGGTCGTATCATCAACTTGACTGTGGACCGCGCTAACCTGGGGCAGGATGATGTGGCAAGTAGTGGACGAAGTTCACGAACAGCCCGAAGTCCTCTCTCGTCTCCTCACGGCCGGGCGGCCGCTTGTCGAGCAGGCGGCTGTCCGGATTCGCGCCGCTGCGCCCCGCTTTGTCGTCATTGCCGCGCGCGGAAGCTCCGATAACGCCGCCCGCTATGCCCAATACCTCCTTGGCGCACACAACCAACTCACTGTTGCGCTTGCGACCCCCTCTCTCTTCACCTTCTACCATCGCCCGCCAGCACTTGCCGGTAGTTTGGTCGTCGGCATCAGCCAGAGTGGTCATTCCCCCGATATCGTCGCAGTCGTCACCGAGGGACGTCGCCAAGGCGCACTGACCCTTGCCATCACCAACGATCCGACTTCACCCCTTGCCCGCGCTGCGGAGCTCGTGCTTCCCCTCCTCGCTGGCGAGGAGCGCGCGGTTGCCGCCACCAAGACGTATACTGCTCAGCTCTTCGTCCTCGCCATGCTCAGTGCGGCACTCAGCGATGATCCAACCTCCTGGGACGACCTCGCCCTGCTTCCTGATCGCGTTGCCCAAACGTTGGTGCTCAACCGCGACCTTCCGGAGCAGATGACGCCCCTCGTCTCCGTTCGTCACCTTGCCGTCATCGGTCGTGGATTTAACTACGCCACCGCTTTCGAGGTCGCGCTCAAACTCAAGGAAACCTGTCTGCTCGTCGCAGAACCGTACTCCTCGGCCGACTTCCGCCACGGCCCCATCGCACTCGTCGAGCCAGGCTTCCCAGTCGTTGTCGTCGCTCCCTCCGGGGCTGTCTTCCCCGACGTCGCTGCCCTTGTCGAGGAACTCCAGGCCCGCCGGGCCATGCTTGCTGTCATCACCGACGATCCTGGCCTCTCAGGCGTCGCAGATATCGCTCTCCCTCTCCCGGCGGGGGTGCCAGAGTGGCTCTCCCCGATTGTCGCAGTTGTCCCTGGCCAGCTCCTCGCGGTCTCCCTCGCCCAAGCCCGCGGACTCGACCCCGATGCCCCACGCGGTCTCCGCAAGGTCACCCGGACGCTCTAAGGGGAGGGAGCCATGCATCTCACACTCGTTGGAGGAGAGCTCATTGACGGTGGGGTACGGCGAACGGGCGAGCGACTCGTGCTGCGCGAGGGGCGTATCGTCGCCGTGGGGCCGGACGTGCCGTCTTGTGGCGTCGTTGTTGATGTCTCTGATCTGCTCATCCTCCCCGGCTTTCTTGATCTCCATACCCATGGTGGAGGCGGCTTTGCGCTTCACACCACCGAGCCCGAAGAGATTCTCGCCTACGCCCGCTGGGTTACCCGTACCGGCACCACTGCATTCCTCGTCAACGTCGTTGGTGTGCCAGACGATCTCCCCGAGCGCCAGCTAACGGCCGCTGCATTGGCAATCACCCACCCGGATCGCTCTGGCGCTGAGCCACTTGGCATCTATCTCGAGGGGCCATTTCTGAATCCGGCCCGTCGCGGTGCACACCACGCTTCTTGGCTTCGCAGTCCCGATCTTTCGCTCGCCGAACGTCTGCTCGCCGCAGCGCGCGGCCACCTTCGGGTCGTGACGCTTGCGCCCGAACTCCCTGGTGCCCTCGACATTCTCGACCGCTTCATCGCTGCTGGCGTACTCGTGGCCATCGGCCACACTGAGGCTCCGTATGAGCAAGCGCGAGTAGCCTTCGCTCATGGTGCGCGCCTTCTCACTCACTGCTTCAATGCCATGCCGCCGCTCCTCCACCGGGCGCCCGGCCCGCTTGGCGCACTGGTCGAGCAGGAAAGCGCCTTCGGTGAACTCATCGCCGATGGTCACCATGTCTTGCCGGTCGTGATGCGTGTTCTGGTCCATGCGCTCGGCCCTGGCCGGACAGTAGTGATCACCGATGCCCAACCTGGGGCTGGTCTCCCACCAGGAACCACCTTCAGCTTTGCTGGCTGTCTCGCCCGAGTCGACCCAGATGTCGCTCGGCTCACTGACGGCACTATCGCGGGTAGTGTGCTCACCATGGATCAGGCGCTGCGCGTCCTTGTGGAGTCCGTCGGTGTGCCGCTTGAAGATGCTGTCCTGATGCTCACGACAACTCCGGCACGCGCTATTGGCGTCGACCAGCGCAAAGGACGTCTTGCCCCAGGGTATGATGCTGACCTCGTCCTGCTCGACCGCAAACTCCGCGTCCAGGCGACCTTCTGCCGCGGACGCGTCGCGTTCGCGAGGAACGACTGGCTGGGTCGAGTAGATGACCCAGTGGCCGCGGCTTTGGAGGAAGCTGCGTTGAGACCAGACCTCGAGTGTTCCTCGAGCGAACCAGAGCATGACCTTGGGATGCGTCGATGAACGCAAGTGCAAACTGCAGAAGGAGACGTTCAAGCCCTAGGGGACTTGCGGTGTGAGTTGTTCATGGAGCATGAGCATGGAAATGACCGTCCGGTTGCCCCTGCTTCCCCCGCCACGCCAGCTCGAGTTCGGCCCTGCTGGCGAGATTTGGATGCTCGACTGGGACAGTGCGCTTGTCCTGCCAGCCAATGCCGCTGACCGACTCCACTTCGCTGCGCGCCAGCTCCAAGCGGCAGTCCAGGAGGCCACCGGCCTCCCGCTCCCCCTCCGCTCAGCGGCTGATCCACTCGATGGCACGAACTGCATCGCACTCGTCCTCGGAATGCCGCCGCTCCCGCCCTTTGCTGGTCTTCCGGAGCTTGGCCGAGAAGGTTATGTCCTCCACATCCGGAGTGACCGCGCGATCCTCGCCGCTGTCTCCGAGGTCGGTCTCTCGGCCGGCGTCCAGACGTTCCGCCAGGTCGTCCACGTGCTCGGGCGGCAGCTCCCGCCGCTCACCATCCGTGACTGGCCGGTCCTTCCACACCGTGGCATCATGCTCGATGTCTCCCGCGGCAAAGTCCCCACCCGGGAGACACTCTTCCGACTCGTCGATCTCCTTTCCAGCTTGAAGTACAACCATTTTCAGTTCTATATCGAGCACACCTTTTGGTCCACGCATCATCCGGAGATCGGTTCCGGGAGCGACCCGCTCACCCCGGACGATATCCTCGCGCTCGATCACTACTGCCGCGAGCGTCACGTGGAGTTCGTCCCCAATCTCCAGTCGTTCGGCCACCAGCGACGCTTGCTCTCTCTGCCACAATACGCCCATATCGACGAGGTGGGCTGGCGCTGGAGTCTCACTCCAGCGCGGGAGGAGACCTACCAGCTCCTGGATGAGCTCTACGCTGACTTCCTGCCCAACTTCACCTCCTCCTGGTTTAATGTTGACTGTGATGAGACCTGGGATCTCGGCACTGGTCAGTCCAAACCGCTTGCCCGGGAACTTGGGAAAGGACGCCTCTATCTCCGTCACATTCTGCGCCTCCGTGACCTCGCAGCGCGCTATGGACGACGCATCATGATCTGGGCAGACATCCTGCTCCACTATCCGGAGCTTGTCGCCGAGCTTCCGGAGGACATCCTCCTCCTGGACTGGCATTACGAGGCGCAGGAGCAGTACCCCACTGCCGCGCTCCTTGGCTCGCTCGGCCGCGCCTTCTGGGTCTGCCCCGGTACCTCGAGCTGGAACACCCTCTTCCCCCGCATCGCCAATGCCATCGGCAACATCCGCACTTTCGTTCGCGACGGGATCGCCGCTGGGGCCTCCGGCATGCTCCTCACCGACTGGGGTGATTACGGCCACTACCAGGCACTCTCCCTCTCTCTTTATCCCTATGCCGTTGGTGCCGCAGTGGCATGGTCGGGCCCGGATGTGCCACAGGAGACGCTCGATGCAGCGTTCGCGGTGCACCTGTTCCGGCGTCCGCCAGGCGATGCCAGCGTGCAGGCCATCCACGCACTCGGCAGTGCAGTGACCGCACCGACGCTCGGGTTGCCCAACCGCTCGAACAGCGCACTTGCCCTCTTTGATGAGCCACTGGCCGGTCGCTTGATTGACGCCGTGGATCCCACCGCACTTGCCCAGCTGCACGCGGCAGCGCTTGCGGCACTGGAGGCCTGGAGTGCGCTTCCCGAGCCACGGTATCGGCTCGACTACACCTTCGCGGCCCGTCTCGTTGCCTTCGCCGCCGAGAAACTCCACGCGAGCCAGGAGCTCCGCAGGCTGCTCCGCCAGCTGCCTGATCCTGCTGATCCGACTGCCCGCGCTGACGGTCTGACGCGGCTCGATGCTGCGGTTGCACGCCTTGCGGCACACCGGGGTCGCCTCGCCTCCCTGTCTGCCGAATTCGAGGCCGGTTGGCTGCGTCATGCCCGTCGCAGCGAGATACACCAGACGCTTGACCGCTTCGCTGCGCTCGACCGCCGTTACCAGGCAGCCTTGGACTGGCTCAGTGCCCAACGGGTGCGGTACGCCGCCGGTGAGCCGATCGATGCGGAATGCAACAGCTATGCCACCGGAGGCTACCGCGCGCTGTGGGAGGAAGGGTTCGCCAACATCCTGGAGCTTGCGCGGTTGGTGGGTGTCGAGGAGTTGCCGCCCGACATTCGTCACTCTCTTGAACATGCCGGACTCCTTGGTGGCCTCTCGACCACCTAGCGGGCCAGCCTTGCGCTCCTGTTCATGGCAGCTGCTCGTGTTGTGGCGCTCCACCGGGGAATCGGACAAGGAGCAGAGTGCCGGATTGAACTCTCCCGCCTAGCCTTGCTTTCCTGCCTGACTCTTCCCAAACTGCGCTATCTTTGCGATCATGACCCTGTCGGGCATTCCCGTTACCATTCAGGCCAAGCTCGACTCCGTCACTGCGCAACGAGGCGCCGGGTTGGAAGGAGTTGTCCCGTGCCAACGACGATTACCCGTCTTGAGGTCTACGATGTCCGTTTCCCGACTTCCCTTACCCTGGCCGGCTCCGATGCCATGCATCCCGACCCCGACTACTCGGCGGCGTACGTCATCCTGCATACCGATTCTCCGGGCCTGGAAGGCCACGGTCTTACCTTCACCATTGGTCGTGGGAACGAGCTTTGTGTCGCTGCCGTCCGCTCGCTCGAACCGTTTGTCGTTGGCCAACGCCTGGAAGAGATCGTGGCCGACTTTGGCCGCTACTGGTATCGGCTCACCGCTGATGGTCAGCTGCGATGGGTTGGCCCGGAGAAGGGTGTTCTGCACCTGGCCACGGCAGCCGTCGTAAACGCTCTCTGGGATCTCTGGGCCCGGGCCGTCGAGAAACCGGTCTGGAAGCTCCTTGCTGACTTGTCTCCCGAAGAACTCGTCCGTCTGATCCCCTTCCGTCACATCACCGACGCTCTTACTCCAGACGAGGCGCTGGACATGCTGCGCCGCCAGGCGCCGACACGCGCCGAGCGCGAGCTGGAGCTGTTCCGTTCCGGTTATCCCTGCTACACCACTTCAGCTGGTTGGCTCGGCTACAGTGACGAGCAGGTTGCCGCATTAGCCCGCCAGGCCATCGAGCAGGGCTTCACGGCCATCAAGATGAAGGTGGGCCAGGATCTTGCGCACGACCGTGCCCGCGCTCGTCTCTTGCGCGACGTTATTGGCCCGGAGCGCAAGCTCATGATGGATGCCAACCAACGCTGGGATGTTCCTGAGGCGATCGCTTGGATGCGGGAGTTGGCGGAGTTCGATCCCTGGTGGATTGAAGAGCCCACCCATCCGGATGACGTGCTCGGCCACAAGGCGATCGCTGAGGCCATTGCGCCCATCGGCGTCGCGACTGGAGAGCACTGTGCCAACCGCGTCGTCTTCAAGCAGCTGCTCGCCTCGGGTGCCATCCGCTTCTGCCAGATCGATGCCTGTCGGCTGGGTGGCGTCAACGAGGTGCTGGCAGTCCTTCTCCTCGCAGCCAAGTTCGGTGTCCCTGTCTGTCCCCATGCCGGGGGCGTCGGCTTGTGCGAGTACGTGCAGCATCTTTCGATGTTCGACTTCATCGCCGTCAGTGGCACGATGGAGCACCGGATGATTGAGCATGTTGAGCATCTGCACGAGCACTTCGTCGACCCGGTGCGGGTGCAGCATGCGCGCTATCTCCCACCGGAACGGCCAGGGTACTCCATCGAGATGAAGCGGGGGTCCCTTGAGCAGTACCGCTACCCTGATGGCCCAGTGTGGCAGGAGCTCCTGAAGCGGGCAGAGGGGTAAGATGCAAAGAGATACGACGGGACATGCGCTCGCGTGGTGCGCCCGACCGAGCGGTGATCAGAGAGAGCGGCAGAGTGACAGTTGGATGAGAGGTCTTTGGGGAGGGATGTGAGCACAGCGAGGTCTGACACTACCGAGCATGCGGTTGAGGATATGATCGGTGAAGGGGTGAGGCAAAAGGTGTCCCATCGTGGGTCCGCCGCCTGAGGCCTCACGGCCCTTTTGCTCGTCGCGATGCGGATGTGGTACTACCAAGGGGGAGAGGGCCGAATTTCGGCGTCAGTACAAAGTGTTGTCCCCACGCACGTGGGGGTGTACCGCACTGCTCAGAGCCCAGGCTCGCCCGGATCGCCGTTGCCCCCACGCACCTGGGGGTGTACCGGAGGCCGGTGTTGTCGCCGAGCACGAGCTTCCGTGTCTCCACGCACGTGGTGGTGCCACCCTCCGGTGGGATATGAGTGGTCATACCGAGTGGTTCCCCACGTGCGTGGCTGTGTATCGAAGCGGAGGAGTTCACGGTTTATGCCCAGTTCGGTCCCCTCCTGTGGGGAGGACCGAGCCGGCGTGACATCACCCAGACCCGCCGATCATCACCGCGACGGTTGTCAGTCCTGCTGGATACGTCTGGGAAGACACGCCGGTCCGACCGTCGCGGCAGCGGTGGTCGGGCCAGCTCCGTCCCGTCACCCTCGACACAGCGGAGCGTGCCCACTGATCCAACCTCTCCCCACCGAGCACCTGTTGATGCTGCAGCACTGGAGCACGCCTAGCCCGGCCCCCGGAGCGTTGTGGGTCGCCATCCCCGCTATCGTGCAGTCCACCATGGTGAGTCTCTTGCGATCTTGTCTCACCCTAGCCGTGTGCTCACTGCAAGGTATCTACTGCTCCGGCGCCTCCTCGCTGACACGCTCCGCCAGCCGACCGCCGAAGCGGAGGAAGACCGGCTGCGTCGCCTCCTCACTGATGAAGTCGATCCGCATCCCTGCGTAGTCACCCTCCGTCACGATGAACTCCCAGGGGCTGATCGGCTTGGCTAGGATCGCCGGAAGCTTCGTCTCCTCCCCCGTCAGCGGGTGCCGCATCGTCGACTCGATCGCGATACCGTCCCCCTCAACTCGCACGACCTGATCGACACCGGGACGGCGATAGCGTCCCGTCACGCGCGCCAGCTGCGCCTGCTCGAGGGACACGACCGGTGGTCGCTCGAGGGTGATCCCGCAAGCGCGCTGCAAGAGCCACTCCTCGATCGCGCGGATCGCGGCTGTTCCGCGACTCGAGTTCGTCAGGAGCGCAACTGCGAACTGCCGTTCCGGAACGAGTAAGAGCTGCGCCTGGAAGCCGTTGGTCGATCCTCCGTGCTCGACCAGCCGATGCCCTCCTGGTGTCCGCAGCGCCCAGCCGATCCCGTAGGCATCAGCAAAGTTCGCTGCCGTCACTTGGGGCCGCTGCATCTCCTCCACCGCCGTGGAGCTCAGCAGCTGCCGCTCTCCCACACGTCCACCTTGGAGATGCAGTGCGGCAAAGCGGAGCAGGTCGCCAACCGTCGCGATGATTCCGCCCGCTGGGTTGCTACTTCGCGGGATCGGATAGGGACGGGCGATCTGTGGCCCCGCTCCGGTCGTCGGGTCGTAGGAGTGTCCGACTGAGACCGGGAAGGTAATGGCCTCGTGCGCGAAGAAGGTCGAATGATGCATCTCCAGCGGTTCGAAGATCCGCTCCTTCACCAGCTGCTCATACGGCTTGTCCGCAAGGACCTCCAGGATCCGTCCGGCGAGATTGAACCCGCTATTGCAGTAGCTCCAAAGTTGCCCCGGCCGTGTCCACTGGCGGATGGTGTGCAGACTGGCGACATACTTGGCAAGCGCATCATCGCCCCAGCCGCAGTCGGCGAAGTAATCCCCCTCCAGCCCTGACGTGTGTGTCAAGAGATGCCGCATCGTGATCGTCTGTCGGGCCTCCTCATCCGCCAGCTGGAGTTCTGGGAGATACCGCATGACTGGCGTGTCGAGCTCGAGCTTCCCCTCCTCGACGAACTGCATAACAACCGTGGCGGTGTAGACCTTGGTGATCGAACCGATCTGGAATAGGGTATTGGGACGCACAACGCAACCCGTCTCGGCATGCGCGATGCCGAAGGCACGCTCCGCGGTCGTGCCCCTATCCCAAATGCCCACTGCGAGCCCCGGGACGTTCCATGTGGTCAGGTGCTGCTCGATGAATGCCCCCAGCTCCTCGATCCACTGTCCTTCGGCCACCGTGTCCACCCTTCCCTTGATGACCTCACTACTACCTCACGCACTGCGCACGGCTTCTTCACCCGGCCTCTCGGTGTGGGTCGAGTGCATCGCGCAGCCCGTCACCGAGGAGGTTGAACCCGAGCACTGTGAAGGCAATCGCTAACCCCGGGAAGGCCGCGATCCACCACTGTCGGCGCAAGTACTCCCGGCCGCTTGCCAGCATCGCACCCCACTCCGGTGTCGGTGGCTGTGCTCCCATCCCGATGAAGCTGAGCGCTGCTCCTGCCAAGACCGCGCTGGCAAAGCCGAGGGAAGCGAGCACGATGATCGGTGAAAGCGTGTTCGGAAAGAGGTGCCGGAAGAGGATTCGCGTTGTCGAACATCCGGTGACCCGTGCTGCGACGATGAATTCTTCCTGCTTCAACGCCAGCACTTGCCCACGCATCACCCGCGCATAGGTCGGAAGCGCTCCGATGCCGACCGCGATTATCACGTTCAGTAAACCCGGCCCGAGCACGGCAGTGATCGCCAAGGCGAGGAGGAGCCCTGGGAAGGCGAGCAGCACGTCGATCACCCACTGCCCCGCGGTATCGAGCCAACCGCCGAGGTAGCCCGTGACGAGACCAAGGAGGCATCCCAACGTCCCGGCGATGCCGACTGCGACGATGCCAACTTGCAGAGAGATGCGCGCTCCGTAGATCACGCGGGAGAAGACATCACGTCCGAACTCATCCGTCCCAAAGGGATGCATGAGGCTCGGTTGTTGGAAACGATTCGCCAGATCCATCGCCAGCGGGTCGTGCGGTGCGATGAGCGGCCCGATCAGCGCCACCAACAGCAGGGTCGCGATCATACTTCCACCGACGACCGCGCTCGGGTGCCGCATGAGTTCACGCCAGGTGCGGGACGTGCCAGGCCGTGAGTGCCTGAACGGCCCTGACCGTACCACCGTCGCGACCTCAGCCATGAGAGGCGCCTCGCTCGATCACTGGGCCTCGCCTTCTAGGCATAGCTCACGCGCGGGTCGATCAGGCAGTACAGGAGATCGACCGCGAGGTTTACCAGGACGTACACCACCGCCACAAAGAGGACGATCCCTTGGATCAGTGGGAAGTCACGCGCCTGCAATGCATTGACTGCGAGCAATCCGATCCCTGGATAGGCGAACACCGCTTCGATGATGACTGCCCCGGAGAGGAGCTGCCCGAGCTGGAGCCCAACGATCGTGACCACAGGGATCAGCGCGTTGCGCAGCACGTGCCGCGTCAAGATAGTCGCCTCACGCAGCCCTTTGGCCCGGGCGGTCCGGACATAGTCCCGGGAGAGTTCGTCTAACAGGCTCGAGCGCATCAAGCGTGCCAGGATGCCCGACGTCAGCACCCCGAGCGTCACCGCGGGCAACACGAGGTGACGCCAGCTCGCTGCACCGGAGACCGGAAACCATCCGAGGTGGACGGCGAACAGCAAGATCAGCATCAAGCCGAGCCAGAAGGACGGGAGCGAGACGCCGAGGACCGCCAGGAGCATCGTCGCCGTGTCGATCCAGGAGCCGCGAAAGACCGCTGCAAGGATGCCAGCGGACACTCCTGTGAGGAGCGCCACGGTAAGACTGGCGACCGTCAGCTTGAGGGTGTTCGGAAGCCGCGTCAGGATCTCACGTGTTACTGGCTGTTTACTGCGGAACGATCGCCCCAGGTCACCCCGCAGCGCCCGGCTGAGGAAATGGAGATACTGGCGATAGATGGGGAGGTCGAGCCCGAGTTGCCGCCGCAGCGCTGCTCGTTGCTCAGGCGTCGGCGGCGGCTGGTTCGCGAACATGATGTCGACCGGATCACCGGGGACGAGCCGCACCATCGTGAACACCA
This sequence comes from Thermomicrobium sp. CFH 73360, assembly GCF_023806465.1. Classification (GTDB taxonomy): domain Bacteria; phylum Chloroflexota; class Chloroflexia; order Thermomicrobiales; family Thermomicrobiaceae; genus Thermomicrobium. Next base: position 5,258 of record NZ_JAMSLS010000012.1, on the reverse strand, counting down.
GGAGTGTCACGCCGAAGAGCACTGCGCCGGCTGCGATGAGTCGCTTGACGAGATACTGCTGCATCCCTGTGCCCGAATGCTCCCCTTCTTGTCCACCGCGTGCCGGGGCCCTCTTGCGCCCTTCCGCCGATCAGCCGCTGATGACCGCGTCCTCGTACACGTAAATCCCCTGCGGCCCGATCTTGAATCCCTGTACCTCCTTCCGGACCGCAACGACGGAAACCGGCGACCACAGGGGCACCATCGCGGCATCACGGAGCATGATCTTCATCGCCTCGAAGTACAGGCGGCACCGCTCGCCGTGCTCTACGACGCGACTCGCCTCAGTGACCAGGCGCCGATACTCTTCCGGCCGATACAGGCCAATGCCAGCATTCGTCGAGGTCATCATGGAGAGCATGTGTGGTTCCGTCCAGCCCCAGCTGATGAGCGTGAAGTTGGACGTATCGTCGGCAGTCCCCAGTCTCGCCAAGAGACTCCCCGGCTCCAGTGTCTCGAGCTTCACCGAGAAGCCAAGCTGATTCAGCTGGTTCTGAATCACCTGAGCGATCTTCTCCTGCGTCGTGGCGCTCCACGTCCAGAGTGTCACCTGCAAAGGCTGCCCGTCCTTCTGCCGCACCGAACCCCCGGCGGGAAGTGTCCAGCCAGCCTCGTCGAGCAGCTGAGCCGCCCGCTGCGGATCGTAGCGATACCCGAACTGCTCGATCGCTGGATCGTAGCAGGCCACACCGGTCGGTAGCGGCCCGTAATTGCGTACTGCGAGACCTTCCAAGATCGTGGCGATGATCTGATCCACGTCGATCCCATACGCCACCGCTTGGCGTACTCGGACGTCGTCGAATGGCGGACGGAAGATCGCACCGTACTCGCCCGGCGGGGGCTCCATGTGGAATTCGAGAAAGGCGATGCTGACGCTCTGCTCGATGCGGAACAGCTGGACTTCGGGATTCGCGGCAAAGTCCGCGACGGCGTAGGGTGGGACGGCCAACACGTTGATCTCCCCCGTCTCGAATGCCGCGATCTGTGTCTGCTCGTCCGGAATCGTCCGAAACACGAGTTCAGCGACGCGCGGCGGGCCTTGGTTTTCCACATAGGATCGGAAGTTCCGATACTCCGGATTGCGTTCCAGAACGATCTCTTCTCCCGCTCGCCACTCCTTGAACTTCCACGGTCCCGTCCCGACCGGATGCTTGCCGAACTCGTCACCGTACGTCTGGACTGCAGTGGGCGAGATGATTCCGAAGTATCCCGTGCAGAGATTGCCTAAGAACGGCGCGAACGGCTCCTTCAAACGCATGCGTACCGTCAGCTGATCGATCACCTCGACGCTCTCCAACGCGGTGATCCACGCACTCGCCAGTGCACCGGTCTGGGGGTCGAGGATCCGATCGAAGGTGAACTTCACCGCATCAGCAGTGAACGCTGTGCCATCGTGGAACCGGATCCCATCCCTGAGCGAGAAGGTGTACTCCCGGGCATCCTCAGAGATCTCCCATCCGCTGGCGAGTACGCCCTCGACCTCGAGCCGCTCGTTCCACGACACCAGCGGGTCAAAGATGTTTGTGAAAACTTGCCAGGAGAGCGAAGAAACCGTGAGGTGCGGATCCAGCGTATCGGCGTCACCCGTCCGCCCGACGATGATCCGACCACTCGCCTCCTGGGGCGGTTGCGTGGTCGCTGTGACCGCCGGAGTTGCTGCCGTTGGTGTCTGGACAAGCGTCGGCTCGGGGGTCGGCTGTTGACGACCTCGACACGCCGCGATGAGAGCGCTCGAGCCCAACACTCCTGCTGCCAAACCCCAGGCGATCATGCGCCGGCGGGTGGTGCGCACGGTGAGGCGTCGCTGTCGCAGACTACCATCGGATGTGGGAAATGTCTCGGCCATGCCGTCTCCTCCTCGTCTTCGCAATACGCAGTGGTCCCCGCACTACTCGCTCGCTTGAGACCGTTCTGCTCCGTCGTCCGGGCGCCGCTGGCCCCGCGCTCGTCCTCGTCGTGCCCGGCGTTGCCCGAGCACGGACAGTGCCGATCGCCTGGCCCGCGGGAAGAGCACCGGTGTGAACTCGAGCACGATGTCCCCCGACTCGTCCTCGAGTGCTTGGAATTCTGTGAGAAGTTCTAGGAGACGCTGCTTGAACCGCTGTGCCCGTTCGGCTGTGGTCCGCGTGATCCACCGCTGGACGAGGCTTATTTCAGGATGGGCTGTGAACGTGCCCTCGAGGAGCGCGGCCTGGAGTTCCCCCACGGTCATGTCGAGGGTCGTCGTCACAAGGTCGACGCTTGCATCGAGCTGTTCTGGCCCATCTTGTGGCTGGAGCAGGGTTGGTGCAAGGCGGTAGAACCGCGCGGCGGCTCGATAGTACTTGGTCTGGATTCCGGACTCGATCGCCGTCCGCACCAGCCGGATCAGCCCGGCCTTCTCGAGTTCTCGCACATGGTAGTAGAGTGTCGTCGATCGCAGTCCGAGCCGATATCCGATCTGGGCGACGTTCAACGCTTCCCGTTGCAGACACTCGAGGATCGCGAGCCGCAACGGGTGCAAGCAGGCGCGCAGTGTCCCCAGATCGGCAATCACATGCACATCGGCTGGCTCGAAGGGCTCCGCCTCGTTCGCTTCGTGTGCGGCCATCGTTCCTCTTTCGAGAAGTCTCGAGCATTCAAATACTCTTGAACACAGTCTACTGGGACGTGTGCTGCGGGTCAAGAGGTGGTCCCGTGTTCGCCTTGCCCTCTCGTGCTGTGGCGGAATCCCGAACGGGAGTGGGGGCGTCCCTGAGCAGGCCCTTGTGCACTGTTCGCCACTCGCGTGGCCGGGTGGGCTCTCCTCTCTTTCCCGAGGTCACCTCTGCTGTAACTGGGGCGACAGGGGGCCTCGCAGGGTGACCTTGACACTCTGCTGCTCCGCAAGGAACGAGCAGCATTCCGATCTTGGACTCTGGAGAAGGCCCCTGCCTGAGCCGAGTGCGAGGGGGCTGCCTCTCATCTCCGAGGTTGCATCAGGGATACGGCCGTTCAGGGGTCGTGCTCGCGTCCTCTGACTGCAGCGGGCCGGCATGGGCTCTTGCGGAAGCGTCCGGGGGCGTCTTCACCCAGTCGCCCCGGACCCTCGATTCCGCGCCGAGGGGCACTTCCCCAGCCTGATCGGTGGATCGGTACCATGCCTGCTGAAAGGGGGTAAGCCGCGGCACCGCGGGTGGTCGATCGCCCGGCTACGCGCCACTTGGTAGAATCGCGTCGGCCTAACGCAGACGGCCTTCACCGTGGGGAGGTCAGATGCGCATTCATCTCGGCCCTCCACCTCACGACCCGACGTTTGACGCTCAGCCACCCTGGCGACCGCTCCGTGAGCCGCGCCACATCGCCGTCGTTATCGCCCTGGCTCTGCCGCTCGGATTGGCGGCCGCAGCCGGATACCTTGCCCTGGCCCTGTTCCTGGAACCGACACGCCAACTCGTCATCTCTGGCGATCGCTGGACCTTCGCTGCCGTCCTCCTCTTGATTCCCGTGCACGAGTTCCTGCATGCCCTGGTCATGCCTGGCTCATTCACCTCACCGCAGCTCGTGCTGGGCGTGTGGCCCCGTGCCTTCCTCGCCTACGTGCACTATACTGGCGAGCTCACCCGCGAACGCTGGCTCCTCGTCACCCTGTGCCCGCTCGTCGCCGTCACTGTGGCCACACTCGCGTTGAGTCGGCTGGTCCCTGCCTGGCGCGAGCCAGCCCTGGTGTTCGGCCTGCTCAACGCGATCGGCGCCGGCGGTGATCTGCTGAGCGCAGCCCTCGTCTTGGCTCAAGTACCACCTGAGGCCAGTCTGCGGAACCAGGGCTGGCGCACCTTTTGGCGCCCACGGTGACGGGTGGCTGTTCCCCGCTGAGCGTCGCAGGGGTGACAGCGTTGCCTCTGCTGTAAGGTTGTACCTTCCCCTCTGCTCGCGTCCACCGACCAGGACGCGTGGTGCGGTCACGCTCGTGAACCTCCGTCACCTCCCATGCAGCTGCTCGTCGCCGATGACGGCAAATCCGCCTGCCACGCGCTGACGGGAGTCGGTCGCCCCGGCGGGTACGCGGAAACTCCCGTCTGCGGTACCCTCTTGCGGGGACAGGAGCGCGGATATCCCCTGCGCGGAATGGTGGAGGTGTTCGATGCCCGACCGTGAACAGCGTTGCGTGAATGCCATCCGTGTCCTCGCCATGGATGCCGTGGAACGTGCTCGTTCCGGTCATCCCGGGATGCCGATGGGGATGGCCGATGTCGCCTTTGTCCTCTGGACAAAGCACCTGCGGCACAACCCCGCGAATCCACGCTGGCTCAACCGCGACCGCTTCGTCCTCTCCGCCGGCCACGGCTCGATGCTCCTCTACGCTCTTCTCTACTTGAGCGGCGTACTCACGCTCGACGATCTCCAGAACTTCCGCCAGTGGGGCAGCCGCACACCCGGCCATCCCGAGTATGGCCATACCCCAGGCGTTGAGATCACTACTGGCCCACTCGGCCAGGGGTTCGCAGCTGGGGTAGGGATGGCCCTCGCGGAACGCTGGCTTGCCGAGCGCTTCAACCGACCCGGCTACCCGGTCGTCGACCACTATACCTACGCCATCGTTAGCGATGGCGACCTGATGGAGGGAGTGAGCTACGAGGCAGCCTCGCTCGCTGGGCACCTCGGCCTGGGTCGACTCATCTACCTGTATGACGACAACGAGGTCTCCATCGATGGTTCCACTGATCTCACCTTCACCGAGGACGTCCGCCTCCGCTTCACCGCTTGCGGTTGGCACGTGCTCGAGGTCGATGGCCACGACCGGCTTGCTGTCGATCAGGCACTCATCGAGGCCCGCGCCGAGCTCGACCGCCCCAGCCTCATTATTTGTCATACCCACATCGCCTATGGCAGCCCCGGTAAACAAGACACCGCGGCGGCTCACGGCGCTCCGCTCGGCCCCGACGAGGTCCGCCGCACGAAGCAGGCACTCGGTTGGCCAGAGGAGCCCCCATTCTTCGTCCCCCAAGAGGTCCTGGACTACTTTGCCAGCCTTCGTCCCACGTGGCAGCAGTTCGAGGACGAATGGAACGCCATATTCGTCGCCTGGCGCGCCGCCTATCCCGAGCTGGCAGCCGAGTGGGACACTGCCTTTTCCCGTACACTCCCCTCTGGATGGGATGCTGCGCTTCCCACGTTCACCAACGGACAGCAGCTCGCCACTCGTGAGGCATCAGGGTTGGTGCTCAACGCGCTCGCTCCACGGATTCCCTTCCTCGTTG
>NZ_JAMSLS010000011.1 GCF_023806465.1 Thermomicrobium sp. CFH 73360 | reverse complement strand
GCGGGAACAGCGCGTAGTTCTGAAAGACCGTATTCACGTTGCGCCGGAACGGTGGGGTACTCCCCATCGGACGGCCTTCGATCCGGATCTCACCGGCTGTTGGATGCTCAAAGCCGGCAATCATGCGGAGTGTTGTGGTCTTCCCGCAGCCAGACGGTCCGAGCAGGGAAAAGAACTCCCCCTGTTGAATCTGCAGAGAGACCCGATCAACGGCAACGACACCATTGTCAAAAACTTTTGTCAACTCAACCAATTCAACATCGATGGGCCGCTCCAACGGTCGCATCCCTCCCATGCCGGTCTCGCTTTGTGTGGCTGAACGGGTCAGCCCGACAGTCAATTCTATACCGGACGCAGTCATTGTCGACAAGCCGCCTCGGCTTCTGTGGCCGTTCTCTGGGCACGTTTCGGCCAGCACGTCTGCTGGGTAACAATGTCGGCTGCCGGATACCAGTGTTCGCGTACCTGACCGACGAGATACAGCGACCCAGTCACGAGCACTTGGTCTTCCGGTTTTGCGAGGGCGAGCGCGGTTTCGATCGCAGAATCAACATCGGGGATGGTCAAGGCGGTGCAACCATAGGATGCAAAGATTGCTGAGAGTGAGTCTGGATCTGCTGCCTCGCGCAGAATTGCGCGTGGTGCTGTCGTGATCGCGATATCAACCTGCCTGGCGAGTCGTGCAGCCATCGCAGGAGCGTCGTGGCCATCGAGAACTCCGAAGATGACGATACGTCGCCCCGGCTGGGGTAACCGATCCAACGCGGTGAGGAGCGCCTCAAGCTTTTGTGGGTTGTGAGCTCCGTCGAGCACGACGATCGGTGCGCGCTGCACAATCTCGAATCGGCCTGGAAAACGAGCCGTCGCAAGACCGTGTGCGATCGCCTCATCAGACAGGTGCGCAGCGAGTTCGGGCGAGAGCGCTCGAACTGCTGCAACAGCCAGGGCGGCATTTAGCGCCTGAAAGTCACCGTCAAGACCAAGCTCATACTTGCGCTGGTGTAGCCTGTCGACGAGGTAGCTCCTACCTTCCTCCAACACATGGTCAAAATCGCGTCCTCGCAGGAGAACACGTAACGGAGCGCCGACAGTGGTGGCTTCGGCCTGGAGAACACCGAGAAGTTCCGGCTCCGTGACACCGGTGATGGCGGGACGACCAGGTTTGATGATGCCAGCCTTATGCCACGCGATGTCACGGATGGTTGGACCGAGTGTCCGAAGATGATCCAGTCCGACCGTGGTAATCACCGAGACCTCAGGCTGCACAACGTTGGTCAGGTCGAATCGGCCACCGACGCCGACCTCCACCACAGCGATGTCCACACGCTCGGCGCGGAAAGCGTTGAAGACGAGAGCAGTCCAGAACTCACCGTACGTGAGCGGTTGGCCGCCACGAGCGACCCAAGAGCGCACGGCTTCGTCAAGTTCAGCGACCAGATCAGCGAACCGTTCAGCGGCGATCAGCCGGCGTCCAATTTGCAGCTTTTCGGTCTCGACTTGTAGGTAGGGGGAAACATGCAGACCGACCCGATAACCAGCGCTGTCCAGGATACTGGCAATGAACGCTGCGGTCGAGCCCTTGCCGGAGGTTCCCGTCACGTGGATAACCGGATAGGAGCGATGTGGGTCGTTCAGGAAGCTGAGAAATGCGCGCAGTCGCTCAAGTCTTCGCTGCGCCCGCAACCGTACGACCTCCGGCAGTGTACCTGGTGGCGGGCCCGGCGGTGCTTGGATCAAGGCGCGCAAATAGGAGACAGCCCAACGATAACGGGCATCCAAGAAGGTAAGGTCATGCATATGGTGATGACTCCTCTATGCTGCAAACACTAACGCCCCAGTGGCGCCGCGATTCTACCAGGTGGTGAGGCCGACGATGTCGCTCCTCGATGTGCGTTCCCTGCCACCCTGGCGATTATTCGCCGGCAGTGCCGTATTGACGAGTATGCTCTTCGGGTTTGTGGTCGGAACATGGCTCTTTGTTGCGCCGCTGCTCGGCGTTTCGCCGGAGCGTCAGCTCGAACTCGTTCGCCTGCACGGCCACGTGCAACTGTACGGCTTTGCCATCGCACTGACCATTGGTGTCGCCTATTGGTTTCTCCCTCGCCTGTGGGGTATGCCGCACACGACCATGATGCATCCACTCCGGAGCTGGGTGCTCCTCTTTGGTGGGATGGCGATCCGCACTCTTGGTGTTTTCCTGGGCCAGTATGAGCTCGTCCTTTTGGGAGCTATCACGGAGTCGGTTGGTGGAGCGTCAGTCGCCATCGATTTTGCTCGACTCGTCGCACAGCGGCCAGCAAGTGGGAAAGAGCGCGATCCAGCGGTGCTGCTGGCGATCGGTCTCACTGCAGTCGCCTTGCCGTTGGGACTGGGAGCCGACACGCTCGGGATTGCTGGAGCGTCGTCGGTAGGGACCCAGCTCGGCGTTTTCCTCGGGTTCTACGGCGTTGTGGTGCCTGTAGCGCTGGCGATGTCAGGCCGATTATTCCCGCTGTATTTTCGGACTCGCATACCGAACCGAGGAGGCCTCGCTGTGACGATCCTCTTGAATTTGGTGGGGCTGGTTCTGCGATGTTTCGGAGTGGTCATTGGACACGGAGAGAGCGTACGATTAGGAGGCGCGGTGCAGGGATTGGGGATACTGGGGGCGATTGTTGCCTTGCGCTTGCTGGAACCTCGGCGAGCGCTGACGGGGGTTACACGTGTACTATGGCACGATCCGACAGCGTGGATGGCCACTATCGCCTATGGCTGGTTCGCGGTGGCTGCCATCTGGCTCATAGGCACTGCTGTGGCCGAGAGTGGGAGGGCCGTGACACTCGAGTGGCACCTCATCGGAGTGGGCTACCTACTCACATTGATCTTTGCGGTTGGCTCACACTTGCTTCCTGGTTTTGCGGGGCAACGATCGCGTGCACCCCGTGCTGGTTGGCTGCTCCTGGTGGTGGCGCTCGGAATGACAAGTTTGCGGTTGCTGGCAGCTCTCACCTCGGGTGGCCTGTCGTCTGTTGCTGGTAGTCTCGCTGGTCTGTTCGGAATGGGTGCGATGGCGGTGTTCGCGTGGCATGTCGGTCTTCTTGCATCGCGCGGGAGGCGGCCACACGGTCGGGAACCGACGTGTTAGGATACGCTGTAGTTACGAAAGTCTCAGGTGCCTGCGTGCACGGATAGGGGTCGGCAGTCGATGAGCGAGTTGACACGGGAACAGGTGCTTGAAGCGTTGCGACCGGTACAGGATCCGGAGCTCCACCGCAGTCTGGTCGAGCTCGGGATGATCAAAGATATTGCCATTGAAGGGGCGAATGTGCGTGTCCAGGTTGAGTTGACAACGCCAGCCTGCCCCTTGCGCGAGCGCATTCGGAGTGACGTGGAGGAAGCGCTGCGTGGTCTTCCCGGGATCAAGCAGGTCGATGTCCAGTTCTCGGCTCGTGTGCGCGCGGCCGGCACTGGCCTTCCAGACCGTCAGCCGATTCCGGGTGTGAAAAACACGATCGCTGTGGCCAGCGGCAAGGGAGGCGTTGGAAAGTCGACGGTCGCGGTGAATCTCGCCGTAGCGCTGGCGGAGGAGGGCGCAGCTGTCGGTCTTCTCGACGCTGATGTGTACGGGCCGAGCATTCCCTTGATGCTGGGGGCGGAAGAGCAGCCGGGCCTGGTGGACAACAAGATCATTCCGGGACGGGCGTATGGGCTCGCGGTGATGTCGGTAGGATACATCTTAGATCCAGAGAAGGCACTGATCTGGCGAGGTCCGCTAGTATCCCAGCTTCTTCGTCAATTTCTCAGCGACGTCCAGTGGGGCGAACTCGATTACCTCGTCATCGATCTTCCACCCGGTACTGGTGACGTTCAACTGACGTTGGTTCAGACGATTCCGCTTTCGGGAGCGATTATCGTCACAACGCCGCAGGACGTTGCCCTCGCGGATGCAGTCAAGGGGCTCCAGATGTTCCGCGAAGTGAAGACGCCGGTGCTGGGGATCATCGAGAATATGAGCTACTTTGTCTGTCCGCATTGCGGACACGTCGCAGAGATTTTCGGATCGGGTGGAGGTGAGCGCGTGGCGAACAAGTACGGCGTTCCGCTGCTCGGCCAGATCCCGATCGATCCCGCGGTCCGTGAAGGCGGTGACACGGGCGTTCCGGTTGTGGTTGGACATCCCCAATCGGTGACGGCGCAGGCGTTCCGGGAAGCGGCCCGTCAGGCAGCAGCACGACTCGCGGTGGAAGCAGCCAAGAAACCGCGAAAACCGACTCTCCTGTTGCGTCCGAACCGCTAAGGGAGTTGGGTTATCTGTTCGGGTGCGCTACAGCATGCTAGGATCCGGACTGGGAAGGGGAGGGTATGCGCTGCCACCACTGCGGTGATCAGGTACCTGAGGGTGCTCGCTTTTGCCCTTGGTGTGGCGCGCGAATGAGCAACGGTACCGGGCCGGTTCGTCGACGCGTCGTCATCACCGGTCTTGGGGCAGTGACGCCACTTGGGCTGAGTGCCGAGGAGACGTGGCATCGTGTACTGCGTGGTGAATCGGGAGTGCGTCGGATCGAGCGGTTCGATCCCAGTGAACTTCCCGTGCAGATTGCTGCAGAGGTACGAGGCTTCACGCTCGGTGATTGGGTCGATCCAAAAACCGCTCGACAAATGGCGATGTTCAGTCAGTATGCACTCGAAGCTGGGGGGCAGGCGCTCCGAGACGCAGGACTCAAGAGCGACGACCTCGATCCCGCGCGGGCTGCGGTCGTGATCGGTACTGGGGCCGGTGGAATGGCGACCATCCTGGAGACGCAGGAGCTCGCCCAACGGCGGGGGCTAATGCGGATTTCGCCACATTTCATGACCACGTTCCCGCACAACATGCCAGCCTATCACCTGGCGCAGGCATTCCGCTTCGTTGGACCAAGTCTCACGATTTCGACGGCTTGTGCGACCGGCGCGCAGGCGATCGGCGAGGCGGCCGAGATGATTCGTTCCGGCGCGGCAGATGTTGCATTGGCCGGTGGAACCGAGTACTGTGTCTTTCCGCTGTTCATCGCCAGTTTTGCCGTGCAGCGGGCGGCTTCGACTTGGAATGATCGGCCAGAGGCGGCGAGCCGGCCGTTCGATGCCCAGCGCCATGGCTTCGTCGTCGGTGAGGGCGCAGGGATCGTCGTCCTGGAGGCACTTGACCATGCGCGCGCACGCGGTGCCCGGATCTACGCCGAATTGCTGGGGTATGCCTCCAGTAACGACGGCTTCCACCCGATTGCGCCGGATCCCGAGGGAAGCGGGGCAGCACGGGCAATGCGTGCCGCGCTTGACGATGCGGGCGTAATGCCGGAAGCCGTAGACTACATTAATGCACATGCCGCTTCAACGCCCCTCGGTGATCGGGCGGAAACGGTCGCGATCAAGGCGGTCTTTGGGGAACGCGCGTATCGCATTCCGATCAGCTCGACCAAGTCGATGATTGGGCATCTGATGGGTGCCGCGGGGGCCGTTGAGTCGATTATGACGATCCTCAGTATTCGCGACGGGATGGTGCATCCGACTCGCAATTACGAGTTCCCAGATCCGGAGTGTGACCTGGATTATGTGCCGGAGGGAGCGCGCCGGCATCGCGTGCGCGTCGCTCTCAAGAACTCGTTCGGGTTGGGTGGGCAAAACTGCTGCCTCGTCTTTGCGGCATGGGAGGATGAACAGCGCGCCGAGCGGCAAGGAGGATGAGATGCCGAAACGGTATGCGCCGGTGAGTGGGCTTGAGAGCCCACGGTTCGCAGGCATTCGAACGTTCGCGCGCCTGCCATACGTTCGTGACCTTGATGGAGTCGACGTCGCGATTGTCGGGGTGCCTTTTGATACTGGTGTGACCTATCGTGTGGGAGCGCGGTTTGGCCCAGCAGCAGTACGCGAGATGTCCGCGATGTTGCGTACCTATCACCCTTCGCTGGATGTCGATGTGTATGAGGTGCTGTCTGTGATCGATTACGGTGACCTTCCGGTTGTGCCGGGATACATCGAGGACAGCTACGAGCGTATCGAGAGCGGCTTGCGGCCCCTCTTCGATCGAGACATCGTTCCGCTTGTGATTGGTGGAGATCATTCGATTACCCTGGCCGAGCTCCGGGCCGTGGCTCGGCGATACGGTCCAGTGGGGTTCGTCCAGTTCGATTCGCATACCGATACGTGGGACGAATACTGGGGGAAGAAGTACACCCACGGGACCCCGTTTCGACGGGCCGTGGAAGAGGGGTTGATCGATACGCGGCGGGCGATCCAGGTGGGAATGCGGGGGTCGCTGTATGGCCCCGAGGATCTGGATCAATCCCGTGCACTCGGTTTCGAGGTGTGGACCACCGACGACATGCGTCGCACCGGCCTTGGGGCCGTCAGTGAAGCGATCCGCCGTCGCCTGGGACGTGGACCAGTCTTCGTCAGTTTCGACATCGACTTTCTTGATCCGGCCTACGCGCCAGGGACAGGGACGCCGGAAGTCGGAGGATTTACCACGCGGGAAGCACAAGAGCTCCTACGAGGTCTTGTTGGTGTAGACGTTGTAGCGGCGGATGTCGTCGAAGTTCTACCGGCGCACGATGTGAGCGGTATCACGGCACTCGCTGCGGGGAATGTCCTGTTTGAGCTTCTGGCTGTGCTCGCCGTGAACCGGCGCACGTCCACCGTGACCTGAGAACAAACTGAGGTGTGGAGGAGGCCACTGTGAAACAGCCGGATCGGAAGAGCAGCAGATGAGCAGTACACCGAGGATCCACAATTCCGCGCCGTGGCAGCCCCGTTTCAGTGGGATCCGTACCTTTGCGCGGCTTCCCTATTCACGGAGCCTTGACAGTGTCGATGTCGCAATCGTCGGTATTCCGTTCGATACCGGCGTCACGTACCGGCCGGGTGCGCGATTCGGGCCAGCGGCGGTGCGCGAGCACTCGTCGCGCATCGAACAGTTTCATCCCGTGCTTGGTGTGGATATTTTGGCAGAGCTCTCGGTCGTCGATTACGGCGATCTTCCTGTGGTTGCCGGATATACCGAGCGAAGCTTCCAGCTCATCGAAGAAGGGATAGGCTCACTCGTTGAGTCTGGAGTGATCCCGATTGGTATTGGTGGTGACCATTCGATCTCGCTGCCGGAGCTTCGTGCCGTCGCGCGACGGTATGGACCGGTGGCGCTGGTGCATTTCGACTCGCATGTGGACACCTGGGACACCATTTGGGAGACGAAGTACAACCACGGCACGCCGTTTCGTCGGGCAGTGGAGGAGGGATTGGTCGATCCGGGCCGCTCGATCCAAATTGGTATCCGTGGGTCTCTCGGGGGACTGGATGAATTGGAGCAGTCGCGCGAACTCGGCTTTGAGGTCTGGACTGCCCGCGACGTGCGACGTGCGGGACTCGCGCGGATGTGTGAGGTGATCCATCGTCGAGTGGGGGTATCTCCGGTCTTCTTGAGCTTTGATATTGATTTTCTCGATCCGGTCTTCGCGCCGGGCACAGGAACCCCAGAGGTGGGAGGTTTTGCGACCTGGGAAGCGCAGGAACTCCTCTGGGGGCTGGTGGGGCTGGACATTGTGGCAGCGGATCTGGTTGAGGTCTTGCCAGACCGCGATCCTGCCGACGTGACCGCGCTCAATGCAGCAAACCTTATCTTCGATATGATCGCGGTCATTGCCGCGACGAGAAGGGAGAGAGGCTATGGCGCAGCCGATAGCGCCCAGTGAGCACATCTTGTTTGGCCGCGTGCCGAAGCGAGCGGCACAGGTGCGGCCAACGGTGCCGATCGCTTTTCCATTGAAGGAGGGGCAGCTTCTCCAGATCACCGATGTCCAAGGAAAACAGGTTGCGGACATGGTGGCCTTCAACTTGCACGATGTCCGCGAGTATCTCTCGACGTCACACACGCGTGCGATCAATAACTCGCTCGTTTTGACTCAGGGGATGATTCTCTACAGCAATCGTCGCAATCCGATGCTCGTGCTCCTCGAAGATACGGTTGGTCGCCACGACATCCTCTTTCCAGCGTGCGATCAGCGGCGATACCTGGACGACTATGGCATACCCGACCATCCAAACTGTAAAGATAACTTCTTGAGTGTTCTTGGGGAGTATGGTATCCAGGAGGATGATATCCCCGATCCCGTCAACTGGTTCATGAATGTTGGTATCGTCGCCAAGGGACGTTTCGAGATTCGGGAACCACTCTCGGAGCGCAATGACTATGTGTTACTTCGAGCACTTATGGATCTTATTATCGCAGTTTCCGCGTGCCCGCAGGATCAGAATCCGTGTAATGCTTTCAATCCGACCGATATTCTTGTTCGGATCTACGATTAGCCGGTGTCAGGCGATGAAATAGCGAACGGTGAGGGGGAGTTCCTCGGCGGGCGGAATGGAGACGGTCTGGCCGTCAATCGCGACTTCCAGGGTCGTCGGATCCACGCGAACACGAGGTGAGGCTGTATTGTAGTACATCGCGCCTTTAAAGATCTGGCGGGTGTTACGCACAGCGACCGGACGACGTTGCAGTCCGTACCGAACGAAGGCTCCAGTTTCAAGAGCAACAGGTGCAACAAATGCGACGGCCAAAGCCGCCGGAGCGCGGCCGAGTCCGCCGAACATTGCTCGATAGATCAACGGCTGACTCCAGCGGGTAGAACCCATACCGTCACCGACAGGAGCCCAGACCACAAACCCGCCTTTGATGACTGCAGCCGGCTTGGCACCAAAGAAGGCCGGATGCCAGAGCACAATGTCAGCAAGTTTTCCGGGCTCTAAACTACCGACCTCATGGTCGAGGCCGTGGGTGATGGCAGGGTTGATCGTGTACTTTGCCAGATACTGCAGGATTCGCGGATTGTCATCACCAGTACCGGTCGTTGGGTCAAAGCCACCTCCGCGGACCTCTTTCATGCGGTGTGCAAGCTGCCAGGTGCGACTGATGACTTCGCCGATGCGTCCCATACCCTGCGAATCGGAGGACATGATCGAAATGGCGCCCAGATCATGCAGGATGTCCTCGGCGGCGATCGTCGTTGCCCGCACTCGGTCATGGGCAGCAGCGACGTCGGTTGGGATATCTCGTGACAGCCGGTGCACCGCGACGATCATGTCGAGCAGTTCAGCGGTGCTGTTTCGAGAGTATGGGATCGTCGGACTAGTGGAGGAGCCGATAATGTTCGGCTCGGACACAATCTCCAGGACGTTTGGTGCATGTCCACCGCCGGAACCCTCGACGTGGTAGGCGTGGATGGAGCGGCCATTGATCGCCGCGATCGTCTCACGAAGCGATCCCGCTTCGTTCAGCCCATCGGTGTGGAGCGCGACCTGGACTCCGGCTTGGTCGGCAACAGTGAGGCACGTATCGATGACCGCAGGGAACGCGCCGACATCTTCGTGGATCTTGAATCCGGCGCACCCGGATTCAAGGTGCTCGACGAGTTGTGCGTGGTCGGAGGATCCCCGTCCAAGCACAGCGAGATTGAGCGGGATTGCTTCAAAAGCCTCAAAGAGGTGCCGTAGATTCGTCGCTGGGTTGACCCCAAGATCCCACACGCCGCCGGATCCCTGGGCAACGAGCGTGGTAATACCAGCACTCAGCGCCGCCGGGATCACGCTGGTCGAAGAGAGGTGGACATGCGCGTCGATTGCACCAGGGGTGGCGATCAGACCCTCTCCAGGGATTATCCCTGTGGCATTGCTGATTAGCAGTTCCACGTCGTCCATGACGTCTGGGTTCCCGGCGCGACCGAGAGCGACGATGCGGCCGTCCTTGATACCGATGCTGCTTTTGAAGATGCCAAGCACTGGATCCATGACGATGACGTTGGTGATCACCAAATCGAGCTTGCTTGGTCCATGGTCTCGGCTTGTCAGCATGCCGTCACGGACCGGTCTCCCAAAACCGACGAGCGGCTCAAAGCCGGGTAGGGTATCGTCTCGTTCAATTCGGGCAAATAAATTTGTGTCAGCCAAGCGGACTCGGTCGCCGGCTGTCGGTCCATACCACGAGGCGTACCGCCTTCGGTCGATACGGATGGGCACACCCGGGCTCCTTTCACTCCTCGGGTTGGTGACAAAAGCCACGGTTGACAAGTTCTTGCAGCAACGCGTCGAGGTCAGCCGTATCCAGCGGTCCATCAACGAGGCCATGGAATCCGCGGACAATGCGTCGTCCCCTGATCGGGACAAGTGGGACCTCAAGGGTCTGGCCGGGCTCGATCCGGATAGCCCAACCCACAGGAATATCGGGACGCATGCCAAATGCCTTCCGGCGGTCGAAGCAGAGGTCGGGATTCGCTTCGAAGACATGGAAGTGGGCAGTGAGGTGCACCGGGACGGCGCCGCGATTGGTGATGCGGACAACAGTGACGGGGAGGCCAGCGTTGATCTCGACTTCCCCTTCGCCGGGGACGATACCACCAGGCGGAATGAGAATGTCCCTCATCGGATCGGATCCCTTACTGTCACGAGGCGTGTGCCGTCCGGGAAGAGTGCGTCGATATACAGGACGTTGAGCATTTCAGGAACGCCTGGGAGGACGTCATCGCGGGTAAGGAGCGAACAGGCGTGAGCAACCACCTCCTCGTATGGGCGCCCGGCGCGGGCCTCCTCGTACACCTCATCACAGATAATGGCTGCGGCCTCCGCATAGTTGAGCTTGATACCCCGCGCACGGCGACGGCGAGCGAGCTCGGCGAGTGTGAAAACGGTGAGACGATCGAGTTCCTTCGGTGTGAGGTACATCATGGCCTCCGCGTGGGTTGAGGAGTAGGCTCGGCACTTTCACTTCCGGCTGGCGAAACATCGCCAGTCATATCCAAGAGTAGTTCAAGGCGCGTTCGGTAGGGGATGCGGTGTTGGCGGAGAAGATTGACAACGTTCACGCTGCGGTAACCCGACGGCAATTTGGGATCTGGGTGGGTGGAAATGGCGAGTCGGACTGGGAGAAAGCGTCCAAGACGACCAGCCCGAATCGCTTCGGCCAGGAGATCCAGATCGGCATGCCCGGGGACATCCTCAATCCAGAGGTCGGGCGGTCCGGAGAAGGGATTGCGGTCCAACCAGATGTAGAGCCTCTGCTCGGCCATGCGGCACTTCCCTGCCACAAGAGAGCGTGCATCGGGCAGCGATGGTCAGGACGTGAAAGGAATCCAGGTCTCGGCCGCAGGCAGTCGGATGCTGTCCCGCTCGTGAGATGCTGGCTGCAGACGGAGCAGTGCTTCCAGGTCGGATCGCCGATAGAGGCGCTCACGACGGATACCGCGGCGATAGCTCCGAAGCCGGCCGCGGCTCGCATAGGCATAGAGCGTTTCGCGCTTGACGCCGAGCAGCGCCGCTGCTTCTTCGGCTGTCAGATACTCGACACCGTCGATTTCAATCATTGATCGCTCCCCTGACTGCCTCGCAAGCGGAGAGTATAGCATCGTCATTCCGGGAGATGTCTCGACTCTCGATGAGTGGATGAGACCAGATGTTCCAGTCTCGACAGCGCAGTGTTCCTCCTGACCTCTGGCTGCGGAGATTCGGGGCCGAGAACTAGGCACCAGACCAACCGCCGGCCGTCACCTGCGAGGCACGCTGTGCGACCATATAATTCGGTATGGTCAAGACGGATCATCAGTTTCCACCACGGTCTCTTGATGAGCCTTGGTCTTCCCCGTAAAGGGGATGTGCGTTCGCACCAGCATGACGCGCATTGAAGATGTCCGGCGAAGGATTGAACGCATGCTTCCTCCGACATGATCTTGCTCCTCCTCAGAGCCAGTCTGCACACTGCTGACGAAGTTCAGACTTTCTCAATGATCTCCTGCCGGATCGGATTTGCTTTGGCGGCGAACTATGGACGAGCATTTGGGCTGGAGACTATTGCGACGGGTTCGCATACTGAGCAGTATGACCCTGTTCGGTATCGACCCGAAGGACCGGTCGCACGTGTGAGTCGGACATGTCGGGGTCGCGGTGACGTCGTTTCGACGGCGGCGGTTAACTGCAACACCATGTCGTAGTAGTGCCGATTCGGCTACTACTTGACTCGTAGCGTAGGGTGGAATCACGTACGACACCGTTCGAGGTGCGAGCCAATGGCGTCGTAAACGGCACCCGGCGCATGGTGGAGTCAGGGAAGACTAGGTATGAAGCGAGCACAGCGTACGCTTGGCAAACCTGGAAGGGTTTGGTCACATTCAGACTCCAGTCTACTGATCACGCTCCGGGCTGTGAACCACGAAGGTACTCGCAGAGCGGGGATGCTCCGAGGAAATACGTCGTGGCATAGTCACTCCGACCAACGACCGATGAAGAGGTGGCACACAAGTGTTTTCCCCAACGGCTGCAGCACGGGGAACTTCCCGAGAGCGACAAGTTTCATCAGTTACTCGATCGGGTCGGTGGCACCGGCGACAATGTGGTGATCGAAACCGATGCTATTCTGGCTTTACCAAGATACTGCTATTCGTTCATCGGCTTCGACTTCCGAGCCGAGCCCGTATTTCAGATTGGTGAAATGAGTGCCGCTGCATCGGGGGTTCACGCCTGGTGTGAATCAGTGCGTTGACAAATGATCGTTAATCAACTGTGTTGGCTCCGTGCAGCCAAGACGCCGCCTGGGGACACATTGTCCGGACGACGGATTGGGCGAAGAATCAGTTC
This sequence comes from Thermomicrobium sp. CFH 73360, assembly GCF_023806465.1. Taxonomy (GTDB): domain Bacteria; phylum Chloroflexota; class Chloroflexia; order Thermomicrobiales; family Thermomicrobiaceae; genus Thermomicrobium. Next base: position 27,684 of record NZ_JAMSLS010000011.1, on the reverse strand, counting down.
GCTGGGAATTGGGTGCTGAGGGTCATGAGAAACGGGGCTTATCGAGATTGTGCACCATGAATTGCCAGTGTGGTAGGATACAGAGGTGTGCCGGCACGGTGTTTCGTGCCAATCCGGGTGCACCGAAGGGGTGTGAGGTCAGGTGGCGAAGTCGGTTCATGTCGAGCTGCGCGAGAACGAGAGCTTCGACGCGCTTCTGAAGCGGTTCACCAAGGAGCTCCAGAAGGCGGGAGTACTGCGTGACTATCGCGCAAAGCGGCACTACGTCAGCAAGTCGGAGCAGCGCCGGGCAAAGATCCGCAAAGCGGAGCATCGGCGCCGCCGCAAGCTTGCGAAGCTCGCCAAGAAGGGCCAGGTTGGGCTCTGAGTGTGCGACGCGCACCGGGCACTGCTGACCACAAGCAGGAACGCTCGTTCTTTGGAGTCCTGAGCGAACAAACGTGGCTGTTGCCGGTGGCGACGGCCACGTTCGTTCTTTTTGTCGGCGGACCGATCGTTGCTGTCCTGCTTTTTTCGGCCACGGCCTGGCTGATTGTGCCTTTCTTGCTCCCATCGTTCATTGTGACCTGGCTCGGACTCGTTGTTGCTCTCGCGGACCTGCTGCAACGTCCAGCGTACTTGTTTCCCGGTGGACGGACGCTCTGGCTGATCATGATCGCGCTCTTCAACGTCCTCGCGTTCCTGCCGTATTGGCTTTTTGTCGCTCGGCGGCCGAGAGTTTCCCGTCAGCCAGAGTTCTCGGTGGACTCCATTGGGCGCAGTGCTTGCTCAAGTTCCCGCACGAGTTCCTGAACCTCTGCTGCTGGTGCTCGCGTATTGACAGCAGTCTGGAGTTCCTCGAAGAGACGATCTACGGGATCACGGTATTCCGGTGAGACCGCCTCACGAATGGCTTCCCATTGCGCCCGAGCCCGTTGGACTGCTGTCTGGGCAGCAGCGTACTCCTCCAGTTCTCGCACCTGTCCATTGCGAACAACGTGATCCGTGTAGAGGGACACCTGCAAGACGTCAAGCTCTGCCTGGATCCGCTCAACCACGCCAGTGACCTCGGGACGGGGAACAGGACTCTCGCGCGACGACGCCCAGAAAATTACTGCAATGGCAAGTACTATGATGCCGAGTGCAATCGCAGCAACACCGAACCAGCCTACTCTCCGGCTCTGTGGACGAACGACGACCATTAGCTCCCTCACAGACGTACCGGATGCCCAATGAGTAGGCAGCCTGGTTCATCAGCATCTGCCGGCGCCTGGACGGTCAGTGCACGGTCAAAGAGGAGACAGCGTGAGCCAAGAATGGCACAGGCACATCCCCCAGTTGGGGCTGGGAGCGAAAGTTCCGCAGAGCTACGAACCGCGCGGCACCAGCCATCTGCGGCGCGGAAGCAGATTGAACCGGTACTATCGACCACGACGAGTGGCCGGCGCTCACGCCGGAAGGGACCAATCCCACGACGCACGACGGCCGTGAAGACACGGTAAAATGCGTTTTCAAACTGGAGTTCGATATCGTGCGGCGGAACCCCAAGGGCCTGTGCCGCCAGTTCCAAGGCCTCGGCGCGACTGATCCGCATTTCGGTAGAACTTGTCGATGGCTCCTGAACGGCTGTGGCGCGAATGCGTGAGGCCTGTCTTTCCGGAATCGGCTCGACGACGACTTGCACGCTGCGTCGATCTGCACCGAGAGCCACGAGACGGCGCTCGACACGCTCAATGGCAGTGAGGAGCTCGGATCCGGAACGGATATGCACCTCCTCAATCAGATTCAGCGGCGTGGTCGCCGCACCGATCGAGGCCATGACCTCAGCGTGTTGCGCGATCATGAGGGGAAGTTGGAGTCTTTGGGCCAGTGCCGGTGCAAGCACACCAGCACCGCCCCCAAGGCCGATCAGTTGTGGCTCTCGCAGTTCATAGTCCTGTATCAGTTCTCGTGTCAGCGGGACGAGTGTATCGACGGCGCGCCCCAAGACTTCCCTTGCAGTCTCGTCCACCGTGCGCCCGAGGAGGTCAGCAAGCGGTTGGAACGCAGAGCGGGCGCGCTCACGGTCACCAAAGGCGTAGTCGTGCGGCGCGAGCCATGCGAGTGCATTCGCCGCATCCGTCACTGTTAAAGCGGCAGTTCGCCCGTTTCGATCGCGGACCATAACGTAATCGGGAGTGTCTCCCGGTTGCGGTGCGATCGTGGTGATCAGAAAGGGTGGCTCGAGATCGCTGGCGAAACTGACGTAGGGTAGGCCAGCAATGTGAGCACTCCGTGGACCAATGCCGATGATTCGGCCCCGCTTGACGCGGATCAGTGAACCGCCGCCAAGCCCTGCGACATGGACGTCGACAGAGCGCAGACAAGTTGGGTGGTGCAGAATGCGCACGTAGCGCAGTGTTGGGCGGCCATCGCGAATCACGCCCAGGTTCGTGCTGGTGCCACCGACCTCGACAAAGAGTGCATCGACGGTCGGATGTCCCCGGAGCGCGCCTGCGACACTTGCGGCTGGGCCGGACAGCATGCTTGCGACTGGAAGTTCAGCAAGTTGGTCGATCGGTGCTACGCTCAGATCGCCCGTCAAGATCATGGCGGGGGCGAGGATTCCAGCTTCGCGCAATGCCGCGCGTACCCACTCTGTCGTCTCACGCATGCGCGGCAGAATACTCGCGTTGATCGCTGCCGTCACGGTGCGAACTTCCAGACCATAGAGGCCGGTCAGCTGATGGCCCGCCGTAGCAGGAAGACCAAGTTCGCCGGCTATGGCAAGCGCGAGACGCTCCGGCTCTGGATCTTCAACGGCGTAGGCAGCCGAAATCGCAACAGCATCGGCGCCAGAGCGGTGCAGCGTCTCGAGCGTAGCCCGTACTGTGTCAGCGTTCGCGGCCTCACGATCAAGGTAGGCGTAATGGAGTGTGAGTGTGCGTCCGGGCGCGAGTTCAACCTGTTCCAAACGCGTGCGCTGTTGTGTCTGCCGCCGCTCAGCGCGTGGGCCGATCGCGAGAATCCCGACCGGTACAACGTCCCCTTCGAGCAGTGCATTGACCGCTTGGGTTGTGCTGAGCGTCACCACGCGGATAGTCTCAGGCGGGATACCAGCGTGGTGGATCAGCGTCTGTAAAGCCTCTACGGCTCCGGCCGCGACACCGTGTTTGGCGTGATGCGTGGTTGGGACGGCGACGTGAGCGAGGAGTTCGCCAGTCGCCTGATGGAGCGCAACCGCCTTGGTGAACGTACCGCCGACATCGATGCCGATGCGGATCACGCGATCCCCCTCCCTCGATCAGTTGCTCCCAGCGCACGTTTTGCTGGTGCTGATCGGTACCAGGACCAGCCGGCCCATCCCCACGCGGCCAGATAGGCAGCAGCGAGTGTTGCCTGTGTCAGGAGAACCTCTCGTGTCGGATGGAGGCCCAAGAGGTCCAGGAGACTGCGATTCAGATTGGGTAGCTGGAGAACCGAGATTGGGAGATAGCCGAGCATTTGAACTTCCCATACCGCGTGACCCAAGATGGCGAGGGACAAGATCATAATGATCAGAATTGCGATCGAGAGGAAGGCTCGTAAGGGGAGCCGTCTGCCAAGGCCGATGATCGTCCATCCCAATGCCACCAGAACAACGGCAGCCGAGAGGATACCCAGCAGAACCCAAAACTCCAGCCGGCGAGCCATGAGCAGGAGCGACTGGTACAGGACTGCTGTCTCTGCGCCTTCGCGGTAAACGGCGGTGAAGCCCAGGAGCGCGACCGCTGATGCCTTGCCGGTTGCGATCGCCTCCCACGCGTGCCCTCGGAGGTGTTCCATCCAACGGCGGATGTCAATTCGGCGCAATAGCCAGAGGCTGATCGAGATCATCAGCACCACCGCCAAGAGTGACATTCCAATCTCTAAGAGTTCTCGACCGACCGGAACCACCCGCAGGACCACAACGAGAGCCAGCCAGGTGAAGAGACTGGCAGGGATTGCAAGAGTGACTCCGATCCAGAGGGGACGGCGAAGACGCGGTTGATGGGTGCCCAAATAGCCGAGCAAGGCGGCGATAACGAGAATCGCTTCGATCCCTTCGCGAAACAGGATAGAAAAGGAGGCAAGCCCGACGAAGAGGGGTGCAGCAAGACCAGGACCTCCGACGAGCCGCTCGACCTCCACAAGTCCGCTGTCGATGTCCATGAGAAGCCGTTCGATTTCGGAAGATGGCGCCCCGCGCTCGATGAGTTGCCGCCATTGAGCGAACTTGACTTCCATCGCGAACGTGAAGTTGGGGTCGGCAACGCGGAGTGGGATTTCGACAAGCTCAAAATGGTCAAGGTATGCCTGCCGGGCGAGACGGAGAGCGCGCTCGCGGTCTCCTTCCCGGTAGGCCTTCTGGCTGTCCTGCATGAGTTGACGAATCGCTGTCAATTCTTGCTGCAAGGTGACACTCGGCGAAGGAGGTTCGGCGACAGCGCACGGTGCGGCGAGCGTAACCAGTACCGTGAGTAGCGTGACGAACCATCCAAGCCTTGCCAATTGGCGCCGCGGAGCGACGGTCACCGGAGCACCTCCTCAACCTCCTCGAGCGCGCTCTCTACAGTGCGAATGAGCTGCTCGACTTCTCCCACCGGGCGCCCTGCGCGGATCGCGTCGCGGATCGCCTTAAAGTCCCTTTCAAGCTGTTCGACGAGTTCGCGATGCCCGCGCTCCAGCAATGCTGGCTCGAGTGCTTCGAAACCCTCTAGGTAAGCGTTGGCCGCTTCTTCGTAGGCCCGGTCAGGATCGCCGGTGCGGTAGGCTTGTAACGTGGCTGCGAGCATGTCGCGAATCTTCGAGAGCTGCTCTTCGGTTGAAGAGGGCGCTGAAGCAGTGATACCGAAGGCGTTGCGCAGTTCACTTGCCAGGTGTTGCAGTCGCTCGCGGGCCGTATCAGCTTCGGCAATCGTCGCTCCCGGAGCATCGGAGAACTGTGCGAAGGTCGTCTGAGCCAGTGCCTCCAGGTCTTCCTGTGCTTCAGTTATTGCACCTTGCCCACTTGCTGGTGCGGTCGAAAGCACGATTGGAAGCTCGCTACGCAAAACGTGAAAGAAGCCCCAGGAATCCTGAAACTCCTCGACATTCACGATCCGCCCGTTCTCAACACCCTCAGAGAACTCGGTAGCGATAGACTCTGCCAGAAGCGCCAGTGCTGCAGCACGCGTCACATTTGGTTCTGGAGATTCATCGACGATGGTTCGGATCACATTTTGGACCGCTTGGCGTGCTGTGTCATTTCGTGATGCGGCGTCATTGGCCTGCTGCTTCGCCGTCTCCAGGTAGTCATCCAGCGCTCCGCGGACGCTGGCGAGGTTACGAGCCGTAAGGGCCGCTTCGACGCTAGCCCAGTATTCGGCGGTCGGATGAGCCGCATGCGCTTGGACGAGTGTCCAGTTCCCTCGCTCAAGGTTGGCCCGGCTCGCCTCCAGGTGACCCAGCATCTCGTACAGTGTCGCGACGAGTTCGGTGTCATCCTTGTGGGAAATCGCTGTATGACCAGTGTGGGGTGAGGCTGTTGGAGCAGTTGTGGCTGGTGACTGGCTTGCTGAGTGGGTACCAGGTAGTGCCTCGTTAGATGAGAGACATGCTGCGAGAACAAGCGCCAAAATTCCACAAAGAAGCATCGACCGAATGGGGATCCTCGTCACACCCACGCCTTCATCCCTTCATTGGAACGCGATTTATCTGCTCTGTCGTTCCCCGATTCGGTCGCCGGCGACCAAATCCGAGTAAATCACTCGGGATTCATTCTAGAGAGCGACCAGGGGCATGTCAAGCACCCTACGTGCGAGGGAGTTCAGCGCCTACTGAGGTGGTGGTCTACTGGTTCAGGTGATCGCACGTGGTTGCCGCGGATAAAGATGTCTGCACTTGGTGACCTTGTGATGCTCCTGGCGTTTCCTCAGTATCATCTGGTGCGGGGCTGAGGTGGCGAGTGCTCGAAGCGTCTCTGGAGTTCGCTGCATGTGCTTGTGTTTGAAGGAAGAACTGGGCGAGAAGGGTGAGTGAGTGAGCAGGTCGACGTCGCTCTGTCACGTGAACGTTCCCAGCGAGAAGCCTTGGACTGAACGAGGCTCCCGAGTGTTCAGCGTCTCCGTATCCACCTCTCCTTTTCACCGCTTGGGAGACGGTGGCGTTCGCATCACGTGCCTCAGGGCCTCCCTCGGGCAATTCACGGTCAGCGGCGTGCGGTCATCCTTCTCAGGACAACGGTTGCAGCACGCGGAACGTGCCCACGGCTATCCTCACGCGGTTTTGAACCAGCGCGACGCCTCAGACCGGCCAGGACTCCATGCGCCAGGCAGCGTCCCAGAACATCCATTCGTACCGTGACGTGGTCACAAAGTGCGCGCGGACGGCCGCGCGACGTCCCTCGGGGAAATCCGCCACTGCTTCGTCGGTCACGTCGATGACCGCCCGCACGACCTGGGCATACTCCTCGGACGCATAGGTCGCGATCCAGCGCTGATAGAGTGGATTCGGAGAGCCCGCTTTCTCCAGGTGTTTTCCCACTTCCCAGTAGATCCAGTAGCACGGCAGGACTGCTCCAAGGAGTTCCTCGAAGGGGCGATCATAGGCAATGCGAAGGAGATACGAGGTGTAGGCTAAGTTTGTGGGCGCATATGGAGTTGCAGCGATCTCTTCCGGCGAGAGTCCCCATTCGCGGAAGAAACTGTCATGGAGCGAGCGTTCCACGACCAACGCAACTTTGGCATGATCCGCAAAGAGTTCACACCAAGGATCGCGCGGTGACCTGGCTGCTGCGAGAGCCAGACAGCGTGCATAGTCCCGTAAGTATAGGGCGTCTTGGACAACATAATAGCGAAAGGCATCTTCAGGAAGCGAGCCATCCGTCAGGCCACGAACGAAAGGATGAGCGAGGATGGCTGCGAAGATGTCAGCGATTGAATTCCAGAGTTCTTCAGTAAAGCGAGGCATCGATGACTCCTTCCCGTTCAGATCGGCCATGTCGTGCCGGTATAGACCATGTCCCAAAACAGGTACTCATAGCGTGCTGTAGCGAGGAAGGCTCGGCGAAGTGTCGGATACTCGGCGGTGCTCGACCAGCGGACAAGCTGTGCTCCGAGCCAATCGACCCACGCGGCGAACTGTGGGCTTGTCCAGTTCTCGATCCAGCGTGCGTAGGGTTCAGCGAGGCCGAGTGCTTGGCGGACAGTGGACCAGGCGTCGTAGTACGCCTTTTCAGCCCCCCAGAGGACCGCGAGCGTCTCTCCGAGCGAGCCGGTTGCTGCAGTAGCGAGAAGAAAGCTGGTATAGCCGAGGCATACCGGAGTGGGCTCGACCTCGAGCTGCAGCCCTTGTTGACGGGCATAATCCTCGAAGATGGTGAGTTCGTTGCGGAAGGCAACCGCTGCATCGAGGAGGCCGCGGCGGAGTTCTTCGTCCGGTGCGCGGGCGATGAGTAGTGCGAGGAAACGCAGTCCGTCCTGGACGAACCGGTAGTCTTGCTGCACCCAAAAGTCGAAGCGTTCACGGGGAAGATGACCGGTGGCGAGTTCACGGAGAAACGGATGTGCTGTCATGGCCTCCCAGATGGGGCGCGCTTCGGTTAAGAGCTCATCGAGGAGGGGGGTAGACATCATCTCACCTCCGAATGACCCGTCTCGAATGGGCTGGCGATTCTCGTCGGGGGTGACTTGCGGACCTGCGGCCTCCCTTCGCTGGTATTACCCAGATCAGGTCGCTACCGGTCGGCGGCGGGATGCTCAGCCGCCCTCTCAGCCCGGTTCACCCGAGCTCCCGGGGCACGCCATCACCTCCACGGTAGTCGTGCGACGCCTGCGTGTCAAGGGGCGAATCGGCCTTTGGAGAGCGACATCATGGCACTTGTCACCAAGGGGGTCTTGAATCTGCGCGGACAAGCCTCGCATCGGAGCGACACGTGTGGGATGCGTGTTCCGCACCTCGTCGTGTTGGCGGCTGAGCGTCTGTGTTGATCTTGGCTCCCCGGTTCCTTTGGTAACTCGATTTCGGTCTCCTGGACAAGCCGGAACCTTGATTTCACTTCAGTCTTGGCTCGTACCAGGTGGGGGGCGGCCAAGCGAAGGGGGAGAAAGAGGGTAGCTGCGGGCCGCTTGGCATGCTTCCTAGGCTGGCACACGCCGTCATGGCCTTAAGCCTCAGGTATCCAGATGAGCAACGCCGACTGACACACGTTGCGTCGCAGCTACCGTTGCGTCGCGTCAGAGCGTGCTGCGGATCGCATGAGTACGCGAAAGGGCGAGAAAGCAGGGCAGAGGGAAGCGGTCGTTATACTAGGAGCAAGCCCTGTGCCCAGGAAGCGCTGCTGAGCACAGGGCGGGCACGCGACAGGGGGGACGCATGAAGGGGGTCGTCCTCGCAGGGGGCTTGGGAACGCGGCTCTATCCACTGACGTTTGCGACGAACAAGCACCTCTTGCCCGTCTACGACCAGCCGATGATCTACTACCCCATTCAAACCCTGGTGAAGGCTGGTATTGACGAGATCATGGTCGTGACTGGTGGCCCGCATGCGGGGGACTTTCTCCGTGTCTTGCGGAACGGGCGCCATCTTGGCGTCCGTCACCTTGAATATGCGTACCAGGAAGAAGAACGTGGGATTGCGGACGCCTTGAGTCTTTGTGAGGAGTTCGCTGACGGTGAGCATATCTGCGTTATTTTAGGCGATAATACGACTGATGCGGATATCCGCCCAGCAGTCGAGAGTTTTACCGGCGGCGCGTTAATCTTCCTCGCGCGAGTTCCTGACCCACATCGCTTCGGTTGCCCGGTGTTCGATCCGAATGATCCGACGCGGATCCTTCGGATTGAGGAGAAGCCGAAGGAACCGAAGAGCCCGTATGCGGTCACCGGGCTGTACCTTTACGACAGTCGGGTCTTCGATTTCATCCGGGAACTGGAACCCTCGCCGCGCGGTGAGCTGGAGATCACCGACGTGAACAATCGTTACCTGGAGCTGGGGTTGTTGCGCTGGGTGGAGCTCAGGGGGTTCTGGAGCGATGCCGGGACGTTTGAGAGCTTGCATCGCGCCAATCGCTACTGGGCAGAACGACGTGGATACCGCGATCCTGAGACCGCCGCGTGTCAGCCGACGCTCGCTGGAGGGCAGAGCACACATTGACGACACGGAGGCACGATGTTTCAACGCGAAGCGGAACGAGCAGCAGAACTGATCAACACAGCCTTAGAAGCCCTTGGGTACGGTCGACGTGCGCTGGAGATGCGGCCGATTCCGTTCCCAGGCGTGTGGGGCACGTCGACGACCGTGTGTTACCAGATTGCCAACGAGCAACTCGCTGAGGAACTTGAGGCGGCAACGGTTGGCCTTTCTAAGAAGGAAGCCAAGCGTCTAGTTCAAGAGCGCGTGCGTGAACGGGCTCAGGCGATTGCCGAGGAACTCGCGACCTGGCTTTCAACCCGCGGTGACTTTGCTCGGGTGGAGGCGGTCAACGGGTACTTGAATATCGTGTATGACACCGCTCGTTTCGCTCATGAGGTGCTGCGGGCAGTCTTGGCTGCTGGAGCGAACTACGGACGAGGAGCTCCGTGTGGCGAGCGAGTCATGGTGGAGTATTCCCAGCCCAATACCCACAAGGCATTCCACGTGGGGCACCTCCGGAACGTCTGCCTTGGAAATGCGCTGAGCCGAATTTTACGCTTTGTTGGCTTCGATGTCCTTGAAGCGAACTACATTGGTGACATCGGCCTGCATGTTATTAAGTGCTTGTGGTGTTATCTGCGCTTCCATCGCGGAGAGGAGCCGCCACGCGAGCAGCGGGGACGCTGGCTCGGTGAGATTTACGCCGAGGCGGATCGGCGGCTGAACTATCGTCAAGACGTCGTCGAGCTGCTGAACGAACTCGTGCAATCGGATCCGGTCTTCCCGCAGGCGATCGACCGGATGCTCAAGGAATTGTGGCGTGTGCATAAGGTTGGAGAGGACATTGCGTATCTCCTGGGCCAGATCGCTCACGGGCGTGAGATTAATCCGGACGCGTTCTACGATGAGCAGACCATCGTGAAGTTCTGGTCGATCGTCGGTCGGCAGTTGGAGCAGGAGTTAGCGGAGGCACGCGTCGTCGCGGAGCAAGCCCCTGAGGACAAGGCCATCCAGCGGGTTCGCCAGCTTGAAGAGTGGTACGAGCGCTGGCGTCGGCTGGCAGCGACGTTAGACTGGTGGCCGCACGTCCCGCTATGGGAGCGCGAGGTTCGGGAGACGTTCCAGCGCTGGGAACGCAAAGATCCGGAGTTCCTCCAGCTCTGGGAAGAGACCCGTGCCTGGAGTATGGAGGAGTTCTATCGGATCTACGACGAGCTTGACGTGCACTTTGATGTGTGGTTCTTCGAGAGCGAAGTCGAGGAGGAAGGACGGCAAATTGTCCGTGAGCTCCTGGAACGCGGGATTGCGGAGATCAGTGAAGGTCTGCCGGTCGTCAAGATCGACGAGAAGCTTGGGTTGGAGAAGGAAACGTACCGGACGCTGCCCATCCTCCGCTCGGATGGCACAACGCTCTATTCCACGAAAGATCTCGCCCTAACAAAACGGAAGTTCGAGCAATACCACGTCGATCGGGCGATCTGGGTAGTGGACGTTCGACAAACGCTGTATCTGCAACAGATCTTTAAAGTCATGGAACTGTGGGGGTTCCAGCAGGCGGCAAAGTGCTACCACTTGGCATATGAAACGGTCATGCTGCCAAGCGGTGCGATGAGTAGCCGCATGGGCAACGTGGTGCTGTACGAGGACGTGGCACGACAAGTCCTTGAGCGGGCACTGGAAATCATCGAGGAGAAGAACCCAAGCCTCCCGCCGGACACCAAAGCTCTCGTCGCGCGTCAGGTCGGGTTGGGGAGCCTGAAGTACGGCATGCTTTCACGGGACAACAACCGCGTGATCGTTTTCGACATTGAGGAAGCATTGTCATTTGAGGGGCATGCCGCGCCGTACATCCAATACGCGCACGCTCGGGCGTGCCGGATTCTGGAGAAGGTCGATGCACTCCCGGAAGGACCGTATGCCCTTGAGGATCTGACGCGGGAGGAGATTGACCTTATCGAGCAAATCGCACTCTTCCCGGACGAGGTGCAGCGCGCGGCGGACGAATACAAGCCACTTATCATCGCGAACTTCGTCTACGAACTCGCAAAGCGCTTTAATGAGTTCTATCGCGTTTGCCCGGTGTTACAGGCACCGGAACCGCAACGCTCGGCGCGGCTCGCGATGGTGGCAGCCGTGCGACAGACGCTTGCCAACGGCCTCGCGCTGCTTGGCATCGCTGCCCCAGAGGTGATGTGACCGAAGGCGCTATGAAGACGCTGTCGGGGTGGGGATCGGCTCCGGCGTCGGCTCCGGAGTAGCCGTTGACCCGGGGGTTGGCTCCTGGGTTGGGAGCACCGTCAGCTCGACAGTCGGCGTTGGGAGCGTAGGGGAAGGTTCGGGCGCTGGGGTCTCGAGTATTCCGGGAGTTGGTGTTGGCTCGGGTTCGGGTGTGGGGGATGCAATGAATTCAGGTGGTGGCGTCTCGACCGGCTCGGCGAGTTCGGGTGCGACCGGCCGTGCAGGCACGCCAGGCGTGGTCGCGCGAACCTGTGGTCGCGGCTGCCCTTCACGCGGTGGGAACATCTCGTCGAGGATTGCCTGGATGGCACTCCAATTCGGTATGAGATAGAAGGGTTGTCCAGGTTCCCAATAACTCGTTGTTGCCGGGAGGAGTGTGTAGGAGCGGATACGATCGCGTGGGATTTCGATACCCAGCTTGGCCAGTGCGAGCACCTGCGCCGGGCTGAGGTCCGTTCGGACCGTCTCGCCAAGCGAGTCAACGAGCTGCGGTGCCTTCCGGATGAGATCGAGTCGGAGGCCTTGCTCTTGGAGGGCACGCAGCACCTGTTGCTGGCGATAGCCTCGTGCGAAATCGTTGTCGTCATGACGAGTGCGCACGTAGCGAAGAGCGGTGCGTCCATCCATGCGCTGAAGGCCGGGTGCGAAGTAAATACGCGTGTAGTTGTAGTTCTCTCCTGGATACTCGTCATCCTTAATCGGTGCGGGAACGTCGACCACGACGCCGCCTAATGTATCGACGATCCGGACGAAGCCCTCGAAGTCGACCTCGGCGTAGTAATGGATGGGAATGCCAAAATTATATTCGATGGTTGCGCGAACGAGTCCGGGTCCGGTGATAGGGGAGTTTGCACCGAGGGGATAAGCGGCGTTGATCTTCTCTTGACCATAGCCAGGAATGGTGACCAGAAGGTCGCGCGGAATCGAGAGCATGCTCACATCCTTGGTGAGTGGATCGATTGTGACAATAATGATGGTATCGGATCGGGGAACATCTTCCGCTTCACGCCGGTCAACGCCGAGTAGGAGCACATTGATACGATCTTTCTTCTCCCAGTTTGGGAGCTGGATCGCGGGGTCATCGGCGGTGAGGAGAACGACTTCTGGCGTACCCTGCTCATTGATGACCACTGTTGCGCGTGGCACTGGTGTGACGAAGACTCGCTGGTAAGCTCGCCAACTTGCCCAAGCGAGAGGGCCGAAATATGCGAGCAGGCCTGCGGTCAAGACGAGCGCGAGTGTGACAACCAGAAGACGTAGCGGTGAGCGCCGAGACCTCGTCGGTGGCGGAGTACTGTCCGGGAATGCTGCCTCGTGATCAGCATATCCGTGGCGAGCAGCCCGGAGTTCACGGGGCGTCAGGCGGACGAACGGCTGGGCCGGTGTTCCTTCTGGTGGTTCGGTCCTCGACATCGTACTCCCTTTCGGGGCTCGGGGCGCTGGCGCGCCGCGGAGGAGTATAACAACGTCACGCTCTTCGGCAGCGGCAGGCGGACAGCGGTTGACGATTCGTGTTGAGCAACATCATACTCACGTCCGTACGTCGGTTCTGCGACGTGGTGGGTGTGAAACAGGGGGCGAGCATGATCCTTTCCGATCGGGATATCATCGCGGCGCTCAAGAGCGGACGTATCAAGATCACCCCGGAGCCCGATCTGGAGACCCAGCTCGGAGCGTGCTCGATTGACCTGCGCCTCGGGAATACTTTTATGGTCTTCGAGCATTCCCGGTTCTCGTATATCGATCCGCGGCAGCCGCAGTCGATTGGAGATGCGATGCGGACGATTGTGGTTCCTGACGGCGAACCCTTTATCATGCAGGCGGGTGACTTTGCTTTAGCTTCGACGCTCGAGTACATCGAGCTCGCTGACGATCTGGTTGGACGGTTGGAGGGACGGTCCAGCATCGCTCGTCTCGGCATCACGGTCCATAGCACCGCGGCGTTGTTCGAGCCAGGGTGGGCCGGGACGGCGACCATGGAGCTTTCAAACCTGGGGCGGATGGCCGTGGCGCTGTATCCCGGCATGCGGATCTGTTCGTTCACGTTCGAGCAATTGACATCACCTGCGATGGTTCCTTATCGCCTGAAGCGTGGGAACAAGTACGCTGGGCAGACCGATCCCAAGCCGAGTCGCTTGGCCGAAGAGCTCAGCGTAGAGCACCTACGCGGGTGAGTAGGGCGATTCATGACTCCTTCGCTGGCGTCGGTGTGACTCCAGCGTAGTGGTCTTCGTATCGTGCGAGCACAAAGAGTAGGGAGGAGAGGCGATTCAAGTAGGCAAGGAGCTGCTCGTTGTGCACCTCACCGTCATGGTAGAGGCGCACAACGAGTCGCTCCGCACGTCGCACCACGGTCCGAGCGAAGTCAAGCGTCGCACCTTGGAGCGTGTCGCCAGGCAGGACGAAGTGTCGGCCGATCGGGACGAGCGCACCAATATGATCGATTGTTTCTTCTAGTTTTCGCACGTGCTCCTCGGTGATACGGTATTTCTGCTGTTCGACTCCTGGAGCGAAGGCAAGCTCGGCCATCATGAGATAGAGATCCCGCTGGACACGGACAAGTGCCTGTTTCGTCTCCTCGGTCTGTGCAACAGCACGTGCGATCCCGATTGCGGAGGTTGCCTCATCAAGTGTTCCGAACGTCTCGGGGCGGGGTGCGTACTTTGGCACGCGCCCGCCGAGGAGATCGGTGTATCCCTGGTCACCCTTGCCCGTGTAGAGCATTATCGTCCCTCCTGTCAGTCCGGTCGTGCAAATTGGCGTGCTGCCAGGACAATCAGAAAGAGACCCAAGGCCAGAACGATTGCTGCATCCAAGAGCGGGTTGAGTGGATAGCCGAAGAGCGTGACCCCAAGTTGGTCGATGACTGGCTGAGGCACACCAGCCGAACTGAGCACGACACGACGAATGGCGTCGATGCCATACGTGACTGGATCGATTCGCGTCAGCACGGTAAGCCATGTGGGCAGATTGTTAAGCGGATACAGTGCCCCAGAGAGGAACAGGAGCGGCGTGACAAGGAAATTCATGACTAAGCCAAATCCCTCTGTGGAACGCATCCGAGCGGCGATCACGAGTCCAATGCTGGAAAGCGAGAAGGCAAGAAGAAAGAGCAGCGGGATAAGAAGAAGGATTGTCCCAACCTGCAAACGAACGCCGATGAACGGCGCAAGCAGGAGGAGCAACAGCCCCTGCAGCATCGATGTCGTACTCCCACCGAGGGCCTTACCGACGACGATGGCCCAACGGGGGATCGGCGCGACGAGCAGTTCCTTGAGAAAGCCAAACTCGCGGTCCCAAACGACGGAAACCGCGCTGAAAATGGAGGAGAAGAGGACAGACATACCGATAATTCCGGGGTAGAGGAACTGTAGGTAGTCGGGCCCAACAGGTGCTCCACCGAGTGTTCCCATCCAGGGCGACAGGCCGGCGCCGAAGATCATGAGGAAGAGCAGCGGTTGGGCAAGACCCCCTGCGATGCGTGTGCGGTCACGCCAGTAGCGGAGAAGGTCACGCTGCCAGAGTGTAAAGATGCCGATCAACGCTCGGGTCACAGGTGAAGGTGGTTGTAGTCTTTCTGCAACCTCTACGGTGGCCACAGAATCCCCCATCCACTAGTGTCGCGCTCGCACTTGTTCCCGCATGAGGTCGAGATCGGAGGCTTCCTCGTCACGAATTTGCCTTCCGGTCAATGCGAGGAAGACGTCGTCCAGACTCGGGCGACGTAGGCTCACAGAATGGATTGGAACGGTCAGTTGTCGGGCGAGTTGGGGGATGAGTTCGTCGCCACGTTCAACCTCGATGCGCACCGTGCCGTCGACGATCATTGGACCGAGGCCGAAGAGTTCCTTGAGCTCTTGAACCGCTCGCGTATTGTCTTCAGTTGACAGCAGGATAATATCGCGTGCCACACGAGCTTTCAGGCGCTCCGGGGCATCGAGTGCGATGATACGACCGTGATCGATGATTGCGATGCGGTCACACTGTTCCGCTTCTTCGAGGTAGTGGGTTGTGAGGAAGAGTGTCACACCAGTTTGGCGACGGAGTTCGGTGAGGTACGCCCAGATTTGCCCCCGTGTCTGGGGATCCAAACCGAGCGTTGGCTCGTCGAGGAACAGGATTTCTGGGGCGTGGAGAAGACTACGAACAATCTCCAAGCGGCGTTTCATGCCGCCGGAGAAGGTGCGGACAAGCGAATGTCGTCTTTCCCAGAGCTCGACCATCCGTAGGAGTTCCTCGGCCCGCGGACGCCAGGAGGTGCTGGGGATACCGTAGACGCGTGCGTGTAGAGCGAGGTTTTCCCATGCGGTCAGCTGTGTGTCGAGACTTGGATCTTGGAAGATGATTCCGATGCGCTGCCGCACGAAATGCGACTCTCGCAGCACGTCGTAGCCCGCGACGCGAACCGAACCGGTGGTCGGTTGGGTAAGTGTACAGAGCACGTTGATTGTCGTCGTCTTGCCAGCGCCGTTTGGTCCTAAGAAGCCGAAGAACTCGCCCTGATCCACGGTAAAATCGATCTCGTCGACAGCAGTGACCGGGCCGTACCGCTTGACTAAACCTCTCACCTCGATCGTTGCGGGCATAGTCTCGCTCTCCAGGATTCTCGAAGCGTGCACAGCGCACTCTCGGTAGTGTACCTTTTTCTCGTATCGTGGTTCCATGAGTTGGTGGAGTGGGGAGGACTCGCGAACAATCGCCGTAGTTCTGAGCATTTGTCACGCGAATGTAACCCATTCTGTCAACATGTCGCAGATTCGTCCTCTGGCTCCGGCATAGACTACAGGGGGAGGGTATGTATGCGTTGGTCGTTCTTTGCTGCCTGGCTCGCACTCTTGGTCTTCGGAGGAGCCAGTGCGACGGTTTTTTGGTCGAGCTTTAATCGGGTTGTGGGGAGCCTCGGGACGGAGCGCGATTGGATAGGGCTGGTGCTGGGTCTAGGTGGGGTGTTGTTGACGCTGCTCCTGGCGAGGTGGGTGCTGATGCGGGTGAATAGGGACGAGGAGGTGGCGCCAAAGAGCACGCAGCATGATGAAAGGGCAGGGGATATACAATGGGGGAGCGTGCATCATGTCAAGGGTGGAACATCGCAGTGAGCAGCCAGAAGGACATCCGGTCGGGACACTCTTCCTGACACTTGTGATGCTGATTGTCATTGTAGGGATTTGGTTGACTGTGTATTTCGACATGCTGGGGAGGGGGTAGGGCATGCGGGTCGAGGCCTACGAACGCTTTTTCATGATCCTGGCAGCGCTTTTGCTCGTCCTCGGCATCGTCGGTATTGCAATCGGGGCACTGGTTGCGGGAGTACATGTTCCTTCTCCCGCGGGACGAGTCGATCCGAGGACGCTGACGACGACCCCGCCGTTTGATCAACCAGGTCTCCGTGACCTCGGGGGCGGGAAGTACGAGGCTGTCGTCATCGCGCGCGCGTGGCAGTTCCAACCGGACCAGATTGAGGTCCCGGTCGGCTCGACCGTCACCTTTACACTGGCAACTCCAGACGTGATCCACGGCTTCGTCCTGACCGGAACGAACGCCAACGTCATGGTGATTCCGGGGCAGATTGCGCAAGTGACTGCGCGATTCGATCGACCTGGCGAGTACTTATGGGTCTGCCACGAGTATTGTGGCTTCGGACATCACCAGATGTTCGGGAAGGTGGTGGTGCGATGAGCGCAACCGCTCGTCCGCAGGCTTTTGCGGGTCAAGGAGCAATTGCGCGAGAAGGGATCTTCTTGGCGGAGCAGCTGTGGCCGATTAAGGGACAGCTGGTGCTGGCGCTTCTCGGGCTAGCCATCGGCGGAATTATGGGGTTGATACAGGCGCTCGACCGCATCGGCATCGTGATGTACAAGGCGATGCTGATGCAGACGTATTATCAGGGGTTGACCATCCACGGAGTACTGCTGGCATTTCTCTTTACGTTCAGCTTCAATAATGCGTTCGTCTCGCTGATGGCAATCCGGGGTTTCGAGCGACCACTCGCCAGCACGTTCCTCGTTCAGGGAGCCTTCTGGACGATGCTGGTGGGAACACTGCTCGCTGCATATGCAATTCTAACCAACCAGGCGACAGTGCTTTTTACCTTCTATGCACCGATGCGTGCGAGTTCGCTGTTTTATCTGGGGGCAGCGCTTCTGGTCATTTCCACCCTACTCACGGCGCTCAATTTAGTGCTGACACGTCGCGCCTGGCAACGGGAGCACCCTGGGGAGCGGACACCGTTACTTGGTTTTGTCGGTGTCGTGACCTACGTGATGTGGGCGTTAGCCACCGTCGGTGTGGTCGTACTGGTTGTCTTCTTCCTCCTCCCGTGGTCGCTTGGATGGTTGAAGACAACCGATCCACAGTTCAACCGTATCCTCTTCTGGTATACAGGGCACCCGATCGTCTATTTTTGGCTGATGCCAGCGTATATCTCCTGGTACTTGCTTGTTCCTCGCCAGGTCGGTGGACGCGTCTTCAGCGATAGTCTCGTTCGGTTGGCATTCATCCTCCTCCTCGTCTTTTCGGTTCCGACCGGTCTCCACCACCAGTACGTCGATCCGGGTATTCCGACGGTCATGAAGGTCGTGCATCTCTTTACAACCTTTTCGGTTGTCTTCCCCAGTCTGGTGACAGCATTTACCGTCATGGCAGCACTCGAGGACGGGGGCCGAGCGCGCGGTGGCCGCGGACTCTTGGGGTGGATTTGGAAGCTCCCTTGGGGTGATCCGAGTGTGACAGCACAACTCCTTGCAATGTTGGTTTTCATCCTCGGGGGAGCGACCGGTATTGTGAACGCCAGCTACAACTTGAATAACGTCGTTCACAACACCTCGTTCGTTCCTGGCCACTTCCACATGACGGTCGGGACCGCGGTGGCCCTCTCGTTCATCGGTATCAGTTACTGGTTGATCCCCTATCTCACCGGTCGTGAGCTCATGGGGCGATCCCTTGCGCTCGCCCAGGCCTGGCTGTGGTTTGTGGGAGTTCTTCTGTTCGCACGTGGGCAGATTGCTGCCGGCCTTCTTGGTGAGCCACGACGCTCGTCAATCGGTGAGGCCCCCTATCGGGATCTCATCCATGCTGGTTTGGACAACTGGTTGACTGCGATCGGCGGGACACTGATGGTGATCAGTGGTCTAATCTACTTCATTGTCGTACTATGGACGGTTTTCGGTGGCCGACGACTGACCCAGCCGCTGGGAATCCCGGTCGCCGAAATGCGCTTTGGGGCGAGAGAAACGTCGCCGCTGCTCGACCGGCTGGGATTCTGGTTCTTGATCGCAGTAGTCTTGGTGGCCATCGCCTATATTCCGTTGATTCTCCTCTACTTGCCGCTCCAGAGCGTGTCACCGCCGATCAAGGTGTATTGAAACAGAAAGGCTAACAAGGATGACACAGGGCGAGGGTACACCCTCGCCCCACATGTTCTTTTGGCTGACGCTTCTAGCGAGTATTGGCATCAGCTACGCCGTCCTGCCATGACGATTCCCCAGATGCTCGGCATTTCTCCCACGGGCACCTCAATCAAGATCGGACGAGGATCACGAACCGCATCCTTGACGACGTCCCGGAGCGCTTCTGGCGTGCCGACGCGTACCCCTTCAATCCCAAAACTCTGCGCCAGCAGAACGAAGTCAGGATTGTACAGATCCGATGCAATGAAGCGACCACCGAAACGCTCCTTCTGGATCCGTCGGACGTTGCCATAGGCGTTATCGTTGAACACAACGGTGATCACGTCGAGCCGATGCTGGACCATGGTGGCGAGCTCCGGCAGGTTATAGAAGAATCCGCCATCACCGTTCAGTGACAGCACTGGTCGATCTGGGTGTCCCACCTTGGCGCCCAGAGCTGTGGCAAAGCCGAAGCCCAAGGTGCCCTGATAGCCCGACGTGAGGAAGGTGCGCGGCCGGTAGACTGGAAACGCGTTCCACGTCCAATAGCCGACTTGGGTGCTCTCACTGACTAGAATACCCTCTTCGGGGAGTGCTTCTCGCACGGCCATGGCGTAGGAGGCTTGGGGTTGCACCTCCCAGAGGAGATCGAAGATGCGCTCTTTCAGGGCGCGGAGCTCGGCACGTCGTGATTCTCGCCGGCGGTTATAAAGTGGTAGCCGGTTGAGCAACGCGGCGAGTCCACGCTTTGCATCGGCCACGATCCCGATCGTTGGCGGGTAGTTGCGTCCGATCTCCTCAGGGTCGATGTCAAGTTGAATGACTGCTTGCTGACGTGGTCCCCAGTCGGACGTTGCGGGCTGCAAAAAGCGCGTACCGACAACGAGGATGACATCGGCCTGTGGGGTCAGCTCACGTGCTGCCACCATGTTCTGTGCGAGGTCGTGTCGGTCGTCGAGGGCCCCTTTCCCGTCCATTGTGAGGACGACGGGTGCTTCAAGCAGTTCAGCGAGTGCGCGAAGTTCATCCCATGCTTCGGCGACAAGCACGCCGCCTCCAGCGAAGATCAGCGGTTGCTGTGCTTGTCCAAGGAGTCGGGCAGCCTCTTCGACGAGTTCCGAATCAGGTTCTGGTAACTCAGGACTGGCAGGAGGGAGGAGCTCGACTTCAGCAGTCTTCTGCAGCACGTCAGGTGGAATTTCCAATGCGACCGGTCGAGGCCGTCCGGACTTCAGTTGAACACACGCTTCATGCACAAGACTCGGAACTGCGCCGGGACCGAGCGCTCTTGCGGCCCACTTGGTGACGGAGCGGAGCACTTCAAGCTGGTGCGGGATCTCGTGCAGCAAGCCGCGGCCTTTGTCGATCTGATCAGACGGGATCTGACCGGTGAGACAGAGGACGCGCGAGTTACACGCGTAGGCGGTTGCAAGACCCGCCATCGCGTTCAGTACGCCTGGACCAGGTACAACGAGGCAGACCCCGAGCTTGCCGGTCGAGCGTGCATACCCATCTGCCATGTAGCTCGTTGCTTGTTCATGGCGAGTGTGGATGACTCGGATGCGGTCGCGTGCCTCGTAGAGTGCATCGAATGCCCAGTCGAGCTGCACACCAGGAAGACCAAAGATGACCTCCACGCCCTCTCGAAGCAACTGCGCAACGAGCGCCTGGCCACCAGTAAGTACTGGCATTCCCGAACTCCTCTCTGACGGGCGACGTGAATCGTGCGCGGCGACTTCACTCCCGCGCAGGCTGGGCGCACCGCTGCGCTCACGGTTCGGCGTTCGCTGCCGGATAGAACCCATCTGTGGCTCGCATTGCCACACCGGTTCATTGTAAAGCACGGTGCCCGAATGCACAGATCGGGCCTCCCCTGGTAACGACCGGGGCGAAAGGAACCGAAACACAAAACCAGGATTCAATGCTGATTCGGCAACCAATTGACGCGACCAAGAAAATCGAGGAGTCTTGCATTGAAGGCTTCTGGATTGTCTACGGGAGCACCGTGACCAGCGTGTGGGATTTCGGCGATTTCAGCCTGTGGGAGGAGTTCAGAGAGTGCGAAGACGGTGCGACGATATGCCCGTTGCGTGTTCGCTCCATACACCAGCAATGTGGGTCGGTTCAGAGCGGCCAATGGGACGGGACCAGGATCGAATGCGAGGACTGCGTCGATCCACGTGGGGGCGCTAAAGACATTGCGTCTCCATTCCTCGAGACGTCGCTGGCCCGCCTTTTGCATCCAATCCTCACCGAGTCGCGGAACCAGAAAATGCGCGAGCGCATCGTCGACCTTTCCGGCGGCAAGGAGCGAGCGCGTGAGTTCGGCAGACCGACGTAAGCGCTCACGTTCGTCCTCGCCCGCAAGCGCAGGCAATGAGGGTTCAACCAGGACGAGAGCGTGGACACGTTGGAGGCGCATGAGAGCGAACGCAAGAGCGATCGTCGCTCCTAAAGAGTTACCGAGTACAACTGCTTGTTCCACCTGTTCGGCATCCAGGACGCTGAGGACATCAAGCGCGGCTTCTTCGATTGTCTGCCGTGGCATTGGGGGAGGACTCATCCCGTGGCCCCGGAGATGTGGGAGCAGCCACCGCAAACGCGGGAGACGTAACACTTGATGGATCCAATTCGACGTTCCGACCAGGATGCCATGCAATGCCAGGAGTGGCGGACCATCGGCAGCGACCCGCCGCTCGTAAGCGAGCTTTGTGCCGTTCGGTGTCGTCGCCCAGCGGAGCTCGGTGACGCTCACCAGGTTTATCCTTCGAGCAGCAGCCGCTCCGGATCTTCGATCAACTCCTTGACGCGAACCAGGAAGAGCACTGCCTCGCGCCCGTCAACGATGCGATGGTCGTACGTCAGCGCGACGTACATCATCGGCCGGATCACGATCTCGCCGTTGACGACCACGGGTCGTTCTTCGATTTTGTGCATCCCGAGAATGCCGACCTGCGGCGGATTCAGGATCGGTGTCGACAGGAGAGAGCCGAAGACCCCTCCGTTGGTGATCGTGAACGTACCGCCGCTCAGTTCCTCCAGCGTCAGCCGGCGCTCTCGTGCCTTGCGGGCGAGTTCCTCAATCTCGCGCTCAATCTCGGCGAAGGACTTCCGGTCGGCGTCGCGTACCACAGGAACGACAAGGCCTTCGTCAGTCGCGACAGCGATACCAATGTCGTAGTAGTACTTGACGACAATCTCGTCGCCTTGGATTTCAGCGTTGAGCAACGGGAACGCCTTCAGTGCTCCGACAACAGCCTTCGTGAAGAACGACATAAAACCGAGGCTGACACCATAGCGTTCGCGGAACTGCTGTCGCCAGCGATTGCGAAGTGCGATCACCGCGCTCAAGTCGATCTCGTTGAAGGTCGTGAGCATGGCGGCAGTGTGCTGAGCTTCGACCAACCGCCGGGCGATCGTCTTGCGCCGCTGACTCATGCGGATCCGTTCCTCGCGGCGACCCGTCGGCGCAATCAGGAGCGGCGGCAGTTCAGGGACAGCTGGCGGTGGGGACGGTGGAGGAGTGACTGGTGCGGCCGACGGAGCCGTTGGAGCTGCTGGTGCCGCCGCACCATCGGCGGCGCGTGGGGCTGCCTGTCGCTGGGCCACGTATCGGAGCACGTCCTCGCGGGTCACTCGTCCTCCTTCGCCACTTGGTGGCACCTCTGCGAGGTCGATCCCATACTCCTCCGCGAGCCGACGGACAGCTGGCGTGGCACGAACCATTGGTGCTGCACCCGGCGTGGTGGGTGCGGGAGCGGACGGTGGTGCGGTCGGAACTTCGGCTGTTGCCGCGGGACTCGGCGCGGCGGTGGCGACTGCAGCACCGGCTGTGGGCGCCGTGGCCTCGGCTGCTTCGGCGATGAGTGCAATGACTTCGCCGACTGTGACGGTTTCGCCCTCCTGTTTCAGGATGCGCTCGAGTACTCCAGCCTGGTCAGCAGTGACCTCAACATTGACTTTCTCTGTCTCGAGTTCGACGAGTACGTCACCGACCGCGACCGGTTCACCCTCGCGCTTCCGCCAAGCGCCGATGACGGCCTCGACGATCGACTCCCCCATTTGCGGCACACGCACTTCGATCGCCATCGTCCACCCTCATGTTCGACTTAGCCCGGTAGCGCTGGCTCGGGAACGCCAGCGAAGGCCTCCGCAACGATCCGAGCTTGCTCCTGCTCGTGCATTTCAGCAAGTCCCTCGGCCGGACTTGCACGCTCCGGTCGGCCAATGTAACGCAGTGTCCGGTCGCCGAGCAGTGGCTGCAAGCGCGGCTGCACGAACGTCCAGGCTCCCATGTTCTTGGGTTCTTCCTGGAGCCACACCACATCGCGCGCATTGGGGTAGCGTGCGAGGACGGTTGCGAGCTCCTCTTCAGGAAATGGATAGAGTTCCTCGACGCGGACGATTGCGACATGTCGTGATTCGGAGAACAACGGGCTTGCCACGAGATCGACGTAGACCTTACCGCTGCTGAGGATCAACCGCGTCACATCGCTGCGGCGATTCGCAGCCGTCGGGTCGTCGAGAACGGGGTGGAACACCCCCTCAGCGAGTTCGCGCACTGGAGACATCGCCTTTGGATGCCGAAGCAAACTCTTCGGCGTCATCACGATCAGAGGACGCGGATCAAGGGTTCGCAGGGCTGCCTGACGCCGGAGGAGGTGGAAGTACTGGGCTGCCGTGGTGCAGTTGACAATCCGCACATTGTCCTCAGCCGCGAGCTGAAGGAACCGCTCCAGGCGGGCACTGGAGTGCTCAGGTCCTTGCCCCTCATAGCCGTGGGGAAGGAGCAGCACCAATGCCGATCGTTGCCGCCACTTCGCCCAACCACTGACGATGAACTGGTCGATGATGACTTGGGCGACGTTCGCAAAGTCACCGAACTGTGCCTCCCAGAGGACGAGCGCTTCAGGTGCCTGTACGCTGTAGCCATACTCGAAACCAAGCGGTCCGGCTTCGGAAAGTGGGCTGTTGTAGACGGCGAAGCTGGCCCGCGCAGCGGGCATCGTCTGCAACGGGATTACCCGTTCTCCGGTCTCGAAATCGTAGAAGGCGACATGGCGCTGGCTGAATGTTCCGCGAATGGTGTCCTGTCCCGTTAACCGGATTGGAACACCCTCGGCGAGAAGTGAGGCGAACGCGAGAAGTTCGGCGTGGGCCCAATCGATTGCCTCCTCACGTTCAACGGCCTCAAGTCGTCGCTGGAGCTGACGGCGTAGCTTGGGGTTCAAGTTGAAGCCAGCAGGCAGCGTGTGTGCTTGACGATTGAACTCTTTGAGCTGTTCGAGTGGTACCGCGGTTGGCACGGCGATGACACTGCGGCCGTCGCTGGATGCCCCGTGTCCGTGCCGTGGGCCAGTGGCCTGGCTGAGCAGCTTTTGCCGTATCTCCTGCAGCTGTGCAAGGTAGCGCTGCTCGAGTGTAGCCACCTCCTCCTCGGTCACGATTCCTTGGGCGATGAGTTGACGCGCCCAAAGCTCGCGAACCGTGGGGTGCTGACCAATTTGGCGATACATCACTGGCTGGGTGAAGGTTGGTTCATCGCCCTCGTTGTGCCCCCAGCGGCGATACCCGATGAGATCGATGAGGACGTCCTTGTGGAAACGTTGACGGTAGGCAAAGGCCAACCGCGCCGCGGTCAAGCAGGCTTCGGGATCATCGGCGTTGACGTGGAAGACAGGGATCTCAAACCCGCGGGCTGGATCAGAGGCGTAGAACGTGGAGCGTCCTTCCTGTGGCTCGGTTGTGTACCCAAGTTGATTATTGACGATGATGTGCAGTGTCCCGCCGGTTGAGTAGCCGGGAATACCGCTCATATTGAGCGTTTCAGCAACGATACCCTCGCCCGGGAACGCCGCGTCACCATGGATGAGGATGGGAAGACAGGCGTCCACGTCTTGAGCAGGGCAACCCGGATCAGTGCGCCGATCCTGAAGGGCACGAGCCATCCCTTCCACCACGGGATTGACAAATTCGAGATGGCTGGGATTGTTCGCGAGGATGACCTGGAGTTCCCCGGAGGCCCGCACGCCTCCCATGTGGTACTTGACATCACCGGTGTAGCCAAGGGTGCCGCCCTCCGTCAGCGACGCTGGCTCCCGGTGATCCAATCCCATGAATTCAGCGAGGATTTGCTCGTACGGCTTCCCTAATACGTGGGCGAGGACGTTTAAGCGACCACGGTGGGCCATCCCCATCGCGACCTTCGGGATGCCCGTTTCAGCGACTTGCCGCAAGATCTCATCGAGGATCGGCACCAGCATATCGGTGCCCTCGATCGAAAAGCGCTTTTGACCAACGAACGTTCGGTGAAGGTAGCGCTCAAATACTTCAACAGCAGTCAGCCGTTCGAGCAAGGCGCGCTTGGCTGCGGGATCCAAACGAACGCGGAACCGTTCGGATTCGATCGCTTCCTCGAGCCACTCACGCTCGGTCCGATCCTGAAGGTGACCGTAGTCGTAGCCGATAGTCCCACAATAGATCTGCCGCAGCCGTTCGATCGCCTCTGCAGCATTGCGCGCCCCACGAGCAGCTGGTCCACCAACCAACGTTGCCGGAAGTTGCGCAAGATCTTCTGGAGTTAGCCCGTGATAGGCAGGTTCGAGCGCCGGATCTCCTGGCGGAGGACTGCCCAATGGATCGAGCCGAGCCGCACGGTGTCCGCGGTGACGAATGCGCTGTGCGAGCTGGACGACCGCAGCGACCTTTGAAAAATCGAACGCCGGCCCTGCGACTGCAGCGGCCGGCGCCGGAGCTCCGAGCTGCTCAAGGCGAGGTCCCCACTGCTCAAAGAATGCGCGCCAGCTTGGCTCGACCGACGCCGGATCTCGTCGATAGTCTTCATAGAGTTCAAGGATGTAGCCAAGATTCAGTCCCGTCAGCCGCTCGAGCGCCTCCTGAACGTCCACCATGGCACCCACCCACCTCGCGTGCTGTCGCTCCGGCATCGTTCCCTCGGGGGAAGGGTCGTTCGTTTGGGGAACCCTTCCCCACCGAAGCTGCGGATGCCGCATACCAATAATACCCCTAGAACTCGCGCGACGGTGTAGCATTGTTCAATTTTCTTGGACGATCCATAAGGGGGACTTTTGGTCGGGTCAGCCGGTGTCATGACCATCAAGAGAGGCGCCCGCTGCAATGGCTTGCACTCGTTCGGGGGTGTAGACGACTGCCGGGTTCACTGCATGCACCATCGCGGCAACACGAAGTTCTGCAAGCTTCGGATCGAGTCGTGTGCGCTCCTCGAACTGCTCCCACACGTCCTCTGGCACCCGACTCCGCAATTGGAACGTTGTGAAGTCATACATCGGACGAAGATCCTGATCACGTTTTCGCGCATAACGAGCGAGTGCCTGGTCGAGCGCACGATCTTCCGGATCGCTCTGCGCGAGTTCCTGTGCGAGGAGCCAAGCGCTTCGCGCTGCGTCACCCATCCCCTGGACCGTGTGCGGATCTTTGTGACACCCTGCGTCGCCAACCAATGCCCAACCGGGGCCGCTCGCTTGCCGGAGAAAGTTCGGAAGTTGCCCGGTTCCACGAATCGGTGCAACCTGTCGTGCGATCGTCACTCTCTCCCAGGCGTCAGGAATACGACGAAGTCCGTTGAAGAAGTGGCGGCGGACGTCGGTGCGAAATGCAGCGAAGGCACGGTGCTCGAGGCCATACCCGACCAGTGTCAGTCCGCCATCACACGGGAAGAGGAAGGCCGCTGCATACTCAGCGCCCAACTCGGGATAGTCGCCGCGGAACGCCAGTGCGGCTGGTTCCGGGTCGATCGGCACCCCGACGAAGTAGGTGTAATACCATGCGAAAAGTGGCGGCACGCGACTTTCGATACCGGCGCCGACAGAGCGCGCGATGATGGAGTTGCGTCCGTCGGCCCCGATGACCAGTGGTGCACGTGCCGTCCAGCGCTGGAGACCATCATCGATGACCACGCCGCTGATACGTGCCTGCGAGCGAACCACCTCTTTCACCGTTGCCTGGGTCAACAGGGTCACGCCGGTACGCGAACGAAGTTGTTCAACAAGGAGGGTATCCAGCACCTCGCGGCGGATGCACAGAGCGAAATCGAATCCGTCGTGCTGAGGAAACCGTGCTGTGACGTAAGGGAAACGCAGCCAACGAAGACGTGGCGCATCGACGGCCAGGATCGGCTCGACCAAGTCCAGTTCACGCAAGACGCGAAGTGTGTCCGAGAAGAAGAGATGAGTCGACAGCGTTGAGCTTGGGAATCGTGCTCGGTCAACGATGAGGACGTTCCAACCACGTCGGGCCAGAGCCGCGGCAGTGATGGTACCAGCGATACGTGCTCCAACGATGATCACATCGAATCGCCCGAGCTCTTTCATGGCCAGTAACCCAGTTCTCAGAGTCTTGCACCCAATGGGGTGCCCGTCCGTCGCAAAAGGTTCTGCTTGGCGAACGATCGACAGGCATGCGACATGCTTCCTTGATCAGTATGCACTCGGATTGCTGCCCTTGTTGCGGGGCCGTACACTCAGCGCGGCTACGGAAGCCTGTGCGGGTTGTTCCGTCGGCCCCGGAGAGGATGGCGGAACGGTGGATGTGCCGAGTTCAACTCGGGCGAACGACGGTGTCGCTGGCTGACCTCTGAGGGCGCAGTGGCGGCCCTCTGGGGCGGCCGGGGCAACCTGCCGCGACGAACGGAGGGACGCTGGTGCGCCGGGTTTTCTCTCGTCCTCTGCAGGTCCTTCTCGCGATCAGCTACTGCAATGAAACCGCTGTCAGCCTACGCTCTGCCCGGTGGCAGCCGGCGTCGACTCTTACCGCGCTGAACCTACCATCGGACGAACTATTTAGTGGTCGAAGGGAAGACACATGAGCGCAGAGGGTGAGTTCCGGACGCTTGTAACAGATGCGCTCCAGAAGCGAGATCGAGAGATGCTTGAGGATCTCCTCTGGCAGCTCGTCGAGCAACGTCGGCTCCACGTGGTGCTGCGGGAGATGG
>NZ_JAMSLS010000010.1 GCF_023806465.1 Thermomicrobium sp. CFH 73360 | reverse complement strand
CGGGCGCGATGCATCGCGCCCCTACAGCAGGATGACACCACCTCTTCCTGTTCTCTCTCCCATGTCGAGCGGGAGGCAGAGGGTGCGGCAAGTACCTCCGTGCGCCCCTCCCACGCAGCCGGTATACTCCCCTCTGAACGCTACTCGGATTCCCGGGAACACCTGCGTTCCCACCGACCTGCGAACCTGAGGAGTGGAGTTCCTGAGGAGGGGACAGCCGCCCGATGTCGTCGGTGTTCGAACTCCACCGCCGCGTCCTCCAGGACTATCAGGACTTCATCCACGCCTTCGTCATCGCCCGCGACCCACGTATCCAGCAGGAGATCCGCCGCCTCCTGCTCGACCAGCAGCACCTCTGGCCGGAACCACTCGTCCAGCTCTCGCCGGCCTACCAGCGAGATGCCACGGTCGATGAACTGGTCCGCCAGGGGCTCTTGCACGAGACCACTGCCCAGATCTTCCGCCGTCCTGACGGTACTCCCTTACGCCTCTTCACCCACCAGGTGGAAGCGATCCGTGCGGTCCAGGACGGCCGCAGCGTCGTCGTCACCTCCGGCACCGGCTCCGGGAAAAGCTACTGCTACTTCATCCCCATCGTTGACCTCGCCGTCCGCTTCCCAGACGAGCCCGGTCCCTTTGCCCTCGTCGTCTACCCGATGAATGCCCTCGTGAACTCCCAGTTTCACGCGCTGACCGAGCTCCGCACGCGCTACGAACAGCGCACTGGCCGCCCCTTCCCTTTGCGCTTCGCCCGGTACACTGGTGAGACACCGCAAGAGGAACGGGCTGAAATCCGCCAGAACCCACCCCACCTCCTCCTCACCAACTACGTCATGGCCGAACTCTTGCTCGACCGTCCTGAAGACGCACCACTCGTCGCGCCCCGGCCCACTGCCCGCGCGCCCTTCGTCCTCGTCTTCGATGAACTCCACACCTACCGCGGTCGGCAAGGTGCAGACGTTGCCCTCCTCGTCCGCCGCCTCCGGGCTCGGCTCGAACGCCCGCGCGTTGTCCACATCGGGACGAGCGCCACCCTTGTCGCCCACCGCGACGCAACCGCTGCCGAGCGTCGTCAGGTCGTTGCCGACTTCGCTTCCCGCTTCTTTGGCCACCGGATTGATCCCAACGACATCATCGAGGAGACGCTCGAGCTGGTCACCACCGGAACTGTGCCGACCGGCAGCGAACTCACCGCGGCACTTGCTGCCCCACCCCCCAAGGAGCCGGACGCGCTCCGGAGCCACCCACTCGCCTGTTGGCTGGAACAAGCGCTCGGCGTGGAACGGCAGCCAGACGGGTCGCTGCGTCGCCGACCACCACGGACTCTGAGCGATGTTGCGCACGACTTAGCAACGGAGACTGGTCTCGACGCGGCGACCTGCCGCGCCCGCCTCCAGGAACTCCTGGAAACGGCTGCCCAGCTGCGGGGACCGGACGGCCAGCCACTCTTTGCCTTCAAGCTGCACCAGTTTATCTCCCAAAGCCACGCCCTCTACGCGACATTGGAGCCGTCTCCCGAGCGTCGCTTTGCCACCGAGCCGCGCGCCAGCGGCAGCCATCCACGCTACCCGCTCGCCTTCTGCCGCGTGTGCGGTCAGGAGTATTACCGCGTCCTCTTGCGTGGCGACCGGCTCGAACCCTCTCCACCTGGCCTCGTGCTCGACGAGGCTGGAGCGCTCGTCGGCTACCTCGTCCTCGCCGAGGCTGTCCCCGAGTGGTCGCTTGAGCAGCTGCCAGACGACTGGCGTGACGCCCGGGGTCAGCTCCGACGCACTTGGCGCGACCGCGTCCCGCAGCGCGTCTCGGTTTTCCCGGACGGCCGGCTCACCAACCATGGAGTTGAAGGCGCCTACCCCGCCTGGCTCCAGACCGAGCGGTTCTGGCTCTGCCTTTCCTGCGGCACCTGGTACGGGCGGCGCGAAGGAGAGTACCAGCGCCTCACCTACCTCGCCAGCGAGGGACGAAGCTCAGCAACGACCATCCTCGCCGTCTCCCTCCTCCGTCACGCCCGCGCGATCGGTAGCCGCGATAAGTTGCTCACCTTCACCGATAGTCGGCAGGACGCCTCGCTCCAAGCTGGGCACTTCAACGACTTTGTCCACGTCGCAGTCCTCCGTTCGGCACTCTATTCGGCGCTCCAAGAACGCTCGCCGCTCCCCTTCGAGGAGGTAGCCGAAGCGGTCGTCCGCCACATGGGGCTCACGCTCGCCGACTATGCCAAGCAGCACGACCTCGTCTCCAACAGTCCAGCGGCGCAGGATGTCCGCACGTGCTTCTACGACCTCACGGAATATCGCCTCTATGAAGACCTCCGTCGCGGCTGGCGTGTCGCCCTGCCCAACCTCGAGGATGTCGGCCTCTTGCGCCTCGACTATCGAGGTCTTGCGGAACTTTCCGCTGACGATGCGGAGTGGGCCGCGGTACCTCCCATGGCCGCACTCTCTGCCAGCCAGCGCGAGCGCCTGCTCCGTGCGGTGCTCGACCACCTCCGCCGCGCTTTGGCCATCGACGCGCCGATCCTCGCCGACGAGGACCAGCAGCGCCGACTCTTCCGCCGCGCCACAGACCTTTTGAACGAGTTCTGGGGGATTGATCCCAGCCAAGGCGGTCTACGCCGCGCCACCACCTTTGTCTGGCCTGCCCCAACCAGCGACGACGAGGACGCACGCAGCTTGGCCCGATCTACCCCACTCGGCCGCTTCCTTACCCGCACACTCAACCTGGACGCGACCGCCTACACGGAGCTCCTCCCCGCGCTCCTGGACCGACTGGCACGCCACGGCCTGATCGAGCGACGAGAGCAGGACAACGGCACCCTTGCCATCCGCCTCCGCCATACTGCACTCCGCTGGTGCCGCGGTGACGGAACGCCTGTCATCGACCTTGTGCGGGAACGCACACAGCTCAGCGAGGAGGAGCGGCGGGCCAATGCGTTTTTCCAGCGCTTCTATCAGGAGGCAGCCGCCGAGCTCGCCGCGCTCGAGGCACGCGAGCACACCGCACAAGTGGTGGCACCCGGCGAACGCCAGCGCCGCGAACGCCGCTTCCGCTGGACTGAGGAGGATAAGCGTGACCCCACGCTCGGTCGCCGCCTCCCCTATCTCGTCTGCTCACCAACCATGGAACTCGGGATCGATATTGCCGACCTCGACCTGGTGCACTTGCGCAATGTCCCGCCAACTCCCGCCAACTACGCTCAGCGCAGCGGCCGCGCTGGCCGCCAAGGACAGCCCGGCCTGATCATCACCTTCTGTGGCGCCCTCCACAGCCATGACCAGTACTTCTTCCGTCACCGGGAGGAGATGGTTGCCGGCGCCGTCCGCGCCCCACGCCTTGACCTCGCCAACGAGACGCTCTTGCGCACTCACTTCCTCGCTGAATGGCTCTCCGAGACCGGCTTGACGTTACGGGATTCGGTCAACAGCGTGATCGATATCGATCGTCTCCCGGAACTCCCACTCTTCGATAACGTCCGTGCCCAGCTCCAGCTCGCACCCAGCCAACGACAACGCTTACTCCAGCGGATCCAACGCGTACTCACCGCCGATGACCGCGCCGAACTGGAGCGGACGGGCTGGTTCACCGAGCGCTGGATCGAACAACTGCTCGATTCTGCTGCTGAACGGTTCGACCGTGCCTTCGACCGCTGGCGCGAGCTTTACCGTGCCGCCTTTGAACAGCTCGAGAGCGCGCAGCAGGTGCTCTTGCGCTCCCATTCCCGCGATCAGCAGGAGGCGGCCCGCCGCCAGCAGGAGGAGGCACTGCGCCAGCGCAACCTCCTACTCCAAGTCGAGGTGGCACGGGAGGAGAGTGACTTCTACCCGTACCGCTACTTGGCGACTGAGGAGTTCCTCCCCGGCTACAACTTTCCGGCGCTCCCCGTCCGGGCCTGGGTCCCACGCGGAGCAGGAGAATTCATCGCCCGGCCACGCTTCCTGGCCATCACCGAGTTTGCTCCCGGCGCCACGGTCTACCACGAAGGGGCAAAGTGGCAGTTCGCCCGCTTCTTCGTCCCCATCGGCGCCGGGTCGCTTGAGCAGCGCATCGTGCGCCGCAAGCTGTGTCGTCGCTGCTCCGCCTGGGCCGAGCTGCAGGACGACCGCTGCTCCTCCTGCGGCCTGGAACTCTCCGGAGCAAACGCAGAGCACGTTTCGCTGCTCGAGATGCCAAATGTCCGCTTGGAACGTCGCGAGCGGATTACCTGTAACGAGGAGGAGCGGCAACTGGCCGGGTATACCCGCGAGCTCGCCTTCCGTTTCACGGCTGTCGAGTCGAGCCCACGGCTCCTCGAAGCCGACGTCTTGGCAGATGACGGCACCCCTCTCCTAGCTCTCCGGTACGCCCCCGCGGCCACGCTTCTGACCCTCAACCGCGGGTGGCGCGCTCAGAGCGAGCCGGACTTTCTCATCGACCTTGCGACTGGCGAGGTCATGGGTGAGGAGCGTTCCAAAGCGCGGACTTCTCGTCGTGCCTCCACACCACAACATGTCAGTCGCTTGGCACTTGCCGTCCAGGAGACCCGTAACCTGCTGCTCCTCCGCCTCCTCGATCCGACGCTCCGCGACAATCCCGTGGTACGCACGACCCTCCGCGTCGCGCTGCACCGCGGGCTTGCCGAGGCTTTCCAACTCGAGGAGACGGAGCTCGGCACGGCTGAGGTCGGCGACGGGGATCATCTGGCGCTCCTCTTCCTTGAGGAAGCCGAAGGCGGCCTCGGTGTCCTCCGTCGACTGGTCGAAGAAGGCAACGCACTCGCGGAGGTCGCACGCGAAGCGCTCCGGCTCTGTCACTTCACTCCTGAGACGGAGCGAGCCGACTGCGACGGAGCCTGCTCAGAATGCCTGCTCACCTACAGTTCGGCACGCGACTTGCGTTTCCTCGACCGCTTCGCCGTCCGCGATCTCTTGCAGCAGCTGACCACTTGCCGAGTGCAACTCCGGCATGGCACCCGGTCTCGTGAGGAGCACCGCGACTGGCTCCTCACCCGATGCGAGTCCTCGCTCGAACGTGACGTCGTTACGGAACTCTACGAGCACGACCTTCGCTTGCCGGATGAGGCGCAGAAGGTCATCGAGGAGCCACGTTGCCGGGCTGATTTCTTCTACCGCCCGAATATTCTTGTCTTTATCGACGGTCCCCACCACGACGAGCCACGGGTCCGGAAGCTGGACAAAGAAACCCGTTGCAACCTGCTCCGCCGTGGCTACCGCGTCATCGTCCTGCGCTACGACCGGCCGCTTCTCGAGCAGTTCGCCGAGCATCCGGAGGTCTTTGGACCCCTGCCATGACTGCGCGGCGCCGCGGGCAGCGCTTCCGCACCGAGGCGTGGAACACGCGGTGAGGCCTTCGCAGGAGCGCCATTCGCACGCGGTCGAAGCCCGTATCGTAGCGACCAAGGATCCTGCGAGGCCTTGCTCACCGGCACGGGCAGTGGTGATGCTCGCCCGACGGGGTACGCGTGCACACGCTTGTTGGTTGCCCGCTCAGTCAAACCGCAATACCGGCTTGACCACGCGTCCGGCCTCGGAATCCTCGGCTGCCTGCTGGATCGCTGCAAAGGGGTAGAAGGTGATCAGGCGATCGAAGGGGAACTTCCCCTGCTGGTAGAGTGCGATCATCTCTGGGATGAAGAGCTCAGGGACGCTGTCCCCTTCAATGATCCCGCGCACCATGCGACCAAAGAGCATCGTCCCCATGTCCAATGCCACCTCGGCGCCCAGCGGCGCAGCGCCGATCAGCCCACAGACACCAAGTTGATCCAGGCAATCTACCGCTTGACGGAAGACTTTGGGATTTGCCGTCGTTTCGATACTGTACTGCACGCCGTAGCCAGTGATTCGCCGGATCTCTTCAACCGGATCGCTCGTCCGCGCGTCGATGACGTGCGTGGCGCCGAGCTCGCGAGCCACCTCGAGTCGGCCCGGGTTGATATCGACCCCGATGATCGTGGTGCAGCCCACGGCACGCGCAGCGAGCAGTGCGCTGAGCCCCACCGAGCCGGTGCCGAAGATGGCGATAGAGCTCCCAGCCGGTGGACGTAGCGAGTTGAAGACTGCGCCAGCGCCCGTCTGCACCCCGCAGCCGAGCGGCCCCAAGAGCTCCAGTGGTACATCCTTGGGTACTTTGACCACGTTGCGCTCGTGCGCCACCGCGTAGGTGGCAAACGATGACTGGGCAAAGAACATCCCGGTAATCGGTTGGCCGCGCCAGCGAATCGGGCTAGTACCGTCCGGTCGGCGCCCACCGAAGTTGAGCGGGAAAAGCTGCACACAGTAGGCCGGCTTGCCACGGAGACAGTGGTGACATTCGCCACAGGAACGGAAGGTCAGCACTACGTGATCGCCCGGGGCCACCTTCCGCACCCGTGCGCCGACGCGTTCCACTACACCCGCTCCCTCGTGCCCGAGCACTGCCGGTAGCGGCACCGGGTACCACTGGTCGCGGACGATCAGGTCGGTGTGGCAGATCCCTGCACTGACAATCCGGACGAGCACTTCGTCTTCGCGCGGCTCCTCCAGCTCGACCTCCTCGACGACGAACGGCCCGTGCGGTCGCTCAACTACCGCTGCTTGCGCGATCACCATGGTTGACACTCCTTCCCGCATGCGCTAGCGACAATAGTCGGGAGAAAGCCTCTGGCTCGACAGGGTACGACTCGAGTCTCCTCTGGACCTTCCGAGCCCCCCTACAAAACACCTCCTTGTGGAGCTCGCCTTCTTCACCGCCGCGAGATACGCTGACCATAGCGCATTGTCCCCGCAGTGTCGAGCGGCGCCTGAGAGGCAAACCCGCAACTGGCCCGCCCTTTGTCGCATTCAGGGTGCGCCATCACAGCATCGCCATGGTTTTCACTTGACGGCGAGTCCTCTTCTGCCGAATAACACATTGAGAGTACTGAGCGTCCGGTGCCACCCGGCGATGCAGGAGAAGGGATCACCAATGCGCCGCATGCTGACGCTCTGTCTCACGCTCGCGCTCCTGTTCAGCAGTTCACTCCCCCAAGCAGCCGCAACACCGCGCTGGTGGCAGCCGCGCGGCCAACTTCGCTGGCACATCCAGTTCACTGGGGACCTCACCGTCCCTCGTGACGCCCAGGTGGTCTTCCTCGACCTCTTCGACACTGATCCTGCAACAGTCACTCGCCTCAAACGGCAAGGCAAGCGTGTGGTCTGCTACCTTAATGCCGGTGCCTGGGAAGACTGGCGCCCCGATGCTGCAGCCTATCCCCCGGAGGTACTCGGCAACGAATACGAGGGTTGGCCAGGCGAACGGTGGGTCGATATCCGTCTTCTCGACCTCCTGGCACCGATCCTCCGCGCTCGCCTCGACCTCTGCCGTGCCAAAGGGTTCGACGGCGTCGACCCCGACAACCTCAACGGCTATCAGAATGAGACCGGTTTCCCGCTCACGGCGGACGACCAGCTCCGCTTCAACCGCTGGCTTGCCGCTGAAGCCCATGCGCGCGGTCTTGCCATTGGCCTCAAGAACGATGCCGAGCAAGCCTCGGAGCTCGTCGCCCACTTCGACTGGATTCTGGTCGAAAGCTGTGTCGCTGAGGGCTGGTGCCACCTCACCGCTCCGTTCCGCCGCGCCGGCAAGCCTGTCTTCGCCATCGAGTACGTGGAGAACGGCGTGACCAAGTCCCAGATGTGCCGAGTCGCCCGTCAGTATGGGCTCAGTGCCCAGCTCAAGCGCCGCGAACTCGGCCCCTGGACACAGCCCTGCTGGCGGTGACCGCCTCCGCCGTATCAGCCACAGCTTCCCAGCTGTCACGCCGAAGTAGCACAATGGCGAGGCCATACTGGCCATTGGCGACCAGGCGGTCGAGCCGCTGCCTCATTGAAGGCAAGAGCACTGTCGGAATGCGCACGGTCACACGATCGGGCGGTAGGCCTCGGCATCAAGCGGGACTTCAATCACAAACGGTACCCCTGCGCGAGTCACCGCCAACGCTTGCTCGGCCGCTGCCGCAAGCTCCTCAGCCGTCCGCGCCACCACCCCCTCGCAGCCACAGGCCCGGGCGACCTGCACGCTGTCGATCGGTTCGAAGTCGACGCCGTAGCGCGGCAGCCCACGGTTCTCCTGCCCGATCCGGATCAACGAATATGAGCAGTCAGCGATGACCAGCACCATCACCGGCGCGCCGACCCGCCGCGCTGTTTCCAGCTCCTGGCAGACCATGGAGAAACCACCATCCCCAAGTACTGCCAGAACCGGTACCTCCGGCCGCGCCAACTTCGCTCCGATCGCTGCCGCTAACCCATACCCCATCCCTGAGAGCCCATTCGACATCCAGAACGTTTCCGGGTACCGACTCGGCCAGAACTGGCCAAACAGATACTTGTGTGAGCCGACATCGGTGGTGACGATCGTCTCCGGCGGGAGGGTGTTCGCGAACACGGAGACGATCCGCACTGGCGCCAGTCCTTGCGCCGGCGCTCGACTCCGGCCGGCGGCAATCGCCTTCCGCTCCACCTGTACATCCTGGAACGGCCGCTCCCAGACACGTGGTGGCGCGAGCTCATCCAGCGCCGCCAGCAACGCTCCATGATCAGCCACGATCAACTCACGGCGCGGCAGCACGCCCGTGGCCTGCGCCGACTCCAGCACCCAGACAATCGGCAAGTGGGCATGCCAGGTCTTGTCCACCTCAACCGGATCGAAGCCAAACCCGACAATCAGGTCAGCCCGCTGAACCGCCTCCATCATCAGGTCATCAATCGCCATGCCACCAACCACGCCGACGAAGTCTGTGGCCTCATCGTGCTCATCGATTAGGCCCTTGGCCTTCGGGGTTACCGCGACGGGCAACCGCCATGACCGCAGCCACTGCCGGAGCAGTGGTGCCCGTTCCGGGCGCACACCAAGCCCAACAATGACCAGTGGTCGTTCGGCGGCGGCGAGTCGTTGGGCGAGCTCGTGCGCGGCACGGCGGGCGTTCTCCTCCTGCCCAGTCAATACTGGGGCTGTGGGGTGTCCACCCTCGTGGAGGAACGATGCCGGCTGCACCGCATCTTCAGCGGAGAGCGTGAGGTACGCCGGCCCCTGTGGTTCGCTGGTGCAGGCCCAAAGAGCCCGCTGCACCGCAGACTGCGGGTCGAGCGGCGTGACCGCCTCTACATGCTTGACAATCGGACGGTACACCTCGTGGAGGGGCAGGCGCTGGTGCGTGTGGCTCACCGGCCAACTCACAGGGAGATCGGCAGTGATCGCCAAGAGTGGCTCTCGATCCAGCCAAGCATTGGCGAGCGGCAGCATCAGGTTGGCTGCACCGGGACCGAGCGTTGCGACAGCTACCCCAGCTGTGCGACGGAGTTTCCCGTACACTGCAGCCGCCGTACCGGCGACGGCTTCATGCCGGCAGAGCGTGAAGGAGATTCCAGCCCGTCGCAAGGCGTCGAGGAGGACTAACACCTCGCCACCCGGCAGCCCAAACGCCCGGTCTACTCCAGCTGACCGGAGTTCCCGCGCAACCACCTCCGCCACAGTCGGCATAGCAGTCCCCTTCCGCTCCAGTCACACGCAACTGCCAGTGTACGACGCCCTCACCCTCACCTCAACGATGAAGCTACTCGCGCCCTCCCCAACACTCCTCACCACTGGATCACCACTGGACCACTTACCCCCGCACACAGTCGGCCGCATCCGCAGGGAAAAGACGTGCACGGTAGGCGCGTTGCCAGGCACGCTATTCAGTTGGCCTCATCCGCAGGGAAAAGACCGCGGGGATGAGGGCCCTCGACTGCATGTCCCGCCGCCCGAGCGTGGAGACACCCTCCGAACCCGCTGTCTGCACCGTCAGAGCCGATTCGGTTCCTCGGGAGCTTCCTCGCCCCAATCCGCCAAGCGATGCGGCGGTTCAGCTCTACTGAACGTGTGCCTCGTCGAGCCGGTCGCCCAGCCGTACACTTGGCGTGCCACGAGACGGCATGCGTCACAGGAGGATTCAGATGGCTGAACGGGTCGAAGTGGCCCCGGCACCAGGAACACGCGAACTCCATCATGTCGAGATCGCCGAAGCGTACGTCGAGGCGCTCCTCGCGCACGGTGTCTCCTACCTCTTCCTCAACCCCGGCACCGATACCTTCCCGATCCAAGAAGCGATCGCCAAGCGCCGCGCACTTGGGCAGCCAGCACCGCAGGTCGTCCTGTGCCCCTTCGAGGTTCCAGCACTCGCGGCCGCGCACGGCTACTACGCGGTCTCTGGCCGGCCACAAGCCGTCCTGGTCCATGTTGATGTCGGGACACAAAACCTGGGAGCGATGGTGCATAACGCCCAGCGTGGCCGCGCCGCCGTCCTCCTCAGTGCTGGACGCGCCCCCTACACCACCGACCCCAGCGTTCGTGGAACCCGCGACGGCTACATCCACTGGTTGCAGGAGCAGCTCGATCAACACGGCATTGTCCGCAACTACGTGAAGTGGGACTATGAACTCCGCCGCCCTGACCAAGTCGCCGAGGTCGTTACCCGCGCCTACCAGATTGCGGAGAGCGATCCTCCTGGCCCGGTCTACCTCACCTTGCCACGCGAGGTGATCATGGAACGGGTCGAGCGTGTGCGCATCCCCGACCCCCGCCGCTTCCCGCCGGCTCGCCTTGGTGCTGGCGATCCTGACCTTCTCCGCCAGGCCGCCGAGCTCCTCGTCCGCGCCGAGCGTCCCCTGGTCCTCACCGCCGCAAGCGGCCGCTCCCGTGCTGGGTGGGACGGGCTTCTCGAACTCGCCGAACTCCTTGCCCTTCCGGTCGTCGAGTGGCGGACACGCGCCAACTTCCCAGCTGACCACCCCTTGCACCAGGGCTACAACTATGGACTTGAGCATGGCCTTGCTGAAGCCGACGTTGTCCTGATCCTTGACCACGATGTGCCATACATCCCAACGCGAACACCGCTCCCCGCGGATGCCACGGTCATCCAGATCGACCTGGATCCCGTCAAGGAGCGCATCCCGCTGTGGAGCTTCCCGGTTGATCTCCCAATCCGCGCCGATACCGGCGCAGCCCTGCCGGCTCTTGCCGCTGCCGCCCGCGATCTGCTGACCAAAGCAGACCGTCGGCGAATCGAAGAGCGCCGTCAGCGTCTCGCCGCCGCCTCGGCCGCCCGACGCGCCGAGTGGCGGCAACGCGCTGCTGCTCAGGCCACTACCCGCCCGATCACCGTCGAATGGCTTGGCTACTGCCTCGAGGAATTCCGGCGT
Source organism: Thermomicrobium sp. CFH 73360 (assembly GCF_023806465.1). Lineage (GTDB taxonomy): Bacteria > Chloroflexota > Chloroflexia > Thermomicrobiales > Thermomicrobiaceae > Thermomicrobium. The sequence goes on along the minus strand of NZ_JAMSLS010000010.1, from coordinate 34,140 downwards.
GAAAACCCGGAACTCCTTGTCATCGACGAAGCGATCACGAGCCAGGTCCCGCTCTTCTGCCAGATCCAGTCCACAACCTACGGAAGCTGGTACCAGAGCGGGGGATCTGGTCTCGGCTGGGGGCTCGGCGCGGCAATCGGAGCCAAGCTGGCCGCTCCGGACCGCACCGTGCTCGGCTTGATCGGCGACGGCTCCTTCCTTTTCGGCGTCCCCGAGGCGAGTCTGTGGATCGCACGGCAGGCCAAGGCACCCATCCTCGTCGTAATTGTGAACAACGCCTGTTATAACGCCACCAAGCGCCCACTCGTCGCAGCATATCCGGAGGGATACTCCGTCAAGACCGGCGAGTTCGTCGGTATCGAACTCGCGCCCACCCCACGTTTTGATCTCCTCGCTCAGTCGGTCGATGCATACGGCGAGCGCGTTGAGGAACCGGATCAAATCCTCCCCGCGCTGCGGCGTGCACTCGCCCACGTCCGGGACGGCCAGTCAGCTGTGCTCGATGTCATCCTCGCCAGGCCCTAAGACAGTGGGAGCTCGGTGGTGACGTCCGCTGCGTTGCCACCGAGCTCGCCACTATCCATCCAGGCTGCAGACACGTCGTGGCCTCTGGTAGTACCGCGGGAAGCACTCGATCGCCCGTGAGCCGCTCCGTCCCTGCTCCTGAGACGTCTGCACCCCCTGGTTCTGCTCGAGTCGTCTTATCCGGGCCCGCCCTCTCCGTCGACGTTCCGCACCGCTCCTCCGGCTTGAGGATCGCCGAATGGTGGACTACTGTACGCTGGGATGAGGAGGAGGTTGCGTGCAGCTCCGCCCGACACGGCAGTCTCGCGTGCCCCCTGCTGACGACGAGCCGTCCAAACTCCAACCCCACCCCAATCACGTCCTCGCCGCCAGCTGGCTGGCCTATGCTGCCTTCTACTTTCCGCGCCTCGCCTTCGCCGCCAGTAAACTCGGACTCCTGGCCGACCCGACCCTCGGCCTCTCGCGTGTCTTTCTCGGCGTCGCCGACGCGCTCTTCCTCGCCGTCTACGCCGCCGGTCAGTTCGTGGCCGGCGCCCTCACCGACCGCGTGGGCCCGCGCAGACTAGTCACCCTCGGACTCCTGACCGCCTGCGCGGCATCACTGCTTCTCGCTGCGACGCCCACCGCCTGGCTGCTGCTGGCCGCGCTCCTCATCCAAGGTGCCGCACAAGCCACCGGCTGGGCCGCAGTCTGTAGTGATGTCGCACAACATACTCCGCCGCAGCGGCGTGGCGTCGCATTCGGGATCCTCAGCACGAGCTATGCCTTCGGGGCGCTTGCTGCTCCTGTCCTTCTCGGTTGGTTCGCGTACTCGGTCATCGGCCAGTGGCGCGCCGCACCGCTTGCGGGCGGGATGATCGCACTCTTCGTCGCCGTCGCCTACACACTGTGGCTGCGCGTCTGGTTCGCACCGGATCGGGCGAGCCAGCATCTGCGAGCCAGTGAGAGACAAGCTCTCGCGCTCCTCCGTAGTCGTTCACTCTGGTTCCTCAGCGGTGCCGATTTTCTCCTCAAGCCGGTTATTTATGCGACCGTCTTCTGGGCACCAGTGCTTGTCCGCGACGCCCTACCCTTCATCGCCGCCGGCGTCGCGACGGCGATCGCTGGACTGCTCGGGCTCGCCGGCCTGGCCGGCCCACTCCTCGCTGGCACGATCTCGGATCGACTCTTTGGGGGACACCGCGTCCGGCCTGCTGTCTTTGCCTTACTCGGCTGTACCGTGGCCCTTCTTCTCTTCCCTGTTGCGGCACGGACTCAACGTTGGTGGCTGATCGCGCTCGTCCTCCTCGCGCTCGGTATCACCCTCTATGCCGCGGAGTCGTTAATCGTTGGCGTCGCAGCCGCCGAAGCCGGTGGAGCACAGGCTGCAATCGCGGTGGGCATCGTCAACGGTGTTGGCTCGGTTGGCGGAATCCTCGGGGGACTCGTCCCTGGTCTCGTCACCGGCACTTCACTGTTTCTCGCTCTCGCGTTCACCGCGCTGATTGCATCGCTCCTGCTCATCCCACTGACCGACAAGGCGAGTGGGCACGATCATTCGCCTCGTTGACTTGCGACCCTCCTTAGGATTCTGCAGGACCCACCGGGTCCGCGAGCGGCTCCGCTCAGCAGAACCATGATTCGGTGAGCCGCGGTGGGGACGGTCGCTTCCGTCGACGTCGCGGCGGCTCACTGGGTGGCTGCTTTCCAGCAGTCTCCCAGGCCAGTGCGCGTATCGCCGCAAAGGTGGTATAGGGATCCCAGCCCTCCCGCGTCGCCCGCTCCGCAAGCTCGGCGACAGCCTGCTGGAGTTCGTCCATCCGCGGGTCTGGATGCCGCCAGGTATAAGTGAAGTTCGCCTCATCTAGCGGTCCCAAGTACGGCCGGAGTTCTGGGACCTCCAGCAGCGCCGAGCCTGGCGGGATGAGCAAGCGAATAGAAAGATGGACCGGATCAACGTGCTCGATCAGCTCCTCTTCCTCAATGAACTCCAGAAGCTCCAGGTAGTCCCCCAGGGTTGTCCAGGGAGTGAACAGCAAGAGCGAGGGTCGCAGCGCGATGCCCGCGTCGTCGCAGACGCGAAGCGCTTCAAGCACGTCGGCCCGCGAGTGACCCTTCCGGATCGCCTTGAGTGCCCGGTCGCTGAGAAGCTCGACCGCCGAGACGACGAAAACGCAGCCGAGCCGCCGAAACTCCGGCATCAGGTTCCGATGTTGGACGATGTGCTCGATCCGCGCTGTGAAATCAAAGGTCACGTCCGGGAACTCCTCGTGCAACGCACGGCAGATGCGCAGGCTATGGGTCGGCCCGTTCAAGAAGTCAGGATCACCAAAGGTGATGTGCCGGACACCGTTGGCCACCTGCTGCCGGATATCCGCGAGGACCACTTGGCGTGGGATGGCAAAAAACCGTCCACGGTAGATTGGCACGACGGGGCAATGTGCGCAGGTATGATGACACCCACGGGTTGCCTCTGTGTATCCTGCCGGCACGACCTGGCCATTGATGATCAGATGCGCGTAGTGGCGCGGTGGTGGCAGAACGTCGCGAGCTGGAACTGGAAAACCAACGCGGACGAGCGCTGGCGCAGACGATTGCTCCCGCGTCACAACCCCGGGCACTGTGACTGGCCCACCGCGCTCCAGCGCCTGAACCAGGCCTAAGAGGGGTACCTCGATCTCACCGCCGATCACACTATCGGCGAGTTCTCGGAGCAGATAGTCACGGTTTAACCAGGCATAGAGGCCGTAGTAGCAGAGGTGCACCCCAGGATTCACGGCCCGGATGCGCTCGCCAAGCCCCACACCCAAACGGAGGGCAGTGTGCATCGGGACGGAGATGGCCACGAGCCTTGCTCGCTTGATCGCCGCCGCGGGGAGCTCCTGTACCGCCGTGTCAATCGCCAGCGGGTGGTATCCCGCTACTCGCAGGTAGGCAAGCGGCATGGCGAGACTCAGCGGCTGGTGGCCGAGCTCGTAACAAGAGAGGAGAAGGATTGCACCAGGCTCGTGCAGGTCGCGCCCTGTCGTGTCCGCGACCTCCGCTCGAACACGCACCGGATCACCCTCCGCGGGAGCGTTTGCCATCCTTTGCAAGCGTAGCACGCGACGCGGCTCCGGTGATGCTCTCTGCCGACTCTCCCTGAACGGCAACCAGCCCCTGGTGCACCAGGGCTTGGCAGCAAGGCTTCTCTGCTTCCCCCTTCGTCATTCCCCGAGCCCCTTGCCTCCCGCCGTTCCGGTATCTCGAAAAGACGCTCGCACTGCGTCACACATGAGTGCTACACTGGTGGGCCGTACGTGTCGTTGGGTGGGGGAGGCACAATGGTCCAGCGAACAGTCGCACCGAACGTCTCGACCCGCGCGCAAGCGATTCCGCCATCTCCGATTCGTGGTCTTGTTCCCCTCGCCGATGCAGCCAAAGCGCGCGGTATCCGCGTGATTCATCTCAACATTGGCCAACCCGATCTCCCTCCCCCACCCGGCGTCAGTGCTGCAATCGCAGCGGCGGCCAGCCAGCGACCGACCTATACCCCGTCACGCGGGATTCCCGACCTCATTGCTGCCTGGGTGCGGTACTACCAACGGGTTGGCCTGTTGATCAACCCGGAGGAAGTCGTGGTGACCGGTGGGGCAAGCGAAGCGCTCTGGCTTGCTATCCTCGCCACCACGGATCCTGGCGACCAGGTGCTCGTGCCCGAGCCGTTCTATGCACCCTACCAGGGTATCCTGACTGCCGCCGGCGTCGAACTCGTGCCGGTACCCAGCCCTGACCGCTATGGTCCGATCTCTCCCGAAGCCGTCCGTCCACGCATTTCCCCGCGCACGCGAGGTATTCTCCTCTGTAGTCCCTCGAACCCCACTGGAACACTGTATGATCGTGCAGCCTTTCAGGCTCTCGCTGAGCTGGCGATCGCGTACAACCTGTTCTTTTACAGTGACGAGACGTACCGCGAGCTCGTCTTCAGCGGTACACGCGCGCCCAGCGCACTGGAAATGCCAGGGCTCGATGGCCATGCCATCGTCATCGACAGTATTTCCAAGCGCTTCAACGCGTGCGGACTTCGCATTGGTGCTCTGATTAGCCGAAACCGCGACGTCACCGCGGCGGCGGCATCGCTGGCCGAACTACGCCTCTCGCTTCCCCTCGTCGCACAACTCGCCGCCATGGCCGCGCTCGATGCGCCGGAGCGCTACATCGTCGAGGTCGTCACAACCTACCGACGGCGTCGTGACACGATGCTCGCCGCGTTGCGGCAGATCCCCGGCGTTCGCCCGATCCCGCCAGCGGGTGCGCTCTATCTCGTCGCTGAACTCCCGGTTGATGACGCGGAGCGTTTTGCCGCGTGGCTCCTCACCGACTTCGCGCTCGGTGGTGAAACGGTGATGGTTGCTCCCCTTCGCGGCTTCTATGCCACTCCTGGCTGTGGACAGCAAGCTATCCGCCTCGCCCTCGTTGAGTCCGAGGCTGTCCTCGAGCACGCCGCATCCCTGCTCGCTGCTGCGCTCGAGGTCTATCCAGGGCGGAGAGCGTGAAATCTCCTGTGCTTGTGGTGTGTTTTCACTGCTCGAGGCGCTGTTCGACCGGTCGCTGCACCCGGCGCGGGAAGAGGCCTTCAATCTGGTAGAACTCGTACATCCGGAGCATCTGCTGCAGTTCCGGATCAACGTGCCGGTAGAGCCCCTCCATCAACCCTCGTGCGATTGTCGGATCGAACAGTTTCTGAAACTTGTTGTTCTGGATCGCAATGAACAGCTTGTACAGGTCAATGAGCTCGGTTGAACTCAACCGCGTCTCACGATCGGTCTTAATCACGCGCCCGGCAGCCATGCGCACCCGCAACCCGTGCTGCCGCGCAAAGCGATTCAGCTGCTGCTCAAACTCCAGCGCAACCCGCGGATAGTCATAGAGGACAAGCTTGAGGTAGATCGATTCCACAGCCAGTGTGAAGAGTTCGATGATCTTGGCTCGGTTCGGCGGAACCGCCTCGACCATGCCCAGCTGGTGCAGCTGGTAGAGTGCTCGCGCAGTTTCGAACTGTGTCCATCCAGCTTCGCGTGCGATCGTCGCCACATCGCGTTGCCCGTCCACGAGCTCATACATCGTTGCTAACTCCACGGGCAATGGTCGCACCGGCCCACGCTTCCGGAAGATCATCGAGACAGAGGGAATCACCGGGCTGAGCTGGATCCACTCGTCGACACGGCGCGTTCCTTCCAGGACAAGCTGGAGGCTGTCGACCGTGATCGGAATACCGTCCTCGTACTGGCAGACATTCGCGCGGAATGCGAAACGGCAGTTCCGCCAAAGGAACAGCGTGTAGATCGCAATCTCGAGCTGCTGCTCCCGGCACCGCTGGATCTCTTCCGCCGTTATTTTCTCCTCGCGCACGAGCCGGGTCAGTAACCGCCCCTCGTCTGACTCTTCTGCGCTCAGCTCCTCGAGCTTCCTCGCCGGTAATCGGCCAGCACGCACCAAAAGCTCTGGTAATGTCGGGAGACGCGACCCTGCCGCCACATAGGTGATCCGCCCCTGCTCGAAAGTGATTGTCCGTGTGTTCCAGCCCTGGATCAGGGTGAGTGTGCCTGTCTTGTGCGTGTAGCCGAGCATCTGCAAGAGGTCGGAGAGCGTGAACGCTCCCAACCGCCCTTCCAAGTCCGGCGTGTCATCCACCGTGTGCTCTACGGTTGGATCGGGCCTCGTCTCACTCACTGAAACGCTCCAACCGGACCGCTGCCCGACCTTCGTTCCCCGCGCGATCCTTCGCTCGCACTTCCAGAGTGATCGGCGGCCCCGCCGTCGGCCATGGTGTCTCCCACAGTGTGATCCACTCATCGCGCTCGGACAATGGATCGAGCGTACCGACTTCCTGGCCGTCCACCCACACGCTCACACGTTCAACCCCACCCGCATCCGTCACGCGTACCCGGACGGTAAGGTACCGACGATCCACCTGCGCTCCATCCCGCGGTCGCTCGATCCGGATCTGCGGCGCCTCCTGATCCCGCCCGAGCGCTTTCCAGGCCGCTCGTGCAATCGCCTCATAGCCCTCGTTCGTCGGATGCACATCGACCGGCCACCAGGTCCACTCCGCGCTGTGTCCGCGGAACAGACTCTCCAGATCGACCACCGACGCCCCCACTGCGTTCGCCTGGGTACGGAGCTCGCTATTGAACTGTGCCACCCACCAGCTTTCGCTACGCTCGGCTCCCGGATCCCCCTCGGTCGGATCGTACAGTGTCAGTACCAAGAGCGGCACCTCACCAACGGTCCGACGGATCGCAGCGAGAGCTTCGCCAATGTTCGTCTGGAACTCCGCGAAGGCACGGTCTCGCTCACTCTCGTTCGCGTTCTGGAGAGCCAGAAGATCGTTCCCACCCAAGCTCACGAGGACAAAGCGGATTGTGCTGCCGCGCCGCTGTGCTGCTTCCACGGTTTCGCGCAGTCGGTCGAGCTGGCCTTCAGTGCGGAAGGAGTTGGTTCGCTCTCCAGGGACAGCGATACTCACCAGCTCTGTCCGCTCACCGAAGAACTCCCCGCTCCACTGGCAGAGAATCGCTGCCGCGCTGCGTTCCCGCGGCAGCGTACTGCCGATCCCGGCTGCCAGTGAATCCCCCACAGCAAGGCAGACCGCCGGCGGTACAGCGATGGAGCGGCTGAAGGGCACCCCAAGCACAAGGAGGACGGTCACCACCATAGTCGTCACCAGGGAACGCCGTCTCATGACCGCATTACCACCGGAATCCCGAACCGTTGCAGCGTCTTGATCACCAACCGACGCGTGTCCTCATGCGTTAACGCCTCAACTGCCTCACTCGGCTCGAACAGGAGCGTGTCATGACCCACATGCCGCTCGAAATCGGCACCTGGCCGCGCCTGCACGAGGAGATACGCCACGCGGCGCGGACGCCCCCCGGCAGCGAACTCCAAGACCCCGCCCCAGCCGATGACCTCCCCCACTAGCCCCTGCTCTTCTGCAACTTCGCGAAGCGCCGCTCGATACGCAGCCTCGCCCGGCTCAATGTGCCCTTTCGGCAGCACAATCGTGCCATCGGCCGCTCGCCGCAATGCCAGTTTCCCCTCGTCAGGTAGCCAGACGATTGCTCCCGCCTGCGGCACGACGCCCTCGGCACGCCCAAAGCTCGAAACCTCTAATTCCGCCCGCAGCTTGGCGTAGGTCACCGGGATGAGTTCTGGAATCACCATCGTGTTGGCAAGGATCGGCATGAAATTCGCATCACCTTGCCACCGCGGCACAATGTGCACATGCAGGTGATCGCTGATCCCGGCACCGGCAACGGCTCCCAGGTTCAGTCCCACGTTGAACCCATCGCAGCGTAGCGCCCGCCGCTGGGCGACCGTAAGCCACGTCACGAGCTCGAACAGTTCCGCCGTTGTCTCCCGGTCGAGCTCAGCAAGGTCTGCCACGTGCTGAAAGGGCACAGCCATCGCGTGACCGGTATTATACGGAAAAAGATTCATGATAAGGTAGGCCCGCGCTCCCCGGAGCAGAATCAGCTCGCGGACATCGTCACCAGCTGCAGGTTTCTCGCAGAAGATGCACCCGCGGTGCCGCACTTCCCCCTCGACGTACCGCAACCGCCACGGCGCCCAGAGTCGTTCCATCCTCCGCTCCTCGTTTCCTCGCCTGGTTCTGGCACGCTCCCGGTCAATCCTACACTGCTCCCCGTGCCCTCCTACGCCCTGCTGGTGACCGATTGTGACACGCCACCCGGTTTCCCATTAGACTGGACTACCTGCGCAACACCACTAGTTCGCTGCGGCAGCTCAATCTGTTCCTCGCAGCGTCTTTTGGGTGACCGGGTCTGTTCCGGTCCAAGCTCTCAGTGGCTTACTCCGCCCCTCAGCAGAGCAAGGTCCACAAGACGCCTGACGAGCGCTCCTTGACCAGGTGCACCCAACTCGCCATCCATTGCGCAACCCCACGGACACGTCGGCCAATGCCGGACAACTGCACCCCGGAGTGAGGGTTTTCGCATTCTCCAGTAGGATGGCCCACACTCTCCATCAAACTGGGCGCCGGCTGAAGCCGCTCTGGGACGTCTCACCCGGGCGCAAGCAGGCTCACCGTCGCAGCCTGCTCTCGTTCTGCTGGTCGACTGGCCCAAGTTCGCCATACGAGAGACCATCGACAGAACACGCAGAGCGCTCTGTTCGCACGGCATGGAGACGCGGGCGGAAAGGCCTGCCCTGCCACTCAACCAGGGAGGGCTCCTGCTCGGCCCCGTATGCCGTCTCCGTGGGAAAGATCCTGCCCCATACCCGAGAAGGGACGTGCGGAACGAGCAACGCCGTGATGTGGAGAAGACCCCTGCAACGTTGTTGCCGAGGTGACACAGCGTTCAAAGCCTCTCCGGACATCATGCCCGCTCGTGCGCATGACCGTCTCCAGGCGAAGCTCGCCAGCTGGTCCTAGCGAACCGGAGGCGTCGGTTATACTACGCCCGTGCAGCGCGTTGCCTGGGGGGCACGATGGACAACGACGCGGCGGCAGCGCACGGCGAAAGGGAAGCGGGATTGGGAGTTCAGACAAGCGAGGACACTCGCACCACGCGTCGACGTCGTTCTTGGCAGCGCACGTGGCTGCCTCGTCTCGTTCAAGCAGCGCTCGACGGCACACTGCTGGCACTCGCCTTTTGGTTTGCTTATGAGATCCGATATACGTGGGAACTTGGCGGGGACGTTCCGTCTGGTTTCATCCAACCATTCAGCGCCTTCGTCGGTCGGACGGCGCTCTTTGTTGTGCTGGCACTGCTCATCCTGACCGTCCGTGGTCTCTACCGGCTCCCCCGTTGGACCAGCTTCCTGGACGAGGCCTCGATCATCGCCAGCGGGGTGACAACGGCGATGGCACTCGTCATCCTGTATAGCTTCCTCTCTCGCTTCTCTCCCTCCCGTCTGATTTTCATCTACGCGTGGATCCTCGCGATTGGACTGCTGGTCACGCAACGGCTCGTCGGACGGTGGATTCGTGCCTGGCTCTGGGCCCATGAACGGGGAGTCGACCGGGTGGTGGTCATCGGCTCCGGGCCCGCCGCTCGCCGCATCATGCAGTATCTGTACAACCATCCACGCCTTGGTTACCGAGTCCTCGGCTATATTGATCTCGAGCCCCCCCTCGAGCCCCTCGCGCTCGGCACCGAGCGCGGCGTCATCCAGCCACCGTATCTTGGTACCTTGGACGAAGCGGTCGACCGCTTCCGCTCGACGCAGGTCGATGAGGTGATCGTTGCGCTCCCGCCCGCCCATCACGACCGGGTTTTAGAAGTCGTTGAGCAGTGTCGCGAGCTGGATATCGCGTTCTCCCTCGTCCCTGATCTTTTTGAACTCGCTCTTGACCGTGTCCAGATCAGTGAAGTTGCCGGCCTCCCACTCATCGGTATCAAGGAGAGTCGCCTCCGGGGCTGGAACTGGTGGATCAAGCGCTCAATGGACCTCGCCATTGCCACGATAGTCCTTGTCCTCGCTGCCCCCCTCATGCTGCTTATTGCTCTTGCTATTAAGCTCGACTCACCTGGCCCGGTCCTCTTCCGCCAGACTCGTATCGGTAAGGGTGGAAAACCGTTCACCCTTTACAAGTTCCGCTCCATGGTCGACGGAGCCGACCGGCAGCAGGAAGCGCTGCGACGTGCAACGGGGCGCAGCGCCCTGCTCTTCAAACTGCGTGATGATCCCCGCGTGACCCGCGTCGGTCGGTTTCTCCGCCGCACAAGTCTCGACGAGCTCCCGCAGTTCTTCAACGTCCTGAAGGGCGAAATGAGCGTCGTTGGTCCGCGCCCACCCGTCCCAGAAGAGGTGGCCGAATACCAGGACTGGCACCTGCAACGCCTGCTTGTCACTCCAGGGCTCACCGGCCTCTGGCAGGTCAACGGGCGCAGTGACCTCACCTTTGACGAGATGGTTCGCCTCGATCTCTATTACGTCGAAAACTGGTCCCCCTGGCTTGATCTCAAAGTCATCCTGCGAACTGTCCCAGTTGTCTTAACCGGTCGTGGTGCGTATTAGCCGGGATGCAGATTGTGATGGATCTTCATATTGTTCCTGTCACCCCTGAACGGTGGGACGACCTCGAGCGGCTGTTCGGGCCGAATGGCGCATTCAGCAATTGCTGGTGTACGTGGTACTGGCTGACCGGGCGAGAGTTTCAACAGCGCTCACCTGCCGAGCGCCGGACTCTCCTCCACCAGCGCGTCGTCGCTGGCCCACCCCCCGGTATTCTGGGATACCTGGACAACGAACCCGTTGCCTGGTGCGCACTCGGCCCGCGTCGTTTCTACCCCCGCCTGGCACGTTCGCGTCAACGTGCCGCGATCGATCAGACACCGGTGTGGTCCCTGGTCTGCCTCTACATTGCCCGCGCATACCGCGGTCGTGGACTCCTCCGTCCTCTCCTCCGTGGCGCCCTCGCCTACGCCCAGGCTGCCGGCGCACCAGCGGTTGAAGCCTACCCGATCGATCGTGAGGGGCACCTCCCGCCGACACAGCTCTGCCTTGGTCTCGCACGGGTCCTTCGGGAACTGGGATTCGTTGAAGTAGCGCGCCAGAGCCCAACACGCCCCATCATGCGCTACACGTTCGTGGAGTAGCAGCTCTCCCAACTTTGGACCACGGTTCCAATAGCCGTGCGCGTTATCTCGGCCGTCCTCTAGACCACACAGCCACCTCCAAACACGACCCCGCGACAGAGTTCCATCCAAGTCCGAGCACTGGCGTTGACCGCGACTACGGTGAGAGGAGAAACGGACTCCATGGCCAGCGCGCACCGCGCAGAGGAGTCCCACACGAACACATATTTATCGAGCGTGGAAGGTTGCGTTTCTCACACTGAGCAACGGAAGGCTCCAAAATAGTCACAACGTGAGCACATGACAAGTGACACACTTGTGCGAGTTGCGGAAGAGGAGCCTGGCTTGTCAAGGGGTGACGAGCTCGGCGGAAGGAGTTCCCATGACCCCGTGGATTGACGAACGACTCGCTGCCCTTCGAAGACGAGACTTTGAATCTGCCGCTGCTGCTCACCGACGAGCAGCTGCTCTCTCATCGTCCCCGCGCAATTGGCGTCTCCGATTCGGGAAGATCATTGTCCGTCTCGGCACCTGGGTCGCCGAGCAGCCCGATCCCCTCGCCTGACCTGGAGAGACTGCGCTCACCTCCGCCCCATGCTCCATGCGCTATCATGGGCTGGGGTTGGAGGTGGAGCGCATCGTGCGGGCTGCGATCGTTCACGACTACTTGAACCAATACGGTGGTGCCGAGCGTGTGCTCGAGATCCTCCACGAGCTCTTCCCGGATGCGCCCGTCTACACCTCGATGTATGCCCCGGAACAACTCCCGAGCTTCTATCGTTCCTGGAATATCCGCACGACATGGCTCCAGCACCTGCCCGGCATCCACCGTCGCCATCAGCGCTACCTTCCGCTCTATCCGCTCGCCTTCTCGCAACTCCGCCTGAACCAAGCCGATCTCGTCATCAGCTCCTCGAGTGCGTTTGCCAAGGCCGTGCGTGTCCCTGCTGGCACGCTCCACATCTGCTATTGTCACAGCCCGATGCGCTTTGCCTGGAACTTCCCAGAGTACGCGGCCCGCGAAGAACTCTCTCCCCTGCTCCAGCGCCTCCTTCCACCATTCATGGCCTGGCTTCGCCGGTGGGATCGGCGCACAGCACAACGGATTGATGCGATTGCGGTCAACTCCCGCACAGTCGCAGATCGTGTCCGGCGCTTCTGGGGACGCGACTCGACAGTCATCCATCCACCGGTCGCGGTTGACCGTGCGCACATCGTGCCGCCCGAAGAAGTCAGCGAGTATTTCCTCGTCGTCTCCCGGCTCGTGCACTATAAGCGTCTCGACCTTGTTATCGAGGCAGCGAACACCTTACGCCTACCCCTCAAGATCGTCGGTGACGGTCGCGCTCGCCTGGCCTTGGAGCGTCTTGCTGGACCGACCGTCCAGTTTCTGGGGAGCGTTTCTGACGACGAGAAGTTCGCCCTCTACGCCCGTTGCCGAGCAGCGATTTTCCCAGCTGAGGACGATTTCGGCATCGCTCAGGTCGAAGTGCAAGCGGCTGGTCGCCCCGCCATCGCTTTGGCCCGGGGTGGCGCCCTTGAGACGGTGATCGATGGCGTGACTGGCCTTCTTTTCCCCGAACAGACCGTCGATTCACTCCTTGCGGCGCTCCGCCGCTTCGACCACCTGCACTTTGATCCCGTGACCATCCGTACCCACGCTGAGCGCTTTCGCCCGGAACGCTTTCGGGCAGAGTTCATGGCCTTTGTGGAAACGCAACTCGCCGCCAAAGGCGTCACTCGCCGGAGAGAGGAGGTCTTCGCCCCGTGGAACTGAGAGCGTACCTCGCCGTCCTTTGGCGTCGCCGCTGGCTGGTGGCGCTCGTTCCCGGCCTCGCCTTCCTCGCCATTCTCGTCCAAGCGCTCCAGTATCGGCCGCACTACACCGCCACTGCCGCTGTCATCGTCACACGTCTGCCGCAGGAGGCACCCCGCGATGTGTACCGCTACGACGAGTACTATCTTTACTTGACAAACGAATATACTGTTGATGACTTCACGGAGGTTGTTCGCGGCAACGTCTTTGCCAGCGATGTTGCCCAGCGGGCGAGCGAACTTCTGGGCACCCCAGTCGAACCAGGCGAAGTACAGGGGAGTATCACGGTGACGCGACGCAACCGCGCCCTCCTCCTCACCGTGACCTCACCGGACGCCTCGCGAGCGGTGGCGATTGCCACCGCCGCAGTGGAGCGGCTGCGCGAGCGCGGCACGCAGTACTTCGGATTCTCCGATCCGCAACGCGAAGCGATCGTCCAAGTTATCGAGGCACCTCATGGTGCTGTCGCGGATATCACTCGCGCTCGCCTGATTTGGGCGATCCAGCTCGTGCTCGCGCTTGCGGTCGGAATCTTCCTTGCTTTCCTGGCTGATTACCTTGCCGATACCTTGCACTCCCCGGAAGACGTCCGGCACGCACTTGGTCTCCCCGTGCTCGCCGTTGTCCCGATGTCGCCGAGGAGGAAGCGCCGTGCGTCCTGAGGAATACCTGGCAATCGTCCTCCGACGCTGGTGGATCGTTCTGTTGGCCGGAGTGGCAGCAGCCCTGGTCGCTTATGGCTACAGTCGCACCCAGCCACCTACCTACCAAGTCAGCGTTCGGCTCATGGCTGTTGCTCAACCGCCTGACTACTGGCTCGACCTCTATGCCAAGAACCGGCTTGCGTCCTACCAAGACTTGATCCGCACCAGTGACTTTGTTGCCCGTGCATTGCGCCAAGCCGGCCTCAATGACGACCCTGGCCAGGTGCTTGGGAGCCTTGCCCTTGCCCGAAACCAGGACAGCAATGTAGTTCAGCTCGTGGTGACTGATACCGATCCTGAACGGGCCGCACGCGTGGCAAACGCCCTTGCCGATGCCTTTGTCGCCCAATCCATTGCCGAAAACCAGCGCATCCTCGAGCAGTTCCGTGACCCCCTCGGCCAGCGTATTCAAGGGACAGTCGCCGTTGTCAAACTCGACACCCCATCACCACCGAGCACCCCGATCGGCCCACGCACACGGTTGAACACGGCTGCGGGACTCGTGCTCGGCCTCGTTTTTGGTGTCCTTGTGACCTTCGGTATCGAATACTTCGAGGATGTCCTCCGCACGGCGCGCGAGACATCGCGTGCGCTGGGGCTCCCAGTTGTGGCTGAAGTTCCTGGATTTCGAAACCGGCGTTCATCACGCGTGGAGGAGAACATGGCAGACCTGATTGTTGTTGAGGCACCACTCTCGCCGGCGGCCGAGGCCTATCGCACCCTGCGGGCTGTCCTTCGTCGATCGAACGAATCACTCCCCCCGCGCACGATCCTCGTCTGCGGCGTTGGCCGGAGTTCTGCTGACTCTGCAAGCGTGGCCGCAAACCTCGCTGCCGCCTCGGCCGTCGCTGGCGAGCGTGTCCTCCTCGTCGATGCAGACCTCCGTCATCCCTCGCTGCAGACATTGGCAAGGGAGACTGTCTCGATCGGCTTAGCCGAATGGCTCGGAAACTCCGACCAGCGACCAGCGCCGGTGTATGGAACGTCACTTCCTACGCTAAGCCTCCTTCCTGCTGGTCACCTTCCAGCAGCAACCAACCCTGCCGACCTTTTGAGTCGCTCGCTAACCGGCGAACGCCTGACCCTTCTCCAGGAGCTGGGAGATCGCGTGATCTTCCATACCGCGCCGCTCCCGAGCTACGGTGAGGCACTTGCCCTCGCCGGTCTCGTCGAGGGGGTTCTGCTGGTCATCCGGAGCGGCGTGACACCGCGGACGGCCGCCCAGCAGGCGAAAGAGCAACTTGAGCGCGCTGGTGCACCCCTCCTCGGGGTCGTGCTCTTACGTGGATAGGAGACGGTCTCAGGCGAGAGACGCGTCTCACCGGAGCACTGGCTGACGGTCACGTGTCTCGCCGCTGCGCTCCCTTGTCACTGCGGGGAAAGGTGACTCTCTCGCCTCAGTCTCTCTTCCGACTGCGTCAGCACGATACGAATACAGTCGAACGTGACGGAGTTCCTCTCGCCATAGCCATCCCCAGAGAAACACGTTCACTGCCTTGGCAGCCCTCCAAGCTGCCAGAGCAGTGCGATCGGCCCGCTCAACGCACCAGCCCGAGCGTTCGCAGTCGTTCCACAATCTCCCGCACGCGGGAACAGCTGAGCCCGGTGGCCTGCACCACCTGCCGAACCGTCTGGCTCCCTTCCAAGAGTGCAATGAGCACCTCGCGCTCCTCGTGAGTGAGCCGATCCAGTGCCGAGCGATCGAGAACCTGGCTCACCAGCGCGATCGGTGCAAAGGGGACCCCAGACGACGATGTTCGCCTGGGGTGGAGAGCTGCCTCATCTGCCCGGCGAATTGCGTTCAGGATGAGCTTTGTCATTGGTGCATCGTCGAGCACTGTCTCGTCGCTGGGGAGGAGTACCGGCTCAGGAAGAAAGACGAATGTTGCGTCCGGCGCCGTCAACACGCGGACCAGCACCTCTTCGAACTGGTTCGCGAGGGCACGTTTCACTTGTTGGTGCGTCACGAATCCTAGCCGCATCAAGAGCTCCCCGAGCCGTCGTCCTGGTGCCACTGTCTGCAGCGCCAGCGCCTGCTCGAGCTGATCCTCACTGATCTCGCCCAACTGCAGAAGGATCTGTCCCATCCGCAGCTGTACATCGCTACTGGATACAGCCGCAACCCGCCCACGGTCGAACAGGAGTGTCACCTCTTCAGTATGCGTCCGGAGCACGAGCCGCCCCGTCTGGCCAGCACGCGTCAATGCCTGCAGGAGGAGGTGCAAGGGCAAATCGCTCAGATCACCGTAGATCGGCATCGTCCTGCGCCACTTTCCCGCGTGCGACGAGCTCGAACGGCGCAGGACAACCGCTCTCCGTCAGCCGTCGCTCGATGAGCGCACGCACGACCTCCCGCTCGAGCCCTGTCGTCATGAGTGCAACGTGTACCGAATGCCCATCGATCCATTCGATTCGGCAATTGAGAACCTCCGGGAACTCCAAGAGCCGCCTGCACATTGTCGCCAAGCCGCGCAGCCACTCCGGCTCCTTCACGATGACGAGCCAACGCTGAATCTTGTGCATCGTGCGGAGTGCGAGAAGCCGCGCCGGTACGGGAAACGTGCGACACGGGGCATGTTCAGAAAACGACTCCAACGCACGCCGCACCTGCAGCCGCAGCTGCTCAACTTCTGGATCGACCGACAAGCCCTGCGCCTGGTGTGCACGTTCGCTCAACCGCTCTCCACCTCTCTGCCCCCACGAGCATACAGGCAATGGGAGCTTGAGAGGCAAGCCAATCACGATGCCGTTGCGTACTCAGCATGTGGTCGTTCAGTATCCCCGAGCAGCCGGCCGGTGCTCACCAACCAGTGCAGAAACCGCAAGCGTGCCAGCTGCTGTGGCGCCAACTCAACGATCTCCTCCATCGGTCGTACCGTCACTGGTGTCGTCCGCCAGCCGATCGCATTGAGGAGCTCTGCAACCACCGTGCTTGGTGAGCCACCGAGCAGTCGCTCCAACGGTATTGCGATGTCCTGACCACCTGTCAGGAGGAAGTGCACTCGATCACGCTCAAGACACCACCCGGTCAACGGGAGGCCAGCGGAGCGCACTGCATTGAGAACGATCGCCACTGCTTCACGGTAATCACTCATGGCTCCACCCTCCTCGCGTGGCTGAGCAACTCAGCCTTCCTACCCCCCGTTCAGCGCTGCCAGGAGATTCGCTAAGGCCGCATCTGGGGTCTCTCCTTCCGCCACCGGCGGACAATGGAGTTGCTTCCGCCAGTACTGCAGCACCAAGCACGAGTTGGCTGCCTCCCGCGGAAGCTGCGTCGGCTCACACGCCACAGCCACCCAGCGCGGCCGCTCCCCTACACTGCACGGGTCGCGAAAAATTGTTATCGGCCATGTCCCAACGAGCCGCTCGCTGACCACCATGCCGCTCACTTCCACCATCCCACCGTCTTGCCGCCTACACTCTCATTCTCGGCGGGGACAAGAACAAGAACCGTAGGCCTTTTGTCCCAAAGCACTGCGCTGCACCGAAGTGTGAATGTACACCAGTACGTACGCGACCAGTCTAACCTCTCCGTGCCTCGCTGTCAACCCCTCAGGACCGACCGCCGCGCGATGTCATCCTCCAGCCGGTCACTCTCCGCGGAGCAACAGCGGCACCATCCCTCTGCACGACACGCTGCGCGGGTTCTCCGAGGACGGATGAGACGGCGGCTGTTCGTCACACGAGACTGTTCGCCCCCTGTCATTGGCATCCCCATTAGGCCCTCCACTGTCCGACATGAAAAGCGGAACGATGAGGTTCAGCCCACATGGTTCTCCCTCTCAGCACGGCGCGGAGGAGTACGCCGCCCTGCGTCTTCCGCAGCGCCGCGCAAGGCCGGCACCGCCCGCAACGCCACTCCGCGGAATTCAGACATCTTCGTCGGTGTGGCCCAAGGGACGAACACTCCGATCACGAAGACGCGCGAGGCGAAAGGCACGAAACACACGGAGCGCATGCCCCATCGCGTCCTGCCGCCCAGGAGGCACGGCGAACCTGGCTCTTTCAGCTGGTACCCACTCTGCCACCGCAGAGAGATACAGCAGCACACGTGTGCTGCTGCCCTCGCAGAATGTGCAACAGCTTCCCCGTCTCGAGGAATGACACAACCAAACGCCAGCGACGCCTTACTTCAGCGTTCCTCAAGGGATACCTAACACACTCACCAGTTCCGCCAGCGCGCCCTCGGCGAACTCTTGGCCAGCCTCTCCGAGCACTCCGGCCACCGCTGTGTTCAAAAAGGCGCCCCAGGTGACCACCCAGGGTCGCCTGGCGCGCAGTGGCGCATCTTACGGGCATTCAACGTGCCTTGACGCCTTGGCACGATGGCACGCTTTTCACGCGTTGCGCCACTCCGGCTGGCGCTTCTCCAGGAAGGCGCAGATCCCTTCCCGCGCATCCTCCGCCAGCGCGTTCAGCGTCATCACTTCCATCGCGTAGGCGTAGGCCAGGTGCTCCGGAAGCGCTAGTTGCCGGTAGAACGCCTGCTTGCCAATTCCCACCACATACCGGCTTGCCGACCGGATCTTCTCCGCCAGCTCCCAAGTCGCCTGCTCCAGCTCCTCCAGCGGCACCACCCGGTTCACCATCCCGAGCCGTTCCCCCTCCTCGGCAGTTATCGCATCACCGGTGAGGAGCAGCTCCAAGGTCTTCTTAGGCGGCAGCACGCGACTGACCGCCACCATCGGTGTCGAGCAGAAGAGCCCGATCTTGACACCCGGCGTCTGAAAGCGTGTACCAGCCGCTGCAACAATCAGGTCACAGGTCGCTGCCAGCTGAAACCCCGCCGCCGTTGCCACTCCGTGCACCTGGGCAATCACCGGCTGCGGAATCGACCGGATTGTCTCCATCAATGTCGTACACGTCTGGAAGATGTGGCGCGCCGTGCGGGCATCGCACGTCGCCAGCTCATTCAGGTCGTGTCCAGCACAGAAGACCGGCCCGGCACCGCGGAGGATTGCCACCGCGATGTCGCGCTCCTCACCAATCCGCCGGAAGGCTTCTGTCAGCTCCTCCATATGCTCCACCGAGAGGGCATTCCGTTTCTCCGGCCGGTTCATCGTCACGACCGCGATGCCATCCCGCACCTCGGACAGAACATGCCGATTTGTTCCGAGCTCTATCGCGGTCATTGGTCGCCTCCTTCCGCTGTCACGCGACCGATCAGCCGCGCTCAGTCGTCCGCCGGCTCGCTGCGCTGTCCATCCGACGTCGCACCAACCAACGCACGGTCAACGTCATCCGGACGGAATGTCTTCGCGTGTCCACGCCAGCGTTGGGCCTCCTTGTAGATGCAGCGGTTCATCACCACTGCCAGTCCGGCCTCAGTTGCGATCCGCGCCGCCTCCGGACTCACCACGCCTTCCTGCAGCCACAAGACGCGCGCGCCATGTGCTACCGCCTCGCGAGCGATACCTGGCGCGTGCTCGCTCGCGCGGAAGACCACGACCACATCCGCTCGCACCGGGAGTTCCGCCAGACTCCCATAGGCTCGTTCACCCAGGACCTCACGGACCAGCGGGTTGACGGGAACGATGCGATAGCCGAGCCGCTTTAGCTTTTGCGCGACGCGATAACTCGGCCGTGCTGGATCATCGGAAAGTCCCACGATTGCGAGCACCAGCGGCCGCCGTGTGCAATTCTCCTCGACGAACGCCTGTGTGCAGACCGACCGGATGACCTGCTCATCATTCAGGACTGGTCGTGCCGTCTCACTCACCCCGCGGCCGTCACCGACAGTAGGCACCACAGCGCTCTGGCCAGTCGCCACCCGCAACGCCCGATCGAGATCAGCCTTGAGATCGTCGATATGCTCGAGGCCCACGGCGAGCCGGATCAGATCGTCTCCTACCCCTGCCGCAACACGCTGTTCTGGCGTCAACTGCCGGTGCGTCGTACTGGCCGGATGGATAACCAGCGACTTCGCATCGCCAACGTTTGCCAGGTGCGACCACAGAGCCACCGAGTCTATCACCTTGATTCCGGCTTCCATCCCACCCTTGACGCCGAAGACCACGACGGCCCCGTAGTGCCCAGGCCGCAGGTACTTCCGCGCCAGGTGGTGCGACGGGTGGTCAGGCAAACCCGGATACGCGACCCAGGCCACTGCCGGATGCTCGGCCAGCCAGCGAGCGAGCTCCAGGGCATTCTCGCAGTGCCGCTCCATCCGCACGTGCAGCGTTTCCAGCCCCAGCAGGAGGAGGAAGGCGTTGAACGGGCTCATGCAGGCACCAACATCTCGCATCATGTGTGCCCGCAGCTTGGTCACGTATGCCAGGCTTCCGAAGTCCTTCCAGTACGAGATCCCATGATAGCCCGGATCTGGATCGACGAGCCGCGGGAACTTCCCATTTCCCCAGTTAAAGCGACCCGAGTCAACGACGATCCCGCCGATGGCCACGCCGTGTCCGCCGATCCACTTCGTCACTGAGTGCACGACGATGTCGGCACCCCACTCGATTGGCCGGCAGAGATACGGCGTCGCAAACGTGTTATCCACGATCAACGGGATCCCGTGCTCGTGCGCGATCCGGGCCACCGCCTCAATGTCAAGCACGTCCAGACGAGGATTCCCGATCGTCTCGGCGTAAATACACTTCGTCCGCTCCGTGATCGCTCGACGGAAGTTCTCCGGATTCGTCGGATCGACGAATCGCACCGTGATTCCCAGGTCGGAGAGCGTGTTGGCGAACAGTGCTACGGTTCCGCCGTACAAACTGCTGCTCGCAACCACCTCATCTCCGGCGCGTGCGATGTTCAGAATGGCGAGCATCGTCGCCGCCTGCCCGCTCGCTGTGGCGACCGCCGCAACGCCCCCTTCCAGATAGGCCACGCGCTTCTCGAACACTTCAACCGTCGGATTACTGATCCGTGTGTAAATGTGTCCCGGCTCATCCAGGTTGAAGAGCTGGGATGCGTGATCAGCATCGTGGAAGACAAAGGAGGTCGTCTGGTAGATCGGCACCGCCCGCGCCCCCGTCGCCGGGTCAGGCGCCTGCCCCGCGTGTACTGCCAGCGTCTCGAGATGGTACTCCCGGTACCGGTCGTGCTCGTTCATCAAGGTGACATCCTCCCCTGCTCAGTGGATCCGCTTCTCGTATCCGGCCCACTCCCGCTCGCGCAGGACAAATTTCTGGATCTTACCCGTTGAGGTCTTGGGCAGGCTGTCCACCAGCTCGACCCGCTTCGGGCACTTAAAGTGTGCCAGGCGCTCCCGACAAAAGGCGATCAGTTCCTCAGGCGTCACCTGCATGCCCGGCTTCAGCACCACGAATGCCTTGGGTACCTCACCCCACTTCTCATCCGGGATGCCAATAACGGCGCACTCAAGTACCGCCGGGTGCTGATACAGCGCACGTTCCACCTCAATGGTCGAGATGTTCTCCCCACCACTGATGATGATGTCCTTCTTCCGGTCACGCAGCTCGATGTACCCGTCTGGGTGCACAACTGCCAGGTCTCCTGAATGGAACCAGCCCCCCGCAAACGCCTTGGCGGTCGCTGCCTCGTCACGGTAGTAGCCCTTCATCACGTTGTTCCCGCGCATCACGACCTCGCCAAGCGTCTGCCCATCGGCCGGCACATCACGCATCTCCTCGTCCACCACACGGAGTTCCGGCGCGTGGATGTATCCCACGCCCTGTCGCGCCTTCAACCGTGCCCGCTCCTCGAGCGGGAGCTCGTCCCACTCACTGTGCCACTCACAGACGGTATGTGGGCCATAGGTCTCGGTCAACCCGTACACATGGACGATCTGTGCTCCCATTGCCTCCATCTGTGCGATCGTCGCTGGTGCCGGCGGTGCCGCCGCCGTCAACACAGTGAGCGGACGTGGGAACCGGTAGTCCGGGCTCGGTCGTCCTTGGAGGAGCATGATGAGCACGGTCGGTGCCCCGCAGAAGTGCGTCACCCCTTCCGACTCGATCAGCTGGAAAATCCGTGCCGGCTCCACCTTCGGGATCACCACATGCGTCGCTCCGACCCCTGTCACGGCGTAGGGGAAGTACCAGCCGTTGCAGTGGAACATCGGGAGCGTCCACAGATAGGCGCTCTCCGGCACCAGGCGCGCTTCGATGATCTCCCCCAACGCGTTGAGATAGGCTCCCCGATGGGTGACCATAACACCCTTTGGTCGACCCGTTGTACCGCTCGTGTAGTTGATACTGAGGACTTCTTCTTCATCCTGCAGCGGATACACTGATGGCTCCGGTGAGCCTTCGCGCAGCAGGTCCTCGTAGGTCACATCGGCAAACGCGGGCTGCTTCGGCGCTCCCTCACCATGCCGACTGTCGATGTCGGTCCAAATGATGAGGCGGAGTTCTGGCAACGCATCCCGGATCGGCTCGACCAGCCCGCT
Organism: Thermomicrobium sp. CFH 73360; assembly: GCF_023806465.1. Taxonomy (GTDB): domain Bacteria; phylum Chloroflexota; class Chloroflexia; order Thermomicrobiales; family Thermomicrobiaceae; genus Thermomicrobium. Next base: position 12,174 of record NZ_JAMSLS010000010.1, on the reverse strand, counting down.
CAGCGCGCCATCCAGAATGAGCGCCCGGGCACCAGAGTGGTCGAGGATGTAGCGGATCTCCTCGCTCGTCAGCCGCACGTTGATCGGCACCAGAATGCCGCCCATCTGTGGCACAGCGAAGTGCGCCTCCAGCGCCTCGAGGCTATTGCGGCAGAGCACCGCCACCCGATCACCCACCTCGAGCCCGCGGCCGCGCAGTGCACTCGCCAGGCGATACACCCGCGCCCCGAACTCTCGATATGTCAACCGCCGATCACCGTCCACCACTCCCACCTTCTCTGGAAAGACGTGCAGCGTCCGCTCCAGCAGCATGAGCGGTGTGAGGAGCGACCGGTACGGTGGCAATCCTTCCCACTGTGGCCGTGACCAGAGTTGCTGGAAGAGGGGCTTGGTCTCAATCTGCATGCCTTTCCCCCTTTCTAGCTGGGACTGAAGAGGCAACACCGGTGAGGAGCTGTCTACGCTCCTCACCGGATGATACCGCGCGAGTATCCTGACTTATTCTCCGTCCCCGGCTGCCATCGCCGGTCCTGGCTGCTCCCACAGCCGGTGGCGTGCCGTCTCGGGCAAGAAGAGCAGTCCAATGATCAACCCGAGCAGTGGCAAGGCGATCGGGTAAACGAGTGCCCACATCAAGTTCCCTGTCGCGGTCTGAATCCAGGTCGTCACGTACGGCACCAGGCCGCCGCCCCACCCGTTCGCCGCGTTCTGCACCACACCAAGCGAGGTGTAGCGTACCCGCGTCGGGAAGTATTCCGCAAGCAGCGCCGGAAGCGGTCCCCAGACCATCGCGGGAATCAGCATCATCACAATCACCGTGAGAGCCGCCGGCCAGTACTGCACGTTGTCCTTCTGAGCAAACCGCCCGAGCAGAGTATAGAGTGGGTAGAACCCCACGATTGCCAGGGCAAAGCCGGTCAGCACGATCGGCTTGCGGCCGATTGAATCGGACAGCCAACCCATGAAGACGTGCAGCACCGGCGCGAGGATCAATCCGGGGAGCAGAATTTTGTAGGTGGTAATCAAGTCAAGCTTCTGTGCCGTCTGCAGGAAGAAGAGCGCCCAAAAGATCGCCGTGTACCAGGCAACTGCCTGTCCAAAGGACACTGCTGCGGCGATGAACACCCGCCGCAAGTTCTCACCGGTAAAGGTCACTTTGAGCGGGTTCTTCACTACTGCCCGACGGGCCTTGAGTTCTGCAAACATCGGGGTTTCCTGCAAACGCAGCCGCACATAGAGGGAGATCAGCACCAGCACGAGTGACAACAGGAAGGGGATCCGCCACCCCCAGGCCCGGAACGTCTCCTCACCAAGGGCCGTCCGCACGCTCAGGACCACGAGGAACGACATGAGCAGTCCGTAGATCGCCGCCGGGCTTAAGAGCCCTGTATAGAGACCGCGCTTGCCATCCGGCGCATGCTCCGCCACGTAGGTCAGCGCGCCGCCCCACTCACCGCCGACGCTGAGCCCCTGGATCACCCGCAGGAGGAAGACCAGAATCGGTGCCAGCACCCCGATGGTCGCATAGCTCGGTATCACGCCGATCAGTGCCGTGCCTAGTCCCATCCCGAGCAACGTGAGGATGAACACCCGCTTTCGTCCGATCTTGTCCCCATACCAGCCGAACACAATCGCCCCAAGCGGACGGAAGAGGAACCCGATTGTGAAGATCGCGATTGTATTCAGGAGCGCTGCGACTGGATGGTCCTTGGCGAAGAAATGTGTCGCCAGGATGGCCGCCAAACTTCCAAAGATATAAAAGTCGTACCACTCGATCGCCGAACCAACCGTCGAGGCACCGATCACGAACGCCAGGTATCCTCGGTTTCGCTCAATCGCTGTTGCCATCTCCCTTTCCCCTTCGGCAGAAAATACGCGATTCCCTCCAGTGTCCTCTGTCAGCCACCTGTTGGGCGGATCTTTCGATCACCCTACAGATCGAACGCTGTCTGGACAATGTGTGTTGCTCTCCGACATTGATCATGGCTTCCCCGCCATGCGACCTACCTCACATGGAACGCAAGTTCAGCCGCTGTCAAGCGGGGACTCAGTTGTTCAGCGGGAACACTCACAGATCCGCGGCCAAAGCGCAAAGACACCGTTCATTGTCGGGCACGGGGCAACCGGATAGGGCTGGTGGCGATTCACTCGTCGGCCTTCACGCATCACTGTCGGCATCAACCATGCACAAGACCGCCAACCGCTTCTGGCGACGCATATCGGTACCACATGTCGCCTTAGCCGTCAAGGTCTACCACGTGACGAACCCAAGATGAACCCCCTGCTCGCTCAACCACACCTTCCTCACGTCTGGTCGTGCGGTCAGCGACCTGCGACCGACCGGATCCTCTGCCACAATTGTTATGCTCTGTTCTCACCGTGGCTTCGTTGGTACCCAGAGGAGCTGGCTGATGGATGATCCTCTCCCAACACGTCCCGTTCTCCGCTCCCTCCGCACGGGGACCTCGCTCTACTTTCCTGCATCCTCCCGCTTCCAGCCCCGCGCCTATGCAGTCTTCCATCGTCGCCTCTTGCCGGCCCTCTATACTGATCCGCTCGACGAGTACTGGGCACTCGTCCACGGCGTCGTCCTCTGGGATATCGGCACCGAAATCCCGCTCGAGGTCAGTGGGCCCGACGCGTTCGCACTCCTCGATTGGGCAACGACCCGCGATCTGACCCGGTGTTCGGTCGGTGAATGCCGCTATGTCTTCGTCACCGACCAGCATGGGGGCATCGTCAACGATCCGGTCGTTGTTCGTCTCGCTGAGGACATGTTCTGGCTCATGCCCTCAGACAGCGACCTCCTGCTCTGGCTTCGCGCCCTCGCGGCAGCGACACAACTCGATGTCACCATTCGGCCAGTGGACACCGCCCCGCTGCAGATCCGTGGGCCACGCGCCCGCGAGGTCATCGCAGCTCTTGGCGGCCCATCCCTCGCGGAGCTTCCTTATTATCACGTCGCCCGCGCGAGAATTGGCGAGTTCGAGGTTGTGGTCACACGAACCGGCTTCTCCGGTGAACTCGGCTACGAGTTGATGCCGCTCGATGGAAGCCGCTCCGGGCCACGGTTCTGGGAGCACGTTGTGACTGTGGGAAAACCCTTCGGTCTCCGTGTCGCAGCGCCGAGCCACATCCGCCGCATTGAGGCCGGCATTTTCTCCTACGGCATTGATATGACGCTGGAAACGAATCCCTATGAACTGACCGGCTACGAGTGGATGGTCAATCTCCGGAAGCCGCGGTTCGTCGGACGCGAGGCACTGATACAGATCGCCAGCGAAGGACCTTCGTGCAAGGTGGTCGGTTTCATCCTCGACGGCGATCCACCAAACGACCTGCGGGACGGTCTGCTGCTTGAGCCGCTCCCTGTCCACCAGCCGGGCGGAGACGAGCCGCTTGGTCACGTCACATCAGCCTGCTGGTCTCCCCGGGTCGGCCAGGTTATTGGGTTCGCGCGCGTTCCCTCGTCACACGCACAATTGGGGAGCGAGCTTGAGGTACTGACGGCTGAGGGCTGGCGTGCCGCCCGGGTTGTCCCGATTCCCTTTGTCGATCCGGAGAAGCGGCGCGTGAAAGCCTAATGCGAGAAGCACCCGCGCCCACATGGGAGTCCATGTCCTGGCACTCTTCCAGCGAAGAAGCAGCAAACTTCGCGCTCGGGCACGCGGTGCTCGTTCGCCTCTGCACCGGCGCCACCACAGGTCCTTCGGCTCCTCAGGAGGGCACTGCCCAGCCACTTTCTCTACCCGTCCTCGAGCTCCCTACCGGAGAGGTTGCCCACCCCGTGCTCAAGAGCGTTCACGGTACTAGCAGGGTAGGTCCCCCTCGGGGCCCACAAGGGCCACCCCGTCCTCAACAGGTATGACCGTTCGTCCTTCAGGATGACCAGCCTGCGGGATGGACTGGATCATCCGCTACCGAGACGCGTGTATGGGTACCTCAGCGTCCTGGTATGCCTAATCGACACCAAAAGGTAGCTCCTCTGTGAGGTGAAGGGGCGTACCTCCTCGCTCTGCAATCACGTGCCACGACCCGATACAGCATGAGGATCTCTCGTCATTTGCAAGCCGCGATTCCATGCCAGACCCCCTCTGTCTCTCATCTGCAATCACCTCACGCTCCAGGTAACGCACGCATCGTCCTTCCTCCGATGGAACCACGATGACGCACAGCGCTCCGCAGCGCCTTTGTGCTCGATCAACGCGTCTCCCGCACGGAACTTGCATCCCCTTGCACAATGGCCCTCCAGGCATTAGAATATTCGCGCATTCGAATACAGGAAGCCTCGGAAGGAGGGTTACCCCTTGTATCTCGATGAACACGAGCGCCGGCGCGAGCTCTATCGCCTGCAGGCGATGCTCTGCCAAGTACTCGCCGATCCAACCCGTATCGAGCTGATCGAGCTTCTCGGAGAGGGGCCAAAGGCGGTCAAGGAACTTGCCCAAGCCACCGGGCAGCGACAGGCCAAGATCAGCCAGCATCTCGCGGTGTTGCGTCAGCGTGGTCTTGTCCATGCCCAGCGGGTCGGAACCGAGATGCACTACTCGCTGACTGATTCTCGCATCCTGGAGGCCTGTCACCTGACCCGCTCGCTCTTGCTCGATCAGCTGCTCCGCCAGGGAGAACTCGCCGAGTCAGTCCTCAGTGAACGGAGGTGAGATCGGTGCCAATCTATGAGTATCGTTGCCAACGGTGTGGCTATCGCTTCGAGAAGCTCATCCGGCTCTCGCAGGCCGCGCAGCCGATCGTCTGCCCCAACTGCGGTGCAGATGAGACGGAGCGCCTGCTCTCGGCCTTCGCCGCCCGCACGGCTGACGGCGTCAGTAGCAGCAGTGCCAGCTGCTCCACCGGCGGCGGCTGAGCAATCCGCTGGTAAAGCGAGCCGTTGGCTCGCTCCAAACTCGAACCGAGGTCGAGTCGAACAGAATGGGAAGGAGGCTGACAGGATGTTCACAGGTCGTTACGGCTTCGGGGTCGATCTCGAGAAGCCGTTCGACGAAGTGTTGACCAAGGTACAGGAGGTGCTCAAGAGCGAAGGGTTCGGCGTCCTGACCACGATCGACGTCAAAGAGACGCTGCGCCAGAAGCTTGGTCTCGACATGGAGCGCTACGTGATCCTCGGTGCCTGCAATCCACCCCTTGCCCATCGAGCGCTTGAGACTGAGCGAGAGGTTGGCCTACTCCTCCCCTGCAATGTCGTCGTCCGCGAAGTGGATGGTAAGACCCGCGTGGAAATTGCTGATCCCAAAGCCATGCTTGGCATTGTCGGCAATCCCGCGCTCGACGAGCTGGCTGCCGAAGCACGCACTCGGCTCCAGCGTGCCTTGCAGACACTTGAGGCCTCGTGAAGGAGGGAACGATGTTCTTCCAGCAGATCCTCCGCACCGACATCGGCTGTGCCGCCTACGTCGTCGGCTCCACCGATGCGGGGCTAGCCGCCGTCATCGACCCACGCATCGACATGGTCGAGGAGATCCTCGACCTCTTGGAGCGCGAGGGACTGACGCTCCGCTACATCGTCGAGACGCACAACCATGCCGACCACGTCTCCGGTCATCACCAGCTCGCCGCTGCCACCGGCGCGACGATCGCTGTCTCCGCACTGGCCGGCGTCGCCTACCCGCACCTGCCGCTCCGTGACGGTGACGAGCTCGAGCTTGGTGAGGTCGTGCTGCGTGCCATCCACACGCCGGGCCACCGTCCCGAGCATATCGTCATCGCCGTCATCGACCGCTCGCGGGCTCCGGAACCGTGGCTGGTCCTGACTGGTGATACCCTCTTCGTCGGCGATGTCGCTCGCCCCGACCTGGCCATCGACGGATTTGAAGGTGCAGCGGCGCTGTTCGATTCCCTTCACCAGCGTCTGCTCCAACTCCCACCCGGAACGCTCGTTTTTCCTGGTCATGTGGCTGGATCGCTCTGTGGCCGCGTGAACAATCGGATGACCGGTACCACAATCGGTTTTGAGCAGCGCCATAACCGCGCTTTACAGATTCGTGACCGCGCGGCATTCGTTCGCTTCATGAATGAGAACTTGCCGGAGCGCCCACCCAACCTGGCGCGAATTGTTGAGCTCAATCGTGGCGCGGAGCCTCCGCGGATCGGCTCGGCCACGCCACTGGCTCCAGCGCGAGTGCGCGAACTGCAGCAAGCTGGTGCGGTTCTCCTTGATATTCGCTCGCCAGCAGCATTTGCCGCCAGCCACATCCCAGCGGCCATTTCGGTTGCCCTGGATAGCGGCCAGTTCCAGAACCGTGTCGGCCTCGTTGTGCCACCCGATCGACCGCTTGTCCTGGTCGTCGACCGCGAGGAGGATGCACTCCGCGCCGTCCAGATGCTGGCCGTGATCGGCTATGACCAAGTCATCGGTTACCTGGCCGGAGGAATGCCCGCGTGGGAGCGTGCTGGCTACCCGTACCAAACGCTCGCACTGCTCACCGTTCAGAAGCTGGCCCAATGGCTGGAGAACGAGCCACTCCTCCAACTCGTTGATGTCCGCGAGTCATCCGAATGGGTCGAGGGACACATCGCTGGGGCACGGCACATCCCCTTCTATCGGCTACCGAACGAACTCGCCTCCTTGGATCCAACTCGTCCGGTTGTCTTTGTCTGTGGCGCTGGTGCGCGTAGTGTCCTGGCTGGAAGTCTGCTCCAGGCCCATGGATTCGAACACGTCTGGTCGGTGGAGGGTGGTATGGACGCCTGGCGTGGAGCTGGCCATCCGGTCACGCGCGGAGCTGCAGTCGCCGTGTAACGAGCCTTGACTGGATCGCCGTGGGGCAAGGTCAGGCCTGGGCCTTGCCCCAGCGGCGGCAATGCTCTGCCCAAGGTTCCTACGCTCGTGTCGCTTCGTGCGCCCTGTTTGGAAGGGAGAAGATGGTGCTGGGTCGTCTGCTTAGTCGGTTTCGTGTACCAGAAGTCACGCCAGCTGAAGCGCATGCTCGCCAGCAGTCAGGAGCCCTCATCATCGATGTGCGCGAGCCCCATGAATGGCGGGCCGGGCACATTCCCGGAGCGCGCCTCGTTCCGCTCGACGAGCTCCCTGCCCGTCTGAGCGAACTCGACCCGAATCGCGAACTTATTCTTGTCTGCCGGAGCGGCAACCGGAGCGCTTACGCCACTATGATCCTTCAACAGGCAGGCTTTACTCGTGTCGCCAATCTCGCCGGCGGCATGATTGCCTGGACACGTACCGGTCTACCGGTCACACGTTAGATTCGTCGACCTTCTCCAGCGTCAAGAAAGGAGCGTGCGCAGGTCGACCTCTGGATCACTCAGCACTGCTCGGTCGACCTGCGCCAACCGCTCAACGAGTCGGCGGGCCGGCCGCATATCTTTGGGCCGCCCCACGATTACTGCACCAAAAATCCGACCACTGGCCAAGTAGAAAGCCGTGAAGGCCGGCTCGTCGAGATCGCCTCGGACGATGATCTCATCCCATTCCACAGGATAACCGTAATATTGAATGGTCAGGTCGTATTGATCCGACCAGAACGATGGCACTGGAGCGTATGGCTCTGGCTGTCCTGCCACCGCCTTGGCAACGGCCGCTCCCATTGCCAGTGCGTTGTCGTAGTGTTCCACTCGAATGGCTCGCTGGATCGTTGGATGCCACCAACGTGCCACGTCTCCCGCCGCCCAGACACCTGGAGCGCTCGCGGCACAGGTCGCATCAACCACCACGCCGTTGTCGATCTCGAGGTCGCCGTCGATAGCCGGCAGGGCTGGCCGAACTCCAATTCCAACCACCACAAGATCACACGGGAGCACCGTTCCGTCGTCCAGAATGGCACGTTCCACCCGCGCCCGCCCTTCCAGCGCTTCGACCCGCCGGCCCAAGCGCAGGACAACACTGCGGCGCTCGTGCACACGGGCGATTGCACTCCCGATCTGCTCACCCAACGCTCGTCCAAGCAGCACTGGCATCGTCTCGACCAGCGTCACCTGTTTCCCCAACGTCCGGGCGCTTGCTGCGACCTCACAGCCAATGAACCCACCCCCAATCACGAATACCCGCTCAACGCGGTGGAGGTCGTCGCGTAACGCTCGCGCGTCAGCCATTGACCGGAGGACGCGCACGCCAGGGAGTTCAGCTCCTGGTATCGGTAACCGGATAGGATTTGCTCCCGTTGCCAGCACCAGCTGATCGAAATGGTAGGTCTTTCCACTCTCCGCCTGCGCTGAGCGCGCCTGAAGGTCGAGAGAGGCAATCCGTTCACCGAGCACAAGCGTGATCCCGCGTTCCTCGTAGAACGAGAGTGGTCGATAGATCAGATCATCCTCGTGCTTCTTCCCAAGGAGATACGCCTTTGACAGCGGAGGACGCTCATACGGGGGGGACTCTTCTGCCCCGACGATAATCAATCGTCCCTGGTATCCAGCATCACGAATCGCATTGGCAAAGCCGAACGCTGCAACTCCGGCACCGATGACCAAGCACGTCTCAGGCATGACACTACCCCTTGTTGTGGAGCACTACTGTGTTCCGCAGCACTTACCGCAGTTGTTTCCGGCGCTACCCCCCTGGACGAGGGTCCCCTTCTCCGAGGGACTCCGCAGCAGACGATGCCCACAGTATGCCCTAGCAGGGAGACTTGGGCGGTGGAGATCGTGCATCCTCCACGCCGGAAGAACATTGTCGCACGTTCCCAACCTTCTGGGTGACGCTCAACTGACGACCTGCGTTCTCCGTCAATGGAAGACGACGGTTAGGCGATGGAGACTACCCATGGTTTGCGGTAAGCAGCACTGTGGTTGTGAAGAAAGTGTTCCTTGTTGACTCAAGGAAGATCGCGGTTGATACTTCATTGGGTGTGTGCGGAGTCGCTTGAGGTGAGCAGTGCGTCGCTGGTTTCTTGGCCTGATCCTCCTCCTCGGAGTAGTGATCCCCTTCCCGTGGGTAGCGCGCGGAGCGAACGACTTCGGCTCTCCCCAACCTGGACGATACGTCTATGATCGGGCAGCTGTCTTGACACCAGCTGAGATAACCGATCTTGAGCGGCGCGCCGCGGCCATCAACCAGGTCGGTGCACCAATCGTCGTCTATCTGCGGCTCCATGATGCGTCCTTCGAGGAGACCGTGGCTGATGCCCGAGTACTCATGGATGCTTGGAGCATCCAGTCCGCACCGGGAGCGCGCGATGGCGTGGTGCTGCTCTTCAATCTTCAGCCAAACGATCCGCGGCACGGCCACTTTGCGATTGTCGCTGGCGAGGCACATGTGCGCAGCGGTGTTCTTCGCCAGCACGAGCTCGATCGGATTGCCGCAGAGATGCTCCCAGCACTGCGCGAGGGTCGGTTTGCGGCAGGTATTGCTGTGGGTCTCGATGCGATTCACCGGAACCTTACGGTCGGTCCCCCACCCCAGCAGCGGAATTGGTTCCAGCGCATGGCTGATACCCTCGCGCATCAGAACCTCAACCTGATCTGGTTCGTTGCCACTATCGTGGTTCTGGCTTGGGGAGCCGTGTTGTGGATGAGGATTCCACGACCCGCACGACGGTCTCCTCCTCTGACAACGACTGAGCCGCCAAGTGATCTCGCGCCAGCGCTCGCCGGAGCACTTGTCCGGGGACGAGTCATCTTTGACTTGATGATCGCGACATTCTTTGATCTCGCACGGCGTGGTGCGCTGAGCCTCCAGCCCGTTCCCAAGACACTACCGAGTCGCTCGCTAGCCTTGGTCCATCGAAAGTTCCCAGACGCTGCAGCCGAGCCGCTGGTCCATATTGCTCTTCGGGATCCACAGGTTGTCCAGTCAGACTATGAGCGTGTGGTCTGGGACAGCCTCAAGCCGCTTGCCGGACAGGTGCCTGTGGCCGTACAGGCTCTACGCTCCGCCCTTTGGGAAAACTGGCCTCGCGCTCAACAGGCGATCCGTGCCGAACTCATTCGCCGCGGTTGGTTCGATCCGAACATTCGCCGTCGACGCATCGCTTTCTTGATTCCCGGCGTGATCGGTCTACTGCTCGGCGTCCTTGCTCTGGCGGTCTTTTTGCTTGCAGAGACCCCGTCCGGTGGGATCGGTGTTCTTGCGCTTCTTCCGAGTGGCCTTCTGTGGCTTGTTGTCGCTGACTTGCTCCATGAGACGACGAGCCAGGGCAAGGAGGAAGCGATGCGCTGGCACGGATTCATAAGGGGAGTGAAGCAAGCGACACGCCAACGAGTCGCTACTCTGGATCTCGACCGGCTGCTTCCGTACGCGATCGCGCTCGGCATCCGCAAAGACCTTGACGTTCATCTCCGCGCAGCACATCTGCTCGGGTACGTGCCGATCTGGCTCGAGAAAGACCAGTCAGTATCGGATAACGAAGGTGATCTCCTGTTGTACGAATTCTGGAAGACTGTGGAGACGACCCTCCTGTCTGGTTCGTCCAGCCGAACAAGCGATACAAGTGGCGATGGCGGCGGCGCCTCAAGTGGTAGCGCAGCTTCGGGCGGGAGTTTCTAATCTGCCTTCGTTACGTCTTGCAGCGGGGAGCTTGTGATCACCTCTGGGCAGCAGGAGTTGGCAGGTCTCCAGCCACCTTCTAGGACAGCACGCCCAGCAAAGCCCCCTCACGCCGACCGAGGCAGAACAGGCTAAAAAGCAGCGGGCAGCAACTTGTTGCCTCGTTCCTTAAACCAGGCCGAGATGCGGGGCAACTTGGCTGCCACTGTGTCTTCGCTCATCCCCGTGGCCGCCGCGACACGTACACCATGCCGTCGCGGACTTGCACCTCGTACACCGGCAGCGGTTCTGTCGCTGGGAGTGAGACGACACGTCCGGTAGCGAGCTCGAACCCTGACCCATGCAATGGGCAATACACAATCCCGTCCTCGAGATCACCCTCGGCCAGTTCCGCTTCCTCGTGGGTACAGATTCCATACACGGCGTACAGCCGGTCGCCATAGCGCACGAGAATGCGGGGCTCACCGTCAACTTCAAAGCGGACGATCGTAGCCTCCGGCACCTCGGCCAGAGGCATGACGGCGACGAAATCTGTGTTCTCCTGACGCTCCCCCTGGGTCGTCGCCATGCTCGCCGCCGTGCCTTCGCCTGACACTTCACTTTTGCGCCGACGCACCTCCACCCCAAGGTCACCACGAAAGCCGATCCGCTTATGCGTCCCGTCACAGAACGGCTTCTTGGATGAGCCACCACAGCGACACAGCCAGAGTTCTTCACCTTCATAGGGAATCTCGTTTCCCTCGTGGTCAACCAGAATAACTCGGCCTTGGACGTAGTACGGGCCATTCTGCCGAACCGTGATCCGAACCTCGCTCACCGTCCCTCCTCCGGTCCTCTGCAACGTCATCCGCCAGCCTGATAGCAACTATAGCGTTGCGGAAGTGCCCGGGCGCAAGATGAGCGCCAAAGATTCTCCGGACAACGCTCTCATTCTGCGAGGAAACCACTGCATCATGCCAGAACCTCCTGCATTCCCTGCCACGAGGAGCTCATCCGATGTTCCTTCTCCTGTCGGGTAGGCAAGCACAGCGGCTCAGTCGAGCTGTGTTTCCTATGGCCCAAGAATCCCAGATCGCCACGCAGCTGCAACAGGAGACAGCCCAATCACCCTGCCTGCGGAGTGCACTCAGCGAGTTTCAAACCAAGCGGACATCCATGGAGGGTTCTTCTCCCTGTGTCCGGTACGCCATTGGTGCCGCGTCTCTGTGCGCTTCACCTTGCCAAGGAGGAGTACCCGTCGCCAAGGACTCCGCAGGCGTAACAGTTTGTGAGGCTGGAAAGACCACAGCCCCCGCATAACCATCAGCGGTCACACGGGCAAACCACACGCGAGGATACCCTCGCTGTGACGTCAATGGAGCATATACCAACTGTGGATATTCCAAGCTTTCCAGGCGATTTCTCCAAGGCATGATTGACAGCTTCGGTTTTTCGATGCTATAGTACTGAAGAAGTCTCCTTCGTCGGATCCATATCTCGAGCAGGTTGGTATGCGGCTATGGGCAAAGGGGGACACATGAAGACCCGTGCTGCTGTCTTGTATGGGCCCACTCGGCAGTTCCAGGTGGAAGAACTCGAACTTGACGAGCCGAAAGCCGGAGAGGTCCTGGTCAAGATGGTGGCAACCGGCATGTGCCACTCCGATTGGCACTTCGCCACCGGCGACTTCACAACCAACTATCCCATTGTGACAGGTCACGAGGGCGCCGGCATCGTTGAGA
>NZ_JAMSLS010000001.1 GCF_023806465.1 Thermomicrobium sp. CFH 73360 | reverse complement strand
GGTCGATCTTGAAGGTGAAGGGGCCGGCCGTCGCTGTGTTCCCAGCGTAGTCGCTCACAGTTTGAGAGTTCGTCGTGGCAGCCGAGGTTTCGGTGCTGACCGGGACGCTCGTGCTTAGAGTGAAGGTGGACGGTCCGGCGAGGCCGGATGTGCTGTCGCTGGCGCTGCAAGAGACCGATACGTTGTCGCCGTACCACATACTCTGATCTGGAACAGCACACGAAATCGCGGGCGGAGTTGCATCGCGCTTGATAGTGACTGCCTGCGATGCTGTCCCGCCGGCGCTCGTCGCGGTACAGGTGAGCGTGAGTCCGGTCGTATCGGAGGTGATGGTCGTCGGGCCGCAGCCGCTGGTGCTGGTGACTGACGACTCGGGATCAGTAACACTCCATGTCACCGTGACGTCACTGACGTACCAGCCGCCATTGCCGAGCGTACCGGAGATGGCTGGGGTGATGAGTGGCGGTGTTGAATCAGGCGGCGGGTTGACGATCAGGGTAAAGGTGGCGGGATTCGCATCATAGGAGCCAGGCCCGGTATCAGACACTTGGACGGTGATCACGTAGTTACCTGGAATTGAGGAACTGAACGTGACGGATTGACTGTTCCCTTGTCCGCACTGCGTAAAGGTCAGCGAGGACGGATTCGCTGTGACAGTCGTGCCGGTGGAAGAGATCGGGGAGCCATTCGCTTTGAAGGTCAGCGTTGCCGGGCTCCCATCGTTGGCATTGCACCCTTGCTGTCCGTCCTGATTGGCTGGCTGTTGCTGGATGTAATAGCTGACAGTCGCCGAGCCCCCGGCCGTGATTGTCACCGTCTTGACGCCCCCGCTGATGACGATCGCGTTGCCGGTGACACGAACCTCATCGGCCAGTACCAAGCCTGGCACGAGTGCGATGAGTACAAGCGTCATGATGAAGAGTACACCTCGAGGTAACGACGGCTTCCCTCTCATCCTCTCACCCTCCCCTCGGATGCGGCGAGGCGTCTTCTGCTCTTTTGCCTCCGGGGAATTAGCCAATTTATCCTAAGTATGAGATGTGACGGAAGTCCTGTCAAGCGAAGCGGCAGGTTTTCTGATGGGACTTTCGTACCTACTCACGGTTGAGGCGACCCTGGTAAGGCTGGGGATTGGAGCCAGTGCCTTCGCTGCTCTCGGGTGGTCGACGCTGGTATGACAGTCGCTGACCATTTCGAGGATGACGAGTGAAACCCTTCTGAGCACTCGCCTCCTCGCGTTGCGGGTTTCAGAGCAGCGGATTTGAAGAGTGCCTGGTCACGCGGGACCCTGCCAACAACGTGGTCGCTGGGCAGAAGGAGTCTGAAGGATAGCGCGACGGAATGCACAAGTCTCGGGCGTGTTTGTCCGGGTTACGGGGAGCGGTGGGCGAGCAGCGCTTTGCCCATGAGCACCCAAGAGCCGGAGTTTGGAGACTCGTGACCGCTGGACGCATTCGGGCAGGTTACGGTCTGGCGCTTATTGAGCAGAAACTTGACAAGAGGATGGGCAATGGGTATTATTTTGGTGTGGGTCTTCAGGGGTAGTACGGTAAGACTATAGTCCTACGTCACCGCTCCGTCAGCGAGATGGGACAGGAGGGAGTGAGGCACAGGTTCCCAACGAGCGCTGAAGCGCGGTGACCCCTGAGTGGATCTCATTGAAGGTGGATTGGGGGTGGGTCTGATGCGAACGAAACGGCTCGTCGTGGCTTTGACTCTCGTGCTCATGGTCCTCTCGCTGGCCGGCCCGGCACTCGTGAGTGCGCGACAGATGAGCAAGTCCCCACCGGTGAAGACGGTGAAAGTCTCGACTCCACGTGACCGCGGTGGGGTGCCTGGCACGACGTTGAGTGCTGTCAAGACGGCTGAGGGGTATTGGGAGCGGCGCTACGACTGGACGCTGGACAAGACGGCTGACGTTGACGTACTCACGCTCGCGCCAAACGTGAGCGGAACGGTGACGTTCACGATCACCGCGACGCGCAGTGAACCGATCGACGTCTACGGCGTACGCGGCCAAATCTGTGTCACGAACGGTGGTAGCAAACCCACCGAGAACTTGACCATCACCGACGTGGTGGAGTACAAAGTCGGATCCGGAAAGTTTCAGACACTTGTCTCTCAACCGGTCGATACAAGCGCGAAGCCGGTCCTCGGTCCAGGTGAGACCTTCTGCTACCCGTATGACGTACAGTTCACCCCAGTCGAAGGTGCCCAGTACCGGAACGTCGCCAAAGTAAAGATCACGAATCACTCCGGGTCAATCAACGACAATGCGAAGAACTGTAAGCCGGGGGAGCCGTGCGGCCCGGAGCCGAAGGCGAGCTTCTGGCTCCCATCGATGCCGACCGAGATCGACGAGACCGCGACGCTCGACGATGCGCTAGCTTGCCCAGCCGGCTTCACCTGTACGCCGAGCGGGCCGTGGACGACGACGCTCACTGAGAGCTCGGTCACGTCCCTCACGATTACGGTCACGAATGTCTCTGCCTGTGACGCTGAGGAGACCCGTGTTGGAACGTTGACAAACAGTGCGACACTGACCGAGAGTGATACGCACATGACGCATTCAGCGAGCGCCGCAGTCACGCTCTTCGCAGATTGCCCGACGACGCCAGGCGGCGGCATGGAGGGCTGTACCTTGACGCAAGGTTACTGGCAACGCTGGACAGACCGTTGGCCAGCAGGCTACTCGCCGGACGATACCTTCTACAACAGTGGTCAGACCTGGCTCGGCGTTCTCCAGACGCCTCCGGCTGGTGGAAACGCCTACTACATCCTCGCACACCAGTTCATTGCGGCGACGCTGAATGTGGCCAATGGGGCGACGGCTCCAGCCGAGGTGCAGACCGCCCTCGCCAACGCCGCGGCGTACTTCGCAGTGGCCTCACCGACGACCCCGTATCCGTCTGGGTACCAGCGCAGTGACCTCATTGCCTGGGCTTCTACTCTCGATCAGTTTAACAATGGGTATATTGGGCCGGGGCATTGCGACTGATGAGATTGGCTGGATATCTTCAGGCGAGCGGGGTAGGAGCACTCCTACCTCGTTCGCCTGTCTTTGCGTCTTCCTTTGGGGCTCGCGCATCGGTAGAGATGACGCAATAGGCTGCCGATGCGCTGATGCTCGGTAGGGTGCCGCAGGGGTTGGGCGGACGGCGCGGAAGTCTTCCTCAGGGCCGAAGTTCGCTCGAGCAGCGATCCTCGGCCTTCCATGTATCGGTGGGCATGTCCCGGATCTGCCGGCTGCGCGCCGCAAGCGGACCGGACGACGATGATGCGCAAGTACAGTGACCCGGAGTGCCACGATCTGCCATCGGGGTTGCCCAGAGGGATAACTGGCAACCAGCTCAATTGGCAGGAGATATCTCGCTGGGAGTGCCAATTGCCGATGGAGGGACAACCGTTCTCCTGCGAGTTCTCCGAGGGGGCTTGGGACGAGAAGACTCAGCAGGTTGCGTCTGCGCAGCGAAGACGTGACTCGAGTCACCGATCCTGACAGGTGCCACGCTCACGCACAGCCAACATCAAGGCGATCGGCTTACGCGAGACCCGTCTCTCTCGGAACTTCTTAGACAGGAAGGAGGTGCTCCGGCTCACCAGTCCGTTCATCTGCACCGAGTGGTGAAGACACTCCACCAGGCGATGGCCTGGACGTTCAGTAGGCACAGCGAACACGGTGGTGCTATGAGGATGCTGTGAATCGGTCGGGCGTGGTAGTGTGGTTCGTCACCCGACCGGGTTGTCCAGCACCAGCTCGCCGACGCGAACGACCACCCGGTCTCCCGGCGCGAGCGAGAAGTCGTCCGGCGGGACGATACCGGTTCCGGTCATCAGCACGCCACCCCAGGGGAAGCGGAGTTCCCTGCCCAGCCAGGCCAAGAGTTGCTCCGGGGGCCGCTTCATGCGGGCCGTCGTCGTCTCGCCTCGGTAGACAAGCGTATCCCCGCGGTAAACCTCCATCGCGACCGGGACATCGTGTAGTTCGTCGGCACATTCGATGACCACGATCCCTGGTCCCAGTGCGCCGGCACCGTCGTACACCTTGGCTTGCGGAAGGTAGAGTGGGTTCTCCCCTTCGATATCGCGTGAGGAGACATCGTTCCCCACCGTGTAGCCGAAGGGCTCCAGCGACTGGGTGAACACAACGGCGAGTTCCGGCTCGGGGACATTCCAACGGCTGTCGCGGCGCACGCGCACCGGTTCCCCTGGTCCGACCATTCGCCATCCTTGGCCTTTCAAGAAAAGTTCCGGCCGTTCTGCCTCGTAGACGCGCCAGTAGATATCTTTCACCTGTGCTTCGGCCATCCGGGCATCACGACTGCGCAGGTAGGTGACCCCAGCGGCCCAGACTTCCTGCTCTGGGTCGATTGGGGCAAGCAGAGGGCCGCTGGCTCGTTCACCGCGGGGAAGCATTGCTAATAGGCCTCGTGCCGTGGCAGCCGGAAGTTCCAAAAGCCAGCTGAGGCGGAAGCCGGCTGGCAACCACTGCCCATCGCAGGCCCAGCGAATTCCCTCGCGCGTCAGGTGCCGTGTCAGGTACATCGTCTCACTCCCTCCGTTCCTCCCCATTGTCAAGCGTCATCAGCAGATCGTCGACTCCATTTCTCCACGTGACGGGAATCAACAGAATGGCACGAACCAAAAAGCATGTCCTGCAAAGAGTTGGGTAGTAAATCAATCTGTCTGTAGCCCGTGGGCTGTCGTTGAGAAGCACTTGAGCACAACGTGGAGGGCAACCGTTCTCGGTCGAATGAGGCTCGATGACGCACATAGGTGAACGGGCGCAAACAAGAGACGGTTGCCTGCCATCGCACGAGGCTCTCAACCCTCCGCAAGGAGATCGCGGATCTTCGACCTGCCCAACCGAGCAGACTGGCGAGTCAGACAGGGGGTTCGGTAAGCGACGCAGCTGTCAATAGCTGTCTTTACCCTTGGCTCTGACAAGCCCTGGCTCCACCATGAACTTCCTGTTGACACTGTGTGCCGCTGTGAAATTTCAGCAGCGGCGAGCGGTGCCGAATGTCTACTGTGCAACAGCTGCTTCGGAGCGAGGAGGCTCTGCAGAAGCTCTCTCTTCCTGAGGGTACCATCATGGTGCGTCGCTGAAGAAAGGGGAGCCGTGACAGGCAAGAGCACGGCAGGAAGGAGGCGATCTGATGGCACGGGCTGCTTGCAGCGCACCGAGACGCGTTCGCCGAAGCAGTGTGTCCTGGCGGGTACTTCTCGTCTCCTGGCCTCTTTTGCTGTCCTCTCCCTTAAACTGCAACCGGCAGGTGCCTTCACTCCTGTCCGACCGGTTCTCACCTGGTATCGCGGGTGGTACGCGGAACCGCGCAACTGGGAGCGCACCGCTGACGTACCACTCGAGCTCTCGAACATCTACGACGATGCCACCATGCGGCGGCCGATCAGCCAGGTCCGCGCGGTTGGCGTCCCCGGATTCACCTGCACGTGCTGTTACCACTGTGAGCAGTTATTCGATATCACTGCTGCAATGATCATCGCTGGGTGACAGCGACGAACACGGTGAATATGTGCCCCACGGCTGAGCACTGCGAGTGCTCACCGAGAACTGCCCTATACAATCTCAGCGCTCCTGCTGTCGCTGGTAAGCGGAAGGAACAGAGTCCATCAGGTGCAGCAGATGAATCGCGCGCCTGATAGGCTGCAGCAGGCTGAGTCTGACCTGGAGATGGCAAAGATTGCCGCGCAGGCGGGGCGACACAAGTGGGCATGCTTTGCGGCCCAACAGGCCGCTGAGAAGGCGGTGAAGGCTCTGCACCTTCACCTGGGCCAGGAGGCCTGGAGGCAGCTAGTGGTCCTTCTCCTGGCCGAGCTGCCCATCGCGGTTCCCCCTCTACTGGTGGAGAAGGCCCGCTCGTTGGATGCTCTGTATGTGCCGACGCGCTATCCAGACGCCTTCCCGGCGGGAGCGCCGGTTGAGCACTACGGGCCCTTGCAGAGCCAGGAGGCAATCGCCTATGCCAGTCAGATCGTTGCATTCGTCCGTGCTCAGATGGCCGAGCCGCGCTGAGGTTCTTGAGGCGGTCACGGCTTGGGCCCGGCGTCTGCCGCTACCGGGACTGGTGGCGGTGGGCGTCTTTGGCTCCTACGCTCCCGGCGATGCCGGGGTAGGAAGTGACCTGGACATCGTGGTGATCCTGGAAACGTCGGAGCTCCCGTTTGAGCGGAGGATGGCGCTTTTGCCGCTGGAGGAGCTGCCAGTGCAGGCAGAGGCGCTCGTCTATATCTATACGCGCGCGGAGTGGGAGCAACGAGACAAGCGGAGCCTGCGCCTGGCCGACACCTTGCGACGAGAGATGGTCTGGGTTCAGGGGAGCAGCTGAAAAGGCGCGATGGGGTGCGGAAGTGGACATTAGCTGACTTCGCTCCGCGGCTACGCGTGATTTTCTCTCTCGGCCGGGAACCCTCTGCAGGTGGCCTGATGCTTGTCCATGTCGGACAAGTAATGGTCACCGCGCTCGAGACGACCGGGATAACGTCTCCGCCAACGTCGCACTCTTCCACCTAGCTTGATGTGCTCCATCAGTCCCAGCAGCTGATCGAGGAAGCGCGAGATCACGTGGACCGAGCACAGCAACTCCGGGCACAGCTCGACGTCGAAGCTCTTCCATCCCCGCTCCGCGCCAAACTCGCGGCAATTGACCGTGTGCTGGAGTAATCCGCGAAGCTGGCGACGCTCCTTGATGAGCTGCCCGCCTTCGAACAGGCCTTGGGGCTTGCCGGGCCAATACGGTATCTCTTCCGGTTGCAGCGAGGGTTGTACTGCCTCGCTGCATATTGTCCTCCGTCGAGATACCCGCGTTGCGATCACCGATGGCTGCCGGACCCTCGCGTGTTCCTGTGTGGCGCGTCGCGGCGATAGTCCAGCCGTGGCCACAGTACCCCATACACACAGCTCGGCAGATACCCCGTCTCTCCACACGGTCTTCACACTTCCCCTGTAATCGGTAGGAGAAAGAGTCTTCGACAAAAGATCAAAATCCCAAGGGGCCTATGCTATACCAATGATGGCAAGGCGCGAGCGAGGGTGTAATGGGGTACCACCAAGCCAACCAAATAGTCAAGGAACGACTATTCCGGCTTGTTGTGCTCGACATCGATGGAACACTCTTGGATCCCTCGGACGTGGTGCGGCCGGTGGTCCATGACGCAATTATGGCTTGTCGGGCGCTGGGGATCGAGGTAGCACTTGCGACCGGACGGCGCTTATGTACGACACTTCCGGTGCTCGAGCAACTCGGGATCTTGCTCCCTCTCGTGCTCTACAACGGTGCGCTGGTTTGGGAGACAGACACCGAGAGGGCACTGGCTGAGCGTCCGCTTGACCGTGCTGGATTGGCGCGTGCACTTGCCGAAGCCAGGCGAGAAGGACTGGGAGCGCTCGCCTTGCGCGCCCCTCGTAGTAGTGAGCGGCTGGTGCTTGTCACCGACCCGCTTCCACCCTTGCCGGAGTTCGAGGCGGAGCTGTTGCCACGTACCGGTGAGGTCGATCGCCTCCCGGTTGCGGATGTACTCGAACTTGAGGATGTGCTCACAGTCGATCTCTTTGGCCCGGAGAGGGCGCTCCGCCGTGCGACGGCTCGTTTGGCGCGGGCTGGGCTCCCGATCTATCACCATGGCCCGTTCGAGTGGATCCCACAGCTCCCGCGTTGGGTTGCTAACGTGCATGCGCCGGGGGTGAGCAAAGCGAGCGGGGTGGAACTCCTGGCGCGGCGGCGCGGGCTGACGCTGGACGACGTTCTCGCTGTGGGGGACGGCGAAAACGATCTCCCACTTCTGCGTCGGGCCGGACTTGGAGTCGCGATGGGGAATGCCCCCGAGCACGTGCGTGCCCAAGCTGGGGCAGTTGTGCGGGGGCATGACGAGGACGGAGTTGCGGAGGCGTTGGAGCGATTTGTCCTCGAACCTTGGCGACAGGCGCTGCGTGTGGCCTAACACGCGTGCCGTCTGTGGGCGATGCGGGAAGGGTAGGGGGCGCCGATGGGCATTGGACGAGGATTGCGTGCGGTGCTGGCGCTCGCGCTCCTCGCCATAAGTCTTGTCGGTCGACCAGCCGCAACCATCTCAGCGCAGCGAGACCCTGCGACCCGTGCGGAGTTCTTCGGAATTGTCGGTCGTGATCCTTGGTACGAGTTCAATACGGATCCAGAACGCGCCCCACTTGCTGTCAATCGCATCTTTCTTGAGACGATGATGGCGGAGATGACAGCGCTCGGCGCCCGTTGGGTACGGATCGAGTTCCATGCCGAGTATGATACTGCTCCTGGCCCTGGCTGGGTCGATTATGACAAGCATGACTGGTGCCTGTTTGATCTTGCACCCCGCTACGGGATGAAGGTGCTGGCAGTGCTTGGTTCGGGTATCTTGGCCGACGTTGACGAGTCTTATCGCTTTCGGACAATCAACGAATCGCCTGACCGTGAGGGCCGTAATCGATACACCCGTGCGTTCGTGGAGCGCACGAAAGAGATTCTTGGACGCTACGGAAGAGCACTGGGTGCGGTTGAACTCCTGAACGAGCCCAATGCCAATGAACTCCTCTGGGAGGAAACGAACCAGCGAGAGCATGCAGTTCGTCCGGACGTCTATGGGCGACTCGCTGTAGATGTCTACGAAACGGTACAACAGCTCAGTCCCTCAACTCGTGTGGTTGCTGGCAGTCTTCTGTTTGATCGGCACCACGATGGTGACCGGCACCTCGACTGGTGGCGTGCGGTCTACGAGAGTCCGGCAGTACGGGAGTTTCGGGCGCGCACTGGCCGGTATCCGTGGGATGCGGTCTCCATCCACCCCTATTTCCTCCCAGATGGCGGGAGCGTACTCGCGGCGGTGCGCGAACTACGAGCCATCCAGCTTGCCCACACGGATTTGTCCCCGATCTGGGTGACTGAGGTGGGAATGGTTGCTGATCCCCCGCCATGGTCCAGCACTGGCGTACTCTCGCCGACAGCGTCTGAACAAGCGCAGGCGGAATTCCTGGGACAGGTCTACACGCTGCTGTGGGAGCAAGCACCAGAAGTTGAGCGGGTCTTCTGGTTCAAATTCGAGGACTTTGGTCTCTCACACGGATATGCAAGTTGGGGGCTAGTCCGCCTCCTTGACTCCAACACCGTTTACGGACGGGAAGCAATCCCGTGGCCGCGGAAGCCCGCTTACCTGGTCTACCAGCAACTGGCACGCCCTGAGGCGGTTCCGACGAGTCGAGTCGCTCCTCCGAGCGATCCGACCGTGCGCTACTTTCCCCAGACCGGGCATACCTTGAGTGGGCCATTCCGCCGCTACTGGGAACAGAACGGCGGGCTCGCTGCCTTTGGATATCCTCTGACGGAGCCGTTCTGGAGCGGCGGCCGGCTCGTGCAATTCTTCGAGCGTGCACGCTTTGAGTACTGGCCGGAGTACCGAGGGTCTCCCCATGAGGTCCAGCTTGCTCATCTTGGCCGCTGGGCCCTCGGTGACCGCACCTTCCCGCCACAACCTCCTCCGGAGAGACTCGGCCCGGATCAACGGTATTTCCCGGAAACTGGCTTCGTCGTTCAGGGTGCCTTTTTGCGATACTGGGAACGGAACGGCGGGCTTGCGCGCTTTGGCTTGCCGATCAGCCCAGAGTTCCGTGAGGTGAACCCGAGCGATGGGAAGGAGTACACTGTGCAGTATTTCGAGCGGGCTCGCTTCGAATTCCACCCGGAGGCGGCTGGCACGCCGTACGAAGTCCAGCTCGGCTTGCTTGGGGCGCAAGCAGTGCAGACAATCGGCTGGTATCGCTAATTTGCCGAGAGGAAGGCTCAATGAGCGAGCGAATCGCACCGATCCAAGGAGCTCTCGTTCCTGCACCGCCGGGAAGTGGCCTTTTGCCGTATGGGCTCCCCGACCCCGGAGTACAACCGCTCTTGCCTGCCGGGCGGACGGTGCGCATCGAAGCGTTCCAGCATGTTGCGATCCGTGTCGCCGACCTCCAGGTGGCAGAGAACTTCTACCGGGAGTTCTTCGGTCTGGAGGTCGTCTGGCGCGTCCGGCGTGTGGGTGATACCTGGGAGTATCTTCCCCCTGACTTCGACTGGGATGCGGGGCTGCGCAGCGGTATCTTCCCGCAGTACGTCCTGCTCCGCAACGGTCCGCTTGCGTTGCTCTTGCAGTTCGCTGGTCGCGGGACGGTCTTTGTCGAGCCGCGTCTTGTCCATTTGAGTCTGCGGGTTGCACCGGAGACGCTGCTGGAACTGCGCGCTGAAGTGCTTGTCCGTGGCTACGCAGTTGCCGAAAGTGACGAGCACTCCTTTGTCTTCCGTGACCCCTTCGGGATCACCTGGCACCTGACCGATCGGCCAACGAGCTGAGTACGACTGCTCCGCGGGGTGCTGAAAGGAGTCTTGGCATGCTCCATCCCTACCAAGAGTTGATTGATCTTCTCTCCGAGACACCGCGCCGGCTCCAGAGCATGCTCCGCGATCGAGAGACGAGTGGACATGGAGGAGAAACTCCGCTTGCGCGCATCGTCGCCCATTTAGCCGCGGTCGAAGCGCTGATGCGCCAGCGCATCTTACGCATGGTTGCCCACGACACACCGTATTTTCGTGCGGTCGATCTTGCTGATACCGCGGAGTCGGTGAGTTCGCTGGCTGAAGCGTTGGAGCGGCTTGGCCACGAGCGGGGCGATACTCTGACGACGCTGATGACACTTTCCCTCAAGGACTGGGAACGCCGCGCCATCCACGAGCGGCTCGGCGAGGTGACAGTGGAAGATCTCGTCGAGCAACTCGTGGAGCACGATCGCCTTCACCTCGAGCAAGTCGAGCAGTTGTTGGCTGGTCAGGAGCCGGCCTGGCCTCCAGAGCCGAGCTGAGCAGGCGCAGCTGCTTCCGCAAGCGTCAGAATTTCGTCGAGATAGTCGTGAGCGGTGATGGCACGGACGACAGTCTCGTCTAGCTGCGTCTCCCACGGCTGCAACGCGGTGGTCAGCTCTTCGGCATACTCCACTGCGATTGCGGTGGCGAGTGCTCTGACGCCCATGCGAGCAAAGTGCTCACGATAGCCCGGGAAGCGCTCGTACCGTTCTGCCTCCTCTTCGAGGCGGGACAATGCGTCGCGGCCGAGTGCAACGCGCACATATGCGTAGCGCCGTGGGAGCGCTCGTCCGGCGACGGTGGCGCCTTCGGCGAGCCAGTGTGTCGATTGCTCCACGTGCGCCGGAGTAAGCCAGTTGAAAAGCACTGCGTCGGCCAGTTCACCAGCGAGGCGGCACATGCGTGGGCCGAGCGCCGCGATGACGAGCTCGCAGGGGATGGCTGCGCGCAGTGCCAGCGCGCCCGCGCGGACGCGTGCGAGTGCCCCTGGTCCTGCCCCTGAGCCGATGCCGAGACGGAGTCGGTCAAGTGGAAGCTCGAGTTCCTGCACGCGTTGCGCGATACGTTCTGGGGTCCAACGTGTCAGCGGCAAGACGCCGACTCCGAGTGCGATCCGTTGGGTGACTGATGCTGCTGTCGCGAGTGCCGCCAATCCGTCGCCGTCCGGCGTGTCGTTGACCCAGAACGTGCGATACCCCAATGCCTCGCAAGCAGCTGCTGCCGCGCGGATGACCTCGTGGGAAACCGCCGCAGCTAGTCCGAACCCTCGTGCGGACATTGTCCAACTCCTTTCATTTCTCAGTCGGCAATCGTAACCAAGGAGGCGCGGCACGGTGGGAAAGGCGGCAGAACTCCGTCATCCTCAAGGGCTGCTTCTGTGCGATACAATGGAGGGTTCGTGCCGTGGCGGTGTACCGTCACGACGAAGAGGTAGGTTGCTCATGGCAATGGAAGCTCGTACGAGACCAGTTCGGATCGTCATTGCTGGCGGTGGATTCGCTGGGGTGACAGCAGCACACGAGCTCCGAAGGGCAGCTCGCCGAGGAGAGATCGAGGTTGCGCTGATCTCCCGAGAGAACGCGTTCGTCTTCTATCCGCTCATGCCAGAAGTGATCTCAGGGGCTTTACGGGTTGAAACCATTCTGACGTCCATTCGGCATGTCGTGCCCCATGCCCGGCTCTACGCTGGGGAACTCACCGGTGTTGACCTGGAGCGAAGGATTGTTACGATTCAGCATGGGTTGTACCAACATCGCCAGGAACACTTGGAGCTCCCGTACGACCATCTGGTTCTGGCGCTCGGGGGTGTACCGGCGACGTTCGGCATTCCGGGGCTCGACGACTATGCGTTTGATGTCCAGCGACTGGCGAACGCCTTTGCACTCCGGAACCACCTGATTGATCTCCTCGAACAGGCTGATATCGAACCGGATCCCGAGGAGCAGCGGCGGTTACTCACAGTCGTGGTGATCGGGGGCGGGCCAACAGGGGTAGAAGTCGCGGCTGAGATCCGCAGCCTCTTCACGCACGCGCTTCGCTATTACCAGAACATTCGGCCGGGAGTGGAGCGGGTGGTACTGGTGGAGGCCTTGCCACGCCTGCTAACGAGCTTCCCCGAGGCAGCTGCCGCGCGTGCTGTCCAGGAACTCCAGCGCCGTGGAATTGAGGTACTGTTGGGCCGCAAGGTTGTTCGGGTGGACCCTGCTGCCATCCTGCTCGACGACGGGATGGTTCTGGAGTCACGAACGATCGTGAGCGCGATCGGCGTGGATCCAAACCCGATTGTGCGGACCTTTGGACTTCCGCTTGATGAACGGGGACGGATCGTCGTCGATGCGTTCTTGCGTGTCGATGGCATGACGAACGTTTGGGCGCTCGGCGATAATGCAGCCGTCACCGACCCGACGACCGGTCGGCCCTATGCGCCAACCGCCCAGCATGCAGTCCGGCAAGCTCGGGTACTGGCGCGCAACCTCTTGGCTACCTTGTACTGCCGCGAACTCGCTCCGATGCGGTATCGCACTCGCGGCATGATGGTAACGCTTGGCGACCATGCTGCGATCGCCTGGCTTGGTCGGGTGACGCTTGATGGCTTCCTCGCCTGGTGGCTCTGGCGTACCTATGCGCTACTCCATATTCCGCGCTGGGACCGCCGTATCCGGCTGGCGATGGAATGGACGCTCGACCTGCTCTTCCCTCCGGAGCTCGTGCAGCTCAAGGTGGGACAGCCGGCGCCGGCCACCCGACGACTGGTTGAGGCAGCGCTGCGCCGGCTGTGGGATTCCTCAGCGGCTGCCAGCACTCCGGCTCCGCCAGTCGTTGGCTCAAGCGCGCGCCGCGAGTGAACGGAGAGCAGCAAGTGCCGCCTCGACGTCCGGAAGCGCACGCAGAGGTGCCCGCTCGCGGTAGACAATCGTGCCCTCACGGTCGACGATGATGATTGCCCGAGCGGGGACCTCACGGTACCCGATAAACTCGTCGATCTTCACGTCATACAAAGTGATAACCTCGCGACTCCAGTCGCTGAGGAAGGGAAAATCGATCCCGAGTTCGCGTGCCCACGCTGCCTGAGCGAAGTGGCTGTCACAGCTGATTGCGTACACCTCGGCTCCTAGGGCACGAATCTCCTCGATCTTGTCCCACAACTGGGACAACTCATTCCTTCAACCGCTTGTGAAGGCGAAGTGGAAGAAGGCGAGAACAGCGATGCGCTCGCGGAGCATGTCACTCAAGGAGAGTGGCTGACCGAGCGTGCTTGGGAGGCGAAAATCCGGGGCTCGTTCACCGACCTGACCTGCCATCGTTCCTCCTTTCCCAACCGAACCGACATCTGCCTTGTACTCCGATGGTACGATACCGCAAGCGAGCAGCGCGTGATGGAGGGAGTGAGCAAGGCCGTGCAGCTGTTCAATGCGCTGACTGGACGAGTCGAGCCTTTCTCCCCAGCTGACGGACGTACTGTCCGGCTCTACGTCTGTGGTGTGACCCCCTATGATACGACCCACATGGGGCACGCGATGACATATTTGGTGTTCGATGTTTTCAATCGTATCTGTCAGCAGCATGGCTGGCGTGTCAAATATGTGCAGAACATCACTGATATCGACGATGACATCCTCCGCAAAGCCCGTGAGGTAGGTGAGTCGTGGGATCGGCTCGGGGATCGCTATATCCGGCAGTTCCAAGAAGATCTGAATGCGCTCAATGTGTTATTCCCGTCGGTCTTTCCCCGAGCAACTGAAGAGATCCCACTGATGGTCGAGATGATCCAGCGGCTGCTCGAGCAGGGCGCAGCCTATGTACGTGACGGCAATGTCTACTTCCGCGTTGCCAGCGATCCTGACTACGGGCATCTATGTCGCTGTCGTCGCGAGGAGATGATTCGCCTCTCGGCCGAGCGGGGCGCCGATCCGCAAGATCCGCGGAAGGAAGACCCGCTCGATTTTGTTCTTTGGCAGGTGGCACAGCCTGGTGAGCCAACCTGGGATAGCCCCTGGGGGCCGGGACGTCCTGGTTGGCACATCGAGTGCAGCGCGATGGCGATCAAGTACCTTGGCCCACAGATCGATGTGCACGGTGGTGGCTCCGATCTCATCTACCCGCATCACGAAAGCGAGATCGCCCAATCGGAAGGCTATACCGGCCTCAGGCCGTTCTCACGTTTCTGGGTGCACGTTGCCATGGTTGAATATCAGGGCGCCAAGATGTCGAAGTCGCTGGGGAATCTCGTGCTGGTGCGTGACACGCTGCGCCGCCACACGGGCGACGCCATCCGCCTCTATCTCCTCAGCCATCACTACCGGACGCCATTCGCGTACGAAGATGATGGTCCGGCACGTTTTGAGCCACTTGTCCAGCGCTTGCGCGAGGCAGTGAATGCGGTTGGTGGTCAGGCGACGCCGCTTGACCTTGCCCCGTTGCGCGACGAGCTTGCAGCAGCGCTCTCGGACGACCTTGATACCCCGCGGGCGATCACCGTGCTGGCCGAGGCAGCTGATCGACTGCTTGCGGCGGCCCGAGAGGGGCGTGACGTGGAACATGCCCGTGAGCAGCTTCGCGAGATGGGCGGGCTCATCGGACTCACCGTGACGCGGTGAGCGCTAGATGGCTGCGAGACGTGACGGGCATGTGCGGCCTTCCCTCGCCTCCCCTCTGGCGCACGGCTCCTTCTTGCACGATCACGAAATGACTGAAACGCACTTGCCTGTTCCAGTGGCACGTTTCTCTCATGCCCAAGAGGGCACAGCGCAAGGAGCCAGGCCAAGCGAATAGCCATGCAATGAGAGGCCTCCGACGATGCCATGATCCGGTCGCCCAATCCTCAAAAGCGACGGGACACGGGTGTGAGGACGTGTTCTGCGAGAACAATCGATAGGAGATCA
The DNA here is from genome assembly GCF_023806465.1 of Thermomicrobium sp. CFH 73360. Lineage (GTDB taxonomy): Bacteria > Chloroflexota > Chloroflexia > Thermomicrobiales > Thermomicrobiaceae > Thermomicrobium. The sequence goes on along the minus strand of NZ_JAMSLS010000001.1, from coordinate 760,411 downwards.
CTCGTGACCGCTCCTTGGCGAATGATTGAGACCATCTCGCAATTCCTAGTGGGCTCAAGTCCATCAGCCGGATGAGTGGGGCAGGGTATTGGGTTAGAGCGATTGACCTCTTCGGCGTGTCTAGCGGAGGAATGAGTCAGTCACGTTGTAGAGAGCCACAAATAGTACCGTATGCTGTCATGGTTTGGGCTTCGTGCCTGCTGGTTGCGGCTGCGGCGTGTGCGTACTGCGCCTGTCCGAGGTGGTACAGTATCGCAGCTCGTGTGAAGCGGGAAAACGTATCCTGGAAAATCAAACCTGCAGAGGGACACGTTCGGCCCCCCCGATGCTTGGCAGTGTACAGCTGGCGCAAGATCACCGTTGAAGCGTGTGTACCAGGTTCGTAGTGATGAACCGTGGTACGACCAGTCGGAACGGTAATGTTCTGGGCCATGGAGTGGCGGCGCATCGTCGATTGGCTTGTCTCTTGGACTGGATTCGTTGAGTAACGGTCAGATGCCAGATGCACCGTTTGAACGAAGATCTTCTCCTCGGTCGAACGAGAACGACAGGGTTCCCGCTGCACTGCCACGCTCCCTATGGGGCATTGACAAAGCTGGAACCAAGGGGGCAAAAGATGTCTGGATCAGTACCCGAGGTCGCTTATGATGTGGCATTTTTGGAAGCCGTCTACCACAACGCCGGTAGCTTGGCGCACGACCTGGAGGCAGATCTTGGGTACTGCGAGGAAGACGCCGGCAGGAGTATGTGGTACTTCCATCTGTGGTACGCCGCATTCCTCGACACATATGCGCCGGCGGATCATCCGGTCACTCGGCGCTTATGGCAGGAACTATGCCAACGAGCTCCGATTTCGGAGCGCTGTTACCTGCCAAGTGACGACGATCAGGAGGGGTGGCAGGCACTCCGCGACACCGTCGGTGATCTCCACATTGTTCGGTTCGTCTATTGGTTCGGAGACGTGGCGAAGCACCCATTTGTCCGTGAGCTGGCACAGCAGTTTGGGATCAGTCGTTGGCTTGATCTAGCGATCCGTGATACAGGACTTCCAAGCGAGTCGACGTTCACGTGCAATGACCCGATGGGGGCCAACTGGAGGAGAGCTTGCCTGGCGGAGTACCGCTATCCGGTTGAACTCCCCATCACGGCGGACGAAGTTCGGTCCGCTGTCCAGTGGATCGATACTGTTACGGAGCATATGTACCGGGCTGCGAGGGAGATCGACGCGATTCGCGTCGAGGTCGAGATGGCACTGGCCGATGCCGGGTTTCCAGTCAGTCATCTGATCGGCACATTCTCACGTAAAGCGCGCTTCTTGGAGACTCTGACAATCGGGCCCGAGGAAGCCCGCCAGGTCTTGTACGAACTCCTCAAGGAATCTCTCGCCGCACGGGATGCACGGGTGCAGGGATTGGAGCAGTCCTCGACAAGTGAGCCACATGACATCCTCGAGGCCTTCCGGCTGTTTTGGATGCTCTGGATGGCGTGGTATCCTGCGGTGCTGGCACAACGGGGAAGGATCCCGCTCAGTGCCTCATTTCCGCCACCAGCCGAGGACCAGCCTGCCTGGGAAGTGATCGCGGCGGAACTTGGAGAACTCCCGCTTGCTCGCTTCTGCTATTGGTTCAGCCGGGTTGCGGAGTGCACATGGGAGCAGATCCAGGCTCGAGAGCTTGGTATCGCAGAGCGTCTGGCAGCGATCCTTCGTGCGCCCGGGCATCCCGATCTCGCGGCGGAGAATGACTCAGAGCTCCTCTCTCTTCGCTGGCGGTACTCTCCGACCGAGCTGCCACCAGTCACCGCCGATGAGGCACGGTCGATCTTCACCTGGCTCGAACGTGTGAGCGGACGCATCATGGCAGTTCTCGCCATCGTGAGAGACATTTGATATTCAACTCCATCTTGAGCCGTCGACACGCATTCGTCTTGCGTGTTCTGGTGTGCCAACCTGTACTCCGCGTGAGCCAACGGACTAGCTCTGCGGAGAGGCGACTGGTTCGGTAAGGAAGGCCGCCGGCGTTCGTTGTCCGAGACGGGTGAAGCGACGTTGACGAATGCCCAGAGGGTCATTCCAGTGGCAGGCCGTTCTGCTCCGAACGAGCTGCGGCAGAGTATTCGAACAACTCGGTGCCCGTCGCATTTCTCCGGTCCGTCGTTTCATCTCTCGCTCTCGAGTAGTAGCGCAACTTTTTACTGGTCGCTCCTAACAGACGGCGCTCGGAGGCGTGGAAGTGCCTCGCTGCTGACCAAAGAGGACATCACACCGGGCGTGAGGCGTCCAGGCGGTCGCCCGCTTGACAGCCGGCTGCTCCTGCGGCAGGCTGGACGTTGGGTGAGTTGGTTACAGAGGAAGGGGCGCGGAGTGATTGGAGAAATACTGCCGATCACTGCTGGTGTCGTGGTAGGGCTCATCTGCTGGCGGATTGCGTCGGTGCGACTCCGGACGGCCGCGTTGGTGGTGTTGAACGTCATCTTCGGGACGCTGGCGAGCGCGATCAATGGTGAGCTGGCCTTGACGTGGGCATTCCTCTTAATCGATATCCCGCTCGTGTTCCTGGTGGCCGTGGGAACGAGTATCCTCTTGACCCGCTTTGTCAAGGCACGCCAGGCGGTCCGACGCTGAGCGGGGTGCAGCGCGATCCAGCGAGCGCCGCCGGGTGACGGCTCGCGCGGCGCTCGTCGTTTGGGGAGGGGGCTCCTGTGGAGGAAGAGCGCCGCTGGCACTGGTGGCAGCGTGCAGTCATCTATCACATCTACCCCCGCTCGTTTGCGGACAGTAACGGTGACGGCGTCGGCGACCTTGAGGGGATTCGCCGGAAGCTCGACTACCTGACCTGGCTTGGCATTGACGCCATCTGGCTTTCTCCCATCTTCCGCTCGCCGATGGCTGACTTTGGCTACGACATCAGCGACTATCTCGACGTCGATCCAACGTTCGGGACGTTCGAGGATCTTGAGCGGCTAATCGCGGATGCCCATGCACGGGGACTCAAAGTGATCCTCGACTTCGTTCCCAACCATACCTCCGACCAGCACCCCTGGTTCCTTGAGTCGCGCAGTCGCCGTGATCATCCGCGTCGTCGCTGGTATATCTGGGCTGATCCTGCTCCCGATGGTGGCCCGCCGAACAACTGGCGGAGTATCTTTGGCGGCTCGGCATGGGAGTTTGATGCCGCGACTGGGCAGTACTATCTCCACACCTTTCTCAAGGAACAACCCGATTTGAACTGGAGAAATCCGGAAGTTCAAGCAGCGATGCTCGATGTCCTTCGCTTTTGGTTCACACGGGGAGTTGATGGTTTTCGCCTCGATGCTATCTGGTTCCTGATCAAAGACGAGGAGCTGCGTGACAATCCGGTGAACCCAGAGTACACGCCGGATCAGCCATCGTATCGTGAGCTCCTTCCGGTTTACACGAGCGATCGTCCCGAGATCCACGAGATTCTTTTTCGCATGCGTCAAGTCGCCAATGCCTTTGGTGAGCGTGTCCTCATCGGCGAGATCTACTTGCCCGTCGGACGACTCGTCACGTATTACGGCTGCCCGCATCGTCGCGAGCTCCATTTGCCGTTCAACTTTGCACTGCTGCTCGTGCCCTGGGAAGCTCGCCGTGTTGGCGCCGCGATCGATACGTACGAGGCGCTCCTCAGCCCTGATGATTGGCCCAACTGGGTTCTGAGTAATCATGACCGGCCACGTGTTGCAACACGTGTCGGCGAGGCGCAAGCACGTGTTGCTGCCATGCTGCTCTTCACCCTGCGTGGGACACCGACGATCTACTACGGCGATGAACTGGGGCTTTCCGATGTCCCTATCCCCCCTGAACGGCGTCGTGATCCGCTTGAGCAGACAATTGGCCCCGGAGCGGGTCGCGATTCCTGCCGAACACCGATGCCATGGGATGATAGCTCTGGTGCCGGATTCACCACGGGTGAGCCTTGGCTGCCTCTGAACCCGGATTACGCGACGCGCAACGTTGCCGTGCAGCGTAAGGACCCGCGTTCCATGCTGTCGCTGTACCGGGAGCTCTTGATCCTGCGACGGGCCGAGCCGGTGCTCGTCGTTGGCCGCTATCGACCCGTCCCGGCTCCGGATGACCTACTCGCCTTTCTCCGCGAGGCTGCTGGTCGACGTTTGCTCGTTGTGCTCAATTTCGGTGGACACGAACGGACATTCACGACAAGCCGCTTTACCCTGCGCGGTCAGGTGCTCCTCTCCACCTCTCTCGATCGTGCGGGTGAGATCATCGAGAGCGGTCTCGTCCTCCGACCAAACGAAGGCTGTATCGTCGCGCTACGAGAGTAGCCGCTCTCCAATTGAAGATGTCTCGAGTGTACGGCCTCTAGCGCCTGTCAACCCGGTTCACCATGCAGTACACGAACGCGAAGAGCTGGCGGTTGCCTGACCGCTCCAGTCACCTGTCCCGATCGATATGGTCGTCACCACGGCATCTGCATCTCTCCTCGGACGCGCCTGAGGAGAGATAAGGAGTGTACCCGACCATCGATCGGTCAATGACACGCTACCGTGTTCTCTGGCAGAGAGCGGGGACGCAGAGGATAACCTCACAAGCGCGGTCTGAGTTCTCCGTTTTTACCCGTGCTCGATGACTCGAACGGTGCCTGAGCATGGCTGACAGACGTTCCCAGACGGCTTGACGTCTCTCGGCCAAGATCGCATGATCGGCCGTGCTGGCGACCATGACCGAAGGAGGTCGTCAGGTCACATGTTTGATGTCGTGAGCTGCGGAGAACTCCTGATCGACTTCGTTGCACTCCGGCGAGGTGTGCGCTTGGCTGACGCGCCAGCGTTTCGCCGCGCTGCTGGCGGCGCGCCGGCTAATGTTGCGGTCGGAGTTGCTCGACTCGGTCACCGGGCAGCATTCCTTGGTCAGGTGGGTGACGATGACTTTGGCCACTACTTAGCGGAAACACTTCGACGTGCCGGTATCGATGTGCGCGGTCTGCGGTTCACCGCTGCTGCCCGTACGGCACTCGCGTTTGTCAGTCTACGGGCTGACGGTGAACGCGACTTTCTCTTTTATCGCCATCCCAGCGCTGACATGCTCTGGGGCCCCGAGGACGTCGATCGCGAGGTGGTCCGTGCAACTCGCATCTTCCACTTCGGCTCCATCTCACTCATTGGTGAGCCGGTTCGCTCGGCGACGCTGACCGCGCTGGCCGAGGCTCGTGCGCACGGTGCACTCATCTCTTATGATCCCAACCTGCGCCTCGCGCTGTGGCCCTCGGCAGAAGCAGCGCGTGAAGGGATGCTGCTTGGCTGGCGCGAAGCGGATCTCGTCAAGCTGAGTGAAGAGGAGCTTGTCTTTCTGACTGGATCAACCGAATTGGCCGCAGTGCGTCAGCTGTGGCACAAGCGTCTCCGCATCGTGGTGGTGACGCGGGGAGCAGCTGGGTGTACGTATGTTCTGCCGGAGGGACAAGGGACCATACCCGGATTCTCGGTGCGGGTGGTCGATACGACCGGTGCCGGTGACGGCTTTGTCGCCGGTCTCCTCGTGGGCTTGCTCGAGCAGAAAGGAGATTGGTCACGAGAGGCGATCGAGCGGGCATTGCGGCTGGCCAATGCCGTCGGTGCACTCGTCTGTACCCGTCGTGGTGCAATTCCCGCCTTACCGACGCGTTCCCGCGTGATGCGCTTCTTCCGTGAGGCAAGTCATGCAGCATTGGCTAATGGAAAGCAAGTTGTGGGCGAGACCTGAAGGGAAGGACAATGGAGCGAGAGCGTTTGCGAGAACTTGATCGCGTTGTGCTGGGTGAGATTTGGACGTCGGATGAAGCCTGGCGCAATCTCGTCTACCTCTGTGACGACCTTGGCCATCGCTTCGCGGGCTCGGAGCAGGAGTGGCAAGCAGCCGAATTCCTGGCCGAACGCCTCCGTGCGTATGGACTCGAGAACGTCCGACTCGAGGAGTTTCCGATGGTGACTTGGGAACGGGGACCCTGCCAGCTCTGGGTGATCGAGCCCTTGGAGCGGGAGCTCCCATCCCTTGCAATGCCCTATTGTCCCAGTGCACATCTCGAGGCTGAAGTGGTCGACGTGGGAGAGGGGGAACTGCCGGACTTCGACCGGCTCGCGAGCGAGATTCCGGGCAAGATCGTCCTGACCGATGCCGAAACGAACCGCCCTGGCGAGCGCAAGAGCCACCGGACCGACAAGTACAACTGGGCCGTGCAACGCGGTGCCGTTGCTGTGCTTTTTGTCAATCAGAATCCAGGGCAACTGCATATCACGGGCTCGCTTACCGGCCGGAATCCGAACGGGACGAGTGCTTTGGACCGTGAAGCGCCCATACCTGGTCTCGGGCTGAGCTATGAGACCGGGATGTTTCTTCGCCGACTTGCTAAGCGCGGAGCACTACGCGTCCGCATTGCGACCGAGAACCGAACGCGCGAGGCACGTTCGGCGAACGTCATCGGTGAGCTTCCCGGTCGGACTCATCCTGAGGAGCTCGTGCTTGTTGGTGGGCATTATGACGGCCACGACATCGCCCAAGGTGCGAGCGACGATGGTGCCGGGACGGTGGTTGGGCTGGAGGTCGGCCGGGCCCTCAGCCGCTTGCGAGGGCAGCTTGCGCGGACCGTCCGCGTCATCTGTTTCGGCGCCGAGGAACTCGGGCTCCTTGGGGCCTATTACCACGCTGCGCGCGCGGCCGCACATGACGAGCGCATTCGATTCGTCCTCAACCTCGACGGCGCGGGACGCGGCAGCGGCGGGCAGGAACAACTTGTCCTCTCTGGTTTACCGGAACTCGTCCCCTACTTCCAGGCAATTAGCCGAGAGCTTCCCTACGACTTCACGATCCGAGACGAGCTCAACGCACACTCCGATCACTTCCCGTTTGCCCTCCGCGGTATCCCCAACGCGACACTGAGCAGCCGCGATGCGACGAGTGGCATGGTTGGGCGTGGCTGGGGACATACCGAGGCGGACACGCTCGACAAGGTCACGCTGCGCAGTATCCAACTCGCAGCGGCGCTCGCTGCGCGCTTCGTCATCCGCCTGAGTGAGGATGAGGCGTTCCCGGGACGGCAGCGCACGCCTGAGGAGGTGCGGCAGCAATTAGTGGAGGCGGGGTTGCTTGAGCGTGTCCGAGCAAGCGAAGGGAACGTGATCTGACGAACGCTCCTGGTGTCTTACCAGGAGCCAGAAAGGAAATATTGCGCACCGGCGGGAGAGCAGGGGATACAGAAGCACAGTCGCCGACGCTGGCTTGCCTTGGAGCCGTTTATTCGGCCGGAGGGTTCTTTCCGAGAACCTTCCCACATCCAGCCTGCTACCAGGCCTGTTTCGGCATGCATGGGCGTGCTCGTCTCTAACAATCCCCTGCGCCGGTTCTCTGTGCAGGGCTGGTGTGTTGGAACCCACAGATCTTCCAGCCGGCGAACTGAAGCCAGTCATCAGAGGAGGGATGGTCAGTCTCTGGACGGCGTCTGCGGGGCGCTCCGTAGCATCACCCGTATGGCCTCGCCGCACCTACGCCTCATAAACCGTCTGGCCGCCAATGACTGTGCGCAGCACTCGGATCTGCGTGAGTTCCTCCGGATTGACGCGACGCGGATCATGCTCCAAGACGCCAAAATCGGCCAGCATGCCGGGGCGGAGCATCCCCTTGTATCGTTCCTCGAAGGTGGCGAATGCCCCATTCACGGTGTAGAGCGGTAGGGCTTCTTCAACCTGAATCGCCTCCTCCAGCGCATAGGAGCGGCCGCTCGCCGTGCGCTCCAAGACGGCAGCTTGGATACAGCGGAGCGGTTCGTAAGACGAGACCGGGCAGTCCGTTGAGAAAATGAGCCGGATGCCGGCATCGAGAAGGCTTCGGAATGGATACGTGAGTTGAATTCGCTCCAGACCAAGGTGGCGGATAAAGCCATCACCGTATTCAGCGATGAAGATTGGCTGGCTGACGACGAGCACCCCGAGTCGGGCAATGCGCTCAATCAGGTCGGGGCGTAATACTCCGCAGTGTTCAATACGATGACGATGGTCTGCTCGCGGGAGCCGAGTGAGTGCACGCTCGTAGGCATCCAGCACCATCTCGATCGCTCGATCACCAATCGCGTGTGTTGCCACTTGGAAGCCAGCACTATGGGCTTGCCAGACCAACTCGTCCAGTTCTTCTTGGGTCCAGATCGTCATCCCGTAGTTGTCTGGTCGTGGATCGTCGAGGAAGGGACGGCTCACTGCTGCGGTGCGTCCAATGAGGCTACCGTCGGCAAAGAGCTTCACTGGGCCGAGGCGGAGTCGATTGTCGCCAAATCCCTGCTTGACTCCCAGCCCAAGCAGATGGGGGAGAAGTTGATGACGAATCATCATCGACGTGCGCAGCTTCAACACACCGCGCTCGACTGCTCGCTGGTAGGCCTCGACTTGCAGTGGATGGTCCGAGCCAGCGTCCTGGCTTGAGGTAATACCAGCCGCAATATATGCATCGTTGCAGCGACGAAGTGCTTCAATCATCTCCTCAAGTGTTGGAGCTGGGATTACCCGTTCGACCAGTTCCATGGCGTTTTCCTGGAGCAACCCAGTCGGCTCGCCTGACTCGTCTCGCACAATGTGCCCACCAGAAGGGTCGGGCGTCTCCCGGGTGACGCCAGCGAGCTGAAGCGCGAGAGAATTTGCGACGAGCATATGACCGGAGCTATGGACAAGGACGAGCGGATGACGCGTGCTCACCTGGTCAAGGTCCCAACGGGTGGGATGACGATGCTCGGCAAGCACGTTATCGTCATACCCACGGCCACGGATCCAACTCCCTGGCGGTGTCTGGCTTGCTCGCTCGGCAAAGCGGGCCACGATGTCAGTGATGGAGCGGACATGGGGGTGACGACAGTTGACTTGCCCCAGAACCAGGCCAAAGTTGATCATGTGATTGTGTGCTTCATTGAATCCGGGAAGGCAAGTAGCCCCGGCGAGATCAAGTCGTCGGGCGCCACGGGGCAGGGCTGCTTCCACCTCGGCCATTGAGCCAACAGCGACAATGCGCTCGCCGATGACCCCAAATGCCTCAACTTCTGGTTTTGTCGGATCCATCGTCAAGATCGTGCCGTTCACGACCGCATAGGCATCCATTGCCGTTCTCCTTCTCGGGAGAGGCCTCCTGTCGGTTCCGCCTCGGCAAGATAACGGGAAATCTCAACTCTTGCAAGAGGTGACAGAGAGATTGCTGCGGCGCCTGTTGAGCAGTGCGCTGTGGCTCTTCTGAGAGCGAGAGTTGGATCGACCTGCAGGTGTCGCTGGCGTCCAGAGTTCGAACACAATCGCTGTAAGTGCGTTTTCGGGAGACAATCGAGCTTCAGAAGTTCCGTGGGAGAGTGGCATCCTCCCTCGTCATTTCTGTTCGTTCGCGTTGTGGACTGAGATGCTCACTCGGTAGGAGAGCGGCGTCCTTCCTCGTCATTTGTGTGCCTCCTTAGCGCTTGCTCGAGCCGCCTTCTAGTGCTGATGCAAGACACCAGCACTGCTCAGCAGGAAATGCATTGACGATCGTCGATGAAGATGGTATGGTGGCTCCAAGGAGGACAAGGTGGCACAGCGATCCTGTTGCTCGAGCAACTGCGAAATGCCCTCCTTGGACACGGGACGAACGCGCCGGCTCGCCGCACTCGCTCGGGCACTTGCTGACGAGACGCGCTTGACGTTACTGGCACTGCTTGCTCAGCAGAAGGAACCGCTTTGTGTCTGTCACCTCGTGGAGCGCGTGCCGGTCGGTCAGCCCACCGTTTCGCACCATCTGCGCATCCTGCGCCAGGCTCATCTTGTCACGGTCGAGCGCCGTGGTACCTGGGCCTACTACCAAGTTACGCCGCTTGCGCGTGCCGCATTGGCAGCACTCGAGCAGGTTCTGACTGAACAGGTCGCGACTTGAGCGTGGAGCCGGGTGCATGAGGGAGATATGGTGTCGCGCCTGAATCGATAGTCATCGATATAGGGCGGTCTGCATTGGAGTGTGGTTCGTTGAGCGGAGCGGCGCTGAGTGGATGGTACGCGGAAGAAACATGACAGGAGCACAGGAATGTCGTCAGTGCGGGATCTTCCTGTCGTTGTGATCGGTGCCGGGCCGATCGGGCTTGTCGCGGCTGCCCATTTGTCCCAGCGGGGCCTGCCGTTCTTGGTACTGGAGGCTGGTCCCACCGTCGGGACGGCGATCTGGCGCTGGGCGCATGTCCGGATGTTTTCTCCCTGGCGCTTCAACCTGGATCCGCTTGCGGCACAACTGCTCGCTGCCAACGGCTGGCATACCCCTGCCTCGGAGGCTTACCCGACCGGCGGCGAGCTCGTCGCACGCTGGCTCGAACCACTCGCTGTCCACCCAGCAATCCATCCCTTCCTCCGTGTGGGGCATCGTGTCATCGCTGTCGCCCGACTCGGCCGCGAGAAGCTGGCGGGGTATGATCGGGGCGGGCGTCCATTCGTGGTCCGCGTGGCGACACCGAACGGTGAGGAGGAAATCCTCGCCCGCGCAGTGATTGATGCCTCTGGCGCTGTTCCGAATCCGCTGGGTGCGTGTGGTCTTCCTGCACTCGGCGAAGCGGTTCTGGCCGATTGTATTGCCTACAGCATGCCAGATGTGCTCGGCCGCGACCGGGCAGCATACGCCGGAAGGCGGACGCTCGTGGTTGGGGCTGGGCATTCCGCTTTTGGTGTCCTTCTTGACCTCGTCGAGTTGGCAGCGCAGGAGCCTGATACCCGGATCCATTGGGCGATTCGGCGTCGCTCGCTCACGGGGCGACTCGGCAGTCCGAGCGATGAACTTCCCGAGCGTGGCCGGCTTGGTCTCCGTGTCGCGGAGGCTGTGGGTCAAGGCCTTGTGACCCTGCACACCGGAGTTCTTGTGGATCGAGTCGAACGGAGCTCGCAGGGTATCGTGATCCATAGCGGCGAGCGGGTCCTACCCCCAGTTGATCGGATTGTCTGTGCAACCGGGTATCGGCCGGACCTCACGCCGCTCCGTGAGCTTCGGCTGGCGCTCGATCCGGCCGTTGAGGCGCCGGTAGCCCTCGCGCCCCTGATCGATCCGAACGTTCATAGTTGTGGGACTGTCCCTCCACACGGAGTCCGGGAGCTTGCGCACCCTCAAGAACCGGGTTTCTTTCTTGTAGGCCTGAAAAGCTATGGGCGCGCGCCAACGTTTTTGCTTCGGACGGGTTACGAGCAGGTCCGTTCGGTGGTCGCAGCGCTGGCTGGCGATTGGGAGGCTGCGCATCGCGTCCAACTTGAACTCCCGGCGACCGGCGTCTGCAACGGTGCAGATGTCGCGGCATGCTGCGAGTCTGGAGAAGCGAATCAACACACCGGAACGATGTCGCCTGGATTGGAACCGGTGCGTAACGCGGATGCTCTCCCTCTTGCGCTGGAACACAGCAGGAGAGAAGGAGCTCCTTCGACGAGTTCCCGCGTGTCCCGACCCGGATCCTGCTGTGGTTCTCCCTGATGCCAAGTTGTGGGAACTCGCTCGAAGACGGTTCCTCTCCGTGGGGAACAGTGGCTGCGTGGTCTCGAACAGCTGGTGGTATACGGTGCGACTGCACTTCTCACACGGGCTCACTGGCCATACGGCGGCCTTCCTCGTGGAGGAGCCAGCGAGCAAGGAGGATAAGAATGATCACGATGTACAGTGTGCCGCCGCCGATCCACATGAGAAGGCCAGCGACCTGCTGGTCGACCATTGGCGTGAAGCCCCAAGGCATTGCTGCGTAGCGATACGGGGAGTAGATCACATCGTCAGCAAGAGTGATGATGGCACCGAGCACCGTGCTGACGACCGCCGTGATGAAAACCATCAAACTGGCCCAGAGTCCGTTCATCCGATGGTGTCGCGGAACCGGATCAATAATTGGCCACCAGAACAAGAGTGCAGTACCGAAGAAACTCAAGTGCTGGAGGTCATGTATTGGCTGACGGAGGACAGCCTGTTCGTAGAGCACCGGGAAGTGCCAGACGACGAGCGCGATGCTTGCCAGGGCTGTTGCGACAAGTGGGGCTGTCAAGATGCTCAAGATGCGGCGTGACCAGACCGGTCGGAGCAAAAGACGTGTCACGGTGCCTGCACGGTGTGGTGGCAACGCGCGGAGGATGACCTGCACCGGGCGCCCCAGGAGCAGTAAGGGGGCTGTGATCTGGATGAGAACGAGGTGCTGGGCCATGTGCATCGTGAGGAGTTCATCGTTCCAGGTATCGAGTGGACCGGCCAGGGCAATGAGCGCCGTGAACATACCGACATAGAACGCTGCCGGCCAGCTCGATGGAACTGACCGACCGATCTGGCGCAACCGCCAAAGGGCGAGGCTATAGAGAAGGGTGGGCAAAATGACGAGGGCGAGTGCTGGTGGATAGAGGGTAATACCCAACACACTTGGGCAGGTTGGACAGCTATGGAGTACTGGTATGAGCATTGCGCCACCTCGTGCGCCGTCCCGTTTAACTCGGCATAAGGGTACCACTCGGCCGAGTCCGTATCTGTCCCATCGGAGCCGTGAACGTATTGCCACGTTTGTCTGTGGCGTGTGTTCGTGGTAACGCGCTAAGGAATCCCCCTTGTGACGAGGAAAGGAGCAGAAATTTCACCCTCCCAGCTGGTAGAGCATTGCTCCGGGGTCGGGCAGATGATAGAGGAGGCATCCGTGGTGTTGCGGCACACCAGCTCGAACGAGAGCACGATGCAAGGAGGCTCTGTCAACGGACTTCTATAGCTATGGATCCAAATCTGCGAAAAAGAAGCTCGTCAGTCGTACTCGTCGGAGGGTACTTCTCCGTATGGGCAGAATTCGCTCCTACCAGCACTTGCAGTTTGATTGCCGGATGTGACCAACAGCCTCTGGTATCCACCAGGTACCTCCTGTGGGCTGCTGGACGTGCTGACGGTCGCGTGACGTCAGCAGTTTGGTCAGAGGCGAGTTCGGGGTGTCCCTGATACTGAGATGGCGGGCGGAGGGGAAGCTATTGTCCGGTTCGCATGTCTTGACGGGTTGTGCAGCGCTGCGAGCACGATGAGTGTCATGAAAATCATGCACGGTGGTGTGCGCAACACCGGGAGATCCCTGTCGAGTTCCAGGAGCTGAGTCAGCTGACGCAGGTGCGTGGGGTGTTCCTGCAGGAGCTTTGGCGCGCGTGACCGTGGGCGAGGAGAGGGTGACAGTCTGGTCGCAAGACTCCACCGGCAGGAGCGGGCCGGGGTGTGCTCATCCGGTCATTCCCCTCCCTTGGGACCTGTGCCGGGCGTATACTCCTGCACCGGCACGGAGCAGGGCGGTTGCCCTCGCTCCGGCAGGTGGGAGATGGAAAGCGGCGAACCGAGCTCGCCGATTCGCAACGGGACGAAGATCCCGGGCACGCACCCGGGAGACCGGTACATTCGTCATGTCGCTTCAGGTGATCTTCCCATTCGGGAGATCGCTCCTGGCCGGTTCGTCGCGGAACCAGCTGAGCCGGTCAGTATTTTCGGTAAGGCATGGTTCCGCCTTCGCCGGGCCATTATTGGGCGGCCCTTACATACCGCAGAAGCACCGCACCAGCGAATCGGAAAGGTCAAGGCGCTCGCGGTCTTCTCGTCGGATGCACTCTCCTCGACGGCGTACGGTCCCGAGGAGATTCTGCGGATTCTGATTCTTGCGGGTAGTGCCGCCTACGCCTACACATTGCCGATCTGGTTGGCGATTGTCCTCCTGATCATGATCGTCGTGTTCTCTTACCGTCAGACGATCCGGGCCTATCCGCACGGTGGTGGGACGTATATCGTCTCGCGCGAAAATCTTGGGGTCGGTGCGGGACTGGTTGCGGCTGCTGCGCTGCTGAGCGATTACATCCTGACTGTCGCCGTTAGCATTTCTGCAGGAGTTGCGGCGATAACTTCCGCGCTGCCCAGCCTTTTTCCGGTTCGCGTTGAACTGGCAGTTGCGGCGATCCTTTTCCTCACCATTGCCAATCTGCGTGGCATTCGGGAGAGTGCGACTATTTTCACCGTCCCGACCTATGCCTACATTGTGTGTCTCGGCCTCCTCATTGTGCTCGGGGTTGCGTCGCTCGCCGGTATCGGGCCGGAAGCACATCCGGTTCGTTACGAGCCACCTCCGCCAAGCAGCCCGTTGACGCTCTTTCTCGTGCTCCGCGCTTTCGCGGCCGGAAGTACGACGCTCACCGGGATTGAGGCGATCTCGAACGGGCTGCCAGCGTTCAAAGATCCGCAACCGGAGAATGCACGAACGACGCTCCTGGCAATGGGGCTTTTGCTTGTTGGGCTCTTCAGCGGCGTGACACTCTTGAGCTATCACTCTCATCTGATGCCGAGTGACCGGGAGACAATTGTCTCGCAGTTGGCACGGACCTTGGTGGATGATTCTCCGTTCTACTACGTGATCCAGGCTGCGACCGCATTGATCCTCTTCCTCGCAGCCAATACGGCGTTCGCAGATTTCCCACGTCTCGCGTATTTCCTCGCGCGTGACCGTTACCTACCACGACAGTTCCGCTTTCAGGGTGAGCGATTGGCCTTCTCGACAGGGATCGTAACGTTAGGCCTCGTGTCCTGTCTCCTGGTCATTCTACGGCGTGCCGACGTCTCGGCACTGATTCCTCTCTATGCGGTCGGGGTCTTTACTGCGTTCACGCTCTCCCAGAGTGGAATGGTGGTGCACTGGTGGCGCAAAGCACGTGGCGACTTGCGGCGACTGCAGTGGCACAGCTTGCTGATGAATGGGTTGGGAGCCATTACGACTGGGATCGTGACCGCCGTGATCCTCGTGACGAAGTTCATCCACGGGGCTTGGATAGTTGTGGTTGTGATGCCACTGCTGATTGCCATGATGGTGGGAACCCACCGGCATTATGTGTCAGTTGCCGAGCAGCTTCGGGTGAGCCCAGAGGAAGCTCGGCGGCGGCTCCGAATAGTGCCACGACGCATCGTCGCAATTGTGCCGGTGTTCTCGCTCAACCGCGCGTCACTGCTCGCCCTGAACTATGCGCGAGCTGTGGCTGACGACGTAACAGCCGTGCATGTTGCCACTGAGCCGGAATCGGGTGAACTACTTCAAGAGCGCTGGCGTGAGACTGGCCTCACGATTCCTCTTGTGATTGTGGATTCCCCGTATCGCGAACTCCTTGGCCCTTTGGTTGCCGTCATCGAGAAGCTTCACCGTGAGAAGGGTGCCCCACTCATTACGGTCGTCATCCCAGAGTTTGTGACGGCGCACTGGTGGGAGCGTCTGCTGCACACCCAAACCGCCTGGCGATTACGACGCGCTCTTGCCGATATTCCAGACATTGTCATCACGACCGTTCCGTACCATCTCCAGGAGTAAGTGGTGCTGGCCGCCGTACCAGGACTGGCACGGGTGCCTGGGCGAGCACCTGTTCGGCGGTTGAGCCCATCACCACGTCACGCAGCCCGCTCCACCCGTGAGTGACCATGACGATGAGATCTGCTGCCCGCTCGCGCGCGACCTCGACGATCACCTGGGCAGGCCGTCCATCGGCGACCAGCCACTCAACACGATAACCCCGCGCACCGAGGCGTTCGGCAAGTTGACGAAGATAGGTGGATGGATCATCGCCAGCGATGTCCGCTTCGATACGGCGGGGACGCCCTTCGCGGACATGGAGGAGCACAACTTCCCAGCTCTTGAGCCCGAGGAGCGGCAGAAGATCCAGTGCTCCTTCCGCTAGTCGCGAACCGTCGAGTGGGACGAGTGCCCGGTCGAGAACAAGCTTCGTCTCGTCTGGTGGCGGCACGTGTGCAGGAACAACAAAGACAGGAGTGACCCCGCTCGCGATGACCTGTGCGGTGACTGAACCGAGTACCACACGGCGCCATCCGGCACGGGCATGCGCTGCCATGACAACAAGCGGATCAACGGTCTCTTCAGCCAGGCGTGTGAGGACGAGTGCTGGATCTCCCTCTTCGATGACGATGCGGGTGCGAGCCTCCTGAGGGAACGTGCGAGCGACTTCTTCCAGGTAGGCACGGCACTCTGCGCGCCAGTCTTCGAGCAGGGTTCGCAGCAGTTCTTGCTCTTTCACCGAACGAAGCCCAACTGGAACGTCGAGAACAGCTACGAAGACGACTGGAGCTGCAAGGCGCCGCGCCAGGGCGCGTGCCCAGGGCAAGACACGCTCACTCACCCCGTGGGGATGTGGCTTGGTGCGGTCATATTCCAGCGGAACGATGAGTGTGGGCACAGTTTTCTCCCTCCCCTGGCTTCACAAGTAGGCCTGTCACTGCGTGGTCCACTACTCATTGGCTTGCGTCACTTCGGCATGGTGGCGAACCAGCCGTCGCTCGGCGAGAAGCAAGGAGACGACTATGCTGATTGCCAGTGTCACGATCACGATACCCAGCGAAACGGCTGTCGGGATCTTGTAGAAATCCTGAACGAGCATCTTCACACCAATGTAGCTCAAGATGAAAGCGAGGCCATAGCGCAAGTAGGCCAAGCGCCGGACGAGTCCAGCGAGGAGAAAGTACATGGAGCGGAGGCCAAGGATAGCGAAGACGTTCGATGAGAAAACGATGAATGGATCGCGCGTCACAGCGAAAATGGCTGGAATCGAGTCAATGGCGAACATCAGGTCAGTCAGTTCCACTAAGACGAGGACAACAATCAGCGGCGTTGCGTAGCGTTTACCGTCGATGCGGACAAAGAACCGTTGCTCATAGTATCGTGGGACGATCGGTGCGAAGCGCGAGACGATACGAATAGCGATATTGTTCTCCACATCTACCTGGCGTTCTTCACGTTCCAAAAGCATGCGTAGACCAGTAAAGACGAGGAAGGCGCCGAACAAGTAGAGGATCCAGTGAAAGCGCGCGATGAGCCAAGCACCACCAAGAATCATTGCACCGCGCATGATCAGTGCGCCGAGGATTCCATAATAGAGTACCCGATGTTGGTACTGTGCAGGAACTACAAATGCGGTAAAGATGAGAACGAACACAAACATGTTATCGGCGGAAAGGGAAAGTTCTATCAAGTATCCGGTGAAATACTGCAGTCCAGCCTCATGTCCCTCGAAATACCAAAGGAACACGCCGAATAACAGTGAGAGCGAGACCCAGAAGGAGACCCAGAGGCCTGCCTCCTTCATTTCAACGACGTGAGCTTTGCGGTGGAAGACCCCGAGGTCAAGCGCAAGCAGAGCGAGGATGAGTCCAATGAACGCAAACCAGCCCCAAAGCGGCACCTCGACCATTGTGACCCCTTACCTCCTTGAGGCCCTCTGACCCTCCCCAGAGATGAGCGGAGAGGCGAGCCAGACGGATCCAATCATCCGTCGTGGTCTCGCCTCTCCGCCTCGCCTAGCCGAGGGGTTAACCCTGTGTTGACGACCAGGCGCACCAGCACTTCCCGCTGGGAGGCTACTCCCCACGCGGGCAGGAGTGTATCGCATCGTGACCCCTCACACAAGTTCTTGCCGATCTCAGGATCTATGTTGGACTCCTCTGACTCCGAGCGTCCGAATTGTGGTGCGACCAGCTTTTATTCCTCAGCTCGGGGAGATGCCGCTTCCTATCGCTTCAGCTGGTCTCGGGTGCGGTGTCCTGTCGGGCCGTCTCGGATGCGGTTGGCGATCGGAAAACCGTCGTCGAATTCTCCTATCGCCTTTTTCGTGGTAGAGTCCACTGGGGACAAAGTCGAGCAATGTCGGACGAACTCGATGTCGAAGTTGAGCAGCGGCTCACATTTGTTCTGGCGCGTTTGCCGGGCTGGTTCGACGAAGACGAGCTGGCGCGTCTCCGCGCGCAGATTCGGGAGCTCGTAGAAGCGAGCCGAAAACTCGGTACGTTCCCGCTCACGAACGCCGACGAACCTGACTTTCTCGTTCAAATGGGAACAAGGCAATGACTCAGGACGATTTTGCTCATTGTTCTCTCCGCGAGTTAGCAGTGTTGCTTCGCCGTCGGGAGACGAGTCCGGTCGAACTCGCTGAGCTTGTACTCCGACGGCTCGAGCGGATTGGCAAATGGCTGAACGCTGTCGTCACGCTGACTGCGGAGCGCGCCTTGGACGAGGCCCGTCGTGCGGAAGCGGAACTGGTGGCGGGTATCGACCGTGGCCCGCTCCATGGAATTCCATATGGTGCCAAAGATCTTCTCGCTGCCGCTGGGTACCCGACGACCTGGGGGGCTGTGTCTCTCCGCCAGCAGCACTTCCCAGAGGACGCGACGGCGATTGCTCGCTTGCGCGAGGCCGGTGCGGTCCTTGTGGCCAAGCTCGCGACAGTCGAACTGGCCGGAGGGATGGGGTACGAGCAACCGCATGCGTCCTTCACTGGGCCGGGGATCAATCCCTGGAATGTCGATGCATGGAGCGGGGGCTCTTCGACTGGTCCAGCAGCAGCGGTCGCAGCAGACTTCGTTCCCTTCGCGCTTGGTACCGAGACTTGGGGGTCAATTATCGTTCCTGCCAGCTATTGCGGCGTGACCGGGCTGCGCCCGACCTCTGGTCGGGTGAGTCGCTTCGGCGCGATGACTTTAAGCTGGACGCTGGACAAGATTGGCCCGCTTGCACGGAGTGCAGAGGATTGTGCGCTTGTGCTTGCCGCTGTCGCTGGTCCTGATCCCCGCGATCCAGCGACCATTCCGCACCCATGGTCTGAGGCACTCGTGTCCGGGCAGAAGCAAATCTTCCGAATCGGCGTCCTCGAAACGGGTCTGGAGTTCGCTCAGCCAGAAGTGGTGGCGAATTTCCGCGCGGCGCTAGTGCTCTTGAGCGAGTTTGCAACGCTCGAACCAATTGTCCTCCCTGACCGCCCATACGGCGAGGTCATCCGTATTGTGCTCAGCGCCGAGGCCGCAAGTGCTTTCGAGGAACTCGTGGCGAGCGGCGCAACGCGCACCCTGACAGCACCTGAGGATCGAGTCGGTGGCATCGCTGGCCTCACGATTCCCGCGGTCGACTACCTTCGCGCCCAGCGAATCCGCCGCCAGTTGCGGGAGGAACTCACGTCGCTGCTTGCCCCGTACGATGCGATCGTAGCTCCGAGCACGCTAGTTGTTGCAAGTCCGCTGACAAGTCGCTTTGACGACTATGCGGGACCGGCGCGGCGTACTCCCCTGAGCGCGGCGAGTAATCTCGCAGGATTCCCAGCGATCAGCGTGCCCAACGGGTTTGGTGAGCGCGGCCTGCCAACCGGGCTACAGTTCGTGGGGCGGGCTGGTGACGAGAGCACCTTGCTTGCTCTCGCTCGCTCCTACCAAGCACGCACCGACTGGCATTGCCGTCGGCCACCGCTTGCCTTTGCCTGAGGGACTCCCGTGGAGCTCTGTCTTGATCTTTCACACTATCGCTGGGCTCGTACACCTGATCCGCGCACAGCAGTTGCGTGGACGCTCGAGACGATCCTGGCCGCTGATCGTGGTGGCTTCCACTCGGTCTGGCTCAGTGAGGATCCGGACGGCTGGGATGCAATTGCCGTTGCAGCCGCGGCTGCGCCGCGCACCGATCGGATCCGCCTCGGAACCGGTGTCACGAGCCCGTTCCTGCGTCATCCGGTGCAGATAGCCATGGCGCTTGCCACGCTCGATCGCCTCACTGGTGGTCGGGCTTTCCTTGGTCTCGGCCGTGGACAGCCAGAGTTCTATCGCTTCGGCCTTGGGATGGAAACCAGGGATCCGCTCGTCGCACTTACTGAGACGATCCAACTGCTTCGCCAATGGTGGCAGCCGCCATACCGTGCCTCGTTGGACGGGCAGCATTTTCGGATTCGAGATTGGCCGCTGAGCATCGCGCCGCTGCAGCAGCGGGTTCCGATCTATCTGGCGGCGCTGGGGCCGCGAGCGCGCGAGCTCGCAGCGCGGTTGGCCGATGGCATCCTGATTGCTGATTTTGCCAGCGAACTCTTCCTCTCGCAGATTCTTCCCGAGCTCCGTGCAGCTGTCGCCGCGGCGGGACGCGATCCCAGCGCCTTCCCTATCTTTCTGCGGGGCAACCTCGTCCTGACAGACGATCCTGAGCCAGAACTGGAGGAGCGCAAAGTCCCCTTTGCCTTACTCTGCACGCTTCCAGGAATGGCTCAGCAGGTCGTTGTCCCGGGCTTCGACACGGAGCGCCTCATTCGTGATCTCCGCCGGCTCCTCGGTACGGAAGATCTCCTGCGTGCCGGACGTCCCTGGCACGATATCCGGAGACGCGTTGATCCAACAGTGATCCGTCAACTCGTCCCGACAGAACTCCTCGCCCAGCTGTGCTTGATCGGGTCAGCAAAAGAACTCCGAGCGCGACTGGCGCGTCTTGCCGCGCTCGGAGTGACACACGTCTTCGCCCGCGCGTTGCCTCAACCGGATCCCGAGGGCTACCGGCAGCTTGTCGTGGAGCTCGTCAGTGCTCTCGCGGAGCCGGAGTCGTGAATTTACCGCTGGCAGTTCGCCCAATCTCACTACCAACAGGTGGGAGCCTCCGCACGTCATCAATCGTCACCGAGGTGAAATAGCCGTCTGCACTGACAACGAGTGGCGTCGCCTGCTCGAGCAAGAGCTGGTGATAGATCGCCTCATAGGCATCGGTCATGGCCGCGCTCGAGAAGTGCTGCTCGGCATGCCATCGGCAGGCTGCACGATCGAGCTGTTCAATGCGATGCACTGCCTGGACCATCTCGTCGAACGTCCGGCTCCGGCAAACGAAGCCCGTCACGCCATCGAGAACAATTTCGTTCACTGCTCCACCGGGGAAGGCAATGACCGGCGTTCCGCAGGCCATCGACTCGATGAGCACCAGGCCGAATGGCTCTGGCCAATCGATCGGGAATAGAAGCGCGAGTGCTCCACCA
The DNA here is from genome assembly GCF_023806465.1 of Thermomicrobium sp. CFH 73360. Taxonomy (GTDB): domain Bacteria; phylum Chloroflexota; class Chloroflexia; order Thermomicrobiales; family Thermomicrobiaceae; genus Thermomicrobium. Next base: position 739,630 of record NZ_JAMSLS010000001.1, on the reverse strand, counting down.
AGAAGTTCAGCTTTCTGGCGGTCGTCGACTTCACCGAGATACTCAACACCTGGCGTTCCGAGCAGCGGCAGGAAGTGCTCTTCCGCCCAGTCGCGGTCAGCTGGATCGATCTTTGCGCCGATCTTGAGCGGGAGTCCAGCGCGACGTGCAACTTCGATCGCCCAGTCTGGTCGCTTTTCGGGGGAGATACGGCCGACAAAGGCAAGATACGGTGGATCGTCTGGCTTGGGGCGGAAGGGAAAGCGTTCCAAACAGACACCGTTGTAGACAGTACCGACCCAGCGCAAGGGCAAATCGGCGACCGGCGCTCGTTGGCTCCAGCTAATACTGATCAACCGCTGGTCGGTGAAGCGAGAGAGCACTCGGCGTGTCTCGGGCAGATCGAGTCGACCGTGGAGGGTTGTCACCGTCGGTGTCGTCACTCCACGGGCGAAAGGAAATGTCAGGTAGTCGACATGGGAGTGGATAATATCGAACTCATCGGCCTGGGCATAAACCTCCTCAAGCATCGCGACGTGCAAGGCAATCGGGTCCTTGAGACCGAGGAGTCGCAACCCCCCTTCGGCCATGGGCACTAAGCGTGCGCTCGTCTGCGAGTCAGCGGTCGCAAAGAGCGTCACGTCGTGCCCACGGCGCACAAGTTCCTCGACGAGCGCAGAGACCACTCGCTCCGTCCCCCCGTACAGCTTGGGGGGCACCGCTTCGATGAGCGGTGCGATCTGCGCGATCCGCATGGCACCACCTCCCGTCCCTCACCTGTCCTTTGGACGCTCGGGATGCCGGCGACGGCTCGCGCCGGCCTGCGAAGTCTGCCAACCAACGGAACATAACGCATTGAGTGGCCTCGTGTCAAGGTATGCAGACGAGGCGACGCTATGTCTGGCGGTTCAGGGGTTTGAACCGCCGGGGGAGAAAAGCGACAAGATCGAAGCGGGATAAGAGATCGTCATCAGTGGCTCGTTGCAGGTTCTCTGGGATCCTGGCTGCGGGACAACCTCTGTTCGGCAGTGAGGCTGTGGACTTGATTTCATCACCGTGCGTCACAGCGTGGTCTGTCGTGAGAGATCCATCTGGGAGTGTGGCCCTTTGATGAGAAAACCGGTAAGGGACAACAAAAGTCTTCCGGTCGTGTTGCCAGGGTCGTCGAGGGTCGCATGCTCAAGGACAATCGCAGGCTCGTTGTCTCCTGCGACTACCATCCTTACACCATGACCCAGACACAGGATCACCAGCGGGACGGAAAGTCTACTCGCCTCTACGCCGAGAACCGCTCGTGCGTTGCCGACTGCGCCTCACCGGACCAGACTCCGAGGGCAAGACCGCATTTGACAAATGGCGAACGCTGACGAAGCGGGCTGTTTGTCCTGACCAACGGCAGGGCAAGGATACAGCTTTGCGACCTGTGGATGGTCGCGTCCCTCCTCCCGAAGGTGGGATACAATGCGCCGGGGAACGGGTTGTCGTGGAGAGTGCCCTGACACACCTCAGCTGTACGGCCTGTGGAACGGAACTTGCTGCCGACGAGCTCCACGGTACGTGCCCGTGCTGTGGCGGTGTGCTTGCAGCGCACTACGATCTTGAGCGTGCACGCCGAACGTTCCATCCTGCTCGGCTAAGCGAGCGTCCATGGAACCTGTGGCGCTACGCGGAGTTACTACCAGTGCGTGATCCGCGCTTTCGCCTGACATTGGGCGAAGGCGGCACTCCACTACTTGCGGCGCAGCGCCTCGCGCATAATCTCGGCATCCGGCAGCTTTGGCTCAAGGATGAGAGTCGCAACCCGACCGGTAGCTTCAAGGCGCGCGGCTTAGCAGTTGCTGTGAGTCGTGCAGTGGAGCTGGGTGCGCAGGCAGTTGCGTTGCCCTCGGCGGGGAATGCTGCTGCGGCGCTGAGCGCTTATGCTGCGCGAGCGGGTATCCCGGCCTACGTCTTCATCCCGGTCGACACACCACGGACGATCCTCGCTGAGTGCCTGGCGTACGGTGCCCACGTCTATCGGGTGCGCGGTCTCATCACCGACTGTGGGCGGCTCGTCCGGCGCCTTGCTGGCGAGCGTGGTTGGGTCGATCTCTCGACGCTCCGTGAGCCGTATCGGGCTGAGGGAAAGAAGACGATGGGGATAGAGCTGGTTGAGCAACTCGGTTGGCGGATTCCTGACGTGATCATCTATCCCACCGGGGGTGGTACCGGCATCGTGGGAATGTGGAAAGCGTTCAGCGAACTCGAGGTGCTCGGCCTCCTCGGCCCAGAACGGCCGCGCCTGGTGCTGGTGCAGCCCGAAGGGTGCGCACCGCTTGTCCGTGCGTTCCATGAAGGGGTATCGACCGCTGCACGATGGGAGCATGCCACGACAGTCGCTCCAGGGCTGCGTGTTCCAATGACGATCGGAGACCGCTTGGTGCTCGATGCGGTTCGGCGGAGTGGCGGCACTGCTGTCACTGTAAGTGATGCGGCGTTGCTCGAAGGAATGCGGCTCCTCGCTCGTACCGAAGGTATCCTTGTGTCCCCCGAAGCCGGTGCGACGCTTGCGGCGCTGCTCACGCTTCGCGACAGCGGCTGGCTCACTCCTGCAGACGAAGTCGCGCTTTTCCTCACTGGCAGTGGTCTCAAGCATCCTGAGCTTCTCCCGGATGGCGATAACTGTCCAGTACTCGACCCGGATGCACAGGAGTTCACGACCCTGAACGAAGAGCGGCGTTGACATCTGTTGCCTTGCCGTCGGCTGTTTCAGTGACCTTACGAGCTCGAACAAGGGGTGTTGCAGACAAGTGGCTGACACCGTGGGCAAGCGGTGCTGCTACGGCCGGCGACGCGCACCCGCTCAAGCGGTGTTCCGCATTTCGGGCAAGGAGTGCCTGGCCGCTGACCATAGATCTGCAGCTGGAATTGGTAGCGGCCCGTGCGACCGTGCGGATCGCGGTAATCACGGATGGTTGTCCCCTGACTCTCAATGGCCGCGGTGAGCACGCTCCGCACGGCGGTCAAGAGCCGCTCCACTTCGGACAGTGTGAGTGTGTCACAGCGGCGCAGTGGATGAATGCCGGCCTGGAATAATGCCTCGTCAGCGTAAATGTTGCCGATACCAGCAATCAGTGCTTGGTGAAGCAAGGCTGCTTTCACGCTCGTGTGACGATGGACGAGCCGCTGCCAGAGTGTGAGCGCGTCCAGTTCTGGGTCGAGTGGTTCGGGCCCGAGCCGCTGCGAGAGTGCTGCCCAGTCCTCTGGTGCAAGGAGTCCTATGCGGCCGAAACGGCGGATATCGCGATAGCGGAGCACAAAGCGACGACGTGGGTCGATGAACGTCACCGGAAGCGGGTACGGAGAGCGGAGTACCAGTCCAAGGTGACAGTGTCGGGGTGGCGGAACATCGGGTCGACTGAGGCGGAGTTCCCCCGTCATTCCAAGGTGGATGAGTAATCGGCCTTCATCGCTCAACCGGAACGCGAGATACTTCCCCCGTCGCTCGAGCGCAACAATCTGCCGGCCACGCACGCGACGTGCGAACATGGACCACGGATCGAGCAGAATATCCTCGGGACGCTCGCCGCGCAGCGCGGCCAGAACGGTTGCGCCGATGAGCAGCGGGGCGAGTGTCCGGCGAATTGTTTCGACTTCTGGCAGTTCTGGCACGTCGGCCTCACCGGATGAGGAGGGATGGGATGACCGATTTCTGCATCTTTTGTGAGATTGTCGCTGGTCGCCAGTCAGCGCGAAAAGTCTATCAAGATGACACCGTGACGGTCTTCTGGGACATCCATCCGCAAGCGCGCGTCCACTTGCTGGTCGTTCCGAATCAACACATTCGTTCACTTGCTGAGGCAGAATCGGCCGATCCTGTTCTCCTCGGTCGGTGTCTTCAAGTCGCTGCACGGGTGGCGCGGGAACAGGGGCTTGCCGAGCGTGGCTACCGGCTCGTCACCAACGTCGGACCCGACGCGGGGCAGAGCGTGTTCCATCTGCACTTCCACTTGCTCGGGGGTAATCCACTCCGCCTGCCGCTGGGCTGAGCAGGCTTGCTGTCCCGTGGGGTTCGCGTCGGAGCTGTGCAAGCATCCAGGGTCAGTGTTGAGGACGTCGAACCACTTCTGAGAGGTGGCATAGTCTGCTCTTTTCAGAGAGTGATGCGTGCACCGATTGTCGATGCTTTGTCGTGCGGACCGTTCAGCGGTGCCGGTCTGTGCCCGATTCAACGGGGTAGCCGCTCATGCAGCGTTGGCCCAGGCAGCGCGCACCGCTGCGAGAAGTTTCACCACCACAGCGGCGGTCAGGTGACACATCTGGCGACGCAACGGAGCGCTACTGCATTTCCAGCCACCTGAGGCGTGTTGGCATGGTCTGTAGGACTCAGAGGGCGCTGCGGGTGACCAGCGTGAAGAAGGGTTCCCAGTCAGGACACCGTGTTGCGCCAGGGGGCATCTGTACTGGTCCACGCGGGCTGAGCGTGGCATGTCTCCACAGAAGGCGAAAGTGGAGCAGAGTTGGGTAGAGAACCAACGCGCCACTTGTGGTTCGTGGGCGTTTGCCTCTGCGAACCGGTCTATCACCGACGTCAGGCAGCTCGGGGACGGGTTGCCACGCCCCCGTTTTCTTGTCCCTTCTCCCCACTGAAAGACGTTCTTCTCAGCGTACGTCGTAGGTCCAAGTGCAAGAAGTCGCCTCCTTGGTGAGCGGAACTGGGTGGGTGAGGTACCACTTGCTCGCCGTGTCTCGTCTCTGTGATGCGGTGGCTCGGGGCTTGGTGACGTGGCTGATGGGCGCATCCCGTTTGGGACGATTCCTGCATTGCCCAAGTTGGCCTCCGTCGCTGGAGGATCGCCCAGCGGGAGATACGGCATTGCTCCAGAAGAGTTTGTTCTCTGTCTCGATGAGGCAGACGTTGGCACAGCGGGTGGGTTGACACTCCTCACCCGCTGTACCAAGGCGAGCAGTCGCCGTTAGGGGCGAGCCAGGACTGGTCGCGGCAAAATGGGGCTGGCTCCAGCCTCGAGCAGTCGGTGGCCGAGTGTAGGGAGTTCCTCCTCGAGCGCTTGTCGCACGCGTGCGAGGATGGCGTCGATTTCCGCAGCAAGTTCGCGATAGACCGCTTCCTCGGCAGCTGTCGGCCGGTCGTCGGCACTGTCAACAAAGCTCTGCAACACTGCCAACCGTGCCGGCGCACGCCAGGGAAATTGACGGGGGTCATCCATCCGCGGTTCCAGAAGTTCGTCGATAAGCGATCCAAGTCGGTCACGAAGAGCGCGTACCGCTTCGAGGAGTTCATCTGCTCCGTTGGATGCCTCAAGTCGTCGTTGCCACTCGTCGAGCTGGTGGCGCGCATCGCGCAAGCGGTTAATGGCGTCGTGCGCCTCTGAAACTTTGTCGCGGATACGCAAGAGCAGGTCGAACTGCCGCTCGAGATCCTCTCGCGTGACGGTGAGCCGCGGATCAGGTCGGATCTCGAGTGGCTGCGTCCAACTGTGGTCACCGACGGTGAGGCGTACCTGGTACGTACTGGGCACGACGCGCGGTCCGACGAGATATCCCTCGTATGGCTTGTCGCCGATTGCGCGTCGAGCTCCCTCCACGCGCAAGTCCCAGACGAAGCGGTGGAATCCCGGTGTTTTGTCCAGACGCGGCGGGAGCGAGGGCTTCTTTCCTTCGGGAATATCCGGGTAGGGATCAACAGGCTTTTCGCTCGAGAAGCGTCGCAGCTCACGCCCCTCGGCATCCAAGATCGTGAGTGTCACCTCGGTTGGCTCCTCTGCGAGATAGTAGGTCACGATGGCACCGTCGGGCGGATTCTCTCCCGCATCGAGTGGTTGAGCTTCCTTCACTCCGGTTGGCCGTTCCGTGACCCAGGCAGCGTAGACGATGGGGCCCGCCCAGCGGTAGCTCACCGTATTCGGTACCTCACTGCCGAACCCTGGATAGGTTTTGAGGCGGACAGTCGGTCGCGGGGCGAAAAGATACGCTGGCCCGGCGAGTGAGGAGGAATCGAACTGCCGGAGCGGCGTCACGTCGTCGAGAATCCAGAAGCTGCGGCCGTGTGTCGCGATGACCAGATCGTCCTCCTTGATGACCAGATCATAGATTGGGCAGGTGGGGAGGTTCCCTTGCCAGCGATGCCAGTGGTGACCATCATCGAAGGAGATCCAGAGCCCTGTCTCCGTGCCGAGGTAGAGAAGGCCTGGCTTCACCGGATCGACCCGAAGCACGCGACAAATTGTCTCGCCCGGCAGGTCGCCGCGCAGGGAAAGCCAGGTTCGCCCACCGTCGCTTGTCTTGAACAGGTAGGGTGCTGGATCGTCCAGCCGGTAACGGTGAGCTGCAAGATAGACCGTTTCTGGGTCGTGCGGCGAAACTTCGAGCGAAGCAACAGTCGCCCATTCTGGGAGCTCCGGCGGTGTCACCATCTCCCAGGTGGTACCACCGTCACGTGAGACGTGCACCAGGCCGTCGTCTGTGCCTGCCCAGAAGACACCGGGGCGATGTGGTGACTCGACGAAAGAGAAGATCGTGCAATAGACCTCAGCACCGGTGTTATCGCGGGTGATCGGCCCGCCCGACGGCTTCAGCTTGTCGGGGTCGCTGCGTGTAAGGTCAGGGCTGATCACTTCCCAGGTGTAGCCAAGATCCCGGGAGCGATGGACGACCTGGGAGCAGACATACAGCGTGTTCGGGTCGTGGGGAGAGAAAAGGATGGGGAACGTCCACTGGAAGCGATAGCGGAGTGACTCGGCGCCCTCAGCCATGCTGGTCTCATAGGGCCAAACGGTGATATTGCGCTGCTCGCCGGTCCGGCGGTTGTACCGGATGAGGCGGCCATTTCCCTCACCACTGCCGATCGCTCCACCGATCACGATGTCGGGATCATCTGGCTTGACCGCAATATACCCGCTCTCACCACCACCGGGCTCAATCCATTCACAGGTGGTAATCGCACCGTTCACGGAGCGGCTCGGGAGCGCGATTGCCGTGTTGTCTTGCTGGGAGCCGTAGATCCAGTAGGGGAAACGGCTGTCGACAGTGATGTGGTAAAGCTGTGCCGTCGGCTGATTGAACTGGGTTGACCAGGTGCGGCCGCCATCGAAGCTGATGCAGGCGCCGCCGTCATTGCCGTTGATCATTCGCAGCGGGTTCTTCGGGTCGATCCAGTGGTCGTGGTGGTCCCCGTGTGGTGTGGGTACCTCGGTAAAGGTGTGTCCACCATCGATCGACTTCCAGAGTCTGAGATCCAGTACCCAGAGCGTATCCGGATCAACCGGATCGGCGCAGAGGTGGTGGAAGTACCAGGCGCGCCAGCGGAGGTCTCCCTTGTCACTCACGCGCTCCCACGATTCACCGTAATCCTCAGAGCGGAAAAGAGCGCCGTCCTCAGCTTCCACAAGTGCCCAGAGGCGACCGGGTTTGGCGGAAACCGCGAGTCCAACTCGTCCAATGATTCCCTTTGGAAGCCCAGGTTTGCGGGTGAGTTCCTCCCACGTCTCACCCCCGTCGGTGGAGCGGAAGATTCCGGAACCAGGGCCCCCACTCTCGAACTTCCAAGGCCAGCGACGCGCTTGCCAGAGTGCAGCATAGAGGATGCGAGGATTGTGGGGAGCCATGACAAGATCGATTGCGCCGGTTTGTGCGTCCCGATACAGAACCCGTTCCCAGGAGCGCCCGCCGTCTCGGCTGCGAAAGACACCGCGTTCCTCATTGGGCCCAAAGGCGTGTCCGAGCGCAGCGACGTAGACAAGGTCGGGATTCGTTGGATGGACGCGGATCTTGGCGATGTGCCGTGTGTCACGGAGTCCAACGTTGACCCAGGTCCGCCCACCATCGGTCGATTTGTAGACACCGTCACCGTGCGAGACATTGCCGCGGATACAGGCCTCGCCCGTGCCGACATAGAGAACATTCGGGTCGGAGGCCGCAATGGCGATGGCACCGACCGCCGCTGTACCGAAGAAGCCGTCCGAGATGTTCCACCAGGTCGTGCCGCCGTCTTCGGTCTTCCATACCCCACCGGCACAGGCGCCGAAGTAGAACGTCATCGGGTTGTCTGGGTGTCCAACAACCGCGACGACGCGTCCTCCGCGATGTGGGCCGACGCAGCGGAAGCGTAAAGCGCGCATGAGATCATGCACACTATGTCGCTCGGCATTCATTCTGTCCCCCACTCCTGTCCACAAGAGGTAGCCTCAAGCCACGAGCAGTGTCGCATACTGCGGCTGATTTCGGTAGCAGACGTGTGGGAAGAACAACACTCCAACGACGGTGCCTGCTCAAACCAGAGGACGTGTCAGGCGCAGGTGCCTTGCCCACTCACCAAAAGGTGAAGGCAGAGCTGAAGCTGCTGCTTCCTGAGTGCTCCTGCAGTCAGCAGTCAGAGAAGGACAGCTGTGCGGGCAGACGAGCCATGCACAGTAGACTGTTTACCCGCCTTCACCGTTGTGCCAGGAGACGACGTACAGGCAATGAAGGGTTGCAAAAGGCGCTTCAGGAGAATAGCGGAAGGGCATGCGACGGTGCAAAGATCATATTACTTAAATACTCCACAGTTTGAATAGTATGTTGCTTTCCATCCCATTTTCTATCCCGCAGTTGGTGCGATTCTAGAGGGGACAACAAGATAATCTTTTGCCTCGATCACTGCAGCTTCCATGCATCTCCTCCCTCACCCAGTTGGTGAGCATGCCCGATGCCAAGCGCCGAGCATCGATCGCCGAGAAAACGAACCGTGCCATCGTGCGGTTACGTTCAGGTGAAGGAGATGGCACGGTTGGTCGACTGTGTGCTGCTCATTTTCCGATTTCTTCAGAACTGTGCCTCACCGGCGGAACGGAAAGGGTTCGCGTACGCGGATGCGGTGGAACTCCTCTGCATACTGCATGCCGTGCCGAACCCCTCGCTCCATCGCTGCTTGCCGTAGCCAGCGCTCGAGCAGCGCGAAGCGATCGCCGAACTGGCTCCGATGTGCTTTCAGTGCGGCCAGCTTGCGGTCTAACGTAGTTGTAATGTCCACTGCATGGTTGAGGACTGGCGCATTGATGACGTAGATCTCCTGTACCTGATGAGGACGCAATCTCTCCTCCAGAAGTTCCGGAAAGTCCCAGGCATTGCCCGCGGCTGGATAGACGGCCGCCAATGCTGCCTGTCCCACCGCTAGGTGGTCCGGGTGATAACGACCAACCTGGTACGCTGGTGACCAGCTTCGATCCGGTGAAGGGATGACCAGGACCTGTGGCCGATACTTCCGAAGAACGCGGACAAGATCACGGCGGAGTCCTAACGTTGGCTCAACGCACCCATCAGGATAGTCAAGAAACTCGACAGTCCGCACACCGAGAATGCGTGCTCCTTCGCGCTGTTCCGCTTTCCGAATCTCACTGATCCGTCGCCGTGCCTCGGGACTGGCATCCTCGGCGTCATCCGGGCCACCACTCCCACCCTCGGTCACCACAACCAGGTCAACTGTCCAGCCTTCATCGACCCACCAGGCAACCGTCCCGCCACAGCCGATTTCCATGTCATCCGGATGGGCTACGATCACCAGCGCTCGTCGCTCGTCCTGCACGAGTGCCTCACCTCCCAATAGGATGTTGGAACGGTGCGCAAATCACCCCACACCGCCGCCTTAGGATACTCTCTTGCTTGTCTTCACCATGTCCGACATGTACAGTGAGGCGCACGGCGCTGCGTCAAGGGGGAATCGGCATGAAGTCAAGCGTCGGCTGGTCGGGGCTCCTCCTTGCCTTCTCGTTGTTAGGGGTGTTGCTGGTCCCGCACCCCGTTGCTGCAGACCCAGCCTCATACATCCGCCATCAATTGACGACGCCAGTGCAGCTGTTCTCAGCCAATCTCCTCGAGCAGGCCAACAACGACTTCACTTACCAACGAATCTTTCCACCAGACGAGCGGAGACGCGTCACACCGACGACGAGCGTACCTGCCTCCGCTGTGACGCTCCTGGTCGGCGAGTTTGTTGATGGCACGCTGTTTTCCTGCTCTGGAGTTCTTATCAGCACGAACGTTGTCCTGACTGCTGCGCACTGCCTGTATCAAGCTGCATACGGCGGGTGGGTTAAGAGCCTCATCGTTGTTCCCGGTGCGGACCGGCAGAGTGGGAGGGTTGTCACTCCCTACGGAATGACCGAGGCCGTCGATGTTGTCGTCCCGCGCGGTTGGGCAGAGCAGGGGGAGATGCCCGAGTTTGACTTTGGGCTGGTGCTCCTCGCTGATCCTCTCGGAACGGAAGCGGGATCGCTTGCCCTTGCGGCTCCGAGTGATGCCGCACTCACCGACCCGTCCTTCTCTTTCGTCGCCGCTGGCTATCCTGGTGACAAGCCGTTTGGGACGCAGTGGCACGCATCGGCAAGTGGTTTCCTGGACATCAGCGCAGATCTCTTGGCATTGCAAGCCGACCTGACCGAAGGGATGAGCGGTGGGCCGCTTTTGACGACCGACCACCTCGCGGTCTTCGGAGTTATCTCGTTTGAGTCCACGCTTGCCAACGTCGCTCGTCGGGTGACCACTGACGTCATCGGCTTTGTCGAGGACTTTTGTGCCGACGCAGGCTGTCGTCTGCAGGTGACTCCGTTGCCTGCTCCTACTCCGCAACCGACTCCGACACCACGGCCGACGCCGACACCGGGAACACCAGTTTCGCTAGCCTTCGTGGCGGTGCAGCCAGCGCGTTGGTCAACCGTTTTGCCTGGACCGGTTCAGGTCAGTGCAACCGTTGTGTCTGACCGGCCGATCGCCGAACTCATTGTGCGGGTCGCCGGGCAGGAGGCTCGCGGGACGGGGCCGACAGTGACATTCACGGCACACCTTGATCCAGGGAACCATCTCATCGAGGCGATTGCGCGTGACGTGGATGGGCGCGAACTCCGCACCATCTGGGACGTGGTTGCGAGCTGGGATCTGGCCGATGGACCGTGGTTCGACAGTCGTGGGCGACCGAGAGCCGAGGCGATTAACGCCACAGCTCGCGCCCTTGTCGAGGCGTTCCGCTGGCATCTCTACGGCATGAGTTGGGACGGTGTCGATCACCGTGGCGATCTGCCGACGCATGCTCCTGAACTCCAACCGGGTGAGCCAGTGCCGGTGCTGGTGACCGAGAACGGTTTTGATCGGCAGGCGACCGAAGCGACGCTCCGCGCACTCGTGGAGGCCTTCCGGTGGCATCTCTACGGGATCAGCTGGGATGGTGTGCCACACTCCGAGGTGCCGACACACGCCACCACTGTGCTCCCGCCAGAGCCGGTTGGCCCATGGTTCTCACCGGAGGGACAGCCGGTTCCCGAAGAGATTACCCGTACCCTCCGTTCGCTCGTCGAAGCTTTCCGCTGGCATCTCTACGGTGCCACATGGGATGGTCAGCCACGCGGTGACATGCCGACGCATGCGTGGAGTGCGTGGTAGCCGTTATTGTCCGCCGACGATCGGGATCACGGCTCCATTCAGTGCTGCCGCGTCCGGTGAGCAGAGGTACCAGAGCAGCGCAGCGACTTGTTCGGGACGAACCCACTTCGTGTAGTCAGCCGTTGGCATAGCGGCACGATTGGCCGGTGTGTCGATCGTCGCTGGTGCAATGCAATTTGCCGTGACGCCGGTGCCGCGGAGTTCACGCGCAACTGCCAACGTGAGTGTGATCACTGCATGTTTCGCCACGGCGTAGGCAACTGCCCCGGCTCCAGGATCGAGAGCGGCTCGTGCCCCAACAGTCACGATTCGTCCGGTTCCTTGCGCGAGCAGGCGGGGCACGACAGCTCGCAGAACATGAGCGGTTGGCCAGAGGTTGAGGCTCAGGAGTTCCTGCCAGAGTTCGGGAGTCGTGTCGGCAATCCGGCCAGGTTGGAATCCTCCAGCGAGGCAGAGTACCCAGTCCAGGCGCCCGTACTGATCAAACGTAGCAGTCACGGCCTGCTCACTTCCCGCAGGGGTGGCCAGATCAACCTGCATTCCCTCTACGGCATTCGCGAGTTCTCCAAGTGTCTCGCGGAGATGCTGCCAACGTTCGGAAGAACGATACGGGACGAACAGCCGTACGCCACGCTCAGCGAACCAGCGCACGACAACGGAGCCAACCTGCCCCGTGCCACCTGTCACGAACGCGACCGGACGTTCCTCTGCCATTGACGCCCCCTCTTGTGTGCCACACAGTGCTCTGCAAGAGTGTATGTCTGACCGAGTCAGAATTCTTCGACCAGCTGGGGACGTCCGGTAGCATAGCCTTGGGCGTAGTCGACGCCGAGAGTACGGAGTTCGTCGAGCAGTGACTCGCGCTCCACCCACTCGGCGATTGTCTCGGCACCTAACGCCCGAGCCAGCTCGACGATCGCATGTACGATGCTCTGGTTGACAGGATCATCGAGGAGATCCGCCACAAAACTTCCGTCGATCTTCAAAAAGTCCACTGGGAATGAGCGAAGTTGGTAGAGTGACGAGTAGCCAACGCCAAAGTCATCGATGGCCAAGAGGCAACCGTGGTTCCGTAGTCGCTGCAGTTGCTCGCGCATCCATGCGAAATCGGCGATGGCGACCGTTTCCGTCAACTCAAGGACCACTTTGCCGGCAGGAGTCGCCTGCTGCTCGAAGATTGTCTCAAGAGTGCGCAGCGCTTGTGCATCGTGAAGCGTCTGCGCTGAGAGATTGACATGGATGCGCTGCCCCGACGCCCGTGCGAGCTGAGCGGCACGCTCGACAACCCACAGATCGATCCTCGGGACCAATCCGAGCCGCTCCGCAATCGGTAGGAAACCGCTTGGATCGATGAGACGATTGCCCTCGCGGAGGCGGAGCAATAACTCGTGTCCGGAAACCAAACCGCTCCGGAGGTCAAGGATCGGTTGAGACAAGAGGCAAAAGGTGTCGTTCGCGAGTGCTGCCTCGAGATGATCGGCATAGGCAGTCACTGAGGACGGATCAGTCTGCGAATGCCTGATGGCATAGGTCGCAAACCGAGAGCCGCCCTGATATTTGGCCGTGTAGAGTGCACGATCGGCTGCGATGAGGAGTTCTTCAACAGTGGTCCCGTGTTCCGGAAAGAGAGCGATGCCGCAGCTTGCCTTCAGTCGCATTACGCGTTCTGGGAGCGCTACTGTGATTTCTCCAATTGCAGTAAGCAGACGCTGGGCCACGCCTTCCGCAGCTTCGCGCGTGACAGGAAAGAGCAAGACTGCGAACTCGTCACCGCCAAGCCGTGCGACGAGTTCGCTCGTCCGCACAGCCCGACTCAAACGCATGGCTACGGAGCGCAGGACAGCATCGCCTTTGGCGTGGCCAAGTTGGTCGTTGACGAGCTTGAATTTGTCGAGATCGAGTAGCAGCAGAGCACCGCTCCGCTGGTTCCGCGAGGCGCGCGCCAGTGCGTCTCTCAAGGCCTCGATCAGCGCGTAACGATTCGCAATACCGGTGAGACTGTCGTGGCGTGCAAGGTAGACAAGATGCTCCTCGATTTGCTTGCGCTCACTGATGTCCTCGGCTGTTCCTTCGACCAGAACTACGTGGCCATCAGGAGTGCGTTGGGTTCGTGCCGAGAGACGCACCCAGAAGACTGCACCGTCGTGTTTCCGCCAGCGACACTCTGTGCCGGCGATCGCATCACCGCGTCGCACCGCGCTCCAGAGACGAGACGCCTCGACCCGTTCTAGGAAGAAATCGGCTAGAGGCCGCCCAACAACATTCTCGGGGCTTGTCCAACCAAGAAGGCGTGCGAATGCTCGGTTGGCCTGAATGATCTGGCCCGCTGCATTGAGCTGGAAAAGGCCAATCGGAAGTTCACTCAGGAGTTCATCATTCCGCTCTCGTTCCCGCACGCGCGCGACGGCGACTGCTCCGATCTCAGCGAGGAGCTTCGCGAAACGAATCTGATCCTCACTGAGTTCCCGAGCAGTGAAATAGTTTGCTACCAGAATGCCGACCGGGCGTTCGTTGGCGAGCAGCGGAAAGAAGGCTGAAAAGCGGACACCCGCTGCGAGTACGGGATGAGGGACGTGGAATGGGTGTCCAAGCTGGTCAAGTCGAACACTCAAGGGATGGCCCGTCTGGAGTGCCCAGGCTGGCGCGTTGTGCGTTGGAGGATTGAGCGGAAGCCATATTCGCCCCACCCACTGAGCTGACCAGCCGCGTCCAGCACGCAGGACGAGGTACTGCTCAGAGGGATCGACAACAAGCAGGCTCATTGCATCGGGCTGGAGAACGGGCTCAAGCATCGTAAAGATCGACTCGGCAACGTCGGACAATCGCTCCTGTCCAACAAGCCTATGGGCGAGTGCCGTTGCTCGTTCCCGTTCTTCGGATCGAAGCCGTCGAAGTTCCGTGGCTAGTTCGTCCCGTTCGATGGCACTTGCCAAGAGTTCTCCCAAAAGATCCAGAAAAAGCTTGGTCTCGCTGTCGAGTGGATCAGGGATCAGCCGATTGAGGTTGAGAATTCCGATGACGTTCCCACTTGGGGTCCGTAGCGGCACGGAGAGGTGCCAGTGAAGCCCACCCGTGAGCTGTCTTGCCTTTTCCGGGTTTTCAGCCTGCTCACGAAGCCGTGCCAGTCGTTCGCAGTTGATGATCTCAGCGGTGGTCGCAAGGTCACCGGTCAATGCCAGGCGCTGACAGCGGCAGGGAGACCAGCGCAACATACTCATGTTGTTCGCGGCAAGCCCTGGTGGTAAGCCATGTGCTGCAACCAGTTCGAACGACTCTTCCCGACGGAGTGTGATCCAGCCGGCTGTCGAGCCTACTATGTTGAGGACTAAGGGCAAGATCTCCTGCAGTGCCGTCCGAAAATCGGTTGCCCGGTTCAAGAGCGTGGCGAGCTTCGTTATCAGGGTCAGGGGAGTAGGTGCTTTTCCTTGTGCTTGCTCCTCCATGATGGGCTGACTCCGAGGACCACTTGAGTCCTGCAACGGATGACCATTCTCGCGCGCTTCCTGCACTCGCCATCCTCCGTATCCCGCGGTCGGATTGGCATCAATCGATCCATGAACGCTGCTCAGCACAGCTGAGAACGCGGCTGCTGAGATGATATCGTGGGTGTATCAACGAGAAAACACCACCATTTCGTCCTGTTCACGGGTGCGTTATCGCTTCCATCAGTCAGCGATGAAGGAGGATGCCTGAGGACGAGGTCACTACAGAGTACGACGCTCTGAGAGCTTGCGTGGCTGGATGTCGCAGATCACCCAGCCGCTCAAGCGGAGCGCGTCGAGTTGGGCTTGGTTTCCGGGGCGGCCGTGCGGGCCGATGGTGTACCACCCTTGGTCGGGCGGTGGCCCGATCACCAGCGACTGGACTGGTTGTCGCCAGCCGAGGCGCGCCTCTAGGAGAGCATCGAAGCCGAGATATTCTGGCTGAGCATTCATCCCGAAATGGCCCAACGGGTACTCGTAGTGGTGCAGTGCCAGCCAGGCTGGAGCATGAACGACGGCCAGTGGCCAATGTGGGTTGGCACGTGCTGTGGCAACGACCGCCTCTTGGGCGTGGCTGGCCAACAGTCCGAGTTCGGTACGCCGCTCGAGAAAAGCGATGCTCTGGGTCAATGTGATGACGATGACTAACATCCCCAACATCGCACCGAGCCAGCGCCCTTGCCGCCAGTGCCAGCCGGCACGTGGAAGCAGGCCCCAGAACGCGGCAATTCCTGGCGCCGCGGGATAGAGCAAGCGTGGGCCATCCTCGACGTACCCGTGATATGGGAGGAACAGTATTGCGGGCAAGAAGGTGAGGAGACTCAACCCGAGCGTTCCAAGCGCAAGCCGGAGTTGGGTGCCGAGTGTGTGGAAGATGAGCGCGACAGTCCCACCGACGAGTGCGGTGCCGATGACGGCCTGCCAAGAATGCCGCGCGAGCCAGCCGGTGTCGAGAAGTGTCGTCAACTGCCGAGTCAGAGGGTAGGCCACCGCCTGCGACCAAAAACCCAGATTCTCGAGGCGATCCAGCAGCGTGACCGGCCTCGACCCTGGCTTGTCGAATCCCCAGAACCAGAGGGCAAGATACGTGCCGTTCCCAAAGAGGGCCGGGATGAGCCAACCGCTGTTTCTTTGAAGGGCGCGTCGCCAACCCGCGTGTGATCTCCATATGGACCACGCAACCAACAACGTTCCACTGAGGACACCCGTTTCATGAAAACCTGGTGCAGCGAGCGCCGCGGTGATTGCTGTGCAGCGCAAGAGTCGCCCAGTATGGCCAAGTTCTTCCGTTCCCAGTTCCCAGAGAACCAGCATGCCAAGCAGTGCAGTAGTGACGAGGAGATGAGGAAGGGAGCAGACGATCTGCACCGCCTGATAAGCGAACGGAAAGGCGATGAACAGCGAAGCCGAGAGCGCTGCAGCGACGATTCCGGCGACTCGTCGAACGAGCAGCGCGAGCAGGAGCGCGTTCAACGCGTGGAGCAAGATCGAGAAGAGGTGATAGTGCGAGGGTTCTGTTCCGTCCCAGAGATCGTGGATGAACTTGTAAAGTATGAAGGTCAGCGGCCGGTAGTAGCTGAAGCCTGGAAGTGGCCGTAAGAGGAGCTCCTGGTAGCTTGTCTGCCGTACAACAATGAGGTCATAACTGTCGTCCAGCAAGAAACTGAAGCGAAGCGTGGGACCGTAGAGGACGAGCGTCTCCACGAGGAGCCCCAGGAGAATGACTGCGAACGCTACGTTCGCACTCTGCTGTCGCTTCCGGTAGGGAGGGGATTGCGTTGCGGGCTGACGTTCCCGTCTGTTTCCCATGTCGCTTCTGGAGCCTCTGTCACGAACCGGCTTTCCAGGATACCGCTTGTCTCGCAAGAGCGCGTGCGGCTTCTCCTGTGGAGTGGGCATCCGGCCGGCAACGTATGACGGATTTCGTCCTGAGAGGGATCTCCTCTCTGCCACACAACCGAGAATGACATGCGGCGTGCTGCCATCTCAGCCTTTGCGCTGCACCGTGAAGATACCGGTTTGTCGTCGTCCTTTCGTGTCGACGCGAGCTATCAGTGACCTCGTCGGCCAATCCGGCGGGAGGTGCGTGGTGCCCCGGTGAGCGGCTCAGGGCGAGAAGACGCACTCACGGAGTGGTAAGTGTCCCTGTCTTGGAGAAACTCTGGACTGGCCTATTTGGGGGCCGCGGGGACGACCACCTTGGAGATAAGAAGAATCCTCTTCGGTCTCGCGGCGGCTGGTGCGATCGTGGCGAGGGCACCTGGCCGAGGAACGGAGGAACTCTGGGAAGAAGTCAGACGAACCGGGAACATTCGGTGATGGCCCTCTTGTCCGGAGAGAGCGTCTGCTCAGCGCATCACGAGCCGGACGATAACGGGGCGATGGTCCGAGGCGGTCACGTCGAGAACACTCCCAGCAACCGGTTCAAGCTCGTCGGTTACGAGCACGTAGTCGATACGACGCGCGTCAGCAGACGTAGGCATGATGGCGCCGACTGCTGCGGCAGCGTCGCGGAGGCCGGCTGACTGAAGCCGGGCGAGTTCTGTGCTTTCGGGATCGGCATTGAGGTCGCCACCGAGGACAAGCGGGCGTACTGGCTGAAGAGAGACAAGGAGTTCCTCAATCTGGGCCAGTCGCACCGCAGATGCTGACCGCGGATCGTCGAGGTGCGTGCTGGCAGCCCAGACGGATATGGTTGGCGTGGCCAGCCGGACGATGATAGCCCCTCGGCGAAGGTTCTGGGTCGTACGGAAGTGTACAACTTGCTCTTCCAACGGCTGTGCGCGGGTAAGCACGGCGTTTCCCCAGAGTCCGTCTGTGCTTGCGGGACCCCAACTGGCGTGCATGCCGAGCCGCCGTGCCAGCCATGTCAGCTGGTCGGCACTGGAAGTGACGAGCCAGCCGCGGCTGACTTCCTGTAGCAGGACGATGTCTGGGTGAGCAGTCTCAATAACGCGAGCGGTTGCTTCTAAGTCCCAGCGTTGGTGGCGGTCGTAGCCAGATTGGATATTGTACGTCATTACGACGAGTTCGGAACTCGGGGCGAATGCTGGGGGTGGCGCTTGTCTACTGAGTGCTTGCCAGGCGATGGCGGCAGCGAATGGGAGGAGCATGCCGAGGGTCACGTGTGGAAGGAGCGCGACCGCGCCGGATGGCCAGCCACTTGGCCAGTCGAGCGCGACGATAAGAGCGAGGAGTGCCCACAGCACGAATGGTATCCAGCGGTCTCCGGTCGCCGTGTAGTAGCGGAACAAGAGTGCAACCTGCAGGAGCTGACCGAGCGCGAGTGCCAAACCGGCTCGACCAACGCTGGCCGGACTGCGGAGGAGGCGCCCTCCCATTGCTGCCGTCAGCGTAAAGATTGCCCAGCTGGCAACAGCCAGCGCTAATCCGAGCGCAGCGGGCCAACCCGTTCCCCAGGCCAGCCAGAGTCCGACGGCTCCTGCGCCGGTGGTTGTGATCCAACCGCTCCAGTGGTGCGCCGCGAGTGGCGCGACGAGGAGGCCAAGCACGAGCGCAAGTCCCAGAAGAGCAGTCGCGAACAGCAGGTCCCAGCCGGTATGCACAATCGCAAAGCCGAGGTTTCCGGTCACCAGGTGCAGGAGGCCGAGTGCCGGCCCCAGTGCCAGGAAGCCGATCGCGCCTCGTGGCTCGACCGGCCCTCGGTCAATCGCGATGAGCCCGACGGCGACAAGGAAGATGATGGCCAGCACCGCAGTGGCGAGATGACTCCCGATTCCTGCCTGCCACGGAAGGTCGAGCGTGTCGCGGGTCGTACGGAGTGCGATGTCAAGTGCTGTCCCGGCCAGGATTCCCAAGCCCGCTCGAGCGCGCCAGCGAAGCAACGGGAGAAGTGCCCATCCAAAGGCGATGACCCCAAGCGCACCAAGTGCGACACGGCCCGGTGGCCAATCGACAAGCTGAAGCCCAGTCCGTGCGGCAATGAGCAGCACCATCGCGACCAAGAGGAGGCGGCCCCCGCTGAGCTTACCGACGAGTGGGGCAAGCAGAGGGCTAGCGAATATCGCCGTCACAAGGAGGAGTAGGAGCGTTCGACGGCTCTGGTCGATGACAAAGACGAGGTCGGAGACAAAGACGCGTGTTGCCTGCAGCCCGAGCACCAGGGCAAGGGCTACCGCGACGATTGCCCAGAGGGCAACGTCCGGTGCGGCAACCGGAAAGGACGGACCAGATAACTTCGGTGCGGCCCGACCGGTGAGACCAGTCACGGGTCACTCCGCTGACTCATGCGTTACCGTCACCGCGAGCGTACCGGATCGGCAGGTATGGCGCAAGAGGGCGATGCCTTGCCCGGCACGTCGAGCGGCGGGAGTGGCCGGTCTATCCGGGAGCAAGCGTGTGAAGGATGGCTGAGAGAGCAGAAACAACCCTCGAAGGCTCTCTCCAACAGAACCCCTGTGTCAGGGAATGAAGGCGGGCCAAGGAGACATAGTGACGACCGAGCGCACGATAGGGCTCTCTCACACAACGGCACGTTCTGTGCGATGACTCTTGGTCGGCATCGAGTTTCGCGGCTGACGAACAGGGCACGCGTTTGGGGGGTGCGCCGTGCTTCTCTCAAGCACTCCGAGGAGAACACAGGTAAAAGAATTTGTCACCGAATGTTGTGACGGAGCAGAGTATAAGGAGGGTGAATTACCTGATTCTTTGGGGAAGGAAGGAGGTGTAGGAGCACTGAGATGGAACAAAATGGATCATGTACTTTGGACGAAGGACGCACTTGTGAACCAGTGTGTGAATGTTCGAGGCGAGTTCCAGTGGCTTGAGCCGGTAGGCGAGGCAAAAGTGTCGCGATCTGGCGAAGCCGGGCGCACTGGCCCGTGTCACTACTCGGTGAGGCAAGGTGCGCGTCCTCTCGTGAAGTCTGATGGCCAACAGGGAGCACCAGAAGGCAAAAGGTGATCATCACAACGTTCGATGCAAGCAACCTGTGAGATCTGGGCGCAGCCTCCTCAGAAGCGACAAGCGAAGGTTCCGGCTTCTTTGCTTCACAAAGTTCTTCGCATCGACATGGCAGCGTTTGAACAGAAGAACCGCTCGGGAGTGTTCCAGGCGAAACACAGCGGGGTGACCGGAAAGCTCCTGACCACCCCGCTGTGAGGTCGTGTCGGCGGTTCAGCGGCGGAGCGTGGACGTGACCGTAATCGTTGTTGTCCGGGTGTTGTCGGCTGGATTGGCGTCGTCGCTGAGCGGAGCGGAGGCGATCAGTGTGTACGTTCCAGGGGCGGTACGGCTGTTCGTGCGCCAAGTGAAGCTGATCGTGCGGGTTTGACCGGGGCTGAGGCTGACCTTGCTGCTGACGGTTCCCATCGCAGCATTGCGCGGATCAGCTGTCAAGGTAACGGTGACGCTGACGCTACTCGTCCCAAGATTCACCAGTGTGACAGTGACCCTCGCGCTTTGACCGCGAGTGAGGCTAGAGGGCGCACTGAGTTCTGTGATCGCGACATCGCGAACCTGTTGAGTGACGGTGACGGTTGCGCTCCGCTGGTTATCGCTTGGATCGGCATCCTCGGCGGAAATTGTGGCGGTCGCCTGGAGGATATAGGTGCCGGCACTGGCTGGCTGCCAACGAAAGCTCACAGTGGAGCTCGCGCCCGCAGCTAATGAGAGACTGCGCGGTGTTTCAACCATGTTGTCGTTCGCTGAAAGGGTCACTGTCACTGTCTCGCTCGTCGTTCCTTTGTTGCGTACTGTGACCTGGATCGTTACGCTGCTCCCAAGTGTGACCGTGCTGGGTACGCTCAATCCAGCGATGGCGACGTCACGCGTGTTGGGTGTTGTTCCGCCGCCGGAGCCACTGTCACTTGAGCCACCTTCACTCCAGTCGACACGCACGAGCCGCTGTCCGAAGCTGTCCCATGAACCAGCTTCGCCGACGGAGGTGAGGAAGCTATGTACCTGTGCTGGAGAAGCGCCCGGGTTCTGAACGAGATACAGTGCCGCAGCTCCAGTGACGTGCGGTGTGGCCATGCTGGTGCCACTCCAGCGCTGATAACCGCCACCGGGAACGGTGGAGAGGATTGAGACACCTGGGGCGTAGAGATCAACCGCGGTTCCGTAGTTCGAGAATGAGGCGCGGGTATCGTCCGCCCCATAGCTTGTACTTGGGCCGAGTCCACCGGGTTGCCCGTCTGTATCCACAATTGCGCCGACCGTGATCGATTCGGGATAGGCAGCCGGAATGGTGTTACTGGCGTCACGCCCGTCGTTCCCGGCTGCGACGACAAGCGTGACACCAGCCTGGACCACTCGGCAGACCGCCTGATGCAATGGATCGCTCGTCCCGCCGCAGTTTGGGGTGTCAGTACCACTTGCACCGCCGCTGTAGTTGGCGACGCGGATCGTGCTAGCGTTGCTGGCGACCCAATTGAGTCCACAGATCAGCCAAGAGACATAGCCCGTCCCGTTGTCTCCAAAGACCTTGACGGCCCAGAGGCGAGCTCCCGGTGCGACGCCAACGACACCAATGCCGTTGTCCCGCGCGCCGATGATCCCGGCGACGTGTGTCCCGTGCCCGTGGCGATCGATCCAGCTGCCGCTGCCAGAGCAGTCGTAGCCCCCGACGACGTTCAGATCGGGGTGACTGGGGTCGATGCCAGTATCCAGCACTGCAATGTCGATTGGGAGCGGATCATCGATACCGTCGATTTTGGCAGTTGCGTTCGCCAGCGTGCCGATCCGTTGGACACCGCTAGGGATAGTCTGTGCCGCGAGGTGTGTCTCCGCATCTGGCAAGACGGCAGCGACGCGGCCAGTCTGGAGAAGCCGTTGCACTTGCCGTGGGGTGAGATGGCCCGCGAATCCGTTCAGGACAGTGTCGTAGACGTGTTCCGGCTGGGCACCGACTTCTCGAGCCAGTTCCTGGACCTGGCTGCGACGGAGCGGGGCAAACGCATTCGTTTCACTGCTGGCCAGCATGACGATGTAACGGCCTGGTGGCCCGTCGGCACGAGCCGCGGCGATGGCCGCGACGAAGAGCTGCAGGGCAAGAGCAAGTGCGATGGTCGAACGGATCCAACGAGACGCTGTCATGAGTCCTCCTCTCGGCGGAGGGTCGTTGCTGCCCCTAGGGAGGGATGTCGGGCGCGGTGCCGAGCAGGCAGATGTGCGGGTAGTCGGGGGCAGTGATGAGTGAAGAGAGGGGGACCGTATGAGGATGAAGGTTCAGGCCAGAATGACTGACCAAAATGTCCGGGGTGATGCAGGACCGTGAGGAGTCGACCCGTGTGGTTCCCTTTGCCGAGTCCTGGCTGCTTCATCGAGTGGGCTTTGCCGCCCGCCCGAGCGGTATGTTTCACGTCCCGCGAGCGTGACCGGTGTTGCCTAACCAAGGAGTGTCAGACGCGCGACGACGCGTGGTCAGTGCTCGTCCGCGCTGGAGTGAGCACGGAGCCTTGGAGCGCCAGACCAGAAGGTGTGGACTGGGGAAATGGTCGAGGATGCTTCCTCTGCTGCCTCCCAAGCATTCTGTGTCGCGAGCTCCTTGCGGTAGGGCGAGACCCTGCAGCGGGTGACTACGCCGTGGCCGTCTAGTTTCGCTACAGGCGTGAGAATGGGGTAATGCGGGGCTTGATCGATCGCGCTCATCGATCGCTTCTTGCTACGAGACCGCTGATGCTCGTGCACGTCAGGGTGAGTCGTACGTTGTTCGTCGCATTGGGGCGTGAAGGAGAGCGGTTGAGTCTTCACCATCACTGCAGATTCTCGGAAGCCAGGGTAAGCTCCCGCCGGACGTCCTGCGCGACGTCTGAAGGAGGGTCGGGTACGGCATGCACCGTGCTCCGTTGTTCCCTCTTGCGCTCTGCATACTGTGCGGAAGAAATGGAAAGAAGATAATAGGGACACCAGCGTGTGATGTCAACGCCCAACCTCAGAACCACGCGTGACACATCCCATAGGGGAGTGTGCCTAGCGCCCGAACGATTGCGGTGTGTTGGGCGCAGCGCGTCACGGTGGATTCTCTGGCCTGGGGTTCTTCCGGGCAGGGATGAGACGCAGTGCTGGCGTCGATTTTCATCCCCAATGCGTGGGGTTCCTCCCGGTGAGAAGTGAGACGTGTCTCGCTGGTCATGGCGTAGGCATGGAGGGTGGAGTGTGAGGAGCGTTGTCGTGGTGGCCGATTCCGGCACGATGACCAGGCGAAAAAGCGGCCAGAGTGCGTTGGCATACCGAGCCTCTCCGCCGACATTCGTCGTGATAATCGCTGGGACGCGGGCGAGCGATGTGCTGCACCTTGCACCGAGGGTGCTGGCGAGGTCGGAGGTCCGGAGGTTGCGGTGAACAGACAAGGAGGTGACGATGGCTGGCCTTGTCCGACATACCCTCGCTCTGTGAAACCGGGGTACGTCAGGAAAGGCCGGGTGGCGGTGTGGTGATGTCGCGCCGTGTCGTCACGCTCACCACGGGAGCAGATCGTGGTAAGGAGTTCCTCTCCCTGAAGAACGCCGGCCCAGCCAGGAGGGCGACAGAATGTGTTCCGTCTTGCCACCTCTGGGACTGGATCGAGATGAGTAGTGCTCGTGCCTGGCGGATGTGCGTGTCTGGAACTCGTGGCATCAACGTCCGATTGAACGACCGTATCTCTATCGGCCACAGAGTGACATCGCTGCCGACTCAGTCCGGTGGGGCGGGATTGTGGTAGTGGAGAGGAAAGGGTGGGGGAAACCTTCACGAGAATGGGAGGTCCTCGTCCTCTCCGTTGAGGAACCCGAAGGTGTTCGCTGATCCTTCGTATCCGACGAAACCGGTCCGCAATTGCGAGATCTGGAGCTCGGCCTGATCGAGTACTTCGTTGCAGCGACGAATGAGCTCAATCCCGCGCTGATACTCGCGGATCGCTTCGGCCAGAGGGAGGTCGCCGGCTTCGAGCTTTTGGACAATTAACTCCACCTCACTCACCATCGCTTCAAAGAGATCGATCGGATGTGGCGGGACAGCAGCGCCGTCACGGTGCTCGGCCATGTGATCCCCCTCCCGTTCCCTTTGGCTGTACCGCCTGTACAGATGTTTCAGCAGTGCCGTCGCTGAAGTGGAGTCGAAGCCGTTGCCCGATCGTCACGTGGTTTGCCGACCGGACGAGGTTACCGCTGGCCATGTCCTCAGCCAGGAGATAGCCACGCTCGAGGGGACCGTAGGGACTCAGGAGTTCCAGTTCCCGGGCGAGTGTGCGAACCTGGTTACGCGCCCGAAGCAAGTGATGTGTTATCGCGAGATCGAGTCGCTGTGCTGACTGGTCCAGACGTTGCCGTAGGTTGTCCATGCGATGACGCGGAGCGGCGCGCTGGAGCCGATGTTCCAGCTGGTTCACGTGCTCGCGGGATGCCTCGACTCGTCGAGCGATCTGTTCGTTAAGCCGCTCTGAGAAGCCGTGTAACCAACTGAGGAGTGTCGCGCGGTCGTATGGCGTCACGATCTCCGCGGCAGCCGAGGGGGTCGGCGCACGGAGGTCAGCGACGTAGTCACAGATGGTCCAGTCAGTTTGGTGCCCCACCGCCGAGACGACGGGTATGCGGCAAGCGAAGACGGTCCGGGCGAGCCGTTCGTCATTAAAGGCCCAAAGATCCTCTAGCGATCCGCCTCCGCGCGCGATGATAACCACCTGTGCTCGTCCATCGGCTTGGATGGCTTGGAGTGCTGCAACCAGTGACTCAACTGCGCCGTCACCCTGGACACGCGCTGGGGCAAGGATCAGGTGCACGTAGGGATAACGACGACGGAGGACACTCTGGATGTCGTGCCAGACTGCACCGTGCGGTGAGGTGACCACAGCGATACAGCGCGGGAGCGGTGGCAGTGAGCGCTTGCGTGCTTCGTCAAACAGCCCCTCACGCTCCAGCTTTTGCTTTAAGAGTTCCAACTGCTGCCGCAAAGCACCGTCGCCCAGTGGTTCAAGGTGGTCGACGTAGAGCTGGTACACCCCATCACGCTCGTAGACGCCTATCGAGCCGGTGGCGATGACCTCGTCACCGTCATGCGGCAGATATGGAAGCCACTGGGCAGCACTACGGAAGAGCACGCAGCGGAGTTGTACTTCTCCCTCGCGTAAGCTGAAGTACCAATGTCCGCTCGCATAGGTTCGAGCGTTGGTGATTTCGCCACGCACGCGCACAAACTGGAGCTCGGGCTGAGCCTCAAGGAGGTCTTTGATCCGCTGCGTCAGCTCAGCGACGCCAATTGTCTCACTCCCGAGCACGCTCTCCTCCTGGCGTCAGTCCGGTCGTAGACGCATGAGTGGCTGTCCGTATTCTACCGGTTGCCCGTTCTCGACGAGAATCTCGACGATGGTACCCGCACGGTCGGCGACGATCTCGTTCATCACTTTCATCGCTTCGATGATCGCTACGACCTGCCCTGGTTCCACATGATCCCCGATCCGGACGAATGGATCAGCGCCAGGGCGTGGTGCAGCATAAAAGGTGCCAACCATCGGTGCAGTGATTGTCTCAAGCTCCTCGGTTGGGGGCACTTCTGGCGTCAGCGCTATGACGGGGGTGGTAACTACGCTCGTGGTGGTTAAGGCGGCCGAGGTCACTTGAGCCGACTCAAGAGTAATTCGGAGGTCGCCCTGGACCACCTCGAGTCGCTGGAGTCCAGCGCGACGCATCACCTCGACAAGTTCGCGTACCACCCGTGTCAGCGCCGTGTAGTTCTGACTGGAGGCTGACTCCAATTGTGGGCTTTCGGCCATTGCTAGCTCACTCGCTCAATGTACTCGCCAGTGCGCGTATCGACACGGACGACATCGCCGACTTCGACGAAGAAGGGGACGGTCACGACCAGTCCCGTCTCCAGCGTTGCTGGCTTGCCGCCACCTGACTGCGTGTCCCCACGCACACCCGGTGGCGTATCGATGACCTTGAGGTCAACCGTGACGGGCAGTTCCACCTCGACTGGTTGCCCCTCGTAGGTGAGGAGGTCAAGTTGGAGCCCTTCCTTGAGGTAGTTGACGGCATCGCCGAGCGCTTCGCGATCGACTGCAAACTGCTCGAACGTCTCAGTGTCCATGAAGTGGTACTGGCCGCTGTCCTCGTAGAGGAACTGGACGCGGTGCCGCTCAAGTGGAGCCAGCTCAAAGCGTGAGCCGGCTTGAACCGTGGTAGTGGTCGTGGCACCGGTGCGCAGATTTTTAAGGGTCAGGCGGACGAAGGCGCTCCCGCGTCCCATCTTGACGTGCTGGTAATCCAGGACGCGTACCAGGTCTCCGTCGATCAGCAACGTCAGTCCTTTGCGCAGATCTCCCGTCTCGATCATGCAGAGTTCCCCCTACTGCGTCTGTTGTGATCCATCCCTTATCGCAACAGTATACGGTCGTCTCTCCATCAGGGACGAGGCTTCATCCTCCTGGCAAAGTGAGACGCTTCGGTGTCCGCGTCAAGACCTCGATCCCCTGCTCACGGATCACCACGAGGTCTTCGATCCGGACACCACCCCATCCGGGGAGGTAAATGCCCGGCTCAATCGTTACGACATGACCTGGCTCGAGGACGTGATCTGCCGCCGGTGAGAGCGACGGTGCCTCGTGGACGCGGACGCCAACACCGTGACCCAGCGAGTGGGTGAACGCGTCGCCGTATCCCGCGCCCACGATCACTTCCCGGGCCAACGCGTCGGCCTCGCGACCAGTCATGCCGGGTCGGATACCCTCCTCAGCCGCCTCAATTGCCGCGAGAACGATTGCGAAGATCTGTTCTAACTGGTCATCCGCCGTACCGAGCCAGACAGTGCGGGTGAGGTCGGCGCAGTAGCCGCCGACGACGGCGCCCATGTCAATGACGATCGGCTCCCCCACCCCGATCGGCCGTTGCGTGGGCCGATAGTGTGGCAACGCACCGTGTGGGCCAGACGCCACCGCAATGGGAAATGCTGTGCCGTCCGCACCGGCCTCCATCAGTGCTCGTTCCAACCGGAGGGCAACCTCGCGCTCCGTCAATCCGGGGCGGAGGTCGGCAAGGACGGCCTCAAGAGCGGTGTCGGTGATTGCTTGCGCCTGTCTGATCCGTTCCAGTTCGTCTGCCGTCTTGATCGCACGCAAGTCATCCACGAGGGAGCCGACGGGAACCAGCTCAACGTCTTGGCCGAGCGTTTCTTCCAGGACGCGAACGTCGCGGTAGAGAATGGCACGGTCTTCAAAGCCGATGCGGCGGGCACCCAGTTCCTGCAGCACTGTCGCATCGCCGCGGGCGAAGTCCCGCTCCCGATCGAAGATGCGGAAGCCATGTGCTTCCTGTTGCGCGAGGGTGCTGTTGAGGCGGCTGGTCACTAAGATCGCTTCGTGCTGGCTGATCACGAGGTGTCCCGCCGATTCGTTCGGGGGAATATCCTCACCAGTAAAGCCACTCAGCCAGAAACGGTTCGAGGGGTGCGTGATGACGATTGCATCGAGTTCCTGCTCGCGGAGCCGCTCGCGAAGCCGCGCGAGCCGCGTCTCGGTGTTCACTTTTCTGCTCCTTCCGCACGTCGTATCAGGTAGGAAAGCGCAAGTTCATAACTCATCGGACCGAAGCCACAGATCTGCCCGACTGCAACCGGCGCGATGACCGAATGGTGCCGGAACGGCTCCCGCGCGTGGATGTTGGAAAGGTGTACCTCGACCGTTGGGGCCGGTACGGCTGCTACTGCATCCCGTAACGCGATGCTGTAGTGCGTAAGTGCGCCGGGATTCAGTACAATCCCCGCAACTTCCCAGCCGTAGCGCTGGATCAGGTCGATGAGTTCTCCCTCGTGGTTCGACTGGGCAGTTATCACCTCGTAACCGTGTGCTGCCGCGAGTTCGCGGAGCCGTTGGTCGATCTCTGCCAACGTTGTCGTCCCGTAGATCCCAGGCTCGCGCCGGCCGAGCAAGTTGAGGTTTGGTCCGTGCAGCACAAGGATCCGCTTGGGAGTGCTCACCGGATCCATCCTTTCGCCCGTACGAGATCGGTGCCGAGAAGCCCCAGGAGCACCCGGTACGGCTCTGGGTTGTCCGGATGGTACTCGAAACGTGCGCGCTCGAAGTACTGCACGGTCAACCCGGTCGCGGGGTCACGGAACGGCTCGGAAATCGGATACCCGAACAAGGCGAGCGACTCTCGGAAAGAGATTCTCGGATCGCCAAACTCCAGGCCGTGCGACTGCCAGTAGGAGAGGAAGGGCTCACAGAGTGTGTGACTGGTCTCTGGGAAAAAGCGGCAGTCCGACGCTGCGGCACTCGCAGGTACCGGCTGGAACGGCTGACTTCCCAGCAATCCCCGCCGTTGTGCGTCTTCTGCCCCAAGGCGGCCAAGCTGAACCTCATAGGGTGTCCCCGCGAGCTCGGGGTGGTATTCGAAGCGCTGTCGCTCGAAGTATTGGACAGTAAACGGCCGCCCGAGATCAGGATTCATTTCGGTGAATTCCTCCGTCAATGGATAGCCGAAGATCGGGAGGCCGCCACTCCGTTCCCAGAAGGCCTTGAAACCATAGGCGAGAGAATGTCCAGTTTCTGCGAAGTAGCGCCGCTCGGGAGTGGAGGGAAACGCGGGGATACGCGTGGCAGGTGTGTTCAGGCGGGCGAGTTCGTTCCAGACGGCAGGGTCCTCGTGGCCGAGTCGCCAGAGCGCTACACCAGCAAGGCCACGGTCCAATGCCAGCTCGAGCCGCGCGGTCACACTGCGGACGTCAGCATGCCAGACTTCGTGCTGGTGCCCCTGATCGTCGGTGTAGCGGATCCAGGCTTCTTGCTCTGTCTCGTCGTATCCACTCGTTGCGCCAGGACGTCTTCGGAGTTCCTGGACGTGGTCAAAGCGGACGGAGCGTGCTGGCGGACCAGCCGTGATGTCCCAGTCGTACCCGTAGAGTGGGATACCGAGGATAAGCTTCTCAGGTGGGATGCGCGTCGTCAAATAGGCAACGACTCGTTGTACCCACGTCAGCGGGGCCACCGGGCCGGGTGAACCACCAGCGTAGTGAAAATCATAGGCCATTACCACAATGTAGTCGTTGACTTCGGCGAGTGCTCGATAGTCATATGCACCACCCCAGGTTGTCGGCGTATCCGAGGTGCGGGCAACGACAGCCTGCGTCACGAGCTTTCCACGCGGATGGAGCTGGGCTGCGAGTTCCCGCATGAAGGCCGTGAGATGGGGTGCATCACTGGCGTTGACTGCTTCAAAGTCAATGTGGATCCCGTGGTAGCCACGCTGCTCAACCAGTGCAACAAGTCGAGCAATGATGGCAGCCCGGCGCTGTGGATCAGCGATGAGCGGCGTGAATTCGTCCCAACGCGGGACGTTCTTGATCATCGGCACGATTGTGAGTCCGCTCTGGCGTAAGAAGCGATCAGCGGTCGGATCGCTGAGTTCTTCGATCGATCCATCGGCCCGCAGTTGGAAAAAATACGGTGAAACGATGTCGAGCGTACCAAGATGGTTCTGGAGCGTTGTCCAAGATGTCCGATCGTAGGTAACGTAGTAGCCCCACCGCAGGAAGGAAGGTGCTGCGCGGACAGACAAGCCTGCTGCAAGAGAGAAAAGGGCGTTCAACGCAATCATCAAGGCGAGAGCAAGGTGGAGTGCTGGTCTTTGACGAGATGTCTGGCCCAAAGCTCCTCCTTTCCTACCCTGAATGCGCTCAACCGCGTGGCGCGGCCTGCGCTGCAACGGCCGGGACTGTGACAGTGATTTCAATTGGCTCCGCATATTCCTCGAACATCGCGGTTCCGCGGAAGCGGACGACTGGTGTGAGGTAGCGCGTACTGCCTTGTCCAGCATCGACCCAGGCGAGCTCCGCGCCCTCGATGCGGGCGGTTCCGCGGAGTGGGAGACTTGCTTGGATAAAGATCGTCTCGTCCACATCGATCGTCCCGCGGCCACTCACGATGTCTTGCCAAAGTGCTTCGGCAGGGCGAAGACTGTAGGTGGAGGGTTCGAGCGCTACTGGCCAGGCCACGAATGCCTGACGAATCGTCCCGTCAGTGGTGATCGTCACGGTTGCACCCGGCAGCGCTGAGAGAACCGGATTCGGTTCTGCTGGGCCAAAGACGACGATCGCTAACCCGGCCTCTGGGAGACGCTCATGCACGCTTCCCACGCCGAGGGGCGTTGTCACGAGCCCGTACTGCACGAGCCAGCGACCGGCTGCTGCGACCAGCTCTTCGTCAGAGCGGAGTGTGGTCGGGCTCGGAGTGAGTGCCAGGATTTGTTCTCCAGATGGTGTTTCTTGCCTCATTTGGGTGGCCGCTTGGTACTGAATCGTAAGCTCGCTAACCACCAACTGGCCGGCGCTACTGCGCACCAGGAAGCCACCACCAGGCGTGGCAACTGCCTCGCCCTCAATTCCGAGCGCGCGCGCGAGGGCGGTGACGCTTGTCTCGTCCCAGCGGCGCGCGACGAGCCGATACACCGGTGCCTCTGCTGGTAATGTCGCGAGGTCGAAACCAAGCTCGTACTGCAGCGTCAACTGGCCTGGCGGATAAGCAGGCTGCGGGAGATTCGGCGCCGGAAGTTCGCCGAAAGCGCCAACCACGACCGGAGGCGGTGGCGTCGGGGTCGGCGTGGGGGACGTCGACGCAGTGGGAGTAACAGCCTCATTGGACATGGGCGTTTCTGCACCAGCAGCTAGTGCTGTCGGTGTGACAACGGGGAGCGGTGAGCCCGGTTCAACTGCGACGGGCGACGGCGACGGTGCAGAGGTGGGTTCTCGCAGGAGGCCACGAATCGTCCAGGCGGCGACGAGGAGCATTGCGACCAGGGCGAGTGCACCGAAAACAAGAGGGCCTCGCGACTGGCCGCCCGCAGCTTGAGGTGCCGGTCTCCGAGAGTGGTTCCTGTTTGGTCTGCGTTGCGTACCTCTCGGCACGCCCCTCCCCTTCCCGCTCGTTTTCAGAGCGTACCACTGTTGCTGCCTGTTGAGCATTTCAGTGACGAGGGATCGCCACTCTCGGGCGCGGCCAGTTTCGACGTGATCACGGTACTCGCTGAAGAGCAGGCTGCCACTCCTCAGAGAGTGGCAGGGTGACGGGATGCCTCCGCAAATTCACTGCCCGCACGATCAGCAGACGCACTGGTGACTGACTGCACGGAAATGGTGAGTCTCACAATAACGAGGAGCTGACCGTCATCCTGGCCAGCTCCCCGCGGACACGCGTTGTATGTCTCGTCAACTGGAGAGGGTTTCCTCCAGGTGCTCAAGGACGCGGTCTGTGAACTGTGCTGTCTTGAGCGCACTCTCGCCGGGGCGCGCCAAGTCGGCGGTACGTGCACCGGCAGCGAGCGCACGGTCAATTGCCTGCTCGACGGCGCTTGCAGCCTGCTCGTCGGCGAGTGTCCAACGCAGGAGCATCGCGACACTGAGGATGGCGCCAATGGGGTTGGCAATCCCTTTGCCTGCGATGTCGGGTGCTGAGCCATGCACTGGCTCGTAGAGCCCGAAGCGGATGGCCGATGACCCGGGACGCTCCGGAGGACGCCCATGGAGACTCGCAGAGGGAAGCATACCGAGGGAACCAGCGAGCACTGCTGCTTCGTCACTCAAGATATCACCAAAGAGGTTCTCCATCACCAGGACATCGAAGTCACGTGGACGTGCAATCAGGCGCATCGCGCAAGAATCAACGAGTTGATGCTCGAGCATGACGTCCGGGTAACGTGCGCTGATCTCGCTGGCGATCTCGCGCCAAAGTGCCGACGTGTTGAGCACATTCGCCTTGTCGACGCTCGTCACCTTGCGGCGGCGTGCTCGGGCGAGCTGAAACGCGAGGTCGACAATGCGAGCGATCTCCTCTTCCCGATAGGGGAGAGTATCGACAGCCCAGCGCCCGCTTGGTTCGCGCCGGAGCTCCGATGGCTGACCAAAGTAGAGGCCACCGGTCAGCTCGCGCACGACGATCAAGTCGACGCCACGCACGACGTCCGGCTTGAGCGGCGTCGCGTCAGCGAGCGCATCAAAGACGCGTACTGGGCGGAGATTGGCGAAGAGACCGAGCTCCTTGCGGAGCCGTAAGAGTCCAGCTTCAGGACGTGCCGCCTTCGGCAGGTGGTCCCATTTGGGGCCACCAACAGCGCCAAGGAGAACAGCATCGACCGCGCGAGCACGCGCGAGTGTCTCGTCGGCGAGCGGAGTGCCATAGGCATCGATCGCGCAACCTCCGACGAGGTCTTCCTCAAACAAGAAGTGGTATCCACGGCGTGTACCGACTGCTTCAAGCACCTGTCGTGCCGCGGCAATGACTTCCGGGCCAATTCCGTCACCGGGGAGCAGCAGTAGGCGTACCTCACTCACTGGCCGGCCTCCGCTGCCTTGCGTGCCTGGATACGCTCGCGGACGGCATTTAGGAGCCCGCCGGCCCGGATGATATGCTGGATGAACTCGTCATATTGCGTCGCCTTATACGTCTTCCCGGTGCGGAGGTTGCGGACGATCCCGTTTTCCGTGTCGATCTCAAGCTCGTCACCAGTCTCGGTTTCGCGCACCGCATCAGGTGCTTCCACAACAGGGAGTCCAATGTTGATCGCATTGCGGAAAAAGATCCGTGCAAATGACTCAGCAACGACCGCTTGCACGCCGGCCGCCTTGATCGCGATCGGAGCATGCTCGCGCGAGGAGCCACAGCCGAAATTTCGCCCGGCTACAATGATATCGCCAGGGCGCACCTTCGCCGCGAACTCAGGATCGATGTCCTCCATGACGTGCTGTGCCAGTTCCTGGGGATCGATGGTCACCAGGTAGCGTGCGGGGATGATGACGTCGGTGTCGATGTTGTCACCAAACTTCCAGACACGCCCGCGCATTGGCACGGGTACTGCCCTCCTCGTCTGCTCAGTGCTCCGCAAGTTGCATCGCGTGGCGAGGGAACCTTCGCCACGCGGACAGTCAGTTTAGCTCGAACGGTGAAGCGACACGTCCAAGAACTGCGCTCGCCGCTGCGACCGCCGGACTGGCAAGAATGACCTCCGATTCCCGGTGCCCCATACGGCCGCGGAAGTTACGGTTCGTTGTGGAGACACAGCGCTCGCCCTTGGCCAAGACGCCCATATAGCCGCCCAGGCAGGGACCACACGTCGACACGGAAAAGACCGCGCCGGCCTCGAGGAAGATATCGACCAGGCCTTCCTTGGCCGCCTGCTTGGCAACTTCTTGACTGCCGGGAATCACGATACAACGCACGCGCGGATGAACCTGCCGCCCCTTCAAGATCTCGGCTGCAATCCGGAGATCGCTCAGGCGCCCGTTCGTACAGGAACCGATGACCACCTGGTCGATAGGAAGATCACGGACTTCATCGGCTGGCTGCACGTTCGATGGAAGATGCGGCAACGCAACGAGTGGTCGCAAGTTGGAGACATCGAACTCAATGACCTGGGCATAGCGTGCGTCCGGATCGCTGTCCACAGGTTCATAGGGTTCGGTTGTGACCTTGGCCAGCCACTCGCGAGTCTTGTCGTCGCAAGCGAAGATCCCCGTTTTGGCGCCGGCCTCAATAGCCATGTTCGCCATTGTGATCCGGTCGTCCATCGGAAGCTCGTCGATGACTGGACCGGTGAACTCCATGCAGGCATAGAGGGCACCGTCAACGCCGATCTGCCCGATCGTGTAGAGGATGAGATCCTTGCCGGTCACGAACGGGGGCAACGTTCCCGTATAGACGAACTTGATCGTCGGTGGCACGCGCATCCAGGTTGTCCCGGTCGCCATCGCGGCGGCGATGTCGGTCGAGCCCATGCCGGTCGCGAAGGCGTTGAAGGCACCGTAGGTGCAGGTATGGGAGTCTGCACCGATGATGACCATCCCAGGACGGGTGAGCCCGTGTTCTGGGAGGACGACATGCTCAATTCCGGCACGCCCGATCTCGAAGTAGATGGCATTCTGCTCGAGCGCAAACTCGCGCATGATCTTCGATTGCTCGGCTGCTTTGATGTCCTTTGCTGGGACGAAGTGGTCAGGGACGAAAACAACCTTTTTCGGGTCAAAGACCCGCTCCACGCCGAGCTTCTTGAACTCGGCGATCGACAGCGGTGCGGTGATGTCGTTTGTCATCACCAGGTCAACTGCAACTTCGACGATCTCCCCCGGCTCCACGCGGCTACGACCGGCCGCGCGAGCCAGGATCTTCTCTGCCATCGTCATGCCCATGGCTCGTCACTCACCTCCACTTACCGAAACAGGTGCCGTCAGGGCAGCACGATTCAAGGCCATCAGATACGCACGGATGCTCGCCTCGATGACGTCCGTCGCGACGCCACGGCCATTATAGACTTGCGTTCCGCAGCGCAGATGGACAGTAACCTGTCCCTGGGCATCCTCTCCTGGGCTGACTGCGTCAACATGGAAAGCCTCAAGTTCACAATGACGCCCAACGAGCCGATCGATCGCCTTAAAGAGTGCATCGATCTGTCCATTCCCGGACGCGGACGCCTCGCGTTCGATCCCGTTGACCTCCAACTTGACCCACGCTTCGGCGCGGCCATCCGAGCCGGAGTGTGCGCGCCAACCCTTGAGCACGAAACGCTGTGGTACTTGGGCCAGCTGGTCCTCGACGATCGCGACGATGTCAGCATCCGTCACCGTCTTCTTCCGGTCGCAGAGGTCGATGAACCGCTGATAGAGCTCCTCAATCCGTTCGCGTGAAAGATCCCCGTACCCAAGTTCCTTGAGTCGGGCGGTAAAGCCGGCCCGTCCGGAATGCTTACCCAGGACAAGACGGCTTGCTTCCCAGCCGACTGACTGCGGGGTCATGATCTCGTACGTCATGCGATGTTTGAGCATTCCGTCTTGGTGGATGCCAGCCTCATGGGCGAAGGCATTGGCGCCGACGATCGCCTTGTTCGGTTGGACATGGATTCCGGTGATCCGCTGAACCAACTTGGAGGTCGGGACGATTTGCTCGGTGACGACGCGTGGAAGGACCCCCCCGAACACATCGCGTCGGACATGCAGAGCCATCACGACCTCTTCCAGCGCGGTGTTTCCGGCCCGTTCGCCGATCCCGTTGATGGTCACCTCGGCCTGACGTGCACCAACGCGGATCGCTGCCAACGTGTTGGCCGTGGCCAGGCCCAAGTCGTTGTGACAGTGGATGCTCACTGTCACCTTCTCGATGCCTGGCGTGTGCTCCATGACGTAGCGGACGAGTTCGGCGAATTCGTGGGGGACAGCGTAACCGACCGTGTCAGGAATGTTGATCGTCGTTGCCCCTTCCTCGATCGCGGCGGCGAAGACGCGGCAGAGGAAGTCCCAGTCGGAGCGGGTCGCATCTTCGGCGGAGAACTCAACGTCGCTCACGTAGCGCTTGGCGGCACGAACCGCAAAGCGAGCCGCCTCGAGAACTTGCTCAGGCGTCTTCCGCAGCTTGTATTCCATATGGATAGGGGACGTGGCAATGAAGGTGTGGATGCGCGGCTGCTCTGCGTGGCGTACGCCCTCCCAGGCTGCGTCGATGTCCTGCTGATTGGCACGGGCCAGCGCGCAGACAGAGACCCCCTTCACTTCTCGACTAATGCGCTGGACGGCGCGGAGATCACCAGGTGAGGCAGCGGGAAATCCCGCCTCGAGAATGTCGACGCCCAGTTTGACAAGCTGCCGGGCAACTTCTACCTTCTCGTCCTCCGTCATCGTTGCGCCTGGTGACTGTTCGCCATCGCGCAACGTCGTATCAAAGATGATTATCCGCTCGCTCATCGTCTCCCTCCAGCTTCTCCTTCTAGAAGGATTTGGCCTCCCAGGCGGGAGGCCGGACGCTTCATCCTTGATTGCATCCGTCACAGCCGTCCCGCGTCTCCGATGGCCCCTCTGCGGGGCCGGCTAAGGGAGAGTTGGAGCAAGCTCGAAATGCCGTGGATCATTGCTGTCCCTCTGACACAACACGGCCCGTCCGCGAAGGGACGGGCCGTTCCCGTGGTACCACCCTACTTGGCCGCCGCTTCATTGAAGCGACGCCCACTCGTTGCGCGTTAACGGGCGCAACCCGGCACCCACTACTTCCTGGGTTCGCGAGTGCAGCTCCGGGACGAGTTCGCGCACCACTCCGGACCGGGCTTCCACCCCACCCCGGCTCGCTGGCCGGATTCGGCGCGCTACTGCTTCCCTTCCGCGCCTTTGTCCAAAAGCCTAGCAGAGCCGTCCAGTGTTTGTCAACTCCTTTGGACGCAGCTGATTCCTGCACGCAGCGCGCTGCAACGCTCCGTGTACTGTGCTGCAAGCCGTGCGGCGGTGAAATACCCGGTCCGGGGCTACCCCCAAAGCTGGGGTTCCTCGGAGTGACATCCCCTGGTCGCTTAGTGAGCGCCCCGCTCTGGCCGAGGGAAATTGCGACACACTCCTCCCTGGCCGAATGTCAGCCGAAGGGATTGCCTCTTCGGGAAGGGGGTGCGCTGCTTCCCTAGCTGGCCCGTGTGGAGTGATACACGGGGCGGGCGATAGTGAACCGAGGCGATCCCCGCTTGCTCGGATCGTTGGTGGCCCATTGCCCGTCCCTCTTGCACTGTCTCGAGCAAGAGTGCCTCCCAAGGCAATAGGCGGCTCACTGGCTAATCGTCAGGACAGGCGAAGGGCAATTGCACGAGGGATAAGACTTTCTTCGCTTTCATTCTCCTCGTTCTGTCTACCCGGGGTGCCCTCCCGACCTGGGCCTTCTCCGCCTTCGCCGAAAGTAGCAAGAAGACCTTGGATCAGCTGCTGTTGCTCTTGTGGGGAGAATCGTGCTTCTGGATGGAGCGGTAAGTAGAACCAGGGCGGCATTGTTCCCTTTTGAATCGTTTCGGCGGATTCATCGCATTTCTGCTCGCCACCAACGCCCCACTCGGAGACGTTGCATTTCTGTCGCCCCTCGGTGACGTCGCGGTAGGCGAGAAAGGCCACTGGCGCAACATAGGTGTACCAACGCCAGTTCGTCTGATTCGAGTGACAGTCACCGCAGGCACGCATGAAGAGTTCGCGCGTCTGCGGGCTGTCCCACGGGGGTTCTGTGACTACCGGCGGGTTGCTCCGCGGTAGTGCCAAGGCCACTCCTTGGAGAATGACGAAGACAGTGACCAACGTGCCCCCAAGAATCAGTGCGATGCGCCGCACCCACCGTGACTTTGCCTCTCGGACGGTGGTGACCGAATTGCTCATCTCGACCCCCTTACCCTTTTCCCCACCATATGAGTGGTCACTTGTCGAAATCGAGTATCGGTTGTGAATGTAAACGGTGGGTAACTGGTTGGCGACGCTTGGGGGTTAGGGAAAGTTTCCAAGTTCCAGAATGCCTAGACGGAATACCCGCTCTTTGTTGAGCTCGCAGCCCAGTGAGAACCAGTGCTGTATGCTTCCTCCGCGCCTGGAAATACGGGGCTCTTGCGCCGCTTCGCTGTGGGGCGGTCGTTGCGCTCCTCCTTGGTGCCGTCGATACTACGTCCGACGAGTGAGAGGAGTGGACGATGGGAATCGTTTTCGGAGCGGTTGCCCCCCACGGTTTTCCAATTATCCCGGAACTCTCTGCGGATGCGGAGGGTGGTCTCCAAACGCGCGCTGCGATGTTCCAACTGGGAGAGCGTTGCGCCGCTGCCCGGCCAGATGTCCTGGTGGTGGCCACGCCGCACGGAGTCCGCGTGGACGGCATGGTTTGCCTAGCCTACACAGCGCGCGGTGCGGGAACGTTACGCTGGCATGGGCGGCAGATTGAGATGAATGTGCCACTGGATCGTGTGGCCACGGAGGGGATCGCTGCTGCGGCGCGTGAACTCGGGGTACCGATCGCACTGGCCGGATTTGCCGGAAATCGTTGGGACCAATCAGTGATTCCGCTCGACTGGGGGACCATGACTCCACTTTGGTTTCTTGGTCACGGGCGCAATCTAGTTGGGTATGGGGACGTCCTTGCGCCGCCGCCCGAAGAGAACAGCGGCCCGCCGGTCGTGATCGTGACGCCATCGCGACGTGTCGCGCGGGAGCTCCTGGTGACGTTCGGCGAGGCAGTGGCGTTGGCGGCCGAACGTGACGGGCGACGGATCGCCTTTATCGCGAGCTGCGACTGGGCGCATACACATCGGGCAGACGGCCCGTATGGCTTCCACCCGGATGCAGCAGTGGTCGACCAGCTCGTTGTTGAAGCGCTTCGGGCAAACGATCCTGGTCGGCTAATCGATCTTCCGGACGAGCAGGCGACGAATGCCGCCATTGACGGTTTGTGGCAGACACTAATGCTCGCCGGGATCATGCGACGAGTGCCACTGCGTGGTGAGGTGCTCTGCTACGAGGCACCGAGCTACTACAGCATGATTGTCGCAGCTTTTGAACCGATTCAGTCAAGTCACACTTGAGGCGTTAGCCATAGCGTAGGACGGTCAGGCTACATGTGCTCATGCTCCTGGTTGCTGTCGCCTGGCCGGAGCCGTGCACGGAGCGTCGGGGGAGCAGTGGGTGAAGAGGTAGACGCGAGCCACATGAGGTGCTTGGGTACCCCTGACGACATGGGAGAAAGTCGACTCCAGAACGCCGAACCGGTGAAGAAGTGTGGGGATTTACTGAAACGCGTGATGGTCCCAGGATGACTGGCACGCGACGTGTGATCGGTGCCGGATGACCTACACAGCTGGGCACTCCTTGCGGACCAACCGGTGGTGCAGGAGGTTCCAGGCGTCAGTGATGTTCAGGCGAAGCGAGGTGCAGCGATGTCTGTCCTGGACCGGCTCGATCCGGAACTTGCTGAGGCGCTCGCGGCAGTACCGGAAGAGTTCTTACTGGATCTTCGTGACATTCCTCTGGCGCGTCAACGACTTGCGGTCCTGCGCGAGACGCTTGCCCAACTCGCTCCACCACTACCGTCCGACGTTGCGATCACAGATGAGTTCGCGTCAAATGTAAAGGACGGTACAGCCGTCCGTGTGCGCCTCTATCGTCCGGCAGGGTTGCGCGGACCGCTTCCGGCGCTCCTCTGGATCCATGGTGGTGGGTACGTGATGGGCTCGCCGGAGATGAACGATTTGCAGTGTGCGGGGTTCGCCCACACGTTGCCCGCTCTGGTTGCCTCGGTCGATTACCGGCTTGCACCGGAGCATCCCTACCCGGCACCACTCGAGGACTGCTACGCAGCGCTGCATTGGCTTGTTCGGCGGGCAGCGGACCTTGGCGTTGATCCCCAGCGAATCGCGATCGCTGGGGCGAGTGCCGGCGGTGGGCTCGCCGCAGCACTCGCACTTCTGGTGCGTGATCGGGGTGAGTTCACGATACGTTTTCAACTGCTGATCTACCCAATGCTTGATGACCGGAATGAGACTCCGTCAAGCCGTGAGATCACCGACCGACGACTGATCTGGACGCGGGAGTGGAACCAGATCGGTTGGCAAGCCTATTTGGGCTGTGAGCCGGGGAGTTCCGATATTCCGGCCTATGCGGCACCAGCCCGTGCGGAGATTCTGGCGGGATTGCCGCCCGCGTACATCATGGTTGGGACCGCCGACCTCTTTCGCGACGAAGACATAGTCTATGCGCAGCGGTTGATGCAGGCGGGGGTGCCAACGGAACTCCACGTCTATGCTGGTGCGTTTCATGGCTTCGATGCCTTTGCGCCTTCAGCCTGGATCAGCCAGAGAGCGAGTGGGGAGGTTTTGGCAGTGCTGAAGCGTGCATTGGCAGGCTGAGGAGCGAGTCGGTCATCGATTGACAGAGGAGACGTCCATCCACCGCAGATGGCTCAAGATCTTGGTAGCTGGCGCAAGCAGCGCTGTGAATCGGGCCCGTCCTCTTGGTGCAGAGAACAGTGTTCAGCGGCCGTGGCGCAGGAGCACGCGCGTATCGCGCAGCGGTGCCAGATCAGAGCGTGCGGTGATTCTCTGCTGCAAGGACAAGCTTCCCGGCTGACGTTCCACCGCGCAGGCAGAGGGGTGTGTGAGCGTGTGCTCGTCGGCGCTCTTCTTCGAGGAGACGTGGCTGTCAGACTCCGAGAGACGTGTGAGGACAGTGAAGGTAGAGCTGTGATTCTGCGAGGACAGGAGTGGGGGTGGGCCTTGGAATGGAAACAGAGTGAGAAAGGAGCGATTTATGCTTCACTGCGGACGATAACTTGACGCTTCATCGTGCCAGTTGGTGTGAGTTCCCCTTTGGGAACGAGTTGGACGGCAGCACGGAAGATGAGCTGGGCACGGATCGCCTCTTCGAGATCCCGCTTGAGCTTGTGCAGGTCACCGGGCTCCGGGCCGAGCTCTACGACGATGGGGACAGGGGGATCAATAGGCAGCCCGCGGGCTGGCAACCGGATCTGGAATTCACCGGTGACGCGCGGGCGGAAGGAGGCGATGACGTCAGCGACCGCACTGGGGAAGACGTTCACGCCGCGGACGATAAACATGTCATCGACACGGCCGACGCAGCGGATCCGGATCCCAGTACGGCCGCATTCACATCGCCCTGTTCCCTCAATTCGTACGAGATCGCCAATTCGAAAGCGAATCAGTGGGACACACTCGCGTTGGATTGCCGTGTAGACGAGTTCAGCCAGCATTCCTTCCTTCGGCTCGATCGGATGACCGGTCTCGGGTTCGATGAACTCGGCGATCACGAAGCCTTGTCCGACGAAATGCATGCCGGCCTGTGCTTCGCACTCCGTCCAAAGGATCGGTGCGAAGTCTGCAGTTCCCATCGCGTCGTAGACCTTGCAGCCCCAGGTTTCCTCGATCTGCTGGCGGATTTGGGGGACACCAGCTCCAGGCTCGCCACCCAACGCCATCGCTTTGATGCCGAGCGAGGCCGGATCAATCCCGAGCCGCTCGCGGGCGACATGAGTGAGGAAGTTGACGAAGGTGGGGCTTGAGACCATGTAGTCGACCCCGGCCCGCTGGATCACGTTGAAGGTTCGTGTGGCTTCCATCGTGCCGGCCGGATAGACCGTCGCCTGAATCGTGCGAAGTGCCTCGTAGAAGCTCAGTCCGGCGATGTACCAGCCCAAGGTCACTGCAAGCCAAACACGTGTTCCTGGTCTCACGCCGGTGGTCCAGAAGAATCGGGCAAGAACCTCATTCCATGCTCTGGCATCTGCCTCAGTCAATCCGACGAGCGTTGGTTGACCCGTTGTCCCCGAGGACGCATGGATCCGGACAACCTCATGCAATGGGACACAGGCATGTCCGCCAAGCGGTGGGTAATCTTGCTGTGTGCGTCGCACCTCATCTTTGATGGTGAATGGAAGTTGATGTAACGAGTCGCGTCCAATCGTCAGTGGATCAATTCCGGCCTCGCTGAGCTTCTGTCGGTAAAACGGCGAGCGTTCCCACACCCAACGGAGCTGCCAACGGAGCCGCTCGTCTTCCAGCTGCCAGAGATGTTCTGGATCAATGGTCTCCATGACCTCATTCCAGTACCGTCGCTCGGCCATGGCCCAGCTCCTCACTCGTCCGGGGCATCCTCCTTCGCACCAATCGCCTGGAGCAACACCAGTAGCTCGTCGACACCGCGGAGCACCAGGTTACCGATCTCTGGGGTCTCGATTGGTTCGCTGCCCCGACCGGTTCGAACCTGGATCGTCACCGAGCCGGCTTCCCGGCCCATCCGAAGTTCAAGATCCGGATCGTCACCGACGACCGCGACATCGGCTGGAACGGTCCCAAGGAGCCGAGCGACGGCGCGAAGCGCCTCAACCGATGGTTTGCCGACGACACGCGGCGCTTTCCCCGTCGTTTCGGCGATCGCTACTGCGATCGACCATGACCAGCCAGGCCGCAGCCCCTGCTTCGAGACAAACACCCGAGCAGCCGAGGTGACCAGAAGATCGGCCCCGTTCCAGACGGCTCGGCACGCGATGTCAAGTTGATCATACGTCAGCGAGCGACTCCATCCAACCAGGACAACGCCAGCGTGCTTGCCGTCCTCTCCCTCGACGACCGGGATCCCGCGGGCCTGAAGTGGCTCCCGCGTGCCTCTTTCCCCGAGGACGAAAACGGCGCGGCCCGGATAATCTGTCGCGATGATCTCGGCTGCGGTGACTCCGGTTGTGACCACTTGCCAGTCCGCCACCGGAAGTCCAGCTGCTCGCAGACGTGCAGCGTATGTCCCCGGGAGTTCGGTGCTCCCGCTGGTGAAGAGTGCGAACGGGTACCCGTTCTGGTTGAGCCAGGTGAGGAGTTCGACTGCACCAGGTAAGGGAATCGCGCCGCTCCAATCAGCGCTCTCCGATA
Source organism: Thermomicrobium sp. CFH 73360 (assembly GCF_023806465.1). GTDB lineage: Bacteria > Chloroflexota > Chloroflexia > Thermomicrobiales > Thermomicrobiaceae > Thermomicrobium. Next base: position 697,635 of record NZ_JAMSLS010000001.1, on the reverse strand, counting down.
TGATCAGGGTACCGTCGACATCGAACACGAATGCACGGACACGGAGCAGGTCACGCGGGGTGACGGTCATGCGGGACACTCCCCTCCGTCGACGCTGGTACGCTCAGGGGCAGCCCGTTCTGCCGGCGAAGCGTAAGACGAAAACCGTCCTTCTCGAGGTGGAAGTAGCTGATCGATGGTTTCCGGGCGACTTCGGCGATGAGCTGTGCGATCGGATGCGTGAGGCTGTTCCCGGTCGGCGCAGGGTGGCCCATCTTGCGGGCCAGTGCCGCATCGACCTGGTCTCCCGGGAGGGCCCACCGTAGGAGGAGCTCCTCATCTGAGATGGTCGCACCGAACGTGCGCCGCAGTTCCTCAAGAGTCGGCTCGGGGAGAGGAACGTCGAGTTCCCGCGCACGTGGGAGAGAGAGGACACGTTCCTTCACCCAAGGGTCGATCGGTGCAGGAGGTGGGCCGAAGCGGCCAAGGACGTACTTGATCACCTCGTCTGGCACCTTCTCATAGCGCTCACGTGATTCGATATTCAAGAGTGCCTGGGTGGCGACGAGCTGCGAGTAGGGTGTGACCATGATCGGGTAGCCGAGCTCCGCTCGTACCCGGACAATCTCCTCCAGCACTGCATCGAAACGGTGTTCTGCTCCTACCTCTCTCAGATGTCGTTGGAGAGTCGTGATCATCCCGCCAGGAACCTGGTGACGATAATAGGAGACATCGTATTCCAGTGGGCGTCCGACCGGGAATTTCTTGCGGCGTGCCAAACGCTGGAGATACTCGGAGACCTCGGTGAGCGGTTCGAGCTCGATATCGACCTCAAAGCCGAGTTCCCGCAGGTTGGCCACTGTCCGGTAAATCGATGGTAGTGAGGTGCCTTCGGCGAGTGGTGGGATGGCCGTGTGCACTGTCTGAACACCCAGCTGCACGGCGCGGAGGTAACACAAGGGTGCCATACCCATGGTGCAGTGTGAATGGATCTCAAGCGGCATATCGTCACCGAGTGCTCGTCGGAGTGCCGGTACGATCGTCTCAACCCGCTCTGGCGTGAGAAGTCCGGAGGGATCTTTGATGTAAACCGTATCGAGAAGTTGGCGTTCCCGAGCGAGTTCCTCGGCGCAGCGGACGTAGAACTCGTCCGTATGAACTGGGCTGATACTGTAGACGAGTCCGGCGACGACCTGTTCTGCTCCTTCCTCGCGCGCGATCCTGGCAGCCTCGAGGAGCGCACTCATGTTGTTCATCGGTTCAACGATCTGAATGCGGCGAATGCCGTGGCGGACCATGATGCGCATCGCTAAGCGGATGATGGCCCGTGGCGCAGGTTCCCAAGTGATGAAACGCATGCCGGTGGTCATAAAGATGAGAGGGGTGTTCGGCAGAAGCTGGCGGGCAAGTCGGATCTTCTCATAGGGGTCTTCTCGGTGATAGCGCACGCTGATTGCCATGTGGGTGCTGGTCGTGAAGTCGATGCATTTGAAACCCGCTCGATCAAGCCAAGGGGCGACGTCGACGATTGTCCGCGTATCGATCCCGATCGCGCTCCAGAGACTCTGGTTCCCGTCACGGAGTGTCACGTCGATCAACTGGATGCGTGGTGCCATGACTAAGCTCCCTCAGAGGCGTCTGGTGCCGACGACGGGCTGGCATCTTCGCTCGGGCGAACGAGGAAGAGCGGCTGGCCGCGGTCGACTGCCTGGCCGTTCTCGGCGCAGACTTCGACAATCTCGCCGTGGACTCCAGCCAGGACAGAGTGCATGAGCTTCATCACTTCGATAATGCCCACCACCGTGTCCTCCTGCACAGAACTCCCGATATCGACGAAAGGTGGAGCGCCGGGACGTGGCGCGCGATAGAAGATGCCCTTGAGCGGTGCGGAGATTGGGATGAGGCGATCTGCCGCTTTTGATGCTGGGGGCGGCTTGTCTGGCTTGGCGGTCGGTGGCGTGGCTTGGGCAGTTGCCTCACTGACCGGTGCCGCTCGTGGAGGCTCGGAGCGTGTCTCCGCTGTGTGCACCGGATTTTCCGGTGGAGCTGGAACTGTCGTGCTGCTTCCCTGTCCGCGGCGCACGATTAGTTTCAGCTGTGGTGTCTCGAGGTAGAGTTCATCAAACGAAGACTGCTCGAGGATTCGAAGAATCTCTTGCACGTCCTCAGGTGTCAGTTCCATCTGCTCCTCCCGTGTTTCCTTTCCGAGCGTACTGCACCAACAACCACGGGGTCGTCGTGAGACGGCCCGTGGCGGAGCTGAGAGCGTCGGTCTCACTGGTCAGTCGAGAAGCGTTACCGTCCCCTCGTTTCCATCCACACGCAGTCGCTGACCTGTTCGAATTCGCTTCGTTGCCACACCAGTGCCGAGAACGGCAGGGACGCTGTACTCGCGGGCGACGATCGCCGCGTGGGACATGACCCCACCGATATCGGTGACGATGCCGCGGACCTTGGCGAAGACGGGTGCCCAGCTTGGCTCGGTGACGGAGCAGACGAGGATCTCGCCGTCCTCAACAGACTTGAGCTCTGCGACATCGAAGATCACACGGGCCGGCCCCTCGACAATGCCTGGAGAGGCCGCGAAGCCGCGCAAGAGATTGCCTTCGTCCTTGGTGATCCAGGCACGCAGGCGTTCCGGTGTAATACCCCACAGCATCACGATGGCTGGATCGGCGATCTGCTCCGGAACGATCCCGAGGGCTGGCGGCGGATTAAACGCGCGCAGCTTGGCCAAGATGGCTTTACGCCGTTCGATAACTGCTGGCCAATGCTTCGGCCCATAGGGCTCGGTGCCGATCGACCACCCAAGCAGGAGATCGGTGAGCGCTTGGCTGACCTCAGTCCAATGCAAGTAAAAGAGATCGTCGACCTCGCGGAAGAAGCCATGCTCGACGAAAAGCACGCCCAACTCCCGCAGCTTATTCCACCAGACGCTCATGAACCAGTGGTCGACCCAGAACTTGTGATCCTCGATCGCGTAATACACCTGACGTACGAGCGCCAGGAGCTGATCGAAGGCCTGGCGGTCGGCCTCACTTGGGAGGAGGGCGCGATATTCGGCGGTGATGCGATCTCGCTCCTCACGCACCTGGGAGGTATCCCGCTCGATCGACTCACCGCGTGCGACTCGCTTCACGTATTCGATGAGGATTGGGAAGATTGGGCTCGGATCGTCACGCCAAGCGCGGAACTGGTGCTGGAGGCCGTCACCGGCGTTGATCCAGAACCATGGTTCGCCGCGCTCATTCCACTCTTGCAGCCAAGTACGCCCGTTCTCGTGCTGCTCGAGATCCGTGAAGACCTCCCGCCAGGATCGTCCTTCACGGAACTTCTCAACGAGACCGAGTTCCACAGCGCGCTGCGCGAGGGTGCGGAGTTCCTTGTCGGGGCGCATCATGCTGACGTCGATACCAGAAACCATCAGGGTGATCTGCTGATCCGGGATCTCCGGGAAGTAGCGCTTGCAGAAGTCATAGAAGGTGAGGTATGCGGCAAAACCGATCATCACGATCTCGCAGTGGATCTGGGCAATGCGGAAGAGGCTTTCGATGACGCGGTTATAGCTCTCGAAGACCGTCATCGAGGTGCCGATGCCGCGATGTGCGAAGACGAGTTCCTCCGGCTCGATCTCCGGCAAGTGGGGGAAGCGGATCGCTTTCAGCGCCTCAATCTCATGAATGACGCGCTGCTTCCAGTCTTCGTAGATCGTGCTCCAGTTCTCATAGTAATGGCCGGCACGGCGTTGGAACAGTTCCACGCGTTCCTGAATCTTCTGGGGATCGAGGACGGGAATGCCGCTGATGTAGACGTACCCGTTGAGGACCCGGAAGTCGACCCCCATCGCTGGGGGAATGCAAAAGAAGCGGGCGTTCATCTCACCTATTGCAATGTAAAACGCCTCGGCGGTAATCACGTCGAAGGGTGAAATGGGTTCAGGAAAGTGCATTCCGTTATAGAACCAGAGCCGTGACTCCTCTGATTCGCGACGGGCTTCGGAAAAGCGCATGTACGCAGGGTACATTTCCTCCCAGCCCTCGCAGCCGGCTGGAGTTTCAACTTCGAATGGGCTCGGAAAGCGCAGTGTTCCGCTCATGCATAACCTCCGCTCTCCTCACGGCTGCACAGTGCCCATGTTCGGGATATCGCCTCGGCCGGATCTCTACCGCTCTTGCTCCAGTGGTGCGCTCGATGAGCCGCAACGGCATTGCTGCAGAAATTCTGGAGGCTTGCCATGAGCGCTCAGTGAATGCCTCTCAAGGCGCCTGATTCACGTTCACTCGAGTCCGTCGCGGTGCGGATTCGGCCTCGACTGCTCGTATCCCGTCCACTGAGCTTCAGAGATGAAGATTAAGGCGAATAAGCCAACGTGTCAAGCACAGAATCTCCAAGAGGTGTGGTCACGACTGGAGCGGGTCGGGTCGGTGTGGCAATGCGTGGAGGGACGCTTTCCTGCGCCGTGCGGGGTGTCTCCCCCACCCGTTCCTGGGTGACGAACGTGTTCAGTGTGGATGTTGCGCTCGGAACATGCAGGGTACAACGTAGACAAAGGCGTCCCATGCCCGCCGCATTTCGGCCGAATTCTTGCCAGGACTGGCCAGAACAGCCTCGTTGCTTGTAGGGCTGCTCTCGACCGCACATCGTGAGAGAGAATGACGAGGGGCTGTTTCCAGCCGAGGAGGTGCGGTTCGCGAGTTCCCTCATGTTCAAGTAGCGGTCCTACTCGAAACGGATGGAAATGTGGCAAGCTTTCGCCAAACCTCCGACAGAGGGAGCGATGTCAACCGAGACCAACGACGCCTACCTCTCCCGCCTGCCGAGCGAACGTGACGCGCGGCGGAAATTGCCTCTTCAGGCCGGAATCGGTGAAGCGCGCTGGTGGCCAGCCAGCTGGTCATCAGTCGGCGGCGGCCTGGAGCTCCCCAGCCGACCGCTCGTAGCGTGCCGTCACCACAGTGTGCAACCCGCCACGGATGTTGAAGTCGGCAATGACCGTCATGCGCCGCGGCTGGAGTGTGCGGACGAGGTCGTCCAAAATAGTGTTTGTGACTTCTTCGTGGTAGTGTCCCTCGTTCCGGAACGACCAGAGGTATAGCTTCAAGGACTTGAGTTCAACGATCCACTGATCTGGAACGTAGCGGATTGTAATCGTTGCAAAGTCCGGTTGGCCGGTTCTCGGGCAGACGCACGTGAACTCGTTCGTCGTAATCTCGATCTCGTAGTCGCGTTCCGGCTTCGGGTTCGGGATCGGCTCCAGCTCTTTACTCGGTTGCGTTGGCATGTCAGTCCTCCTTGTCATGTCTCTGTCTCTCTGCAAGTGTAGCGAAGAGCGATATTTGCCCCCGAGGTTTCAGGGCCTACCCCCGATCAGATTCGGTTGGGGTTGGACGAACCTCGATGACGAGCTCGGACGAGAAGCTCGCAGGCCATAGTTCGCTACCCGGATGGCAGGTTACCGGAAGCCAGCGAGGGAGATGCTCGACACTACGAGCGACCTGTATGCTGGCATGCTGCTACTCAAGGTCGCACACAGGACCAGAGGCTGCCGCCGGCATCCGCTGCATAACCGATCACCTGCGGCAAGCTCGGTACGTTCGCCAGAGCAACGATGGTATGCCCGGGGCACTCCGGCTCAAGACGTTGGAGCTGACCTTGGGCGTTGCACTGCCAGAGTGTTGTCCCAGTCGCAAGTAACCAGCCGGTGCGTGCGTCATGGGAGAGAGCCGTGGCAGGAGACTCAAGGCGACCGATTTTGACGATACGTGGACGTCGCTGGTGTACGGTGCGGATAAGCCAGACGTCTTCGTCGGCGACTGTGAGGATCGCATCACCGCTCGCTGACCAAGACAGGCGCAAGAGGCTCGCCTCGTCCAAGCCATCCGGCCAGCGACGGTGGATCCACTGCTGTTCTCGACGAGCCCAGAGGGAAAGTGTCGGTTGGGGATGCTCGGACAGGATGGTCACAAGCGCGAGCAACTCGCCGTCGGGCGAGAGGGTAGCTCCGCGTACCACTGCGAGTTCGGTTCCCGGCAACGTGTTCCAGGTGAGTCCTTGATCCAGCGAGTACTGAATCCGCACGATTGGTTCGTCTGTGTTCTCGACATCTTGAACGACGAAGAAGACTCGTTGGCCGTCATCGCTTGCCAGGAGCCAGGCAGCCTCAGCGATATCCTCGAGTTGAAGCACCATCTGCCATTGCGCGCAATCCGTCGATCGGAGGATTCCCTCGAGCGTCAGGGCGAAGATTGGTCCGGTTCTACCCCCAACAAGTTGCGCGAGTCCCAGGTCGAGTTCAACGTGTGTCCACGTTTGTCCACCGTCGTCGGAGTGGGTAATCGTTCCCGAGTAGTCAGCAATCACCAGTTTGATCCCACCCTCGGTTAGACGGGCGAGCAAGCCAACCGGAAGTCGTCCGTAGAGTCCCGCGTTCCACGCTCGCCAGGTAGCCGACTGCGCTTCCCAACGGAGACAGCCACGGGAGAGCGTCCCAACGATCACCTGCTGCTGGTCAGGGGCTGCCAGGCTCAACACATGACTTGGCGTCTCAGGGAGGTGTTCCCACGTCCCCGCACCATCCCATGAGCGTACGATGGCTCGGTCAATTGCTGCCACAAGGACGCTGGCCGCGGGATCGGTTGCGAGTACGTTGCACGGGCCGTTCACAGGGAGTGGGACGGCGTGCCAGGTGCGACCAAGGTCGTCAGAGCGGAAAAGCCCCAATTCCCCACCGATGAAAAGGGTCGTGCCTTGCTCTGCAGCAAGGATAGCTGCGCACTCCGGTGATCCGGGCGGGTGTGCTACCGGTCGCCAGGTGAAGCGACGCGAGCGGCTGATATAGGTAGCATCTGCGGTCACGAGCAACGCGAGGTGGTCTTGAGCGAAGCGCGGGGAAAGGACCAGATCGATGATCTCAGAGAAAGCGGCGAGCCCAGCGTTGGCTGGTTGCCAGTCGGTGCCGCCGTTACGAGAGACCAGAACACCGTCTAGCCGATCGGCGACGACGACGAAGTGGCCGTCGGCTTGCGCCGTTCGTATTGCGACCGTGAGTCCAGCCCCCAAACAGTGCTCCCATGACGCCCCGTCCGCGTGCTGCCGAAAAATACCGTTCGGCGTGGCGATGTAGCGGTCTCCCCAGGGAGCAAGTGCAACTGGTTGAGCGAGTTCCAGTTTTGTCTTGTCCGCTGGGAACTCGATCGGTGTCCAGACGGCACTTTCCATTGTCGTCAAGAATGCACCGCTCGCTGTCCCCGCGAGGATGCTCCGGCCGTCGGTCGCGAGCGCAAGCACGGCACCGCCAGTCTCGCGCAGGAGCTCGCGCCACACGAGTTGAGGAAAAGCCATCGAACGTATCCTCTCGCTTCATGGCTCGGCACTGGAAGCTGGCCAGGTGCGGTGCACGAGCACGTCGGTAGTGAGGAAGGTGCGCCCAAGACTGAGCGAAGTCTCGACCGCTGCTTCGAGGACGCCGAGCGGATCAAGGAGTGGCGCTGACCATGGGTCGATCCACTGCTCAGCAAGAACATCGTAGACCAGGTTGGGCGCAACTTCCAGACTCCGGTGGGCAATCACTGCGGGATCGACTCCGGCATTGTGCGCCAGTGTTCGCAGTGGTTCCAGCAATGCTGTCCGAACCGCATGAAGTGCCGCACGTTCCTCGAGGGGGAGGGAGAGTTCCTGTTCGGCGAGCCGGCGTGCGGCGACGGCGAAGCTTGCACCGCCACCGGGGACGAGTCCGCTCGCCAGCGCTGTCTGAAGGGTCCGCGATAGGCCTTCGAGCGCGAGACAACGGTACTCCTGTTCGGTCGCCGTTGTACCACTGACGCAGATGTTGGGTGCATTGTCTCAGTTGAGCGTCTCGCGTGATGACGCGGAGAACTCTATGCTGAGAAGAGGTTCCTAGGTCGGTAAGCCGTGGGGGGGAAACGATCAGGAAGTGCCCTTCCTGCCACGCCTCTGCCTCGCGGTTACCACGGTGTGACGTGGTGCGAGTAAGGAAGCCTCAATATGATGCGAGGTGGGTGGGCCCGGTGATGAGTGTGCACCGCTTGGCGATGCCTCTGGTGGTCTCCGAGTGCCAGTCTCCGATAGGTGACCACGACTCTCGCATGCATTCTTTGAGACGGCAGAACGAGGAAACCCGGGTTCCACAACAGCGGAACCCGGGCGCGGGGGGCCGTTTGGGCAGCGTGGTTACGCGTTGGTCTGGCTGCGGAGGCGTGGATCGAAGTAGTCGGCGAGCATGTCTCCTAAGATGTTGAAGCAGAGTATCATCAGCGTGACGATAAGTCCTGGGAAGATGACCAGCCATGGTGCGCGGGAGAAGTAGAGCGAGGCGGCTCCCGTCAACATATTGCCGAGGGAGGGGTTGGGTGGTTGGACCCCGAGGCCGAGGAAGCTGAGGCCTGTCTCCACGAAGATTGCTGCCCCAAGATTGAGTGATGCCAGGACGGCAACCGGCCCGAGACAGTTGGGCAAAACATGCCGGAGCATGATGCGCCAGTGACTCGCGCCGAGTGCGCGCGCTGCCTCGCAGAAGAGCGATTCCGATACGCGCAGGGCAGCGGCCCGCATCACCCGGACACCAACCGGCGTAAGTGACAGCGCGACGGCTCCGATCAACTGGATTCGGCCGGGGCCGAGGACGGCAACCACGACGCTCGCCACGACGAGGGAGGGAATGGCGGTGATGATCTCGACACCGCGTTGGAGAAGGAAGTCGACCATTCCACGGCGATAGCCACCGATGAGACCGAGGAGGCTACCGATGACGGTTCCGATGAGTCCTCCCGGAAGGGCAATAAGCAAGGTTGTCCGAAGGCCGTACAAGGCTCGCGTGAAGAGATCTCGTCCGAGTTCATCGGTGCCGAACGGATACTGTGCTGACGGGGGACTCAACCGAATCGCTGCGTTGGTCGCGGTCGGTGACCGTGGATTGATGCTCGGTCCCAGAATCCCACCGAGTGCCATCAGGATGAGGGTGGTCGAAATGATGATGGCAATCCACGGAATCCTACGCCTGACCACCCTCGAGCGTTGTCGGACGAGCGGTGTGGCGACCGCTTCTGCCATACCATCAGCCCCTCTCGCGTAGCCGCGGATCGAGCAACGAACAGACAATATCGGTCAGCAGGTTGATGATCACGAATGAGGTGCCAAGGATCAGGACTGCAATCTGAATGACCGGGAAGTCGCGACGTGCGACTGCATCGACGAAGAAGAGTCCGAGGCCGGGCAAGTTGAAGGTTGTTTCCACGATCACCACACCGCCGAGGAGGAAACCGACGCGTAGGCCAGAAAAGGCGAGGGTGGGTGCGAAGGCGTTGCGCAGCACGTGCCGGAAGACAACCGTGGACTCGGCAAGTCCTTTGGCTCGTGCAACCTGGATGAAGGGTTCTTGAAGGACTTCGAGAACGGCGTTGCGGATGAAGCGAACCAGTCCAGCAGCGAGCACGAAGCCTAGCACGACGACCGGCAGGGCGATCTGCTGAAGGTGTACGGCGAGATTCTGCGTCGGAGGCACGAGCCCGAGCGGTGGCCGCCATCCGAAGATGAGGAGGACCGCGATGAGCACGAGGAGGCCGAGCCAATAGGCGGGGATCGCTGACGCGATGAAAAAGAAGACGCGGGTCAGCCCCTCTGTAAAGCGTCCCCGGCGGAGCGCACTGAAGAGCCCGAGCGGTAGAGCGATGATCCACGCGACGAACTCGGAGAGGAAAGCGATCTCGATGGTGAGGGGCAGCCGAACGCTGAGTTCGTCCGCGATCGGTCGCCCAGTGACATACGAGTTTCCGAGTCCACCGGTGACTAGTCCGGACAGGAAGGTGAAGAATTGCACGATCAGCGGCTTATCGAGCCCGAGTTCCTGGCGTACTTGCTCGACCCGCTGAGGGTTGATCGTGATGTTCTCTCCGGTCCCGCCCACGATCAAGGCAGCAGGATCGCCGGCGATCCGGATGAAGATGAATACGAAGAACGTTGCAAGGAGGACGACCGCAAAGCCACCGAGTGCTCGCCGGATGAGATACTGCACGAACATCGCGAACTGCCTCTCCAGATCGCCGTCGGCTCCTGCTGCCCCAATCGCGTGTCACCTCACGAGCGCAACCAGGTCGTTGCGTGTTTCTCCGTCAAGTTGTAGTTCGGCTGGGGTGTCCAGTTGGCCAGGATACCCGGGCGGAACACATGCCAGATGACTGGCCGGTAGACATAGATCATGCCGAAGGAGATCTCGTCCAGAGTTCGAAAGTCGAGCTCGTGCGTCATCTGTTTGCGCTTCTCGAGATCGAGTTCCAGCTCGATCTGTCGGTAGAGCTGGATCAGCTCATCAGACCAGAGTCCTGTGAGGCTCACATTGTCATTATCTGTGATCCATCCAGCGAACGTCGACTTGGGTTCGTCGACCCACGGCGCATTGAAGCCGAGCGCCATCTGGAAGTTGCGATCGACGATCCGACCGATATACTCACCGAGTTGCAACAGCTGCACGTTCGCTTTGATGCCCACCTGCCCCAGTTGGTCGGCAATGAGGCTGGGGGTTGTCACATCCAAGTTGAAGGCGAGGAGTTCGAACTCCAAACCGTTCGGGAAGCCGGCTTCTGCGAGGAGTTGTTTGGCCTGCTGGCGATCTGCTTCCTTATCTTTCCCGAACCCGCGCGCCTGCCGGACCCGTTCCTCGGGTAGTGCCCAGGCGCCGTAGGGGTGCATCCAGCCGGAGAGGACGCTACGCCCTTCGGTCATCGCTTGAATCATTGCCTCACGATCAAGGGCGAGGGTGATTGCCTGGCGAACTCGCTCGTCCTTGAATGGTTCGAAGTTTCTCGCGTTGAGGATGAGACGCCACACGAGGGTCGTCGGCACCCCGACGACCTGGATGTCGGGCCTGCCTTGGAAAAGATCCAGAGGTGGTGTCGTGAGCGAACGGTAGAGGTGCAGCTGGCCAGCGAGGAATGCTTGAGCGACTGCGTTCCAATCAGTCATCGGGTGGCCGACGATACCGTCAAGATAGGGCAGGTCCTTCTCGANAACGCCGACGATCTGGATGTCGCTGTGCCCTTGGAACAGATCGAGCGGAGGGACGCCGAGTCCCCGGTTCAAGTGGATCTGTCCGGCGATCAGGGCTTGCGCAGCGACGTTCGGATCGGCCATCGGGTAGAAAACGATGCCGTCAAGATAGGGGAGATCAGACGCCCAGTAGTTCGGGTTCCGTTCGAGTTCATAGGAGACCCCTGGGGTATAGCTTTTGAACTTGAAGGGGCCGGTGCCGATGATGTTTTTGGTATCGCGGAGGTCGGCGCCGGACTCGATGAGGTGGGCGGGGTAGATACCGGTCCAGGGGATGGCGACGTTGTAGAGGAGGGCGGGGTCGGGTTGGGAGAGGAGGAAGCGGACGGTGAAGTCGTCGGGGGTTTGGATTTCGGAGACGGTGTTGAAGAAGACGCCGCGGGGGCTATTGACGCCTTCGGGTGGGTTCATGATGCGCTGGAAGGTGACGAGGACGTCCTTGCTGGTGAAGGGGGAGCCATCGTGGAACTGAACACCTCGCCGGAGAGAGAAGGTGTAGGTAAGTCCGTCCGAGGAGACCTCCCACCGCTGGGCAAGGCAAGGAAGGATCTTCGTTTGGTCGTTCGGGTCAAACTCGAGCAAGGTCTCCAAGCAGGGGGCAACGCACCACAGATCGGTGCTCGTCGTCGCTTGATGAAGGTCAAGATTCGCCGGATCGCCGGGTAGGTTCATGCGGAGGATACCGCCGCGCCGGACAGCTTCTGTCGTCGGTGTTGGCGTAACCTCCATGACGGCCGTCGGCATGGCGACCGGAGTAGGCGTTGGCTCAGGTGTCCCGGCGGCTGGTGCCATCGTTGGTGTTGGCTGGGTTTGACCGGCACGACAAGCGACCAGCAATGACGAAGCGAGCGTCCCTGCCGTGATCACCAGGAAACGTCGGCGTGTCAATGGATGCATACCATCCTCCCCGTGTCATGCGGATTCGGTTGCTCTCGCTCCGCGCGGATGCTGATTCAGAGATTAAATGACACGATACGTGCTGTCAAGAGCTTCGGTCCACTCTCGCGTTCTTGTGGTCGCGAGCCGGCTGAATCGAGAGGACAAGGGAGCAGGTTCCAGCGCAGGCAGGAGCTCCACTTGATTGCCCCGTAGCGGAACTTGCCCGTCTCCGCCCCGGGCGGTTACACAAGTGGGTCAACGATCACCCATACCTCGGACGCAAGGTCGTGTAGTCCGCGCCGATCGAGGCGGAACGGAATTGGCCACCAGGGAAGGAACAGGAGCCAACCGAGGAGCATGGCGATCAGCGCTCTTCCGAGAGCCTTCGCCTGACCGGGAGCGGCGCCTCGTGCGTTTACGACCTTGAGCGAGTAAGGACGCTTTCCAAGCGTGCTTCCCCAACGCCCGACTGGATAAATCCGATAGAAATACCCTGTAACGAGCGGAACGGCAGAGGAGAGGAACCCATACAACCGATCGTACATGTCCGCAGGCAGGACGATGAGCCCTGTTGCGTCACCGACGAAGAGGACATTCCCGAGTGCGGTAATACCACTGGACAACACACCAAACACGACAAGGTCGATGAATGCGGCGAGGAGCCGTCGCAGAACAGGGGCAGGGGCTCCGAGTGCTTCAGCACCGCCTGTGAAGCCGTGCGGTGAGGTTGCGTTCTCTCGCTGGTTCCTTTTGGTGGAACGGGCCGAAGCACCTGTACCTCCTGCCTGTTCGCTCGTTGGATTCGCTCGTGCCGTCGAGTGGTGACTACTCCTTTGTTGTACGATCTCTCGCTGCTGTGCGGCCTGGCGCTCGCGGATGATCGGATCGATCAGCTGGTCGAGGACCGTCTGGAGGCGAGGAGCTGCCGCCGACCGTGCTATCCATTGCGTGAGCCACACGAGCTCACCAAGCGAGGCGACGAAGCGTACGGCATCTGTGTGTTGTGTCTGCAAGGCTGCGGACGTGGTTTGCAGCAGCCGTTTCGCAGAGAGTTCATCGTCCGGACGTTTCGCTTCGACGTGGATGATCCTGAGCAACGGGATCAGTTCGTTGCTGACGAGTTCTGAGCCCAACCACCATGCCATCTCCCTGTCGAGCGGGACGTTCAGCCACAGACGTTGACGGGTTTCTTCGAGTGCGGTGTTCGGGGGATGATCGGCGCGGTCCTTGGCTTGTCAGCGGAGTGCACCGAGGGCAGCGGCAAGCAACCCGAGTCCGTCGGCGTCCAATGTCACTTGGAGCGGGCGTTCGCCCCACGGCACGTCGTGGAGCTGTTGCCGAAGCGAAGCGACAAGAGCATACCCGGTGTCTCGGACCCAGCGCATGTACGGTCGTTCCTCGATACCGTCATCGATCAGTTCATGGGCACGCACAAGGAGGAGTTCGAGCGCTGGGAGGAGAATCTTCGCCACTTCGACATGGCCGATACTGACTGTGACAGTGCTCAGCCTTGCCATGTGCCCTCTGTCCATCTCGACAGGTTCGCTCCCTGCAGCAGAGCGGGAAACCGTTTTTCTAAGTAATGGGAACAGTGTCTTTCTCGTGTCGGTAGAATAGAGGCTTTTCCCTCGCCGAGTCAAGCCATCCAGTCATCGGAAGGCGAGACTCACCTGCGAGTTTGCTGCGGGAGCTTCCGTTGGCCTTTGAGTTCGGGCGCGGAGCAGCAATGTTCTCGGCTCAACAGACGAGGGTTGATGAGTCACGCGGTATACTGGCCTGCGGGGTGTGAGTGATGCCGATCGTCCGACTCGACGAGGCGACCGTTCGCCGTATCGCTGCTGGCGAGGTCGTAGAGCGTCCTGCCTCGGTCGTCAAGGAGCTCGTCGAGAATGCGCTCGACGCCGGTGCACGTCTGATCCGTGTTGAGGTTGTTGCTGGCGGTCGTGAGCTGATCCGTGTTCAGGACGATGGGTGTGGCATACCAGCGGATGAGCTACTGCTGGCGGTCGAGCGACACACCACTTCAAAGCTTCGTCGGTTCGAGGATCTGGCGCATGTTCTGAGCTACGGATTCCGTGGTGAGGCGTTGGCCGCGATTAGCGCGGTGAGTGACTTTGAGATTGTGTCGTGCATCCCTGGAGCCAGTTCTGGGGCGCGGTTGCGTGTCCGGTTCGGCCGGCCAGCTCGGGTAGAACCGGTTGGCGCAGCCCCAGGAACCGTGGTCACCGTTCGCGACCTGTTCGCGACGATTCCAGCGCGGCGGCGCTTTCTGCGCCAGGATGCAACCGAGGTTGCCTACATCCAGCGCGCACTGGCGGCGCTAGCGTTGGCGCGCCCGGACGTGCGGTTTGAATTCATCGTTGATGGCCGGATAGCTCTCGCAACGCCGGGAAGCGGTCAGCTGGTCGATGCTCTCGCCGGTGTCTTCGGCCTTGAGACGGCAGCGCAGATTGTGCCGATTGAACCGGTGCCTCACGATGAGGTGACGGTCACGGGAGCGATCGGACTTCCCGCAGTATCCCGAGCGAACCGACAGACTTTCTTCATTCTTGTCAACCAGCGCTGGGTCGAGAGTCGCACGCTGGTCGCAGCGGCCGAGCAGGCATACCACACGCTCCTGATGGTGGGACGATATCCAATTGGTGTCATCGCCGTACAGCTTCCACCGGAGCGGGTCGACGTCAATGTGCATCCGACCAAGCGAGAGGTGCGTTTTGCTGACGAACGAGCGGTCGCGGCTGCGGTGCATGAAGCGGTTCGCCGGACGCTCCTCGCGCATCTTCCTGACCAGTCGCCACCGTCGGTGGCCTTTCGTCCGCTCTCCCCGCCGGCGGTGCAGCGTCGGCTGCTCGTTGCGGACCCGACTCGTGCCGCGCCGGTGATGACACGGCCAGATCCCGAACCGTTACCGGTGTCACCGATTGAGGACTCTCAGACAGAGAGTGGCCAACGCTTGCCCATTCTTCGCGTGCTTGGGCAGATTAGGCAGGCATACATCATTGCCGAGGGGCCGGATGGGATGTACTTGATTGACCAGCATGCGGCCCACGAGCGGATCTTGCTCGAGCGCCTGTTTGAAGAGCTCGCGACGCACGGTGTGGAGCAGCAGCGACTTCTCGAACCGCTCATTCTGGAACTGGCACCGTCACAGCTTGAGGCGTTCGAGCGCTACGCAGGCGAGTTAGCTTGTCTCGGGTGGGAGATCGAGCCGTTTGGTGGGGCCAGCGTCGCTGTTCGCGCAGTACCGGCGGTTGTGCAGCGGAGTATCGAACGGGTTCTCTTGGCGGTTCTCGACGAACTTGCGGCCGGTGGACGAGGGACGACATCACTTGAGCAGGTGGCCATCAGCACGGCCTGTCACTCAGCAATTCGTGCGGGACAAGAGCTCTCGCTGCCGGAGATGCGCGAATTGATTCGCCAGCTGGAACAGTGCCGTGCACCGCTGGCCTGTGGGCACGGACGACCAACCGTGGTGCACTTGAGTACCGAAGAGCTGGAGCGACAGTTCGGCCGGCGCTAACGGCGTCCTCGCTCGCGTCCGATGCTGACATTCGCCCCTGGAACGCCATCCTCGGTGTCTTCGAGCTTGATCCAGCCATGTCGTAGTGCGTAGATGACAGCCTGTGTCCGGTCATTCACCTGAAGCTTGCGCAGGATCGAGGTGATGTGATTCTTGACTGTCTGGTCGCTTATGTTGAGTACCTGCGCAATCTCCTTGTTACTGTATCCGCGAGCAACGCAGTCGAGGATCTCGATTTCGCGTGGCGTCAAGGGAGAGAAGAAGCCGCTCGCGGTGCGATCCAGACGAGACAGTTCGCGGAACTGGTCGAGGACGCGGGAGGCGACGAACGGGCGAGAGAGCACCATTTCGTTGATGAGATATTCGCCACGAGCGACGCGGACGATGATATCGATGAGCTGTTCTGGCTCGATGTCTTTCGTGCAGTAGGCGGATGCTCCCGCACGGATAGCGTTGAAGAGCTGCTCGTCGTCCTGGTGCATCGTGAGGATAATGACCCCGGCTTGTGGCTGTCGCCGCTTGAGTGCGCGTGCGACCTCGAGCCCGTTCATGCCAGGCAAACTGAGGTCGACGAGAATGACGTCCGGTGAGAGTTCGTCGGCGAGCCGCAGCGCCTCGCTTCCGTCAGAAGCCTCGCCCACGATCACAAATTGGGGATGTTGCTCCAAGCTCCAGCGGATGCCGCTGCGGAAGAGTGGATGGTCGTCCACGATGAGGATATTGATTGGGCTCATGCGATCCGCTCCTTCTGCTGCGTTACTCTCGCTTCCTCAGCCCGCTCGTTCTCCATGTCGCTCGCACGTCCGCTCGTCGCGAGTGGAAGTCGCAACCGGATTGTCGTGCCGTGACCGGGTTCGCTCTGGATCTCGAGCTGCCCTCCAACGAGTTCGGCGCGCTCGCGCATCCCCTGAAGTCCGAAGCCACCGCTCGAGGTTGGGACCACGGCACCAGGGCGGAAGCCCTGTCCGTCGTCGATCACCTCAATGACTATTTCGGACGGATGAACGGAAATCCTTAGCCAACAGTGCCGAGCATGAGCATGGCGCTGAACGTTATGGAGCGCTTCCTGGATGACCCGGAAGGCCGCGAGTTCCTGCTCGGGGGTTAAGGGGGGAAGCGACTCGGGTAACTGGACATTGAGCTCAGCTGGGCAGTGGCGTCGTACGGTCTCAGTGTACAGTGCGATGGTCCGAAGCAACCCGTGCTGTTGGAGGGTTGTGGGTTGCAAAGCAAACATGAACTGGCGTGTCTCGCTTAGTCCCTCGCGGAGTGCTGACTCAACCCGTGCAAGCTCTTGTTGCAAGAGTTCGCCGCGGAGATCACTACGCTCGGCCAGCCGTGCCAGGTACTGGACCGTCAAGATGGCGTTGGCCAGTACTTGAGCTGGACCATCGTGGATTTCCCGTGCCAGCCGCCTTCGTTCTTCTTCTTGTGCGCGAACCATCGCTTGTCGGACAAGAAGATTTTTAGCCGCGTCGAGGTCCGGGAGTGTCCCGGCTCCGCTTAACTGTTGGCGACTCACTGCGAGCAGCTGCAAGAATCCTGCGAGCTGCCGGCTAAGCGCCTGTGCCCGAACGAGGTCGCTCACCACCTGGTCCTCCAAGGCGCGGAGTTCCGCCACTTCTTCTTCGGAGAGTTGCCCGGCCGCTTCAACAAGTCGCTCCTCCAGCCGAAGCTGGACACGAATGCGCTGTTGCTCCAGTTCTCCAGCGAGCGTGTCAACGCGGGCGCGGATGGTTACCACATGGCGCTCCAAACTGGTGATCGCCTCCTCCGCTTCCCGCGTCAGGTTGCTCAGGATCTGCGCAGTACCTTCGCTCACGATCTTCACCGCTCTCACGAGCTCACGTATGGACGGCCCGACCGTCCCCGTGTTGAGAAAATAACACGCTCACGGTTCCCGTCGCTGATTTATCATACCACCCCAGCTTCTTCAATGAAGGTCTACGTGTGCCGATCCAGAACTTTCGTGCCCTTATGTGAGGAGACTTCGGAGTACTCGCAAGTTTTCCACGTCCTCGTGCATGTCGGGACTCTTTTCGGTTTCAAGCAACCCTGGATGATTGGCAAACCGCCGGTCGTTCACCAGCAGACGGAATCCCTCAAGACCAATTTTCCCCTTCCCGATATGCTCGTGGCGGTCGATGCGTGATCCTCGTTCGCGTTTCGAGTCGTTCAGGTGGAAGACGAACAGCCGGTCCAGCCCAACGATACGGTCGAATTCCTCCATCGTCTGCGCATACCCTTCTGGGGTTCGGAGTTCGTATCCCGCAGCGAACACATGGCAGGTATCGAAGCAATAGCCCACACGTTCTGGCTCACGCACACGCTCGACGATGGCTGCAAGCTGCTCAAATCGGTAGCCAAGGCTGCTGCCTTGTCCAGCTGTCGTCTCAAGGAGCGTCTTAACCCGGTAACCGGGAAGATCGATGTGCAGACGATTCAGTGCCTCTGCAACCCGTTGGATCCCGAATTCCAAGCCTGCATCACCAAATGATCCGGGATGGGTGACCAAATAAGGGATGCCCAGTACCTCGCAGCGCTCGAGTTCCTCACGAAACGCCGCAATCGACTTCTCCCACAGTGCATCGTCCGGACTTGCCAGGTTGATTAAGTAACTGTCGTGGGCAACGAGGGGAAGGCCATAACGGGCTGCCTTCTCCCGGAACCGTTCAATCTCGTCTGGTGCTAATGGACGGGCTTTCCACTGATTGCTGCTCTTGGTGAAAAGCTGGACCGCCTCACACCCGATCTCAATGGCACGATCGATCGCGCGATCGACACCACCCGCGATCGACATGTGAGCTCCGAATCGCACTGTTCCTCTCCTTTCCCTCTTCCTTTCATCACCTTAGTGGAAGCGCCTCTTCCCACGCAGGGTATAGTAGCCTGCTGGATCATGCGAGGTTGGGGACGAGCAATGCGCGTGCTGGTGACTGGTGGGCATGGACAACTCGGCAGGGCGCTCCTCCGTACCGCGCCGGCGGGGATGGAAGTGGTCGCGCTCGGTTCGAGCGACTGTGATGTCACAGATCCGGCAACGGTCCGTGCAATTGTGGCTCGGATTGAGCCTGAGCTCATTGTCCATTGTGCGGCCTGGACCGACGTCGATGGCTGCGAGCGCCACCCGGAACGTGCGTGGCGGGTCAATGCCCTCGGCGCACAGCACGTCGCGACAGCGTGTGCTGAAGCAGGCGCTGCCCTCGTCTACATTTCAACAAACTATGTCTTTGACGGCGAGCGTGATGAGCCATATCACGAGTTTGATCGGCCGAACCCGCTCAGTGTCTACGGGGCGAGTAAGCTAGCTGGGGAAGAGGTCGTCCGCGCACTCTGCCCGCGGCACGCTATCGTGCGCACGGCGATGCTCTATGACGCGCACAGCCGGAACTTTGTCACAACCGTCCTTCGGCTTGCTCGCGAGCAGCCGCGCCTCCGCATGGTGGCCGATCAATACGGGAATCCCACGTTTGTTGATGACCTTGCCCGTGCTCTCTGGCAGCTGGTGGCTCAGCCAGCGTACGGGATGTTTCACCTCGTCAATCAGGGAGCAGCGTCGTGGTATGACTGGGCGGTTGCCGTGCTTGAACTCCTTGATCTTGCTGTTCCCGTTGATCCGATTCCGGCAAGTGAGTTCCGCCGTGCGGCACGTCCACCGCGGAACGGTGTGCTGACAAGCCTGGCAGCGCCCGCCCTGGGAATCATCATGCCTGACTGGCGGGATGCGCTTGCGCGATGCCTGACGTCCCGCCGTGCACCCGAGTCCTCGTGAATCTCGCCTGGTACGGTGCCCGGAGAGTCCAGAAAAGCGAGGCGAGGTTCAACCCCAGCACGCTCACACAGAGACCGAGGATCCAAGGGAGTACATCCAGGATAAAGGGGCGTCGGATAACCTTCGCCTCCAGGATCCCACCGCTGTCACTTTCTGCTGTCACGACGAGCGTGTGAGGTGCGTCAGTGAGTCCTTCCACGACGGTGGTACGTTGTGGCGAAGGGCCTGTGACCACGATACGGTGTGGGGGCTGGTCATCAACCTGCACGGTGATACGTGTACCCGGCAGGAGGGTAAGATCCAGTCGTGGGCCACCGAAAGGAAAGGTAAGCCGCGCGGCTTCGCGTGTTGGCTCCCAGGCCGCACCGAACGGTGTCTCGCGGAGCTCCCAGCCCGAGTCGGCGTTCCAATACCGGCTGGTCGCAGGGTAGGTGCCAGTCCAGGCACGATCCAGCACAGGACGGGCGCGGGCGAGCAGTTGGTAAGCTGGCCGTGGAATGAAATCCCATTCGACAATGGCGAACCCGCGTGTCGGATCGGCCCAGTTTTCTGGGTCATCGGGCGGGAGCCACCAACGGAAGTACCAGACGCAGAGGACGCCGAGCCACGGCCATTCACGTTGTGCGCGGAGATAACCCTCATAGAGGTAGCGCGCTTGCTGCTCCAAGGTAACAGGACGACCCCACACAGAGGGATAGCCCTGCCACTCTGGTGGGAAGGCGACCCAGTTGTATTCCGAGACCCAGAGCGGTTTTGCTGCGTCACCGTAGCGGACCATGATCTCGCGTGTCTGGATGATCCGGGAGAAGTTGTTGCGCGCGAAGTCAACGCGGCGGTCATGTGGGGGATAACCGTATCCGTAGATCATGGCACTCGCGATGTCGAAGTACGGGGCTGCACCGGCCTGGTACATCCCTTCGAGAAAGAGGAGGTCGCTCAAATTGTCTGGCCCAGTCTGGTCAGTTGGCGCAAGCCCGGGCATGAGCACAAGCACATTCGGATCGGCGTCTTTTGCAGCTCGATACGCCACGGCAAGGAGCCGGGTGAAGGCGGCCGGATCGATTGGCTGACAACCCCATTCATTCCGGAGATTCGGCTCGTTCCAGATCTGCACGTAGCGGATTTGCCCGCGATACCGCGAAACGACCGCGCGGACAAAGCGGGCGTAGTCTTCGTAGCGGGTTGGTGGTCCGTCCGGGCATTCCTCGAGATTTGGTTGACCGTCCCGGGCCCAACGGGGTGGTTTATCGAGTCGCGCAATGATCTCTAGCCCACGCTCGCGGGCTAGCCGCACAACGCGATCGTACTTTTCCCAGGTGCTAACGCCCCACTTCTCGTCCCAAAACACTCCCGGCTCAGGCTCGATTTCGTACCAGAAGAAGGGCTGTCGGATATAGCTGAAGCCTGCAGCGGCAATCATGTCCAGCATCTGGGCAACACGTGCAGGATCAGGTTCGGCCTGGAGGAACGTATTGATTCCGAGCGGATTGACGTCAGTAAGAGGAATTGGTATCGTCTCCTCTCCCGTCTCGATTCCACGAACTGCCATGCGGTGCGCGACAACGCTCAGCGGTATCGCGGCAATGAGTCCAGCAATCACGGCGAGATGGAACAACACCGTGGCCCAATAGCCCGGCCGTGCCCGGAATGTCTTCCAGAGGTGACCGAGGCGCTCCATCGTTCCCCTTCGTTATCCTCCTGCAGAGGATACCGAGTGCAAGGGAAGGCGCGCCGCAGGTTGACCGAAGATTGCAGTGCGCCGTAGGCTTGCTGCTGGGGGTTTGATGGCGATCCGTCTTGTGCTGTTCGATCTCGACGATACGCTGTGCGACCACAGCGCGTCGTTCCGGTTACGCGTCCAACGGGCACTTCGGGTGATCCCGGCCGATCGGTTGGCGCTGCCGCCACAGGCGGTGGTAGAAGCCGCCCTCGCTCAGCCCAGCCACACCTGGGAAGGGTTGGAGCATGTGTTGGCGCGAGCCGGCGTGACCGACGCGGGACTCCTGGAACGTGCCCGCACAGTCTATGCGAGCGACCGTTTCTATGGCCTTGAACTGTTCCCTGATAGTCTGCCGGTCGTGCGGGCGCTGCAGGGTCGTCTACTGACTGGACTCGTGACCAATGGCCCAAGCGACATCCAGCGCGCGAAGCTGGAGCGCCTCGGGATTGAGCGGCTCTTCCCCATTGTGGTGGTCTCTGAAGAAGTGGGTGTGGCCAAGCCAGATCCGGCGATCTTCGCTTATGCACTTGCTCTTGCGGGCGTACGGCCGGAAGAGGCGCTGTATGTGGGTGACCATCCAGTGAACGATGTCGTCGGAGCTCGCCGAGCCGGGTTGGTAAGTGTGTGGTGTAATCGCTTCGGGCGGGAATGGAACGGGGAAGGCATGCCACCACTGGTGGTGCGTTCCCTCTTGGAGTTCTACCGAATGGTCGAGCGCTGGGCAAGCGGTGATGCAAGCGAGCCGCGACCAGGCGGTATACTGGGGCTCGGCTAAGCGCCGGTGTGCGCGAGGAGGCGAGTGATGACCATAGCGGCCACCGGGAAACGGATCGTCCTAGCCGAGGTGATGGGCTACTGCTGGGGGGTCCGTCGTGCGCTCGAGATCATCCAGCAAGCTGCCCAACAAGGGCCGATCGCGACCGTCGGAGACGTGATCCACAACCCGCAGGTGGTCGATCGGCTGCGGGCGCAAGGGATCGAACCGGTGAGCTCGGTTGCCGAGGCACGGGAGCGTGGATTCCGGCGGGTGGCGATCACGGCACACGGTGCTGGGCCGCAGCGGGCGCAAGAAGCGCAGGCGGCGGGGCTTGAGCTCATCGATACGACCTGTCCGCTTGTCACCAAAGTCCAGCGGCTCGCTGAGAAGTTGGTGCGCCAGGGATACTTCTTGGTCGTGTATGGCGACGCGTACCATCCCGAGGTCCGTGGTGTCCTTGGTTGGGCGGGGACAAGCCGCGCAGTCGCCGCAAAGCACCTTGAGGATCTTCCGTGGAACGGTCCCCGCGGAATGCCGGGAGTCGTATCGCCACCGCGCAAGGTTGCTGTTGTAAGCCAGACGACCAAGCAGACGGACGAGTTTCTTGCTTTCGCACTTGCGTTGGCGAACTGGGTGGCACGCCACGGTGGGGAGGTCCGTATCGTCAACACGATCTGCCAACCGACATGGGAGCGGCAGGAGGCGCTGCGCGCGCTGGCGCGTGAGGTCGATGTGCTCTTTGCGGTCGGCGGCCGGAAGAGTTCGAACACGGCTCGTCTCGCCGAGGTTGGTTGGGCTTGTGGTGTCCCCAGCTACCACATCGAGCGGGCAGAGGAAATCGACCTTGCCTGGTTGGAAGGCAAGCGCGTTGTCGGAATCACAGCGGGGGCGTCGACACCGGACGAGGTTGTGCTGGCCGTTGTCGATCGACTGGCTGCGCTTGGGTATCAGCGGCCGGAGCGTCTCTGGCGTTACGAGGCGCCCGATCTCGAAGACTTTGCGGAATGACAGAAAGTGGTTGCGTACGCGTGATGTGTTGCCGAAGCCGACTACCCGGTCTTGCTGTTGCGCTCTCGGCGCTCCTCGGTTATGTACTCCTCGCAGTGTGGGTGCGACGACATCCTGAATCTGCGACTGAGCTGGCCATTACGCGTGGCATCCAAACCCGGATGCCACGAGCGGCTGCAAGAGTGTTGCGGTGGGTAAGCTGGCTCGGTTTCCCGCCGCAGAGTGTACTGATGCCGGGCATCGTGACTGCAGCGTTCTGGATACGCGGTCAGCGCCGAATCGCCGTCCATCTCATTTTGACCTGGATGGCCAGTGTGATCAGTTTTGTGACCAAGCGGCTCGTGCGCCGGCCGCGCCCGAATCATCCGGCGGTGCGGATTGTAGTGGCTCAACCGCGTGACGCCAGCTATCCAAGCGGCCACGTTGTGACCTACACCGCCTTCTGGCTCGCGGCACTCACGGCGGCAGCCGAGCATGCCCGTTGGAGCTGGTTGCGCGGCGTGCTCTTGACGGTGGCGGCTCTCTTGGTCGGGTTGGTAGGGCTTTCACGGATTTACCTTGGACATCACTGGCTGACCGACGTCCTCGGTGGCTACTTGCTTGGTGGAAGCTGGTTCGGGCTGACTCGGCTCCTTGGTGCGTCGCCGGAAAGGTGCCGATCGTGACGCGATCCCGGACCATTCGGCCGTTCACCTTGATTGCTCACCGCGGGGGCAGTGCAGCGCGGGGTGAGAACAGCGCGGAGGGATTCCGGGCGGCGCTCGCAGCTGGAGTGCCAGCGCTCGAATGTGACGTTCGCCAAACCGGCGATGGCACATTGGTGCTCCTGCACGACGGTGTGGTGCCGCTTCCGGGAGGCGGACGGCTGGTGGTGCGGCATGCGAGTTTGGAAGCGTTGCGCATCGCCGTGCCGGAGCTCCTGACACTTGAGGAGTTTCTCGAGGAGTTCGGTGCCCAGGCGCTGGTGAATCTTGACTTAAAAGGAAGCGGGTATGAACGGCAACTGGCACGAGTGGTCGAGCGCTGGGGTCATCCAGAGCGCGTCTATGTGACGAGTCAGCATGCCGCGAGTCTCCGTCGCCTTGCAGGGATCCTGCCCCTTGCGTACCGCGGACTCTCGCATGGTCACACGTTCACGCGGATGCCGCGGCCGGTCGCTGGGCGCAGTGCCTTTCCTGTCCGGTCGCTTATGGCTTTTCAACTCGCGCTGACGCTCCGGTTAGCGCGAGCCGACGTCGTGGCTTTACAGCACCGGGTCGTCACGCCATGGCTCACGCGGTGGTTGCGTCTCCAGGGGTGGCAGGTGACGAGCTGGACGGTCAACGATCCGCGCGAAGCGATGCGGCTCCTCCGTGCTGGTGTGCGTGCGCTGACGAGCGATGTGCCAGTGCAACTGCTCCAATCGCTCACAAATCGGCAGCTCCGCCCCACGATCGCTTGGACTTGGGACGAACTCTTTCGTCAGACCGCAGTCTTGCCCGCCTGAGGCAAGCGCTCAGCGAGTCTTTCTGCCAGCCATTCCAAGAGCACCCGATCGTCCTCGTCGAATGCGGCAAGTCGATCGCTATCAATGTCGATTTCGCCAATCACCGTGCCGCCGCGACGAATGGGCACGACGATCTCGGAGCGGGTGGAGAGGAAGCACTGCAGGTACCGTGGGTCTTCGCGTACGTCCGAGACGATGATCGTTTGGCCCTCACGTGCTGCTGCGCCGCAGATTCCCTGGCCAATCGGAATTCGTACGTGCTCTGTCGCGGCCGGCCCTGACCAGGCGGCAAGCACGAGCTCGTCGCCCTCGACAAGGTAGACGCCGACCCAGTCATACCATGGCACGCTGTGCTCAAGGATCCGGCAGGCCTCCTCGAGAAGTTCTGGTATTCGATCCCCAACCGCGAGTTGTGCTTCCAGTGCTCGTCGTGCCTCTTCCAGGATGCTCTCTCGGTCTCGACTCGTGCTCATCCCTTGTCTCTTCCTTCCTTACTGAATCAGTGGGTGTCCGGCCTTCCAAGTGTCCGACAGCTTTGGCAATCAGCTTGACGGCGGTGGTGTACCATATCGCCACTCGTAGTAGTGTCGTCCAACGTTCCCCATCTCCACTCGCCAGCCTTCCGGATTGTCGGGCGTGTAGGTCAGGAGCCGCCGCTCGAACGCCTGGACCAGTACCCAGCGTACCTCACCCTGCAACCGGACGAGGGCCCAGTATGGCTCGGCGATCGGTCGTCCAACAATGAAGAGCGGGTCCCAGGGTTGCGTCTGGAACCACTCCACGAATGGACTCGCCACGTTATGCCCAGTGACTGGGTCATAGGCTGCATAGGTTGCTCCGACGCGGGTCGGGTCTTCGCTGACGACTCCATCACGACGGAGGACCTCACTGATCTGCTGCCCGCGGCGATCTGGCGATGGTCTTCCAGTGACCATCGCACTGTGCCGCCGGAGGCGCGCGTAGGTCGGTGCCTCAGGGTTGAACGGAGCCGGATCCCCGGCAAGCGGAATTTCGGGTGGTGTGCGGGATGTGAAGCGAACGTCACCGGTCTGCAGCTGTCCAAGCACCATTTCACGAACGAGGAGGCCGCTGGTCACTGACCAGAGTGCCGTGAGGTCAGCGTTGGGATTGGTGAGTTCAAGCCGAGCCTTATCGAAGTAGACAACCTGGCGGCGCCCGCCAGGCGCTTCAGCATACGGTTCCCAGCGTACGGCCCAGGCATCAGGGCCGAAGATCCATCCCTCACGTTGTCCGCTCGCGACTGGGCCGTCGATTGCCAGCCAGCGTTGTTGAATAGTCGCGGGGGCTGCAGTTAGCCCAGGTGGGAGGGGCAGCGACAACGCAGGTGTCCCAGGAGTGAGCGGTTCGCCGTCTGTGGATGCGGTCCGGAAGGTTCCGCTGAGCCGGAAGTGCTGGCCATCGATTGTCCCCTCGATGACATACTGGTAGCTCGTTCCCATGGTGAGCGGTGCCGTTGCTGCGAGAAATGCAGCACGGCGTGTCAGCCAACCCGATCCGGTCGCGAAATGGATGGGAACACGCTGACCCTCGCGCAGGAGCTCGCCGCGGGTAAAGATGACCGTTCCCGGACCGAAATACTTTGCAGTGATCGGGTACCCAAGGGGATATTGGGCACCAGGAAACGGATTGGGCGCCTCGCCCCAGAAATGTGTTGGGACACCAGCCATTCCATCGATCGGCCAAAGCACCCACTCAGGAGATGCCTGCTCACTCCAAGGGGCTGTCGTGCCGACCATGACAACCTCGATCCGCACCGTACCCTCGTTCACGGCCCCGAAGCCGATATGTTGGTAGCGCGGATCAAGAAGCGGTAAGCGGTGGTTGACTGTTCCCAGAAATGCGTTAACGGAGGCGGAAAGTGAGCCGGTCAACCCGATGTTCTCATTAACCGAACCGTCGTAGCCCTGGGCACGGGCTCGGGCGAGGATATCCTCGCCGGTGAAGCCTGGGTTCCCTGGCTTCTCGCGATGCAGCCCCATACCTGCTAAGTCGGGATCTCCGATATTCAGCCGGTAGTAATTGGCATGGGCTTGGGCGGCTGCCTCAAGTGCCAGGTGTCTCGTCAAGGGAGCTAGACCGGCCCATCCGCGCCAGCGGTTGATTCGCTCGAGCACCTCTGTCGCCTCGTCAGCCGCTGCTCTTGCGTGACGCGAGAGAACGACGGCGACCAAAGCTGGTGCTCCGATGCTCGCGAGGAACTCCCGTCGCGTCCGTCCTCGCACCCTGTCCCCCTTCCCGCAGACGGAGCTCGCTTCCTTATACTACGGGAACGTGGGCCCGAGCGTCGTCGCCGATCGGTCCTAATCGGGCGAGCAGGAGTGGAAGAATGACCTTCGACACGCGTGATCTGCGCATTGGCATGGACGTTTACACCGCCGACTGGGTGTACCTTGGAACGGTGCGGCGGGTTCGCCTTGGCCCTGCGCCGAACATGCGGCCAGTGCGGGCTCTTCCCAATGAGGGGAGCATCGTGTCCGGTGAATTTCTCGGGCCACAGCCGACTGCACCACTTGGGAATCCTGGTCCCCTGGTCCAGACTGCAGCCAACGGGTATGCTACCGGGTCTGATGATGCCTTGCCGTTGGGAACAGGGGCGATCGCTGTCGGGCGACTTCCTCTGCCGCTCGGTTGGTACTGGATTCCCGTGTCCGCTATTCAGATTGTCTCGTTTGAACGTCTCGTGCTGGGGCGCACGGCGGCCGAGTTGGGGCGACGGCCGCGTCGACCGCGTCCTCACTGAGGAGCTTCTGGCTCGGCAGGAGGCAGGGCTCCGAGGGTAAGCGCGAGATAGAGCAGTAAGCGGTCGCGCGCATCGCTGAGGTTACGCGCCGTTCGTTCTGCGACTTGTGTCAGCCGATAGGCGACCGTGTTGCGATGGATACCGAGGCGAGCGGCGACTTCGGATGCGCTGCCGTATTCAAGGAATGCTGCGAGTGTCTGCAAGAGTTCGTTTGCACGCTCGTCCTCCTCGAGTAACGGCCCAAGCACCCGCTGACGGAACGCCTCGGCTTCTGGGTGGCCCCAGAGGTGGTAGAGAAGGGCGAAGGGACCAGTGACGCTTAGGTCATCAAACCTGGCGACTGGACCAGGGACGACCCCACTGCGCACAAGGCCGGCCAAGAAACGGGCTTGCCGTAGCCCTTCGGGGGCTGTGCGCAGCCGAGGCAGTGGCCTTGCAAAGACAAGGTACCACGGCTGCAGTGCGTGCCGCCGTTCGACCAGGGACGGCCCGCTCAGGAAAGACTGACGCTGGGTCGGTGTCAACGCTGCAGCGCGGGCTTCGATCTGAGCAGCTTCCTCTGGAGTGAGAAGAAGAGCGATCGCCTCACCCAACGTCGTTCCCCGATCACGCGTGCCGGGGTCGGTGAGGCGCCGGACGAGCTGGTCACGTGTCTCCGGTTTCTCGCCGCCGAGGAGGGCGACCACGATGGGGCCGTTTGGATTGAGGCCGAGGCGCTGAGCGATATGAGGAAGCACATTGTCACTCAGCCGACCGAGCAAGAGGTCGGCGACGAGCTGGCTTAGCGGTGCGGGACGCGTGGACCGACCCTCCTGGGCAAGCAGACTCGCGCAAAGCCCGGCGAGCAACGAGAGGACGAGGCGGTCACGTTCCGTGCTGCTTTCCGAAGCGAGAAGAGAAAGATAGGCGAGCCGCCCGCTCGCGCTGAGAGTTGTCAGGAGACGCTCACCGCGCCCTTCCGGGAGTGTCCGCACCGTTGGATGGGGACGGGCATGTGCAAGTGCCGTCGGTGGCGCGGGGACGGGGGCGGGACCAGCGGCGGCCAGAACAAGGCCTTCGCTGTCCTGGAGCACGAGTGAGCGACCACTGGCAAGTGCAGCAGCCTGGACGACGGCTTCGATCCCCCCTGTCAAGGCGGCACGCGAGAACTCCCGGGTGAGTTCGGTCGAGAGGCGGTAGAGCGCGCGCCGTTGCTCAGTGAGCAGGCGGTTCAGCGTCGATTCGAGGTCGAGCGGGATCGGGCCGGGAAACAGGAGGAAGGGCAGCGAGCCGATTGGCTCCTCGAAGAGGTTTGGTTCGGTGACGAGCGCAGCGATCGGTGCTTCAGCCAGTGTCTCAAGGAGCTCTACTGCATTGGCCATTCCTGTGGCTTCGATCTCGCGGAGGGCTCGGCCACTCAAGATGATAAGCTCGTCACCGCGCAGCGGGGGCAGGAAGGGCGGTGCAGCGCGCACATTCACTGCCCAGGAGATGGGTCGCTCAAGGACGAGTTCCTCCGTCTGTCCTGGTGGGCAGACGAGCGTGAAACGACGATCCCAGCGGCAGAGATCGCGGAGAAGCAGTTCAGCCATGGCACACCCTACGGCTTCCTCGCCGAACGCAGCGCTGGCGCCATTGCCAGCGCACGATACCGAGTGTAGCAGGGTGGACTGCGACGTGCCGGCTGCCTACAGCCGCATCGAACCGCTCACCGTGGAAGGGCAACTTGCTGTTCCACCAGCAGTTCGTCGCCGGGATCGAGCGCCCCCGGCGTTGTGCCGCGATCCCACCAGAGTCGCACCGTGAACGTGGGCGGTGCAACCGGGTCCAGGGCGCAGACGAACAAGGACACGGTGATATTTCCACTGCCCAGTGAGCGGACGGGTGAACCACTGGAACAAGCCGGATCGCTGTCCACGTCTGCATTGCCATCGATTAGCTCGACAATGAGCGGGGTACCGGGAAGGCCGACAGCGGTGAGCCCAATATCAGGCTGACTACCCGGACCTTGGGCGTCCCAGGTCGGAAGCAGGCTTATGCCAAGGATCGGCGCTGCCCACCCAGCGGTCAATGGTGTCGCAGTCGCTCCGTCGCCAAGGATGGCGGCGTTGACGTGCGTCCCGGCGGCAGCAGCTGCTCCGGCTTCCACCCAGAGAACGGCAGTACCGGACAGTCGGTTCAGGTTGGGGAACTGCGTCGGAAGATAGAGAACGCCGAGGCCACGTGGGCCGAGCGGGATCGTGAGGCGGAGAGGGGCCGGCGCAGCAGTCGGCCAGATCTCGACTGTTGTCGGCGCCTGACTGAGAGTGGCGTTGGCCACCGTGATCCCTGTGACGTCCCCGCTTTCTGCTGGGACCGCAACATGCATGAGTGGTAGCAGCAAGGAGACACCTGCTGGAACAGCCGGCGTTGCCGGCAAAGTCAGCGCCCGACCGGCATTGGTCACATATTTCACCGTATCGCCGATCACAGCAACAGGCCCGGTAGCTCGCACCTGGAGCGAGAAGAGTTGCAACACGTGGCCGCTCAGTTGCTCTCCGTCGACAGGAGTGAGTGGAGTCTGACCAGGCAATCCGGATGGGAGATCGGGACGATAGAGGATCGTCTGCTCAGTGGGTGCGAGCGTTCGCCGCTCTGACCGGACGAGTGCGCCACTTGGGTTGTGGAAAGCAAGATCGACGGTAACCTGGTTCCGTGAAAGATTGGTGATCGCCAGACCGGTGTTCCAGCCGTTGTGATTTGAATAGACGATGGGGAGCAGCAATTCACCCGGCGTGTGGTCAGGATCAACAGCAGAGTTGGTCAATGCGAGTTTGTGGCTTGGCTTGATGCGATCGGCGCTGGCAAGAGGCCCGCAGCTGCTCAGCAACCATGCCGTGCCGATGAAATCGGCGGGGAGATCGAGCGTACGGAGGTCAAGGTGCCACATCTCGCCTGGGGCAAGGGAGCGAGTGCTGGACCAGCGGAGCTCGCCGCGCCCATCACGGAGCGCAACTTGAAGCGGGCAGGTCATTGAGCCGCGATGGGCAAGGTGAAGGACGGTTGTCCACCCGTTATGACGCTGAATCAGAGGGAGCACAGCCTGCGAACTGAGCTGGCTGAACATGGCAGCCGGAAGACTCGAAACGATTGCGGCCCCGGTGGTGGAGCCATCCGGTGCGGTAGGTGCTCCGGCGGTCAGCAGCAGCATCGCCGAGAGCCGTGGTTCGCGGCACATTGTCTCCTGGGCATGAACGATGACCGAATAACGTGCGCCGGGGGGAATCCCGCCGTCGTCGTCGCCGGAGAGCGTGCCCCAGTGAATGGTGACGGCGCCAGCGCTGACTGTTGCCTGCCAGCGGCCGGAGGTATCAACAGCGGTCGGATCGCCAAGACCGAGACTGGCCCAGTACCGCGGGCCGTAACGGACCTCGACCACGGTAATCGGTCCGAGTCCCTCAGGGAGACGGACTGCGTCAGCGCTATCCACGACTCCTTTGACAGCAGCAAGCTCAATTGCCCGTGTTCGGCTGACACAGGCGGAGGCATCGGCCATCAGTGCAGCTGGTGGATCAAGCAGAGCGATGAGTACTG
Source organism: Thermomicrobium sp. CFH 73360 (assembly GCF_023806465.1). Lineage (GTDB taxonomy): Bacteria > Chloroflexota > Chloroflexia > Thermomicrobiales > Thermomicrobiaceae > Thermomicrobium. The sequence goes on along the minus strand of NZ_JAMSLS010000001.1, from coordinate 667,140 downwards.
GCTGCCCATCAGGGCAGTCAACGACAACGACCTCGTATTCGCCGGTGGGCTCCCATCCCGGAAGGGACCAGTCGATCTGGAGCTCGGCGCCGAGGACCTGCCAGGTGTAGTCGATTCCAACCTGGAAGCCCGGGATCTCAACACGGTCCACCGAAAGGGAGATCGTCGGTAAGAAAACCGTATCGATCCCGTCTGGCTGGTGCTTGCGGATGACCGTGCGGTATCGTCGGCAAGCGCCGAAGAGCTGCTCAGCAGAGACGATTGTTGAAGCATGAGGGTCGAGTGCCACGGTACGGAGGAGTGTGCCGCTAGTGGTCCGGAGTTCGACCGTGAGAGGAGCTGCCTCTGGATTTTGGAGGATGATTGTGCCGTACCAGGGGCCGGTGTCGGCGTAGTGCTCTCCGTTTGGAACGTAAGGGAAGGCCAGGCGCGGGGTTGGCGGTGCGGAGTCTTGTGCGAAGGAAGGATCAACGACAGTGAAGAGAGGAAGCAGCACGGCGAAGACAACAAAGGGCAAGAGGACACGCGGCACGACCTGCACTCCCTCCCTGGAAGGGGCGCGGGCACTGCCGCAGCGCTCGCGCCCAAACCGTCACCAAGGATCGTCCCTACTGTAGGACCCATCAGTTAGCCTGTCAAGATTGTGCGAGGGAGTCAGCGCCGATGAAGGTTTCAAAGGCTTGGGATAAAAGAGTGGGCTAGCATGACCAAAGAGAAGGTTCAGAATGAACCTCCAAAAGTGCTGCTAGTAGGTAGAAGGAGGTCTTTCCGCTTGGCGCGAGGCATCTGCGCTGAGGCCTGTCACACCTCCACTTGGACCGCTCCGTCGTCAGGTAGTGAGCGCAGCGGAACCTGCGGGCGTTGAATAAACGGTCAAGTTCCTGGTGCAGGATGACCAGGATGTGACCGTGCCGAACGGCGGAGCTTGTCTTCCGTAATGGTGTTCGGAATGCAGTCGAATCTGCGCCAGAAACGGTGACGACATTGTGGCCCGTGCGATTGCGGGCGATCACCGTTGATGAATCCAGGTGAACAACGGTGGACAGCTGGTCCCCTGGCGCAGGAGATGGGGTTCAGCGAGGAGAGGAAGCCACCGGACGTTGTGAAGCGCGAGCAGCGCCGTCACTGAGAGGCGGGATGGGTTGGTGAGTGTGGAAACGATGCGCTCCTGCGAGAGGAATGAGCGCTGGTGTCGAGAGCGGATGGAACCGGGTGCTCTGGCTGGAGATGAGGCCTGGGGCCTCGGGTGCAGAGGGGGTGCCCCTCATGCTTCTACCAGCCCTCATAGGTACTGTCTGAACTCTCGTATTCCAGCGGATCCTCGTTCGTGATAATTTGGTTTCAAGCCCTCATAGGTACTGTCTGAACATGAAGGAGCAACGAGAGGGGAATCGCATCTTTCTCGTTTCAAGCCCTCATAGGTACTGTCTGAACCAGTCGGCTATGCAGCAGCCCACATACCCGTACCAGCGTTTCAAGCCCTCATAGGTACTGTCTGAACCGGCGAGGCGCCGAGCGGTGCATTCCCCGAGTTCCGGTTTCAAGCCCTCATAGCTACTGTCTGAACGGATGAGACAGTCGTCGTCCTAATCAGGTAACAGGAATTTCAAGCCCTCATAGGTACTGTCTGAACCGTATTGGTCTCTGATACGGAGCTCGCTCCTCGCCAATTTCAAGCCCTCATAGGTACTGTCTGAACGTACGCCTCATACTTCATGTGCTTCTATCACAATCGCTATTTCAAGCCCTCATAGGTACTGTCTGAACTTCCTTACTCTGCACGCACGCACACGATTCGTGCGTATTTCAAGCCCTCATAGGTACTGTCTGAACTCCAGCGGCGCATTGAGTGGGTTGGGCTACTCGAAGTTTCAAGCCCTCATAGGTACTGTCTGAACTCGTTTCCTCGTCGACAAGCGAGAGACACATTGTTGAGTTTCAAGCCCTCATAGGTACTGTCTGAACTCGGTGGTGATGGGCACATTGATCTGGAGATGAGAGTTTCAAGCCCTCATAGGTACTGTCTGAACGCGCTTCCGCATAGTAAGGGAAGGAGGCGAGATTGAGTTTCAAGCCCTCATAGGTACTGTCTGAACCGAGGTGCACTGCGTTTGCGAACGGCCCCACGCGCTCGTTTCAAGCCCTCATAGGTACTGTCTGAACGGTCCATGGTGGCCGAAGGTGATGCCTGATCTTCTGGTTTCAAGCCCTCATAGGTACTGTCTGAACCTATAGCGTCGGCGCATACGTGATACCAACGACCTAGTTTCAAGCCCTCATAGGTACTGTCTGAACGCATAAGTTGCGCTACATTTGCGAGACACTTAAGCTGTTTCAAGCCCTCATAGGTACTGTCTGAACAGTACGACAACAGCTGATGCCCCCTCGACAGAGACCTGTTTCAAGCCCTCATAGGTACTGTCTGAACTGAGCTGACTTAATGAGGTCAGCCAGTGCGTATCCGAGTTTCAAGCCCTCATAGGTACTGTCTGAACTGATGGTTCGTTCCCCTGTGATGATGAATTGCTCCTGTTTCAAGCCCTCATAGGTACTGTCTGAACAAGTTCGCGGCGGGGAATCTGCGCATTATTGAGCGCGTTTCAAGCCCTCATAGGTACTGTCTGAACTGAGTGCACACTGTACCGAGTGGACTTTTATGATCAGTTTCAAGCCCTCATAGGTACTGTCTGAACGTGTTTCATAAGGGATATGCGGATTAGAGTGATCAGTTTCAAGCCCTCATAGGTACTGTCTGAACGCCGAGCTCGTTCCAGCTCCAGTGCGCGACGAGCCTGTTTCAAGCCCTCATAGGTACTGTCTGAACCCCGCGTCGCGCCCCTTGCTGCATCCACGAGGCCCGGTTTCAAGCCCTCATAGGTACTGTCTGAACAACATTTCGTCGTTCTGTTGCGCTCGTGGATTTTGCGTTTCAAGCCCTCATAGGTACTGTCTGAACGCCTCCCGCTTTGACCACCGCTTCTCGGAGCTGCTGTTTCAAGCCCTCATAGGTACTGTCTGAACGTGCCATATGGCACCGGCCCGCACTGGCCACCTGGGGTTTCAAGCCCTCATAGGTACTGTCTGAACTCGAGAGGCAAGGCCAATGGATGACGCGCAACGAGGTTTCAAGCCCTCATAGGTACTGTCTGAACTTGGGGAACGCTGCGACGACCACCCCTCTATTGGCGGTTTCAAGCCCTCATAGGTACTGTCTGAACTAGCTCCTCCCCAGCCCCGACGTGGCCCACTGGGGTGTTTCAAGCCCTCATAGGTACTGTCTGAACGCAATTACAATGAGGCGTTGTCCGACTTTTACCGGAGTTTCAAGCCCTCATAGGTACTGTCTGAACGACCAGGAGAGCGATGAGCATGTTATCGTGTATATCCGCGTTTCAAGCCCTCATAGGTACTGTCTGAACAACAGCGTCTCCATCGATGCGCACAACGCGCTCGAGTTTCAAGCCCTCATAGGTACTGTCTGAACTCTTCCGCATGGGACAGATAGAGGACCCGTTCCGGGTTTCAAGCCCTCATAGGTACTGTCTGAACCAGACGTTTGCGAGATTGCAGTAGTAGTGAAAGAGAGTTTCAAGCCCTCATAGGTACTGTCTGAACCACTGCTGGAAGGAGGGCGTCATGGAGCGTATCCGAGTTTCAAGCCCTCATAGGTACTGTCTGAACTACGTGGAGGATCGGACACCGCTCTGGATTATTCTGGTTTCAAGCCCTCATAGGTACTGTCTGAACGTTCTGGAGCTCACATGACACTGACGATTTATACAGTTTCAAGCCCTCATAGGTACTGTCTGAACGCCGCGGCGGTGGCCGCCTTCCGGGCCGAGCTTGAGGTTTCAAGCCCTCATAGGTACTGTCTGAACGTAAATGCTGAGCGCCCTATTAAGGGATTCACTCCGGTTTCAAGCCCTCATAGGTACTGTCTGAACGTTTCTGCCCTCACCGCGCAAGCGGTGAGGGCACGGGTTTCAAGCCCTCATAGGTACTGTCTGAACATATGCTAGTTATCGGATTTCCGCTATTCTTGGAGGGTTTCAAGCCCTCATAGGTACTGTCTGAACAGGCCGTCAGCCCCATTGTCCATTTCGGTGACGAGAGTTTCAAGCCCTCATAGGTACTGTCTGAACGAGAAAACCGGCTCGACGCCCATTCTCCGCGCATTGGTTTCAAGCCCTCATAGGTACTGTCTGAACAGGCACGCTCCACCAGGGGGCGCAGCGATGGTAACGTTTCAAGCCCTCATAGGTACTGTCTGAACTACTGCAGCGCCGGCTTGATTGTGGCGGAGCTCGCGTTTCAAGCCCTCATAGGTACTGTCTGAACATTGACCAACACCTGCACCCGCTGCGGCGTCACATGGTTTCAAGCCCTCATAGGTACTGTCTGAACATGGACTGCCCCGGCATCGATTGGCACTGCGGGGCCAGTTTCAAGCCCTCATAGGTACTGTCTGAACATACCCAACCAGCGCTCAATGTTCCGCTCATCCCCAGTTTCAAGCCCTCATAGGTACTGTCTGAACGAGCGACTGCAAGCCGAAGAAATTGCCCAGCCGTGACAGTTTCAAGCCCTCATAGGTACTGTCTGAACTTGCAAACGAAGTTCATTACGTGTTCTTTAATGTATTGTTTCAAGCCCTCATAGGTACTGTCTGAACCCACGCCCGGGATTGGGAGTGGGCCCATCGTATCGCGTTTCAAGCCCTCATAGGTACTGTCTGAACTGTATGGAGACGCCTGGGTCAAGGTGGCAACACGAGTTTCAAGCCCTCATAGGTACTGTCTGAACCCCAAGGTTCTCCTCGCCGGTGACGGTGTTCATGAAGTTTCAAGCCCTCATAGGTACTGTCTGAACGCGCACCGCGTTGGGCATAGACGAAGGCGGGGTCGAGGTTTCAAGCCCTCATAGGTACTGTCTGAACGCATTCGGGAACCTCCTTGTCACGATGGGGATGGGGGTTTCAAGCCCTCATAGGTACTGTCTGAACACTGCCGTGCAGGAGCTCATCGTTGCCGAGCTCGAGGTTTCAAGCCCTCATAGGTACTGTCTGAACTTCTGGGGTGCGTGTGATGTGGAAGCCGTTTCTTCAGTTTCAAGCCCTCATAGGTACTGTCTGAACAACGTCTTCTGATCCTGGCCGGTCTGCTGCTCCCAGTTTCAAGCCCTCATAGGTACTGTCTGAACTGCCGTCAAGTGGGGCATCCTGGCGCGCAATGTCGGTTTCAAGCCCTCATAGGTACTGTCTGAACGTGGCGTATTGAGGGCGCTGGAATACGAGATTTTCGTTTCAAGCCCTCATAGGTACTGTCTGAACCGTATCGATGACCCATTCCTGACCGGTTCGTTCGTGGTTTCAAGCCCTCATAGGTACTGTCTGAACATGCACCCCTGAGCGTCACGGATGACCTCGTCCGTGTTTCAAGCCCTCATAGGTACTGTCTGAACGGCGCGGCGGCACGGTACGGAGCTCCAACCACCGCTGTTTCAAGCCCTCATAGGTACTGTCTGAACGGTTCCAGATTCGCCTGACACCCCGTCTCTGGCCCCGGTTTCAAGCCCTCATAGGTACTGTCTGAACGTGGCGTATTGAGGGCGCTGGAATACGAGATTTTCGTTTCAAGCCCTCATAGGTACTGTCTGAACCGTATCGATGACCCATTCCTGACCGGTTCGTTCGTGGTTTCAAGCCCTCATAGGTACTGTCTGAACATGCACCCCTGAGCGTCACGGATGACCTCGTCCGTGTTTCAAGCCCTCATAGGTACTGTCTGAACGGCGCGGCGGCACGGTACGGAGCTCCAACCACCCCTGTTTCAAGCCCTCATAGGTACTGTCTGAACTCATAGCGTTACTGTTATTGATGGCTGTTGATATTCTGTTTCAAGCCCTCATAGGTACTGTCTGAACAGATCGTCGATTTCCCAGAGCTCCGAGGCATGCCGCGTTTCAAGCCCTCATAGGTACTGTCTGAACGTTCATGGCGGCGTGGGGGCATGGCGGGACGTCCGTGTTTCAAGCCCTCATAGGTACTGTCTGAACGCTCCGCGGCGAAATGACGGCGATGCGGAGACACCGGCGTTTCAAGCCCTCATAGGTACTGTCTGAACATGTAGGCCCAGACATCACGCCAACTCCAGTCTGCGTTTCAAGCCCTCATAGGTACTGTCTGAACATGCATTCGGCGGCAAGACGTCGCGAACGATCGCAATGTTTCAAGCCCTCATAGGTACTGTCTGAACAGCTATGCGCGAAACGGGCCCAGTGTTGGTGCACTATGTTTCAAGCCCTCATAGGTACTGTCTGAACGTGATGAACCGGCGAAGGAAGCGGTCCTGATCCGCAGTTTCAAGCCCTCATAGGTACTGTCTGAACTGACGCAGGATCTCCCCTATCTGGCGCTCTATGACGTTTCAAGCCCTCATAGGTACTGTCTGAACTTCCTCTTCCCTTGCCCCTTCGGCGAAGATCCCAGGTTTCAAGCCCTCATAGGTACTGTCTGAACCAGAGACTGGCGAGGTTGTTGACCAACCGCACGCGAGTTTCAAGCCCTCATAGGTACTGTCTGAACGCTACCACCAGATTAGCGAGGAGGAGCGCAATCGCTGTTTCAAGCCCTCATAGGTACTGTCTGAACGCGCCTCGTCGAACTCATGTACCGCTACAACCGCCGTTTCAAGCCCTCATAGGTACTGTCTGAACGATGGCGCTTACCATTGGCAGCCTGCACGGCCTGTTGTTTCAAGCCCTCATAGGTACTGTCTGAACGTGGACTGGCCATCGTCCGAATTCGAGCGCAATCCCGTTTCAAGCCCTCATAGGTACTGTCTGAACCTGCGAAACAGCGGCTGCACGGTCGACCGGAGCTCGTTTCAAGCCCTCATAGGTACTGTCTGAACCCGCCCCGTCTGCATCCAGTGCCATGGTGATCTCGGGTTTCAAGCCCTCATAGGTACTGTCTGAACCCTCCTTTCTGTCGCGCTAGATCCCTGTGGCGACGATGTTTCAAGCCCTCATAGGTACTGTCTGAACCAAACGGGCGCCGCACGGATGCGACGATCCTCTTTGATAAACGTAGCACGCAAACCTGCGCAGGGCAAGGGGGTGGGTATTCGCAGTCCGTATGGTTTCAGGGTGAAGAGCAGGTCCCGGAATTCGTCGACCCCCGGGGCTTTTTGCAGTACCGGTGGTCGACGGCTCCGTCAGCCCCCTTCGGATGCACCATCGCGCGAGGAGAAAAGTGCTGCATCTTCGTCGACCTGGATGAAGTAGATCCATCACTTGTCAGTGATGGGCTGGCCGAGGGCTGATCGCGTTGTTTTGGATGTAGTAGATGCGTCCTGCATTCGTCTATATCGAAGGCGTCCTCGACGACCACCACGTCGACCCGGATGTCGTAGATGCATCCTACATTAGGACCCACTGCGGCTCGTACAAGCGAATGAGCGTCGACCCGGATGTCGTAGATGCCCCCGGCCCAACTGCCGTGAGGCTGAGGCGAGTGGTTGGAACCTGCGGCAAGATCACCGCAGTCAATATCCTCGCACAGTACCTATGAGGGCTTGAAACGAAGACCTTTTGGCGGCAAGATCATCGCACTCGGGGAGGGTGTTGACTGCGGTCAGGCCGGCGCGGCCTTTTGCGCGTAAGGAGTGGAAGCATCTGACACGCATGCTCAAGGGCGCAGATGCGAGCAGAAGAGAGGGATCAGGTATGACCATGCGATCCGACACGTTTCTTCAGGGTTGCAGATGCGCTCGCTACGCCACTCGTTGTGGTCGTGAGGGAGCATCCGTCACGTCCTCAGGGGCTTCTACAAGAGGTCTGCAGGGTGCTGGGGGTAGGACCATGATGCAGCCTGACTGAGGGTAACCGAGAAGGGTTTAACGTCGTGGTCTCTGACGGCAGTCGCTCCACTGCGACCGCGGAATGCCGGATGCCTGGTCGAGAAGCTCCCAGACTCCTCACAGGAGTTGCTCCGGCCCGACCTCGCCGCACCCGGGAGTAGGCAGATGCCCCTCTGTTGTCGCAGCAGACGGCTATGGCTGCCATAGCTGTCAAGCCAAGGTATCGCCATCGTCGACCGGCGGTGAAGGCTCGCATCTCGCGCGACTCGAGTATTGCGCTGGGGGCATCGACAAAAGTGCGGTCGGCCGAAGGGTGCCATGTCCTGGTGCATCACCCTGCTTTCGCCTGTTGCCGCGAATTGTTCAGCAAGAGAAGCCGCTCGTACGGGTGGACGCGGGGGCGACTTCGCCTCGCCATCAAAGTGTCTCGCAAAGAGAAGGCGCACAGTCGCCTCTTGGGGCCCGACTGGCTTTCCGGGCCTTTACCAATCGTCTTCGTGATGCACCTCTGGAAGTAGCGAACGCGGGTGCCGGCCGCCGGTGACGTGTTGCAACGCCAATCAGTCTGAAGGTGAGTTTCCCATCGCAGGTTGCGCCGAAAGGTCCCTTGACTCCGTCGCTGAGAAGACTGGCCGGATGCGCTGTTCCAATGCGTATCAGAGAACGGCTCGAAAGGGCATGCCGGTTTTCTCTGCTGTCCCAAGACATCCCTGCTTGCCTTCTCAAAGCTGTCATGCGCAGGGTGTCCTCGTGGAAACGTGTTTCGGCACGTGCCATTGCATAGGCGCTCCTGACCATGGTCCACAACAAAAACCAGACAGAGAACACTCGCTGATCCCGACGAGCGCTGGACGATCTCGGCCTTAGCCCGCCGGGCTCCAACACAGAGATCACCCGATAACACCCGTGCCGTTGCAAGTGGTCGGAAGTCTTTAACAAGATGTGGGAAATGGACAGCCACCGAACACGAACCCGTACACCGTGCAGGAGCACACGAGCCCGGCCACGCGTTGGACGGCTTCGATACGCAGGCGATCACGAGAGTGGCTGTTGTGCTTCGGTGGGCGAAGGACTTCTCGGTTGTCAAGCGGGAGCTCCGACCCGATCGTCGACCAGGTCTGCGCGCCCCCGTCGCCCTCCCATTTGTCAAGCAGGCGCTCGGACCAGGAGTGGAAGGGACGTGTTTGGGTCGGTGAGGAACGTCGCCCGATGGCTATGCAAAGGATGCTGAACGAGCGGAAGCACGTGACCCAGCGGTGCGAGCACTGGCTGCCTTTGGGCAGCTCTCCTTGCTCATCATCTGATGACTGTCATCTCACCGTGAGGACGCGCTACCGGCGCCAAACGACTGCGATCGCCTCCGTCGACCTCGTGTTTGGTGAACAGAAGATATCATTGCGTCGCACGGGGAGAACCGTTCCACGGGAACCATCGTGTTCCCCCTTGCCAGGCGAGCCACTCCCCACGGTGCTTCCTCGCGTCTGTCTGCCGAACCGTCGGGAACCCTTCCGGTCAGCCCACGTCATGCGTGTCTCTCCGAGTCTCTGAGGGGCGCTCCACCTCGACATGACTTCTCGTTAGACGAGGATTAGGGACCCTCGACCCTCCGACGATGGGCTCCGTTCCAGCTGTGGATCCGTTCCTGTTGGGCACGAGCGTCCCTGTCCCAGATACATGACGGTAATCGCCCGCCGTGAAGGACTCCCCCGTCGGACACTGTTGTCGTTGCAGATCACGGGAGAAAGCGGCAGGGTACCACCGGCACCCGATCGGTCGAGGAGAGCAGCCGACGATTCGAATACGGGGTGAAACTGGGTTGCTACCGGTTGTGTTGCAAGCTCGTGGGTTGTTCCAAGGTTGCCGTCAATCGGTGAAGCTGGGGTCTCACCTCATGCTTCATGAATGGAGATTCCGGCATCCGCCAGGAGGCCGTGAGCGAGTCCTCCGTCTCACCTCATGCTTCATGAATGGAGATTCCGGCATCCGCCAGGAGGCCGTGAGCGAGTCCTCCGTCTCACCTCATGCTTCATGAATGGAGATTCCGGCATCCGCCAGGAGGCCGTGAGCGAGTCCTCCGTCTCACCTCATGCTTCATGAATGGAGATGGCATTCATGAGCGTGTTCGGGCGACGCTCGAGGAGTTCTCACCTCATGCTTCATGAATGGCGACTGCATGCTGCAGGGGGTCAGTCGTGAACTCGGCGTCAGTTCCTCCCTGACGCTTCGTGATTGGAGTCGACGACGATGGACGCCGAGGTTCTCGCTTGACGGTTCATCGTCGGCTTGCGTCCGCGAGCTCACGAGCGACGTGTCGTACCTCAGTCGTAGGAGACCGCCGAGCGGTTTGCCAGAAGCTCAATGATTTAGCGGTTATCGTTCGCATGTGGAGGCCTCGCCTCTCGGCAAGCCTGAGTCGGGAAATCTTCGAGCTGCCACCGGTCTGAGCGAAGGGAACGACCCGGCAGTGTCTCGCGCCGGTCAGGAAACCTCAGAGGTGCTCCCTGTACTGGACTGGTTGGAGAAGCCCAGAGTGATTGCGGGACAGGCATGGACCCGAGTGACCACTTGTATCCGCTGGGCCGAAGACGCTGCGCCATGCGTGTGGCTGGAGAGAGGACGTCTCTTCTCTGCAACAGTCAATACCTACGCCCACAGCATAGAAGTACGGGTTGGGCGTCCGCTGGAAAACGGGGTGGATGGCGTGGATCGCGCATCTTTCCGGTGAAACGAGCGGGAGCGCACGAATTCCCTTTGGCCCGACAATTCGAGCTGATACGCGGGTGCGCTGCGGGTGCTGGTGCCGGGTGCGCTGCCTTTGGCCCGACAATTCGAGCTGATACGCGGGTGCGCTGCGGGTGCTGGTGCCGGGTGCGCTGCCTTTGGCCCGACAATTCGAGCTGATACGCGGGTGCGCTGCGGGTGCTGGTGCCGGGTGCGCTGCCTTTGGCCCGACAATTCGAGCTGATACCCCATGCGCTCCCGCGGTTGTTCCCAATGGCGATGCCTGCTGTTCGTCGAGGATGGGCTGGGGACCGTGTGTGTCATGGACGCAGACGATCACGACCCGGACGGGGAGGTCGAGGGCTTCGCCGTTTGCTGGGACCGTGTGTGTCATGGACGCATTCAGTGGAGCGCAGCGAGTTCTTGTCCAGCCTTTGCTGACTGGCGTGTCCCGAGCGGTCACGGTGTTGCCCCGGGCTCATCTCGCGCAACACGGTTGACTCCGGTGGAGGACAGCAAACACTATTTGCAGCTCGCACAGGAGTGGCGACGGCGGTGCGTCGGAGCGCGGCACAGGCCGGACGAGACCGATCCTTCTGCCCGAGCGTTGTCATCGCCCGCAGGTCGGCCCCGTTGCGTCGGCAGACACTAGAGGTATGGGAAGAAGCTGACGTGCTCGTCCCATGGTGACTGTTTGTCCGACGATTGCGTTGCTGTCCTTGCGATCACCACCTCACAGACAGTGTGGCGTATCTCCCAAGGCGCTCATTGACCTGGCGGGCGCAAGGGGTGCAGGTGCGCACGAACACGAGCGGACTGCAGAGATGACTCGAGAAATCTGCCGTAAAACGGTCGCAAGCCGGTCGTGTCCCGCCAAGGGTACTGCGGTCCTGCATCGTGCCACTACAAGGCTTTCCACCCACCCGCACTCACGACCAGCAATGTGACGTCCGTGGCGCTTATTCTCCAGATTCAATGTCTTCGCATCGGGGCACGAAAGAGCGGGGAGTTGCGTTCGTCGAGTGCTCAGTGCAGGTTCGTGGTGCGGCAGGGTGGTCACGTGTGAAGGCTTCTCCTCTGTCCGTACGATGCGGAGTCGACAACGGCCGATTGAAAAGGCAGAGTGGTGAATGCTGCGGAATTGGAGAGTGCCTGGCAAGTGCAGTCAGAGCGGCGATCGAACGACCTTGTACGGCATTGGATGGGCTGACCCCCGCCGATTCGGTGGAGAGCGGCCACTTGAGCGGTCGCGCTCTCCCTGGACTGATCTCCTCCATCGCTGCTATACTGTCAGCACGGGCTTCACGCTCGAGTGGTGGTCTGTACACTAGAGCGTGGTGCGCGGAGAGGTGGCCGAGTGGTTGAAGGCGGCCGTCTTGAAAACGGCAAGGCGATGAGCCTCGGGGGTTCGAATCCCTCCCTCTCCGCCGCGGGCCCGTTCTTTGGGAAGGTGCCTGAGAGGTCGAAAGGGGTCGCCTGCTAAGCGATTGGGGCGAGCAAAACTCGCCCCCGTGGGTTCGAATCCCACCCTTCCCGCCGATGGTTGCCAAGCGGTGGTTCGCCTCTGGTGACATCATGCTGTCCTCGCTGCATTGCCTGGCCAGCGAGTTGGTCTGTGGTGTGCGGCTGTCACCGAGGCTCTCTCCGTGCCGATAGGTCTCCGCACTGCGACACCAATGGGCCGGATACCTGTTCACGGCGACCCGACCATCTTTCTTCCCCCTTGCGGCGCTAACGGGGTCTCCGTGAGTGCCGTCGTGCCGCGAGTGTTTGCGGAGTGTTCTGGAGATCCTTAATTCACGCGGAACACCGCTGGGCAGAGCTCCTCGCAACTCTGAGTCTCCGAGGTACCGAATCCTGCAGCTGGAGGATCACCTCGTGGAAAAGTCGTACGCCATTCCCCACACCCGGTAGGGCGGCTTCCTCTTTGTTTCTCTCCCGGCCGAACATCCTCCTGTTTGGAGAGTTGGCCCTCACAGTGAGGAGCTCGAGTGCAACGGCCAGGCGTGCCCAGAATGGGTGGACGTGCGCTCATGCCTCGGTCGCTTCTCTGATTTCAAGGAGATTGTCACCTCCTTGCGGCGACGTTGGTTCGCGTGCGTGCGCCATGGCCTGCGCAGCAAGAGTTCGAGAAGCGCGGCGAGAGCGTTCCATGCCACTGCGTTTTGGGAAACTGGCTTCGAAAGCCGCTGCTTTCTCCCGGCACGTGCACCGAGCAGTCTGCTGACTGTCGGAACCAGTTGCGGGTTGAGCAGTGCTGTGTCGGTCAGGCTTGGTTTGGGTAATCGGCACAAAAAGAATTCCGTCTGCCGGAAGGGAAGCATGTCGGACGGTGACGGGTCGTTCGTTCATTCATGGTGAGACGTCGCATGGCACGAGGCATCGCGTCCCCTCCGGGCGTCCCATGCGGACGGTGCACTCCCCAACTGGGCCCTTCCTTGAGTTCCTGCTGCGGTAACGCCGTACCATTTTGCTCGTTCGGTGGTGAGTGCTAGGACTGCGGGGGGCGTTGGCCTCGGAGTGGCTTGTCTTTCAGGCGAGCTCTTCTTGGGGGATGCTGATGGCGGAGTACTGAACTACTGAGCGGTCGAGGCCACGGAGATGCGAGGGTCCCCCTTGCCGGGTTGGTTTTGTTCCGACTCTCGTCACTGAAGTCGGGGGCAGTGAGCGGCGGCGGATGCTCGTTCTTGGCTCACAAACCTTCTGGGCATGGGGTGTGGAGGCTGCTGCGGAGGGGCTGGGCGCCCCTGGTCGTTGGTGTGTTTCTCGAGCGTGCCTGATGCTGCAGTGCAACGGGAACACCAGTATTCCCGTGGGTCAAGGATACTAGGAAACAAAAGGGGCTCTTGACAGAGCATGAGTTGGGCGGTTAAGGTTGAGTGAGCAGTGATGCAATTGGGTAGGGAAGACGGTGCGTCTGGAGATCCGGCTGGAGCCGGACCGGTTAGGGGTCCTTCCCCTGCAGTACCGTGAGGCGCTGCAGGCGATGATCTATCGACATCTCCCGCGGGAGATTGGGCAGCCGTTGCACGATGGTGCCTATTGGCAGAGTGAACGGCCACTGAAGCTGTTTGTCTTCTCGCAGCTCCATGGGGAGGTCCAGTATCGGCCGGGTGAAGGGGTCGAGATCAGGGGGCCGGTCTGGTTCCGCTTTGCGTCGCCAGAGCGAGATCTGGCGTTGGGGCTGGCAGCAGGCTTGTTGCGGTTTGGCCGAATACGGATTGCGACGTTGGAGTTTGCAGTGCGGGAGATTGCCACACTGGCATTGCCGGCGCTGGAGGAGCGGCTGGTGGTACGAGCCCTTTCGCCGATCACGGTCTATCGGACGCTGGAGATCGAGGGAAAGCGGCGCACACAGTACTACAACCCACTGCATGAGGAATTTGGCGAGCTGGTGGTCGCCAATCTCCGGCGCAAGGCGTCGGTTCTCGGTGTGGAGGGGAGGGAGGGGACAGTCCGCGTGCAGGCGCTCAGTGTGCATCCGAGGGGCAAACGGCTGGAATGTTACAAGGGGACTTGGATCGAAGGGTGGGTCGGGCGATTTCTGCTGGAAGGGCCGGCGGAGTACCTCCGGCTTGCGCTCGAAGCGGGGCTCGGGGCGAAAAACAGTCAAGGGTTCGGGTATGTGGAGGAGGTCCCTGATCGAGAGGTGCCGAGGCGATGATCCGGAGTCTGTACGCATTAGGACGATCGATTGCCGAACTGCTTCGGGATGATCCTGAAGCGATCGTCGAGCAACTGGCATTGACGACTGCTGATGACAGTCCACCGTTGGCGGGTGATGGGAAGGTAAGCACAGCGCGCACCTACATCGGCGTGCTCGATGTGTCGCCGTCAACTCGAACTGTACGACACCATCTCGTGGAAGCAAGCGCCGAGAACTTGCGGCGTTTCCTATGGCTCCAGCTTATGAAGTTCTCGCCAGGTGGCGACGTACGCGACGTAACGGTCCGCGACTTGAAGTATCTGCTTGGTCCCGTCTTCGTTGGTCTTGCTCCACGGCTTCTGTTGGGGGAATCGCAGCATCCAGCATTGGATAAACTGGAGCCGAGTATTCAGCCGATAAAGCCGATGCTGTATGACTTTAAGAATCTGCATGAATTTCAAGAGTTGAATAACATTTTTACGGCCCTTTGTGATGTGCAGGAATTAGAGGAGTTTAAGAAATCGGTGCGGCCGCGAGATCGCTTTTTCTTAAAGCTCGACGGTCTGCGGCTCGATCCGCCACCGACTACAACGATAAAGGAAGGAATTCTTCAGGTGCATGATGGTATTGTGCAGATCAATTGGGACAAGCTGAGGCAAGAGGCCCCGCAAGGGCGAAAAGAGCGGCCTGACGAGCTGGCCAAGGGATTGCGCGACGCGCTGACGCATGAGCTTCGTGAAGCGCTGGGATGGAAGAAGGAGGTCCAGTACATTACCCTGAGCATTGAAGGCTGCCCGATTGCTGAACAATCAGCATACCGTGAATACATACGTTCAGTTCTTCTCGATGAGCCGTTTCAGGGGCAGGAGAGCATCAGCGGTACTTGTCACCTTTGCGGAAAGACAGCGGTGGTTACTTCCAATTTTGTGCCCATGCGAATAAAGATATTCATTAATGATAAAGTCAGTTTTGCTGGAAATCTTCGGAGAGATGGATTTTGGGAGCGCTATAGTATATGTCAGAGGTGCTACACCTATCTGTTAATTGCTGATCGACTCCTGGAGCAGGAATTGGAAGTGCAGCTCCTTCGGTCGCCGGTTTTCCTTGTTCCAGAACTTGTGCTGCAACCGTCCACGGATCTTCATGGCGTTCGACGAGTTCTCCAAAGCATACGGCAGCAGGCTACTGAGCTTGGTCGCGTCAAGCAACTTCGGCAGGCGACAAAAGACCTTGCGGCGGTTGCACAAGAGCGCTCAGCTCGCTACGCTGCATTGACGTTGCTCTTCCACGAAAAGCAGAACATGGCGGTTAAAATCCGCGAAGTCGTGGCGGAGGTACCGCCCTCGCGTGTCCAGCAGGTGATTGTGGCGATCAATCAAGTCAACGACGCAGCTGGGGCTGGCGGCTGGGCTGAGCCTCTCGTCGGGCCTATCAATCAAGTGTGGTTTGATGGACTCGATGCTTTGTTAGATACACTTCCCATTCGCCGCAGTGAGGGGAGGCCAGTGATCCGACCGGCATTGACACTGACTCGTCAACTTCTACAACAGGAGCCGATCGATCTCGCTGATCTCCATGCTGCGTTTGTGGAAGGGGTTCGTGCAATTCGTAGCGCTCACACTGGATATTGGCTTGTCTCGCAACAATGGAAAGATCGCTCCCCATCCTCCGAAGAGGTGGATCGGGTGATGCGGGCGTACCTTGCTCGTACCCTTGCCTTGCGACTTATCGTACGTGAGGTTGGGTGCACGTCTTTTGGAGGTGCTGCAGTGAGTGTGCTTGTGCCAGAATCGTACCGTACGGCGATGCGAGAACTTGGTCTTTCAGAGCAGGAGCAGTCGCTGTTCTTGCTGGGGGTCTTGCTTGCGCGAGTAGCAACAGAGCAATATCGGAGTGATCAGTCCAGAACAAAGCCGATCCTAGAGAAATTAAACTACAGTGGCATGTCGTTACCACGAGTGATCGTCTTTGCGAATGAGTTATTTGACAAACTACGCCAGTATCGGTTACTCAGTGGTGAGTATGCAGCGGAGAATGAGGTGCTCTTCGCTGAGGCGATCCAGCAACTCACTCGACATCGCTCCCACTGGCCATTAACTGACGCGGAAAACGTCTATTTCGTTTTAGCTGGCTACGCCTATGAAACGGGTCGGATGATTCGTCGCGGGCGTGACAAATCAGCTGCCGAGCTACAAGAAGTACAGTAGAGGCAAACGCGCATGAAGCGAGTCAAGGAAGGAGAACGCAATGGATAACCAGGTACGGAATGCCGACCTGTTGTTCCTGTATGATGCCAAGCTGACGAACCCGAATGGTGATCCGGACGATGAGAATCGGCCGCGCATGGATCCGTTCACGCAGCGCGTGCTGGTGAGCGATGTTCGGTTGAAGCGCTTCCTCCGTGACTACTGGCTCTCCCGAGATTTGGATGTCTGGGTGCGCACGCGGGACGATGGCAGCCGCGTGGATGCGACGCAACGCGAGGAAGACTTGCGGAAGGTTTTCGAGCAGGAAACCGGGCAGCAGCTTGGTCGTCGAGGCACCCGATCCGACGAGGAATACCGGCAATGGTTCCTGAGCCGACTTATTGATGTCCGCCTTTTTGGTGCAACACTACCAATTAAAGCGGGTCAGAGTAGTCGTGGGCTGTCCGAGCAATATACCGGGCCTGTTCAGTTTAGCTGGGGATACTCTCTGCATCCAGTGGAAATAAACCCATCAAACAGTATTACCTCGATGTTTGCTGGTCGTGGGGGAGAAAAGGGCGAATACGGAACCATCGGGAAGGACTGGCGTGTTCTTTATGCCCTGATCGCCTTTTGGGGGCACGTTGCCGCCCACCGCGCCAAGGCAACGCAGATGACAGCTGAGGATCTTGAGGCACTGGAGGATGCACTCCTTCATGCGCTCTCCAGTGAGGCGACCACGCGAAGTAAACTGGGACAGACGCCACGGTTATATCTGCGTGTTGACTGGAAGGACCGTGCGCCGTCGTTCGGCGATCCACGCGACGGTCTTCGTCTCCTGGCGGCCCAAGAGGAGCTTCCCGTCGAGCGCTGGCGGAGTATCGAGGAGTTTGTGCTCGATCTTCAGCCGCTGGTCAGCCGCATCATGCGCTATCGCGACGACATTGCCAGTGTCCGCTACTGGCGGCACGACGAGCTCAACGTCCGCGGTGAAGAAGCGCTTTTGCAACTGCCCCACGTTGTGCGGGTGAGCGGGTGAGGCGCGCAATGGTTGCGGTTGTCCACTGTGACCTCTGCGGAAAATTTGCTCATTTCCGGCGCTTCTATACGAACTCGTCATCGTTGAGCTATCCGATACCGCCCCCCTCAACGATCCGCGGCTTGGTGGCCGCTGCACTGGGCCTGGAGCCAAGTGACTATCCGGAGAGACTGCGCACATTGCAGATGGCTATCGGTGTGCGACAGCCACTTCGCGCACTGCTTCAATCAACCAATGCGCTGATGGTGAAGTCGGGTACCGAACGAGAGCTTCGTGGTTTCGAGCCGCGGACACAGATTCCTACACAATTTCTGCTGCCAGAGACAAGTTTCGATGACTGGGACACGACATCACTGCGATTTCATCTGGTTCTGGTGCCTCCGGAAGGACTGTCCGTAGGTCAATTGGCAGAGGCACTGCGAGCTCCGATCTATCCACCGGCACTCGGCACAGCCTATTGTCTTGGGTGGATCGAGGGGGTTGAGGTTCACGAGGCTGAGGTCGGACATGATGACCCCTCTGTTGCTGATTATCTTGGGGCTTTGGATGCCTCGCAGATTGAGGAGTTTGTGCTGGATGAGCGTACTCCGCATCGCCTTTCCCGCGACCGCTATCCGGTCCGCCTGGATAAGCAACGGCGCCTCGTCGACGCACGGGATCTCATTGTCGATTTGCGAGGGTATCCTATCCGCTGCCGCTATCGTGGACGCTGGCTGCAGATCGAATCAGAGCGATGGGCCCTGATCGACTAAACCATACGAATGAGTGGCTTGCTAGGGAGGGGGAAGAGCTCGTGACCCATCTCCGTGCGGTGGGGACACTTGCGCGGAACTTCGCTCCTCCCTCGCTTGCCGAAATGGCTGAGCTTGTCGGCTTGGTGCATGATTTAGGGAAAGCAACTCCGTTCTTTCAGCAGCGCTTAAACAACCCACAGTTCGCAGATCCGGCGGCAAATCACGCATACATTGGTGCACTCTTTGGGGCCTGGGTGGCTCAGCAAAGAGGTTTCGATGCACTGGCGGTTTTCCTTGCTGTGGCCCGTCACCACGGTCCATTGCGCACTCCGGCAGCTCTCCTCCCTGATCCGGACGATATTGATCCACCTGACTTCTTGACTGTCGATCGGCAAGGCTTACGACGTGTACTCCGTGCCCTTTGTCGGCAAATTCCAGAGGTGGCGAAGAGTTGGCCTTCATTATGCGAGAAATTAGCGCTGCCTGACCCAACTCCATTTCTTCAGGGCGAGATATGGGATATTCTTCGGGAGCTTTGCGAGGAGGCGTGGCGTCTTAAAGTTCATGCCTTGCCGACTCTTCATGATCCCCAGGCACGCCGTCGCTACTGGGAGATCAATATTCTCTTTTCCGCTTTGATCGATGCGGATAAGAAGCTTGCCGCACAATACCAGAATCCCGAACGGGTTCGCTTGCCACGTGATCTCGTCGTTCGCTACCTGGCAACCACTAGCTCCCGCGCTAGTCCTTTGCAAGGGCAGCGGCGAGTATTGTTTGAGACTGTGGCCCGACAGGTTTCTCTGCGCCCGCTCCCGGAGCTTTTCCCTGCACTTCTCACCCTCACTGCACCAACGGGAGCAGGGAAGACGCTTGCGGTCTTGCACGCAGCGCTGACTATCCGTGCGCGTGTCGAGGAAGAGTGTGGTTGGAGCCCTCGTATTATTTACGCATTGCCGTATATCAATCTCATTGAGCAGACAGCATCTGTGGTACGGAATGTTCTCGTTACGGGTGGGTTTGACCCAGACGATGTCCTGATCGAGCATCATCATCTTGCGCCTCTAGTGCGGCGCGGTGCCAGTCACACTGCGGCACAAGCTGCGAATCAGGACCAGTTTGAGGAAGATCTTGATGTGGACGAAGCACTGCTCCTCGCAGAGTCCTGGGATGCGGAGATAGTGCTTACAACGTTTGTGCAGGTGTTCCATACGTTAGTCGGGTATCAAAATAGATCGCTCAAAAAATTGCATACGCTGGTTTCTGGTTCTATCCTTATTCTTGATGAAGTTCAGGCGCTTGATGCCCATTATTGGCCTCTTCTTCGGGCACTTCTTGCCGATCTTCCAGAATGGAATGTCACAGTCATCCTTATGACGGCGACCCAGCCGCGTTTGGTCGAGTCTGGTGCCGCGCTTGAACTTGTGGATCCGCCGCTGACGGACTACCCGTCAAGAGTCGTGCTGCAGCCCATAGCCCCTCAAACGATACCAGAATTAGCTGAGGCGATCGCAGGCATTCGGGATCGCAGTCAACTCATTGTCGTGAACAGTATCCGGGTTTCTCTTGAACTCTATCGCGCCTTGGAGCGTTACAGTTTCCCGTATCTTTATTATCTGTCCACCAACATTACCCCCCGTGACCGCCGCAGGCGACTCGCGGAAATACAGAAGCTACTCCTGGCACGTGAACCCGTTGTCTTGGTGAGTACGCAAGTAGTCGAGGCTGGTATTGATGTTGATTTTCAGGTAGGCTGGCGAGAATGGGGGCCTCTCGAGAGTTTGCTCCAGGTGGCAGGGCGTATCAACCGAAACGCTGAACAATCTCTAGCGTTTTTGCGAGTGATCCCTCTGCAGGAAGGTCAGGGAGAGCGCGTCTACGGTCGTATCCTGCTTGAGGCGGCACGCTCTCACCTACCCGAAGCTATGAGCGATCTGGAACTGATTCAACGACTCGATTGTTACTTTCAAACCATCGAGCAGCGGATTAGTCAAGCCCATGCGGAAGCCTTACTTAAGGCAGTTGCTTCCCTCGACTACGATCGTCCAAATGTCGACTGCCGTAAGTTGGGTGCCTCTGTTCCGCTCAGCTGTTTCCGCCTTATTGAAGAACTACCCGCACTGAGTATTGTGGTGGAGCAGGATGATCATGCCACGACTGCCATCAAGAAGGTACTGAACGCTCTGGCACTCGAACATCCGCATGAGCGCCGTCTTGCCGTGCGGGAAGCGTTCCATGAACTGGAGTACTATACCATTACGCCACTATTGCAGCGCGCTGTTGGTAATCTGCCGCCGCCACTTCTTCACGGCCGTGAGGACCTGCGGTTGATCACTTGTGAGCAACTGGAGTCGTTTTACGATGAGAAGACAGGGTTCAAATGGGATCTGAACCAATTCGTGTGACCGGAACGCTTATCTGGTACGTTGCTATCTGCCCGCGCCAGGCATGGCTTATGGCACATGCAATCGAGCCGTACCGCGACCACGAGCTCCTGGCGCTGGGTCGGGTGCTCGCTGAATCTGCCTATCCGCGCGAACGCAAGGAACTTGCCCTCCCCGGCATGAAAGTCGACGTGCTCCGACGTCGCCCCACTGATGCCGAGGAGGATGAGGCACTCGTTATCGGCGAGGTGAAGCGCTCGCCGCGTGCCCAACACGCCCAACGCCTCCAGCTCGGCTATTACCTCCTCCGACTCCGTGAGGCCGGCCTCCACGTCCGTGGTGAACTCCGCTATCCCGAGCAGCGTCGCGTTGAACCGGTCGAACTAACACCCGAACTAGAGGCCGCGGTGCGCCAAGCAATCACGCGCATCGAACAACTCCTCGCCCGCCCCGTTCCTCCACCTCCCGTACGGATTCCGGCATGTACACACTGTGCCTATTATGAATTCTGTTGGGTCTCGGAGGCAGACGAAGAATCGCAGGCAACACCGCGGCGTCGTCCTACTCGACAGGTCTCAACGGCGGAGAAGACGCAGCGATGAAACCGGTCTATGTCTTCTCTTCGGGAAGACTTGCCCGGCACCAGAATACGATCGTCCTGGAAACCGACGAGGGCAAGCGCTTCCTCCCGGTCGAGCAGGTCAGCGAACTCTATATCTTCGGTGAAGTTGACCTGAATAAGCGCTTCCTCGAGTTCATGGCTCGCGAGGGGATCCTCCTCCACTTCTTCAACCGCTACGGCTACTACTCTGGGACATTCTATCCGCGTGAGTACCTCGCCAGCGGTGCCCTCATTCTCCGCCAGGTCGAACACTATTTAGACCAATCACGGCGCCTCTTGCTCGCTCGGGCGTTTGTCCGCGGGTCGCTCCGGAATATCCGCACCGTCCTCCTGTATTACCGTCGCCGGCAGGTCGACGTTCAAGAGGCACTGGAGGTCGTTGACCAGGCACTGGCCGGTCTCGATGCGGCAGACTCGCCGACTGCACTCATGGCGCTGGAGGGGCATGCGCGAGAAGCCTATTACGCTGTCTGGCCTCGCATCATCGACGCCGAGTTCCCATTCGGTCCGCGCACGCGTCGCCCGCCTCGCGACGAAACGAACGCACTGATTTCATTCGGGAACTCGCTTCTCTACACCGCTGTCCTGGCACAGATCTATCAGACGCACCTGGATCCGCGCATCGGGTATCTTCATGAGACGAATTTCCGTCGCCATACGCTCAATCTTGATGTAGCCGAGATCTTCAAGCCGGTGCTCGTTGACCGCCTCATCTTTCGCCTCGTCAACCGGGGACAGCTCCAACGACGGCACTTCGTGACTGGTGCTGAAGGGGTCTTCCTCGACGACGATGGCCGCAAATTGGTCGTCGAGGCCTGGGAACAAACGCTACAAGAGACGTACCGTCATCCCACGCTCAATCGTTCGGTTTCCTACCGCACCACGCTGCGGCTCGAGCTGTACAAGATCGAGAAGCATTTGCTTGGAGAGCAGGAGTTCTTGCCCTTCGCACTACGCGGCTAACGTCACCGGGTCGCTCCTCTCCTCGGTATGCTTCCTAACAGCACCTCAGGAACTCAGAGGAAACGGGAGTCGGGATGTACGTCATCGTCGCCTATGACGTGGGGGTGGAACGGGTCGCACGAGTACTCAAGATTTGCCGCAAGTACTTAACCTGGGTGCAGAACTCTCTCCTCGAGGGAGAATTGACTCCTGCACAGCTCCGCCGCCTCCAGCAGGAACTGGAGCGGGCCATCGACCAGGACAATGACACCGTGCAATTCTACATCCTTCCACAGGCCTCAGTGGCTAAGCGCGTCACGATCGGTATCGTAAAGAATGCACCGTCGCAGCTTGTTTAGGGCTCCTGCGCTGTCCAACCTACAGAGGAGTTGTCCCGCTTCAGAAAGTAGTTGCGCCCTCACTACTCTGCTGCGTGCTCGCCATCGCTCGGCCAAAAGCGGCCCAGAAGGGATCGACACGCGGGTGCACCAGTGGGTGCTCCTTACCCCCAACGACCAGCGTCAACCCCTGCTCTGGCGGTACCACCTCACCAACGATGCTCGCTGCTATCCCCTTGGCCTGCAAGGCTGCAAGGAGGGCATCCGCCTTGTGCGGGCGCACTGTGATGATCAATGTCCCCTCGCTGATCGCCGCATATGGATCCATCCCAAACAGCGCACAGATCTTCGCAACATCCTCGCGCAGGATGATCCGCTCCTGTTCGATCCGCATGCCCACTCCAGACGCCTCGGCCACTTCCACTAGCCCCCCTAAGACGCCACACTCCGTGGCATCGTGCATCGCCGTCACCCCATCATCGCGGACGCCGATACTCACCGCGGTCAGCGCATCTTCCACCACCGTCATCTGCCAAAAGAGTTCCTGTGCCCGCTCCGCAAATTCTCGCCCGTACGCCGCCGCAATCTGCTCCGGGAAGCTCACCGCAAACAGTCCCGCAGCTTCAATCGCCGCTCCCTTAGTCACAACCACCACATCGCCGACCCGTGCCATCTTCGGGGTAACATAGCGGTCCGCCGGACCAATCGCCAGCACCGCCGCGCCACCGACCATGGGATAGTTGCATCCTTCGTACCGTGCGGTGTGTCCAGCAACGATGGCAATCCCGAGTTCAGCACAGACGCGGTGCATCGTCGTCCAGAGCAGCGCAAGCTCCTCCGCGGTAATTTCGAGCGGCAGATTGAGGTCAATCGCCAGGTAGGTCGGCCGTAGCCCGCTCGTGACTGCATCGGAAGCGAGGATGTGAATCGCAAACCAGGCCGCTCGCTCCCAGCCGTAGGCCGGAACCACAAACACTGGGTCAGTGGTCACGGCCATCACCAGCCCGTTCCCGAGGTCGACAATACCAACGTCAACTCCGTGCTGTGGCGGCACGAGCACCTGTGGTGACGGGGCACCGAGATTGGGCAAGATAATCTGATCGAACACCTCGCGCGAGATCTTGCCGAGTGTCGGAAGTTCGAGTCCCATCTGTCCTCCTCCTTCTCTTGGCTCCTCCCATCATGGCAGAGATGCCTGGGCTGCGACCAAGGTTTCCACTCTGCGACAATATCGTCCGTGCGGTGCGCAATCTGGTCGCGGCGCCAGTGCCGTATCCCCGTACTCCCTGGTAGGGGCCTAGCACCACACATTGCGACGGTTGTTTGCGGTGAGCTGATTGCCCGAGAGGCGGGACGCAAAGTAAGCAGAGTCGATGCGAGACAGGACCTCCAGAGACTCCTCGGGAGAGGTTGTCTGTACTCCACGACGTCTCTGCCTGGTGACAGGAACTGTACTGTTCTACCCACGTGCCTGACAGCTGGCAAGCAGAGAATAAGACATGGTAGCTTCTGAGCCGTTCTCCTGGTATGTCGCTCTCGCAAAAGCCAAGACGCCTGCGCTGGAAGCATCCCGGGCCGTCCATCGCCGGTCTGTGGAGGGAGGATGCTTCGTTGACTGGCCCGGCAACGGGAGCAGGCCGGGGAGGTGTCTTTTGCCCGTCACTCTTGGCAGCGATGGTCTGCTGCCCCTAAATGGGGCCGCTGCGTTCACAACAAGGTGTGTCACGGTAGGCCCCGCCAAAACGGACCACCGCGCTTCGGCTGTACAGAATGATCTGGACTGCTGCATGCGCGGTGGCGAGAAAACCGCCTTACGCCGTTGACTGCAGACTGGCTGCAGGCGTGGCGAGGCTGCAGAACCAGCGGTGAAACCGGAGATCGTCGGTGAGTTCTGGATGGAAGGCAGTGCCAATCAGCGGCCCCTGCCGCACTGCAACTGGTGTTCCATCCGGAAGACGTGCCAGGACCTCCACCGTCGGGCCAACGACCTCCACCACCGGTGCACGGATGAAGACGGCCCGCAGGAGTGGGAGTCCGAGTGGCTCGACGAGGAGGTCACATTCAAAGCTCTCACGTTGGGAGCCAAACGCGTTGCGGCGGATGACAACATCAAGGAGCCCAAGCAGCGGCTGGTGCCGTGCTCGTGTTTCGGCGACCACCTCCCGAGCAAGCACAATGAGGCCCGCACACGTGCCCCAAATTGGTCGGCCCGCTTGCGCAAGAGCACGGATCGGCTCAACCAGCTCAAACCGCTCCAGGAGCCGACCAATGGTGGTGCTCTCGCCGCCCGGAATGATCAGGCCGGCAACCCCTTCCAGATCTGCCGGTCGGCGCACTTCACGTCCTTCAACACCGATGCGCCGGAGCACGTGGAGATGTTCGGCAAAGTCTCCCTGCAGTGCCAGGACGCCGATGAGACGCGACATGGCTCCTCCTCACCAGCCGCGTGGTGCTAAGCGCTGTTCGGGCGCGAGCGATACGATATCGATCCCTGGCATCGCCTCACCAAGGCCACGCGAGACTCGAGCGAGGACTTCCGGATCCCGGTAGTGGGTGACTGCTTCGACGATCGCTTTCGCGCGGGCAAAGGGGTTCTCCGACTTGAAGATCCCTGAGCCGACGAACACTCCCTCTGCTCCGAGTTGCATCACCAGCGCGGCATCGGCTGGCGTGGCAACACCGCCGGCGCAGAAAAGAACGACGGGTAGCCGTCCTTGCTCGGCGACCTCCCGAACGAGTTCGTGCGGAGCCCCCAGCTCTTTGGCCGCTGTCACGAGTTCCTCACGAGGCAACGCAGTGAGCCGCCGAATCCCATCAAGGATGTCCCGCAAGTGGCGGACCGCCTCGACGATGTTGCCGGTGCCGGCCTCACCCTTGCTGCGGATCATCGCCGCTCCCTCGGCTACACGGCGGAGCGCTTCACCAAGATCACGAGCGCCACAGACAAAGGGAACGCGGAAGGCATGCTTGTCAATGTGGTAGCGGTCATCTGCTGGGGTCAACACCTCACTCTCGTCGATGAAGTCGACACCGAGCGCTTCCAAGATCTGTGCCTCGGCAAAGTGGCCGATCCTGACCTTGGCCATGACAGGAATCGTGACAGCCTCCTTAATGCGCAAAATCCGATCGGGATCGGCCATCCGGGCCACCCCGCCTTCGCGTCGAATGTCAGCGGGCACGCGCTCGAGTGCCATGACCGCCACAGCTCCCGCTTCCTCGGCAATCTGGGCTTGCTCAGGGGTTACCACGTCCATGATGACGCCCCCCTTGAGCATCTGGGCTAGACCAACTTTGGTCCGCCAGGTCGCCTGATCGATATTGCTGTTCGCGCCAATCATCGGCTCCTCCTTTCTGGTCCTGTTCGGAACTACACGATCGGTGCACTTGCTCGCTCGCGCACCGCATGCGCGGTCTGCAGAGCCCGGAGTGCTGCTGCAAGGCGGCGTACTCCTTCGACCAGCGTTGCTGGTGCCGGGTAGGTGAAGTTGAGGCGCAGGAAGGCGCGGCCAACTGTTGGATCAGGAAAGAAGCTCTCACCGGGTGTAAAGGCCACGCCGCGCTGAGCAGCTTCCGGCAAGAGATCTCGTGCACGCACTCCCTCGGCAAGTTCGCACCAGAAGTAGAGCCCGCCACCCGGCACGCGGAAACGCAACGCTGTGCCGAGTTCAGCACGGAGCGCAGCGACGAGGACATCGCGACGTTCCCGATAAGCTGCACGCAGTGTCTCGAGGTGTGGGAGCAGGAGCCCCCGCTCGATGAATGCCCACACCGCCCACTGCATAAGCGGATTGGTGTCGAGATCAACCAGCTGTTTGACGAGAGTCAGCTGATGAATGACCGGCCAAGGGGCAATGACCCAACCGATCCGGAACCCTGGGAACAGGATCTTGGAGACGGTGGTCAGAGAGATCACGACGCCGGCGTCGTCAAGCGCGGCGAGCGGAGATGCTGGAGGTGCCTCGTACCAGAGCTCGCGGTATGGGTCGTCCTCGATCACCGGGATGCCGGCTCGTGCGGCCAGTTCCAGGAGTCGCTGGCGGCGGTCGAGTGAGAGTGTGGCGCCGGAGGGGTTCTGGAATGTCGGCAGCGTGTAGATGAGCTTGGGGCGGCGGTGCTCTAGAGCCTGCTCCAGCACGCTGACCCGCATACCATAATCGTCGACCGGCACCGGGAGTAGGCGAGCTCCCACTGCACGGAACACCTGCAGAGCCCCGACATAGGTCGGTGCTTCCACCGCGACCAGGTCCCCAGGCTCGAGCAGGGCGCGAGCAATGAGGTACAACCCCTGCTGCGAGCCGGAGACGACGAGGACCTGGTCGGGACTGCAACGGATCCCCCAACGCTGGGACCAGGCGGCAATCGCCTCGCGCAGCGGGGGATAGCCTTCACTCGGGCAGTATTGGAGAAGGCGCGGCCCTTCGCGATGCAACGCCTCGTCGAGGAGTTGCCGGACCACGCTGATGGGATAGAGCTCAGGAGCTGGGAGTCCCGTAGCAAAGCTAATCACGTCGGACCGGGAGGAGGCGAGTGCTGCGTCTTCGAGTGCCGGGTCGTAGAGGAGCGAGGCGAGTGGAGCAAACAGCTGTGGCCACGGGACACCGCCGGCGGGCCACTCAGGCGCTGCTGGCCGCCGATGATCAATGACCACGGTGCCGCGTCCCACGTGGCCGGAAATGAGTCCTTCCGCAGCGAGTTCTCGGTAGGCACTCACCACCGTACTGCGGTTCACCCCAAGCATGGCGGCGAGGCGCCGTTCCGGAGGGAGCCGCGTGCCAGGCGGAAGCTCACCACTCAAGATACGACGACGCAGCTGTTGGGCTAACTGGCGGTAGAGTGGTGTTCGAGTTGTACGGTCGAGTTGGATCTGCATGGACCTCTCCTCTGCTCGACCTCATCCAAAACCTACGGCGGTCAATACCGGGTGCCAACGACCATTGTAGCACTGCTGAACCATCCAATCCGTCCACTTCCTGTCATTGGATGGCTCCGGGCAATGGTGCCAGTTACGTGGTGTCCTGCGCGCGACGGCGACCAGAAGCTGGTCGGATGGCGATCAGCCTTGTGCAACGACTGCACCGCAGCGGCCTCACCTGATAGACCGGCCGGAAGTCCAGGCAGAGACACGTCGTCCGTTGCGGTCATTTGCAGGGAGGAGGCGGGCGGCGGGGGCGACCGCACCCGAGGCGTACCTTGGCGTCTTGGTGTAGCGCTCGACAGAGTCACCGGTGTTCAGGGAAGCGGCGCGTCGTGGGGCCCGAGAAGCTACTCCGTTGGTGCACGCGTGCCCGGCGTTGCTGTCGGCGGCGTTGCGTGCGCCAGCTCCGTGCGCGACGACCAAAAGAATTGTGGGTGCGTTCTTTCTGCAGCAGCGTAGCGTGCAGCAGCACTGGCTCAGAGAAGCACAGCCGTCCCTTCCAATCGGCAGGAGCGCCAGAGGCTGCTGGCAGCGTGGATCAGTCTCCAGGGAACCTCCTGTGACCGCCTGCAGTGAACTGATCCAACCAACCGGTGCAGACAGCGGTTGGTGGATTTCCCTCGCGGGAGAGATGCCCGCATACCGTGTGACAGAAGGCATGGCACTTGGGAGACAGCGGGAAAAGCGCCGGCGAATGTACTGGTTGCCGAAGCAGCAGTGACTGATCACGCTGCTGCGCTCACCCTCTCCGCCTGTATAGTGCCTGACGGTATGGTGTGGGACGACGGTTCTGCTCAGAGAGCAAGCTCCAAAGGGCGAAGCAGCGCGGCATGCGGGCTCATTCAGCCATGTGACTGTTCGCGGCCTCCACCTTGCTATACTCCATATCAGACTCGGCGGGTGTGCCGGTTGCCCATAAGGCAGGGGTTTGCGCATGGGGACGAAGCGGGACTACTACGAGGTACTCGGCGTCAGTCGTACGGCGAGTCAGGATGAGATCCGGCGAGCCTATCGTCGGCTCGCGCGGCAGTACCACCCGGACGTCAATAAATCGCCGGACGCCGAGGAAAAATTTAAGGAAATCAACGAAGCGTACGAAGTGCTGAGCGACCCGGACAAGCGTGCAGCCTACGATCGCTTTGGTCACGCCGGTGTGCAGGTCGGCGTGGGCGGGAATTCGGGGGCGAGTGCCGACCCGTTTGGGTTCGGTTCACTGTTCACCGACCTCTTCGACTCGTTCTTTGGTGACATGACGGGGGCTAGCCGACGTCGCCCAGCACGGGGTGCCGACCTTGAGGCGACGATCGAGCTGGAGTTTGAGGAGGCGCTGCGCGGCGTTGAGAAAGAGCTTGAAATCGAGCGACTGGAGATCTGCCCTGATTGCCGCGGCACCCGGATGCGCCACGGTGCGCAACCCGTCACCTGTCCTGTCTGTGGCGGCAGTGGACAACTGCGTCGCTACCAGCAGACGATCCTCGGTGCGATGATCACCGCGACGACCTGCAGCCACTGCGGTGGCGAAGGTCGGGTGATCGCCGATCCTTGCCCGACATGTCGTGGACGCGGCCGGCTGCTGCGGCGCCGGACGGTGCGCCTGGAGATCCCGGCTGGGATCGAGGACGGTGCGACACTCCGGTTGACCGGCGAAGGAGAGCATGGCGAGCCGGGTGCGCCACCAGGCAACCTGTATGTCCATGTGCGGGTACGACCACATGAACTGTTCCGCCGTGAGGGGACAACACTTTACCTGGACGTACCGATTAACGTCGCGCAGGCGGCGCTCGGTGCCGAAGTCGAAGTGCCCACAGTCGATGGTCCGGTGCTGCTGACCATCCCACCGGGGACACAGCCGGGGCAGCGTTTCCGTCTGCGAGGGAGGGGCGTGCCGGAACTTGGCACGGGGCACCGCGGCGATCTTATTGTGACGGTACGTGTTGTTGTGCCGACCGAACTGACTCCCCGACAGCGGGAGCTCTTTGCGGAACTCGCCGAGTCGCTGGAGCGGCCGGATGTTCGTGAAGCACACCGCAAGGGACTCTTCGAACGGATAAAAGAGGTGCTCGGCGTGTGAGCGATCGCGAATAGGGCACTCATGGATGTAGTGAGAAGGATCCCTGGAATTGGCCGCGTGGGTGGGCGCGAGTCCTTAAGGGGTTCAGTGGCTCCTTGAGATGCGCATAAAGGGGCCGTCCAACATCCGACGAGCTTCGAGCGTTCGGAGGCTACTTGTGATGCGCGAAATCCCCATAGTGCGGCCAGTGTAGGCACGATCTCAGGTCAGCTGCAGCACAGCATCAGATCGGCCAAGTGATCAGCCGAGTGGTAGGCACTCCCTCGCGCTCAGCAGGAGCGGAGAGGTGGTTGCTTCCCGGCATGCGCAGTGGGTCACAAAAACCCGTGGATGGTCGAGCAGAGCTGGATAGACACGCGCGGCGGTAAAGCGGCCCCTTGAGCCATCGGAGGTGTCCGGGGTGAGCCTCTTCCGTAGCGGGTGCAACCCGTATTCAGCAGCCACCTGAGAACTGCGCAATCAGCGCGTGCTTTCCCCAATCGTTGATCAAACAGGTTCGCTATTTCCTCTCCTGGAATTGGGCGAGCAGTGGTCGGTGGCGGGCGATCGCGTCTGTTGGGGCTTCGCCTGGCACGATCCGATGGTAAGGAATTGGCGCGAACCGCTCCTCTGGGGCACTTGGTGGTACCGCCGACCCAACCAATCTGCAAGCGTGCCCAGAGGTTTGCAGGGGTGTCCTCCGGGGGAAGATAGCTCCGGGACATGCGTTGGGTCTGCTGCCCAGAATGCGGCTGTGGCGGTATTCTCCGGCACCGCTGGGGTGGGAGAGGCGAGGTCGGGCGAAACGATGAGCGAGGGGTGGACGGAGCTCCAAGACGGTGCTGCCCAGCAGTGCCGGTCCCGAGTGGAACGAGGCATGCTGGAGGTGCGGGTCGGTCCAGCAGGGATGGATACAGTGGCATGGTCATTGGATGGCCGAGTTGAGCCGGTATCGTCCGCCTGTCGTGCGGAGAGAGCAGAACGCCCTGCGCAGTGGGCGTGGCGCAGGGCGTCCCGTTTACGAGCCGGGGAACGCGGCTGCGGCAGTCTGGAAGAAGTCGGCGAGTGTTCCGCCGAGGATAGTCAACGCGCCGACGAGCGTGATAGCGACAAAAAGGATGATCAGCGCGTATTCGACCAGACCCTGGCCAGCCGCGGCAGCCCGGTAGCTCTTGGTCATGACCTGCCACCACCGTTCGGTGAAACCACAGTGCTAGGTGTTACTGGCTGCCGCCACCAAGTGCACCCTCGATGGTTGCGAAGACGTTTCCAATCCCTCCAGCGAGTGCCGTCAGGGCGGCAATCAATGCAATCGAGACGAGGGCGATGATCAGCGCATACTCGACCAACCCCTGTCCCTCGGCTGTTCGATCCTTCTGCGTTTCCCACCAGGCGAGGACGTCGTAGAGATATCGCTGCACCATGGGTTCCTGCTCCCTCCACCACTGTCGCCGGCCGATGACAGCTCGGCATGATGACTCCGCTGACTCACTGACCCGCGACCGCCTGGCGCCGCTGTCGGATCCTTCACCCCCTCTCTCGCTGCCGCGTCGAGGTCGGTCGTGTCAGGTGTCTGTGCTGACACTACGGTGTTGTTGCCCCCGGGCCGTAGGCGCATTTGTCCCCATCGCAATCGGGAGTTCGGTTCGCATCCGAATGGGGGATCGGAATCATCCCACAGAGTGGGAAACGAGGAGGACTCAAGTCAGGGGAATGAGGAGCGTGAGACGCAGCCGCTCCGGCGCGAGTTGCTCACTGGCAAGGCTCGCGCTCAAATGCTCCAACCGTTCAGCCAGAAGCGGGTCGAACGGTGGGAGAGGGTCGAGTGGTGCAGGGCCGGCTGCCTCCAGGCGCGCAATGAGCTGCGCTGGCTCGTAGTGGATGTCAACGAGGAGTTCTGTCACACCTGCGTGCCGGGCGACGTGAGCACACGTTGCCTGCAGGAGCCGATAGGCGAGCTGTGAGAAGTCTGGGGGGAGTGCATCGTCGCGGTCTGGGCCATTGACCTCGAACCGTTCGAGCCGACTGACCCGTGCCAGCTCGCGGACATACCGGCGTAAGGTAGCCACGAGCCCAATTTCCGCGACTTGACTCGGCGCCAGCTCGAGCAGGGTGCGACGCAGGCCGTGCACCGCCTCGCTCGCCATCTGGCGCAGCCGCAGGAGTTCGACGTGTAGCTCTTCTGGTCGCTGGCGCTCGAGCTGGAGACAGATCTCAATCTGCAACACGAGTGCACTGAGGAGTTGTGCGAGTTCATGCTCCAGCATTCGCCGGACGGACGCACGTTCACGTTCGGCGAGCGAGAGGAGGTTCTCCGTCGGGAATGGCTCGCGGGAAGGACTGAGCAGCCGGGTGCGCCGCTCGCTCATACGGTCGCTGGCAGCGGCGAGCTGGTTTTCGGCCAAGGCGAGGAGCTCGCGGAGGCGCTCCTGGTACAGCGAGAGGCTA
The DNA here is from genome assembly GCF_023806465.1 of Thermomicrobium sp. CFH 73360. Classification (GTDB taxonomy): domain Bacteria; phylum Chloroflexota; class Chloroflexia; order Thermomicrobiales; family Thermomicrobiaceae; genus Thermomicrobium. The sequence goes on along the minus strand of NZ_JAMSLS010000001.1, from coordinate 635,259 downwards.
CGACGGCGCTCCTCCAGCTGTTCCATTTGGTTACGCAGCATGAAGAGCCGAAGGGTCGCCTCGTGGACAGCGCGATAGGCGTCGCGAATCTCGCTACGCGGATAGGCCTCGAGGTTGGTCTCGACGTCACGGAGGCGAGCGCTCAGCTGGATCTCGCGCTGACTCAGCCGCTCGACCTCTGTCGCGGTCTGCGCGAGCAGGAGCTCGATCTCCTCGAGCGACCGTCCGGTCTCTCCGAGTTCCGCTCGGCAACGCTCAACTGTAGCGCGCAGTTGTTCAGTGAACGTTCCGGTCTCCTGCCGCTCAGCCATCACGACGCCTCCGTCGCGGAGGAGTCTAGTTCGGGGATCGGCAAGGCACAAGACAGGCAGGGTAGGAAAGATGTCCCTACTCTCTCGCTGGCCTTGCCGGGACGGACATTGGCGCGGTGAGATCGGACAGCCGCGCAGCCGTCGGGGTAAATGATCTCCGTGTCCTTCCTCTCCCCGAAAGGCGCGCATCGCAAGCATCTGGTGGCGAGTGGTGCGGACTGGCTCGGCGCAGCGAGAGCAGGCGGTGGCATTGGCTCTTTGGCAGTGACCCGCTGCCTGCGTGCGGTTGCGGCAGGCCGGCTCGAGCGACACGAGGCCAACGTGGTGGGGGGGGCACAGCGTGGCTTGGGCTACCCTTGGTTCTCGAAGCCGAGGCCGGGTGAGCTTGGCTACTGGAGACAAGCTGGCTACAGCCAGCCGTGCCACGGAGACAACTGTTGCAGTGCGGTCTTGCTTGGGAAGGGGTCAGCGTGGCTCTGTGGTACCTGGACTATCGCCGGGAAGGTTGACGGAGTTGGTCGCGGGCGTGTAGGCTAGATGATGGTTACAAACATTGGCGGGTGGTGAAACGGTATCACAGGGGCCTTTGGAGTCTCTGTTCCAGGTTCGAATCCTGGCCCGCCAGCCGGGTGGCACGCCCGAGCCGCGCTGTGAATGGGCGTGCCCGACCAGACGACAGAAGTGGACGCGAAGCCTGACGCAACGCAAGCGGCGAGTGACGAATCGCTGGCGGTCGTCGTGCTCGCCGGCGGGCTGGGAACGCGGATGCGTTCCCGCATACCGAAAGAACTGCACCCCCTGGCCGGTCGGCCTTTGATCACTTATGTTCTCGAGGCTACCCAAGCGCTTCCCGCTAGGCAGCGGATCCTTGTCGTCAGCCCGGCAAAGACGGAGCTCCGCGCGCTCCTGCCAGATGGGTGGCAGATGGTGGTGCAGCCTGAGCCGCTTGGGACAGCGCATGCATTGGCACAGGCGCTCCCCTCCCTTCGGTCGGAGGTGTCCTGGGTTCTCCTCGTCTTCGGCGATCATCCACTGCTGACGGCGCAGGATCTGGAGCGGCTGTGGACGGTGGCACTGGCGAAGCGGCCGCTCGCTGCGGTGCTCACGACGATCTTGCCCGATCCGGGCGCCTATGGGCGTATCCAGCGTGATGGGGAGGGGCGTGTGCAGGGGGTGGTCGAGGCGCGAGACGATCAGCAAACGTATACTGGACCGGTTGAGGTGGTGAGCGGCGCGACACTCTACTGGCGGCCATGGGTGGAAAGCGCTGTGCCGCGCGTGCCGCGTAGCCCGTCAGGCGAGTACTACCACACCGCGCTGGTCGCACTCGCCGCGACATGCGAGCACTCGACTGATCCGGTCATCACCGTTGTTGCGCCACCGGAGACGGCGCTTGGCGTGAACGATCGAGTGGATCTGGCGCGAGCCGAGGCGCTGCTTCGTGATCGGATTGTGCAGGCCTACCAGCGGGCTGGGGTGACGATCGTCGATCCAGCCTCGACCTGGATCGAGCCGGGGGTCGAGATTGAGGCCGACGTGCGGATCGAGCCGTTCACCATTCTGCGAGGGCGGACGAGGATCGGGAGCGGATCCTGTATCGGCCCGCAGGCGTTCGTGCGTGACAGCGTGATTGGGCCTGACTGTGTGGTCGTTGCCTCGGTGCTGGAGGAGGCGACCCTTGGTGCCCGCGTTCACGTTGGCCCGTATAGTCACTTGCGACCGGGAACGGTCGTAGAGGACGATGTGCACATCGGGAACTTTGCCGAGCTCAAGAACGCGCGTGTCGGACCCGGCACGCGGATTGGGCACGTGAGTTACGTGGGTGATGCCGAATTGGGTGCACGAGTCAACATTGGCGCCGGAACGGTAACCTGCAACTTTGATGGTGTGGCCAAGCACCGGACGATCATCGAGGACGACGCGTTCATCGGCAGCGACACCATGCTCGTTGCGCCGGTGCGGGTGGGACGTGGTGCGCGGACTGGAGCGGGGAGTGTGGTGACTAAGGACGTGCAACCAGGAGCCACTGTGGTTGGGGTGCCTGCACGGCCGATCGGGTCACGCCGCGTCCGGAGAGGTGACGAGACAGGAGCGTAGGCAGTGGATGGACGACTCCAGATCTTTGCAGGAAACTCCAATCCGCGCTTGGCGCAGGCGATCGTGAGTGTACTTGAGACACCGCTGGGACGGGCTGAGGTCTCAAGCTGGAGCGATGGTGAGACGCGGGTGCGCTTGGAGGAGAACGTCCGAGGCTCGGACGTCTTCGTCATTCAGTCACTCTGCGCGCCGGTCAATCAGAACATCATGGAACTGCTGATCATGCTGGATGCAGTCAAGCGGGCCTCGGCTGCGCGCATCACCGCGGTTATCCCATACTACGCCTACGCACGACAGGAGAAGAAGACGGCGGGACGTGAGCCGATTAGTGCCAAGCTCCTCGCCAATCTGCTGACGACGGCTGGTGCCGACCGCGTTCTGACGCTCGACTTGCATGCACCGGCGATCGAAGGATTTTTTGACATCCCGGTCGATCACCTGCGTGCTACTCCGATTCTGGCTGCCCACTTTCGCCGGCTTGGGCTCACTGACTTCGTGGTGGTCAGTCCGGATGCTGGTGCGGTAGTTCGCGCCGATGAGTTTCGGCGGCGTGCTGGTGGCAGTCTGGCGATCATCTCCAAGAAGCGACCGGGACCGGAGGTTGCCGAGGTACTGGAGATGGTCGGTGATGTCGAGGGGCGTGATGCAGTTATCGTCGATGACATCATCGCGACAGGGGGCACGCTGCTACAGGCGGTGGAGCTTCTCCGGGAGCGCGGAGCGCGTCGCATCTTCGCTGCCGCGGTCCACGGGGTCTTTGCCGGGAACGCGCTTGAGCGTATTCAGCTGTCGCCGATTGAGAAGGTCTTTGTGACTGATACGATTCCGTTACCAGAAGGGGTGTGCACGGACAAGGTGGAGGTGCTGACGGTCGCCCCGCTGTTGGCAGAGGCGATCATGCGGATCCACAAGGACTTGAGCATTAGTGCGCTCTTCACCTGACCGCGCGCCGCGTTGTGCGGGGCCACCCCGGGAGTGTGCGATTGAGTAGTCCCTGGATAGAACTGATCCTCATCGTTGCAGCAGCGATCCTGCTTACTCTTGCGGCGCTTGCTGATTTGGCCAGCTGTCTCCCAGCACGACGTTCACTGCGCGAGTTCCTTGCCGAGCTCGCAGAACTGCACAACGGCAACGGAGCAACGGTGCTGGAGCAACTGCACGCGGCACGGCCAGCAGTGCGACTCGTGCAAGGTGTGACGTTCCTCGTGCTCACACTGCTTGCCGTCCGACTTGGCCTCTACTGGTGGCCAGCACAGGCTTTGGCCGTTGCAGGCTTAATTGCCATTCTTGCACTCCTTGTCCTGGCCAGTGCGTTGCCAATGGCGATCTTGGAACAGCGGCGAGAGCGGCCAGGAAGGCGGCTGCGCCTCCTCGCCCGTGTCTTGAGCAGGGTGGGAGGACCATTGGCTGCTGTCAGTGAGTTCCTTGAGCGCCCACTGAGCATGCTCGTGCCGCCTGCACCGGCCGTTCTGCCGCCGGCAGCTGCTCCCGCAGTACCGACTGAAGAGGCGGTTGAGGAAGCTGAAGAACTGATTGAGCGGGTGCTCCGGCTGGATCGGCTGATTGCGCGTGACATCATGGTTCCACGCACTGATATTGTGGCGGTGCCGTTTGAGGCCGCAGTGCGTGAGGCGGTGGTGTTGGCCCGAGAGCGCAAGCACTCTCGTTTGCCGGTCTACCAAGGGACGATCGACCGAATTGTGGGGATTGTGCACGTTCGTGATTTGGTGCGCTTTGCCCTGGAGCCAGCCGAGGGGGTCAAGGTTGGCGATGTGATGCGAGAGGCTTACTTCATTCCGGAGTCGAAGCGGGTCGATGAGCTGCTGCGCGATTTGCAGCGGCAACGGGTGCACATGGCCATCGTTGTTGATGAGTTTGGCGGGACTGCTGGACTTGTCACGATCGAGGACGTCTTAGAGGAGATCGTTGGCGAGATCCAAGACGAGTACGACATTGAGGCACCACTGGTTGAGCGAGTCAGTGCCGAGGAGGCAATCGTCGACGGGAGAATCACGCTGGAGGAGATTGCGGACATCTTTGGCGTGTCGCTTGAAGAGGAGGAGACGTCGACGATTGGGGGATTGGTGCAAGCGCATCTTGGGCGAATCCCGCAGCCAGGCGAGTCAGTGCTGGTGGACGGGCTGGAGGTGACGGTACTGGCGGTCGATGGCAACCGGGTGCGCAAGCTGCAGGTACGACGAGTCTCAACACCAGTTCCCTCGAGCGATAACGGGAGCTGAGCGAGCGATGGTCAGCTGGAGGATCGTTCACCATGAACGGGTGACCTCGACCATGGACGTGGCGGCGGCACTTGCTGCCGAGGGGGCCCCGGCGGGAACAGTAGTAGTGGCGGAGGAACAGACAGAGGGGCGGGGAAGAGAGGGACGGCGCTGGGAGGCCCCGGCCGGGACGTCCTTACTGTTCACAGTCGTGGCACGGCCGGAGCTTGCAGCGGTGCAGGACGAGCGACTCTCGGTGCGGGTGGCGGAGCGGGTGGCCGGGGCGATAACGGCGGTGTGTGGACTGCGGCCCCAGATCAAAGAGCCAAATGACCTCATGGTCAACGGGCGGAAGCTGGCGGGGATTTTGTTACAGAGCCGTGTTCGCGGCGAGACCGTGGACTACCTGCTGGTCGGGATCGGGATCAACGTGAATATCCCGCGGGAGCAACTGCCACTGCCGACAGCGACGAGCCTGCTGGTGGAGCTCGGACGGCCGGTCGACCGCAGCGTCCTGTTGGCAGCGGTCTTGAAGGAGTTGGCACGAGAGACCGCATGGTTCCCGCCAGCGTGACAGAAGGCGGCTGCAGCGTTCGACGTGCTGCCGTGTCTGGGCTCCCATACTCCTGTATTGGGAGCCTGCGATGCCGGGCCGTTCATACTATGCCCTCATCGCTCTTCTCCGAACCCATAGGGCTCACCTTGTTGACACAAAGAGCGGGATGGGGGTCCTGTCCTTTGCGCATTCAACGGAGTGAGCGGAGGTATTCCTCCTGTCCTCGTGTCTCGATAGCATGTGGACAGTGTTTTCTTCGGACATACTCGATTGCTTCCTCCACACTCATCCCCCGTGCAATGAGCATGGCCGCAAGTGCTGTGCCCGTCCGCCCATGCCCTCCAGCACACGCAAAGACGGTTACTCCCTCAGGAAGGAGTTCCCAGAGCTTTTCCCAGAACGCCAAACCAACCGGCGGGACACCCATGTTCTCCCAGTCAAGTCGAAGAACCATTGGCGGGCGAAGGACCTCGTGGAGTGGTGTAAACCGTGGATGACTTCCCGGCAGAATGAACCGCAGGCTATCCTCATCGTCCGTTAAGCCAGCGAGATCCACGAGACAATCAGCGCGCTTCAGCGCGTCCTGAAGTCCACGTTGGTTTGCTGCGCGGAGCTGCCGTCCCCGGTCCTCAAAGATGGTGTACGCCGCATCATGCCGACAAGCCATATCGGCTGCTCCCTCCAGTCTCCCGTGCTCCCGACGTGCTTCGAGGAGGAAGTAGCTGACGTTTCAAGTCCCTACAATACTGTCAACACTTGGATCCAGTAACTCTGCAATCGACTCAGAGACCTGGCTTCAGGCCTTTGGAGATACGGTCAAAGCCGGGTCGAATCGAGTTCCGTGCCCGCCACTCTGCTATGGTTCCATCCCGCACAGCATTCTCCGGCAGAGTCGCGTGTGGGGCGAGACACTGGACGATCTCCGTATGGGGATCGGGATGAGCGTCACTATCCCGACTGACGAACTTCCGTTGCCGACGGCGACGAGCCTGCTCGCTGAACTCGGTCGATCGGTCGAGCATGAGCAACTGCTCGCCGTGGTGCTCGCTGCGCCTGGACGAGATGACAAGCTCTTTCCCAACGACGTCGTGTACGGTCAGTCCCGCAGCGCTCGTCGCAGGTGCCGCAGTGCGAGGAAGGTCCAGAGCGCGGCCCCGGGCGAGCGGAGGGCCGAGGCGGGCAGCACACTCAAAAAGCGGAGGCCGGCAGCACGGTAGGCCCGGATACGCTCGACTACCTGATTCGGTGTCCCCCAAAGGAAGCTCCGCTCGACGAGTTCTGGTGGAACAACCCGGAGAGCGCGCCGAAGTTCCTCAGGTGTGAGGCGCTCTGGAACAAAGTCGAGATAGCCACGGAATCGTTCGCCGAGCGGGTGTTTGTGGCCAAGCGCTTCCCAATCGGCGGCTGGCAGAAGGAGCGCCGTCAGGCGTAATGCCGGATGGGAGAGAAGTGCCCGGGCTGCCCGCTCCGTGGGTGCGAGCAGGAGTGGTGCTTGCATCCCAGGGCAAAGAGCCTCGGGGTTGCGCCCAGCGCGAGCTGCAGCGGCGCGGATTATCGCCAGTTTCTGGGCGTATTCCTCCGGTGTTGCAATCCAGTTCGGGTACCAGCCGTCAGCGTAGCGTCCAGTGAGTTCGAGCATGCGCGGGCCATGCGCGCCAAGCCAGAGCTCGGGTTTCCGTCCTCGCGGTGCAGTGAGCTCAAAGATCCCGTCTGGCACGTGATAGAAGCGACCAAAGAAGCGGATCTCACCGGGGTTATCCAAGCAGCAGCGGAGGAGGCCGAGCGCTTCTTCGAGACGAGTCACCGGCTGGTCGAACGGAAAGCCGTAGGGGGTGAGATTCTCCGCTTCTCCAGCACCCAGACCCAGAATCGGTGGGCGCTTGGCAAAGTGCGCGAGCGTCAGCATGGTCTGAGCAAGGAGAACTGGATGGCGGCGGATCACGTCGGTGACGCCCACGCCGAGGCGGAGTCGCCCGGCGTGGGCACTGAGGTACCCAAGGAGCGTGGCAAAGTCATAGTAGGGGTGGGGGCTCTGTTGCAGCCGTGCCATCCAGGTTGTCCGCGGCGTCCAGAGAACGCGAGGGACAAAGTTTTGGAGGTGATCCCAGACCATGACCGCGTCGTACCCGAGGAGACGTGCCAGACGCACCAGCCCAATGATCCCGAATGCTGGCGGCTGGGCTGGGACAACAAGTGCCAGGTGGAACCGGTTGTCACCCATCCGGATCTCCTTCGGCCTCATGCTGCGGCACCCACTTTGCCCACGACGAGAACTTGCTGTCGAGTGACGTGGCTCGACAGTGGTCGGTGAGCGCTTCTCCGCTACCTTTGCGTCCTCTCCGATCCTTTCCCGTATCGCTTCTCGTTATGGGCGTAGTCTATCGCGTTCGCTTCGCGTGTAACCTGACAGATAGTGAAACGATTCTGCCGAAAGTGCCTCGCACCGTTGCGGAAGTCTCTTGGGCAGGGTACGTAGCCGTTCTGTCTGGGGACATGATCGCGCCCCTCGTTCATCAGGGAGGGGAATGCCTCGCCCGTGCGAGAAACGGACGGCTGCTTGCGTACGGTTCGAATCCGCGAAGTTCCAAGCCCGCGACAACCTACCAGTACGCAACGATCTCGTCCAACAGAGTCCTTCTGTGTCTTTCAGGCTTTCTGCGGTACTGGCGGAGGCAAGGTTTGGCGGATCTCTCGCTCGACGAGAGAAGTACCGATGGCAGACGGTCAGACCGCGTTATGGTTCCCGGGGTGGAGCACGACTCGTCCCGCTTGTGAGCGACCTGACACTGTCCTATACTGCCCGCCGGATGGTGCCGCCCCGGCACGCCGATAACGCGGCACTGGTGGGAGGTCAACCATGGACTTTGAATTCACGCCCGAACAGATCCAAGTTCGCGACATGGTCCGCGAGTGGGCGCAGCGGGAAGTTGCACCTTTTATCCGGGAGTGGGATGCTCAGGGTGAGTACCATCCTGAGATCTATCGCCGGATGGGTGAACTCGGGCTCTTAGGTTTGCCGATTCCTGAGCGTTACGGTGGCGGTGGTTTTGACTACGTGGCCCTTGCCCTCGTCTGCGAGGAACTCGAAGCGGTCGATACCTTCTTGCGCGTTGCCATCAGTGTCCATGTCGGACTGAATAGCCTCACGCTGCTCCAGTGGGGTACGGAGGAGCAAAAGCAGCGCTGGCTCGTTCCTCAAGCGCGAGGCGAAAAGCTGGCAACGTTCGCCCTAACCGAGCCTGGCGCGGGATCCGATGCCGGACACATCCAAACACGAGCCGTTCGGAACGGTGATTCATACGTCCTGAACGGCGAGAAGATGTGGATCTCACTCGCCAACACTGCCGATCACTTCCTCATCTTTGCCACACTTGATCCAACCCTGGGCCACCGTGGCCTCTGTGCCTTCATGGTGGAGCGCGGGACTCCCGGCCTGACCACTGGCTCCATCCACGGTAAGCTGGGCGTGCGTGCTGGAGATACCGGTTGGATCTCCCTGCAGAATGTCCGCGTACCGGCTGAGAATATGATCGGTGAGCCGGGCGAGGGTTTTAAGATCGCGATGAGTGCGATCGACCAAGGACGCTTTACTGTCGCCGCCGGTGCCTGCGGGCTCATCCGGGCCTGCCTGGAGGCGAGCGTGAAGTACTGCCATGAGCGGCAGGCCTTTGGACAGGAAATCGGGCGTTTCCAACTGGTGCAGCAAATGATTGCCAAGATGGTTCGTGGCTATGAGACGTCGCGACTGCTCGTCTTCCGTGCTGCCGAGCTCAAGAACCGTGGGATTCGCAATACGCGTGAGACCTCACTCGCCAAGTGGCACGCCTGCGACTGCGCGTTTGAAGCGGCCAACGACGCGGTTCAGATTCACGGTGCATATGGTTATTCCAGCGAGTATCCGGTCGAGCGCTATCTCCGAAATGCTCGCGGCGCGGTGATCTACGAGGGGACTCGTGAGATCCACACGCTTCTCCAAGCGGAGTACGCCCTCGGGTATCGGGTCGATAAGCCACTCCGCTGCCCACAACCACCGGCTCAGGGGTACGAGACGTTGGCAATGCGGAGCTAAGATGCAGCCACTCATTCTCGCCTATCGGGGCAAAAAACCACAGCTAGCCGATGACGTCTTTGTCGCACCGACTGCAGTTGTCATCGGTGACGTCGTCGTAGGACCAGGCTCGAGTCTGTGGTTTGGGGTCGTGGTACGGGGGGATATCGGCCCGATCCGCCTTGGGGCGCGTGTGAATCTCCAGGAAGGGGTCATTGTCCACCTCGACGAGGGATTCCCCGTGGTGCTCGAGGACGACGTCACGGTCGGCCACGGCGCCATTGTCCATGGTGCCGTGGTCGGCGCAGGGGCTCAGATCGGGATGGGAGCGGTTCTTTTGACCGGTTCACGCGTTGGTGCGGGGGCCGTCGTGGCGGCTGGCGCCGTGGTTCCAGAAGGGATGGAGATCCCTCCAGGAGCCGTAGCGATGGGTATTCCGGCCCGTATCCGGCGCGAAGTGAGCGCCGAGGAGCGCCTAGCCTTGCTCGGACGGGCCCAACGCTATGCTGAACGTGCTCAGGAGTTCCGAGCGCTCTTGGCTGGCGATAGGGGAGGAGAACCATGAGCATTACAGTCACGCGCCAGGAGCGCATTGCTCTGATCACAGTGGATCGGCCCGAGCGCCTGAATGCACTCGACACGCCGACGCTCCGTGCACTGTTGGAAACCCTCCGGGAGTTGGCAGCTGACGAGTCCACCTGCGTCATGTTGCTGACTGGTGCTGGCGAGCGCGCTTTCATCGCCGGAGCCGATATCAGTGAGATGGCAGAAAAGTCACCTGCTGAGGCTTTAGCCTTCGCCGAGCTCGGCCATGCGGTGTGTCGGGCAATCGAAGAGGCTCCCCAGCCGGTGATCGCGGTGGTGAATGGGTACGCACTCGGTGGTGGGTGTGAGATCGCCCTCGCCTGCGATATCCGCCTGGCTAGCGACCGTGCAGTGTTCGGACAACCCGAGGTGAAGCTTGGTATTCCCCCAGGTTGGGGCGGCTCGCAGCGCTTGCCACGGCTCGTTCCGCCAGGGATTGCACGTGAACTCCTGTATACAGGTCGACGGATCACGGCTGACGAAGCGCTGCGGATCGGCTTGGTCAATGCGGTGTATCCTGCGGCTGAGCTCCTCGATCGGGCATGGCAGCTCGCACAGCAAATCGCAGCCAATGGTCCCGTCGCAGTCCGCCTCACCAAGGCGGCAACGCGCTTCGGCGACGAGCACGGGCTTGCGGCAGGTCTTGCCTACGAGCGGCAGTGCTTTGCCTACGCCTTCACCACCGAAGATCAACGTGAGGGGATGCGAGCTTTCCTCGAGAAACGACAGCCACAGTTCCGCGGTCGATGAGGTCTCATGCCCGGAGATACTGCACTGCCCAAGGGCGCTACAAATGGTCCTCGGACTGGGATGGAGTGTGTATGAAGATCGTGGTGCTGCTCAAAGAAGTGCCAGACCCTAACGCTGTCCGCTATGATCCGCGACTCGGTGATCTGGTCCCCGGAATTCAAAGGGTGGCCAACGAGTATGACCTCTATGCACTCGAGGCGGCACTGCGTCTCCGCGAGCAAGTTGGTGGGGAGGTCATCGTGGCCAGCGTTGGCACGGCGCGCGATGCGCTCAATCGAGCTCTGGCGATGGGTGCAGATCGGGCGGTCAATCTGGAAGGAGATGGGTTGCCCGGTGATGCCTGGACCACCGCGAGAGCACTCGTGGCCTGGTTGCAGCGTGAACAGCCTGATGTGATCTGGTGCGGGCAGGAAACGAGTGACTCGGGAACGGGGAATGTCGGTCCGGCGGTTGCCGCGCAGCTCGATCTCCCGCTGGTGAGCAATGTTGTTGGGTGGGAGTTCCGCGACGGGGTGTTTGAGATCGAGCGAGAGATCGAGGACGGCCACCAGTTTCAGGAGGTGGCGCCACCAGTTGTCCTGTGTGCGCTCTCGGCATTGCCTCAGCCTCGTCTGCCCACTTTGCGCGGGATTATGGATGCCCGCCGGAAGCCGGTTGAGCATCTCACTGCGGCTGATCTTGGACTCAGCGACGAGGCGCTGCAGCCACTCGTGCAGTGGGAGGGGTTGAGTCAGCCCGTGGCCAAGGCAGCCGGTGTAGTGGTACAGGATGTGCCACCGGACGAGGCCGTGGAACGCCTGCTGACCTTCCTCGAGTCGCGTGGTCTCCTGGGCTGAGGAGGGCCTGATGCAGAGCAGCGGGATTTTGGTGTTTGTCGAGACGTCCGGCGGTGCCGCACGAGCAACTTCCTTGGAGCTCTTTGGCGCAGCAGGAGCGGTGCAAAATGCCCTCGGGCCGGTCACAGCACTGGTCGTTGGGCACGGTATCGCTCCTGCCGTTGAGCAGGTTGCTACCCTGGGGGCGGAGCGGGTGCTCGTGGTTGATGACCCACACTGTGCGCATCCAGTGGCAGCGGTCATGGCGCGCGTGGTCTTGACGGCTTGGGACGTCGTCCAGCCAGCGCTCACGCTCCTCCCAAGTACCACCCTCGGACGAGATGTGGCGGCCCTGGTTGCTGCACGCCATGGCGTACCCCATTTCGCTGACATCGTGTCGCTTGATGTCACGGCGGAGCAGTTTCTAGCAACTCGGCCTGTCTACCAGAGCAAGCTCTTGACCACAGTTCGTGCCAGCCGAGCTCGTCCGGCAGTCGCAACGATCCGTGCCGGAACATACCGAGCGCCGGAGCCAAGTGGTCAGCAGGCGAGGGTTGAAGACCTGACTGTGGCCTTTTCCCCTGCTGACCAGCGTGCACGGATGACACGAATGGTTGAGAAGCCACGTGGGCAGGTCGATCTGGAGAATGCTCCTGTCGTGGTGGTCGGAGGACGCGGTGTCGGTGGTCCGGAGGCATTTGCGCAACTTGCCCAACTCACAGAGTTGTTGGGCGGGGCACTCGGCTGTACACGAGCAGTCAGTGACCTAGGCTGGCGACCACATGCCGAGCAGATCGGGCAGACGGGGAAACAGGTGCGACCGCGGCTCTATCTTGGGGTCGGCGTCTCCGGTGCGGTACAGCACACTGTTGGTATGCAGGGCAGTGAGACGATTGTCGTCATCAATCGGGATCCCAACGCACCACTCGTCAAGATGGCCGACTTTGCCCTCATTGCTGATTGGAACGAGGTGGTTCCCCGTCTCATTGCTCGGCTCCGCGAACGGCGAGGGCGCTGAGGATGAGCCAGGAGCGCGTTGAGGTTATTGTTGTCGGGGCAGGCCCAGCTGGTGTTGCGGCGGCACTGACGCTTGCACGTGCTGGTGTGGAAGTTGTCGTGCTCGAGCGTGGGGCCTATCCCGGCGCAAAGAACGTCATGGGCGGGATCCTCTATCGTCAACCGACCGAGGAGCTCGTCCCGGGCTTCTGGCGCGAGGCACCACTCGAGCGCGCGATCGTCGAGCAGCGGTATCTCCTCCTGACCGAGGAGGACGCTCTCGGTGTGACCTACCGAACGCCGGCTTTTGGACAGCCACCCTATAATGCCTTTAGTGTTCTGCGGGCCGAGTGGGACCGGTGGTTTGCACAACAGGCAGAGAACGCCGGTGCACTCCTGGCGACTGGCGTGACAGTCGAGGACGTCCTTTGGGAGGATGGGCGGATTGTCGGCGTTCGTGCAGGCGAACAAGGCGAGCTCTATGCGGACGTTGTCATTCTGGCTGATGGGGCGAACTCTCTCTTGGCCCAGAAGGCGGGACTCACTCGCGAGTGGCGACCGGAAGAGCAAGCGCTCGTTGCCAAGGAACTTCTGCGACTCTCGGAAACAGAGATTGAGCGGCGATTTGGCGTCTCAGCAGGTCACGGGGTGGCAATCGAGGCGTTCGGTGCTTCCACCGGTGGTCTACTTGGCTATGGCTTTTTATATACGAACCGCGACACGGTGTCGGTCGGTACGGGTGCGCTGTTGAGTGACCTCATCACCCACGAGGTCAATGTGAGTGATCTGCTTGACCGTTTTAAGCGACACCCAGCGATTGCGCCCTTGCTTGAAGGAGCAGAACTCGTCGAGTACAGTGCGCACCTCATCCCCGAAGGTGGCTGGCGAGCTCTGCCAACCCTCTTCGCTGACGGTGCGCTCGTCGTTGGGGATGCGGCCGGTTTCGTTAATCCCTTGAGCCGTGAAGGTTCCAACTTTGCCATGATTTCTGGCAAGCTGGCTGCCGAAACCATCCTGGAAGCTCGTGCCGTAGGCGATTTTTCGGCGTTTGCTCTCAGCCGTTACTGGCAGAAGCTTGAGGAAAGCTTTATCCTGCCGGATTTGGAAACCATTCGTAATGTGACCCCATTTGTACACCAGCGGCCGTATCTCCTCCGTGAGTATCCCGAAGCGCTCACGCGAGCATTCCAGCACTATTTGACGGTGGACGGCACGCCAAAAGCGCAGAAGTACGGCACGATCATCCGCGAACTCATCCGCGATCTGCGTCCGACGCGCCTTCTTCGCGACGTCCTCGCGGGAGTGTTCCAGCTCGTCCGGTGACCGGCGTGGTATCCAGTCGTCAACTGCTCGGCGTGTGCCCCGTCTCCTTGTGAAGCATGCAAGACAGGAAGTTCGTGACTCACCGAGGGAACGCGTGCCAGCGCATGGCGCGTGTTGCGTACTGCATCGGTTACGGCAGTGTACAGCGGGGTTGGGGCAGCGCAGACAGAAAGAAGTCACTCCCGTTGCACCCGTCGTATCCCCGGCGGTGCCGCTCACCGCTGGACAGGTATCGAAGGATGTCCGACACGTGGTAGGCTTGGCACGGAGTGAGCATGCTGCCGCGAGGTGGGACTGGTTGTGACGCTCTATCTCGTTCTTGACATCCTCCTCCTGGTGTTACTGGCACTCTTCGTCCCGATCGGGTTCTGGCGTGGTGCAGCGCGCGAGGTGTTCGTGACGCTCGGGATCCTGCTCGGTTTTGCGCTTGGCGAGTTCTGGGCGCAGCCGTGGGGGCTCGACCTTGCTGACTGGACTGGGCTAGGGGAGGGGGCTGCCAGCTTTCTCGCAGCAGTACTGCTGCTCGTCGCCTGCACGTTCTTGATCGGCTATGGTTCGAGCGCGGTCATCCTTACGCCACAACCCGGGCTCATTGGGCGCTTACTGGGTGCGCTCGTTGCCTTCGCCAACGGGACGCTTCTCCTCGGCTTTGCCTTGCGGGCTATCCGGCTTTATCTCCTCGGTGGTCTCCCTTCTGGTCTCTTTGAGCAAGCGCTTGTCGCCCGGATCCTCAGCGAAAGCATGCCGTGGGTGCTGCTGGCCGGAGCGATCCTTAGTCTACCAGTGATCGTGCTGGTGGCGGTCCTTGGTGCACGGGCCGTCGAAGAGGAGGTCGAGGTCAGCCGCGGTGGGGCAGAATTTGCCCTCCAGCACACCCCAACGCGACCGCTTCCGCCGCGGATGCCATCGAGCTATCGCGCGTCGGCAGCGGCCTATAAGACCGAGCCGGTCCGTCCCGCTGAGGAGCCGACGCGTCCCCTGCGTCCGACTCTTGAACAAACCGATACCGGAGGGCGAGCGGTGAGTGATCTTGCAAACCAGGAGACTGCGGTGCTGGCTCGCTCAGCAACACCAGCCGCACCGCTTCCTGCGGGTGGGCGGTGCCCCTACTGTCATGCGGATATCAGCGACGCCGAGGTCTTTTGCCCCCGTTGTGGACGTGTAGTGTGATGCTGGCCACGGGCGGAGGCAAGTCTCCGCTCGAAGGGTCTCGCTCTTACGTGAGAGCGACCATCCCCTTCAAAGTCAGAAGCCACCGTCCCGGCCGATCGTCTGGAGTTCTTCGACGATGAGACGGAGTTCGGCGGCCCGGGCGTGCATCCGGACGATCGGCTCACCCTGCGGGTCAAGGAACAGCACGTCGACATGATCGTTCGCCTCGACGAGTTCAGAGCCGCTGTAGTCGAGTTCGACCGTCAAGACCGGAGTAAGGCGATCGCTCGGTTCTGCTGGTTCACCATGCGGCGCATGCGTTAAGGCGAACCGATAATGGCCAAGGAGGTCAGTGAGTGCGCCGCGCTCGTTCGGCTCTTCTCCTAAGTAGAGCGAGAGATCAATTCGTCCGTCACTGATGTGTAGGTAGTAGCCATCATCAGCATGCTCAAGCGCAATGTCCTGGGGGAACCAGATATCGTAGATCACCAACGGGCGAGCTTCTTCTGGGGGAGCCTCGGCAGCTTCCTCGCCTTCCCCAGCGGGGGCGAGCCACTCTGGGAGTTCCCGCCCCTGGACGAGCCAATAGTGCGCGAGCCCGTAGCGGTACAGGAGTTCGGCCAGGCGAGCTCGCACTGGTGCCGTGAATGCGCCTGGGAATTCGTCCTCAATCACCCGCTCAAGTGCGCGGAGCATCCGCTTATACTCTGGGCGATCCCGCAATTCCTGATCGATGAACCGGCGTGCTTCGGACAGAGCACGGCGGAGTTCCGCATCAATCGTGTCCGAGGACTGCTCCGCGAGGAAACGTTGGATCGCTTCGAACAGTTCATCATCGGGCTGGAATTGGTCGCGTGTCGGCTGTTCTGCCACGGCGCGCTCCGCGTTTTGCCACCCACAACGTGGGCCGTATCGCATGCCATTATGCACCTCCCTCTGCGAGGTGTCTACCGGGCACCACAAGGAGACTGCACAGGCACATGCTCGTCTGAGAGATGACCAGGTGCGTGACGATCGGGTGCCAACAGGAGAGTGCAATCCGGACGGCTCGAGCGATTGGGGGTATACTCGACCCTTCGGTGATTGCGTCTGGGAGGGCGGTGGCGTGGACGACGAGCAGCGTCGAGCACCGTATGTACGGCAGTGGGTCGCTTATCTCGACGAGGGGGTCGTTCCTTTCTCAACGCCGGGGCACAAGCAAGGGCGCGGTGCGCCGCCGGAGTTCTGCGCGGTTTTCGGTTCTCGTGCTTTGCAGCTCGACATTCCCCACGACGGCGGCACGTACGACAGCCATCTCACGAGCGATCCTTTAGAGGAGGCTGAGCGATTGGCTGCCCGACTCTGGCGGGCGCGTGATGCGGTCTTCCTCGTCAACGGGAGCACGACCGGGAATCTCGCAGCACTCCTGACACTCGGCCGACCAGGCCGGCCGATCGTCGTGACCCGCGCGATGCACAAGTCATTGCTCGCTGGCCTGGTGCTCGGTGGCGCGCGACCGGTCTACGTCGTCCCCGAAGTGCACTGCGAGAGTGGGATGTTGCTCGATGTGGCTCCTGAGTCGGTCGAGCAAGCCCTTGCTGCGCACCCTGATGCGACGGCGGTCGCGGTCGTGAGTCCGACTTACACTGGTGTCACGAGTGACCTTCCTCGCTTGGCTGCGATTTGCCATGAGCGCGGGGTGCCGTTCTTCGTCGATGAGGCTTGGGGGCCCCATCTGCCGTTCCACCCGGAGCTCCCGCCAGCGGCAATCCCCTCGGGTGCCGATCTAGCGGTTACCAGCCTGCACAAGCTTGCTGGCGCACTCACGCAGACTGCCCTCCTGCTCATTGCCGGGCAGCTGGTCGATCCGGCGCGCCTCCGCGCCGCCGTGGCCATGGTGCAGACGACGAGTCCTGCTGCTTTCCTGTACGCATCGCTCGATGCGACACGGCGACGGTTGGCATTGGAGGGGGAGCAGCTCCTCGCCCGAACGCTCGAACTGGCAGAACGTGCCC
This sequence comes from Thermomicrobium sp. CFH 73360, assembly GCF_023806465.1. Lineage (GTDB taxonomy): Bacteria > Chloroflexota > Chloroflexia > Thermomicrobiales > Thermomicrobiaceae > Thermomicrobium. The sequence continues at coordinate 618,413 of NZ_JAMSLS010000001.1, read as the reverse complement.
GCGCAGCACTTGCGGCGATCCCTGGCTTGCGCGTTCTCGGCCCAGAGATCATTGCTGACCGACCCGGTGCAGGTTTCGATCGGACGCGCCTGGTGGTTGATGTTCAGGGGCTCGGCCTGACGGGCCTGGAGGCGAAGCGACGCTTGCGGCGCGACCACGGTGTTGCCGCGGAGATGGCCGATCTGGTGAGCGTCGTCTGCTTGCTGACGCTCGGCGATGCGCCAGAGACGATCGAGGCGCTTGTCCATGCCTTTACCGCACTGGCTCGCGAGCAGGGTGCGCAACGACGCGACACGGCGGTCAGCGGGCTTGCTGCCTTGCTCCGGGCGACCGGGCCGATTGTGGCAGGAGCACCGCAAGTTCTGACCCCTCGTGAAGCGTTCTTCGCATCGACCGAGCGTGTACCACTCGCGCGTGCAGTGGATCGCATCGCTGCGGAACCGATTACGCCTTACCCGCCAGGCATTCCAGTCGTCGCGCCAGGCGAGGCGATCCGCCGTGAGGTCGTCGAGTTCCTTGAGACGGGAATTGCCGCAGGCATGCGCTTCAACGGTGCCAGTGACCCAACGCTTGCCACTGTCCTGGTCGTCCAGGAGTAACGGTGGCCAGTGTGCGAACGCAGGCCAACTGTACCGGATCGTCTCCCATCCTCCGACAGGCCTGAGCGATGCCCGGCCGCAGCTGAGTTCCTTTGGTCAGAGGCATCTGGTGCTCCCCACGGTGTGGGGAGCCGGTGTTTCATGTCTTCTCCTTTTTACTCCTATGGTTGTCTGATCTCTATCGGCTGCCTCGTGTCCTCGGAGGCCTAACGGCTCCTTTCCTGATGGTGATCCCCTATCATTCAGCACGAAGCGGTGGCAAGTGCATAACGCTGGGACTACCGACGAGGGGCAGTCTTCGAGAGAAACCCAGGACACCTTGGGCTGCTTCATGGTAGTGTGCAGTCTAAGCGAGTAAGAGGGAGAACCTCTCTCATTGCTGCTCAGCGAAAGGACCGGAGGAGCATCGGACAGGTACGCGATAGTGCGCCCGTCCCGACGATGAGTCATGTCCGCGCAGCAGCGAGCTCCTCATTTTCGTTCGTTCTTGGCCGTGGCCAAGTGACGAGAGTGTTCGTTCGTCTGTCGTCTGGACTATCTGCACTCTTCCTCGGCAAGAGGGTCGGCTGGCCAGTGAGGCCAGAGGTTGAAGATCCGCCACGGCTTATCGATCTCCATGAGTTCAGGAGTCAGCTGTCGTGCACCGATGCGTTCCAGTGCAGCGAAAAAACCGGTGGTCGGTAGTGGCGCGTCTCCACGGCGAACGAGCCGCAGCGGTGTCGTCGCGATGGTCCAAGGATCAAGGCCGGACGCGACCAGGACACCCATGACCCAGTCGGGGAGTCCTACGACAATGCGGGGGAGCGAGTCGGTGAGTGTTTCCTCTGCCAGCGGTCGCGAGATGCAGAGTGCGAGGAGCAAGGGATTGTCGAGCGAGCGGTAGCGTTTGGCCTTTGCCTGGAGCTTCGATGCAAGCGTCCGCAGCGACATCGCTGGCGCTGGTTGGAGGGGAAAGACATCCGATGCTGGAGTCGATAAAGAACGGGTCGCCCGGAGTTCGACAGTCCAGCCGTTTCGGCGCCATTCGAGCCGTGCCTCGTCTTGCTCGGGAGGAAGCGACTCCAACCACTCGCCAATTGCCAGGCGCAGGTCGCGGAGCGGTGGGGTACTGTGGCCACACTCGACACGCCCAAGCGTGAGGAACCACCCAGAGCACGCGAACTCGTGGAGCACGTCGAGGATCGGATAGAGGCGACGCTCGGCTCGCCAGGCCTCGGTTGGTGGCCCGTGGACGAGGGCTTCCACGTACAGGGATTCGCCTTGCCGAACTGCAAGGAAGTCAGGGCGTGGTCCTGCTGCTGCGAGGACGGGGTGTGGGGTTGTTTCATAGCCCAACGTAAGGAGCAGTTCGTGCAAGTAGAGTTCCCAAAACGCTGCAAGTGCCAGTCGGCGATCGCGCTCCCAGAGTCGGCTGCGGACGTCGGTTTGTGCCGCCTCGGGAAGACGCACAAACCAGGCCTCAAGGAGAGATCGCACACGTCGGTCAGCCGGCGTCGCCGCCCGGGCGAGCCGCTGGGCCAGCGTCTCACGGTGCGGGGCCACAAGGCGAGCCAATCGCGGAGCAGGAGGGGCGGTGAAGAGCGGCATTGATACGATCAGCTCCGCTGCTTTTCCGCTCCGCCTGCACGCACAGCCTGTACTGCTGCGGCCACATTGGCGTCAGGAGTTGCGATCGGTATCACGCAGCCGGGTGTCACCATGAGGTGCCGTCCACCAAGTTGTGCAACTGCCTCACGCGCTTGCTCGGCCACTGCGGTCGGAGGCATCGCTGCGATTGCCGTCTCATCAAGGCCGCCAGCGACGCAACGGCCACTGCGGCGTTCACCCTCGGCGAGACTGATCGCTGTGCGCCGGTCGTGCCAGTTGAGGACCTGCACCGGATAGTCCATGAGCAACTCAAAGTGGGGCTGAAGCCCGTGAAGGTGCAAGACAATGAATAGCGCACCTGCTGCTGCTTCAAGCACCGCCAGATCCCACGGGTGACCCCAGCGAGTATACGTCGCTGCGTCGGTGACCTCAGCAGTCGCGCACTGGGTAGCAAAGAAGATGCCATGTGCTCCGGCATCGAGCGAGGCCTGGACGAGGTGACGCATCGTCCCAGTAATCGCAGCAAGCGCCTCCTCGACCAGGTCTGGAGACTCGTCGAGATCACGCAGCACGCGTCCAGCTGAGAGCTTGTAGGCAACCGTCAACGGGCTGAAGATCGTCTGCAGCACCGGTACGGTACCGTTAAGGGCCTCGTTGACGAACCGGGCCGTCTCGATAACCTGGCGCAGTACACCACCTTTGACGGGAAGTGGTCGAATCCGGCTCCAGTCCTGCACGTCCTGGACGGGATATCGTGTGACAGTGCGTGTGCCGGTAGGACTTCCACGATACTCACTTTCCCCACCCCAGGCAATGACCGGATAATCACCCGGTGGCATCAGCTTGACGAAATCGAAATTGAAGCGATGCTGCCAGGCCAGCGTAACGGATGCGAGCGTCTCGGCTCGCTGGTCGTCCTCGGGGAAGTGGCGCCAAAGACTCACTGGGGGAGCATCCACCGGTTCGCCAGCGATGGCTCCACGCACGCGTTCCCAGTGTTCGCTCGTCGACACGTTGCTCGCCTTCCAGCGCCTCCGCGAGCGCGAGAGTTCCGCTTGCTCCGCTGAGCGCTTGCAGGTGCCGCAGGGTGCCCGAGACGCCTGCACCCTGCTGCGCCAGCGCGTCGCGACTATTCTGCAGCATGGTGAGGGCTCTTGCGTAGCGTCCGTTCAGGTCCGACCGGATCTCTGGCAGTACGTGCTCGAGTTGGTGAGATTCAGCCCGGGCCGGATCCCCGGGCTGAATCCGCAAGCCCCCTGACGGGGGCTGAGGTACGAGCCGGGTTGAGCCGGCTTGGGGACTGAACCCGGCTGTTCACGACCGGGCGAGTAGTTTGGCCCGCTGCTTGGCGCTGCGTTCGCCCAGGATCAGACGAGGAAGCCGAAGGATGACGACTGAGAACCGTGCCAAGGGTAATCCCGAACAGAAGGAGGTAAACCCCACGAACCCGACAATGCCAGCAACGAGGAGGGCCCCTCCGTCCCCCTGGCCCAGCTGCCTCCCTTCATTGATTGAACAAGACCTGGCGAGACTCACTGCTCGCTCGGCGGCTGGATGTCGATCGCCTCGTCGTAGCCCCAGTACCGGAGCTGAAGCACCGAGCCGTCGGGATATTCGGTGCGGAGTTGGCGCGGCAACTGGTCCTCACGGCCGACCCAGAGTGTCATCCGATTCGCCTGCTGACCTGCTGGCGTGACGATGATCTCCCACCGCTCACAGAGAATCCCGTCGATCGACTCGCCGGCAAGTTCTCGTATGGTCACGGATGCGCCCCCTGCTGTCGCATCGCGGGCTTCGGCGAGCGCAGCGGGGTCGTAGAGTTCACTGAAATTCGGCGGCTGCTGGATTTGCCCAAGTTGCCAGCGCTCCCCTTGCTTGATCCAACCAGCGTCACCCACGATGATCCACTCTTGCGTTGGTTGCCCACTAGCTGGGTCGAGCTGAACCGCGTGAAGCCGATCAGGCAGCACAACCGCCAGCTGCAGGTGCTGCTGCACGGTGCCGGACTGGTCGTACACTGTGATCTCAGCGCGGAATTTGCTGACGGTTAACCACGCTTGAGCCCAGGCGGTCAGACGCTCTCGGTCGGGGCCGCTGACAGCCGGCGGCCCTTCAGGGAGTGGCGTCGGAGTTGGGGGAAGCGGTGTTGGTGTTGGGGGAGCCACGGTGGCGCAGGCGCTCGCCATGAGGAGTGCGATTAATGCTAGGAGGATGCGATTCATGTCAGCGTCCTTTCGAGAACTGTTCTACCCCTCAGTGTCCTGGACGACTCCACTGACTGTCAAGCCAAACCGGCTGCCAGCACATCTGCTCCCAGTGTGCTCCATCGAGGAGGTGGTGAGGCGAACACCTCGACTCGTCGCTCAGCAACGCTCAATTCGTGCTGCGGTCGAGCTCGCTGTCTGTCAAACCGTGTGCCAACACTGAAAGCCACGCCGTGCTGTGCTGTGGCTGGTTCCGTGCTCTTGTTCAGGGTCTTGGGTGACTGTGTGAGATGTCAAGCTCCAGCTTCGCACTGTTGTATCGAACCAACGAATGTGGCACAGTCATCGTGCGGACATTCGTCGAAATTCAGAACCGGACGATTCAAACCGGTGTGGGTGGACGAGCTTGAGCCGGGGTAGCCAATCTCGCCGGTCTGCGATGAGGCAGGCTGGGGTGGGTCCTCTCCAACCGCAAACGGTTCTGATCGCACGGGGTACTGACCTTGACCGGAGCGACCGTGGATTGGCCAGCGGGGGATGCGAGCGGATGGCTCTCCGGTGCGATGCCGACTGCCACGTCTGGGCTGGACTGGACCGAACGACGGGTGACGTGAGCAAAACGGCCCGCTCCGACGGATCAGAGCGGGCCGTGCACGAACCTCGCGGGTGCTCCGTCAGTAGATCTCGAGGTACCGATCGAGCTCCCACTGGGTCACATACTGCCGGAAGGTGTCCCAGTCGCGCTTCTGTGCTTCGAGCAACCGCTCGAAGACGTGCTCACCAAGCGCCTCGCGGATCACCTCGTCCTTCTCCAGTTCTGCCATTGCTTCACCGAGCGTCGCCGGGAGCGTCTGGATGTTGCGCCGCTTGAGGTCTTCGTCCGTGAAGTGGTAGACATTCTCTTCCACCGGCTCGGGAAGCGACAGCTTCCGCTCAATCCCATCCAGTCCGGCAGCGAGCATGACCGCGTAGGCCAGGTAGGGGTTGGCGGAGGGGTCCGGACAACGGAGCTCGATGCGTGTTGCCTGGAGGCGACCATGTCGCACGGCTGGCACGCGGATCAGGGCCGAGCGGTTCTGCCGTGCCCAGCTGATGTAGACCGGTGCCTCGTAGCCGGGCACGAGCCGCTTGTAGCTATTGACGAGTGGTGCCAGAACCGCGCACATCCCGCGGGCGTGGTACAGCTGGCCAGCGATGAAGTGTTTGGCGAGATCAGAGAGCCCGTACGGGTCGTCGACATCGACAAACAGGTTCTCACCAGTCTCAATCGATGCCAAACTCTGGTGCGTGTGCATGCCGCTCCCATTGATGCCGGCGATCGGCTTAGGCATAAAGGTCGCGTGCAGGTCATGGTGTTGCGCGATCGCCTTCAGCGTGTACTTGAAGGTGATCGCGTTATCGGCCGTCGTAAGAGCATCGGAATACTCAAAGTCGATCTCGTGCTGGCCGATCGCGACCTCGTGGTGCCCAGCCTCGACCTTGATGCCGAAGGCCTGCAGAGCTCGGATCATGTCCTTGCGTACCTCGGCAGCAAGGTCAGTGGTCAAGTCGAAGTAGCTCCCTTGGTCATGGGGGAGCGGCATGATCTTGCCGTTCTCCTTGCGGAACAGGAAGAACTCGAGTTCTGGCCCGGTGTTATAGACGAAGCCGAGCTTTGCTGCCCGCTCGAGCTGACGCAGAAGGACCACACGCGGATCACCCGGGAAGAGTTCCCCGTTGGGGTTGTACACCCAGCAGATCACACGTGCGGTCTGCGGATCCCAAGGAATCGGGGCGAAGGTAGAGAGGTCCGGCATCAGAAACATATCGCTCTCGGCGATGCGGGCAAACCCCTCGATCGAGGAGCCGTCGAACCACTGTCCCTGCTCGATAACATGAGGGAAGACATCGACGGGGATTTGGACGTTCTTCACGATCCCCATAATGTCGGTGAATTGGAGGCTGACGAACTCGATTTTGAGTTCTTCGGCACGCTTCAGCACCTCTTCTGGGGTCGGAGCTGGTGCGCGACGACCGACGACACTCGTATCGACAACCAAAGCAAAACCTCCTTCTTGGAATCGACCGTCACTGCCGATCCACCAACGGCGCCGTTGCCACCGGTTGATCCTCGCGGCTACGCCGTGGCCATCCTGGCCGCCCATGAGTGTACTCCTTAACTCCTTAACGCGTCATGGTCCCATCACACCACCTCCCATCCCCACCCACCAATGTGCGAACACGTCCGTCATACATCGAAGTACAGGTAGAACTCATAGGGATGTGGCCGGATATTGACTTCCTGGAGCTCCTTTTCCCGCTTGTAGGCGACCCAGGTCTCAAGCACGTCGCGCGTAAAGACGTCGCCTTCGAGGAGCCAGGAATGATCACGCTCCAGTGCCTCGAGCACCGCGCTGAGCGAACCAGGGACGCTTCGAATCCGAGCTGCCTCCTCCGGTGGAAGGTGGTAGGTATTCACATCCAGCGGGCCAAATGGGCTGGCGTCGAGGCGCTGCATGATGCCGTCGATTCCGGCCATGAGCATGGCGGCAAAGGCCAGATACGGATTGCAGCTCGGATCGGGCGGTCGGAACTCGATCCGCTTGGTTGCCGCATTTTCCGGCCCGGTGGTGTACATCGGAATGCGGACACAGGCGCTACGGTTGCGCTTAGAGAAGGCAATGTTGACTGGTGCTTCGTAGTGCGGCACGAGCCGCTTGTAGGAGTTCGTTGTTGGACTCGTGAAGGCGAGCAGTGCGTCGACGTGCGTCAAGAGCCCGGCAATGTAGTGGAGTGCCGTCTCGGACAACTCAGCGTAGTGGCAGGGTGCGTAGAAGAGGTTCATGCCGTCCCGCCACAGGCTCTGGTGCGTGTGCATGCCGTTGCCGTTATCGCCAAAGAGCGGCTTCGGCATAAAGGTGGCTGTACAACCGTGCTTGCGCGCCACGTTCTTGACGACATACTTGTAGATCATGACCTTATCGGCCATCGCGGTCAGCGTATCGCGACGCATGTCGATCTCACCCTGCCCGGCCGTCGCGACCTCGTGATGGTGCATTTCGACCGGAATACCGATCTGCTCCAGGATAAGCGCAGCTTCGCTGCGGATGTCCTGGAAGGTATCGTGCGGCGGTGCAGGGAAATATCCCTCCTTGGGGCGGATGGTGTAGCCGAGGTTAGGCTTTCCGTCGTTTCGGCCGCTGTTCCAATAACCTTCGCGGGAGTCGATACTAAAGCCCATCCGGTACGGCAGGACATCGTAGCTGACGTGATCGAAGAGGAAGAATTCGATCTCCGGTCCCCAGAAGCTCTGGTCAGCGATTCCGGTGGTGCGAAGGAACGCTTCGGCCTTCTGCGCGATGTAGCGCGGATCACGCGAATAGGGCTGCCGCGTCTCCGGGTCAATGACATTGCAGATGATGGCTAATGTCGGGATCGTGGCGAAGGGGTCGACGAAGGCGGTCGTTGGATCGGGGACGAGGAGCATGTCGCTTTCTTCGATGGCTTGGAAACCACGGATACTCGATCCATCGAATCCAATCCCACGTTCGAAGTCGGCGAGGCCGAGTTGACTGGCCGGTAACGAGGCGTGCTGCCAGGTGCCTGGAAGGTCGGTGAACCGGAGGTCAACAATCTGAATATTGCGTTGTCGGATGAGATCGAGGACCTCTCCCGGTGTTCTGCACGTGCCGTACATGGCGATCCCCCGCGTGTTGGCCTCTCGCCGTCAGTCGTCCCTGCCGGCCTGACACCAGGGTAGACGCCGGAGGATCGGGAACGCCTCGGCAGTCTGCTACGTCTTGTGCGGCGGTTTTGTGCAATTTGCACAATTGAGGTAATCAGGGAAAGAACACGGCCCTGACTGGCAGCCTCGCAGCCGACGCCGCCCTCACAACTCTCATTGGCCCGCGGAGCCGGTTCATCACCGGACGCCGCGACCGCCAATGGCGGCTCGGTGAGAGCCAGGGCCGGTCAGCTTCCGCCGACCGTTGCGCCGGCTGCGCACTCACCCCTCAGGGCCGTGCACTTTTAGGATAGCAGAGACGACTGCCCGAGTCAAGCCCCCGCGGTGATGTGGAAGGTCTGCTTCGTGCCGCTCCGTGCACAACTGCCCGTCGCAGCCGTGAACTCGGCTCGTGCCAACCCAATTGCAGAGCGCTGACTTATGGGTGGTGAGGTCAATGATCCGCTCCACCCATTCTGCTGCCGACACCTGTTTGCTCTGATGCATACTGCCGACGATGGGATGTATCCAGGGCATATCGGGAGAAATCGCCGCGCGCTCGCTTCGAGCTGCTGGGAAGCTTCTTCAACGTACTGGTGATCTAGAGGCCAGCTGTGAGATGAAACTCAGAGGCTCGGGTGACTGCGCCACGCACAGATACAAACTGTGTCACTGCCCTTCACCGGGGTTGCGTCCTCCCGAGCCTCTGTTGTTGCAAACGACTGCCTTCTCGCTCGCGACCCCTGGCCTGGGATCGTTCGCCGCTTCTACCCTTGGGCTCAACTCCCGGCGGACGGGCCAGGATCTGGAGCGACACGGCGACTACCCCCTTCAGCGTGTCGCGCAATCTGCCGAATAGAGAAGACTGAGCGTGTCCTCACCGGAACGTGGAGGATCAGGGTGGACGGGCGCGAGTCTCAGGAGCAGCGAACAGAGCCACGGGTGTCGCCTGGTCGACCATCTCCTCCACGCGCTCCATTCCACTCGCCAGTTGGAGAGGCACCGGAGTTCCTCCGCACGCTCTGGCATGGACCAGAACCGCAGCTGTTGATCGATCCATCGGACGGCCAGATCGTCGATGCAAACGAGGCTGCGGCGCGTTTCTATGGTTGGTCGCGCGAACTCCTTCGTTCGTTCACCATCGATCGTATCAATACCCTTCCACCAGCTGAAATCCGTGCTCGGCTCGCCGAGGCAAGGCAGCGTCCCCGATCGCGGTACGTCTTCCAGCACCGCTTTGCCGACGGCCGTGTCCGTTCGGTCGAGGTCATCACTGGTCCGGTTCGGATTGGGGACCGGATCTTTCTTTGGTCGACGTTGCACGATCTGAGTGAACTTGTTCGTCGCTCACCGGAATTCGACACACTGGCGCGACAGTATCAGGCGCTGGTCGAACAACTGCCAGCCGTCGTCTATGCCGAAGAAGCGGCTCCTCCCCACCGGAAAATCTATGTTAGTCCGGTGGCTGAGCGCTTGCTCGGCTGGCCGGCGTCGGCGCTCCAGGTGGATCGTGTCACGTGGTACGAGCGCTATGTCCTCGAGGAGGATCGTGCTTGGGCATTGCACGAGGAGGAGCGCACCGATCGTTCGGGAGAAGCCTTCCAGGTCGAGTATCGGTTCCGTACCGGCGATGGGCGCACGATCTGGCTACGTGATGAGGCTGTCCTCGTCTGCGACCCGCTCGGGCAACCGTGGATCTGGCATGGTCTGCTGACCGATGTGACAGCGCAGAAGCGGATGGAAGCACGTCTGCAGCGTGAGCTTGCCTTCCATAATACGCTCCTCGGGGTCGCAAGCCAGTTGGTCGCTGCGTCCCATGACCGGATGGAAGCGGCCATCACGGCGGCATTGTCCGAGATCGGACAGTTCCTAGCAGTCGATCGTCTCGGGCTTTTCACCTGTGAAGATGAAACAGTGACCTGTTTGGTGCACTGGCGCGCGCCCGGTCTCGATGTTCGCGTTGACTTTCCTGATACCTCGACACTCGTCTGTCTACAGTGGGTGCGGAGACAGCTTGAGCGCGGGCAGGCACTTGTGTTGCCCGCGCTTGCTGACCTTTCGGAGGAAGCCAACAACGAGCGCTTCCTTCTCGAGCAGCTCGGTATCCGCTCGCTGCTCGCAGTACCGCTCTTCTCCTCCGGCCGATTGCTCGGATGCCTGGTGGCTGCCATGCACCGGCATGAGCGTCAGTGGAGCGAGGAGGAAATCGACCTCGTGGCGCTCGTTGGACAGCTCATGACGGTTGCGCTCCAGCAGCGTCGTGCTGAACGGGCCGAGGCCCAGCACCATGCCTGGCTGCGTGCCACGGTACTCGCCTCGCCTGATGCGCTCCTTGTACTCGACGAACAGGGGGTGGTCCGCTTCGCGTCGCCTGCGGCTCGTTCCACTCTGGGTCAGGACCCGGTGACCATCATCGGTCATCCCTTGTGGGAACTCGTGACCGAGCGTGAACGGATCGCGCGATGGGTGCTGAACGAGCTTGCTCCTGACTATCCCCATCGGATCGAGGCGACAGTAGCGAACAGTACGGGCCGTGTCGTCGAGCTTTCCGGTCTCGATCTCCGCGCCGAGCCGCACATCGCTGGGATTGTCCTGTCCGTCCGCGACGTCAGCGAGCGGCGAAGGGCCGAACAGCTCCTGCGCGAACGAGCGACGCGCGACCAGCTGACCGGACTCGCCAACCGCTTCGGATTCTTGGAGGAACTGGAAGCGTTGCTCTCACGATCTCCTCACTGGGTGCTCGGCGTGCTCTGCTGCGATCTCGAGCGGTTCTCGCTCCTAAACGATGCGATCAGCTGGGAGGCAGGTGACGCGGCGCTCCGAGCCGTTGCTGGGCGCCTGCGTCGCGTCAGCGACGCCTTGCTTGCCGCACGCTTGGAGGCTGACCGCTTTGCGGTGCTGCTCGGTGCGTCGGATCCTGGGGCGGTAGTGACCGTCGCGGAGGAGCTCCTGCGCGATCTCAGTGGCTGGTATGTGGTCGGTAGCGACGAGGTCTACCTCCGCATGCGCGGTGGGCTCGCGATCGTGCAAGACGGAGACGACGCGGCAACCGTGTTGCGGCGGGCTGAGATCGCCTTCCAAGTCGGAAAACGGTCGGGACGAGAGTCGCTCGCAGTCTACGACCCTGCGCTGTACCAGGCGAGCGTTGAACGGCAGCTCCTGGAGCGTGACCTGCGACGGGCATTGGAACAAGGGGATCTCCGACTCCATTACCAACCGGTGCTCGATCTCCGCAGCCAGCAGGTGTCCAGTGTGGAAACGTTGGTGCGTTGGCATCACCCGACCCGTGGTCCCGTCTCCCCGGCGGTGTTCGTTCCGCTCGCCGAGGTGACCGGACTCATCACCCAATTGACGCAGTGGGTCCTTCTCCAGGCTTGTCGGCAGTTGCGGCGCTGGTTACGGTCCGGTGCTATGCCGCACCTTGCGGTCAGCGTCAACCTCAGTCCGACCGATTTCGTCCACCTGGACATCCCGCAGCTCGTGGAGGATATCCTGCACGTCACAGGGATCGAGCCGCACCAGCTCACGCTCGAGCTGACTGAATCGGCGATACTCGATCCTGCGGTCTCCCGGGAGCGTTTGGAGCGCCTCCGCGCGCTGGGTGTAGCGGTCTTGATCGACGACTTCGGGGCGGGCTACTCTTCGCTCGGCTATCTGAAGCGCTTGCCAGTGCGCGGACTGAAACTCGACCGCGAACTCATCCGTGACATCGAGTGCGATCCGGCGAGCCAAGCGGTTGTCCGTTCGGTGCTCGACCTGGCGCGCGCCCTGGGACTGAGCGTGACGGCCGAGGGGATCGAGAACGCGCAGCAGGAGGAACTTCTACGGGAACTCGGCTGCGATTACGGCCAGGGCTTCTGGCTCGGCCGTCCTCTGCCACCGGAGGAACTCGCTGCGCTCTTGCGTCCAAAAGCATAATGCTCGAGCGCCCGTTGCGCGATGATCGCGCAGATTTTCCGTTGCTCCCGCGGGGCCGGAGTCAGAACAGTGGTGTTCTTGGCATCCGAAGTCTTATCGTGGTGCGCTCGTGGACGGCCACTTCTCTCGGTGGGCGTCGAGGCCTGCGAATCCGCTCCGTGATGATACCTGGCGCTCACTTGCCGGCAATCACGGTGAGGGCGCATACGGCCGATTGTCGATTTTCAGTCTGGGAGGTCCACCGATGATCGCTTGGCGACGCAGCCTTCCCCAAGCACTCGAGACCGCGCAGCGAGAACGCAAGCTGGTGCTCGCCTACGTGTGGAAGGTTGACTGACGAGGGTGTGCGCGGCTGGAAGCCGCGACTTTCAGCGACCCACGCGTCGTGGCGGCGGTCGAAGAGCGCTTCGTGCCGCTTTCGCTGGATCTCTTTCAGGATCCGCGCCAATGGCTGCGTCCACTCGAGGTCATTTGGACACCAACTATCCTTTTTCTCGATCGACGTGGTGAGGCTCGGTACCGGAGTCCAGACTTCTTGCCTCCCGATCTTTTCCTGGAGCTTCTCGATCTCAGGGAGGGACACGTCGCACTCTCTTGGGTCTGCTTCCAGAAGGCGAGCGCGCTGTTCCGCCGGATCGCCGAACGTGAACCGCCCAGCCCCTGGTCCCCAGAGGCTGCGTACTGGTGGGGAGTGGCTGTGTATTTGGCAACACGGTCTCGCCCAGAGCTTGATCGCGTCTGGAACATCCTTCGCCTGCGCTTTCCGAACACGATCTGGGCGGCCCGGGCAATCGTTGACGAATGGTGAGGATTCACAGCAGCCTGACGAATTCTGGCCGATGAAGCGATGCATGGAATGGACGTCAGCCCTCAATAGAGGACCGGCATGAGAGCGCGAGGCAGTGCGTGAGGCGGCCGGCGACACTGATTGGAGCGGAGAGTCGCACTGTAGGTTATCGATGCGGGTGTCGGAAGATCTGCCGCACTGGGCTGGTCAGGCTGGTGGCTGTTCCTCTGGGTCGCTGGTCATCAAATGGCGTCTCTGTTCCTCAAGTGCCCGGGCAACACGGAGGAGGCTCTGCGTCAGTTCACTGATGCGCTGGCTTAGCCGATCAACAGTTTCCGCAAGCTGGGCATCTTTTTCAGTAGCGGGAGTGACTTCTCCAGCTCGACTGCGGAGCTGTGCCTCGATCTCTTGTATTGCAAACCCGGCACGGAGTTGCTCGACGATCCAGCGTAGTCGCTCGACCGCTTGCGGCGGGTAACGACGCGACCGTCCTTCACCAACCACGGGGAGATAGGGTGCGAAGCGGTCTCGATAGTACCGCACAGTTGTCTCTGGCAGGCCGAGCCGCTGGGCCACCTCGCTAAGTGTCAGAAGACGGTCAGAATCACGAGTGTTGGGGGGTGGCAGATCGGCTGCGCTATCCTCCTCGAGCACCCAGCCGATCGTGTCAGCGAGGTCTTGCGGGGTGGCAGGTGTTCTGTCCGGTCGGGTGAAGACCGGTGCGTCAGGAGGAGCGGCGGCTTTGAGCGGCTCGAGAGAGCGCCAGATGATCCCGGGGATCACACAACGCATTGGCCGGTCATGATCGTCAAGGCAGAGCGCAATTCCTTCCCCGTCACGTTGCTGAAGGTCTTTCCAGCGGAGGTGCGCGATAGCGGGTAGGGGGCAACCACAGCCGACGAGCCACAAAAGGAGTTTCAGGCGCGGCTCAGCCACCCGCAGTGCAGCGGCCAGATGGCGGCCTCGTTCTGTTGTCCGTACCACTGGTGGGGGTGCTCCGGCTGGTCGTACGAGTGTGGGAATAGTGTGACTGAGATCGTGCGTCGTGACTCCCCGTTCGTGGAGAAAGCGGAGAAAAGAACGGACAGCGGCAAGCTTGCGTCGCATCGTCGCTGGTGCTAGATGACGACGCTCGAATGTCGCCAACCAACGCCGGATCGCCACCTCGTCCAGCTGGGCGAAGCTCCCGCCGACTGCTGAGAGGAACTCTTGCACGTCATGGATATAGGCGCGACGCGTTGCCGCAGGACGACCGGCGAGCCATTCGTCGATCGCGCCGGTGAGCAAATTTCGATCCTGCACCGTCTCCCTCGCTGTTCAGTCTAATGAACGAACGTACTGCTGAGATCCCACTTCTTTCCTAGGAGGGAAGACTTGCGGGAACGACGTGTTCTTCCGTTATTCACGCATGAACGCCTAGTCCGAAGCGAACGGATAACGGGCGTGTTTCTCAAGAATCATGACTTGATAGTAGCAAATATGGCTGGTTCCGGTCGATCGGGCCTCAGAAGGGAGGATTATCACGATGCACAACCCATCACGCGCAATGACCCGTGACCTCGCCACGCAAATCCGTCTCACCACTTCGGGTTTGGCGCAACGGCTCGCGTTCCTTGGATTAACCGCGCAGGAACAGCGGGAGCTGGCGCGCCTTGCCCCCTGGGCGGAGCGCGTGGCAAACCGGATCGCCCAGCGTTTCTATGACTTCCAGTTCAGTTTTGAGCCGACCAGGCGCTTTTTCGAGCGATACGCTCAGGCGCACGGGATGTCGCTTACCGAGGTGCGGCGCCGACTGGAGCGAACACAGGCAGAGTACTTTCTCGAGATCTTCCGTGCTGCCGGAAGCGGCTACGACCTCCCGTACTTTCAGCGGCGGCTGCGGATCGGTGCCCGCCACAACGTCATCGACCTCCCAATGAAGTGGTATCTTGGGAGTTACGGGCGGTACCTCGACCTCATCCGTACCGAACTCCGGCGGAGCTTCCCGCTCCAGCCGTGGCGCTGGTGGCGCGTCGAACGCGCGCTGGTCAAAGTCTTCAACCTCGACATGCAGGCCGTCGTCGATGCCTTCTTCTTCGAGTATCTCGATAGCGTCGGCTTCGACCTGCGCTCTGTGGAGCCGGAGCGGCCAGAGGACGATCTCTCGGACCGTTACCGAGAACTCAAGACGGCTGTGCGAGCAGCGGTTCTCGGGCTCCAACGTGCCACGAGTGTTGCAAAAACGACCAGCGACCGACTTGGTGCGGCGAGTCAAGTTCTTGCTCATGCATCAGCTGAAGCAGCGCGATCGGTTCAGCTCGTGGCGCAGGGCGCGACGCAGCAGAGCGAATTCCTCGGCCTCGTCGAGCGAGCAGTCGATGAAGTGCAGCGCGCGGTTGCGGAGATTGCCCGTGGTGCTGCGGAGCAACAGCAGGCGCTGCGGCGGCTGACCGAACTCGCTCAGGCGCTCGCGGAGGCGATTCACGCTGTGGCAACCGGAGCACAGGAGGGGGTCGCTGCCAGCCAACGGAATGTGGAGGAGGCGAGTACCGGTAGCGAAACTGTGCGGCGTGCCATCGCATCCTTGCGCAGGTCTGGAGAGGGGATTCGCCAGGTCGGTGCGCAGATCGACGAGATGGTAGGTCTTTCGCGGCGGATTACCCTGATGGTTGAGGCAGTCGATGAACTGGCACGCCAGACGAATCTCCTTGCCTTGAACGCGGCGATTGAGGCAGCACGAGCCGGCGAAGCCGGGAAGGGTTTTGCCGTTGTCGCCGAGGAGGTTCGTAAACTGGCTGAGCGTTCAAGTACGACCACTCAGGAAATCCGTGGACTCGTCGAGGAAATTCTGCGCACACTGGACGATCTGGTGGCGGTCACTGCGACTGGTATTCGCGAAGTGGAGGACGGTATGACGCTCGCTGGTGAAGCAGAGGCCGCTCTCCAACGCTTGACCACGAGTGCCCGTGACATCGGTGAGCGGATGGGTACGATTGGTGCGGCGACGGTCTCGATGGCACGAGCGAAAGAGGAACTGGTCGGGGAGATCGAGCGGGTCGCACGGGTCGTAGAGGGACATACAGCAGCGACCGAGCAGGTGGCAGCCACCTTGAACACGGTCACGCAGCAGGTGCGCGAAGTCGCAGCGACCAGCCGGGAGACGAGTCATGCGGCCGAGGCGTTGGCAGCCCTCGTAGCGCAGCTCCACGCAGAGACCGACCGCCTCGGGAGGGTAACGGAGGAGACGAGGACAACCGCGCAGCAGCTGGCGAGCGTTGCTGGTTCCTTCCGGTGGCTCGACGAGGAGTCCCGCGACACGGTCAATCAACAGCCCCGCGAGATCGCTGAGCTGCCTGTGCGATGATCTCAGGATGCTGAGCAAGCCAGCGCTCGGCGAGCAGGCGAGCAGTCTCCTTGTCACCCGGGGCGAGCTGTCCTTCGATGACGAGTTCACGAAGGTAGCTTTTCACCTCGGCGATCCAGCGTCCTGGCGGCAACCCGAAGATCGCCATGAGTTCATGACCATCCAGAGGACTTTTGATTTGCGCCAGTGCCGCTTCTTCCTCGAGGCGTCGGATGTGCGCCCGGAGGCGCGCGATCCGTGCGGCCGCTTCGCGGCGCCGGGTAGCACGTGCGCTGGTCACGTCGGCCGCAACCAGATCAAGAAGGTCGTTCAGGAGATCACCAGCCTCGACCATGAGGCGACGGACTGCCGAGTCGGTCCACGTCTCATCGTAGGCAGCCGGACGAAGATGCAGCTCGACCAGCCGTGCCACGCGCTCAATGAGCGTCTTCTCTTGCCGGAGGCGCCGCAACGTCTTGCGTGCCAGATGTGCGCCCTCGATCTCGTGGCCGAAGAAGTGGACTTCGCCACGCTCGTCGATCGTCCGCGTCATCGGCTTGGCAGCGTCATGCAAGAGGGCAGCCCAGCGCACGGCGAGACGCGGTGGGCTCTGTCGGACGACCTGTAAGGTATGGCGCCAGATGTCCTTGTGACGCCGGTCGGCCACGTCCTCAGCCAGGGGAACGAGTTCCGGAAGGACGAAGGAGAGGAGCCCAGTCTGCCGCAAGAGCTCGAGGCCACGGTCAGGCTCCGGCGCGAGGAGCAGGCGGTTGAGCTCTTGCGTGATCCGCTCAACGCTGACACGCTGGAGTTCGGCCGCGAGTTCCCGGATCGCTGCTCGCGTTTCCGGCTCTACCTCGAAGCCGAGTTGCGCGGCGAATCGTGCCGCTCGCAGCATCCGGAGGGGGTCTTCGTGGAAGCGTTCCCGTGAATCACCGACGGCACGCAGGAGTCGGTGTTCCAGATCATGAGACCCACCAAAGGGATCGACCAACTCCCCAGTCACCGCGTGGACGGCGATCGCATTGACTGTGAAATCGCGTCGTGCCAAGTCCTCGCTGAGGCTGTTGCCAAAGCGGACGGCTGGGCGCCGGTCCGGCGTTGGGTACCACTCGGTGCGGTACGTCGTGATCTCGACCGTGATTCCGGCGAACACCAGGCCGATAGTGCCGAACGCTTCGCCGACAGTATAGATGCTGTCGGCCCCGGCTTCCTGCCCCAGTCGCTTCGTCTCCTCCGGGGGTGCTGAGGTGGTGTAGTCCAGGTCTGTCACCGGTCGGCCAAGCAGGAGATCGCGTACCACCCCGCCGACGAGGTAGAGCTCGTGGCCGGCGGCGGCGAAAACCCGTGCCAGCCGATCGTTGATGTCGTGCAAAGCGGCAGGAAGCCGGTGGAGCACCGAGTCATGCGGTTGCGTTTTCAGATCAATGGCCTGTGGCTCTCGCACCATTCCTGCCTCCGGCACACTCAGCGATTGTACCCGAGCCGGCGCCGCAGCCGACCAGCCTTGACTCATGCCGCGCTGGCCGGGTGCGCGCAACCGGAAGGACGATGGCAGACCTTTGTTGCGTTCCGAGAACATTCACACCCACTTCAGTCATCCCCTTTACTGGCGTCAGAAATTTGGGACGAATCGGTCACCAGGAGAGCGATGTCCTCGTCGACAATGTCTTTGGATGGGGTCGGACTCATCCGGGTATACTGGTGGCCCGGTCGGACACTGTGAGGCGATCGCATCGTGCAGGCCGCGGTCTCAACGACGATGACGATTCTCCTGCGCCTCGATGCGCTGGGGCGGATTACTGCTGCAACGCCCCCGGACGCTGCACTCCTCGGGCGCGCGGTGGTTGAGCTGGTGCCCCTGCACGAACGTGCGCAGGTTGAGGCGCTGCTGGCCGCAGCTCGGCGTGGCGAGCCGGGGTGGGCCGAGCTGACGCTCACCCTCTCCGACCGAATCCAACGGTGTGAAGTCGCAAGCGTGCCAGGGGAATTGGCCACTGCGAGCTGGCTGCTCCGACCGCTCGCTGACCGCTCTCGCCCACCACTGGACGATCCGAGTGCATTAGAACGCTGGCTCGGTCCGTTCCTAGTTGAGCATGTGGAGATCGGTATCCTGATCTTTGACCCAGATCTCATGCTCCGCTACGCGAATGCGATTGCGCGGCAACTGCTCGGCGGTTGGGAGTCTGGGGCCTCGTCGGAATGCTCGTTTGCCGACGTTGTCATGCTCTTCCGGCAGCGATTCGCCGATATGGAGTTCATTGATCGCCTGCGCCAAGCATTCGCCACAGGGCAACCGCTCCGGCAGCTTGAGCTGGAGCGCCGCGATGGTGCAGTGATCGAGCTCGACTATCTGCCGGTTCGGGAGGACAGCCATCTTCTGGCTCACGTCGTGCGGCTGCGTGACATCTCGGCGCGACGGGCGAGCGAGCGACGGGCCGCAGCTGCTGAGCAACGGTATCGAGAACTTGTGGAACTCCTGCCAGTGGTCGTGTACCGTGTGCCGATTGATGACCGGAGTGAGCCGAGTTACATCAGTCCGCAGATCGAGCTGTTGCTCGGCTATACCCCGGATGACTGGCTCCGCGTTCGCGGCCGGTGGTTCGAGCATCTCCATCCGGCGGATCGTGACTGGGTCGTACAGGAAGTCGAGCAGGCAATCCGGGACGAGCGCCCGTACTCGTTGCGTTACCGCATGATTCGGCGTGACGGGCAGTTAATCTGGGTGGAAGATACTGCACGTCTCAGCCGAGAGCGGCAGGGCAAACGCTACCTCCACGGGGTCGTTCAAGACATCACGGAACGGATGGAGGCAGAACGCGCTCGCGAGGAGGCAGAGCAGCGTCTGACCTTGCTGTTCCAGACGATGCCCGCGGTCATCTACGCCACCGATCCGGAGCCGGAACTCGCGCCCTCCGGGATGCCCTCTTACCGCTGGCAGTATGTCAACGAGTACATCGAGCAACTCACCGGATATCCGGTGAGTGAGTTTCTCGCTCGCCCCGACCTCTACGTCTCGCTCATCCATCCGGAGGACTGCGAGCGGGTACGCGACGAGTCGCTGCGGACCGATGCGACCGGGGAGCCGTTCGCACTCGACTATCGGCTGGTCCGAGCTGACGGGTCGGTGGTCTGGGTGCGTGAGTATGCTCTGCTGTTACGTGATGTGACAGGGCGCCCGCTCGCGTGGCAAGGGGTGATCGTGGATGTCACCGCGCAGAAGCGGGTGGAGGAGGCCCTGCGCGAGGCTGAGGAGCGTTACCGGACACTCGTCGAGCAACTGCCGGGGGCCTTGCTCGTCGTTGCGGCGCAACCGAGCTGGCTCTCTGATGGGGTACCAAGCTTCGAGTTGGTGTATGTCAGCCCGCAGATCGAGCAGCTCAGCGGGTATCCACCTGGGGCATGGGCCGAGCCAGGGCTCTGGATGCGACTCATCCATCCGGATGACCGGCCGCGTGTCCTCGCTCGTCTGGAGCGTTGTCTGCGCGAGCTAGGCAGCCAGACGGTGGAGTACCGGCTTGTCCGAGCCGACGGACGTACGGTCTGGATTCGACACGAGGCGACGCTTATCGTTGACGAGCACGGTGAACCGCGCTTTTGGCACTCGCTCCTGCTCGATGTGACCAGCGAGAAGCTGGCAGAGGAAGCGGGCCGGGAGGCCGAGGAGCGTTTCCGCCTCTTGGCCGAGCATCACCCGGCAGCGGTGACGATCGTCGAACCGGAGCCAGTGCCATTGCCAGACGGCACGCTGGGCTGGCGGACGCTCTACTGCAGTCCGCGAATTGTCGACTTCACAGGGTACACGCCAGAGGAGTGGAACGAGCTCGGTGTCTGGATGCGGGGGATTCACCCAGACGACCGGGAGTGGGTGCTCGCGGAGGCACGCACCTGGTACACGAGGGGGCCGACGCAGCCGCTCGAGTATCGTTTCCGGAGGAAGGACGGGCGCATGGTCTGGCTACGTCAGGACGGTGCGCTCGTCCGCGACGCGCATGGTCGACCGCGATATCTCTATCTCATCACGCTGGACATCACTGAGCAGCGGGCACTGCTCGAACGACTCCAACTAGCCGAGGAACGCTATCGCACGCTGGTGGAGCAGTCGCCGGGCGCGGTGCTCATCCGGCCGCTCTTCCCCGAAACCTCAATGTTGGTCACGACGGAGCCGTATCCGTACGTGAGCCCGGCCATCGAGCGCTTGACCGGCTTCACATCCTCGGAGTGGCACACCGGGTTGTGGCTTGAGCGACTCCATCCGGACGACCAGGAGCGTGTGGTCAGTGCGATGACCGAAGCAGATCGCACTGGTGCCCCGATTTCCATCGAGTACCGCTTCCGGAGGAAGGACGGGCGCGTCATCTGGATCTGGAGCATTTCCCACGTTATCCGTGCCTCTGATGGCTCGCCACTCTACCGTCAGGTTTTGCTGACCGATATCACAGAGCGCAAGCAAACCGAACTCGCCCTGCGCGAGGCTGAGGAGCGCTACCGGACACTCGTCGAGCAACTACCGGGAGCGGTGATCCTGCGCGCTCCGACCTCGCGTGTTCTACCCGATGGTGCGCTGGCCTACGACATCCATTACGTGAGCCCGAACATCGAGTGGTTGACCGGCTTCACGGTCGAGGAATGGGGACAACCTGGACGCTGGTCAAGGCAGCTTCACCCAGAGGATCGCGAGTTCGTGCTCGCGGCGATGCGAGAGTCAGAGCGGACCGGGAGCCCGCTTGACCTCGAGTACCGGTATATCCGGAAGGATGGACAGATCATCTGGATCTGGCACATCACACGAGTTATTCGGTCACCTGACGGGAGGCCATACCAGCGGCAGGTCCTGCTGATGGATGTCACGCGACGTAAGGAGTCGGAACTCGCCCTTCGGGAAGCCGAGGCACGGTATCGGGCGCTGGTCGAGCAGCTTCCTGGCGCGGTGTTGATCCGTTCCGCCTTCTCCGAAATCCATCCGGATGGGACGCGGCACTACACGTTCCACTATGTGAGTCCAGGCATTGAGCAGCTAACTGGGTTCACGCCGGACGAATGGCTGGTACCGGGAACCTGGACGCGTCAGCTTCATCCAGACGACCGCGATTGGGTCTTTACGGTGATGCACGCCTCAGAGCAGGCCGCTCAACCGCTCGACATCGAGTACCGCCTCTACCGGAAAGACGGCTCGCTCATCTGGATCTGGCATCGGACGAAGGTGATTCATGACGCCGAAGGACGCCCACTCTACCGTCAGGTACTGCTGACCGATATCACTGCGCGCAAGCGAGCGGAGCAGGCCTTACGCGAGGCTGAGGCGCAGTACCGCACGCTGGTAGAGCAGCTGCCGGCTGCGGTCATCCGCGTAGTGCCCTATGCGCTGCGTCTGCCGGACGGGATGCCTGGGTACGAGACCTCGTATGTCAGCCCGCAGATTGAGGAAGTCACTGGATACACACCGGAAGACTGGAAAGTTCCAGGGATCTGGGCGCGCAGTTTGCACCCAGAGGATCGGGAGTGGGTGTTACAGGCATTCTGGAGACATGAAGAGACCGGAGAACCACTCCGCCTGGAGTACCGATTCCTGCGGAAGGACGGCCGAACAGTCTGGCTCTGGCACGAGGTACGGGTGATCCGTGGGCCAGACGGTGCGATCGAGGCCCGGCAAGCAGTCCTGATGGATATCACCGAGCGCAAGCGTGCCGAACACGCACTCCGTGAAGCGGAGGAGCGTTTCCGCACGCTGGTGGAGCAGCTGCCGGCAGCACTGGTCATTGTGGAGCCGCGGGCGGAGTGGCTGACGGATGGGCTGCCGAGTTTTCAGACCCGGTATGTAAGCCCGCGGATCCTGGATCTCACGGGGTATACCCCAGAGGAATGGCAACAGCACGGTGTCCTCATTCGATCGATCTATCCTGACGACCGGGCGAGAGTGCTGGAAGCGTTGGGGCGCCTGGAGCGTACGGGCGAACCAATCCGAGTCGAGTACCGATTCGTTCGTAAGGACGGGCGCATCGTCTGGCATCGCAATGAGACTTGGCCAATCCGAGACGCGAGTGGCACGGTCCACTCCTGGCATGCGCTGATCATTGATATTACGCCCGAGAAGCAGGCCGAACAGGCGCTGCGCGAAGCCGAGGAGCGGTACCGCACGCTCGTCGAGCAGTTGCCAGCCGTGGTGTATGTCGAAGGCGCGACGCCAATGCGCTACCCAGATGGCCGGATCGATCGTCCACTCCTCTATGTCAGTCCGCAAATTGAGCAGCTTACGGGCTATTCACCAGAGGAGCATCAGCGAGACCGCTCGCTCTGGGTTCAGGCTATTCATCCTGATGACTACCCACGCGTGCGCCGGGAGACTCGTGAGGCTTGGGTGACTGGCCGCTTCCACAGCGAGTTCCGTATCGTTCGGCGTGATGGTGAAGTGCGTTGGCTGGAGAGCACGGCTCGCCTGATCCGCGATGCGGAGGGAAAGCCGCTCTACTGGCAGGGTGTGATGCTCGACGTGACCGAACGCAAACGGATCGAAGAGGAGCTCCGCGCCGCGGAGGAACGCTACCGAACGTTAGTCGAGCAGATACCCGCTGCCGTGATCGTTACCTCGGCGACACCGGTGTTGCTCCCGGATGGAACACTGCACTATCCGGTGACGTATCTGAGCCAGCGTATCGAAGAGGTAACGGGGTTCAGCCGCGAGGAGTTCACCGCAACTCCTGGCCTTTGGTTCAGTCGTATGCACCCGGACGACCAGCCTCGGATCTACGCCGAGGCAGTCCGAACCGATGAAACGGGCGAGCCGTTCCAGGTCACGTACCGTTTCCAGCGGAAGGACGGCCGGTGGGTCTGGCTGGAGAATCGTGCGGTGCTGCTCCGCGATGCTCATGGGAACCCGCTCTTCTGGCACGGGTTGCTCTTGGACGTGACTGAGCGTAAGCAGAGCGAAGAGTTGCTCGCCGCCCAGACTGCCTTACTTCGTCTCATCGCGGAGGCGGCTCCACTGAGCGAAGTGCTCGATTCGTTGTGCCGGTTCGTTGAAGCGCGGGCGTCAGGCATTCGCTGTTCGGTGCTCCTTGTGGGGAAGGATGACCGACTGTATCACGGTGCAGCGCCGAATCTGCCATCCGAATATGTGGCAGCCATCGACGGCCTCCGGATTGGGCCGAATGTGGGGAGCTGCGGAACGGCAGCTTTCCTCAATCGATCAGTTGTCGTGGAGGACATCGAAAGCGATGTACGGTGGGCAGAGTACCGGGAGATTGCCAGGCGATGTGGTTTCCGTGCAGCGTGGTCAACGCCGATCCGCGATACGACCGGTGGGATATTGGGGACGATCGCACTCTATGCCTCCGAGCCACGAGCTCCGCGGCCGGAGGAAGAGCAACTCGTAGAGTTGGCGACGCAACTTGCGGCGCTCGCGCTCGAGCGCTGGCGCGAATCGGAGGATCTGCGACACCGAGCTTTCCACGACCCGCTCACCGGTCTGGCCAATCGTCTCCTGTTCCTTGACCGCGTGGAACACGCTTTGGCCCGAGCGCAGCGCGATGGCAGTGGGCTCGCCGTCCTCTTCATCGATCTGGACGACTTCAAGCGAGTCAACGATACATGGGGGCACGCAGCGGGAGACCTTATGCTGCAGGAGGTCGCGCAGCGTCTCAGCTCGCATCTCCGGGCCGGCGACACGGTAGCCCGTTTTGCCGGAGACGAATTCACGGTGCTTTTGGAGGGAGTCACGAACCCTGAGGAAGTGCAAGGGATTGCAGAACGGTTGCTGCGTGCGTTGGATCGCCCGTTTGACCTCCAAGACACCTTCGTCCACGTGAGTCTCTCGATCGGCGCTGCACTGGCAACGGCAGCACCCTATCCGGATAGCGGAACCCTGCTCTTGGCGGCTGACCAAGCGCTCTATGCAGCCAAGCGACGTGGAAAGAACACCTTTGATATCGCGGTCTTCTCGAAAGACTTTGATCCCCTTCAAAGCGGAAATGGGAAACAGTAGACGCGACCAGGAGCCGGCGCGTGGCCAGGCGAAGCGAAGGCGTTTCGAGCAGAGGGTGGACTGTCGGATCGCTGCTGCCGCTTGCCGTTTTGGCTGTGCTGCTCTCCGGTGTGCTGCCCGATGAGCCGGTGGTCGTTCCAAAGGCGCATTTCCTAAATAGTCTCCACGCTCGCGGCGCTTTCCTGTTTGCTCGCTGTACTTGTTCTGATTGGCGCTGCCCACATCGCTGATCTTCGAGTGCTCGCGCTCGCCCTCGCATTCCTTACGCTGTCAGGACTCTTCTTTGTGCACGGACTTGCGACGCCAGGCATCATTGCTCCAGATCCCAACGGTTGGGTAGGTGCTACCGCAAGGATAGGGCTGTTCGCGGGTGCGTGGTTCTTGGCTGCGAGCACGCTGGAGGAGCGTGTCGCGATTCATCGGACACTCCTTCGCCTGCGCGGCCGCATCCTGCTGGTAACGAGTCTCCTGCTCCTTCTCACCGGTTTTGTCGCTGTTATGGATCTGGTCACACTCCGCGTAATGGGTCCGCTGGAGAGGGCGCCACTCCTTCAGGCGGTGGGGCAGGCAGTGAGAGCGCTGAGCACAGGATGGACTACCGTCAGTTTTGGAGTGGCGAGTATTGCCTTGCTGCTCATCACTGCGGTTCATTACTGGCGTGTCGAACGGCGCTGGTCGAGCCCGCTCGTCCGTGGTCTGCTAGTTGCGGGTGTCTTCCTCCTGCAAGCGCAGGTGTCGTTGCTGCTCGCGCCAGTCTGGCATGTGAGTTGGTGGGAATATCACGTGCTTTTGCTACTCGCGTATGCGGTGGCCTTGATTAGTTTAGTGCGGGAGTATGCCTTGCACGGCACGTGGCGTGGGGTCGTAGAGGGGCTGCTCCTGCGCGACGCACTCGAGCATTTGGAACGTGGGTACACGGAGGTCATCGCGGCACTGGCGGCGGTAGGAGAAGCGAAGGATGTCTACACGAAAGGGCATAGTGTGCGTGTTGCGCGTCTGGCAGCGCTGATTGCCCGCGAACTTGGACTTCCTCCGGAGCGTGAGCGGATCCTCTATCAGGCTGCAATTCTCCACGACCTGGGGAAAATGGAATTCCCCCAGAGTTCTGCAGAAGCCCGGACCGCTGACGCCGGACGAATTCGCGCTAGTCCAGGACCACCCAATCCAGAGTTGGGAGATCGCGCGGCAGGTCCGTTCCTTTGCGCCGATGCTGCCAGCAATCCGGTGGCACCACGAACGGCTCGACCCCGATGGGCTACGGTGTGACGGTATGCCGCTCGGTGCCCGTCTTTTGGCTGGGGCGCATATTTTCGCTGCGCTGACGTCAGCTTGCCCATACCGTCCCGCGCTGTCCGTTCCTGAGGCTCTGGCAGCACTCCGGGATGAAGCAGGAACATGTCGCGACGCCGCCTGTGTTGCCGCGCTTGAACGCCTCGTAGAGCGTCATGGGTCAGCACTCTTGACAGAACGGCTGGCCGACGTCGAGTCGTTGGTGAACCAGACGCCGAGTGAAGCGCGGTCCGGTGCGTGAGTATCTTGCCGTCAGGGTATCATCATGCCCTGCGGAGGGAGGAACGGTGGCCGGGCATACGGTCCGCTTAGTGACGATCGAACGCATTGGCGGCCGCGAACTCTGGATACAGCCGGCGACATTGCGTGACCTCTGGCCGTTGGCACGTCTCCAGCGCACATGCTTTGAGGCGCGTCAAGCCTACAGTCTCTTCGCGTTGCTTGCGCTCTGGCTCTGGCCAGGTGTGCACGTGTTGGTGGCACGCGTGGGCGATGAGCTTGTCGGATGCATCGTCGGTGATCAGCGGAACCAGCATGCCCGGGTCCTCAACCTCTGCGTACGGCCTGACTGGCGGCGGCGAGGTGTAGGATCGGTTCTGCTCGCTGCGCTCGAGCGTGAGTGCGATGCGGAGCTCTACACCCTGATGGTGGAAGACAAGAACACACCAGCCCAGGCGCTCTATCGCCGCTTCGGATACGTGCCGGTCGCCGAGGTACGTCACTACTACGGGCGAAATCGCCACGGCGTCCTTATGCAGAAGCGCCGTGGCGAGCGCTCCTCCTGGCAGTAATTGCGCCTACCAACAGCGACCACTCAGACAGATAGAGCCTTGGCCGGGGTTGTGAAGCATGAGGGCGATTCCTGCACCCCACACCACGACGAAGAGCAGCGCAAGGACCACCGCAGTGAGCACGATCGCGCGTCCACGCGGCGTCAATGGCTCCGGCTGCATCCCGATGAAGCCCATATCCAGCCCCTTCCATTTCTTCCGCGCCGGATTGTAGCGCGCCAGCGCACAGTTGTCTCGTCCTACGCCACGTCTTGCGAGACGTGCCAGGCTGGAGTGGTCTTGGCAGGCGTCGGGTGAGGTGGCAGGAGATTATGGACCCCCTTCGTGGAAGCTCAGGAGCAGAAAACCACCCACGCCAGGCCTCAGAGACTCCACCCCTCCTTGCAGCGAGAGCCGACTGTTCATCCAACGATGAGTGACCTCAGCGCGGCCCTTCCCATTCGAACAGTGGTGCGTACTCGGGGCCGAGTTGATGTTTGACGTCGTCCATTTCGCCAGTGCTCACCGCTTCCTGGACCACGCTCATGACGGCGCGGGCCCAGAAGGCGGCTTCTGGCATCGGCGCGTGCAAGCGCTCGGCGACGCGCTCATAGAACTCCTTCAACGACATGTGCCGGCCCTCGCCAGCATGCGGGTATTCGAGGATGTAGTCCTTGACGATCATCGGGAGTTGGGCTGCCAGGTCCTTGGCTTCACCGCCAGCAAGTCGTTCGGCCAGGGTCTCGAGGACCGCGCGTGTCACCCGTTCGGCTTCACCCCGGGAGGCCAGGCGTGCTCGATGTTGCACTTTGCCGATAAACTCGTCGAACTGCATCGGTGCTCCCTCCCCGTGATTCCGGTCGCGACGCTTCTAGCATGCGACAGAATAGCGTTCTCCGCAAGGGGCGAGAGGACCGAGGGTCGATTTTGTCTGGTCCAGAAATGCGTGAGCCTTTTGGGACGCGTCTGCGGGCACAGTGACCCTGGGCTGTCTAAAGAGTTCGGTCGTCTCGAGGCGATGCGTCGTACGCACCAGGGACTGCACGCGGTTGGTGCTTAGCCCCCTGAGAGAGCGACTGCACGACGCGAGTGGGTTCCTTGGTCGACCGGCATCCTGGTGAACCGTTCCGTTGCACGGGGAGTCAAGCGAGAGCAGAAGCGATCGCATCTGGCAGCTGGTCCGAGTCGTTGCGGTCGCCGGTAGGCTCCTGCCCGAGACTGACGATGTTCTTGCTGTCCTCACTCTGGTGCAGCCGCGCGATGTTGCTGCGGGATCCGATCCACGGCTCTTCGATCATCCTCCGTCGGCCCGTGCTGTGAGCTTCTGTCCTGATGCTTTAGTCCGCGAGGCGGTAAACTCGCCGGGCGTTCCCGCCAAAGACTGCTGCCCGTTCCGCCTCGCTCAGTGCGGCCGTGAGTATCTGGTAGGTACGGAAGGTTGTCAAATAGTCGGCGGCTAATGTTGCGACCGGCCAGTCGCTGCCCCAGAGAAGTCGGCGGGGGCCGAAATACTCGAGCGCGAACTCGACGACCGGTCGGATTGCCTCGGCCGTTGGGTTGGGTCCGGCCTCCGTGAGAAGCCCAGAGAGCTTGCACCACACGTTCGGATACGGGGTCAGGGCGGCTATCTGCTCACGCCACTGCGCAAGGTCACCACTCGCGATCGGTGGCTTGGCGAGGTGATCGACGACCACGGTCAGGGTCGGAAAGCGCTCGGCGAGGCGTGGGACATGTGGCAGGTGCTGGACGCGAACCAGGAGATCGAGTGTCAAACCCCGCTCGGCGACAGCAGCGATGCCGCGCTGGACAGAAGATGAGGCGAGCCAGTCAGGATCAGGCACGTTCTCGGCGGTTGCTCGGACGCCGCGGAAGGACGGATGCTGCTGATAGCGGTTGAGCTGCTCACCGACATCGGGCGCTTCCAGGTCAACCCAACCGACAACGGCGACAATCCAGGGATGCCGCTCTGCAAGTGAGAACCACCACGCGTGATCCCACGCCGAACGTGCAGCCTGAACGATGATGATCTGGTCAACACCAGCTGCTTGGCGTTGGGGATCGAGGTCTTCGGGGCCAAAACTTCGCCGGAGTGGACGGAGTTGTTCTTCAAGTTCGGGGGTCATCCAGTAGAGGTCAGATCGTTCGATGTCCCAGAAGTGAATGTGCGTATCGATAACTGGAGTTGTACCAATCGGCATTTTGCCCGCCTCACTTTCCGGTTGTGCTGACCAGCTGTCCAGTCTGGGGATCGTAGGGAAGTAGCGGGACGGCCGCGAGTTCTTCCCAGACGATGTCCGGGATGGGCCAAGTCGCGAGTCGCAGCGTGTCTTCGACCCGCTCTGGCCGGCTCATGCCGACGATAGTGGCGGCGATCCGCGGGTCGCGCAAGGAGAACTGCAGGGCTACGGCAGCGAGCGGCACGCCGTGACGTGTGCAGATCTCTTCCAATTGTCGTGCACGCTCGAGTTCCTCTGGATGCGCCTGTCGATAGGCGTAGCGTGGATAGGCGGACGGTCCTTTGGCTAGGAGACCGCTTCCGTAGGGGGCTGCATTCACCACTGCCACGCCGAGCTCGTTTGCTCGCTGGATCAGCGGTTCTGCGGTACGGTTCAATAAGGTATATCGATTGTGGGTAATCACCACCTCAAAGAGGCCGGTCTCGATATAGGCCAGGAGCATATCGATCGGCCCGGCAGCAACGCCAATGTGCTCGATGAGGCCGGCATCGCGCAAAGCGAGCAGCATCCGAACTGGCCCCTCTGGTGCCAACGCGTCTGAGACGCTGAGACCAGCGTGTTCTGGATCGTGAAAGTAGA
Organism: Thermomicrobium sp. CFH 73360; assembly: GCF_023806465.1. Taxonomy (GTDB): domain Bacteria; phylum Chloroflexota; class Chloroflexia; order Thermomicrobiales; family Thermomicrobiaceae; genus Thermomicrobium. The sequence goes on along the minus strand of NZ_JAMSLS010000001.1, from coordinate 589,436 downwards.
CGAGCTGCAGCTTTTGAAGGCCGAGCAGCTTCAGACTGCGCTCGACTGAGCGGCGGACTTGCCACGCGTCAAAACGGCCCGTCGCAAGATCCCGGTCGGCCTTGGTGGCGAGGACGTAGCCAGGTGGAAGTCCACCGAGCTCGCGGAGGACAAGGCCGATCCGGCGCTCGCTCTCCCCGTCACCATACGCTGCAGCGGTGTCCAGAAAGGTAATCGGGCTGTGGAAGATCGCACGCAGGGTGGCCAGTGCCTGCTTTTCGGGGACGGAGTAGCCGAAGGTCTCCGGCATATTGCCCAGTGGTGCACATCCGGCACAGACGATGCTCACCTCGAGCCCGGTGCGTCCGAGGATACGGCGGGGTAGTGCTGTACTCATCAGGAGACCTCCTGCCCTGTAGCCGGGCCGGAGCGATGCTGTGGCCAGTCGAGGTCGAACACCAGCGCCATTGGTGCCCACCATTCATCCGGGTTCGCTTCCGGGGCCCGTTCCTGGAGTGTTGCCATCAAGCGGTTCCATTCAGCAGAGACAGGATCCTCGTTGACACGAGGGAAATCGCGTGCCAAGTCGAAGGTATCGTCTGTCTCGATATACATGAAGAGACGTCGGCCGCGGAGAAAGATGCGCATGGTATGGATTCCCACCTCCCGGATGCGAGCGCAGACCTGCGGCCAGACTGCCTGGTGATACTGAATGTAGGCGGCGATCGCGTCTGGGTCGTCGCGGAGACAGAGTGTGAGGCCGTAGCACTTCATGGCGCATGACTCCTTTACTTACTGCGCCAGCCAGCCGCCGTCGACGACCAGGATGCTGCCGGTGACGGCTGCTGCCTCGTCGGAGGCGAGGTAGAGCGCAGCGGCAGCGACCTCTTCCGGTCGAACCAGCCTTCCCATGGGTTGCCGGGCTTCCAGCGCGCGTCGGGCAGCCAGAGGATCCGGCTCGCGAGCCACGAGGCGCTCGACCCACGGGGTGTCAACTGTACCGGGACAGATGCAGTTGCAACGGATGCCATCTTTCACGTAGGCGATGGCGATCTGCTTGGTGAGTGTGACGACCGCGCCCTTGCTCGCACAGTAGGCAGCACGCTTCGGGATACCGATGAGGCCAGCTACTGAGCCGATGTTGATGATGACGCCAGAGCGACGAGCGAGCATACTGGGCAGTGCATACTTGCAGCAGAGGAAAACCCCGCGCACGTTGACCGCGAAGACTTGCTCCCATTCCTCCAGCTCGGTCTCGACGATGTCCTTGGTCGTGCCGATGCCGGCGTTATTGACCAAGATGTCGATGCGGCCGAAGCGGGCGAGGACACTGTCCATGAGGGCACGGACGCTTGTCTCAGCGCGGACGTCCACCTGGTAGGGGAGGATGCGATCCGGTGCGAGGAGGGCAGTTGCCTCGGCGGCCTGAGGATCCAGGTCAGCGGCGATGACGGTTGCGCCCGCTTCTGCAAAGCGATGGGAGATTGCCCGGCCAATCCCTGATCCGGCGCCGGTGACAACGGCGATACGGTCACGGAGTTGCATTGGCCGTGACTCCTCTCTCAACCACGTACCGCGCCGAGCAAGAGCCCACGCGCGATGTACCGCTCGAGCACGATGGCGAGTGCAATCACCGGCCCAATCATGAGGAGGATCAGGACGGACATGTACCACCACTGTGGGCCGCGGGTTGCGTTCTGGGCTGCGACAAGGAGAGGCATTGTCTGCGCCTTCGCGCTGCTGAGGAAGAGCGCTAGGAGGTATTCATTCCAGGCTAGAACGAAGATGAACAAGAAGGTGGCGACCAGCCCCGGCAGCGAAAGCGGCAGGACGATACGCCAGAGGATCTGGTAACGGTTCGCCCCATCGATAGCAGCGCTTTCCTCGAGTTCGAGCGGGATTGTCCGAAAGTAGTCACGCAGAAGCCACACCGCGATCGGCAGGTTGGCTGCGACATACGCGACGACCAAGGCAGGTCGGGTGTCGAGCATCCCAAGACGTTGGAAGAGGATATAGATCGGAATGACGATCGCGACCGGTGGCAGCATGCGTTGGGAGATCATCCAAAAGGCGATGTCGGCGTTACCAAGTCGTGGACCGCCAACACGGCGAAGTGCTCCCGCTCGCGCGAGCGCGAAGGCTCCGAGTCCACCGGCTACGGCGAGCTGCCACGGCAAGCCCAGCTGGATGCCGACAGCAGCAAGGACAGCAAAGCCAAGAAAGAGAAGCGCAGTCGCCAGTCGGACACGGTAGGTGAATCGACTCAGCCCGTACGTCGCTGCTGCCCCGAACATGAGCGTGAGGATGGAGCTCGTAACACCGACGACGACTGTGTTGAGATAAGGACGCAACGTGTCATTCCCAAGGTCGACGAGGATGTATCGCCAGGCGTGGAGAGATGGCTGAAAGTCCGCAAATGGGATGTAGGTCGGCCCTTCGTTCACGTGCACCGGGAGTTTGAATGCGGTGATCACCAGCCAGTACAGCGGGAAGAGGACGACGAACGTCCAGAAGCCCAAAATGAGGTACGAGATGATTGCTCCGAGCGGGGTAGGAGTTGTCGGGCTCGTGCGCCAACGGAGTGCCATGCGATCCCTCCTAAAGCGCTTCGGTCAACCGACGATGCACAAGTCGCACGTAGGCGATACCAACGAAGGTCACAACGAAGAGCAGCGAGTAGGCGACAGCGGCCGACGTCCCGTAGTCAAGCGAGCGCCAGAGGACGTAGGCATGGAGCGTGAGCGATTCTGTCGCGGTACCAGGGCCGCCGCCAGTCAGAACGTTCGGCATGTCGAAAATCTTGAAGGCCTCGATGAGGCGGATCAGAATGACAGTACTTGCCACGGGGCCGATCTGCGGCAGTGTGATGTGCCAGAAGATCTGCCATCGGTTGGCACCGTCCACGATTGCGGCCTCGATCGGCTCGGGAGACTGGCTCTCCAGGGCGGCGAGCAAGACGATGAACATGAAGGGTGTCCACTGCCAGAGATCGCCGATCATCACCGCAATCCGCGCACCCCAGGGGTCGTTCACCCAACTGACGTTCGCGTAGCCCAGCCAGTTGGCGAGCGGTGCGAATGGTCCCTTGCCGGTATCGGTAAGCATGCGGAACGTGTAGGCGACGCCAACGGGTGTGATCATCATGGGGAGAAGGAAGACAACTCGGAAGAACCGACGACCAGGTAGCTGTTGTGCGCACAGGGCAGCGAGGAGCAGCCCTACAAGGAACTGGAGGGCCACGCCACCAAAGACATAGGCCCACGTGACGACGAGTGTGCCGGGTCGGCCACCGGTGGCGACGACAGTCCGAATTGCGAGCCAAAGCGCGAGCAGCCCAGCAACCGCGACAACGGTGTGGCCGGCGATACGGGATACGCTCAGCGGTCCAGTGCGGAGTGAGCGCCAGAGCAGGACAAGCCCGATGGCCGCCAAGACCACGAAGGCGAGCCAGCCGCCGAACCCGAGCTCCCCAATGCGGCCAAGGAAGTGCTCCTGTTCCGAGCCGAGAAGAAGCTTGCGATAGTTCAGCAGTCCAACGAAGTGAATGCGGAATCCACCAGCCACTGGTTGGAAGCGCGAAAGCGAAAGGTAGAGTGAGAAGAGGAGTGGGAAGATCGAGAGGACAAGGATAACCAGGACAGCCGGTAGCACGAGCACTGCACCGGCTTGCCGGTCCGCCCAACTCACGAGTGCCTCTCGAGACCAGGGGATGCGGCGGGCCGGAGCCGCCACCGCATCCCCACGTCGTTGTGGCGTCGTCACTGGTGGGATACCACGCACAATTCGCGCTTCCCCTTCCGTATCAGCGGATGCTGAGACTCGAACGATAGGCTTGCTTCTGCTTCTCGCGGCCTAGTTCGTCAGTAATCTCGTTCCAGCCCTTTGTCAATTCCTCCATCGCCTGTTTGGTCGTCAACTCACCAGCAAGATAGCGCGAGAGAACCGTGTCTAGCACAACCCCCTGGTAGCGCTGCGCACCCGGAATGCGCAGATCAAGCACCATGTTCGGACTATTGAGACTGTCCTTGATCGCTCCAAGGTAGTTTCGTGCTGCGGCTTCGCTCATTCCTGCTTTCACCCAGAGGTCAATGTTCTCAAACTGGGAGATCCGGTACGGGTTGAATCCGGTCTTGCCAATTGTTACATCGACATTTGCCTGTGCAGGCTGGCTCATGTAGGAGAGGAAGGCATATCCGGCATCCTTCACTTTGGCGGGGGCGTTCTTATTGATCGCTCCAGACCAACCACCAAACGCTGCATAGGGGGAATGGTTTATGCCGTTGATTGCGTGCGGGCAGGTGTTGGCGTCGCAGGCGACGAGTTTGCCTGCCTTGCGATCGAGCACTACTTTTGTGCCCGGGAGAATGATCGCGCCCACCTTGTCCTTGACCTTAGACTGCTCGGGATCGATCGCGAGCGTGCCGATGTCACCCCAGTCCAACGTAAGAGCGCAGCGTCCAGTGACGAAGGCTGCGCGGCTGTCGCCAACGTCCCAGTTGAGCTCGTCCGGGGGGCCGTACTTGCCGGTCTCCTTGTAGATCTCCAGTGCGCGTTCAAACGCCTCGTTGTTTGTCAAGGGCTCCATGGTATCGACATCAAAGAATGCGCCCTGCTGCGTCCCTTGGCTCTGCAGGAAGGAGGCCGCGATCGACCAGAACATCCAGTAGCTCTGTGCTCCGCGGCGCTTGGCGATCCCAGAGCCAAAGTCCGGAACACCATCGCCGTTGAGATCCTTTCCGTGGAAGTGCTGTGCGATCGCCAGATAGTCTTCCCATGTTTCGGGAGGCTTCAGCCCTTCGGCCTCGAGCAGGTCTGTGCGGTAGTACACCATTTGGAAGTCACCGTCGAGCGGGATCGTGTAGATCTTCCCGCCGTAGGTCGCGCTGAAATTCCGGAAGAAGGGCGCAATATCCTCCCACTGGAGCGCAGGGTCAGCCTCGATACGTGGCGTGAGATCTTCTAGATACCCGGGCTCCACGTAGTCTGCCATCCATTGGGGAGCGAAAACGATGACATGGTAGCTGTTCGTGCCGGTTGTAAAGTCGGTGAGGATCTTCTGGTAGAGGTCGGCGAAGGGGACCGTAATGACGTTGATCTTGGCGCCGGTGAGTTTCTGAAACTCTGGAGCTCGTCGCTGCAGCGGCTCGGCGATCTGTGGCCCGGTGAAGGTGATCACATTGACCTCGACCCCTTCGAACTGCATCCCGGCCGCTGGTGTTCCAGCTGCGGGTGCCGGTGTCGGTGTTGCTTCCTCCCGGCGACAAGCGGCCAGTAGCGCACTCCCCGCTGCGATTGTGGTCCCCAGGAATTGCCGACGAGACAGGGTGCGTGTCATAGTCCTACCCTCCTCCTCATCTCGATCTGTTCCACCAATCGATCTCCACCTAGAGCGTCGACCCCACCGTGACCCAAGCGCCGCGAGAGTTGCCCAGCTGCGTGCAGAACAGCAGCGATGAGTTCTTCACTGCGTTGCGACGTGATCCGCGTCACTGGCACAGAGATGCTGATGGCGGCGATCACAGCCCCGCTCGCGTCACGGACTGGTGCGCCAAAACACCAGACGTCGGGCAGTGTCTCGCCGCGGTCCACGGCGTAGCCTTGCTCGCGCACGCGTGCTAACTCAGCACGGAGCGCCGCCGGGTCGGTGATCGTCCGCGGTGTCAACGCGACCAACGGCCCCTCACTGAGCAGGCGCTCGAGTTCCTCTTCCGGCAACCAGGCCAGCAAGCACTTCCCAAGTGAGGTGGCGTGTGCCGGTAAGCGTGTCCCGACCTCGGAGGCGAGGCGTACCCACTGGGTCCCTTCCTGTTTGCCAATGTAGAGCACTTCACGCCCTTGCAGAACAGCCAGCTGGATCGTTTCGCCTAGTTCACGGGCAAGCGGACGTGCCACGTCCGTAAAGGCGCGGAGGAGGTCGCTTTGTCGCGCGTAAGCGCCGGCAAGCACCAAGACATGTGGACCCAGCCGGTAGCGCTTGGTCGTCTCCTCGCGCACAAGGAGACCGGCCTCAACAAGCGTTGTCAGAACCGGGTGGAGCGAGCTCTTCGGCTCGCCGATGGCACGTGCGAGTTCGCTTAACGTCATGCCATCACTCGCTCGGGCGAGCGCATTCAGACTTGCGACCGCTCGCCAGACTGCCGGTGACTGACCACGCATGCCCACTCCTGTGTTGTTCGATATATCGAAAACTGTTCTTTTTCTCGAACTATCTCCATCCTAAGGGTGGTGTCGGCCGCTGTCAAGACCTTGTGACGAACAAGGCCCTGCGAGCACGATGGGGACGGTGCGTATCCCTGACGCTCTCGTCTCTGCGGGCAAAGGTGGTGTGTCCGAGGGCAGGCCGTCCCTTCGGAAATGGATTGACTCGGCGGTGGCTGGGCTTCACCAACTACCCAACGGCAGAGGTCAGAGCGGTTCGCTCGGTTCAAAGTCTGTCAGCCTACTCAGGATCATTGCGGTTGCTTGTGCCTCCGCATCTCCCCGGACAGCCATCTTCGGGAACGGTGCGCTGGCGTGGCTGCCCGGAGTGATGCACAAGCAGCGAGTCGTCAGCGCAGCCGGCGCTTTGTGGTTCATCACCCGAGGTTGCCATGGGTTGCGCACCCGGTTTGCGAGTCTCTTGCCAACGTAAGGCGCTGTTCCGCATATTCCGCAGCTGACACACGAGAGACAGGCCAAACTGCCGCGGGTGGCAAGTAGTGCACAGAGAACGAGGCGTTTCGTCTTTTGTGCGATGAGGCACTGCTCCGGATCCGAACAGGGACATTTTCTGCCATTGCGGGAGCACCTCCGATCGTCTTACCCTTCTGCCTCTGCGGAGCCGCTTCTGTACGGTGAACGTTGTGGGACGATGGTGGTCGCTGGACTGGAAAAGACGAAGGGTGCAGCGCAAATTCTTGCACTGCACCCTCTGGGGTCGGGACTCAACGATGACTTCTCAGCTGCGCGCCAGGTCGTCAGCTCATGGTTCCGCTGAACCGCTCTCTGAGTTGTGCCGCGCGTGCCTCGATGCAGCCCATGACCCAGCGGACCATGCGGCGACGGAGTTCCTGACCGCTCGCTGGCGCAAACAACAGCCCAAGCAACAGACCCCACGCGAAAAACTTGGCGGCAGTTCGCAGACGTCCCAACATGGGTGCTCAGCCCTCAGACTGCGTCATCACGCTTGTCGGTTCAGGCTCTTCGCGCTTCGCCTCTGGTTGCTCGTCCTTCCGTGTGGCAAGTATCTGGCGAACGGACCCGACCTGCGTCCGGAGTGCGACAGCGACCTGCTCGCCTTGCGCGCGTGCCCGCCGAACAAACTCGTTGGTGCGTTCTCGCCAAGCTGGCAGCAACTCCTGGCGCTTCGGGACGATCAGCCAGACCGCCAACGCGCCGAGCACAGTGCCGAGCGCGAGGCCACCGACGAAGCTGCGCAATGTTCCTCGTCGCATCGTAGACCTCCCTCCCGGAGTGGCCTCCGCCATGGATCGAACCGTGAAGATCACACGATGGCAGTGTAACCGGTCGAATTGCGCCGTGCAACTGGCCGCAAGTGGGCTGCAACGATGCTACGGACGCAGGTCGCTCTGCGCGCTCAGTAGCTTGGGATACCGTGTTGCCATCACCGGTCGCTTCGGAGACAGGCTCCCAAAGTACGGCCACCATCCCGACCTCCCATTCGGTGCAGGGAATGACAGCGGCGTCCTACGCTGAGTATGACCATGGTTCTGGGTTGCGAAACAGGATAACAGAGGCAAAGTGAAAGCTTAACCGGTATCGTGGAGGTATTCCTCAGCAAGAGAATAGTTGTGCCCATGGCTGACGCGGAGAAGCACGGGGTCTCACCTTGCATGCGGCACCGGTGCGCGATCTGTTGAGTAGTCCTTGTAGGGAAGGCTTGTCCGTTGATTGGGGGCGTGCGCATCTTGACGCTGAATACTTTAGTCATTAATATACGAGAGTTGATTGCCCGCCCTGATTCGGCCGGGGGAATGAGGGGAGAAGACATGGACGAAGTACGGATGTCCCGACGGCAAGTGCTCGCGCGCGGCGTCATTGTGGCCAGTGCGCTCCTCGCCGCATGTCGGTCGGCGCCAGCGACAGAGGAGAGGAGCTCCTCTCCAGCCTCTGGCGCGACTATGACACCGGCTGTGCCAGAAGCTCGAAGCACAGCGGCGGCATCGAAGCCATCGAGCGACCCGGTGCGGATCGGTATGATTGTCGCGCTTTCGGGGCCATTTGCCTCACTTGGAGAGAATCTCGTTCGTGGCATTCAGCTTGCCCTGGACGAGCTCGGCACCGAGGTCGTTGGTCGGGAACTCCAACTCAAGGTCGAGGATACAGCCGGCAATCCGGATCAGGCGCTGGCCAAAGCCCGGCAACTCGTCGAACGAGAACGCGTGCACATCCTGACCGGCGTAACGTTGAGTAGCGAAGCTGGAGCTCTGCGTGACTACGTCGTCTCGGCTAGGGTCCCACTCATCGTGAGCAACGCGGGATTGCCGGGGTTGACCCGCGATCCGAAACTGCGCAGCCCACTTCTCTTCCGTGTCTCATTCGCCAACGGCCAGCACGAGGCACCGTTCGGCCAGTACGCCTACGAGCGGCTTGGCTATCGCCGCGTGGCACTGACTGGACTCGACTACTCAGCCGGGCATGACAAAGTGGGAGCGTTCGCTCGACGTTTTCAAGCCTCTGGCGGCGAGATCGTCGGCGAGGTGTATGCACCAGTGGATACCCCTGATTATGGGCCATACCTCCAGCGTCTGGCTCAGCTACCAGCCGATGCGATCTTCGCGTTCTACTCGGGTGTGGACGCAGTGCGCTTTGTCCAGCAGTATACGGAGTTCGGGTTGAAAGACCGCATCCCGCTCTTTGGCTCCGGTGATACGGTTGATGAAAGTATCTTGCCAGAGCAGGGCGAGGCTGCTCTTGACTATGTCAGCTCTTCGCACTATGCAGTGCTCTACGATTCCCCAGAAAACCAAACGCTCATCCGGCGCTGCCGCGAGCGTTTTGACACACAAGCGAACCAGTTCGTCTACCAGGGGTACCTGACTGGCCGAGTCATCGGCGAGGCTTTGCGTGCTACTCACGGGGCGATCGAGGACACGACGGCTTTCCTCGAGGCGCTCCGGGCAGTCCGGTTCACTGGGCCGACCGGTGAGTTCCGTTTCCATCCCGAGTCGCAGGGAGCTGTCATCACAGTCTTCATCCGACGTGTCGAGCTCTTACCGAGTGGTGACTTCGGGAATGTCGTCCTTGATCTCATTCGTGACATTGATGATGTCTCGTTTTGAAGTATGAGGGCGAGTTCATGTCGTTCGCATGAGAGGATGACGTGCTTTGCCAGGTGTATGCCTCGGACTTTGGCGGTGACGAGACTGGCAGAGCTGTGCCGTGCTTCTCCGCGATGAGAGTTCGCTCATGCGTGTTCAGGTGGCCTCCTAGTACTGAAGATCCGTGCCGCTCGGGTTCGCCGCGTGCTGCACGAGAAAGCTCGCGATCGCGCATTGAAGGCGCTCTGGATGGAGCAAGAGGAACAGGTGGGGAAGGCGTTGACTCTCTGCACTTTTGTTGTCGGCGATTCGCGCGTGCGCAGGCTCCCGTGCCAGGCAGAATCGGTAGCCACTTTGACGACGTTGACGCCACCTGGATGTTGCGAGGGCGCTGTAGGACGACGGAGGATGCAGTGCCCAGGCGGGGATACGCTTGGCCCGGATGCGGAATAGTCTGTCGTGATCACCTCGAGCAGCCCGTCGTGGTCAAGCTCACTGACACTCTGTGGAGTCAGCACGTTGCCGGTAGGTTTTTGCCAGCATCGTGACTCCGCGTTCCACGGTGGAAGCCGCGTCAGGCTGTGGTGCAAGGGGTTTGTTTATTGGGCAAGCCGAGGCATGTGCTCTGCTTGGCGTGTTGCCGCTTGGCCGGGGTGACTCGGCGCCCGTCGTCATTCTTGCTGAACAGACGCGCCGAAAGCACACTGGGCGCGTGGTATGATCGGCTCGGTTGTTGAGTCGAAGGGTGGGGCGATGGATCTCCACGAATATCAAGCGGCAGAACTGCTCACACGATATGGAATACCAGTGAACCGTGGCATACTGGCGCGAACTCCGGAAGAAGCGCGTGCGGCGGCCCAGCAACTGGGTAGCCGTGTCGTCGTGAAGGCGCAGGTCCACGCCGGCGGCCGTGGGAAGGCAGGCGGAATCCGGCTCGCGGACGATCCTGCTCAGGCTGAGGCGGTCGCTCGGCAGATCCTCGGCATGGACATCCGAGGGAGGATCGTCCGTAAGGTTCTCGTGGCACCGGCCGTTGCCTTTGAACGCGAATACTATCTTGGTGTTGTACTGGATCGGGACGCACGTCGTGTCGCGGTCATGGCGAGCAGTGCAGGTGGCGTTGATATTGAGGAAGTGGCACGTGAACGTCCTGAGGCCATTGTGCGAGAACATGCTGATCCATGCCTTGGTTTCCAGGACTTCCAGGCACGGCGGCTCGCCTTCCGGCTTGGGATTGAGCCGGACTTGGTGCGAGGATTTGCCGCTCTTGCGCGCCAGCTGTACCAGGCCTACGTCGACTGCGATGCCTCACTCGCCGAGATCAACCCACTCGTGCTGACGAGCGATCGCACGTGGCTCGCCCTCGATACGAAGGTTGTATTGGACGATAACGGGCTCATCCGCCATCCGGATCTGGCCGAACTCCGCGATCCTGAAGAAGAGGATCCGCTCGAGCGTGAAGCGCGACTTGCAGGTATTAGCTTTGTGCGACTCAATGGGACGGTCGGTTGCATCGTCAACGGTGCTGGGCTCTCGATGGCAACGATGGATGCGATCAAGCTGTATGGCGGAGAGCCGGCAAATTTCCTCGACATTGGTGGTGGAGCCTCGGTGCAGCGGGTGGCAGCGGCACTGCGTCTCGTCGTGGCAGACCCGAATGTCCGCGCAATCCTGGTGAACATCTTTGGTGGAATCACACGCGGTGACGTGGTCGCGCAGGGACTCCTTGAGGCGCTGCGTCAGGTTGAGGTGCGAGTACCGATGGTGATCCGCTTGGTTGGTACGAGACAGGAAGAGGGACGGCGGCTTCTCGAAGAGGCGGGATTGACCGTGGTGGACACGATGGAAGAGGCGGCGCAGCGTGCCGTTGCAGCGGCGCAGAGCCAGTGAGGTCGGGGGCAGGTGATGGCGATCCTGGTCGATACATCGACACGACTCCTGGTGCAAGGGATCACTGGGCGTGAGGGGTCGTTCCATACCCAGCAGATGCTCGAGTACGGGACGAACATTGTGGCCGGGGTGACACCTGGCCCTGGCGGGCGAGAAGTTCACGGTGTACCAGTCTTCAATACGGTCGCGGAGGCAGTTGCGGCAACTCAACCAAATGCCTCCTTCGTTGCGGTGCCAGCACCGTTTGCACCCGATGCCATTCTTGAGGCGGCCGAGGCGGGTATCCCTCTGATCATCTGTATCACCGAGGGGATCCCGGTGCTTGAGACGCTGCAGGTCTACCACGCGGTGCGTGAGCGAGGGGTTCGGCTGATCGGGCCGAATTGTCCAGGCCTGATCTCCCCTGGGAAGGCAAAAGTCGGCATCATGCCGGGCTTCATCCACACGCCGGGACCGGTCGGTATTGTCTCGCGAAGTGGGACACTCACCTACGAGGTCGTCTGGGCGCTGACGCGTGCCGGAATCGGTCAGTCGACAGCCGTTGGAATCGGCGGCGATCCGATCATCGGCACGTCGTTCATCGAAGTCTTGGAGCTTTTCCAGAACGATCCGGAGACGAGGGCGATTGTCCTCATTGGTGAGATCGGTGGTGCAGACGAGGAGGCGGCTGCAGCGTATATCCGCCAACACGTCACCAAACCCGTGGTCGGGTTCATTGCTGGACGCACGGCACCGCCCGGACGGCGAATGGGACACGCTGGGGCAATCATCAGCGGCGGAAGAGGGACGGCCGCGGAGAAGATCGCGGCGCTTGAAGCGGCGGATGTGCCGGTCGCCGAGCGACCAGCCCAGGTGGCGGATCTCATTCGCCGTGTGCTTGAGGGCGTCTGACAGCCCGGCACGGGAGGAAGGATCACTATGCCGGTTGAACTCGTGCCCCATCAGAGCCTCATCGCCTTGGGGCGGCTTGCCGGCAGCCGTGGCTATCTCTGGGGAACCGGTGGGAACCTCAGCCTGCGCCGAAGTGAGTCGCACTTCTTGATCACGATGCGTGGTACAGCACTCGACCAGCTCGATACCCAGGACTTTGTTCTAGCGCCGCTGCAAGGAGGGCCGGGCGAGCCGCCGGAGGCGTCGACCGAAATTCAGCTGCATCGCCGCATCTACCAGGCGCGTCCAGACGTCCGCTGCGTGATTCATCTCTCGCCCTTCTACACCACCCTCGTGGCCTGTACCGACATCGAACTCCCCACGGATCTTGTACCTGAGACGGCGCTCTATCTGGGTGAGATCGCCCGCGTACCGTATATCCAGCCGGGTACGGATGAGCTCGCCCGTGCCGTCGCTGAAGCCCTTGGCAAGGATCGCTGGGTCGCGATGATGGCAAACCATGGTGTTGTCACGGTGGGTGAGTCACCACTGGATGCATTTCGGCGCGTCGAGGTGTTGGAGTTCCTGTGCCGCCTTGTGGTGACGGCACGCAGTGCGGCGATGGAGCTCCACCGCATCGGCGAGGAGGCGGTTGCGGCACTCCGGCAGAGCTACGGCGCGAAGGCCCGTTGGTAGCGGACACTGTGGTTGAGCTGACTCGACCTCGCATGAGGACGGTTCAGGGTATCAGCGGTTGCGCTGGCTCGGCTCGCTCGTGATGGCATGTGATGCCTCGGCCGGAGCAAGGGATGGTTGAGCGCCCCGTGAGACGGCCGAGAGCCGACGAACAGCAATGTCACGTGTGAGTGCGAGCAACAGTATGGCCCCACCAACGCTCGCCGCGAGCAGCCCCCACCCAAGAAGCGGTGGTTGGTAGCTAAAGATGACAGTGTGCTCGCCCGCCGGAACCCAGACAGCTTGGTAAATTCCGTCGGCAAGAGCTATCGGGACGGGCGTCCCGTCAAGCTGTGCGTGCCAACCAGGATCAGCCGATACTGCGACGACGAGGTACGCTGGTGCGCTCACCTGGACACGAACGTTTAGCTGGTTTGGCCCGTCCCAAGCGATCTGGGTGCTACCGGTCGCGGTGGGGTCGGGCGGTGGTAACGGACCAGTGAGCAGAAGCTCCCGTCGCGGGTCAAAGTCGGGTTCGCAGAGGCGCGCGAGCGCAGCCTCAAGACTGGTCACGGTGGCGTTCGTGGTCAGCCAGGCGCGTGGCAGCGCGTCGGGATTCTCCCAGAGCACGAGCCCTTCCGCACTCGTGATTTTCTCCTGGAAACGTGTTCCGGGTGGGACAGCCTCAGCAGATGTAAGGAGGAACCGCACGTTCAGGAGATCGAGCAGTGGGCGCTGCGGCGCACTCCGAGCGCAGTCCAGGATCTTTGCGTAGGCTGCCGGTTGCATCGGGTCGTAGAGCCCACCAGCGTCTTCCAGCGCGTGGACGGCTGCAGCGCTCGGCTGCCACCGGATGGAGAGGGAGAGCAGACGCCAAGGCCCGTCCTGGTGGGAAGCGCTGCGAACGCTTTCCACTACGTTCGGATGACGGTAGTCCACGAGCAGGTCATCTGGCGTGGGGTTGAACGGGGCAGTCGCACTGAAGAGATCAAGTGTTACGAAGATGATCCCAACCAGTAAGCTGACCGTTGTTGGGAGTTGCTTCGAATGTGCCCAGAGCCAGAGGGTCGTCAATGCAAGCCAGAGAAGTGCAAGGAGTACTCCATCTAACGCAATGATCGCTCGTGGAGGTGGCGTGGCAGTGGCAACAATAGACAGCAGTAGGAGCGGTGTTATCACGAAGCTGAGTGCAGCAATGGTGACAGCGAGACCGCGTTGCAGAAGTCCCAGACTGTTTCGTGAGGTGTTAGTGAGAGCAGCCAGGCCAAGCGCTGCGAGCAAGGCGAAAGTGAGGTCAACAAAGAGGAGTGTGCGGGCTGGTGCGCGCAGCAGATCAGCGAACGGTAGGAAGCGATAGATCCAACCGTGCAGCGGCGTGCTGGGACCAAGCGCGTGCAAGAGTGCCAGTAATCCAAGACCACCCAACGCCCAGCGGAGTGGCTCGCGACTCCAAACAAGGCCGAGACCGGCCAGGAGTAGCGTAATAATCCCCGCATAGCCCCACACTTCCCCACTGGCCCAACTTCCCCACCAGTTAGTCGGGTTATCACCCCAGAGGCGTGGGAGGACAAAGGAGAGCAACGCAATTGGCTGAAGTGCAAACTCGCTTGCCTGCTCGTAACTCAGCCCGCCGGCCCGGACCGATCGCCGTGCGAGTTCGAGTGCGGGAAGTAGCGCTGGTGCAGCGAGCAAGAGCCCACTGGTAACGCCAAGCCCGGCGCGGAGCCCCTCGGCCACGAGTGCTCGAAGGGCCAAAAGCCATTCCGAGTGTGCGTGCTCAGTGATCCCTTGCCAAAACCGGCGGAGCTCCTGGCCATGCCAGGAGATGAGACAAGCGAGCCACCAGAGGCCACTTGCCAGGAGACCATAGAAGAGTGTCTGTTGATGGCCGCCGGTTGCGAGGAGAAAGGTCGCCAGCGCGATCCCGCCCACCCAGCGCCAGTGTTGCGTTGCAACGAGACGGGCAAGCGCGAGCCACAGCCACGGGATCCAGACAGCGGTTGCGAGCATCGAGTAGTGTCCGAGGTGAGCGACGAGAAAACCGCTGTAGGGGAAAACAATTCCAGCAGCGAGGCTCGGGATCCGACCGAGGGAAAGCCCATAACGTGCAAGTGCATAGGCCCCCAGGCTCGCAATTGCGTAGTGGACGAGTACCAGGAGTTCGAGCGCCCCGTAGTTGAACGGCCGCGCCAGTAGCCAGGCAAGCCAGTTCGGCGGGTAGAGGATTCCGGTTTGGTAATTGGCCCAGTGGGGTAGACCACTGAAGAGTGTCGGGTTCCAGAGGGGCAAATATCCCTCTTGTACTGTGCGAGCTGCAAAGGCGTGAAGCGGGAAAAAGAATGAGGCGAGATCGCCACCGCCACGTGGTACGGAAGCAGGCGTCGTCAACGGGCGCCAAAAGAAGAGGAGCCAGGCGAGCGCGAGTGCGCCGGGCGCAGTAAGTTCCCCGGCCAGGCGGCGACGCCAGCGCCAGACGGCAACGATTGCCGCAATCCAGAGCATGGCGGTCAGGAGAATGAGCCAACTCGGGAGCAGTCCAGCCGTTCGTGGTCCAAGATCCACGCTCACCGTGCGGCCCCCGCGGGAATCAGACGTTGAACAGGATGTGGACGATGTCTCCGTCCTGAACGACGTACTGGCGACCTTCGAGACGCAGCGCGCCGAGCTTCCGTGCCTCTGCGAGCCCACCAGCACGGACGAGATCGTCATAATGGACGACCTCGGCGCGAATGAAGCCTTGCGCAAGATCGGTGTGGATCGCGCCGGCCGCCTCGACAGCGGTTGCTCCGCGGCGGATTGTCCAGGCACGGACTTCGTCGGGGCCAACGGTAAAGAAGGAGATGAGTCCGAGCAAGCGATATGAAGTACGGATGACGCGGTTTCGTGCTGGCTCGACGATCCCTAGTTCTCGCATAAAGATGGCTGCCTCGTCAGGGGCGAGCTGGGCCAGTTCGGCCTCGAGCTTTCCTGGCAAGGCCTCGACCGCGACACCGGGGCCAGTAACACGCTCGCTTGCGGCTGCGAGGAGTGTTTCGGCTTCGGGGAGTCGTTCTTCGCCAAGATTGAGCAGGATAAGGAGCGGCTTCTGCGTCAGGAAGCCGAAGCCACGGAGGAGCTTCTCCTCGTCGGGAGCGAGCTCGACGGCTCGGATTGGTGTCCCTTCGCTCAGTGCGCGGTGTAGACGTTCCAGAACCGCACCTTCGCGTTCGTGCACCTCGCGCTCTGAGCCGCGGAGCTTGGGAATCATTTGGCGGATCCGCTGCAGGCGCTTGTCCACCATGGCAAGGTCGACGAAAAGGAGTTCCATGTCGATGGTGGCAATGTCACGCAGTGGATCGACCGAGCCTTCCGGATGAGGAACGGTGGGGTCATCAAACGCGCGGACGACATGGACAAGTGCGCTCGCCTGCTGCAAATAGCCAAGGAGGCGGCCGCTGAGTCCGCGTTCGTGAATCCCTTTCGCCAGCCCGGCGACATCCCAGTACTGGATCTCGGCCGGAACGGTGCGACGTGGCTGGAACATCTCGGTGAGCGCATCAAGCCGCGGATCAGGTACCTTGACGGTAGCCAAGTTCGGTTCGTCCTCGACACCACTGAAGGTACCAGTTGCTGCGCTCGCGCCGGTCAACGCGTTGAAGACCGTTGTCTTGCCACTCTGCGGAAGCCCGATCAATACGAGCTGGACTGGCATGCAACCTCCCTCATCTGTCCACCGCGCCTGTTGTACCACGAGGCGCTGCGGGAGGCGCGAGAAGCGGGTCGGGAACACCTACTTCCGCGAAGGCGCGTGCTCGTAAGCGGCAAGAATCGCACTGTTGGCAGGGCCACTCGCCCCCACGGTAGCAAGACCAGGTGAGGCCGTAGTCAACTCCAAGACGCAGGCCCAAGCGGATGATCGCTGACTTCGGCACGTCTAAGAACGGTGCGAGGATGGGGATGCGCCGGCCAGTCTCGACGAAGCGGCGCGAGGCGAGATCAGCCGCCTGCTGGTAGGCCGCGAGGAACTCCCCGCGACAGTCAGGATAGCCGCTGTAGTCGACCTGGCTGACAGCGAGAGCCACGGCGTCGGCATCGATTGCCTCGGCGTAAGCGTGGGCGACGGCAAGGAATATGAGGTTACGGACAGGGACGTAGGTTGACGGGATTCCGCTTGTCGGCTGCGAGGGAATCTCTCCGGTGCCAAGGAGCGAGGAGCCGCCCCACTGAGCGAGATCAAGCGTCAGGATCCGGTGCTCGGCAAAACCGAGTCGCTGTGCGACAGCCTGCGCCGCCAGGAGCTCGCGTTCGTGACGCTGGCCGTAGCGGAATGAGAGACCGTAGAGCTGGAAGCCGTATGCGTGGAGGAGATACGCAAGTGTTGTGCTGTCAAGACCTCCAGAGAGGAGGACAACAGCGCGGCGTGGCAATGTGTTGCTTTCCACCCTTGTCTCCTTCCGGGTTCTCCGCAGTTCTCGCATCTCGAGTATGCTCGGCTTGGGAAGTGGGGGTGAGGATGCGACACTGGACTCTTAGCGGTGCAGCGTGGGTTGCAACAGTCATGGCCCATCGGATCTGGAGCGAAGCACCGCCGGGCACACTCCGCCGCGGGTTGAGCGATGCTGCCTCACATGCTGCACTCGCGCTTGCGACGACGCTACCGCTTGCGAGCCGCGTCAGGGCTCCGGCGCGTGTGCTCGCGGGGGCGCTGGTCGGTGCGTTGGCGATCGATCTCGATCACGTTGTTGCGGCGCGTTCGCTCCAATTGCGGGCCTGCATGACCATGCCGAGCCGCCCACCCACGCATTCGGCAGTGACGGCCGGCTTGTTGGTGGGTTGGGCGTTCCGCTGGGATCATCCGTTTGGTCTCGGTTTAGGACTCGGCTTGGGATCGCACCTGGTGCGCGATCTGGCGACCGGAGGTGCGCCACTCTTCCATCCAGCCCGTATCGTCACGCTTCCAGAGCGGTGGATATTTCCACTCACGCTGAGTCTTGGAGCAGTGGGATGGTGGCTCTCTAGTCGATTACCAAACGCATAGTCATGTCTCTGTGCTAGGATTGCGCGTGGGAAGGAGGGAGAATGGGGACGATTGTCGCGATCCATGGGGCGCTCGGCGAATCGCTCGCGATTGTCTATCTCCTGATCGCTCTTGGGAGCTACCTGCGGCGGCGACAGGGTGGTCTGCCGATGTGGCTGGTTGGCATCGCGCACCTGTTGATTGCGCTGCAGGTCGTGCTGGGCACAATCCTCTATATTCGGGCGCCGCAGGTGATCAGTATCTGGCACCCGATCACGGGCTACCTGGCGCTCCTCGCATTGGGGTTGAGTGTTGTCTTGCGCAATCGCCTCGGGCGAGCGAACAGCCAAGCACTGTCCGCGCTCATCGTCATGGCGCTGGTGATCGTCAACGTACTGATTGCGCGTCTTCGCTAAACAGTTGAGTTGCTTCACAACTCGCTGATGAGCGGGAGAATGAGCGGACGGAACTTGGCCCGGCGATAAAGCTGGCGTCCGAGTACGCTTTTTGTGCGACTGACCAGGTAGCCGTGGCTGAAGCCGCCCTTTTGCTTGGCCAGAAACCGCTTGAACTCTTCAGTGACCTTGGCCAATGTTTCCGGACTGACCTTCCCGTTGAGTCCCCGCGCTGTGACTTCAGGACCGGCAATCAGTTTGCCGGTCTCGCGGTCGATGACAAAGGCGGCGATGATGACGCCGCTCGCTGCCACTTCGTCGCGGCGTCGCAAGAGAGCGTGCGTCGGGGTGACAAAATCGACGAGCACCGGGCCACAGTCGACAGTACCCTCACGCCGTGCGTCTTCTCGGCTGAAGCTCAACACACTCCCAAGTTCGGGGATGATGACCCGTTCCGGAAGATAACCCAGTTCAAGTGCAAGTTCTCGGTAAAGCGCCAAATGCCGGTACTCACCGTGTACCGGCACACAGAAGCGTGGGCGAAGCAGTCTCAACATATGCTTGAGTTCGTCGCGACTGGCGTGTCCCGAAACGTGGACAGTCGGCTCGATATCCGGGTAGATAACCTTAATGCCCATGCGAAAGAGCTGGTCGATCGTCTCGCTGACGGTTTGCTCATTGCCAGGGATGGGCGTTGCCGAGAAGATGACGAGGTCACCCGGTGTGAGGCGGATATGTGGATGATCGCTACTTGCGATCCGTGCGAGCGCTGCGGTTGCCTCACCCTGGCTACCAGTCGTCAAGAGCATTGCTTGCTTGCGCGGCAAGGTCATGGCGATCTCAAGCGGAACAATCACTTCAGGCGGCGGCTTGAGATAGCCAAGCTCCTGCGCAATCCGTGTACTCTGCTCCATGCTGCGGCCAGAGATCGCCACTTTTCGCCCATGTCGATATGCCGCTCGGATCGCCTGATCAATCCGGGTGATGTTGGAGGCGAATGTCGTCAGGACGACACGACCTTCGGCTGCGCCGATGATCCGGTCGAGTGTCTCGCTGACCACGGCTTCGGAGGGTGTCCGACCTGGCCGCTCGACGCGTACTGCGTCGGAGAGGAGCACCAGGACTCCCTCGCGACCGATCTGCTTGAGCCGTTCCTCATCAGTCCTCGGTCCGAGTGGAGGTGTGGGGTCGAACTTGTAGTCGCCAGTATGGACGACCCAGCCGAGCGGCGTCTTGAGCGCAATGGCGTAGCTTCCCGGAATACTATGGGTGACAGGAATGAACTCTACCTCAAAGTGCGCACCGAGACGATACCGCTTCCGCGGTTGGACGACCCGGAAGTCAGCGAGCTTGGGATCGCTGTAGTCCTCGATCTTCGCCCGCGCATACGCGATGGCGAGTTCCGAGCCATAAATTGGGACTGGTGCGATCCCTTTCAACTCGTTCAGGATGAACGGGATCCCACCGATGTGATCCTCGTGCCCGTGGGTGAGGAGGATGGCGCGGAGCTTGGAGAGGCGTTGCTTGATATAACCGACGTCGGGGATAATCAGATCAACTCCACGGAGATCCTCTTCGGGGAATTTGGCGCCGGCGTCGATGACAATCATGTCGTTCCGGTACTCGTAAACGGTCATGCTCTTCCCGATCTCGCCGACGCCGCCGAGCGGGATGATCCGAAGACGTGGTTTGGCCATGTACCGTTCCTCCGCTGATAAACGCGGCGCTCGCAGGGTCGCCGCACGATTGCGTCAATCATAGCTGAGGAAGACACTGTGACGAGCAGTACGGAGGTGGGGGTGGGTGATGTTTCGAGATCGTTTCGATGCAGGACGACAGCTCGCTGAGCGCTTGCGCGACCTTGCAGGACAAGCTGCGATCGTGCTGGCTTTGCCGCGCGGGGGTGTTTTGGTGGGGTATGAGATTGCGCGTGCACTCCGCCTTCCCCTGGACGTCATCCTGACGCGCAAGATTGGAGCTCCGTTTAATCCAGAATATGCGATCGGTGTCGTGGCCGAAAATGGTTTCGTCTCCGTGAATCAAGAAGAAGTCGCACTGGGAGTGGCCACCGAGGAGTATATTCGGCGTGTCGTGCCCAAACTGATGGCGGAGCTCGAACGGCGTCGCCAGCTGTATCGCGAGGGACGGCCACTTCCGGACCTGGCTGGGAAGACAGCGATTCTTGTCGACGATGGGGTCGCGACCGGGTTTACGATGTTGGGGGCAATCGCTGCGGTCCGCGAGCAACATCCGGAACGGATCATCGTCGCCTTGCCAGTGGCGCCGCCCTCGACAGCGGAACGTCTGCGCCGTGAGGTTGACCGCATTGAAGTGCTACTCATGCCCGAACCGCTCGATGGTGTTGGCGCCTGGTACCAAGACTTCCACCAGGCGAGCGACGAAGAGGTCCTGGAACTCTTGCGGCGCGCTCGCGAGATGCTGGCGGAGTTCGACGGACAGATACCAGAAACTGAGGCATCTTGAGTGTCGTCGGAAGGCTGCTGCGGATTGTCCTGCAGGGGTGCGTGCGCTGTTGGTCCGCCGTGCTGTGTCCAATCTCTCGTGAACGTGGGAGGGATGTTCTCTGCGGTACCACGATCGATGACACAACGAGTTGTTGTCTCAAGTGCACCGTGCCAGGAGGTGCATTCCTCCCGAGCAATCCCGCTCGTACCCCCCATGCCGAGCAGCCAAGCCACGAGAGACGTTCCTCACCACTTGTGTGGGTGATCTTTGTGGGCGCGAAGTGGTTGCCCTGCTGGTGTGAGGGTGATGTCGTGACGCATGCCCTTCTCGGTCGCTTTCTGTCTGGGAGCTGCGGGAAGAGTTAGGCGAAGGTGAAAGATGGTAGTGTCAGACTGCGGCCGTGAGCTCCGTTGCATCTGTTCTGGAAACGCAACACACCGTGACTGAAGTCGTACGGTGCGTGACATCCGAACCCAGCTGCTAGCAGCCCTTGCGTTTGACGGTCGCTGGTGTGCGTCCTATCATCGCGGCGGGGGGTACAATGCCGGTGACGGAGCTCTTGTACCTTGACGACAGCTACCTCCGTGAGTTCGATGCAACAGTCGTCGCGGTGACGCCTGACCATGGGGTCGTCCTCAATCGGACGGGATTCTATCCGGGCGGTGGAGGGCAGCCACACGATACCGGTGAGCTCATTGCTCCAGACGGTCAACGGTGGCGCGTTGTTTCGGTGCGGCGTGGAGCGGCTGCAGACGAACTTGTCCATCTGCTTGACCGAGTGCCGCCACCAATTGGTACACCCGTGCATGGCGTCCTTGACTGGGAGCGGCGCTACCGGTTGATGCGCTTTCACACTGCGTTGCACATTCTCTCGGCGGTGGTCTACCGCGAGTATGGCGCGCTGGTGACAGGCGCGGCACTGGACGTCGACAAGGCACGGATGGATTTCGAATTAGAGGATCTGGCACCGGAACGGGTGGCGCAGATCGAGGCGCTCGCCAACGAGGCGATCAGCCGCGGCCTGCCAGTACGCTGGTGGATGATCCCGCGGGAGGAAGCAGAGTCCATTCCGGATTTGATCCGCACGAAGATCAATTTACTTCCGCCGTCAATCCAGCAGGTGCGGGTCGTGGCAATCGAGGGACTGGATCTCCAGGCTGACGGTGGCACGCACGTACACAATACGCTGGAGGTCGGCGGGATCCGGGTGGTTGGGACACGCTCGAAGGGACGCAGGAACAAGCGAATCGAGATCGAGCTTGTGGATGGGCCCGAGCGAATGGAGGAAATGTGAGGCTTTCTTGGGACAGGATTCTGGCAAAGCGCGTCGCCGCGTTCCGCCCGTGCATTCGGACAGATTTTTCACGCCTTTCTGCTCCGCCAGACACGATTCATTTCACTGGTGGTGCGCCGCCGGTTGAATGCTTACCGACCGAACCGCTTGCCGAAGAACTCGCACGTGCCTGGCGTTCCGAGCCAACAGCGCTCTGGTATGGCGAGACCGAGGGGTATCGGCCGCTTCGCGAGGCGATTGCCGCTCGGCTCGCACGTCGGGGAGCAGTAGTCGATCCGGACACGATCCTGGTTACGCAAGGGGCCCAGCAGGCGATCGATCTTGTGGCGCGTCTCCTGCTCGAGCCAGGAGATCGGGTCCTGGTTGAAGGGCCGACCTACTTCGGCGCGCTACAGGTCTTTGAGCCGTACGCGGTGCGGATTGAGGCGGTTCCGCTCGATGAGGAAGGCGTGCAACTCGAACGGCTCGAAGAGTTGTTGGCTCGCCAGCCGCGGCCGAAGTTGTTCTACACAGTTCCCACGTTCCAAAACCCGGCTGGCGTGACGATGTCGCTGGAAAGGCGGCGAGCGGTCGTTGAACTTGCCGAGCGCTACGGCGTCCCGATTGTCGAGGACGATCCCTATGGGGATCTCTGGTACGAGACGGTACCACCACCACCGTTGCGTGCGTTCTCTGAAGACGTGCTCTCGCTGGGGAGTTTCTCCAAGACGCTTGCTCCCGGTCTGCGTGTCGGTTGGCTTGTCGCGCCTCGTTACTTGATGAAGCCGCTGATCGACGCGAAGGAAGCCGCTGATATTCAGTCTGACCGGCTTCTCCAGCGTGCGATCGCTGCCGTGATTACCAGCCCCTGGTACGAGGAGCATCTGACGGCGGCACGGCGAGTCTATGGCACACGTTGTCGGACGCTTGCCGATGCGCTGGCGCGGGAACTCGGTGATCTGGCGACGTGGCGGCTGCCGGGTGGTGGCTTCTTTCTCTGGGTAACGCTCCAGGGTGACGTAGACAGTGCGGCGCTGTTACCGCACTGCGCCGCAGCTGGGGTGACCTACGTGCCCGGCTCGGACTTCTATCCAGACCACCGTCCGAGTCCAAGCTTCAGGCTTGGTTTCACGACGCTCTCAATCGAGGCGATGCTTGTCGGCGCGGAACGGCTGGGGCGAGCACTTCGGGCAGCACTCGTCGAGGCCGCGGGTCGCTGAGGAGTGCTTGGTTCGTTGTAGGGGCTGAGCGTGTTTCTGCCTGCTCCTCGGCGGTTCTTCCTGGGATAAGGTTTGATTGGTGCATGGCGTGCCGGGCATTCAGGGTCTCGTACTCGTGATGTTCCTGACGGCACCGACGGTTTGTCCTTTCGTCGTGGTGATCACGGTGACCCGTTTGGTCCTGATCCGCATTGACCATGCGTGCGAGTTTCCGTCTGGTGTGGGTACAGATTTCCTGTGGCTCGCGGCTGAGCGGACAACTCCTCTTGCCGATCCACCCCTCCGAGCGGCCGAGGTGAGAAGGACAGAAAGTTCTTCGAGCCGGAGGACTGTCGTCGGTGATTTAGGCCAGGATCGAGGGGGTGGCGCGATTGAGCTTTGGGGATCATCGGTGAGGAAGACCCCGCGAAGGGATTGCCGAGCGGTGATCGCGCACAGGCGCGTTCCTTCACCAGACGCGGCAGATGAGTCCTTTGAGATACTCGCCTTCGGGGAACGACAGACGGACTGGATGGTCAGGGGCTTGTCCCAGACGCTCGAGAATCTGGACCTCACGGTCAGCATCCTCGGCGGCAGCGAAGACGATCTTCTGGAAGAGATCCGCGGAGACCAGGCCTGAACAGGAGAACGTGACGAGAATTCCGCCTGACTCGAGAAGGTGAAGTGCCTGCAAGTTGATGTCTTTGTAGCCGCGTGCCGCGCGTTCCAGATGCGCTTGCACAAAGGCAAATTTGGGTGGATCGAGGATCACAGCCTGGAAGCGGCGCCCACTGGCACGGAACTGGCGGAGAACCCGAAAGGCATCGCCTTCGACGTTCTCGAAGCGACTGGCAGGGAAGCCATTGAGCTGCACATTGGCGGCCGCATCGGCGAGTGCCTCGGCAGACGTATCCAGATTCACCACAGATTCCGCACCGGCGGCGAGTGCGTACACTGCGAAGGCACCGGTATAGGAAAACGCGTTCAGTACTCGTGCCCCCGCAAGATAGGGAGCAACGCGCCGCCGGTTCTCGCGTTGGTCGAGGTAGAAGCCAGTCTTTTGCCCGTGCCGGATGTCGACGCGGAACAGGTACCCATGCTCCCGGATGACGATTCGTTCCGGCGGTATCTCCCCATGGCGTACACCATCCGCAGGGGGTAACCCCTCCTTCGCCCGCACATCCAGATCACTGCGCTCGTAGATCCCAGTGGGGCGGCAGCGCTCGGTGAGGATGCGCACCAGGAGTTCCTTGCGCCGCTCGATGCCGAGTGTCAGCGACTGGATGACGAGAAAGTCTCTGTAGCGGTCGACGAGGAGGCCTGGGATCCAATCACTCTCAGCATAGACAAGTCGGTAGGCGTCGGTGATCTCGTCGAGTCTCAGGAGGTGCCGTGCGGCGAGTGCGCGGTCGATGCGGCGTTCCCAGAACGACTCGTCGATCGCTTCCTCAGGGTTCCAGGTGAGGAGCCGGACGATGATCTGGGAACGGCGGTTGAGGTATCCGCGAGCGAGCCATTCGCGGTCGCTGCTATAGACATCGATGATTTCGCCGTCCTCGATGCGTCCTTCCAGCTCAGCGACCGCGCCGGAGAAGATCCAGGGGTGGTGGCGACGCACTGGACGATCGTGACCAGGTTTCAAAATGAGACGTGGGTGTCTCATGAGGTACTCGCGCTCCTGCGGTCAGGTATCAGTCAGGAACTTGC
This sequence comes from Thermomicrobium sp. CFH 73360, assembly GCF_023806465.1. Taxonomy (GTDB): domain Bacteria; phylum Chloroflexota; class Chloroflexia; order Thermomicrobiales; family Thermomicrobiaceae; genus Thermomicrobium. The sequence goes on along the minus strand of NZ_JAMSLS010000001.1, from coordinate 564,726 downwards.
TCCGCCTGGAGAGGCTCTTAGGCAATTGGCAGCGTAGCCATCTGATAGGTGCGCCACACGTGAGCACCAGCGCGACCGTAGAAGGTGGCGAGCTCGGTCCAGTCGATCACGACCCAGCGTGCGCCAGTCCGGCGCAGCTGCTCAAGTGCTCCACGCACCATAGCCAGGCCGAACCCTTGTTTGCGATGCGCGGCGGCAATGCCGAGCGGACCAAGACCAGCGACTGCGCCCGGCAAGGCTTGGGCCCAGAAAAGGCTTGGCGGAGGTGGCCACTGGCCGGGATGATGGGTTGCGGCGAATCCGATGAGTTCGTGGTTGCGACGTAGTCCGAGAACAGTCGCGCCCGCCTCGTAGGCCTCGGTGACGTCAATTTCCCACTCACCAGGGAATTCTCGGGCCAGGAAAGAGAGCATCTCGTCGCGAGGTGCTGGTTCAAGAGTGACGCCCTCCGGCCAGTTGATGACGAGAGAGGGTAATGTGAGATCGACAAGAAGGTCATGGAAAACTTCGCGCGGGAATGCGCCTGCTCGTCCCAGGAACTGCCAAGTAGCAAGTGGCGCTGTGGTGGGAATACCAGGGACAAGGTGGCCTGGTCCTCCACCAAAGACGAGCGCATGGTACCCGTGTGCCCTGGCGTGAGCAGTTGCCTGGGCAAGGAGCGTGCGGCCAATGCCTTGGCCACGCACGGACCGGGCAACGACGAAGAAGGTGACGAATCCGACGCCCTGTGGGAACCAGGCAAGTGAGGGGAGCCGCACAAGGAGAGCTCCAACAACACGCTCGCCTTGGCGTGCGACCCATCCTGCTGCCGGTTCACGCGGAGCTGGCCGCCAACGCTGGAGCAGGAGTTCAGGCGAGAGCGGTAGATGATTCCCGAACTCCTCGTTCCAGAGTTTGGCGATGGCAGTTGCATCTTCGTCCCGATAAGGTTCAATTGCCCAGCTCATCATGCCCCCGAACGGGCTGCTACCATCTCAGGTGAGCGCGGCCGGCCAGTGTTGTGCCAACTCGAGGATTGGGCCGGAAACCAGGCCCAGCGCAAGGGTTGCGACGGCCATGAGGGTGAGCCCAAGCCCGAGCAGCGGAGTTCGGACCGGGCGCCAGGTGCCCCCCGGTTCCTGGAAGTACATCTGAGTGACGACACGCAGATAAAAGAAGGCAGACACAGCGCTCATCACAACGATAGCGACAGCGAGCCAGAGCTGCCCAGCTTCAATCAGTGCGAGGATCACGTAGTACTTCGCATAGAACCCGAGCAGCGGAGGCATCCCCATCAACGAAAGCATGAAGATCGCCATGGTGAGTGCTGCGAGTGGGGCCCGTCCTGCGAGGCCAGCAACGTCGTCGAGCGTCGTTCCCAGCCCGCGCTCTTGAAGCCAGGCAATGACGCCGAAAGCGCCGATGTTCATAAAGGCATACGCAAAAAGATAGAAGAGAACACTACCCACACTACGGTCGCCTGCGAGTCCGTTGGTGAAGGCTGCAAGGCCGGCCAACATATAGCCGGTGTGGCCAATAGCTGAATACCCAAGCATCCGCTTGAGGTCGCGCTGAGCGATAGCCACGACATTGCCGTACACCATGGTGATGAGGGCGAGAATCCCAAGGAGCCCTGCCCACTGGTCGCTCAATGGCTGCAGTGCTTGAACCAGAACCCGTGCCACAGCGGCGAAGCCAGCGACCTTGGGGACAACCGACATGTAGGCGGAGACGGGAGTCGGCGCACCCTGATACGCGTCTGGCGTCCACATGTGGAACGGGACGGCCGCGATCTTGAAGCCCAACCCAACTGCCAGGAGCAGCAGCGCAAGCAGGAGCGCGGGATCGAGTGGCTGGCCAGGCGTGACAACCGTCCGCAGCGTGTGGGCAATATCGCTGAGTACGATGCTGCCAGTTAGTCCGTAGACCCAGGCCATGCCATAAATGAGGATGGCACTGGCGAAGGCACCCAACAGGAAGTACTTGAGCGCTCCTTCGACGCTGGTCAGGCGTCGCCGCGCGAAGGCAGTGAGGGCGTAGACGGCAACGGCGCTCATCTCGAGGCCAAGCAGGAGGACGATCAAGTCACCAGCGGCGCCCACGACCATCGTTCCGAAGACAGAGAAGAGCAGCAAGGCGAGATATTCAGCGAGGCCGACACCAGGCTCGAGTCCAGACTCGGTGTATCCGGCCGAGACAAGGACAGAGAGGATCCCCGAGACGAGTGCGATGAGCGAAACAACCAGCGCGAACCAGTCGGCACGATAGCTGACACCGAACGTGGTGGCTCCCTGCCCCCAATCAACGGTCGCCAAAGAGACGAGTGCGAGGAGCTGGCCAACCAGCGCGAGTGGAAGCGCTGTCTTGCGAGCCGCACGCTCGCTCACGGCATCAATGGCAAGCAGAAGGACGATCGTGCCAAGGACGATTAATGGTGGGACGAGCAATGACCACTCGGGTGCGACGAGGCGCAACGGCATCGTCGATCTCCCCTCACATGCTCTCGCCGGTTACGGCGGCGAGGATCGCGCGTACCGAAAGCTCGATCATGTCGAGCACTGGCAGCGGGTAGACGCCTATCCAGAGCGTGAGCAGTGCCAGGGGCGCGAGCGTCAGTGCTTCGCGCCAGGTCACATCTGGGAACGTGCGCGGATCGGGCGTATGCTGGTCCGTGTCACCGCCACCAGCGACCGGTGGGACACCCTGGGTGATGGCCATGCGGAGTTCTGGGTCGTCTGGATCAGGTGGTTCACCAGGAGCCCGGACGAGTGCGACACGCTGATACACCCGGAGCATGTACCAGGCGGCGAGGATAACGACCACCGTTCCGAGCACGCCAGCCCAGCGGTAGCTGCGGAAACCTCCCAGAAGTGTGAGGAACTCACCGACGAAACCGCTGAGGCCGGGAAGACCGAGAGAGGCGAGGGCAAAGAACCCGAAAAATGCCGCGAAAATCGGCATGTTGCGGGCAAGGCCACCAAATGCGGCGAGTTCACGGGTGTGCGCCCGCTCGTACAGTACGCCGACGAGAAGGAAAAGCGCGCTGGTCACAAAGCCATGGCTGAGCATGACCACCATGGCGCCACTGAGTCCCTGCTGGTTCAGTGCGAAGATGCCGAGCGTCACAAAGCCCATATGACTGACGGAGGAATATGCCACGAGCTTCTTGAAGTCGCGCTGGACGAGCGCCATGAGTGCACCATAAAGGATGGCGATCACCGAAAGCACGACGATGGCCGGGGCCCAGCGCTGCGTCGCTTCTGGGAAGAGCGGCAAGTTGAAGCGGAGGAATCCGTACCCCCCCATTTTGAGAAGTACCCCGGCCAGGATCACGGAGCCTGCAGTCGGAGCCTCGACGTGGGCATCAGGAAGCCAGGTATGGAACGGCCACATAGGGACCTTGATTGCGAAGGCGAGAAAGAAGGCGAGGAACGTCCAGAACTGGAAGGTCGAACTGTAGGTGCCCTGGGCGAGTTCCAGGACATCCAGTGTGCGGATGCCGGTCTGCTGGAAGTACTCCTGGTAGAGAGCAACGATCCCCACCAGCATCAGAAGGCTTCCGGCCAGCGTGTACAGGAAGAACTTCACCGCGGCGTAGACACGGTTGGCGCTACCCCAAATCCCAATGATGAGCGCCATAGGGATCAGCACGATCTCCCAGAAAACGTAGAAGAGGAAAAGATCAAGACTGACAAAGACCCCCAGCATGCCGGTTGCCAGGAGCAAGAGCGTTATATAGTACTCGCGGACGCGATGACGGATTGGATCCCAGGAGGCGATGACAGCGATGAGGGTGAGGAGCGTGGTAAGTCCGACCAGCGGTGCGCTAATCCCGTCCACCCCCAGCCGGTAGGCGATGCCGAGCTCCGGTAACCATTCGAAACTCTCTGTGAATTGCATGCCGGCTCGGCCGGGGTCGAAACGAAGGAGCATTGCCAGCGAAAGGGCAAAGGATACTCCGCTTGCAACGAGCGCAATCCAGCGCACAGCTCGTGCCGAGGCATTCCCCCACAGGAAGAGAATGACTGCCCCGACAAGCGGGCTGAAGGTGATCAGACTTAAGATCGGCAACCGTTCCACCGCTCACTCCCCTGCGCCAGCGTTCAACGGAAGAGCGTACTGCCGAAAGCCAGATATATCCCGACCAGCAAGACCGTGCCGAGGGCGATCGCCAACGCATAGTTGGCCACCAGCCCCGTTTGGAGGCGTCGCCACATCTGTGCTGTCAAAGCGACGATGCGAGCTGAGCCGTTCACTGCACCGTCGATGATGCCGACGTCGACCGTGCGCCACAGCCAATTCGCTGCGGCATCGAGCGGTCGGACAACAGACCGCTGGTAGAAGACGTCAAAATACCACCCGTTGGCAGCCAGTCGATACAGCGGACCAAGGCGCTCCGCCACCGCAGCAGGTGAGATTGTCCCACGGACGTAGGCCGCATGAGCCGTCCAAAGACCGGCAAGCGCGACGAGTGTCGAGGCGAGAGCCATACCGAGCGTCAAGCTGAGTGAGACTTTGTGATGTGTGGCACTCTCGAAGACCGGCTCAAGGGCGTGGTGAATCCAGCCAGTTTCGGGAGGGACGCCAAGAAATCCAGTGACTGCTGCGCCGATTGCCAGGATCACGAGCGGCACCGCCATCGTTGCCGGCGGATCGTGTGGATGGAGTTCGTGTGGATCGAAGCGTGGCTGGCCGTGGAAGGTGAGAAAGACAGCGCGGAACATATAGAGCGCCGTGAAGAAAGCAGCTACCAGTCCGACGAGTGCGAGCAGCGGTGCACCCCCGACCCATGCGCCGACGAGGATTTCGTCTTTGCTCCAAAAACCAGCAAGTGGCACAATGCCGGCGTTAGCGGCAGCGCCGATCACAAACGTCCAGTACGTGAGTGGCATCCAGCGCTTGAGCCCGCCCATGCGGCGCATATCAAGCTCGTCGTGCATGGCGTGCATCACCGCGCCCGAACCGAGGAAGAGGAGGGCCTTGAAGAAGGCATGCGTGAGAAGGTGAAACATGGCGGGGATCCACGCCCCAACTCCGAGTGCGAGTGCCATATACCCAAGCTGACTCACAGTGGAGTAGGCCACCACGCGTTTTATGTCGAACTGCGTCGTCGCAATTGTTGCGGCCACAAAGGCGGTGAGTGCGCCGATCACTGCGACAACCCACAGAGCGATCGGTGAGGCAAGGAAGATCGGATGCGCTCGGGCAACCATGAAGATGCCGGCGGTCACCATCGTTGCTGCGTGGATCAGGGCCGAAACCGGGGTCGGTCCCTCCATAGCGTCTGGAAGCCATACAAAGAGCGGCAGTTGCGCGGACTTGCCGATCGCACCGGTGAAGAGGAGAAGAGCGATCGCCGTCACGGTGCCGGAGCTGAGCTGTGGTATGGCCTCAAAGACCGCGTGGTAATCAAGCGTGCGGAGACTAGTGAAGAGCAACATGATACCGAGTGCAAAACCAAAGTCACCGATACGGTTGACGACGAACGCCTTCTTTGCTGCTTCCGCTGCCGAGCGGCGACGGAACCAGAACCCGATGAGGAGATACGAGCACAGCCCAACCGCCTCCCAGAAGACGAAGAGCACGAGAAAGTTATTTGCCAGGACGAGCATCACCATCGAGAAGACGAAGAGCGGCAGCCAGGCAAAGAAGCGATAGTAGCCGGGGTCATGGTGCATGTAGCCGATTGAGTAGACGTGAACAAGGAAGCTCACGCCAGTGACAACGAGAAGCATCACCACCGTCAGTTGGTCGGCGACCAACTCCACCGGCACGTGAAATTCACCCGCTCTGATCCAGGTGTACAACGGCTGATGCAGGCGTTCATGGCGGCTGAGCACTGTCCACGCCGCAACGATGCTGGTCAGGAACGAGACTCCGACCGCTGGCACTGCAATCCAATGCGCGCGATGGCGGATCCACCATTTCCCGAACAAGAAGTTGATTACCGCCGCCAGCAGTGGTGCGAGCGGAATCACGACAAGCCAGTCGACTGTCCGTTCCATCGCTTCTCCCCGTTCATTCGCGGAGCTGGCGGAGTTCGTCGATGTCGACCGTATCGGCTCGGCGGGTGAGTGCCATCACGATCCCAAGCCCGACGACTGCTTCAGCCGCCGCGATGGCGATGACGAAGAGCGCAAAAACCTGGCCGGTCAGTTGATGAAGTTCCCACGCAAAGCCGATCAAGCTCACGTTAACCGCATTCAACATGAGCTCAATGCACATGAAAATGACCAAGATGTTGCGCCGGGTCAGGACACCGACCATGCCGATGATGAAGAGCGCCGCACTCAAGAGGAGAAAGTGCGTCGCCGAAAGTTCAGTCATGGCGTCCTCCACTCTCCCCAGGCAGGTTGCTCGGTGAACTCATTGGCCGAACGTGCCAAGACAATTGGCCGGCCACTGCCTGCCGGCTTGACCTGTCCGTCAGAAGGTCGCGGCAATGCAGGCGGGCGCTCCGGCTGGTCGAGGCCGCGCGGGTGAGCGAGCGAGATCGTCAGCGTCCGTCGTGCTGCTGCGACGCGCTCGCTGACCGCCTCTGGTCGTGCCAGAACGATCGCGCCGATGGTTGCCGCGAGGAGCAGCAGCGCGGTGAGCTGAATCGCCAGCATATAGTCCGAGTAGAGCGTCTGCCCTAACGCCTGAGTGTTTCCCCCAACTGCTGCCACTGCCTCGTCGGTCCAGGGGCCGGGAGCGCCGGAGAGGCTGCGTGTGAGGACGGCCGCGGCCACTTCGAGCAGCAAGGCCACTCCGAGGACAAGGCCGGTCACGATGCGGAGCGGGCGACGCCCATGGAACTCTGGGAGGTCATCAGGATGAACGAGCATCGTCACGAAGACGACGAGAACGATCACTGCGCCGGCATAGACGATCACCTGCACCACGGCTAAGAACTCAGCCCGCGCGATGAGATAGATCGCGGCGACGTTCAGAAACGACAGTACGAGCCCGATGGCGCTGTGTACCGGATTGCGCGCGATCACCACACCAAGGGCACCAAGAATGCTCACGCAGGCGAGTAGGGAGAAGATCAGCACTTGCAGCGACATGCCCGATTCTTCCTCTCCCCTTGCGTCACAGTGCCCCAATTCCCCAGAGGCGCACGAGTCCAGTCAGCCCGATGTTGAGGAGTGCGAGAGGCAACAACACCTTCCAGGCGAGCCCCATCAGTTGGTCATACCGGAATCGCGGTAGGGTTGCCCGAAGCCAGACATAGAAGAACAGGAAAAACAGCGCTTTGAGTGCAAGCCACCAGACACCGTCAGCGAATGGCCCGTCAATGCCGCCCACGAACAGCGTTCCTGCCAGGAGCGAGACAACGATCATGTTAATGTATTCGGCCAAAAAGTAGAAAGAAAAGCGGAAGCCAGAGTATTCGGTGAAGTATCCAGCCACAAGCTCAGTCTCAGCTTCCGGGAGGTCGAAAGGTGCGCGATTCGTCTCGGCCACTGCTGCGATGAGGAATAACGCGAAGGCGAGCGGCTGGGAGAGGATATACCAATTTGGCAAGGTGAGCGGGCCGATCACGAGTACCCGCTGCTGTTCGCGCAGGATGTCCTGGAGGCTGAACGATCCGGCGAGGATGAAGACGCCGACCAGTGAGAGCCCGAGGACAAGCTCATAGCTAATAACCTGCGCCGTTGAGCGCAGAGCCCCAAGCAGAGAGTAGCGGTTGCCAGACGCATAGCCGCCAAGAATGATGCCGTAGACGCCGATCGAGCCGAGCGCGAGCACGTAGAGCACTGCAACATTGATGTCCGCCACGAGCAGAGGAATCTCAAGGCCGAACAAGTGCAGGCTCTCGCCGAAGGGAATGACCGCAGCACCAAGAGGTGCAAGTGCGAACGAGAGAAGCGGTGCCACCAGGAAGACCAGCCGATCGGCGTTGGCCGGGACGATATCCTCTTTGGCGAGAAGCTTGATCCCGTCGGCAATCGGTTGCAAGAGGCCGAACGGGCCAGTGCGGTTCGGCCCGACCCGATGTTGCATCCGTGCCAGGACGCGCCGCTCAAACCACGTCATGTAAGCCATAAGGCCGAGCAGCACGTTCAGCAGTACAAAGCCCACAAAATAGCTCACCAGCAGTCGCTGCCAGTCCATCGCTTCCGTCGCCTCACCCGTCTCCCACCGTCAGCGGTCGACCGATCCGAGCACGATGTCAATCGTTCCGATGAGAGCGACAATGTCGGCAAGCATCGCGCCCTGCGCCATATACGGGAGCGACTGGAGATTGACGAAATCCGGGCTCCGAATACGCAGACGATAGGGGATCGGGCTCCCATCGCTGACGATGTAATAGCCGAGCTCCCCCTTCGAGTGCTCAACCGCGTGATAGACCTCGCCCTTCGGGGGGCTAAATCCCTTAATCACCCAGATAAAATGCCGCTGCATGTCCTCGGCCGTCGTCATCACGTTCTTGTGCGGTGGGATGACGTACTGCGACTCGTAGGCCATGAGCGGTCCATCGGTCGGTACCTGCTCGAGGCACTGCTCAATAATGCGAATCGACTGGCGCATCTCCTCGATGCGTACGAGGTACCTGTCATAGACGTCACCGTGTGTGCCCAGGGGAACATCGAACTCGACGCGGTCGTAAAGGAGATACGGCATCGCCTTGCGGACGTCATAGTTGACGCCAGAGCCGCGAAGGCAGGCACCGGTCAGGCCATAGTTGATGGCAACGTCTGGCTCGATGATCCCGACCCCCTTGGTGCGGGCGAGCCAGATCGGATTCTCCGTTAATAGATCCTCGTACTGCTGAATCGCCTTGGGAAAGTAACGACAGAACTCCCGCACCATCTCGGGGAGCTCCGGCGGGATCTCCCGCGAGAACCCGCCAATCTCCATCATATTGGTTGTCAGTCGCGCACCACAGAACTTCTCGAAGATGTCGAGGATCAGTTCACGGTCACGGAACGTGTACAGGGAAACGGAAAGAGCGCCGATATCGAGCGCATGCGTGCCGAGCCAGACGAGGTGCGAGGCTAAGCGTGTGAGCTCGGCCATGATCATCCGCCAGTATTGCGCACGCTCCGGAGCTTGGATACCACAGAGCTTCTCGACGGCGAGCACGTATCCGAGGTTGTTTGAGGGCGCAGCGACGTAATCCGTTCGGTCTGTCCATGGCACAAACTGGGCGTAGCGGTGTGACTCGCCGAGCTTCTCGACTCCACGGTGCAGGTAGCCAATGACGGGGTCGCAGGCGATCACCGTCTCACCCTCGAGAGTGAGGCGGATGCGCAGCACCCCGTGCGTACTCGGATGTTGTGGCCCCATGTTGAGAACAAGCTCACGTCGTGTCGGAGTGAGCTGCCGGACTTCGCTCAGGATAACCGGCGTGGACTGTGAAAAGTCGATCATGGCCCTGGCCTCCGCAGCGTGCCGCGGATCCGCGGTGCGGGCGATTCAAAGCCGGGCTGAACATAGTCGCGGTACCCGCGCAACGGATAGTCCTTGCGTAAGGGATGGCCCTCATCCCAATCCTCGGGCAGGAGGATACGGCGAAGATCCGGATGTCCTTCGAAGATGATGCCGAACATGTCGTAACACTCGCGCTCGAGCCAATTGGCTCCAGCAAAGATTGGCACGAGGGAGGGAACTGTCTCTCCGTCGTCGACGCCGCATTTCACCCGCAGTCGCTGACGACGTGGAATCGAGTAGAGCTGGACGACGACATCGAAGCGTGGTCGCTCACGCAGGTAGAGCATATCAACCGCGGTGATGTCGGTCAGGTGGTTGTAGCGGAGCTCCGGATGTGTCCGAAGGAACTCGACAACGTCACGCAAAGCGCGTCGATCGACGCGGATCGTCATCTCGTCACGGAAGACGGTCGCCTCGCGGAGGGCGTCCGGAAAGCGCTCGCGAATCAGACGGACCGCGGGGTGCTGCTCAGGGTCGGTTGGCCCCCAGTATCCGGTCGTGTCCCACGGACTTGTCGCCGTCGGCGCTGGGACCGGTCGCGGCTCGCTCATCATCGCGCTCCCGACGAGCGTGGGCCGAGTGCAGCGCGGGCAGCCTCACGCTGCTCTTGGCGGTCCGCCTCTGCAGCTTCGAGCCCGTACCGCTGCTTCAGCCGCTCATAGCGGATAATGCGGTTCTGTAGCTCCAGAACGCCATAGTAGAGTGCTTCCGGGACGGGTGGACAACCGGGAACATAGATATCGACCGGGATGACCTGGTCCACACCTTGCACAACCGCGTAGGTATCGAATGGCCCACCGACGTTGGCGCAGCTCCCCATACTGATCACCCACTTCGGATCGGCCATCTGGTCATAGAGCTGGCGCACGACCGGTGCCATCTTCTTCGTCACCGTGCCGGCCACAATCATGAGGTCAGCTTGGCGCGGAGAGGCACGGTAGAGCATGCCAAAGCGCTCGGCGAGGTCGAAGCGTGGCATGGCCGAGCTGATCATCTCAATGGCACAGCAAGCAAGTCCAAACTGAAGCCACCAGAGGCTAGAGCGCCGAGCCCAGCTGAAGACCCAGTCTGCCGTGGTGGTGATGATGTTGGGGTGACTCTGTACCGTGCTCATACCCATTCCAGGGCTCCTTTCCGCCATTCGTAGAGGAGCCCAATGAGCAGGATCCCAACGAACAGCGCGGCTTGGAGAAAGCCATAAAGCGCCAATGCGTCGAAGGCGACCGCCCAGGGATAAATGAAGATCGCTTCGACGTCAAAGACCACAAAGAGGAGGGCCACAAGATAGAAGCGTGGCGTGATGCGGCCGCGGGGTGGGTTTACATCCGGGACTCCCGATTCATACGGTTGGAGCTTGGCTGGCGTCGGCTTGCGCGGCCGAACAAAGTGACCAACGAGGATAAGGACCGTCCCCATCACTGTACTAGTGAGAACGAGCAACCCGATGACTGCGTAATCGACGAGCGACACCGATGCACCTCGCTCTCGTCTACCCCTCCCCGTCCGTTTGTGAAGGATAGCACGACCAGGGAGGTTGCGCAGCATTCCTAGCGGTGGTCAGCGCGCACGGTTGCTCTTCCCAGTTCTTGAAGCGATCCCACGATCGCGCCCTGGCCGTGTACAAAACGGCCGGAGAGCGTGCAGGGTGAGCGCAATTGCTGTCGGTGAAAGTCGCGGGTGAACGCATGCGCGTTACGGGTTCGCTGAACTGGGAGGCTTTCCTGGGAGCGTTGGAGGGGCTGGAGCAGGGGGAGACGAACCCGGACCAGGTGATGTCGGATAGAAGCTTGGGGTTCCGGTCCCTTCTGCTGGACTGTTCGACTCACCCGTTACTGGGGTTGGGGTCGGCTGCAGAATCTCGATGCGTGGCCCCACCCCCACCATCGCTGCATAAGCCTGAAGCGAACTTAAGCCGCGTCCTGTCATGCCCTTCGGGGTCGCGAGGGCTGCGCGGAGCTCGCGCAGCTCATACTCGGAGGCCTGATTGCAGCGGAGTCGTGGCGGCCCATCTCGCACACTCAGCTCTGTGACAGTCCTCGCTCCACGAATCGGGCGTTTACCGGTTGCTGCGCAAACCTGAACCTCCACGATGCCCGGCGGACGTTGAAACTCGACCGGAATCGGTTGTCCATCCGGACCGAGGAGGGTTTTCGCAAGTTGCGGGTGTTGATGAATTTTCACCATGAAGTCGTGCCAGATCAACGCCGCGCTGGAAATTCCGTCGAGTCCTCGGGTTGGCTGGTTATCGGTTCTCCCCACCCACACGCCGACGACGATGTCAGTCGTGTAGCCGACCGTCCAGAGGTCCCGTGCGTCCTCGCTCGTACCCGTCTTGGCCGCGACGGGTCGATTGTCGAGTTCGGGGAGGACGAGCGGGTTATTGAGGCCGAAGATTATGGCGCGCGCTTTATTATCGGAGAGAATGTCCGTGATGAGATAGGCGTACTCCGGACGAACCACCTGGGGAGCTTGCTCGAGCGTTCTTGCACGGTCAAGCTGGTAGATGCGGTTATTGCCTGGTGCAATGATTTCCAGGATGGGATTGTAGGGCACGTATTTCCCGTTATTCGCGATCGTTGCATAGGCGTTCGTCAGTTCGAGGAGTGAAACTTCACCGCCACCGAGCGTAATTGAGAGGCCATAGTAGCTCGGGTCGCGCCAGAACCCGGTCTTGATACCCAGCCGGTGTGCCATGTCAATCATGGCTGGGACACCGACAACCTCAATTGCCTGCAAGGCGGGAATATTCAGCGAGTTGGCAAGTGCCTCCCGCACGGTGATCGCGCCGAAATGTTGACCAGTGGCATTCTTCGGTTCGTATCTGCCGAAACCAGGGATGTTCCAAACCTTGGCGTAGTCGAAGACGACGGTTCCTGGATACCAGCCAGCCTTCTCGAAGGCCGCAAGGTAGGTGATCGGCTTGATTGCAGATCCTGGTTGACGCTCAGCCGTGGTCACGTTGAATTGGCCATCGATCGTGTCGTCATAGAAGTCGGCGCTGCCAACCATAGCGATAATCTCACCGCTCCAGGGAAGCATCGCCACAAGAGCGCCATTATCCACACGGTAGGGAGCGAGCTGCTGGACGCGACGCTTGACAATCTCTTCGGCCGCCTGCTGAGCGGACAGATCAAGGGTTGTACGTACCATGAGGCCGCCGCGATAGACTGCCGCGGGCCCGTATTTCGTCTCCAAATAGTCCAGGACGAAGTTGACAAAGTGGGGGGCCTTGTTGTAACGCCCCTCGCGGCTTTGTGGGTAGAGCGGCTCCGCAAAGGCTTGATCCGCTTCGGCGCGCGTGATCATGCCGAGCTCAACCATACGGTCCAAGACATAGCGCTGGCGTGCCTTGGCGAGCTCGAAATTCTTCGTGGGGTCATAGACACTCGGGGCCTGGGGGAGACCAGCCAGCATCGAGGCCTCGGCGAGCGAGAGTTCCCAGGCAAACTTATTGAAGTAGGCTTGTGCCGCCGCGTCGATCCCATATGCACGGTTCCCATAATAAACGTTATTGAGGTACATCATGAGGATCTCTTGCTTTGAGTAGCGCTGCGTGAAGCGGATGGCCATAATCGCCTCACGGATCTTGCGGCGATACGTGCGCTCAGTGCCGATTGTCTCGGGATACAGCATGCGCACAAGCTGCTGGGTGATCGTCGACGCGCCGCTGGTGCTCTCGCCGCTGAGGTTGAAGATAAGACTGCGCAGGATCGCGCGGGGCTCCACTCCTGGGTTCGTCCAGAACGTCTGGTCTTCCGCGGCAATAGTCGCATCGACAATCCAAGCACGATGTGGTTTGTTCGGATCGTTCCGCTGTTGGCGGATGTGATCCATCAGTTCCTCATAGCTAATGGCGGTCCGCCAACCAGTCGCGGGGTCGGTCACCTCGCTGAGGAGTACCCAGTTGCGATCGTAGATCTTCGTGGTCTGGAACTCCAGTGCCTCAAAGCGGTCGGGGGAGGGAAGATCTGCGGTCAAAGCAGACCAACCAAGATAACCAGCTGCCGCGGCGACCCCAGCACCGACAAATGCCAATAAGGCGAGCGTCATCCCGAGTACCGCAGCGATACGGAGGAGTGTATTGACCACAGGATGGCGCTGCCGGGCTCGCCGTCGGCGCGCGAGGATCACCGCCGTCCCGTTTGCCGGACGACGTCCGTTCCCATTGGTTCGGCCGCCCCTTCCCGGCGTTCGCTTCTTGTGCCTGTGTCGCGCCATCGTCCTGAAGCCTCGACCAAGCGGTTACTCATCGGAGAGGATACACAACAGACGGATGCCGAGTTTGTCTGCCGCTGTTGGTCCTGGCAGACGGGGCCGCTGACGTGCTCAGACCGAAGGACGAGGCAATACCACATTGCTCTGGACGCCAAGGGAAGGCGATGAGAAACTGATCAATGCGCAGGGTATGATGGTGCCGAAGGGATGAAAGGAGCGCTCCCGTGGAACTCCGGGCGCTGCGTGGCCTAGCAGTTATTGTCGTCGAAAGTGGCGAGCGGCTCGGCGAGGTCTCAGACGCATTGATTGATCCACAAGAGCGACGGGTCGCGGCTCTTCGCGTACGGCGTGGTGGACGGTTCCGCGGGAACTTGAGCGATGTCTCCTTTTCCGAGCTCCAGAGCATTGGACCCGATGCAGTGATGCTTCCGCAGCGCGAGGTGCTCCGGCCGGCCAGTGACGGCGAGAGGACCACGCTTCGAATCGACGAGTTTGTTGGGCTCCGGGTGGTGACGGAACGAGGTGAAGCGCAGGGAACAGTTGACGACGCGGAGTTCGACCCGGTGAGTGGCGCACTCACGACAGTGGTGATTGCTCCGCCTGGTATCGGCGGGTTACTCGGTCGGCGACGGACGGTGCCGATCGCACAGGTCCGGACGATAGGACGTGACGCGGTTGTCCTTCACGAAATTGGCTCTGGCGAGCGGGAAGATGAAAGGCAACCCGGAACGGAGCATCCGAGCGTCTCAGCTGATGCCGACTAGACGCACAAGGAGCAGCCCCAGCAATGGTGCTGGAACGACGTCACGCAGAAGCGCGAGCCAGAGTGGTGGCCGCAACATCGGTCGCGTCAGACGCCAGAGCGTGGCGAGCGTCCACCACAGTCCACAGATGAAGGCGATGAGTGCCCAAGTCGTCATCAGTCTCCTCGGAGCAGCGTGACAAACGGAGTGGACGATGCGGATTCTCTTCGTATCCCCGTTTGACTTCAGCTATCCCGGCGGCGTCAACGAGCACATTCTTCATCTTGACGCGGAATACTGCAAGCTTGGTCACCACACGCGTATTCTGGCTCCGCGTTCGCCCGGTGAGTCGGAGAGCGACGATGGGCATCTGATCAAGCTGGGGGTCGCAGTTCCTGTCCCGGCAAACGGCTCAACAGCGCGGATCACACTCTCGCCATTCGTATCCGGGAAGGTGAAGGAGCTCCTTCGTCGTGAACGTTTCGATATTGTCCACTTGCATGAGCCGCTTGCACCAATGTTGCCCCAACTCGCCCTGTTACATTCCCGGTCGGTGAACGTCGGGACGTTCCATGCGGCGCGAGCGCACAACTGGGGGTATCTTTCGGCCAAACCCGTGCTGAGCTTGCTCTTCGCGAAGCTTCATGGGCGGATTGCCGTCTCGCCGGCTGCGCTGGAGTCGATTGCTCGCTACTTTCCTGGGTATTACGAACTTATCCCGAACGGTATCGATATTGAGCGGTTCCGCCCGGATGTTCCGCCGATCGCGCGTTTCGAGCGTCCAACAGTCCTTTTTGTCGGCCGGTTCAACGAGTCGCGCAAGGGACTCCGGTATTTGCTGGAAGCGCTTGCACTCGTGCGACGCGAGTTTCCAGACGTCTTACTCCTGGTCGTCGGACCGGGAGATCCCCAGCGCTACGAGCGGCAGATCGAGCGGGCAGAACTTGGCGAAAACGTTCGCTTTGTGGGTCCCGTCCCTGACGAGTTGTTGCCGTCCTACTACACCGCCTGTGACGTGTTCTGTGCCCCGGCAACAGGTGGAGAGAGCTTCGGTATTGTGTTGCTCGAAGCGATGGCCAGCGGGCGGCCGGTCGTTGCGAGCGACATCCGGGGATTTCGGTTCGTGCTCCGTCACGGCGTCGAGGGATTGCTGGTCGAGCGGAAGAATGCCGAGGCTTTGGCAGTGGCGTTGGTGCATCTCCTCGCTGATCCTCACCTCCGTGAACGACTGGGCAAGGCGGGCCGACAGCGTGCCGAGCAGTTCTCATGGCCCGTCATCGCACAGCGTACACTGGCCTATTACGAGCGGCTCCTGCGGGGAGTGCGCGAACGAGCGGCAGAACCGCCGATGGACTGGTGGGACTCGCTCCGGGTCGCGCTCCGAGCGTGGTCGGGGAGGTAGGAACGCGTGCTTAGTTCACTCGTTGCGGATCGTGTGCGCGAGCGCGTCCTGCGTCTCGGTGCCCTCCTGGCACGGACCGGCCTCACGCCGAACCAGTTGACGGTGATGGGGCTCGTCCTCAATGGAGTGGTGGGTTGGGTTGCTGCCGAAGGACGACTGCAGCTTGCCGGTGTCCTCCTCATCGTTGCCGGAGCCTTCGATATGCTCGATGGTGCGGTGGCACGGGCGACAGGACGCGTAACGCGGTTTGGTGGTGTGCTCGATTCTGTCCTCGACCGGTACGCGGAGGCCTTCGTGCTCGGAGGACTCCTCATCTGGATCGTGCGGACGGAGCTCGGTGCCGTCCCCGTCCTCCTCTGCTATGCCACCATTGTGGGGTCGATCTTGGTGAGCTACGTGCGAGCGCGGGCGGAAGGTGCCGGTATCGCGCTGACGCAGGGGTTCTTCGCGCGACCCGAGCGCATCGTGGTGCTTGCACTGGGGCTTTTGCTTGACCGCCCCATCTGGGTGCTCTGGCTTTTGGCCGTGGCGACCAACCTCACTGTCCTGCAGCGGCTGTGGCTTGTCCGTCGTGCAGCCAGGGACTGACCGAGGTGGCACGAGGGATCCTTCGCCTCTTCATTCTGCAGGCCCTGGCACTCTTCGTCATTGGCTGTGCGCTGCCCGGGCGAGGAGCGGGATCGGCAGGGGCAACGCTGACCGTTGCGGTGCTCGACGTCGGGCAGGCGCTCGCGGTGACAGCAGTCACGGCGGATGGGCATGCGCTCTTGTATGATGCCGGGAATAGCCGGGAAGACGCCGAACAGGTCATCCTGCCGTTCCTTCGGTCGCATGGAGTCGATCGGCTGGACTATCTCGTCTTGAGCCATCCCGATCAAGACCACGTGGGGGGCATGCCGGCGGTGCTGGAGGGAATTGCAGTGAACACGTACGTCGATCCAGTCTTGCCTTCGACAAATCGTACGTATGCGGAGACGCTCCGTTTGGTGCGTGACCTCGGTATCCAGCCACTCCGAGCCGAACGAGGACAAGTGTTGGAGCTCGGTGCACAGGTGCGGGTGCGGATCCTCTGGCCAGAGAGCCCGTTGATTGTCGATGCGGACGGCGAGATCTCGGACAACGACAACTGTGTTGTCTTGATGGTAGAACATGGAGCCGTTCGAATACTCCTGCCGGGTGATCTCGAGGCCCGTGGTGAGGCGGCACTCGTCGAGCGCGACCGTGAAGCACTGCGCGCGGCAATCCTCGTCGCCGGTCATCACGGTAGTCGTACCTCCTCAAGCGAGCTCTTTCTCGCTGTGGTTCAGCCAGAAGTGGCTATCATTTCCGTGGGGAGAGACAACGCCTACGGGCATCCGCATGCGGCGGTGCTGCAGCGTTTGCGTGCTGCTGGCGCTCGCATCTACCGGACAGATGTCGACGGAACGGTCGTCGTGACAACGGATGGCGAGCGGTACACCGTGAAAACACAGAGGGAGCGCTCCTAATGCAAACCTGGCTCTGGGCGACCGTCGACCGGATTGAAAGCGGGGAGAATGGGCAGGAGTTCGCGGTACTCGTCTTTGATGAAGGGCCGGAATTGGTTGTGCCGCGGTCACTGCTCCCCTGGCTGCGGCGCGGTATGGTGTTACGCGTCACGTTCGAGCGGGATGAGGCCGTTGAGCGCGCGCGTCGGGCTGAAATCGCGCAGCGGCAGCAAGAGCTCTTTGGGAGAGAAGGGGCGTGATGAAGATCCGCTGGCTCATCGTGACGAGCATGCTTTTTGCGGCTGCCTGCCTGCCATTCAACCGAGCGATGCCGACCGTTACACCGACGGCTGTTCCGACCGCGACACCGTTGCCAGCACTGCCGATCGTCACCCCGACGCCGCCACCACCGTCCCTTCGTGTACCAACGCCAACGGTTGTCCCCGCAGCGCCGGTGACGCCTGGCAGCGGTACCACGTATGTCGTCCAACCAGGCGACACCCTCTATAGCATCGCGGTTCGCTTCGGCGTCTCCCTTCAGGCGTTGATCGAAGCGAATGGCATTGAAGATCCTAACCAGCTACAGGCTGGACAGGTGCTCGTGATTCCCCGCAGTCCATAAGTCGCGGTTGGCTCCAGCGGCTCTCTTCGTGCCTCCGTGCCGAGCCCGGCGAAGCACGTGGGGTCTGCTGCCAAGGAGGCCTTCCGTATTGAGAGCGAGTTCCGCCGAAGGTGGTAAGGCTGGACGGGGCTTTCGCCTTTGGCGTGACCACCGGCTCGGGAGACATGGGTGCCAGCGAGCAAACGCTGCCGAGCGCACTTCATCCAACCTGGTGCCGCCGTGCGCCTCAGTTGAGTGCAGTCTCGCGCCGAGCCGCTTACTCTGGAATTTTCCCAAGTCTCTCGAATGAGGACACAAGCACCAGTGAGAACAAAAAGGTCACCGGGCCGAGCTGATCCAAGGTGGAACGGAAAAGAGCGAACGTTCGCTTTGGCTTGCCCCGTGCCTCCTCCTACGGGTATTCTGAAGAAGGTCACTCGTTCCCAAACGGCTGGAGTGCACAGCATGGTTCTGTTCGTGCCCCGCGCCAGTGCTGGCAACCCTCTCGCCCGCGCCATGTGCGGTGGCCTTGCCCTTGCACTGCTCTTTGTGATTGTCCTACCGTCACCGGTCGGGGCAGTGCTGGGTGGGCCAGAGCGTGTCTACTTCCCAGAGACCGGTCACACACTCGCCTATGGTTTCCTCGAATTCTGGTTGCGGAACGGCGATGTTCCCATTTTCGGGTATCCGCTCAGTGAGGAACTCAGCGAACAAGGAACGACCGTCCAGTATTTTGAGCGTGCCGTTTTTGAGTGGCATCCGGAAGTATCCCCCGAGTGGCGAGTCCAGCTGCGACGGCTTGGTGCCGAGGCAACGAGGGGCCGTTTTGATCGGGCATTCCTTCCCACTGAACCAGCGGACAACACGGCCTGTCGGTACTTCGTCGAAACGCAGCACAACCTCTGCCATGGCTTCCGTTGGTTCTGGGAACGCTTCGGAGGGGTGCGGATCTTCGGGTATCCCATCAGCGAGGAACTGACTGAGGATGGGCTCACTGTCCAATATTTCGAACGTGCCCGACTGGAGTGGCATCCGGCACAGCGGGGGACGGCTGGGGAAATCCAGGTGACGCGCCTTGGCGAGTGGGCTGCCCGGCGGATCGCAGCGGAGCGCGCACCGCTTGCCCAGCCACCCGATGTCCCGGTCTTCACACCAGCGTTGTTTCCCCGCGCACCTGGTCTTGTTCGTACTCCGCCTGCAGGAGCACCTGTTGGCGAAGCGAAGTGGATCGAGGTCGATCTCAGCGATCAAGCGCTCCGGGCCTGGGAACACGATCGTCTTGTCTTCTGGACGCTCGTTTCGACCGGACTCCCGCAGTATCCAACCCCGACCGGAACCTTCCGTGTGTACGTGAAGCTCCGCTACGAGCGGATGCGAGGTGGAACGCCAGGTATTGACTATTATGATCTTCCAAATGTCCCACACACGATGTATTTCTATCTCGGCTATGCGCTGCACGGTGCCTACTGGCACAACAACTTTGGTCATCCAATGAGTCATGGCTGCGTGAATCTTCCCTTAGATGCTGCCGCCTGGCTCTACGACTGGACTCCTGTCGGGACGGCGGTTTGGATTCATCCCTGATGGTCCTATCGTCGTGGTATACCGGGCTCGGGGTGCAGTGAGCCACGAGGAGTGTGTGCCCGTGTCTCGATTGCTCCGGGCCCTCGTACCAGTCCTTCTGCTCACCGCAGCCTGTCGTGGGTTACCGTCCACGCCGACTGCTGGGACAGTACCGGCGACAGTTGTCCCGACGGTTCGACTCACGGAAGCGGCCACTCTTCCACCGCTACCGACTCCTTCCGTTCCCGTCGACTTGCCGATGTCCTGCACGCTGGATGGGACGCTCGACAGCTTGGCCTCGTTCCTCTCTGCTCTGAGTCGTGGCGATGTCGGGCGTTTGAGAGGTTTCCTCGCGTCACCAACGTCACTGGCTGTGGAGTCACGCACGTTCGCTGTTGTGCCACGTGAGCCGGAGGCGCTCGAAACAGGTCTGTACACCGAGTGGCCTGAGGCGTTTCTCGATTGGGTGGAGCGGCGGGCGGTACAGCGCGAACGCTGGAGCGTGCTCGAATTCGTGCGTTTCCTGCCTCTTGACGCGCGGCGCGTTCTCGTGGCGGCGGCGCTGCTCCGCGAGGCAGACGACCTCATGGCCAAGCCGATGCTCGGGATGATCGAGTTCGACTGTACTGAGCATGTCGTGATTGCTGTGGTCGCAGGGGCGGTTGGTGCCGAATCGCTTCCCGCGAGCCCACAGGAACTCCTGGTCGCAGCACTGCAGCAGCGTCCGCTCCGACCGCCGGCGGTTGAACAGCCTTGTCCAAGGAGTTCTTGGGCGTACGGAAGTATGGTTGGTGAGGGGCCGATCTACCTCGGGCTGGGCCCGGATGCGGTGGTGAATCTGGGTGATCGCAATGCAACATCCGGCCAAACCATCCACACCGAACTCCAGGTCGTGGCAAGTGAGCGAGGCCCGATCCTTGTCCGTCTGTTCCATCTACCGGAGGTCGTCCCACTTGCGGTGGACGGACAGCCCGCGCTGTTTATCGAGCCCAATCGCATGCGCGAGCGGTCACGGTCGGTGGAGCTCCAGGTGGAACAGCCAGGGTGTTATGTTCTCCAGGCTGATGGTGTGACATGGCAAACGCAGCTGGTCTTCGAAGCCGTCCCGGATGCCCTGGCGGCACTGGCTCCCAACGTAGCCGCCGTCACGTTTCCGGCGGAACTCCGTGTCGTTTCAGCTCTGCGTGAAAGTTCGGAGACGGTTAGGATCGGGCTGGTCGGCCCGACGCTTGTGGCACGGCTGAGTATTTCGGTCGCCGGACCTGGTGGGCCCACTGCTGGACCGGAGGCACACTGTGACCAGGTGTCGGAGCGGGTCCAGCTCTGTTGGGTGCCGCATCCAGTATGGGGCTGGCCACAAACCGCGGTGTGGGACGACGGTCTGCGTCGCTACCAACTCGTGGTCCTTGCCGGTAACCGTGATGCCTGGAGCGAGCAAGAGCTCCTCGAATTGGTCCGCCAGGTAAGCACAGGCGGAGAGGAACCCGGTCCGCCGTGAGCGTTGGGAATCTGTGACCGACGAGCTTCGATGGGGAGGAGCAAATTCGCTTAGGCCTCGTTCCCGTCACCGGATTGGACAGCATTTCTTGCGTTGCGGCCACCTTCACGCGCTATCTTGCTCCCACGTCGGCTGAGGTGCGACCGAAGAGCGATGGGCAGTGGCTCGCTTCGGTGGCAGGCAGTGTGGTGCGTGTCCGTGCTCCCTCCGATTGCCCTTCGTCCGCAGTACCAACGATGAGGCGTCGGCGTGACTTGTCACACCGCGATGGACAAGTGAGACGGGCTCGGCCGTGCTGAGTTGGTGTGCAGCGGACATCGGTAAGGCAGCACCCGAGCAGAGAAGCTGTACCAGGGGCATCCGCACCTCACTGGCTGTGCGGTACAGTCTGATTCGGCACTTGCACTGAACTCGGCAGTGTTCCGGTAGCGGATTTTCGATGGTCAATCCTGTGAGGCAGGCTGTGTTCTAATGGATCAGATTGCGTACTCCTCGGCGGCATACCACATCCAGGTTGGGACCCTCTTCGCCCAGCAGGCTCGCTAAGATTGACGGGAGCGCCCGTGGCGCGTCGCGAGTGATCATACGTAGGCAACAGGAGGTCGCATGAGCCAGTTCACGTGGATACCAATCAAGCAGTATACGGACATCCTCTACGAGCGGTTGGAGGGAGAAGGGATTGCGAAAATCACCATTAACCGTCCTGAAGTGCGCAATGCGTTTCGGCCGCTGACGGTCATGGAGATGATGGATGCGTTCGCGCATGCGCGGGACGACGCGTCAATCGGCGTGGTGTTGTTGACTGGTGCGGGTGACAAAGCTTTCTGTTCGGGAGGTGATCAACGGGTGCGTGGCGAGGGTGGCTATGTTGACGATCAAGGTATCCCTCGCCTCAACGTGCTTGACCTGCAGAAGCAGATCCGCTATCTCCCGAAGCCAGTCATTGCGGTCGTCAACGGGTATGCAATCGGCGGTGGACACGTGTTGCACGTGGTGTGTGACCTCACGATTGCGGCCGAGCACGCCAAGTTCGGGCAAGTCGGCCCGCGAGTGGGGAGCTTCGACGCTGGGTATGGAGCAACCCTGCTCGGTCGGATCGTTGGGCATAAGAAGGCGAAGGAGATTTGGTTTCTTTGTCGTCAGTACACCGCGCAAGAGGCACTGGAAATGGGGCTGGTGAACGCGGTCGTGCCCTACGAGAAGCTTGAGGAAACGGCCGTGCAGTGGGCGCGTGAGATCTTAGAGAAGAGCCCGATGGCGATCCGCTTCCTGAAGGCGGCTTTCAACGCGGACACCGACGGGCTCGCCGGACTGCAGCAACTCGCGGGCGATGCGACCCTGCTCTACTACTTGACTGACGAGGCCAAAGAAGGGCACCGTGCCTTCCTGGAGAAGCGCAAGCCTGATTTCTCGAAGTTCCCGCGTTTCCCCTGATGCAGTGAGGTGCCAGAATGGCGATGCCGGCGAGCGATTCGGCCAGGCGAGAGACCAACCGACTGGGCTGGCGAGTGTGGTGGCTCGGAGCTCGTCCGGCGACGTTGGTGGCTGCCGTGGGCCCTGTTCTGGTCGGTACGGCCGTTGGGGTGCGCGAGACGGGCACAGTACGCTGGTTCCCGTTCCTTGCAGCGCTGGCAGCAGCCGTCTTGATCCAGATCGGGACGAACTACGCAAATGATCTCTTTGATTACCTGAAGGGAGCTGACCGGCCAGAGCGGGTGGGACCGACGCGGATCACCGCGCGAGGGCTCGTAACGGTTGGTGAAATGCAGCGGGCGGTCGCCTTGACGTTCAGTGCAGCAGCGCTGCTTGGCCTCTACCTGGTGTGGGTCGGTGGTTGGCCGATCCTGCTGATCGGTCTTGCCTCCATCGCAGCGGGAATCCTCTATACGGCTGGCCCTTGGCCGCTGGGATACATCGGACTGGGTGACCTTTTCGTCTTCATCTTTTTTGGGCTCATCGCGGTCGGTGGCAGTGCCTATCTGCAAAGTGACAGTTTCTCCGGGTTTGCGTTGATCGCCGCGGTGCCGGTTGGGGCGTTGATCACCGCGATCCTTGTCGTCAACAACTTGCGTGACATCGAGACCGACCGAGCTGCTGGGAAACAGACGCTTGCGGTGCGCATTGGCGAGCGAGCAACTCGCTGGCAGTACGCGCTCCTCGTCGGTGCGGCCTACTTTGTCCCCATTCTCCTTGTGCTGCAAGGACAAGGGGGACTGGCGCTCCTACTCCCGCTGCTGACGCTGCCCTTGGCTGTCAAGCTCGTGCGTCTCGTGCTTGGTGGAACCTCAGGGCCAGCGCTGAACAGAGTGTTGCGACGTACGGGGCAGCTCCAGCTCATCTTTGCTGTGCTCTTCGCGATAGGGCTGCTGTGGTGAGATCGCTGCAGTGCTGCTGGTGGCCCTACCGACTAGAGTTCCGAGTACCGTTCGCGACGGCGCGCGGCGAGCTCTGTGAACGAAGCGGCCTGATCGTCGAGCTCCGTACGCCGGATGGCCTCATCGGGCTTGGTGACGTCGCACCGTGGCCGGGGAGCGAAGTCCGGGCGCTTCGTGAGGCGGAAGTCTGGTTGACCAGCCTTCGTCAGGCGGACGCGTTCTCCGGCGAGCAGTCACTCTGTCAGGCACTCGACCGTGTGCCGACGCTGGCGGATGGGGCGCGGGCGGCGCGTGCAGCAGTTGAGACCGCACTCCTCGATCTGAAAGCACAGCGAGAGGGTGTAATGCTAGCGCGCTGGCTGCATCCGACCGCCCGGCTGACGGTGGCGGTGAACGCGCTCATCGGGCTTCTCGATGTGGAGACAACCGTGACAGCCGCTTGCCAGGCCGTGGCGGCTGGATACAGCACGCTGAAGCTGAAGGTGCGTCTCGAGCCGAGCGAAGCGGAGCGGGTCGCTGCGGTGCGTGCGGCGGTTGGATCGACGGTACGGTTGCGACTGGACGCGAATGGTGCTGCAACGGTCGAGCAAGCGCTTGCCTTCGCGCGAGCGGTCGCACCGCTTGACGTTGAGTACTTGGAACAGCCGGTGGGGACGCTTGAGGAACTTGCGGAGTTCCGGCGGCGTTCGCCGGTGCCCGTCGCCGCTGATGAGGTGCTTCTTGGACTGGAGACGGTCGAGCGAGCGCTTGCGCTGGCGGCGGCGGATGTCCACGTGTTGAAGTTGCCGCTACTCGGTGGACCACGCCGCTTGCTGGCCGCAGTGGAGCAGGCAGCTCGGTGTGGGATCGAGGCGGTTGTCACCAGCGTTTTCGAGTCGGGAATCGGGCTCGCAGCGGCACTGCACACCGCGGCAGCTCTGCCGGGTACCGAGCGAGCGCATGGATTAGCGACCGCGGTGCTGCTTCGCTCGCTGGGAACAGTGGAACGATTCGAACCGGTGGGAGGGCGACTCCGGCTACCGCCCGGGAGTGGGCTTGGTGTACGGTGGGGCGAAGGGCAAGCAGACAGATGAAGGAAGAGCACGTTACCCGCTGGCGGATTGCGGCGGTGACAACGGGCGGCCTGGTGACCGTGCTCGGTTTTGCGCTGTGCGCGGTCGTTGTGCCACGGATTTTGGCCACGTCACGGGGACTTGCCAATGCCTTGGTTGTGCTGGCAGCGCTCCTCATCGCCGGTGGGTGGATGCTCGTGGGTGCGGGCACGCGCCGTTTCGGTGGCCGCATAGGAGGAGCGGTCTTCGGTTTCTTGGCCTATCTGCTGGCAGGCGTCCTCTGGACAGCAGGCTTCGTGCTGATCGATCCGTGGCAGGTGGACTTCCGGCAGGTGGATCTTGTGCGGTTTATCGTGTACTCGGTGCTCTTGTGGCCGTACGCGCTCGTCTACACGTTCGATTGGCTGGGGCTCGGAGGGATCTGAGAGAACGATGAAGCGACTTCCAGAATGGCTGGCGTGGCGCGCGGCCGTGACACCGGAGCGGGCGGCGCTGATCTGGCGCGAGCGGACGTGGACGTTTGCGGAACTTGCGCTGGAGGCGGACCGCTTGGCACGTCAGCTCGCTGGACTTGGTGTTCGGGCTGGCGACCGTGTCGCGTCGTGTCTCTCGAATCGGCCGGAGCTCGTAGTGCTCGTCCATGCGGTGAGCCGACTTGGTGCGGTGCTGGTGCCGCTCAACGTGCGTCATACCCCACAGGAACTCCTGACTGTGCTGGCTGATGCTGATCCGCATGTGGTGCTGGTCGAGCCGGCGACGCGTGCGGCAGTCGCGTCCTGGACAGGGACGCTCGTTGATGTCGAGAGTGACCTTGCGGGGTTGCCGGAGGCAGCGGTGGAACTCCGACGAGACGTTGAGGTCGATGCGGTCCACACGCTCATCTATACGTCTGGGACGACCGACCGCCCGAAGGGTGTCTTGCTGACCTACGGCAATCACTGGTGGAGTGCGGTTGGTTCCCAGCTGAACCTCGGGGTGTTGCCAGACGATCGCTGGCTGCTTTGCTTGCCCCTCTTTCACGTCGGTGGGCTCTCGATTCTCTTTCGCAGCGTTCTCGGCGGATTCGCGGTTGAACTGCACGAGCGGTTCGACGCAGTGATGGCCAATGAGGCGATCGAGCGTGGGGTGACGCTCGCGTCGTTCGTAGGGACGATGCTCTGGCGAATGCTCGAAGAGCGCGGCGAGCGGCGTTCTCCGGCGCATCTCCGGGCTGTCCTGCTTGGCGGAGGACCAGCACCACGCCCACTGCTCGAGCGCTGTGCTGCCGTTGGCCTGCCGGTGCTGCAGACGTATGGATTGACGGAAACTGCATCACAGCTGGCGACCCTTGCCCCTGAGGATGCACTGCGTAAGTTAGGCTCGGCCGGAAAACCGCTGTATCCAAACGTGCTCCGCATCGTCCGACCGGATGGCAGCTTGGCTGAGCCGGGCGAGCCAGGGGAGATCGAAGTGCGGGGGCCAGTCGTCACGCCAGGCTATTGGCGCCGGCCCGACCTGACTGCCCGTGCCTTCTGCGATGGCTGGCTCCGCACTGGCGATATCGGCTATCTCGATGAAGAGGGGTACTTGTACGTCCTCGACCGGCGTGACGATCTGATTGTCACCGGTGGTGAGAATGTCTTTCCGGGAGAGGTCGAGGCGGTGCTGCTTGCTCATCCGGCCGTCGCTGAGGCGGTTGTCGTGGGGATACCAGACGTCGAATGGGGGCAGCGCGTCGTCGCTGCGGTTGTACTCCGCCGGGGAATGGAGGTGACGGAGCAGGAACTCGTCGCCTGGTGCCGGACACGTCTGGCAGGGTACAAGGTGCCGCGGGCGATTCGGTTCGTCGAGGAGCTCCCGCGCACGGCGAGCGGTAAACTGCAGCGTTGGCTCGTCCGGCAGGAGTGGGACCGCGCAGCGAACGGCGGCACGAGTGACTACGGGACCCGGGATGAGACGGCATAAATCGGCCAACGGAACCACGCTTGGTCAGGTCATTCGGTGCGGCGTCTTCATGCGGCGGACGATCGCTCTGGGTCATCGGCGACGTGCCGTGGCAGGGATGCCAGGTGGAGTTACCGTGCTGGTGTCTTGGCAGGAAGGAAGCGAGCGGGGTTCACCATCCGGCAGCCGAACGCATCCGGCGAACGGCCCGCTGCACAGCATGATTGCCCTGAGGGTGGTGCACACCGTACAATCCGCGACGATGGGCGCAGCGTCCGAGCATGCTGAACGGGGTGGGGCATGTATCTGCTCGATCAGCCAGATGCAGCATTAGCATACCGGCGGCAATATCGCGGGCTGATCGGCATCGCGAGCAAAGTGCCGTTGCGTGACCGGGCGATGCTCAGCCTCGTCTACACACCGGGAGTCGCCGAAGCCTGCCGAGTCATTAGCCAGGATGAGGTTGCGTCTTTTGATCTCACTGGACGCGGCAACACGGTGGCGATTCTGACCGATGCCTCGGACCTCTTCGGACCAACTCGGGCCCCGGTTGAGGCGGCTTTACCACTGCTCGAGGCCAAGGCCGTGCTCTTCAAGACGTTCGCCGGTGTGGACGCCGTCCCGATCGGCGTCGACTTGACTGATCCTTTGGAGATCGTCGAAGTTGCTCGCTCGTTGATCCCAACCTTTGGGGCGATCTGTCTCGACCATATTCGCGCACCACACAGCTTCACGATTCAGGACCACTTGGAAAAGGCCGCACCGATCCCAGTCTTTTCGAATCAGCATCACGGGACAGCGATCCTGGTCCTGGGAGCGCTGAAAAATGCGCTCGAAGTCGTCGGCAAGCGACTGGACCAGGTGCGGGTGGTGATCGCGGGCGCAGGCTTGGCCGGTATCGGGGTCGCCCGGCTGCTGACGCGCGTCGGGGTGAAGGACCTCATCGTGTGCGACCGTGCGGGCGCGATCTACCTCGGACGTCCCTACCGGATGAACTGGGCCAAAGCGTATCTGGCCAAGGAAACGAACCCAGAACGGCGACGTGGCTCACTCGCCGATGTGCTGAAGGGTGCGGACGTCTTCATTGGGCTGGCGCGAGGAAACATCTTGACGCCGGAGATGGTGGCGTCGATGGCCGCTGATCCAATTGTCTTTGCCCTCGCGTTGCCGACGCCGGAGATCGATCCGACTCTGGCGCGCCAAGCCGGTGCGGCGGTTGTGGCGACTGGCCGCTCAGACTACCCAAACATGATGGATGTCTCGCTCGTCTTCCCCGGCGTCTTCCGAGGGCTGCTCGATTCGGGGGCTCGCAACATCCGCTTGCGGACGCTCATCTACGCTGCTGAGGCACTCGCCAGCCTGGTGCCGCCGGAGCAACGTGGGCCGGAGCACATCGTGCCGCAGATCTTCGACTTCCGCGTTGCGCCAGCAATCGCTGCTGCGGTGGTTCAGGCGGCGCTCGAGACCGGTGAGGCGACGCGCCAAGTCGATCCGCAGCAGGTCGCCGAGAATACGCGGCGGTACATCTACGAGGGGGCTTTTGAGCCCCCACGGGTGAGCTCCCGG
Organism: Thermomicrobium sp. CFH 73360; assembly: GCF_023806465.1. Lineage (GTDB taxonomy): Bacteria > Chloroflexota > Chloroflexia > Thermomicrobiales > Thermomicrobiaceae > Thermomicrobium. Next base: position 536,923 of record NZ_JAMSLS010000001.1, on the reverse strand, counting down.
CGGCCGCGCTCGTTAAACGAGCAGGCACTTGACCTTCGCCGGCGCTACCGCGGTGTGCTCGAGATCCGCAGCAAGTTGCCCGTTCGTGACCATCACATCCTGAACCTGCTCTACTTGCCGCCAGCTGCACTCGCCCCGGTCGAAGAAGTTCGCCAGCACCGTGAGGCAGTCTATGATCTCACCGTCAAGGGAAATCTGGTGGCGATTGTGACCGACGGCAGTGCAGTGCTTGGCCTTGGGGACATCGGGCCACAGGCGGCGCTGCCGGTAATGGAGGGGAAGGCCGTCCTGTTCCAGTCGCTGGGTGGTGTTGAGGCTTTCCCGATCTGTATCGCCGAGCGTGACCCGGAGCGGATTGTCGACATCGTGGCGGCGATTGCGCCCTCCTTCGGTGGTATCAACCTGGAAGACATCTCGGCCCCACGGTGCTTCGAAATCGAGGCGGCACTCAAGGAGCGCCTCGATATGCCGGTTTTCCACGATGACCAGCATGGGACCGCCATCGTAGTCTTGGCGGGTCTCCTCAACGCCTTCAAGCTGCGCGGGACGCCGCTCGGTGAGGCGAAGATCGTGATCAACGGCGCCGGCGCGGCTGGGATCGCCACGGCGAAGTTGCTCCTCGTCTATGGTGTCGGTGACATCGTGCTCTGCGACCGCCACGGTGCCATCTACCGCGACCGCGAAGTAGGGATGAATCGCTACAAGATGGAGATTGCTCGGCTCACGAATAAGGTGGGGGTGCGAGGGAGTCTGGCGGATGCGCTCGTTGGAGCGGATGCCTTCATTGGCCTGTCTAGTCCGAATATCCTCACGCCGGAAATGATCCGGACGATGGCCTCCCGCCCCATTATCTTCGCCTTGGCGAATCCTGATCCAGAAATTCACCCAGACCTTGCCTACGAGGCCGGTGCGCTCGTCGTGGCGACTGGCCGCTCTGATTTCCCGAACCAGGTGAATAACTCGCTCGCTTTCCCTGGTGTCTTCCGTGGAGCCCTCGATGTGCGTGCTCGGGACATTAACGATGCCATGAAGCTGGCTGCAGCGCGGGCGATCGCTGAGTTGGTGACACCGCGCCAGCTTTCCCCACAGTTTGTCATCCCCGATAGCCTGGATCTGAACGTCCCACCCGCGGTAGCGGCGGCAGTCGCTCGCGCGGCGATAGAAACCGGCGTGGCGCGTGTCCAGGTCGACCCGGACGAGGTGGCAGCGCGCACACGGGAGCTCCTCTACGAGGGTGTGCGCCGTTGAGGACACTCTGACATCGCTTCTAACAAGGCGATGGGGAGACGGTCAGCGTGCGGGGAACGCTTGTCGTGTTCAGTCCCAGCGTGGCTTTTATCGTGCTGGCTGGGAATCGATGTGGCGGGTTGAGAAACTGGCCGAGCACACTGTGCCCGGGCACGCGTTGATCGGTGCCATCCTCCTCGCTGGTGCAACCTCACTGCCGGAATCTGATCGCAGTGCGGAGTGGCGCTGCGAATTTCGCGATCGGTGATCTTTTCGGCTTGTGTCTGTGCAACATGCTGGTGCTGGCGGTCGCTGACCTTCTGACTCTCCAGGTACGGATCCCCACCCGGGTCATCATCGATCCGGCGATGGCCGGAGTCCTGGCGGTCATTGTCCTCGCCCGTGCTGCGCTTGGGATCGTTACTCCGTCGCAGCTTGCCCCTTTCGGCGTCGGATGGGCCACTGTCCTGATTGGCCTTGCCTCCCTGTGGGGAGCGTGGTTGCTGCACGTGACGCGCCGCGCGTGGTACTACCAGTACCGGTCGGAGCGACATCCAGCCAGATGCGTTTCAGGCTCTCGCAAGATGCCGCCTGCTTTGCTGCAGCGACGCTCGTCGTGGTCCTCGCGGCGCGTTTGCTCATCGGGGCGGCGACGGAGCTTGTCGAGCAGACCGGGGTGACGACTGGGTTTTTCGGACTCAGCGTCCTGGCAGTAGTCACCTCGTTGCCCGAAATTGTCGTCTCGATAGCTGGGATGCGCGCTGGATCCTATGACCCGGTGGTGGGAAACCTCCTTGGCAGTCATGCCTTTACCATGGTGATCCTCTTCATTCTGGACGTGGTGAAGGGCAGTGGGTCCTTGCTCGCGCACGCGGAGTCGTCGGTCCTCGTCGGGAACCTCTTCGCCGTGGTGCTGACCGCCCTGGTGGTTCGCGGCACGCTCAGCCACGCAGAGTCATGACATCGCCTGCTCGACCTGGTGCGTTACTGGTCGTGTTGGCATCAAGCCTCGGACTGGCGATCAGCTATCGGATGATGGAGTTGCCGTCGTGGAGGAGGCCAGAGTACTGCTCAGCTCCCAGGAAGGGTATGGCCAGCGCCGGCGGATCATCTTGTGCAGTTCCACAGCGACGACGATGCTCGCTGCCGGCACGACCATGCGTGGCCAGAGTTCCAATGGGATTGGCTGAACCCGGAGCACGAACTGCAGAAGTGGTGTGTGAAGGGCCAGGATGTGGAGCAGCAATGCTGCAGCTGCGGCGAGGAAGAGGAAGCGGTTGGACAAGGGATGAAGCTGGAAGACTGAACGCCCGCTGGAGCGCGCATTGCCGACTTGGAATGTCTGGTAGAGGACCATTGTTGTAAGTGCAACCGTCCGGGCGAGGTCGAGTGAGCCAAAACGCTCCAGCGTCCACTGGAAGATCCAAAGTGTGCCGAGCGCCATGACGAGACCGCTCAAGGCGATGCGCTCCCAGAGGAGCATCGAAAGGACCCCCTCCCGGCGCGGACGCGGGCGACGTCTCAAAAGATCTGGCTCCTTCGGTTCGACGGCGAGCGCGATATCCTGTACGCCGTTGGTGACCAGGTTGAGCCAGAGAAGCTGTGCCGGATAAAGAGGGAGCGGCCACCCAAGGAAGAGAGCCAAGGGCAAAAGGAACGCGGTCGCCGCGCCAGTGGAGAGCAGGAAGAAGGTCGCTTTACGCAGGTTGTCTGCCGCAGCACGACCTTCCTCAACCGCCGCCACGATCGTGACGAAGTTGTCGTCAGCAAGCACGATGTCGGCGGCTTCACGCGCAACATCGGTTCCACTTTTACCCATTGCGACGCCGATATCAGCTGCCCGTAAAGCAGGGGCGTCGTTCACGCCGTCACCCGTGACCGCAATGGTTTCGCCGAGAGCTTGCAGTGCCCTCACAATGCGCAATTTCTGCTCCGGCTCGATGCGGGCGTACACGTTGACAGTGCGAACCCGTTCGCGGAGTTGTGCCTCGTCGAGCTCGGCAAGCTCCCGTCCGGTGAGGACAGGGCTTCCGGGCGGGGCAATACCGAGTTCGGCTGCGAGCGCCGCGGCGGTTCCGGCGTGATCACCGGTAATCATCAGCACACGGATACCGGCTGCATGACACTGGGCGATCGACTCCTTCACGCCTGGGCGTGGTGGATCCCAGAAGGCAACCAGCCCGAGAAAGACGAGCTCGCTGAGCTGCGCGAAGACCGATTCGTCGCTTCCCTCCACAGCCCCTGCGGCAAACCCGAGGACGCGAAAACCGGCTTGCGCGAGCTCGGCAGCCGCGTCCGCGATCTCTTGTGGGGCGAGTGGAGCAGGGCCGGTGCTGCTGAGCCAGCATGTGCACATCTCGACGACGCGCTCCGGAGCTCCCTTCACGAAGACCGTCGGTTGCTCTCCAACGGTGCAGAGCGCGGCGGCGAACCGCCGTTCTGGTTCAAACGGGAGCATCGCCAGCAAGGGGAACTGCTCACGAAGCCTGTTCGGGTCAGCCAGTTCCTGCCGTGCCGCGACAAGTAGAGCAATGTCGATCGGATCGCCGACCCCTTCGCGATCGAGCTCTGGGGCTGGAGTGAGTTGGGCTTCGTTGGCCAGGACGCCAGCAAGGAGCACGAGTGTATGAGGTTCAAGCGTTTTCCAAAGCGCTTCGAAACCGGATGCCTGAGCTGAGAGATGAACAGCTGGTGACTCGGTCAGGTGTTTCAGAGAACCCGACCCGATTTCCCTCCGCTGGCCTGCAGCCCAGAGGAACCGGACGGTCATGCGGTTTTCTGTGAGCGTGCCCGTCTTATCGGAGCCGATCGCAGTCGTACTCCCAAGTGTCTCAACGGCCGGGAGATGCCGGACGATCGCGTTCCGGCGTGCCATGTGCTGGACGCTGACGGCGAAAACGATCGTGAGAATAACCGGAAGATCTTCGGGGACGATCGCCACAGCCGCGCCAACGGCGAAGACGAGAATTGTTCCGAGCTCGTCACCACGGAGAAGGCCGAAGGCTCCAATGCTGAAGATCCCCAGCAGCACGAGCACAGCCACCGTCCGCGCAAAGCGCGCGAGGTGCTGCTGCAGGGGGGTAGGGGGTGCGATTTCCTGTTGGGCGATGGCAGCGACGCGACCCACCTCGGTGCGGCTTCCCGTGGCGACGACGATGCCTCGCCCTCGACCACTCGTTACCACGGTCCCGAGGTATGCCATGCAGGTATGATCGGCGACCGGCGTGTCAGCGGCGACCGGATCGGGCCGCTTTGCGACCGGGGCTGATTCGCCGGTGAGCACCGATTCGTCGATCAGCAGAGCGGTGGTGGCAAGGAGTCGAAGATCGGCCGGTACGCGAACGCCCGACTCGAGCAACACGATGTCCCCGGGTACAAGTTCCCTGCTATCGACGATCTGTTCGAGGCCGTCACGGAGAACGCGGGCCTTAGGCGCAAGATAGCGCAGGAGTGAACGGATGGCAGATTCGGCGCGCCATTCCTGGAGGAACCCGAACAAGGCATTGATCACGAGAGCGGCGACGATCACTGCTGCATCGATCCATTCGCCGAGAAGGCCGGCGACGAGCGCAGCCAGCGCCAATGTGACAATCAGGGGACTGGCGAATTGGTGGGCAACGATGGCCAGCGGGTTAGACGGTGATACTTCGGCGATCTGGTTCGGGCCATACTGGTGAAGACGTTTCCGCACCTCGGCGATGGAGAGCCCGTTTGGTGAGCTCTTGAGAGCGCCAATAACGTCGGCTGCCGTTTGCGCGTGCCAGGCAGGTTCATGACTCGCCGAGCTGTCGGGCCCTTGCACCGCTTCTATACTCCGCACGAGACGCTCCGCTGGGTGTGTGTCTTCCCACACATCATTGGTGCCAAACGAGGTCAGTTGAGAGCGCGTGCAGTCGCCGCTGGTTGCACTGGAGTCTCGGGCGTCTGGGTGTGACTTGCCTCCCAGGAGTCTCGACGCGGCCAGCGACGACGGATTAGCTTGTGCAGCTCCACCGTCACGAGGATCGTCGCAGCGATGGCAATGATGCGCGGCCAGATCTCGAGTGGGATCGGCTCAACGCGGAGCACGAACTGGGTAATTGGGAGATAGAGTGCAGCCACGTGGATGCCGAATGCTGCGAGGACAGCAACAAAGAGCACGCGGTTCGAGATCGGACTCATCCGGAAGAGGGAACGGGTGCTGGACCGTGCGTTCCCCACCTGGAAGTTCTGGAAGATGACCATCGTCGTGAGTGCCACTGTCCGTGCGAGATCGAGTGAACCGGTAGCCCGGAGTGTCCAGTCGAAGAGGTAAAGGGTTCCAGCTGCCATCACGAGCCCGCTCGGCAGAGTGCGTTCCCACAGCAGCGGGGAAAGGATTCCCTCCCGGCGCGGCCGGGGCCGGCGGCGCATGAGGCCGGGCTCTTTGGGTTCGAATGCCATGGCAACGTCTTGAAGGCCGTTGGTGACCAAGTTGAGCCAGAGCAATTGTGCAGGATAGAAAGGGAGAGGCCAGTTGGCTAGGATCGCGAAGGGTAGGATAAAGATCATCGCGGCGCCGGTGGAGATAAGGAAGAACGTGGCTTTGCGAAGGTTGTCGAAGGCCCCTCGCCCCTCTTCGACAGCCGCGACAATCGTCACGAAGTTGTCGTCGGTCAGGACGATATCGGCGGCTTCCCGTGCGACGTCCGTTCCGCTCTTCCCCATCGCGACACCGATTTCGGCGGCGCGGAGTGCTGGTGCATCGTTGACCCCGTCGCCGGTAACCGCGACCGTCTCGCCGTTCGCCTGCAGGGCTCGCACGATGCGCAGTTTCTGCTCCGGTTCGACTCGGGCAAAGACCGAGACGCGTCGGACTGCTTCACGGAGTTCCTCGTCCGACAATCGTTGGAGTTCGCGACCAGTTAGAACCCCACTCTGGCGTGCAGCAATCCCAAGATGCTCGGCAATCGCCGCAGCAGTCGCCGCATGGTCGCCGGTAATCATCACGACGCGAATGCCCGCCTCGTTACACTGTGCGATCGCTTCCCGCACGCCCGGACGGGGCGGATCCCACAGGCCGACGAGCCCGAGGAAGGTGAGGTCATGCGGCTGCAGCAGTTCCTCGAGCCGTTCAGCAGTCTCCGGTGCAATCGGACCAGCGGCGAAACCGAGGACGCGGAGCCCCTGAGCGGCAAGATCTTGGGCTGCAGCAAGAATCTGATCTGCATCCAGCGGCGCCGTCCCCGTGGGAGTGGACCAACTCGAGCACATCTCCATGATGCGTTCCGGTGCGCCTTTGGCGAACAGGTACAGGTTGTCCCCGACCCGCGAGACCACAGCAGCGAAGCGCCGTTCCGGTTCGAAGGGGACGACCGCGACGATGGGGTACACCTGCTCGACTTCTTCACGAACGAGGCCAGCATGAGCACCCGCGACCAAGAGGGCGATATCGGTCGGATCGCCGATTCCCTCCAGTTCCTGTTCGGTTTCTTCCCTCGGCACGAGTGTCGCCTCATTGGCCAGCACGCCAGTGAGCAGGACGCGGGCTGCTGGAGGGAGATGCCAGAACGAGTACCTGTGGAGGTCGTGAACTGGCACGTGGAGTGTCTGGGCGTGCTTACTTCCATCGTGTGGCGAGGTCAGGCTGAGAAGCTCTCCGGCCGCCCAGACGGAGTGAGCGGTCATCCGGTTCTCGGTGAGGGTCCCCGTCTTATCTGACCCAATGACTGTGGTACTTCCGAGTGTCTCGACGGCGGCGAGCTGGCGGACGATGGCACGGCGTCGAGCCATGCGTTGGGCACTCACAGCGAAGACCAGTGTCAGGACGATCGGGAGCCCTTCGGGGACGATTGCGACAGCTGCGCCGACCGCGAATTTGAAGAGGAGAACCAAGGGATCGCCGCGCAGCAGTCCGAAAGCACTGATCACTCCGACCCCGATGACGACGAAAAGGGCAACGAGACGAGCAAAGCGCGCCATTTGACGTTGCAACGGTGTCTCCGGCTGCGCCTCACCCCGCGCTAACTGGGCAATCTTGCCGAGTTCGGTCCCAGGACCGGTGGCGACAACGACACCGATTCCCCGACCACTGGTGATGATCGTGCCGAGGTAGGCCATGGAACGGCGATCGGCGAGTGGTGTGTCGGGCGGCACCGGCTCGATCTGCTTGACAACGGGGATGGATTCCCCAGTAAAGACCGACTCGTCAACCATCAATGCCGTCGTCGCGAGCAACCGTAAGTCGGCCGGAACGCGAATCCCGGACTCGAGGAGCACGATGTCGCCGGGGACGAGCTCACGCGCTGGGATATGCTGCTCCTCACCGTCGCGGATCACCCGCGCTCGTGGACTGAGGAATTGCATGAGCGAACGGATAGCGCGCTCAGCGCGGAGTTCGTGAAAGGTTCCAATGGCTGCGTTGATGAGCAGGACTGCCATGATTGCGGCGGTATCGACCCACTCTCGGAGCGCCGCGATGACCAGTGCGGCGATCAGGAGCACATAGATCAAGGGACTCCGGAACTCACGGAGGAAAATCAGGAGCGGATTTGGTGGCGGAGCGGTTTCAAGCTGGTTCGGGCCGTACGTACTCAGCCGGTGCTTCGCCTCAGCCGCTGAGAGTCCGTCCTCCGTGCTGCCGAGAAGCTCAAGGACTCGCTCCGCTGGCAAGGCATGCCATGCTTGGGTCTCTGTACCCACCGGAGGCGTACTGCCATGCAGCGGATGCGTCATCGAGGCTCTCCTCTTCCTCGAGCCTTTGTCCTCAGTCGAGCCTCTCTGCAGCGATGACACAAATTCGCGCTCAGACCGGTCAGTCCGTCGCAGGAAGATGTTGGTCGCTCGGTGCTCCAGCACCGCCGCGAGGTGTACTGCCGTGGGCGACCGCTTTGAGGACATCGTGCCGCGTCACGATACCGACGAGCTTCCCATCGCGGAGCACTGGCACGTGGCGGACATTGGCCGCGACCATGTGTTCAGCGAGCTCGCTGAGAGGCGTCTCCTCGGTAACGGTCACCTCTGGCGGGTGGGCGACCTCACCAGCCTGCAACGAGCGTGCCTCCGCATAGATCTCCTCGAGCCGCTCCGGAGTTACCCACCGTCCGAAGAGTTGCGGTGCCCGGAATGCCGAGAAGGGGATCGGGCGCTCCCGTGCCAGGAAGTCCTCTTCGCGAATCAACCCGAGGAGACGCCCCTCTGAGTCAACGACCGGAACAGCGCCGATCTGATGGTCCAGCATGAGCTTTGCGACCTGCTCGAGCGTTGCGTCAGCCCCGACAGTGATCGGGTTCGGGGTCATGATGTCGCGTGCGCGGAGCGGTCCGGCAGCAGCGTGCTGTTCTTCCAGTGCCCGGCGGACAGCGCGCGGACGATGCAGGAGCAGCGGAACGGTCGTCGCGTGGAGCACGTGCTCGGCTGTCGACCCAAGGAGGACGCGCCGGACGCCACTCAGACCGTGCGTGCCCATCGCGATGAGACCAGCGCGTCGTTCGACGGCTTCTTGCGCGATCGTCTCGGCCACTGGCCCGTGTCCTAGGCTCCAGGTAGCGGAATAACCACGGTCCTGAAGACGCTGTGCGATGCTCTGAAGGTAGTCCTCCCAACGAACTGGCTCCTCGTCATTGGTCAAGACGTGGAAGAGATGGAGCTCCAACGGTTCATGGCCTTGACCCAGGACTGCCAGAGCGGTGTCGATCGCCTCTTCGGCGAGCGATGAGCCGTCAAGTGGGACCAGGACCGGTGAAAAGCTCACCGGTGCATTGGGGGCCGGTACGGGAACCCGGGCACGAACGACAAGTGCTGGTTGCTGTGCACGCTGCATCACGCTGAATGTCACACTCCCAACCAGCAGTCGGGCGACACCGAGCCGGCCGTGGCTGCTCATGACGATGACGGCAGCCTGATGCTGGTTGGCAAAGGCGACAATCTCTTGCGCGGGTTCCCCAAGGACAACCTCGACACGCGTCCGTACACCGTCCACAACTGCAGCGAGACGGTCGATCGCTTCCCGGCGCTGCTCCAGCCAGCGCCGAATGAGTCGCTCGACCTGCTCACCCTCCGCTTCCAAGTACGAGCGAAGTGACTCGGTGATCTCGACGACCGAGAGGAGGACGAGCTCGCTCCCCAGGCGCTGAGCAATCGCCCGGCCATAGGGAATGGCACAATGCGTCACTCGTTCGGGGTCGAGATACGTGGGCAATACTGGAACGACGACCGGCCCGGCCATGCAGTCCCTCCCTCCCCAGTCTTACCGCCGCACCGACTTCATCTTGCTCAAGCCTAACATGCCGCGGCGAGCTCGTCCGCTGGCGCGCGTACGGCTGCGCCTCCTGCCTCGTTTGCCGTGTGCCGTGAGGAGCAGCCAAAGAGGAGTTGCTGGCCGGGGGCAAGAGTGCGGGCGACACCGCTTCTGCTTCAACCGCTGTGCTGTCAAAGACCTGTCGCTGTCCCAGAGTGAGGAATGATCTATCGACACGAAGGCTGCCTTGCGAGGATGTACTGTGTCTTGAGGAGCACAAAGCATGACGGCTTCCGAAGTTTCCTCTTGGCGCAGAAAAGGACCGTCGTTCCTGCCTCTTCGTCCGTGACCGCGTAGCACGAGACGGTGATCGTGTAGAGTAATGGGGTCGTTGCGCCTGCGTCCGGCGGGGATGCGCCGAGGAGCGCCAGGAGAAAAACACGAGACGAGCTCGCATTGGGTTCCATTGAGGGGGCCGGGGATGACGACCGCAGATGTCCGCCGCGTGGTGACCGACTCAGGAATTGAGATCGCTCCGGTCTATCGCGGGACTGGACGGCCTCCTGAGCCAGATCCCGGAGAGTATCCCTACACGCGGGGCATCCACCCGACGATGTACCGTGGGAAGAAGTGGACGATTCGTCAGTATGCCGGCTACGGGTCAGCCGAGGAGACGAACCGTCGCTTCCGCCTCCTCTTGGAGCGCGGTCAGACGGGCCTCAGCGTTGCCTTCGACCTGCCAACGCAGCTGGGCTACGACTCTGACCACCCGCAGGCGCGGCCGGAGGTCGGCCGCGTGGGTGTGGCGATCTCGACGCTCGATGACATGCGCCGACTCTTTGAGGGGATCGACCTGGGGGCTGTGACCACGTCCATGACCATCAATGCCCCAGCGGCCATCCTTTTGCTCATGTATCAGATCGTCGCTGAGGAGCAGGGGGTCGATCCCAAAGAGCTGCGGGGAACTATCCAGAATGACATTTTGAAGGAATATGCAGCACGCGGCACCTATATTTTCCCACCGCGTCCGTCCATGCGACTCGTGGTCGATACATTCGCCTATTGTAAGGAGCACCTCCCGAACTGGAATACGATCTCCATCAGTGGTTACCACATTCGTGAAGCTGGAGCGACTGCCGTCCAGGAAGTGGCCTTCACCCTTGCCAATGCGATCGCTTACGTCCGGGCGGCGATCGAGGCAGGGCTCGCAGTCGACGAGTTTGCACCGCGGCTCAGCTTCTTCTTCGGTGCCCACAACAACTTTTTTGAGGAGATTGCCAAGTTTCGGGCGGCCCGGCGGATGTGGGCCAAGATCATGCGGGAGTGGTTCGGCGCCAAGAACCCACGCTCCTGGATGCTGCGCTTCCACACGCAGACCTGCGGCTGCACGCTCACAGCCCAGCAGCCGCTGAACAACATCGTCCGTGTTGCCTACCAGGCGCTGGCCGCCGTCCTAGGCGGGACACAGAGCCTGCACACGAATGCGTACGACGAAGCGCTCGGCTTGCCGACTGAAGAGTCGGCGACGATCGCACTGCGGACACAGCAGATCCTGGCAGAGGAGACGGGGGTGGCGGACACCGCCGATCCGCTGGGTGGCTCCTTCTTCGTTGAGGCGCTGACGGACGAGGTGGAGCGGCGGGCCTGGGAGCTCATTGAGGCGATTGAGGCGCTTGGTGGTGCGGTGACGGCGATTGAGCGGGGCTGGATTCAGGCGCAGATTGCGGAGAGCGCCTATGCGTGGGAGCAAGCGGTGGCGCGTGGTGAGCGGATCGTGGTTGGGGTGAACCGCTACCAGGACACGACACCGGTGCAGGTGCCGGTGCATCGGCTGGATGAGGCGGCGGTGGAGCGCCAGATTCGGCGGGTGCAGGAGTATCGAGCGCGGCAAGATGCGGAGCATGTGGCCCGAGCGCTTGCCTGGGTGGAGGAGGCGGCGCGGGGGAGAGAGAACCTGCTGCCGGTGCTGCGGGAAGCGCTGTTGGCGGGAGCGACGCTGGGGCAGATTTGTGGGCGGCTGCGGCAGGTATGGGGGGAGTACCGGCCGCGATTCTAGGCGTGGCACGGCCCGCGTGCGGTACGAATAGGAGCCTGCGCGTGTCGGATCCATCATTGTCCGAGGCCGGAGTGACGGTCCGTTGCAGCGTCGGTGAACGCCTGTTGCGTCGTGCAGTCTGATGGGTTCACGGTGCCCCTACTCCTGACAATGCTGGTCAGGAGCGGAACCAGTGCAGGCTGGGGAGAACAGCCGCTCGTTGTAGCTTTGCTCTTGGAACGGTGCTGGGCCGCTGCAGCAAGATCAGGTAGGCAGCTCGTCTCGCGAACTTCTTGACAGTGCACGGGCAGTACTTCCCAGGGCGGACTTCTTGAGAGGCGATTCGACTGGGCTTGGTGCAGTGGCTGCTCGTTATCTCGTTATTCGGTGCGCTCCGTTGGCATGCGGCGTGCAAAGAGGAGCGCCAGCGTGCCAAAGAGAAGGGCCAGTTCTGTCGTTCCTGGCGGGAGGCCCACAGGAGGCAGCGGACCGAGCCAGAGGAGGCGACCACTCCAGGCAAAGCGCCAAAGCCAGAGAGAGATGGGACCGCTCATGCCCAGGGCAGCGAGTCCTACGGCCAACAAGGAGAGCACGGACAACGATGTCCCCTGCCAGAGGAGAAAGGCGTTCGTTGCGGCCAGGAGGGCGAGGAGCCCGGAGACGAGGGCAACAAGCCACTCGGGCCATGCAGCAGCTGGACGAATCCAGGACGGTGCCGTAAGGAGCCAGCCGCACCACGCTGCAAGCCAGCAGGCCCAGCCAAGAGTGATGAGGGCGGTGAGACGCTGTGCCACCCTGAGAGCCATTCCCATGTGTCTCGCTCACCGGTCACGCACGGATACGGGCGTGCCGGGGGGTGTCTTCTTGCCTACGCCCCAAGCTGCAGAGAGGAATGCGTGGAGCGCAAGCACGAGCTGGCTCCACAGGCCCCAAGCCAGCCAGCCAAGCCAGTCACGCCAACTGAGCGGCCGAATGAGGAAGTTACGGACCCAGTCCCAGGTGAGGAGTGGTGCAAAGACGCCGTCCCAGCTGCCGGTGCGGAAACTGCTCACGAGCGTGACGGCCAACCAGCTCAGCGCAGGACTCGCGAAGACGAGCAGGCTAAGCACGCCAAGACCGACCCAGAAACCGCGCGACCGGACACTTCGCCATCGTGCGACTGCGGTCAGGAACGGCGCGACCCCGAGTACAGCAAACCAGAGGGCGATGAGTCGAAGGTCAGTATCGCCACGGGGTCCGCGGAGCCAGGTGAACAGGAGGCCAACGGCCCAACCCCACAGCCATGCGGCCCATGCTCCAATGAGGAGCGTGAGAAAGTGAGAACTCCTTGAGACGAACTGCATGGCTCTCCCTCCTTCCTACCTGCTCTAAGAGATAATCTGGATCCCAAACCAGAAGGTTTCACCGCCGCCAGGGCCAACCGCTTGAACGCCAACTCGGTAGGTTCCGGGTGCTCGCGGGAGAATCCAAAAGGAATGGCGGACGAGTTTGCCCTGTTGTACGAACACCGTTGGTCCGAGTGGCTCCAGGTGGCGGTCTTCAAGCACAAGACTCACTCTCACCAGCGGCGGAGAGATCGAGGAGCGATTCCAGGCAAGGACTGAGAGACGAAAAGGTTTGCCCTCTGTGAGTGGTCCTTGGGGAAGGCTGACGCTAACGCGATATGTGGGAGATGAGGTGGGCAGAGCGGCGAATCCTCCTCGTAGCACGTGGAGCGAGCGCAGGGACAAGAAGCCCTCACGTGCATAAACCAGGGTGAGGGTACATGGCTTATGTCCCCAAAGATCTGGTGTGATGTTGCGAACAGTGATCCGCAGATGCTTTTCCATGACGTAGCCGACACGAATACCAGAAAACAAGTCAAGCGTATCCCAAGTGATGACTGGTTGTCCTGCTCGATCCCGGAGCAGTCGCAGGCGGAGATGAGTGGCGCTCCAGCCTTCACAATCGTCCCAGAGTCGGAGTTCGCCAACAGGGCCCGTGATGCTCAGCTCTAGCTCGTACTCGAGCCAGAACAGGTGCATCGAGGAAGCCTCGAACGGCGGTCTTCGGCTGACGGTTCCCAGAACATACCGACCGGTTGCTGGAGCATCGATGTGGAGAGGAGCGCCGAGCGACCAGATGAGGTCGCTCGACGCTGACTCAGCGTGGGAAAATGCTGCCTGTGAAGACAGGAAGGCCAAGATGAGCAGGAGGGAGGTCGTTTCTCGCCCTCCTCCACCATGAAACAGCGATTTCTTCAGGGAGCCGAGAATCTCATGGAATGCTAACAAACGTTGCATAACCGTTGTTTAGGTAATAGTGGTTAGATGCCCATCGCCCAGAAGGCCAGCTGTCATTATTGGCGATCCAATACGCGTCTTCACTCACCGAATAGCCTCGATTTCGCAGACGCGCGGCGAACCACTCTTCAGCTGTTTCGCTCCAACCGAATTGAGCGGATGGCCAGCCTTCGTCGACGTCGATGTGGGCCGTGGCAAGGACATATCGCCCCCAACTCGTGTTGTAGGAGTAATCAGTTGCTGGAGGAGCGTAGAAACGCATATGGTGGTAGTCCCAGCGCTCAGGTTGACTTGCTCCATCAAACTGGGCTTTCAAGCCGCTGTCGCTATCCCAGAACCAGCCAGCACCGTCGTTGCCCCGATGGTACATCGATGATCCGACCAGGCTGAGCCCGACGGCGCTTTTCGCACTGTTGACTGAGGCGTTTTGCCGAAAGATGACAGTCACCGGCCAGTCTACGTTGTTGGAGCAGGCGCAGGAGGTCGAGAGGTTATCCCAGTTGTAGAACTGGTCGCCTCCGACACTGATCGTCGTAAAAGTGCTCGTGGAACCTGCTTGCCCAGTCGCCAAGCCGAGCGTGAAGAAGAGAGCCATTGTCCAACCAAGGATCGCTAGCCGAAGGAGCATCATTCGACCCTGCTCACCGCCCAGAGCCGATGAAAAGGTATGCTTCCCCCCGTTCCAGGTCCACTATCAGGGTGAGTCCACTTTCGAACGTAATGCCTCCCTCCGCTTCGATTCGGGCAAGCTCATTTGGATCTGTGGCTTTAAGCCACTCGCGGAAGGTGGTGACAGTTGGTGGCCACGGTGCTGTACCGGCTCCCCAAGGCTCGAGCAGAGGTGTCTCAAGCGGAACCGTGACAGGACGTGACAGTGTGAGGTCGACCAGGGCAGCCTTGCCCGTGAGCTGCCACCAAATACCGGTCACGCGAAACTCCTGGCCGGCAAGCAGTTGCTCCAGCCACGTGGTTTGCTGGACAATTGTCATGATTCGTGAGCGTTCCGGCTCGTGGACATAATCAGGAAGTTCCGCCGGATCTTCGGGCTCATAGGCCGGGAATGGCGTCGGCTCGAACCAGCGGAGCTCGTACTCCGGCAGGCGAAAGGCCGCCCAAATACCCCCGACGTGACGAAACGTTGCGGTATAGCTTCGTCCTGATCGGTCGAGCCACTCCGCACGGATCCGTTGCGGAGTCGTAAAGTCGAACTGGATGTAGACGCCATCCAGCTGGGTTGGCAGTGTGCCAGATTCATTGGCAACGCCGACAACAATACCGCGAATGTGTTCCTCAGGGATCTGTCTCAACGCTGCAGCGATACGCGGGTGAAAACGAGCGGTCTCAATCGCTTTCTGCTGAACAGTGCCTGGGATCTCTGGTACTGCCTGGATGGGAATATTGGCGAGCACACGGTGCTGCCTGAGTCCGGCCCATACCCCGGACAGAAAGGCACTGGCGAGCAGCACCGCGACAAGAATGGGGATCATCCATCGTCGCAATCGCTGCTGCATGGGCGACCTCCTTCCTTGCCAGTGGCTGCTGCTATCGCCAATGTAGCAAGAAAAACGCCAAAATCAAGTCACCTGCCGTGAGTCGAGAAAGTCAATCTCGGCGGAATGGAGCGGGGTGCCTGACAGGGACTCCCGCCCCGATGGCATGACCGCTGCTTGTAAGGAGAGCACACTGTGTTCTGGAATGATCTCGCCCAGCGCCCAACAATTGCGCCGTGCTCTCGTCCTCTTGGACGTCCTGCTGATGTCCATTCCGGAGCATCCGGCACCTCCACGTGAGGTGAGATGCGGAGGAGTCAGGGAGTTGCGCCGAATGAGGTGGTCGTGGGGCGCATCGTTCCTTTTGCGACGTGCAGGTAGTGTCTGAGCTGCTGGCGTCGGTCACTTTGGTGGATTGATGCCGAAACAGATCGCCCAGGATCAGCGAGACTTGCTTCGGGAGAGGGTCTGTCACACCGGTGATTATCGGTTAGCAAAGACATCTGGATGGCTGCGGTGGAGCCTGCTCTCTGCGGCGCGACGAAAGCTCGCGGGATTCGATGGATGTCGGTGGCGGCCGACACGGGAACGTGTGGTGGCGCATCGCACTGCAGATGTGTCCGGACAGTCTGTACGAACATCGGCGATAGTAGACAGAAGGTGCTTGCGCGGTGGGGTGTCCGTGCATATGCTTGTGGACAACTGTGGGGGAAGGTGGGGATAAGTGGGGGCTCGTGTGGAAAAGTACCCAGCGATTGTTCCCCCGCAGGTCTGAGCGACGAGGGCAGCAGTCGTGTTTCTCGGGCGATACACCCATGCGATCGATGAGAAAGGGCGGCTGGCCATTCCGGCTCGCTTCCGCGAGGCGTTTCGTGGTCAAGGGGTACTCACGCGCGGGATCGATCGCTGTCTTACGCTCTACCCAATGGCCTCCTGGCAGCCGCTAGCCGAGAAAGTGTCCTCACTCTCCATCAGCGACCCGGACGCGCGCGCATTTCGTCGTATGGTCTTTGCTGAGGCGACAATCGTCGAGTTCGACCGTCAGGGGCGCATTCTCATCCCACCCGAACTCCGGGAGTACGCCGGGCTCGACCGTGAAGCCATCGTCGTGGGAGTGCACTCCTATATCGAAATCTGGAGCCCGGAGGGATGGGCTACGCAGGCCGAACTTCTGGCAGCTGAGGGCCCATCGATCGCTCAGCGCCTGGCGAGCCTGATCTGATGCCGAACGGAGCCGGGCAAGCCATGCCCGAAAACGCTCTTCCCCTCGCAGACAAGTCGGCGTCGACGACGATCCATGAGCCGGTACTCTTGCACGAGGTGTTGACCTACTTGGCACCGCGCCCCGGCGGACGCTATATCGATGGCACGTTCGGAGGCGGCGGCCACGCTCGTGCCATCCTCGAAGCGAGTGCGCCGGATGGTCGTCTGCTTGCCCTGGACGCTGATCCAGCGGCCGTCGAGCGTGCTCAAGCCCTTGCCGCGCGATACTCTGGTCGGCTCATTCCTTGTCACGGAAATTTCCGTGAACTGGCGCGATTGGCCCGTCAATACGGGTTCGATGCAGTCGACGGGATACTCTTCGACCTTGGCCTGTCTTCCGACCAGCTTGCCGACCCGCGGCGCGGGTTTTCGTTCCAACTCCCTGGCCCCCTCGATATGCGGTTCGATCCGACACAGGGAACTCCGGCGGCGGTGATCGTCAATACCTGGTCGGTTGAGGAACTCGCTGACCTTTTCTGGCGTTACGGTGAGGAGCCGCGGGCGCGAGCCATCGCGCGTGCAATCGTCGCGGAGCGGGCGCGCCGACCGATTGAGACGACGACGCAGCTGGCTGAACTCGTTGTGCGGGTCGTGGGTGCGCGGCGCGAGCGCATTCATCCAGCCACACGGGTCTTTCAGGCACTGCGGATCGTGGTCAACGAGGAACTGGAGGCCCTTGTCGCCGGTCTCGAACAGGCGGTCGCGTTACTCCGGCCGAGTGGGCGGCTGGTTGTGATCGCCTTCCACTCCTTAGAAGACCGAATCGTCAAACAGTTCATGCGGCGGGAGGCGGCGGCTTGTCTCTGCCCGCCGGGAACCCCGATCTGTGTCTGTGGGCATGTGCCGCGCTTGCGCATCCTGACGCCGCGGGCAGTACGCCCGTCAGCGGAGGAAGTCGTACGAAATCCGCGCAGCCGGAGTGCCCGACTGCGTGCTGCGGAGCGGGTGTGAGGTGATGGTGGCGGAAGGTGTACGGTCGGTCACGGGCCCTCGTCCGCAACCGGTTGGCCGTCCATTGGCGCGACGGCGCGGTCGGGCTTGGCTTGCGTTGACGCTGGTCTTGGTAGGAGCCCTGGCCGGCGTCAGCCTGCTGTACCTTGAGCAGACGAGTCGCGTGGTCGAACTCGGGTACGAACTCACCGCGCTCCAACACCAGCGTGATTCCGTCGCGCTTGAGGCGGCAGCCCTGCGTTATGAATTGGCCCGACGCCAGTCACTCGCCCGGATTTACGAGCTTGCCACGCGCGAGTATGGCATGGTGCCACTACGGCGAGTCGAGCCGCTCCAGGTTGAGCGCTCGCCAGCACTACCGACCCCGATCCCGACGCAACCACCACGTGCTTCGTGGTGGGAACGCACGAACGACGCACTCCTTGGTATCGGACGCGCACAAGCGGAGGATGAGCCATGAACGGGCTCTCGGCGCGTCGTCTCCGTGTGCTCTTGGCTGCCTTTGTGCTGTTCAGCGGCGCGGTCGGCTACCGGGTGGTGTCGTTTGCTGTGCTCCAAGGGCCGGTACTCGCCCAGCGTGCCGAAGCGTTCCGTTATCGGGAGGATATCGTCCCAGCGCACCGCGGGGATATTCTCGATGCCAGGGGACGTGTGCTGGCAACCGATATACCGGCTGATCGTGTCTCGGCAATCGTCCGTCAGGTGGAGGATCCACATCGGACGGCGCAACTCCTTGCACCGTTGATTGGCCGTTCGGCCGAGGACATTGAAGCGGCGCTGACACAACCCGGCCGGGAGTGGGTCGTGCTTCAACGTCAGCTCGATCCGGAGGTCTCGGCGCAAATTCGTGCTTTGGAACTCCCAGGTATCGTGTTGGATCCAGAACCGAAGCGAGCCTACCCGATGGGTGATTTCGCCTCGCAGGTGCTTGGCTTCGTCAACTGGGAATATCGCGGAGCCTACGGGCTAGAGGCGGCATATGACAGTGTCGTTGGGGGCATTCCAGGCCAGCTCGTTGGGGAGCGCGATCTTGCTGGGAATGTCATCGCGTTGGGGCAAAGCTCCTGGAGCCCACCGAAAGACGGCGCAACGCTCGTCCTGACGATCGATAGTGCGGTGCAATATCTTGCTGAATCGGTGCTCGAGCGCACGATCCAGGAGCAGCGGGCTGCTGGAGGAACCATTATCGTCATGGATGTTCGGACTGGGGCGATCTTGGCGATGGCTAATCGCCCCTCATTTGACCCAAACCGGTTCACGGCCGTTAGTGATCCGGCCCTGTTTGTCAATCGCTCGGTCAGCGCGACCTACGAACCGGGTTCAACTTTCAAGGTGATCACCATGGCGCTCGGGCTCGACGCTGGCGTTGTGACCCCGCAGACCGTCGTCGATGGAGGTACCTACCGGGAACTCCCTGACGGGACACGTATCTACAATGCTTTGCTCCAGGAGTTTGGTCTGGAAACGATGACAGAGGTCTTGATTCACTCGAGCAATGTCGGCGCCATGGAGGTCGTTGACCGGCTTGGGCCTGAGAGATTCTATGACGGAGTCGAGCGGTTTGGCTTCGGGCAACCGTCCGGAGTCGATTTGCCGGGTGAGGTGGAGGGGATTGTCAACCGACCGGGGACAGCGGGCTGGTCGTTGACAACCTTCTATACAAACGCGTTTGGGCAGGGGATTGCGGTGACGCCATTGCAGCTGGTGGTTGCTGTTTCGGCAATCGCGAACGGTGGCGTGTTGATGCGGCCCTACATTGTGCAGGAGATCCGGGATGGGCAGCGAATCCAAGTGACTGAGCCGACCACGGTACGACGAGTTATCCGTGAGGAGACAGCACGGACGCTCAGTGAGATGCTCGCGGAGGTGATGGACAGCTACTCGACACGCTTTCGTATCCCGGGGTACCGGATCGCTGCGAAGACGGGCACGGCGGAAATTCCAGGGCCACATGGTTATGAGCGCGGTGAGGGGGCAACCATCGCCTCGGTGATCGGGTATGGACCAGTCGAGAACCCGCGGTTTTGTGTGTTGGTCAAGATCGATCGACCCAAGGGATCGCCTTGGGGTGAGCGGGCCGCCGGCCCAGCGTTCGCCGAAGTTTTTCGGCAGCTGCTCTTGCTGTATGGGATTCCACCGTCCCAGCCAGTTGACAGCGTGGCGGGAGAAGGGGGACGGCCATGATCGGCCTGCGGGACGTGCTCGAGGGGACAAAAGGCGTCTTGCGAGGTTCGGCCGCACCCGACTTGCTCTTCCGGCGTGTCTGGCACGACTCGCGCTCGGTCGAGCCAGGCGACCTCTTTGTCGCGCTGCGGGGCGAGCGGCATGATGGTCACGATTTCATCCCCGATGCCGTGCGGCGGGGTGCCGCCGCTGTGCTTGTCGAGGCGCGGCGGGCGAATGAGTTTGCAAGTCTCGGTGTGCCGCTGATCGTCGTGGACGATTCCTTGGCTGCATTGCTCCGGCTAGCGAGCTACTGGCGTCGACTCTTTGCTGTCCCAGTGGTCGCGGTCACGGGGAGCGTCGGTAAGACGAGTACGAAAGAAGCCATCGCCTCAGTCCTCGCCCAGCGTTTTCAAGTAGTACGCAGCCGAGGGAGTTTTAACACCGATGTGGGGGTGGCCCTCGATCTTCTGGACATGAATCCCGATACCGATGTCGTCGTGCTCGAGTTTGGCGAAGCGTATCGGTTGGGCGAAGTGCGCGAACTGTGTGCCCTGGCAGAGCCGCGGATCGGTGTCGTGACCAATGTATCGCACGCACATTTGGCACGCATGGGAACGCTGGAGCGCATCGCGCAAAGTATCGCCGAACTCCCGGAATCATTGCCGGAGGATGGTGTTGCTTTCCTCAATGGGGACGATTTCCGCGTCCGGCTGATGGCTGAGCGGACGCGAGCGCGGGTCCTCTGGTACGGGCTCTCCCCAGATTGCCATGTGCGGGCGGAGGATATTGAAAGCCGTGGGCTCGAGGGAATCTTGTTCGATCTCGTCGCCTACGGAGAACGGAACCGGGTGCGCTTGCCGCTGCTCGGGCAACATAGCGTGCATCACGCCCTGGCTGCCATCGCCGTCGGCTACGAGTTTGGCTTGACGCTCGACGAGATGCTCTCCGGTTTCCGTGAGCCACGAGTGCAGGTACGGCTTCTAACCGTGCCGGGTGTCAACGGCGCGACGTTGCTGGATGACACCTACAACGCGAGTCCAGCGTCCTGCATGGCGGCGCTCTCGCTGTTGCAGGAAATTCCGGCCCAGCGCCGCATCGCAGTCTTTGGGGACATGTATGAGCTTGGTTGGTACGAGGAAGAAGGGCATCGGATGGTCGGGCGGCGGGCGGCCGCGGTTGTCGATCGTCTCTACACGCTGGGACCACGCGCGCGCTGGATCGCTGAGGAAGCGATTGCCTCAGGGCTTGCACCAGAACGGGTCTACGCAACGGAGGATCGTCGGGAGCTTGTCGCGGTGTTGCGTGAGACGTTACGGCCGGGGGATTTTGTGCTGGTCAAAGGAGCACGTGGGATGCGAATGGAAGACATTGTCGAGGCACTGCGAGTACCAAGCGAGGAGCGTGAACGGTGACGGAGCTCCTCGAGCTGATGCGTTCGCGGAGTGTGTTGCCGCGAGATCCGGGGGAAAACCTTGCGCTCTCGCTCGCACTCTCTGGTGTCGCCTTCGCCGTGACGGTCGTTGTCGGGAAACCGTATATTGCGTGGTTGCGACGACACAACATCGGCAAGCAGATCCGCATGGAGGGACCGGAGGGGCACCGGACAAAACTCGGGACGCCAACAATGGGTGGCTTCCTGGTCACCGTCCCAGTCGTCGTTCTGACGGTAATCTTCAACCTCGCTGGGCGACTCTCCATGCTCTTGCCCCTGGGGGTACTGATTGGGACGGCGATCCTCGGTGCGATTGACGACCGGTTGAGTCTGGTGACGACGCAACGGGGTGGAGTGACGGCGCGCTTTAAGATGGCGTGGCTCCTGCTGTTCTCACTGCTCGCTGCGCTCGTCCTCCACTTCCCACTCGGTTTGCGCAGCATCTACGTGCCGTTTTTCGGCAAGTTCGATATCGGACTGTGGTACATCCCCATCGCCGTCCTTGCGATCGCTGGAACGGCCAATGCCGTGAACTTGACGGATGGGCTGGATACCCTTGCGGGTGGGACGGCCGCAGTGGCGTTCACGGCCTACGGGATCATCGCGTTCCTCCAGGGTCAGATTCAGGTGGTGACCTTCTGCTTTACGATGGTCGGAGCGATTCTTGGGTTTCTCTGGTACAACGCCCATCCGGCGCAGGTCTTTATGGGAGACACCGGGTCACTCGCGCTCGGTGCGGCGCTGGCCACGGCTGCCTTCATGACTGGGCAATGGTTGCTCTTGCCACTGATTGGAATCGTCTTCGTGGCCGAAGCGGTATCGGTCATGCTGCAGGTTGCCTACTTCAAGCTGACCGGTGGCAAGCGTCTCTTCCGGATGGCTCCGTTACACCACCACTTCGAACTCCTTGGCTGGTCGGAGACGCAAATCACGATGCGCTTTTGGCTGGTGAGTATGATGGCAGGCTTGCTGGGAATCGCCCTGGCACTCGTCTAGGCTTGGGGTCGGGAGCACAGGCATGACCGGTGAGCAGCGGCTCGATCTCCGTGGCAAGCGCGTCCTGGTGATGGGACTTGGGACGCGTTCTGGCGGTCTGGGCGTCACACGCTGGCTCGTCGAGCAGGGCGCGCAGGTGACAGTGACAGACCTGCGCTCTGCCGAAGAGCTCCAACCCAGCCTTGAGGCTTTACGCGATCTCCCGGTGCGCTTTGTCCTCGGTGAGCATCGTCGTGAGGACTTCGAAGAGGCCGAGATTGTGGTGCGAAATCCCGCTGTTCCTCGAGAGTCCCCCTGGCTTGCGCTCGCGCGCGCTGCTGGCGCACGGATCGAGATGGAGATGACCCTCTTCTTCCGCGTTTGCCCTGCACCGATCATTGGCGTGACCGGTACCAAGGGGAAGACGACCACTGCGACACTCTGCGCGACGATCTTGCGTCAGTGGAAGCCCGAGACCGTTCTAGCCGGTAATCTCGGGCGCTCGGCATTCGAAGTGCTTCCAGCAATCGGCCGGGATACGCCGGTGGTCCTCGAGTTGTCCAGTTGGCAACTGGAAGGACTCGATGAGCAGAGAATGAGCCCGCACATTGCAGTGCTGACGACCATTTCGCCTGACCATCTCGACCGCTATCCGTCATTTGAGGCCTATGTGGATGCGAAGCGCGCCATTGCCCGCCACCAGCGTCCCGGCGACTGGTTCGTTGTCAATCGTGACGACCCAGTGGTCTGGTCGTGCCGGGATACTGGCGTAGGCCGCGTGATCGCCTTTGGACAGGATGATGGAGTAAGCGAGGGGGCTTTCCGAAGGGGTGATCGTCTGGTCTGGCGGTTTGCTGGCCATGAGGAGGAACTCCTGCATCGTCGGGAGATACCCCTGGCCGGTGACCATGCCGTTTCTGATGCTTTGGCCGCGATGGCCGCAGCACTTCTCCGCGGTGCAACGCTCGAGCATGCCAGAGCGGGATTACGGGGGGCCCAGCCAGTACCGCACCGGCTTGAGCTTGTGGCCCATATCGATGGTGTCGAGTTCGTGAACGACACTGCAGCCACGGCACCGGTCGCGGTGCTCGCTGCACTTGAAACGTTCCGCGGGCGGCCGATCGTCCTCATTGGGGGTGGTGCAGCCAAGGGGGTCTCCCTGAGAGAGCTCGCTCAGGCTGTCGCAGGACGCGTACGGGCGGTCGTACTCCTTGATGGGACAGCCACCCCCGAGTACCACGCCGCGCTCGAGCAGGTAGGCGTGCGTGTCTTTGGCCCGTACCGGTCGATGGAGGAGGCGGTTCACCAGGCGGCGTGTTTGGCTGAGCCAGGTGGGATTGTGTTGCTCTCGCCTGGCTGTGCAAGTTTTGGGCTCTTCCGGGACGAGTTCCATCGCGGCGAGGCGTTCCGCGCTGCGGTCAGGCACTTGGCTAGCCGCCGAGGAGCGGAGCGATGAGGCGTCTGGTCCGTGCGTTTGCTCGACTCCTGACTCCTCCGGGGGAGCGGCGTGTCCTCCACGAACCAGACCTCGCACTGTTACTTACGATTCTTGCGCTCAATACATTCGGGTTGGTCATGGTGTTCAGCGCCAGTGTCGGGAGTGACAGCAGCTACGCGGTGCGCCACGCCGTCTGGTTAGGATTGGGATCGCTCGCGGCCGTGGTGACCACAGCCTTTGACTACCGGATCTGGCGGCGTCTGGCGGTACCAGCCCTGGTGGCCACGATTGCCCTCTTGACAATTGTTCTGCTCCCCGGGATCGGTGAGACGCGACTGGGAGCCCAGCGGTGGATCGATCTCGGCCCGCTCTCCTTCCAGCCATCGGAGCTGGCAAAGTTGGCGCTTGTCCTGTACCTTGCAAGCTGGCTTGCTGGGAAAGGTGATCGCATTCGCCAATTTGGCCATGGTGTGGTGCCGTTTGTCGTGCTGCTCGGAGCGCTCGTCGGCCTTACGATGCTCCAGCCGGATCTCGGTACATCAATGGTGCTTGTCCTGATCGGGTTCGCGATGTTCTTCACTGCTGGCGCAGCGCTCTCGCATTTTGCCGTGCTGGGTGCAAGCGGATTGGCCGCTGCCCTGGTCATGGCACTTGGTGCCTCGTACCGACGCGAGCGTATTCAAGTCTTATTGAGCTCCGACCAAGAACTCTTCGACCCGAACGGGCTCTTGCGCACGCTTGGCTGGCAAATCGCACAGGCACGCTTGGCCTTTGGTGGGGGCGGATGGTTCGGAGTCGGCCTTGGTGCAGGGCGGCAAAAGTTCCAGTGGCTCCCCCACGCACACAATGACGCGATTTTTGCGGTCATCGGCGAGGAGCTCGGTGCTGTCGGCTGTGCCGTGATGCTTCTCCTCTTCCTTGTCTTCGCGTGGCGTGGACTGAGTATCGCCCGGCGTGCTCCCGATCGCTTCGGTGGTTTCCTTGCGGTCGGGATTACCAGCTGGATCGTCGGCCAAGCGTTGATCAACGTCGGCGGAATTACCTCGACGCTTCCGTTTACTGGCATCCCCTTGCCGTTCATTAGTTATGGCGGATCGGCGCTAGTCACTTCGCTGGCAGCGACGGGTATCTTGCTGAGTATCTCGCGGGCAACAGTGCCCCGTGGTGCTGAGCCAGTGGTCTCAAGGTCGGTACCGGAACACCGGGCACGGCATCTGGCACTTGCGCCGATGCTGCGCAGCTTCGGCCGGAATGCTCGACGTCGAGCCGCTCCGCGAGGAGGACGCACGCGATGAGGTGGCCGCGTCACCTCGACTGGCTGACCGCTGGGGCTCGGGTGCACTTTCTTGGTATCGGAGGCAGCGGCATGAGCGGACTCGCCGAGCTCTTGGCCGCGGAAGGCTACCGTGTCTCCGGATGTGATGCAGTTTCGAGCCCGGTCTTGGAACACCTCGCTCAGCGCGGTATCGCGGTCACCATTGGGCATAACCCCGAGCACGCGGAAGACACGGACCTTCTGGTTGTAACGAGCGCAGTCCGGGTCGCTCACCCGGAAGTCACTGCCTTCGCGATCCGGCATCGACCGATCGTCAAACGGGCAGCGCTGCTGGGTTGGCTCACCGCTGACTACCTGACGATCGCAGTCGCAGGAACGCACGGCAAAAGTACGACCAGTGGGATGATTGCGCTCGCGCTCGAGGTCGCGGGACTCAGGCCGGGATTCGCGATCGGGGCAACGGTTCGTGATCTCGGGGGTACGAGTGCTCAGCCGAGTCGAGGACAGTTCTTCGTCGTTGAAGCAGACGAGTACGATTACAGCTTCCTTGCCTTCGAGCCATACATCGCTGTTGTGCTGAACGTCGATCACGACCACCCTGATCTCTTCCCGAGTCACGGTAGTGTTGTGCGTGCCTTCCGACGTTTCCTGGAGCGACTGCGTCCGGATGGGGTGGCGGTGCTTTCAGCAGACGACCCGGTGACGAGGGTATTCGCCAGTGAACTCTCGGCTGCTGGCCGGCGGGTTTTCACGTTTGGCACGGCTGCTGATGCGCAGTACCGCGTGCTGCCGGACGGATCACTGCGGAGTCCGGATGGGACCAACCAACCGCTCGCTCTCGCGGTGCCAGGCTGGCACAATCGGATCAATGCTGCAGCCGCCGTCGCCGCAGGGGCCGCGGCTGGTGTGCCGGTGCTGGTGGTGCTCCAGGCGCTTCGCTGCTTCAGCGGAGTCGGCCGGCGCTTCGAGGAATGCGGTGTGGTTGAGGGGGTACCGGTGATCCTTGATTACGCCCATCACCCGCGAGAGGTAGCGGCAACGATCGCCGCAGCACGGGAACGGTACCCTGAGGCGCGACTCTGGGTCGTCTTTCAACCGCACACCTATAGTCGGACACAACTCTTCCTTGACCAGTTCGCGCACGCGCTCGAACAAGCCGATATCGTCGTGGTGACCGACGTCTACCCCGCGCGCGAGCTCCCACTTCCTGGTGTGAACGGGGTTGCACTGGCACAGCGGATCCAGCGTGTCCCGGCAATTGCGGTGCCTAATCCGGATGCTGCAGCGGCGACGGTGCGTGCGGCGATGCAGGATGGCGATGTCGTGCTTGTGCTCGGCGCGGGAGACATTTGGAAGGCCGCGGTCGCGTTGCGGGAGGGTGAGCGCGATGCCAGCGCGCGTTGAGCGGGCGACCGTGGTGACGGTTGAGGGCCGACCGTTGCGTGTGCTCGAATCTGAGCCGCTGGGGCGATACACCACGTTCCGGATCGGCGGTCCAGCGGACTTCCTCGTGCGAGCGAGTGATCGGGAGACGCTCGAGCTAGCGCTCGCTTGGGGGGAGCGTGAAGGGTTACCGGTTACGGTGATCGGTGGCGGGAGCAATCTCCTCGTGTGCGACGGCGGGATCCGAGGGCTTGTCGTCGCCTTCCGGACGGGGGGTGGAGAGCAGCAGGATGTATTGCCGTTTGAGTGCGAGGACGGAGCGATTCTCATGGCATTCCCCGCCACGGCTCCCCTCTCCTGGATTGGGCACCGGACCAGCGAGCTCGGCCTTGCCGGGATGGAATGGGCAGCAGGCCTGCCAGGCGTTCTCGGTGGAGCCGTTGTGAACAATGCCGGTGCGCACGGTGGAGATGTTGGGAGCGCCCTGGTGGATGTTGAACTCTATGATCTGCGCAGACGCACCCTTGTCCGCTGGACGCGGGAGCAGCTCGCTCCACAGTATCGGCTGACAAGCCTCAAGGCGCTCCCGCAACCGCGAGGGTACGTCGTGCTCCAGGCCCGATTGCGCCTGCAACCAGGCGATCCGGCCAAACTCCGGGCTATTGCGGAGGCAAATGCCCGCTGGCGCCGGGAACATCAACCGACCGGGCCGTGTGCTGGGTCCGTTTTCAAGAATCCTCCCGGTACCTTCGCCGGGTATCTCATCGAGCAGGCAGGACTGAAAGGATTCCAGGTCGGGCGAATGCGTGTCTCAGAGCGGCACGCGAACTTCTTCCTGAACCTTGGTGGGGCAACGGCCGAGGAGGCGTTAACGCTTCTCGAAGAGGTGCGGCGGCGCGTGGCGGAGCGGTTTGGCATCGTGCTGGAGCCGGAGATCGAAGTCATCGGGGAGCCCAAAGGATGACGGGGAAAATCCGGGTCGCAGTCGTCTTCGGCGGGCAATCGGGTGAGCACGACGTCTCGCTTCGTTCGGCCCAAGCAATCTTGCGGCACATCGATCGTGAGCGGTTCGCTGCCATCCCGATCGGCATAACACGGGACGGCCACTGGCTCATTGGTGGAGATCCACTGAAAGAATTGGCTGCCCGGAGTCGGCTCCCACTGGAACCAGAGCTGACCGAAGCGGCAGCGGATCTCAAGCAGGGGGCTCCACAGCGGCTTCTGATTCCCGAGCCGATTTTGGCGGGAAGCGTCGATGTGGTCTTTCCCGTGTTGCACGGGCCGTATGGCGAAGATGGGACGATTCAGGGGTTGCTGGAGCTTGCCGGAGTGCCGTACGTTGGTTGTGGTGTCCTTGCCTCGGCGGTCGCCATGGATAAGCCGACCGCCAAGCGACTGTTCGCGAGTGTTGGCCTCGATCAGGCGCGCTGGCTTGCTTTCACACACCACGAGTGGCACTGTCGGCAAGATGACCTGATCGGCCAGATCGAGCGTGAACTCGGCTATCCCTGCTTCGTCAAGCCGGCGAACCTTGGTTCTAGCGTCGGGGTGAGCAAAGCGCGTGGGCGTGCGGAGTTGGTGAAGGCGGTGGAACTCGCTGCGCGGTACGACCGACGCATTGTGGTTGAGGAGGCGATCGATGCTCGAGAACTCGAGGTGAGCGTTCTGGGAAACGACGAGCCGGTTGCATCCATCGTTGGAGAGATTGTGCCGAGTCGGGAATTCTACGACTACGAAGCGAAGTACATCGACTCGAACTCACAGCTACTAATTCCGGCACCGATCAGCGAAGAGCAGGCCGAGACGGTGCGCCGCATGGCGATCGAAGCGTTTCGGGTCATCGACGGCGCAGGTATGGCACGGGTCGACTTCTTTCTCGAGCGGTCAACTGGTCGGATCCTCGTCAACGAGGTGAACACCATCCCCGGATTCACCGCGATCTCGATGTATCCCAAGCTTTGGGAGGCCTCTGGGTTGTGCTTTCGCGATCTGATCACGCGTCTGATCGAACTCGCGCTGGAGCGCCACCAGGAGCAACGGCGACGGCGATCGAGGTGACGAAAACTCCTCCAGCTTCAGGGCGGCGCCGCCGTGTGCGGCGTGCGCTCGTCGGCGGCGTCCTGACAGGGAGACTTCTTGCACTGCTGCTCTTGGTCGGCGGTTTAGTGCTGCTTGTTGGGTTCCTCGAGGGCGAACAGTATCGCGTGCGCACCGTGATCGTGCAGGGAAATCGGCTCGCCTTCGCCGACGCGGTGGTGCGGGAGAGCGGTGTCCTGGGGCAGTCGGTCTTTCGTATCGATACCCAGGAGGTCGCGGAGCGGTTGGTCATGCACCCAGCGATTGCTGCGGCCACAGTTCGCTCTATCTACCCGGACACTGTGGTGATTGAAGTAGTGGAAAGGCAACCGACGAGCGTCTGGATGACCGAGCAAGGGAACTGGCTGATTGACAGTGAAGGGCGGGTTATCGGAAACGGAGAGGCCACTGATTTACCACACGTGCGCGTGAGCGGTGGTCTCACACTGCAGCCAGGCGGGCGCGTTCCGGGCACGGTGGCTCGGGCAGTGCCCGAGCTGGTCAAGCGGTACGCTGATCGGCTGGCGGGACTCGAGTATCGACCGGCCGAGGGACTCATCCTCGTCTTCGCTGGTGGAGAGCGAATCATTCTTGGCGATGCCGAGCGGCTGGCCGACCAGCTTGCCGTCCTCAATGCCTTGGAGGCACAGGGAACGTCCTGGCTCCATCTTGATCTTCGAGACCCGGATCGTCCGGTGCTCTGGCGGGTGGGGTCGTGAAGCATAAGGGTGGGTATGCTACACTCGACTCTCGACGACGGGTACAGCGAGCGAGCCTCCTGCTGCCCGCTGCGGCGGGCGGGGGGCGGGTGCATTCGACCCACGCTGCGAGAGCGAACCGGACGGAGGGGCAACGCGGGACTGCAGGAGGGTGAGGGCGATGACAATGTTCGACAACCATGAGGACGAGTTGATTCACTCCTTCGCACGCATCAAGGTGATCGGCGTTGGTGGCGGCGGTGGTAATGCGGTCAACCGGATGATCGAGGCTGGTGTCCAAGGAGTCGAATTCATCGCGGTCAACACTGACGCACAGGCGTTGCTCAAGTCGCTCGCTCCGGTCACGGTTCGGATTGGTGACAAGTTGACCAAGGGGCTGGGCGCTGGAGGGCGTCCGGAAATTGGCGAGCGTGCTGCTGAAGAAAGCGCCGATATGCTCGCCGAACTTGTCCGCGGGGCGGATATGGTCTTTATCGCCGCGGGGATGGGAGGTGGCACTGGGACCGGCGCGTCTCCGGTGATCGCACGTTTGGCGCGCGAAGCAGGCGCCCTGACCGTTGGCGTTGTAACACGGCCTTTTGACTTTGAGGGAGCAAAACGGCGCCGCATCGCGGACGAGGGAATCGCCGTGCTTAAGGAGCATGTCGATGCGTTGATCACGATTCCCAACCAGCGACTTGTTGCAATGGTCGATCCCAAAACGCCGTTTTCTGAGGCGTTCCGGATCGCAGACGACGTCTTGCGGCAGGGGATTCAAGGGATCTCCGACCTAATCACCCGGCCAGGGTTGATCAACTTGGACTTTGCCGATGTGAAGACGATCCTGCGGGATGCTGGCTCGGCTCTGATGGCGATCGGCCGCGGGACCGGCGAGAATCGCTGCGTCGATGCAGCCCGTGCTGCTGTCGAAAGTCCCTTGCTCGAAATGAGTATCGAGGGTGCAACGCGCGTCCTCTACAACATCGCTGGTGGACCTGACCTGTCGATGGCCGAGGTCAACGAGGCAGCCGAACTCATTCGCTCGATGGTCGACGAAGAGGCCGAGATTATCTTTGGAACAACCGAGCCCGACGAGGCGATGGGGCGGGACGTAACCATCACACTCATCGCAGCTGGGTTCACCGGTGCCGGTGCCCAGCGGCGACCGCGCGCACCAGAACGGCGTTTCCGCCCGGAACCGACGACGCGCACGAGCGCTCCGCCGCGGACGCCGATCTTGCCAGACGATGAGTGGGCGGAGCCGTCCATCCTCCGCTTCCTGCGTGAGCGCTGAAGGTGAAGGCCGAGCGACCGTGAAGTGCCCGTATTGTGGAGCTCGCGATGCGCGAGTCATCGACTCGCGTGAACTCAATGGTGGCGAGAGTATTCGGCGGCGTCGCGAATGTGTTGCTTGCGGTCGACGTTTCACGACATATGAACGCGTGGAGCCGCTCTGGTTGATGGTGGTCAAGCGGGACGGACGCCGTGAGCCGTTCGATGTGGCGAAGCTCCGAGAGGGACTGCGCCTGGCACTGAAGAAGCGACCGGTCTCGCCGGACGAGATCGATCGTATTGTGGCGACCGTTGAGCGGGAGCTGCACAGCCTCGGCACGAGCGAGGTGCCGAGCACCCTGATCGGCGAGATCGTGCTCCGGGAGCTCAAGCAACTCGACGAGGTCGCATACATCCGCTTCGCGTCGGTCTACCGTCGGTTCGCCGATCTAGAAGACCTTCGCCGGGAGATGGAAGCGCTTGGATGGCGTCCCCAGCCGGTCACGGTCAACGAGCAGACGAGCTGAGTATTGAGCTCTTCACAGCGGATGATCAGCCGCTGGTTCGCCTGCGGTATACCAACGAAGCGGGAGGCGGATTTCGCTGGATTCCGGATCGCTTCGTCGTCCGCCTGCGTCCGCAGTCAGACGTGATTGCCGAAGACAGGCTGGAACTTCGTCTCCCGCCTGGTTGGCGGGTGCTACCCCTCACTGAACCGACTGCCTGGTTGGTGTTCCCTGCTGGCCTGCCGGAATTTCCGGTTCACCTCCAGCTTGTCACCCGAGGCCAGGATCGAAGGTGCCCGCTCCTCACTCGGGATCTTCCTGTCGACTTTTGTGGCCGGAACCGCTTTGATCCGCATCGAGATCGCCTGCCCTGGGCAAACCGCATCGATGACCTCGGTGAGGTGGAGCCAGACCCAGTCCATTTTCGGAAGACCTTCCGATTTGCACTCGGCTCGCAGAGGTTCTTCCGAGGACTGTACCGGGAAGTCGTCGGACTGCGACGGTTGCCGGACGGGCGAATACAGGGCGGACTCTGTACCGGTCTCTCCAGGACCGCGCTCGCCCGGGCGCTGGGTTGGCTCGGTAGGGAGGTCTCGCTGCGTGAGGTCGTTCTTGTCCTGCATGGCCGCCAACTGAGTGATCGTGCTCTCTTGGCTGGACTCCCCTGGTTTTTGCTCCCGAGTCCGCGGAGAGCGTACCACGCGTTTGTCCGCGACCTTCTGACGTATGGTTGGAGTGATCGCTGCTTTGATCTCAATGTCCCGCGTCCCTGGCGTCGGGACGTCCTCCAAGCACTCCTCGGTCAAGGGCACACCGTCGTTCCTTATGCCTTCTGCCAGCGTGATGCTGAGCGTGCGCAGGTTTGGGTGTATGACCCGAACCTACCTGATCGGGCCGCGGAGACCGTCGTCACCATCGACTTGGTTCGTGACTGCTACGAGTATCCGCCGCTGGCCGTCGATGGGCGCCGGACAACAATCGTTGCCGTTCCGCTCGCTCCGTACGTGCATGGCCGAACGGCAATCCTGGCAAGTATCGCAAGCCCGTTTCTCCAGGCGCCACGACGGCTGCTGGGTGTGGTGGTAGTTTCAGTATTTGGCCTTGCGCTCTTCGCTTTTCGGCACTGGAACAGAAAACGATAGAGCGACCGGAGGAGACCGGCCGCTCGCGCTCAGGCAGAAGGCATGCTGCTCACAGATGCTTTTCAATCTGCTGCAGCAGGCGCTGCTTGGGCATCGCGCCGATGATCCGCTCGACCGGCTTGCCGTCCTTATAGAGAATCAGCGTGGGAATGCTGCTGATACCCAGCTGCATTGCCACCTGCATGTTCTCGTCGACGTTCACCTTGGCAACCTTGAGCTTCCCCGCCTTCTCTTCAGCAATCTCCTCGAGAATGGGGGCGATCATGCGGCAGGGGCCGCACCACGGTGCCCAGAAGTCGACGAGGACAGGAACCGGCGACTGGACGACTTCGCGATCGAATGTCGCATCACTCACGGTTACAGGCTTGGCCATCCTCTCGCTCCCTCTCGCTCCGTTCCCCCACGTCACGTGGGCTCTCGCACCACTATACGAGAGCGACAAGCGGCGCGGCAACTGATCAAGGGCTCCGCAGTGGAGCCGGGATCCCTCGTTATACTCTCCGATCGAGGGGGGATGGTGGCGGCGCGCGTGTTGACGGTTCTGCTGGACGGTGCATTCGTGACGCAGCCGCACACGGGGAGCGGGCAATACACCCTGGCGCTCTGGCGCGAGTTCACCGCCGGTGAATTCGGCGAGGTGCACCTGGCCATGCCTGTTTCGCCGCCGGTCTTTCTCGCGGCACCAGAACACGTCGTCGTGCGTCAGCCCAACTTGCTCGTACGCGGGAAGCTGGCCAAGCTCTGGTGGGAACAGGTCGGGCTTCCACGCTTGGCGGCCGAGCTCCGTCCCACACTCGTGCACATACCATACTTTGCCGCGCCGCTCCGCATCAGCACACCATTCGTCGTCACGGTGCACGACGTGATTCCGCTCGTGTTGCCGGAGTATCGTGCGTCGCTTGCATTCCGACTGTACACCGAGCTTGTGCGACGGACCGTGCGGCGGGCAGTGCTCGTCCTTACAGACTCACAGTGGTCGCGAGATGATATCGTGCGCGTGTTGCGGTATCCGGCAGAACAGATTCGTGTGATCCCACTGGGCGTCGAGTCGCGCTTTCGACCTCCGGAAGAGATGGACGCGGTGCGGGCGTTGGCGCAGCGCTGGGGCATAAGCGGTCCGGTCGTCCTGAATCTTGGGGGCTTCGACGTACGGAAAAACTTGCCATTGCTCGTTCGCGCTTTCGCGCGGGCACTCCCGGAGCTTCCCGGGGGAACGATGCTCGTTATTCCCGGCCGCGCACATAGCGAGAACCCGCGACTGTACCCACCGCTTGAGCCGCTCATTCGTCGGCTCGGTCTCCAGCAGCGCGTCCTTCTGCCTGGCCCGGTCACTGAAGATGAAAAAGTTCTCTGGTACCAGCTCGCGACGGTCTACGCGTACCCTTCGCGCTATGAGGGATTTGGTCTCTCACCCCTGGAGGCGATGGCTTGTGGGACGCCGGTGATTGCCGCTCGGTGTACGAGCCTTCCAGAAGTTGTTGGGGATGCGGGGATCCTCGTCGAGCTGGACGAGGAGGCCTTTGCTGCAGCGCTCGTCCGCCTGCTGAATGATTCGGCCCTCCAAGAAGAACTGTGGGCGCGTGGACTCGCACGAGCGAGGATGTTCACCTGGCGGCGGACAGCACGTGAAACAGTTGCGGCGTACCATGAGGCGGTGAACATCGCTGCTGTCGGCAGCGCGGCGATAGGTTGAGGTCCGATGCGCATCCTTATCGTCTCCAAGGCGCTCGTGAACGGTGTCTACCAGCGGAAGCTCGAGGAACTCGCGCGCTTGCCGGACGTGGAGCTCCTGGCTGTGGTGCCGCCCTTCTGGCACGAGAATCGTGTCGGTGTCCTGCAACTCGAGCGGCGCTATGTGGAGGGATATCAGCTTGTTGTGGAGCCCATGTGGTTCAACGGCCATCACCACGTGCACTTCTATCCGGGGCTTGGGAAGCACATCGCACGTTTCCGACCTGATATCCTCCACATCGACGAGGAGCCGTATAACCTGGTGACTGCCCACGCTGCGTTGCTCGGGCGCCGCTATCGGGCTCGTATTCTCTTTTTCACCTGGCAGAACCTTTACCGACGCTATCCGCCACCATTCTCGTGGTTCGAACAGCTTAACTATCGGCTGGCTTCTGCGGCGGTTGCGGGGAACCACGAGGCGGCCGATGTCCTAAGACGGAAAGGCTTTCGCGGACCGTTAGCGGTCATCCCACAGTTCGGGGTCGATCCGGAGCTGTTCCGCCCAATGACAGTGGCACGGGCAGCCGTTCCCACGATCGGTTTCGTCGGACGGCTCGTGCCAGAGAAGGGGGCGGATTTGCTCATCCGCGCGCTGGCACAGCTGCCTGGACGCGTTCAGCTTGAGATTGTTGGAGACGGGATCGAGCGTACACGTCTCGAGTTGCTTGCCACGGAGCTGGGGGTTCGCGACCGCGTTCTGTTCCGCGGTGGCGTGCCACCGGCGCTCATGCCGGAAGCGCTGAACCGGTTCGACGTCCTTGTCGTCCCTTCACGGACGCGCCGCAACTGGAAGGAGCAGTTCGGGCGCGTCATTATCGAAGCGATGAGTTGCGGCGTGCCGGTGGTTGGTTCGTCGTCGGGCGAGATCCCGCATGTGATCGGCGATCCGTCACTGGTTTTCCCGGAGGACGACGTCGATGCGCTGGTACGTCTGCTGAGAAACCTGCTCGCCGATCCGGAGCGCCGACGCCAGTTGGGCGAGGCCGGTCGGCGACGGGTGCTGGCGCACTATACCCAACGCCGGATCGCCGAACAGTACTACGCGGTCTACCAAGCGATGCTGGCGGCTCGGCGCTTCGAGTCGCAGGTGACCGAGGAGGGCTGAGTGGCGATGGGGCGCAAGGAACCACGCGAACCACGACTTGCAGCGCGCCTGCTCGAACCCGGTCCTGTGGTGCTTGTGACGACTCAATACCGAGCGCACCCGAACGTCATGACTGCTGCCTGGGTTATGCCGCTCAGTCTCGAGCCGACGCGCATTGGGCTGGCCGTTCACCCGAGCCGCTTGACGCACGAACTTCTGTCGAAGGGCGAGTACTTCGCGCTGAATATCCTGACCCTTGAACATCTGCTCGCGATCCACCTCTGTGGGACTCTTTCTGGTCGCGACGTGGATAAGTTCACGCGAGCCCAGCTCCATCCGGTGGATGCGCTGGAAGTTGATGTGCCAGTACTTGAGGAAGCGGTTGCGCACATTGAGTGCGGTGTCATCGCGCGACTGAGCCTCGGCGATCATGACCTGTTCGTTGGGGAGGTGATCGCCGCCGCCGCGGACACCGAGCTTTTTGGCGAGCGGTGGCTCCAGCTCGAAGAAGAGCCGCTCGTACACCATGTTGGTGCCGAGTGGTACGCAGCACTGGCACGAGTTTCTCGTGCTCGCCTTCCCGGCGAGGAGGAAGAAGAGGCTCAGGAAGAGAGTGAGCGATAGTTCTCCGGTCCAGGTACCCGGAGGCCGCTCCCACTTCGCCGCACGAGTTCCGCGATCGCCCGCTGGAGTTTTGGTGTCAGCACGTCGACCGACTCGCTCAGGTAGGCGTGGAGGCGCCCAGCGTCGAGCGCGTGGGCGGCGGCGCGTTCACTCGCGATCTCTGCTGCCCGGGTCCGAAGCTCCTCTGAGAGGCGGCGGAGTAGTACAGCGAATTGGCTGCGCGTCTCTGCAGGAAGTTCCGAGGGGACAACGAGGAGGTGACTGACGAATGCATGCCCGGTCAGGATGAACCAGATGCGACCGAGGTCGTGGTGCCGTTCATCGAGAGGCACAAGTGCGGCCTCATCTTCCGTGACCCGGAGTTCGGAAAGAGCGCTTGCCGCTTCCGCATGCCGCCAATCTCGAACGCGCAAACCGAAGAACGGCTCGATTGTCGCTCGTGCGAGCGCTTCGCTTGCGGGGCGACAGTCATCGAGCGAGACGATCGCATCAGTGATGCGATCGGGGCGATCGGGGGTAACGAGTCCCACTGCACTGTTGTATTGGGAGGCGACGACCAAATCCGTCGCAATTGACCAGGCTGGGACAAGTTCCAGCGCCTCAAGCGTATCGAGCAAGGCGAACCCTGGCTCGGTGCGGACGGTCGTGGCGCGAAGGCGAGCTGCTTGACGTACATCCCAACCAGTGGGAGCAATCACCGATCCAAGAAGGTCGGCGAGTACCCTGCCGATCAGGCTCTGGTCGAGCCAGAAGACGGAACGGCTCATGGTCGAAAACCCTCCATTAACTGACGTCAGCGACGCTGCGCGTCCAGCGCGCACGCACAAGCTCGGCGAGTGCGGCATGCTCAGGGGCAGCCAGGGTCGGATCATCCTGGAGGAGCTCTTCAGCCGCACGGCGCGCGGCTTGGAGTGTTGGCATGTCGGCAAGTGTGGCGAAACGCAGGTTAGGGAGGCCGCTCTGGCGGGTACCAAGGAACTCGCCTGGCCCGCGGAGTTGGAGGTCGATCTCGGCGAGGCGGAAGCCGTCAGTCGTTGTTGCCACGGCCTCGAGGCGTTGCCGGGCTGCCTCAGTGTCGGTGTCCGACACGAGGAGGCAGTAGGAAGGAGCAGTTCCCCGGCCGACCCGACCGCGGAACTGGTGGAGTTGGGCCAGCCCAAAGCGTTCCGCGCCTTCGATGAGGATGACGGTCGCATTCGGGACGTCAATTCCCACTTCAACGACGGCCGTGGAGACAAGAATGTCCAACTCACCGTCGCGAAAACGCGTCATCACTTCGTCCTTCTCCCGTGAACTCATTCGTCCGTGCAAAAGACCAAGGCGGAGGTCAGGGAAGACGTCCCGTTGGAGCCGCTCGTATTCGGCCGTCGCCGCGCGCGCTTCGATCGTCTCTGACTCCTCGACAAGCGGGCAGATGACGAACGCCTGGTGACCCTGCTCAATCTCGCGTCGGACGAACTTGTAGGCCTCTGCACGCTTCCGTCCGGGGACGACATAGGTTTTGACCGGCTGGCGGCCGGGTGGAAGTTCGTCGATGATCGAGAGGTCAAGATCGCCGTGGAGCACGAGGGCCAAGCTGCGGGGGATTGGGGTCGCGGTCATCACGAGGACATGCGGGTTCTTCCCCTTGCTCCGCAGCGTATGACGCTGCAGAACACCAAAACGGTGTTGTTCATCGATCACCGCGAAGGTGAGGTGGTGAAATTGAACGCGTTCTTCCAAAAGGGCGTGTGTGCCGACCACGATGCCAATTGCACCGCTGGCGAGGCCGGCGAGAATCGGCCCGCGGTCGCGCTCTGGCGTGCTGCCGGTGAGAAGCGCGACCAGTGGCCGATCGGCGCCGCTGAGTCCGCTGTACAAGCGTGTGAGTGTCCGGAAGTGCTGTTCAGCGAGGATTTCCGTTGGGGCGAGGATGGCCGATTGGAAACCGGCGCGGTGGACGAGTAAGGCTGCGGCTGCAGCGACAACCGTCTTACCGGAACCAACGTCCCCCTGGAGAAGGCGGCTCATCGGGTGCGGCTGAGCCAGATCGGCAAGGATCTCCTCCAACGCTCGCCGCTGCGCGCTTGTGAGCTGGAACGGCAAGGAGGCGAGGAAGCGCTCCAGGAGTTCCCGATCAATCGGAACAGGGGTGCCAGGTTGCGCGTGCCAGCTGAGCCGGCGCTGCACGAGGCCAAGCTGTAGGACAAGGAACTCGTCGAATGCCAGTCGCCGGCGTGCCCGCTCGGCCGCAGCGAGCGACTCCGGATAATGCAGTTGAGCCAGCGCCCAGGTCAGCGAGGGGAGTTCGTAGCGCTGGCGGAGCGCTGTGGGCAGGGGATCGTTCAGGCGTGGCAATGCGAGTTCGAGCGCCGTGCGTGTGAGTTGGCGAAGCTGACGCTGATACAGTCCGTGGGTCAGCGGATAGATCGGCACAATCCGACCAGTGTTGAGAAGGTCCGCTTCGGCCGGCTCCCACTCTGGGTTCCGGAAACGAACGTACGGACCGCTTCCTTCCAACTTGCCGCTCACTGCGATCCGCTGTCCCACCGCAAGCTGCCTCGCCACGTATGGGTTGAACCAGATGACAGGGATCTTCCCGGTGTCGTCGCGCAGCTCGACGGCGACGTAACGCCGTCCGTTGGTCGTTTCACGGACCTCCACCTGCGCGACCTCACCGATCACCGTACAAGTGACCTCCTCGCCGACGCGGACGAGTCGGCCGAGGCGTCCAATTGGGACAACCTGGGTATAGTCGGCGTAGCGGCGCGGCACAAGATAAAGCAGGTCACGCACAGTTGAGATGCCGAGCGTCTCCAACTGCCGTGCCCGTTGTGCGCCGACGCCAGGAAGTGCTGTGACCGATTCATCCGGATCGACCGATTTCACGAGCTGTGCCTTCGCAGACGCAGTACGCTCCTCGGCAGCCTTGGATGCGCGCACCCTGTGTGGCCGTTCAGAGATCCGCTCCGTACCATCGAGAAGGGGCATGATTCGAGCCAGAAGTTCTGCGCGCTCCATGGGGGATTTGGTGCTGTAGCCGCGCACCAGTTTTGCGAGTTGCTGGAAGTGCGAGCGGAGCTCTGGATGCTGCGTCAGCCAGACGCCGAGATTCCGCTCAAAGAGACGCTCGATTCCGCCAACTGCTGCACTGTCTTGGTAGCCCTTGCGTCGCTCGAGATCGAAAACGCGACGCAAGAATGCGATGGGATGGTGGCCGGCTTCGCTGGATGTCATGGATGCGGGCCGATCCTCCGTCAAAGCATCACCGATCCTCAAGTCAACCGAGCGGGTGCAACAGCGTCAAGACCAACCATCTTCGCTGTGAATTTCCCGTTCACTCGCGTCGTAGTCCTGTGCCTTCAGGGTATCTTCATCTCCTCACCAGAGGAGGCAGAGTCAAGCCCGACCGCAGGATCGAGCCGGCCACGCCAACCGGGTCGTGAGCTCAGCGGACGTGTTCCCACGTATCTCGTTGAGAAGAGCTGTGCCGCACGCGTTGCGCGGTACGCGTGCCCAGTGCTAGGCTTACCCTTCAGGTGAGTGTGGCTTGCTGCGCGACGAAACCGAGTGAAAACGGAGCGACAACAATGGCAATGTGCGAACTCTGTGGCAAGAAACCGATGTTCGGGCACAACGTGAGCCACTCAAACAAGAAGACCAACCGCAAGTTTAAGCCAAACGTGCAGCGTGTAACAATCGTCCTGAATGGTGTCCCGAAGCGTATGCGCATCTGTACCCGTTGTCTCCGCACACTCTATAAAGAGGCGCGGACGAGCTGACGCAGCGAGAAAACGCTGTCAGTCAACCGGGCTGGCTTGTCAGCTGGCCCGGTCCTTTTCTGGTAGTTCGATCGTCAAGTAGCGTGCCAGGCCGGCGAGATCCGGCTCGATGGCTATGTGTGCCGTTGGGAAGACAAGGCGGGCAGTCTTCATCGCTCGTTCGGCTTGGTCTGGATCAATCTCCACGATGCACGCACCTCCGGGTCGTAAGAGCGTTGCCGCTTGTGGCAAGAGACGCGCATAGAGGCCAAAGCCGTCGTCCGGCGCGAATAAGGCTTCTGGGGGCTCAAAAGCGATTCCTGGGTGCCACTGCTCCCAGCGGAGATACGGGAGGTTGGCAACGACGAGGTCAAGCGGCCCCCGACACCAGCTGAGGAGATCCCCACAGACAAGATGCACATCCGTCGCTGCAAGCCGATCCCGATTTGTGCGGGCTACCCGCAACGCGGCCAGCGAGCGGTCACTTCCAACCAGGTGGGCAGAGGTCTCAGTTCGGAGCGTCACCGCAAGCGCGATGACAATCGCTCCACAACCGGTGCCCACGTCGACGCAGCGTGGCCGATCACGACGCAGACGGAGGCGCTCCGCTGCCCAGGTGACCAGGTATTCGGTTTCGGGGCGGGGAATGAGCGTCGCTGGAGTGACGAGGAAGTCAAGGCCATAAAACTCGCGATGGCCAGTGAGGTAGGCGACCGGTTCCCCTCGTGCTCGTCGTTCGACGAGTTCCCAGAAGCGATCGAGCGGGGTGGCAAGGGGCAGCGGAAGTCGGCGATACAGCTCGGTGCGATCGATACCGAGGACGTGACAAAGCAGGACTTCCGCATCGAGACGCGGTGAGTCCGAATGGCTGGCTCGGAGACGTTCGGTCGCAGCGCGAATGATGTCACGATAGGTTGGCACGACGCCATTCGCTCAGCTAATGCCGGCGGCACGCAACCGTTCAGCGGTTTCGAGCGCCTGGAGTTCCTGGACAAAGACAGCGATTTCGCCGTCAAGCACAGCGGCGAGGTTATTCACGGTCAACTTCAGCCGATGGTCGGTTACGCGGTCCTGAGGGAAGTTGTAGGTGCGGATCTTTTCCGCGCGTTCTCCCGTACCGACCTGGGCGCGACGAATACCAGTACGCTCTTCTTCTTGCTTGCGACGCTGGAGCTCGTAGAGCCGGGCACGCAGAACTGCCATCGCCTTGAGCCGATTCTTCAGCTGTGAGCGCTCATCCTGACAACTCACGACAATACCGGTTGGCAGGTGCGTGATGCGCACAGCCGAGTCCGTCGTGTTGACGCTCTGCCCGCCATGTCCGCTGGAGCGGAAGACTTCGATCCGGAGATCATTCTCGTCGATCTGTACCTCGACCTCGTCGGCCTCGGGAAGGACGGCAACAGTGGCGGTCGAGGTGTGGATCCGCCCGGATGATTCAGTGACCGGTACACGCTGGACACGATGAACGCCGCTCTCGTGCTTGAAGTGGCTGTATGCACCCCGCCCGCGTACCTCGAAGATGACCTCTTTGAAGCCGCCAAGTTCCGTCGGGCTACTGGAGAGCACTTCAACCTTCCAACCCTGGCGTTCAGCGTAGCGGGTGTACATTCGGTAGAGGTCGGCGGCGAAGAGTGCAGCTTCCTCTCCGCCCGTTCCAGCGCGAATCTCGACGATAACGTCCTTCTCGTCGTTCGGGTCTTTCGGAACGAGGCGGCGACGGAGATCCTGGTAGATTGCCTCGCGTTCCTCACGGAGCCGCTCCAACTCGTCTGCAGCCAGTTCGGCGAGGTCTGGATCCTCTCCTTCGAGGAGTTCCTCGGCCTGCGCGAGCTGGCGGTCGATCTCCTTCAGTTGGCGATAAACTGTGACGATCTCCTCCAGCTCAGCCCGCTCGCGTCCAAGTTGTGCCAGCCGCTGCGGATCGGTTGCCACCGTAGGATCAGCGAGCAATTGCTCAAGCTCCTCGAACCGCTGCTCCAGTTCGGCCAGTTTGTCGAGAACCGTGATCGTCTGCGTTGTCACGTTCAGCTACCTCCCTCAGTTGGGGTGTGCCATGCGGAGGAGTTCAAGTGCCCGACGAGCCGCTTCGTCAGGCGTCGTTGCCTCCTCGACGCGAGCTCTGGCTCGTTCAAGGAGTGCTGGGTCGAGTGGCCAGGAGTGCAGGGTGATGACGGGACGGCCAAG
Source organism: Thermomicrobium sp. CFH 73360 (assembly GCF_023806465.1). Classification (GTDB taxonomy): domain Bacteria; phylum Chloroflexota; class Chloroflexia; order Thermomicrobiales; family Thermomicrobiaceae; genus Thermomicrobium. The sequence continues at coordinate 495,748 of NZ_JAMSLS010000001.1, read as the reverse complement.
CTTGAGCGCAAGGGCAATTTCCGAGAGTGTCCCCAACCCGCCACCGATCGCAATGACGACCTGACCGGATGCCACAACGACCGCGTTCCGTGCCTCGCCAAGTCCAGTGCAAATCGGATAGTCGACCCACTCGTTCGCCTCATGGGAATTAGTCCCGGGCAGGATACCGATCGTCGCACCACCGCCTCGCTTCGCGCCGCGGCAGACTGCTGCCATAACCCCTCCGCGACCACCGCACACGATCGTGACACCGGCGCGAGCGAGGAGCTCGCCCAGTCGCTCAGCCGCCATTGACTCTTCCACTGTCGCCTCGTTTGGCCCGCACACCGCGACCAGCATTGCTGCACCTCACCCAAGCATGAACTCCTCGACGACGGTATAGCGCGGGCCCGAGCGGAACAGTTCGCTGCGGTAGAGCGTCAGGTGCTCGACTGAAAACGGAATGGGTGGCAGTTTGGCGAGACGCTCTAACTCGCGTGGCAAACCCCGCAGTGTGGGGAGATCTTCCGGCCGCACGCGTGCGAGGGTGATATGCGGATGATACGGCCGTGTCTCGGTTGCCTCGGCGAAGTGACCCGCAGTGCGTTCAACTCGAGCCACCAATTGGGTGAGTTCGCGCACCGCGCCGTTGATACCGAGCCAGAGGACACGCGGTCGCTCGAGGTGGGGAAACGCACCAGCACCGTTGACGCGGAGCTCAAACGGCACGGAGCCAAGAACGCTCGCACGCAGGGCGGCAATCAGTTCCGGCACAGCCGATACCGGCACCGAGCCAAAGAACTTAATGGTCAGGTGACTAGCGTCGGGATCGACCCATTTTGCCCGGTAGCCGCGTGCCTGCAGCTGAGCGATTGCCGCTGCAACGCGCTCGCGCACTTCGTCTGGTAGGGACAAGGCGGCAAAAAGCCGCCACTCTTCACGCATGGCGGCACGACCTCATGACCTCGCATTTCATTCCAAGTATAGCTGATAGGAGCGCCAGTATGCCGGATCCGCAAGGTCAGAATCTTTCTCGCTCCCCCGAGCCCGAATTCTACTGCTGCGGTGAGACTGCGTCAGCTTATCACGTTGCGTGGCTCAGTCACTGTGCCGTACGCGAGAGTCGTCATACCGTCGAGACGATGAATCTTTGCCGGCGCGAGTGATGGCGCCACAACAGATGAGCGCGTGTCCCGAGGATCCAGTTGACCGGCGGAACGTGGTGCAGCGTTGCTGCATCGCAAGCGGAAGCGGTGGTCTGGTGTCAGCGTGAGCAGCAGCATCTTAGCTTGGCTAAGGTGGTGACAGTTCGCCGTTCCGGCGCTTGGATAGTGCCTGGTTCTCAGAAGCTGGAGGCTGCTGGTTCTAACCGTGGCTGCGCTCATGCCTCGAAGAGGCGCCGGAGGCGCCACCTGGGCCAGAACAAGAGCCTCCGTCTGTCATGGAACTCGACCGGCCTTTGGGCAACTCCAGTACCTGGTCTCTGCCGTGTCTTCTGCTGCGGAGGGAGTGCTGAGTTCCCCAAGAGGAGGCCTGTCGGCCTTACGGTTTGGTGATCGTCGTGGCACCGCAGGTGCAGGCGAGCGTCGCAGAGGAGTGAGCGAGTTTACGTGGCTAGGCTCCCCTGACATCCTTGGACGGGTACTTGGCGGTCTTCACAACACGGGACGAGATAGCGATGCAGACACAGGCGTCGTACGATGGAACAGGTGGCGATGGAGGAGCCGTGGAGCGGCAACGTGACGCTGGACGTACAGATGACCTCGATCTTCCATTCCCGCTCGAGCGACTGCGGGGGGTCATCGTTCAGTGTTCAGTCTGCGGTGCACCGATCGCAGTATTCCGGCGGCGCCGCTTCTACGCGTTGCGGGCGGACGTCAAAGAGACACCGGAGGGCGGTGTTCTCGTCTGCCGTGTGTGTGGGGCACGCCAGCCGGTACGTGAACTCTTAACGGTGAATCGTCGTGTGCGTCGAAGTTGAGGAGCGGTATGCTCTCGACCAGAATGCTGCCGGGGAGGAATGGTGGTGCGACTCGCGTATCTTGGACCACCGGGGACATTCACAGAAGAGGCGGCGTTGCGCTACGCCGAGCGTGAGCAGGCGGAGCTCATTCCTTTCAGCTCGATGCCGGCGTTGGTGTCGGCTGTGGAGACGGGGCTGGCTGACCGAGCGATTTTACCGATCGAAAACTCGTTGGAGGGGACGGTTAGTACAACGGTTGACCTGCTGATCCACGAGACAGACCTCAAGATCTGCGCTGAGTTGATCCTGCCGGTGCGGCACTTTCTCCTCGCTCATCCCGGGACGCGACTGGACGAAATTCGGGTTGTCCTGTCTCATCCGCAGGCGCTGGCGCAGTGTCGGAGGTTTCTGGAACGGTGCCTGCCGCAAGCCGAGCAGGTTGCAGCGCTGAGCACGGCTGCGGCGGTGGCTGAGGTGATGCGGGGTGAGGACCGGTCAAGGGCGGCGATTGGGACGCTGCGTGCGGCGGAGCTCTACGGTGCGGCCGTGCTCGCGCGGGATATCCAGGATCAGAAGAGCAATGCCACGCGGTTCGTTGTGCTGGCGCATGAGGATGCCGAACCGACAGGGGTCGATCGGACGTCACTCTGCTTTACGGTCAAGCGCAATGTTCCCGGTGCGCTCGTTGAAGTGCTGAACGAACTGGCAGTTGCACAGATTCAGATGACCAAAGTCGAGAGTCGCCCGATGAAGTCGGTGCTCGGTGAGTACGTTTTTCTCGTCGACATTGAGGGACATCGAAAGGATCCCCAGATCGCGGCGGCGCTGCAACGAATGGCGGAGAAAGCCGCTGACCTCAAAATCTTTGGTTCCTACCCGCGCGACGAGGATGGCCTCAACGGCTCACGCGAGCAGCGGCGGTGAGGGGACAGCACCATGCGGGTGATCGGTGGGAGCGCTCGGGGGCGACGACTCAAGGCACCGCGCGGGTTACGGACGCGACCGATGGCGGACAAGATCCGCGAGGCGCTCTTCGCAATGCTGGATTCGCTCGGCATTCGTCCGCGCCGAGTTCTTGACCTTTATGCAGGGAGTGGTGCAGTCGGCATCGAAGCAGTTTCGCGCGGTGCTGAGTGGGTTGACTTCGTGGAGCGAAGCGCGGCGGCTTGTGCGGTGATCCGCGATAACTTAGTCACGACGGGCTTTGCGGACCGGGCCGCGGTGCACTGTACCACCGTGCAGGCGTTTCTGCGGCGGCCACCGCGCGAGCCGTATGATTTCGTGATCATGGACCCGCCATATGCCGATCCGACGATCCACGAGACGATGCTCGCGGTCGCCCATTCCCCGCATGTCCGAGACGGGACAGTGCTGGTCGTTGGTCATTCGCCGCGGGTGCCGATGCCGGAGCGGATGGATGGCTTGGAGCAGCTGCGCGATCGTTGCCATGGCGACAGCTGTGTCGCTATTTATGTCATACGGCGCAGCGGACCGGACGGAAGTGAGGCTGACTCGTGAAGCACATCGCCTTTTATCCTGGGACGTTCGATCCGATCACCAATGGGCATGTCGACGTAGCGCAGCGAGCAGCGCGTCTGTTCGATTTCCTCATTGTAGGGATCTATGCGGGGCACGAAGGACGAACCAAGCAGCCGCTGTTCAGTGCCGAGGAGCGGCGCGAACTGGCCGAGGAGGCCTTGCGCGGGCTGCCGAATGTGCGCGTTGACGTCTTCAATGGACTCGCGGTAGACTACGCGCGTGCCGTGGGGGCACAGGCGATCGTTCGGGGGCTGCGAGCAGTCTCCGACTTTGAGTACGAGTTCTCGCTGGCGCACATGAACCGTCACCTGGCGCCGGACGTGGATGTCGTGTGCCTGATGACGAGTTCACAGTATTCCTTTATCAGCTCAAGCATGATAAAGGAGGTTGCACAGCTTGGCGGGGATTTGACTGGCCTGGTCCCCGAGCATGTGGTGGAGGCGCTGATCCGGAAGTTCCGAGCGCTCGTGCGGGAGTGAGGGCAATGGCGGCTGCAGACGAACTTCGTGGGTATCCTGTTGCCGAGCCGACCCCCGATCTCTACCAGTTGCTAGAACGGCTGGAAGAGCTGGTGGAACGGAGTTCCCGTGTTCCGTTTAGTAACAAGGTGATGGTTGACGAGCATGAGCTGTTGGCGTTAGTCGAAGGGTTGCGTCAGGCGTTCCCGCGCGAGCTCCGGCAAGCGCGGCGTGTCTTGCAGGAGCGGCAGAAGATCATCACTGAGGCGCAGCTTGAAGCGCAGCGGATCCTGGCGACGGCGCAGGAGCGTGCACACTATCTCATGAGCGAACAAGGGATCATGAATGAAACACGCGCGCGTTGCGAGGAGATGCTTCGGCATGCCAAGGAACAGAAACAACGCGCCATTGTTGAGGCAAACCGTTACGCGCTGGACGTTTTGGAGAAGGTGGAGGCCGCAGTACTCAATGCGGCAAGCCACATCCAACGCGTAAAAGCGGAGCTCACGGCCTCTGGGAGTGAGTCACGCGCTGTCCGGTGAGATACGCCGGCGTTACCGGATTCCCGCGCGAAGCACCCTCGTGTTGCTCTGCTCACCGGGCTAGGCGTAGAACCGTCACTCCATATGGCGGGAGTTCCAGCGGCTGCGCGACGCGCTCACCAGTGGTGAGGTGGAGGAGCTCCGTCCCAGCAGCAATTTCGAGTGTCACCACCGCCGTGGTCTCCCGCTCGCTGACGATCCAGAGGAACGTGGTGCCGTCGTCGCGCACAAGTCGGTCACACCAAATGTCAGGTGCACGGATGCTGACCGGTGGTGCAGCGCGCGTCTCCCGGGCGAGGGCGCTGTAGAGGGCGATCATGCCTTCGTCCGGGTTTGCGTGAGGGCGAGTCGCTGCAAAGTACTCAAGCGGATAGGTCATCCAGAGGAGCTGGCCGGAGCCGACATGCCTGGCGAGCAGTGCAGGGCGTCCATGCTGATCACGGGCGATCACGGTGGCTTCTACCGGCTCGACCGGGAGGAAGGCGCGACCGTGCTCATTGCCAGCGACTCGCATGCGGAGTGTAGTCCCGACGGGGAGATTCCCGAAAGGTTGCTCGAACGTCAAGACGATCTCATCATCCTCCACAGGGGCGACGAGGCCGTACCGGAGGTGGTGGCGCACGCCAAAGCGTTGGTCGAGATTTGGCCACCACGGGCCTCGTTGAGTGGCGGTTGAGCCGGCGAAAAAGGACACATAGACAGTGCCTCCCGCTGCGGCGAAGTCTTCAAGACGCTGCCAGGTTGGGGCGGTCAAGGCCTTGGTAGACGGGCAAAGCAGGAGACGGACGGAAGGCCACAAATCCAATTCCCGAATGACCAACGACGGAAGGTCGGCGAGTCGTGCAGTGCAGTAGGCCTGGAGCAAGATCTGGCGCATGACAGGCCGCTCATCGGGGTGTGTGAATGGATAGGCGGTGTCGAAGTACGAGGGGATGAGCAGACCGATGTCTGTGGGAGCACGTTCGCGGCGGGTGAACTGGATCTGATCGAGTATCTGTCGAAACGAGCGGAGTCGAGCGGTTGTGGTGAGGCGATGCTACTGAGATGACCTGCCGCACTCGCAGGGCATCGATGTGTGCTGTGGTTTCCCGAGAGGTTGCCAAGTTCTTGAGGAGCCGTTGGAGTGACTGGCTTATGCCGCCAGCCTACGCATCCGTAATCCCTCAGTTTGAGGTGAGTGTGACTTGACAGAGGTGAGTTGCTCCGCTAGACTCTCTGGACAAGACAACACAATACGGTGAACGACGACGAACGGAGCGAGTACGTCCGGTACGAGGCTCAGCGAGCCGGCGGGTGGTGCGAGGTCGGTGCTTACGGCCGGACGGAATGGATCCGGGAGTTGCGCCCCGAACGCATGGTGCAAGTAGGCGGCGCCGGATGCTCCACCGTTATCTGGAGCACGGTATCGGATCGCCTCCAGCGAATCGTCGCGGTCGGTGATCCCGTACCGGTCGAGGTGGGATGTTCGCCTATGCGGCATCCAACCAGGGTGGCACCGCGGAGTGAAAACCTCCGTCCCTGCTGGGACGGAGGTTTTTGATTTGGCTCATTCACCGGAGGCGCGCATGGTCGAGACGACGATGCTCATCCGTTCATCTCCAGGTCGTTATCGCCCCTCGCTTGAGGAAGTGACGGTTTTGGCCCAGCAGGCGACAGTTGTCCCGATCTACCGGGAGCTGGACGCAGATCTGGAAACACCCGTCTCGGCGTTCCTCAAAGTCGCCCAAGGACCATACGCGTTCCTTCTCGAGAGTGTCGAAGGTGGCGAGCGACTGGCTCGGTACTCGTTTATCGGCACCGACCCGTTTCTCGTTGTGGAACTCGACCGGGGGCGCGCTCGCGTGCGCAGCACCGGAACGCGTGCCACGCTTGCGGCATCGGCTCTCGCTTCTTTCGGTGGTGCGGACTATTACGGGCATCCGGTCGATGAGCAGGTTGTGGCTTTCGACGATCCGCTTCGTTTCCTGGAACGGTTGCTCCAGCGCTACCGAACGATCCATTTGCCGGGGATGCCTCGGTTTCTTGGAGGCGCGGTCGGATATTTGGGCTATGAGACCATTCGCTATTTTGAACCTCGTGTACCGGTTGCCGCCCGTGACACACTCGGTCTGCCAGAGGCGATCTTTCTCTTTGTCGACTCGATGCTTGTCTTTGACCACCTTGAGCGAACGATTGCCGTCGTCAGTCATGTCCATCTTGAGGACGGCACAACGGTAGAACTTGCCTATCACGAAGCGGTCGAGCGGATTGAGCGGCTGGTCGACCGCCTGCGTCAACCAGCGGTTGTCCCGCTGGGGAGCGGACCGGTCAATCCGGCGACGGTCGAGCAGCGACTTCACCCGCACCTGGATCGCGCGACCTATGTCGCAATGGTCGAACGAGCCAAGGAGTACATCGCCGCTGGCGATATCATCCAGGTCGTGCTCTCGCAGCGGCAGGAACTGGAGACCGGAGCGCATCCTTTCACCATCTACCGGGCGCTCCGACGCATTAACCCTTCCCCCTACATGTATTTCCTCCGCCTCGGTGAGGACGCGCTCGTCGGTGCCTCGCCGGAGATGCTGGTGCGAGTCGATGATCGACAACTTTTCACCCACCCGATCGCGGGAACACGCCGACGCGGCCGTACACCGGAGGAGGATGCCGCACTTGCTGAGGAGCTTGTGGGGGACGAGAAGGAGCGTGCTGAGCATATCATGCTTGTCGATCTGGCACGCAACGACATTGGCCGCGTCTCCCGACCTGGCACGGTGCGTGTACCGCGCCTGATGGCGGTTGAACGGTTCAGCCATGTCATGCACCTGGTCAGCGAAGTCACCGGGAGCCTCCGGGATGATCTCAGTGCGCTCGATGCGCTCCGCAGCTGTTTCCCGGCCGGAACGGTGAGTGGGGCGCCGAAGATTCGAGCGATGGAAATCATCGCCGAACTTGAGTCGGAGCAACGTGGTCCCTATGCCGGAGCGGTCGGCTATGTGGACTTCAGTGGCAATCTCGATACCGCAATCACACTGCGGACTATCGTCATGCGGGGGCGCCACGCCTCCTTGCAAGCCGGTGCGGGGATCGTCGCCGACAGTATTCCCGAGCGGGAACACCAGGAGTGCCACCACAAGATGCGCGCGCTCGTCCGCGCCGTTGAACACGCGGAGCAGTTAGAGCGCGAGCTGCGAGGAGGCGAGCGATGATTGTGGTCATCGACAACTATGACTCGTTCACCTTCAACCTGGTCCAATATCTGGCCGAGTTGGGTGCGGAACTGAGGGTGCTCCGGAACGATGCGGTCACGGTCGAGGAACTCGAGAAGCTCGCCCCAGATGGGCTGGTGATCTCACCTGGTCCGTGTACCCCGCGGGAGGCAGGTGTCTCGGTGCCGGCGATCGAGCGCTTCGCAGGGCGAATCCCGATCCTTGGAGTCTGCCTCGGGCACCAGGCGATCGCCGCGGCCTATGGTGGCCGGATCATCCGAGCACCGCGCCTGATGCATGGGAAGACGAGCGAGATCGTCCATGACGGCCAGGGCGTCTTCGCTGGATTGCCCAACCCGTTCGTGGCGACTCGCTACCACTCATTGATGGTTGACGAGTCGGCGCTTCCGGCAGGGCTAATCGTCACCGCGCGGAGCGAAGATGGCGTCATCATGGGCCTCCGTGACCGTACTGGATTGGTCGAGGGGGTGCAGTTCCATCCGGAGTCGATCTTGACCACGGTCGGGAAGGACCTACTCCAGAACTTCCTCAGGCAGGTCGAAATGCATCGGCGCGAACCGGCGAGCCTCAGGGGAGGTGCGTTGTGATCAGCACAGCACTGCAGAAGATCGTCGCGGGTGAGGTTCTTGACGTCGAGGAAGCCGCACAGGCGATGAGCGCGGTGATGACCGGCGAGGCCACGCCGGCCCAGATTGCAGCGCTCGTGACGGCCTTGCGGATGCGGGGCGAGCGGGAAACGGAAATTGCCGGATTCGTCCAGGCGCTTCGCCAGCACATGATTCCAGTAGACCTGGTGACCGAGCGACCAGCAGTTGATGTGGTCGGAACAGGGGGAGACGGTAACCGGACGTTCAACATCTCAACTACCGCGGCGTTCGTTGTGGCCGGCGCAGGGGTCCCGGTTGCCAAGCATGGGAACCGTGCCATGTCCAGCCGGGCAGGGGCAGCGGACACACTGGAGGCGCTCGGAGTGCGGATTGACCTGGGACCGGAGGCGGTTGCGCGGTGTGTCCAGGAAGTCGGAATCGGCTTCATGTTCGCTCAACGCTATCACCCAGCACTGCGGCACGCGGCTCCGGTGCGCCGCGAGCTTGGGTTCCGGACGGTTTTCAACGTGCTTGGTCCACTCGCCAATCCAGCACGCGTCCAGCACCAGCTGGTCGGCGTGGCCATGCCGGAGTTGGTTGAAACGGTCGCACGTGTCCTCGCACTGCTGGGAATTGAGCACGCGCTGGTGGTGCATGCTGCGGACGGTCTCGACGAGCTCAGTCTGGCTGCGCCGACCACCGTCTATGAGGTGCGGCGGAATGGGTCGATCCAGGTACGGCGGATGACCATCGAGCCAGAAGCGCTCGGGCTCCAACGGGTGCCGACTGAAGTGCTCCGCGGTGGATCGGCGGAGGAGAACGCACGGATCGTGCGCGCGGTGCTGGAGGGTGCCGCTGGACCAGCGCGCGAGGTAACGCTCCTCAATGCGGCAGCGGCGCTTGTCGCGGCAGACGCGGCGGAATCGTTTGCCGAAGGACTCGAACTCGCTCGGCGATCGCTTGAGAGTGGGGCTGCGCTCGACTGTTTGGAGCGGTTCATTGCACTCTCGCAGGCGCTGGCCACGGCGGAGGTGTCGTCGTGACACGGACCGGGACGATTCTCGACCGCATCTTGGAGCGGACGCGGGGTGATCTCGTAGAGAGGCGCCGCGTCGTCTCGGAGGCGGTGCTGCGCGAGCAGGCATTGGCTCGTCCGGAGCCCGTTGCGTTCGCTGCCACGCTACGCGGTGAGCGAGTCCGCATCATCGCTGAAGTGAAGCGTGCCTCACCTTCACGAGGGGTTTTTGCTGCGGGTGTTGATGCAGTGACGGTTGCCGAGGACTATTTGGCTGGCGGTGCCGCAGCGCTCTCGGTGCTCACAGATGGGCCGTTCTTCCACGGGAGCTTAGAGGATCTTGAGCGGGTCGCGATGCGAGCTCATGCCGGCCAGCCGCCAGTCCCGGTGTTGCGCAAGGACTTCATCTTCGATCCCTATCAGGTCCTGGAGGCCCGAGCCGCAGGTGCTGATGCGCTGCTCCTCATTGTGGCAGCACTCGATCGTCTGCAGCTTGCAGAACTTCTCGCTGCGACGTGGGAACTCGGTATGGAGGCACTTGTCGAAGTGCACGACGAGGCGGAGCTGGAGACGGCGCTCGAGACCGGCGCACGAGTTGTGGGGATCAACAACCGGGACTTACGCACGTTCACGGTCGATCTCAGTGTCAGTGAGCGCCTGGCGCCACGCGTTCCAGGTGACCGGATCGTTGTGGCTGAGAGTGGCATTCACCGGACGTCTGATGTCGAGCGACTCGCGGCGGCTGGAGTCGACGCGCTCCTGGTGGGTGAGGCGTTGATGACGGCACCGAATCGTCAGGCCGCGGTGGCTGAACTCGCCGGGGTGGAGGCTGTGCGATGCCGGGCCTTGTGAAGCTCTGCGGCATGCGCACGCCGGACGACGCTCTGGCAGCAGCCGAGGCAGGAGCTGATTTTCTCGGGCTGGTTTTCGCCCCTAGCCCGCGGCGCGTCACGCTCGAGGAAGCGGCCGAGCTCTGCAGAGTGGTGCGGCAGAGGCAGAATGCGCCGCGGTTGGTCGGTCTGTTTGTCGACGCCCCGCTCGAAGAGATCGTGGTGACGGCGGGGGTGCTCGCGCTGGATGTCGTACAGCTTCATGGAAACGAGTCCCCAGAGTTCGTGCAGGCGCTCGGTTGGCCGGTGATCAAGGCTGTACGTGTGCGTGCCGGGGAGACGGTGGATGCAGTGCGGGCACGGATTGCCCCCTACTTCGCGCGTGAACCGGTGCCGCTTGCGGTGCTGCTCGATGCCTACCATCCGAAGCTGCCTGGGGGAACAGGGCAGACACTGGACTGGACCCTCGCCGCGGCACTGGCACGGGAGTTTCCGCTTCTCCTGGCTGGTGGGCTCCGTCCAGAGACTGTGGCAGAGGCAATCGAAGTGGTACGACCGCTCGGTGTGGACGTCTCAAGCGGGATCGAGAGGGGAGGAAGAAAGGATCCAGCGGCGATGCGCGCGTTCGTGGCGGCGGCGCGAGCGGCTTTTGCGCGCGTCGCCGTGAGCAATGATGCCAGAAGTGGAGGGGAACCATGACGGCGACTGTCCAACGAGCACGGAATCTTCCGGACGAGCGGGGACGATTTGGAGAATTTGGAGGGATCTACGCGCCGGTTACGTTGCTGCCGGCAATTGAGGAACTCATTGCCGCCTACGAGGACGCGCGACGTGATCCAGCCTTCCAGGCGGAGTTTGAACGACTCTTGCGTGAGTTTGTCGGTCGACCCACACCGCTGTACTACGCAGCAAGTCTGACCGAGAAGGTTGGCGGGGCGCGGATCTTCCTCAAGCGCGAGGACCTCGCACATACCGGTGCACACAAGATCAACAACGCAGTGGGCCAGGGACTGCTCGCCAAACGGATGGGCAAGCCACGGGTGATCGCTGAAACCGGCGCGGGGCAACACGGCGTGGCGACCGCCACAGTCTGTGCGATGCTCGGTCTGGAGTGTGTGATTTATATGGGCGAACTCGATGTGCAACGGCAGTCCCTGAACGTCTTCCGGATGAAATTGTTGGGAGCGGAAGTTCGCCCAGTGGGCTCCGGCAGTCGAACCCTCAAAGATGCGATGAACGAAGCGATCCGCGACTGGGTGACGAACGTCCAAACGACGTACTACCTTGTCGGCTCGGTGGCAGGAATGCATCCGTATCCGATGATCGTGCGTGACTTCCAGGCGGTGATTGGGCGGGAGACACGAGAGCAGATTCTTGCTGCGACCGGACGTCTCCCGGACGCTGTGGTCGCCTGCGTGGGTGGGGGCTCGAACGCGATGGGGATTTTCTCCGGGTTCCTGGACGACGAGACGGTGGAACTTCATGGCGCGGAGGCGGCCGGTGAGGGCCTGGAGACCGGCCGACATGCGGCGAGTCTCACGGCTGGACGTGTGGGAGTGCTGCATGGCTCGCGCTCGTTCGTGCTCCAGGATGAAGACGGGCAAATCCTGGAGGCACATAGCATCGCTGCCGGATTGGACTACCCCGGCGTGGGACCGGAACATGCGTACCTGAAGACGACCGGTCGTGCTCAGTACCATGCGATCACGGATGCAGAGGCACTCGAGGCGTTCCAGCTCCTATGCCGGACAGAGGGGATCATCCCAGCATTAGAGTCGGCACATGCCATCGCGCTGGCCGTTCGGCTTGCGCGCCAGCGACCGCGTGACCAGATCATCGTCGTCAATCTTTCCGGTCGCGGCGATAAAGACATGCACACGGTGGCCAGTGCACTGGGGGTGACACTGTGACGAGTCGGCCGAGTAGAATCAACGAAACATTCGTGCGCTTGCGCACTCGCCGTGAGCTCGGCTTCATCCCTTATCTCACGATCGGGTACCCAGAGCGGGAGAGTGCGCTCGAGCTGGTTCCGGCTCTGGTCCGTGGGGGAGCCTGTGCAGTGGAGCTCGGGATTCCGTTCTCCGATCCGCTTGCCGATGGAGCCACGATCCAACGTGCGAGCCAGGTAGCCTTGCAGAACGGGGTGACTGTCCGCTACTGCCTGGAGACCGCAGCCCGCCTACGGGAACAGGGTGTTGACGTTCCGCTTGTCTTCATGGGATACTTCAACCCACTGCTCCAGTATGGTCTGGAGCATTTTGTGCGTGCCTGCGTCGAGGTCGACGTTGACGGCGTGATCGTGCCCGATCTACCACCGAACGAAAGCGATGAGCTGCACGCGCTCTGCCGCGCGGCTGGGCGTGACTTAATCTTCATGGTCGCGCCAACGAGCACAGAACGTCATCTCCGCGAGGTGGCCGCGCGCGCGAGCGGATTCATCTATTGTGTGTCGCTCACCGGCGTCACCGGGGCACGCGATCGGCTGCCTGCGGATCTTCCGGCATTCTTGCAGCGCGTTCGTGCAGTGACCGAACTCCCGCTGGCGCTCGGGTTCGGAATCTCACGCCCAGAACACGTCGCTCAGGTGCGCGACCTGGTCGATGCGGTGGTTGTGGGGAGCGCCTTGCTCGATCGTCTGGTATCAGTGGCACCAGCAGAACGGGCTTCAACTGCGGAGGAGTTCATCGCCTGGTTGCGGAGCGGAGCGGAAACCGCGGCAACGGTTGGGGAGGGGTCATAGGGGACAATGCTCCTGTGTCGTGGGATTCGCGGGGCCACAACAGTTGACGGCAATACCGCTGAGGCGATCGTGAGCGCGACGCGCGAGTTGCTCCTCGCGCTGGTCGAGGCGAATCAGATCGATCCGGACCAGATCGCAAGCATCATCTTCACAACGACCCGCGATCTCAATGCGACATTTCCAGCGGTCGCTGCGCGGCAACTCGGCTGGGTACATGTACCGCTGCTCTGTGCGCACGAGATGGATGTTCCCGGTGCACCGCGCGGCGTTGTACGCGTCCTTATGCACGTCAATACTGAAAAATCCCCGCGCGAGATTCGACACGTCTACCTGCGCGGAGCACGCGTCCTTCGACCGGAGTTCGGCCAAGAGTCAGTCATGCTTGGTGAAGATCGCAAAGGAGTGGGAGGGACGGAGCGATGATCGTGGTTATGCAGCCGGGTGCGACGCAAGAGCAGATTCAGGCTGTTATCGATCGCGTTGCAGAGTTCGGGTTCCAGACCAAACTCGCACCCGGTGCGGAGCGGATGGTCATCGGTGTGGTGGGCTCGCCGCTGCCGGATACCCTCAAAGAGGCCCTCGAGCGGTTGCCTGGTGTCGAAGAGGTGATCCGTGTCAGCAAGCGCTACAAGTTGGTCAGCCGTGAGTTCTACCCACTCGATACGGTCATTCAAGTTCGTGACGTGACAATCGGCGGTAACGAGATTGTGGTTATTGCTGGGCCGTGCTCGGTCGAGAACGAGCGGCAGATCATTGAAACGGCGCAAGCGGTGAAGGCGGCCGGAGCGAGCATGCTCCGCGGCGGTGCGTTCAAACCGCGCACGTCGCCCTACGAGTTCCGCGGTCTGGGTGAGCAAGGCCTTAAGCTGCTCGCCAAGGCCCGCCAAGAGACAGGCCTTCCTGTTGTGACCGAAGTGCTGAGCCCACAGCACGTCGATCTAGTGGCGGAATACGCCGACGTGCTCCAGATTGGGGCGCGCAACTGCCAGAACTACCTCCTCCTTGAAGCGGTCGGCCGGGCGAAGAAGCCGGTGCTGCTCAAGCGCGGGATGTCGGTGCAGATTGAAGAGTGGCTCCTCGCGGCGGAGTATATCGTCGCGCAGGGGAATGAGCAGGTGATCCTCTGCGAGCGTGGCATCCGCACCTTTGAGACATTCACGCGCAACACGCTCGATTTGAACGCCGTGCCAGCCGTCAAGCATTTGAGCCACCTGCCGATCATCGTCGATCCGAGCCACGGAACAGGACGCTGGTTCCTTGTTCCGCCCATGATGCTTGCTGCCATCGCTGCCGGGGCCGACGGGCTGATCGTCGAAGTGCACCCGAATCCCGATCACGCGCTCTCCGACGGTGCGCAATCACTCACGCCGGAGAACTTCGCTGCAGTGATGCCGAAACTCGCAGCAGTCGCTCGCGCGGTTGGGCGCAGCCTGCGCGGCGTCACAGCAGCCGAACCCAGCCTGTCGCCAGCAGACTAAGGGAGCAAACGATGACCGAAACAGCGATTGAGCGCGTGTTGGCTGCTCTTCGTTTTGGGTCGGATGGCCTGGTGCCGCTAATTGTCCAAGACGTCTCGACAGGTCAGATACGGATGATCGGTTACGCGAACGACGAGGCCGTTCGGCGCACGCTCGAGACAGGGCGCGTGCATTTCTGGAGTCGGAGCCGACAACGCCTCTGGATGAAAGGGGAGACCTCCGGAAACGTGCTGGAGCTCGTGGAACTGCGTGCGGACTGTGATGGCGACGCACTGCTGGCACGTGTGCGACCGCACGGCCCGACCTGCCATACTGGGCGTCTCAGCTGCTTCGATACACCACCACTCGCCCAGACGGAGAATATCCCTGTGACGGCGGCGATCCTCGACGAGTTGGCCAGCGTTATCGCGGCACGGGCGTCACGGCCGCAACCTGGATCCTATACGACAGCGCTCCTGAGTGCCGGTGTCGACCGGATCGCGCGCAAAATCGGAGAAGAAACCGCCGAGGTGATTGTGGCCGCCAAGAACGGCGAACCAGAACCGCTCGCTCGGGAGGCCGCCGATCTCCTCTACCATCTGCTGGTCTTACTTCAGGGGTGTGGAGTGTCGGCCGAGGCCGTGTGGCGTGTGCTTCGTGAGCGCCGTGGTCATTCCTCGTCGTAGTAGCGTGGTGGGCGAACAACCATGCGTTGGCGCTCGAGGTCTATCTCAAGGATGACCGAACGGATTGCAGGAAGCAGGAGTTCACTCCCATCGGGGCGCTGCACAACGTAAACGTCGTTCGCGCCGGTCTCGAGGATTTCTATGACGTTGCCCAGAGAGTGACCTTCCTCATCGACAACGTGCAGCCCGAGGATTTCAAAGTGGTAATACTCGTCCTCCGCAAGCGGCGCTGCCTGACTGCGGTCAATCCGCACGATGACGCCGCGCAACGCCTCCGCATCGTTGCGTGTTCCGATCCCTTCGAGCTGGAGGAGGGCGATGTCGCCCTGGAGCTGAGCCCGAAGGAGACGACGTGGGGTCGGATCGTCGTCGAGATACACATGAGTGAGCGTGGGAATCCGCTCAGGGAAATGAGTCCAGACACGCATCTTGATGGCCCCACGCAGACCATGGGCACCAACAATGCGACCGATCGACAAGCGGTGCGGCGGCTCAATGCGCTCGGACGCTTGAGGACGGTTGTGGTTCGACTTGGTCATCGATCGTGAGACTGGCGTGTACACCCTGCCGAACTGCTGCGATGCTGAGCATGGTGCGGATAGCGCGAGCGATCCGACCTTCTCGTCCAATCACCTTTCCGAGTTGTTCGTGTGGCACCGACAGACGCAGGATGACCGTGCGGCCGCGGCGCCTCGTACGAATCTGAATGGCGTCCGGATCCTCAACGAGCTGCCCGGCAATGTAGCGGACCAGCGTCGCCAAGCGCTGCATCGCCAGCTCAGGATCGATCGCCGATCGATCCCGGCGATGTGGCCGTTGTGGTGGTCGAGAGGCGTCGCGGCGTTGCACGCGTCACACTCCTCAGGCGTCAGGCTGCTGCGCAGCTGCTTCGGGCTTCTGCCCCTCGCCACGCTGGCGCGGTGGAAGCACACCAGCGCGTACGAGGAGTGCGCGGACGGTGTCGGTCGGTTGGGCACCGTGCTCGAGCCACCAACGAGCCCGCTCGACATTTACCTCAAGGGTGTAGGGGTCGGTCCGGGGATTGTAGTACCCAATGACTTCGATGAATCGACCGTCGCGCGGCCAGCGCGCTTCAGCAGCCACGATGCGGTAATGCGGTTGCTTCTTCTTCCCCATCCGGCGTAAACGCAGCTTAATCATCGTCGAATCGCTCCACCCTCCATTGCCCCAGACTCGATCTTCGAGCGAACAGACAGGATCGGCGAGACAGCCGATCCCTCTCTGGCAACTCTAGCAGCTTTTGCAGAACGGCGTCAACGCGTTCCCAAGGTATCAGGCGATGAATGTACTGCACCTTGTGCGAGCATCCGTGGGTCTTGCCTAGCGTCGTCCTCACGCCGCGGGTTTTCCCGAGCTCAAGGCCTCGGAGCAAGGAGTAGCGCACTCAGAGCCACCGTCGCCTGGGTGGTAACGGTGGCGTTTACGATGGCGTCTGTTGTCTCTGGCTCCCAATCAAGACGAATCTGACTGAGGGCGTGGTATAAACCGGTTGTCCTCACCCATCTGGGCCGCTTGCCGACGGTCGGTCGGGCTGGCACACTGACGCCGTCCGAAAGGGAGTCAGCGCTCCTTGCGGTGCACTGGTGAGTGGGTGGCGATCACAGAGCGGAGTGCAGCGCATGGCGAGTGTGAGCCGTGCCGATGTGTATGCGTCTCGTTATCCGCTCCTGATCCTGCAGAGTGCGGTGCTGTTCCCGGGGAATGCTGTCACCCTCGCCATCGGGCGAGCAGAAGCCTTCCGTGCGGTGGAACTCGCGCGCCAACAGCAGGCTGCCCTCGTCGTGGTTGTCTTTGCCGATGGACGGAGTGGTGATCAGCTTGTGCATCAAGTTGGGACGCTTGCCCGCGTTGCCGAGGCCCAACCCCAAGCTGGCCAACGGCTGCAGGTTCGTTTGGAGGGGCTCCGGCGTGTCCGATTGCTCGCCGTCGACATGGCAGGTGCTGCTCCGCAGGCTCGGGTGGAGCAGCTGCTCCCGAATGTGACGCCAGCTGCGTTTGCCGCAGTCGAGCGCGTGCGTGCGCTTGCTGGCGAGCTCCAGCGACAGCTTGGTCTGCCAGACGGCGAGACGCTCCGCGTACTCGAGACCACTGATGACCCTGATCGCTTTGCAGATCTCCTGGCCACGCAACTTGTCCGTGACCTCCCGTATCGACAACGTCTTCTCGAGCTCGTCGATCCGCTCGAACGGCTCGAACAACTTGCCGGACTGATCGAGCGGGAGTTGGCACGCTGGCGGCCTGTCGTTGAGCCACCGACCGCTGCAGGGCCAGTACCAAGCCGTCCGAGCGCCGAGCCTGCGGCCCTGCTCGACGAAGCCAATGAGGCGCGTGAGGAGGCTGAACGGCTGCGTCGTCGGCTGGCTGAGTGCGGTGCTCCTCCAGCGGTGGTCGAGCGAATCGAACAGGAGATCGACCGTTTGGCACGCATGCCGCAGTCTGCAGCGGAGGCGACCGTCGCGCGCACCTACATTGAGACCGTCCTCAGCATTCCTTGGGCGGTCGAGACGCCGGAAACGGTAGAACTCGCCCGGGCGCGCGCGATTCTCGAGCGTGACCACTTTGGCCTCGAGCAAGTAAAGGAGCGGCTACTGGACTATCTTGCCGTGCGTGCTTTGACGGGTGAACAGAGCGGGAGTGGTACGGTTCTCTGTTTGGTCGGACCGCCGGGTGTCGGCAAAACAAGTTTGGCACGCTCGATTGCTGAGGCGCTGGGGCGACGGTTCGTAACGGTGAGTCTCGGTGGCATACGGGATGAGGCGGAGATTCGCGGCCATCGCCGCACCTATCTTGGCTCCTATCCGGGGCGGATTGTTGAGGCGCTGCGGCGCGCCGGGACACGCAATCCGGTGATCTTGCTCGACGAGCTCGACAAACTCGCTACGGACTATCGCGGTGATCCTGCGGCTGCGTTGCTTGAGGTTCTCGATCCGGAGCAGAATCGGCATTTCGTCGATCATTATCTTGATGTGCCGCTCGACCTCTCGCGGGTGCTGTTCATCGCGACGGCCAACTCCTTGGCGCCGTTGCCACGCCCACTCCGGGATCGGCTGGAAGCGATTGTCATCGAGGGGTACACGGAAGACGAAAAGCGAGAAATCGGACGTCGTCATCTTCTGCCACGGCAACTTGCGCTGCATGGGCTTCCCGAGCGCGCGTTGGAATTGACCGATACGGCTTGGCACGAGCTTATCCGCGGCTACACGCGCGAGGCAGGTGTCCGCGAGTTGGAACGACAGCTCGCAGCACTCTGTCGAAAGGTGGCGCGGGAGATGGTCGAGCGTGGCCTGAACGCGAATGAGGGCCTGCCACGTCGGCGGGTGACACCGGCAGTTATGCGTCGTTATCTGGGTCCGGCGCCTTATCAAGAGTTGGGGGTCTTTCCGGAGCCGCAGGTCGGGGTCGCCTATGGACTTGGCGCGACGCTACTTGGTGGAACGCTCGTGCCGGTCGAGGTACTGGCCATGCCGGGACGTGGTCACCTTGAGGTGACGGGTCAAGCTGGCGAGGTGCTGCAAGAGTCGGCTCGGGCGGCGTTGAGTTGGGTGCGGGCACATGCGGGCCACTTCGGGCTTGCACCGGATTTTGCGGAACGGATGGATCTCCACGTCCACCTGCCCGAGGGGGCGTTGCCGAAAGATGGACCATCCGCTGGCCTTGCACTGGTCGTCGCGCTCGTGTCGGCGTTGACAGGGCGTCCAGTGCGGAGCGATCTTGCCGTCACCGGAGAGATTACACTGCGCGGTCGCGTGTTGCCGGTTGGTGGACTACGACAGAAGGTGCTCGCAGCACAGCGAGCCGGCCTTCGAGGGCTCCTTGCACCGGCGAGAAACCAAGCCGAGGTAGCAAGCCTCCCCGCCACTGTCACACGAAGGTTCACTGTGCATTGGGTCGAGACGGTGGAGCAGGCACTCGAGCTTCTGCTTTTGGCGCCTCCCGAGCAATCGTCTTCGGGGCTGTTGTCGCCCTCCAGTGAGGGAGGAGTGAAAGCAGGCAAGCGCTCGCGTTCGACTGAGGCGAGCAGGGATGCGAATTCTCAGAGATGACGGATACGTGAAGGAGCGCGCCTTACTCGGGAGGTGCTTGCCTCTCCCAGAGTGGATCTTGTCCAGGCGTGTCATATGCAGAGTCGTGCCGAGCGGATGAGTTGGTACCGTCCTACACTCCCCAGGCAATGAACCAGAGAGGAGCGGTCATGCGCATCGGGCTCGTTTTCCCCCAGACGGAAATCGGAAGTGATCCGAGCGTGATTCGCGAGTACGCGCAAGCTGCTGAGGAACTCGGTTATACCCATATTCTCACCTACGAGCATGTGGTCGGCGTTGATCTCGCCCAGTATCCGGGATGGAGAGGGCCTTACCATGTTGGGCACCAGTTCCACGAGCCGTTCGTGCTGTTCGGTTACCTTGCGGCGGTAACACAGTGGCTCGAACTCGTGACAGGCGTTGTTATCCTGCCACAACGGCAGACTGTTCTGGTGGCCAAGCAGGCGGCAGAGGTCGATGTTCTCTCTGGTGGTCGCTTACGGCTGGGTGTTGGGGTCGGTTGGAACGAGGCAGAGTACATTGCCCTTGGTATGGATTTCCACACGCGCGGCCGTCGCGAGGAAGAGCAAATCGAGGTTTTGCGTCTGCTCTGGACGCAACCGATTGTACGTTACGAGGGACGCTGGCACCACCTTCCGGCCGTTGGACTCAATCCGCTTCCTGTCCAGCGCCCAATCCCGATTTGGCTTGGTGGCATGTCGGAGGCCGCGCGGCGGCGCGCAGCCCGACTGGCGGATGGTTGGATGCCGCAGTGGAGACCGACCCCCGAACTCCGTGCGATGGTTGACGAACTCCGGGAGTGGGTGCGCGCAAACGGACGCGACCCAGCGGCCTTTGGGATCGAGGGGAGGCTGACACTCGCACAGGTACCGCGTGGCGAGTGGCTGCAGGATGTCGAGGCGTGGCGCGAACTCGGGGCGACGCATCTCTGCATCAATACGATGGGACTCGGCCTTCCTTCGCCGCGTGCACATATCGCGCTGATCCAGGAATTGGCAAGCATGCTTGGTCTGTCTGGGACGCCACGTTCCGGTTGAGTCACCAGCACGGAGGAACAGCGAAATGCGCTCGTTGCCGAGTACACTCGCCGACAGCCGTACTGGTGCGGATCGATCCTTGGTATGAGGGTGTCGGTAACCTTCGGAACTGTCGTAATCATTCTCCTCGTCCTGCTGACTGCGTGTGCTGGTAGGGCAGCGTCATCGCTCCACGATGGGACGGCCCCAACGGGCGTTCCCCAGGCTACGGTGGAAGGGCAGAGTGGCACGATCATCCTGGCAACCACGACAGTGTGCAAGACAGTGGTCTACTCGATGCGCTGCTGCCGCGTTTCCAGGAAGAGACGGGGTATGTGGTGAAGGTGATCGCAGTCGGAACGGGACAAGTGCTCGAACTGGGGCGGCGTGGTGAAGCAGATGTGCTGCTTGTGCATGCTCCCGGGGCTGAGGAGCAGTTCATGGCTGAGGGGTATGGGCAATTGCGGTTTCTCGTTGCGACAAATGATTTCGTGATTGTCGGACCTGCGGACGATCCAGCGCATGTGCGTGAGGCGAGTTCCGCGTTCGATGCGCTGCGTCGCATCGCGGCGACTGGTGCGACCTGGGTCAGTCGGGACGACTGATCGGAGACAGACCCTTTGGAGAAGCGGCTCTGGCGAGAGGCAGGTATCGATCCCCGTGACCGGTCGTGGTAGATCCTCTCTGGACAGGGCATGGGTATGACGCTCGTGCTCGCCGACCAGAAGCGTGCCTACACGTTGAGTGACCGTGCGACGTTTCTCGCGTTCCGGAGCAGTATCAGTCTCGTGATTCTCGCAGCTGGTGATCCAGCGCTGATCACTCCCTACCATGTCATCACGGTGAATCCAACGCGGTTTGCTCGTGTCAATGCACGCGGCGCAGAGGCGTTCGCTCGCTTCCTTGTGTCCCAGGTGGCTCAGCAGGTGATCGCCTCGTTCGGCGTTGACCGCCATGGTGAGTCACTCTTCCGCCCGGCTCGCGTGCCTACGGTGACGCCGCAGCCCGAAACAGGTGTGTCTTGTGGAGTTGTTCTGGCAGGGGTTCACCGGCGCGTTTCGTCTCATCCTGTCCGCTGACCCCGCATTCGTGGAGATCGTGGAGCGGACGCTGTTCGTCTCTGGCCTCGCGACAGGGCTTGCGGTACTGACGGGGTTCCTCTTGGAGTCGGGTTGGCCATTGGTCGGTTCCCCGGCGGGCGTGTGCTCAGCGTGCTGGTGAACACAGGATAACGGCTTCCACCAGTCGTGGTCGGGCTCGTTGTCACGCTCCTGTTGTGGCGGAGCGGTCCGCTTGGGGCGGTAGCGTTGCTGTATACCCCGCTTGCCATGGTGATCGTCCAGTGGATCGTCGCTTTCCGGGTCGCAGCGGGAATCACGCGCGGTGCAATCCAGTTGCTCGACCCGGAGCTCCTCGATGCGTTACGTGTCTTTGGAGTTGGTCCCGTGCGATGCGGGTGGGAGCTTGGGCGAGCGACCTTGCCGCACGTCGGTTTCGCCACGGCAGCAGCGTTTGGACGAGCCATTACTGAAGTGGGCGCATCGCTGATGGTGGGCGGGAACATCCGCGGCCAGACGCGGATTCTCACGACCGCGATCGTCCTGGAGACAAGTCGTGGCGACTTTGCGATGGCCTTGGCGTAGGGGATCGTCCTACTCATTTTGGCTCTTCTTGTCAACGTCGGCATTCATGCGATCAGTCCAGTTCCGCGGTGAAATGGATTGTTCTCTGCTGTGTTCCCACGTGGTATCGTTCGCAAGAGCGTCCAGGCTCGCTCTCGACGACCGGCAGCGCACCGTAAGCGCTGGAAGGGGGAAGTCGTGACGAGGAGGCTGGAACCGCATCCCGATGTCATTGTCATTGGTGGCGGCATCATCGGTGCAACAATCGCCTACGTGCTGGCCCGTCGTGGCCAGCGAGTGACAGTGATTGAACGCGAGACGATCGGCGATGGAGCCTCGGCAGCATCGGCCGGAATTGTGAGCCCCCTCGATCAGCGTCAGTATCCAATAGAGCTCCAACAACTACTCTGGCGGAGCCTGCGGTCCTACCCTTGGCTTGCTGGGACGTTACAGGAAGAGACGGGGCTCTCGGTTGGGTTTCAGCAATGGGGTACGCTGCTGCTCGCTGAGACTGAAGCGGAAGTCACTGTACTCCAGGAACTTGGCCAGTGGCTCGAAGAGCGGGGATTCACCGCTGAATGGCTGGATGGTCCGGCGACCCGCGAAGCGGAGCCATTGGCACCTGTCCACGTCCAGGGAGGACTCCTGCTTGAGGACGGGGCGAGTGTTCTGGTTCCGCAGTTGGTCCGGGCCGCCCTTGCTGGGGCACAGCACCACGGGGCGACGGTCCTCGAGCATACTGCTGCTGTTCATCTTGAGGTTGCTGGCGAACGGGTAGTAGCGGTGGAGACAGCGCGCGAGCGCTTGCCGACCGATACTGTCGTGCTCGCGGCAGGTGCGTGGTCTGGGCAACTCGTGGCGCCGTTGGGTGTACCGTTGCCGACGGTTCCCGTGAAAGGACAAATGGCATTAATCGACGGAAGCACTCGCCGACCTCGACACATCGTCGGTGCGCCGGGTGTGACAGGCTATGTGGTTCCGCGGGCAGACGGACTAGTCTGGGTGGGGACGACGGTTGAACGAGGACGCTGGGGGACCCGTCCGACGGCTCAGGGACTCTGGCAGTGCATCGATACTGCCCGGCGACTTGCTCCAGCGCTTCTCCAAGAAGAAATCCACGCGGTGGGGGCGGGCCTGCGGCCAGGAACTGCTGATGATCTGCCGATACTCGGGCGAGTACCCGGCTGGCGAAACCTGTGGGTTGCAGCCGGACACTTCCGCCTCGGCGTGATGTTAGCGCCGGTTACCGCGGATGTCCTCGCGGAGGCGGTAGAAAAGGAGAGCGAAGACGAGATCCCCGCCCGCTTTTCACCGCGGCGATTCCTCGATCCCCCGGCGGAATCTTGAAAACGCTCGGGGCTGTCCAGGGGGCGGTGGGTTCACAAGCGAATGCGGGCTCGGCATGCCGAGCCCGCGACGGTACTTCGTCGGCTATTGACGCGAAGGGCAGGCGCGTCTCCACCGATTCAGTCGTCTGCCGTCAATTGCTCCACGTCGATCTGGGCACGCTGCAACCGGCCGCTGTAGTCGATAAAGATCGACTGCCATTCGGTGAAGACGTCGAGCGCCGCTTGGCCAGCCTCACGGTGTCCGTTGCCGGTCGCTTTCGTACCGCCGAACGGCAAATGGATCTCTGCACCGATCGTCCCTGCATTGACGTAGAAGATGCCGGTATGGACGTCCTCGATGGCCCGAAATGCCTTGTTGATGTCCCGCGTGTAGATCGAAGCTGAGAGACCGTACCGGACACCGTTGCAAACCGCGATTGCTTCTTCCAAGCTGCGGACGCGGATCAGCGCAGTCACCGGACCAAAGATCTCTTCTTGTGCGATGCGCATCTCCGGGCGCACGTCGACAAAAACCGTCGGCTGGTGGAAGTGCCCGAGTGCCAGTTCCCCCTCGCGGGCGATCTGTCCTCCGGTCAGGACCTGCGCACCCTCCTCAATGCCGATCTGCACGTAGTGGTGAACCCGCTCGAGCTGTGATTGGCTGACGAGTGGTCCAACGTCGGTTGTCGGATCCAGGCCGTTGCCAAGCTTCAACCGGCTGACGCGTGCGTCGAGTTGGTCAGCGAGTTCGCG
The DNA here is from genome assembly GCF_023806465.1 of Thermomicrobium sp. CFH 73360. Classification (GTDB taxonomy): domain Bacteria; phylum Chloroflexota; class Chloroflexia; order Thermomicrobiales; family Thermomicrobiaceae; genus Thermomicrobium. The sequence continues at coordinate 471,963 of NZ_JAMSLS010000001.1, read as the reverse complement.
GAAGACTGCTTCTTGGACAATGACACGGCTGGCTGCCGTGCAGCGCTGGCCTGAGGTGCCGAAGGCGCTCCACACAATCCCGTCCAGTGCCAAGCGCAGATCGGCATCCTCCATGACGATGATCGCGTTCTTCCCGCCCATCTCGAGTGAGACACGCTTGCCCAGTCGTGCGCACTCGACTGCGACCTGCTGGCCGATCTCGTTTGAGCCGGTGAAGGAGATCAGCGCAACGTCGGGATGCTGGACGAGCGCCGTCCCCACGGTGTCACCTGTACCGAGGACGAGGTTGAGCACGCCAGGTGGCAAACCTGCTTCTTCAAAGAGCTGAACAAGGCGAACAGCGGAGCGCGGGGTGTAACTGGCTGGCTTGAAGACAACGGTGTTACCAGAGATCAGGGCGGGCATGATCTTCCAAGCCGGAATGGCCATCGGGAAGTTCCAGGGTGTGATCAAGCCGACCACGCCGATTGGCCGCCGTTGCGTCATATTCCACTTGTTGGGGAGCTCGGAAGGTGTGGTCTGACCCCACAGGCGGCGACCCTCACCAGCCATATAGAACGTCATGTCGATCGCTTCTTGCACATCGCCTCGTGCCTCGGTGAGGACTTTGCCCATCTCTTCAGTCATCTCGTGAGCCAACTGCTCCTTGCGTTCGACAAGAAGTTGGCCGACTCGGAAGAGGATCTCGCCGCGTTTGGGGGCCGGTACTTTGCGCCAGCGGTCAAAGGCTGCCTTGGCCGCTTCCACGGCGGCGGCGACATCTTCTGGACCACTCTTCGCGAAGGTGCCGATCAGTTCGCCGGTCGCGGGGTTCCGCCGCTCGAAGGTTGCTCCGCTCTTGGCGTCCACCCACCGGCCGCCGATGTAGTTCTTGAACTCTGCCATCGGTGCGCTCCTTCCGTTCGGCCACGGGAACGTGCTCCGTTCGTCACGAGTCTACCGCAGGCTGCGCTATACTGCGCTGCGTGGACAAGAATGCTGGCCGAGTGGTCGAGCGAGTGCTGGAGTGGTGGAGTGGTTGATCAAGAGCTCTCGGCGCGACTGCGGCAGCGCTCGCGTCAATCGGGGATTTGGCTGGGACTGGCGATGGGATTGGCGATCTTCATTGCGCTTGCCGGATTCATCTGGCTCTATGGACGTCTTGCGCCAGTCTTTAGCGATTTTGTCTCTCGCCTGCCTGAGGCGACGCCGACGTCCGTCGTGACCCCCGAGGCGTCACCAGCAGCTGCGGTGAGGTCCGCCTCGAGCCCCACGCCGGTCGTGACGCCTCAACCAAGCCCCACCCCAGCCTGGCAGGCAACACACCGGGTGGCACAGGGCTCCCAGGTGAACTTCCGCAGCGGACCAGGAACACAGTATCAGGTCGTTGCGGTGCTGGAGCCGGGTACGGAGCTCCGTTTTCTCGGGGAGCAGGAACAGGTTGGAAATGCCACATGGCTGCACCTGGAACTGCCTGACGGGCGGGACGGATGGATCCGGACTGTCGATCTGGAGCTGATCCGCCGCTAGTGGCTGGTGTGGTAGGATCGACAGAACAAAGCGGCCGGAGGAACACATGCAACAAGTAACCATTGTTGGTTTGGGACTCATTGGGGCATCGATAGGGCTCGGTCTTCGTCGCTGGGCAACGGATAACGGGCAACGTCCCAGCCCATTCCGCATTGTCGGGTTTGATATCGAGCTCCTTCATCAGAACGAGGCAAAGCGGATAAAGGCGGTCGATCGGACCACTTGGACCCTTACGGAGGCGCTGGAGGGGGCTGATCTCATCGTTGTTGCAACACCGCCCAGTGCAGTCCCCGACGTGTTCACAACGATTGCTGAGCATGCACCTGATGGGGCAGTGGTGACCGATACGTGCAGTACGAAAGCGGCGGTGATGCGGTGGGCCAGCGAGCTCTTGCCCGCTCGCCTGCACTTTGTCGGCGGTCATCCGATGGCAGGGAAGACGCAGAGCATCGAGGGAGCCGATGCCGACCTGTTCCGCGGTGCGGTGTGGGTGATTACGCCCGCGCTCACCGCAAGCCAGCAGGCTATCGAAACGGTGCTCGGCATGGTTCAGGCACTGGGGGCAGAGCCGCGCTTCCTTGATCCGGAGGAACATGACTCGTTCGTCGCAGCTATCAGCCATCTGCCATTCCTGTTGTCCGTGACGCTGATGCAGGTGACGAGCAGCGATGCGGCGTGGCGCGAGATGCGCCAGCTCGCAGCGGGCGGATTTCGCGATACCACGCGGCTCGCCATGGGCAGTCCGCAGATGTATCAGGATATTTGCGCGACGAACGCTTCCGCAATCGTCCGTTGGCTCGATAGAGTGATCGGGGAACTCCAGCAACTGCGTGACCTGATCGCTGACGGATCGGAGCAGGCGCTGGCGGAGCTTCGAGAGACCTTCGAGCGGGCGCGCGAGGCGCGAATTGAGTGGGCCGTCCTCGAGCAGCGGTCCGGGGAGTCCCCACACGAGCCAGCCAGCGAGCTCTCGCAACTGTCGGTGGGGCAGCACCTCCAGCAATTGTTTCTCGGTGGACTCATCACTCGGCGTCGTCCGGACAAGGGGCAGGCTGGGCGAAAATCGACTCGTCAGCATTAGGGGAGAATGCGCCAATCGTCGGGTAAGCGGTACGCGTACAAGAAACGCGTCGGTTCGCCACCTCGCCGGATGCGTCCACGATCCTGGCGCAGGAGTTCTCCGTAACGGTTGACAAGCTGGACAATCCGTCGCGCTTCAAGGTTATAGAGCACGAGCCCAACGCCGACTGGCTGGAGGCTGAGTGTCCGCGTCAGCTCGTCGATGACGCGGAAGGGTGGAAGGCGCTCTGGGCTGAGCATCGTAGCGACCGAGTGAAACGCACTCGAATTCTCCGGTGTGTTGTGCTCGTCAAAGATCGCAAGTCCCGTGCGAACAGTTTCGACGAAATCGCTATCGTACGGTGCTGCATAGTCCAGAAGTTCGTTCACGGTGGTTGGATTGCGACTGCAGGCCGCAGTGAGCATTTTGATGACGTGCCCAGGACCAAGGAAACTCACAGTTCCGTGGCGATCGACGACGGTTAAACGAACCGTGCTCACCTCTGCTCCCTCATGTCAAGCATACGCGTCGGGTCGCACCCCTTAACCCTTAAAGCGAGGTTCCGATCCGCCGTAGTGATTCAGCGAAGGAACCGAGTCAAGACACGTTTTGCAACGGCGCTTGGGGCGCGCCGGTTGGGAACTGTACCATATGTGTGGAGAGTGGAGACCACGCCATGACCAGCGAGGAATCAGTTGAGCGATACCACCGGCAGGTTCTCCTCCCGGTTATTGGAACATCCGGACAACAACGGTTACGTCGTGGACGAGTCTGCGTCTTAGGCGTGGGGGCACTCGGCACTCACGTGGCGATGCTCCTTGCCAGGGCTGGGGTCGGGTTCTTGCGACTGGTCGATCGGGATGTTCTTGAGTGGACAAACCTTCAGCGACAGGTGCTTTATGAGGAAGCCGATGTCGAGGCGGCATTGCCGAAGGCAGTGGCAGCGGCTCGTGCTCTTGAGCGGGTGAACCGGGATGTGTCGATTGAGTCCGTTGTCATCGATGTTGATGCGACCTCGATCGTGCCGCTCATTGCTGATGTGGATGCAGTCGTCGACGGAAGCGACAACTTCGAGCTACGGTACCTTCTGAATGATGCGGCGCTGGAACTCAACAAGCCGTGGATCTACGGAGGCGCAATCGGCACGCTCGGAACAACCCTGACGGTAATTCCTGGTGAGACGGCATGTCTGCGCTGCCTTTTCCCTGAGCCACCATCCGCCGGGAGTGTGCCGACATGTGACACGGCAGGAGTGCTCGGTCCAGCGGCTGCGCTCGTCGGTGCCTTGCAGGCTTCAGAGGCAATCAAGCTCCTCGTCGGTGCCTGGTCGGCATGTAACCGCACACTGATGACAGTTGATCTCTGGACGCTCGAAATTGCGCGCATCACGGCGCGGCGCCGTCCTGACTGCCCGGCCTGTGCACTCGGTGAGCGACGGTTCCTGTATGAACGTGCTCCCAGCCGAACGGTTGCACTCTGCGGCCGCGATGCGGTGCAAGTCGTCGTCCATCCGCGTGTAGCGATCGACCTCGCTCGGCTCGCGCAGCAGCTAGCACCATTGGGGGAAGTGCACTATAACCCATACCTGATACGATTCCGCGTAGACGGTTATGAATTGACCGTCTTCAGTGACGGGCGAGCGATCGTCCGTGGAACGACCGATCCCGCGGTAGCTCGAGCGCTCTACGCGCGCTATATCGGGATGTGATGGCTGTGCTGACTTATTTGGACAACGCGACCACAAGCTGGCCGAAGCCTGAAGTGGTGATCCGAACGCTTGGGACATTCCTGGAACGAGCGAGCGGGGTGCCACTCCGTCCGGGTAACCGGCTGGCGACCGAGACATGGGAGGCGATCGAACGGGTCCGCGAACGCCTCGCGGCGTTCTTCGGGGTTCCCGATCCGCGACGTGTCCTTTTCACTGCCAGTGGAACCGATGCGCTCAATTTGGCGATCAAGGGCCTTTTGGGCCCGGGTGACCATGTTGTTACCACCGCAATCGAACACGATGCGGTGCGACGACCGCTGCGCACACTCGAGCTGTTTGGTGTCACGACGACACGAGTCGGGGTCGGCCCAGATGGTCTGGTCGATCCCGTGGATATGCAGCGAGCACTCCGACCGAACACTCGGCTCGTCATCATTGGCCATGCATCGAATGTGACCGGCGCACTGCAACCAGTCGTGGAGATCGCGAATCGGGCACATGTGCAGGGCACGTTAGTCTTGGTGAATGCTGCCCAGACCGCAGGCGTCATTCCCTTCACGCTGGATGATCTTGGCGCTGATCTCCTCGCCCTCAGTGGCCACAAGTGGCTGCTTGGTCCACCGGGCACTGGTGTACTTGTCCTTGGTCCGCGCGTCGATCCGTCAGAGCTCGCACCGCTCCGCGAGGGAGCGACGGCGCGTGACCTACCGGACATCACCCAACTCTGGTCACTTCCTGAACGATACGAAGCGGGAACCCCGAATGCAGTCGGTATTGTTGCGCTTGGTGCCGCGTTGGAATGGCTTGTCCAAGAGGGGTTCACGACGCTAAGCGCGCGCTTGCGTCGATTGGCCGACCGGCTCGTGGCCGGGTTGGAGACGATCCCAGGCGTACGGCTGCTGTCACCCTCGGATCCCCCGCGACGCGTGGCTGTGATTTCCTGCCTGGTGAGTGGATGGCGACCGGTCGATCTGGCAAGCGTTTTAGAGAAGACCTACAGGATCGTCGTCGGGGCTGGATTACACGGTGCGTCCGAGGCGTGTCGGACTCTTGGTGCGTATCCGCACGGGACTGTCCGCCTGTCGCCAGGGTGGTGCACAACTGAGGAAGACATTGACCGCGTCATCCTCGCGGTGGCGGAACTGGCGCGGACACCAAGCCGAGCGGACTGAGGAGGCCAGCCATGCCGCAGGAGCGCCGTTCGTCGCGTCTCGAAGAACAGATACTTGAGATTCTCGAGAAGGCGGAGCGGGAACCACGCTGGCGCCGCTGGCTGCGGCGCTTGCGACGTCCCCGATTCCTCGTACCGCATCGTGGGTTGCATGCATGGCGTTTCTCGTTTCCCGAGAGCACTGCACTGTTGGCCGGAGCGTTTCTTCTCGCCTTACTTGCCGTTCTCGTCCGCGACTGGTCGAGAACGCTCGCCATGCTGTTGGCGATTGCGAGTCTTGTGTCCTTCTTTGCGCCGGTAGTCCGGCAGCTCGCTCGTGGTCCGAGTTGGACGCCGGATCAACCGCGGCGCTGGCGCGGACGTGACATCGTCCTGCCACCGGCGCGGCGCGGGATCATTGGTTGGTTCCGTTACCAGTGGTGGCGTCTGCGCCGCCGCTGGTGAGTGTTCTCGCCTGCCGCCAAGATGCTATCCTGACTGCATTGAGCATGGGACGAGTCGTGTCGGCCGTGCGGGAGGGATTCGGGAAACGATGCCGCGAGTGGTGAGCGATCTGGTGGATGTCTATGTGTTCCGCCGGCTCCCGCAACGACCGCCACATGAGGTGCAGTTTTTGCTGTTACGTCGCCGTGCAGATGGGCCCCTGGGTGGGACCTGGCATGCGGTGCACGGACGGATCCTGCCGCAGGAGCGAGCAGTCGAGGCGGCTGCCCGGGAGCTCCTCGAGCAGACAGGACTCGTACCCCAGCGCCTCTACTCTGCCGATTACATCGCGCAATTTTACGACCACACCAATGATGCGATTGTGCTGGCACCGACCTTCGCCGCGCTGGTCGAACCACGGGCAACGGTGCGACTCTCCGCGGCGCATGATGATTACGCCTGGTGCGATCTCGACGAGGCAGTTGCACGCCTCCTCTGGACGAGTCAGCGCTGGGCGGTCCGCCATATCCATGCGGTGATTGCCTGTGGGGGCGAGGAAGCAGAGTACTACGCACTGACTTAAATTTCTTCGAGGCTGTCCCGGATCACGTCGAAATACTCAAGTGCCAGCCCCGTGCCGATGGCCACACAGCTTAAAGGATCGTCGGCGACAAAGCAAGGGACGCCTGTCACCTCCGTGAGCAGGCGATCCAGATTGCGGAGCAATGCGCCACCCCCGGTCAACACCATCCCCTTGTCAATGATGTCGGAGGCAAGTTCGGGTGGCGTCTCTTCCAACACCGCGCGAACAGTAGAGAGGATCGCCTCGAGCGGTTCGGCGATCGCCTCCACGACCTCGTTCGCATGGAGTTGGATCGTTCGTGGCAGGCCAGTCACCTCGTCCCGGCCACGAACCTCCATAACCATATCTTCTTCGACCGGGAGCGCTGAACCGATAGCTATCTTAATTTCTTCCGCTGTCCGCTCACCGATGCGCAAGTTGTGCTTCCGTTTAACGTACGCAGCAATCGCGTCGTCCAGGTGGTTCCCACCGATTCGTACTGACTTGGCGACGACAATGCCGTTCAGGGAAATGACTGCGACTTCTGTGGTCCCGCCACCGATGTCGATGACCATGTTGCCACTCGGGTCAGCGATCGGAATCCGCGCGCCGATTGCGGCTGCGAGTGGCTCAGCGATGAGATATGCGCGGCGAGCTCCCGCGTTGAGCGCCGCATCACGCACCGCGCGGCGCTCAACGCTCGTCACGCCAGCAGGGACAGAGATCATGACCTCGGGTCGGATGAGCGAGAAGCGGCCGACCGCCTTGTTGATGAAGTAGCGCAGCATCTCTTGCGTCACCACGTAATCGGCGATGACGCCGTTTCGCATTGGACGAATGACCTCAATGGTATCGCGAGGTTCGCGCCCGAGCATGTTCCGCGCTTCAATACCAACGGCCTTCACCCGACCGTCCTTGGCCGAGATGGCGACCACGGATGGCTCGTTGATCACAATGCCACGCCCGCGGACGTAGACAAGGACGTTTGCTGTTCCAAGATCGATTCCGAGCTGCTTCGCCACGACCCGTCACCCCACTCCGCTGTCGCTCTCCGTGTCCACGGACCGTCTGCTCGATCTCGAGAGGAATTCTAGCATCACGACAGTTAATGGGCGTTCGGCTTCCTGGCGGGATCTTTGTACTCTCACAAGATCATAGCGTCGAATCCTTGATGCACCGCCTCACCCCAGAAGGCGGAGCGGTTACGCACGGGAGGTCCGCGAATGGGAAATCGGTCACGCAGGGAGCAGCCGTGGCACGATCCGGACCGCAACGAGGAGCCCGAGGAGTTCGACCAGGGTCTGGGTGACGATCACCAGCGCCGCGAGGGAGTGTTCCCGCGGCAGTGCCAGCGCAAGTGGAAGAACGACCAACGAGTTGCGTGTCAGTGCGCTGAAGACCAGTGCTCGGCCGCGTGGCGGGTCAAGTTTAAATGCTCGTGCAATTGGTGACCCCAGAAGTCCGATCATCACTTGATATGCAAGATAGAGCGGTACGATGCCAGCGAGATCGAGGAATGCACTCCTCACCCGGGCAATCTGGGATCCGACGATCACCAGGAGCGTCAGGGCCAACATCGGAACCGGTAGCCATCGTGCGACGTCAGTCATGCGGTCGAGGCCTGGATAGCGCAATGACAAGTACTGGAGCGCGAGTGCGATACCGAGTGGGAGAGCGATGAGGAACACAAATGCCTCCAGGAACGGCTTCAGATCGATGATGTTTCGGGCTGATTCGGTGAGGAATAACCACAGATAGCCTGGCAGGAGCAGGACCTGTGCCACGAGGAGAACGGGTGTTGACGCGAGGACGACCCGCTCGTTCCCACCACCGAGCCGGGAGAACATGGAAACGTAGTCGATGCAAGGCGCAAGAAGGACCAGATAAAGCCCGAGCAGCACTGCAGGCTGCTGCGGTGCCAGATGGGCAAGAAGCCAGACCACCACTGGTACAACAGCGAAGTTTGTTGTGAGAGTGGCCACGAGGTAGCGACGATCGGTAAAGGCCTGTCGCAACATGCCAAACGGGATTTGCAAAAACAGGGAGGTAAGCAGAAGTGCCAGGGCCGGGTAAATGAGCTGTTCAAAGGCAGTGTGGCTTCCAGGGAGGAAGAGCCCCGCCGAACCGCCGACGACCAGTCCAGCAAAGGCGATCCAGACCTGATGACGTTCAAGCGTGTCAAGTTCCAGTCGCTTCATGCCCTAAGTGAACTCTTGCAATGCCGATCGATGTCTCGCAAAGCTGCCTGTCGGGATCTCAGGTGGTTCCTGCTCCATCGAGCTTACCAGTGCCGGGAGACGGGTAGCACGAGCCTTCTTCGACGACAAACGAGTGGTTACTGCGGAGCTGCTGAGAATCGAGGTCTTTGGCGAGGTCGAAGAGCGGAGGGGCTAGTTGTGGCCCCTGCGGGGATTACGGCTCGTTGCGTTTCTCTGCGATTCGTTCTGTCATACAGGCTGCTCAGACCCTGATCTGCCAGGAAGCCCAGAGGTGACGCGAGGCCAGCCACAGTCACATCGTTCGGCTGCCTAGGTATCGCCGGAGCAGGTCGGACGACTTGACGGCAGTGCGTAGCCCTGTTTCCATGGCAGAGAGGAGGAGACGGTGATGCGCACGACTGCCGAGGTGGTGATTGTTGGTGCAGGGATCGTCGGGGCGAGTACCGCGTACTGGCTAACAGAATCAGGCCTGCGCGACGTTGTCATCGTAGAGCAACGGGTACCGGCGGCGGGTGCGACCGGCAAATCTGGTGCACTGGTGCGGCTTCATTACCCGAACCCCCATGAGACGCGTCTCGCGTTCGAAAGCCTGCGTTTCTTTCAGGAATGGGAAGCGCGCCTCGGAACACGCTCACCGTTCGTTCGCACCGGCTTTCTCCAGATCGTTGCACCTAGCGACGAGGAGAAGCTTCAGGCCAACGTCACCATGCAACAGGCGGTTGGCGCTCCGGTCGAGCTGCTGACGGCTGAGCAGGTTGCCGAGCTCGAACCCTGGTGCGATGTGAGGGGGATCACGGTTGCTGCCTACGAACCAGAGAGCGGCTATGCCGATCCGGTCGCCGCAACTCTTGGGTTGCTCGAGCGGGCACGGCAAAACGGCGCGGAGCTTCGCATCGGGGAACGGGCCACCGGAGTGGAGATCAGGAATGGACGCGTCGCTGGCGTCCAGACAAGCTCCGGACGGATCGCTGCGCCGTTTGTGGTGTTGACGCCGGGGCCATGGGCGAACAGCTTGCTTGCTGCGCTGGGCCTCGATTACGGCCTTATACCGCGACGCGTGCAAGTGATTGTTTTCCGTTGGCCGATCGAGCCGGCACCACGGCACTGTTGTGGCATCGATACCGCTCTGGGCATGTGGTTCCGCCCGGAGGGTGAGACAGCGACGCTCGTCGGACTGGAGTGGGGATTTCGCCAGGTGGATCCGGATCGGTCTGCTGAGACCACAGATGCTGATTTTGTCGCTCCAGCCCGGACGGCAATCGCCCAGCGATATCCACTGCTGATGCAGGGTATCGTGCGTGGTGGATGGGCCGGAGTTGTCATGCAGAGCCCAGATGGGCGACCGCTCTTCGGTCCGATACCGGAGTATTCTGGACTCTTCGCGTTTTTGGGGGATTCCGGAACGTCGTTCAAAACGGCTCCTGCAATCGGGCGGGCTCTTGCCGAGTGGATCGTTGAGGGAATGCCACGCCAGGACGTCCAGGCGTTTCGGGTCACGCGGCTCGCTGAGGGGCGACCCTGGATTGATCCGACCGACTATTGTCGGCCAGATCGCACCGTCTCGCGGTGACGGTGGTTCCACCAGGTGTAGAGTGCCCGTTTTGTGAGTTCGACCAGTATGAGGTAGCTTGCGACAGCGCCTGCGAGGAACGCCAGATATACCGGTGGCAGTGGAACGAAGCCAAGGAACGCGGCGAGTGGGCTGTACGGAAGCCACAGGCCGATGAGGACGATTACGAGCACGTTCAGCGCTAGCGCTGGGCTTGGTAACCAGTGCCAAGGAGCTCGGGCTGTCCGGATGACGAAGACGACAAGACACTGCGTGACCAAGGACTCAACAAACCAACCAGAGTGGAAGAGCATCTCATCCGCACGGAAGAGGAAAAGGAGGACGGCGAAGGTCAGGAAATCGAAGAGCGAGCTGACCGGTCCGAGGACAAGCATCGCAGTCCGGACAAATCCGATATCCCAGCGACGTGGGGAGGCAGTCAGCTGAGGGTCAACCCGGTCGCGGGGAATGGCAACTTGCGCGAGATCGTACAAAAAGTTGTTCAGCAGAATCTGGTGCGGAAGCAGAGGTAAGAACGGCAATAATGCGGCCGCACCAGCCATGCTGAAGACATTGCCAAAGTTGGAACTTGTCTCCATGAGGAGGAACGTCATCACGTTGGAAAAGGCGCGGCGTCCCTCCAGGATTCCCTCATGGAGTGTCGAGAGGCGTCGGTCCAGGAGCACGATGTCCGCAGCCTCCCGTGCGATATCGACAGCGTTCACGACCGAGATGCCGACGTCCGCTGCGTGCAAGGAGGGTGCATCGTTAATCCCGTCCCCCAGGAACGCGACTGCATGACCGTGGGCCTTGAGCGCGAGTACAATGCGGTGCTTTTGTGCTGGTGTGACGCGTGCGAAGACATCTGCCTCCTCGACCAGACGCTCGAGTGCAAGGGGCTCAAGGTGTTCAAGTTCGCTGCCAAGAACAATTCGCTCAGCTGGGAGTCCAACGGCACGACAGATTGCCGCTGCCACGAGTTCGTTATCACCGGTGAGAAGTTTCACGCGTACTCCATCAGCGGCAAGCTGTGCGAGCGTTTCCCTCGCTTCGGATAAGGGCGGGTCGGCAAAGGCAAGGAATCCCGCTAAGACAAGCTCGTTCTCGTCCTCAGGACGAAGTGGATGGGGTGATTCCCACACTCGCCAGGCGACTGCGAGCACGCGGAGCCCTTCGGTGCTCAATTGCCGGAAGAGACTTGTGGCGTTCTGTCGCATCGTCTCTTCGAACGGGTGCACGATGCCACGTTCGTCTTCAAATGCGGTGCATGCTGGCAGGATCGCCTCCGGAGCGCCCTTGGTGATCAGGAGTAACGGCTCACCCAGGAGGCGAACGACGACCGAGACCCGGCGGCGTTCGAAGTCGAAGGGAAGTTCGTCTACTTTTGTGAAAGTCGGCAGTGTAGGAAGTTCGGTAGCCAGCAGGGCCTGATCGAATGGGCTTACCAAGCCAGACTGGGCGCGTGCGTTGATCCAGCCCAGCTGCAGTACTCGCGAAGAGTCGTTCCCTGCGAGGGTCAGTGCCCGCATCAGACGCATCTCGCCGAGCGTCAGCGTTCCCGTCTTGTCACTGCAGACAATGTCGATGCTGCCGAGGTTTTCGATTGCTGGCAGCGACTTGACAAGCACGCGTCGTCGCGCCATCCGGATTGCTCCCTGCGCGAGAGCGATCGTGACGATCATTGGCAAGAACTCCGGGGTAAGTCCAACAGCGAGCGCGACGGCGAAGAGCAAGGAGTCCAGAGGTGCACGACCAAGGGAGAGCGTGACGGCGAGGACGACGAGCACCAGCGCAACGATGGTACGAGTGATGAGATGACTAAACTCGCGAAGACCGCGTTGGAACGCGGTCTCAGGGGGCGGCGCACCGAGCCGGGCGACGATACCACCGAAGAGCGTGTTTTTCCCCGTCGCTACCACCTCAGCGATGCCGGAGCCGGAAACGACTGAGGAACCGAGAAACACCATGTGTGCAGCGTCCGGATCCTGGCTCGGCGGTGCAGTTGGATTCGCCTGTTTCTCGACCGGAAATGATTCGCCTGTTAACGCTGCTTGCTGGACTGTGAGGTGTATCGCTTCCAGCAGGCGTGCATCGGCGGGTACCAGATCGCCAGCCGTCAGGCGAATGACGTCGCCGGGTACGAGTGTCCAGCGTGGGAGCTCCTGCCAGGCTCCGTCACGAAGCACAGTCGCCGTCGGCACGATGCTGACTGACAGGCGCTCCACGGCGCGCTGCGATCGATACGCTTGGACGAAGTTCACTGTCGTGCTGGCAAGGACGATCGAGACAATGAGCGTGGCATCCACGAACTCCCCGAGGAGTGCTGCGATCCCGCTCGCGACGAGCAGGACAAATGTCAACGGCTCGATGAACAGCTGTAAGAACTGCACGAGCGCTCGGCGGCGCCGCGGGGGTACGGGTTCGTTCGGCCCAAAGCGCTGAAGGCGCTCGGCTGCCTCTGCGCTGGTCAACCCGAGCGGTATTTCGGTATCTGTCGCAGTACTCGTCTGTTCAGCCATCGTCTGTTCCAACCTCGTTGACGACAACGGACTGGAGAAGGGGCTTTGGTTCGGGCCAGCGAACGAATCCCCAGGCAAGGAAACTCATCACGACCATCATCGCGATTGTTCCACCCCAGAGTGCCAGGCTTGTTCCTCTCTCAAGGAGTGTTCCGGCGATCCAAGCCGATTCTCCCTCGCCGATCGCCCAAACGACACTGGAGAAGGCAAGAGACCGAGCTCGATGCTCTAGGTCAGCGAGCGCGATCACAACCCCACCCGCTGCAGGAACGAACAGGAGTTCAGCCACGGAGTAGAGCAGTGCCCCGAGGAAGGCGAGTAACGGCTCCTTCGGCGCGAATCCGATAACGGTGGAGGCAAGCGCCCATCCCAAACCGGTACCGGCAAGCAGGTATACCAGCGGTGTCTTGCCGATCCAGCGCGCCACCAGTACTTGGGCACCCACAACGAGCATATTGAGGGCGAAGAGCAGGCCGAGAGCGCGCTCCGGAAAATTCGCTTCAGAACGGAGAAAGGGAGGCACGCTCACTTGGAACTGTGTAAAGCCAGCGACGGCGAGGAGCAATACCACCTGGCTCGCCAGGAACCGCCGATTTCTCAGGACGTTTACCAGTCCGGTTCGACCTCGCGACGAGGCTGTGTGATGACCATTATGCATGGAAGTTCGTGCTCAAGCATTTGTTCATCCTTGTCCGAACGCCTTGTGCAGCCTACCTGTTTTCGCTCATCCGGTCACGAGGGCTGAAGAGGACGCTGTACGATCACAGTGTCACTCGGCGTCTTCTACGCTGCACTCGGTGTACGCGCGAACGAAAGAAGGGGGCTGCGGATGGTCGTCATCGATCTCACACATCCTTTCGATGCGAGTATTCCAATGTTCCCGGGGTTGCCTCAGCCAGAGCTCGTGGAGTATCGAACGCGTACAGCAACGGCTGCTTCGTATGCCAGCAGCACGAGCTTTGTGATCCACCGCTATACGTTCATCGGAAATTCCGGAACCTATCTGGATGCACCATTCCACCGGTACGAAGGTGGTGCAGACCTGGCGACGCTTCCTCTGGAGCGGACTGCCGACCTCCCAGGCGTTGTCATCGATGTCCGTTGGTTGGTTGCACAGGGGCGGCTTGGGGTCGGCGCGGAACGCTTTGCCGGCTTGGAACTGGCAGGATGTGCCGTTCTCATTTGCACTGGCTGGGATCGCCACTGGGGAACGGAGCGGTACTTGGCAGCAAATCCGCATCTGGTGGGTGAGGCTGCCGAGTCACTGATCGCGGCGGGCGCGGTGCTTGTCGGTATCGACAGCTGGAACATCGACAATGTCGCCGATCTCAGCCGCCCCGTGCACAGTAAACTGCTCGCCGCAGGCATACCGATCGTCGAGAACCTGCGGAATCTGAGCTCACTCGTTGGACGAGCGTTCCGTTTCCATGCCGCACCGATCCCGATCCGTGCTGGATCAGCAGTACCGGTGCGGGCCTACGCAGTGTTCAGCGAGACGGCGGGGCGGTAAAGTCGTGGGGCAGGCCATCAGCTGTCGGGAGCCCGACGAGTTGGCGGAACCGTGCCCACAGCTCTTCTTCGGTCCGTGCTGACTCGCTCTCCGCAGCTTCGCGGGCCTGGTGCCAGCGCTCGCGGAGCGATGCTGCCAATGCACGCCGTCGTTCCGAGGAGAGGGCGGCGGCGACCGCTGCTCCGGCCGCGATACCGAGAGCACTACTGGCGAGGAACCGGAGGAGTCGGTATGCTGTGGCCATCGCTCACCTCCGCTTCGCGGTGATCGAACGGTCCAAGAGTGCCCCAGCTAGTAGTCCGACGATAAATGTGGCCAGCGTTGCGAGAGGGAGGCGGAGGAGCGCCGGGCCAGAAAGGTCGCGTACGAGAGCGATCCCAATACGCCCTTGCTCGATGATCGCGTGGTCAGCTCGGAGGAGACCAATACGAGCACGCGAGGCACGGAGCTCCCGGACGCGAGCGAGGGCGATCGCACTGCGGAGGGTTACGGCCCGTTCAGCTTCCAGAGAACGAATCGCGCTGCGATCGACCTGCGCGCTGCGTGCTTCGACGTGGTTGGCCGTGGACTGTTCGAGACTGACACGGGCTCCGGTCAGGTGCTCGACGCGGCTCTGCTGCACAATGACCATCTGCCCCTCGACACGCTCGGCGTGTACGCTGGTGGCACCTGTCGCTTCTGTAGGGACATTTCCGCCGGGCTGCCGGTAGTGCGTGTGGTGGATGCCTGGCTGCTGCGTGTCATGCATCGATCCGATCCCTTCACGCGGCGCGGCCAGCGAGCGAAACCGCCCGTCAAGCCGCGCGGACTCGTGCTGTTTTGGCGATCTCGGCCAGATCCTCAAACAGGTAGCGTGTCCAGCGGTCGAACTGCTGTTCACGCCACTCGTTCAGGAACGCCCGAACGGCCAGACGTGTCTCCGGTGGCATCTCTGCCCATGGGCGTTCCACTCCTTCGAGTTCTGGGTGCGTACGGGCGAACTCGGTGAGCGCCGCGCGCAACTCCGCAGCAGCGCGTTCCGGTCGCTCGATGAGCACGCCCAGCTCTTGGAAGTCTGCGTCTAGCAAGACAAAGGTCGGAATAGCCTGTGTGCCATCTGGCCGCCGATAGTGTGCGGCGAGGTCTTGATGCTCACTTCGTCGCACAAGGCGCACCTCAACCGTTGGCACACGCTGGGCGAGCGCAATTACCATCGGGACGAACTGGACCGAATCCGGGCACCAGTCCTCGGTCATGATGAGAATGTGCAACGGTTCCTGTCCGAACGCTGCCCAGTCACCCGGCATGATACGCGTCCGGGTGATGTTCCGTTCGAACTCCGCGCGATACTGCTGCATCGAGGCGATATACTCGTCAGGCGTCATTGCCTGCTCCCAGCGTTCGGCTGCAAGGCTCATTGAGCCCACCCCCTTTCCGCTGGACTCATCCTACACCGGCAGCGTCTCAGACACTGAACTCACCCCGTGCCGCGCGGTGTCGCAATTCGGGAATCACTTCCCGTGCACAGCGCTCAAGTACCGGCCACTGTGCTTCCGGCGGCATTGGGAAAACGAGATCGGTGAAGCCGTGTTGGAGATAGGCGATCGCGAGCGAGCGAAAACGTTCCACACTCTCAAACGGCGGTCGCCACGTGAAGACCGAACAGCGGAGTGTCGCTGGATCTCGCCCGAACTCACGCGCTGCCTGGCGGACGAAGCGAGCGAGTTCGCCGACCTCGTCCGGTTCACCACGCGTGTTCCAGATGTCGGCGTAGTGTGCGGCGAGCCGAAGCATACGCGGCTTGAAGGCACCGACGATCAGCGGGATGCGAGGCTGTTGGAGCGGCTTCGGCTCGAATGGTGCGTCCTCGAAGCGGTAGAAGCGACCGTGGAAGGTGACGCGTCGCTCGCGCTGCAGTCGATCGATGATCTGGATCGCTTCCTCCAACATAGCGATCCGGTCAGCGACGCTTGGGAAGGGGAACGAATAGGCACGGTGTTCGCGCTCCCACCAACCAGCACCGATGCCGAGTTCGACCCGTCCGCCTGAGGCATGGTCGAGCGTGACCGCCATTTTGGCCAGCACGCCGGGGTTCCGGTAGGTGTTCCCACTCACCAGGACGCCGAAGCGGAGGCGCTGGGTCTGGACACCGAGCGTGGCGATCAGTGTCCAGGCCTCAAAGTACGGGGTGTCCTCATTGTCGGCCGCCAGAAAGTGATCAACGACCCAGGCGGTGTCGAAGCCGAGTTCTTCGATCCAGCGCCACTGGGCCAAGAGTTCGGGGAAGGGGCGGCGGTTACCGGTCCCGATGCCGAAACGCACGGGCGGAGAGCTGTTCGCCGGGGCAGCAGACTGCTCGCTCATCCGTTCCGTTCCTCTTCACCGAATTCTGGCGTCACCATGTGGAGCCGCCGCTCGTGCTCTGCAAGCGTCGCAAGGATCGTGTCAGCAACCCGTTCGGCGAATGCGCGGAGAGCAGGATACCGTTCCAGCTCGCGGTCGAGATCGCGGAGGAGAGATTCGACGAGACGGTCGCGGTCCAGATAGGTCATGGGTGCCTCCCCTGGTCGATACCGCGCTGGTGCTCAGTATCGACCACGGAGAGGCTACACGGCAAGTCTCAGACGATGAAGGCGCGCTCAATGAGGCGGCGGATCGGTTCAAAGTCACGGCGCGCTTCCTCAACGGTCGGTACGCCGCTGCCCGCCTCGGTAACCAAGGCGCTGTAGTAGGCGGCGAAGCCGGGGTCACTGATCGGTGGTCGATCGCGGTGCAGGATCCTCAGCAGTCGTTCGATGGTCCGCATGGTCTGGTTCCTCCTTTCCTGCCGTATCGGCAGCATCTTGAGGATATCACGATATCGCGATATCGACAAGGGACGGGTTGTTGCCATGTGTTGACTACTGCGCTAGGCTTCCAGAGAGCCCAGCGAGGGGGATGCGGGACGTGCTCGGCTCGTATCCGAGCGGGAAGGGAAGGGTGACCATGTGGCAACCGGCTCACCTGGTGGCGCGCGTTCGGCTTCTCGCGGTGGCGGTCTTACTCCTTGGAGCAGTTCTCTCGGTTCTCCCGGTTGCTGCTCAGGAGTCAATGGGCGGCTGGAGCGGTTACGTCGAGGCGTGTGGAACGAATGGCGGCTTCGCCCAGCAGGAGTTTGCGCCTGGACCGGGTACGCCGCCTTACGGGACTGGAAGCCTGCAGTTCTCTGTTGCCGTGGTGAACGAGGGTCGGATCTGGTCGCAATTGGTCCAGCCGACGGTCGCACGAACTGCGCTCGCCGTAGTGAGGGAAATTCGCTATTGGACGTTCGTAACGCGTGGCGGTGCCGTCGCCCCACACGTGTTTCTCGACGTGGACCTCAACGATGACGGGGTTGCCGATGACCGGTTGATCTACCAGCCGGAGCTGAACGGCACGGTGACGCCGCTCACCTGGCAGGAATGGGAAGCAGTCGGAGGGCGCTGGTGGTCGCAGCGAGGGCTCGGTGGGCTCTTGCCGAGCGCTCCCGGCCCGCTCGCAAGCTATCTGCAGGCCTTCCCTGGAGCTCGGCTGGCGGTGCCAGAGAGTGGGCAAGGAGGGCTCGGTGTGGGGGTCGGATGTCTCGGGAGCGGTTGGGGTGGCTGGCAAGGTGCCATCGACGCCCTGCTCTTCCGCAGTGATCCGTTCACTGTCTTCTGGAACTTCGAGTCGACCGGTGTCGTGACGACACGAGGCGGTGGTGTCACAGCCGGACCGACATTCCGGGAGTTAACTCCCCATCCCTGGGCGACGGTCGCTCCCGGTACCGTGCGCATCGCGGTGACCGCCACGAGTGACGTCGGTCTGCGCTTCGTACGCCTCTGGCTCAACAACAATGAGCTCTCCCCGACGGTCACTGGCGATGACAGGACAAAGATTGTGAGTGTGCAGCAGACCTTGCAGCCCGGCTTTTTTACCGTTCGTGCGACGGCAACCGATATTCACGGCCGTTCCTTTACGGCCCAATGGCAGTTCGTTGTCTCTGCGAACGCGCGTGACGGATGGTGGTTTACGGCCGACGGGACGCCGCGCCGGGTGCAAATTGAGCAGTCGCTGCGCGCGCTCAGCGAAGCATTTCGCTGGCACTTCTTTGGTATCTCCTGGGATGGCGCCTACCATCCGGAGATGCCGACCCATGGGACGGTTGCTTCGACGATCCGATTTGTCACGCGCTCCCCGATGCATTTCATGACGCTGCCACCCACGGATCCCGTTATGATCGCGGTCGAAGCGCGCTCGACTGACCAGCCGCTGGCGAGCGTCGAGCTCCGCTTGAACGGCCAACTCCTGAACGTCGAGATCTCGCAGGACGATGCGCGGAGTTGGTTCGTCTTTACCACGCGTCAGCTTGAGCCGGGGCTGTATGGCGTGACCGCGACCGCTCGCGACACGGCTGGTCGGACGCTCACGATGAGCTGGGGTTTCGTCGTGTCGAGCAATCCCAACGAGAGCCCATGGTTTACGCCTGATGGTCGCCTAAAGGCGGATACCGTCTCGCGGACTCTCCGTACACTGGTGGAGGGGTTCCGTTGGCACCTCTATGGCGTTTCGTGGGACGGGCAGCCGCATCCTGAGTTCCCCACTCATGCCACGAGTGTCTCTGGGCCGCAGCCACTCCGGCAATGGTTCGACAGTCAGGGGCGACCCAACCCCGAGGCGATCACTCAGGAGCTTCGCTCCCTCGAAGAAGTCTTCCGCTGGCACTTCTGGGGAATAAGCTGGGACGGCGGCCGCCATCCTGACATCCCGACTCATGCCAACTAAGATCGGGGGCGGCCGGTCGATCGACCGGCCGCCTGCTCAGCATGCGACATGGTCGGTGAGGCCGCTACGGGCTCAGACGGTAATTTGGTGCTTCCTTGGTGATGATGACGTCGTGTGGATGTGATTCGCGGAGGCCGGCGTTCGTCATCTGGATGAACCGGGCCTTTTCCTGTAGTTCGCGGATTGTTCGGGCACCGCAGTATCCCATCGCGGCACGCAAACCACCGACGAGCTGGTAGACGACATTCGCCAGCGGCCCCTTGTAGGGGACGCGTCCTTCGATCCCCTCGGGTACGAGTTTGGCGATGCTATCGACGTCCTGTTGGAAATATCGATCCTTGCTATACGAGCGGGCCTTCATCGCACCGATCGAGCCCATGCCGCGGTACTCCTTGAACCGCTCGCCCTGATAGAGGATCACTTCACCAGGGCTTTCGTCGACGCCCGCAAGCAGACTTCCGAGCATCACGGTGTCTGCTCCTGCCGCAATTGCTTTGGCAATGTCTCCGGAATACTGGATCCCGCCATCGGCGATCACCGGTACCCCGTACGCTCGGGCAACGCGCGCCACGTCCATGATCGCCGTGATTTGGGGAACGCCAACACCAGCGACGACCCGCGTCGTGCAGATGGAGCCGGGGCCGACGCCAACTTTCACCGCATCCGCACCGGCTTCGATCAGCGCTCGTGCAGCCTCACCCGTAGCGATGTTCCCCGCGATCACGTCCACATCCCAGCGTGCCTTAATCGCCTTCACCATCTCGATGACCGCACGGGAGTGTCCGTGCGCGGTATCGACGACGAGGACGTCGACCCCTTCCTCGATGAGTGCTGCTGCCCGCTCCAGTGACTCCGGCCCGACGCCCACTGCCGCGCCGACGCGCAGCCGTCCCTGGGCATCCTTGGTGGCGTTGGGATACTGGATCCGCTTTTGAATGTCCTTGACAGTGATGAGCCCTTTGAGGATGCCGCGTTCGTCGACGACGGGCAGTTTCTCAATCTTGTACTTGTGGAGGATCTCGCGCGCCTCATCAAGGGTTGTGCCGACTGGCGCAGTGATGAGGTTCTCCTTGGTCATCAGGTTGGCGACCGGCTGATCCAAATCGTCCTCGAAGCGGAGGTCACGATTGGTGAGGATGCCAACGAGCCGTCCCTGCTCGTCGGTAATCGGCACGCCCGAAATGTGATAGCGCTCCATCACCGCGAGTGCGTCGCGAACTTTGTCGGTCGGGCCCAGCGTCACCGGCTCAACGATCATGCCCGATTCGGAGCGTTTTACCTTGTCGACCTCAGCGACCTGCTCCTCGATGGAAAGGTTGCGGTGGATGATCCCGATTCCGCCCTCCCGTGCCAGTGCGATGGCCATCCGGGCCTCGGTCACGGTGTCCATCGCCGCTGAGACGATTGGAATATTGAGTTCGATCCTTCGCGTCAGCCGTGTCCGGGTGTCGACGTCCTTGGGGAGCACGGCCGACTCCGCAGGAACGAGCAGCACATCGTCGAACGTGAGGCCGATCCCAATGAGCTTCTCAGCCAAGACCTCGTCGAGCGTCGGCACATCGGTCATCGGTACGGGTATCGAGTCAGATGTCACGGTCATTGCCTGTCACCCCCTGGTTCTCATGGTGTTCCTTGGGCGGATTCGATCGGCTCTGGGACTGTGCAGAGCCCCAGTCGCTCGAGCAGTTCCGCGCCGAGTTCGTTGTACGCGCGGGCCGCGCGGGAAGCGGGATCGTACTCGAAAATCGTTTGCCCATGACTCGGTGCTTCGGCCAGCCGAACAGCGCGCGGAATGATCGCGCGGAAGACCCGGGCGCCGAATGCACGCCGAACTTCCTGGACGACCTGTAGCGCAAGTCGCGTCCGCGCATCGAACATCGTCAGTACCACACCGATGACGTCAAGCGGCGGGTTCAACCGCCGCTTCACAAGGTCCAGTGTTGTGACCAGTTGGGCCAGCCCCTCCAAGGGCAGGTACTCGCACTGGATCGGTACCAGGACAGCGCGTGCTGCGACCAGCGCGTTGACTGTCAGGAGCCCAAGCGAAGGCGGACAATCGACCAAAACGACCGCATACCGTGGTGCCAGGTGTTGCAAAGCTGCTCGCAAGCGGAATTCCCGTTGAGGCGTCGCGACCAACTCCACCTCGGCACCGGCGAGGAGCCCAGACGAAGGTAGAAGATCAAGCCCAGGCCGTACGTCAGCAAGGACGGCTGACTCGGCACCCTCCGGCTCCAGTAATGCCTCATACACGGTCGTCTCGAGCTGCCCGCGATCGATGCCCAGACTGCTCGTCGCGTTCGCCTGTGGATCGAGGTCAACCAGCAACGTGCGAAAACCACGGTGGGCAAAAAATGCTGCGAGCTGCACAGCGGTCGTAGTCTTACCAACACCACCCTTTTGGTTCGCGACCGCGATCACTCGCTCCACGCCGCCCATCCCCGCTTGCGCGGTCGGTGTTAATTATCCCAGTCTACCACGCGGATCCAAGAAGCGGACAGCAACCTCATTTGCGACCCACACACCGTGCGGTGTCAAGCGAAGACGCTCTCCATCCCACTCAATCAGATCGAGCGCTGCCAGTTCCGCGAGGACCGGGCCATAGAGCTCCACCAGGTCGGCACCATGCCGCGCTCGAAAGGCGGTCGCCGAGACGCCATCCACTACCAGGCGAAGCCCAAGAATCATCGTCTCGACGACTTCTGTCCGCTGGTCAATGAGTTCTGTCTGCACGACCGGGAGTTCACCGCGCCCCAGGCGTTCAATGTACCGAGCGGGAAGCCGCTCATTGACTGTTCGCCGTCCGTCGAAATAGCCATGAGCGCCAGCGCCAGCACCGACGTAGTACCCATTACGCCAGTAGATCTGATTGTGGCGCGAGCGCCAGTTGCCTGACCGTGTCCAGTTCGAGATCTCGTAGTGCTCGTATCCGTGAGCCGTAAGGAGTTCCGCTGCGAGCTCGGCAAACTCGGCCATCGTGTCATCGTCGAGTGGACGGAGCACGCCGCGGCGGACTCCGCGTTCGTAAGGGGTACCCGGCTCAATGGTGAGTGCATAGAGCGAAAGATGTTCGGGTTCCCAAGAGAGAGCGGTTCGGAGGTCACGCATCCAGTCTTCACGCAACTGTCCTGGCCAGCCGTAGATGAGGTCGAGATTGATGTTTTCGAATCCGGCGGCTCGCGCAGCACGGAAGGCCTCCACTGGTGTCTCGGGGCGATGAGCACGTCCGAGTACCTTGAGTCCGTGCCTGGCCAACGTTTGCACACCGATGCTGAGGCGATTCACCCCGGCAGTGCGGTATCCGGCAAGCTTCGCCACGTTGAGCGTCTCCGGATTCGCCTCCAGCGTCACCTCCGCCCTGTCGAGGACCATGAACTTTTGGAAGATCGTTTCGAGGAGTTCGGCGACCTGAGCCGGTTCGAGCAACGACGGAGTGCCGCCGCCGAGATAAATGGTTTGGAGCGGGCGTCTGTCCACCTGTTCGGCCCAGAGAGTGAGTTCGCGCTGTATGGCAGCGAGGTACGCAGGGACGAGCTGCTCCTGCCGTGCATAGACGTTGAAATCACAATAGGGGCAGATACGGCGGCAGAAGGGAATATGGATGTACAACCCCAACGGTGTCTCGCGTGGCTGTGGTGCGGCTTGCTCGAGCGCTGCCTGCGGAGTGGTGTGGGCCATCATACACGAGCTCCAGATCTTGCGCTATTCTGTCAATTATACTCCATCGGGCAATTGCGTGTTGGCCAGGCCGGCTCCAGGAGAGTCCCTCATCGAACTTTCTGGAATTCCAGCGGGCTGATCGGCAGTCGGTCCCTTCGCAGGTTCTTGAACCGTGTCCGGGCAGCTGACCTGGATTCGGCGTATTGCTCCCGATCTCGGCGTCGGGCGGTGTCCTGTTGCCTGAATCCTCCGAGCCTCTTCCCAGCGAGGAATCCCCAGTCACTGTCTGCCGAACGCGGTACGTCGTCGATGTGTGAGGAGTCCCTGAATAAGGCCGAGTGCGGCGAATTGTGTCCAGATAGCGCTGCCGCCGAGGCTGATGAAAGGCAGCGGAACGCCGGTCACGGGGAGCAAGCCGACATTCATCCCCATGTTGACAAATGCCTGGAAGAAGAAGAGGCCCGTCACCCCTGTTGCGAGTGCGCGGCTGAACAGATCGTCGACAAGGAGTGCCGCGCGACTGATCCGCCACAGCAAGAGGAGATAGGCCGCCACGAGTGCAACGCCACCGACGAAGCCGACCATGCCCATAGCGTGGGCAAAGATGAAGTCGGTATGCCGCACGCGTAAAAGACCGAGTTGGCTCTGCAGGCTCCCGGCGAGTCCATTGCCCAAGAGACCCCCCGTCCCGATGGCGATCTGGGCCTGGATGATGTTGAACCCTTCACCGAAGTAGTCCCGCTCCGGCTGGTACGAGATAAGGAGTCGCTCGCGCATATAGTCATGCAGCACAAAGTGCCAAGCGAAGAGCGCGGCAAACGGGCTCGCGCCCACCACACTCAGCAAGTGGAGACGCCGGACCGGACTCACCAGCATCACCACCAACCAGATGGCAGCGAAGCAACCAGCCGTCCCAAGATCGGGTTGTTGGTATACCAGGGCCATCGGGACGGCGACAATGAGGCCAGCCAAGAGGAAATTGCGAAAGTGACGCATCTCGACACCACGGTCGGCAACGAACGCGGCGAGTGCGATCAGGACAGCTATCTTGGCTGGCTCCGACGGCTGGAGCGTGAGTGGGCCGAGGTCGATCCAGCGGCGCGCACCGCCGATCGTCACGCCAAGAAGATCGACAGCGACGAGCCCGACAAGTGCGACGGCGTAGATCGCCCAGGCAAGTGCCTTCACGTACCGCGGGTCGACCCAACTGAGCACAGCCATCAGAAGCAGTCCGAGGACAATCGCGAAAGCTTGCCGAAAGACTGGCCCACCGAGGCGCAAGGGCCCAGCACCGTCGGCACTCCAGATCGCTACCAGCCCAAAGCCGGAGAGTACAAGTGCTGTGACGAGCAGCGCCCAGTCGAAGTTGCGGAAGTTCGCCTGTCGTTCATGCGAATGGAGTGAGAGACCAGCCGTGACCACGTGTTTCCCACCTCGGGGATGGCCCGCGCCGCCGCTGACAGGAGTGTACACCGAGCGTGTGTCAGGGGGATCGACTGCCAGGCGCTTTCAGGCAAGTGACGGGAGACGGAGGAGGGAAGCCCGGTCGAAGTCGGTCGTCCGGCGGTGCTCGCGAACGGGAGATTGTCATGGAGTCGCACTTGGAGACCGAGTTCCTCGCCAAACGGTATCCGGTCCCCCGATCGGCGAGCGCGGCGCTTCTCTGGTGCGGCAGCCGGGGAGCGTGTGGGGATCAATTGCCTCGCTAACTATGACATGCATGAGGACATGCTCTTGACACGGATTGTGCAGTCTACTATATACATTCCGTAGAAGCATCGATGAGCTCGTGCAGCCGCGATGCG
This sequence comes from Thermomicrobium sp. CFH 73360, assembly GCF_023806465.1. Classification (GTDB taxonomy): domain Bacteria; phylum Chloroflexota; class Chloroflexia; order Thermomicrobiales; family Thermomicrobiaceae; genus Thermomicrobium. The sequence goes on along the minus strand of NZ_JAMSLS010000001.1, from coordinate 447,507 downwards.
AAAGGAGGAGAGCCATGGTGGAGCGCTGGAGTCCGATCGCGGAGTTCGAGCGGCTCTGGAGTGAGATGGATCGCCTGGTGAGCGAGGCCTTCGGCCGCACGACTCGACCGTTCTTCGCGCGAGCGCTCACAGCTCGGCCGGCGATCGATCTTTTCGACACTGGCGAAGCGCTCGTCGTCAGGGCGGCGGTGCCGGGGGCGAAGCCGGAGGATCTCGAAGTCAGCATTGAGCAGAATACCCTGACCATCCGCGGTCGTTGCGGTTCGATGCTTGACGAGGAGACTGCAAAGCACGTGACCTGGTACCGGCGCGAGCTTGGGTATGGTGAGTTCAGCGAGACGCTGACCTTGCCGGCACCGGTGGACGCTGACGCCGCCCAGGCGCACATCGAGCACGGGATTTTGACGCTAACCTTGCCCAAGACGAGTGAGGCACGCGTCAAGCGGATTCCGGTGCAGCAGCCGACGGCGTTAGCGGCCGCGGTCAACTGATCGCACTCGAGGCGTCCCTCAGGACGAGCCCGGGCTCCGGCCCGGGCTTTCGCTTTCGACGAGGGGCAATTCTTCCTGTTTCTTCGTATCAAAGACACTCGTCTGCCAAGGCTTGTCTCTTGTCAATGGCGTTGCGAGGGGGAGCCGGCCGAGGCATGGGCGGGCTGTTGAGCATGGCGTGTCTCCGGAACGAAGACCACGAGCATACCGGCTGCGAGCAGTCCGAGACCAGAACAGAGGCCGGCTGTCACGGCGATGCCGAGTGCATCGGCCGCGATTCCAACGGCGAGTGGTGCAAGGGCCTGTCCACCGTCGCCGATGAGACGCCACAGGCCGAGGAACTCGCCGGTGCGTCCTAGTGGAGCCAGGTCTGCACCGAGCGTCATCATCGTTCCAGAACCCAAGCCGTTTGCGAGGCCGATGAGGAGACCCACCAGGAGGAGCTCGGTATAGCTTGAGCTCAGAGGGACGAGTGCCATGCCGAGACCGAGTAGCAAGAAGGATGGGACAGCTGCCGCTTTGCGGCCCCAGCGATCCATGACCCATCCGGCTGGCCAAAAGAGTGCCATGTCGACCAGAGCCGAAAAGCTGACGATCTGCCCGATTGCAGCAGCACTGAGACCGAGCGCGTCTGCACCATAGAGTGGGATCGCAACTTGCCGGGTCTGTCGGAGCATCTGGCCGAAGAGTTGTGCTGTCCCAGCGCTTACCAGGACACTCCAGCGTGAGCGCAGCACGTCACTGATCGCGGCCAGCGGTGCAGGACGCGTCGTCACGACCGGTCTCGCAGCGGGCTCGAAGGCGACTGCGGCGATGACGAAGGCGACCACAGCCACAACCGCCGTGACAACGATTGCCCAGCGGAGGCCCAGCAGGGTACCGAGCCATCCTCCCAGTGCTGGCCCGAGGAACCATCCGAGCCGGTTGATTCCCCCGAAGACGGCAATTGCTCGCCCACGCTGTTCAACTGGCACGACGGTCGCGAGATACGCGTGCCGGGAGAGCCCCCACAACGCAATCCCCACACCGGTCGCCAGTCGAAGGGCGATGAGCACAGCGGGGACTTTTCCTGCGAATGCGACACCGACTGTCGCAGCGGCGTAGATGAGTGAGCCGGCTAGAAAGGCTCGACGGTAGCCGATACGGGTGAGGAGCGTGCCGACCGGCACGTCTGCCGCCAGCGTCCCGACCCAAGTTGCGGCAATCGCCAGCCCGGTAACCGTGTAGCTGGCACCGTGCTCGCGCAGGAAGAGCGGGAGCACTGGTACCATGACACCCTGCCCAAAGGCGAGGAGAACTGTGGGGAGATAGACTGGCCAAAGGAGATCCCGTGTCCCGCGCACTGCAGCCTCCGTACCCGCGCCACATGGTGGCATCGTCGAGCGCACGATGCAAGTGATTCGGTCGGCTCACTGGGGAGGCCTGATACAACTCTCTCGCCACAAGTGGCAGTGTATGGCTTTCTGATGACACGGTCGAGAACGGCTTTGGGATGGCAGTGGAGCTCCAGTGATCCTCCGTGGCCAGCGCTGCGCGAGCCGTGTTTCGGGTGTTGTCGCTTTGTGCCCAGCCCTGCGGAGCCAGGGCTTGCTCACGTCAAACTTTTTGCCAGTGATCGTGACGGTCGAAGGCTTCTGATCCCGCGCATCTCGGTCTACTCGGGAAGCGCGGTGTGCTGTATTGGTGGGATAAGGCAACATGGCCAATTCGGCCAATTGGCCAAGTGGCAACCTCGTGGGCCGAACCACCGGTTGGGCTCACGACTGGAACACGCACGCGCGTGGTGTCGCGGCGGCTGCCCAGCCTCAGCAACGTACGGGCGATGCGCAAGAAAAGCGACCACTATAGCGAACTGAAGGCAGAGATCGAAGAGGCGAAAGGCTAAGAAGACGTTTAGGTTTGCACAGGCTCCTTGCACTTTACAGAATCTATGGCGTATACTTTCTTCGCGACCCAGGGGTGAGGGGGACACCTCCGGGTCGCTTTTGTGGGGAGATGCCCGAGCGGTTCAAGGGGCCGGTCTGTAAAATCGGTGCGCTGACGCGCGTCGGGGGTTCGAATCCCTCTCTCCCCACCAGATCCGTCAACCTTGCAGCCGGAAAATGCCGGCCATCTCCTGGCGCTGCCCCCTCTTTCGCATCACTGGTGACCGCTTTCTGCGGACTACCCAAAGCCCGCCCGAGGTTTCGATTCCCCGATCGGCGGTTGTGGAGTCGGGGAGTGCAACAAGCACTTGTTCCGTGCTGCCTCGCGGTTTGCTCGGCATCGCGTCATTCGGCTGAACGATTCCGCCAGCGGGTGTTTTTCTCTTGTCGACGTGCCTAAGTCTGGTTTATCGGGATTGCTTGTCGGTGCTGCTCGTTACTGGGAGAGGGAGTGCATGCACGGTCGGCAGCGCTGACAAGCCTCCATGATTCGCTGTGTGACGGTCAATGCGTCGCAACGTCGAGCAATGCCACAGGGCCAAAGGCATCAGCCGAGCGTGCAGGATGCAGGTCTGTACCGCATGAGTCGAAGAAAGGCAAAGCTTTGCTCTGCGGGTAGCTCCGCTGCGGCAGGCTCTCGGTCGCAGCGGATACGGTCGATAACAGTATCTCCGAGCGGGCGCGCGCTCTTTTACCCTTGTTGTAAAACAGCGCAGCGACTCGTCCGGACGATTGATCACGACGACGCGGGGAGCGGAAGCGACCCTGCCGCTTCTGCCACAGTGATTGCGAGTTCTCTCGGCAAACCTGCATCGGCCAAGAAATCGTGTATCTCACCTGGCGTTGTTGCGGAGCCCCGGCGAACACGGAGACGCTGGTGCTCAGCGACGTCCTCCAATACCCAGAGCCGAGCCTGAATTTCCCAACCAGACTGTTGGCGGCCGACGATGATGCGCCCTGCGAGTGCCTCACCAATGGCTGCACCACGCCGGTCAGTGCGGTGCGTCACCAGTTCAAGGTTTGACCTCGCCGCCCGCCAATCGCATACCCAACCGGCGATCTCATTAGGAAGTTGCGGCGGTGCACCAGTGACACCGGTCATGCGTTCTCCTTTCGGCTTCATTGTATCTCGCGTCTACCGCAAGCCAGTGTCAAGGTATGCTCTGGACTACCGCAGCACCCCTGGGCCGGCATCGCTCAGGAGTTCGACCAGCAGCGCCTTGTGCAGGTGCAGCCGGTTCTCCGCCTGATCGAAGATCACAGATTGCGGCCCGTCTGCGACCTCAGCGGTCACCTCTTGCCCGCGGAACATGGGGAGACAGTGCATGAAGATCGCGTGTGGTGCTGCGGCAGCCATGATCGCTGGCGTGACCCGGTAGGCTTCCAGCGCCGCGAGCGCCTCATCCGGAACGGTTTGTCCCATGCTGACCCAGACGTCGGTGTAGACAACGTCCACCCCTCGTACAGCCTCGATCGGGTCAGTGAGTACCTCGATGCGTGCGCCGGTCCGGGCGGCGATCTGCTGCGCTCGCTGCACGATTTCTGGATCCGGTCGGCAACCTGGAGGCGTGGCTATACGGACCGAGAGCCCGACAAGCGCACCCGAGAGAGCCAGCGAGTGGGCCATGTTATTCGCGCACCCCAGATAGGCGAGGGTCCGCCCATTCCAGCCGCCAAGGTGTTCCTGAATGGTGAGCATGTCCGCCAGGCCTTGCGTGGGGTGCGCGAGGTCAGACAGGCCGTTGATGACCGGCACGCTAGCGTGGGTGGCGAGTTCGACAACGTCAGCGTGGCGGAAGACACGGGCCATAATCGCATCGACGTACCGTGAGAGAACACGAGCGGTATCGGCGATAGTCTCGCCGCGGCCAAGCTGGAGATCGGAAGTCGAGAGATAGAGTGCGTGGCCACCGAGCTGTGCCATCCCGGCTTCGAAGGCGACGCGAGTACGCGTTGACGGCTTCTGGAAGATCATGGCTAAAGTTTTCCCGCGAAGGAGATGGTGTTGTGGCTCGCCGGCGCGGTGCTGTGCTTTGAGCTGTGCGGCAAACTCGATGAGGGCAACCGCCTGCTCGGGCGAAAGATCGTCGTCAGTCAAGAGATGGAAAAGCTTGCGAACCGTCGGGACAGCCATGGCAACCTCCTCTTCATGCTGCACACGATCCGGCCTCGGACGAACCGGTGACGCCTGGACCTAGACCTGTGCCTCATGCGGAGGTGCACTGTCCCCATTCCTTTCCGATCGGGCAACCACGCCCTGCTCCGACTATCGCAAATCCAGGGCTGCGTGTCAAGAACCGCTGGCGTGATTGCGAGGTCATGCTGCCGGTTGTCTACCGCTTCCAACGTGGGTCGTGCAGGGGATCAAGGTTCTGATGGTTCCTATCATCACACTGGCCGTTTGACTGTTTATCGGAAGATGCCCGTGGTGTCCTGCGGCTGTCTCGTCAGATCGCGCGTGTGGCCGACGGTCGAGCCGAGGTCAGCAGTGCTGAATGGCGACGGGCGTCCGTCAACACCGGTCTGAAGCTTGCCCCCAGTCCCGTGATGACCGGACGCGGCAGGTTAGGCATCGAGCTCCCTCGGGCATGACCAGGCCTCTTTGGAGAATCAAACCACCGGAGGGGCTGGGCAAATCCGGTGGCGATCAACTGTCTGGGGGGGAAGTCTGATGATAGGTTGCCTGATCGGGCTGGTTACGGGGCGGGAGAGTGGTGAAGTGCGGCTGTCCCTGGGAAAGACCACGCTATTGACAGTGTCATGAGTTGAGTTTAGAGTACTATCGAGCGTCGTAACGCAACGGAACAAGGGGAGCTGCCGGGCGTTGTTGACAGTGCTCTCGCAGTTCTTGTCGGAAGACGACAAAGCGTGGGGCTGTCTTCCTCATGATTGTATCTGTGCGTCCAAAGAGCGGGTCGAAGCACTGTGGCCTACAGAGAGGAGGGTTCCATGGCTGTAGGAGGTGACGGTGGTGTTGTGCGTGAGGCGGTACAGCTCGGTCGCGGCCGTCCGCCACTTCCGCTGGTTGATCTCCCGGAGCCTGAGGAGGTGTTCAGGGTTCCGCGGATCAACTTCAAAGCGGCTATCACTGCCGTTATCGGACCCAGTCTCATCGCGCTGGGGTTGTCGATCGGTTCGGGTGAATGGCTTCTGGGACCGCTGGCCGTAGCGCAGTACGGCTTTGTTGGGATTGGCTGGGTTATCTTGCTCTCTGCACTCTTACAGACGTTTTATAACGTCGAGATCACCCGCTACGTCATGGCGACCGGTGAGGTTCCGGTGCTTGGCTGGGCACGTGTTCCACCGGGGTGGTGGCTATGGGTACCGGTCGCGCTCTTAATGGTGTATTTCGCGAATATTTGGGGAGGGTGGGCTGCAGGGGCCGGTGAGGGACTGTACGTGTTGCTCACGGGGAACCTCGTTGATCAGCCGAATGAGCGGACAGCAGCGCGCTGGCTTGCGGTCTTACTGCTGGGTATTGTGTTCCTGCTTGTGCTCTTTGGCCGGAAGATTGCCCGGACGCTGGAACTCGTCAATTGGGTAGTGGTTGGCTTTATCCTGATTACCCTTTTGCTGGTGAATCTCTTCATTGTCCCATTCGAGACGTGGTGGACGGCGTTGCGTGGCCTCCTGACGCCCGCGCTGCCACCAGCGGGAGTGGATGCAACACTGCTCGGTGGGTTGGCTGGGTACACCGCTCTTGCATCTGGATTGAACTGGTACAACATGAATTACTACCGCGACCATGGATACGGTATGGGTGCACGGGTCGGATTCATTGCTGGGTTGGTTGGTGGTAAACAGGAAGAAGTCTTGGCCAGTGGCGTGACCTTCCCTGACACGCCGGAGAACGAACGTCGCTGGAAGCGGTGGTTCCGTCTTCTCTTGCTGGATCAGTGGGTCGTCTTCTTTGGTGGTGCTCTGGTTGGTATGTATCTAACCACTCTCCTGGTCTATCACCTTGCCAATCTACCCGGGGTCGAGAAGCCAACGCGGGCAACAATGCCCACCTTCGCTGCCGATGTCTTGTCGCGGGAATACGGGAGCTTTCTGTATACGTGGGCGCTCATCGTCGGGTTCTTCATTCTGTTCAGTACCCAGCTTGGTGTTTTTGAGTCGTTGGTTCGCAACATGTCGGACGCACTGTATGGTCTGAGTCCTGCCTTCCGGCGGGCGATTGCCGGGGATCCCCGCCGCTTCTATTACCCGTTCATGATCCTCTTGCTCGTGGTTATTAGCTTCCTGATTTTCCAGGCACTGCCCACCGAGTTGATTCTGATCTCCGCCAACATGGCGAATCTCGGAACGCTCGTCTTCCCATTCCTTCTCATGTACTTGAACCGGCGCTTGCCACGGCCAGCTCGCCTACGCTGGTGGTCATATGTCCTGCTCGTGGCAAATACGGTGTTCTTCGGATTCTTCTTCGTGAACTTCCTGTGGACGCAGATCTTTAAGACGCCACTCGTGAAGTTCTGATCGGTGACAAATGAGCGCGGCGTCCCGGCGGCAGGTCGGGACGCCGCATGCTCGTCCACCTTCTGCGGGAGGGGGCTGCGAGGGGAAGATTGAGAACTCCCTGCTTGCCCGGTACCGTGAGAGCGATGAGGAGTTTTTACCGCCCCGCCAGCGCAGCCCTGGACGTGCTCCCCAGGCTGAGGATGACGCGACACCCAGAAAGTTGACGTGGCGCTCAGAGCACGCTAGGCTTGAACTCTGTGGGTGGGCACACCCACACGCTGGGACGTATTTGCCCTTGGGGAAGGAAGAGACGTGTACGCGGTCGTCCGAACGGGTAGCAAACAGTACCGAGTGCGCGTCGGCGACATCGTCGAAGTCGAAAAGCTCCCGGTTGAGCCCGGGCAAGAGGTCACACTCGATGACGTCCTGCTCGTCGAAAAGGACGGGGCAGTGACAGTCGGGCAGCCAGTCGTGCCGGGCGCTCGGGTTGTGGCGCGAGTGCTTGACCAGGTCAAGGGCCCAAAGCTGATCGTCTTCAAGATGAAGCCGAAGACGCGCTATCGCCGAAAGACTGGGCATCGTCAGGGCTACACGCGGCTCCAGGTGGAGGCGATCGAGCTCGGCATAGCATCCTGAGTGATGATTGGAGGACAACGATGGCGCATAAGAAGGGTGGCGGTTCGACAAGGAACGGACGTGACAGTCGTGCCAAGCGGCTCGGCGTAAAGCGCTTCGACGGACAGTTTGTCCATGCTGGAAGTGTGCTGGTGCGGCAGCGGGGAACCGTCTTTCGCCCGGGTCGTAATGTGGGGATTGGTCGTGACTTCACGCTCTTTGCGCTGGTCGATGGCTTTGTAAAGTTCGAGCCGATCTCGCGCGACAAGCGGCGGGTGAGCGTCTATCCTGCGCCAGTCGTCCAGGCACAGCCAGCTGTGGCAGGGAGTACAGTCGCATGAAGAAGGGAATTCATCCACAATACTATCCCCAAGCAACGGTGATTTGCACGTGCGGCAATACATGGACGACGGGCTCAACGAAGCCGGTCCTGCGCATTGAGCTGTGCCCCAAGTGCCATCCGTTCTTTACCGGCGAACAGAAGATTGTTGATACGGCTGGGCAAGTTGAACGCTACATGCGCCGCTTGGAGAAGGCGCAAGCTCAGCCGCGCAAGAAGAAGGAAGAGCGGCGGCGCAAGCGGCTCGAGCGGCGGGCGCTGCTTGTTGAGCGCGAAGAGGGGCAGGAAGTCGCCGAGACGGCTGAAGGAGAGGCCTGATCGCTGTTCGGTTGTCCAGTATGCTATACTTTTGGTGCGAGTCGTCCGAGTTTCTCCTGTTGGTGGCGACTCGACACCGCGCGGGGGGCGCGTGTACAGGGAGGCGGGTCATGACAGGTTTTAAGGCACTGACGCCGCGCCCCGAAGAGCAGCGCGAGCAGATGTGGCTCGAAGAGCTGGGCTTTACGCCCGAGCAGATTGCTCGCCTGCGTGAGCTGCGGGACATGTACCCCTACATCGAGTACATGGATTCGCGCAAGCAGTGGAATCGGTTGCGCTTCGTCAAGTGGCTTTACTCGCGGGGGGAGATCCCGCGGTAATCGTGGCTGTGGTGAGCGACGCGGGGCTTCTTGCTGTGCCTCGCGTTTTTGTTTTCGGGTTCTCACGAGAGTACACTTGCTGCACAACCAACGGCGGTTGGCGCGCGCCCGCGACGGCGTACAGAGACGGAAGGCGGAGGAGCAACACCGATGACATACGTGATCGCAGAGCCCTGCATCGGCGTAAAGGATGCCTCCTGTGTCGAAGTGTGCCCCGTCGACTGCATCAAGTCCGATCCGGAGGCAGAGCAGTACTTCATTAATCCAGACGAATGCATCGACTGCGGAGTGTGTGCTGAAGTCTGCCCCGTCGAGGCGATTTACTTCGAGGACGACCTCCCTGAACAGTGGCGACATTACCTGCAGAAGAACCGCGAGTACTTCCAGAAGCAGCGTGTATAGTACGATTGCGATTGGAACCGAAAACAGAGCGGGCGGGGATTACCCGCCCGCTCGCTGTTCTCCTCACAATGGTGCAATCCCTCACTGCGCGATACCCGGCATAGCAAGAGTGGCCGGATCAGCTACCGGCTGTTCACGGAGCGAGCGCGCCACTTCGAGCGCAGCCTCATGCGCAGCTTCCAGTGTCGCTCGCACATCGGCCTCGCTGTGGGCCGTGGAAAGAAACCATCGCTCCAGGTGATAGGGGTGGAAGTAAATGCCGCGCTTGAGCATCGCACGGTGGAATCGATCGTAAATATCAATACTTGTGTACGCATGAGCCTCGCGATAGTTGCGGATCCGATCCAGCGCGGGGGCATCTGGCTTGGCGAAGAAGATGTGCCACACCGGGCCAATCCCTTGGACGATGCAACGCAAGCCCGCTGCTTCACAGGCTTCGCGAAGCCCCTCCCGGACGCGTTCACCAAAGCCGTCCAGGATGGCCCACAGCTCCTGACGTCGTGTCTTCATCTCGGTCAGAACCGCGCGAGCAGCGGCCAGCGCGAGCACATTGGCGGTGTAGGTACCGCCATGCATCACCTGATTCGTTGCTTCCAGCTGCATCACTTCGTGTGAACCGCCGAAGGCGGCGATTGGGAAACCGGCTCCCAGCGCCTTGGCATAGGTCGCGATGTCTGGAATCACGCCGAGCCGCTCCTGAGCTCCCCCTGGTGCGAGGCGGAAGCCGGTGATCACCTCATCGAAGATAAGCAGTGCGCCATATGCGCGGGTGATTTCGCGGAGGAACTCCAGGTATCCAGGCTCGGGAAGGATCACACCGGAATTGCATTGAACTGGCTCGACCAGGACACCAGCGATCTCATGCCCATGCTCCAGGAAGAGCCGCTCCAGACTCTCACGCTCGTTGTACTGCGCGATGAGGAGTGCGTCGCCATAGACCTCGGGGATGCCTCGCGAACCGGGAATTGGCCGCGGACTGTAGGGCCGCAGTTGCGGGCGCCATACGTCGGGGTGACTCGACCACAGGTGGGTATCGGCCCAGCCGTGGTAGGCCCCCTCCATCTGGACGATCTTCGGCCGACCGGTGTAGGCGCGAGCGAGACGGGCAGCTGCCATTGTTGCCTCGGTACCGGAGTTGGCGAACCGCAGGAGCTCGACCCCTGGCACCAGCTCGGTAAACAGCTCGCCGACTTCGGCATCCAGTTCATAGGGGAAGGTTGCGAGAGTGCCGTATCGTTCGATCGCTTCGATGACGGCTTGGATCACGCGCCGTGGCTTATGACCGAAGATGAGGGGACCGTAACCCAGACTGTAGTCGATGTACTCGTGGCCATCGACATCCCAGAAGTGGGAACCCTCACCGTGGGAGAAGCAGAGTTCAAGACCTTTCTTCAAACGCGCGTAAGAGCTTTCTCCGCCAGCAATTGTCTGGCTAATTCGTTCAAAGAGCTTCCTACTCTGGGCGAAATAGTGATCGCCCAGCAAAAGTTCGGTACTCATACAATCCCTCCATGGTTGATCCAATGGCTGCGCAGTCACGGGGGCAGCCACGCCCGGGCGTATCCAGCCTGACGGTGGGTGACAGAGCGGGGCACCGTCGTGAGGTGGACCGCACGTACGGAGTCTAGCCGAGACTCCGGGGGGGCTGTCAAGGGGGCGGATCCGGCATTATCAGGGTACGGTAATGCACCTGCCGGTCATCCATCGGGGCAGAGCGCTGGCTATCTGGGATAGTGACCAAGCGTGGTCGCTTTCGTCGCTATCCCCTCTGATGACCCAAGTCTAACGGGCCTCTGGTAGTCACTGACACCAGACGGCAGAAAGGGTGATGACGCGATCATTGGCCGGATAACGGATCCAGAGTTCGAGAGACCGTTGCTGCGTTTCGGTGGGCACTGACTCCTCTCGGCCACAGGCCTGGGTACGGATCGGTATGGGGAAGAGAGTAGAATTCAGAGAGCGAATTGTCCGGTTGGGACAAGCACGGGTCGGGGTAAGGCTTATTGTGCCGCAACTTCAGTCAAGAATGCGCGGACGGCCGAAGAGGTATCCTTGGAGGAGATCAACCCCGAACTCCTCGCTCTTGCGTGCGTCCTCCTCTTCCTCAATGCCTTCGGCGATGACTATCGCTCCGATGTGGTGAGCCATGTCCACCACTTTACTCGTGATCGCCTGCTTAACGGGGTCTTCACTGACCCCTTGAACGAGCTGTCGGTCAATTTTCACGAAGTCCGGTTGGAGTGCACTCAGCCAAACGAGGCTCGAATAGCCTGACCCAATATCGTCTAATGCAACGCGAAAACCATGCCGCCGATATTCGGTTAAGACGTCATTCACATGACGCAGGTTGGTGAGGGACTCTGTTTCGATGACTTCGAACACGATGTGTGACGGATCAATATCCAGTTGTTCGGCAGCCTGCCAAGTTGCGCGCAGGCAGGTCGCTGGATCGTAAACAGCTGTGGGACTGAAGTTGATAAACACCAGCCCGGAGAGGGAGTGTTGTGCGACACGCTCCAATGCGACTAGACGAGCTTGAACGTCGAGCTGGACCAATTGCCCAAGTGCTCGGGCAGCGGCGAGGAGTCAAGCTGCAGAAATTTCCTCGCCGTTCGGCAATCGGGCCCGCAGGAGTGCCTCATGACCGACAACTTGATGTGATCCCGCTTGTACGATGGGTTGGAATGCAGAAGTCAGCTGTCCCTCTCTGATCACTCGCTCGAACCATTGATGCTCGAAAGCGGCGATGAGACGGCGAAGCGACCGTACCCTCGGGACGTCGCTAATTGAGAGCGAAACGCTTGAGCTCAGCAGGGCTTGTGTGGCGTCGAGCTCTTCCTCGGTGAGTAGATGAGTCAGGCGACGCAAGAGAGTCTCCCGGGTGGTTCCCGTTAAGAATTCGACTACCACGCAGGTCTGGTCGGCCGCATCCTTCACTGTGAGGCCGAGCTGGTTCGCTGCATTCCGAATCTTCTGCGCCGTGTGGAGCATGGGTGGCCACAACAGCAGGTATTTTCCCTCCCTTAGAGGGGAGCGACTCGTGAGCGGTCTCGTACACTCGCAGGCCATGTTACCGGGCTCCTATCGCACAGGGCACGCGGGTGCCCACTGACTCCATTTCAGTACTACGGCTGGTTATGGTCTTCAGAGGAGCCCATGTGCCACATGCCACGACGACAAACACAACTCGATTGTGATCTCGACCGGCCTGACCCAGGGGTCCTAGGACCGGCGACAATCTGCCATTATCTGTGTGCTGCGGCGTGCCGATTTTATGGTGACGTTCGCCTCGTTCCGGCTCAGGGTGATTCACGGTTGGTATGATCGACCCGATAACTGCGGAATGAGTGTTTCGGGGAGGACCGTCATGCGGCGGTGGGATGATGCGTACGGTCCAGTACGGGCCCCAGACTTTCCTTCCGGACTCACCTGGTTCAATGTGCGGCGCCCGTTAACGCTGGCTGATCTCCAAGAACGTCTGGTGATTCTCGACTTCTGGACATACTGCTGAATCAATTGCCTGCACGTCCTGCCCGCGTTGCGGGCGGTTGAGGAGCGGTATCCGGCGCAGGTCGTCGTCATCGGTGTTCACTCGCCAAAGTTTCCGAACGAGCGTGAGCCGGCAAACGTGCGGCAAGCGATCCTCCGCGAGGACATCACGCATCCGGTCGTGCACGACCCGGAGTTGCTCCTCTGGAGGAGGTATGCCGTGCGGGCATGGCCGACGCTCGTCTTTGTCGGCCCTGATGGTCGTATTCTCGGGGTTCACGAGGGGGAGATACCGGTTGAGAGCCTGGTGCGGGCGGTTGCCCAACTGCTCGCCCGCGCCGGTGTGACAGCAGCAAGCCCGCTCGATTTCCTGGCGCCTGAGCAGCGCCCGCGCACGCCACTCGCATTTCCGGGGAAGCTCGCTGTCAGCGAGGCGCGTGATCGGCTCGTGGTGAGCGATACAGGGCACCACCGGTTGGTGGTAGCGGCACTTGACGGGACAGTCTACCAGGTGATCGGGGATGGAACACCCGGTCTGCGCGATGGCTCGCTCGATGAGGCGCGCTTCTGCGAACCGCAGGGGGTCTTTCTCTACGGCGATTTCTGCTTTGTTGCTGATCGCGGCAACCACGCGATCCGTCGCGTCGATCTGGCACGGGGTGTCGTCGAGACGATCGCCGGAACGGGACGCTTAGGGCATGGTTTCCCAAGCGCTGGTCCAGCGCGCCAACTCGATCTTCGCTCGCCATGGGCGCTCTGGTATCGAGACGGTTTCCTGTTCGTCGCAATGGCCGGCAGTCACCAGATCTGGGCATTGGATCTGGCCACGGGTCTCTTTCAGCCCTATGCCGGCTCCGGTATGGAAGGGATTCAGGGCGGGCCGCTCGACCGTGCCTGGTTTGCTCAGCCTTCTGGTCTGACCAGCAATGGACACATCCTCTACGTTGCCTGTCCGGAGGCGAGCGCAGTCCGAACGGTCGATCTGCCTGGGACCCCGAACCCGAAAGTCGGGCGGCTCGTTGGGACTGGTCTGTTCGACTTCGGCGATCGGGATGGGACGGGCGATGCGGTGCGCTTGCAGCACCCGCTCGACGTTGCCTGGTCAGGCGGGGAGCTCCTGGTCGCCGATACGTACAATCACAAGGTAAAGCGTCTTGATCCCACAACGCGGACGTGCATGACGTGGGCTGGCGACGGACATCCAGGTCATGAGGATGGGCCGCTCGAGCGCACCCGATTTTGGGAGCCGGGCGGGCTCGCTGTCGCTGGCGATCGGGTCTTCGTCGCAGACACGAATCAGCACGCCGTCCGTGTGATTGACCACGTGCGGGGCGTGGTAGAAACCTTGGAACTGCGTGGACTGATGCCGCCAGGAAGCTGAAGTGAGATATCCGGCGATGGTGCGCTCGTCGATCCGGCTCGCTTTCATTGGCGACGTAATGCTCGGACGGCTCGTCAACCGGGTGCTGCGCGACGTGCCGCCATCCTATGTCTGGGGCGATGTGCTACCGGTGCTCCTCTCGGCTGATGCGCGGATTGCGAACCTCGAATGCGTCCTCTCTGACCGTGGTGAGCCTTGGCCAGGAAAACTTTTCGTCTTTCGGAGCGACCGCAAGAACGTCGCCGTGCTGACGGCAGCCCAGATCACGGCCGTTTCGCTTGCCAACAACCATGTGCTCGACTTTGGCGACATGGCGCTTAAGGAGATGCTCGATGCCCTGGATGAAGCTGGGATCGCTCATGCTGGTGCCGGGCGCGACGCACGGGAGGCACGGCGACCAGCTGCTTTTGTCGTCTCCGGTATACGCTGTGCCCTTCTCGCCGCGACGGACAACGAGCCGGACTGGGAAGCGGAGCCGAAAAGCCCAGGCGTGTTTTTTGTGCCTTGTGACCCCGGGGACGTGCGTTTTCAAACACTCTGCGAACTTGTTCGCCAAACCGCTGCGAGCCATGACCTCGTCATCGTCTCTTATCACTGGGGTCCGAACTGGGGTGAGCGACCACTTCCCGAGCATGTGCGGGTTGGGCGTGCGCTGATCGAAGCGGGAGCGCGCATCGTGTACGGGCACAGCGCACACATCACGCGTGGAGTAGAGTTCTACGGTGGGGGAGCGATTCTCTATAGTTGTGGCGACTTCGTCGATGACTACGCGGTGGATGAAATCGAACGGAATGACGAGTCATTCGTCTTTACGGTGGTAATGGATGGTACGATGCTCCGTGAGATTCAGCTGGTCCCGACCATTATCGCCGACTTTCAGGCTCGCCGCCCCGATCCGATCCGGGCAGCACGCCTGTCCGAACGGATGCGTCGCCTGTGTGCCGAACTTGGTACTCGCGTCGAGATTGTGCCAGAAGGATTGCGCCTCCTCCCCTGACGAGGGCAGCTCTCAGGTGCGTTCGAGTGGTCGGATGCCGCTCCCTTCATCCTTCCCTCCAAGTGAGGGTGGCAAGTTCGCGGCAGAGTGATTCATCTCTCGGGAACTCATGTCTTGCTCGCTGCGCCGTTTCGGCGTTCCTTGCAGGACCGAACAGTAAGGTGTTCCACCCATCAGCGGATCGAACAGTGCGCTCTCCTGGGCGCTGCCGCTAGCGGTGGTCATTGATTCCTCGTTCGTCTGCGACGTGGTGGGGCAGAGAGTCTGTCTCTTTCCTCGCGTCCGGAGTGATCAGCCGGTACCGATACGATGGTAGGGTCTTGTGCGCCGTGTTGTCGGGCAGTGGATCAAAGGTGTATCCTGCAACAGAGATACCCTGGAGGGGTATGTGGAGGCATCTATGGAGGAACAGCGCGAACAGCGGGAATGCGAACGGCGAGTCGATTCCTATCGTGCTGACAAGGCACGCATCCTTGCTCGCCTGCGCCGGATGGAAGGGCAGGTGCGTGGCATCATCCGCATGGTGGAAGATGATCGCTACTGCGTCGATATTCTCGTGCAGCTCTCATCAGTGATTGCCGCGGCGCGGAGTATCGGCTTGGTGCTGTTGGAGGACCACATCCGTGGTTGTGTCCTGAACGCCGAGGACAAAGAGGCGGCGATCCAAGAGCTGACCGAAGCGATCGAGCGCTTCACCCGGAGCGTGAGCTGACCTGGTTCGGG
This sequence comes from Thermomicrobium sp. CFH 73360, assembly GCF_023806465.1. Taxonomy (GTDB): domain Bacteria; phylum Chloroflexota; class Chloroflexia; order Thermomicrobiales; family Thermomicrobiaceae; genus Thermomicrobium. Next base: position 432,048 of record NZ_JAMSLS010000001.1, on the reverse strand, counting down.
GGACGAGAATGAGCGAGCGAACAGAGCGCCCAATGGAGCGGCCGACGACGATACGGCTCGCGATTCAGGGAATGACCTGTGCGTCCTGTGTGCGGCGCGTGGAGCGGGCGATCACGGCCGTGCCAGGTGTAGCCGAAGCAAGTGTGAACCTGGCCACGGAGGAGGCTGTCGTTCAGCTGGCGCGACCCGACATCGCCCTCGACGAGCTTCTCGCCGCCGTCGAACGAGCTGGCTACCACGCCAGCCCGCTCGGCAGCGAGCCGCCTGTCAGCGAAGTGAGCGAGGCGACGGTGGAGTTCGGGATTGAGGGAATGACCTGCGCGTCGTGTGTTCGGCGTGTCGAGCGGGCACTTCTCGCGGTTCCTGGTGTCCACAAAGCCATGGTCAACCTGGCAAGTGAGCGAGCGTTGGTGCGCTTTGACCCAACGCGGGCGAGCATCGACCAGATGCTGCGGGCGGTTGAGGAGGCTGGATATCGGGCGGCAGTTGTCCCAACCGAGATACCGCTGGAAGAGGTGTCTGACGAGGCCGAGCAGCGGCGAGCGCGTGAGTTGGCACGACTGCGGCGGGACGTGAGCCTCGCCTGGGCGCTTGCTGTACCGGTGGTGACGGTGAGCATGCTCATGCCCTCTTTCCCATGGGTAGGACTCTTGCTGCTCGCCTTGACCGTGCCGGTATGGGGCTACTTCGGTCGACGATTTCACCTGACAGCACTTCGGAGTCTCCGGCATGGGCAGTTCACGATGGACACACTCGTGAGCCTCGGTACCAGTGCGGCCTTCTTCTCGTCGCTCGCGAGTACGATGCAAGTGCTTTTGACGGATCATGGACATGGGGCGCACTACTACTACGACGTTGCCACAGTCGTCATCGCTGCGATCTTGCTTGGCCGCTATCTCGAAGCGCGTGCACGCGGCCAGACGTCGGCAGCGGTGCGCCGGTTGTTGGGTCTTCAGCCGAAGACGGCGCGCGTCCGGCGCGGTGGAATCGAGGTCGAGATCCCAGTGCGTGAGGTGCGCCCAGGTGATCTCGTTATCGTTCGTCCAGGTGAACGAATTCCCGTAGACGGAATCATGGTCGAAGGAACTTCGACGGTGGACGAGAGCATGCTGACTGGCGAGAGCCTACCGGTCGAAAAGCAGCCGGGTGACCGGGTCTGGGGCGGAACGCTCAATGCGACGGGTTCGTTTGTGCTGCAGGCGACGGCAGTGGGGCACGCGACGGTGCTGGCCCAGATCGTGCGGCTGGTGCAAGAGGCACAGGGGTCGAAGGCGCCGATCCAGTCGCTCGTTGACCGTGTGGCGAGCGTCTTCGTGCAGGGTGTTATTCTCGTGGCGCTACTGACCTTTGGTGCCTGGTGGCTTGCCACGGGTGATCCGCTGCATGGGCTACTCCCGGCTGTCGCTGTCCTCGTGATCGCCTGTCCCTGCGCCATGGGACTAGCAACCCCCACCGCGGTCATGGTCGGCACAGGGAGGGGCGCGGAGCTTGGAGTACTGCTCAAGCGAGCAGATGTGCTCGAGCGGATCGAGCGCCTGACGACAGTCATACTGGACAAGACTGGTACGGTCACGGTTGGTGCTCCGAGCGTGACGGATATTGTCCCGCTCTCGGGGTGGGGCAGCGTGGACGTTCTGCGTTTCGCCGCGGCGGTCGAGTCGCGGAGTGAGCATCCGCTCGCGCGGGCGATCGTCCATGCGTTGGAGGGAGCAGTAGGCATAGCGGTCGAGCAGTTCGAGGCGGTACCTGGGCAAGGCGTGAGCGCCCTGGTCGACGGACGGACGATACTCGTCGGGACGGCACGGTTCCTGAGGGAGCGTGGTGTGGCTGTCACACCTGGTGAAGAGGAAGCGGCCGCGCTCGAAGCAGCCGGGAAGACGGTGGTCTTTGTTGCCATCGACGGGCGACTTGCCGGGCTGATTGCGTTGGCCGATCGGCCCCGTCCTGAGGCGGCAACGGTGGTGCGAGCGCTCCGTGAGCGCGGCCTACGGGTGGTGCTCTTGACTGGTGATAACGCGCGGACGGCGCGAGCCATTGCTCGCGAAGTGGGCATCGACGAGATGCGAGCTGAGATTTTGCCTGATCAGAAGGTAGCAGTTGTCCAGGAGTTTCGTGAAGCAGGACAGGTCGTGGCGATGGTCGGTGACGGCATCAACGATGCTCCAGCGCTTGCGCAGGCGGACGTTGGGATTGCAATGGGAAGCGGGACGGATGTTGCACTCGAGGCCGGCGACGTTGTCCTCGTTCGCCCCGACCTCCGCGGTCTCCTTGTGACGTTGGAGCTCGCCCGGCGCACGATGGCGACGATCCGCTGGAACTTGTTCTGGGCCTTTGCCTACAACACGATCCTCATCCCCGTTGCAGCGGCTGGTTTCTTGAACCCCATGCTCGCCGGGCTGGCGATGGCGCTAAGCTCCGTCTTCGTTGTGACGAACTCGCTGCGGCTGCGCCGCTTCATTCCGCGGACAATCACGATGGACGGTGGAGCGGGCGTGGCGACACCCGTCAAGGAACTCGTGGCAGCAGGGCGGTGTGAGCTCCGGCGATAGGCGGCTGTTGCCTGGCTGGCCGACTCAGGGGGCGAGCGCTCGCGTCGGTAGCGTGAGGCCGTTCGCCGTCAGGAACTCTTCAACGTCCGTGAACGCGTTAAAGAAGAGCGGGGTGCCGGCAAAGGAGAGTGGGGAGACGGGGCCAACGGTCATGAACGAGTACACACGGCTCGTGGGGGCAAAGCTCGAATGTGGATCCCGGAACAGCCGGTAGAGTGTGAGCGCATGTTCGTCACCACCGGCGAAACTCTCGAGCGCGCGGTATTCCTGACCAAGTCCCAGACCATAACCAAAGAAGGCGATGCGAAGCTGTGAGATGATCTCCGCATCGAGGCTGGCCAGCGTCTGACTAATGACGAGCCAGCCCACCCCGTACTTCCGAGTTGTTCGGACTGCGTCCTTGAGCAAGGTGCGAATCTGGGCTCGGGGAGTATCCGGATCAAGATAGCCAGACGGAGCGAGTCGATGGGCCTCGTCGATGAGGATAAGAGTATTCAGGTTTTGTGACTGTTGGTAGGCCTGCTCGGCTGCAACACGGATTGCTTCGAGGAGACGTCGGATAACAATCTCTTGAATCGTCTCGTTCCAAAGGACCGAATCGTTCTGCCCACTGCGATCAGTCCCCGAGAGGTCGAGCGCAATGATCAAGCGATCTTGCGGTCGGAACAAGCCGTTGACTATACGTGCGATCGTTCGTGCCCGAGTGTTCTGCCGGTCATTAAAGAGTAAGGTGAGGGGCCGCCAGGAGTGGTGATAGAGTTCATCACGGTCGGCGTTCCTCAGAGCCCACTGGAAACGCGTGCGAGCCTCAGCGGAACGGTAGAAAACGCGTTGCACCTGCTCGTCGCTCAGGATCTGCCAGACAAGCTGGAAACTTCTCGGCTCGTGTAGGGCCGTTAAGGCAAGCCCTTGCTTGCGAAGGCGTTGGGCGAGTTCCCGGGCAGCGAGTTGACGATTTTCGCGGGCGCCAAACGTGAGTTTGTCGAAGAACTCCGATGTGGTGAGGAGTTCTTCGAACAGTTCCCACTGATCCAGGATCAAGTCCCGCACGGACATGACAACAGTCGTTCGCTGGAGCCGTTCCTCGAGTAGATCGCGTAGCGGCAGGAGGAATTGACCTGGGGCTGGTTGCCCACGCAGGTCCTTGCTGTACTCGCCTTGTGGGTCGATGATGAGGATTGCCATTTCCGGATGACGCGCGTAGGCGACGAGTAGCATTTTGGCAAGGACGGATTTCCCCGAACCGGTTTTGCCGAAGATCCCGAGGTGGTACGCCTCGCCGGCACCACGCGGACCAATCCCAAAGTGCTTGAACCAGAGCGGCAGCTTCGGACCAGAGCCGTACACATGACCAAGATAGAAGAGATCTTCACGGGCATGGGCGAGCAGTTGCCCGAGCACGTCGTCAGTCACCGCATAAATCGGAGTACCGGTTGGCGGGACGGTACCGAGCATTGAGGGAAGGAAGTGTCCATTCTCCTCGCAGAATACCGCGCTGACTTCGAGGATCCCGCGATGAGTGTCTTGCCGCTCACTGACGGCATCAATGCGACCACGCTGCCGGACGAGACTGCGAATGGTCGGATCTTCATGCCACACATTGCGCAGTTCAACTTCGGTGATCTGCCCGAGTGCGTAGTGGCGGCGATCGTCTTGGAAGAACGGCAGAAGGACCAGTTCCCCGACAAGCTTGCGACGCGTCGCCGCATCGAGAAGTTCCAGAGTCAATTGTCCCGTCGAGGACGGGGAACCGACGACACCGATTGGCTCAATACCATCAACGGTGAGCAGCGCTGAGCCGTTCATGGTGAGCGGAACGCCTCGCTCCGGTAACTCTCCAGTGCCAGGAAGACCTCTTCGAACACAGGATACTCGCGGGAGGCAGCTTCGCGCACGGCATGACGCAAGGCGCGTGTCGCTCGACGCAGGTGGCGAATCATCCGATCGGCGAGGAAAAGTGGGAACGGCTCGAAAAGTGCTCCCGTGCTGCTCTGGAAGCGTACGACCTCAAGGACGGAAGCCAGGCGTTGATGGTCGGTAGCGGTCGCTCTGGGGAGCTCGATGCGAAGCGCTGGCAACCAGCGGTGGGGGCGGGTGTACACGGCTTGTAACGTGTCGACACGCTGGAGCACCTTGTGGACAAGGTGGTCAGTCCGGGCGCGGTAGTGGGCGGGTATTACTGAGATGCCGAAACCATGTGGACGACGCGCCTGGCGCAGTGGCATGGGACGCGTGTATTCGCCTGGCTCCAAAAGGGACGTCAGGAGGGCACGGTCATCGATCTTGTCCTTGACACCAAGGAGACTCGCCACCTCCCGTCGACTTGTGTACTTTGGGATGCCCACCCAGCTTTGGCGGTGATCTGGTGGATCCAGCAAGCGAAGCAGCAGTTCAAGTCGCTGCGGTAGGCTGTCCCAGAAGTGTTCGGCGCTTGCAGGCTGCTCAACTTGTGCTGCCAGCGCCCGAGCCGCCTGATCGAAGGCGATCAGGGGTGTCGCCAATGAACCGTCGAGAAGGACGACGTCATGCGGGGCCTGGACGGCGAGTTCGACTTCAAGTCCAGCCATCATGGCGCGCGTCAAGAGGTCGTTTGCGTCGGAGTGCGGCTCGAGGCTGACCCAGACGGCATGGCGTGGCTCAGGCCAGTAGCGTTGCTCTGAAGGGGGCGTTAATCCTTCGACGGCCAATGCGCCTGCGACCAGGAGGTCATGCGCCAGCAGCCGCTCGACGGCGACGGAGCCGTCAATCCCGCAGCTCGTGGGCGTTGGGACCGCTGGAAGGTCGTCAACCCGCGCAAGTAACCCCAGAGCAGCCAGCTGATCCCGGAGCTCGGCTCGCCGTGCTGTGCGCTCTTCAAGCTGCGCGACCACCGAGCGGGCCAGAGCTGGGGTCCTTGCGAGCAACGCCTCGACGAGCGCAGCAGGAAGGTCAAGGAAAAGCGTGTGCGTTCTCATCGAGTACCTGACTGCACCCCCTGTACTCACGTGCGGTAGAGCGGCTGTTTGGTGCGTGCGAGCTCGGCGATCAGGCGTGCTGCGCGTCGGCGTCCGTCTGCCGCCTGAATCCGGCTGCTCGCCGCTGCCAGGCGTGCCTTGCGCTCCTGGTTCGTCAAGAGGTCTTCAAGAGCACGGAAAAAATCATCGTCGCGGAACTGATAGGGGTGGAAACGATAGCCAAAACCGCATTCTGCCACGCGCTGTGCATTGTCATGCTGGTCCCAGAAGAGCGGCAGAACAAGCATCGGCTTGCCAAAATGCATGCACTCCGTCGTGGTGTTGTTGCCGCCATGGGTAATCACAGCATCGACCAGCGGTAGTATCGAAGGCTGAGGCAGATATTCGTCACCCCACACATTGTCCGGAAGGGCAAGTTTTCCTTTTTGAGGCCCGAGACTGATAATCACCCGGTAGTCGGTGCGCCCAAGCAAGTCAACCAGCCGACCCATCAGTTCCGGCTCAGCTGATCCCAAACTTCCGAGACTGACGTACAGCAGCGGACCACCGTCGTGCAGTTGTTCGGGGAGTTCAAACGGTGGTTCGGTGTCGCGAACTGAGGAGTCGATACGATGCCAGGTTGGCGCAAGTGGTTGGGAACGTGGGTAGTCAAGTTCTGCCGGATAGAGGTACAGGTTGAGATAGGAGCTTTCCCAGATGAACGCATGCTCAGGTAGTGGGGGAGCGCCCTGCTCACGGCAGAAGGAGTCGAGCTTCTGGTGGAGAGAGCCAACAGCGCACCAGTACTCACGCTGCCAGGCGTCCCACTGTGAACGGTCAGTGGTTGGTAGACCGCTCAAGGCCGGAGGGAGGTTTGGATCAGGAATTTCCAGTGGGTTGCAGGATACGATACGAACCCAAGGGACACCGGCTGTCACGACAGCTGGGAAGGCAACCACGTTGTCCTCGACGATGACATCAGGGCGAAGTTCGGCAAAGATCTCACGGAGTCTTGGTTCCACGTAGAGTGCACCGTCGATCAAGGACTCCCAGATCGGGGCGATGAGCGTGTGGATCTGCTCCAGCGTACTCTCACGGAAATGTGGCGCAGTGTTGGCGATAAAGTCTTTCCAAAACTGTCCAGGCTCTTCAGGTTGTTCGGGTGGTGGGGTCAGCCGCATCAGTCGCTCTTCGAACCCTTTGGCCTCGAGTGTTCCGGCAAACGACTCCTCGACAACGAAGACAACACGAACTCCGAGTTCCTGGAGGGCACGGCCGATGCCGATACAGTTATTGGTCGGTCCGTAGGCACCTTCAGGAAAGAAGACGACTGTCGGCTGAGCCATACACTCCCCCCTTGGTCTTTGGTCCTGCAGCCTTTGGCATCGTCATCATAGCAGAAGATTGGCTTGCACGAAGCCTATAGGGAGTTTCTGGAGGGCCTTCAGCTGTACTAAGGGGTTCCTGATTTTCTGGTCGTGTGGAGAGAGCTTCCATGCCGTCCTTGCCGCGCAGAACCGCTGCCCAATGTCTTTCTTGTTTGGTTTCCCGCGCGCTGTGCCAAGTGGCACAGGTGCACACGAACGGAGCTGGACGCTGCATTGCCCTGACTGAGCGATCGGGTGGGTCTTTCTGGAACATCTTGTCAGGCATACTACCTGCACGTACACTGTGGATGTGACCACGAGATGTAGCGGTGCAATTTGGGAGAAGCGCAACATCTTGTGGTCTCTCCAACCCAGGGCGGGTGCTGGGAAGTCCGGTGTAATTCCGGCGCTGCCCCGCAGCGGTGAGCGGGGACGAACACTGCACCTGGTCGTTGCGACCGGAAAGCCACTGGCGGAAGATCCGCTGGGAAGGCGCAGCTAGTAGGACGATCCGCAAGCCCGAAGACCGACCCGTCCTGCAGGACACAGCGGTACCGCGCCTCGCGGGTGGGTGCGGGCCGGAGATCGGTGACGCGCAGGCGAGCGCGCTGTCGCGGGTGCTGCGTTCCCCGGGGAAGTATCCGCACCGACTCCGTCCTACCCTGCCTCCTGGGCGCGGGAAGAGAGAAGGGAGGACGGAGCAATGGCAACGACGCTTCCACTCGAACTGCAAGCGGTGATCCCGCCGCAGACGAGTCTTCTGGAAGCCCAAATCCTTGCAGTTCTCCAGCAGTTGCCAGATCGCCCCGAGGCGGAGAAGGAGGCGGCGGCACTGCTCTTGCGGAAGATCGCCCTTGAGGCGGATAGCGGCGTTGTTCTGTCCTATCCGGAGCATTTCCGCCGGTACATCGAGCGCGGCATTGCGTGTGGAGCACTCGACGAACGGCTGGCCGGCTTCGATCTTGAGCAACTTGCAGGAGCCTTAGATCCGGCTCGTGACCGTTTGCTCGGATACATGGCTGTAGCCACGCTGGCGGATCGTTACCTGGTGCGAGATCCTGAAACACGGCAGATCCTGGAACGACCGCAGTCCCTCTTCATGCGCGTGGCCATGGGATTGGCGCTGGCCGAGCGGCCTGAGGAGCGGACCGCCTGGGCTCTGCGCTGGTATGACCTCCTCAGCAGCCTCCGCTACTTGCCGAGCACACCGACACTCTTCAATGCTGGGACGCCACACCACCAACTCGCCTCATGTTATCTGGCCGAGGTGGAAGACAGCCTGGAAAGCATCCTCGGCTCGGCCTACGAGTTTGGGATGTTGGCCAAATATGCCGGGGGCATCGGTGCTGCCGTGACTCGTATCCGGGCGGTCGGAGCTCCGGTGCGCGGAATCAACGGGACAAGCGGCGGCCTCATTCCTTTCCTCCATCTCTACGATGCGCTGATTGCCTCGATCAGTCAGGGTGGGCGGCGCCGGGGCACGATGTGTGTCTATCTTGAGCCGTGGCACCTTGAAGTGGAGGCGTTCCTTGATCTTCGGCGGAATGCTGGTGATCCGTACCGCCGCACGCACCAGCTCAATACGGCGCTTTGGATTCCCGATGAGTTTCTGCGTCGTGTTGAGGCAGATGAGCCATGGTACCTGTTTGACCCGGCAGTCGCCCCGGAACTTCCGGACCTCTTCGGAACGGCGTTTGCAGCCCGGTATCGCGAGCTCTGTCGGCAGGCTGAGAGTGGGCTTCTCCCGCGGCGTGCGTGGCGCGTGCTGCCCGCTCGCGAGCTTTGGCTGCAGATCTTGGCAAGCCTCATGGAGACCGGCCATCCCTGGATCACCTTTAAGGATGCGGGCAACCTCCGTTCCCAGTTGCGTGGGGTGGGCATCATCCACTCAAGCAATCTCTGCACTGAGATCTTTCTGCCGACGAGTCGAGAGGACGTCGCAGTCTGCAATCTCGGCAGTGTCAATCTGGCGCGGCATTGCGGGCCGAATGGTGAGCTGGCTTGGGAACGGCTTGCCGAGACGGTACGGCGAGCGATGCGCGCGCTCGACAACGTGATTGACATCAACCTCTACCCCTCTGAGCGGGCCGAACGTGCAAACTTGCGCAATCGTCCTGTCGGTCTGGGCCTGATGGGCTTTGCCGAGCTCCTGGCTCGGCGTGGGGTTTCGTACGCTGCTCCAGAGGCTGCCGAGATCGCCGACCAGATTGCCGAGTTCTTGAGCTATCACGCTATTGCCACCAGCTGTGAACTGGCAGTGGAGCGGGGAAGTTTTCCCACGTTCGCGGCATCACGTTGGGCAGAAGGGGTGCTCCCCCTGGATACGCTCGCGGAGCTCGAGGCGGAGCGTGGACTGCCCATCGAAGTCGCGCGCTCAAGCCGGCTGGATTGGGAGACGCTGCGCGAGCGCGTGCGGCGTGGCATGCGTAATGGCGCCGTAATGGCCATCGCTCCAACGGCGACCATTGCGCTGATTGCCGGGACGACGCCGAGCCTTGATCCCTACTATGCCAACGTCTTCAGTCGGCAGACGCTCTCTGGGAAGTTCCTCGAGGTGAATCCGGTGCTTGTCGAGGAGCTACGCCAGCGAGGGCTGTGGGAGACGCTCTTACCGGAGATCGTCGCTGCACGAGGTGACCTGCGGGCCGTACCAGGATGCCCGCCGGAGCTCGTCGACCGATTCCCGACAGCCTACCAGATTCCTGCGGAGGCGTACATCGAGGTTTCAGCTCGCGTACAGAAGTGGGTGGACATGGGGGTGAGCCGCAATCTGTACCACGCGGCCGATCGGCCGGGGCAGCTGAGTGCAGCCTACCTCTCCGCATGGCGCAAGGGCTTGAAGAGTACCTACTACTGCTTTGTGCGGTCACGAATGGAAGTGGAGCAGTCGACTGTTGCGGTGAATAAGGCGCGGCGGCGGCCGCAGTGGGTGCAGCGGGCCGAGCAGGATGTGCTGGCGCGAGAGAGTGTGGCCTGCACCCTGAACGGCGTTTGCGAGAGCTGTCAGTGAGGTCATGCATGACGCTGGAAGGAAGGGTACGGCAATGGGTCGGAAGCTACTCGGTGGTGATCCTCTCGCGGCTGTCGAGCTCTTCCCGCTGAGTCATCCGTGGGCCTATGCGCACGTGCAGCAGGCGAAGCACAACACCTGGTTTCCGGAGGAGGTGCCGTTGCACGACGATGTGCGCGATTGGTTCGAGCGGCTCACCGACGAGGAGCGGCGGGCGGTCGAGATGTTCCTCGGCTTCTTCAACCCGATGGAGTCGCTGGTCACGACGAACCTCCTCTTGAGCCTCTATAGGGTGGTGACTGCTCCCGAGGCGCGGCTCTATCTTGCGCGTCAGGCCTGGGAGGAGGCGAACCACGTGATGGCCTTCGAATATGTGATCAAGACGTTACCACTTGACCGCGAGCGGGTCTTTGGACTGCATCTCGAGTATCCCGCGGTCGCGGCCAAGGAGGCCTTCCAGCGTCGCCTGACTGAGGCGTGGCTGGCGTTGCCGGAGACGGAGACCGTGGAGGGGTTGCAGCGGCTGGTCCGTAACCTCGTCGGCTATTTCGTCGTGTTGGAGGGGATCTTCTTCTATTCGGGTTTTGCACTCGCACTGGCATTCCGGCAGCGCAACCTTCTGCGCGGTCTGTGCAGCATCGTCGACTGGGTGCTCAAGGACGAATCCCTGCATCTCTCCTTCGGGATCCATCTCATCACGACGATCCTCGAGGAGCATCCGGAGATCATGACCCCGGAGTTCGGGCGTGGTCTTCGTGAGCTCATTCTCGAAGCAGTCGCGCTGGAGGAGGCATACAACCGGGCCGTGTTACCGGAGCCGCTGATCGGGATCGACGCGGAGTCGTTGAACGGGTATGTGCGATTCATCGCCGACCGGCGGCTCGAGGAGCTCGGGTTACCGCCGGCCTTCGGGAATCCCAACCCACTGCGTTGGATGGCAACGCAAGTGGACGTGCCAGAGATCGTCAATTTCTTCGAAGCCCGGAATGTGCACTACGAAGTGGGACGAGAACGGCGCTAGAGGGGACACTTCGGCCCAATCGCGGGTAGCCGTCCCTGCTGGCGGCGAGAATGACCCGAAAGGCTGAGCTGTCCTCGAGAGCGTGGGAGAAGCGAGTACGCGATGCAGTACGCCTCACACGTTGTGACTTCTTCGAGGAGGTGGTCCGTGGACGTCCGAAAACGGCTTCTCCGCGTGCGTGTACACCCAGACGCCGCTCCGCTTTGGTGAGGGGAGCTGGAAGAGGGAGCGGAGGGGGGCGAGGACCTTCGCTCCCCCTCCGCAGTCGCCACCAATCAGCCCTTCCAGTTCGGCTTGGGAACGAGGGGCTCCGCGGCAGCCCGGTCCCGCGGCATGATAGCGACATACTCGAGCTTGCCGTCCGGTTGGCGCTGCCACTGCCCGATAAGCCAGTTGCCTAGGAAGGCGTTGCCAGTCAGCTTGACCGGCCCCATGATGGTGTCGAAGGTTCCATTCTTGAGTTCCTCGCCGATCGCCTTGCGGTCGACCTTGCCGACACGCTCGAACGCCTGCTGGATGGCCTGACCGACAATATAGTACACATGACCACCCCAGCGGTCGGCTTCCTGGCCGGTGAAATCGCGGTAACGGTTGTAGAAATCGACGATTTGGCGATTGCGGACATCGATGCCACCGAGCCCCATAACGCCTTCCGCATCCTCGCCATATGTGCCGATGAAGAATGTGTAGTTCGGTCCGTTGGCAGCGAAGAAGACGGTTGGGTTATAGCCGAGAACCTTCATCGCTGGCACGTACAGCATGGAGTCGTTCGGGTAGGAGATTGCCACGACCGCATCGGGATTGAGACGCATGATTTCGGTAATGATGGATTGCATGTCGCTGATTTCCATGGGATAGCCCTGGTCGTAGACGATCTCGAAGCCAGCGGCCTGCAGGGCCGGTCGGAGTGGCTTGACGAAGTCAAGTGCGAACTCGGCATCGACGTAGGGCATGGCGACGCGCTTGCCGACCTTCCCTTGCCCATTGAGGTACTTGAGCAGTTCGACAATCCCCTGCTCAGCGTACTGCTCCGGTCGCCCGAGGAAACTGAAGAAGTAGGGAAAGCGTCGTGCATCCTCCTCTGTGACCCAGGTTGCGACTGCAGCCTGCGGATAGCCGTTTTGATGGAAAATCGGTGCGACAGCGTGGTTGATACCCGTCGAATACGGAGGAATTAAGAAGTCGACCTTCTCCTGAGTGATGAGCCGCTGGACCTGGCGGATGCACTCCTCAGGATTGCTCTGGTCGTCGGCCCAAATGATATCGACCATGTAGCGGCCGTCACTGAGCTGGATGCCGCCTGCATCGTTGACATCCTTCTGCCACAGCTTGTAGCAGTTGACGATCGTCGCCTGGGCGCCGGCCGCGAAGATCCCGCTGAGCGACACCGCGCAGCCGAAGCGCAGTGTCTTCGTGGGCTGAGTGGCAGCGACCGTCGGCGTCGTGGCCGCGGCGGCCGGAGTGGGCGTTGCCGCTGGTTGCTGACCAGGAGGGGCGGTGGTCGGCGTGGGCTGCGGAGCGGGCGTTGGTGTAGCCTGGCCCGGGCCACATGCCGCCAAGAGGGCAGAAGCGCCGAGAGCTGCCGCGGTAACGAGGAACCGTCGTCGTGAGACACGCATACTCTTCTCCTCCCCGTTCACTGCCGAACGAACTCTGGACTGTGAGTCGGCGTACCCGAACACTGGAGAACTCGTAGTTACCCGCAGCCTCCTCTCCTCCAGTATGTGCCTGACCAGCAAACTACACTTTCGGTCAGGCGATCGCTTTGTCGTCTGTTCAGCTCTACGCTTTCGATAGTTTATAGGAAAACCATGCGTCCCGCAAGTCACGGATTCCGGTATTCTGAACGACCATCCGCGCAAGGGCCCGCGCTGACGGAGACGTACGTACCTTGTCCGGAACGATGAGGCGTAGCGTCGCGAAGCCGCGCTATTGGGTGCCCAGATAGGCTGCACGAACGACCGGGTCGTCCCGGAGTTCGGCCGCGCTCGCGGCATGGACGAGTTCGCCGTTACTGAGAACCGCGCCACGTTGGGCAACGGCGAGACTCAGGTGAGCATTTTGTTCGACGAGCAACACGCCGATTCCTTCCGCGGCGATTTGGGGTAGGACGCGGAGCAATTGTTTGGCGAGTACGGGGGCCAGTCCGAGCGTCGGCTCATCCAGGAGGAGGAAGCGTGGAGCAGAGAGGAGTGCCCGGGCCACGGCGACCATCCGCTGCTCGCCACCACTCATCGTACCGACTCGCTGGTTCCAGCGTTCCTTGAGGCGCGGGAAGAGACTGAGGGCGAACTCCATCAGTTCTTGCTCCCGCGCACGTGCCCGCCGTGGGAATGCACCGAGCAGGAGATTCTCGCGCACGGTGAGGTCCGTGAAGGTTCCACCCCGCTCCGGCACCAGAACCAGCCCTTGCTCGACCACCTGAGCCGTCAGGTTGCGGCGGACGAGACTGGTGAGATCGAGACCGTCCAAGAGCACGTGACCGCTGGCTGGACGAACCATCCCCATCGTCGCCCGGAGGAGAGTCGATTTCCCCGCGCCGTTCGCTCCGAGTACGACCACGATCTCACCCGGCGCCACCTGCAAGGACACATTGCGAATCGCCGCGTGGAGTCCGTAAAAGACCGTCAGATCGCGGATCTCAAGCATCGTCCGTCTCTCCGAGGTAGACTCGAACCACTTCCGGGTGCGCGAGCACTTCTTCTGGTGTGCCTTCGGCGATCTTCTGGCCGAAGCTCATGACGATACAGCGGTCACAGAGGCGCCGCACCGCCTGCATGAGATGCTCGATGAGCACGATCGTCGTTCCCCGTCCCCGTAGGGACTCGATGAGTTCCATCCCGATCAGCATTTCCGATGGATTGAGCCCGGCGAGCCACTCGTCAAGCAGGAGCAGTTTCGGCCGGAGTGCGAGGGCCCGTGCTAGTTCCAGGCGCTTCTGATCGATGAAGTTCAACTGGCCAGCGGGAACGTGGATAAATTGTCCCATCCCGAGTTCCTCGAGCAGCTCGCGAGCGTACACGCGGGCTTCCCCGAGTGAGCGGACGTGTCCGCCGAACAAGGCGGCCGGAACCACATGATCGAGGCACGTCAATGCAGGATAGATGCGGACGAGCTGGAAGGTCCGCGCGATGCCAGCTCGCGCGATTTCTTCCGGCGCTTTGTGTGCGAGCGACCGACCGAGGAAGAGAATCTTCCCGCGGTCCGGCTCGTAGACCCCGGAGATGAGATTCAGGACCGTCGTCTTGCCCGACCCGTTCGGCCCGATGATGCCGAAGACCTCACCTTCACGAATCGTGAATGAGAGGTCATCGACCGCAACGATGCCACCGAACGCTTTCCGGAGTCCCTGCACCTCGAGGAGAACCGACCCGTCCGGTGAAGGACTGCGTGTTGGGCTACTCATCCCATCGACGCTGGGACTCGCACCGCGTACGGGGGTCGAAGGCTCGAGGGGAGCACTGAGAGATGCTGGCGGCGCAGCGGGAGCGGGGGCTGCGCGACGCAGCTGCTGGAGTTTGGGTAGGAGGCCGAGGATTCCATCAGGGATGGCGAAGACGATCATCATGAAGAGGACACCGAGGATGAACGTGTAGGTCGTCGGAAAGCGTGCATTCAACTGGTCAAAGAGGAACACGAGCGGGACGGCTCCCACGAGTGGTCCCCAGAAACGCTGCATCCCACCGAGGAGCGCGATCACGGCCGGCATAAAGGAGAGCGTGGGATTGAACGCAATGTTGGGGTCCAGGTAGGTCCAACGGGGTGCGACGATCGCCCCGGTGACCGCCATGATTGCCGAGGTCAGGGCGAGGACGACGACCTTGACCGCAGTGGTCCGTACTCCACTATGCCGCGCTGCGAGTTCGTCCTCGCCGATCATGAGCAGCGCCAGACCGTACCGCGATCGAGCGAGCAGCCATCCACCGAAGAGCGTCAGTGCGAGCAACGCGGTGAGGCTCCAGTAGATTTGCCGCGCAGTGATGTCAGTAATGATGTAGACCCCAACCGATCCGGTGACGCTCCGCTGGTACCACGTCATTAGCTGGCGGATGAGCTCGGCGAGGCCGAAGGTGAAAATGGTGAAGTACATGCCTTGAATCCGTAATGTGGTAAGACCGACGAACACCGCGAGGACGGCCCCGATCAGTGCGGCGAGCGGGTAGAGTGCGATCATCGGCACGCGTTCGTAGAAGAGCCCGACCGTGTATGCCCCGACGCCGAAGAATGCCGCTGTGGCGAGACTGATGTACTTCGTCGGTCCGGCGAAAAGTCCCCACGCCGTCGCCAGGACGGCGTTGAGCAGAATCGAGAGGCCGAGTGCGATGTAGAAGTCGTTTCCAGCGAACGGTACGAGTGCTGTGAGCAGCAAGAGAACCGGCAGAACGGCGACACGCGCAATGGACGTCATCACCGGAGTGCCCTTCCGAAAATCCCCGTCCGCATCGTGAGGACTGCGAGAACGAACAAGCCGTAGACCGCAGCGAGCGTCAGGCCCGGGCTGATGAAACGGGCCACGAACGATTCGGTGACACCGAGGATCAAGCCGGCGAAGAGCGCTCCCACTGCATTGCCGACGCCACCCATGATCACGACGACGAGTGCCTTCAGCGTGAAGGTGACCCCCATCGGCACATTGAAGGTCTGGAACATGCTGATGAGCACACCCGTCGCGGCGCAAATGAGGCCGCCGAAGGCGAATGTGAATCCCGCCCAGCGACGAACATCGATCCCCGCAAGGGGCGCCCCGTCCGGATCGACAGCGATGGCGCGGATCGCTGTGCCAATACGCGTTCGGACGAGCAAAAGATACGCGAATGCACCAAAGGCGAGGGCGAGAATCAAGGCGAGCAGGCGATTCGCCGGGACGACGCTACCGAAGAGCTGGATGGGAACGAGCAAGTAGGAGTAGCTGAACAGCTGGCCACCGAAGATCGCGAGCATCGCCCCGGAGACCACGAACGAGAGTCCGAAGGCCAACAGGATGCTCGAGGCCTCCATCGCACGCCAGGAGCCTCGACGCCGCTCGAGCTGCACGAAGACGAGGTGGTAGACGAGGAGGTGAACGACGAAGCTCGCTGGCAGAAGGACGACGAGCGAGATGAGGGGACTGAGCTGATACCGCTGGTAGAGTAAGGTCGCGAAGACGGCTGCGGCGATGAGAAAGTCACCGTAGGCCAGGTTCAGGATCCTGGCAACCCCGTACTGCAGCGTCAAGCCGAGTGCCAATAACGCGTAGATACCACCGTAGACGATGCCTGTCACGAGTGCATCGAGTAGTGATGCCATCTCCCCTCCGTCGTTTTCGGCCGCACAACCGATCTCTCGGTTCCGACTCAGTGCCTCGGCAGCGGAACTTTAGCGATCAAGCAGATTGTAATGGACTTGGGCCACGGTTTTCAAGACCTTTTGCTCCCGCATGGGCTCGGTTGTGGCTGGTCGAAGCGGGCAGAGGCCTGGTCACGAAGGGGCGATGGTCGAGGTGCCCCCCGCACGCGTGCGGAAGGCACCTCGACGACGTGGCCCGCTCATCCCGCGCCCGCCACGGTGGTATGGCCGGGCGAGGCCCGGTCACTTCTTCCAGGCCGGCTTCGGCACCAGCGGTGCGGCTGCAGCCCTGTTCTTCGGCCACAGTGCGAGGAACTCCCCATTCTGCCACTGACCGAGCAACCAGTTTCCGTAAAAGATATTGCCCTCGAGTTTGACGGTGCCGATGATCGTTTGGAACGAGCCGGTAGCGATTTCCCGAATGATGGCCTGACGATCGATCTTGCCCACGCGCTGCAACGCTTGCTGAAGTACCTGTAACGACGAGTAGCAGATGGGACTACCCCATCGGTCGGGATCCTGGCCGGTAACCTGCTTGTGGCGCTTGTAGTAGTCCATGAGGCCGGGACTCTTCGGATCGATCCCACCAAGTCCCATAACCCCCTCGGCATTCTGACCGAACTTGCCGATGTAGACCGGGAATGCTGTGCCGACGGCGGTGAGGAAGACCGGCGGATTGAAATCCACTACCATCGCGGCTTCGGGGAGCGTCAGGGTATCACCCGGATAGCTGCAGGCGACGAATGCGTCTGGTTGCCGCTGCTTGATGTCAGTCAGAATCGGTTGGAAGTCCGTCGTGCCGAGCGGGTATCCCTGGTCGTACACAAGTTCGAATCCGGTCGCTCCGAACTTCTTGCGCGCAGCTTGGGACAACTCGAGGCCGAAAGCATCGTCGACATAGATGAGCGCGACCTTCTTCCCGATCTTCCCCTGGTTCACAAGGTCACCGAGGAGGTCGGCGATGGCCTCAGAGTACTGACTGGACGTGCCGAGGAACGTGAAATAGCCAGGCCACTGCTTGACGAGTTCGGGGGTCTTGTCGCTCAGGTTGGCGACACCAAGTTGGGGGTATCCGAACTCATGAAACACCGGTGCGACAGCGAGGTTCATCGCGGTACCCCATGGCGGCAGGAGGAGATCCACCTTGTCCTGATTGACGAGACGTTGGATTGCCTTGATTGCCTCTTCAGGGCTGCTCTGATCATCGTATTCGATCAACTCGACGGTGTAGACGCCGTCACTGAGGTCGATCCCGCCGGCGTCGTTGACATCCTTGGCCCACAGAATGTAGTTCGGATAGATGGTAATCCCGGCTCCGGCAGCGTACGGGCCACTCTTCGAGATGGCGAAGCCGACACGCATGGTCTTGCGCGGCTTCGTGGCGACAACGGTCGGTGTCGCTGCTGCGGCTTGAGTCGGCGTCGGCGACGGCTGCTGGACCGGTGGTGGCGTCGGCGATGGTTGCGGTGCCGGAGTGGGCGTCGCTTGGCCACCACCGCAAGCTGCCAACAGGGCCGAGACACTGGCTGCTCCAACGAGACCGAGAACCGCTCGACGTGTATACCGGTGCATCCTATTCCTCCTCCTCCATCAGAGAACCCGACAACCAGCAGTCAGCCCGCTTCTTTCCCGAGCGATATGCCGATCACCTCCGATGAGTGTGCAGCTCATTCAGTGGGCGCTGTAGCAGCACGCTCCACTCCGATCTGTGCTGCTGGCGTCCCGTACACCCAGTATTCGGCGGGGAAGCTGCCGCCGAGCCAGGGCAGGCCACCCTCCTGCGCAGCACGTTCGATGTGCTCCTCGGTCCAGCGGATGGGGCGCCAGTCAGGCTCGAAGATGAGGTAGCCTACATCGCCGAAGAGCTCGACCCGATTTCCGCCTGGCTCGTAGACGTAGAGCGGCATTGCTTGCGTGATGCCGTGCTTGGCTGGCCCGAGCTCAATATGGACGCGATTCTCACGGAAGAGGTCGCCGACGTCCCAGAGCTGATGTGGGTAACCGTACCAGTAGCAAATGTGGTGCAGCCGACCACCTGGACCCGCCTCGTCGTGCATGAACGCGATTTCATGCACCATCGGGCTGACCGAGAGCCACACACCACGGTATCCGCCCGCACGCGCTTCGATGTATTCGCGAAGCTGAAAGCCCAGCGCTTCCATCATGAAGTCACCGCAGCGCTTGACATCCTTGGCAAAGAGGTTGATATGGTCGAGGCGGCGGACCGGCACACCGCGTCCCGGCCGCTTTTGAGGCCGATTGGGGAGACGACTTTGAAGATCTCCGGGGGCCTCGTACCATTCGACCTCCCAGAAAATCTCCATCGGATGTCCCTCAGGTGTCGTGAATCGGTAGGCTGGGCCGTGCCCGATGTCGCCGTCGATCCATCCGTGACCGAGACCTGTCGCTTCGATGGCGTGGACGCGGCGCTCGAGTGCTCGAGGCGAGCGGGCCCGCCACGCGGCGTGTCCAAGCCCAGGCTTCTCAGAAGGGGTGAGCTTGAGCGAGGTGAGATAACGCTCGTCGTAGGCTCGCAAGTATGCTGACCCGTCCTTCCGCGCCACCTCTTCCATGCCTAAGAGATCGCGGAAGAACCAGAGCGACCGCTCAAGGTCCGGCGTCAGGAGTTCGATATGTGCGAGTTGTGCGACATCGAAGATGTACCCGTAATCTGCTGCGGCCGACATGCTGTACCTCCCCTGCCAACCACCTTCGATCGCCAGGGATCCGAACCGGGTGCTGTCTACTCAGTAAGATAAATGGCGATATTAAGAGCGTGCAAGCCCTGGGTTCAGATAATCAGAACCACTGGAAAGTTCAGGTCTCAATCATTCACTATAGCAGAACTCATCTCAGTCAATGAGAGGACTTTGTGTCGACTCCTGTGAGAGAACCGCTGGGGGCCACATTGCCAGATCGAACGGGAAGTCCGAGCCAGGTACAAGGCGATCCGGCCCCACTACGGCAGATAGGTACTCGATCGTCTCGTGACGCCACAATACAGTGTCGTACCAGAAGCGGCCGAGATACGCCGTTGGCGGCGCTGCAAGTTGCCGTCGCACCGCCTCCCAGACCTCATAGCCCTTTTCGAGTCGACCAAGCTGGTAGGGGAGGTACCCACCTCCATGAGCGAGAAGAATGCGCGCTCCCGGATATCGGTCGAGCACGCCACCGAAGATGAGGTCCACTGCGGCGACTGTTGTCTCCCACGGCACGCCGACAAGGTTCGGTAATTGAGGACGTGCGAGTCGTCCATCGCGGCTCAGAAGCGGATGAAGGAAGATAATCGCCTGTCGCTCGTCGGCAGCACTCCAGAATGGCGCAAAGAACGGGTCGCTGAGGAGGCGATCTCCGACACCTGGGCCGATAATTGCTCCACGCATCCCCTGCTCCATGGCCCAGACGAGCTCGGTTGCGGCGGCGTCTGGATCATTGAGCGGGACGGTCGCGAGGAGCGCGATTCGATTCGGGGCCCTGGTTCGCCAGGCGAGAAGTGCCTCGTTATATGCGCGTGCTGCTTCTCTCGTGAGGCTCGGCTCAGCGTCGTAAAGGAACAGTTGTGGGATGGGAGACAACAACGCTCGCTGAACACCCGCAGCTTCGAGCGCTTGGAGAAACTGATCACGGTCGTGGAAGACGGGTTTAAGCTCGAACGGCCAACGACCGCCGATGATCAGGAAGGGCGCCTTGCTCGGATCGCGTCGCTCGAAGCGCGCGTCAGCCTGCTCGCTGTGCTCCCGCAACCAATCCACCATCCCCTGAGGAATTGCGTGGATGTGGTGATCGATCGTCATCACACCTCTCCTTGATCCGTGCGAGCCGCTCTTGTCGAATCGTCAGTGCGGAGCATAGAGAACAGGAGACCGTCTGCCAGCCTTCCGTTCGCCTATACGGGACAAAGGTGCAATTTCAGCGGTCCCTTTCCCTCCGCCTCCGCTCCACACACCGTACAAGGAGTTCCCAGGCGGCCGAACGTTGCATTGGCCCGTCGCAATGTTCCCGCTTGTTCAGTGCTTCTGCGTCGCTGGACCATGTCTGAGGTCCTCCAGCAGCCATCGCGAGGAGCTGCTTGTGACAGGCTCGCTCGAGCAGAAGGGCGCGGAACACTGCAGTGGGAACATCTGGCCCCGACGATACCATGGTGAACGAGGAGGATCGCTGGCCGATCCCCAAGCGTGCCAGCGAACTGCTTGCCGAGGTCAGGTGTCGTGATCAGATCTCCGGTCAGTGTGAAGCGAGGAATATCGGGTGGAACGAAAACCGTCGCCTCGTGACTGATCGGCCGCAAAGGAACGCCGAGCGCGGCAAAGGCCAGCGCATGGGGCGGATGCGTGTGGACCACGGCGTTGACATCCGAACGGGCGCGCATGATTTCGGTGTGGATCGGGTATTCGCTATGACGTTTCCCGGAACCAACCAGGACGGTTCCATGCCAATCGACAAGGAGGACGTCACTGGGCGTGACTTCCTCGAAGCCGAGTCCCGCTGCTTTCATTCACACACCGCGACCATCCGGATCCCGTACTGACACGTGTCCTCATACATAGTCGTCCTGTCCCTCAAGGATGAGTACCTGACAGGCAAGTGCAACCAGCTCGCGAGGATCAATCCCCATACCTGCACCCCTCAGATCACGAACTCCTCCAACGTTGAAGGAGCGAAGAGATCCTCGACGCGGAACCGTTGTCGGATGAGACCCTGTTCGTGCGCGTAGCGGATCGCTGTCTCGAGGACGTGTCGATTCGCGTCGATGCCGTAGGGCCAGTAATCCTCACCAAGGAGCGTCCGTGTGCGCTCGACTTCTGCATGCAACCAGGGCAGCATCACTGCCAGTGCTGCGGTCTCTCGCAGGTCAGTCAGGGCGATACGACGAGCCGCTTCAAATGCCTCGAAGAGATTGCGGGCGACCCAAGGAAAGCGTTCCAAGACGTCATCACGGATCACGACGACGTGCATGATAGGGAAGATGCCGGTCCGGCGGAGGTACTCAGCCTCGACCTCGGGATAGTTGGGGAACAAGCGGCCCACTGCGGGATCTCCCTCGAGAAACACGGAGGGGGCGCGTGGAGCGATCATTGCATCGAGTTCGCCGCGGACGAGGAGCTCGGTCAACGTGGTGTTCGGGGGGATTGGATGGATCCGGAGTCGATCCGGAAGTTGGAGTGGTAACTTCTCTCGTCGTCCTGGCCGTTCTTCACCACCCACATACCACTCGATGTCTTCCGGACGGACGCCGTAATCGTCGGCGAGGATTCCACGTACCCACAGGAGTGCCGTAAGCTGGTATTCGGGTATCCCCACTCGTCGTCCAATCAAGTCACGCGGTTCCTTGATACCGGCGCGGGTGTTCACGTAGACAGCGGAATGCCGAAACATTCGGGAAGGGAAAACAGGAATTGCCGTAAGACGTGGCTCACCACGGTCCCGCGCGATGAGGTAGGAGGACAAGGAGAACTCAGCGACATCGTACTCCTGGTATCGAGCCATACGCCAGAACGTCTCTTCAACCAGTTGGGGTAAATAAATGAGCTCGATACCGCGGATCGTTACACGACCATCGACGAGCGGGAGGATCCGGTCATACGGCGCGGCAGCAAGGGTGAGCGTAATCCGCGACATCGTCGGGTTCCCTTCATCATGCCACCTCGGATGTTACCGAGGGCGCACGTTCACCCATCCGGCGCCTCTTCGGTCGTCGTCTGACGGCAAACGTCTCTCGGGCGCGAGGGGCGGGTGCACGGTTGCAGCCGAGGGCAGCCACCGGTCAACGACCGTTTCCACGTGCAGAGACGAAAGGATGGCGAGGAAGGCATTGCGGCCGGACCGTCTTGGTGTCACACCTCGACCCGCAGACCGAGGTACGTCTCCTGCAGATCCCGGTTTGCGAGGAGGTCTTGCGCCGAGCCGTGCCAAATGACTCGCCCCTCATCGATAATGTACGCAACGTCGATTACCGTGAGGGCAAGATCGAGGTTCTGCTCGGCGAGGAGAATCGAGAGCCCCGCCTGCTTGAGTCGCTGCAAGATTTCCCCGACGCGCTGCACCATCACTGGTGCTAGTCCCTCGGACGGCTCGTCGCAGAGCAGGACGACCGGTTGGGTCATTAACGAGCGTGCAATGGTGAGCATTTGCTGCTCACCACCACTGAGGAGCGTCCCGCGAATCTTCCCGCGTTCCTTAAGGATAGGGAAGAGGCGGTAAATTTCCTCGACTGTCCACCGCACGCGCTGGTCGGAGCGTGGTGGGCGAGCACCAAGGAGGAGGTTTTCCGTGACCGTGAGTGAAGGGAAGATCCGCCGACCTTGTGGGACAAGTGCGAGGCCCTTACTCGAGATAACGTATGGTGGCAAGCCGACCAGCGATTCCCCACGCAACCGAATTTCTCCTGCCAAGCGCGGAAGGAGCCCCATGATAGCACGCATCGTTGTTGTCTTGCCGGCCCCGTTGCGACCGAGCAGCCCGACGACTTGCCCCTCTTCTACGGTGAGGGAAAGACCGTTGAGAACAAATCCTTCACCATAGCCACCGTAAACGTCACGCAATTCCAGCATCGCGTCCTCGCATCGCTCCCGCGAGATAAGCAGCCTGCACTTCCTCATTCTGCTGGATTTCGTCCGGTGTTCCGTCAGCCAGCACCGCCCCGTGGTGCAGCACGGTGATGCGATCGGCAAAGGAGAAAACGACTCGCATGCTGTGCTCGACGAGCACAACCGTCATGTCTCGTGGGAGTTGTTTGAGCCGTTCGATAAACGCGGGTATCTCGTCGACGGCCAGTCCAGCGGCTGGCTCATCAAGGAGCAAGAGTCTGGGGCGCAGGGCGAAGCGTGCAGCGAGTTCCACCCGCCGTTGGTAGCCGTGGGGAAGATGCCGGACTTCGATGTCACTCACGTCGAGCAATCCCCACTCCTCAAGCACCTGCTCTGCCCGGCGCTGAATCTCACGGTCGCGCTCGACGAGTCCACCGAGTCCAAGGGGCGTGTGGCGTCCGCGCAGCAGAGCAATCAGGATGTTTTGGCGTGTCGTAAGCTCATGGAACACTGCCGGTTGTTGATTGGTTTTCAGAAGGCCCACGTCGACGCGACGATGGGCGGGGAGTTTTGTGACTTCTCGCCCGAAGACGTGGACACGACCGCGTGTGGCCGGGAGGAACCCCGCGATGACATTCAGTAATGTTGTCTTCCCCGCGCCATTTGGCCCAATGATTGCTCGCCGCTCCCCTGGCTGGACGGTGAGCGAGATGTCTTCGAGAATAGTGAGACCGCCTATGACCTTGCTGACGTGATCGAGCTGCAGTGCTGGTACGGCCATCGTTAGGACCTCTCGATGACTTGTTCGACCGCGCGTTCAGATGGCGTGTGATGTGCTGGTGCTGTCGGCCGAGGAAGCGGAGCTTCTCGCCGCAACTGGGCACGGATCTCACGAATGCGATTCGGCAACCGCACAATTCCCTGTGGAAGCAGGAGAACGGTTAGGATGAAGACAATGCCGAGAATCATCACCCAGCGCTGAGTGAAGGCGCTCACTTCATAACGCAGGAGAAGAACAAGGATTGTCCCGATCGCTGGGCCCCAGAAGGTGCCGGCACCACCGAGAATGACCATCACCATCCCTTCGCCAGCGAGAAGCCAACTAATCTGCCCTGGCCCGACAAAGCCTTTGAAGTACGCGAACAGGCCCCCGGCCAGCGCACCGTATCCGCCAGCGAGCGCATAGGCCACGTACTTCAACGTCCACGTCGGATAGCCAAGGCCTTCTAGGTACCGCTCATTTTCGCGGATACCCACGAGCGCAAGTCCAAAAGGAGAGCGGACCACCCATGCGATGGTAGCGATCGCGATGCCTACGACGATAAGCGTCAGGTAATAGAAGTTGGCGGTATCAGATACGCGGCCGAGGAGAAACGGCAGCTTTGGGGTCGGAATACCGGGAAGACCGTCGTCACCCCCGGTGACTCGACGCCAGAGCCAGACGATCCCGAAGAGTACCTGTGTCAAGGAAAGCGTCAGGATGAGGAAGTACGCGCCGTGGGTGCGCAAGACGAACGGTCCCGTGATGAGCGCGAGTGCGATTCCCGCACCGACTGCAATGAGTAAGGCTAGCGGTGCCGGGGTGCCAAAATATTTGGCAAGGAGCCCGACTGCGTAACCGCCGGTTCCGAAAAAGGCAGAATGGCCGAGCGATGGTAGGCCAGCGTACCCGAGCAGGATGTTGAGCGACATTGCGAAGAGCGTGAAGATCAGAATTTCTGTTAAGACGCTGAGAGGGTATGTCGGAAGGACGAACGGTGCGATGAGCAGCAGAACGAGCAGCCCGAGGATCGCGGCCGGTCGCCACTGAGCGGTGATGGACTTGGCGTTCATGGTCTCCTCCCCGTCCCTTCACGCTGCGCGGCCCAGTAGGCCTTGCGGACGAACGATAAGGACCAACGCAGCGAGTGCCCACACGGCGAAGAAGGAGGCCTCAGGCCAGAACGTCCGCACGATTGTATCGACCAGAGCGACAACGATGCTCGCGATAATGGCACCGGTCACTGATCCCAGACCTCCAAGGACAACGACGATGAGGGCCATGAGCTGCAATTGAATGTCCGTGCCCGGTGCCACGCCAGTCACCGGGGTACCGAGCGCTCCACCCAGGCCACAGAGCAATGCTCCGAGCGAGAAGACGATCGCGAAGATTCGGCGAGCATTGATGCCAAGGCACTCTACCATTTCGAGATCGTCGACTCCGGCGCGCACGTAGGCACCCCACTTCGTCCGTTCCAGGAGATACCAAACGAGGACAGCGAGCACTGCGCCAATTCCGATCAGTGCGACTCGATAAATCGGAACAACTGAGCCAAAGAGCTCCATCGAACCGCGCAGGAGTTCTGGTGGACGGAGTCGCAGGGGGTCACCACCCCAGATCCAGCGGGTCACGTCTTGCACAATGTACGCAACACCGAGCGTCAAGCAGACCTGCAGCAGCTCCTTTCGGTGGAGACGCTGCAAGAAACCGCGCTCAATCAGGACTCCGACGACGAGCGCAGCGAGGGCACCGGCGACAAGGGCGAGGAGGAAATTCCCCGTGGAGCGGGCCACCGACCAGCCAATGTACCCTCCGATCAGGTACAGTGATCCCGTCGCAAGATTGACAAACCGCATGAGCCCGAAAACCACCGAGAGCCCGACCGAAACCAAGAAGAGGAGGCTCGCATAGGACAACCCGATAACGAGGCTCGCAGTGTTGACCGGCACCGATCGTCCCTTTCCGCTCGCTTCATCGGTTCGTGTCTAGCCTTTGCGGCGAGCGCCGTCGATACCTCAACGATACTCGAGCGACTCAGAAGACGCAAAAGAGCGAGTGTTGAGGGTGGCGGTAGCAGCCGCCACCCTCAACGATGCGATCAGAACGACAGGTCGTCGACGTTCTCGCGCTTGCCGAGAACCACGTTGCCAAGCGTTCCGTCTGGCAGCCGTTGGACCTTACGGAAGTAGACCGTCAGCACGACGTTCTGCGTCTCCGGATGGAAACGGAACGGTCCAGCCGGGCCGACGAACTGGACATCCTTGATTGCCTTAAGAAGCGCCTGCTTGTCCTCGACTTTGCCCTGAACCTTGATGAGGGCTTCTGCTGCGACGCGACCAGCGAGGTAGCCCTGGTAGGCGAACTGGTTCGGAATTCGTCCGTACTTCTTCTTGAACGCGTCGACAAAGGCTTTGTTCTCAGGCGAGTCGATGTGTGGCGAGTAGTGCAATGAGGTGACCACATCGAGCGCTGCATCCCCTTGCTGGTCGAGGTAGGCCTCGTCCACAAGATCACCAACACCAATCAGCGGGAACTGGTCTTTCAGGCCGAAGTCCGCGTACTGCTGGACAAACCGAACGGCGTCGGCCCCAGCGAAGAACGCCCAGACTGCGTCGGCCTGCATTTGACTGATGCGCTGGAGGAACGGTGCGAAGTCAGCGGTGTCTAGTGGCGGATAGACTTCGCCAGCGATTTCTCCTCCTGCATTCTGGAACGCCTTCTTGATTGCTTCAGCCTTCTCGTGCCCGGCGACAAAGTCGGATGCGGTGAAGATGAGCCGCTTGTAGCCAAGCTGCTCAACGGCATAGGGGCCGAGGGGCCACTCGTACTGACCGTTGGCGAAAGAGACACGGAAGATGTAGGGACTTCGTCGTTGTGGATCACGCGTCAATGCCTGTGCACCGGCGTTGTCCACAATGGTGGGTACTCCAGACTGGTGAATGTAATCGCGGACGGCAAGTGCCACACCGCTGTGGTTGTAGCCGATAATGAGATGGACCTTGTCGCGCTCCACGAGCTGCTTGGTCTTGGTGAGGCCCTGCTCCGGATTTGAGGCGTCATCCTCTTGAAGAAAGGTCACCTTGCGTCCTGCTACGGTGTGGTCGATCGACTCAAAGTAAAGCTGAATTCCCCGGGTCAGGTTTTCGGCGAGCGCTGCAAAGACACCGGTATAGCCGTGAATAAGCCCGATGCGCACCGGCTCAGCCGCAGCAGCCGGTGTGACAACGACGGTGGGGGTTGCCGCCGCTGCTGGGGTTGGCGTGGCGGCAGGTGGTGTGGGAGTTGCTGGGGCGGGCGTCGGCGTAGCTGGTGCCGGGGTGGGCGTCGGCGTTGCCCCACCACCCGCACAGGCACTGAGTAACCCGCCAAGTGCAGCCACACCCACTCCAACGAGCATGCCGCGCCGCGATACTCGTCGACCGAGTACCGGATGGGGTTCTGGATGAGCCATCATTCCCCTCCTCACGTCATTGAGAACCGACCCGACCCACGCAACGTAGTGACGGAGCCAGCAGAGTTTACCCTGCCGGCTCCGTGACCAGCCCTACCTAGACACGCACAGTGACCTTTTCCGGTGTGCCATAGGTGTAGAACGACTCCGGCATGGTCGATGCGCCGAGCCAGACAGTACTCGAGTAGAGATCCGATTCGTGCGAGACGTCCCAGACAACTGTCTGCCAGTTGGGATCGAAGATCAGATATCCGGCGTCGCCCCAGAGTTCGACTCGGTTGCCGCCTGGCTCAAAGACGTAGAGGAACATCGCCTGCGTTGTGCCGTGCTTCCCCGGGCCAGCTTCGATCTTGATACCCCAGTCGCGGCAGGCGTCAGCGACGTCATAGCAATGTTGCGGATATCCGTACCAGTACGCGATGTGGTGCAGGCGGTTCCCCTGACCAGTGCCGTCGCGCATGACTGCAATTTCGTGAACGAGTGGGCTGACGGAAAGCCAGGATCCCACCTTCTTCCCGTTGCCGTCGATCTTTGTTTCGCGCAACTTGAAGCCGAGATACTCGCGCAAGAACGCTTCGTGCGTCTCGACGTCAGTCACAAAGCAGTTGATATGGTCGAGCCGGCGCACCGGCACGCCGTCGAGCGGTCGCCGCTGTGGACGGTTCTTGAGTGCGCTCTTCTGATCCTCGGGGGCCTGATAGTACTCCAGATCCCAGACCAGCTCCATACGATGCCCATCTGGCATGCGGAACTGGTACGCACGCCCAGCGCCGTACTCGCTCTCTTGCCAGCCAAGCCCCAAACCTGCTGCCTCGATTTTGGCCGCTGCCTCATCGAGGAGCTCCGGCGCCGAGACGCGCCATGCGGCGTGCCCTAAGCCGGCCTGCGGTGCTTCGGTCAGCTTCAGTGTCCAGAGGAACCAGTCTTCATAGGCCCGCAGGTACACCGACTGTCCCTCACGGTGCACCACGCTCATGCCCAGGAGTTTGGTGAAGAACCAGAGGCTTTCCTCTGGCTTTGGTGTGTAAATCTCGACGTGCGCAAGCTGCGCGACCACCGGAACGCGAACGTCTGCCATGACTCACCCTCCTTTCGGGCGATTTCCCCAACCTCACCGTCCGGTACCGTCCGGTTCCCACACCCATGTAGAGTCGCGCCAGCCTGTGAGATCGTACTGGTTGAGACAGTCGTCGACGAGGGCCTTCCACTGTTGCATGAACCCGCGTCGCTCTGCCCACTGCAGCGGATCGAGGTACTTCTGCTCGTGGTTGCCCGCGTAGTTCAATTCGTAGAGACCGTGGCGGCCACCGAATTCGGAATACAGTGCATCCCAGACGAGCTTGTAGAGCTTGCTGCGCTCCTCAGCCGTCATCCCGGTGCCGCGCAAGTAACGATCGAGGATCGGTCGCACCTCCGGATTAAGGAAGTCTCGGTAGCTTGAGACGTTGATAATGGGCGCACCGCCCAGGATGCGCTCGTAGATCTGGCGGATCCGATCCCAGGCGAAGTTGGTATAGACCCGCGCCGCAGCAGCATATTCGAGTCGCGGCACAACCGAACCACCGAGACTTGGCTCGGGATCGCTCACCATAGCAGTGACAATAGCCCACAGGAGGTGCCGCAAGGCGACGAGCTCGCCAACCAACACCTGATTACCACGGAAGTCCGCTGTCCCGTTGCACTCCAGCCCCTTCTGCAGGAGCCCAATCATGAACTCCAGCTTGATCATGAAGCGGATCGTTGTCTGGAGGTTGAAACGGTTGAAGAAGCCGGAATCGGCGTAGAAGCGCTTGCACTTGGCAACGTCGCGGTAGATGAGGACGTCTTCCCAGGGAATGAACGCCTCGTCGAGCACGAGGAAGGCATCGTTTTCATCGAAGCGGCTGGACAGCGGATTGTCGAAGGGGCTTTCGGCATTCAGCTCATAGGAGGCGCGCGAGATCAGGTATTGTCGCGGATTGTCCATCCGGACGAAGAAGACGAGCGCCACATCTTCGTCGCGCCCTTCCTGAAGCCGAGCTGCGCTTCCGCTATTGACACCGACGAAGGTACCGTGTGTCAACGCCGAAGCTGTCGCGACCTGTTTGGCGCCACTGACGATAATCCCGCCGTCCGTCTCCTTGACGACGTGGATATACACGTCGCGGACCTCGCTCGGCGGCCGGTTGCGATCAATGGGCGGGTCCACAATCACATGGTTCATGAAAAGGACACGGGTCGCGTATTCTCGATACCAGCGCCGGGCGGTCTCGCCGAAGGGTGCATAGTAGTCGGGATCAGCGCCGAGCGTCGCCATGAATGCTGCTTTGTACTCGGGCGTGCGCCCCATCCAGCCGAAGCTCATGCGCTGCCAGAGAGTGATGGCCTCAGCCGCCTCCTTCAGGTCCTGGACTGAGTAGGCTGGGGCGAAGAACTTGTGGGTCAATATACCCCAGCGATCGACCGTGGTTAAAGTGTCGCGGGTCTCGGGCGCGTGGAGCGCGTCATACAGGCGCGCAACCGACCGTGCGGCATTGCGGAACGCCGGGTGGATGGTGACGTCCTTGACCCATTCGCCGCGAAAGAAGACCTTGCGCCCGTCACGCAAACTCTCCAGGTACTCCTCCCCCGTCATCGGACGAGTTGGTGTCCCCACCACTTGTGTCATCGGCCCATCTCCTCGCGAACGTGTCCCTCGGGCAATTCTCCACTCCAGTCTCCAACCTAGAATGGCTGGCGGGCTCGTGTCAATGGCTGTGTTCAGTTATACTGAACTCGCAGCGTTGGCGGGCGTTCCTGAGCAGAATCACGCGTTGAGGGTTCGTGCATCCTGAACAGGGCGCTTGCTGGTTTGGCAACGCGCTGGTATCGTGAAGGTCGGAGGGCGTTATGCTCCAGACGGTGCAAAAAGCAGCACAAGTCCTTCGTCTTTTTACTCCCCAGCAGCCGGAGTGGGGCGTCACGGAAGTTGCCGCTGCGCTGGAGATTCCCAAGTCTGGGGCGCATGCGCTGCTCCGGACGCTGGCAGCGGAGGGACTCCTTCAGCGAACGGGAAACGGTCGGTATCGCCTGGGCTGGACGCTTTTCGAGCTCAGTCAGACGTTGCTTGACTCGAGCGCGCTCTTGCGAGCGGCCCGCCCGATAATGGAACGACTAGTGGCTGGCTGGGGGGAGACGACGCACCTGGCGGTGCTGGTGGACGGTCAGGTGCTCTACGTTGAGAAGCTCCAAGGCGACCGTGCATTGGAGATTGTACTCTCAGGGGTCGGCAAGCGCTTACCGGCTCACTGTTCGGGAGTTGGGAAGGTACTCCTCGCACACCAGCCATGGGAAAACGTGCTGCGGATTGTCGAGACAACCGGACTTGTCAGCTTCACGCCGAACACAATCACGACGGTTGAGCAGCTCCGCGCGGAGCTGGAGCGGGTGCGGCAACAGGGCTTTGCCTACGATCAAGAAGAAGTGATGGTCGGGCTGTGCTGCGCTGCCGCCCCAATCCGAGACGAGAGCGGGCAGGTCATCGCGGCAATGAGTCTCTCGGTGCCGGCCTATCGCTTCTATCCAAACCAACAGCGATTGACGACCGCGATCGTGGATGCGGCACGGCGGGTCTCAGAGGAACTTGGGTATTACCAGGAGGACTGGGCATGGGGGAACGGCAAGCGGTCAAAGTCGCGATCCTCGGGACAGGCAACATCGGTACTGACTTGATGTACAAGCTTTTGCGGAATCCCGGCCACATGGAACTTGCCATGTTTGCTGGGATTGATCCGCAGTCGGAAGGGATTGCACGAGCCAAAAAGCTCGGCATTCCAACGAGCTACGAGGGGATCAAGGGGATCCTCGACGATCCAGACATTCGCATCGTCTTTGACGCCACGAGTGCGAAGGCGCATGTCCGGCACGCCAAGATGTTGCGGGAAGCGGGCAAGATCGCGATCGATCTCACCCCGGCAGCGCGGGGGCCCTATGTGGTGCCGCCAGTCAATCTGGGGGCACATCTCGATAAGGACAACGTGAACCTGATCACCTGTGGCGGCCAGGCCACCATTCCGCTGGTCTACGCGGTCAGCCGTGTCGTGCCGGTGCGGTATGCCGAGATCGTTTCGACCGTGGCCAGCCGCTCGGCAGGGCCAGGAACGCGGCAGAACATTGATGAGTTCACCTTCACGACTGCCCACGGTCTAGAGGCGATCGGGGGAGCAGAACACGGGAAAGCGATTATTATCCTCAATCCGGCTGAACCTCCGATCATTATGCGCAACACGGTCTACGTCATTCCGGCGACTGAGGAATATGACGAGGCCGCAATCGTTGCCTCAGTCGATCAGATGGTCGCTGAAGTGCAGCAGTATGTCCCAGGGTACCGACTTAAGGATGCGCCAGTGTTCGATCGACGCCGCACGCCATGGGGCGAACGGACCGTCATTGCCATGCTCCTCGAAGTGGAGGGGGCCGGAGACTTCCTCCCGCCATACTCAGGGAATCTGGACATCATGACTGCAGCGGCCTGGCGAGTGGGTGAGCTCTTTGCGCAACACCTGCTCGGAATCCGGCAGGAGGTGGCGGCATGAAGGCGCTGAAACCACCGCGCGTCACCGACACCACCCTGCGAGACGGCTCCCATGCCATGCGTCACCAGTTCACTCGCGAGCAGGTGCGGGCGATCGTCTCCGCACTAGACGAAGCGGGAGTGCCGGTGATTGAAGTGACGCATGGCGATGGCTTGGGCGGGAGTTCGATCCAGTACGGGTTCTCTGGCACAAGTGAACTCGATCTGATCGAGGAGGCTGCGAAGGCGGCCAAGCGCGCCAAGATTGCTGCGCTCCTGTTGCCGGGAATCGGGACGCGGAAAGAGCTCGCGGCCGCGATCGAACGCGGCATCAAGGTCGTGCGGATCGCCACGCAGTGTACCGAGGCTGATATCTCCGAGCAGCACTTCGGCATGGCGAAAGAACTGGGGCTGGAGACGGTCGGCTTCCTGATGATGGCTCACATGCGTCCGCCGGAGTTCCTGGCCGAGCAGGCAGCGCTCATGGAATCGTATGGGGCCGACTGCGTTTATATTGTCGACTCGGCCGGTGCGATGCTGCCGGACGATGTTCGGCGGCGGGTGGCCGCGCTGAAGGAGCGGTTGTCGATCCAGGTTGGCTTTCACGCCCACAACAATCTCGGGCTTGCGATTGGCAATACCTTGGCAGCCATTGAAGAGGGTGCGGATCAGGTCGATGGCTGCCTCCGTGGGCTCGGAGCTGGGGCTGGAAACGCACCGACCGAGCTGATCGCGGCGGTTTTGGACAAGATGGGCCTGAATCCGGGG
This sequence comes from Thermomicrobium sp. CFH 73360, assembly GCF_023806465.1. Taxonomy (GTDB): domain Bacteria; phylum Chloroflexota; class Chloroflexia; order Thermomicrobiales; family Thermomicrobiaceae; genus Thermomicrobium. The sequence continues at coordinate 399,806 of NZ_JAMSLS010000001.1, read as the reverse complement.
CTTGACGTGTTCAAGCTGATGGACGCGGCGGAGTACATCGTTGCTCCGATCATGCCCTATCAGCCCATTCCTGATCGGGATGCGATCACAATCGGATATGCAGGGGTGTACTCGACGTTCCTCTTGCATGCCCGGCATATCGCAGCAGAGTTCGGGCTCGATCCGCGTGAGATCCTGGTGGAACTCGGACGGCGCCAGGCGGTCGCGGGGCAAGAGGACTGGATCCTTGATGTCGCGCTTGACATCGTTCGTGCCAAGCGTGCGGCGGAAGGAGCGGGTGATGCACGCGAACCGGCAGCCGTCGAGCGACCAGCTGACTGAGGAAAGCGCTCCGGACATTGACCCCCGGCACTTCCGGCGCACGTTGGGACGATTTGCGACCGGCGTGACCGTGGTGACGGTGGCACGGCCGGAAGGGCCGCATGGGATGACGGCGAACGCCTTTCTTTCCGTCTCGCTCGATCCGCCGCTTGTGCTGGTCTCGGTTGACCGGCGGGCACGGATGCACGCCTACCTCGGCGAGACCAGCCGGTACGGGGTAAGCATCCTGGCTCGCGATCAGGAGATTGCCGCGCGGCATTTTGCGGGGAAGCCGCAGCCGGGATTCGATCCGGTCTTCCGCTGGGTGGCCGGGGTGCCCTTACTTGAAGGCGCAGTGGCACAACTCGTCTGTGATGTCTGGGAACGGGTAGCAGCTGGTGATCACACGCTCGTCCTGGGGCGGGTTCGCTGGCTGGATTACTGGGATCGGGAACCGCTCGTCTTTTTCGGTGGCGACTTCCGCTGTCTAGAGGTCCAGCTGCACGATACCAGCATGTGGTGGTGGTGAGCTGGTCGCCGTGGGGAAGGGGAGAGGCTCGTGACGGTGAGCGAGTTCGTTGTGCAGGCTGGCCGCCTGCCAACGCATCTGTATCGGGCTGGCCAGGGACAGCCGGTCATTTTCCTCCACGGTTCAGGACCTGGCGTGACGGCTTGGGCGAATTGGCGCTTTGCCGTGCCGGCACTGGCTGACCAGTTCGACTGTATTGCTCCCGACCTCTGGGGATTCGCCCGCAGCGGACACCCCGATCCGCCCCCTGTGGGTGCACGGGCGTGGATGGATCTGTGGGTTGAGCAGGTGATCGCGCTCATGGATCACCTTGGCATCGAGCGGGCGCACCTGGTTGGGAATTCAATGGGTGGCGCAATCGCTCTGCATCTTCTGCACCGCCACCGAGAGCGGTTTGGGCGTGTTGTACTCATGGGCACTGCGGGGGCACCGCACCGGATGACGCCGCAGCTCGATGTCGCGTGGGGATTCTACGAGGAACCGACTGCAGAGCGGCTTGCGCAGATCATACGGTGGTTCGTCTACGATCCAGCCAGCGTCGGGGGCGATCTGGACGCGATAGCGCGCGACCGCCTTCAGGCAGCGCTTGACCCAGTGGTACGTCGGAGCTACGAGGCGATGTTCCCAACGCCACGGCAGCAGCACCTGGATGTGCTGGTGCTCCCCGAAGAGGCGTACGGAGCGATGGATCGGGCGATCCTCCTCGTGCACGGACGCGACGACGTGGTGGTTCCGTTGGAGACCAGTCTGTGGCTCTTGCCGCGGTTACCGCGGGTACAGCTCCACATCTTCGGACAGTGCAGCCACTGGGTGCAGATCGAGAAGCGCGAGAGTTTCAACGCGCTTCTTCGTGCTTTTCTCAGCGGAGCGCTCTGACTGAGGTGCGACGATGCTGGTTCTCAAGATCACGATGGTCGAAGGCCGGACACCGGAACAGAAGGCTGAGCTGATCCGCCGTCTCGCTGAGGTAGCGGCACGGCATTTCGACGTGCCAATCGGTGAGATCCGGACAATTATTTACGAGGTTGGTCGTCACGAGTGGGGCATCGGTCCGATGACAATGGCGGAGCGCGACGCTGTTCCGCCCCAGACAGGGGCATGAGGAGGGATGGGCTGACGATGCTGAGCGAGTCGGAGAAAAAACTTCTGGATGCCATTGTGAGCGCGCGGCGCGAGCGCCGGCCACTGACACCGTTGGCAGAATCGCTTGGTGTCGATCTGGCCGGCGCCTATCGTGTCCAGGCCGCAGCGTTCGCTGGCCAGGAACTGATCGGCTATAAGCTCGGCTTGGTGAGTCCCGCCAAGCAGCGCCAGATGGGTCTTTCAAGCCCAATCTACGGTCGCGTGACGCGAGGGATGCTCCGTGAAGGAACCGTTTCGCTCGGAGAGTTTGTCCAACCGCGCATTGAGCCTGAACTCGCTGTGGTCCTGAGAGATCCGGTGGCGCCTGATGCCTCACCCGGTGCCGTGATCTTAGCTGTCGGCGCGGTCTTCCTCGGGATCGACCTCTTAGATAGTGTCTGGGAGGGCTATCGCTTCAGCGCGCCCGACGTTGTCGCGGATAATGCGTCGGGTGGCGCATTCTTCCTGGGCGATCGTGCGCTGCCCTGGCCGACGGAAGGTGAACTCACGCTTGCGCTTGACGGGAAACTCGTCGCGGCGGGACCGATTGCTGCTCTTGAACCAATCGCTGAGCACATCGCGTGGCTGGCGCATGCGGTTGGCGGGCTCGAGCCCGGTCAGGTGATCTACCTTGGGTCGCCGTCTGCTGCAGTGCCAGCCAAACCAGGACTACTCGAACTGCGTGGGCCGTGTGGGGCTGTCCTTCTGGCGCGACTGGAGGCGTGAGATGACGGAGCAGGTCGTGACGGTGGACATCCAGGCGGTGGCACAGCAACTCGAGGCGGCGCTCGTCAGCAAGCAGACGATCCCGCCGCTGACAGAGACGTTGGGACCTCTCACGTCCGAGCAGGCCTACGCGATTCAGACACAGTGGACAGAGCTCCGCGTCGCAGCGGGTGAACGCGTCATCGGACGCAAGATCGGCCTGACCAGTCGGGCGATGCAGGAGCAGCTTGGGGTACGGGAGCCAGATTACGGCAGTCTCTGGGCATCCCGGTATTTTCCCGCAGTGGGTGGTCGCGTCGAGGTGCCTCGGGGCCTTCTGATCCAGCCACGTCTGGAAGGGGAGATCGCGTTTCTCATCGGCCGCCGACTGCAGGGTCCTGGTGTGACCTTGCAGCAGGTTCTCGCGGCGACAGAAGCCGTGGCGCTCTCCGTCGAAATCGTCGATAGCCGCATCGAAGCCTGGAGGATCAAGCTGGCTGATACGATCGCTGATGATGCCTCGTTTGGCGCGTTCACGGTGGGTCCGTGGAGTCGTTCGCTCCTGCATGAGGATCTCCGGACAGTGGGCATGGTCATTCACAAGAACGGAGAACTCGTGACGGAGGGAATCGGCGCCGCCGCACTGGGGCATCCAGCTCGATGCGTGGCCTGGCTTGCGAACAAGCTCGCAGAGTTCGGGGTTGCACTTGAGCCTGGGGATATTGTCCTGTCCGGTTCGCTTGCACGTGCTGTGCCAGCTGAAGAGGGAGACATCTTTGTGGTCGAACTCCACGGACAGCCGCCGTTGACGGTGCGCTTTGTCTGATCACGTGCGTGTGGGGGCTGACACCCGCTTTCGTCTGGAAGGAGTGGGCGGAAGAAGGCCACATAGGTCTGTTCTTGGCTCCTCCAGCGCGTGAGCTGGTTGGCGGTTTGCAGTTGCTCCAGAAGACGCGGGAGCTCCTTGCGGCTGGACACGATGCCGCAGCGGGCATTTGTCCCAAACCATGGAGCTGGCTCTCCAAACGCGGGCAGCGGCGTTGGCAACGGCCACGACCGTGTGGTTACAAGGTGCTCGTCTTCGGGGTGGGGGGCTTCAGGTGCATCCGCTGGGAGGACGACGACCTGAAGCCGGGTAATGGTGAAGGGTATGTCGCGTTCCACCACTGTTTCCGGCGGAAGCCAGGAGTAGAGATCGAGTGCTTTACGAGCGAACTCGGCGAGTCGCTGCCGAGCGGCACGCTGTTCAGTGGTAAGTCGCGGGTCACTTGGGTCTTCCAGGCCGAGAGCATAGACAGAAACGTGAGAGAGACGTCCTCCGGCATTGACGGTGAAAAATGTAGTCGGCGCGTCGTAAATACCCTCGAGCGGATAATCTGCGTCGCCTGCAAGGAGACCAGCTGCGGCTGCCTCACGGAGGAGGAGTTGTAGTCCTTGCTCCGTAATACGGCCTTGGAGGACGTTGAGGAGGGCGGGCGGCGGGTAAATAGTGATCTGCGGGCCGAGTGTGACAACCGTGCCATCCCCGTACACCGAGAGCTGCGGGAATTCGGTTGGTAAGCGGAACGGTGGGATAAACCCACCACTCGTTTCGATACGTAGGACGAGTTCGTCCGAGCCAGTTGGATGAGGGATCGGTGTTGGCTCGGGTGTCGGGGGAGAGACTCCAGGGGCACAGGCTATAACAATCACAAGCGCGAGAGCAGCAAGTATTGCACGATTGCCGTCTAATCCTTGCCCCTGTTGGATGTCTCTTCCTGATGCTGGATACATGGGCGGGAACCTCCCAGCCTTGACGTCTCTTCTGATGAAGATAGACGTCGCTCCAGACCGCGAGGTTCCCGCGACGACTATTCGGCCGCGACCAAGAGTTGTCTGGGAGCAGACTGGCGGCCCCTCAGCTCCTCAGTTTCGGGGGCAAAAGCAGATGCTGCCTGACCGAGGGACTGCGATTGCTCCTCGATGAGTCTGGCGAGCCGAGCTGTCTCGCGGGCGACCTCGCGGAGGATGTCACCTTCACTCGCCAGTTGCTCTGCACGGCTCACATTGACTCGCAAATGGCCCTCGAGTTCTTGCCACTGGGCATGGACACTCTGCATCGTCGCCTGGAGTTGCTCAGCAGCTGCGGCGTGGTCGCGGGTGACGGCGGACACGATCTCCAAGAGATGCGTGACTTGCTGGGCGGCGTGGCGTACTCGTGCGCCTTCCTGATCGATCGCAGCGACAGCCCCAACGAGTGCTCTGGCTCGCTCGACAATCTGGGTGACCGCTCGTTCAGCGTCACCCGCTAACTCGGAGCCATGCTCAGCTCGTTGAGCACTCTGTCGCGCTGTGTGCGCTGCGCGACCGATCGACGCAGTGATTGCCCCGACCAGGTTGAGGATTTCGCTTGTCGCATGCTTGGCGCGTTCCGCGAGTTTGCGCACCTCCTCAGCGACGACCGCAAATCCCTTCCCGGCCTCGCCGGCTCGCGCTGCCTCGATGGCAGCATTGAGGGCCAAGAGATTTGTCTGCTCCGCGATCTCCTCGATCGCTTGTCCCATCTTGCCGACTTCATCGGCGAGTGTTGTCAGTTGCTCAACCTGCTCAGCCAATTCGCGCATGTCGCGCGTGAGAGCTCGGAGTTCCGCAAGCGTTGCGGTCACCACGCGGCCTCCATCCTCGGCGGTTTGCAGTGCCGTGTGTCCGTCTTCCGCGCCGCGGGTAGCCTGGGTGACAATAGCCTCTAAGCGGCTGGCCAGTTCGCCCATGGCCTCGTGGAGTTGCCGGGTGGCAACTTCCTGTTGCCCAGCTCCACGCGCAATGTTCGCTCCTGCCTGGTTGATCTGCTCGTGCAGAGCGGCGACACGGTCGACGAGCTGCTGGTCGCGGTGACTGGTCGCAGCGAGGTCTTGATTTGCCGAGGCAATTGCCTCAGCGATCCGCTCAAGGTCTGAACCGGTTCGAGCGAGCGAGCGACTCAAGGCCGCAGCGCTACTGCAGCTCCCAGTGAGCGTGGTTACTGCTTCAGAAAGCCGACGACGCAGCTCGCCATGCTGATCGGTCAGGTCTTCGCGACTGTCCTGTACTGGGATGGCATCCAGATCAAGGCCGACTGAGTGGAGATAGTCGAGAAAGAATGCTTCGGTGACAGCTTGCATGTCGTAATTGAACACGACAAAGAGTGCGCGTTCGGCGTGTGCGCGCAGGCGTGGACGAAGACGAAATGCACGGCGTAGCTCGTCACGGACGAGATCGAAGTAGAGCGCGTAACTCCCGAGGTACCACTTCAGCGGAAGGTTGATACGGTTGTGCACGGCGCCGATCTGAAGGCGCATAGCGTAATACTCCGCGCCAAAGGTGCCACCCCGTGCAGCTTCCTCAAAGATCGACCGAAAGTAGGCTGCCTGGGTGCGCTCCAAGCCGGTGCGCAGCTCTTGGAGCGTGATGCCCTTACGGCGTGCGAATTGTTCAAAGAACCGGCGCGTCTCAGAAAAGGCAAATTGATGGTCGTAGAAGCGGCGCGCAATCCGCTCGGCGACCCGTTCTCCCCAGGGTGCAAGCTTGGCCAGCACAGCAATGTCGGCAGGCGTTAAGCGGATGAATTCTCGGCGAAGATCCAGATTACGATCGTTCACACGTAGCGCGTGTGCCAGGCTCCGTCCGGCTGAGACCCAACGCTCCCGGGATGAGACGCTTTTCCCTGCGTCCATACCGCAGCTCCTTCCTTGTCTCATGGTGGTGATTCGGGCGTGCTCAGAGGGCCTGGTATAGCCAATCGTTCCTAGGATGCGTGTGGGAAACAGGACAGCGACACGGTACGCACAGTGGTAGACTCCGAGCCCAGAGAGAGCCCTCGTTCACGCGTCGTGACGGCGAGCGCGTGCGGGGAAGCTGCGAGACAGGAGTACACAATGACAGATTCACGATTCCTGCGTGCCTGTCGTCGTCAAGCGACGGACAGCACGCCAGTGTGGTTGATGCGACAGGCCGGTCGCTACCTCCCAGAATATCGTGCGCTGCGCGAGCGCTACAGCCTTCTCGAGCTCTGTCAGCACCCGGAACTCGCTGCCGAGGTTACGCTGCAACCGCTGCGACGTTTCTCGCTAGACGCTGCGATTGTTTTCGCGGATATCCTCTTACCGCTACTCGCGCTGGGAATCGAGGTCACCTTCGCCGTTGGTGACGGCCCGGTGATCGGGCAACCCTTGCGTGATCCGGCCAGAGTTTCGCGGTTCCCCGATCCAGATGAGACGGCACTGGTGCCAGTTGCTGAGGCGATTCGCATAGTACGCGGGGAGCTGCCAAGGGAAATTGCCCTGATGGGTTTCGCTGGTGCTCCGTTCACGCTGGCAAGTTATTTGATCGAGGGTGGGAGCTCACGCCAATTTCTGGCAACCAAGCGGTTCCTTCTCACGCATCGGACCGAATGGGAGTTGCTGCTCGATACGCTTACCGATCTCACGATCCGCTACCTGCGGTTGCAGGTGGCAGCTGGTGCCAACGCCGTGCAGCTCTTCGATAGCTGGGCAGGGGCACTGGCTCCAGTACTCTACCGAGAAGCAGTGCTCCCATGGACACAACGGATTGTCCAGGAAATCCGGTCCCTTGGCGTGCCAGTGATTGTCTTTAGTACGGGAACGGCGGGGTTTCTGGATCTGGTTGCGGAAACAGGTGCGGATGTCATCGGCGTCGACTGGCGAGTTGAGCTCGACCGTGCCTGGCAGCTGATTGGCGATCGAGCGATCCAAGGGAACCTCGACCCGGCGTGGCTGCTCGCCCCACGGTCCGATCTCGAGCGAGCTGTGCGGGATGTCCTGCGGCGGGCCGGTGGACGTCCTGGGCACATTTTCAACCTCGGGCATGGTGTTCTCCCAGAGACTCCACCTGACGCGGTCGCATACCTTGTGGAGTTGGTGCATGAGTGGCCGCTCGTGCCGCAGGACTGATGCAAGGAAAGGGGTGTTGTGATGGCGCCAGAGCGAGTCGCGGTCTTACTGATGGCTTACGGCGGGCCGAACAGTTTAGACGATCTGCCCGCGTATCTGGCCGATGTCCGCCACGGTCGGCCGTACACCCCCGAACTTCTGGCAGACCTCACCGAACGCTACCGTGCTATTGGTGGGCGCTCACCGATCCTTGAGTTGACGCGAGCGCAGGCGGAAGGCGTCGCGCGTGTTCTTCAGGAGACGGCGGCAGAAGACGGAGCGACGTACCAGGTGTACGTCGGCATGCGGCACTGGCATCCGTACATTCGTGAGGTAGTCCCGCAGATCCTGCATGATGGGGCTGATCGTCTGGTTGCTGTGGTCATGGCACCACACTATTCGCGGATGAGTGTCGGGGCATATCTGGCACGGCTCGAGGAGGCTCTGTCAGAGCACGGTGCCACCCTCCCGGTGCATGCTGTCGAGAGCTGGAAGGACGAATCGGACTTCATCGCCGCGTGGGTGGATCGGATTCATACGCTGTTACAGCGGATACCAGAGACAGAACGCGATGAAGTTGTGCTCTTGTTCACGGCGCACAGCCTTCCGACGCGGATTCTCGACTGGGGTGATCCATATCACGAGGAAATCTTGACGTCCGTGCGCCTCGTCGCCGCCGCTTTCCCAAACCAGCCCTGGCGATTCGCCTTCCAAAGTCAAGGTGCGAGTGAGGAACCGTGGCTTGGCCCGACCGTGGAGGAGACGCTGGACGAACTCGCGCGACTCGGTGTGCGGCGGGTGCTGCTCGTCCCGATTGGCTTTGTGTGTGATCACGTTGAGGTGCTCTACGATGTCGATATCGCACATCGGTCGCATGCGGAGTCGCTGGGGATTGTACTGGAACGACCAGCTATGCTCAATGACCATCCGTTGCTCTGCCGGGCGATCGCTGCGGCGGTCCGTCGCACCTTGCAGCAGGCTCGAGTCGGAACACCATGAGCAGCCAAGTGGAGATCGCAGTCATTGGAGGCGGCATTGCCGGACTGGCCGCGGCGTGGGAGCTGGAGCGCCTCAGTCCGGCGGTGCGCGTGACGTTGATCGAGGCGAGTGGGCGACTCGGCGGATGGATCCGGACAGAGCGCTGGGGTGAGCTACTCATTGAGCATGGCCCCGATTCCTGGGTCGCTTCGAAACCTAGTGCGGCCGAACTGGTCTGTGCACTCGGGCTCACACGGGAGCTTATTGGTCTACGATCTGATCGGGCTGGTGCCAGCATTGTGCGATACGGGCAAATTGTTCCCTTGCCGGACGGTTTGTCCCTTCTCGTGCCGACCCGCCTCGGGTCGCTGCTGGGCAGCCCGCTCCTTTCTCCGTGGGGCAAATTGCGTGTTCTCGCTGAGTTTCTTGTCCCTCCGCGCCGCGATGAGGCGGACGAGTCGCTCGCAGCGTTCGTGCGGCGGCGGTTCGGGCGAGAGTTCTATGAGCAGGTCGCCGAGCCGTTGCTGGCCGGTATTTATGGTGGTGATGCCGAGCAGCTGAGTCTTCTCGCGACCTATCCACAGTTCCGCGAACTTGAACAGCGGGCGGGGAGCCTCCTCCGAGCGATCGTCCGTGGGGCGACCAGGTCTGCCGTGTCAGCGCTGAGCGAGCCGTCCTCGGCGGCGCATGAATTGGAGAAGTCCTCATCGAAGCGAGTGACAGTGCAGCGACCGCACGTGAAAGACCCACAGACTGTCCAGGAGTCGGTATCTCGTCTGCCGCGCTCGCCGTTTCTGACGCTACGCGGTGGGATGGAACAGCTTGTCCTGGCCACCGTGGCAAGTTTCCGTTACACAAACCTTCGCGTCGGTGTTGCGGCGACGAACATCCGAGCACGGGCAACGAGCTTCACGATCGAGTTCGTCGACGGAACAGAACTCGAGGTCGACGGCATTGTCCTCGCGGTTCCAGCATGGAACGCAGCGGAACTCTTGCAGGAGCTTGACTCCGAGTCAGCAGAACTTTTGCGTGCGATCCCCTACACCTCAAGTGGTGCGGTGACGCTCGTCTATGAGCGTGAGGCGCTCGAACCGATCGCTCGGAACCGGGGCTTTCTCGTCCCAGCGCGGGAAGGGCGCCCGATCTCAGCAGTGACCTGGGTAACAAATAAGTTCGAGGGGCGGGCCCCAGAGCATCTCGCGGTTGCGCGCGTTTTCTTCCGGGGAAATCGCGGCTGGTCGGCAGGCGATGCCGTCCCGGAGGCGCTCGTCGCGGTGGCGCTCCGGGAACTCCGCGCCTTGACCGGTGTCCGAGCAGAACCTCTCCATGCTGTGGTCTCTGACCACGAGCGAGCTCTGCCACAGTACTTGGTCGGTCATCGTACACGGGTCACGACGCTGCGGCGGCGCTTGGCCAACTGGCCTGCGCTGGCGCTGGCTGGCGCGGCGTATGACGGGGTTGGGGTACCTGACTGTATTGCTAGTGGACAGCGCGCAGCGCGAGCGGTGGTCGCAGCGTTGGGGCTGTGCCAGACGCAGTGTCCGTCTTAGACCCCGACCCACGTGCGCAGGCGCTCGAGGAATGTCGTGGGTGCAGCAAGGAGTTCCGGATCGGGATTGGGCGGTGGAACCTCACGATCCCGCACGACGGCAAGCGCGGTATCCCGCAAGCGCTCAGCCGCCTCTGGACTCGCGAGTGTTGCGACGCGCTCGAGAGCATCCCGGAGACGGGGCGCTCGCCAGTCTGGACTGTGAGCATCGCTCGCCAGGATGCTAACCGCACCGGCACGCACCAAGCGAGCGGCCGCGTGCTGAGCGGCGTGACCGTTCCGTCCAAAGAGTGAGTCGGCATTCATCTGAAGAAGCGCACCGGCCTGGATGGCCTCAAGGACAAGTGCTGGCTCCCGCTGAATCGGGATGTATCGTTCGACATGAGCCAAGATCGGGCGAAAGCCAGCGGAGCGAAGTTCGAGGAGCTGTGCGGGGAGTGTCGTTGGCCACTGTGTCCAGTCGGGAAGTTCGACGAGCACCCATCGCGTGCCTCCGATTGGCAATGCGGCGCCACGCTGCAAGCGTTCTAGAAGATCGGGCAGGAGTTGTTCCTCCATACCGATAAGGAGTTCCAGGGGAAGTTCCTGTTGTGCCGCTCTCTCACGCAAGAGTTCGGCGGTTATGCGAACCATGTGTGCGTCGCAACGGCGAGCGTGCGGCGTGGCGACGAGGATGCTTGTCCCGTCCTGCACCGCAATACGAAGCATTGTCAGCGCCTGATCGAGGTCTCGCGCACCGTCATCGAGACCGGGCAAGACGTGACAGTGGATATCGACTTGTATGGAGAACGATCGCTGCTCCACGAGACGGACTCCTTTCCCCTCTGAGTCTACGCTCCCATGAGGGCTCCGTTTGTGGCAAGCTGATGTCGATCTCCGTGTCTGAACCAAAGAGAGAAGAGAGGGCACTCGCAGAGCCAGAGGGTGCAGCGCATCGGAGAACCGGACAATTCGTGACGAAAACGCAGCTCTCGAGTGAATTGCACTGCAGGATCGGCTCGCACAAAGACGAGCGGGGGCTAGCTGTCTGGAGGCGGTGCTCATGCTGGCGGGACATGCTGTGACACGGTGGGATGAAGCGAGAAGAGCATGCGAAATCGAGAAGATGGGCCTTGTCGACGGCGAGGGATCGGTCATCGAGGTGAACTCGCCAGAGTGGTTGCCAAGAGCGGGCTGCAGGTGTTCAATTGCCTCAGCGCGGGTGTGCCCGTGACGGCAGAGGAGGCAAAGGCGAGCTATGCCCAATATTGGATGGCAAGAGCTGCTGATCGTCCTGTTCATTGTGGTGATCATTTTCGGCGCGGGGAAGCTCCCGGAGATTGGTCGTGGTCTCGGGCAGAGTATCCGCGAGTTCCGCCAGGCGGCTCGCGAGGCGCAAGAAGCGCAAGCGCAGCAAGCCGAGCAAGCGCAGAGCAATTTGCCTGACAAGACTGCGTGAGCAGCTTCGTTTGATATTCTTGTTGCATCTGATTAGCATTGGGCGCTACCGCAAGCGTCAATGCGTCGTGTGCTGATTTCGGCTCCTGCGGTGCGCAGGAGTCTTTTCGTGCCTTTCGTCGGACGACTAGGTGGATTGGGAAGTGAAGATGGAATTCCTGCTCGTGGCGGTGGGCGGGGCGATCGGTGCGACTTTACGCTACCTTGTGACAAGTTGGATCCAGCAGCGTGTGGATTTCTTCCCTTGGGGTACACTGGCAGTCAATCTCATCGGGAGCTTGCTCATCGGTATGCTTCTCGAGATGACACTGCGCGGATATCTCTCCGGTCAGGCGCGGTTGCTCATTGCAGTTGGTCTTCTTGGTGGATTTACGACCTTTTCTTCTTTGAGTTGGGAGACACTCATGCTGCTCGAAGAGGGTGACATGATCCCTGCGCTGCTCAACGCATTCGGCTCGCTCCTCGCTGGTGTGATGCTTGCCTGGCTTGGCAGCGTGCTGGTCCGGTGGATGCTCTGAGGAGCGAACAATGCGACTGGTAGGTCCGGCAAAGTGGCTGCGCATTTACGTCGGAGAGCGTGATCACTGGCACGGAAAGCCGCTGTATGCGGCAATTGTCGATCTCCTGCGGCACGAAGGCATCGCCGGGGCGACCGTGCTCCGGGGCATGGCAGGATACGGTGCGAGCGGGCTCTTGCATACCGCGCGGATCGTGCAGCTTTCGGTCGATCTTCCTGTTGTCATTGAGGTGATCGATACCGCAGAACGGATTGCTCGAGTGTTACCGAAGATCGACAAGATGGTCAGTGAGGGGCTCATTGTTGTGGCGGACTGCGAGGTTATCGCCTATCGGTCCCGTCGGCAACGGGGTGATGTGACTGAAGGAACAGGGAGCTGACCGCGACGGTTTCAGAGAGCCTCGTGGTGTGCGAGAATAACGGTGCGTCAGCGCACGGGTTGTCAGAGCGGGTGGTGAACGGCGGGGGACGCAGAGTGGACGAGGCGCAGCGGTTGCTGCATTATCTCGCCGAGCACTATACCGGCCGCGAGGAGGCGAAAGATCTCGAGCGGAGCTCTGCGGGGCTCGAGGAACACGAGATCGCGGCCGAGCAGCGGCGCGTGATGCGGCGAGAGCATCAGCTCGCCGAAAAACTCGCGCGTGCGTTCCAGCGGGGGCTACGCCGGGCCTACGCGGCGTACCTGGCCGGTGGCAATGCGATCACGCTCGATGACCGCAAGCGTGATGAGAATGAGATGGCAGAGGCGCTGATCCACTTTCTTGTTGGCACCGGTTTGGCGAAATCGACGACGCGTGAAACTGAGCCGCTGCATTACCTCTACATCATCGCCGTCGACTGGGATGCTTTAGCCCGCGTCGCACGGGAAGCACAGATCGACTTGGCAGCGCTGCTCGAGGTTCACTGAAGGATGGGTGAGCACGAAACGGCGCGAGCAGAAGCTCCAGCTCGCGACGAGCGGCTCGAGCGAGCCATGGAGTCGCTTGGAATTCGGTTTCGGCGCCCTCACCTTCTGCGCCAGGCGCTTACCCACCTTTCCTATGTTCACGAACGAAGCCGCAGCCTTCGGACAGCGGTCCAAGAGGCCAACGAGCGACTCGAGTTCCTCGGCGATGCCGTGCTCGAGCTCGTCGTGAGTGAGTTTCTTTACCGACGCTTTCCGACTGCCAGCGAAGGTGAACTCACTGCGTTTCGCGCGGCGCTCGTCCGTACGCCAACACTTGCTCGCTGGGCGCGTCGGCTGGGGCTTGAATCGTTCTTGTACCTCGGACGCGGCGAGGAACCGCGGCCCGGCCGACCAGTCCGTGAGCGCATTCTGGCTGGGGCCTTCGAGGCGGTCTTGGCGGCAATTTACCTCGATCGCGGAATCCGGGCCGCGCGAGTCTTTCTGCAGCGGCTTCTTGTTGAGGAGGCAGAAGGGCTTATCGTTCTGGGTCAGGACGAGAATTACAAGGGAAGACTCCAGGAACTCACCCAGGAACGGTTGCACATCACACCGGTTTACCGCACCATTGCAGTGACGGGGCCGGCGCATCAGCGTACGTTCACGGCTGAGGTGCTGATCGGCGAGCGGCCGTACGGAGTCGGGCACGGTCCAAGCAAGCGAGCCGCTGAGCAAGAGGCAGCTCGGCGCGCACTCGAACGATTGCGGGCGGAGGGGATCGGCTGACCAAATGGGTGGACTCTACGACCAGCTAACGATCTTCGGCGGGAATTCGAATCCCGAACTCACCCGGGCGATCTGCGCCTATATCGATATTCCGCCTGGACGCATTGAGGTCTTCAAATTCAGTAATGAGAATATTTTCGTTCGTATCGGCGAGAGTGTCCGCGAGAATGATGTCTTTGTCATCCAGTCTTTTTCAAGTCCTGTCAACGAGAGTATCATGGAATTACTCATTATCATCGATGCACTGAAACGTGCCTCTGCCGGACGGATTACTGCGGTCATCCCGTACTACGCCTATGGTCGGACTGACAAGAAGGACCAACCGCGCGTACCGATCACGGCACGGCTGATCGCGGACATGATCACGGTTGCAGGAGCGGACCGGATTCTTACTGTTGACCTGCACGCAGGTCAGATTCAAGGCTTCTTCAACATCCCCGTCGATGAGATGACCGCACTCCCGATCTTGGCACGGTACTTCCAAGAGAAACGTCTTGAGAACCCGGTTGTGGTCTCGCCGGATCTCGGAAGTACCAAGCGTGCTCGAAACTTCGCCGAGGAGCTCGATGCGCCGCTCGCCATCATTGAAAAGCGGCGTCTGGGCAACGATGACCGCACGGAGGTCTTGAACCTCATTGGGTCAGTGGACGACGCTCAGGTCATCTTGATCGACGACGAGATCGATACGGCTGGGTCGATCACCCAGGCTGCCGAGCTCTGCATCGCTCGTGGTGCTCGTGAGGTCTATGCGGCCTGCACGCATGCTGTCCTGAGTGGCCCAGCAGTCGAACGACTCGCGCTCAGTCCGATCAAGGAGATCGTCGTCACTGATACCATACCCTTGCCGCCGCACAAGCGGTTAGACAAGATTACTGTTCTCTCGGTAGCACCGCTCCTCGGGGAATCGATTCAACGGATCCACACTGGGGCAAGCGTCAGTCTGGCCTACCGAAGTGCTGGGCGTTTGCCGCTACGTTGAATCCGTCATCCGCCAACCTGGACACACCCGGGAACCCCGGGGCCCGACTGCAATGCGTGAGAAGCGAAGCGGCTTCGTCCACGATGGTTGTCATGAGTGGACCAGCATTGGTTGCAGCCCAGCCCGCAAGGCGTCATAACCGGTACTCCGTGCATCGCCCGGAGTGAAGGCGCTCACTCAGGCTTTCAGTGGAGGTTTTCGGAGTTCAGGGCGGGATTTAAGCGGCGCCAATATCAGGCTACAGCCTCGGCTGCGCGTCTGGAAAGTTTTCACCCCGCCTGACACGGGGAACTGATGTCTTACAACTCAGAGTGAGCGAAGACAGCGGCCGTGTCACGTGACCCACTACTTCACGATCGTGTCGGGAACCGTGCCGCCGAGCGACAGTGTGCTGCAGGCAGTCGCCGGGAAGGAACTTCGCGCTCCGGATTCAGGCTCGCTGCTTGACGATACGCAGGGAAACATGGAACGATACTCGGGCGCTTGGGCGGGCGAGGAGCTGGTGAGGTGTGAACAATGTCCCGCTCTCCTTTTCGGTCTCCGAGACGACGGCGGAACCTTGGCCCACTGCTTGCAAGTTTCGTGGCTTTCCTCGTCGTGACCGGGGGACTCGCGGCTGTAGCGCTGCAGTACGGGGCAGCAACACGCGGGACAAACAGCACTCCCACTGGTGTTCCAGCGACTGTGTCGGCTTCTCCCCCGCAAGAAAGCCCCCAGACAGCGAAGGAGGCTGCTGAGGCATTTGTCCGCGCTTGGCAGTCCGGTGATTACCGATCAATGTACGCACTGATTACTCGCGCAGCGCAGCAGGCGATTGATGAGGACTCGTTCGTCGCGCGCTATGAAGGCATCGCCCGCGAGATTGGTCAAGTGTCAATGGAAATTACGCTCGGTGAGCCACTTCCTGGTACTCTGCGGTTTCCCATTCATGTGGTTCGGGAATCTGCACGTGTTGGTCGTCTTGAGGAAGATAACGCGATACCGGTGATTCGCGAAGGAGATGGATACCGGATTGACTGGACACCCTCGCTGATCGTTGCGGATTTGGGCGATGGGCGTGTGCGCTGGATTCCGACGGTACCACAGCGTGGGCGAATCCTGGACCATAAGGGGCGGCCGCTTGCAGAACTCGGCCTGGTGAACAGAATCGGAGTGATTCCAGGACAGATCCAAGACGAGAAGCTGCTGCTCGAGCGGTTGAGTCAGCTCTTGAACCTGGCGCCAGAGACCATTCGGCAGCGGTATGCTGGTGGGCAACCGGACTGGTTTATGCCAGTTGCGACACTCCCGGATCCGATCGATCCCCAGCTCTTGGAGCAACTCGCGGGGATTCCTGGGGTCGTCGTCCGGCAGTGGCCGGAACGCGTCTACGCACTGGGACCAGCTGCGGCTCATGTGACCGGCTATCTCTCTGAGGTAACGGCTGAGGAGCTCCGGACACTGGCTCGTGAAGGATACGAACCTGGCGATCGGATTGGCCGAACCGGGATCGAAGCCTGGGCCGAAGACTGGCTCCGCGGGCGGCGCGGAGGGCGTCTTGTGATTGTGGCCCCCGATGGACGCGAGCGGCGCGTGCTCGCCGAGGTCCCTGCCCAACCGGCGGCTGATGTCGTCACCACCATTGATCTGGATCTTCAACGTGCAGCCTATGAGGCGTTGGGTGATCGGGTTGGGAGTGTCATTGCTCTTGATCCCAAGACGGGAGCAATCCGCGCGCTCGTCAGTCGCCCAAGCTTTGACCCGAATCGCTTCATCCTCGGTCTGCGCCCGGACGAGTGGCAAGCGCTCAACGATGAACAAAGCCGGCCGTTGCTCGACCGGGCGACCCAGGTTGGCTATCCGATTGGCTCAACCTTCAAAGTCGTAACGATGGCTGCCGGGATGGAGTATCTCGGTGTGGACGCACAGCGTGTCTTTGACTGCCCACCGACGTTCAGCTTGCCGGGCGGTTCGGTCGTCTGGCGTGACTGGAATCCACGAGGCCAGGGAGCGCTGACGCTCCACAACGCACTGGTTCAGTCGTGTAACACGGTTTTCTTTCAAGTCGGGGCAGCGCTTGACGAACGTGATCCAAACCTGTTGCCTCAAATGGCACGTGCCTTCGGTTTTGGCTCGGAGACTGGCTTGTCTGAACTTCCTGAGAATCCTGGTCTCGTTCCCGATCCGGCCTGGAAGCTGCGCGAGCGGGGTGACTACTGGGCTCGCGGCGACGCGGTGAACCTTTCCATTGGGCAAGGATTCTTTCTTGGTACACCACTCCAGGTCGCGGACGCCTATGCGGCTGTTGCCAACGGGGGTACGCTCTGGCGACCGTATCTCATCGAACGGGTGACAGCGATCGACGGGAGTGATCGTGCACGGACAGAGCCAAAGGCCCGCGGTACGCTCCCCATTGCGGCCGAGCACATTGCGGCGATTCGCTCAGCACTCCGTGATGTCGTGGCACGACCCAATGGGACGGCGTACAGCGTGTTCCAAGGCTTTCCGTTGCCGGTTGCAGGGAAGACAGGAACGGCCGAGTCGGGTCAAGATGCTCCACACGCTTGGTTCGTGGCGATTGCGCCCGCAGACAATCCGCAACTGGTGCTCGTGGTGATGGTCGAACATGGGGGAGAAGGGTCCCGTGTGGCAGCCCCGATCGCACGGCAGATCCTTGAGGCAGCAGTCGAGGTCGGTTATTTCCATTGAGTCGTGCTGCGCATGACCCCGGGCTCCACGGCCAGCGATGGTTCGTCGGCCGAATGGTGGAGGTCCGCTCGGTACAACCGGGCAATGGCTCGAGCGACACGCAGCCCAGCAAGAGCAGAGGCTGGGATGGACTGGCCTGGGAAGACACTGTCGCCGACGAGCCACAGGTGTGCCCCGATCTCGGTGGGCCATCCGACGAAGGGGTGGCGCTGCGGGAATCCGCCGACCCAACCATACGGTCTCCGTGTAAAGCGTGCAAAGGCGAGGGGTGTGCCAGGAAGGACGAAGCGGATTGCTTGCCGCAACCACGGGAGCGCTGCACTTGCAGTGGCGACCATTTGCTCGATCATGCGGGCGACAGCCTCTTGGTAACTCTCGCGACTCTGGTGGGCGAGCTTCCACTATTGCGCATACTGGGTGTGGGTACTCATCGTGGCCGCTCTGCGACCAACTGGTGCTCTGGTGGAGTCCCACTCCGGGCTCAGGGAGAGGAAGATCGAGCGTCCTTCACCGAGAGGGCCTGACGCGACGACCTGGTGATGGAGAGCAATATCTGTTGGCACTATTGCATCCTCGAGAATCAGGTACAAGACGAATGCCCCCCATCCTTTGGGTGGAGTGGTGAGGCGTGCCCTGAACGAGGAGGGGGCATCGTACCAGATTTGACGAAGGCCCCAGGGGGTCAGCGCAGCGACAAGTTCGTCTCCCGTGAGAGTGAGGCCACGATTGGTTGTTACTTCCCATGTCTTCCCGCGGCGACGAATACTGGTTACCTCGTGTCGCAGCAGCACTGTGCCCCCGTAACGCTCGATCGTGGATACCAGGGTCCGGGCGATTCCCCCAACGCCACCAGCCACTTCCACCACGCCGCGATTAGGGAGGTCGAGTGCTGCGGCAGCGTAGAGTGCGTAAATCTCGTGCGACGTCGCCTGAGCCGCGATGAGGAGCTGCGCGTCAATGAACCGTCGGAATGTTGCATCGGCTGGCAAGCGATAGACGACGGGACGGAAGAGATCGGCGAGAAGCCGTGGGGAGGGGCGTGCTTGCAGGATCCACTGACCAACGGTCCCGAGCAGCTCCCGGAGTGACCAGAGACGGCGAGGATGGAGTTCCGGGAGTCTGAGGGCGAAATCCCAGAGCTGCGATGCTGTCCTTTCTTGCCAATGCCAGAACGGTAGGCTTTGCGGAAAGAGCGAGCCATAGACGTCCCACCGACGCTCATCACCCCAGCGCGGGACCATCGGGCCATCAAGCAAATGAACAACCATGGCGGGCTCGAGTGGTCGAACCGGCCAGGTGCTGACACCGGCGGCCCGACCCAGAAGTTGCATTGGCCCACCGGGGAGAAAACCAGCCGTGAGCGTTGCACCGGCATCGAACCAGTGCCCTTGGTAGCGGAAGGTTGCTGCGCAGCCCCCAGGATAGACGTGCGCTTCAAGGACGGTCACGGGGAACCCTGCATGGGCCAGCGCTGCGGCAGTGCTCAGCCCGGCGATTCCCGCCCCAATGATGAGAATATGCGGCTGAGAATATGCGGCGTCGTTCCCATCTGGTAAGGCTCCCTTGCCGCAATGTCAGTGCCGCTCATCGACCTGTGAGGACGCCCTGGAACCACTCGAGAGCGCGTTGGCGGGCGACTTCATAGGTGACGATTGGTCTTGGATAGTCGCGTCCAATCTGGCAACCGATCGCTCTTTGGAGCTGGTCTGGCATCCGCCAGGGAGCGAACAGGTAGTCATGGGGGACGTTACGAAGCTCGGGGAGCCACTGGCGAGTCCAGGAGCCAGAGGGATCGAAGAGTTCACCTTGGCGAATCGGGTTGAAGATACGGAAGTACGGGGCAACGTCGGTCCCAGTGCCAGCTGACCACTGCCAGCCACCGACATTGGCAGCGAGATCGCCGTCAATCAACTGCTGTCGGAAGTATCGTTCCCCGTGTCTCCAATCGACCAGGAGGAGTTTGGAGAGAAAGTTGGCGACGAGCATCCGCGCACGATTGCTGATCCATCCCTCCGCAGCCAATTGTCGCATCGCAGCATCAATGACGGGATAGCCGGTTACACCGTCGCGCCATGCGCCAAACAGTGGTTCCTGGCCTGGCCACGGAACGTGCCGAAACGGTTCCCGCATGCTTCTATAAACGCTCTCGGGGTATGCCGCCAGAAGGTGCTGATAGAACTCACGCCAAAGGAGCTCGTTGAGCCACGCGCGTACGCCGGAAGCCGCTTCCGCCTCATTCAGCAATACGGCTGCTCGGGACCAGGCCTCGCGTACGCTCACAAGCCCGAATCGGAAGTAGGGTGAGAGCTGCGAGCTTCCGCTTCCGTCGAGACGGTCGCGGTCGCTTGCATAGCGGGCGATATCACGCTGAAGGAAGGCATCGAGACGTCTGCGTGCTGCTGCTTCACCGGGGGGAAAACGGGTCGGCACAGCGGTGGGAGCGTTTGGGAGTGGGTCGCTCACCACGTTGGGAAGCGGTGGTAAGTGTTCCGGTGCCGGGATGAGATCGGCTGCCGATGGTTGAGGGAGGCGCCACCAGGCGCGAGCGAACTGCGAGAACACCGTGTAGGGGCGCCCCTCTGGCGTCAGAACGGTCCCCGGCGGATGGATGGTCAGGCCACAAACCAATCGAAGCGGTACCGTCTCGGCGAGTGCCATATCGCGTCTTCGGGCGTACGGAGTCACGTCGGCCTCGGCAACGACGAGGCGAGCACCGACCTCGCGAACCACGGCCGGAATGACGATTCGCGGATCACCGATGCGAACAACGAGGCGGCTGCCGCGCTGTTGGAGGTCACTGTCAAGGCTACGGAGCGAGGCCAGTAAGAAGGCAATGCGCCGATCGCTCTTGAGTGGTGCCTGGATGAGCGACGGGTCGATCACGAAAAGCGGGAGAACCGGCGCACCTTCGGAGAGTGCGACACGGAGGGCATGATTGTCGTGGAGACGTAGGTCTCGACGAATCCACCAGATGGCTGCTGTCATGGTTGCGTTTTCCGTTCGTGTGTCGCAAGTCAATGCAGAGCAAGAAAGCTGCACAGCTCACTCGCTATAAGCCCCAAAATCAGTAATGAATACTGACGACTGAGCCGATATTCAGGAAATTCCAGAACCACTCGGCGTCACTATTCTGGAGACCAACGCAACCGTTCGATGTAAAGCCACCAAACTGTGAGGGCGGAGTCCAGTAGTTCCCGTGGAGAGCATAGCCCCCCGACTTAAAGTATTGGGTGAACTGCACGTTCGTCAGGTAGTAGTAGCCCGGCGATCCCGGTGGAATGCCCACGGTGGCAGCGTCCATCGTCTCGTTGCGGACCCGGTAGAAAATCTGGAAGACCCCAACAGGTGTTTTGCCATCACGTCCCGCGGTGATGATAGCGACGTAGACCGGCCGGTCGCCGTCATAGGCGACGGCGTAAAAGGAACGGAGACTGACGTCGACCCAGCGGCCGCCGAAGCGCCGTGGCGGGACGTCCGGGACGAGTGGTTCCACCCAGGCGGCGGCGACGTAGCGGCCGTCACCGACTTCATACCAGATCGGATTACCCTCAACTGGATCGCCGAGGGTGAGACCTCGGATCGGCACCGGGTGGCGAGCGTACGTCCAGGCGAGGATCGGGGCGCTGTTCCTGGGTGCACTGCGGATCGCCAAGGTCGTCGCGGTCACTCGGCCAAAGACCGCTCCCTCATCGGTTGCCACGGCCCGCGACCATCGGTAGTCCAGGAGCTGTGATGGCGCCTCGATCGCGTCCGAGCGTTTGGGGACTGGACTGGTATCGACACCGCGTGCCTGCGCATACTGCGCACCGAGCCGACCGAGGAGCACTTCGAACGGTGTGCCCTTGTTTTCTGGGTGGTACTCAAAGCGCGCTCGTTCGAAGTACTGAACGGTATAGTACTGTCCTGTATCAGGATTCCATTCGGCAAATTCCTCCGAAATTGGGTAGCCGAACGTGTACAGGCCGCCGTTCGCTTCCCAATACGCTTTGAAGCCGTACGCAAGGGTGTGTCCGGTTTCCGGGAAGTATCGCCGCTGCGGATCGGTGTTGGCGATCTGTGGGTCGATCTGGATCGGACGGAAAGCCATCTCCTGACGCCGGGATTCCGTCAGCCAGTTTCCAAGAAGGGTCGCCAGCACGACATATCGGGTGCCCTGATGTTGTGGATGGTACTCGAAACGAGCACGCTCAAAGTACTGGACCACTAAGCCATCCTGTGTAAAAGGCTCGGTAATGGGAAAGCCAAAGGTCATCAGACCGCCATTACTTATCCAGGCCCATAGGAAGTCACCGCTCAGGTGGTGGCCCGTCTGGGGGAAGTACAGAACGAGTTGATGCCAGTCGGCAGCAGCAGCGGGTCGGGTTGTTGGCGCAGTGAATGAGACCAGAAACAACACGAGAAGTGCCACCGAGCTGGAGACCAGGCGACGAGGCATACGGAATCCCTTCCCTACCCTGTTGGAGGCCAACCAGGAGATCCCCTGACCTCCCTCTACTAGTCTAACGCAGTATTGTGCCGATCGGTTCCATCTCGTTTAGGAAGGGGCAGTGAACTCGCGGAGCTGCGCCGCGTACTGGTTGGTCGTCCACTGAATAATGCCCAGGTTTGGGCTGAACCAAAGCGTACTGTTGAGATAGGAGAGGACGAGCGTTGGCGGGTCACTGGACTGCACCGTGAGTCGCCAGGCAGGCACGACGCCATAGGGAGTACTGACGAGCGTCTGTTCGTCGACCTGGACACGGAGCGCCAGGGTATGTGCAGTTACCCGTGTCGAGAGATAGGTGACGCTCGTTTCTCGGACGGTCCCCTCAATGAGGTCGCCGGCGCCAAACAAACGCAAGGCTGGCCAGAAGACAACCGTCTCAATGAAGGTACCCGCGCGGGTGAAGCGTTCCCACCCGCAAAGCGCGATCCCGTTCTCCGTGACTGCCCAGTATGTGATCCAGCGGCTCGAACCGCGGAGTTCCTCACGAACAACCAGCTCCGAACCGGCAATGAAGCTCCTGTTCGGCCCACTGACCAGCCAAGTCTCATCAAGGCGACTACTCGATGCGAAGACTGCCCGTGTCCCTGGCTGCATACCGAAGTACCCAGCGCTCGGGTGGACGCGAACCGTTGGCGTCAACTGGTAACGCCACCGCCAGTAGTGCTGGCCAATATTTCCCATTTCCACCTGCCAGCCGGGGGGATTACTCGGGGTATACGTGAGGATACGGCGCTCAAACGGCTGAACCAGTACCCATGTGGGCTCGCCGCGGAGACGCACCTGAACCCAAAAGGGGTCGGCAATCGGATAGCCAAGCACAAAGAGCCAGTCGAAGAGCGGATCGACGAGCGTGGGCGCACCGTCTTGCCAGACAAGTCCAGGCTGTGTCATGAAGGCCCAGAATACTTGTGGGATGTTGTACCCAACCGGAGTGCCGACCGGGCCAGTGTAGGAAACATACCGGACCAACGCTACTCCGGGATCGCTCGCTGCCTCTGACCGCTCCCGCCAGCCTTCCGGTGTGAGCCAACTCGTTGCTGCTTGACCGGTTCGATCTGGTTGCGTTCGATCAACAACGGTTGCCAGATCAGCATAGGTAGGAAACGGATTGTCGGGATCGCCGGCGATTGGGATGCGAGCCCCAGAGCCGGCATTCAGGAACAGCTCGTCCCCGAGCTGGATTGTGCCACTGACCAGTTCGCGGGTGAGCAGTCCGCCGGTGACATACCAGGGGGAGGACGGGTCACCGGCGGGTCGCGTCAACTCCATGCGTCCCTTGTCAAAGTATTGGACGAGACGGGCACGTTGTGGCGACTCTTGATACCGCTCGGTCAACGCGCCACTCAGCGGTGCTGGCCCCCAGATCCAGGAGCGCTCTGTGACTCCCGCGGCAACTGGGCGATCGACGTATTCCCAGCGTGCCGCGAAAGCGGGATCGGCAAAGAGCGGCTCAGCACGTGCTGGGAGAGGGGGAACGCTCGGCTGGCCGAGCACGCCGACCAGAATGAGAAGGACCAACCATCGCAAGGAGCGGCTGTGCACCATCTCCTCCTTCACACCCAGACTTGTAGCCCATCGTGCGCCAAGGAGACACCAGCTGGGAGTCGCTCGCTCCATTCGATATGGACGACCTCGTGGCTCACGTGAGTGAAATAGGTTTGTCTTGGCCGAAGTTCCTCGACAATGACTAAAGCTTCCGCCAAACTCAGATGCGTCGGGTGCGGCCGGTCGCGAAGCGCGTTCAGCACCAGAACCTCGACGCCACGCAGCAGCGCGAGCGATGCGGGCGGTATCGTTTTCGCGTCAGTGACGTAGGCGAGCGGCCCACAGCGGAATCCGTAAACCGTCCAGCCGCCATGCAGAACTGGTACCGGAATAATGTGGTAGCCGAAGAGCTCGAAGGGACCGTCGAACTCATGCAAACGCAAGTCTGGTTTCCCGCCGTAGAATGGCAATGGATCGCTAAATGCGTATCCGAAGCGCGTGCGGAGTTCACGCGCTGTTGTCGGGTCGGCGTAGACTGGCAACGGGGCTTGCGCCAGGTAGTTGAACTGGCGGAGATCGTCGAATCCTCCGACATGGTCGGCGTGAGCGTGGGTGAACAAGACTGCGTCAACGCGGGTCAATCCAGTGGCGAGAGCCTGGAGCCGGAGCTCCGGCGCGGTATCGATGAGGATATTCCGTTCACCGAGATGCAGGACGACCGAACAGCGTGTCCGTCGGTCGCGCGGGTCAGCCGACGTACAGGCGCGGCAGTGGCAACCGATCACCGGTATTCCGTTCGAGGTTCCCGTTCCCAGAAACGTCAGTCCCAGCACAGTCATTGTCTCACTTGCCGGTCCCCGTTTCCGTCGAGGTTGTGGCTCGCGAAGGACCAGCCTCCCGTCCGGACCGGTACCGATGATACTCGTTTTCTCTCTCGATACTGTCGATCGTTTTGATGAGCGCGGTGGAGTGGCCGCGACTGTAGGATTGGGGCATGAATCATCGCTGTCTCAAGTGGCTGAGGCGGGAGAAGGTCATACCGCGAGAGGGCGCAGTGCGTGGCTCCGATAGTGCACTGCCATCCTGGTTCAACCACGTGCTCGACCTTGTGGTGCGTGTTCCGGTCGAGGGTCTGGCCTGGGATGAGCTTGCGGTTCTCGTGCAGCAGGCACTGACAGCTGATCTGGTTCGTCTCTGGACTTACCGCCCCGAGGAGGGGCTTCGTCTCCTTGCACAGCGGGGTGAAGCGACTGCACCTCCCAAAGACGTGACCCGTCCAGCTCCGTCCGGCTTTGAGCGTTTGTCACCATGGACACTTGTCACTGGCCCGCTCGTTGGCACATCGTGGGAAGCGGTGCTCGGCCAAGGGGATCAAACTGAGCTCTCGCGGGACAGGATCGCGCAGGTCCTCGTGCTGCCGCTTCATACTGGTGGGCGTGTCGTTGGTCGTGTAGATGTCGGCCGCCGACGCGCGCTGGCGTTCACTGAGCCGGACCGTGCGCATGCAACGCTTCTGGCTGGTCTGCTCGGTCTTCTCATCGGCCAATTGGTCAGCTGTTCAGAACCCAGCGCATCCGAACGAGCGGCGCGCCTTCTCCGTGACGCACTCGCCACGGCCACCAGCGCACGGGAGGCGATTGTGTGTCTCCTCGAGGCAGTGCGCTGGCGAAGTCGTGCCGAGGCGATGGTGCTTGTGCGCTGGACGGGTGAGGAGCGGGCAGAGCTCGTGGCGGGCGTTGGTGCCCCGGGAGTACAGCCGGACCCAGCCGCTATCGCGAGTACGCGCGTCGCAATGATCCTCCGCGGGGTGCTTCTACAGGGGCGAGCTCAGGAGTGGCGTGACAGGACGATCGTCGGTCTACTCTTTCCGACTGGTGTCTCCTCTGCCCTCGCGGTGCCACTTCCAGAACATGGCGAAATGACACGGGGGCTCATTCTCGCTGCCTGGCGTGAGAGCGATGCGGAAGGTGAGGAGGAGGCACGTGCGCTGTTGGCGACACTCGGAGCGAACTTGATGACGCTTCTCGTTCTGGTCAATGAGGAAGAGCAACTTTCTGGTGCTCGCGCACACGCTCAGTGGGTAGAAGAGGTTGCAGGAGCACTTGTCGAGCAGGGTGAACCAGGAGCGGTGGCTCGTGCAGTTTGGTATCTGCTTGTTGGACGCTTTTCGGTCTCCGCGGTCGGGCTGGCCCTCCGCCGAGGTACTGAGCTCACCCTCCTCTGGGTGACGAAGGGGAGACCACACTCGCTCCGCCGGGACGTCGCTGGGGAATCACCTCTTGCTCCGTATCTGACAGCAGGACGAGTGACTCGCCTTGACGCAGAGCAGTGGGAGCGGTGGCGTACGGTCTTGCCGCAGGATCTTCGGCCGGTTAGTGGGCTTGTCGCTCCCTTTCCGCATGGTGAGGGAGCAGTGGTTGTGTTAAGCGAAAGGACATTAGAGTCGGAGATTGAGGGCTGGCTGGAGCGTCTTGCAGCGGCGATCGGCGCGCACACGCAGGCACTCAACCAACGTGTTGATGAGGGTGTGGCCCGTGAGCGCCGGGAACGTGCACTCGTTGACACACTAACTACGGAAGAGCGGGAACGACGGGAACTCGTCGAGGCGATCCATGACCGAGTTCTGCAAGGACTCGCTTCCAGCCTCTATCGGATCGAATTCACTTTGCGGCGAGCTGAACAGCAACCGATCGAACAGACGATGCTCGAACTGGAACAGGTCCGTGATCTCCTGGCAGATCAGATTGCGACGTTACGCGATACAATCTTCCGGCTCCGGCCAGCATCGTTGGACCATTTGGGCCTCGTGGCTGCGCTGCGTGACTATTTCTCGCAGCTCAAACGCACACGGGGGCTCGATGTGGAGTTCTTAGGCGAGCTGCGTGAGCGGCCTGCACCGGACATTGAAGCACAACTCTATCGTATTGCGCAGATCGTGATCGAGCAGGCGCGGCTGCCAGCTGGGATCAGCCGGCTTGCCATTCGATTGCGACAGCGGCGGGATGGGGCAGTGCTGCTTGTGCTCGCCGATGACGGGCCGTGGGTGGGGCAGGAGATGTGGGAACGTCTACCTGGAATCGCGCTAGCCGAGGAATGGGTGCGCCTGAGCGGAGGAACGATGCAAGCCACAGGTTTAGCGGATGGCGGGACTGCAGTGGCAATCACAGTGCCAGCTCGTCGCGAATGAACCTGATCAGGGAATAGGACAATCCGGTGATGACAAATGGGCGGGTGGTGGGGTTGAATGGAGCAGGGCTTGGGCTGTCCCTGAGCACGACCAGAGCAGGTAAGCGGGAGCGAGAGATGGCAGGCGAGCAGCGGATTCGGGTGCTCATCGTGGACGATCATGATCTCTTCCGTGAAGGGCTACGACAACTCATCGAGAGTGACGGGACGATCGAGGTGGTTGGAGAGGCGGCGAACGGCCAAGAAGCCTTACGGCTCGTCGCCGAGCTCCAGCCGGATGTGGTACTCATGGACATTAACATGCCGGGTATGGATGGTATCCGGGCCACGGAGGCGATTGTCCAACAGCACCGTCACGTGCACGTCATCATGCTCACGATGTACGACGACGAGGAGTATGTGCTCCATGCAATCCGTGCTGGTGCACGAAGCTATCTCGTCAAAAACAGCAAACCAGAGGAGCTGCTCCGCGCGATCCATGTCGCGGCCGAAGGTGGAGCCACGATCGACCCCGAACTCGCGCCGATCCTGATGCGTGAGTATCAGCGCCTGCTCGCCAAAGCACCGACACGAGGTCAGGAGCTTTCGGATCGTGAGTTGACGATGTTGCGGCTCCTGGCCCAGGGATACAACAACCGCCAGATTGCCGATGCGTTGAACTTGGCCGAAAGCACAGTGAAGAACAACCTTTCGGCGCTCTTCCAAAAGCTCGGTGTCCGTGATCGCACCCAGGCGGTCATTTACGCGATCTCGCATGGCCTCGTCCCGCGCCCGACGGACGTCCCGCGGCGGTAGAGATCTAGCGCCTGGCGAGTGGATATGGCAGAGTAAGAGTGGCGCCACCGGGGAACGGTGGCGTTCGCTGTTACGGATGGATGGGTGGGAGGCGAGCAGGGATGGAGCGGCTTCCTCTGAGCGGTGTCCGCGTTGTTGATCTCACGCGTGTGATGGCTGGCCCATACTGCACAATGCTGCTCGGTGATCTCGGTGCAGATGTCATCAAGATCGAGCGACCGGGTGCGGGTGATGATACCCGGGCCTGGGGCCCGCCGTTCATCGATGGCGTGAGTGCGTACTATCTCTCGGTCAACCGCAACAAGCGCAGCATCACGCTCGATCTCAAGCATTCAGCGGGGCAAGAGGTCTTTTGGCGGCTTGTGGACCAGGCTGACGTTGTCGTCGAGAATTTCAGCCCTGGGACTGTCGATCGGCTGGGTATTGGATATCAGGCGGTGCGCGGTCGGCGGCCCCAGATCATCTATTGCTCGATTTCTGGCTTTGGGCAGACTGGCCCGGGCAAGGATCGTACAGCATATGACCTCATTGTCCAAGGCATGTCGGGCCTCATGAGCGTGACTGGTTTTCCTGATGGAGAGCCGGTTCGCTTCGGCGTGCCGATCGCTGATATCGCTGCGGGTATGTTCGCTGCGCTCGCGATCGTCGCGGCGCTCTATCATCGGGCGCAAACCGGCGAGGGCCAGTACATCGACACGTCGATGCTTGGTGGCCAGGTAGCTCTCCTGACGTATCAGGCTGGGATCTACTTTGCAACTGGAGAAGTGCCGAAGCGCACCGGGAATGCGCATCCAATTGTCGCGCCCTACCAGACCTTTCGAAGCGCTGATGGTCACGTGAACATCGCTGCAGGAAACGATGCCATCTTCACGCGCATGTGCCGGGCGTTGGGGCTGGAGGACTTACTTGACGATCCGCGATTTGCTTCCAATGCTGGTCGAATCACGAATCTGCCTGAACTCGTTGAGCGCATCGAGGCGGTGACGCGTACTCTGACGACAGCCGAGATTGTTGCCCGCCTTGATGCGGTGCAAGTTCCGTGTGGGCCAATCTACACCGTGCCAGAGGTCTTTGCCGACCCGCAAGTCCAGCACCTGGAGCTCGTTCAGCGCATCCCGCACCCGACTCTCGGGGCAGTGGATCAGACAGGTTTCCCCTGGCGGTTCTCGCGAACACCCGCGGCGATCCGTCGGCATCCACCGCTGCTCGGCGAGCACACCGATGAGGTCCTGCAGGATCTCGGCTACACCAGTGATCAGATCGCGGCGATGCGCCAGGTGGGAGCGATCTAGTCGGTGGCAACGAGTTCGTGCCACGGCCGCCAACCGAGACGATCTCGCCACCGTTCGAGCGCCTGACACACTGCCTCCCCCAGGAGTAAGGCCAGAAGGGCGTTCCCGAGGGCGCGTGTGCCGTCGAAAAGGAGTGAGGTGGTGAGATAAAAGCGGGCATAGGCGTGAAGGGTTTCACTGAGCGACATTCCTGGCGTCCAGTAGAGCCCACCACTTTCGGTGGCACCCGGCGCGGTGAACGGCCAGAACCAGAGGTTCATCAGTGCGCCGAAGAGGAAGCCCCAGAAGGCGCCAAACGCAGCCAGCCAGAATCGCCGGGCCCTTCCTGAACGCCGTGGTAACCATCCGGCTGTGGCACCCATCCATCCAGCAGAGAGCATTTGAAAGGGTAACCATGGGCCTATCCCACCGGTGAGGGCAGCCGAGATCAACAATGTCAGCGAGCCCATTAAAAAGCCGAATCGTGTGCCAAAGATGTAGCCGCTCGCGATGATCAACAGAAAGATTGGGCTTGCACCGATCAGACTGGGAATGAACCGCAAAACGGAGTCGATCGCAACGAGTGCCGCCAGCAGGGCGACCGCACGTGAGCGTTCCGTCTGGGCGCAGTGCTCATCGGTCAGCTGCGTGAGAAGCACAACGAGTGAGGTGATCGCAAGGAGCGCGAAGAGCAAGATTATTTCAACACCACGTTGCTGTGGGACTTCCAAACCGAGTGCCGCGAGCAAGAAAGGATAGAGGAAAGCGACAATTCCACCGATAGTGGCAAGTGCAAGGCTCACATGACTCGTGAGGGTTGCCACGCGACTCATACCGACGGAAAGAGCTGCACAGGCCGAAGCGGTGCGGCGTGCCGCTGGGGATCCAGAACGCAGCGCTCGGGGTGAAAGAGTGCGGCAAGAATTTCGACGCCGTGTATCACACGTGGTCCAGGACGACTGAAGAAGTTCGATGCGTCGACAGCCCAAACTGCGTCCCGGATGACGGCCGGTGTCAGGCGCAGTGCCGGATGCCCGAGCAGTTCGCTGCTCAGCCGCCGTGTTTTCTCAAGATCGTAACCACAGGGCATTGCCACAAGGATATCCGGGGCTGCTTCAGCCACGCGTTCCCACGTGACCGTGAAGGAGGGACGTCCGGGGATGCCGAGCA
The DNA here is from genome assembly GCF_023806465.1 of Thermomicrobium sp. CFH 73360. Classification (GTDB taxonomy): domain Bacteria; phylum Chloroflexota; class Chloroflexia; order Thermomicrobiales; family Thermomicrobiaceae; genus Thermomicrobium. The sequence continues at coordinate 370,033 of NZ_JAMSLS010000001.1, read as the reverse complement.
CGTCTACACCGCCAGCGTGCGCGACCATCTCTGGGACCCAGTGGCCGGCGACGATCGGCGGATCGAGCCACTCTAAGCAAACAACACGGGGTCGGGTTGCTGGCTCACCAACGCGCTCTGCAATCCACGCGAGCCGCCGCTGGAGTGCGGTGACCACTGCATGCGCAGTGTGCGAGCGATCAGTGGCGGCTCCGACCGTGAGGATCGAATCAAAGATCTCTCGAAGAGTCGTTGGCTCGACGGAGACAACGCGCGGTGGTCGTGGAAGTGTGGTGGCGAGTTGGCAGACGTCGTCAACCGAGACGGCACAGACCGGGCAGAGCGCTTGGGTAAGAATCAGATCGGGCTCGAGCGCTCGAAGGAGCGCAGTATCGAGTTCATAGAGGGGGAGTCCAGCGGCAACGCGTTCTCGCACGGCGGCGTCGATCTCCGCTTGACTCAGTCCAGGCGGAAGTAGGCTGCGCGTGACGCGCGGCTTGGAGCGTACAGCAGGCGGATAGTCACACTCATGCGTGACGGCAACGAGTTGGTCGGCGAGGCCGAGTGCCCAAACGATCTCGGTCAAGCTCGGGAGCAGCGAAACGATGCGCACTGGCACGCATCCTCGTCGTTCACGCGGTCGACGCACCGGAGGCGTTGTGAGGAACCATCTCGTCCTCAGCGGACGGAGGCTCCGGGGCGAGCCACCGTTCTCCGTACTCGCGCAATTGCTCAATGACTGGTAGCGCTGCCCGTCCCTTCTCCGTCAGTGCATACTCCACACGTGGCGGAACCTCGGCATACGCATGCCGCGTTACAAGCCCCTCCGCCTCCAGATAGCGCAGCCTTTGGGACAAGACAGCGGGACTAATCCCGGTGCCGATCAGGAGCTCCTGAAACCGGCGGTTCCCTTGTGCCAGTTCGCGCAGGATCAACAGTACCCAGTGGTCGCCGAGTAGACGTGCCGCGCGAGCGATCGGGCAAGTCGCTTCTTGATGAGTGTCGCGTCGCATCGTTCATCCTCACTTCGTCATTGTACCGTATGAGGATCAGAGAGACGTGTCCGCTGTAGCTCAACACCCGCAGCAAAGTGTTGAACAGCCGAACGCAATACCATGCTCGTCGTTGCTTGTCTCCGCTCGGTGACGTTGTGCCCAAGAGGTGTGGGGAGACAGATGCGCATGCGGTTTTTCGTTCACCGAGCGTATGCCGTTCACGGGAAGGCTGCAACGCGCCAGCGGAGCTCGTGCTTCACGCGTCGCAGCGCTGGCGTGCAGGTGGACGCGGATTGCCGCGCAGGCGCACCAAGAGCGGTGCCGGGCATGACTGGGTCCTTGACAACCGATCATCATGAAACTATTATACGCGTAGTTGCTACGAAATACGTAGCTAAAGGGTGGTAACGGAAGGAGGACGGGAATGACATCTCTGACCCCGGAGCTAACGGGTCTTGCACGTTGGGAGATTGACCCCACGCACAGCCAGATCACCTTTGCTGTGCGGCATCTTATGGTGACCACAGTTCGTGGTCAGTTCAAGAACTTCTCCGGTTGGGTCGAGTTTGACCCGGCACATCCAGAGAACGGGAAGGTGGAAGTGACTATCGATGCTGCCAGCATCGATACACGTGAAGAGCGGCGTGATGCACATCTGCGCTCTGCTGACTTTCTGGATGTCGAGCACTATCCAACGATCACTTTCGTGAGCAAGCGGATTGAACCACTCGGTGGGAACCGATTTCGTGTGATCGGTGATCTCACGATTCGTGGTGTCACGAAGGAAGTTGCGCTCGACGCGGAGTTCCACGGCGTTGCCAGGGATCCATGGGGTGGCATACGAGCGGGTTTTGAGGCGCGCACAAAGATCAACCGGCATGACTTTGGCGCGAGTTGGAATGTTGCGCTCGAGGCAGGTGGTTGGCTGGTCGGTGAGACAGTGGACGTCTTTATCGAGGTAGAGCTCGTCCGCAAGGAGGCAGGCTGAGACTTCAGAACGGGACAAGGTTCTTCTTACCCCGTTCCATTTCCCAAGGAGCGCGAGGCGGGACGGGAAACTGCTATGTCGGTGAATGATGATCCCGCCCCGCCTCATGGTGAACAGAATTGATGAGTTCGTGGATTGTTGCATACTGGCTCGCTCCGCGGCTCGGAGAGCGTCCTTCGGGGGCGCCAGATGGTCAACGTCAATTTGGTTGCTTTCCGAGGGTGCGATTGTCATGACCGGATGTCCACCGGAGGTCGAAAATGTGTCTTGGCTCCTGCCGTGTGCTGGTCATCTCTCGGATGGCAACACTTGGGCAGAGCGCGGATCGGGTCCATGGGCTTAGGTAGTGCGGTCACCGATGGATCACGAGCGGCTGGTTCGCGCTCGCGGCCGTGACGGGTGTCGCCGGTGCCCTCGTCTTTAGGGTGCGTTGGAGAAGTGAGTGGATGGCTTGTGTCGAATACGCTGCAGCATGGACGCTCGAAAATTCTGGCTCGGGATAGTCGCGGGAAGTGTCAGCGGGGGGCTCGTGTGGGAAACTTGCAAACTTGCAACAATCGGCACGAGGTGCGTGCATCGTTAGGACTGCGGCAAGAAAGCTCGACCGGATATTCTTGACGGATGCACAGAGCGAACGAATCGCTCCCACGGTGCTGGATTCTTCACGGGTGATGACAGCTCGCGTCGTTCCCGGCATGCTCCGGCGGTGCTCTGGATTGCGGTCGCTCCCTGCCAGGCGTGTATGGTTGGCGGCAAATGTTCTGAACTGAGAGCGGACACGGGTACTGGCCGCTGAAGGCGCTCAGAAAGCGGCCCAATTTGCCGGCAATTAAACAGGAGCAGGGTCGGGGGCTGAGTTCGAACCGGGGTGAGCAGAGAACCGAATGAGCACTGAACGCACGATACGATTCGGGCTGAACATTGATCCGCTGGTCGATCGTCCAGAGGAGACAGCTGCGCTCTTCACACTGGCAGACGAAGCCGGTCTTGCACTGATCGCGATGCAGGATCATGCCTACAACCCACGGTTTGCTGAGACCTGGACGGTGTTGACGGCTGTTGCGCTTCGGACGCAGCGTGTCCACGTGCTCACGAACGTGGCCACCCTTGCCCTGCGTCATCCAGTGATGCTGGCCAAGGCTGCGGCGACACTCGATCGACTGAGTGGTGGGCGTGTCGAGCTCGGCCTTGGTGCGGGTGCCTTCTGGGACGGGATCGCGGCAATGGGTGGGCCGCGCTGGCCGCCGCATGAGGCGCTGACTGCACTCAAGGATGCAGTGCGACTCTGCCGCCTTCTCTGGGACGCTGCGGGTACTGGGCAGCCAGTGACCTATGAGGGACGCATCTTTCGAGTCAGTGGACTCACGTTCGGTCCAGCTCCAGCGCATCCGATTCCGCTCTGGGTTGGGGCCATCCGACCACATTCGCTGCGCCTCGCCGGAGCACTCGCGGATGGTCTGACGATCTCCACGCCGTATGTCCTGCCCGAACGGTTGGTCGAGGTGAATCGACTGGTTGACGAAGGTGCAATGAGGGCTGGCCGAGATCCGCGGTTCGTTCGCCGGCTTTACAACCTGCTTGGTGTGCTTGACGTACCGGGAAGTCGCCCGCTCCGGGTGAATCGCCCCGGCTTCCTCAGCGGCTCGGTTGAAGACTGGGCCGACGCGATTGCCCGATTCGCGGAAAGTGGAATGGACACCTTTCTCTTCTGGCCGGTGGCTGGGGACTATGTCACGCAAGCGCGTCGCTTCATTGAAGAGGTCATTCCACGCGTGCAGATACTGCTTGGCCAGCGTTGACCTCACTCGAGGTCGACCCAAAGAAATGCCTCGGCGAGTTCCAAGCCGACGGAAGCCCCCGCTTCACGTGCTCGCGTGCGGACGCGCGTTTCCATTCCGCCTGGGAAAGCTCCCAACTGGCTGGTGTGGCAGCGGAGTGCTGCCAGTTTGCGCTCAAAGACCGGCGCGATGTCAACGAACGTATCGGGGCGGTCGGAGCCGAAGAGCAAAGCGATCCGCACCACGTGCGGTTGCAGCCCTGCCGCACGTTGTTCCGGGAAGAACGTTGCCAATCGACTGGCGGGAAACGCTGCAGCGAGTGCCGCCGCGCCGACTGCCCGATGATCGGGATGTTGGCGGTAAAGGCGTGTCAGGGGATCGTGCGTCACCACAATGTCGGGTCGGAAACGGCGGATTTCTGCGGTGAGCTGTGCGCGGAGTGCAAGCGAGTCGAAGACCTCCCCGTCGGGAAGGCGCAAGAAGGTCACGCCTTGGACGCCGAGCTCGCGGGCTGCCGCGAGCTGCTCGGCCTCACGGACTTCGGCAGAGAACTCGTGGGTATCCCAGTCTCCAGGCGCACCCTTGTCCCCAGAGGTCACAATGACATAATGCACACTCGTGCCTGTCGTGACCCAGCGGGCAACAGTCCCAGCACAGAAGAATTCCGGATCGTCCGGATGGGCACCAATGATGAGGACACGTTCCGCAGTTGGTGGCTCACCGATAGAACGTGGTGTCGTCATCGATGATTCTTGCTCCTCTCATGAACGGTCGGATGGCTTACGGTTCGTCTCCATCCACCACTCGTCATAGATAACACGAGCCAGATCGGCGAGTGCACGGCGAGTGAACTCTGCATCGTGGACATCACTGGCGAGAAGGACGAGTGTGGCTCGGCCGTGCGGGGCCCACAGGAGCGTGGCATCGTGGAGAAAACCTGGTAGACTCCCGGTCTTGTTTCCTAGGCGGACATGAGCGGGAAGTCGCGCGGGGATAATGTCGCGAAACTGCTGCGCAGTCAGAATCGTCCGCAAATCCGTAAGCCATGGCCCTTCTGGGATGATCTCACCCTTTTCCACGGATACCAAGAGCTGAGCGAGATCGCGGGCACTTGTGACATTTTCTTCCGCGCCAGGGAGCGCAGCACGTCCGGCGAAGCGACGGCGGAGAGCGGTTTGGGCGAGACCGAGTTCGCTTGCCAGTGCGGTGAAGGCCGACCAACCCAGGCGGTCGATGAGGAGATTTGATGCGGTATTATCGCTGACAATCACCATCAAGACAGCGAGGTCGCGCAGCGTCAGAGTTGGCTGCTGTTGGAGCCAACGGAGGACACCACTGCCGGGAACAACCACGTCTGGCGTGACTGCTACTGGCTCGTTCGCGTCAAGATCACCGCGGGCGAATGCGCGGTAGAGGGTCACAAGGATGAGCAACTTGATAGTGCTTGCCGCAGTGACAGGGTGATCAGCGTCGTGTGTGATCTCCCACTGACGATCGAGATCGGAGAAGAAGAGCCTGACACGAGCCGGAACGCGTTCCAGAGCCAACTGGATTGCTGGGGGATGGGACGCCATGCCCGTCCGCACCTTCCGCCTCAGTGGCAGTATAGCGGTGTCGATACGACAGGTGAGGCCAGTTTGAGGGGAGCGACAATGCGCGTGCGAGCGGTGACGATTGGGTGGAAAGCGATCTGGCGTGCCGGCACGATCACGAATGGCGAGGAGATCGCGGGGCTTGCCACACAGATACGCGGGGCTCTTGCGGGGAACGAGCTCGAGCTTCAGACCGTGCGGTTAGCGACCCAACCTTTCCCGACCATTGTGTCACCGAAGGAGGTACTGGAGTTCGCACGGCAGCTGTGTGAACTGGCTCATACGTTTGGCTTCGACTATGTCTCGATGGGACCAGCTCGACCGCACGAACGGGCATGGTTCCCAGGGATGCTTGAGGCACTGGTGCGAGAAGAGCGACTCTTCGCTGCGATCGCAGTCACAGACGAGGGGGGAGCGATATCGTTGCCGGCTGTTGGTGACTGTGGACAGGTTATCGCGACCCTCGCCCAGCGGACTTCAGGGGGCTTTGGGAACCTGCGCTTTGCGGCACTTGCCCTTTGTCCACCAGGCATCCCGTTCTTCCCAGCAGCGTATCACGATGGAGGACCACCCGCATTGGCGATCGCTTGGGAAGTGGCGGATGAGGCAGTCGAGGTCTTGAGCACGGCGTCGAATCTCGCGGACGCGGAGCGGCGCTTAGAAGAACGCTTGACGCAAGTGGCGACGCGCGTGGTACGCACGGTGCAGGAACTTGCCGAGGCGGTGGGTGTGCGCTTCCTCGGACTCGACTGTTCCCTCGCTCCCTATCCCGAGGAACAGCGAAGTGTCGCCGCAGCATTTGAGCGGCTGGGGTTGGTACCGTTTGGAGGGCCGGGCGTGCTTGCGGTGGCGGCGATGATTACTCGTGTCCTGCAGCGACTCCCGGTGCCGCGGACCGGCTTCTGCGGTCTCATGGTACCGGTGTTAGAGGATGCTGTCCTGGGGCGGCGAGCGCGGGAAGGCCGTTTACATCTTCACAGCCTCCTCTTGGTTTCTGCGGTCTGTGGTGTCGGGTTAGACGTTGTTCCCTTGCCTGGTGACGTCACGGCGCCTCAGCTGAGTGGTATCGTGCTTGATATGGCCACACTTGCGACACGTCTCGGCAAGCCGCTGACAGCGCGTCTGATGCCCATTCCGGGTCATCGTTCCGGAGAGGGTGTACGTTTTGATTTTCCCTTCTTTGCTCCAGCTGGAGTCTTGGCAGTCGAAGGCTTGGTACCGACGCAGTGGTTCGGAAACGATTCTGGACAGAATACTGAGGCAGGTTTAGACGATAGAGGTACGATGTGAGTGGGGCTTGCATCAGCTCTTGTGAGAGAGTAGAATGTTGATGTTGACAGTGTAGGTTGGTGTTTTGACGGAGGATGACGATGGCCCGGATCGTGATCACTATCGAGGGTGATTCTCAGGAAATCGGTGCGATTCAAGAGGTTCTCCAGCGTCTCGCTGGCTTGGCGGCAGGAGAATTCGAAGTGAGTGAGCTGCCCCGGGTGCCTGGTGAGCGAGAAGCATGGACGTTCGAAGAGTTCCGGCAGTTCTGGAGTCGGCTGCAGGACGGAGCCCGACAGATCTTGGCTGAGATTGCGAAACGTCCCGAAGGGTATCCGATGGTCGAGCTCGAGCGAGCGCTTGGGGTGCCGGCTCGGGTGATTGGGGGGCGCTTGAGTTCGGTCGGGCATGCAATGCGGCGCTTCCCACATAAGGAGGAGCCAGTCGAGTTCCGTACCGGCGGTGACGAGGCACCAGGCCGGCGGATTTACTTTATGAGGCCAGAAATTGCACGGATGATTCGGCGCTTGGCCAGTGAAGGGGCTGCTGAGGAAGCAGCTGACTCATGAGTGGGCGCTGTGCGAAGAGCGAGTTCGCCCGGCGCTTCCCCACGTGGGCGGCTGCTAGGTAGTGTGGGCGGCGACGTTCGCTGCCTCATCAGGGCTGAGCAAGGTTCCTGCTCGCGCCCGAGTCTGGTGATGCAGTGTCTGCCCGTTAGCACATTTTGACGCATAGCGACGGTGCGTGTTATCGTCGCCCTTAAGGGGCGAGTGTCACCTCGGTTTCTCTGAACAGACGTGGGCTCCAAAGTTGGGGGGAAGCGTCCCATGGCCAAGAGTTCTCTCCTCGGCTACCCTCGGATTGGGAAACAGCGCGAACTCAAGCGTGCATTGGAGCGGTACTGGGCCGGCGAGAGCGACGAGGCGAAGCTGCTTGCGACTGGGCGCGCAGTACGCGAAGCTTCATGGCGCGTGCAACGCGATGCGGGGATCGATCTCATTCCATGTAACGATTTCAGCTTCTACGACCACGTGTTGGACACGATCTGCCTCGTTGGACTTGTACCGGAGCGCTTCGGTCCACCGGAACCAGAGGTGAGTTTCCGGACGTACTTTGCGATGGCGCGCGGCGCGCCCGGCATTCCCGCGCTGGAACTCACCAAATGGTTTGACACGAACTATCACTATTTAGTACCGGAATTCGATGCTCCCGGACCGCGCTTCGCTAGTGCCAAGCCGTTTGAGGAATTTGCGGAGGCGACGGCGATCCTCGGCCGCCCGGCCAAGCCGGTTCTACTCGGGCCGCTCTCTCTCCTGCTTCTCGGCAAGCGGCACACGCGTCCGCTGGTCGAACATCTCGAACAGCTGGTGCCGATCTACAGTGAACTGTTGGAGCGACTAGCCCGTGCTGGTGCGGAATGGGTCCAAATCGACGAGCCGGTGCTGGTCCAAGATCGAACTGAAGAGGAACTCCAGCTTCTCCGTCGGGCCTACCAGGCTCTCGGTCATGTCAGTACGCGCCCGCGGATCATGTTGCAGACCTACTACGGGAGTCTGGACGACGCCAGTTGGGACGTCGTCACTGGCCTGCCGATCGAGGGGATTGGCCTCGACTTCGTCCGTGATGATGAGAATCGCGCTTTGTTGAACCGACACGGCTTCCCACAAGGGAAGGTTCTCGGTGCCGGGGTGGTCAATGGGCGGAACGTCTGGCGGACGAATCTGGTCGAGGCGCTCGAGAAGCTGGAAGAGATCGCTGAGCACGTCACGCCGGATCGAATTTGGGTGCAACCATCCTGCACGCTCCTGCATTTGCCGCACGATGTACGGCTGGAGACCTCGCTTCCCGAACCAGTGCGCGCACTCCTGGCGTTCGCGGAGCAGCGTCTCGAAGAACTCGTCATCCTTACCCGCGCCTTGAACGAGGGACGACAGGCGATCCTCGAGGAGCTGGAACGGAACGCGGAGGCCTTCCGCGTTGCACTTGATGGGGCGCGTCTATACCGCCGCGATGTGCGCGAGCGGCTTGCTGCGTTGACCGAAGACGCCTTCCATCGCTCGTCTCCCTATGAGGTGCGCGAGCCTCTCCAGCGGGCACGCTTCCAGCTCCCGCTCTTTCCGACGACAACAATCGGGAGTTATCCGCAGACCCCCGACATACGGCAGGTGCGGGCTCGCTGGCGGGCCGGTAAGCTGAGCGACGAGGGGTACTGGGCGTTCATTCGCGAGCGGATCGCCGAGGTGATCCGGCGGCAAGAAGAGATCGGCCTTGATGTCCTGGTACATGGTGAGTTCGAGCGGCCGGACATGGTCGAGTATTTTGCCGAGCAGCTTGAGGGGTTCGTCCTCACCGAGCATGGCTGGGTGCAATCGTACGGGAGCCGTGTTGTCCGGCCGCCGATCATCTTCGGCGATGTCGCGCGTCCCAAACCAATGACGGTCGAGGTCAGCCGCTATGCCCAGTCGCTGACACAGAAGCCGGTCAAGGGGATGTTGACCGGACCGGTGACGATCCTCAACTGGTCTTTCGTGCGGGAGGACATTCCACGTCGTGAGGTCGCTTACCAGATCGCGTTGGCGTTGCGAGACGAAGTGCTTGACCTCGAGGCTGCTGGCATTCGTGTCATTCAGATTGATGAGCCGGCCCTCCGCGAGGGACTGCCGCTGCGGCGTTCCGGCTGGCCAGAGTATCTCGACTGGGCCGTGCGTGCCTTCCGGCTCGCGAGCTCCGGCGTGCGAGACGACACGCAGATCCACTCTCACATGTGCTACAGCGAGTTTAACGACATCATCGAGGCGATCGATGCGCTCGACGCAGATGTGATTTCTATTGAGAACAGCCGCAGTCACGGTGAACTCCTCCAGGCGTTCCAGGACTACCAGTACCCGCGGCAGATCGGACCCGGCGTCTATGACGTGCATTCAGCACGTGTCCCAAGCGTTGAGGAGATCGTGCAGCTCCTGGAGCAGGCACTCCAGTATCTGCGTCCTGAGCAGCTTTGGGTGAATCCGGATTGTGGGCTGAAGACACGTCGCCCTGAAGAGGTCTGGCCGTCACTGCAGAATATGGTCGAGGCGGCTCGTCGCCTGCGCGAGCGGTATATGGTGGCGGCCCATTAAATGCGTGCCATAGTTGAGTGGCCGATGTCTCGCAGGCCTCTGTGCAATGGAGGCCTGCGAGCCTTTTCGTGGTGTTTTCTGGACGTGTCAGCGACTCGTGGCCGTCAGGCGCTCGCCGGAAGCGCTGGCGAGTGCTGGGCGGCGGAAGACCCAGGCGGGTACGACCCAGCAGAGTGCGAGTGCAGCGAGGAGCGCCGTTGCATTCAAGGCCAGCGCGAGCTGGAGACCGATACGGTCCGCAATCCAACCGGTCACAGGCGCACCGATACCCCCAGTGACGAACCCCATACCGAGGATGAAGCCAGAAGCGACGCCGGTTCGGCCAGGCAAGAGTCGCTGCGCTGCCACGAGGGTGATCGAGATGGAGGCGTCGGCAAGTAAGCCGAAGGCCGCCGCAGCGATCAGCCCGAGCGGTCCTCCGCTTGCGGCGAAGGCCAAGAGAGCGGGGATAGCAAGTGTGAGCGAGCCCAGGAGGACCCGCCACGAACTGATTCGATCGGCCAAGATCCCACCCAGGAGTGTTCCCAGAGCACCACTTGCGACGATGACAGTTGCAACCACGCCGTACAGGAGTTCGTACCCCATTTCTCGATACCAGACCGGGGCGAAGGTCGCAACGGTCATGAACGTCCAGCTGCGTAACATAACGATCGCCAGAATGGGCGCGAGCGCGCGCCAGTCTGTCCGCTGCGGGGAAGCGTGGTACGGCCGCTGGCTGGACGAAACCTCTGTGAAGCGTCCGAGTCCCCAACGGACGAGTACGGCGGCGACGAGTCCAAGGGGGAGCGCAACTAGTGTTCCAGCCGACCCAAAGGAGCGAAACAGCAGGGCACCAACCAACGGACCAAGCGCGTACCCCACGGTGCCGCTGACGGTGTAAACGGACATCGTCGTGTTCCGATGGTGTTCCGGAGCAAGTTGTGCAGCACGGGAGGCACCGACCGGGTGATATGCCCCTGAACCAAGGCCAGCCAGAAACGCCAATGGATAGAGGAGTTCAGGATGATGCACAAACCCGTAGAGACTTAGAAAGAGTCCGGACCAGGCCAGGCTCAGCGGTGCGAGACGGCGTACGCCCCAGCGGTCGGCAAGATACCCGAAGAGCGGCTGGGTCAAGGAGACAGCGGCGGTATAGGCAAGGGCGAGTGCGCCGATCGGCCCGTAGTCGAGCTGGAGTTCGAGTGCTAAGAGCGGGTAGAGGGCTGGCAGGAGCCCACTCATCAAGTCGACGCTGAAGTGCCCGAGCATGAAGGTCGCCAGCCGGGCACGTTGCCAATAGCCTCCAGCGCGGCGCATCTCAAACCTCCCGTGCGATCCTAACGCAACGAGACGTCCATGCGCAGGGGAGAACGTCGGTTTCGTGACCGGGCTTGGGCTCAAAAACTTATCCACTGTGGGCATGGTCGTTGTCTATCAATGGTTCAGGGTGCCGGTGTAGCGGCGTAAGTGGATCGGGCGCTGCAAGCAGTCGACACATGAGGTCCTCGTCCGTGGAGAAAGCTACCAGATGTGATCTGCACAATCGTCTTCACTGTGCGTCGAGCGGGGGTCGTTCGGCGAAGATCTTCGCCACTCCGCGGTCTTGCCCCCTTGTCGAAGGTGAGGTTCTCGGCGAAAAGTGAGGTGCACAATGCGACGGACCAGAGGGGAGGGAGCAGGATGCCTGAGCCGAGGCGTCGGAGACCACTTGAGGTCGGTATCCTCGTGCCACAAGGCGAATTCCGCTGGAATGGACGGCTTCCGCGCTGGACTGACCTGAGGGCGATGGCCCGTTTGGCCGAAGATATCGGTCTGGACTCGCTGTGGGTTGTGGATCACCTGCTGTATCGAACGCCGGATGGTGAGCCAGAGGGAATTTGGGAGTGCTGGTCCTTGCTTTCCGCCTTTGCCGCTGTAACCGAGCGGATCACACTGGGAACGCTCGTTGTCTGTACGAACTGGCGCAACCCTGCGCTCATCGCCAAGATGGCTGAGACGGTCGACGAGATCAGTGGTGGTCGTTTGATCCTGGGTCTCGGTGCGGGGAACACGGAGCACGAGTTCCGCCGGTCTGGCTTTCCTTGGGAGCGACGTGTGAGTCGTTTTGCTGAGGCGCTCCATATCATCCATGGCCTGCTGCGGAATGGCTGGATCGATTTTTCAGGGGAGTTCTACACTGTGCGTGACTGTCTCTTGCGCCCGCGTGGTCCGCGCCCAGAAGGCCCGCCGATCCTCATCGGTGGTAATGGACCAAGGGTTCTACGCCTGGCTGCACGCTACGCGGATATTTGGAACACCTATTACGACTTCACTGGGAATCGCGCGGCTGGTCTTGGTCCACAGTTGGAGGCATTCCGGGCTGCGTGCGTGGCCGAGGGGCGGGATCCGAGCACGGTGACGCTCTCTGCCTCCGCCCTTATCGCTTTTCCTGGTCATGGCCGGATCTACGGGGTGGTTGCTGACCCAGTCAGTGGGACGCCGGAGGAGATCGCGGAAGAATTTCGGGCCTACGCGCGTGCTGGCATCCGTCACTTGCAGCTGCGCATCGAGCCTAATACGCTCCAGGGACTTGAGCAGCTTGGTCGGGTGCTGGAGGTCCTCGACCGCGGGTGAGGTGCGGCTGGACTGGCGCGCCCGCCCCGCCGCCTTCTCTGAACATGCTGTACTTGTTTTCGCGATAGTGTACGGCTGGCTTTCAAATTATAGACACGATAGTGTTTTGTTCTTAGCAAGTATTAATGGAGTGGATGAGGCTTATCTCTTATGGATTCTCGAGCATACTTTGTGGTCGTGAGTGTGCATGATGGCTTATCGAGTATCCGGTGCATACATCAGTGCAACCAAAATCCGCAAAGCATGAAGTCGCCGCTGCTGCGACACGTCCTCAGTTTCGCACGGAGTGTTGTCTCACGGTCGTTCCGTGTGGCGTGCCTCCCACGGGTGGCGATCGAGCGAGTGCGACCGCTGTCGGCGCGTCCGTCGGTGCCGGTAGATGAGGATCGCAAAGATGATGCCGGCGGCAGCAGCAACCGCCGCGACGGCCGCTGTATACCGATCTACCCAAACAACAACAACTTCCCAATTTTCTCCGAGGAACCAGCCACTCCCGATCAGAAGCGTGTTCCACGCTGTGCTTCCGACAATCGTCAGAACACTAAATCGCCAGAACGGTAACCGAAATGCACCGGCGGGAACGGACACCACGCTTCTGGCAACAGGAACTAACCGGCCCCAGAGGACAAGCAGCGGTCCCCAGCGGAGAAACCAACGATCAGCAGTGCCTAGCTTGTGTGCGTCCAGTTGGAGCCAACGCCCGTAGCGGAGAAGGAGCGAGCGCCCACCATAACGTCCAGCTGCATACAGAATGACGGCTCCAGTGTACGATCCGAGCGTTGCGATCCCGATGGCAAAGCGGATGTCGAGGTAATTCCGACCAGCAAGAAAGCCGGCCAAAGGAAGGATCACCTCGGAGGGAATTGGTGGGAAGACTGTTTCCAAAACGAGTAAGAGGAACAACCCGAGATAGCCAAGTGTGGTGAGGATCTCGCTGACCCAGTTCTCCACGCCTCTTCCATCCTCTCTCCCTGCCCCAGTTTCCTCGGGCTGTCACATGCTCCGCTTGGCGGACAGTCGAAGAAACGGCATCGACCGATACGCCGCCCGTGTCTTGCGAAGCATACAGGCCCTGATCAGGAAGGCAGTAGAACAGGGTAACTAAGGCCGAACATGCGCGGATCGATCAGGTGAGAGACGTCGTGCTGTTCTGTTGCCCTGTTGCGTTTTCCTATGCCTAGCGTAATGATTTTCAGGATCGCTCAAATCCCCGGCAGGGGATGAAGACATCGACAGCGCGTCGGAGGAACCACGGCTTTCATCCCTCGCGTCTCTCTTGTGTTCATTATCAGCAATTGGAGTTGCTGCGCGAAGGCCGAGCGCCGCGTCCAGCCAATGAGGCAAGAACGGCGCCCCGATCCAACTGAAGCGTAGGGGATGCGCTGGCGGACTGTGGCGCGTTTCTCCACTGAGCTCCAGCTTGTCCCGGCGTCGCTTCGCCTCCGTCTGCGCCCAGCAACGCGCTGAAGCGTGCCACAGTGCGGCGCAGCCCCTCGCTGCCGTTGGCTGGTTCCCAGAGCGGGAACTACTTCTGCGCGCGAAAACTTTTCGGCGTTGCGCTGACGGGCACGTGCTGTTGCCCGCTCCAGTTCACGCGAAAAACCGAGCGGACTGGCGCAGACAGGTAGCTTGGTGCGGACTGGTGCCCCGAACAATGGGTGAACTGAAGCGTCGTCCCAGTACCGAAGCAGATCCCAAAGAGCGCAGTCGATGGCCGAGATCGCCATCATGACGGCTCCCTTACGTCCGTGCACTTGGGATCGGTCGAGTTCGCCCCACCGGCGTTCGATGACGAGCAGATCGGTGCTGAGGCGAGGTGGGCGGAGCTGCGTTCGTCCCCAATGAATCACCAGTACAACGTCACAGGTGAGTGGACCGAATAGGCCGTGTACTTCCACGTCCCACCCAGTTTCAAGGAAGCGTTGCCGCTACTGGTACGGGGCAGGGCTGTCCTGCTTGGGATGGCATCTCTTGCGCGGGTCGACCCGGTATTCGGCGCAAAAATCCAGCCTGTGCACAAGACGCTGCTCCCAGAAGTTGCCGCTGTGATCCGGCTCACTCCATTCCCCGCCGCACGTCTGTGTTGTGGTGGGGATCCTAGCCCATGAGCAGCTCGATGACCCGCTCGGCGACCTCGTCAGTTGTTGCGTTTCCACCCAAGTCTGGCGTTAAGACTTTCCCTTCCTGGGTGAGCTGCTCGAGGGCCCGCATGATGCGCGCTGCTGCGCTGTGGAGTCCGAGGTGCTCGAGCATCATCGCGCCGGCCCAGATGGAACCGATGGGGTTGGCGATCCCCCGCCCTGCGATGTCGGGGGCACTGCCATGCACCGGCTCAAAGAGGGAGGGGTACCGTCGATCGAAGGCGAGGTTAGCACTGGGTGGCAGGCCCAAGCTTCCCATGAGAGCACCGCCAAGATCGGTGAGGATGTCAGCAAAGAGGTTACTCCCCACGATGACATCGAAGCGCTCTGGAGCTCGGACCATGAGGGCAGCTGCGGCATCGACGAGCAGGGACGTGACGGTGACGTCGGGGTAGTCACGTGCGACCTCGCGGACGACCTCATCCCAGAGCACCATCCCGAAGCGCTGGGCGTTGGACTTGGTGATGCTGGTCAGATGCTTGCGTCGCGTGCGGGCAAGCTCGAAGGCGTAGCGGACAACCCGTTGGACGTTGAAGCGGGAGAAGACAGCGGTTTCGAGAGCGACCTCGTGAGGTGTTCCTTCATGGACGCGTCCACCGACACCGGCGTACTCGCCCTCGGTGTTCTCACGGATGAAGACCATGTCGATGTCCTGTGGACCCTTGTCGCGGAGTGGCCCGCGGATGCCGGGGAGGAGCCGGATGGGACGGACATTGACGAACAGGTCGAAGCGCTTGCGGATGGGCAGAAGGAGGCCCCAGAGCGTGACGTGGTCTGGGATGCGCGGGGGGTCGCCGACTGCGCCGAGGTAGATGGCATCGAACTGGCGGAGTTGATCAAGTCCGTCTGGGGGCATCATGGCGCCGGTGGCGCGGTAGTAATCGGATCCCCAGGGAAAGACCTGCCAGGTGAGTACCGCCTGGCCAGCCACGGCTGCTTCCAGAACGCGTTGGCCGGCAGGGATGACCTCCTTACCTATGCCGTCCCCTGGAATCACAGCGATGCGAAACTGTTGCATGGCACCTCCTTGCTCGGTCGAGCCACTCTCCTGCCATTCGGCGGCATCATACTGAGTGTGGGACCTTGGGCAAAGTACGTACGGGTGCCCGGATCATGAAGCGACTGCGTGGCGGAACGCCGCAGCAGCCTCCTCATTGCGCACCACGAAGACGATGCGCTGAGGGAGGTCTGCGCCGCTGGCAGCGTGGTCGTGCACGGCGCGGACCATGGCCCGAGCGCAGGTAGCCAGGTCGAGCCCGCCGACGCCGGTGCCGAGAGCTGGGAAGGCAACAGAGCGCAAGCCTCGTTCTGCGCAGCGCGTCAGTGCGGCACGGGTTGCGGCGTAGACATGCTCCGCAGTGGCGGGGATCAGCGAGCCGTCGTCTGCGTAGCCCATTGCTGCAGCGTGGATGACGGCACGGTAGGGCAAGCGACCGGCGCTGGTGACGACTGCCTCTCCCACACGGATGGGGCCTTGGGCCACTGCCTCGCGCTCGATCTCTTCACCCCCAGCACGCTTGATGGCACCAGCCACGCCTGACCCCATCCACAGTCGATTATTCGCAGCATTCACAATGGCTTCTGTATCAACCGTCGTGATGTCGCCGATCTGGATTTCGATGGTCGGCTGGGTCATGGCCGTCCCCCTTCCTTCGGTGGCAGTATTGCTCGACCACTCTGTCAGCCGAATCGTACCGCGCGGGAGCACGCTGAGGGTGATCATCCGACCCGAAGCTATGGCGTGAGGCAGGTTGTTTCCCTGCTGCACAGTCGAGCGTCGTGCTGCTGGAGGCGCCAAAGATTCTGACATGTGAGGGGTGTTCTCAAGCCGATAGACACTGGTGTGTGAGAGAAGTTGCCTTGCACAGGGACACCCTACCGCACCCCGGAACCGACCTGGGCAGAAGTACCGTATCTCTTACCTCTTGAACGCAGACGACCAGTCAAGCAATGCAGGGTGAGTTGTGGTCGAAGCGGATCGACGCGGAAAGCTGGACATGGAAGTGAGTCTATGCCTAAATCGTGGGCGGGTGGCAGGAGCGTGAATGGGGGGTTCACATGGACTTCAGGCTGACACCCGAGCAGGCGGAGCTCCAGGCTCGGGCGCGTCGCTTTGCTGAAGCGGTTGTCAAGCCCATCGCTGCGCTTTACGACCAGGAAGAGCGACATCCGCACGAGCTGATTGTGGAGGCGCGTCGCGAGGGATTGACCGAGATCACCATTCCGCGGGAATACGGGGGCCGGGGGCTTGGTGTCATTGAGTTGGTGTTGGTCGCGGAGCAGCTGGCGTGGGCCTGCGCAGGCTTCACTGCGGCGGCGTGCTCCAGTTGCCTGGCAGGTGAGCCGATCGTCGTCGCTGGAACGGAGGAGCAAAAGCAGCGATGGCTATCGAGACTCGCAGCAGGCGAGTATGCGAGCTTTGCGTTGACAGAGCCTGACGCAGGTTCTGATGTGGTAGCACTGACGACGGTCGCCAGGCGGCATGGTGATACATATGTCTTAAACGGACACAAGCGCTGGATCGGGAATGCGCCGATCGCCAGCTTCTTCGTCGTCTTTGCCAAGACCGACCCGACTGCCGGGCGGAACGGCATCAGCGTGTTTGTCGTCGAGCGTGAGAGCCCGGGGATCACGACAAGACCACTCCGCAAGCTGGGGCAACGCGCGATCTCCAACGGAGAGATCGAGTTCCAGGACGTCGTCGTGCCGGCAGCACAGTTGATCGGGCGCGAAGGGGATGGGTTTGCCATCGCCATGCAGACCTTGCGGCGGACCCGCCCCATGGTTGCTGCCTTTGGCGCGGGGATCATTCAGCGATGCTTGGACGAGTCGTTGGCGTATGCCCAGCATCGGCGGGCCATGGGCCAGCCGATCATTCGGCATCAGGCGATCGGCCATAAGCTAGCCGACATGCGGATCCGGCTTGATGCGGCCCGCCAGTTGACGTATCTCGCGGCGTGGTTGGCAGATCGGGGCGAGGACAATACGCTGGCTGCGGCAGTGGCCAAGGCTTTCGCTGCTGATGCGGCAATGTGGGTGGCGACGGAGGCAGTACAGATCTTCGGCGGGAATGGATACAGCCCTGACTATCCAGTGGAGAAACTCTTCCGGGATGCAAAGCTTCTCCAGATCTATGAGGGAACGAGTGAGATTCAGCGCAACGTGATTGTCCGGGAGTTGGTCCGGCTCGCTGGAAATCGGCGCTAGCTCGGTTCGAAACGAGAAGCGTGGCAGCGACGCTGCACGCTGCACTCCGCCATCTCAGCCGCGGACGTGCATGGCCGCTCGAGGTGAGATGAAGTTCTCAGGGTGACTGTCGTGCATTCTCCGTCTCACCACGGTCGCGATGACACGTCGAAGCGGGACAGTGCATCGTGGCCAGGATCTGCCATGGTGGTGTCATTGGCGTCCAGCGAGATGGGCGAAAACGGTAGTTGAGGCAGAATGCACAGCGAGGTCGAGCAGTAGTACCGGAGGAATGGTCACGCACCGGTCTCGGGCGACCGTAGGCTGTAGGCTTTGACACCGCGGTGCTGTGGCGCGAGCGTTTCATCGGTGGCCAGGCTCTGGGTTCTCGGGTACCAGCTGCCAAGCCGGCTCTTTCCTATTCGCGGCGCGCGTGGTGGTGTGGGCAGAATGGGACCGATGGTTTGCTGTACCGAGAGGCCAGAGTCTGTGGGGCATGTAGGAGTAGGTCGCACGGATGAGTGGGGCAGGCTGGCCGCGGTCGACCGGTGTGTCACTATGCTACCTGTTGAGTGTTGCGAGCGAGTAAACGATGAGAGAGGGAGCATTCATGGAATGGCGGTACCGCTGCACGCGTTGTGAGGGGTTGTTGGTACCCGAAGCGACAACGTGGTGCTGTCCACGCTGCGGTGGTGTGTTGAGGATCGATCCGCCACTCCGACTCGTCAGGGACGCAATTGATGCCGAAGACAGAACACTGTGGCGTTATGCTGCAGCATTGCCGGTCGCACGACCACCGCGCACACTCGGCGAAGGCCTGACGCCTTTAGTCGAGGGAGAACTCGATGGGGAGCGAGTGCGCTTTAAGCTGGACTTTCTGTTACCAACCGGTTCGTTCAAAGACCGAGGGGCAAGCGTGCTTCTCGCCTTCTTGGCTGCCCAGGGTGTCCGCAGGGTGACGGTGGATTCGTCCGGGAATGCCGCGGCGGCTTTTGCCGCCTACGCGGCGCTACACGGATTGGAGGTATCGGTCTTTGCTCCCGCTGGAACGTCACCGGAGAAGATCGTCCAGGCCCGTGCCTACGGAGCGGAGGTCAACTTCGTCGCTGGACAGCGTGACACGGTCGCCGCTGCTGCGCAGGCGGCGGGACGAGCTCCGGAGACAGCGTACGCGAGTCACAATTGGCATCCTCTTTTTGTCGAAGGCACGAAAACTTGGCTGCTCGAGGTGTGGGAGCAACTCGGTCGACGTTGGCCGACAGCGTGCTTTATACCGGTTGGTGGAGGGAGTTTACTGCTCGGGGCATACCTCGCTCTCCAAGCCCTCGGCGGGAATGGGCCGGCCCTCGTGGCTGCCCAGCCGGAAGCCTGTGCGCCGCTGGTGCGGGCCTGGACGCGTCCAGATCAGGTGTTGGAGCCGGTAGAGCCAGGGGTGACGCTCGCTGAGGGGACACGGATCGGCCGGCCACCAAGAGGCGAGCTCCTACTCGAGACGCTTCGGATGAGTGGTGGTTGGCCAGAAGCGGTGCCGGAACCATTGTTGATCGAAACGACTCGGCTGCTGTGGCGGCAGGGCCTGTTTGTGGAACCAACCGCAGCGCTGGGAGCGGCGGCTTATCGGTTAGTACGGCGACGTGGTTGGCTGCCAGGAGAGCCGGTTGTGATCGTTCTCACTGGCAGCGGGCTGAAAGCAGCGGGTGCAGTGAAACACATGCTGGATCAGCGGTGACTGAACCGGAGCACGATCGGCCTCATCGTGCCTTGTTTTGGGCGACTCTTTGTCTGTCTGCACCGAAGGTTGTGTCGCGCTGTACGGTGGATCCTCGCCGAATCTCGTCGTTCGCGAGGCGGGAGATTCCTCACCAGGGCTGTGGGTGGAGCCGACGGCATTGCCGGAAACTTGGAGACATGCCAAACCGTTGCAGCAGCCCGATCGGATCGTGAAAAGCGGTGCAGACCGGTCAGTGTGATCTCTGATCCAGAACAGTGGGGACATGGTACCAGTGGCAGCACTCCGCATTCCTCACTTGGCCAGCGGGTCGTTACCCTGCGTTGCACCTTCACACGCAAGCCACCGCAAGTGACGATAGAGGAACGTTGGCTGAAAGAACGTTGGCTGCAAGGTGGCTCGCTTCTGTCGGTTGGCCGAGGAAATCAAGCCGGGTGTTGATCTGGGGAACAGCGACAGCGGGAAAAAGCGGTTCCGACGAGCCTCGGTTCCCGCCCCTCCGTAAGCCGTGACGAGGTTTCACCTCCCCACTCGACGCCGGCCGGAATCATCACCGCGCACGTTCCAGGGCCATGCGCAGGAGAACGCCGTCCGGATGTCCGGAGCAGTCACTCAGCTGACGCTAAGTGCTTCCGAGCGGGCCGTTGCCGACTCCTCGGAACCGCACTCTTAGTACAGCACATCAGTGACCGGTTGTCAAGAGGGTCTTGCGTAGCCGACGGAGGCGCGCTGATTCGGCGAAGAGTTGCCTGCGCACTGGCGTAGCTTGAGATGTTGAACAGCCGGACAACGTGCTCCTGGCATGCCCCGAGGGGCGCGGAGAACGTTCCTGGAACTGCGCTGCTTTGGGAAAGCACGCTCAGCGAACCAGATGTGGCGATGAGCCGCACGGAAGCGCTGTGCGCGACGTTCTTTGTTCTCTTGAGGGCACGCGTCTGACAGGAGAGCGGCTGGTGAGTGAGGCGGGGGCTACTCGTGTGTCGGCGATTACGGTGATGTGCTGCTGATTTAGGGACGCGACATGCGGAATGTGGCGATGTACTGAAGCAGCGCACGAAGATCGGCTTCCGAAAGGATGTCGCTTGAGTACGCGGGCATTCCTTCCTCGGTTCCTTCCCGAATTACCCGCACCGCCCGCTGGTCGGTAGCGCGAAGTTGGAGGCGACCAGGCGCATTGCCGCCAGCCCCATGACAGTTGACACATCCGAGTGCCACATACAGCGCGGCGCCGCGAGGTGCTCCATCCTCTGTTGGGTCAGCGGCAGCGAGGTCTTCAGTCGTCGGAGTTGGTATGGCGGGCAGGGGAGGCGCCGTGCTGCTGCCGAGATGGCGGAGATAGGTCACGACAGCCCAGATTTGTTCATCCGAGAGCCGATCGCGAAAACCGGGCATACCGGTAAAGCTCAAGCCATTTGCGATGATCCAATACAGTTCTGTATCGGAGCGCGCCTGGGTGTCAGCATCATTCAGCGCGCTGGCTGGTGGATAGCTGAGCACCCCAAGCCATCCTTTGCCATCGGCATCGGCTCCGTGGCACTGGGAGCAGGCGCCGAGATACACGATACGTCCTGTCTCAAGTGCCCGCGGAGGAGCGCTGCTTGGCGGAGTCACCCGAACCGCACCTCGTGCCGCGGCCCGGTCAATCATCGTGCGTGCGAGTTGGCGCTCAAAGGCCCAATCGGTGCGGTGCGCAAGCAGGGCAGGCCCCCAAAGCCAAGCACTGAGGACGAGGAGAAGAAGCGTCAGAAAGCTCCCAGCAAGGAGCCAGGCGGCGCGACCGAGCCATGCCCGTCTCCGCTGGCGACTGGGCGTCAATGTCTCGATCTGTTCAGCCACGGTTTCGACCCCTTCGTTGCCCTCGACGTCTGTCCTGGGCGAGGAGAGTGTTGCTTGACTACCAAAAGGTCAACAAGTTTGGGGAGCGGTACCACCGTGCTGGATGCCAAGCGCTACACTACCGTATGATCACCTGCATACTACTCCATTGGCGGCAGAGGGATGGAGCCCGAGCCTGGAGGACCCGGATCCCCGTCGGCTAGTCACACCCCTGCGGTGAATCAGCGCGCTCCTCGCGTTCGTGGGTTGCTCGCCGTCTTCCTGACCGTTCTGTGGCCAGGCATCGCACACCTTGTGGTCGGACGCTGGCAACACGGCGTGACAGTTGCTTTGCTGCCTGCGCCTGTGCTCGGGGTGAGCGCTGCGCGAGTGGTCCTCTTTCTGGCGCGAGGCATCACGATGGCCCTCTGGCCGGGGACGATTGCACTCCTCCTTTTCGCAATTGCGCCCTTCTTCGCCGACCGGCTCGTTGCGTTGCTTGATCGCGCTCGCCTCAGCGGTCTGTGGCATCGTCAAGGGTCGCAGTGGCAGCGTCCGGTGTTGGCGACCGGCTGGGTCGCTCTGTGCCTCCCACGTGCTCTTCCACTTGTTATGGTCGGCAATGAGCTTCTCCGGTGGCACCGTTGTCTCATGACAACCCTCCCGTCTGGGCGGGCAACCGCCTCCACGGCCAGCTGGAGCACAACACGGGCCCGGTTGGTCACACCAGCAATGCCCCGGCAGGGTTTGTCAACCACACCCTTCCCCCGGATGGCTGTTCCGGCGGAAGATAGTGCGCATTTGCCACCGGCCCGCGAGCTCGTGCCACCGCAACCCACAGACGAGCCGCCTGCAACCCCGACAGGACCTCTGATGGTGGTGCCGACACCTGTTCCAACATCAGTCCCCCATCCACTTGCGGTGGTACTCGAGGATGGATGTCTGGTGCTCTGGCTGGTTGGGACTGCTGCTCTTCCAGGTCTTTGGAATCTGTGAGCGGACATTCTCATTATGGCTCTCGCCGATATCCGTACGGGACGTGCAGCGCTCTTCGGTGTGCCGCGCAATTGCGTTAAGCTTCCCATACCACAAGGGTTCGCTATGGAGGATCCACTGTCCCGATCTGGCCAACGCACTCTCCACAGCAGGCTTGCAGTGGGCTGACTGATTCCTTGGTGCGGTCAATCCGGGAGTGACGGCGCGAGCCAGTTCGCTCGCCAAGCGTCTGGGGCAACCGCAAGATGACCCAGCGACGGTTGATCTGAGTGAATTGGTACAGTGGTCGATGCGCTCGACGGCGTGACACTCGACATCTCACGCCCAGTCACGACATGGTGCTCACCGCCGCTTCCAGGTGAGGAAAGGCGCTATTCTGAGATTCCAACGAGACGACAACACCTGGATGGGCAGTAAGCACTTGCGTCGGTGCGGTCGTGCACCGAGGTGAGCGATAATGACCCAGATGCAGCGACAGCGATGCGCCCTGGTGGCGCTCCACCGGTAGGCTGATCTCCCGGTTGTCCTCCTACGACTCCCACAAATCCTTGACGCCATGGAGGGGGGCGGTCCGGACGGATGTGCCGTGGGATGCGCTTCTCCCTCGGAGAGCTCGCGCTTGCCATTGAGGCGACGGCAGGCGTGACCGTCGGGTTGATGCCGTCCGCCGAGAGCAGGCCTGGACGGCCGGGGGATACTCCTTTACGGACTCAGCACGCACCCAAGAGGCGGTCGAGCAAGCGTTCACCGTCGACACGATCCCGCCTGCTGAGATGCTCCCAACTGCCTGTGCCTGGATGCCGTGACAGCTGTCACAGCCAGGTGCGCCGTCTGGCTGCCCATGCTCTCGTCACTCCTACTGCAAGGAGCAGTGCCAGGCCGACGAGTGCTACGAGTGTGCTGCTGCCGCGTTGCGCTCTCCCTGTCGCCGGCACCACCTGGGGGCACAGCGTCGGAGTTGCGCTCGGGGGCGGCGGAAGTGTCGGCGAGGGGACAAGAGTCGGTGCAGCTGTCGGGGATGGCTGTGGGGCTACAGTCGGCGACGGGATCGGTGTGATCGCTATCGGTGTCGGTGTTGGAGGCTGTGGTGTGGCGGTCGGCGCAACGGTCGGTGTTGGTGTGGCGGCTTGGGCTACGCTGATGGTGCCCTGCATACCGAGTGCGCGATGGTTACCGACCGGACAGTACATGATCCATTGTCCAGGCGCGGTGAAGGTGAATATTGCCTGACCTGTCTCGCCGGGCATCAAGGACGTGTCGAAGAGTTGTTGTTTGATCCCTTGGCCTTCGAACTCGACTGTGAGGGTGTGTTGTGCTCCTCCAGTGTTTGTGACGATGAAGGTGACCGGCTTACCAGGTGGGACGGAAAGCGACGAGGGGGTGATCGACAACTCGGTACGCATGACGGTGACCGTGACATTGGGTGCTCCCTGGAAGCGCGTTGCCACGCTAAAGAGCGATCGTGCAGTAGAGGCGGTAGATGGGATGAGGAGCGCTCGCACTTCGTCAACGGCGAAGACATGGAGATGGCTCCACCAGTTGCGAACGATCGTCATCACATGACCTCCCCTCGATGTGGTGTCGACACAGCGCTGAGAGCACCCGTAGGCAGCAGGTTCGAGGCGCGAGTATGGTTCGCTGGGTGTCAGCGAGTCCCGGGGACCGGAACACCAAGGGCCTGCAGCAGGAGCGTCGTCGCGAGATAGAGAAGGATCACCATCAGGATGCGCTTGAGCCATCGACCATGGACACGGCGGCCCAATCGTGAGCCAACTTGCGAGCCAAGAAAGACACCGAGCGCAGCAGGCACCGCAACCTGCGGGACAAGAAGCGCGTTCGCATAGTAGAGCAGCACACTGCCGACAACAGTGACGCCGATCATGTACGCACTCGTCGCGGCGGCCGCTTTCACCGGGACGCGCATAAGGACGTTCATCAGGGGAACTTGGACAAAGCCACCCCCTACGCCGAGGAGGCCAGAGAGTAACCCGGCAATCGTGCTCGAAGCAGTGCCGAGGAGTACGCGCTGGGGGATATAAGAGACGACGCCTCCTACGGCGGGGTCAAAGAAGTTCGCCGCAAGTTGAAATCGGTCAGGGCCGGTCGTGACCGGACGTGCGGTGGCACGCTGGAGACTGAGCAGGACAATCATCGCGTAGAGCGCCAGCGAGAAGACCAGTCGCAAGGCGTTGACCGGTGCAGAGGCAACGAGAAGCGCGCCGAAGATCGCGCCGAGCGCTGTGGCAACGAGCATCAGGAGGGCAAGCCTGAGGTTGACCATACGGTGCTGCAAATAAACAGATGCACCGCCGAGTGAGTTAACGATAACGGCGAGTGCGCTTGCAGCAATCGCGAATTTAATCGGCACTCCGAGGAACGCGGAGAAGATTGGCACCATGAAGACGCCGCCACCCAGACCGACCATCGCACCGAGGGTCCCCGACAGGGCAGAGACGAGGAAGATCGCAATTTCCGTCCAATGCGTCAACTCATCGGCCCCCAAGTGAACGGACAATCGGGAGTACTGCGACAACAACCAGCAGCAGCACAGCGACGCCTGCGGTCCGGCGATCGCCCTGCCGGACCGTGCTGACAATAATGGTGAGGAGCCCGGCTACTGGCCCGAACGCGACGATGAGGAGTGCTAAGCTCTCAAACGCGGCAGGATCCATGTGGATGAGAGCTCTAGGGAGATCGGCGAGAGGGACTGTTTCGGTCGCGAGTGTCCTATCATCAACAAGATCGAGAACTGTCCCGATACTGAGGAGGAGCAGGGCGAGAGCAAGCCAAAACCGATACAGCCGTGCGAGCAGCTGCGAGAGGCGGCTGAGGGTCCGCGTGTCGCCGGCCGTCAAATTCCTTGCAGAGGAGTTCCCTCGGGTTTGTTGCACCGTTGCAGCCAATCGTCTCAAGTGTTTACAGTTCCACACACCGGCCCGAGGCTGGGCCAGTGTCAGCGATCGTAGCACAACACAAGCTGAGAGACTCTTCCCTGCGCTGCCCGAATGATGCCGTACGGTCAGTGTACACCTCGCTTTATCCGCCCACGAGGCCTGCCAACCCGAGGAGCAAAATGACAAGGACAATCGAGGCGATCACGACGAATACGAAGTTTCGTTCAAGTAGGAAAAGGATGACGGTCAGTGTAACTCGAGCGGTGGGAGTCAGGATAAGAACGAGGAGGCCGAGTCGCATAATGTCCTCTGGCTTGCCGGTGAGGATTCCCTGCACGAGCTGCGAGGGGCTCGTGGCTAATGAACCGGCGCGCAGCGTGAGGAGTTCGTGGAGTGACTGCGGTTCCCCAGGCTGCGGACCGCGGAGAAAGAAGAGGAGGAGGCCAACCGCCCCAATAGCGGCGGCCAGTAACACGCCGAATCGGAGAACCTGGCTGATTAAGAGGTTGAGCTGCTCTTGCGCTGCAGTTCCCTGAAGAGCGGTATCGGAAGACATTTTCGTTCCATGCTCGTCCATCTCACCACACTCCCAGTCCCCGAAGCAGCATCTGGAGCGCGATTACCAGAATGATCGGGATGAACAGTTGCCGCACACGCCGATTGGAAAGCCGGAGCAAAAGCTGTGCACCCACGAGCGATCCGGCCAACACACCCAGCATCACCGGTGTTGCAATGACCGGAACAACGTCGCCGCGCCAGAAGTAAATACCGGCGCTCGCCGCGGCAGTGACGCCAATCATGAAGTTGCTGGTTCCGGTCGAGACTTTCATCGGCATCCGCATGCCCCAGTCCATCGCCAGTACCTTGAGCGCTCCCGCGCCGAGCCCAAGCAGTGCGGAAGCGAGCCCAGCGACGAACATCATGGCAAATCCGACCGGTACGCGCGTGACCTCGTACGCCACGACGCGTCCGAGTACGCGATCGGGATACGCCCCGCCAAGCTGCAGATGCCGTGCCAACCAGTCTGGACGCACCCCACTCGGCACTTCTTCGCCTAACCGCCGCGCCATCGGTCCGAGCGATAAGAGCAAAAAGGCGGAGAACAAGAAGTAGAGTGTCCGGCTCGACAAGAACGGGACGAGCAGTGCTCCGAGCACGGCACCCGTGCTGGTTGCGAGCTCAAGGAAGATGCCGGCACGGACATTGGTGAGATGGTCCCGCACGTAGGCAGCGGCTGCACCGCTCGAGGTGGCGATAATCGAGACGATACTTGCTCCGACAGCCAGGTGAATGTCCAGTCGGAAGATCAAGGTGAGGACTGGTACAACGAGGATCCCTCCGCCGAGACCAATCAATGATCCCAGCAATCCAGCGAGGAAGGAGACGACAAAGAGGAACACAACAAAGAGTTCGATGCCAACCATGCTCTCTCCCGCACAGTACGGACTGCGACACCAGATGGGGGCGTCGCGGCAGGGGGAGAGCGCTCGCCGCAACTGAACACAGCACGGTCCTCAGTCCAAGCCGATGGCCATGGCTGGATAGTACGGGTTCGCTCCGCCATGGAGCACTCCCTCGCGGTCGCGGAGAATGCCGACGGGACTTGCGAAGGGCGAGTCTGCAAAGTCCTCCCGGACGACCTGGAGCTCGTGCCCGCGCTTGCGGAGTTGGGCGACCACGCTGGGATCGAGCCGAGCGCTCACTGCGGTCGGCTGGACGCTACAGTCAATCCGGGGTGCTGTGATGGCTGCCTGGATTCCGAGACCATGGTCAATGACGTTGCTCACAATCTGCGCGATCGCATTGATGATCCGTCGTCCGCCCATGGCGCCGAGAACCAAGAAGAGCTCCTTCTCGGCAAAGACAAGTGTTGGTGTCATGTTCGAGAGCGGTCGTTTACCGGGCTCGATCGAATTGGCATGCCCGGGCTCCGGGTCGAACCAGAACATGCCATTGTTCATGAGAATGCCGGTATCTGGTGCGACGACGCGTGAGCCCCAGGCAGAGAGGAGCGTCTGGGTCAGCGAAACCGCATTCCCCCAGTGGTCAACGACACAGATATGGGTTGTCGCGCCACTGCCATAGTTCGGCAGCGAGC
This sequence comes from Thermomicrobium sp. CFH 73360, assembly GCF_023806465.1. Lineage (GTDB taxonomy): Bacteria > Chloroflexota > Chloroflexia > Thermomicrobiales > Thermomicrobiaceae > Thermomicrobium. The sequence goes on along the minus strand of NZ_JAMSLS010000001.1, from coordinate 342,862 downwards.
GCGCGAAGACTCGCTCCACGCCAAGCCGTTCCGGTATGCCTGGGGTAATCACCGGACGGGCTCGCTCACCAATTTCCGTAGCATGTTCCTGTGCATACGCAGGGTCAGTTAGTGCCTCGACTGGTACGGGAACGAAGGCTGGATCAGCAAGGTACGTGAACCGGTCGACAAAGGCCTGGCGGAACGCCTCAATCAGAACGTGGAGCGTCCGTTCATTGTTCTGCCCCCACGAAGCAAGATCGAAGCAGGCCATGAGATTGAGCGATTCGAGCAATGTCGGCCCGCCACTCGGGGCAGGAGCGGTCGCAATGTGTAAGCCACGATACGTCCCCCACAACGGCGGTCCGATGCGAACGGTGTACGCTTCGAAGTCCTGTTCGCTGAGAATAGCACCGAGACTCCTGAGCCCCTCGACAAGCGTCTTGCCGAGTTCACCTCGGTAGAAAGCGTCTGGCCCTCCCCTGGCGATGGCTTCGAGTGACCGAGCGAGGTCCGGTTGACGCAGAATGGTTGGCTGCAAGTCGGTGAATACCGGGAGGGGTAGTCCCTCGCGGGTGAAGATCGCGCGGGTGGAGGGATAACGAGCGAGCAACGCAGCATCTTGGGCGATCTCAAGGCTTGTGTGCCAGCTCACAGGGAAGCCCTCACGAGCAAGGCGGATGGCTGGCTGGAGGAGTTCGGCAAGTGGTCGCGTTCCGTACCGTTGGGCCGCTGTAGCAAGCCCAGCGACCGTCCCTGGGACAGCAATTGCAAGTGGCCCATGAACATTTGCGTTGTCCTTGACCGCTCGCCAGCCGAAGCGGGTCGCACTCTGGCCGGGGAGGAGCTCGTAGAGGTCAGGCCGGGCAGCGAGTGGTGCGCACATCCCAAAGTCGATCGCCACCGTCTCATTGCGCTCAGCAAGAAAGACAAGCATGAGTCCTCCGCCGCCGATCCCGCTCATGAAAGGTTCGACCACGCCAACGGCGAACGCAGTGGCAACGGCGGCGTCAACTGCATTTCCGCCATCTTCAAGAACGGCAACACCGACCTCTGCAGCGAGTTCATGTTTCGCGGCCACCATACCATTTCTTCCGAGTGCCTCGGCGCGGTCGATCACCCACTCGCTGCGGCTCATGGTTCCCTCCTTGCCCTCTATCCCTTAGGCCCGCACCAGCCTACTCCCAGTCGAGGAGAGGAGCAAGGCAAGAGGTCGACGAGGAGCAGGGCGCAACGCAGTGCTTGCAAAGCGTATGACCTGGCGTCACGCAGGGCATGCCGTGCAACCGCTGACAAACATGGGCTGGCGGCACCCATGCCAGTGGGTGGTTCGCCTCTTGGCGGGCGGCGTGCATCCAGCATGGGAGGTTAAGCCTCGTCGCTCCAAGACTGCGCCTTCCGATCTCGATTCCACGTGCCGAGTAGCACCGCAAGGTGTGATGCACAAGCAAGAGGTCCACGGTGAGTATCGCGGTGCGTTCAAGGGTGGGCCGGAGAAGAATAGGGAGCCTGCCAGTCAACAGAGCTCTTCTTATGCTACTGGTTCGGGATGAGCACTTTCCTTGACATCGGCGTGAGTTGTCGAGTACGCTGCCTACGAGCAGAACATTTGTGCGCCGGGAGGCCAGAGTGCAGCGCGACGGAGAGCAGCGACCAGCGGTCATACAACCTCCGCTGTTCGAGTTCGGACGCGATGGCAAGCTGCGCGGCAGCGTCGGGCTCTTGCCGGTCCTCACGCCCGAGTCCTCGCTCGATGTCGCACGCTTCTGGTTCCGGCGATATCTCGAACAGTCGGGCCATCCGCCGAATACCGTCAAATCGTATAGTTACGATCTCTCGGTCTTCGAGTCGGTCGTTGGCCCAAAACCAATCAACCAGATTGATGAGCGTGATATCGCGACCTTCTTGAACGAGAGTCGAGGGCGCTCAACTCGGAAGCGCCGCCTCACCACGCTCTCTAGCTTCTTCAGGTTTCTCATCATCCGGGCGAAGGTGTTGGAGCACGACCCAACAGCAGTCTTTTATTCCGACCGAATCCCGCTCAAGACGCCGCAGCCGCTCTTTCCCGAGGAGCAAGCGCGCCTGCTGGCTGCGGCAGCCGCAGAGAATCCGCGAACGCACCTGGCCATCTGGCTCATGCTGCGTCTGGGCCTTTCTCGCCATGAGGTGTTGGCACTGCGCGCTTCCCATATCGACTGGAGTGACCCGGATCGCCCGATCGTCTACATCTTTGCTGAAGGACAGAAGCGTCGTCTGCGCGAGCGCAAGTTGGCCGGAAGCCGCGAGCTGACAGACATCTACCAGACACTGGTTGCGCAGGAAGGCCAGCTGGATCGCTTAGTTCCCATCCTGCCACAGTCTTTGAACAAGATGGTGGAGCGGGTTGCCGCTGCGGCAGGGATTGCCAAGCCCGTCACGCCGCAAACGTTGCGGCATACCTTTGCCGTGGAGCAAGCAAAACGGGGTGCGAGCGAGGACGAACTCCTCGAACTGCTTGGTCTCGCTGATGATGCGCGGAACCGTCTCAGTGTGCGCCGCTATCTCCGACTCGCCGCGCCACCGCTCGACCCGTTAACGCATGCGCAGCCCTGACGCGCTTGTTAGAGCCGCTCACGCAGCGGGAGCGAAGCCAGGACGTCATCGAGCACCAGGGGAAGGGGTTGGCTACTGTCGACGACGAGGTGCTGGAGGCCGGGCAGAGACTCCATCTTCTCGCCGAATCGTGCTCGCTGCTCCACATAGATGGTCCACGTCGCTTCGCTCACCTGCCCGGGTTCCTGCGGGCGATAACGCAACCGCCGTTCCACGATATCGGCTGGGCAACGACATTCGACGAGGATGGCGGTCGCCGCGTAGCGCCCAGCGAGTGCGGCTGCTGCTTTGCGCCACTCTGGGTCAAGAAAGGTTGCATCGAGGATGACAGACCTGCCGCTGCTCAGAATGCGCTCAGCTCGCGCCAGCAGGGTCTCATAGGTGGCGTGGGTAAGGTCCGGACCGTAGATCTCAGCTCCGTAGGGAAGTTCTTGGCGCCGCTCGAGCGCGACACCAGCAAGTTCCTTTCGGACAACGTCAGAGGAGTAGACTGGCAACCCGAGGCAACGGCCGAGCCGGCGAGCGAGGACGCTCTTGCCGGTTCCGGAGAGACCACCGATGAGAAGAAGCAGCGGTTCACTCGGTTCGACCAGGTACGAGGTCGCAAGATCAATATAGCGTTCAGCCTGAATGCGAACAGCGGTATACTCATCGCTCTCTGGCGCGAGCTCGTCAAGGCGAAAACAGTTGACCTTGGCCCGCACGTGTGCACGGTAGACACTGTAGAAGTGTATAAGCAGCGGGAGTTCTGGGTCGTCGAGTGCGTCACTCGCGCGGAGCACAAACCACTGTGCGAGATCGCTGCGTCCGTGGTGATCGAAGTCCATGCTCAGGAAGGCGAGATCAACCGCGACATCACCGCAGCGGAGCCGGGGATTGAACTCGATGCAGTCGACGATCTGAAAGCGCGGCGGCGCCTCTGATTCGACGAAGATGTGCGCGAGGTGCAGATCGCCGTGGCCTTCGACAATCTGTCCTTCGGCAAGACGGCGCTGAAAGAGCTCCAGCCGCTCGCGCAGGAAACGCTCACTCGCCACGCCAATCCAGTGGTGCTGCAACGGCGCAAGCACGATGCCAATGTAGGGCTGGGTCTGTTCCAGATTCTCACGGATGTTAAACCAGACTGCCTCCGGAGTGCCCCACTGATCGATCTCGGGCCCGCGCGCTGCATCGCGGTAAAACGCAGCCAGACGGTTGGCAAGCGCCGCGACGAGCTCGGTCGAGACGGCATCGCGTTGGAGCCGCCGCAAAAGTGTCTGATCAAAATCCAGCCGGCGCATCTTGACCGCGTATTCGACAACTTCCCCCTCCCCTTCGAACTGTAAGTGGTTCCCGATTCGAACGATCGGGACGACGTCCAAATAGACGCCTTCAGTGAGTCGCTGATTCAGCAGGACTTCCTGTTCGCAGAAGAAACGACGTTGCTCGAGCGTGGTGAAGTCGAGGAAACCAAAGTTCACCGGTTTCTTGACTTTGTATGCGTAGTTGCCGGCGAGAAACACCAAAGAAATGTGCGTTTCCTCAATGTCGATTTGATCGACAGGAAAAGGATAGGCCTCGGGCCGACTCAGCTCGCTGAGCAGCCAGGACTGGTGTGCTCTTCGTTCGTCGTCTTGTACCATCATCCGGCTCCCCCGCTGCCGCCAACGCTAGCGCATCAGCGACATCACGGCAAGTCATCGCCGTATGGCGTCATTGGGGGAAGAATCTCCCCGGGGAGCAGAGCGACAAAGACGGCCGAGTGGGTTGGCGGTCTTGCGTGACTCCGTCGGGCTCGGCCGGCACGCCCGCATCACTACTTGAGCGGACACCAGAGGGGGAAAGTTACCGTTCTGGTGAGCGCTCAACAACTTTATGCCTGCCGGGAGGATGGATGAGGCGGATCCGAAGAGGTTTGCACCCCTTGTGCTGGCGGTTCCTTGTAGCCCGTGGAGTCCCGCCCTATACTTCTCGGGGATTGTCTCACCCGGCGCCAACGGTGGGCGGTGTGATGAAGAACGGATCGCGATCACCCGTGTAATTGCCGAATAGGCCGAAATGTCACAAATCGAGTGGTCGAGAGTGAGAGGATTGTCAGTGGGACCAACCGTCGTCTCAACTATGCCGCTTGATGACATTCGCGATGAGGTCCGACGGATTCTCGAAGCTGCCGAGGCGCGTGGCATCACACTTCGGGTGCTTGGTGGTGTAGCAGTGTTTCTCCATTCACCGAGCGCAGCGCATCGCCAACTGCAACGGATCTACCGTGATGCGGATCTGGTTGGCCTCTCCTCCCAAAAGCGTGGTATTGAGACGCTCTTTGCGGAGCTGGGGTATCAAGCGGACCGTGAGTTCAACACGCTGCATGGTCACCAGCGGCTGTTCTTCTGGGATCCACACCATGAGCGGCAAATCGATGTCTTTCTCGATCAGCTGCGCATGTGTCATGCCCTCGATCTACGGCAGCGTCTGACCCTCGATCGCCGGACCGTGCCGCTCGCTGACCTGCTGCTCACCAAGTTGCAGATCTGGGAGGCAAACGAAAAGGATCTCGTAGACATCGTTGTGTTGCTGCACGATCATCCGCTCGGCTATGGGGACGAGGAGACAATCAATATTCAGCGGATTATCGAGGTGCTGGCGAATGACTGGGGCTGGTACCGGACAGCGAAGGAGAACGTCGAGCGTGTTCGTGCGCTGATCCTCGAGCGTGACCTGAGCGAGGAGTTCCTGTCGTTGCGTCGTCTGGAAGAACTCTGGCGAGCCGTCGAGGAGGCGCCGAAGAGTCGGAGCTGGAAGCTCAGGGCGGTGGTGGGGGAGCGCAAGCGCTGGTACGAGCTCCCGGAAGAGGTCAGACGCGACTGAGCATCGCGGAAACGTTGAGGGTGTGGAACGATGGTCTGGTTCCGCAAGGGGAAAGCGCGTGCGTCGCAACGGCTGGCGCTGTATTACACGAGCGATGTGCACGGCTCAGAGCGTTGCTTTCTCAAGTTCCTGAATGCTGCCAAGTTCTACGGTGTCGATACATTGATTCTTGGGGGTGATCTCACCGGAAAGGTTCTTGTCCCAATCGTCCAGACTGACGGCCGTTGGGAGATGACCTTCTTGGGGCGACATGAGGTGCTGAGGAGTGTGGAAGAGGTTGAAGAGGCGGAAAAGCGGATCCGGTTCAATGGCTTCTACCCCTACCGCTGCGCTCCAGATGAACTGGCACGGATGGAGGCTGATCCCGCCTATGCAGACCGGATCTTCCGGCAGGTCATGCGGGAGTCAGTCGAACGCTGGGTGCGTCTCGCCGAAGAGCGCCTTCGTGGTACCGGGGTACGATGCTTCGTCATGCCGGGAAATGACGACGAGTTTGAGATCGACGAGGTCTTGAACCGGAGCGACGTCGTGATCAATCCTGACGGAGCGGTCCTTGAGATCGATGGCTACCAGCTGCTCAGTCTTGCCTGGGCCAATCCGACCCCGTGGAACAGTCCGCGCGAGCTGCCGGAGGAGGAGCTCGCAGTGCGGATTGAGCGGCTGGCCCGCGAGCTCGATCCTCACCGACCCGCCATCTTCAATCTGCACTGTCCTCCCTATGACTCCACTTTAGACAGCGCGCCGCAGCTGCGTGAGAATCTTTCGATTGTCATGGTTGGGGGGCAACCGAACCTGATCCCGGTGGGAAGCCGAGCTGTCCGCGACGCAATCGAGCGGTACCAGCCGGTGCTAAGCCTCCACGGGCACATCCACGAATCGCGAGGTGCCGTCCGAATCGGTCGGACACTCTGCATGAATCCGGGATCAGCCTATGGGGAGGGGGTGTTACACGGAGCTCTTGTCGTGCTGGAGGACGATCGCGTTGTGAGCTATCAGCTCGTCAGCGGATGAGTACCATGCGCTGCTACGACCTCTCACATCCGATCGAGAGCGCGATGCCGGTCTTTCCAGGAGATCCGGAAGTGCGGCTGGAGCCATCCAGTGCGGTCGCCCCGTGGCGGGTCACGCGTCTGATACTCGGGAGCCACTCGGGGACGCATGTCGATGCGCCGGCTCATTACTTTGGCCATGGACGATCGATTACCGATTATCCTGTCGAGCGCTTTTTCGTGTCGGCGGTTGTCATTCCGTTTCCGGAGCTCAATGAAGACGAGCCGATCCCTGCGGCACCGCTCCTCAGGGTGCAAGAGCGGCTGCGGCCGGGTCATGCCGTGCTGCTCGCCACCGGCTGGGATCGGTATTGGGGGACGGAGCGGTACTTCCGTCATCCGTTTCTTTCCGAGGAGGCAGTGGACGTTCTTGTCGCTTTGGGAGTAGGACTGGTAGGAATCGACGCATTGAACGTCGATTCGACTGTCCGCGGGACAGAGCACGCACATGCCCGCTTGCTCGGGGCGGATGTGCTGATAGTCGAGAATTTGCGTGGGCTGACCCAACTCTCACCGAGTCAGAACTACCTCCTTGTCTGCCTGCCGTTGGCCGTGCGTGGGGCTGATGGTGCACCGGTGCGTGCGGTGGCCTGCCAGTGGGACCGTGAAGCAAGTTGATTGAGCGGGACATCGGGATGATGGGAGGAGGAGCAGATGCGGGAGTCAGGGCAGGGGCGAGGGCCACACGTCTTCACGCGGGCAGCCACTGGACTCGTCCGCGAGGCGGGATTGTTCGACGCGCTGATCTACAATGTGAACTTCATCTCGATCGGCCTGATGGTCGCGTTGATGTTCCTCTACATGCCGTCGTACGGTGGAGTCAGCCTGCCGCTTTCCCTTGTGTTCTGTGCGTTGCTCGCGCTCCCGACGGCGGCCACCTATGGAATGCTTGCTGCCATCATGCCACGGAGCGGTGGGGACTATGTCTATGTGAGCCGTGTCCTGGGGCCAGCCTGGGGCATGATGTCCAACTGGAATACGACCGTCTGGTGGATTCTCTATGGTGGTGTACCCTCGGCATTTCTTGCGAGTTTCGGTATTGCCCCGTTCATGCGTATTCTCGCTGCCTTGACTGGAAATGAGAGTCTCCTGCGCTTTGCTGACTGGGCAGCCTCAGCTACCGGTATGTTTGTGATCGGTGCGCTCCTCATTGTCGTGCTGGTTGGACTCTTCATCCTTGGGCTGGGTGTCTATTTCCGCGTGCAGAATGTGCTCTTTGCCTTTGCCATGCTCGCGACGGTCCTGGTCATCGTGGTGGCTCTGTTCCGCTCGCCAGCGGTTCTCCAGTCGAGTGTGGCGCAGCAGCTGGCAGTACTGACCGGGCGGAGCGACATTCTCGAGGCGCTGATCCGCGAGAGTGGCTATCAGCCGCAGCCGTTCAACTTGCGGAACACCCTCATCACCATGACCTGGATTTATCTGACGATGGGATTCAGTTTCTCCAGTGCGTACATCGGCGGTGAGGTGAAGCAAGCGAGCAAGATCCAGATCTGGGTGATTCCGGGAACGGTCATGTACGCGCTCGTGTGGGGGTTGCTCCTCGTCTGGAGCGTCTCCCGGGCGTTTGGTGAGGATCTCATCGGCGCCATCAGCACCCTCGGAGATGGTGGAGCCAGTGCGGTCGGATTGGCGGCTGCCCCGCGCTTTCACGAGCTCGTTGCCCTCGGGAGCGACAATCTCCTGCTTGCATTCCTGATCGGGTTCGGCTTCATCTTCTGGAGCTATGCCTGGCTACCTGGACAGATCTTGAATGCGTCACGAAACCTGGTCGCTTACGCGATTGATGGCTTGATGCCCTCAGCGCTTGCAGCGGTCAGTCCGCGGTTCCATACACCGATCGTCAGCTTGGTGGTTATGGGGGCGCTTTCCATCGTCTCTCTCGCGATCTATGTCTTTACGCCGTACTTTGCGACGCTTGTCGGGATTTTCGGTTTCTTACTGACCTTCATTATGGTGTCGCTCAGCGCGGTGCTGCTTCCGTATCGGCGGCCGGAGCTGTTTGCGAGTTCGCCGGTTGCCTGGCGGTTGGGTCGGCTGCCGGTAGTGAGTGTGGTGGGTGCTCTTTCGATTGTGGCCTGTGTGATCATGCAGTGGGCGTACTTGAACGACCCATATTCGGGGATCAGTCTGGATCCAAGCACGCTTCGTGAGGGCATTCTTGGGTTTGGGATGTTCCTGTTGAATGTGGGGATTTTCCTGTCTGGGCTCGTGATCTATGGGATTGCACGGTGGTGGCGAGGCCGACAAGGGATTGATCTCTCGCTGGCCTACCGGGAGATCCCTGTGGAGTGAGATTGTGGTAGAGGAGCGGGATGAATGAGTGAGCAGGAAGTGGGGAGTCGTTTGCCGGGTCGACCGCGCGTGTTTGTGCGTGAGGCGACGGGCTTGACGAAGGAACTCTCCCTGATCGACATCTTTATTTACAACACGAACAACCAGAATATTGGGATCGGAGTATTGTTCATTCTGCTCTTTGTACCGGCCTTTTATCCTGGTGCGAGTATGCTTGGCGGTGCACTTATTGCTGGGATTCTTGCGCTTGCACACGCAACGACGTATGCGCTGTTTGCGGCGGCGATGCCGCGCAGTGGTGGTGACTACGTGTACATTAGCCGGACGCTCTCCCCGGTGCTGGGATTTGTCAGTAGTTTCAACTGGCTGGTCTGGCTCAGCGTTTACATCGGGATTCCCGCGGCCTATTTCGGACAGTACGGGCTGTCCTCACTGTTCCGAATGCTCGCTGCAAATGCCGGAGAACCTGATCTCATGCGTTTTGCAGACTTCTGGCAGACGCCACTCGGTATCTTTGTAGCAGGGACAGTGTTGATTGTCGGGTTCGGTGCAGTCTTCGCCCTCGGCACCAAACTGTACTTCCGCATTCAGAACGTCACCTTTCTGATCGCGACGATCGCCGTGGCGATCCTTGGGCTGATCGCGCTTGTGACCCCGCGCGAAACATTCGTCGCCCGGTTCGATGAGTACGTACAGGCTGTCGGTGGGGTGGCGAATGCCTTTCGGGTGGCCCAAGAAGCTTCGGGCTCTCAGCAACCCCAACCGTTCGATGCATATCAGACATTCCTCTCACTGAGCCTGCCACTCTACATTGTCCTCTACTCGATTACGTCGAGCATCATCGGTGGCGAAGTAAAGAATGCGCGGCGCGCGCAGCTCTTCGGGATGCCCGGCTCGGTCATGTACTGTACGTTGTGGATCCTTGTGCTTGTGGCGGCGTTCCAGAAGATGGTTGGCTATGAGGGACTGGCTGCAATTGGGGCAGCCGACCCGGCTGCGCTCGGGCTTGCCTTCACTCCGACGTTCGTGGAGCTTGCCGGGTCGGTGGTGTACCGGAGCTTGCCCCTCGTTGTCTTTTTGGGAATCGGCTTCCTCCTCTGGACCTACGTGTGGTTGCCGATCAACTACTTGGCTTCAACCCGCATACTGCTGGCTTGGTCGTTCGACCGGTTAATGCCGGAACGGCTGGCGTATGTGAGTCCGCGTACTCACACGCCGCTCATAGCAATTCTCGTCGTCGGGATCCTCGGCGAAATCTGCCTTGCGCTCTATGCGTGGAAGATTGTGCTCGCAAGTATCGTGGGGATCTTCGGATGGATTATTTCTTTCCTCCTCACCGCTGTCGCAGCGATCGTCTTTCCGTACCGGCGACGAGCCGATTTTGAGGCGTCCCCTGTGCGCTGGCGGTTGGCTGGGATTCCCTTGATGTCGATTGTCGGAGTAGTGGCCGTGTTGAGCCTGCTCATCTGTGAAGTGGTATTCTGGCTCGATCCGTTTGTGGGGCTTGCGTACTTCCCGAATGTGCAGGCACTGACGGTTGGCGTCTTTGTGGTGGGAGCATTGCTGTACTGGGGTACCCGCATGATTCAGGCACGGCGGGGCATTCGCATCGAGTATGCCTTCCGAGAGATACCTCCGGAGTGAGGTCGAGTGATGACCTCGTCTGGGGGAGGAGGGACCTCCCTGCCAGGGCGTGAGCATGTAGTCTGCTGCGAGAGCTGAGGCCGGGGCGGTTGCGCGAGTGTGTTCCGTGTGCTTCCCCCACCTCCTCGGGGCGCATGAACCTTTGCAGCGGGCCTCTGAAGCGGTTGGCGACCTAGACCGTTCGGCACGTACTGACACCGTCACTGCCCCTGCGTCCCACCAGGAGCAGCGGTTGGGACGGTAACCACCTTGTCTCGGCGAACGCGGAGTTCGCTTGTACCGAGCCGAAGGGTCACTCGTTCACCACGGTCAAGCTGAATCTCGTAGCGAGCGGAGTTGACAAGTTCTTGGGCGCGGCGTGGTCGTGGCCGAATCAGGAGTGATGCATCGACCGATGATGCTTGTCGCAGGGATACCACGGCTGCGGATTGGCCACAGTTGGCAGGGAGTTGTGCACTTACACGTTGATCACGCACTTCAACCACGAGCGAGCCTGACCGCAGGCAGGTCACCAACCCAGCCTCGCTGGGTAAGAGCTCAAGGGTCGTGTTCTGGTCAAACAGGAGACGTGAGGGCGCCGTGATGAAACGCACGGTAGCGTGATGGAGCTCGGCCTGGCGCTCAAGGATAGTCCAGACTGGATCGCTTTTCACTGGTCCGACAATCGCAACTGACCGAAGAGTACCGCGCTCGATGAGGCTCAAGGCTCCCGGTACGTGCTCGGTATCCCAACTGGGAATGATCAATAGTTCATACGGGCGCTGCCAAGGGACAGTGGAGCGATCGGCAAGTTCTACGACGTCGTTGGGGACAGTACCGCCGCCGACAATGATCTCGCTATCGCCAAGCAAGAGAACGACGCTTAAGGTCCGTCCGGTTCCCCCCACCACAATATGCCCATTTGGTTGGTAGCTGCTTGCAAAACTGCCAAAGAGGAGACCACCGATGAGGCCAATGAGTAGCCAGCCAAGGGATCGAAACCAACCCATTGGGGGTATCCCAACCATTAGGGTGGCGGTTGTTTCTGGTAGTACGCAATGTCAATCGGAGAGCCACGAGGAACCCAGCTATTCCATTGCAGCGTCGCGCTCACCACACCACCCTCGGGAAACTGTTCGCAGTCGAAGGTCGGGAACGCTCGCCGAATCTCGTCGCAGGTTTGGGGGATGACATCTCGGACGACGAGTCCGGCCTGCTGCAAGGTCACGATAGCCTGTTGATAGGGCTTGCCGTACATGTCCGGCACCCGCACGCGATCTCCGACGCTTACGTAGACGGTGACAGTTCCGCCGTTCCGAACTTGCTCTGCTGGCTCAGTACGGATCACGTAGCCTTCGGGAACGGTGCGGCTCCCTTCTTCGACCTTCTCGACAGTTACCGGGAGACTTTGGAGTTGCTGAAGCACTTCGGTGTAGGGTCGTCCCGCCAGTCCGATCAACGTGATCCACTCTGGTCCTTTGCTCACCCAAATTCGGATCGTGCTTCCCTTCTCAAGGAGTTGACCAGCCAGAGGATCCTGGCGTACGATGACCCCAGCAGGGATGACGTTGTCAAAGACTTCCTCGATGCTGAGCTGGAAGTCGCCAGCTGCGGCTGCGGCTTCTGCTTGGCGGAGTGTCGAGTTCACAAGGTCGGGAACCCGCGCCATTTCCGGCGTCGGTGAGGGGCTGGGCGTTGGCTCAGCGGTTGGGGTAGGGGCAACCGTTGGTGACACTTGTGGCGTCGGCGATGGAGCGAGTGTCGGGCTTGGGACCACGGCGACAAGTGTCGGTGAGGGTTCGGGCTGGTTACTGGTACCAGTGAGGGCACGCAAGTCGACGAGCTGGAACGCGAGAACGACCAGTGCCACAATTCCGGCGAGGATCGCACTACCCACGAGCCACGTCGCGCATCCAATATCAGTGGCAGAGGTTGTGGCTCGCGGTGGACCGCCGCGGGTACGACTACGGCTCGCAGGAGGGCGATACAGTCCGCCACTCGCTCTCGGCGAGGCCTTCGGAATGCTTGGAGAATAGTGCTGCCACTGGGCTAGGGCCTGGGCAAGTGCACCAGCTGTCGGAAAGCGCTGCCGTGGGTCTTTTGCCAGTGCTCGGAGGATGATGGCCTCCACAGCCGGCGGGAGGGTGGGGTTGAACTGCCGAGGTGACGGAGGGGGTTCGTGGACATGTTTCATGGCGAGGCCGATCGGGCTGTCGGCCTCGAATGGCAGCCGACCGGTCAGCATCTCGTAGAGCACGACTCCAAGGGAGTAAATGTCACTGGCAGGGGTTGCGGGTTCGCCACGTGCCTGTTCTGGTGAGACATAATGCACTGTCCCCATGCCGAAGCCAGCCTCGGTGAGGCTCACGTCACTGAGGCCTTTGGCAATACCAAAGTCGGTCACCTTCACAAAACCACGCTCGTCCACCAGGATGTTCTGCGGCTTAATGTCCCGGTGTACCAGACCGTGCTGGTGCGCGTAGTCGAGCGCTGCCGCCACTTGCCGGAGGATGTGGATGGCTTCATCGAGCGGGAAGGGAGCTCGTTCCAGGATCAGTCGTTTGAGCGTCGTGCCAGGCACGTATTCCATGACGATGTAGCGTGTGCCATCGTCCCGGCCGACATCGTAGACGCTGACAATATTGGGATGGCTGAGTCGTGCCGCGGCCTGGGCTTCACGCTCGAACCGGCGGAGGAAGCTCGCGTCGGCAGCAAATTGCCCGCGGAGAACCTTGATCGCGACGGGGCGATCGAGTACAAGGTCGTAACCGCGGTAGACGACCGCCATACCGCCTTCGCCGATCGGTTCGTCGAGCCGGTAACGGGCATTCAGGATCCGTGTCTGCACGCGATGCTGCCTCTCCCCACAGACGAGAAAGCACTCCCCGCCAGTGGCTCGCTACCAGGGTTATCCTACTACGCCCTCTGCCTTGTTGCCTTCAAGGCAACACCATAGGACGAAGGGGTTGCCTTGGGGGCTGCGATGCTCTCCGCAGCAATCGGCCCCGGCAGGTGGCTGGAATGGCCGCTCTTGTCAGTGCCCTTCGCTGTCTCACTGGATCGCGCTTTCCAGGTGGCCAAGGAAGCTTGAGGAAAGGCATCTGGCGGTGAGCGAGTCGATGCTGTCCGATATCTCTCGAGCGGCCCTGCACCCAGAATGTCCAGAAGGCTGCCCTGTCCGCGCGATCCTGTGGCAAGATGGAGCGCTGAAACGAGGCGGAGGGTGAGTGGCCATGGGTTCCTCAATGCGATGCCGGTTGGGCGAAGCGATGACTGAGCGGATCGGGCGAACACCGCTCTTTTGTCTGCAGCGCCTGCCGGCTGCCCATGGTGTTCCCGCAGGCGTCCAGCTCCTGGTCAAGGCAGAGTGGTACAACCCTGGTGGGTCAGTCAAAGATCGTGCGGCCTGGCGCATTGTTCAAGAGGCACTCCGCTCCAAAGCGCTCGGCGCAGGGAAACGCCTGTTGGATGCCACTTCGGGAAACACCGGGATCGCTTATGCCATGCTGGGTGCAGCGTTAGGGTTTGGCGTCACTCTGGTCGTTCCGGGGAGTATTGGTGAGGAACGGCGGGCGATCCTGCAGGCCTACGGTGCGGAACTGATCTTCAGTGATCCGTATGAAGGAACCGATGGTGCGATTCGGCTTGCTCGGCAGCTGGCAGCGGAGCAGCCTAATCGATATTTCTACGCCGATCAGTACAGCAACCCAGCCAACTGGCTCGCCCATTATGAGGGTACTGGTGTCGAAATCCTCGAGCAGACCCGTGGCGAAGTGACCCACTTCGTCGCTGGACTCGGCACAACAGGGACGATGATGGGGACAGGGCGTCGGCTCAAGGAAGCGAATCCGGTAATCGTCCTCGTTGGCGTCCAACCCGATGACCCGTTTCACGGTCTGGAAGGGTTGAAGCATCTGCCGACAGCGCTCGTGCCAGCGATCTACGATCCCACCCTGGTCGATCGTATGGAATTCGTTAATACTGAAGAGGCATATCAGCTGGCGCGGGAATTGGCACGGGTCGAGGGTTTGCTGGTTGGGCCGTCGGCGGCGGCAGCAGTCGTGGCTGCTTTGCGTGTAGCGCGTGAATTGGATCACGGCGTTGTCGTGACGATCCTGCCCGATAGCGGGCTCAAATATCTGAGCACCCCACTGTGGCATCCAGAGCGCGGTGAGGAGCACACTGAAAGCCGGTGAAAGGAGCGAGGAGCGGTGACGGTAACAATTCTAATTCCGGCACCTTTGCGGCGGTTCACAGAAGATCGCGCTTCTGTGCAGGTCGAAGCGAAGACGGTTGGTGAAGCGCTGACCAAGCTCGACGAGCTCTATCCTGGTATCCGCGAGCGGATTTGCGAGCCGGATGGGCGTGTGCGACGTTTTGTCAGCATCTTCGTGAATGGGAAAGACATCCGGTCGCTCCAGGGCGTCGAAACGCCTCTCGCTGACGGTGACGAGGTCGGGATTATTCCGGCGATGGCAGGCGGGCGATGATCCGAATTCCGCGCGAACAGTATGAGGCAATCGTCGCTCATGCGCGGCAGGAGGCACCACGCGAGGCGTGTGGCCTGCTGGCCGGGCAGGGGGATCGTATTGAGCAGGTCTATCCGGTCCCCAATCGGGCTGAGCTCGCGGTGGAGTTCTTCGCTGAGCGCGGCTTAATTCCACCAGGGCGTGACTACCGACCAGATGCACCAGGCGCGATCGCGGTCGAGCGATTCTTTATGGATCCAGAGGATCAGTTCCGGGCACTCCGCGCGATTGAAGCGGCGGGACTGGAGCACCTCGGGAGTTACCATTCTCACCCAGCCACTGAGGCGTATCCCTCACGGACCGACATCGAGCTCGCAGCGTTCTGGCCAAACATGCTCTTGATGATCTGCTCGTTGGCCGACCCAGCCCGACCAGTAGTCAGGGCCTTCCGTCTGGTTGATGGCCGGGTGCAGGAGGAGGACATCGTCATCGAGGAGTAGGTGCGCAGCAACCGATGGGAAATGAAGACAGGCCGCGCTTGTCCGCGGCCTGTCCACTTCCTGGAACGCTTAGCCGGATCGTCAATCAGCGACGCTCCGTCGCACCGGCAGAATGCAGCTCTGCTGGTAGTCGATCTGGCCGATCGTCTCCACGGTAAGTGTCGAGTTCGGCCCACACGCGGCGCACTCCGGATCCCGCTCGACGTGGAGTTCGCGGAAGGTTGCCACCAGGGCGTCATAAAGGAGCACGCGGCCAACCAGCGGTTCGCCGATGCCAAGCAGGAGCTTCATTGCTTCAGTGGCCTGGAGAACGCCGATCACACCCGGCAAGACGCCCAAGACGCCCGCCTGGTCACAGCTGGGAGCAAGTTCCGGTGGCGGTGGTTCCGGGTAGAGGCAGCGGTAGCATGGCCCCTCGCCAGGCTTGTAGACAGTCACCTGGCCGTCAAAACGGAAAATGCTGCCATCGACAACCGGCTTGCCAAGGAGCACTGCTGCGTCGTTCACCAGGTATCGTGTGGGGAAGTTGTCCGCTCCATTGACGATCACGTCGTAGTCTCGAAGGACATCAAGGATCGTCTGGCTGCTCAACCAAACATCGTGCGTCACAACGTTGACGTCTGGATTGAGCGCCTGGATGGTATCACGAGCCGATTCGGTCTTCGGGCGTCCGACACGGTCGGTCGTGTGCAGGATCTGACGCTGCAAGTTGCTGAGGTCGACGACGTCTGCATCAACGATACCGATTGTGCCCACCCCAGCCGCAGCGAGATACAGCGCTGCCGGTGAGCCCAAACCTCCTGCTCCGATGATCAACACTTTGGAGTCAAGCAGCCGTGCTTGACCCTCTTCGCCGACCTCAGGGATCAGGAAGTGCCGACTGTAGCGCTGGAGTTGCTCGCGCGTCCACTGCCGCGGTGTCACAAACGGGTAACCGGCATGCTTCCAGGCGCTGAATCCGCCCGCAACCGAATACACGTTCTGGTAGCCGAGTTCCTCGAGTGTCTTGGCAGCAAAGGCCGAGCGGACGCCGCCTGCGCAATAGATGTAGATCGGTGTCGACTTCTCTGGCACCTCTTCCTCGATGCGCATCTCGAGATAGCCGCGGGGAATGAAGATGGCGCCGGGAATGTATCCCTGCTCCCACTCTTCTCGTTCGCGCACGTCAATAATCACCGGGCGCCGACCAGCGCGCAACTGCTGGTACACCTGGTGCACATCGACTTCGCGAATTGCACGCTTGATCTCCTGAAAAAGCTGTTCGTATCGTCTCGCCATTGACCGGTCCTCCGCGTTAGGCTCGTGCACTGGTAGGCAGTGCCGAGAGAGCCACCGACGCAACGATTGTACCCCATTGGGGTACTTTGAGTGCAGTCCGAAAGGAATTGTGCATGGAGGGTGAACGCGTCAATCGCGTGACCGATCACGCGTGCTTCGGGTGCGGCGAACTGAATCCGATCGGTCTTCGCCTCGCCTTCTACCGGCAGGGAGAGTCAATCGAGGCGATGTTCACGGCGCGGCCCGAACATGAGGGGTACATCGGTCTCGTGCACGGTGGTATCTTGGCGACCGTGCTTGACGAGGCGATGAGTTGGGCAGTGATTGCCACGACCAAGCGTCTGATGGTCACGGCGCGTATGGAACTTGCCTACCGGCACCCTGTGTGCGTGGGTCAGCTCCTCGTGGTCCGTGGCTGGGTTGAGGAAGACCGTGGCCGTCTGGTTCGCGCCCGGGCCGAGCTCCGAGATGCAGTGGATGGCCGGTTGCTCGTCGAAGCCCAAGGAACCTTCTTGCGTGCTCCGGCGGAGCAAGAACGTGCCTGGTGGGTGCGGTATGGTGGATCCGCTTCTGCTGCTGAGGACGAGGGTCACCGGTGAGCCCGCAACGACTGACAGCCTGTTCGTTCGACGAGGCACATCGCTTGCTTGTTGGTACCACGGGGCTCGCTGGTTTGGCTGAGGTACAACGACCTGCGGCAGTGTCGGCGCTTGATTAGTGGAGTTGTTCCACAGTTATCGCCGTTCTCACTTGTTCCCAGCTTGGCTTCAGGGGTGCTGTGAGGATGGGTCGAAGACCGCTGGTTTCCAGCGCCAAGGTGAGCTGTTCGGCAGCCTCACGCTGTGGACACCATGTGAAGACTGCGGGGCCGGATCCACTTGGCCAGGCCCAGCGAGTTCCCGCAGTTACGAAGGCATCGAGTGCTTGCCGAACCGCTTCGAAGGCGAGTAAAGGCCGCAAGAATGCATTGCGCACGAGCCGTGGGTCGAGATCCTGGCGGAGCCTCAAGCGCTCCGCTTGGCGGAGGGTAGCCAGGCCGTCGCTGTAATCGGCCGGGGTCAAGGCAGCATAGAGCTGGCGCGTCTTGTGCGCGAGTGTCAGCTCGGGCACCACGAGAACGAACCAACCGTTTGGCGGCGGGAGGGGTTCTAGGTCCGTGCCGCGACCGCGTGCGAGTGCGGTTCCCCCGTCCAGAAAGAATGGAACGTCACTCCCAAGTTGGGTGGCAATCGGAGTAGCGAGCGAACGTGGGAGTCCGGCATGCACGAATGCTCCAAGCAACGTTCCCGCATCGCTTGAGCCGCCTCCAAGGCCTGCCGCGACTGGGATGCGCTTCTCAAGGCTGAGGCGTGCCTCGATCACCACTCCCTTCGCAGCAAGTGACCGCAAGGCCCGGGCGACAAGTTCGTCGCCAATCCCGGACGGCGGTTGGTAGGTGAGGCGCGGAGCTGGCTCGAGCACAAGGCGATCGGAGAGGTCGATCGTCTGGAGAATGGTCACGAGGTCGTGGTACCCGTCGGGGCGTCTCCCAAGTACTTCGAGCCCGAGGTTCAGCTTGGCTGGAGCGAGCACGACGAGTGGTTCCCGCACAGTGACACGATACGGCATCACTCGTGCTCCTCGCGAAGTGCGTGGTAGAGGCGTAGCCACTCGTCGAGCGTCAGCGTCTCTGCTCGTCGGTCCGGAGCAATGCCGGCGCGGTGAAGGGCAGCTCGCACGTGTATCTTCGCGAGGTCCAGTCCTGCAGAGAGCGCGTTGAGCAGCTGTTTGCGGCGCTGGGCGAAGCCAGCTCGGACAATCTCGAAAAATGCCTCCCACTCACTGCGCGGCAGCGGTGTTTCTCGGCGGTCGAGCACGAGAACGGCACTCTCGACCTTCGGCGGGGGGGTGAAGGCGCCCGGTCCAACGCGAAAGGCAATGCGTGGCCGAGTGAAAAACTGGACAAGTATGGAGAGGTAACTCATCGCCGGTGGTGAAGCGACCATCCGCTCAGCAACTTCCCGCTGCACCATGACGACAAGACGTTCTGGCGGATGCTCGCTCGTCAAAAGTCGCTGCAGAATCGGCGTTGCGACATTATACGGTAAGTTGGCAACAACAAGATATGGCCGACGATTGGTCAGCATGGCGAAATCGACAGTGAGGGCGTCGCCCTGTACGATTCGCACGTTCGTTCCACGGAATCGCTCGTCAAGCCACGTCGCCAAGCGTCGATCGAGCTCGATCGCGATGACTGTTCCCGCTCGTTGGGCGAGTTCTTCGGTCAAAGTACCGAGTCCGGGCCCGATCTCGACAACAAGCGCATCCGGTGGTGGCTGGGCGACCTCGACAATGCGTCGAACGATGGAGGGATCATGCAGAAAGTGTTGTCCTAGTGCCTTCCGCGGTCGGATTCCGAGAACCTGAAGCGCTTGCCGCACGTTTGCTGGCGGCGTGGCAGCAGAAGAAGGCGCGTTAGCCTGGGAGTTCGGCGACGATCTCAACACCGGTGCCCTCGTCGTCCACGAAACCGATCCGCCACAACGGCTCGTGCGCTGCAGCGAATGCCTGTTCAAGGGCGGCGGCCCGCTCGCGCGCGATGGTGAAGAGTAGGCCACCGGACGTGACTGGATCGAACAGGAGGTCCCAGAGAACGGTCGGAATGCCACGGCCGCGCCGGACGACCGCGTCAGGTCCCTCAGCGTAATAAGAGCGGTTTCGCTGCGCGCCGCCAGGCAAGCGTCCGGCACGGGCATAGCGTTCCGCCCCCTCGATGACCGGGACACTCCGCGCTCCAATGACCAGTCGAACGCCACTCTTCAGTGCAATCTCGCTTGCGTGGCCAGCGAGGCCATAGCCCGTCACGTCAGTGCAGGCACGCACTCCGTGTGCCAGCGCGAGCTGGCTCGCCGTACGGTTGAGACGTAACATCCAGGAAATGGCCGCTTCAACATGCTCCGGCTCAGCGACACCGGCTTTCAAGGCGGTTGTAATTGCGCCAGTACCGATTGGCTTGGTGAGATACAAGAGTTCACCCGGGCGCGCGGCCGACTTGGTGAGGATACGCGTTGGGTCGACGCGCCCAGTCACCACCAGGCCGTACTTGGGCTCGTCATCGGTGACGGTGTGCCCACCAGCGATCGCGACGCCCGCCTCACGTGCCTTGTCAAGCCCCCCACGGAAAATCTCAGAGAGGAGTTCGAGTGGTTGGTCGTCGGGCCAGGCTGCAATGTTTAGCGCCAAAAAGGGTTCGCCACCCATTGCGTACACGTCACTGATCGCGTTTGCCGCAGCGATAGCTCCATAGATGTAGGGATCATCGACCACAGGTGGGAAGAAATCGACCGTTTGGACGAGCGCGACGCCCTCCTCGAGCAGGTAAACCGCCGCATCGTCGCTCGTCTGTAGACCGACGAGCAACCGCGGATCATGATGGAATTGGAGCGGGCGCAGCACCTGCGCCAGGGCCGCAGGGGCCAACTTCCCCGCTCAACCGGCGCAGCTGGCCAGCGCGGTTAGTCGCACGAGTTCGCGGCGGTCGCTCACGCTCACGCTCCGTTCCGCAACGATCCCTGCGAGGAATGGTACTGCGTCTACGCTCGCAGGGCGAGCCAATCCGTCAGGGATGGTTGGAGGTGTCTACTTTCCACAGTACTCGGCATTCCGCTTTGCCAGGTGCGAGGGATGAACTGGCACTGAGAAGGGGGTTCTGCGCATTGCGGCTTTGGCTGGACGGTACCCTGCTCGCGCTGGCTGTGTTCGAGTCTGCCCAGCGCTCACGACACGAGGTCGAAGAAGACGACGGACCGTGAGCGCTGCCAGCAGGTGGCGAGAAGGGGTAAGTGTGCGAGAATCCAGGAGAGAGGGGGAAGAGATGGTTGGGATGAGTACAGATGAGCTGGTGTCGATTGCCCTTGAGATGGCGGGCTTCCGGAAGCTTCCCCCGGACAGTGAGGTGTACGTGCCCGGCGAACAGATCCGGCGACTCCTTGTTGCCCTCGATGTTGGTGTCGCCGAACTCCTCTTGGCACGCGAGCTTGGCTGTGACGGGGTACTGGCCCATCACCCGGCGGGTGGGCGTGCAGTGTTGCGCTTCCCAGAGGTGCTGGCCCGACATGTGGAGTTCATGGTCGAGCACGGGGTTACGCCGGACGCGGCCAAGGCAGCGTTACAACCGCTGGTGAACCGTGCGGTCTTGCGGGCGCAAACCGCCAACTACGACCAAGTTCCCGCAACGGCGCGTTTGCTCCGGCTGCCGTTCCTGAACCTGCATCTCCCGTTGGACGAGATCGGGCGCCGTGCGATGGTTGAGGCGATCGAGCGATATCAGCTCGAACTCGGTCGGGACCTCACTGTTCAGGATGTCATCGAGGCGCTTCGAACGCTTCCAGAGATTGCCGAGGCGGCGACACAGATCATGGTGCCGGTCGGCACGATCGATCGTCCAGCAAAGCGTATCGCGGTCGTGCATGGGGCGGGCACGAATGGCGGTGCCTCCGTGGCGCAGGCCTATTTCGCGCACGGCGTCGACACAGTGATCTACCTGCACCTTGCACCAGAGGAGGCGGAGCGACTTCGGGCCACCGGATCCGGCACGGTCATCGTTGTCGGTCATGTTGCCGGAGACCGCGTTGGGATGGCGCCCTATCTCGCCGAGCTCGAGCGCCGTGGCCTCGAAGTCGTCCGCCTCGGAATCTAGCCGCCAAAGACCCGCGCGATGCGCTCGAGTGCGCGCTCGAGCAGATCGTCCGCTGTCGCGAAGCTCAAACGGATACAAGTCGCGCCGGACTCACCGAAAGCATCACCGGGAGTCACACCAACGTGTGCTTCCTCGATCAGCTTTTGGGCCACTTCCTGGCCAGAGTATCCGGTACCACTAACATCCGGAAAAGCGTAGAAGGCGCCTTCTGGCAACGGACAGCGGAAGCCGGGGATTGCGTTGAGTCGCTCGGTGACGAAACGACGGCGTCGGTCCCACGCAGCGACCATCTCAGTGATTACATCTTGTGGCCCCTCGAGTGCGGCAACGCCGCCCCACTGGGCGAATGAAGTTGCACAAGTCGCGGAGTGGCTGTGAACCTTCATAATCTGGCGGATGAGTGGTCCAGGACCGGCGACGTAACCGAGACGCCAGCCGGTCATCGCGTAGGCCTTGGAGAAGCCGTTCACGGTGAGCGTCCGCTCAGCCATACCCGGGAAAGCGGCGAGGCTGAAGTGCTCTCGTCCGTCATAGATGATCTTCTCGTAGATCTCGTCGGAGATGACGAGGAGATCACGTTCCTGAGCGACCGCGACGATCGCCTGCGCTTCTTCCCGGGTCAGGACGCGGCCGGTAGGGTTGTTCGGGCTGTTGACGATGAGGAGACGCGTCTGCGGCGTGAGGACTGCCTCGATTGTGTCGCGAGTAATCCGGTAATTCTCGGCAGGCTGCAGGGGAACGTGGAGACAGCGAGCGCCAGCCATGACGACCATCGGCTCGTACGAGACCCAACCCGGGTCGAACATCACCACGTCATCACCTGGGCCGACGAGGGCCAGGATGGAGACGAAGAGCGCGGCTTTGCCGCCCGGTGTGACAATGATCTCGTCGGGACTCACCTGGATCCCGTTTTCAGTCGCCAGCTTGCGCGCAATCGCGCGGCGGAGTTCTGGAATACCCGCGCTTGCCACATAGTGCGTCTCACCGCGGAACATCGCGTCAGCCGCGGCCTGGCAGATATGACGGGGAGTCGGGAAGTCGGGATCACCACCACCGAGATCGATGACATCGATACCCTGTTGGCGAAGAGCGCGCGCGCGATCACTGACGGCGAGCGTCGGCGATGGGCGGAGTTGGCGGACGCGCTCAGCGAGATGATACTGGAGCACGGTTCCTCCTCTCCAGCAGGAACGATCCGCTTTGATGGCGATTATGCCCTGTGAAGGCGTTTACCGTCCTGACATGACTCAGCGCAAAGAGTCGATACTGGACCCTTGAAAACTTGTGGCGCGCTGAGTAGGATACATGTCGGTTAGCACTCTCCACCGGTGAGTGCTAACCGACTGGCTAGGGAGATTGCTATATGAGGGAGGGACGGTCATGACGGCGACAGCGACGAAGATCCGACCGTTGGGTGACCGGGTCGTGGTGAAGCCGATCCAGCGTGAAGAGGTGACGAAGAGCGGGATCGTGCTTCCCGATACGGCCAAGGAGAAACCGCAGCGCGGCCAGGTTGTCGCGGTGGGCCCGGGCCGCATGACGGATGACGGCAAACGTCTGCCGATGGAGGTCAAGGTCGGCGACGAGGTGCTGTTCGCCAAGTATGCGGGTACGGAGCTTAAGATCGACGAAGAGGAATATCTGATCCTCAGTGAGAAGGACATTTTGGCTATTCTCACTGAATAATGCTCGATGGCGTGTGGTGCGGACCTAAATCGGAGACGGGAGGGAAACGATGCCGGCGAAAATGATCCGCTTCCATGAGCAGGCTCGGCAGTCCTTGAAAGAAGGCGTTGACATTCTGGCCAACGCGGTGAAGACGACTTTGGGGCCCAAGGGGCGCAACGTCGCGCTAGACAAGAAGTACGGCGCTCCGACGGTCAGCCATGACGGTGTGACGGTCGCCAAGGAGATCGAGCTCGAGGATCCGTTCGCCAATATGGGTGCGCAGCTCCTGAAGGAGGCGGCGACGAAGACCAACGACGTCGCCGGTGACGGGACAACCACGGCGACCGTGTTGGCGCAGGCGATCGTTCATGAAGGGCTCCGCAACGTCGCTGCGGGTGCCAACCCGATGCTGCTCAAGCGGGGGATCGAGCTGGCGACCAAGGCAGTCGTGGAGCGGCTCAAGTCGATGGCGAAGGAGGTCCGCGGGCGCGAGGATATTGCGCACGTGGCGACGATCTCGGCGGCTGACCCAGAGATTGGGAACCTGATCGCCGAGGTGATGGAGAAGGTTGGTAAGGACGGCGTCATCACCGTTGAGGAGTCCAAGGGCCTGGCCTTCGAGGTTGAGTACACCGAAGGGATGGAGATCGACCGCGGCTATATCTCCCCGTACTTCGTGACCAACCCAGAGCGAATGGAGGCCGTGGTCGAGGAGCCGTTCATCCTGATCACGGACAAGAAGGTCTCGGCCGTCTCTGACATCTTGCCTGTCCTGGAGAAGGTGCTCCAGGTCAGCAAGAACTTCGTGATCATCGCCGAGGATGTTGAGGGCGAGGCGCTGGCCACGCTCGTGGTCAACAAGCTCCGCGGAACGCTCAATGCTCTGGCAGTCAAGGCGCCAGGCTTTGGTGACCGCCGGAAGGAGATGCTGCGCGACATAGCAATCCTTACTGGAGGCACGGTCATCTCTGAGGAGCTTGGGCGTAAGCTCGAGACTGCGCGCCTGGAGGATCTCGGTCGTGCCCGCCGCGTCGTTGCGACCAAGGACAAGACGACGTTCGTCGAAGGGTATGGCCGGGAGGAAGACATCAAGGCGCGCATCGAGCAGATCAAGGCCCAGATCGAGCAGACGACCAGCGACTTCGACCGCGAGAAGCTGCAGGAGCGGTTGGCCAAGCTCGCTGGTGGCGTAGCGGTCATCAAGGTTGGCGCTGCCACCGAGGTAGAGCTGAAGGAGAAGAAGCACCGCGTCGAGGACGCGCTGAGTGCGACCCGCGCAGCGGTCGAAGAGGGAATCGTCCCAGGTGGCGGTGTAGCTCTGCTGAACGCGATTTCGGCGCTGGACGATGTCCAGGCTGAGGGTGACATCAAGACCGGTGTCTTGATCGTCAAGCGGGCACTCGAAGAGCCGCTGCGTGGCATTGTCGAGAACGCTGGGCTTGATGGCTCGGTCGTCATCGAGACGGTGCGGCGCCTGCAGAAGGAGCAGAACAATCCGAACATCGGGTACGATGTCATCCGCGAGGAGTACGGCGACCTCCTCGAGTGGGGTGTCATCGATCCGGTGAAGGTGACCCGCTCGGCGGTTGAGAATGCGGCCTCGGTGGCGGCGATGATTCTAACGACCGAGGCATTGATTACCGAGAAGCCGGAGAAGGAGAAGGCGCCAACGCCGAGCATGGAGTACTAATCCCGTCAGCAAGTTCCGGCGAAAAACCGGGTGCGCGCGAGCGCACCCGGTTTTTCCTTTTCACCCGCTTCCCCTACCTGGCGGTTACACTCCTGGCAGCGTGACGGCGTCACGTCCGCGAAACGACCGGTATGGCAAAGGCAGGGAAAAGATCGGGAATGTTCGCACGGCCGCCACGAGTTCTTCGCTTCGGTCTTTTTGACGCGCACTATTCGCGCAACCGCACGACCGCCGCAGCATTCAGTACAGCAGGAGCAGAACTGCGCGAGCTTCGCATCCGTGTGCTCGACGATCTTGGAGATCGCTTACAGCCCTCGCGTGACGTCGGAGCTCTGGCACGTCTAGGCATCCGAGTCCTCCGTGGTGAACTTCAACTTGCGCTCGCTGTCCCGCGCCCCCTGGTTTGGGCAGACGCTGTCCTTTTCGGGTATCCCGGGCAGTGGGATGTCGCATTCTGGGCTCCACTTCTTCGTCGCGCTTGTCGTCGGATCGTTTTCGATCCGCTCGTGACGCTGACCGAAACCTTTGTTGAAGATCGTCGGCTGGTTGCCCCAGGATCCTGGCGAGCTCGTGTGTTGCGGTTGTTGGATCGACAGGCGTTGCGGACTGCTGATCACATTCTTGCGGATACACCACAACAGGCCACCTATTGGGCGGCATTGTCTGGGGTCTCCCTTGAGCGGTTTGTGATTCTGCCAGTCGGGGCGGACGAATCACTTTTCCGAGTGCAGCGGCGCGCCGCAGTTGGGGCACGAGACGACGCGCCGGAACGTCTCCGCGTTCTCTTCTATGGGACATATAGCCCCTTGCATGGCGCGGAGACGATTGTGGATGCGCTGCATCGACTCGAACGTGCTGGTGAGCCAATCTCGCTGGTCATGATCGGCACAGGGCAATTCGAATCGGCCGTCAGGCAGCGCGCCGCGGCACTTGGCCTCCGTGCGGTCGAGTTCGTGCAGTGGGTTTCCGAGGCGGAGCTCGCCGACTGGATCGCGTGGGCTGATGTGGTGCTGGGAATCTTTGGCGCGACCGCCAAAGCGGCGCGCGTCGTACCGAATAAGGTTTACCAGGCGATGGCAATGGGCGCGGCGATCGTAACGCGCGACAGCCCAGCGATACGCTGGCTGGCTGGTGGCGAGGAGATCGCACGACTCGTGCCCCCAGCGGACCCCGATGCTCTTGCCGACGCCCTGCGCGAGCTCCGAATACCGGAGCGTCGTGCGGCGCTGGCTGTAGCCGCACGTACCCGCTATGAAGCAGTGGCGTCTGACCGTGCCCGAGCTTCCTGTCTTCGGCCGTTGCTCCAGGAGTTGTCGCGCAGGCATTCAGGGGAGCGGGGGGAGGAATGCGTATGACCCAGACCGCTCGCCGGCGAAGGACTCTTCAGCGTAGTTGGCGGCTTCTGGTCGGTGTTACGCTGGTGGCAGTTGTCATCTGGCGTCTCGGACCGCGTCAGTTGTTCACGGCACTCACCACCGTGTCCCCCGTTGTCCTCCTCCCAGCGATGATGGTCGGGTGTCTACCGCCCGTTTTCCACGCGTGGCGATGGCGGCGGTTGCTGGAGATTTCCGAGGAGCGGGTCTCGATCTTGGACGCAGTGCGCGTCACGGTGGCGGCCTCAGTGGCGAACTATGCGCTCCCTGCGTTTGGTTGGGCGCCAGCGAAAGTGGTGGCTACCAAGCGATGGCTCGGCATTCAGGCGACGAGTTCTGTTCCCACCGTACTGATTGAGCATGCGCTTGACTCGGCGGTATTGCTATTCCTCGGTTTCACAGG
Source organism: Thermomicrobium sp. CFH 73360 (assembly GCF_023806465.1). Lineage (GTDB taxonomy): Bacteria > Chloroflexota > Chloroflexia > Thermomicrobiales > Thermomicrobiaceae > Thermomicrobium. The sequence continues at coordinate 316,424 of NZ_JAMSLS010000001.1, read as the reverse complement.
CCTCGTCGCACTTGGCGTGCCAGTAAGGGTGCTGACGGTTAACCTCCCGAACGACACGCAAGGATGGTTCGTCGTCTTTGGGGCGACAGCGTTTGGTCTTGCTGTCGCAGCACTAGCGGGCCTCCGGTGGGGAAGCCGATTGGTTGTGACGAGCGTACGGCAGGGCTACCGAGTGGTGCGAACGCTGTGGCGCGATCCCGTCGTCTGGATCGCGACGGTTGGACGGTGGGGTGCGGAGTTTGTACTGCTTGCGATCTTGACATGGGCCACCGGCCTCCACCTTCCCGTAGCGGCACTCCTTGTCTTGTTGGGGCTACCGGGTATTCTCGGTCTCTTGGCGCCGGTTCCTGGTGGGTTGGGGATCCGAGAGGCGACCGGCGTAGTACTGGCCACAGCGCTTGGTTTGGGTGCAGTCGGTGTTGTTGCGGTACTCACCTGGCAGCGGCTTGCAGCACTCGCCGGTCTTGCAATTGTTGGCGTTGCGAGTTCGTTCGTGCGGAGGTACGTGCTGTGAAGAGTCTGGCCGGTGCCCTTGTCTCGCGAATTCTGGTTCCGCCCGATCCGATCCTTGCTAGCATTTGGGGCGTCGGTTTAGCGATTCGGCTCGTCCTTTTGCCGATAACGCTGCATAGCGATCTCTACCAGATCTACTCGCGTGCCCATGTGGCGATCACAATGGGAGCGTGGTTTGCCTGGAGTTCTCAGCTCATTGCACAGCTGTTCCATGACGGGTGGTTGTTTCTTGTCGTTTCGCTCTTGCCGGATAGCGATGACATTTGGTCTGTCACGGCAGGGGTGGCTGGGATTGGCGCCCAACCGCACGATCTCGCCCGTTTCCTCGCTTATCCGTATTTGGCACGTGCACTCGTGTTACTCAAGCTTCCCTATGTGGCCGCCGATGCCGTGGTGGGATGGCTTCTAAGCCGTGACATGCCAGTGAAGCAGCGCCGTTGGGCGTTGGCACTCTGGTGGCTTAATCCAATCGTCATCTATACCAGTGCAGTGTTCGGTCGGCACGATAGTGTCTGGGTGGCGTTGCTGCTTGGTGGTGCGCTCATTGCCCGGCGTGGCTTTCGCTGGACTGGTTTTGCGTGCAGCGCCCTGGCGGCGGGGGCGCGGTTCTTTCCAGTGTTTTTACTCCCCGTGTATCTGGTGGCGTTTCGGCGCTCGTGGCGCAGCGTCGCGCTTGGTGGTGTGGCGGTTGTTGGCAGCTGGATTGTCCTCGATCTCTTCGTCGTTGTCTGGAGCGGTACCAGCCCAACACTCACCCTGTTAGGGGATTACCCACATGTCCGGTATCTGGTAGCGCTTTCCCTTCCGGTCAGTGAGGATGTACCACTTCCGCTCTTCCCGTTGGCCTATACCGTATTCCTCTGCTGGTGGTTCACTGTAGCCCCGCGTGGCTGGACTGCGTACCAAGCGGCGGCTGGTGCCACGCTTTGTGGGGTTGTTGCTCTAACGCCGTTTCATCCACAGTATGTGATCTGGGCGCTACCGTTCGCGGTGCCGGTACTGGCGCGTCAACTGTCGGGCCGCCTACTCGCTCTTCTGCAGGCAGGGCTCTTTCTTGTTTGGTTAACGCGCTGGGGTGCAGCGGCGACGACTGCGTTGCTCTCACCGCTTGGAGACGATTTTGTGTCTGCTCTGCCCGATCCACAACTTGTTGCAGCAGCATTGGTTCCTGCTTCCGTCTGGCAGCCGGTGCTGCGTGCAATGTTCGCCGGGGTGACATTGTGGATCGGGTGGCTTGTGCTGCGAGAGCAGATAGGCATGATGCGCGAGATGACGAGCAAAGAGATGGAGCTGGCGGGACGGGAGCGATGAGGATCGGAAGGTGGGGTTCTCTCTGCGTCCTCTGCATCCTGGCCACGTCACTGGCGGCTTGTCGTACCCCTCTGGCACTCGTCCCGAGTTTGCCGGAGTCGACAAGCACGGTGACAGTGCGCACGCGACTGGAGCAACCGTTCTACTCCCCAGCCGATGGTCTCGCCGCAGTTGAGCTCAGAATAAACCTTCCGTCCAGTTTCGGCCCTGAAGAGCGACCCTCGCTCGGTGGGGGTGGTGTCCTCCGTGTGTTCTACGCGCCCGAACACGATCCGCGCTATCCGGACACCGACTTCTATGCATGGCCAGAGTCGCAGGGTTGGCTTGGCGAACTCCTCCCGGGGCGGCTCGTGGGACAAGTATTTCTTTCACGGTACCCGTATCTCGACGGGATCACCGTTCGCGTGGGGACGTATGGTGCGGATATCGGTCGAGGTACCGGCCGTTTACGAACGGATGTTTCGGCCATCGTGCGTGAAGCCCCCATCGCTGGCCGAGAACTTGCAGCCCTCCCAGGCGGGGGCGCAGTCGAGGTGATCGGAAGCCGCGAAGGATGGATCCGTGTCCGCTTGCCAGACGGTCGCATCGGGTACATTGATCGCGCGCTCTTCGCGGAGCTTCCTCCGCCAACCCGCGAGAACACCGGTCTGCTCGTGTTGCGTCTTTACCGTGCCGGCGATGGGGAGTTGCTCCGCGAGGCACACCTCGACGTCCGTGCGCTAAGCGACGAGAGCCACGTCACTTTTCGTTTCGCACCGGTACCTGATTCCTACCGTGTTGAGTACCGCTTCACTGTTGAAGCCGTTGGCTCTGCTCCTGGCCACGCTGTGACACTCTGGGGTAATCCATCCACGGGAGAACTCGTCTTTCGTCCGAGCTACGCGCCAGTGGTGCTGGCCGAAGTATCACTCGATTCAGGACGGTGGTCAGGGGTGCAGAACACGCTCGAAGTACGGTTTCCACCGATCCGGCCGACGCGCGACACCTATCTCCGTTTCGTGATCGAGTCCGGGGAGCGCCCACTTGTGGTGCACTGGTCAATGGTGCGACCGCCGGGAAACCTTCCGCTGAGGAGTCAAGACGATCCAGGCATCTGGGGTGGAGTGGTCTTCAACGCGCGCTATCTCGACGATGTTCCCATGGCGACGGTGTTCCAAGCTGGAGTGGGGCGGGCCATTCGGCTATTCCTGAACGATCCGCCGCTTGTGGCTGTCTATGCACTGATCCTGGCAAGCATCGCTCTGCTCGTTGGGTGGAGCTGGAGGAGCCGTGGTCGTTGAGCGTTCCCATCGTGAGTGTGTCCTCTGCGGCGCATGCTTTACAGGGAGAAGTTTTCTTTGTCGTTCCTGCAGCGCGCGGTATCGCCGTGAGCGTCCGAGCCGTCAACTGCGGCGGCGGTTCTACGAGGGAGTCGACCGGCTGTATCCTGGGTGGGCGAACACGTATGGCTCGTACAATCCGCCGCTGGGTTTACTCCGTGTCCTCGATCGATTGCCGCGTACGGTGCGGATCCTCGAGCTCGGTTGCGGAGGCGGTGCGCTGCTTCGTGAGTTGGCGGCGCGGGGATTTTTTGAACTCGTAGGACTCGATCTTGCACGCACTGCGCTCGTGGAGGCACGCCAGCGGCAGACACCGGCAAGTCTTGTCCTCGCTGAGGCCGAACGCCTTCCGTTCCATGACCGGAGCTTCGATATTGTTCTGGCGGCCGATCTCATCGAGCACGTCGATGATGTTGACGAACACCTGGCTGAGGTAGCGCGCGTGCTGCGTGAGGGTGGGCAGTACCTTGTGAAGACACCGAACCGGCCGCTCGCAGAAGCCTACTATCGTCTCGTCGGACTCGATGACTACCCCTTCTGGCATCCGTCGCTCTTGTCTCCAGGAGAACTTCGGGCGGTTTTTGCGCGCCACGGCTTCACTGCCTGCTTCGTAGCGCAACCGGGGCTGACACCTGCTCAGCTTCGGAAGATTCCTTCGCGATTGCTGCGGCGGCTCGCCCAAACGCTGCCGGTCTCGTGTCTGCCGGTGTGGCTGCGTCCTCACCTCGAGGTTGTCGCCGTGCTACGGGTTGGGCGCTGACGGTATTGTCCCGAGCAGGATCGTCGAGTTGTGTGGTGCAAGGGCGCGAGTTGTTGGGTTGGAGTGCTGCTCTCTGGTGCACTGTGGGAACGAAGAGCAGCGTTACTCGGAATATCGTCCAGACCGAACCCTCGAAGAGTTGGAACCGCAAGCGTCGGAGGGTAGACCTGGTTTCGTTCGATTCAGCCACGGTGACGCGAAGCGCAACCGTTTCATCGATGTGCAGCCGCCCCAGGGCGAACAGGTCGGGTAGTGGGCTCATGAGTCCTCGGAAGCAAAACCAGGTCGCGTAGCGTACACTCGTGGTGGCGGAATCTCGCAGCGAAAGGAGAGCGCCGGTGCGGTTTACTATTTCCCTAATCCTCGCGGTGGTTTGCACCGGTTGCCTCGCTGCCCAACCACTGGGTGGACCGGTGAGTCTGCGTATCCCGGCAAGCCCAACGCCGCAGTATGACGAATCGTTGTCCTTCCCATTGCCGGGGAGTGACCGTGGGACCTTTTCGGTGTTTGGACCGCCGGAGGTGGTGACACCAGTCTCCGATCCAGCAGCATACCGCGACGACGTTGACGTCCGAGAACTCTATCGGGATCTTACGGCCTACGCGGACGTCCCACTGCGCTATCGCGGCACGGTCTGGACAGTGGTAGAGCAGAACGAGTTGGTTTTTGTACAAATCAAGGTGCATTTCGGATCGGGACCTGATGAGTGGCGAGCGATCGTCGTGATGTTTCCAACGTACCGGATCCCGGTCGATACGAGCCTCGTACGCGAGGGAGTAAGGGTTGTTGTCTGGGGTCGACCGCGGACGATGCTTCGCTTCAGCGATGACGCCGGACACGAGGTAGAGCAACCGTTACTCCTCGGCGACCGGATCGAGGTGATGGAATAGAAACGCCCCGCTCACGCGGGGCATCACTACGTGGCGCATACGGGATTCGAACCCGTGATCTCCGCCTTGAGAGGGCGGTGTCCTTGGCCGCTAGACGAATGCGCCGCGGCACCGCACAGAGTATAGCAGTTCCCAGGTATTGCTGTCCAGGTTCGCAATGCGGAGAACATCACGGACGGTTTCTCTTGTTCTTCAATTAGTGTGAGGCACGCTGGGCGTTTGGGAGAGCACTCGCTGCAGGCGCTCGGGATCGTCGACGGCCACACAGATCGATCGGAATGGCCTCGTCGGGGTCAGGTAACGGAGGCCGACTGCTGGTTGGGTCAGGGTGAGAGAGATATCTGTGCGGCCGCCGACGGCGAGGAAGGCACGCTCGTCGTCGAGGATGAGTCCATCACGTCCCTTTGGTGGCGCAGCCGGCTCAATCATGACCTGTTGAATCGACGCGAGCGGCAACCGAATCTCGTGAAGAAAAAGCCAACGAAGAACCAGCACGTCACCCACCACCTGATGAGGCCATACTCGCTCAGCAGCCCACAACGCCACCAGCCAGAGTAGCCCGTAAAGCGAGAGACCGATCGCGAGCCAGCGGATCCAATCCCAGGGCAAGAGTAGGTGGACAAGCAAGATCTCTGCGGGAGCAGTCAAAAGCACGAAAACCGTGAGAGCACCGAACAATGAGCGCCTGGCATACGAAAATGAGCGTTTCGGATCCGGCCGCCGCCGGCCAATCCATCGTGCCAACGTCCAAAGCATAGAGATTTCCAATACGATGAACCGGGCAATGTGTTGCGGTACCAATGTGGTGAGAATGGTCAGCAATTTGCTCTGGTCATTCGTGTTGCGTGCCTGTCGAAAAGCTTGCCAGCCAAGCATGAGCGCAACCCCAGCTGCAGCCAGTTCGATCGCTGCAACCAAACTCATCGCGACCACCGCGTCGATCGTTCCGCTTAGTAAGAGGATTGCGTTCAAGAGGAGCAGACCCCAGAATGTGCGGCGCAGCCATTGCATACCAATCGCCCTCTCCCATCAGTTTCGTAAAAAGTGCGTCGATGTTGCCACAGAAATTGAGACGTTGCCCGGGTAATGTTCATTTCCAAGCCCAGATACGCTATCTGGACGGTCCAGCTTCAGCCGCAAGAGTAGTTTACCTGTGTGACTGCATCGGTGTTCACTGCACAACTGCCAGGTAGTGGGAACTGCTACGACGAACTTTTGATATGTCTGTCGGTCATGGACTCGCAGAGTTCCGAGATCGGCAAAGCCGATGAGCGCAGCAGACGACTGACACGCGGGAACGGAGAACCACGCGGGATCCCTGTTGCTGAACGAGTTCGTCAGCTTACCGTGCGATTTGACAGAGATCGTGTTGCTCCACTATACTCCGCCGGAAACCTAACCGATGTGACTGCTCCTCGACGTGGGGCAGCGAATTGTAGTTTTCTTCGGTTGGATGAGAGGGCAGGTGTGAGCGCACTCGCCGAACGGCTCCTCGCCGATCTGCAAGATGCGGTACGATCGGGAGATGTCACGAAGCGCGAAGTGATTCGCTTTCTCCGTGCCGAGATCAAAAACCGCGAGATCGAGCGGGGTCGTCCGTTGACCGATGACGAAATCATCGAAGTGATTCGCCGCCAGATCAAGATGCGGCGTGAAGCAATCGAGCAGTTCGCCCAAGGAGGCAGACAGGACCTGGTCGAGCGGGAGGAAGCGCAGATCCGCGTTCTTGAATCGTATCTTCCGCAGCAACTCTCGCCGGAAGAGCTTCTCGAACTGGCGCGGGCCGTGGTTCAGGAGGTCGGTGCCACTGGTCCACGTGATATGGGACGGGTGATGCCGGTGCTGCGCGAGCGAGTGGGCCCGCGTGCCGAGGGGCGTGCGATCGCGGAAGCAGCGCAACGGGCACTCGCCGAGGTCGCCGGTCGCTGAGCCACGGGTGGAGCTGCTCGTACGAGCGAGGTGACGAGCGGCAGTGCGTTCGTTCTTCCAGCGCCTAGCAGAACGCACACAGTCTCCGCTGAGGATGCGGCCTTCTCGGGTACGCGAGTGGTTGTTGTGGATCACTGTCGCGTTGACCCTGTGGCTCCCGTTAGTCGCCCTCGTGTATGGAGCTTGGGAGGCAAGCGGCGTCAACTTCCGACCAGGGCAGATCGCTGACCGCACGATCAAGGCTCCGTACACGGCAACGTTTGAGTCGCAGCTTCTCACGCAGCAAGCACGGCGGGAGGCTTACGACGACGCACGGAACGTTGTCCTTGTGCGTGACCCCTCGGTGGAAGCGGCACAGCTCGAGGCGCTGAACCGTGTCTTGACGCAGCTTGAGAACATCCGTAGCCAACGAAGTACTGACCTGGTTGCCACGACGCAGCAGGCGCAAGCTGCGCTTGAAGGGCTGAGCCCAGAGGACGCGCAACTGCTCGTCAGCTTGTCCGACGCGAGTTGGGGGCGGATCGAAGCAGAGGCTCGCCGAGTCTTGGCGACAGTGCTGGCGGAAGAAGTTCGCTCCGACAATGTCGCTCAGGTCAAGGAACAGCTACCTGAAAGGGTGTCACTCTCCTTAAATGCGGTGGAACGCCGGTTGGTCGTTGTCCTCGTTCGGTCCTTTGTCCGGCCGAATGTCCGAGTGGATGAGCAAGCGACACGCGCTGCCCGTGAAGCGGCGGCACAGGCCGTTGCGCCGATCATGGTGACCGTGCAAGAGGGGCAGGTGATCGTGCGCGATGGCGATCCAGTCACTCCCGAGGCGCTCGAGAAGCTCGAGTTCTTTGGCCTACTCTCCCCGCGGCAGTCGTGGCCGGAGTTCCTTGGCATGCTGGCTCTACTTGGTCTGTGGGCGGCGGCGTTTGTGCTCGCTCTCTACCGCTCGACCCAGCATACACGCCAGTCGCGGCAACTCCTACTTATTGTCGGTTTGGTCGTGGTCACGCTGTTGGCAGGCCGCTTAGTCGTTCCGGTCCCGGAGCTCCGATATGCTTTTCCTGTTGCTGGGACGGTGATGCTCCTCGCTGTCTTGCTGGATTTCCGGACTGCGACGCTGGCGAGCTGGTTCCTCGCGTTGGCGCTCGGCATACTCGACGGCTTTTCGCTTGTCACGACGCTCGTCGCTGGATTTGGAAGTCTCGCCGGAGCGGCAGTTGTCTGGCGTGCTGAACGAACCATGACGTTCCTCTGGAGTGGGCTCGCGGTCGCAGTATCGACAGCAGCGACCGCATTGGCGGGCTTACTCGCGCTCGGTCGACAGCCAGTTGATATCTCGCTGGCGGGGAACGTGGTGCTGCAGAGTGGGATCAATGGGGTGCTTTCGGCGAGCCTCTGCTTCCTCTCTTTCAGTCTGCTCGGGCGACTCCTCGGGATTACAACTCATTTGCAGCTCCTTGAGTTGGCGCATCCGACCCAGCCACTCTTGGCACGATTGGCTCGCGAAGCACCAGGGACGTACCACCATAGTCTCGTCGTCGGAAATTTGGCGGAGGCAGCGGCCGAAGTGGTGGGAGCTGATCCGCTCCTTGCTCGTGTCGCCTGCCTTTATCACGACATTGGCAAGGTTCTCCATCCCGAGCTTTACGTCGAGAATCAGACCAACCGCATGAACGTCCACGAGGCGCTTGACCCTCAGACGAGTGCTCGGCTGATCAAGGAACATGTGACCGAAGGTGTGAAACTGGCGAAGCGTGCGCGACTGCCTAAGCCGATCGTCGATATTGTGCAGCAGCACCATGGCACAACTTTAATTAAGTATTTCTATGTTAAGGCGCAGGAGCGTGGGCTGCCGGTCGATGAGCGGGACTTCCGGTACCCAGGACCGCGTCCACAGTCGAAGGAAGCGGCGGTCGTGCTGCTCGCCGACAGCGTGGAGGCAGCCGTGCGGGCGGCTGCGCAGGCTGGAAAACTCTATGAGCCAGGAGATCCGCAGTGTGTTTCCAATCGTCTGGCAGAGATCGTCGATCGGATCATCCGGGATCGGCTCGAAGATGGTCAGCTCGACGAGGCCGACCTCACGCTCCGGCAGATCAGTGAGATCCGCCGTGTCTTCCTGTCCATGCTCGAAGGTGTCTACCATCCTCGGATCGAATACCCTGAACCACCGCGTGAGCCTGTCACGCCGGTGATCGACGAGCGAGCGGCAGCTGAAGCATGAAGAGGAAATCGCTTCGGGTCGGCATTCGCCTAAGCGAGGGACTCAACCGGCCGGTGGCGGTGCGGCGGTTAGCGCGCTTGCTGCGCTTTGCAGCCGAGCGAGAGGGCGTGACTGGCGAAGTTGGAGTTTGGATCTGTCGCGACGATGAGATCGCCGAACTCCACGAGCGATTCCAGGGTATTCCTGGGCCGACCGATGTGCTGAGCTTCCCAGGCGACCCGCCGTACTTGGGCGATATCGCCGTGTCGGCCGAGACTGCGGCGCTGCAGGCCGCTGAGGTCGGTCATTCGGTCGGTCGCGAAATCGCCTTCCTCGTCCTCCATGGCTTCCTTCATCTCATCGGCTACGATGATCTGAGTGAGCCGGATCGGTCGCGGATGTTCGCGCGTCAGGAGGAACTGCTGCGTGCGTTCGAAGGTGAAGAACCTGGAAGCTGGGAACCAGTTCCGCGTCAGCGTAGTGCTCACGGTGAAGGATGAGGCTGAGTCCTTGCCAGGATTGCTTGCTTCACTGGAGCGGCAGACTCGCCCGGCTGACGAAGTGATCGTCGTCGATGGGGGATCGAGCGATACGACGGTCGACGTCTTGCGTGCGTGGCAGGAGCGTCTTCCGCTGCGCATCCTAGAGGCGCCCGGTTCGACGATCGCCCACGGCCGTAATTTGGCGCTTGCTGAGGCACGGGGCGATATCGTCGCGGTGACCGACGGAGGTGTGGTGCTGGCGGCGGATTGGCTCGAGCGCTTAATTGCGCCATTTGCGTACGACACTGCGCCAGATGTGGTTAGCGGTTTTTTCCGTGGTGCCCCGCAGACGCCGACTGAGCTTGCTCTGGCCGTGACGACGTTGCCGGATGCCGACGAGATCGATCCTGTTCGCTTCTTACCATCCAGTCGCTCGGTGGCGTTTCGCCGGAGTCTCGTCCTGGCAGGAATTCGCTATCCTGAGTGGCTCGACTATTGTGAGGACGTCGTGTTTGATCTGCGGCTCCTTCGGGCAGGTGCGCGCTTCACCTTTGAGCCGCGGGCACTCGTTTTCTATCGACCTCGCCCGTCGCTCCATGCCTTTGCCGTGCAGTACTTCCGCTACGCGCGAGGCGATGGGAAAGCAGGGCTGTTTACAGCGCGTCATGCTGTGCGGTACGCGACCTATCTCGTCTTTCTGCCGCTCGTCGCATGGGTGCGACGCTGGCTGCTCGTCGCGCTTGCCATTGCCGGTGCTGCAGTCTATCTCCGGCGCCCCTATCGCCGTCTCTGGCGACGAAGAGCGGAGTTTCCCATGAGCTGGATCATGCGGGCAGCGTTTCTCATTCCAATTGTGCGGCTAGTCGGGGATCTTGCAAAGCAGATCGGGTATCCGGTCGGGTTATGGTGGCGCTGGCGCCACTATGGTCTTAGGCGGACGTGGCGCTCGATCCCAGAATCCGTTGCGTCGCCTCCAAGAGTGATAGCCGTAAGAACTCCGCAGCCCAGAGCGTGACACGTCGGCGGATTTCCTGGGGATGGGCGACGAGCTCGTGCGTGCGGTCCCGTGTCGTGACAGGCGTGATACTGACGAAGGCGGCCTCACCACGACACCGGTCAAGCGGTTCCCTGGAATCAATCTGGAGCACGACCGCAAAGGAACAGTTTGTGCTTGTCACAATTCGCGCCTCTTCGGCCAGGGCATGCGCTGTTTCCACACGCGCTGCCCCCGTGTTCGGGATAGAGGTGAGCACGGTCGCATGGCGTAAGAGCGTGGTCGCTAGAGGCTCTTCAGCGAGGAGAGAAACCAGACGTCCAGCACTGCCCTGCTCGACCAGCGCGAGCGTCCAGCCGACTGTCGCCAGCGGAGTGAGAATTGCTGCGCCCAGTGTCGTCTCGTCAGTGCCATAGACGCGAATACCAAGGCGTGCCCGCACCTCTCGCTCGGTATCGTCCAGGAGAGCCCGTGCCGTAGCCACGTCACTCGCCTGCGCGGTAATGCGCACGTGGACGCCGTCATCCTTTGCGTACGTTGCAAGGCGCGGCACGCTGCGTTCGATAAGGTCACGCAATCGTTCCTCGACCAGTGATTCACCAAGGCCAATCGTCTTGAGCGTGCGGAACCGAATCACACCACCGCCGAGCTGCGGTACCAAGCGGGGGAGCACTTGTTCGCGCCACATTCGCGTCATCTCGCGGGGAACACCAGGCATGGAGACAATCATGCGCCCCTCGCGTCGCACGAACCAACCAGGTGCGGTGCCAATCGGATTGGGAAGCGGTTCACACGAAGGGATACGGTACGCCTGCTTGACATTGCGTTCCGGCATTGGTAGCCCGCGAGCCGCGAAGAAGGAGCGGATACGCTCGACGAGCTCCGGATCGATGGAAAGCGGCTCGTCGAGAAGCGTGGCGATTGCTTCGCGAGTGAGATCGTCCTCGGTCGGACCGATACCGCCGGTTGTGACGATAATCCGTGCATCGTCCCAGGCCCGGCGCAGAATGCGCACCAGAAGGTCCAGGTTGTCGCCGACTTGGCTACTCCAGAGTAAGGGGACGCCAAGTGCAGCGAGTTCCTGGGCAAGGAACGTCGCATTGGTGTCTGTCAAGTGCCCATCAACCAATTCAGTGCCAACTGAGAGGACGACGGCTTCCATTGTTTCGGAGCTCCTCTAGCGATTCTGCGGCACACCAAACAACGAGCGAGCAGGAAATCACCCTGCTCGCTCGACCGTACCCTCGGAGGGATTCGAACCCCCAACCTCTTGGTTCGAAGCCAAGCGCTCTATCCCTTGAGCTACGAGGGCCCACGCCCGCCAACTAGTGTAGCAGACAACGGCTCCTCCCGGCTAGTCGGCCCGGCAGCTAAGCCAGTTGCCTCCGTGCGATGATGCGAATACGCCCCGACCGGCGGGCTCGGCTCGCTATGATACCGATGGGCGTGGTTGCGAGAATGAGCACGAAATGCAGCCGAGTGAGAAGACGGTCCGCTCTTCTCCATCCCCGTGCCCGCGCAAGAAGCCGCAAGCCCCATGCCCATTCCAATCCGTGCCACTCGTGGTATTCATCGACAATTGTGAAGCCTGCCGCTGCAAATGCGCGGTGCAGCGTTTCGAGGGTGAAGACACTTCGATGTCTAGGAGGGTCATAGCCCATCCAGGCCTCGCCCAAAACAGCGGCCGCCCACGAGTCGCCATTTGGGAGCCAAGTGATGACAGTTCCACCCGGGCGGAGGAGTGCCGCGATCCTCCTTAACGCACGCTGCGGTTCCGTCAGATGTTCGAGAACGTGTTGGAGGAGAACCGTGTCGAAGGCCGGGCCTGGAATGAGGATGTGGTCGAGTGTCCCTTCAATCACGTCAAGCCCGCGTGCCCGCGCCAGCTGGGCTGCTTCGGCATCGGGTTCGATACCGAGGACGCGCGGATTCCCTGTCTCACGGATGAGTTGCAGGAGTTCACCCGTCGCGCAGCCGATCTCGAGGATCCGGCGTGGGGGGGCAAGATACGGCCAGAGTCGCCGGATCTCCAGTCGGAGCGCAAAACGACGTGCCCAGGCAGTGGTTCCCCGGCGTCGATATGGGTCGTACTCATTCGGGTAGAAGCGAGTTTCGGTGCCGGGTCGCGGTTGCGGTGTCAGATAGCGGAAGCCGCAGTGTCGGCAAATGACGAGTTGTACGGGAGAAGGAAGGGTCCCGTAGCGAAGATCGTCCAACCAGCGGAGCGGCTCGGCGTCGTCAGCTCCGCACAGCCCGCAGGAGACGGGTTCGAGTAGAGTCATGTCACTGCTCATCGTCGTTGTGCCGGAGATGGCGGCGTATGCTGTAGTCCTGCCGGGGAGCGGTGTGGGTGATGAGTTCGGCGAGAAGTCCGGTAAGAAAGAACTGCGCGCCGAGCGTCATCAGGAGGACGCCAAGTGTGAGGAGCGGGCGATGCCCGATAGGGTTCCCGAGGAACCATTGCACAGAGAGGTATGCGTTGATGGCTGTGCCTAGGCCAAGTGCCCCGAGGCCAAACCAGCCGAAGAGGTGGAGCGGCCGAGGACTATATTGGGTGAGGAACAGCACGGTCAGCAGATCGAACAATCCTCGTGCGAACCGCGCTAGGCCATATTTGGAACGGCCATAGCGGCGAGGGCGATGAGCAACGGGTAGTTCCATGACGCGAAACCCGCGAGCGTGGGCGAGGATTGGGATGAAACGGTGGAGTTCCCCATAGAGTGGGAGTTCGCGTACCACCTCAGCGCGGTATGCTTTCAAGCCGCAGTTCACGTCATGTAGCCGCACGCCGGTGAGGAACCGGATGGTGGTATTGAAGATCCAGGAAGGAAGACGTTTCGTCCACGGGTCCCGTCGTGGCGACTTCCAGCCGCTGACAAGGTCGGCTTGTTCGAGCGCAGCGAGTAGCCGAGGAATCTCCCGGGGATCATCCTGCAGGTCGGCATCGAGCGTTACGATGATTGCTCCCTGGGCGGCACGGAAGCCTGCGGCGAGGGCAGCCGACTTGCCGAAGTTGCGGCGGAACTCGATGACCTGCACACGAGGATCTGAAGTGAAGAACCTTCGCAACACATCGGGCGATCCATCAGTGCTGCCGTCATCGACAAAGATAAGTTCGCTTCGATACGGTACGCCTGCGAGCGTCTCGCACAGCTCGCGGTAGAGTTCGGGAAGGCTCGCTGCCTCGTCGTACACGGGAACAACGATTGAGAGTTCAACCGCGCCCGTCTTCTGCTTCTCCGGCTCCGAAGTAGACAGCAGAGTCGCTTGGTTTGTCGCCGGAACCGTCATCGCCCCTGTCCCCTTCCCGGCTTCCCTGATAGTAGCTGACAGCGGGCCGAACTGACTAGCATGACGGAATGTGTCTGGGGGTATCTCTCGGGCCGCACGGCGCATCGCTCTTGGTGTGAAACCATGCAGCCAACTCAGGCTCAGGAAAGGTGGTGTGGCAAGCACGCAGTCCTTGACGACCATCGGCGTTGGGACGCGGACGTCGTGGTTCGCTCGGATCATGCTGGAGAAGTTTCGGACGGCACGTCGTGCGGTCCAACGGTGGCGTGCTGACCTTGTTGCACGAGTGAACCGCCTGCCGGAGTGTGAGCAGCCTGCACTACTCTCCTGGTCGGTTCAACGGTCGTGTGGCTGGTGCTGCTCCCGGCCGTCGAGCCACGAACGAGCGTGTCCGCGGGGGTATTGAGCCATGACGAGGTCGTGTCTGGTCCGAACAGATGTGATGTCGTACGCGAGGCTGTGACACTGTAAAGGACGGTACCAACATGGCCGTGGTGCGAGGATCCTCGTGGCAAAGGCGCTGCGAGCTCGGTGCGAAGTGCTCGGCAGAAGGAAAGGAGACTTACCTATTGCTCGTAGCAAGTGCCGGATGCTTCCGACGCTGCGGGACATCTGGGTGGGGCTAGGTCCTACGGGAGAGGCGTTCAAGCACGCTGCGATGCGGGCACCATGGTTGGTGGATTGTCAGGTAGAGTGCGCTAAAGTCGGTTCCTGCGGGGCGCAGGTGTCTCCTCGCAGAGGGGGACGCAATGCCACATAGGCACATGCCTCATCGGCATACTGGTGCAGCGGAGCGAAGGGGGACGTCATGCGTGCAACAGACTTCGATGCCTGGTTGCTCGACCTCGACGGGGTGGTGTACGTCGGGCACGAGCTCCTACCGGGTGTGCGCCAAGCGCTCGCCGAATGGCGTAACGCCGGGAAGCATCTCCGTTTTCTCACCAATGATCCACGACCCACGCGCGAGGAACTTGCCGCTCGGCTACAGCGACTTGGTGTTGAGACATGCGCTGAGGAGATCGTGACCTGCGGTTGGGCGTCTGCCCAGTTACTGCCGCAGCTGGGTGTGCAGAGTGCCTTTGTCGTCGGAAGTCGCGGCCTTGCCGAGGAACTCCAGCGAGCGGGCATCACCGTCACGCGTGATGGTGTTCCCGATGCGGTGGTTGTGGGAGCTGATGAGGAGCTCCGTTTCCTCGATGTTGTGCAAGGATGTCTGCTCGTTCAGCACGGTGCACGGTTTATCGCCACGAATGCTGACCCGTCCTATCCCATGCCGTTCGGAACCGTTCCAGCGACTGGGGCAGTGGTGTGCGCGATTCGGCTCGCCACCGGACAGCGCCCTTTTGTTGTTGGGAAACCGGAGCCGTTGATGTTTCAGCTCGCGCTGCGGACACTCCCGCCTGGTTCGAAAGCTCTTGTTGTCGGCGATCGAATCGACAGCGATATCCTGGGAGCACATCGCGCCGGTCTTCCAGCGGTGCTTGTGGCTGAGACAGTTCCGGACTTGCCAGCGGCTCGAGACTTACGACGACCAGATGCAGTCGTTCGGTCGCTCGCGGAGCTCCTCAAGCAGCCCCCGGAACTTCGTATGGGATCGAGCGCGCCGGATCCTTGGCCCGAGCGGGTGGTCCCTGGAGTGGTGCTCCTACTTGTCGATGAGATAAGGGAACGACTTGCACTGGTGCCAGCTGGAGGCGCGTGGTCATTACCGTGGACGATACTCGAGCCACTGGAGACGTTCGAGGAAGCTGCTTCGCGTGTTCTCAGGCAAGTGCTCCCTGGTGAGGCACGACGCTTTGACCTTGCGGCGCTCGTCTCGGAGCCGGAGGTCATGCTGGTGACGGATCGGGACGGTGCGCTCGTCCGGTTAGCCGGGCCCGCGTTCCTCGCGCAGACGAATGCAGTCACACTGTCGGGAGATGCACGCTGGCATCCGGTCGATCGGTTGGAGGCACTTCTGCCCTCTCCGTGCGCGCGGTGGGTCTGGTCGGCGCTGGCGTCGTTTGCTTAGCGTCGTGCCAGGAGCAGCGTAACGTTGCCCTCGGGAACGGAACGCCATTGCTGATCGGTGAAGCCGGTTTCGTGGAGCCAGCGTTCCAGCTCTGCGGCTGTTGGATGATGGCCGTGTTCGGTAGCGAGGAGCATCTGGAGGTCGAGCAACGCATGCTGGAGGCGGGCTTCGGGAGTTGGGTGAGGTGGAGTAGCGCGGATTGCGAGCCATCCACCTGGAGCAAGTGCTTGGTAGACGAGGCTCAGAAGTCTGCGTGCCTCCTCCTCGTTCATGCTGTTTAAAACGCCGAAGAGGAGGACCAGGTTGTACCCCTGGCCAATTGGGTCACGGAAAAAGTCACCTGGAAGGGGGCTCACTCGGTCTGTCAGCCCACTCCGGGCAATGAGTTCGCTTGTGATCTCCGTGACAGGCGGAAGATCGAAGACCACTGCCTCGAGAGTCGGATGTGCCCGGGCAAGGGCCATCGCGTACTCGCCGTGGCCACCACCGAGATCGAGCACACGCGGTCGCTGGATTCCCTCGATGAGCGGCACCAATGCTGCCGCAACATCGTCACTAACCGTGCGTGCAGTCTCGTACAGCATGAGCGTGAAGTGGCGCACCCACTCCGTTGGTGCTTCTTCGCGTCGGCTTGCTTCCGGAGCGCGACCGCTACGAACTGCGTCGGTGAGTAATCCCCATCGACGGTAGAAGGCAGCCTGTGCGGCAAGGAAGTGTGCCAGGGAATGTGGAGAATCAGGCAGGAGCGTTTCGGTGGCCAAGGTGGAGAGCTGCCATCCCTGAGAGGTCTCGGACACAAGATCGAGTGCAGTCGCTGCCCGAAGGAAGCGAGCAAGGGCTTGAGCGTCCACGCCGGCCGCTTGCGCGAGTTCGGCAGTCGAGAGCGGCCGCGCTGCAAGGTGACGTGCGAGGCCCAATTCGGCGAAGGTGATCAAAAGGGCAGAGATTCGAAAACCTTGGGCGAACTCGAGGATACGGCGCTGGGCCTGTGTCGGCGGCATTGAGACCCCCCTAAGGGTCGTCAGTGCGGAGAAGTGGACGGGTGAGACACGTTGGTCCCCCAGAACGATTGTGGGAGATCTCCCCACCGTCGTACGGGTAGACGACACACCCGGCCTCACGAAGCATTTCGATCGTCCGCCGGTTTTCCCGTAGGATGACACAACGGCGGGGAGCGATGGCGAGCACATTAGGTGCCTGCGTCGGGAACTCTTCATCGGGAACTCGAATGATCTGCATCCTCTGCGCTTGCAGGAGCTCGACGAGCCGAATGGGGAGCAGTGGCGGATACGCGACAACGAGGTCTCGATCAACTGGACTGAGGAGCGAAAGCAAATGCAAGCATTCTCCGGGCCCATGCCAGTGCGGAAGGTCGACGGCGACCGTTCGCACGCCAAGTGGTCGAAGCAGTTCATCCAGCTGGGCGATACCAGCATCGTTTGTGCGATAGCTGCGTCCGATGACGAGTGTCTGCTCGTCGAGCCATAGGCAGTCGCCGCCTTCTACTGTGCCTGGCGGCTCGATCCGACCGAGAATCGGAATACCCAGAGTAACAAGGGTGCGTTCCAAGAAAGCGACTTCTGGTCTGCGGAGTTCCTTGCCCAGGCGCAGCAGAATTGCGCCCGCATCCGTAAGAAGGACAGGATCGAAAGGAAAAATTGCATCCTGGAGTGCCGGGTCGTCCGGCTCGACGATGATCGTCTCCACGCCCTCCTGTTCGAGGAGTTGGCAAAAGGAAGCGTGCTCGGCTCGGGCACGCTCGGCGTCAATTGGGTGGGCGTAGCCGAAGGCTTGCCAACATTCGGGGTCGCGAGGCGGAATCGGACGAACGAGGAGAACCCGGCGTAGCGGTGTGACCATCGACTGACCACCCCAGGGGCGTCTCTCTGGCATCACTGCCTCCTCGTTGGGTCCTTTCGAAGGGAAGCCCGGTGGGCTCTCGGTAGCCCACCGGGCCAACCGTTGAACAAAGCCGTTACAAGGCCTCGCGCCACATTGCCCAGAAGTTGTAGCTGTTGATGTAGATCGGGTTAGGAACAAACCCACGGATGTCCTTCTGGAGGACGGTCGCCTTCCGGATTTGTGCGTAGAAGATCGCTGCCGGGTCGTCCCAGGTGAGGATCTTGACGATTTGCCCTGTGAGACGACGGATCTCATCTTCGCTCGCGGCGTCTTTGAGCTGATTCATCAGCCGATCGACCTCTGGGTTGCGGTAGAACATCGCGTTTGAGCCCTTTGAGCCGACCGAGTCGGAGTGGTAGTTGGGATAGATCTGGTTCCACGAGTCGTTGTAGTCTGGCCACCAGCCGCCGGACATAAAGTGCGGGCGTTGCTCAGGTGGCGTGTCGCCGTAGGCGAGCTCCAAGAGTGCGGCACGCTCGACCTGCTGTAGCTCAAGCCGAATACCGATCTGGGCGAGATTTGCCTGGAAGAGCTGCGCCATTGCCGCGTCCGTCTGGTCGCCGCTCGAGTACATATAGGTGAACGTATCACCTTCCTTGATACCGGCCTCGGTGAGAAGCTGCTTGGCCCTTTGGAGGTCGGTCGTGTAGGTCGGAATGGATGGATCGTAGCCAATGACGGTGTCGGCGATCGGCCCATTGATCGGTCTGGCGAAACCACGAAGCACCTTTTCGATCACTTCCTGGTAGGGCCAGGCATAGCAGAACCCTTGGCGTGCCTTGGTGTTGAGGAGCGCGTAATTCATGCGTACCCAGTCAACCTCTGTTGTGTCGTACTCGATGACCTGAAGGTTCGGATTCTGCTTCATGGCGAGCAGATCTTCCGGGTTAATGTAGGCGCAGCCATGTGCCTCACCGGTCTCCATGAGCTGGCGGCGGGTTGCGTCCTCGGGAACGACGCGTGCTATGATGCGATCGAAGAACGGTCGCTCCCCATGGTACTGATCAAACCGCTCGAAGACGAACCGCTCCTGTTGGAGCAGTTCGACCGGCTTGTAGGGACCAGTACCGACAATGTTTTGGCTAAACCAGTCATGAGCGAACTCGTCGCCTGCTGTTTTGTGCTCGTCCCAGGCCTTGGGCGAGACGACCAACGGGCCGTATTCTGAGGCCATTGCGGCAAGAAAGAGCGGTTGTGGCTTGGCCATTACGAACTTGATCGTCGTAGGGTCAACGACCTGAATCTGTTCGTCGGGGTCCTCGACGAAGCGCGAGATGACGTTGACCGGTCCGCGACCCATCTTGAGGAAACGGGTGAATGAGCGCTTCACGGCGTCCGCATCGCAAGGAGACCCGTCATGGAAGACAGCGTTCGGTGGGAGCTTAAAGGTGAATTCCGTGAAGTTTTCGTTCTGTGACCACTCGCGAGCAAGCATGGGCTCATACTCGAAGGTTGATTCCCCCTTGAGTTTAATCAGCATCTCGTAGCAGGCAAGGAAGAGTGCGGAGGCCTGATTGTCATAGGCTGACTGTGGGTCGAGGTCTGGGACACCACCGAAGAAGAGTACGACGAACTCGCGGTTTTCCGATTCGCGTCGCCCAGCGGTGGGAGTCTGCGCGGCTTGTGGTGTGGCACCTGCTGGTGCTGCGGTTGGCGTTGTCGTCCCGCCGCCCCGTTGACATGCGGCGAGTAGCGCGAGAATTGCGGGCGTCGAGAGTCCAAGCTGCAGACCCCGACTGAGGATTTGCCGGCGCGTGAGCCGGCCCGTTCTCGCTGCCAACAAAAGACCGAGTGCGTCTTCAGGTCGTCGCGAATCCATGGTCCTCCTCCTCTCGCATCTCACCGTCGTCGTGTCCGTGGGTCAAGGAAGTCGCGCAACCCATCGCCGAGCAAGTTAAAACCAAGCACTGTCAAGGTCAGTGCCAGACCGGGGAAGGTAATGTACCACCATGCCTCACGGAAGAAGGTGCGTGCTCCCGCGATCATCGTACCCCACTCGGGTGTCGGCGGTTGGGCGCCGAGTCCAATAAAGGAAAGTCCGGAGGTCGCCAAGACAGCGTACCCAACATCGAGTGTGAGTTGCACAATCACCACCGCGAGCGTATTGGGCAGGATGTGTCGTCCCAGGATACGGAACGGCGAAGCTCCAATCGCGCGCGCGGCCTCGACAAACTCACGCTCTTTGAGCCAGAGTACCTGGCCACGCACCAGCCGCGCGTACCATGGCCAGTAAACGGCCGTCAGTGCGATGACAGTGTTCTCTAAAGTGCGACCGAGCGTGGCAGCGATGGCCATCGCTAAGACAAGTGCGGGGAACGCAAGAAAGAGATCAGTCACACGCATCAGGAACTCGTCGACGATGCCTCCCGCATACCCAGCGATCAAGCCGACCACTGTACCAACCAAGACGGCGATCGAGAGGATGATAAACGCGACACCTAACGAGTACTTCGCCCCACTCATGACACGGCTTAGAACATCTCGACCAAGTTCGTCGGTACCAAACCAGTAGGTCGACGATGGTGGCTGGAGCTTGACAGCGACGTTCGGCTGAACCGGATCGTGTGGGGCGAGCAGGCTTCCAAATGCCACGAGGAAGAGAAACAGCGCGATGAGCACAACTCCTACGAGATTAAGCGGACTCTGGGTGAGGAAGTCGCGGACACTGTCGAGAAGCGAGCGGGTTCGAGTCGGCCGCTCAGCCAACGTGCTGATCGTTCGCGTCGTTGGTGCGTAACCTGTTCGCTCCATGTCACGTCATCCGAATGCGTGGGTCCAGCAAGACGTAGATGATGTCCACAAGGAGATTGACCAGCACGTAAGCTGCGCCGATGACGAGAGTCACGGAGATTACCGCGTTGTAATCGAAATTCTGGATCGCTTGGAAGGCGTACCGGCCAATGCCAGGCCAGGAGAAGATAATCTCCACCAGGACTGCACCGCCCATTAATAGGCCGAACTGGAGCCCAATCACAGTGACGGCTGGCAGCAGCGCGTTCTTGAGTGCGTGGCGCAAGATCACGACGCGAGGTTGCAACCCTTTGGCACGGGCCGTCCGGATATAGTCCTGCCCGAGGACTTCAAGCATGCCTGAACGGACCATGCGTGTCACGATAGCCAGCGCCGCCAGTCCGAGGACGAGTGAAGGCATGAGCAGGTGCTTCAAGGCAAGGAGGAACAAGCCAAGGTTCCCCGCCAAAAGCGCGTCTACGGTAAAAAGACCGGTTACCCGTGGTGGTTCCTTCACACCGACAGGAAGGCGTTGGCCATCCGGCAGAAGACCCAGCTGAGCGAAGAGAAAAAACTGCAAAATGAGTGCGAGCCAGAACGAAGGAATCGAGAGCCCAAGAATAGAAATCGTACGTCCAATCAGATCGAGGAATGAGTTGCGGCGGACAGCCGAAAGAACGCCGAGTGGAATTCCAACGACCACCGCAAACAGCATTGCATAGAGCGCAAGTTCAATCGTGGCCGGAAGATAGCGTGCCAAATCCTCCGACACTGGTCGCCGTGAGGTCAGCGACTTACCAAAGTCAAGGTGGATGAGGCCATTCAGATACCGGACATACTGCCGCCAGAGTGGCTGATCAAGCCCGTATTCCTTGCGGATCTTTTCAACCGCCTCGGGACTTGCACGGGGCCCAGCAATAACTCGAGCCGGATCTGCAGGGACGATGTGGGACAAAACGAAGGTAATCAGTGACAGCCCGAGAAGGACGAACACGAGGAAGAAGAGTCGCCGTACGATGAGCTGGACGATCATTCCCTCTTAGTCCTTCGTACCCTGCCGACTAGGGACTTCACCCGTGTTTCCTGCCCGGAAACGTCAGAACAGACCGTCAAGGGAAACCGAACACATCATCCCATTGCACTGTGACTGCACCAACACGTGTGTGCAACCATGCCCACTCTACCGATCACCGGTGGGCATTGTCAAGCGCAACTGTCGGCACCGCGGTCAGAGGATGTGAAGAGGTGTGAGAGCGTCACTGCCCGAGCAATAGGCACGGTACCATGGTGCAGAAGCGCTATGCTACGAGGCGGAGGAGGGTAGACTGTGCTGCGCTTCTCAGTCGAGCTCGTGTTGCGGTTCGTCCGTTCAAAGCGCATCGCGGGCGATTGACTCAGCCCAACGACGCTCCGCCACTGGGTGTCCATTCCAGGTGGCAACGAGTTCCACAGTGAGATGAAAATGCTGACTCGTGCTCTCCATCGAGACGTTGGCCCGTGTTTCGGCCACGCCAACAGGCCACTCGATGCGGTAAACTTGTTGACCGTGTGCTTGACAACGACTTGGCCGGTCGAGATCAGCCCAGAGTTCGACAGTGGAGAGGTCGGTCACCAGGCTTTCTCGGCCAATGGGTCGAATGACCTCTTCGGTGGAGCGGCGTATGCCCACTCGACCTCCAAGTGGATCGAAATTGTGCTCAAAGTGAGGCGGTGATGACCAGGTCACTGCCGTCATGGGAAGAGGTTGTGGGTCGGGAAGTGTCACGCTCCGTAAGAGACCGTGATCGCGCAAGAGAGGTAACCGGAGTTCGAGTGCTTTTCCTCCAGCCCGCACACAGGGTCCCTGACGGTACGGGGCTGGCCACAGCGTGGGAAAGTCGGCTCCGCTGAGTGCCAAGCGGAGGCGATGCCCAGCTGGTATCCGATAGCAGCATGCTTTCAGAGGGACACGCACCCGCGCGAGCTCGCCGGGGCGCAGTGGCTGAACACGCTGGAGACCCTGACGCCTCGTGAGGTTGAGTACACCCCGCGTGATGAGTGTTGCTTGACCATCTTCCCAAAGGTGACTGAGGCGCACGCAGAGGAACGCCACTGGCACTTCAGCGGTAACGACTGCGCAAAGCTCGGGAAAGCCAAGAATTGTCAGTGCTTCCGGTAGAGGATCTGAGTCGAAAGTGACTGCGAAGAGGTCGTCTAGACGCTGGTCAGCCGCAAGGTGGTCTGGTGGCGCCGTGGGGCACCAGCTGGGACCAGAGAGACCGACACGAACATCGTTGGCGACAGTGCGCCAGGTGTCGCCACTCGCAGGGGACAAAGCGAGCTTGCCCTCTGTTGTTGCAAACCAGCTGGTCATGTGCACACCCGGGGGTGGCCAGCGTTCCACCGCATACCAGTGTCCCGGAATGGCAGAGGGATATCGCTGTGGCCGGTATGCCTCCTGCAGATAGAAGCGGATCGGTGCAGTATCATCGGGCTGGTTGAGCAGCCAGCGTCGCCACCAGGTCAGGAGTTCGCTCAAAAAGTCAATGCGAGGACCAACAGGGCTTGCGTCAGGCCGCTCGTGTGTCCAGGGACCAATCAGCCCGCGGACTGGAGCAGACAGCCGATCAAGCATGCGCAGGGCTGCATCGGTATACCCGTCGTGCCACGCTCCGACCACAAAGACCGGGCAAATGATCTTCTTGTAATCAGTCGCTAACGAATTTTGTAGCCAATAGTCGTCCTGTCGCTGGTGGCGGAGCCAGAGAAAGAGCCACGGCTCGACCTGCTCGATCCTTTGCCGCCATGTTTCAAGCCACTGAGCGTCGTCAGGTTCAGGATCCGGCGGTAAGGCGTTCAGTGCGACCATCCAGAGCGGGTAGCTAAGAAACTCCATTGCCTGTAGACATCCACCCCAGTAGTGCACGTCGGTCGCGTAACGATCGTCACTGCCGGCATGAGCAACGATCGCTGCAAGGTGCGGCGGGCGTCGCATGGCAATCTGAAGGGCATTGAACGCTCCATAGGAAGTGCCCCAGAGCCCAACTCGTCCACTGCACCACGGTTGGGCGGCCAGCCAGGCAAGGACGTCTTCCCCATCCTGAAGTTCTTCCTCACTGTACTCGTCGCGCGTGATGCCACCCGACGACCCCGTTCCCCGGACATCCACGCGTACGCCCACAATGCCGTGTTGTGCGAGGGCAATGGGCACGTTCCAACGCGGTGCGGTGAGGTCGTCCTTGCGATAGGGGAGGTATTCGACGACAACTGGCCAAGGGCCGGCACCCTCCGCCGGAAGGTAGAGATCCGCGCGTAAGCGTGTCCCATCACGCATTGGGATGGGGACATGCCGAGCGAGACGCACGCCGGACCACGGGGACGGTGCTGCGAGATCGAGGTCGCTCATGCCCATCGATCAGACCTCGCGGGCCAGCTTTCGCGCTGCGACGACGACTGGATCCCAGACCGGAGAAAAAGGTGGAGCGTAAGCCAGATCCAGGTAGATAAACTCGTCAAGCGTCAGACCGGCCGTCAAGGCCGTCGCGACCGTATCAATTCGCTTCCCGGCTCCGGACCCACCCACAATTTGGGCCCCGAGTAGACGGCCTGTCGACTCCTCAGCGACTATCTTCACGGTCATCCAGGTCGCGCCGGGAAAGTAACCGGAGCGTGTCGTCGAGCGTACCTGTGCGGTAACGACCTGGAATCCTGCTGACTGAGCCTCACGCTCAGTGAGTCCTGTCCGTGCGATTTCCGTCTCACCAAAGCGGGTGATGGCTGTCCCAACGATGCCAGGAAACCGTGCCTCTCGGCCGGCCAAATCGAGGCCGCAGACACGTCCTTGCTTGTTCGCCGTTGTCCCGAGGGGGAAGTAGATCGAGCGACCCAGGAGCCGATGGTACGCATCGGCACAGTCTCCGGCAGCCCAGACGCCTGGTGCGGACGTCCGGCAATGCTCATCGACATGGATGGCATTGCGATCGCCGAGAACGATTCCTGCGTCCCGGGCCAGTTCGCTGTTTGGCTCGACTCCGACACCGAGGGCGACAACCTCCGCTTCGAAGGTGCCGACGGGCGTGACAACACCAGTTACGCGACCCTGGCGTGTCTCAAATCCCTCAACCGGCGCTTCGAGCACGAGGCGTACGCCTGCCTCCCGGAGCTCCCGCTCCACAAGCTCTGCCATGTCACTGTCGAGGAGGGCCATGACGTGCGGTGCCGCCTCAAGCAACGTTGTCTGGAGTCCGCGAGTGATAAATGCCTCAGCGATCTCAAGTCCCACGTAGCCGCCCCCAACGACGACCGCGGAGCGGGGGCGCTGACTTTCGAGCCACCGGGTGAGACGCAGCGCCTCGTCGAGCGAGTGGATCGTAAAGATGCCCTCCGCGTCCCGACCAGGTACGAGAAGCGAGCGTGGACGAGCACCAGTCGCGATGACCAACCGGTCAAACGACTCGCGGTACTCGCGTCTCACCTCATGGTCGACAACGGTAACTTGCTGTAGGGCGAGATCGATCCCGATCACCTCACTGTGGAGTCGTACGTCGATTCCGTTGCGTCGGTGGGCCTCGGGTGTCCGGGCGACGAGCTGGCTTGGCTCGGCGACGAGACCAGCCACCAGATAGGGCAGGCCGCAAAGCGCGTATGACGTGTAGGTCCCGCGCTCGAAGGCAATCACCTCAACCTCGGGCCGAAGACGGCGGAGCTGCGATGCAGCACTCATTCCTGCCGCATCGCCTCCAATGATCACCACTCGTTCTCGATGTGTGCTCATCAGTCGAGCTCTCCTTCTGCTTCAACGGAGCGGACGCTTTGCTGGCAATCCAACACGACGTGGGTACTGTGATGGGGCCGGGCGCACCACTCGGACGACAACGATGGTGCCCGTAGCACCGACGAGGTCGGTGAGTGGCATTGGCTCAACAGCCTCGATTTCTCCCCCAAGGATTTCCAGTGCGCGTCGACTGTCGCGGAGCTCCAACTCGATTGCTGGACCCTTCGGGAAGACAGCGAGTCCATCGACACGAAGGAAAGGCAAGGTGAGCTCGAGTGCGGTCGCAAGATGCGCTACTGCCCGCGCAGTCGCAAGATCGTATTGGCCACGGTGTTCAGGGTTGTGTGCTAGTGCCTCTGCCCGGTCGTGGATCGGTGTCGTGTCCAGGAGCGCAAGCTCGCGCACGACAAGCTCGAGGAAATGCACCTTTTTTGCGGTCGCGTCCAGAAGCGTGAGTGAAATTTTTGGGCGGAGAAGTTTCAACGGGATACCGGGGATACCCGCCCCAGTGCCCACATCGATCACTCGGCACCTTTGCGATTGCGCACAAGCGCGATCGACCCATGGAAGTAATCCCAGTGACTCAACCAGCAGACGTCGCTGGATCTCCGACCAATCATCGAGTCCTGTGAGGTTGATCCGCTGATTCCACTCGAGCAGGAGTTCAGCATAGCGCCGGAAGGCTCGCTCTGCCTCGGGTGTGAGTTCCTCACCCAAGCGAGCCGCGGCGGTGCGAAGGAGTGTGAGATCGATGGTGGAGCGACTCACGGTTCTCGCGACGATCCAACTGCGATGCGACCCTGGGCCGCGAGGAAGGCTAGTGTGCGATGCGCAATCGATTCGGCATCGATGCCAGCCTGACGGCGAAGGGAGGCCTGCGACGCGTGATCGAAGAAACGGTCTGCAAGACCCAAGCGCAATACCGGGACGCGAAGGTCGGCATCGTTGAGCGCTTCAAGAACGGCACTACCAAAGCCTCCGGCCAACTGGGCCTCTTCAACCGTCACAACACATCCACATTCGCGTGCGGCGTCCAGTATCAATGTCCGGTCGAGCGGTTTCACGAAGCGGGCATTAATGACAGTAGCCCGAACTCCTCTTTCCTCCAGAATTTGAGCAGCGCGTTCAGTGGGAAGAACAGTGGTGCCGAGCGCAATCAGCGCGACGTCCTGTCCCTCGCGGAGGAGCTCTCCTCGGCCGATCGGGAGAACATGTGGCTCGCCGAGCAGCGGTACACCGACACCGCTCCCGCGCGGGTAACGAAGCGCGATCGGTCCCTCCTCGTAAGCCAGCGCTGTTGCGAGCATGTGCCGGAGTTCATCCTCATCTTTCGGCGCCATCAAGACCATGTTCGGGATGCAGCGGAGATACGCAACGTCGAAAACGCCGTGGTGTGTCCGTCCATCCTCACCGACCAGGCCGGCCCGGTCCATCGCGAAGACAACTGGAAGGCGCTGGATGCACACATCGTGGATGACCTGATCATAGGCCCGTTGCAGGAATGTCGAGTAAATGGCGCAGACCGGACGAAAGCCCTGTGTCGCGAGTCCTGCAGCAAAGGTGACCGCATGTTGCTCTGCGATCCCAACGTCGAAAAAGCGCTCGGGGTAGGCAGCGGCAAACGGGAGAAGCCCCGTGCCATCTGGCATGGCTGCTGTGATGGCGACGATGCGCTCGTCACGCGCCGCGAGCTCGACCAGGGTCTGACCGAACACGTCCTGATACCGTGGAGGACTTGGTGGAGCACCGGGTACCTTCACCGCAGCGCTGTGGTGCTTGAAGGGGTCGTCCTCAGCGGGACGGTAGCCTTTGCCCTTCATGGTGAGAACGTGCACAAAGACTGGTCCTGGCAGTGTCCTGACAAGCTGGAAGGTTTCAATGAGTTCACGGAGGTTGTGTCCGTCGATTGGGCCAATGTACGTGAAGCCAAGTTCTTCCCAAATCATCGTGCGGTAGATGACTTCTTTAAGCCCATCGAGGAAGCGGTGAGAAAGCTCCACGAGTCGTTCGCCTTGCGGGAGTCGCCGCAGCAGCCGCTCGACTTCGGCTTTCGCCTGGCGGTACCGCGCATCAGTGCGAATGCGCGTCAGGTACCGGGCAACGGCCCCCACATTCGGAGCGATCGACATCTCGTTATCGTTGAGGACGACGATCAGCGGAACCTGGAGGGCACCAGCATGGTTTAGCGCTTCGTAAGCCATACCGCCGGTGAGCGCCCCGTCGCCGATCACGGCGATCGTGTGATAATGCTCACCACGCAGTTTTGCGGCAACGGCCATGCCGAGGGCGGCTGAAATCGAGGTTGAGGCATGACCAGCTCCGAACTGGTCGTGGGGGCTTTCCTCACGCTGGAGGAAACCGCTGAGCCCTCCTTCTTGGCGGATAGTAGGGAAACGGTCCCGCCGGCCCGTCACGAGCTTATGCGGATACGCCTGATGGCCGACGTCCCAGACGATCTTGTCGTGCGGCGAGTCGAAGACGTAGTGGAGCGCGAGCGTCAGTTCAACGGTGCCCAGGTTCGGTGCAAAGTGTCCTCCCGTCTTACCGAGGACGACCTCAATAATCGCCTCGCGGATCTCCTCGGCGAGCTTTTCGAGTTCAGGAAGAGTCAGCTGTTTGAGATCCTGTGGGCTGTCGACTCGCTCCAAATACATTGTGCTCCTCCTCGCATGAACCGCCAGCCGCTGCGGTGTACCGGGCCGACGGTGCGGGACAAGCTGATCCTAACAGGCATACCACTCCTCGTCAAAGTACTGTGCCGGATTCGGCGCAACCTGGACAAGACGAGGGAGGAGACAACGCCTCCTCCCTCGGGCGAAGTGTGTGAGAGAGGTTACTGCCGGGAGGCTCTGATGCTTGGCACCAACCGAGCGCCGCTCTGGGATGTACCTTGCTGATCCTGCTGTTCCCGATTCCAGTCTTTGAACCACCCGTGTCTAAAGCCCCGGTGCCAGCCGTGTCCCCAGAAGCCGCCCATTCCCGTCTTATCGAGTAACGTGTCGAGATTGTTCTGTAGGTCAGTGATGGCACGCTCGGCCTCTTCCTGCGTCAGTACGCCCTGCTGGACCAGTGCATTCGCGTTGGTCCGTGCGGTCTGCAGGAGCGCGTTCTTCAGGTCGTCACGAGAGACCCCGTGGTCACTTGCGACTTGCGCAAGGCTCTTCCCTTGGCGGAGTTCCGCACGCAACTGACTCGTCGTCAACCCGAGCTTGTTGGCAGCCGTGCTCAGGATATCAGCTGGTGGCAGGATGGCAGCTTGGTAGCAGCGGCTTTGCGCTTGACGCTGGAGGTAGTTGCGGATGGCATCAGCCTGACTCTGGTTGATGATGCCTTGGTTCACGAGGTCGGTCAGCAACGTATCGAGCCGACTACCCTGCTTTGTCCCGATTGCCGCGCAGCGGTTCGTGCTGCCTGCCGATGGGGTCGGGGTTGCTGTTTGAGCGGCGACTAGTCCAGCAGTCACCAACAGTCCCGCCAGCGCTGCAACACCGATCGCAACCAACCAGGTACGTCGAAGACCAAACCATTGTCGAAGCATTGCGTTCCCCCTTTTCAATCCTGACCGGTATCAGCGGGGAGGAGCAGCGTGAAGGTGGTGCCTTCCCCAGGGGTACTCGTCACTTCGATTGCACCACCGTGCAGGGCTACGATTTCCCGCACGATGGCCAGTCCAAGCCCGAAGCCGTTGGGCTCTCCCTTGTCACTGCTTCCCCGGTAGAACCGATCGAAAATATGCGGCAGGACGTCAGGTGGAATTCCTGGTCCAGTATCCCGGACAGTGAGCTGGACCCGGGGTGGGGCGCCGGGCAGGCGCTCGGCGCTGAGCGCGAGCGTCATCCCATCTCGACCGTGGACCAGCGCATTCTGCACCAGGTTCTCGAGAGCCTGCTCGAGGAGTTCCGGATCCCCTGCCGCGGTCAGAGACTCCGGAACGTCTCTCTGGAGTTCGATGCCGCGTCGCTGGATCGTCAACCGGTGACGCGCCACCACACGCTGAACCAGCGCGGCAAGTGCAACCGGTTGACGCTCGAGGCGCACCTGGCCGGTCTCGAGCCTGGTGAGGTGTAGAAGCTGGGTCAAGAGACGAGCCGCACGCTCGCTTTCCTCAGCGATCAGCCGCAGCGCCTCCTCGCGCTCATCCTCTCCGCGGAGCAATCCTTCACGGACAGCCTGGGCATAACCCTGGATGACGGTGAGCGGGGTGCGAAGTTCGTGAGCCACATTGGCCAGAAGATTTCGCTGCCCCTCAACGAGACGGCGCAAGTTCCCGACCATGGTATTGAAACTCCGCACGAGGCGTGACACCTCATCCGGTCCGCCGCCGGTGGCCTGCCGCGTGAGATCCCCGGCTGCGATCGCGTCTGCGACTGCGGCAAGGCGCGCGATCGGTCCGGCGATCGAGCGCGAAAGGAACCAGGTCACGGCAAGCGAGACTGCCAGGCCTGCGAGGATGGCGAGCCCCAGCCACGGGAGCAAAATCCGCAGAAGCAGGCGAGTCGGTGCGGGTGCTAATACAACCAGCGTGGACCCGGGCACGCTCCCAAGCGGAGCAACCGCGACGTAGTAGTCGCCGACCTGACCGGCGAAGTGCGCCGCTGTTCCGCGCTTTCCGCGTCGATTATCCTCGGCGCCGGAGACACGGTCTACCTGCTCGCGCAGGGCGGCACGCGTGCTGGCGGGAAGTGGCTCCTCAGCCGAGTCCACCAGGATCTGCCCCTGCGGGCCCATGATCAGGAGCCGCGTACCGGTTCGTTCCCCGAGTTCGTGCAGTAGTTCCTCGTCCAGGAGCGGCCGCAGTCCTGGACGACGGTAGACGGTATCCACGCCGACTGCGATCTGGTCTGTGAGTTCCTCCAGCTGACGCTCCTGAAGCACCCGCTGGGCGTGGGCGATCGGCCAGATAGCAGCCAAAGCGGTCGTGGTTACCATCACGAACACCACTACGACGAAACTCGCGAAGAGCCGACCATGCAGGCTCCTGATCACTGCTCACCCTACCCGGCAACCGGAGTGGGATCCACCCCGCCTGCCGCTTTCAGTGTCAACGGCGATCGTAAACGCAACGTAACGTGATACTCAGGAATCGCTGAGAGTGAGACGATAGCCGACACCGCGTACGCTTTCAATGCGTAGTGTGCTCCGTTCAAGTTTCTGGCGTAAGCGATTCACGTGGACGTCCAGTGTCCGAGAGTCTTCGTCGAGGAATTGGGTCCCCCACACTTGCTGGAGCAGTCGTCGCCGAGGAACAACACGTCCCGCCTGGCTTGCCAGGGCGACGAGCAGGTCGAACTCGCGTGGACGGAGAGTGACCGGCTCGTTCCCGATGAAGACTTCACGGCTCTCACGATCGATGCGAACATCGCCGACCGCGAGTTCGCGCACGGGTGGTCCGCTGGCGCGACGGAGCAGGGCGCGCACTCGTGCTAGGAGCTCATTGGGTTTAAAGGGTTTCGTGACGTAGTCATCGGCCCCTAGGTCGAGGCCTTCAACGATATCTCGTTCGTCATCGAGTGCGGTGAGCATCAAAATGGGGGTGGCGTGACGAGTTCGGATCGCACGGCAGACGTCTCTTCCATGCGCACCAGGGAGGAGCAGGTCAAGGATCACGAGGTCTGGCCGCTCTTGTTCAAACACTGCCAGCGCAAACCTCCCATCGGCGGCAGTCGCCACGGTGTGGCCGTCACGCCGCAGGTAGAGCTCGAGGAGCTTGGCAATTCGAGCGTCATCTTCGACAACGAGAATGTGCGCCATCTGTCTTCAGGGCATCGCCGGAAATCCAGCGTGCGGTGCCACATCCGGTGACAATCCTACCAGCACGGAATCAGGTCGTGCGGGCACAGCGACACGCCGGTACAGGAGGAACGAAATGTACTCTCGCCACTCACGTGGGTCGATGAGTCCAGCGAGGAGAGGTCTCCACGGCGACTCGAGCGTCGGTGGCACTCTGAGCTGGTAGGGAAGCGGTTGCCAGACGAGTTCAGGGCGAACATCTGCAATCACGGTTTGCTGGCTAACAGGGACGATCACCACTTGAGCAGTCTGTGCTGCTGTGGCGAGTTCGGTCGAGGTCGCGAGCTGCAGTCGGGGGAAGTCGCGCAGGTACCATGCAAACGGCTGTGCGACCGTGGACTCGAGCACAAGCACAAGTCCGTGCCCACCGGTCGGATCTCGCGGGTCGAACTGGAACATGGTGAGATCCGTACTCGCGCGGCGGATGCGCTCGATTGTGATGAGCAAGCCGGGGGCGGTGTCGCCATCATGGAGAACCGTCCCGGGGCGATACGTGGTGGTCGCGTTGACGAGCATTGCGTTACGCGAGGCGAGGATGGCGAGGGCCACAAGAGGTAGGACCAGCAGTGTGCGCTGGGGAGCCTCAGCTCGGCGCCAGATGTTCAGCGCAATCCAGAGTGTCACGGCGAGCAGGAGGATAAGGCTCGCGAGACCCGCAATCCAGGGGAGTGCGGTTCCCTCGGGCCCCGCAAGGATTCGTCCCAACAAGCTCAGGCTGACCAGCACAACGAGCGTGCTCGCACCCAGGGCGGCGGAATCCCAGGGACGCCGCAGCGCTCGCCACGGAATGTGTGCAATGAGTTGCGAGAGGCCGTAGCCTGCGAGGAGTGAGAGAGCGAGGCTTTGGAGTGCCAGTGCGGCAAGCGAGCCGTGGCCAAAGAGCACCAGGCTCAACGCGCCGACAGCAGCGCCGAGCGCGAACCAGCTCGATACCCCGTGCCGAATGATGAGAATCGTTCCAAGGATGGCAAGGACAAGCATCGGGAACTCGTCCGTTGCAAGAAGCACCAGGGGGCGTGTCCAGTGAGCTGCTGGAACGCCGAGAAAGTCACGCCACAACGCTGTCCAGCTTTCCATAAGGAATAGTGCAAATCCCTGAGGTCTGGTGAGGAGTGCACTACTCGTCAGCCCAAGCGTTGCGACGAAGCTGGTGGCGGCCAAGGAAAGCGATCCGGGATGTGAACGCCAGCGCGACGTAACGGCGAACGCGCAACCAAGGGCCAGTAACCAACCGAGCGGATGGGCTAAAGGAAGGGCTGCCGCCAGAACTCCCAAAGGAAGGGCCGGTCGTTGTTCCAGCGACGATCGAACGAGGGCCGTGAAGGTCAGGAGTGATGTGGTGACAAGTACGATTGCACCGTCCAATCGTGTACTTGCTAGGACGAGTGTCGGTGAGAGAGCAAGGAGCCAGGCGTTTGCGAGGGTGACTGGACGGCCGAGTACCGACTGCAGCCGTGCCATGCCAATGATTGCTACGAGCCCCGCAAGGAGGCTCGGGAGCCGAGCGGCACCGTCTCCAGGGCCAAACAGAAAGAAGGACAGAGCAGCCAGAATCGTCGGGAGAGGTTGTGTCCAGCTGACCGGGGTGAGATCACCACCCGTCACAAGTGCGACAGCGTCCGACGCAAGCGCTGCCTCATGCGGACTCAGTGGGTAGGTGCGCAAACCATAGAGGCGAACCGTAAGCGCGACCGCGAGGACAAGTGTCCACGGTGCTATCCGAATTGCCCATCCCACGAGAGGGAGCTCGCGGTCCAGGCCAATTGATACCGAGGTGCTCGGCGGGACGGTTGGAGTATTCATCCGGCAGTCTCCTTCCCGACTGGAACAGGTGGTGCAGCCCAGACGGGATCAAGTCGTGGTTGCTCAAGCCGCAGTTCACGAAGCGTTGGTACAAGATCGTGACGCACGTACACACGGAACCGGTAGGAGCCGATCGGCGACGGAAGTTCGCGGAAGGCGACAAGTCGGAAGAGCTTGGCTTGTTGATCGGGCTCGCGAGCGGTTGAGATGCTCCGCCAGATACTCCGAAGTACGTCGCCAAGCGTGAACGGCGGGAGTTCGTTGGTCTGAAGGTTCTGCCGCGCTGGGTTTTTGAGTTCCGGTGCAATAGCGAAAGCCCGGTATGTCGTCTCTTCTGGATACCACCAGCGCATTGGATAGTCATACGCGGTGTACTGGTTCCGCAGGAGTGCATCAGTCTCTGGACGCAAGTACTCGAGTGAGTACAGGATTACCGGTGGTGGATGTTCGGGAAGGTTTGAGAGGGTCGTGCCGAAATAGCGGCGGTTGGGGAACTCTCGCAAGTACCAGTTCACCGGCCACTGCGTGCCGGAATCGTACCAGATCTCAAGGTCCATGCCTCCAGTGAGCTCAAGCGAAAGTCGTTCTAGGTCGCGGATCAGCTGGATAACGTGCGGCGAGGTCTGCACATAAATGAGCATGTCGCGCGGCACATCGCCTTCGCGATAGGTGACCCGCCATCCAGCATGGATCTGAAAGAGGAGTGCTCCGGTCAGGAAACCAAGCGTCACCACTCCAGCGTAGCCACGCCAGCGCCGGTCAACAGCGGTGGCGACGAGGAGGACGAGTGCGCTCAGCATGGGTACCCAAGCCAGGCGCAAGACGCCCGTCGTGTCTGATCGGATTGTCCGGTGTGGGAGCCCGCCCGTTGTGTCGAACGGGCCAGCGGTCACCCAGGCCATTGTGAGGAACCACTGGGCGAGGAGGATGAGGGTCACGGTGCCGAGCGCGAACCCAATGCGTCGCTGTGTTGGCGAACACGTCTCCCACCAGAACAGGCACCGCTCAAAAAGGCGCCCGGTGAACTGGCCGGTGAGAAGAAGCAAGGGCACGACGATGTGGATGACCAGCCAGGGCATCTTCTCTCCGGCCCACGAGAGGACGGCGAGCATGACAGTGCTCCAGTACACCAGGAACGCCTGCGTCCGCCACGCGGGAGAGAGTTCATGGCCTCCGAAAAGCGCGCGGAGGCCACTCAAACCAGTCACGACGAGCCCGACGCAGAAGCCAGTAACCGCGATCGGCTCATACTGCGGCAGCATGACGAGGTAGTAGAACCACGGCTGTTCACCACGCTGGACGCCGTGCTGCCCAAGCCAGTACCCGATCGCACCAAATGTCCCGCTGGCAATCCCGCCAATGTTGGTAAACAAACTCGTGTACAGCACCACAAAAACTGCGGTGCCGACCGCAAATCCCCATGCCAAACCACTGCGGTCGGAAAGGGCGTAACCCACCGCTCGGGCCATTGAACCCTCGGGAGCAGCTCGATGCAACCACGCTGACCAGGACTCCCCTGGAGCTTTGCGCTGCGTGAGCAGCCGCCAACTCCACAGTGCCCACAGCAAGACAACAGCAAGACCGGCGAGGACAATCGGATGTGTGACAAGACGGATTGTGAAGGAGATGATTGCGTCGGCCGACGGATTCTCCCACGGGATGGTAGGAAGGCCGGGAACGCCGAGCCGTTCAAAGACGAGCAGAATGCCCCCAAACACCGTGACAGCAAGCCCGCTCGTGGCCAAGAGCACCGGAGCCACACGTGTGGCGATCGCCAGAGCCGCGAAGGTGACGAGAATGAAGAGCGCAACGAAGGTCACCTCGTGGGTTGTCAACATGAAGCCGCCCGAGACAAGTGCACCGACAAGCCAGCGGCGGGCGGGTCTTTCGACATAGCGCAGGACGCACACGAAAAGGAGGACGGTCGCTGTGACCGCGAAGATGTCGTGCCGGATGAAACGACTGAAGTAGAGAACCGAAGGCGAGATCAAGAGAAAGGCGCTAGCTGCAAGTGCACCCCAACGGCCAAGAAGCGACTCACCCCGTAGCAAGGCTGGGGAGAGCACAAGAACCACCCCAAACAGTGCCGCTGGAATCCGCGATGACCAATCACTGCTGCCGAGGAGGAGGTAGGCTAGCGCATCGAGGTGGAAAAGTGAGGGGCCGTGCATCATTGGGTGATGAATGTATCCATTCCCCTGTTCGTAAACCCAGGAAAAGTAGGTGTGGAGTGACTCATCGTGGTGGAGGGCACGTGACCCAAGATCCCAAAACCGTGTGACGACGCCCAGCAGCGCGATGAGGACATACGCCAGCTGTTCCACCGTCGGTCGGAGGAGGCGATGTACTGGTTGCAGCATCGCCAAGCGATTCGCAACGGTGTAAGTGGTCGGTTCCCGTTCTGAAAAGCTCATCATGCAGGTCCTCGCGCATGGCGCGCGGAAGAAACCGTCGCTGGGGATTCTACCAGTCGAGTATGCTGGAAGACGGAGGACGAGAGTCATTCGTTGGACAGGGAAATGGGAGAGTCATTCCGGCCGCGCTGCACAGTCTTTCTGGTCTCTGACGGTGTGGGGACAACGGCCCAGGCCGTTCTGGATGCAGCGATGGCGCAGTTTCCTCACGTCGAGTTCGAGATGCGCCGCTTTCCGGGCGTACGGAGTGTGGAGCAGATCAGAGAGATTGTTGAAGAAGCCGAGCGATCGAACGGCATCATTGTCCACACGGTGGTGATCGTTGAGATCCGTCGCTTACTCGTGCGAGAGTGTCATGCTCGGCTGATCGATCACGTTGATCTCTTAGGGCCGCTGCTTGGGCAGATCTCGCAGAAGGTTGGTGTTGAGCCCCTCTTAAGACCTGGAGCGGCGCGCGGGGTTGGACCTGAATACTTCCAGCGTATCGAGGCAATCCAATACACGGTCCGTCACGACGATGGGCAAGGTCTTGAGACACTGGGTGAGGCTGACATTGTGTTGGTCGGTGTCTCCCGGACGTCCAAGACGCCGCTCTCCGTCTACCTCTCAATGTCAGGCTGGAAAGTCGCCAACGTGCCCATCATATTGAACGTCCCTCCGCCGCCGCAACTTCGGCAGATCGATCAGCGCAAGATTGTTGGGTTGACGATTGACAAGGATGAGCTTCTTCGGATTCGTCAACATCGCTTGCAGGCGCTCGGTGGCACCCTACCAGGAGAATACGCCGATCCGGAGAAAGTCGCGGAAGAACTGATTTATTTTCGGCGTGTGGCTCGGATTGGCTATCCCTGGCCGCTGGTCAACATTACTGGCAAGTCGATCGAGGAGATCGCAAAGGAGGTTGTCTCTATCATCCAGCGCCAACGCCTGCGGGGGTTGGTTGCTCCGGGGGACAGTGAGGCTGAAGACGGTGACAGGTAAGGAGGGTGAGACGCTGCGATGAGCGGTCGGAAGCGGCGCACATGGTGGTTGATTGGCCTGGCGGTTGCCTTGGTACTGAGCTGCGGAATAACGACGGTTGGTCTTGTCTGGCTCATTTCTGGCGGAATGGATCGATGGCTGGAAGAGCCTCACGTGGCGGAAATACGGGTGCGAGGGCCGATCACCCTGCGAGGGGGTGCAGGACTGTTGACTGGTGAGACGGCGAGCGCGGAGCGGATCGTCGATCAGCTGGAGCGAGTTCGCAAGAATCCAAATGTGAAGGTCGTTTTGCTCCGAGTGGACAGCCCGGGTGGTGGCATTAACGCGTCACGCGAAATCTGGGCCGCTGTGAAGAGGGTACAAGAGTCAGGGAAGCCGGTCGTTGCCTTCTTTGAGGACACCGCAGCATCTGGGGGCTACTACATCAGCGCGCCGGCAGATCGGATCGTTGCGATGCCGGACACCATTACCGGGAGCATTGGAGTGATCGCTGTCATCCCCGATCTCTCCGGGTTGTACGAAAAGCTCGGTATCCGGATGCAGGTGGTGAAAAGCGGGGAGTTTAAGGATATGCTGTCCAGCGACCGCCCGCTGACAGGCGAGGAACGGGCGCTGCTGGAGCAGTTGATTCGCGAAGCCTACGACGAGTTCGTCCGTGTTGTTGCGCAGGGGCGGCGGATGCCCGAGGATCGGGTACGTCAACTTGCTGACGGACGAATCTATACGGGACGGCAGGCGAAAGATCTGGGCCTGGTGGACGAGCTCGGTGGCTACCGCGAGGCGATGGCGCTGGCTGGTCAACTTGGTGGTTTGGGACCGGAGCCGCGCGTGCGCGTCTATGCGCCTGAACCAAGCTTGTGGGAGTCACTGACGGGAGCGTCTCTCAAGCTGCTTTTCGGGGAAGTAGCGAAGGGGCCAGCAGTGATGCTGCCTGCTGGCCCGATCGAACTCCGATACGAACTGGCGGTGTGGTAGCGAGATCAGTCGTCGGCACTCGGTTGCACTGCCGTCGTGAGCCGTGCACGCCGGTCTTCGAGGAACGGCGTGATGAGGTCAATTGGAACCGGGAAAATGATGGTGCTGTTGCGCTCGGCGGCGATTTCGGTCAGTGTCTGAAGGAAACGTAGTTGGAGCGCCCCCGGTACGCTAAGCAACGTGCGGGCGGCCTCTGCTAACTGGCTCGCTGCTGCAAGTTCACCTTCGGCATGGATGATCTTGGCGCGCTTCTCGCGCTCGGCCTCGGCCTGCCGCGCCATGGCGCGTTGCATCATTTCAGGTAGTTCAACGTCCTTGATCTCAACGATGCTGACCTTAATACCCCAGGGCTCCGTTTGCTCGTCGATGATCTCCTGGAGCTTCTGATTGATCTTCTCCCGCTCGGCGAGGAGTTCGTCAAGTTCGACCTGCCCGAGCACGCTTCGCAATGTCGTCTGTGAGATCTGCGATGTCGCTCGGATGTAGTCTGCGACGTTCACCACTGCGGCATTGGGATCGACGACGCGGAAGTACGCCACAGCATTGACCCGAACCGTGACATTATCGCGGGTGATGACTTCCTGTACGGGGATGTCCATCGTCACAACGCGGAGATCGACTTTCACCATTCGCTCGATGACTGGAATGAGGA
Organism: Thermomicrobium sp. CFH 73360; assembly: GCF_023806465.1. Classification (GTDB taxonomy): domain Bacteria; phylum Chloroflexota; class Chloroflexia; order Thermomicrobiales; family Thermomicrobiaceae; genus Thermomicrobium. The sequence continues at coordinate 278,736 of NZ_JAMSLS010000001.1, read as the reverse complement.
GGATCAACCCAGGCCCACGTGGGCCGACCAACCGACCGAGGCGGAAGACGACGCCTCGCTCATATTCCTGCACGACTTTGATCATCGAACTAAGCAACATGAGGACAACAAGGACAACGACTGCACCAGTGATCAACGACGTGAGTCCCATCGTCTGACTCCTTTCTCTTCTCAACCTCGCCGGAATAGCACTTCCAGTGGGCGCCAGCGGCGCGTCGCGGGAGCAGTGATCGGCGCCGAATCGGCAACTTCTTTGGTGAACGGTTCAACGAGCAAGGCAAGTCCCTCCATGCCGACGATGCGTACGTGCTGTCCTTCCGGAATCGGTCCCGAGAGACTTCGGGCGCGCCACAGTTCACCTTCCACAAAGACTAGGCCCTCCGGCGCAAGCGCGCGACGGACTACCGCGCGTGCTCCGACGAGTGCCTCGCGGCCGGTCGTTGGGCGGCGGGCATGGGCGCGGGCCACCAAGTAGACGAGCAGCAAGAACACAGCGGCCACGGTACCAGTGACGGCGATGATGACCGAGCGTGAGAGCTGAAAGGCGGGATTCGCTGGTGACTGGAGGAGCAAGAGCGAACCAAGCGCGAACGAAATGATGCCGCCAAGTGTGAGGACGCCGTGAGTCGGCACGTAGAGGTCGATGAGGAAGAGCAAGAACGCGAAGCCCATGAGAAGGACACCAGCCCAATTCACGTCAAGCATGCCCAATGTATAGAGGCCAAGAAGAAGCAGGATGCCGCCAAGGACGCCAGGCAAGATGGCGCCGGGATTCGCTAGTTCAAAGAACAGCCCAAGCATCCCGAGACTGAGCAGGATATATGCGATATTCGGGTCACTGAGGATTTGGAAAAACCGTTCGAGCACGGTCATGTTGATCGGAACAACCTGAGCGTTCTTGGTTCGCAGGGTGACCTCGCCTGCGGTCGTCGTGACTGTGCGTCCGTCAACGGCCTCAAGTAAGGCATCAAGTGAGGGGGCGACGAGGTCGACGACATGCAGCGCTGCTGCTTGTTCCGCGGTGATGTTGACTGCCTCGCGAACAGCCTGTTCCGCCCAGTCCGCGTTTCGTCCGCGCCGCTCGGCGAGGCTGCGAATTTTGGCCACGGCATCGTTGACTACCTTGCGCTGCATCGTTTCGTCGGGTGTGGTTGTTTGTCCGTCCTGGCCGATGAGGACAGGACTCGCCGAGCCGATGTTTGTTGCCGGTGCCATTGCCGCAATATGTGCCGCATAGGTGATAAAGACGCCCGCTGAGGCGGCCCGAGCTCCTTCCGGGGCGACATAGACGACGACCGGTACAGGGCTCTGCAAGATGTCCTGCACGATGTCGTCCATCGCCGAGCTCAGCCCTCCAGGGGTGTTCAGCCGAATAACAACTGCCTCAGCTCCGAGATCAGCAGCCTGTTTGAGCGAGCGATCGACATAGTCGGCGATGACAGGGGTAATCGGCCCGTCGACCTCAACGAGGTAGACCCGTTCTCCAACGGCTGCACTGCTGGGGACGAGGAGGAGTCCCAGGAGCCAAGCGAGCAGGGAGAGCGCCCGAATTCTTAGAAAGTACTTCATGATGCGTCCGTTCCTCAGACAACACAGCGTTCGTCGTGGGTTCCCACATTCAGTATAGACGACTGCAGGGAAACTCAGATGACAATGGAGACACGGGAGCCAGCGGGCGTCTTGTACACCTCAATTCGTTGCGGAAATTGCTCTTTCAGCTCCTCGATGTGTGTGATGACAAGGATTAAGGCGAAGCGATCCTGTACTGCTTGCAGCGCCTGAACGAGTCCTTCGCGTCCTTTCGCGTCCTGCGTACCGAAGCCTTCATCGATGACTAACGTCTCCAGACGCCGACCGGCGCGTTGTGCCAGGAGCAGGCTCAAGGCAACTCGTAGAGCAAAGTTAATCCGAAAGGCCTCGCCACCACTGTAGAGTTCGTACGGCCGCTGTCCGAACTCGTCGCTGATCAGGATATCGAGTGTTTCAATTGCTCCGTCACCACTGGCCCGATCGCGCTGGGTGGCGAAGTCGACCCGCAAGGTGTTCCCGGGCAGGCGATCGAGGATCTCGTTGGTCACATCGGCAAGTTCGGGGAGCACGTTCTCGAGGATAAGCGTCTGGATGCCGTGCTTCCCGAAGGCATGCTCGAGCTCCTCGAGAACGATATGCTCCTTGGCCAGGCGCTCGAGGTGGGCTTCGATCTCGCGAGCTATCGCTGCAGCGTTTTCGGCATCTTCCAACCGCTGGCGCGCTGCCCCTCGTTCTGCTTGGGCTTGGTAGAGTTCCTCCTCGGCCATCGCCACTGTCTCTTGTGCCGCTGCCACGGCTTGCTCGGCTTCCACTAGCTCAGCTTCTGGGTTGGGTAGCTGCGCGAGTTCGTTCTGGAGTTCGGCGAGCTGCTGCTCAATCGTTGCGCGTTGCGCCGCAAGCTGGCTCAGTTGCTGGGTTCCAAACTGAATCGTGAGCCGGGCCTGTTCGAGCATTCGAAGTTCCTCCTGGACCGGCTCGAGTTCGCGGGCGCGGCGCTGGAGTTCGGCGTGACGATTGGCATCGTACGGCAGTTCCGCAAGCTGGCGTTCTAACTCCGCGAGTCGGGTGGCGAGTACACCAATTTGCACGTCATGCTCTTGTGCCCAGAGAAGTTCCTCATGCTGTCGTTCGAGCCGGGCAAGTTCCTGTTGTACGACCTCAAGCCGCTCGAGGCGGGCGGTGACGCGACCAATTTCCGCTTGAAGATCGGCCTCGCGTTGCAGTGCATTCGCAAGTTCCTCCTGGCGCCGTTGCAATTCCTTCACTTGAGCATTGAGGCGATTCACCTCCTGGCCCAAGGAGTCGAATTCCTTGCGAACCGCTTGGCCCTTTGTGAAGAGTTCTGTCCGTTGTCGTGCCCGATCCTCCTCAGAGAGCGGACGGAGGCAGACAGGACACACCGCACCAATCTCGTCCAAGCGCGCCAACTGTGCAGCCAGATCCTCCAGCTCTTTCCGAAGTTGCTTGCCAAGCGTCATGAGCTCGGCCTGTTGTGTGCGCAGATCTGATAGCCGATCGCAAAGTGCCTGGTATTCCTGACGGAGTGCCGCGAGCCGCTCGAGTTCTCTGGAAAGGCGGGCACGCTCCGCTTCGAGTGCCGGCTGCTGGCGAAGTTCCTGTTCTCGCTGGCGCCGCTGCGTTTCGACGGCATGCAGTTGAGCGACGAGTTCGCGACGGCGAGCTTCGAGGTCACGTTCGGTCCGGCGAATCTCGTCGCCGAGCTTCTCGCGAGTGATGGCAATGCGCGCGATCTCGTCGAGTTCTCGTCGAATTCGCTCGAGTTCACCCGCGCGCTGGCGGATGTCCGCCTCGTGCCTGAGAAACTGCTGGTACCGTTCGAGATCCTGTGCGAGGCGACCTTCTTCTTCGCGCAGGCGCTCGAGGTAGTTGGTAAGTTCGTTCTGCAGCTGCTGGCGCTCTCGATACCGTGTCACCTCGAGCTTGAGCCGTTGCAGACGCTCTTGCCGAGCGGCGAGATGCTCGCGGTGGTGCGTCAGCCGCTCTTGGCGGACGCGGATAACTTCATCCAGTTCCCGCACTTGAGCCTGGAGAACCGGGACCATTTCTGCCCGAGTACGTAAGAGTGCGAGTTCCTGCTCGCGACGGATCCGCTCCTCGCGGAGTCGTTTCCCTTCGTCTCGGGCCAGTTCGCGATAGCGCTCGTAGCGGTCTAGTTCCAGGAGTTCGGCGAGAATCCGTTTCCGCTCGGCGGGCGTTTTGCGAGTAAACTCGTCTGCCTTGCCCTGCAGAAGGAAGACCGAGTTAACGAACGTGGTGTAGCTGATCCCGAGCAGGCGGTCGATCTCTCGCTGTACGGCCTGTTTCCCACCGGACGCCAGTGGATACCAGCCGTCACCACGACGAACATGTAGTTCGAGGAGCGACCGTGTCCGGCCAGCTGCGGTGTAGCCGCGGACGACACGGTACTCCGTTCCGTCCAAAACAAAGCTGAACTCCACACGAGTCTCGAGTTCACCAAGACTGACAAGGTGTGTGTTGCCAGCTCTGGCCTGCTCCCAGAGAGCCCAGGTGATGGCATCCAGGAGTGCAGATTTGCCAGCCCCGTTCTCACCACAGAGGCAGGCGAGGCGAAGCCCCGTGAAGTCAACCTCGACGGGGTCGCGGTAACACAGGAACTGCCGAAGCTCCAGGCGTGTCGGGATCATGGAGGGCCTTTCGTTCGTCCTCTCCCGCTGTGAGTATACTCAGAGCGTACGGAGTGACCGCTCAGCCCCGACGTCAAAGTCGCGTCGCCTGGGCGGACCAGCGGTTGGCGCGACATTGATGCGGGTGATTGCTGAAATTCCCCTCCCCCGAGCCCGACGGGTGTGCACCGTTGCCCAGATGGTCGTGGGGCGACGGGGCGAGGGGCACGGGGATGGTGAGTGGAGGGGGCTATGATGAGCGCGGGGCAGTCGGATCGGGAGCAGCGGGATAGAGGGCGCAGGCGACCGTCTGTTCGCGGCGAGGAGGAACAGGAACCGTCGTCCGGAGCGAGTACCGAGCCGGAGCGTGCGCTCGAGCCGGTCGAGGGTGAAGTTGTTGAGGCTGAGCCGTTATTGAGCGACGAGGAGCTGGAGGACCTCTTTCGAGCAGATCCCTCGCTGGCAAGCGACCCGTTGCGCCTGTACTTGCGGGAGATCGCGGAAGCACCTCTCCTGACCCCTGAGGAAGAGGTCGAGCTTGCCAAACGCATCAAGGAGGGGGATACCGAGGCTTTGCAACGCTTTGTTCGCTCGAACCTCCGGCTGGTAGTCAGCATCGCCAAACGCTATGGTGGGCGCGGCCTCTCGCTACTGGACTTAATTCAGGAGGGGAATATTGGGCTGATGCGCGCCGTGGAAAAGTTTGACTGGCGGCGCGGCTACCGGTTTAGCACTTATGCGACCTGGTGGATCCGTCAGGCCATTACGCGCGCGATCGCTGACCAGGGGCGTACGATCCGCTTGCCCGTGCACATGACCGACTCGATCACCCGCTATCACCGGACGATGACGCAGCTGGCGCAGGAGCTCGGGCGGCAACCGACTCCGGAGGAAATTGCGGAGGCCATGAGCGTACAACCGGAAAAAATTGCCCAAATCGTCCGAGCTGCCCAGCGGGCGGTCTCGCTCGACCAACCCTTGAGCGAGGAAGACGAGACGAGCCTTGGCGATTTGATCGCTGACGAGCTAGCGCAGTCGCCCGAGGAGCTTGCTGAAGAATCCCTGATGCGGCGTGATATCGCTGAGGTGCTCGAAATGCTCTCACCCCGTGAGCGACTGGTCCTGCAGCTCCGCTATGGCCTCTCCGACGGTGAACCGCGAACTCTCGCCGAAGTGGGTGATCTCCTGGGAATCAGCCGGGAACGCGTGCGGCAGATCGAGAACGAGGCGCTTCGTAAGCTCCGCCGGATTGCGCGTGAGCGCTTGGCCGAGTATTACGCCGGCATTTGAGTGAATAGAGATGCGAGTGTAGGAAACAAAAGGGAGATCCGCCCGCTCTGGGCGGATCGAGGAGAGGTACCCGCTGTGACGCACCACTAGCGGCGATGGTGTCCGTTACTCGATACGACTTCTGCCGGGCGTCGTTGCAACATCCACTCAATCAAGGCCATACGGAGTGCCACACCGTTCCGCGCTTGCCGGAAGTATGCTGCTCGCCGGTCGTCATCGACGGCAGGATCGATCTCGCCGACCCGCGGCAGCGGGTGCAGAACGATTGCCTCCGATGGCAGGTGCTGCATGAGTTCCCGGTTAACCACATAATGGCCACAGGCCTGGGTGTAAGACTCGGCATCACTGAAACGCTCACGCTGGATTCTTGTCTGATAGAGTACGTCCAATGTAGGCGCAATTGCATAGAGATCGTCCGTCTCCTCAACGCGCAAACCTGCTGCACGGAGTTCGTTGACGACGTCAGGGGCCATGCGTGTCACAGGTGGTGCAACGAGGAAGACCGTTGTATCGACTGTTTGAGTCAGCAAGCGCGCGAGGGAGCGTGCTGCGCGTCCATACCGCAGGTCTCCCACCAGCGCAATGGTCAGCCCGTCGATCCGCCCCAGTTCACGCCAGATCGTGTAGAGGTCGATCAGCGCCTGGGTAGGATGTTCATTGGCTCCGTCTCCTGCGTTGATAACCGGGACATCAACGACCGATGCGGCACGGGCGACTGATCCTGCTTCCGGGTGACGGATGACTAGAAGGTCGGCGTAGCCAGCGACGACGCGCGCGGTGTCCTCGATCGATTCCCCTTTCGCAGCGGACGAAGTCGCTGCTGCGTATTCAGCCGAGATCACGGCGCCCCCAAGGCGTGTCATCGCCGCCTCGAAGCTCAGGCGAGTCCGCGTACTCGGCTCATAGAAGAGCGTCGCCATAATCGCACCTTTCGCCGTTCCCACTGCCTCGCGGGCGCCGAGCGTTGCGAGTTCGTCCGCGCGGCGGAAGAGTTCGAAGAGAAACGGCCGTTCGAACTGTGCGACGCTCAGTACATGGTTCACCGTCGATCTCACGCGCACCCCCCTTTCGCGTTTTGCCCACTGGAGCGCACGCAAACGCGTGGCGCTCTCGCCGTTTCGCTCGGGGGAGGTTGCCTGTGCGGAGGAACCCATAGCAGATCATACCCTACCTTGCGACACCTGGCAAGAGGCGAGACGAAATTGGGCCGCGTACGAACGCGAAAATATCGATACGATGCGAAAAATGTCAGTGGACTTGCGTGACACGAGGACGGAAGGCCGATAGAATCGAGGTGAGGTAGTTCGTGCTCCAGAAGTTGTTCAGGTGTGCCGATAGATTCGAGATGAGAGTGGCGCGATGAGCGCGAACGTTTGGTTCGATGACTGGGGATCGACGGTGGGACGCGCATTTCACATCGCCACGGTGCGTGGGGTGGCGGTACGTCTCCATCCTACTCTCCTGCTCGTCATCCCCTGGGTGCTCTGGCATTGGGGGGGCCGGAGCGTCGACCCACTCCGAGGAGCGCTGTTCGGTGTTTTCGTTTTGGTTGCAGTCTTTGTGAGTGTCGTGGGACACGAACTTGCGCATGCACTGGTCGCGCATCGGTTCGGTCTGGCAGTGCGAGACGTCACTCTCCTGCCTATCGGCGGCTTAACGCGTATTGAGCAAGGGCCCTTGCCACCGCGGCGGGAGGCGATCATTGCATTGGCTGGGCCGGCTCTGAATCTGCTCGTCGCAACTGCCCTTGTCCCGATCGTCTCCGGGATGTTGGTGCTCCGTGACGCGACGTCACTCCCTGCTCTTGCGCAACTTGTCTCGGAGACAAGCGTGGCAAGTCTGCTGGCGCTGACGATGGTGAGTAACGTTCTGCTTGCGGTCTTTAATCTGATCCCGGCCTTCCCGATGGACGGTGGTCGTGTGCTCCGGGCCTGGCTCTCAACAGTGAGCGAGCGCTCGCGGGCGACGCGTATCTCGGTAACCGCGGGGTACGTGGTGTCGCTCGGGGCACTGGGACTCGGTGTCTGGTTGCGCGATCCAACATTGCCGATCGCTGGCCTGTTTTTGGCGACCGCTGCATTCCTCGAGCAGCGCACGCTAGAACTCGAGCGGGCGATGCAGCGACTACCGGTCGGGCAGTTTGCTGTCTGGGATGGCGGTGGGGTGGATCCCGAGGAACCTCTGGCGCATGCGCTTCGAGGTGGCCCGCGTGACCTTGCAGTCGTGCGTGATGGTATCGTTGTCGGAATGCTGTGGCGCGAAATCGTGCTTCGGCATGCCAACATTGCTCATCTGTTGCGTGCAGCCGACGTCATGGATCGAGCCTTTGCTGCGGTGAGTCCGCAAACGTCGGTCTATGAGGCGCACCGGCGAATGCTGGCAAGCGGGCATCCTGCGGTTCCCGTGGTTGATCCTGGGAACCGCTACCGGGGCATTTTCACAAGTGATCGTTTGACTCACGTCTACCGCTACGTCCAGTCGCCGCGCCGCACGACGGCACGGTGGATTCTGCTTGCTCGAGCGCTCGGATTGCTCGGACGGTGACAACGGAGGGACGACGGCAGTGGCAAGTGGGCGGTCTTTCGACCCCTGGTCCGAGGGCTTTCCCTGGCGGGAGGTCATGGAGCACGTGCTGGGAACGGCGAGTCGCCCGGGACCCATGGTCGCTGGGATCGGTGTTCCGGTCGATGTGGCTGAGGTGGAGGATGCCTACATTATCTACGCGGTGATTCCGGGTGTCGAACCGCAGGCGCTCGATCTCCAGGTAGAGGATGATCGCATCGTGCTCCGTGGCGAGGTGCGTGAGCCCGCCCTTGAGGGCCAATGGGTGAGCCGCGAGCGCCGGTTCGGGCGGTTCCAGCGGACAGTCGTCCTACCCGGCCCAATCAACCCGGAGCACGCGGAAGCGCACTATGAGCATGGGGTGCTCGTCATCCATCTGCCGAAGGCAACGGGAGCGCGGGCGCGGCGGATACCGGTTCGGGGAGTGTGAACCCGCGACTCAGGTCACTGGTTCCTCGTGCCAGAGCCCAATGGCCCGATAGCGTGCCCAGCGCAGCCGACGGGCGTGCGCGGGGCCGTGCTTATGCCAGAGTTGCAGAAGCTCCTCGAGATGTCGTTCTAATACTTGTCCGACGCGGCGGATTGTCCCACTGGCATCCAGATGAGCCGGTGCTGGTTCCGGGATAACCTCGTCGGCGATGCCGAAGCGAAGGAGCTCCTGGGCGGTGATACGCATCGTCTCTGCTGCCTCAGGAGCACGTGCCGCGTCACGCCAGAGAATCGCTGCACAGGCTTCTGGAGAAGCAACAGCGAAGATTGCGTTTTCTAACATGAGGAGGCGGTCACAGACAGCCAGTGCAAGTGCTCCACCGCTTCCTCCTTCGCCAATGACGACTGCTAGCGTGGGTACCTGGGCGCGCAGGAATGCCTGCAAACAGCTGCTGATCGCCCACGCCTGTCCGCGCTCTTCGGACTCTAAACCCGGATCTGCGGCAGGCGTATCGATGAAGGTGATCACCGGCAAGCCGAATTTCTCAGCTAAGTGAAGAATACGGATCGCTTTCCGGTAGCCCTCAGGGCGTGGCATACCGAAATTGCGGGCGACGTTCTCCGTTGTCGAGGCACCTTTTTGGTGTCCCAGGACGATGACAGAGCGGGTACCGAAGCGGCCAATCGCGGCGACGACTGCCGGATCGTCTCGGAACAGACGATCTCCGTGCAGTTCACGCGGTTCTTCAAGTAATTCCGTGATGTAGTCGAGCGTATGGGGGCGCGCTTGATGACGCGCAAGTTGGACGCGATCCCAGGCAGTGATCTGCATCATCTGTCTGACTCCTGACGCGTAACGAAGGACACCGGCGATGCGCTGTGCTGGTTCGTTAAGAGGCGAATGTAGTGTGCCAACTCCTCTCGGAGGCGCGGTCGTGGGACGATGGCATCGATCATCCCGTGCTGCAAGAGGAATTCAGCGCTCTGAAAGCCTGCCGGGAGTTTCTGCCGCGTCACCTGTTCGATGACGCGTGGGCCAGCGAAGCCGATCATCGCCCCCGGTTCAGCCAGTATCAGATCGGCGACCGTTGCGAAGCTTGCCGTCACACCGCCGTAGCAGGGATCGACCAGCACAGTGATGAACGGTAGGCGCCGTTCGCTAAGCGATTCCACCGCGACGATCGTCTTGGGGAGCTGGAAGAGCGAGAAGACGCCTTCGTGCATCCGCGCACCGCCGGAACTGGCGAAGACAATGAAGGCACGATCCTCAACAGCTGCGCGTTCGGCAGCGCGTGCAAATTTCTCCCCAAAGACAGAGCCCATACTGGCTCCGAGAAAGCCGAATTCGGCAACCGCAAGTCCGACTGGAACACCAAGAATCGTGGCGGCTCCGGTCACGAGTGCTTCACGCTCTCCGGAGCGCTCCTGTGCTTCAGCCACTTTGCGGGGATACGGCTCGCCTAAAGCGACAAATTGAAGTGGATCGGCTGGTGAAAGCCCAGCATCCCACTCCACGAAGCTCTCCGGATCGACAATCAGTGCGATTCGTTGCCGGGCGGTGAGGCGGGCGTGATAACCGCATCGCGGGCAGACGGAGTGGTTCCGCTCGAACTCGCGGGTATAAATGAGTTCCCGGCAGCGTGGACACTTCGACCAGAGACCATCAGGGATGCTGGGACCCAGCGATTCGGTTCCCTCGCTCGCCACATTGCGTCTGCGGAATCGCGGTCGCACGATGACTCCTCTCAGTGCGCTCGCCTGTCGGGCTATGATACACAGGGAAACGGTCAAGCTGGGGCGGGGGCTGTCATGAGTGATGTCGCGGTGATGATCCTTGCGGGTGGTCAAGGGGAGCGGCTCAGCATACTCTCGCGTCAGCGTGCCAAACCGGCTGTTCCATTTGGAGGGAAATACCGCATCATTGACTTTGCCCTCAGTAACTGTGTGAATTCTGGACTCTATGATGTGGCAGTCCTCACCCAGTATCGACCACACTCGCTGAATGAGCACATTGGCCATGGTCGCCCGTGGGATCTGGATCGGGAGCGAAGCGGGGGCGTTGTGATCTTGCAGCCGTACCTGGGGCGGTCGACGTCCGGGTGGTACCGTGGGACTGCCGATGCAGTCTACCACAATCTCTTTTACCTTACGCGGCGTCCCTACCGTGATGTCTTGATCCTTGCTGGCGATCATGTCTATGCCATGGATTACCGTCCGATGATCGCGTGCCACCGTGAACGTGCTGCAGATGCGACAATTGCTGTCCAGCCCGTGGAGTGGCGAGAGGCTTCCCGCTTCGGCGTTGTGATTGTGAATGACGAAGGATGGGTCATCGATTTCGAGGAGAAGCCGGAGCGGCCGCGGTCCAATCTTGCCTCAATGGGGATTTATCTCTTCCGTCGGGATCTCTTGCTCCATCTCTTCACTCGCGACCATCCAGATGCGCCGGAGTTTATTGACTTTGGCCGCGATGTGATTCCGTACCTGATCCGGACGGCTAAGGTTGCGACGTACCGGTTTGAAGGGTATTGGCAGGACGTTGGGACGGTGCAGTCCTATTGGGAAGCGAACATGGCGCTCCTAGAAGACAAGCCAAAATTGAACCTTTACGATCCAAACTGGCGAATCCATACCCGGAGTGAAGAACGTCCGCCGGCCAAGATCCTTGAAGGGACAACGGTCGTGCGGAGCCTGATCTCCCACGGCTGCATTCTTGACCGTGCCACAGTGATCCGCTCGGTTCTGTCTCCGGGGGTGATTGTTCAGCCAGGAGCCGTCGTCCGCGATTCGATCGTGATGACCGACTCAGTGATCGGGCCAGGGGCGGTGGTCGATCGCTGCATTATCGACAAGAACGTGCGGATCGGCGCGGACGCGTATCTCGGGTGGGGCGACGATGAAACGCCGAACTGGCTGGAGCCGACTCGCTTGAATACTGGCATTACTCTTGTCGGTCGGAATGCCGTTGTTCCAGCAGGTGTGCGGATCGGGCGGAATGTGCTGATCAGCCCCGACACCAAGGAGAGTGATTTCCCTGGACTGGTGATCCCGAGTGGAGAGACGGTGAGCCCGGTTGCGACCGTGGTATGGTCGTGAGGAGGAGGCGAGGAGCGCTGTGAACGTGTTCGCCACCAGCGAAAGGCGGGAGGGAGCGATACCGCCGGTCCTCTACCTGAGTGCCGAGGTGGCGCCGCTCTCCAAAGTAGGAGGTCTCGGCGATGTTGCTGGATCGCTTCCGGCGGCTCTGGCTGCTCTGGGTGTGCCGATGGTGATCATCACACCCTGGTATCAGGGGATCGAAGAGCGCGTCCCACTTGCACGACTTCCGATCGAACTCAGCGTGCCGCTTGAGGGAAGAGTTGAGCGATTTCTCGTCGGTCGTGCCTGGTTACCCTCGGGAGTTACGGTCTTTGCGCTGGCGAATGACCGGCTGTTCGGGCAGCCGGTGATTTACGACGAGCCGCGTGACCGGGAGCGCTTCTTTGCCTTCTCGCGCGCTGCGGCCGAGTTCGCGCGGCTCTTTCCGCCGGGGATCGTGCACGCGAACGATTGGCACACCGCGCTGGCGCTCGTTTGGCTTCACCGATGGTTCGATGACCGGCGTGATGGCCCGCGCCATGCGCTTGTCCTGACGATTCACAATCTGGCGCACCAAGGCATTACCGACATCGGCTATGCACGCCGCTTAGGTTTTGAGGCGGAAGAACTTCTCTTTGAAGAGTGGCAACGGTATCCGGGAACAATCAATGTACTGGCACGGGGTATCCACGTGGCGGATGCCATAACGACGGTCAGCCCAACGTACGCAGAGGAGATCCAGACTCCCGAGTTCGGCGAAGGGCTTGATGGACTGTTGCGGTACCGCCGCGAAGCACTTTGGGGCATCCGCAATGGGATTGATGTTGAACTGTATGATCCGGCAACTGACCCAGTGTTGCCGGCTCGCTACAATGCGGAACATCTCGAAGGGAAGGTCCACTGCAAGCGAGCGCTCCAGGCGGAGTTGGGACTGGTTGAGGACCCTACCGCGCTGCTTGCTGGTGTCGTTTCGCGGCTCGATCGCCAGAAGGGACTTGATCTGCTCCTCGAAGTCATTGACGAAGTCATCGCGCGCGGGGTGCAGATTGCGCTGCTCGGAGCAGGCGACCCGGAGCTCGGCCGAGCGTTTCAGGCTCTCGCCGATCGTTCTCCTGGACAGGTTTCGGTTCGCTTAGGGTTCGATCCTGTCCTTGCACGACGGATCTATGCAGGAGCGGACGTTGTGCTCCTACCTTCACGCTTCGAGCCGTGCGGGCTGGGACAACTGATTGGTCTCCGGTACGGGGCCGTTCCCGTCGTGCGGCGAACAGGTGGGTTGGCCGATACCGTGCAGGAGTGGGCAGGCGGCCAAGGGAATGGGTTTCTGTTCGATGCACCCACTCCCGCAGCACTCTTGGAGGCAATGGAGCGTGCCCTCGCGGTGTATGGGCGCCCTCATGAATGGCGCCTGCTCGTTCGGGCGGCGATGCAAAGCGAGGTGAGTTGGGAGGGGCCGGCTCAACAGTATCTGGAGCTTTACCGGAGTGTCGCATCGGCGCGCTCATCCATGCTCGCGCCTGCCCAACGGTGACGGAAGGGGAGGACACATGCCCTGTTCGAGTGACGGAGTGCCGAGTGGCGTGGAGCAGAGGTCGATTCTCTGGCTCCTCGACGCCGTCGCCGGTTTAGACGCAGACCTCCAAAAGGCATTCTGGGACCTCTTCGACGTCGATGTGACAGTCGGAGAACTTGTCCTGCCGGATCACATGCAGAAGTGGGTCGAGCGGTATTTTGGCTCGGCTGAGGCCGTGCTGCGGCAACGCATCGTGAAGGTGACCAATCGGTGGACGCTCGACTCGACCTTGTTCAACGAGTTGCGAGCTCGACGACCCTTGGAAGCGCGGATTCCGGTCGAGCTGGCTGACGAACTGGCCCGTACAGCCCCAGATCCTTTCTGTGAGCCAGAGTACAACACACCAGAGGATGTCTTCGGGCGTATCCGGGGACGCTATGTCATCACGGCAAGTAACATAGCGAAGTACGATGGTTTGCACGGCGTGATCGTTTTCCGAGACCATGATCCGCTGGCCTTCGACGAACCGCTCGTCCGCGAGATGGTGGCGGTTGTGCGTGCTTGGTTCGAACAAGCCCGTGCGGTCGACTCGGAGGCTATCTATCCGTTGTTCATGTGGAATTGTCTGTGGAAGAGCGGTGCCTCGATTCCGCATGGTCATGCACAAGTGAGCCTGACTAGGCGGATGCACTATGGGAAGGTCGAGCGGGAGCGGCGCGCCGCGACGGCGTACTGGCGAGAGACAGGACGAGGGTATTTTGACGATCTGTTCCGGATTCACGAGCGACTTGGGCTTGGGCGTCGTGTGAACGGTGTACGCGTCTATGCCAGCCTGACCCCTTTGAAGGAGAAAGAGACAGTCTTGCTCGCGGCTGCTTTCGATGAGGAGCTGGCACGCATTATGAATCGGGTCGTACGCTGCTTAGTGGATGATCTCAATGTCACGTCCTTCAACCTTGTTGCGTGGCTGCCTCCGCTCGGGACAACGGTCGAGGACTGGTCACAGATGCCAGTAGTTGTTCGCATCGTTGATCGTGGTGACCCGCTGTCACGGACGTCGGACTTTGGGGCCATGGAGCTCTACGCCGCGAGCGTCGTTGCCAGCGATCCGTTTCGTGTCGCGGAGGCGCTTTGGCGCTGCCTTGAATGAATCCCTTGCGTGACAGAGCACTGATTAGTGATACTCAGAGTGTGCGAGGCGCGAGAATCGACTCTGGAGGTTACGGCCGCCGAAAAGGAGTAACGATTGCGGATCGTTGTTCTTTTGACGGTTGGACGAAGGAAACGGCGGGTCTCCAGGGGCTGTGTCGTGGGTTGACGTGTCGAGGGTGAGTCAATAGAATCGCGCCGTTCGCGGACGGTTCGAGGTTGGCGGTGGCCGAATCGTCCAAAAGGATGCAAGTTCGGGTGGTAGCAGGTTGCCCAAAGATCGGAGGTTTGAGCGCCCAGGCAGGTATGCGCGGGGCACGAGCAAGTCGGTCGGGTCTATCGGTATCGTGAGGCAAGCGAGGAGGTGAGATAGATGCGGCGTGGGATCCCCGATGGTGGCGACGAGTTGGGTGCAACACGTGAGGAGGGTGTTGTAATGGATGAGCTGAAACAGCTTGAAGCAGCAGCACGAACAGGTCAGCTGAATCGACGTGAAGTGCTCAAACGCGCAGCGGCGCTTGGGTTCAGTGCGCCGGCAATTGCCGCCCTTCTTGCTGCCTGTGCGCGACAAGAGGCAACCCCCACCACGGCTCCGGCGGCGCAAACGCCTGCTCCAACAACGCCAGCGCCTGCTGGAACCCCAACACCAGCAGCGGCAGCGAGCCCGACGCCTGCGCCAGTAGCGCAGCGGGGGCAAGGTGGGCTTGTCAAGCTGCTCTGGTGGCAGGCACCGACGATCTTGAACCCGCACCTTGCCCAGGGAACAAAGGATTTCGACGCTTCGCGGATTGTGATGGAACCGCTCGCCGACGTGAACGATGCTGGCGAGTTGGTGCCCATTCTGGCTGAGGAGATCCCCTCGGTTGAGAATGGCGGCGTAGCAAAGGATGCGAAGTCCGTCACTTGGAAGCTTAAGCGTAATGTCAAGTGGTCAGATGGGACGCCTTTCACCTCCAAAGACGTGAAGTTCACCTACGAGTATGTCATCAACGAAGCGACGACTGCGACCACCATGGGGAACTACCAAGTCATTGAATCGATTGAGACACCGGATGACTACACGGTTGTCATTAAGTTCAAGAATCCCAACCCGGCGTGGATGAACGTCTTTGTCGGCCCATACGGGATGATTTTGCCGGAGCATGTCCTGCGCGACTATGTCGGGGAGAAGGCGCGCAACGCGCCGTTCAACCTCAACCCGATCGGGACGGGCGCGTACAAAGTGAAGGAATTCCGTCCCGGTGATGTAGTCGTGTACGAAATCAATGAGAATTACCGGGAGCCGGACAAGCCGTATTTTGCCCAAGTCGAGATGAAGGGCGGCGGAGACGCAACGACTGCTGCGCGGGCTGTGCTCCAGACTGGTGAAGTGGATTATGCGTGGAATCTTCAAGTTGAGGCTACGGTGCTTGACCAGCTGGAGAAAGCCGGCGTTGGCGTGGTTGAGGTGATCGAAGGGGTGAACGTCGAGCGCATCCTCATCAATATGACCGACCCGCGGAAAGAGGTTGATGGGGAGCGCTCGAAGTTGGGTGTCCCACACCCGTGGCAGTCGGATCTTCGCGTGCGTCGAGCGTATGCGCTGGCGTGCCAGCGAGACGTGATTGCCAATACGCTTTACGGTCGAGCGGGGAAGGCAACGTCAAACATCCTGGTGGCTCCGGAGCGGTTCGTCTCGAAGAACACGTCGTGGAAGTTCGATCTCAATGAGGCGGCCAAGCTGCTCGATGAGGCGGGTTGGACAAAGGGGCCGGACGGCGTTCGGCAGAAGGACGGCGTCCGCATGGAGATTGTGTACCAGACGTCGATTAACCCGGTGCGGCAGAAGACTCAGGAAATCATTAAGAATGCCTTTGAACAGCTTGGTATCAAGGTTGAGCTCAAGTCGATTGAGGCGTCAGTGTTCTTCTCGTCGGATCCCGGAAATCCAGACACCTATGCACACTTCTACACGGATATTGAGATGTTCACGAACGGTCCTTCTTCCACGTATCCGCTCGATTACATGATCTCCTGGTATGGCAAGGAAGATAACATTGCCCAGAAGGCAAACAATTGGGCTGGCAACAATATCGAGCGCTGGCAGAATGAGGAGTATGACAAGCTCTTTGAGCAGGCACAGACAGAGCTTGATCCAAAGAAGCAGGAAGAGTTGTTCATTAAGATGAATGATCTGGTCGTCAACAATGTGGTGATAATACCGCTCGTGCACCGGAATGGTGTGAGTGGGCGAAAGAAGAATCTCACGGGCCTGGAGCTCTCGCGCTGGACGGACGAGACCTGGAACATCGCCAACTGGCGACGCTCGGGCTGATGCCCGAGGGGGTGGGGCGGTCGCCCCACCCCCTTCATCGGTCTGGCATGGGATGTGAGGTACAGGATGACGCAGTACTTGATCCGGCGGATTCTCATATCCATTCCGACCTTGGTCGCCATCAGTATCGTCATCTTCACCATTTTGGCTTTGGCGCCCGGTGATCCCTTGGCCGAATTCGCGATGAACCCTGCGGTCCCACCGGAGGTGCGCCAACGCATCCGCAAGAGCATGGGGCTGGACGATCCGATCCCGGTGCGCTACGTCAAGTGGGCTTCTTCGATGCTGCGCGGTGATTTCGGGTACTCGTTCCGCTCAAAGTCCCCGGTCATCGATCTCATTCGGCAGCGGTTGCCGACAACACTCTACGTTATCGGAACCGCCTACCTGGTTTCGGTTCTCATCGCGATCCCAGTGGGGGTGCTGTCCGCGATCCGTCAATATTCCATCTTCGATAACGTCGCGACGACGCTTGCCTTCATCGGGTTCTCCTTGCCTACCTTTGTGACCGGTATTTTGTTCATTCTTCTTTTCAGCGTGAAACTTGGTTGGCTTCCCATGATTTATCGCACCACCATTGAGACTGAGGGGCTGGCCGGGCTGTGGGAAAGGGTGAAACAGGCACTGATGCCGATCATGGTTCTGGGGCTGTTCGAGACGGCAGCGTTGACACGGTACACGCGTGCAGCAATGCTGGAAACGATCCATCAGGACTACGTGCGAACAGCCCGGGCCAAGGGGTTGGCCGAGAGGGTGGTCATCCTGCGCCACGCGATGCGCAATGCGCTGATTCCTGTCGTAACGATCGTAGCCCTCAGTATTCCCGGTATCTTCACCGGTGCGGTGATCACCGAGCAGATCTTCCGTGTGCCAGGTATGGGATCACTCTTGATCAGCGCAATTCGCGATAACGATACGCCGGTGATCATGGCGATCACGATCATCTTCTCGGCCCTCGTGGTGCTCTTCAACTTGATCGCTGACATTCTCTATGGTGTTCTCGACCCACGGATCAAGTACGAGTGAGTTCGGCGAGCGTGCGAACGGGGGTGATGCAATGTCGGAGGTGACCGAGCAGCGCCGGCTCAAGACTCCAGCGGGAGCGGTCGGCATGGCGGTGACGCTCCCGGCTCGCAAGCCGCGCTCCCTTTGGAGCGACGCTTGGCGGCAGTTCCGACACCATCGGCTCGCCGTCGCCGGCTCGTTCGTGTTGCTTTTTATGGTGATCGCAACGATCGTCGGGCCGTTCTTGTGGCCGATTCCTTGGAATCATTTCGATATGGCAGAGGCTCTCCAGGGTCCGTCACTCCGGCATCCCTTTGGGACGAGTGATCTCGGGCACGACATCTTTGCCCGTATTCTCTGGGGTGGACGCATTTCAATTGCTGTTGGCGTGGTTGCCATGTTGGTCGCAGTCATTCTTGGGACCCTGATCGGTGCGGTCGCAGGCTACTTTGGTGGCTTTCTCGATTCCTTGCTCATGCGGATGACCGATATGTTCATCTCCATCCCGAGCTTGCCGCTGCTCCTCCTGATCACCTATCTCTTCCAAGACCGAATGAAGGCAATGTTCGGGATCGAGCTCGGGATGTTCCTCTTGATTGTCCTTGTCATCGGCGGGCTGAACTGGATGCCGGTCGCCCGTCTGGTGCGAGCGTCGTTCTTGTCGCTCAAGCAGAAGGAGTTCGTTGAGGCCGCGCACTGCATTGGTGTTGGTACTGGCGGGATTATTTTCCGGCACATCCTTCCCAATACACTGAGCCCGGTCATTGTCGCGGCGACACTCGGGGTGGCGCAGGCGATCATTACCGAATCCGCGCTGTCCTTCCTCGGACTGGGGTTCCCACCTGACATCCCGACATGGGGTCGGATGCTGTACGATGGAATCAACTGGATCGAGTTCGCGCCGTGGATGGTCCTCTTTCCTGGTGGCGCGATTTTCCTCACGGTACTGAGCATCAACTACGTGGGCGATGGCCTCCGAGACGCACTCGATCCGCGGCGTATGTTTGCCGTGTGAGGGACACAGTCGTGGCAGATGAGGGAGAACAGCAGCTTACAGGTGAGCTAACCATCAGCGCCGAAATTTGGCTCGTCTGTGAACGGTGTGGAGGCCGCATTCGGCCGACTGGATCACCCGGACGGTGCCTATGCGGCGGCCTCTATCACGTGGAGTTCCCGCGGCCGGCGGTGCTGAGCACTGCGTTGTTCGAGCAGCGACTCGGCAGTTGGCAGCCACTCGATCGGAGCGGCGTTTGGCGGTACCGGGAGCTTTTGCCGCCCTTGCCGATTGACCGGATCATCACGCGGCCGGAGGGCAATACAAACCTCTATCACCATCCCCGCTTAGCCGAGTGGACCGGTTGTCCAGACCTGCTCCTCAAGCATGAGGGTGAAAATCCGACTGGCTCCTTCAAAGATCGAGGGATGACCGTAGCGATTTCCCACGCCCGCGCACTGGATGCGAGGGCCGTTGCGTGTGCCTCAACGGGGAATACCGCTGCTTCTGTTGCTGCCTATGCCGCACTGGCTGGTCTCCCAAGCATCGTTTTCCTCCCATCAGGCAAGATTGCGACCGGGAAACTCAGTCAAGCCATCGCTTATGGCGCCCGGATCGTGCAGATTGCGGGCGAGTTCGATGCAGCGATGCAGCTTGTGCAAGAGGCGAGCAGTGCGCTCGGGCTCTATCTCCTCAACTCGGTGAACCCGTTTCGTCTGGAAGGACAAAAGGCAATAGTCTTTGAGCTATTGCACCAACTTGGCTGGGAGCCGCCAGACTGGATCATTCTGCCAGGTGGAAATCTGGGGAATACCGCGGCGTTTGGGGCAGCAGTGATGCAGCTCCGTGCTTGGGGCCTTCTTGACCGCCTCCCTCGGCTAGGAGTCATCCAGGCAGCGGGAGCAGCACCGTTCTATGCTGCGTTTCGCAGCGGATTTCGCGACTTCCGTCCGGTTATGGCTGAGACGGTCGCGACTGCTATCCGCATCGGAAATCCGGTGAGTTATGAGCGAGCTCGGCGAGCGATCGAGTTCACCGACGGCGTGGTCGAAGCCGTAACAGACGATGAGATTCTGGAAGCGAAAGCGCAGGTCGATCGCTGCGGGATTGGATGTGAGCCAGCCTCTGCCGCGGCAGTGGCGGGGGTGCGCAAGCTGGTCGCTCGGGGTATTATCCGCCCAGGCGAGCGCGTTGTTGCCGTGTTGACCGGACACGTCCTCAAGGATCCAGACGCAATCTTGCAGTACCATCTCAGTGAGGAGCAGCGCCCGCTTGCCAATCGTCCGGTCACCATTGAGCCGACACTTGTTGCGCTGCGAGGAGCGCTCGAGCATGCGCTTTGAAGTCTCCGTCCCAGCGTCGAGTGCGAATCTTGGACCAGGCTTTGATGTCCTCGCGCTTGCTTTGGGTTGGTATCTCGTCGCGCGCTACGAAACGGATGGCCTTCCTGGGAGCGTGCGTGTTGCTACAACCCCTGAGCTCCACGGGGGACCGAATCTCGTCCTGGAGGCGATGCAGGCGCTCGTGAGGGAGAGCGGTCTCACACTCCCCGGGGGCGTACTAAATGTCGCGTCGGACATCCCGGTCGCACGAGGACTCGGAAGTTCGGCCGCGGCAGTCGTCGCTGGCCTTGTGCTCGCGAACGAGCTTCTCGGCCGGCCCTGTGAGGAGTCCACACTCTTTCGTTTGGCTTGCTCCCTTGAAGGGCATGGTGACAATGTCGGTGCAGCCCTTTTCGGCGGTGCTGTGCTCGCCGTAGAGGGGATCAACGGCCCGCTGGCCGTCCGTATTCCAATCGCAAGCCCGCTGGTTGCCGTCGTACTCGTACCAGATGCGCTCGGCTTCACGAGTGATGCACGCGCGGTCTTACCACGACGGATTCGGCGCGTGACGGCCGTGCGGACGGCGGCTCGCACCGCACTACTCGTGCTCGCACTGAGTACGGGGCGCGCGGAACTTCTCGCGACCGCGATGCTGGACGAACTCCACCAGCCGTACCGTGCTGTGCTCTACCCACATCTAGAGGAGACGATCAAGGTGGCACAAGAGGCAGGGGCCTATGGAGCGGCGCTGAGTGGAGCGGGCCCGTCTGTCCTCGCTTTGGTCCATCCGAGACGGGCTGAGGCCGTCCGGCGAGCACTAGAGGAACTCATCGCGCGTCGTGGTCTCGCAGCACGTGCGGTGATTTTGCCGATCGACGAGCAAGGCGCGCGCGTGATCCGGGAAGTGGAACTTGAGCGTTCAGGGGTGCATGACCCCTCGAGCGCAGGTGAGTAACGAGCGTCTCGTTTCCGCGCAGGCGCACTGCCCCAGCTGGTCAACGCATCCATGGTCTTGAGCTTGATGTCCTGCGAGGTGTGTGGTTAGCTCGTCGGACTGACCAGGAGACGCCTTCCCCGCAGCAGTGCCTCGATGTAACTGGCCAAACCTTGATCGAGCGAACCCTGACAAGCCCGCCGATGCTGAGCGACACGTAAGCGAGTGCCGGTAGCGATGTCACCAAGCACTGTTTCCCTCTGACTGTGGAATCCCTTGTGCATGAGGCTGCAACAAGCATGCTGCTCGAGCGGTGAGGTTGCCTGCCTTCGGGCGTGCCGTGCTTCTCGATAGACGAGGAACGCAGCCGCGTACAGGGCCGACGTTGCGTTGGACAGAGAAGGCTCCTAAATGGTGATATCCGTGTCGCCGGCAAGTTGTGCACCTGGTCATGGCGACAAGTGGGCTGGGCATCTGCTTGCTGCGCGAGCGCCGGGGGTTCACAACGTGCCGCGTTTTGAAGCGGTGATTGGTGGCTGGCAGGCTTTGAGCGTGTTGCCGAGGCGTCGTTCGGTCGATTGGGCCAGATAGTGTCCATGAAGATTTCGGCTTGGGAACGAGCGGTTCGTGGTTGATGAGGTTGGGAGTATCCCAGTGGGGACGGCAGTGAAGCAGGGCGGAAGGCCCAGGTGTTGGCAGCATCATGAGGAAGGTGGTACGGGCGGAGTAGGCTTTGTGTCTTGCCAGTCTCTCGAGCGATGATGCATAGTTATTGTAGAGCTACCGCGATGGAGCCCGGCCTCCGTGGAGAGAAACGGAGGTGCGCTGTGGAGTTTGGGACATTCCTGCTCATGCTGGTCTTGAGCTACGGCTTTGGAGTCCTCTGGTACGATCTCCTCCCTGGTCGACTGCCTGAGCGAGTGTGGCGAGTAGCGGCGTATCCCTTCCTTGGCATTTGGATTGCGGAGCAGCTTCCGACCTTTGGGCCGTCGTTCGGTGGCCTGCATCTGGTTCATGCCGCGGTCGGTTCGCTGGTCGCGGTCATTGTGGACTGGGTCATTAACCAGGCGCGGCGGCCGGCGGTGGTCCAGCAGTTCGAGGCGCGGACGGCGTGACCGAGAGTACGGCCGGGTGCCGTCGCGGCAGCGAGCCCTGGGGCAGAGCTCCAGGGCTGATCTGCTATACTGGGCATGCTTGCGGTCGGACGACCGCATGAGAGTGTTATTCCTTTCCGCGCTGACGCCGCTCGGCTAGGGCAACGGCCGGAGTTGAGCGCAGCGCGTACCCGAGGAAAGGAGGAGAACGTTGCCACGTTATGAGCCTGAGCCGCGACCATACGAACTCATGGTCTTGCTCCGTCCGGATCTTGCAGAGGAGCGGTTAGATGCCGCGATTGAACGGATTCGGACAACAATTTCGGATCAAGGTGGGACAATAACCTTCGAAAAGCGAGATACGCCGTGGGGACGACGGCGGCTCGCGTATCCGATTCAGAAGTTCCAAGAAGCGATCTATGTTCTATTCCAATTAACTTGTCCGCCATCGAAAGTGCGGGAGGTCGAACGCGAATTGCGGTTAAATGATCAAGTGTTGCGACATCTCGTGGTACGGATGGACGAGTGAGCGGTCTCCTTGGGGACCGGAGCCCGGAGGATAAACGATGTCGCGCGGTCTCAATAGAATTGAACTCATTGGGAATGTTGGCCGCGACCCCGAGATGCGCTACACACCATCTGGGGCTCCGGTCACGCAGTTTCGCGTCGCGGTGAACTCGACCCGTCGTGGTGCAGAGGGTGGCCAGCCGGTCGAAGAGACTGACTGGTTCACGGTCGTCTGCTGGAATCGTCTCGCTGAATTTGCGGATCAATACATCCGCAAGGGGACAAAGGTTTATGTCGCAGGCCGCCTCCGTGTACGACGGTATACCGGGAACGACGGTTCGGAGCGCACCGCGGTGGAAGTGATCGCCCGTGAGGTGTTACTGCTCAGCCCACGGCCGGCTGATGCTGTCCCTGCGGCTGCACCGCTTGCAGCTGAAGAGGAGTCAGTGGTTCCGGACATTCCTCCAGAGCTATCGCCGTTCGACGATGATCCGTGGAGCGACCAGGTGCCATTCTGAGATCAAACGTGAGGAGTGGGGAAAGCGATGGTGGACGAACTGGAGACAACACCTGTGCCTGATGACGAGGCAACGGCGGAATCTCCCGAAACAACCGCGGCTGCAGCGCGGCCAAGCCGCCAGGCGACCACACGGTATTACCCGCGGAAGAAGGTTTGTGCCTTCTGTATGGATGGAATCAAGAAGATCGATTATAAGGACTTTGGTCGTCTGCGACGGTTTCTCTCGCCCCAGGCTAAGATTGAGCCCCGGCGATCGACCGGGACGTGTGCAAAGCATCAGCGCCAGCTTGCTCGTGCGATTAAACGGGCACGGCATCTCGCGCTCCTACCGTTTGTCCCGGAGCGCTAAGCTGGACAAACGGCTGCGCCGAGGTTGGGGAGTTGGGACACGAGCTGGCGAGGTGCTGAATGCAGGAGTGGATTTGGCGGTGGCTGCCCGGCCGTCGACGTGGGACGACACCGAGTGTTCGGCGCCGCCGTGTGCCACGGCGTGAGCGAGAGCGGGTGCAGGAGCGAGCTGCACTCGTCGGAGTTACTGTTGTACTTGCGCTTGTGGCGACGCTCCTCGGAGGTGGTGCAGTTTACCAGTACTGGTACTTGCCCCGCCAGGTAGTCGTTGAGGTGAATGGTGAGTCAATCACCCGTGGTGATTATTGGAAGGTGCGTAAGCTCGAACTGCTTAACCAGATCTCCCAGTATCAGCAACTCGCAAACCTCACCACCGGGCAGCAGAGTGTGCAGTACCAGCAGTTGGCCGATCAGGCACGACAGCAACTCCCGACCGTCGAACGCGATCCGATCAATCAGGCGACGGTTGAACGCATGGTCGACGACCTGATCACCATCCAGCGGATGGGACAACTCGGCCTTTCGCTCGACCCGCAGGAAGTTGGAGAATACACGCTGAGTCTCTTCAGTAGTGTTCCGATCCTCACCCCGGCGCCGACCTTGGGTGTCGACCCGACTGCCGCCGCTTGGGCCACAGCGACTGCTGCAGTGACGCCCACTCCTGCTCCAACACCGACACCGGAACCCGGAAGGACCCCAACACCAACGCCTACCCTGACGCCGACTCCGCTCGTTACTCCGACGGCGACACCAACGGTTCCACCGGAGGAGGCGAGAGCGACCGCCACGGCCGTCATGGGGGAATATCAGCGCAACGTGCTGAAGGAGGCTGGGCTCTCATTAGCAGACTTCCAGCGCCTCGTGGTTCGGCCAATGCTGGCGCGTGAAAAAATTCAGCGTGCGCTGGAGGAAAAGATTCCCTTGCGTGGCGAGCAGGTTCATGCCACACATATTCTTCTCGCCACCCGGGAGGCTGCTGAAGAAGCGCTGGCGGATATTCAAGGAGGAGCGGACTTCGCGACTCTTGCTCGGGAGCGATCAACGGATAGGGACACAGCGCCGAACGGGGGTGATTTGGGCTGGTTGCCGCGGGGATACATGCCGCCAGAATTTGATGAAATCGCATTTGCGTTGCAACCTGGCGAGGTCGGCGGGCCGGTGCAGACAATCTATGGCTGGCATATCATTAAAGTCCTCGAGCGCGATCCGGATCGTCCGGTCAGTATCCGGATGTTGGAGGCACTGCGTGGGCAGGCTTTCAGCCGTTGGCTTGACGAACAGCGACGGACATCGGTGATCCGCTGGCATCTCGGGTTGTCACCGCTGCCAACGCCGGGCACCCAGCCGTTCGTCGCACCCCCGGATGCACCGCCGACCCCAACCCCAACACCAATGCCGACAGCCGAACCGGGAGCAACACCGGGAATAACTCCAACGCCGTGAGCGTTGCGCAAATGTCGGCCCAGTGTTGGGGCGAGCGAGAATGATCCGTGAGGAGACGGGCAGCATGCGCGCCCCGAGTTCGATCCGTTATCGCGCGCGAGCAGCTCCTTCAGCAGGCGGATTGATCGGCCTCGGACTCTTTGGCGTATTTGCAGCAACCGCAGTACTCGCACTTCTTGGGCTCCTTGAGGTCACGCGGTCGACGCTCTCTTTACCAATCCTCTGGGTGGTCTTCCTTGTGAGTGGTGTTGGCACCGTCAGCATGGGCTATCTCCTAGTTGGGTACTTTTCCCTCGGTTACGATGTGACAGATCGGTCGATCCGTATCCGGTGGGGAGGGCGGATCGACGAAGTACCGCTTGATCGACTCACGTATGCTGGTCCTGCTGCGCCGTTGCTTGGTGGAGCGATGCAGCGGTGGCAGCCATTCTGGCCTGGCTACTATGTGGGCTGGTTACGGTCTCCTTTTGGGCGTGTTCGTGTAGCGGCCACGCAACCGACCAGTCGGCAACTTCTGCTCTCCACAGGGACGGAGCATTGGGCAATCTCCCCAGCACAGCCGGTCATTTTTCTGGAACAGGTTGCGGCGGCTCGAAGACAACGCGAGTTGGGAACCGCGCCGGTTACCATCGCGGGCCGCGAGCAACTGGCCGAAGCGGGCTGGACGGCGGCTTTCCCGACAGTGGGCGACGCTAGGGAACCGCGAACTACGCAAGACTTCGCTTCTGCACTACGGTCGGTGTTCTTGCGCGATCCTGTGGCGCTTGGTCTTGCCGCGCTGTCGCTTGGCTTACTCGCGGGGCTCGTTGTGTTCCTGGTCCTCCGCTCGGTTCACTTGCCGGAGACGCTGGTCCTTCACTGGAACGCCGCAGGACTCCCAGATCGGATCGGCACGCGCCGCGATCTGTGGTTGCTGCCGATAGTGGCGGCGATTGTCACCATCGCCAATTTTGCGCTCGCTTTCCTTGCTGAGCCCCTCGAGCGCTTTGCGGCTCGACTCTTGCTGGCCGGCACGGTTGTTGTACTCGCCCTGACCTGGATCGCACTGTTGATGATCACACTCTGAGACGAAGTGAAAGGGGCCAGCCGTGGCCAACGCGATCACTGCCGGCCGAGTCGCGCTGCTGTTTGTAGCTATCGGGCTCCTGTATAGCCAACAGCGCTGGCTGTCGCTCCTCGCGTGGCTGGTGCTCTTCGTCGTCTTCCTGGGGGATGCAGTCGATGGCATCGTCGCCCGGCGACGAGGACAGTCAACTGTCTTCGGCGCAGTCTTCGATATCGCCGGAGATCGTGTCGTCGAGAACGCGTTATGGATCGTTTTCGCCGATCTCGGCCTGATTGGGGTGTGGGCCCCCCTGCTTGTCATGACGCGTGGTTTTCTCGTCGACGGGCTCCGGAGCGTTGCGCTCCAGGCTGGGCGGACGCCTTTCGGTGAACGAACGATGGCCCGGACTCGACTGACGCGCTTTCTCACTGCCTCGCGAGCCATGCGGGCCCTGTACGGTGTCGCGAAGCTGGTGGCCTTTCTCTTTCTTGGTGGATTGATCGTCGAGCAAAGTGGTGGATTTCCAGGTGCCAGTTGGTTGTTCCATTGGCCGGTCTCACTCGCTCTTGGGTGGGCGAGCGTGTACGCGACGCTCGCGCTGACGGTGGTGCGTGGCCTGCCCGTGATAGTGGACGCCTGGCCCTATCTTGGATGGTCGGCGGAAGATTTCCAACGAGCCTCGGCCGAGGAACCGACTGCAGGCTAATCTGTTGCCGAGCGATGCGATGTGGAGTGGAGACCTCTCGTCCGCCACTGCTCGAATTCATTGGGGGATGGATCGCTGATCGGATTGCCGACCTGGCGTTCGCTGTCCTTCGTTGTCAGCGGCGGGCTGCAGCGGCAAACGTCGCACGTGTCCTCTCCGTGGTGCCCGACTCGCCTATGGTGCACGCCGTGGTACGCCAAGCATTTCGTAGCAGCGTGAGAAACGTTTTGGCGCTCGTAGCAATTCGCCTTCTCCGCCAACTGTGGCACCCACCTATCGTGTTCGAATTCGCAGATGATGAAGGGAGAGAGGTTGGAAGACCAGCCATCGTCATCTCAGCGCATCTCGGCCCTTTTGATGTTGTTGGAGCACTCCTGGGTGCCCAGGGTTACCGGATTTCCGCGTTGGCGGCGCCTATGCGGCCGCGGTGGCTCGACCTAGTCGTCCGCGCGTTGCGGAGTGCTCCTGGCATCACGCTGGTGACGCCGACGCGGGAAGGGCTCCGTCAAGCCATTGAGGCGATCGCATCGCAGCAAAGCGTCGTTTTCCTGGTCGATCGAAATGTCCTGGGAAATGGTCGGACGATTAAATTCTTTGGCGTTCCGACGCAGCTGCCTGACGGACCGGTTCGGCTGGCGCGTCGGCTCGGCTGCTCGCTGGTTCCTGTCTTCTGCTACCGGATAGGCCGCAGCTAT
Source organism: Thermomicrobium sp. CFH 73360 (assembly GCF_023806465.1). Taxonomy (GTDB): domain Bacteria; phylum Chloroflexota; class Chloroflexia; order Thermomicrobiales; family Thermomicrobiaceae; genus Thermomicrobium. The sequence goes on along the minus strand of NZ_JAMSLS010000001.1, from coordinate 251,613 downwards.
GTGGTGCGTATAGAGCGGCCGATCGTTGTACCACGGAGCGATGATGCAGAGCAGGACGTGCACTCCGCATTGGAAACAATGGTGCAGGTGCTTGAGCAGGCTATCCAGCGAGCTCCCGATCAGTGGTTGGTGTTCAGCCCCGTGTGGTCGTGCTGACGAGTTCGCGACAGTGTGCGCCGTGAGGGCTTCAGCCGTGCTGACGGGTACTCGGCCCACAGGTCGTAGGGCTCGGCATGGGTCACCCGTACCCTGACGAGTTCACCGATTGGAAGTTGCCCCGGTACGAAGACGAGGCCGTCGACTTCCGGCGCATGCCGCGCGGCTCGCCCGGCTGACAGTGGCGAGCGCCGCCCCAACTCGTCTTCCAGCTCGCCGTGACCCTCAATCAGGATTTCGAGTTCCTGGCCAACAAGCGTTTTGTTCTTCGCGAGCGAGATACGCTGCTGTAGTTCCATGAGCGCTGCCCGGCGCCCTTCCGCGATCTCGCGTGGTACGGGTTGCCCAACGCGGGCGCTGGCTGTCGGCTCTTCACGGGAATAGACGAAGACACCGACGTGATCGAACTGCATTTCCTCCACAAAGTCGTAGAGTCGCTGGAAGTGTTCGTCCGTCTCACCGGGAAAGCCAACGATGAACGTCGTACGGAGTGCCACGTCCGGGATGCGTTGGCGCGCATAGGCGATAAGCCGGCGGTAAAAGTCAGGGTTGCTCGGGCGAGCCATGGCGCGCAAGATGGCCGGATCTGCGTGTTGGAGTGGGATGTCAAGATACGGCACGCATGGCGGAAGTTCCGCCATGGTATCGATCAAACGGAAAAGCAGCGGGGTGGGATAGAGGTAGAGTAACCGCAGCCAAGGAAGTTCGGGGACCTCATCGGCGATGAGACGGAGGAGACCAGGGAGTCCGTCGCGGAGCCCCAGATCGGCGCCATACCGGATGGTGTCCTGGGCCACTAGCACAACTTCTTTGGTTCCGACATCGACGAGCTCGCGGATCTCGCGAACGACATCAGACGGCCGTTTACTGACCTGCTGGCCCTTTATCAGTGGAATGGCACAGAATGAGCAGCGGTGGTCACAGCCGTCGGCGATCTTGACGTAGGCGCTTGGTCGCGCTGTGGGAAGACGACGAAATGTCGGCAGTGTCTCTTCGGGTGGGCGGACACTCGGAACTGGCAAATCAAGAAGCGTGGCGACAAGTGAATCGATGCGCGTCCACTCTCGGGTGGAGAGGAGCGCATCGAGGCCGTCTGGAAGCTCTCGGCGGTGCTCATCGAGACTGACCATGCAGCCTGCCGCGATGATGACTTGACCGGGACGGCGGCGAGCCAAAAGGCGTTCAATCGTGGCACGTGACTCGGCGCGTGCGGCGCCAAGGAAGCCGCAGGTGTTGATGATGACGACGCGTGCCTTGCGGGGATCATCTGTTGGCTCAAACCCTTGGGCGATGAGGCGTTGTGCCATCCCCTCAGAATCGACCTGATTCTTTGAGCAACCGAGCGTCACGATATGGAATCGAATCGGTGCCTTCATTCTTGTTCCTCGGCGATACGGCCGCCCTGTCTGAGCAAGTATGCCTCGACGGCCAGGAGGAACCAACATCTGGCGAGCTCTTGCAGGCAGAGTGCGTGCTATGCCCTGGCATTGTCCGGGATCGTTCGCCTCAGGCAGGGGGTGTTGTTTTGAGAGCTGGTAGGTTGTGAGGAGAACGATGCAGTCATGGTGTTCACAGGAGGTGCTCGAGTCTCGGTACATTGAACGGCTCACAGGGTGAACACGGAGCGCGTTGATTGAGCCGCGCAAGTGCGAGCGGGGCGTTGCGACAAAGCTGAGAGTGTGCTAGACTGTCTTGTGCGCCAGCGAGGGCGCGGGGCTGTAGCTCAGTGGGAGAGCACAACGCTGGCAGCGTTGGGGTCAGGGGTTCGAGTCCCCTCAGCTCCACGACCATAGCGAAGCCGGTCCACCGCCCGGTGTGACCGGTCATTGTCGTGCTGGGGAAAGGCGACGACGAGGAGAAGTAGCGCACCGTGGCTGTCGAGCGAGCTGGGGAGAGTGTGAGCCTGGCCAGCGTGGGTGCGTGAACTCGCCTCGGAGCTGCGCGGGTGAAAAGGAGTAGCTCGCGCCGGGTCGTGCCCGTTAGCGCACGCCAGAGTGGGTGTCGCACCAGCGACACCAAGGAGGGTGGTACCGCGGGTCGGCCCGTCCCTTCGTGGACGGGCCGTTGTGCGTTCGAGGCGCGAGAACGTGGGAGGCAGAGGGATGGCGACGACGCAGCAGGAGCGGCAGACCGAGCGCTACGAGCCCCTAGTCATTGAACCGAAGTGGCAGAAGATCTGGGAGGAAACAGGGATCTACGCCGATGTGCGTGAGGATCCGACCCGACCCAAATGGTACCACCTCGTGATGTTCCCCTATCCGTCAGGGAACCTTCACATCGGTCACTGGTTCTCCTATGCGCCCGCGGATGCAGCTGCTCGCTACAAGCGCATGCGCGGGTACAACGTTTTGTTCCCATTTGGCTTCGACGCATTCGGTCTCCCCGCGGAGAACGCGGCAATCAAGCACGGGATTCATCCAAAGGTCTGGACGATGCAGAACATCGCCCACATGAAGAAGCAGCTGCGCTCGATGGGGGCGATGTTCGACTGGTCAAAGGAAGTCATTACCTGTCTACCAGAGTATTATCGCTGGAATCAGTGGTTCTTCCTGCAGTTCTACAAGCACGGACTGGCCTACCGTGCCAAGGCGCCGGTGTGGTGGTGTCCGACTTGCCAGACGGTGCTCGCGAACGAGCAAGTGATTGACGGTCGCTGTGAACGCTGCGGTACAGAGGTCTACCGGCGTGACCTCGAGCAGTGGTTCCTGCGTATCACCGCCTATGCTGAGGAACTCCTGCGCTTTGACGGCATCGAATGGCCAGAGCGCGTGATCACGATGCAGCGCAACTGGATCGGCCGCTCGGAGGGCGTGCGGATCGTATTTCGGTCGGAGCGCGGTGATCCGATCGAGGTGTTCACAACGCGACCGGACACGCTGTGGGGCGCCACCTTCTTGGTGTTGGCACCAGAGCACCCACTTGTCGAGACGTTGACGACACCCGAGCGTCGTGCCGATGTGGAGGCCTACGTTGAGCAGGCGCGGCGCCGCAGTGATATCGAGCGGACGTCGACCGAGCGCGAGAAGACCGGTGTCTTCATCGGGGCCTATGCGATCAATCCAGCCAACGGCGAGCGGATTCCGATCTGGATTGCTGACTACGTACTGATGCACTACGGCACGGGAGCGATCATGGCTGTTCCGGCGCACGACCAACGCGACTTCGAGTTTGCTCGTGCCTTCGGTCTACCGATCGTCGTCGTGATCCAGCCACCGGATCGTACGCTTGACCCCGCGACGATGGAGGAAGCGTACGACGGGGAAGGCGTTATGGTGAACTCCGGGCCGTTCGATGGGACGCCGACTGCTGGGGGCGAGGCGGTCCGCAAGGTCATCGCTTGGCTGGAAGAGCAGGGAATCGGCCGTGGCGAGGTCACCTACCGGTTGCGCGACTGGCTGATCTCGCGCCAGCGTTATTGGGGTACACCGATTCCGATCGTGTACTGTGACCGCTGTGGCATCGTGCCGGTGCCGGAGGAGCAGTTGCCGGTTCTGTTGCCTGAGGACGCTGAGTTCATGCCGACAGGCCAATCACCGCTCGTAACCCACGAGGCATTCGTGAACACCGAGTGTCCGCAGTGCGGTGGTCCCGCGCGGCGCGAGACGGATACGATGGACACATTCGTCGATTCGTCGTGGTATTGGTATCGCTATCTCAGCCCGCATGAGGATCAGCGGCCATTCGACCCTGACAAGGTCGCCTATTGGACGCCAGTTGACCAATATACCGGTGGAATCGAACATGCCATTCTGCATCTCCTGTACAGCCGATTTTGGACGAAGGCGCTTGCTGACCTGGGGCTGGTGAACCATCGCGAACCATTTCTGCGGCTCTTCAACCACGGGGTGATCCTCGGCGAAGACGGGGAGAAGATGTCGAAGAGCCGCGGGAATGTTGTTGATCCGGACGATCTCGTTGCACGTCTTGGGGCAGATACGGTTCGGTTGTATCTCATGTTCATCGGCCCATGGAGTCAGGGCGGGCCGTGGAGTTCGCGGGGAGTAGCCGGCGTCCAGCGTTTCCTGCAGCGTGTCTGGTCTTTGGTGAATGAGACACGAGATGTGCCCGTGCAACTGGAAGACGACGACCAGGCTCGGGCATTGCGGCGTCTCTTGCACCGCACGATTAAGCAAGTGACGGACGATTTCGAAACCTTCAGCTTTAATACGGCGATCGCGCGGATGATGGAGTTTGTCAACGAACTCTCGCGCCTGCGTGAAACGCCGGTCGTGCAAATGCCAGTCTGGCGGGAAGCGCTGGAGACGCTCGTTCTCCTGCTAGCACCGGGTGCGCCACACATCGCTGAGGAGCTGTGGGAGCGGCTTGGCAAACCCTACAGTGTGCATCAGCAGGCATGGCCTGCCTACGATCCGGAGCTCGCTGCGGAGGAGACCCTCGAACTCGTGATTCAGGTCAACGGCCGTGTGCGCGACCGGATCGTCGTCCCTGTGACGATCAGTGAGGAAGAAGCTGTTGCCCGAGCACGGGCAGCCGAGCGCGTGCAGGCGTATCTTGCTGGCCGACGGATCGAACGGGTGGTGTACGTTCCGGGGCGACTGGTGAATTTCGTCGTCAGCGAAGCGGCAGATTGAGGACGGTTTAGCGTCGTCCAATGAGATAGGCGAGGGTGGCAACTGCCTCGCGGATCATGTACCAGCGTTCGAGCAAGGATCCCTGGCGGATGGGGCTGTTCGGTGCTGGTGATCCGAGTGCCTGGAAGCCGAGATCGTTCGCCATGAGTTTGCTCCGGAACAAATGAAAGCCATCGCTGACGAGGAGCACGCGGCGCGCACCGATGGCACGCAGCGGCCTAGCTGCAGCCTGAAGGCTCTGCCAGGTGTTGCGGCCCTCAGGCACGACAAGCAAGGCATCCGCCGGTATGCCGAGTTGTTCAAGATACCGCGCCCCGACTTCGGCCTCGCTCGGTTCGCTTGGAGCAGCCGTTCCGCCGACGAGGACAAGAGTACGGGCGTACCCTTGACGGTAGAGGGCCGCGGCGTGGTCGAGCCGTGCACGGAAGGCACGGGTGGGCCGACCATTGTACTGCGCCGCACCGAGAACCAGAATGGCATCGGCGGGAGCTCGCTCGTCGTTGCGTGCTTGCGTTTCGATCGCTAGGCCCAGAACAAGCAGTGTCGCGCCAGTCGCGAGTGCACCGAGGCCGAAAAGCCCCGTTATGAGTAACCGTGCTCGTGATCGGATTCGGTGCGATGCAGGGACTGATCGAACCATCCCTCCGCCCTCCGGCGCTAACTGTGCCAGAGGAGCCGGGCTGTGGGGAGGATGAACGGTGGATGAAGCTCCTCAGACCATTACACAAGTAGTTCCCGATCCTCGGCGAGCAGATCGCTTTCGGATCGAACGGAACGGCATCGCATGGGTGACGTTGAGTGCAGCGCGGGTCGCTGAACTTGGGCTCCGTGTTGGCGAGGTAGTGACGACCGAGCGGCGCGCGGCGATCGAGCACGCAGCGGCAGTCGATGCGGCGCTGGAGGTGGGCCTGCGCCTCCTCAGTGTTCGCCCGCGCAGCGAAGCGGAGCTCCAACAGCGTTTGCGGCAAAAACGGTTTAGTGAGCCAGTCATCCAGGAAGCACTCGCTCGCCTACGCATGCTCGGCTATGTGGACGATCGAGCCTTCGCTGAAGCGTGGGTCGCACAGCGGCAGGCGACCAATCCTCGCGGTGCAGCAGCTTTGCGTCAAGAACTCCGGTCTAAGGGTGTGTCTCCTGAGCTGATCAATGAGGTTGTGGTTGAGGATCCTGAGAGTGAGCTTGCGGCTGCTCGTGAGCTCGTGCGGAAGCACCAGCAGCGCTTGCAGCGCGTTGATGCCAAGACAGCGCAGCGACGACTTGCGGGGCTCCTTCAGCGGCGCGGATTTTCGTGGTCGGTCATCCGCGCGGTTCTGCGAGAGTACCGGATGGATGGAGAGAGCGATGCGGAGGTCACCGACGAGATGGAGCGAGATACGGATTGGCCGTCGAGGATCGACCACGAGGAAAGGTGACCCGTTTCACTGCAAGCTGAGACACCGCATCCCACAAGTAATTGGGAACGAAAAGCACTGTCAAAGGGTGGTCTCCGTGATTACCGGCGGAACAAATCATTGGAGCGCTTCATCTGGTGCTGGACAAGCGGTAGGTGACCTGGCCGACTGAGAGCTGATCGTTTCTGCGTTCAACTCCTATCTTCCCCCAGAGGTTGGTGAACAGACGGAAGAAGATCGCGCGTTCTGCCCGAACGGTCTTCAGTGGACGGGAGATGCCCAGATGCACGGAACTCCTCTTGCCAGTCCGGGTGGTCCCTGGTAGTGTGTTGCCTGATCGTATCCGGTAGGGTTTAGCGAGCGTACGAGACGATCACGGTGATGAACGAGACGACAAAAGCGCAATCGGCATCGCCATCGTCAACAGATTTTGGAAAGGATGTCTTTCGATTCTGGTTTCCCTGGCGCGTGCGATACCGCGATTGTGACAAGCAGGGAGTCGTCTACTTCGCGGTGTATTTGGAGTACATCGAGCAAGCATTGATGGAGTATTTTCGGACGCTCGGGATCGACCTGCGCCGCACGATCGAGGAGGGGAGCTTCGATTGGGCGGCAGTTCACGCGGAGATTGACTGGCGAAGCCCGGCAGTCTTTGACGACGAACTCGCGATTGGTCTCCGCATCAGTCGGATCGGTGGGTCGAGCTTCGATGTCGAGTTCGCAGTGATGAACGGGGAGAAGAAGGTGCCACACGCATCGGGTCGTTTGGTCCTCGTCTGTTTCGACGTGCGGACGCGCCAGGCTCACCCGGTGCCTGATTTTGTGCGCCAGGCCGTGGAGCGATTCGAGGGGTGGACATGCTGACCAAGAGAGCGCTTGGTTTGCTATTGCGTCCCCGCTCGGTTGCGGTCGTTGGTGCAAGTCCACGCCGCCGTATGGCGCGGACAGTGCTGGCGAACCTGCGACGGTTTGGCTACCGTGGGACGGTTTGGGCAGTTCATCCAAGTGGTCAACCGGTTGAAGGCTATCCCTGCTACCGATCTATCGGTGAATTACCGGCAGTGCCAGACTGTGCGGTGATTGCCCTCTCACCGGAGAACACGCTGTTTGCGTTCCGTGAGTTAGTGGAACTTGGTGTGCGGGCTGCTGTGATCCTGGGGTCGGGGTTCGGTGAGGCAGGACCGGATGGGCAAAGGATCCAAGCAGAGCTCGTGAGCCTGGCCGAAGAGCATGGAGTCGCTGTCTGCGGACCGAATTGTCTTGGCTTGATCGTGCCTGACGAAGGGGTGACGCTCACTGGCTACCACCTCCCGGAGGATCTCGCATCTGGTGCGGTGGCAGGAGTCGTCCAGAGCGGTTCGGTCTTCTGGTCACTTGCCCACAACACACGCGGCATTCGCTTCCGGTATCTCGTTTCGAGTGGGAACGAAGCGGTTTTAGATGCTGCGGAATACTTGGCCGCTGCGCTCGAAGATCCTGCGGTCAAACTTCTGGTGGCCTTCCTGGAGACAGTGCGTGATGGACCTCGCCTCCTCGAGGTTGTTGAGGTGGCTCACCGTCGTGGTGTTCCGGTGGTCGTTCTGAAGGTGGGGCGCTCGGAAGCAGGTCGGGCAGCGGTGCTGGCCCACACCGGAGCGCTGGCTGGATCACACGAGGTTGTGGCCGGAGTCCTAAACCAATACGGAGTGATCCGAGTTGACACGCTCGACGAGCTCTACGATGTTGCCGAGTTCCTCTTGGCTGGTCGCCTGCCGGCGACGAATCGAGTCGGCGCAGTAACCGATAGTGGTGGCGAAAAGACACTGATCTTGGATTGGGGAGAGCGAGTTGGTATCGCCTTCCCGCCATTGGACATACAGACTGCGGAGCGTCTGCGCGGCGTCCTCGCACCGTACGTGCCGATCAGCAATCCACTTGATGCGTGGGGGGCCGGGAACTTCGAGGAGGTCTACCCCGTTGCACTGCAGGCGTTGGCGGACGATCCTGCAGTGGACACCGTGGTGCTCGGTACGGATATGGTGCGGGAGACGGAGGAAGCGCAACTCTATGCGCAGGCTCTGCTGAAGCTCTCTCGATACACAGCAAAGCCGATTGCCGTGGTAACGAACCAGGCAAATGGGCTCGACAATACGGCCGTGAGCATGTTACGAAGTGCCGGTGTCCCAGTCTTGCAAGGAACCGAATACGGCTACCGGGCTATCGCTCGCGCAGCGTGGTACCGGCAATGGCGCGAGCGACCGAGACCTCAGCCGCAGCGACCCAGCGGACTGGACGAGCTCCGTGCGGCACTGTCCCGCGTGCTGAGGAGTAGTCCGGTACTCGGTGAATACGAAGCAAAACGGTTGTTGGCGCTCATCGGCTTACGGCATCCGCAAGAATGGCTGGTGCACACGCTGGGGGAAGCGCTGGCGGCAGCCGAAGAACTCGGGTATCCGGTTGTCCTCAAAGCGGTCGGACCGCATCTGCTGCACAAAACGGAGCGTGGGGCGGTGCGACTGGGGATCGGTGGGCCGCGCGAATTGGAGCGAGCATGGCTGGAGATGAGTGAGCGAATCGCTGAGTTCCAGCCAGGGGGTGTGACGGGCTTCCTTGTACAGGAACAAGTACCTCCGGGATTAGAGGTGATTCTCGGCTGTCATGACGATCCGACGTTCGGCATGGTGGTGAGCGTGGGGCTCGGCGGGGTTCTGGTGGAACTCCTGCGGGACGTGGTCTACCGACGTGCTCCAATCACTGCAGAAGAAGCAGAAGAGATGCTGAGTGAGCTGCGAGGTGCAGCGCTCCTTGCTGGCTACCGAGGGAAAGCACCACGCGATCGAGCGGCGCTGGTGGATGCGCTGGTGCGGTTCAGCTGGTTCGCTCAGGCAGGAGAGGGACTGATTGAGGTGGCGGAAGTGAACCCGCTCATTGTCAGGGAAGACGGGGCGGGGGCATGGGTCGTGGATGGGCTCATCGTGGCTCGGCACCATGGATAGGGGGTGTGCCATGGAGGGTGTTCGGCCTGAAGTGCTCGAGTTCGTCGAAGAGACGAAGCGCTATGTCTATGAGGAGCTAATGCCCCTCGAGGATGAGATTGAGCGAACGGATTACTTGCCGCCCGAGGTGATCGCCGATGTCGCAAAACGCGGGTACTTTGGAATGACGATCCCGAAAGAGTACGGTGGGCTGGGGTTCAACCTCCTCGAGACATGCCTCGTTTTGGAACAGATCCATAAGGCTCCGCTAGCGATCGGGTACGTCATCGACCTAAACAATGGGATCGGTAGCCTGGCCATCCTGCATGGTGGGACAGAAGAGCAGAAGCGCGAATATCTTCCACGGCTGGCGCGGGGAGAGATCATCGGGGTCTTTGCAATGAGCGAACCCGGTGTAGGTTCCGATGGACAGGGTATTACGACGCGTGCCGAGCGCCGGAATGGCCATTGGGTGCTGAATGGTGTCAAATATTGGATCACCTGGGCCGAGAGGGGCGATGTGTTCACCGTCGCTGCGACAACCGACCCCGGCAAGGGAGCGCACGGCGGGATTACGGTGTTCCTTGTGCCGAAGGGGACTCCAGGAATGCGCGTTGAGCGACGGCAGAAGATGATGGGGAATGCGGGAATCGACGAGAGCATTCTGGTGTTTGAGGATTGTGTCATTCCGGATGAGCATGTCCTTGGGGAAGTCGGCTGGGGCTTCAGGTTGCTCATGCGCACACTCGATGAGGGACGGACGAAGTGTTGTGCGCTGGCGATTGCCTATGCTGAACGCGCGTGGGAGCTCGCTCAGGCCTATGTCAAGCGGCGCCGTGCCTTTGGGCAGCTTCTGGCGGACCTCCAGGGTATTCAATGGATGCTTGCCGATGCAGCGACCAAGATTTGGCTGTCGCGCCTGGCGATGTATGAGGCAGCACGGAAGATCGACCGGGGTGAGTTTGCTGCTAAAGAGGCGGCAATGGCTAAGTTTTACTCGACTGAGGCCTGCCAGGAAGTCGTCGATGCCGCTGTGCAACTGTTCGGTGCGCGAGGGTATTGCCGGGACTACCCACTGGAGCGGATCTACCGTAACTATCGTAGCCTACGCATCGTTGAGGGGACGAGTGAAGTCCAGCGGCGGATTATCTGGAAGCAAATGAGCAAGCTCTATGATCCAGAGCGGGCACCGGACGAGCGGGCGCGGGAGCATGCGATCCGGGTCGAGCGGATGCTGGAGCGCGCGTTGCTCCCCGATCGCCCGTATCTTGATTGGGGCTACCAGCATTTGGACGAATTGGCAGCGGACGACTGACAGCCAAGTAGTCTTGCAATTAGCAGTGCGGGCGAGAGTGTACACTCGCCCGCACTGACTGCTTACATGCTCCCGATCTGTTCGCTTCTGGGAAAGAGTGTCCGCGCCGACTAGCAGGAATATCTGAGATGTCCTTTCGGGGGTTGTCCTACAGGGGGCTTCTCCTGCAGAGCATTGGAATATCGGGGACGTCACGTGCTGCGTCTCTTGCTTCCGTCATACTGAGGTCGATGAGCCTGGGCCTTCTTGTGCAGTCCAGAAACGTGGCAGAAGTGACCCTTCCCAGAGCCGGAGGTGGCGAACGATCGCCAATGAGGAGCGGTGTGCTGTCGATCCCGAAGGACGCGCAAGTCCTCTCCTCACACCGATTTCCCTCTCTTCCCTCTTGACACCGGGCGTGGCCCACCGGTGCTTCGGAGCCCCTGGCTTGCGAGGGTGAACGGACACAGGGTATACTGGGGTCCCGATGTGAAAGACGGACCCTCGTCGATCACCCAGTCCCGTGTTGTGTTCAGTGCGAACGGACGGCTGGTCGATGGCTGAGATCAAGTGGCTGGGGCATGCGTGTGTCCGCTTGCGGGGTCGCGATGTGACTGTGCTCATGGACCCGGTCGGACCAGAGACAGGTTATCTGCCAAGCAAACAACGTGCGGACATCGTGACCGTGAGTCATCCCCATCCTGGACACCGCAACTTAGAGCTTGTCCGTCCCGGCTACCGACTCATTGAGGGGCCCGGGGAGTACGAGATCAAGGGCACGTTCATCACCGGGATCAGGACATACCACGATGATGAGCAGGGACGGCGACTCGGCAAAAACACCGTCTACGTCGTCGATCTCGATGGGGTGCAGGTGTGCCATCTTGGTGATCTGGGCCACGTGTTGAGCGATGAGCAGGCCGAGCTCCTCAGCGATGTCGACGTGCTGCTGATTCCGGTCGGTGGTGGGCCGACGCTCGATGCAGACCGTGCTGTTGAGGTGATCGGGCAGATTGAACCGCATATAGTGATCCCGTTGCAGTTTCGAACGGAGCACGGAGATGCCGCACGCGATCCGCTGGAGCGGTTCATGCGAGCGATGGGCGTCACCGAATGGTCGACGCGCGAGACCTTGACCGTGCGCAAGGGGGAATTTGGGGAGGCGGTCGAGGTGGTGGTGCTTGCGCCCGATCCATGATGGTGAAAGACACGTTCTCGGAGGTGTGGCGATGCCGAAATATGTGTTCGTGACTGGTGGCGTCGTGTCGTCGGTCGGGAAGGGAATCGCGACCGCCGCGATCGGGCGCCTTCTGAAGAGCCGGGGATTGCGGGTCGCGTTGATGAAGCTCGACCCGTATCTCAACGTTGATCCGGGAACGATGTCTCCATACCAGCATGGAGAGGTGTTCGTCACGGAGGACGGTGCGGAAACGGATCTCGATCTTGGGCATTACGAGCGGTTTACTGACGAGAATCTCAGTCGGGCCTCGAACGTAACAACCGGGCAGGTGTACTCGGCAGTGATCGCCAAGGAGCGCCGGGGTGATTATTTGGGTGGCACCGTTCAAGTGATCCCACACATCACGAACGAGATCAAGGCGCGTATCCGCCAGGTGACAGAGATTCATCAGCCGGATGTGGTCGTGGTGGAGGTCGGTGGGACGGTTGGAGATATTGAGGGGCAGCCCTTCCTCGAAGCGATCCGTCAGATGCGACGGGAAGAGGGGCGGCGCAACGTCTTGTATATCCACGTGACACTGTTGCCGTATATCCAGAGTACTGGTGAGGTCAAGACCAAACCGACACAGCACAGCGTTAAGGAACTCCGCGCACTTGGGATTCAGCCGGACGTAATTATCTGTCGAACGGATCACCCGGTCAGTGACGACGTTCGCGCCAAGGTGGCGCTGTTTGGGGACGTCGATGAAGATGCGGTGATCCTCTTGCCAACCGCCGAGACGATCTATGAGGTACCGCTGATCCTCGAACGTGCGGGACTCGGACAGTACATTGTCGAGCACTTTGGCTTCCCAGATCGGGAGCCGGAACTTGGCGACTGGGAACGGATGGTCGCTCGCCTGAAGGCGCCACGACGGCGTATACGTATCGCCCTCGTTGGAAAATATGTGGAACTGCACGATGCGTACCTTAGTGTGGCTGAAGCTTTGACCCACGCGGGGTTGGCACACGATGTTGCCGTTGAGATTATTTGGGTGAACTCGACCGCCGACCGGTCGGAGATTGAGGAAGCATTGCGCCATGTGAACGGTATTCTGGTTCCTGGTGGCTTTGGTCCGCGAGGTGTCGAGGGGAAAATTCTGGCCGCACGGTACGCGCGGGAACGAGAGATTCCGTATCTCGGCTTGTGTTATGGGCTACACATGGCGGTGATTGAGTTCGCCCGAAATGTGCTCGGATTGTGCGGTGCAAACAGCACAGAAATCGACCCGGAGACACCTCATCCGGTCATTGATCTCATGCCGGATCAACGGGGCGTCGAGATGGGTGGAACGATGCGGCTTGGGCGTTACCCGTGCGCGCTGATTCCGGGAACGAAGGCGGCGTTCGCTTATGGAGAACCGCTCGTCTACGAACGGCATCGCCACCGCTGGGAAGTGAACAATGCCTATCGCGAGCTGTTCGAGGCAGCGGGCTTTGTGGTGAGTGGGCAGTCACCGGATGGACGCTATGTAGAAATTATGGAGCTGCGTGACCATCCGTGGTTCGTGGGGGTGCAGTTCCATCCAGAGTTCAAGTCGCGTCCGAACCGGCCGCACCCGCTGTTCACCGCCTTCGTGGGCGTGGCGAAGCAAGTTCTGCGCGAGGGAGATCAGCGCCCGTTGCCACTGGAGGCACCTGTTACGGCTGAAGTCGCGGACGACTGAGCACGTTGCCGTCGTCAGACCGTTTGTGATAGGATGCGCAATCGTGAGCGGGCCGGGAGCGCGCCCGCCGCAAGGACGAGACTGGCAAGCGATCGGGACAGCCCTGGGACTCGGCTTCTCGGTTGTGTCTAGTCTTGTACTCTGTATTGGTGGGGGTGTGCTCCTCGATCGGTGGCTCGGTACGATGCCGCTCTTCACACTCGCCGGGGTTGTCCTTGGGCTGGCGACGGCATCGTACGCCCTGTACGAGTTGGCGCGCGTGAGCGGTGGCCACCGTGATCAGCGTGGCAGGAGGTAAGGCGGGCGTGGAGCTCCATATCTCGGTGAAGCCGGAGACGTTGTGGACGGTGTCGATCCCCGGCACAGGCTTCGATCTCCGTATCACGAATTCCTTTTTGACCATGCTCCTCGTAATGGCCTTTCTCGTGATCTTTGGCGCGGTCGTGGCACGGGGTGCCCAACTTGTTCCTGGTCGTCTGCAATCGATCTTCGAGATGGTGGTGGAGTTCCTGCTCGGGCTGGTGGAGGGAACCGCGGGCAGGCGGCTTGGGCGCCGCATCTTTCCTCTGATCGGTGGGCTGTTCATTTTCATCATCGTTGCCAATTACACTGGTCTGTTGCCGGGTATTGGAACGATTGGGATTTGGCACGAGGGGAGTCATGCTCTCGTCGCGGCGAGTGAAGGAGCGGCTGGAGGAGAGCCACACGGCAAGACACTGGTGCCGCTGTTTCGTCCGCCGAGCGCTGATCTGAACATGACCTTGGCGATGGCACTGATCAGCTACGTGGCTTTCCAGATCGCTGGGTTGTCGGCCCATGGGCTCTGGGGGCGAATTAAGCACATGGCGAATCCACCGTTCCTTCTGCCGATCGAGATTATTAGCGAACTGTCGCGAATTGTTTCGCTCTCGTTCCGTCTTTTCGGCAACATCTTTGCCGGGGAGACATTGTTAACTGTGATGTATGGCATTGCCAATGCGATCAAGATAAGTGTCATTGGTCTCCTTATCCCCGTGATCTTCCTGTACCTGGAAGTCCTTTTCGGATTCATTCAGGCCCTCATCTTTGCGGTACTCACTCTGATCTACATTGCGCTTGCTTCAGCTGACGGGCATCACGAAGAGGAACACGAGAGCGGTGACCGGCATGCATCTCATCATGCGGCTCATGCTGCTGCGCGGGGTGCTGGTGGCGACTGAGCGATGTGTGATCGAGTAGCGAGTGATGGTTCGAGTCGTCGGGTCGGTTGGTGAAGGGAGGACAGGAGCGTGTTTTCGAATGTGACCGAACCCGGTGTAGTCGTGCCGATGGCGGCGGCCCTGGCGATTGGGTTGGGAGCGCTCGGGCCTGGTATCGGCATTGGTCTCGCCGTCAAGGGTGCGATGGAGGCGATTGGTCGCAACCCTGAGGCTGAGGGTGCGGTGCGTTTGACGATGATCATCGGCGCGGCGCTGGCGGAAGCAATTGCGATTTACGCATTCGTCGTCGCGGTGATCATAGCGTTTGTGTTGTAGTCATTGTGGAGTGAATTGCCCACGCTGGTGAGGTCGCGCCAGCAGCTGGCAAGACGAGCTGCTGGCGCCGTCCGCCAGCGGGACAAACGCAGCATGTCGTAGGAGGGGCTAGGCAGGAGCATGGACCAGCTGGGAATCTCGGGTGAAAACCTACTCGTCCAGCTCATCGCCTTCCTGCTCTTTCTCGCGGTGTTTTGGCGCTTCGCGCTCGGGCCGATCACGCGGATGATCGATCAGCGGCAGGAGCGGATCCGCGAGGGGTTGGAGGCAGCGGAGCGGATGAAGCGCGAACTTGCCGAGACCCAGGCGCGGAACGAAGAAATTCTCACTGAGGCGCGGCGAGAGGCACAGCGAATCGTGGCGAGTGCTCGCGAGAGCGCCGAACAACTTATCGCGCGCGCTCGTGAGGAGGCGCAGCAGCAGGCGCAGCAACTGATTCAGCAGGCCCAGGAGGCCATTG
Source organism: Thermomicrobium sp. CFH 73360 (assembly GCF_023806465.1). Classification (GTDB taxonomy): domain Bacteria; phylum Chloroflexota; class Chloroflexia; order Thermomicrobiales; family Thermomicrobiaceae; genus Thermomicrobium. Next base: position 236,367 of record NZ_JAMSLS010000001.1, on the reverse strand, counting down.
AGGCGGAACGACAGCGTGTCTGGGCAGAGCTGCGCCGAGAGGTGGCTGATCTGGCCATTCTCGCCGCGACGCGTATCCTCCGTGAAGAGCTGGATCGTGAGCGACATCTCGCTCTCGTAGAGCGGGCGCTCGCAGAACTCGATGGTGCTCGTCGGTAGGGCAGGGGGGCAGCGTGGCGGTTGCTGGAGTCGCCAAACGCTATGCCCAGGCTGCGTTTGCGGTCGCCAAGGAACACGGACAACTGACCCACTGGGAGCAGCGGTTGCTCGACCTGATACGGGTCGCGGAGGACACGGATCTCGAAGAATTTGTGGAGAATCCAGCGATCCCGCTCGAGGCGAAGGTGCAGGTGATCGAACGGTTGTTTCCGGATGAGGACGATCGCTATCTGCGCAGCCTGCTGGTCTTGTTGCTCGAGCGGGGACGATGGCATCAACTACGGGATGTCGCAGAAGCGTTTCAGCAGTTGCTCCGCGAGGAGCGAGGTGTCCTCGACGTCGAACTGGTGACCGCCGTATCGCTCGAGGAGGCGGAGATCGAACGGGTGCGTCAGCAATTGGAGACGCGCCTCGGGCGGCCGGTCCAGCTCCGGACATCGGTTGATCCTGAGTTACTCGGCGGCGTGGTGCTGCGGATCGGCGACGAGGTTTTCGATGCTAGTGTGCGGACGCAGCTGACCGGACTGCGCCGACAATTGATCGGAGCAGCAGCCTGAGCGTGGCGAGGGAGGCAGCATGTCGGTGCGACCAACCGAGATCACAGAGATTCTGAAGCAGCAAATCGAACAGTATGGCAGCCGGATGGTGGTGACCAACGTTGGCTACGTAGTACAGGTCGGCGATGGCATCGCCACGGTACATGGCCTGCGTGATGTGATGGCCAGCGAGCTCGTCGAGTTCGAGAACGGCGTGCTCGGCATCGCGTTCAACCTGCAGGAAGACTCGGTCGGTGTGATCATCCTTGGCGACTACACCGGCATCGAGGAAGGCGACGAGGTCCGGGCGACCGGGCGGATCGCCTCAGTACCAGTGGGTCCGGCTCTTGTTGGGCGGGTGGTAAATGCCCTGGGTGAGCCGATCGACGGGAAGGGACCGATCAAGACCGATAAATTCCGTCCGATCGAGCGGATCGCTCCCGGTGTGGTGATGCGCCAAGACGTCGACACCGCGCTCCAGACAGGGATCAAGGCAATCGACTCGATGATTCCAATTGGTCGTGGACAGCGCGAGCTGATCATCGGTGACCGCCAGACCGGAAAGACCGCGATTGCGATCGACACGATCATTAATCAAAAGGGGAAGGGCGTCATCTGCATCTATGTCGCGATCGGACAGAAGCGCGCTCAGGTGGCGCAGACGGTCGCGACGCTCGATCGTTACGGGGCGATGGAGCACACGATCGTGGTGGCGGCGACGGCGTCCGATCCAGCGGCGCTGCAATATATCGCCCCCTACGCTGGCTGTGCGATGGGTGAAGAGATCATGGAGAGTGGCGGGCATGCGCTCATCGTTTACGATGACCTGTCCAAGCATGCCTGGGCCTATCGTCAGGTTTCGCTCCTCATGCGGCGACCTCCGGGGCGCGAGGCGTATCCGGGTGATATTTTCTACCTCCACTCGCGTCTCCTGGAGCGTGCTGCCCGTCTCCGGGACGATCTTGGTGGCGGTACGTTGACTGCGCTTCCGATCGTGGAGACGCAGGCCAATGACGTCTCGGCCTATATTCCGACCAACGTCATTTCGATTACCGATGGGCAGATCTATCTCGAGCCGGATCTGTTCTATGCCGGAATTCGCCCGGCGATTAACGTGGGACTCTCGGTCTCGCGGGTGGGTGGTGCGGCACAGATCCGCGCGATGCGGCAAGTGGCTGGTCGGCTGCGCCTCGAGCTTGCGCAGTTCCGCGAACTTGCCGCGTTCGCGCAGTTTGCAGCCGAGCTCGATCCAGCGACAAAGCGGCAAATTGACCGTGGTTTGCGGTTAACCGAAGTCCTCAAGCAGCCGCAATACCAGCCAATGCCTGTCGAGGAGCAGGTTGCCATCATCTGGGTGGCGACGAACGGCTATCTCGACGATGTGCTGGTGGAGCATGTACGGGAGTTTGAGAAGCAGTTCCTCGAGTATCTGCGGACGAGTCACCCGCAGATCCTGCAGCGAATCGCCACGGAGCGGGAGTTGAAGGACGATTTGATCCAGCAACTCCACGACGTTACACGTGCCTTTAAGCAGAGCATTTGGACACCGCCGCAGGAGCGGGTGATCGTGTAACGGTCCAGAGAGGGGGCCAGAGGCTGTGCCGCAGGCAGTCACGCCGCGTGAGATTCGGCGCCGTATTCGTTCGATCAAGAACACGGCGCAGATCACACGCGCGATGGAGATGGTGGCCGCATCGAAGATGCGGCGAGCGCAACAGGCAGTCCTGGCTGCGCGGCCATACGCCGAGCGGATCCGGGCAATGCTCGGCGATTTGGCAGCGATGAGCAGCCCACAGGAAGAAGTGCGAGCGTTTCCGCTTCTCCAGCGGCGCCCGATCCGGCGAATTCAGCTGATCCTGGTGACATCGGATCGAGGATTGGCTGGCTCACTCAACACGAATGTTATCCGGCGAGCGGTCGATTTTATGACGCATGAGCGGCCAGAGCTGTTGGAGAACTTCGATATTGTAGCGGTTGGTCGTAAGGGTCGCGAATTCCTCGTACGGTACGGGTGGCCGATGGTCGCTGAGTTCACCCGGATCACAGACCGACCATCGATCGAGGCGGTGCGTCCTCTCGCTGAGTTGGCGACACAAGACTTTACGACTCGGCGAGTTGACGCGGTATTCGTTGTTTACACCCACTTCATTAACACGCTGAAGCAGGAGCCGCGCGTGTTGCAACTGCTTCCGATTGAGCCACCGGAAGGGACCGGCGCGATCAGTGATTACATCTTCGAGCCGGATCCAGTCACGGTGCTTGAGGCGTTGTTGCCGAGATTCATCGAGATGCAGCTTTATCGTGTGCTTCTCGAGGCGTCGGCCTCCGAGCACAGTGCGCGGATGGTCGCGATGCGGAATGCAACCCAAAATGCGCTGGACCTTGTGGCGGAATTGACGTTGACATACAACAAGGCGCGGCAAGCACAGATCACTCGCGAGGTGAGCGAGATCGCTGCCGGGGCGAACGCCCTTGGTGCGCTGCAGTGAGCTGCGCGGCAGAACGAGCGAGGTGAGAAGGATGACAACGAAGGTAGCGACTGGTCGTATCGTGCAGATTCAGGGCGTCGTGGTCGATGTGGAGTTTCCACCGGGACAGTTACCTGACATCTACAACGCGTTGATTGTCGAGCGCCCTGACGGAGGGCGGCTTGTTCTCGAAGTGCAGCAGCACCTTGGGAACGACTGGGTCCGAGCGGTTGCGATGTCGACTACCGACGGTCTCAAGCGAGGCATGCCGGTTATCGACACTGGTGAGCCGATCAAGGTGCCGGTTGGTCCGGCAACACTTGGCCGTATCTTCAACGTGGTCGGTGAGCCGATTGATGAGCAGGGTCCAGTTCACTCCGAGGCGCCGTTCTGGCCGATTCACCGTCCTGCACCATCGTTTGAGGAGCAATCGACCCAGGTCGAGGTGTTCGAAACGGGTTTGAAGGTCATCGACTTGGTGGCTCCCTTCACCAAGGGTGGAAAGGTCGGCGTCTTTGGGGGAGCCGGTGTCGGTAAGACGGTCATCATCATGGAGCTGATCCGGAACATCGCCGCTGAGCACGGTGGTTACTCGGTATTCTGCGGCGTAGGGGAGCGAACCCGCGAGGGAACGCAGCTGTGGCGCGAGATGCGCGAGTCTGGCGTTATTGACAAGACCGTCCTCGTCTTTGGGCAGATGAACGAGCCGCCAGGCGCTCGTCTACGAGTTGGGCTGACTGGGCTGACCATGGCCGAATACTTCCGAGACGAGGGGCGGGACGTCCTTCTCTTTATCGATAACATTTTCCGCTTCGTGCAGGCTGGTTCGGAAGTCTCGGTGCTCCTCGGGCGGATGCCGAGCGCTGTGGGGTACCAGCCGACGCTCGGGACTGACATGGGACAGCTCCAGGAACGGATTACCTCCACCAAGCGCGGATCGATCACGTCGGTGCAGGCGATTTACGTCCCGGCGGATGACTACACTGACCCTGCTCCGGCCACAACCTTCGCGCACCTTGATGCGACGATTGCGCTGGAGCGGTCAATTGCCGAGCAAGGGCTCTATCCAGCCGTTGATCCGCTGGCGTCGACGTCGCGTATCCTCGATCCGAATATCGTGGGGATAGAACACTACACGGTGGCACGGGAAGTGCAACGCGTCTTACAGCGGTACCGTGACTTGCAGGATATCATCGCAATTCTGGGCGTCGAGGAGCTCAGCGAAGAGGATAAGCTGATCGTTGCGCGGGCACGCAAGATTCAGCGCTTCCTCTCGCAACCAATGTTCGTCGCCGAAGCCTTCACCGGTCGTCCCGGTCGATACGTGCCGCGTCATGAGACTGTGCGGGGCTTCAAGGAGATTCTCGAGGGCAAGCACGACCACCTGCCGGAGCAGGCCTTCTACATGGTTGGTACGATCGACGAAGCGGTCGAGAAGGCCGAGCAGATGGCCCGCGAGGCGTGAGCGGGGGAGGATTATGGCCGGGAAGCTCCGCGTCGAAGTGGTCACCGCCGAGCGACTTGTCTACCAGGTGGATGATGCCGACATGGTCCTCGCGCCGGGGGCAGAGGGGACGCTCGGCATTCTCCCACGTCATGCGCCGCTTGTCTCGCTCCTCAGTATGGGCGAGATGCGTGTCAAGCGGGGGCGGGAAGAAGACAGCCTGACGATCTTTGGCGGCTTCCTTGAGGTCGCGAACAACGTTGTCCGTGTCTTGGCGGACGTGGCGGAGCGAGCTGAGGAGATCGACCTCGCACGGGCGGAGGACGCGAGACAGCGGGCGCTTGCACGGTTGCGTGAGCGCCGAGCCGATATTGATCGCCGGCGGGCCGAAATGGCGCTCCGGCGGTCAACGGTGCGACTCGCAGTGGCGCGGAAGCGACGGGCGCGACCTGCACCTGGCGGGCCACCCTTACCGGAGGCCCAGCCCTGAAGGAGGATGCCGTGGTAGTCACAACGGCCACTGAACGGATCGTCACGGTTGGCGGACGAACGTTGCGTGGTCGTGTGGCGATTAGTGGAGCGAAGAATGCAGCGCTTCCTGCTATGGCCGCGGCGCTCCTAACGGAGGAGGAGTGTGTCCTTGAGAACGTGCCTTTGCTCGATGACGTCTTCGTAATGGCGGAACTGCTGCGGGCCCTCGGTGCCGAGGTCGATCTCGACACCGAGCGGCATCGTGTCCGAATCAGAGCAGCGGAGATTGAAGTCTTCGAACCGCCGCCAGAACTCGTCGCGCGCATGCGAGCATCGTTCCTGGTGACTGGCCCACTCCTCGCGCGGTTCGGTCGGGCTCGCTCCGTACCTCCAGGGGGATGCCAACTGGGGACGCGACCGGTCGACGTCGATCTCCGCGGTTTCCGCAAACTGGGTGCCCAGGTTGAGGTCGGAGAGCGAGCATTCGAGTTTCGTGCCGGACGGCTACGAGGCTGTGAGATCTACATGGACTATCCAAGCCACACCGGCACGGAAAATCTTCTGATGGCCGCTGCCCTGGCCCAGGGGCGCACCACAATTATCAACGCAGCAGCTGAACCAGAGATCGTCCATCTCGGTGAAATCTTGCAAGATATGGGTGCGCGAATCAGCGGCCTAGGAACGTCACGGATTGTTGTGCATGGTCTTGATCGGCTCCGGGGATATCGTGCCTCTGTATTGCCGGATCGCCTCGAGGCGGGAACGCTCGCTATTGCAGCGGCAATAACACATGGGGAAGTAATTTTGGATCATGTACGTGAGCCGGACATGGCACCCTTGACACACAAGCTGCGCGAAGCGGGCGCTGAGGTCTGGTGGAGTGAGTCCTCGATGCTGGTACGAGCTCCCCACCCGCTCTGTGCGACAGAGATTCAAGCACTCCCCTTCCCAGGTTTCCCGACGGATCTGCAAGCGGCATTTGCTGTCTTGATGACTCAAGCTCATGGCCGGAGTCGTATCTTTGAGCGCGTTTTTAACGACCGACTCCGTTACACGAGCGAGCTCCGCAAGATGGGAGCACGGATCGAACTCGTTGATCGTCAGCAGGCATGGATCGACGGCCCGGCTCGTCTGCGGGGGACCGAAGTGCGCGCATTAGATATCCGCAGCGGCGCGTGTTTAGTGCTCGCTGGACTCGTCGCCGAGGGCGAGACGGTCATCCTCGATGCACAGCATCTGCGGCGTGGCTACGAAGACCTCGTCGGGAAGCTCGCCGCATTAGGAGCGAACGTTCGTTATGCGTGACGGGCCAAGTCAGATGTACTTGCGCAGCGAACTCTGTTTCTGGGTACGGGTGACGCGCGGAGCGAGGAGCGACGAGAAGGCAGAATTTCCCGGCTTCGCACAAGGGACGATACCCTGATGGCAACGAGAGAATCCACGTCGACCTTGCGTGTCCGCCTCCCCGCACTGATCGTTGGGATAATCGTCCTCATTTTTATCGGTTTCGTCGCCTATGCGCTGCAACGATCGCAGAGTGCCAGCGAACTCGGTGTGGGCGGTCGAATCAATACGGCTGGCAGTTTGATGCGTTTCACTGATCGGACAGCGACGGATTTTGTCCTTCCAGATCTCCGGGGTGGTCCCGCAATCCGACTCGCCGATCACCGCGGAAAGATCGTCATTTTGAACTTTTGGGCCTCCTGGTGTCCTCCGTGTCGTGAGGAGGCGCCGGTTTTCCGTGAGTTTGCCCGACGATACGAGGAGACTGGGGTCGTCATTATCGGGATCGATATCTGGGAGAAGAACTGGAACGACGGGCGTGCCTTTCTTGACGAATTCGGAGTGCCATATCCGAACGCGTACGATACCGAAGGTCGGGTGACAATCGACTATGGCGTTTCGGGTGTCCCGGAGACATTCTTCGTCAGCCCGGACGGACGACTCCTTGGCAAGTACACCGGGCCGGTCAAGTCTGTGGAACAGCTGGTTGGACTCCTGAACGAGCTTGGGGTCGCTCCGGCAACGCAGTTAGAACCGGCGGAAGGCGGATGGAAGGTACGGACGTCGCAGCGCTCGCACGTATTGTCCTGCGGGTAGCCCATGCCCTGGCTGCAGCTATCTGGTTAGGGAGCGGTACCTATCTCGTTATCGCGCTCCTGCCCCAACGGCGCGTGAGTGCCGCAGCGAGCGAGACGTTGCGAATCGCCCAAGAACGATTCCGCCGTTGGTGGATCGCATCGAGTGCAATCCTGCTTGGCAGCGGTGTGGCCCTCATGTTTGACCGGGTCGCCGATGGTAAGGGGACGGCAACCTATGTCGGGCTACTCGTTATCAAGGTGGTGGCGGGGGTCGTAGCGCTGGGGGCAAGTGGAGGGCTTCTCCCGCGCCCCGTGCAAGCGTCCATGCGTCCAGTACGGAGTTTATGGCGCATACCCGACCGTCTGGTGTTAGTTCTTGGGGCGCTGGCCTACCTGCTCGGTGTACTCTTATCGGTGATCTATCCGCCCGACCCCACGGCGGGTTGGCGGTGAGTGAGCGGCGCGAAGCGAGCGGGGGCGAGATGAGCAGTGCGCTCGTGACACGGACATCAGCGCGTGGGCTGCGTGTCGATGTTCGGCTCTTCGGTATCGCCGTGATCATTGCAGCGGCGGTCGGCTACCTCATGTACACCGGGCTTCAAGGAACGGCTGCATCCTATTTCGTCACGGTCAGTGAACTCCAGGCGAAAGCCACGAGTGTGGATGGTCGACGCGTGCGCGTTGGGGGCGATGTTGTTGCTGGAAGTATCGTCCGGGGTGGACCGGGTGAACCAATTCATTTCCGCATTAGTGATGGAGTAAGTGAACTCGAAGTTGTCTACGCTGGTGTCCTGCCGGACATCTTCGCTGAGGGACGACACGTGATCGTCGAAGGCCTCTACCGGACCGGTCAGCCGATTCAAGCCGATAGCGTTCTTACCCAATGCCCCTCGCGTTTTGAATCTGTGCCGACGACCGCAACGAGCTGAGCGAGGGAGTGCTCCATGGCTCACCTTGGATCTGGCGCGCTGATCCTTGCGCTGATTTTGGCGATTTACGGCATTGTGGCTACCCTTTTTGGAGCGCGGCGGCGAATCCCGGAGCTTCTCCTGAGTGGGTATCGGGCAACATACGCGGTGGCATTCCTCGTTGCGATTGCGCTCATTGCGCTGGTGGTCTCGTTTCTCCGGCACGATTTCCGGCTAGCGTATGTGGCTGGCCGTTCCAGCCGGGACATGCCGCTGCACTACGTGATTGCGGCCTTTTACGGTGGCCAAGAAGGAAGTCTCCTCTACTGGACACTCGTCGCAAGTGGTCTAGGAGCGCTGGCTCTCTACCTCCACCGCCGCTCGGATCGTGCGCTTCTTCCGTACATGAACGCCACGCTCCTTTCGGTCCTCACTTTTCTTCTGCTTGTTCTCACCGTCGTGTCGAGTCCGTTCCGGCTCCTACCGGTCACGCCACCCGATGGAGCAGGACTCAATCCGCTGTTGCGTGATCCGGGGATGATGGCCCACCCGCCGTTTCTCCTCTCGGGATATGCCAGTTTTACCGTTCCTTTTGCCTTTGGGATGGCTGCGCTGATCACCGGCCGGCTGGGCAGCGACTGGTTGCGAGCGATCCGCCGCTGGACACTTCTGGCCTGGGCGCTCCTTGGCCTTGGCCTTCTCATCGGTGCGTGGTGGGCCTATCACGTCCTTGGGTGGGGCGGTTATTGGGGCTGGGATCCAGTTGAGAATCTCGCCCTTCTTCCCTGGTTAACCTCGACGGCGTTTCTTCACTCGGTGATTGTGCAGGAACGCCGCGGAATGTTGAAAGTGTGGAATCTTGCACTCCTTCTCGCCACGTTCGCCTTATGCATCTTCGGTACCTTCATTGTTCGCAGCGGGATGCTTTCGTCGGTTCACGCCTTTGCTGTTTCGGCAATTGGGCATTGGTTCCTTGCGTTTCTCGCGCTTGTGCTCGTGGTAGGCATTGGCCTGTTGATTTATCGCTTGCCAGGTCTTCAGAGTGAGCGGCAGATTGAGTCAGTGAGCTCCCGAGAAGCCGGATTTCTCCTTAACAATCTGCTACTGACAGCGATAGCGTTCGCAGTCTTCTGGGGAACAACCTTCCCGCTGTTCAGCGAGCTGTTCTGGGATACCCGTATTACAGTCGGACCACCGTTTTACAATCGTGTTATAGGACCGCTGTTATTGGTCTTGTTCCTCCTTATGGCGATTGGGCCGCTCCTTGCGTGGCGGCGCACCGATGTGCGGCTTCTCCTGCGGAACGTTGGTTGGCCAGCGGCAGCCGGGATCATCGTCGGGCTGGTTGGTTTAGTCCTGTTGAGCCGACCGTGGGCTGCAATAGCCTATGCGGTCACGGTGTTCGCCGTGGGAGTCACGCTGCAAGAGTTTTGGCGTGGTACAGTCGCTCGTCGACGCAACGCCCGAGAAAATGTGTTGGTGGCAGCATGGGAGTTGCTCCGGCGGAATAACCGACGGTACGGTGGGTACCTCGTCCATCTTGCCATACTTCTCATGGCGGTCGGAATCATTGCCTCAAACGCCTTTCAGCTTGAGCGGCAGTTCGTTTTACGACCCGGTGAGCAGGGAACAATTGGCCCGTACACGGTCATTTACCGTGGACTTGAGGATCGGCGGACGGCAGACGCTGAAATCGTCGCTGCGCAGGTAGACATCTACCGCGGGCAGCGGTATGCAGGTACGGTCGAGAGCTTCCGGTTCTTCTACCGAAACTATGAGGATCAGCCGACCGCCCGAATGGGTATCACACTTGTTGGCATGGACGATGTCTACGTGGTGCTGGACCGGTGGGAAGATGACGGGACAGCGAGTCTGCGCGTGTACGTCAACCCATTAGTGATTTGGATCTGGATCGGTGGTGTCGTGTTCGTGCTTGGGACGGTGACGCTGTTCTGGCCGCAGCCGGTACCAGCCTTGGCGCGTGTCCCACAGAGCGTTGCCGGAGCAACGAGCGAGGCCTGACATGCGGGCGCATCAGTTCGTGAGCCGACAGAGCAGTGCAGGCTTCACAGTGTTCGTCTGGCGAGCATGCCTGTTGCTCGCGATAGTGACGATGATAATCGCTGTGCTCGGGGTATCGGCCGTGCGAGCGGAAGAACCGCTGTCTCCAGAAGCTTTGGACATCGCGAATCAGTTGAACTGCCCCGTTTGCCAAGGGCAGAGCGTGCGCGACTCGAACTCGGAGCTGGCACGCCAGATGCGGCAGCTCATTCAGCAGAAGCTTGATGCAGGCGAGTCACGTGACGAGATCCTCCAATACTTCGTGGAGCGATACGGGGTCGGCGTCTTGCGCGAGCCTCCACGGCAGGGACATCTCTGGCTGCTTTGGTGGGGACCGGTGGCAGGACTTGTGATTGGCATCGTCCTCGTCGCGGTGTACCTGCGACGTCGTGGCGAACCCTCGAGTGATGTGGTACTGCCTGTGAAACTCGAGGATCTCAAGCGGGTCGAACGTCTGCTCGGCGCGGAAGGAGACGCGCGCTAATGCTTGCGGGAATTGTTGTCTTGCTCGTGCTTGCGATCGGCGTCCTGGCATTTGTCTTGTATCCACTCTGGGTGGCGAGTCGACGCTCGGTAAGTCCGTCGCCGTTCCCCCCTCGTCTCCTCGATCTCCTGGCCGAACGCGATGCAATTTTCGCAGCGTTGCGAGATCTCCAATTAGACCATGAGACGGGGAAGGTGGCAGCAGACGAGTATCAGACGTTACGTCTGGCCCTGCTGGCTGAGGCTGCGCGCGTTCTCCGTGCGACCGAGGAGATCGAGCGAGAGCTCGAGTTGAGTATCGAGCAGGAGATCGCGCAGCTGCGTGAATTGGCTCGTCAAGGAGATCGAAATGCATCAACGGCGGGTGTTCCGACATGAATCTCACTGCCACTCCGCCTAACCCGGATACGCTTCTGCCCAGTGAACCAGTCCTCGTCGTGCAGGACCTCACGAAACGGTATGGCTGGAAATCAGCACTTGCGGGAGTGAGTTTTGTCGTCTACCCGAGAGAATGTTTTGTGGTTTTCGGTCCAAATGGGGCCGGCAAGACGACCCTACTCCGGATTCTGGCCGGACTGACCAGACCAAGCAGAGGAACAATCTCATGGTTTGGTTACGCGTTCGCGGCCGGTGCTTCTGCCATTCGTGCTCAGCTTGGCGTGGTCATGCATCGCACGATGCTCGATCCGGAACTCACGGTAGAGGAGAATCTCGACTACTATGCAAAGCTCTATGGGGTCTTGAATCGCCGCGAGCGCATTTACCGCGTCGCTGCTGAGCTCGATCTTGACGATCGCCTAAGGGATCGTGTGCGGCAACTCTCGAGAGGTCTCCAGCAACGAGTAGCTCTGGCGCGGGCCTTGCTCCATGAGCCACCGGTGCTCCTCCTCGATGAACCGGACACCGGGTTGGATCGGGCAAGCCGCGAGCGGTTAATCGGTCTGATCACGGGGCACTGCGCGCAAGGCGGGACCGTGCTGATGACGACACATGCACAGGAGCTCGGTACCCGACTTGCCACTCGAGCGATCTTTCTGGATCGGGGGAGGATCGCTTGGTCAGCATCGAGCTCCGAGGAGATCGAGCGACGTCTCCAGCCGACGACTTACGGACAGGTTCTCGGATGAGTGGGTGGCTCCGGCTCCTGGCAATCATCCAACGAGATCTCCTCGCTGAATGGCGAGCACGCGAGATCGTTGTCGGCATGCTTGTCATGGCGCTCTTGACGCTGCTTGTGTTCAATTTTGCGTTCGACCTGACCGGAGCACAACGGGCAGCAAGCGGAGCAGGGGCTTTTTGGGTAGCGGTCGTCTTCGCGACATTGCTCGGTTTGACTCGTGCTGTTGCTCTGGAACGGCAAGAAGGAGCCTGGGAGGGCTTACTGCTGGCGCCGGTGGATCGCTCTGTTATTTTCCTCGCCAAACTCCTGAGTATGCTGCTCTTCGTCTCGCTGGTTGAACTTGTCGCGCTCCTCGTCATGGCGACACTCTTCACCCTGCCCGTTTTCCGTCCGGGAGTACTGTTGGTCACTTTTCTCGGGACAGTTGGGCTCTGCACCTTGGGAACGTTGTTTGCCGTGATGACGGCGAGCGCACGGGCACGCGAAGTGCTGCTTCCAGCGCTACTGTTCCCGCTGAGTGTACCGGTGGTGATCGGAGGGGTGCGAGCAACAACGCTGGAGCTGAACGGGATTGGGTATGAAGCAGGGCCGTGGAAGAGCCTGCTCGCGGGATTCGCCGTGCTGTTCTTTGGTATTGGCGTGCTGACTTTCGGTGTGACGGTCGAGGAGTGACGACCGGTAAGAGCGGAGGGAGGAACTCGTGGCACAGGGAGATTTTCCGGCGCGAGGTTGGCTGAACTGGCTGTCGCTTCTCTGGGTAGCATCATTTGCCCTTGTGGCGTTTTCGGTGGCCATGATCTTCTTGTACGCGCCGAGTGATGCGACCCAAGGTGAGGTCCAGCGACTCTTCTATCTCCACCTCCCGGCGGCCTGGCTGGCCTATGCCTCATTCTTCATCATCTTTGTAAGCAGCATCCTGTACCTGTTGCGAGGTACCGCGCGGTGGGATCGGCTTGCGCGCTCGGCCGCTGAACTGGGATTTATCTTCACAACCTTGGTACTCCTCACGGGCTCGATCTGGGGTCGACCAATCTGGGGAACTTGGTGGACTTGGGACGCGCGTCTCACCACGACGCTGATCCTGTGGTTCATTTATCTCGGATACTTTTTGCTGCGCGCCTATGTCTCGGATCCCGAACGGGGAGCTCGCTATGCTGCGGTCCTGGGAATTGTCGGCTTCGTCGATATCCCAATTATTCATATGTCTGTGCGCTGGTGGCGAACACTCCACCCGCAACCGATTGTCGTGCGGAGTGAAGGGCCAAACATGCCGCCAGAGATGCTGGCCACGATGCTGGTCACCTTAGTGGCTTTTTGTCTGCTCTACATCTTTCTCCTGATGATCAAGTATCGGATTGAGACGACGCGTGACGAGGTGATGACGCTTCGTACGGCGCTCTATGGTGCGGAGTGAAGGGGACTGAGAGATGGACGCGTTGTGGTACCTTTTCGCAGGCTTCTTCGTAACCTGGTTGATCTTGGGAATCTATCTTTTCTCGCTCCGACGACAGATCGAAGTGCTGCGCAGCGAGCTCGCTGCACTGCGTGGAGAGCGTGGAACTCTCGAAGAGGAACAGATGCCAGAAGCGAAGGCGGTACGGGATACCACCGGTTCCTAAGCATCGGTCAGGAAGCACGACGCGTGGTATCGGGCTCGTGCTGTTGGGTGCGTGTCAGCCACTGGCCTGAGATTGCGCTTCGCGAATTGCGCGCCAGACTCGCTCCGGAGTCAGTGGCATGTCGAGGTGAGTGACCCCAAGAGGGCTGAGCGCATCCAAAACGGCGTTGACGATGGCCGGTGGGGCGGCGGTGGTGCCGGCTTCACCGATCCCTTTGACGCCGAGGGGATTAATAGGGCTTGGTGTTTCTACATGGGCTGCCTCGATCACTGGTACCTGCAGTGCACGAGGCACCACGTAATCGAGGAAGTTCTGGGTCAAAGGCTGACCAGTCTCCGAATAGATGATCGCCTCATAGAGTGCTTGTCCAATACCCTGGGCGACACTGCCGTGAATTTGACCTTCGGCGAGGAGAGGATTGACAATGCGGCCGCTGTCGTCGACTGCGAGATAGCGCAGGATCGTAATGCTCCCGGTCTCAGGATCGACCTCGACCATGGCGATGTGGACGCCGAAAGGAACATTTCGGCGTCCGGGATTGAAGAAGCGCGTCGCTTCCAGCCCTGGCTCGAGGTTCCCCGGCGGACCCTCCATGACATACGCCAGACGTGTCACACGTTCCCAGGGGATCGCGCGGTCCGGTGCACCGCGCACCGCGAACAGGCCATCGCGGTATTCGAGATCCTCAGCTGCGACCTCGAGCGCACTGGCCGCAATGGCTCGCGCCTTCTCAAGAACCTCCTGGGCGGCGAGGAAGGCGGCCGAGCCTCCGAGTGCGGTGCTCCGACTTCCAAATGTCCCGATACCCTGTTGCACAGCTACGGTGTCTCCAGTCACGACGCGAATCCGTTTGAGGGGGAGCTGGAGAACTTCACCAACCACCTGAGCGAGCATCGTTGTGTGCCCCTGTCCGCTCGGGGTAATACCACAGAGGACAGTCACCGTACCATCGGGATGTGCTCGCACCGTGGCTGATTCCCACCCAGGGCCAGAGAGTTCACAAAAGCTTGCGATACCGATTCCGATCATGCGACCCTGGGCTCGCAGACGCGCCTGCTCACGACGAGCGGTCTCATAGTCGAAACGTCGCAACGCTTCGGTGAGCACGGCGGGATAGTTCCCGCTGTCGTAGGGTACTCCGGTTGGCGAACGATACGGGAAATCGTCCGGGCCCAGGAGGTTCCGCTCCCGAATCGCTACAGGATCAAGCCCAAGTTCGCGAGCTGCCTTATCCATGAGACGCTCAAGGAGATAGCTGGCCTCCGGGCGACCAGCACCGCGGTAGGCTGCTTGTGGCGTCGTGTTGGTCACAACACAACGGATTTGCAGACGTAAGGATGGGACACGGTAGGGGCCAGCAATCGCCAGGCCGGTGAGGATGGCCGTGGGGCGCGTCGGTGAGGCATTCCAGGCGCCAAGATTGCTGAGAATTTCGACATCAAGACCGAGGAGCGTACCGTCGCGGCGAAACGCGGCACGGACGTGTTGCCGCTGGTCTCGACCGTGGTTGGTCGCCAGAACGCTTTCCGAACGCGTCTCTACCCACTTCACCGGCCGGCGGAGCTTCCACGCCAGAGCTGCTACCAGAGCGTATTCAGGGTAAAGCCCGCCCTTCGCACCAAACGCGCCGCCTACATCCGGTGCGACGACGCGAATCTGGTATTCGGGCACGCCAAGGACACTCGCGATGCCACTGCGAAGCATGTGTGGAGTCTGGGTCGACGCCCAGACAGTCAATTGCCCGCTCCGCTCGTCATAGGTTGCGGCTGCGGCACGAGGCTCGAGAAATGCCGCATAGACCCGCTGGTTGACAAGTGTGAGCTCGATCACGACATCAGCTGCCCGAAACGCAGAGTCGACATCGTCGTATTGGTGATCCCAGTGAAAGGCAAGATTATCTGGCCAATCGGGATGAACACGTGGAGCCTCTGGTGCGATGGCCTTTTCAGGGTCGATTATCGCGGGAAGCTCCTGGTAATCTACAAGAACTTCGCTGGCGGCGTCAACCGCTGCAACGGCGTTTTCTGCTAGTACAGCGACGACTCCCTCCCCGACAAAGCGCACACGATCAACGGCGAGTGGATAGCGGTGCTGTGCCCGTACTCCCGCTGATTGGGGAGGCGTGGGGAATGGGTTCAGCCAGGTCGCAAGCTCTCTCCCAGTGACTACTGTGACAAAGCCAGGAACAGTCTCGGCCTTTTGTGTATCAATCCTGGCGATAAGCGCGTGTGCATATGGGCTCCGAACAATAGTCAGGGTGAGCGCATCGGCAAGCGACACGTCCTGGGTAAACCTGGCCCATCCGCGGAGAAACTGCTCGTCTTCAATTCGACGAACAGCTCGTCCAATGTAGGAGGGCTCTGCCATCTTCATCCCTCTCTTCCCACAATCTTCATCCCACCATAGTGTAGTGGCTCGAGGAATCTGTCGGTTCTGTATGTCCCGGATAACGAAACAACAACAACAAATCCTTGCGAGTGTCAGGAGGACTTGTAGCCTAATGAGGCGAGTAACTACAGACATAGTGATACAATGATGGTGATATTCTTCAGCTTATGGGAGTTGGTACACATGGCCTATCACTACATGGTGAAGGTCTTACAGGGTACTGGTGTATGAGTTCCGTGAGGATTTGGCTCGTAAGGAGATTGCTGCCAGAGATAACAGGCAAGGCACCTCGTGGGCCGAAGGTGCGGCTCCCCTCAGGATGACTATGAGGCCCTCCAAGCGAGCAGGCAGGTGCCAGGTAACAGGCCAGACGCCATCGAACCTTTCTCGTGCGGCAGTGGCTTCGTGAGAGAGATTTGTCGCTCAATACGTGGAGTCTTGGTGCGCCCCTGCTGACCGCCGACGAGCTCGGTCAGTTCCGTGAGAGTTTTTGCTGCCAGTCGCGGATAATCAGTGAGTCGTGGGGAAACGCAAGAGGTGGTAAGTCATCAAGTGCGAACCAGGCCACAGCACTGCTTTCTTCGCTGGTTCTGAGTTCCCCACGAATAACCCGGGCTTGATAGACGGCCAGAACAACAGGATGTCCATGACGAGAATATAAGCCAACGAGTTGTTCGATTTGGACTTCGAGTCCCGTCTCTTCTCGAACTTCCCGAATTGCCGCTTCTTCAACGGTCTCGCCACGCTCGACAAACCCGGACGGGAAGCTCCAGAGTCCAATACCCGGCTCAATAGCGCGTCTCTGTAAGACGATTTGGCCCTGCTGGTAGACAATGACAGCAACCGCAAGTTTGGGATCGCTGAAAAATGGACGGTCACACACGACGCAGAAAGGACGTTCGCGGCCAGCAATGAAGCGCCGCTCCAACTCGGTGCGACAATATGGACAGTACCGGATATCATCCGAAAGATTGGGTGTCATCTGTGAAGAGCTCGTCCCTGACAACAACGACGAGCGCGTTCCACATCCTCCGGCGTGTCGAGATCAAGCGGGCTAGCAAGCTCCGGGATCTCGCATTCGACGATCTCCTCAGCGTGGGCAGCCAAAACAGGCTTGGCGCCCACGTCGCCGTGGAGGGCGCGGAGTTCGGGGAAAAGCGCGCGGGCGATAAGCACAGGATGACCCGGGCCGTCGACGTACCGGGGGCGAACAATCGGTGCGTGGGTGCGTTCGAAGCAGGTGACCAGTCGATTGATGACTGACGGATCGAGAAATGGTTGGTCACCGAGCAGGAAGACGACCGCATCGACGTCTGGAGGGAGCGCAGCGAGTCCAGCTTTGACTGAGCTACTCTGCCCCTCGTGTGCTCGTTCATTCGTGACGACGGCGAAGCCGGTGGTGTCTAAGCCGGAGCCGGCCACGGCAATCTGCGGGCTGAGAACCACGAGAAGTGGTTCCAACGGTGCCTGACGTGCCGCATCAAGGACGTATTGCAGGGCAGGTTTCCCGCAGAGAGTGACGAGCTGCTTCGGCTGGCCGAGTCGACGCGAGGATCCGGCGGCCAAGACGATTCCGGCGACGCGCGCCATTGCCTCTCATCCTTCGAGCCGCGTCAACCGCCGTCACCCGAAACAGCGGCAGGAGAGGTCTTGGCTGGTCTGAGTGGCTGACCAATGCGTCCCCTCCGTACCGCAATAATCTCTGCTAAGATGCTCACAGCAATTTCGGCGGGCGTCTTGGCTCCAATATCGATCCCGATCGGCGCATGGATGCGAGAGAGCTCCTGCTCGCTGAAGCCAGCACGGCGGAGCCGCTCCAAACGCTGCTCACTTGTCTTGCGGCTGCCGATCGCGCCGATGTAGCCGGCGCGCGAGCGCAGTGCGACATGCAAAGCCGGGTCCTCGAACTTCTCATCGTGCGCCAGGATGACGATATCGGTTTGTGGAGTAATCTTGATCTGGGCCAGCGCTTCATCAGGCCAGGCCACAATGAGCTGGTCAGCATGTGGGAAACGCTCGCGGGTGGCGAAAAACTCGCGGGCATCGATGACTGTCGTGCGATAACCGAGCTCTTTGGCCATGGCAACGAGCGGAATGGCAATGTGGACCGCACCGATAACCACCAAGTGCCGAGGCGGAAGATGCGCCTCGAGGAAGACTTCAACGTTGCGGCCATCGGATAGGTGGTAGCTTCGGATGGCTGCCTCACCGCTCTTCAAGAATGTCTCGGCATCAGCGCGTACGGCAGCATCGAGCTCTGATGAGCCAAGCGATCCCACAGTCCGGCCGTCCTCGAAGACGAGGAACTTGGCACCGAGTAGTTCGCCACTCACTACGGTCGCACTGACAACGGCTTCTTCCTCGTGCAAAGCTTGCCGAAGGGCAGAAAAGATTTCTCCACTCATGCCTTTCTCACCAACGGTTCGACAAAGACATCGATCGTCCCACCACAGCTGAGCCCGACATCCCAGGCCTGCTCGTCACTGATCCCGTACCGGACGAGCCGTGGCTGTCCGGTCTCCAAAACTGCAAGCGCGACCTCGAACACCGCACCCTCTACACAGCCACCGCTCACCGAGCCAGCCATCCGCCCGGAGCGCGTTACGGCCATCTTGGCCCCTACCGGGCGAGGTGACGAGCCGATAGCACGTACCACGGTGGCGAGCGCGATCTCCTCACCCTCGCTGATCCAGCGTTCGATTTCCGGCAGTATATCTCGCATGGTTTGTCTCTCCTCGTTTCACGCAGCGGTCGTCTCGGGCAAGACTGCATGCTGACGCCGGACCGGACGCTTATCGTCGATCTGGCTCAGGTGTTTGGCGAGTGCCTCGAGACTGGCGAAGTTATGGATTGGCATGAAGTCGTCAATGTAGGGCAGTGCTGCTTGCATACCCCGCGTGAGCGGCTCATACCGCGGCGAACCGAGCAGCGGGTTGAGCCAAATGAGTCGATAACAGCTCCGCTGGAGCCGCGCCATCTCTTGGGCGAGGAGCTGCGGATCACCGCGGTCCCAGCCATCGCTGATGATCAGCACAACGGCCCCATTCCGGAGGACGCGGCGCGCCCACTCTTGGTTGAATGTCTGAAGAGATTGCCCGATGCGTGTGCCACCCGACCAATCCTGTACCTCCCGAGCAACCCGTCGCATTGCCTCATCGATGTCTTGGTGTTTGAGGAGCCGGGTGACACGCGTGAGTCGGGTCCCGAAGACGAACGCCTCAACCTTAGCCATTCCGTTCTCGATTGCATAGATGAATTGCAAGAGAATTCGGCTATACCGATCCATTGACCCGCTCACATCGCAGATGACGACGAGCTGGCGTGGCTTCGTCTTCGTCTCCCGGCGCGCGATCGTGAGGGGAACCCCGCCAGTCTGGAGCGATCGTCGCATTGTCCGTCGTGGGTCGATAAAGCGACCCTTCGATGATGCGATCTTGCGGCGGGAGCGCCGGCGGCCGATTTCCCAAGTCAGTTGCTGCATGAAACGACGGATTTGCTGGAGTTCCTCCTCAGTGAAATCCGCGAAGTCCTTCTCGCGAAGGACCTCTGCCGGGCTATAGCTGAAGGTATCAGCGAGCGATTCTTCGTCGCTGGCCTCTCCCGTGTCACCTTCCTCGGCAGCCTCGACAGCTTCGAGGCGCCGACCGCGCGCGCCCGACAGTGTCGTGCCGTCCGCTTCCTCTGTCTCCTCACCCTCTTCGGGCGCGAGCTCGATCACATCGTCTGGCTCTGCCTGCTGGAGCAGACCGTCAGTGTACTCCGGCTTCGCCCGCCAGTACAGGTCGAAGAGGCGATCGAAGACCGGCATATCGTCTTTGTGCGTGACAAGGCAGGCACGAGCTGCCTCGCGCAACTCTTCGCGTCGGCTGATGTCGATGTGCTCGATCGCGCGCACGAAGTCTATGGCCTGTCCGGTGGTCGTCTTGACACCGGCACGCCGCAGAAGGCGGGCAAAGGCGAGTGCGCGCTGAGCGAAATTCATCGTCGCCGTCATTGGTACCGAACCTCGGCAAAGCCCTCACGGGCCGAATGAGCGTTAATCCTGGGTGGCTGTTGAGACCAGTTCCTCCAGTCGCTTCTTTCGGATGTGTTGGAGGTCCTCCTGGTGCTTGAGGATCGCGCCCAACGTGGCAGACGCGATCTCCAGGCTCAGCTGGCTCTGGTTCAGTGCCAAGAGCGCCGCGGCCCAGTCCAGTGTCTCAGCCACCCCTGGGAGCTTGTAGAGATCCTCGCGCCGCAGGGCTTGAATGAATCGAGCAACCTGCAATGCCAGCCGCTCCGGGATACCAGGCAATTTCACACGCAGGATCTCGAATTCCTTCTCGAGCGTTGGGTAGTCGATCCAGTGGTAAAGGCAGCGCCGCTTGAGCGCGTCGTGGAGTTCCCGCGTCCGATTGGACGTAATGATCACGTACGGTGGATGTTCCGCCCGGATCGTCCCGATCTCCGGAATCGTGATCTGGAAATCAGACAAGAGCTCCAGCAAGAAGGCTTCGAACTCCTCATCGGCGCGGTCGATCTCATCGATCAAGAGAACGGGCGGCTTTCCACGATGCCGGATCGCTTTCAGCAGCGGGCGCTCAATCAGGAACTCTTCGCTGAAGATCTCGTGCATCGCGGTATCCCAGCCGACCTGCTGATCCTCCAGCAGGCGGATCGCCAGCATCTGCCGCGGGTAGTTCCACTCGTACACCGCGTGGTTGACGTCAAGCCCCTCGTAGCACTGGAGCCGGATGAGCTCCGTGTCTAGGACCTGCGCCAAAACCTTGGCGACTTCGGTCTTTCCGACACCAGCTTCCCCTTCAAGAAGCAGTGGCTTCGGAAGCTTGAGTGCCAGGAAAATTGCCGTGGCCAAGCTTGTATCGCTGACGTAGCGGTGCGCCGCGAGCGCTCGCTGCACTGCCTCAACCGATGTCAGTTCTGCGACTTTCACGCCTCACCTCGACTCTTCCGATGCGCCGACCCTGTAGTATACCAAAGTACGGTATCGAAGGAACAGGAGAGCGCCCGGGGAGAACCCCCCCCCCCCGGGCGCTGATATGTCGAGCTGTGTCACGACTCAGCCGCGAGCACGCTCAACTGCACGCGTGAGCGCACGCTTGACGAAGACGCGGGTGAGATGGGCCCGGTACTCGTCGCTCGCAAAGATATCACTATTGAACGTCATTCCCTCGCTTGCCAACTGGCTTGCTGCCTCGATCGCGGCCGCGGTCGGCTCTTGACCGACGAGTGCTTGTTCGACGCTCTGGCGTCGCACCGCGTACGGACCAGCGCCGGTCACCCCAACACGCACCGCAGCGACCTTCCCGTCTTCGCCCAACGTGACAACGGCCGCGGCACCAACAACGGCGTAGCCTGATGCCGGATTCGCGAACTTCTGGTAAGATATTCCGGTACGGGCAGGTGGCTTGGGGAAAGAAATCTCCGTAAGAATCTCGTTTGGTTGCAGCGCGGTCGTAAAGAGATCGACAAAGAACTGGTCGGCTGGGATGGTGCGTTCGCCGTCCGGGCCCACGGCCTTGAGTTCCGCGCCGAGAGCGAGGACGACTGCTGGCAGATCGGCGGCAGGGTCAGCGTGTGCGAGGGAGCCACCAATCGTGCCCATATTGCGCACTTGGAGATCGCCGATCACGTCGATCGCCTCGGGCAAGATGGGCAGAACCTGCCGGACAAGCTCGGAGCGCTGGATGTCGTCATAGCGGGTGGTCGCACCGATGACGATACGGTCGCCCGCATCACGAATGCCAGCCAGTTCAGGGACACGGGAAATATCGATCAGTGCGGAAGGGCTGGCTAGGCGCAGCTTCATCGCTGGGATAAGACTATGCCCGCCAGCCAAGAGCTTGGCATCGGGGTTCTCTACCAGGAGCTTGAGTGCTTCTTGTACGGAACCCGCCCGATAGTAGGTGAACGTGCTTGGATACATCGTTCGCTCCCCTTCCGTTTCCCTGCAGGGCCGGACCGACCGGCCCCGTCCCTCGCATCAGCTTGACCGCTCGCGAACAGCTCGCCAGATCCGCTCCGGCGTGAGCGGCATATCGATGTGCTCGATTCCGAACGGTGCAAGTGCATCGATCACCGCGTTCACGACCGCCGGTGTCGAAGCGATTGTCCCGGTCTCACCCGCTCCTTTGACACCCATCGGGTTGACCGGTGTTGGCGTGACTGTCCGGTCCACCGTGAACACGGGCAGCATGCTTGCCTTCGGAATGGCGTAGTCCATTAGTGACGCACTGAGGAGCTGCCCATTCGCATCGTAGGCCGCGTACTCGTAGACGGCCTGGGCCAATCCCTGGGCAATGCCGCCGTGGACCTGCCCGTCCACAATCATTGGATTAATCACGTTCCCAACATCATCGACAGCGACGTACTTCAGGAAATCGACCTTCCCTGTTTCGGGATCAACCTCGACGACGCAGATGTGGCAGCCGAAGGGGAAGGTATTGTTGACCGGATCCCAGAAGTGCGTTGCCTCAAGACCGGGTTCGATGTCACGTGGCAGTTTCCAGGCCAGGTATGCCTGCAAAGCGACTTCCTGGAAGGTCATTCCGCGGTCCGGTGCACCCTTGACAAAGAAGCGACCGTTCTCAAAAGCGAGGTCTTCCGGAGCAACCTCGAGCAAGTGAGCGGCGATGCGCTGCGCCTTCTCCTTCACCTTCCGGCATGCAGCAACGAGGGCAGCGCCACCGACTGCTGTGCTCCGACTCCCGTAGGTGCCCATCCCGAACGGCACCATCTCGGTATCGCCGTGAACAATTTCGACATCCTCAAAGGGGACGCCGAGCTCGTCAGCAACAAGTTGCGCGAAGGTCGTTTCCTCGCCCTGGCCATGGGGATTTGAACCGGTGAAGACGGTGACCTTCCCGGTCGGATGGACGCGCACGGTTGCACTTTCCCACAGTCCACCCTGGAAGCCCATGGCCCCTGCAGCCTGGGAGGGAGCCAATCCGCACACCTCAACATAAGTGGAGAAGCCAATGCCGATATATCGTCCCTGCTGTCGCAGCTCGGCTTGCTGACGGCGCAGGGTGGAGTAATCGACGAGTTCAAGCGCCCGATTCAAGGTGGCCTCGTAGTCACCGCTGTCGTACTGGAGCCCGGTCGGCGTGGTATAGGGGAACCGGTCCTTGGGAATGAAGTTCTTGCGGCGGATCTCTGCGGGATCCATACCCAGTTCCCGGGCCAAGATGTCGATCATCCGCTCGAGCAGGTAGGTGGCCTCAGGTCGACCGGCACCACGATAGGCGTCGGTCGGTGTCGTATTGGTGAGGACACCGTACACGTCGCAGTGGATGACCGGGATCGCATAGGCTCCCTGCAGCATCAGACCAAAAAGCCACGTCGGAACACCCGGGGCAGCCGTCGAGAGATATGCACCCATGTTGGCGTAAGCGCGGACACGGACACCGGTGATGGTGCCGTCGCGGCGTGCAGCAATGTCCACGTACTGGATGTGGTCGCGTCCATGGATTGTTGCCACGCAGTTCTCCTGGCGCGTCTCAATCCACTTAATCGGGCGCCCCAGATCGCGACTAATCGCCGCCGCGATCATCTCACCCGCGTACATTGGAATCTTGCTCCCAAAGCCACCGCCGACGTCGGTCGCAATCACGCGGATCCGTGTCTCCGGCAAGCCAGTGACTGCTGAGAGGAGCAAACGGTGCACATGAGGGTTCTGACTTGTGCACCAGATCGTGAGTTCGCCGCTCCCGGGGTTGTATGCGGCGAGTGCCCCACGTGGCTCCATTGCGGTCGGAATGAGGCGATGGTTAATGAGGCGCCGCGACAGGCGCACCTCGGCTTCGTTCCAGATGGCGTCGAAGTCCCCGATATGCAGCTTCCAATGGAAGGCGAGATTATTGGGAATCTCGTCGTACAGCTGCGGTGCGCCCGATTCCATCGCCTTTTCCTGGTCGACGACCGCTGGCAGCACCTCGTATTCGACATCAATTGCCTCGATGGCATCTTGCGCGACGTACCGGTCTTCCGCTACGACAACCGCGACAGCATCACCGACGTAGCGGACCTTATCGACAGCGACAGCCCGGTATGGAGTGAGCTTTAGATCACTGTCTGGAATCAGCCACGCGCATGGCACGGGTGCCAGCTTGTCAACCAGGTCCTGCCCGGTGTAGACGGCGACCACCCCACGCATGGCTCGCGCCTTGCTCGTGTCGATCCGCACGATCCGGGCGTGGGCATGCGGGCTACGCTTGATCGCCATAACGAGCGTTCCCGGGAGCCTGATGTGATCAGTGAAATTCCCTCGACCCGTGATGAGCCGCGGATCCTCGCGTCGCTTAATGGCTGCTCCGAAAAGCTTGGTGACGGCCATGGCTCCCTCCTTTGCTGCGAGGTGCCCGGATTCCTGCCGGTGAGTCCCAGCCCTAAATCAGCTCCCGCTGCGCATTTTCTCGGCGGCGTACTGGATCGCCCGCACGATGTTCTGATAGCCGGTGCAGCGGCAGAGATTGCCCTCGATCGCGTGGCGGATCTCCTCTTCCGTGGGGTTCGGGTTCCGCTGCAGGAAGTCGACAGCGGTCATAATCATCCCCGGTGTGCAGTAACCGCACTGCAGACCGTGCTTTTCCCAGAAGCCTTCCTGGACCGGATGCAACTGACCGTCACGCGCCAGCCCCTCGATGGTCGTGATCTCAGCACCGTCAGCTTGAACCGCAAAGATTGTGCAGGACTTGACAGCCTTACCGTTCAAAAGCACAGTGCAGGCGCCGCACTGGCTCGTGTCACAACCGATGTGGGTGCCGGTGAGGTTGAGCACGTCGCGGAGGTAATGGACGAGTAAGAGGCGCGGCTCAACGTCATGGGTATAAGTGACGCCATTGACCGTGACCGTGATCTGCATCCGACCGCTCCTTTCCTCGATCGTCCCCAATCCCAATCTCCACAGTCAGGCGCTCGCGCCCATTTGGCGCTCGATGCAAGAGAAAAACTGTTCGATCATCCGCTTGGCAACACCACCGAGCATGCGTTGGGCGACACCCGCAAATGGGCCGCCGAGTTCGACATCTCCTTCGTAGACAATCTCGGTCGTCTGGTCGTCGATTGCGCGAAGCTGCACGCTCCCGTTACCCCGCGCAAAGCCCGGCTTCCCTTGTCCCTCGATTGCCATGCGGTACGACTCGGGTGGATTGATGTCGGCGAGCTGCACCTTGCCGGTGAAGGTACCTTTGACCGGGCCAATCGCAACCGTCATTGCCATCTCATACTGATCAGGTGCGATCTGGTTCAAATTCTCGACACCCGGCAGGCAACTGGCTATTGCCTGCGGATCGGTCAGTCGCCCAAAGACAGTGTCGCGTCTCGCACGGATGGTGTAGGAACCGGAGATTTTCACTGCTGCTCCCTTCCCTGAACCCGGACACAGTGGTGCCGACCCCAGCGCCGTTCCGGCTACTGCTTGCCGCCAACTCTTCGGATCGCGCACCGTTCCAACATCGGCTCGGACGGAACGACTCTGCAGGTTCGCTGGCATCCAACCTCATCATACGGCCGATCTTGATGATGGTCAAGAGGAAACACTCTACGAGACCCGATCTAGTCTGGAGTCTGGCATCGCCATGCGCCGCCTTGCGCGCTTGCTGCCTGCTGCGCCGTGGAGTTTGGCTGATATTGTCGTCGCTCGGTCACCACAGCGCCTGTGCTGGGCTACTCTGCTCAACGCGTCTGGCAAGGGAAAATGCTGCCGCTTGGTAGGCAGGCAGACAGGGATCTGAGCGGATGCTCACCATCCATAGGGGATATTGCGGCGCGGGTTGAGTACAGGATAGATTGGCCGCGCGAGAAGCGTTGCGCATCGCTGCCAAAAAACGGCGAGTTCTTCTGCACTCAGGAACGGTGCTAAGAGGCGTTGCACCTGCCGCCGGTGACGGAGCAACCGGCGGAGATCTGCAACCAGTGTGAGAGGAATCGGCTCGCCGCAAAAGTCCCAGAGAACCGTGCGCAGCTTTGGATCGACATGGAAGGTCAGTCCGTGATCGATTCCCCACACGCGTCGATCAAAACGTCCCTGGAAGAGATGACTCGCCTTGCGGTCGGCATTGTTCGTGAGCAAATCAAAGAGCGCGATCTGCTGAAGCTGAGAGCGAAACGACGACCCCCGCAGCGGTCGGTCCTCCGGTTCAATGAAAAGCTGGACAGTCCCGATGCCATATGGCCCGTTGCGGATCACGGTCGGCGGAATGAACGTCCAGCCCAAGACGCGACTTAAAAGATAACTGGCGTACTCGCGCTTATAGAGCGTGCCAGCTGGAAAGTCCCACAGCGGTACCTCACCGCGTGCCGGCTTGTAAATACCGATCAAGCCTGGAACAATGTCCTGCTCAAGGAGCACGGCGAACGTGTCGTTCGAGCCCCACGGTACAAGCTCCATATGCGCCACAGTTCCGATCGCGAGAGCGTGTCGGAGCTGTCGGACATGGCGTCGTCCCTGCGGGGTGACAAGGTGGTGGCGAGGTCGGCGATCGGCGAGCTCTGACATCATCGTTGCACCCTGGCGCCACATCCCTTGGCGCGCTGCGCGACAACCTTAGCACAGAGGGGGTGCTGGTTACAGGTTACCGTGACCGAGTAGGATTAGCCTTGCACGTCGGCCCTCGGCAACGCTGGAGGCCGCGGCGAGTCCGCGCAGTGCGTGCCTCTGTTGCGGCGGGGAAAGATACAGCAAGACACCGAACGGGCGAGGGCGATGAGAGTGGATCGTGTCGATGGACAGGGAGGGGCGCTGGTGAAGGTCACGGTCGAGCGTCTGCCGCAGAGCACGGTGCGACTTGATATTGCGGCAGATGAGGAGGAGTTCCGCGCGGCACTTGAACGGGCGCTCCGGCGGATCAGCCAACAAGTGCAGGTGCCCGGCTTTCGTCCGGGACGAGCTCCGCGCGCTCTTGTGGAGCGGCGAGTCGGGCGAGAACTGATCGTCGCGGAGGCACAACGGGAGTTGATGGATCGGCTGTATCGCGAGGCGCTCCAACAGCACCAGCTCGTCCCCGTCTCCGATCCGGAAGTCGAGATCTACCAGGATGAGCCGCTTGCGTTCCGGGTCGAAGTCCAGGTCTATCCACAAGCGGAGCTGGACGGGTATCGTGAGATTCGGGTCGATCCTCGAGAAGTGACCGTGACAGATGAAGAGATCGAGCAGGTCATCGAGGGGCTCCGGCGTGGCCAGGCGGTTTGGCGAACGCCGGCCGAGCCTCGGTACCCGCGGGACGGGGATCAAGTTGTTGTGGACATCGAGGCATATGAAGGCGAGCAGCCGTTCCAGGAGCCGCTCCGCAATGCGACCTTCGTGCTTGGCGAAAGCAACCTGTTCGCCGAGATCGACCAGGCGATTCGCTCGCTCCTGCCCGGTGGCCAGACTGAGTTCGATATCGCCTTCGCTGAAGACAACGAGCGCGTCAATCCAGAGCTCCGTGGCAAGACGCTCCACTATCGGGTGGTCTTGCACGAGGTGAAGGAACGCGAACTTCCGGAACTTGATGATGCGTTCGCGCAGTCCTTTGGCGTGCAGTCGCTCGCGGAGCTCCGCGAACGGGTTCGCCGTGATCTCTTGCGCCAGAAGGCCCAGGCGGCGCGAGCGGAGGTGCTTCAAGCCGCGGTGGAGCGGCTCTTGGAGGTCGCAAAGGTCGAGATTCCGCCCGCACTCATTGACCGGCAAGTTGCAGCTGATCTGGAACGATTACGAGAACGGTTGCGGCAGCAAGGGAGCAGTCTCGAGGAATTCTTGCGCTTTCAAGGAAAGACGTTGGAGGAATTCGCGCAGGAGCTCCGACCGGAGGCAGAGCAGCGGTTGCGCCGCTTTGTTGTACTTGAGGCCTTCGCGCAAGCCGAGGGAATCTCGGTCACCGAAGAGGAGCTCGAAGAGGAGATCGAACGGCTGGCGGTGGCGAGTGGCCGTCCGGAGGAGTACCGGGCGGTCTACAATGTGCCGTCGATCCGGAATTATCTGGCCGATGAACTCCATGAACGGAAGGTGAGTGAGCGACTCCTTGAGTTGGTCACCGAGGGTCGCGGGCCGGTGGTTGGTGAAGCCGCGGCTCTCTTGACGGGAGAAGCGGAAGAGCCGGTGACCGAGGGCGAGGGAACCGGTGGCTCCGTCGGTACGCCAGCACGGAGTGAGGAGTCGGTACCCGGGACGGAGACTGCAGTGAATGCCGAGGATACTCAAACTGAGACGACGGAAAGTAGCGAACAAGCCTAAAACGGCGAGGAGGCATCATGGAGCGCGACATCCGACCCGAACTTGTCATTCCCATGGTGATTGAAACGACCAGCCGAGGAGAGCGTGCGTACGACATCTATTCTCGGCTGCTTCGTGACCGCATTATCTTCCTGGGCACGCCAATCGATGATCAAGTGGCGAATGCGGTGATTGCCCAGATGCTCTTCTTGGCGCATGAGAATCCGGAGGCTGATATCAAGCTGTACATCAACAGTCCTGGTGGCCTTGTGTACGCTGGGCTCGCGATCTACGACACGATGCAGATGATTGAGCCGGATGTGGCGACCTACTGCGTTGGACTCGGTGCGAGCATGGCAGCGGTTCTGCTCGCCGCGGGCGCAAAGGGGAAGCGCTTCGCACTGCCGCATTCACGGGTGCTGATCCATCAAGGGACGTCTGGCTTCCGCGGTTCGGTGCCAGATATCGAGATCCAGGCGCGTGAGACACTGAACCTGACAACGATGCTGACCGAACTCCTGGCCTTCCACACCGGTCAGCCATTCGAGCGTGTGAAGCGGGACACCGAGCGGGATTACTTCATGAGCGCATACGAGGCCAAGGAATATGGGATCGTCGATCAGGTGCTTGAGCCAGTAAAGTTGCAGCGGGCCTAGGAGGCGGACACGACGGTGGAGAAGGGGCGATGGGAATGACCACACGTGGGGGACGGGTCTTTTACCGCTGTTCATTCTGTGGCAAGAGCCAAGAGGAGGTTCGGCGACTCATCGCCGGCCCGAACGGTGTCTACATCTGCGATGAGTGCGTCCAGCTCTGCCAGGAGATCATCCAGGAAGAGGCGCCACCGCGGCGTCCTGCCCCCACGTTGACGCAGATCCCGACGCCGAAGCAGCTGTACGAGCAACTCAGCCAGTATGTCATTGGGCAGGAACGTGCCAAAAAGGTTCTCTCGGTCGCTGTCTACAATCACTACAAGCGGATCCTGTTGGGTGACGAGAGCGACGTGGAGCTTCAGAAGAGCAATATTCTTCTGATTGGCCCAACAGGGAGCGGCAAGACGCTGCTGGCGCAGACGCTCGCGAAGTTGCTTGACGTCCCCTTCTCCATCTCGGATGCCACGACGCTCACCGAGGCCGGATACGTTGGGGAGGATGTAGAGAACATCTTGCTCCGGCTGATCCAGGCAGCCGGTGGTGACGTCCAGCGGGCACAGACAGGCATTATCTATATCGATGAGATCGATAAGATCGCGCGGAAGAGCGATAGTCCTTCGATCACGCGCGATGTCTCGGGAGAAGGAGTCCAGCAGGCGCTTCTGAAGATCCTCGAGGGGACGATCGCCAATGTCCCACCACACGGTGGCCGGAAACATCCTCACCAAGAGTACATTCAGATCGATACGCGCAACATCCTCTTCATCTGCGGTGGCGCCTTCGAGGGCTTGGATGAGATCGTCCGGCGTCGTATTGGGAAGGACTCGACGATCGGCTTTGGCAAGCGGGCAAAGCACGATGGCCGTGAGGAGAACGTGCTCCATCAGGTTATCCCAGATGATCTCCTGAAGTTCGGCCTTATCCCCGAATTTATCGGCCGGCTGCCGGTCGTGGCGGCGCTGGACCCGCTCACTCATGACGATCTCGTACGGATCCTGGTAGAGCCGAAGAACGCGATCGTCAAGCAGTACCAAAAGATCTTCGCACTGGACCATGTCGAACTGATTTTCACACCAGAAGCGCTCCACGCCACTGCAGATCTGGCGGAACGGCGAGGGACTGGTGCCCGCGGACTGCGGACTACGCTTGAAGAAGTGCTCCTTGACGTGATGTACGAACTTCCCTCAATGCAGGGTGTCCGCAAGTGTGTCATCACCGCTGATGTCATCTACCGGCGTCGGCCGCCGCTCCTCTTAGCTGCGAATGACGAACCGATTGAATTCCGGTACGAGCAGAGTGCTTGAACGAGGAATGGATATGTGAGGACGGGCCGGGAGACTTACCCGGCCCGTTGGGTTTTGCGAGAGGGTTGGTACCGCTTAAAGCGCGGTTACTCCTTCTTAAGGCGTCGGCTCGGCGAGCGTCGCTTTTCGTACTCCAGAATATCTTGGAGATGCTCCCGGTAATGCTCATACGTGTCGGGAGCAACAAGCTCTCGTGTCAAGACGGGCGTCCGCTCCAAGATCTCGAGTAGCTTCTCGTGCGTTCCCAAGAAGCGATCCCACACCTCACGCAGAGAGAGCTGCTCGTTGCGGCGAATGTCTTCCTCATTGAAGACGTCGATATCTTCTATGGTGGGTGGCTCCCGCCCTTCTTCCAGCGCTTGGATGCGCTGGATCAACACTCGCTCCCACGTTGCAATGTGGGCCATCAAATCTTTGATGGAGTGCGTGCCCCAAGAGCCAGTTTCCACGATCTCGTGTTCGGTGAGACTGCGAATTGCGTTACGGAGCTCTACCCACGCACTTTGGATATCCTGCAGAATCGCTCGCCGCTCCATAATGTCGATTGTCATGACTCCCTCCCTTCAGTTCCGAGATCCCCCGCGGTGACACACCGAGCCTACCATGCCGAGGGCCCGCAAGAGCGCCGTGAAACAGAACGGCGCTCGGGCATACCCGAGCGCCGAACCTCTCGTATGCCTGGGTGTCACTCGCTCCGCCGTTGCATGCCGCTCACGACGCTCACCCAGTACAGCAACTGCATCAGCGCCATCAAGAGGCCAGCGACGTAGGTAAGTGCTGCGGCATTAAGCGTCTCACGGCTTTGAGCGAGTTCCGTGCGATCGACGAGTCCCATCGTCGTCAGCGCTTGTAGTGCTCGGCGGCTTGCATCGAACTCAACCGGCAAGGTGAGTAACGCGAAAAGCGTGCCGGCTGCAAAGAGTGCGACTCCGGCCCATGCAAGACCTGTCAGTCCGATCACGATGCCAGCCAGAATCAAGATCCAGCCAATGTTTGTTCCAAAGGTGACGACCGGGACAATGGCTGTCCGCAGCTGCAAGGGCAGGTATCCGACTTTGTGCTGAATCGCGTGCCCCGTCTCGTGGGCAGCGATCCCTAGCGCCGCGACTGAACGTCCGTAGTAGACTGGCTCAGAGAGCCGAACGACGCGCCGCAGCGGATCATAGTGGTCGGTCAGTTCACCCGGTGTCAGTTCCACGGGCACGTCGTAGAGTCCGTTATTGTCTAAGATGAGCCGCGCCACTTGGGCCCCAGTCAGGCTGCGTCCGTTCGGCACCTGCCCGTACTTGCCAACTGTGGAGCGGACGCGCCATTGTGCATAGAGCATCAGGATCAGCGCGGGAGCGAGGAAGACAAAGTACATTGGATCAATGATAAACATGGTTCACCCTCCACCATTCGACCGTCCCACACCGGAGCTGCCCGTCGAGAGGTTTGGCCAGCTCCGGTGTGTGACGATCACGGTAATCACTATAAAGTATGACCCATGACGTTTGCAAACGTTGGGGCTGAATAATAGGGATGGAGGATCACCGTATGGAGTCGGAGATACAGGTCGTTGAGGACGCGATGCGAGCGATTGTGGAGCGGCAGGCAGCGCGATTTCCTGCTGTCGAAGGGAGTCTCCCGATCTACCGCGTCCTCGCTTATCATCTTGGTTGGCTCGATGAGCGGTTTCAACCGACAGGAGTAAGCTCCGGTAAACGCTTCCGGCCGCTGCTCTGCCTCCGGGCTTGCACCGCTGCTGGCGGTACGCCCCAGCAGGCTGCGTGGATTGCAGCGGCAATCGAACTCCTTCACAACTTCACGCTCATTCATGATGATATCCAAGACCGCAGTCTGACGCGTCGGCACCGACCGACGGTGTGGGCATTGTGGGGTGATGCCCAGGGGATCAATGCCGGTGATGCGCTGTTTGCCCTAAGCCAACTCGCGGCGTTGGAGGCAGCGTCACAGCTCGAAGCAACACGGGGGATGGAACTCCTGTCTCGACTCAACGAGACCACACTCCGGATTGTTGAAGGGCAAGTCTTGGATCTGAGCTTCGAATCGTGCGACGCGGTGACGAAAGACGAGTACTTTCAAATGATCGAGCGCAAAACGGCTGCACTCACCGCCTATGCTGCCTGGGCAGGCGCGATGGTGGCCGGAGCATCCAGCGAGCTCGCCGAACGATTCGCGAACTTTGGTCGCGCGCTTGGACTCGGCTTCCAGGTACAAGACGATTATCTGGGCGTGTGGGGCGATCCGTCGCAGACCGGAAAGGCGCGTGGTGATGATTTGCGACGTCGGAAGAAAAGCCTCCCAATCCTACTCCTCCTCGAGCGAGCGAGTCCGGATGACCGGGCGTGGATTCAGTGCGCATGGCGCCAGGAACAGGACCTCGACCCTGCAACTGTGGAGAGACTGCTGACGCTGCTTACGCAGTATGGTGTTGAAGCGGCGATGCAGGAAACGGTTCGGCGCCTCCACTGTGAAGCGCTGGCTTGTCTCGGCGAACTTGGCTTGCCGGCCGAGCGCACTGCACCGCTGCATGAAATCGTGGAGCGGCTCGCTGTGCGGGAAGCCTAACTGTCGGCCTGTGGCAGCAGGGTTGGCTGTTTCCTGCCAGTCTCCTGCTCGAGCAACCGAAGTGTCGCTTCGACCAATCCGTAGGCACCGGTCACCATCATGTCGCCATAGGGGGCCGCCTCGTACCAGCCGAGGGATCGTGCGAGGGAGCGGTTTGGTCCGGTGATGGCCACGAAGGGGAACGGTGCTGCTCGCCTGTACTCGGCAGTAAGCACCGCGCCATGTCCACCAAGATGGATGACCCGGTCGTGCGTGAGGCGTCCGAACTGGAGCGCATCAACGAGTTCCTGGAGAACCTGCGAAGTGATTCCACCCGTGTGGTGTTCGAATAACCCATAAATTTGGACACCACGAACGGCAACAGCGAAGGTGTGCATGTTTCCGACATTGACGACGACAGCTCCCTCATGTCGAGCGGCACGCCAGACTACTGGATCGCAGAGCGCACCGAGGACAGCAGCGGGCCCTGTATCCATGAGGACGCAACCAGGGACGAGTCGCTGAACTGCTCGCATCCGGAGGAGATACGAAGGAGGCGTGCGGAAGGCAAGGAAACGCACATCGTTCGTTTGGACAAGAAGATCACGCAGGAACTGGTAGCGGTACTCGTGTGCCGCCTCGTGCTCGTCATAGCCGTGATCCTGCACGGCGATTGCCCAAAGTGCTGGTGGTTCGACCTCAAAAAGGCGGAGCGCTGTCGTCAGAGCCACGACGTCCACATCGCCGAGCCAGACGACCTCCGCTCCGAGAGGCGGGACTTCAGTGAGCTCGATACCCAGAGAGCGGACACGCTCGAGATCGTTGTGCAACGTCCGAGCAGCATCAGGATGTGCGCTCACAGGAAGGCCGGCGGCGAGATGGGCCCGGATGGCGTCGCTACTTGCTCCGCCACCCATCACTGTCCCGGCGAGATAGAGTGGGTTTCCTCGGATCGTGATCGCGCGGATTCGTTCCGCGACGATCTGAGTCTGCGACGGCAGGACGAGTTTGACACAGTTTTCGGGGGTCCGGTTCGACTCGTAAAGAACGATGTCCTGTGTTCCGGCGCCGGCATCGATCGCCAAAATCCGAACCGGATTCTCCATCGCTTGCCTCCCCGGGTTCGCCAGGTTACTACGAGTTTGCCACTCGAACGAATCGTCGGGGATCGTCGCATGGCCAGCATGGATCCGTGGCCTCTGCATCGAACTCGAGAAGGAGCACTTCGGGGGGCGCGAAGAGGCGGAATGGCAGTTGTGTCAAGCCGATCCCTGCACTCACGTAGGCGAGCATACCGCGTTCCCAGAACCAGCCGCGTTGCAGTCGTGAGTGCGGCTTCCGTCTCATTCGGTCAAGGTACCAAGCCGCATCGAGGGGTCCGATCTGCCCGGAAGGTGTGAGCCGGATTTGACCCCAGTGGGTGTGACCGAAGAGTGCCAGATCGGCGCACCCAAGAGGGATACGGTCAAGAAGCAGTGGTGCGTGTGCGAGTAGGATACGGGGAACGGCACCGGGTGGATTTGCCAGCAAACTTGGATCATCGAGGCCAGTGTAGGGATCGTCCAGACCGACGAGTTCGACCGTCATGACGCGGTGGTCTCGTTCGACTGTCACATGGAGTCGCTCGTTCTGGAGAACAACGGCGCCCCGGGATGCAAGGAAACGCGCGATTGCGGACGCGTTCTCAGGGCCACGTCGGTGGTCGTGATTCCCAAGAACTGCGTAAACACGGGGAAACAGGGTAAGGGTATCGAATGCGGTCGTCGGGATAATACGTCCCTGGTCGAAGTAGTCGCCGCCCAGGAGGACGATATCGGGCTTCCAAGCACGGAGCTGCTCAAATGCCGCATGCGTGAGGGCAGTACTTGGACCAGGGCCGCCGATATGGAAATCGGTAAGGAAGGCAAGGCGGAGGCTAGTCGGGAGGGCGTCGATCCGCGGAAGACTGATACGGATGATGCGAAACTGTAGTCGTCGCGGCTCAAGACTGGTGCGCGCGAGCATAAGGAGACCGAGCGCACTCACCCACGGAATCACTCGCCTCGGTGGGAGATTCTTTGAGGTCACTGCACTGTCCTTCGAACAAGTGTTCAACGTATACTTGGCTTGACTTGGAGTTCGCGCCCGCATTGGGCGCAGGTCGCAGGGAGTGTACCAGTGCGGCAGCAAAGACGATCCGGGGGCCGGTTGCCGATCACGCATGCCATGGAGGACTACCTGAAGGTCATCTTCGCACTTGAACGCGAGGAGGGACGGGTCACCACGCAGGCGATTGCCGAGCGGCTCGGTGTGCAGAGTCCCTCAGTGACAAATATGCTGAAGCGTCTGGCCGCACTGCATTTGGTCGAGCATCAGCCGTACCGCGGTGTGCGCTTGACAGATCGCGGGCGCGACGTGGCACTGGAAGTAATTCGGCATCATCGTCTCCTCGAGCTCTTTCTGACCGAGCTTCTTGGGTACCCATGGGATGCAGTTCACGAGGAGGCGGATCGGCTCGAGCATGGGCTATCTGAGGAGCTCGAATCCTGGATCGACGCACGACTCGGCTTCCCCACCGCTGATCCCCATGGTCATCCGATCCCTCGTAGTGACGGCTCCTTGCCGGAACGCCCCTGCGTGCGATTAGAGGACGTGTCACCGGGACAGTCAGTTGAGGTGCTTCACGTTGCGGATCACGATCGTGCCCAACTACGCTATCTTGCCGAACTTGGCATCCGACCAGGCATGCGGGTAGAAGTCCTCGAACGTCTACCGTTCGAAGGCCCCTTGCGTATCCGCGTGGGCACCCAGGAGCACTACGTTGGCACGCCCCTGACACGCGCAATCTTTGTGGCCGTCGACAAAGCTCCTGACTCTGATGCACAGCTCGAGCGGAGACGAGTGTGACGCAAGGGGCTGTGATCTCCACGAGGACGAGAGAGGCCACGGTCCTTGTCTACTGGGCGTTCTTCTTGATAGCGCCCGTGGCCCCCGACATTCCGTCGTGAGGACCGGTGCCATGTCTCGTTATCGCTGGCGCGAGCCAGACGCACTTGCCGATGTCGCGTGGTCCCTGACGGAGCATCCATTGCTCAGTGCGGTACTCTATCGCCGTGGCATCCGTGACCGGGATGCGGCGCAACGGTTTCTCTCCCCGCGACATGACGATTTGCCTGATCCAAGGGGGCTGCCGGATTTGCAGCGGGCCGTCCTGCTGATCCAGGCGATCCGCCAATCGTCCCGACCGGTCGTGGTCTTTGGCGATTACGACGTCGATGGGCTGACCGCGACCGCGCTCTTGACGTTCGTTTTCCGGGAACTCGGCCTCGTGGTGAAACCAATTGTCCCCCATCGATTACACGACGGATACGGATTTCATCCTCACCATGTCCCACGCATCGTGGAGCAGAACCCCTCCCTGCTTGTCACTGTCGATTGTGGGACAGGGGACTGGGACGCACTGTGTGCTGTCCAGAAAGCCGGCATTCCGGTCATTGTGCTCGATCACCACGATGTGCATCGTCTGGATTGGCCAGAAGATCTCGTTTTCGTCTCCGTCAAGCGGCCGGATGCGCCCCCTGTGTTTCGAACGTTGGCGGCGGTTGGAGTGGCCTACCAATTCGCGCGTGCGCTCTTGGGCGATCGTGCTGCTGCACGGTATCTTCCGCTTGTCGCGCTTGGGACGGTCGCTGATGTCGTACCGTTGGTTGAGACAAACCGGACGCTGGTCGCCTCCGGCCTCGAGCGGTTCTGGGACTCAGCGCCGATCGGTCTGCGAGTCCTCGCGGCCGTTGCTGGTCTAGGCAGCGACCGCGAGCGTCGCATTACGAGTTGGCACTGCGGATATGTGCTCGGACCACGGCTGAACGCGGCCGGGAGGATGGATGATCCGCAGCTGGCGCTCGACCTGCTCTTAGCAGAGGACGTCGATCATGCTCAGCGACTAGCACGGCGGCTTTCCGAATTGAACGCGGCGCGTCAGCGCGCCATTGAGCAGATGCTCCGCCAGGCAGAACAGCATCTTCGCGTCCGCTCCACGCTCCCTCCTGTCCTCGTGTTGGCCGACGAAGCCTGGCATGTGGGACTTGTTGGGTTGGCAGCGAGTAAGCTTGTCAGTCGATATGCGCGACCTGTTGTCCTCCTTTCTCAGAGTGAAGACGTCAGTCGCGGCTCGGCGCGAAGTGTGGATGGATTCGATATTTCGGCAGCATTGGAGCGCTGCCGGGATCTTTTGCTCGATCATGGTGGACACAGCGCGGCGGCAGGATTGACGCTCCCGACCGAACGGATTGCCGAACTCGAGGCTCGCCTTCTGCAATTGGCTTCGGAGGCATTTGGTGATCGCGAACCAGCGCTGCCGCTCGACCTCGATCTCGAACTCCATCCTTTTCAGATCTCGCTTGATACATGGGAGATGCTCTCCCGCTTGGAACCGTTTGGCCATGGGAATCCGGTACCACGGTGTCTCCTACGCAACGTGTCAGCAGTGGATGTCTGGCGAACTCAGGATGGCCGTCACTTGCGGTTTACGGTTGTGGCGGGGGACGGTACGATACGGCAGGCAGTGTGGTTTGAAGGTGGCGAAGAATACGAGCGGCTGCGTCGCATGGGCCGGATTGACATCGCGTTCACGCTTCGACGGACTTCCTGGAATGGTCAAGACCGAGTGGAATTGGATGTCATTGATATCCGGCCCACACAGTGAGGTGAATCCGAGAAGTTCACTCATTGTGGCACTCCTGGGTTGTGGCACGACGGTAACCGAAGCGGCCACGGCGGATTTCCTCGACGCATGATTTCTCTCTTGTCTCGCAGGGTATGGAGGCCTCGAGCGCACAGGGCATTCGGATTGCCTTCATCCAGCATGGCGGATGGGGACGAGCGTCGCGATCGTTTGGACGAGTTGGCGAACACGATGCTCGTCGACCGGGTTGTGGACTATCCCTTCCACCTTCACCCACGTCCCAACAATGGCCCCATTCGCCACGCGAAGAAACGATGCGACGTTCTGCGGCGTGATACCGCTGCCGAGAAGAAGTGGGACACCTGGAAGCTTCTGCCGAATACTGGTGGCGTGCTCAAGGCGCGGAGGTTGCCCCGTGGATGACCCGGTGACGATGAGCGCGTCGGCAAGTCCACGCTCGACCGTTTCGACCGCCGCTTCCTCGAGTGGCTGTGGAGTGAGAGGGGTACCGTGCTTGACATGAACGTCGGCCCAGATTTGGACAGATGCGCCAAGCAATGTCCGGTAGCGCAGCGTCTCATCGGCCTTCCCCTCGATGATTCCTTGATCAGTCAGCATCGCACCGACGTGGACGTTGACGCGAATGAAGCGGGCTCCTGTGGCCGCGGCGATCCCGAGTGCAGCCAGTGCATCGTTCCGAAGGACATTCACACCGATTGGCAACCCGGTTGCTCGGCGAATGTCCTCGACAATGAGTGCCATTGCAGCGATCACATGGGGTTCGACACGCTCCTTGCGGAAGGGAACATCGCCAAAGTTCTCGATGAGCAGTGCGTGTGCACCACCACGCACGTACGCCTCAGCGTCTCGGAGCGCGCGCTCACGAACGGTCACCAACGAGCCGGTGAAGCGTGGAGTTCCTGGTAGGGGTAAAAGATGGACGACACCGACGAGCAGGAAGGGCGACTGCCAAAAGTCCGTCTTGTGCTTCTCCATCGATACCTTCACCCTTCATGACGATTGTCGGCCTGATAGCGAGCATACTTCATACAGGCAAAGGTGACGGGTGCTTCATGCGAGTGGACGCGAACCAACGAGCGATGAGCATTCAGGAACTCGCTGAGCGCTCTGGCGTGCCGCCACGCCGGATCCGCTACTATGTAGCGCGCGGGTTGCTGCCACCACCTGTGGGGCGCGGACCGACTGCCCGGTATGGTACCGCCCATCTCCAGCGGCTCAAGGTCATCCAACAACTGCGTGCACGCCGACTGGGTTTGGAGGAGATTCGATCCGAGCTGACGCGGGTAAGTGAAAGCCTAGATCTTCAGGCGACGGTCTGGTATCGCTGGGAACTTCGGCCAGGGGTAATACTGATGGCGCAAGCCGATTTGCCTGCCCACGTACGAGAGCAAGTAGAGGCGCTTGCTGAGGTCGCTCGGCGTCTCCTCGCAGATGACAGGGTGAGGGCGGACGATGACGAGGTGTGACACACGAGCTGCCTTAGAACCGGTCGTTCAGGTGCTTCGGGCCGCTGGATTTTGGGCATATCCACTCTATAGTGAAGACGGCCGCTGGCTCGTGGCCTGCGATACCGAGGCTGGAAGAGTTGATGTCCGCATCGGTTCGGACGGGTATCTGGTCGAGGTGTGGGACGTCTCACCTGGTCTCTTCTTCGACGAAGAGGATGAGAGACGACGGATGATCAGAGAGCGTCTGGCACGCATGACGCTCACACGCCTTGTCGAGACGATTCGGAGTGCACCACTTGCCCCTGGCGAAGAGCTACTCTCGGATGCCTGGTGGGACGAACAGGAGCACGGTGTCGGGGTACGCCTGAGTACTGAGATCCCGTTTAGTGCTGGTAGCATGTTGCCCGACGTGGTGTCGTCGCTCTTGGAGCAGTTGGATGAGTTGCTGACGCGGATCGAGGCACGGCTCCTCGACTGAGAGGAGGATCGCCATGGTGAGTCTAGGGATCGAGGGATTGGCACTCGAGCAGTGGCGACGACTGCTTCGCGTGGCGTTGGGAGAGGAGCCGGCAGATCTCGTCCTGCGGCACGCGCGCGTCGTCAACGTGGCGAGCGGAGAGATCGAAGAAGCCGATGTCGCGATCGTCTATGGACGAATTGCGGGTGTCGGAGACTATCCTGCCGGTGAGCGGGAAATCGATCTCGCTGGCGCCTATCTGGCACCGTCCTTTATCGATGGACACGTGCATGTAGAAAGTTCACTTTTGTGGATTGACCAGTTCGCGCGAGCTGTCGTCCCGCATGGTACTGGAGCGGTGGTGACCGATCCGCACGAAATTGCGAACGTGGTCGGTCTACCTGGCATTCGGGCCTTGGCTGAGGCATCCGCGGCGTTTCCGCTAGATGTCTTTTTTACCATTCCCTCCTGTGTGCCAGCGAGCCCGTACGAAAGTGCTGGAGCGGTCATGGACGCAGCGACGATCCGGGAAGGGCTTGCGCTTCCCAATGCCGTCGCGCTTGGTGAGATGATGAACTTCCCCGGTGTCCTTGCGGGAGATACAGAGATCTACGAGAAGTTGAGCTTGCCAGCACGGCGTCGCGATGGGCATGCACCGGGCTTGCGCGGGCATCGTTTGAATGCGTATATCGCTTCGGGTATGGGCTCAGATCATGAGTCAACGCGGCTGGAAGAAGCACGCGAGAAGCTGCGTCGTGGGCTGCGCATCATGATCCGTGAGGGCTCCACGGAGCATAACTTGCTGGAGCTCCTTCCCCTAGTGACCGACGCAACCTACCCACAGTGCTGCTTCGCCAGCGACGATCGCGACTGCGCGACGCTGCTCCATGACGGTCACGTGGATGCGATCGTACGGAAGGCTATCGCGGCTGGACTCGACCCGATTCGAGCGATCCGCCTGGCTACCCTGAATACCGCCGAGTACTGGGGACTCGATGGATATGGCTTAGTGGCGCCGGGGTACTGGGCCAATCTGGTAGTCTTCGAGCGCCTTGACGACATCCGGCCCTCGCTCGTACTGTTCCGTGGCGACGTTGTTGCAGAAGACGGAAAAGCACGCTTCACGGTCGAGCGAGCAATTCCTGCGTGGCTTCTCGACACCGTGCACATCGCGCCGGTCGAGCCGGCGCAGCTGCGTATTCCGGCAGCCACCCGCATGGTCGCCGTGGAGGCGATTCCAGGCCAGATTGTCACGCGGGCCATCGAAGTAGAACCGTCAGTCCGGGATGGAGAGGTGCAAGCGGATCCGGATCGGGATCTTCTGAAACTTGTCGTTGTGGAACGACACCGAGCGACGGGACAGATCGGTGTGGGGCTGGTTCGCGGTTTTGGCTTGAAGCGTGGGGCGATCGGCTCGTCGATTGCCCACGATGCGCACAACATCGTTGTGGTCGGCGTTGATGATGCGGACATCCTGCGGACCATCGAGACGATCGCGGCGATGCGGGGTGGTCTGGCTGCCGTCGTTGCTGGGGAGGTGCGCGCGCAACTGGCCTTACCGGTAGCGGGCATCCTGTCGCCGGAACCCTTGGAGGTGGTGGCTGCGCAATACGAGGCCGTCGAGCAGGTTGCGCGCGAGCTCGGGAGCACGGTACCCGCTCCGTTCGCTCTACTCTCGTTTATGGCCCTTTCAGTGATTCCCGAAGCGCGCGTAACCGATCGAGGGCTGGTTATCCTTCGCTAGCGGAGTTGTGAAAGCGTGTGTGTGCCATGACGAAATTTCGAGTGCTTCCGTCGCGCGCCTGGAAGCGAGGTTGTGCCCACGTGCCGAGCGAAGCCGTAAGGATCACATGCAGGAATGAAAGTGTTCCCGTCTCAGCTCATTTCGACATGTGGGCTTCCCAGGGGTATCGAGACGGAAGTGACGGTGCATTAAGTCGACTCAAAGTGCAGCTTTTCGACGAAATTCAGGGCAATGGATGGAGCAACCGACACGAAGGGGGCTTGCTCTAGAGAAGTGGGGCATCGTGTGGGTCGGACTGGATTGATCCTCACGTGTGCGATTGCAGTGGGTTCAGGTGGGGAGCAGGCGATTCGTGAGCGCCGAGAATGGTCCATACCTCTGTAGGGGCAGCGCTGACAGGTGGGGCAGTGCTATACTATCCACAGGGAAATGAAGGGCGCCGTAGCCAAGCGGCCTAAGGCAGCGGTCTGCAAAACCGCGATTCGGCGGTTCGAATCCGCCCGGCGCCTCCGTTAGCTCTTTGAACCACTCTTACCGGTTTTGTGACCTGGTCCCCCGCGTGATCGGTTACCCCAGTCGGTCACGTTCCCGACACTGCGTGAACCTGTGAGTACGGAATGCCTTACCGGCGGCGTACGAGAATGGTGAACTCCTGCGCTCGTCGCGTAGGGGTTACACTCAGATGACAGTATGCTGTTTTGCTGCTTGGTGTCTTCCGATCCCCCAGGGTACACATCGAGGCAGTAGGTGCGCTGATTCGCGGTCATAGGAAATAGCCCAGGATGGCTTCGTGCACGTGGCACATTGCGTCCCCGGGGCTGTGCAACCGATGATGCCTGTGGTGGAGCCACGCTGAACTCCGGGCCTCTACCCAGCGCTACACGGTGAGGTTCAGCACCTGCGGCGCCACGGCAGACCCTTCCGGCATCCTTCTGAAAGCGAAGAGGCGGAGCGTTCGACCTTGCCAAAGAGTATGGAGAAGCGTGCGGTGTCAACTTGTCGATTGGTCGGAAGAGGAGCAATGTGCCATGCAGGAACAGTTGCTTCATCGGGAAGTTGTCTTTGCGGGCCGGCTGATCACGGTGTACCGTGATGACGTTGTTCTCTCGGATGGACAACGACGGGTCCGTGAGATCGTGCATCACCCTGGGGCAGTCGCGGTCCTTGCGGTGAAGGGTGACGGACGGGTGGTTCTCGTTCGGCAATATCGCCACGCCATTGGACGGATGTCGCTCGAGCTCCCGGCGGGCACCTTGGAACCAGGAGAGTCGCCGGAGGTGTGTGCGCGTCGAGAACTCGAAGAAGAGACCGGGTACCGTGCAGGAGTGTTACGAGAGTTGGTTCGTTTCGCGGTGAGTCCCGGGTGGACCGATGAGGAGCTGGTTGTGTTCGTTGCCGAGGAACTCGAGTTGAGTCAACCGCGCCCAGCAGCGGACGAGCGCCTGAGTGTCGTGGAGCTGACAACAGATGAGGCGCGTCTCGCAATAGCGCGTGGGGAGATCAGCGATGCGAAGAGCCTCATTGGGCTACTTGGGTACTTCGGGTGGCAACTGCGCTGATGTGCCTGCTAGGCATAGTACGTACATGCGGCATCAGTACTCACCATCCTAGGACTGGTGATTCCTAGTGTGTGACCAATTCCGCATCGTCGAATCATCTCCTGTAGTGGAAACTCATAGCGAGGTTTCTAAGAGGGGGTGCGTGGCGATGCGGTGCAACGGTTCTGGCAAGCGGCAGGGGGTCGTGCGGGTACTGGTCGTCGATGATCACCCGTTGTTTCGTTTCGCGCTGCGGCAATTGTTGGATCAGCATGGACGATTCCGGGTGGTAGCAGAAGCAGCTTCTGGGCATGAGGCGGTGCAGCGTGCGGAACTTCATCACCCGGACGTGGCCTTGGTCGATGTGCGTTTGCCCGGGATTAACGGCCTTTATGTCGCACGCTTGTTGAAGCGGCAACTGCCCAAGCTCGCAGTGGTCCTTCTTTCTGCAGATCAGGCGGAACACTGGCTACTCGGTGCGCTCCGGGTTGGCGCAGCCGCGTTTCTTGCCAAGGACAGCGAGCCGCGCGAGATCCTGGCGGTCGTCGAAGCGGTTGCAGCTGGTGAAGACCGCTTGCCACACCAGATTTTGGAAAAGCCGGACCTGGCGCGTCGTGTGCTGGGGGAGTTGCAGCGCTACGTTTCCGGAGAAACAACATCCGAGTCTCCGGAGACTGCGCTATCAGTGCGAGAACTTCAAGTTCTTGACTGTGTCACCCAAGGGATGTCGAACAAGGAGATTGCTGAGGCACTCTTTATCACCGAGCAGACCGTGAAGAACCACATGACGTCGATCTTGCGCAAGCTCGGTGCTCAGGATCGCGTGGATGCGATCCTGGCAGCGGTGCGGCACGGGTGGGTAGCAATCACGCCGTCCCGGTCGTCGGTGGCACTGTCGGCTTGATGGCCGACGCGACTTCTGCCAAGGCAATATCTCGACGGTAAGTCATTCCAGGGAAGCGGATGTGCTCGATCGCTGCGTAGACGCGTTCGCGCGCTGCTGCAAACGTCGGGGCGACTGCGGTGACATTGAGAACTCGCCCCCCCGCAGTCACAATTCGTCCGTTCTCTCGCCGTGTGCCAGCATGGAACACGAGCACTTCAGCGGGGAGCGCATCAAGCCCCTCAATGGGGTACCCCGTAGCATAGGAACCAGGGTAGCCTCCCGAGGCAAGGGCGACTGTAACGCTCACGCCTGGATGCCAGCGTAATGAAGCCACGCTGTGGAGCTCGCCACGCGCAGCGGCGAGGAGCAGGTCGGCCAAACTGCTCTCGAGTAAAGGAAGAATGACCTGGGTCTCCGGGTCACCGAACCGGCAGTTGAACTCCAGTACTGCGGGACCTCGCTCAGTCAGCATGAGACCGGCGTAAAGGACTCCACGGTAGGTTATGCCGCGCCGTGCCAATTCTGTCAGAGTCGGATGGATGATCCTTTCGAGGATCTCACGTTGGAGTTCTGGAGTTACTTCGGGGACTGGAGCATACGCACCCATGCCACCGGTGTTCGGACCGGTATCACCGTCCCCAAGCCGCTTATAGTCGCGAGCGGGTTGGAGTGGCACCACCGTCGTTCCGTCCGTCACGGCGAGGAACGAAACCTCGCGACCTGCTAAGTACTCCTCGAGCAGGACCTGGTCGGCAGCAGGTCCAAGACCGCGTTCGACGAGCATCCAGTGCAGGACGCGTTCTGCCTCGACGCGGTTGTTGACAACGACCGCACCCTTGCCGGCAGCGAGTCCCGAGGCCTTGATGACGAGGGGGAATCGCATCGTATCTAGTACGCTGAGAGCTTCTTCGAGCGCAGTCAC
This sequence comes from Thermomicrobium sp. CFH 73360, assembly GCF_023806465.1. Classification (GTDB taxonomy): domain Bacteria; phylum Chloroflexota; class Chloroflexia; order Thermomicrobiales; family Thermomicrobiaceae; genus Thermomicrobium. The sequence continues at coordinate 192,251 of NZ_JAMSLS010000001.1, read as the reverse complement.
GATGGTCGCGTGGGCAGTGGGCACGCCCGCTGCTCGCATGACGTCTTTTGCCCATGCTTTGCTCGCCTCGATCCGCGCCGCCGCCGCTGTTGGACCGAAGACTAGGAGTCCAGCCTCTTGAAAGGCATCCGCGAGGCCACGCGCGAGAGGTTCCTCCGGGCCAACGACCGTCAGATCAACACGATAGTCACGCGCTGTAGCGACCAGCGCTGGAATATCGGTTGCCGGGATAGGTAAGTTCTCCGCGATCGCGGCAGTTCCGCCATTCCCTGGTGCGACGAGTACGCGCTCTACGGACGGGGAGCGCTGTAACGCCCAAACCAGCGCGTGCTCGCGTCCGCCGCTCCCGACGACCAGAACGGTCAAGCCTCGTCGAGCCATACCTTACTCCCATTCGATCGTGGCTGGTGGCTTGGAGGTGACGTCATAGACGACGCGGTTGACACCGGGCACCTCATTGACAATTCGATTCGCCAAGCGCCCAAGAAGGTCATGGGGAAGCCGGGCCCAGTCTGCCGTCATGGCGTCGGAGCTGGTTACCGCGCGAATAGCGACGACATGGGCATAGGTTCGCTGATCACCCATGACGCCGGTAGACTTCACAGGTAAGAGCACAGCAAAGAATTGCCAGAGTGCTCCGCTCAGACCAGCGGCCTCGATCTCTTCTCGGACAATCAGATCCGCACGACGGACGATCGCGATTGCCTCTTCGGTCACCTCGCCGAGAATTCGCACGGCGAGCCCCGGGCCGGGGAAGGGTTGTCGCTGTACGATTTCTTCGGGCAAACCGAGTAACCGGCCGATTGCACGGACTTCGTCCTTGAAGAGATAGCGCAAAGGCTCCAAGAGCTCGAACTGGAGATCCTCGGGTAAACCACCAACATTGTGATGCGTCTTGATTTTGGCAGCTGTTCGCGAGGCGTTGGGAGCAGCACTCTCGATAACGTCTGGATACAACGTTCCCTGAGCGAGGAAGCGAAATGGGCCGTGTTCGCGGGCGACGGTCTCGAACACGCGGATGAACTCTTCGCCGATCCGGCGGCGCTTTTCTTCCGGATCGACCACACCGCGCAGACGGGCAAGAAACCGTTCACGGGCATCGACCGCAACAAGCGGCATACGGAAATGGCGTCCGAAGACCTCACGGATGGTCTCCGCCTCGCCCTCGCGCAGCAAACCGGTATCCACAAAGACGGGTGTCAGCTGATCACCAACTGCGCGATAGATCAAGGCTGCTGTGACGCTCGAATCCACGCCACCGGAGAGCGCGAGCAAGACGCGGTCCTTCCCGACTTGCTCACGAATGTCGCGGACGGCCCGCTCGATGAACGATTCCGGTGTCCAAGTAGGGGCGCAGCCACAGATGTCGTACAGGAAGTTGCGGAGCATTGCGGCCCCAAGCGGCGTATGAGCCACTTCTGGGTGGAACTGCAAGCCGATCAAATTGCCGCGTGCCATGGCAGCAAAGGGAGCATTGGCCGAGCGCGCGAGCGCGATGAAACCGGGTGGTAGGACATCGATGCGATCCCCGTGGCTCATCCAGACGTCAAAGCGCTGTGGCAAGCCTGTGAAGATCGGGTGCTCGGTCACGACCTCGATGAGCGCAGGGCCGTACTCGCGCTGCTGCGCGGGCGCCACCGTGCCACCAAACGCCTGTGCCAGGAGTTGCATCCCGTAACAGATTCCCAGCACAGGAAGGCCGCTTTCCAGAACCCACTGAGGAAGTTGTGGAGCATCCGGTTCATAGACGCTGGCTGGCCCTCCGGACAAGATGACTCCTTTAGGCTGGAGGTGGGCAACCGCGTCCCAACTCACGTCATGTGGCACAAGTTCACAGTACACATTGGCTTCGCGAACCCGGCGGGCAATCAGCTGGGCATACTGTGAACCGAAATCGAGGATGACGACGCTGTCGGTCGGGGGAGTTGTGGTCCTGCCCCTTACGGCGGCTGTATTGCTCGGTTGAGACACGTCTTGTTGCCTCCGCTTGCCACACAATGCCGACCCGCGCTGCGCGTTCGTGCGCGGGTCACGACTCGATTGTACTGAACATCGGAGACGTGACAGGCAGCGAACGACGGCCGATACTTCTCAGGGTGACAAGGAGCGAATGCGAGGAGAACGCGTGCGAGAGTTACGGATTGGCGTACTCATATCCGGAGGCGGGCGGACGCTGGCCAACCTGCTGCAGGTTCAGCGGCGGGGTGAGCTCCCTGGGCGGATCGAGTTAGTCGTCAGCAACCGGGAGAACATTCCGGGGAATAACGTTGCCCGCGCGGCGGGGGTGCCGCTCGTGATCATCCCCTCAAAGGGCGTGCCAGAGCATGTCTTTGCGGAGCGTGTCTACGCCGCGCTCGATGCCTCGGCCATTGATCTGGTGCTGATGGCTGGTTTTCTGCGCCGGTTACCGGTACGCCCGGACTATACCTGGCGCATCATGAATATCCATCCGTCGCTTCTACCACTCTTTGGGGGACGGGGCATGTATGGCGAGCGAGTCCACCGTGCGGTGCTCGCAAGCGGCATGAAAGTCAGCGGGTGTACCGTCCATTTTGTGACGGACGAGCTCGACGGTGGGCCAATCATTTTGCAGGCTTGTGTGCCGGTCGAAGAAGACGATACACCGGAGACATTGGCAGCACGGGTCTTTGTGGAAGAGTGCCGAATCTACCCGGAGGCGGTTCGCCTCTACGCTGCTGGGCGACTGCGTGTCGAAGGTCGGCGCGTTCGCATCTTGCCGCTGAACGCTGTGCTCGAAGAGAGGGAAGGGCAATGAACGGGGCACCCTATCGGCAAGAGCTCGATACGCCTTGCCTGGTCGTGGACCTCGATCGGCTTGAGCAGAACATCGCGGAGATGGCGGAGTACGCGCGGTCGCGCGGGCTCGCGCTCCGACCCCACTTCAAGACACACAAGACGATCGAAATTGCCCAACTCCAACGACAGTATGGGGCCATTGGGTTCACCTGCGCCAAACTCGGCGAAGTGGAGGCGTTGGTTGAGGCGGGGGTGCTGGACGATATTCTCGTGGCGTATCAGATCGTCGGAGAACAGAAGATTGCGCGGTTGCTGCGTCTCCTTGAGCGCGCACCCATCACCGTCGCTGTCGATAGTGTTGCCGTTGCCGAGCCTCTCAGCCGCGCAGTCGCTGCACGAGGAAAACGGCTCGATGTCGTTATTGAGGTTGACACGGGCCTTGGGCGTGCTGGTGTCCAGCCTGGCGAGCCAGTACTACGGCTGGCGCGTGAACTCATGCAGATGCCCGGTCTACGTCTCCGTGGACTGATGACACACGAGGGACATGCCGGACGAGCTCCTACGACCGAAGAGATGGAGCGGCTTGCGCGCGCCGCGGGCGAAGCGCTCGTGTCCTCGGCGGCACTCCTTCGGCGCCATGGCGTTTCAGTCGACATCGTGAGCGTCGGCTCCACACCGGCGGCCTTGGCGACGACACGCGTCGAGGGCCTGACCGAAATGCGACCGGGGACCTATGTTTTTTACGATGCGGCGGCATTCCGGTTTGGACGGATCGGACCCGAGCGTGTTGCGTTACGTGTCCTTACGACCGTGATTAGCCGACCATCACCAGACCGTGCAGTCATTGATGCGGGGAGCAAGACCCTCACGTTCGATCCGCCGCCCCCGGGACGAGCCGGATACGGGTATGTGGTTGACTATCCGATGGCGACGATTGCTCGCTTGAGCGAAGAGCATGGGGTCGTCGAGTTGCCACCGGGGGTAGACGGGCCCATCGTCGGTGAGCGACTCGAAATCATTCCGAATCATGTGTGCCCGGTCGTGAATCTACAGGACGAACTCGTCGCCATACGGAACGGCAAGGTTGTAGCGACGTGGCGGGTTGCGGCGCGTGGGCGCGTGCGTTGACCCGTGCTCAGCCTGGCGGCGGGAGGACGTGATCCCGTCCTCGAAGCTCGCGTAGACACTCGCGGCAAACGAGAACAAACTCGACATCCGTCATGCCAACCTCATCGCCGCGGACTGCTTGTGCCTCATGAATCGGGAGAACGTGCTGGCAAAGCGCACAGGTGAAGAGCTCTTCATCGCCGAGAAGTTCGTGACGCAAAATCAGTTGCTCTTCCTCTTGCATGGGATCCGGTACCTTTCACTCACTGCTGCTGAAGACCAGTCTGGGAGATCTTCTCATTAGATACAGCGCTACTGGAGAGTGCCTGCACTGTCGCGAGCAGAACCTCGTCGAGAACCATCGTGAGTTCGCTGAGAACACGCAAGACGCGACGCGTCGGGATCTCCTCACGTTCGGCGAATTGCGCAATTGCTACATACGTTGGAACGCGGAAGGCAAGGAAGGCTTCAACAGCTTCGGCTGGACTCAGCCCTGCCGCTGCACTCACCTCGCCATATCGTTGACCGATTGCTCGGCCAGCACGGACCAGCGATGCGCGGTCGACGGCGCGGTTTACAATCCGGAAGGTCAAGTCGAGGAGTTGTCGGCCGAGTGTTCGCAGTTCAGCAAGATGTTCCGGCCGATAGTGTGCGTACCACGGCCGAGTGGTGACCTGAGACAGAAGTTGCGACTGGTAAAGGCTGTACGACAGATCGGTGAGCGCCTTGCGGGATAATCGTCGTCGCGGTCGCGTTTCGCTCTTGAGTACGGCGAGCAGATCGGCCTCGCGATAGCGACGATGACCACCAGCCGTACGGTAGACTGGCACGAGACCAGCGTCGCTCCAGCGGCGGAGCGTTGATTGTCCGACACCCAAAAGGCGTGCCGCCTCGTCGATGCTGAGCCAGCGTTCTGTGCGAGGATCGCTTTGCGGCCCGTTCCGCGTTTGGGTCGACTGAGTCAGCAGTGTCTTTCGCACTCGTCCCACCTCACCCTCGTGTCGTCTCGGCACGCCTCATTGTACTCATTCGGCACCACCGGAAAACGCCCTTGGTGACGGATGACGATCGAAGGGATACGTGCGTGTTGCTAGGGCTGCCAGTAAGCGATCGCGGGCTGCGATGATACAGGCGTAGCCTTCCGGATCTCTTTCCTTCAGGCCACTTGCTTCCAACTCCTCCTCATCAAGTACCGTGATGTTTCCGGCTGCGTCAGCAATAACGTCGATATAGAGATCGCGCCACCACAGTTCTCCCTCGACGAAGAGAGCAGGGCAGGAGACGTTGGCATACCAACCTTTGAAGCAACCGTCGGCGGTATAGAGCGCAAACGCGTTGAACAGCTCAAAGACCGAGAAATACTCAAACAATCGGTCTCCGGATTCGAACTGCAGCGGGCCACTGGCGACGGGGCCGGATGTCCACTCCGCCGTGACGGCGATCCAACCCGGAGATGCTGGCACACGGAGGCCGCTGTACCGGGCGACCGCTCGTCCCACAGGATCGAGTTTCACAATAGTGAGTCGCTGGGCGTGCGCTTCTTGCATTTCAGGCCAGGCGTCCCCTTACCTGTTCAATCACGGTGAGCACCTCCTGGGTCTTCTGCTGCAGGAGTTCTGGAGTCGTTGCCTCAACATTGAGACGGAGGAGCGGTTGCGTGTTGGAGGGACGAGCGTTGAACCACCAATCGGCGTACTCAACAGTCAAACCGTCGAGATGGTCAATCTGTCCATCGTGAAAGTGCTCTTGCAGCGCCTGCAACACTGCAGCAAAGTCTTGTGCCTCGACGTTGATCTCACCGGAGCGGAAGTAGCGGTCGATGGGAGCAATTGCTTGCGACACGGTCACACCTTCACGAGAAAGCAGCTCGAGCACAGTGACTGCGGCGATAATCCCGGAGTCAGCGTACCAGTTCTCGCGGAAATAGAAGTGTCCAGAGTGTTCTCCACCGAAAATGGCGTCATGCTCGCGCATCAGTGCCTTGATGAACGAGTGGCCAACGCGCGAGCGGATCGGGATACCGCCGTGTGCGCGGATGACTTCCGGGACAGCGCGAGAGCAAATCAAATTATATACAATCTTGGCACCTGGATATTTTTGGAGAAGTGCCTTGGCAACGAGCGCGGTGATCATATCACCACCAATCAGCCGCCCGTGCTCGTCAAGAATGAACATTCGATCGGCGTCACCATCAAACGCGATGCCGAAATCTGCGTGTTGCTCGACAATCGTGCGTTGGAGATCGCGAACATTCTCGGGTTCGATCGGATTCGGAACGTGGTGAGGGAAACGACCGTCGAGCTCGAAGTAGAGAGGAATGATCCGCAGGGGCAAGCGCCCAAGCACCTTCGGCGCTATCATTCCTCCCATGCCATTGCCAGCATCGATTGCGACGGTGAAGGGCTTGATGACCGTTGGGTCGATGAAGGACAAGACATGGGCAGCGAAGTCGTCCAGAATGTCACGTCGCAGGAGCGTGCCGGTGCGCTCTGGTTCAGGAAATTCGCCTTGAATGACGAGGTCGCGGATTTCACCGATGCCGTGATCGAGGCTTAGTGCTTGTGCCTCTTCCCGGCAGAGCTTGAAGCCATTGTACTCCGGCGGATTGTGCGATGCTGTCACCATAATCCCACCGTCGAACCGGTATTTGCCGACAGCAAAGTAGAGTGCGTCGGTACTGACGAGTCCGACGTCCGTTACATCCACCCCCTGCTCTAGAAGGCCGCGAATCACTGCGTCAGCGAGTGCTGGTGAAGAAACACGCATATCCCGTCCGACAACGACCTGGCGTGGTCGTAAGTAAAGTGCGAAGGCGCGTCCGATCCGATAGGCAAGTTGTTCATCAAGTTCGGTAGGATAGATGCCCCGGACATCGTAGGCCTTGAACACAGTCGCGATGGCGTGTGACATGCTTTTGCTCCTTTCGCTGTGATCAAATGGGGTTCGGGTCGTGCAAGAACGTGGTCTCCAAACCGAATGTCGCGGCGAGATGCCGCGCCAGTGCCTGGACACCAAGTCGCTCGGTCGCCTCGTGTCCAGCTGCAATGACGGTGATACCGAGTTCGCGGGCGAGCGCCATGGTCGTCTCACGCGCTTCACCGGTGAGAAGCACATCGCAGCCACGCTCAGCTGCTTCGCCAAGCGCACTGGCACCTGAGCCAGTGAGAATCGCGACTCGTCGGACCGTCTCCGGACCACCGGGGAGGACCGTGGGAGCGCGATCGGTGTGCTGCTCGATGGCGGCGAGAAGGTCACGAAGGGGCCGCGGTGGTTCAGCGCGCGCGATCCAACCGATGGAGCTTCCTGCGATATCGGCAAATGGTTCAACCGGTTCCAGGCCGAGTGCAAATGCAAGCTGCGCGTTGTTGCCGAGTTCCGGATGTGCGTCCAGTGGCAGGTGATAGGCGAGGAGGCTGACATCGTGCACGAGGAGTGGTCGGAGCCGCTGGCGCAGCACGCGCGTCACAGCACGTGCGCCTTCGCCCCAGAAGAGCCCGTGATGGACCAGCAGTGCATCCGCATCCCAGCGAATCGCTCGCTCGATCGTCGCTCGGTTTGCACTCACTGCGACAGCGAGGCGACGCACAATCGACCGTCCTTCGACCTGGAGCCCGTTCGTCGCAGCATCGCGGAACCGGTTGCACTCGAGGAGACGGTCACAGTACCGCACGAGTTCACCGAGATCAACCATGGTTCGACTCCTCGTTCCGATTCTGCCATGACCGCAGGCCCGCGCGGCGTATACTCGCACGGAAAGGTAGGAACGAACCATGACCTCGATTCTGCCAGGAGAACCGGTCGACCTGCATCTTCACACGCTTGCGAGCGATGGGTTCTGGACGGTCGAGACGTTACTGAACCACCTGAGCGAACGAGGATTTCGCGTTGCGGCAATCTGCGATCACGACACCATGGCGGCGGTTGCCGAGGCTGTTGACCGTGGTGCGCGGCACGGTCTCCTTGTCATCCCGGGAGTGGAGGTGACGACACGTTGGGGTGAGCGACAGTGGCATCTCCTGGTCTACGGTGTGGATCCAGCGTTACCACGGGCACGGCTGTTTCGAGCGGTGCTGGATGAACTTGCCGATCGCATGTGGGCGGAGGCCGTCTCGGCTGTGGTGACCCTGGAGCGCCACGGGTACCGACTCCGTTCGCTCCGCAAGCTGACTGCAGGACGTCCGCTCCGCCCCTATCACGTGTTACTGGCGCTAATCCAGGAGGGATACGCGACGAACCTTGCAACTGCCCACGAGCTCACCAAGCGTCTGGGTGAGCCGATGACGGTAGACCTTCCGTTGGAGCGGGTGGTCGCCGCCGCACACGCCGCTGAGGGGGTCTGTGTTCTCGCGCATCCGGGGCGTGATGACGCGACCGGGAGACTCACGGAGGACAGCTTGGTCCAAATATTGGCAGAGGTACCGATTGACGGGCTGGAAGTCCATTATCGGTCACATAGCCCCGAGCAGACCGCGATGTTTCGGCGATGGTGCGAGCGATATGGCTTGGTGGCCAGTACCGGGTCGGACTCGCATGCGCCCGGTCATCCAGTCGACCCAATCTCATATCCCGCGGAGTGGGCCGCGGAGCTCCTTGGTCGATTTGGTGTGGAAGTGGCTCCGTCCGAGCTGCCGTCAGGTAGCTACCGTGGGGAACTTATGAAAGGAGTCCCCGAAGACCGAGTGCCAGGGTGAGTGCCCCCGTCAGCCCGAGCACCGCGACCCAGAGAAGGTCGACGTTCACCCAGGCGCGCCGGAGAAGCTCGACTCCAAGCTCACGGAAGACGATCACGGCGACGACAGCCATCGTCACGAACATGGAGGCGGTGTGGACGAGAACCGCTGCGAATGCGAGCCAGACCGACTGTGCAAAGGGCTGGAGATGCTCCACGTGATTGGTGGTTGCAACCACCTCGTTCGTGGAGCGAAGCAACACCGCAAGAAGCGGCGCGACCATCAGTCCTGCACCGTGCGCACTGGCCATGAGGAACGACCAAATAGCGAGTTCGCGGCGAGTCGCTCTGAATCGGGTGCGCGGGTGACGAAAGCGTTTCCAGATCCGCCAACCCGTAAAGGCGAGCAGGAGGAATCCGGCGAAAGTCAACAGAATAGCCCCGGGGAGAAGCGCCCCAAGGAGCGCCGTGACCACTGCGACGAGCGCGATGGCGGCGGCGTGCCCCAACGCAATCGGTGGCAGCGCTGCGAGAACGGCAGTGAGGCGCTGCTCCTGCAGACCGAGTGCGACCGCGAAGAGCCATCCCATCGCAGGGTTGAGGCCATGGAAGACCCCTAAGGCAACCAGCGAAAGCCACGCCCAAAGATTACTTGACATTCACCGTCCGATCGTGATCTCACACAGGGAAGGCACCCCCGGATGGGCCGGGGGTGCCAGACACATTGTCAGTGCGGCATCATGGGAAGCAATATGAGTCACTCGATGCATCGCCGCCTTCGAGGCGGATCTGGTGGGCGCGATACTCACCGAAATCGACGAAGAAGTTGGGATCGAAGCGCATTCCTCCTTCGGGATCGACATCCACCTTCACCATCCAACTGCGAATCCCGTCAGGATAGAACTGCTCGTCCCAGGCACGGTACAACGAATTCGTGAAGTAGACACGCCGGCCGTCGCGACTCACCTCGACCATTTGTGGACCTCCGTTCAGTGGGCCGGAGACAGCCGGGTGCCCGGCGCGGCGCACGATGCCGCCGATCTGCAAAACACCGGTGAGCTTTGGTTCGAACGGGTTCGATACATCATATTGCCGAAGTTCACCCGTCCCCCAGCAGGAGACGTAGAGGAAGCGGTCATCAACACTCAGGTCGATGTCTGTGACCAGCGGTGGAACCGCTTTGAACGGCTTCAGAATATCTGGCAGTTGCTCCTCCTCAGCGGGCTCAGCGGGAATCTCGATAATTTTCCGGATCTTCCACTCGCCATTCTGGCGATACCAGACCCAGATGGCCGATGAGAGATCTTTCAGGCTCACGACACTGTTGACAAAGCCGTAGGCCTTGGTGGGGTCATGTGCCGGTCGGAGCTCCAAGAGCATCTGGTGCTCGGCACCGACGTCGAGGACAGCAGTGCGTCGGCGACGGTGCAGATCCCAGAGGTGGATCCTGTGACCGTACTTGCCAGCCAACAGTTCCTCGCCAAGGACCCCGTGTTCGATCATCCGCGGGGTACCCCATTCACTGGTGATCATGGTGTCATAGCCAAGGTGCCACCAGAAGTCATAATGGAGATACTGGTCGCCGCGGTCGATCTCCCAGCGCCCAAGAACCTCGAACGTTTCGTGATCGAGAATGAAGATCCCTCCGGGGCCTTCACCGTCCGGAGTTCCCAGGGCGGAGATATAAATACCGTCTGGACCACAGTGGACCGTGTGAGGCCGCGAATAGAATGCCCGCTCGAACACTTCCTCAGGATCAATCACTTTGACGACCTTCGGTTTCGTCGGGTTCTCCTTCACATCGAAGATGGTAATGTGTGATGAGCGAATATCAGGGACGACGAGATAGCGTCGTTCGATGTGCGGGTGCGGTGCATTGGGACACAGCATTGAGCTGCAGGCGTTCCAGCCATGGTGATGGAGCTCTCCGCCAGTATAGGGGACATCGCTGACGCCAACAATTTTGCTATAGGTGCTCGACGAAGGATCGACATCCACAACACAGAGTGCCTCAGGCTGACCGTTCGGGTGAGCATTCAGTCGTACGACGTACGCCAGCCGCTCCGGAGGGGCCTTTATTGCGAGGCGTGGCGATGGATAAAAGGTTGGATCTGGTCGCCAGGTTGCCATCAGTGCACCTCCCATCCATACCGACGGTTTACGCACACTCCCGCGCTCTGTATGCTTTCCGCTACGTTGTGCTGGTCTCACTCCCGTCGGTCAACGCTGCTCGGCGGCGCTCCCGCTCATACTTCTGCACTGCAGCCTTAAGAACGCTCAGAGCAAGCGAAGCACACTTGGGACGGGCGCGCGCTGCCTCTGTCCCGACGAGTTCCTGAACCAGCGTAAAGTCAGCTGTCGCGACGCGACCAGTGGTCCAGTGCCCCTGGTGCAGGTGCTCCATGAGAAGTGAAGCTGCCGCCTGGCTGACACCGCAGCCAACACCGGTGAAATGAGCGTCTTCAATCGTTTCTCCGTCCGCGCCGATCTTCAGATAGACTGTCACGAGGTCACCGCACTCCGGATTGCCACCTTCGACGACGACGGTGGCGTCTTCAAGTGCGCCGTGGTGCCGGGGGTTCCGAACATGGTCTCGGAGTCGTTCGAATGGACTCTCTCCCATCCCGACCACCTCACTTCCGCGACCATGCCTCAGCCTACTCAGGATCGATGATCGGTATGATCATCATACACCAAACCAACGATGTGGAAATGGGCAAGTGACGAGTAGCGTCGAGTTGTCCTGACCTTGTGCTCCTGGCGCGGCGTGCGATTGGGGACCCGAGACCGATGTCCAGTCAGGGAGTGCGTGTCTGCCTGAAGTACCGCACCACGGGGACGAGATAACGGCCGTGAACCGGAGCTTGCTGAGCACAGTGCGGTGGGGCCTACCTCTCCTGTGCAGCGCTGCGGCGCACTGGGTACCGAGATCGCTTCTGCGCTCGTGCGTTCAGCGGAGCGGTGGGACCGAGCAGGGTTGGGCCTCACAAGCTCCGTGGTCAGTGCGTGTGTCACACAGGCGCGCACGGCGAAGTGACGTTTCGCTGGACGGGGGACGTCATCTCGCGTGGAGGAGAAGACACACTGCTCGTTCTCGGCCAAAAATTCCAGGACGACCGTCATGCGATCGCCCTCCCCTGGTCGCTCTCGAGGGGGCAGGGGGCCGTCCCCTACCCCCTGAAGCTCAACGCTCGATCGGTACTCCGACGACGTTCCCCCACTCTGTCCACGAGCCATCGTAGTTCCGAACCTTGGGGTATCCCAGCAGTTCGTGCAGAACGAACCAGGTATGGGATGATCGTTCCCCGATTCGGCAGTAGACGATGACTTCCTTATCCGGTGTGACGCCCTGACTTTCGTACAGCTGCCGCAGCTGCTCTGGTGACTTGAAGGTACCGTCCTCATTGACGGCCTGAGCCCAGGGAATGTTTGCTGCGCCGGGGATGTGGCCACCCCGCAGAGCTCCTTCTTGTGGGTAGTCCGGCATGTGGAGCAACTCGCCACGGTACTCTCCGGGACTCCGGACGTCGACCAGCGCGCCACGCGGTTCCGCTACCTTCTTGCGATCCCGATAGCCGATGAAGGCGAGAACGTCGTCGCGGAAAGCGCGGAGTTCAGGATTGGGCGTCGGGACCGGGTAGTCAGTGCGCGGATAACTCGGGACTTCCCGCGTCATGGGACGCCCTTCTGCCTCCCACTTCTTGCGTCCGCCATCCATGATAGAGAGCGGCCCATGGCCCATATAGCGGAAGAACCAGTAGGCGTAGGCAGCCCACCAATTGTTCTTGTCACCGTAAAACACGACTCGTGTTTGTGGCGTAATGCCAAGGTGGGAGCAGAGTTCGGCGAACTGCTCCGGACCGATGAAGTCGCGGACCAGTGGGTCCTGGAGGTCGGTGTGCCAGTCGACCTTCACCGCTCCAGGGATGTGTCCCAGTTCGTACAGAAGGACGTCTTCGTCGCTCTCCACGATCCGGATGGTGGGATCGTCTAGATGTTCGGCCACCCACTCAGTGGTGACCAATGCCTCCGGGTGCGCATACCCTCGGGAAAGAATGCGCGGATCGATCTCAAGAGTTGTCATGTTGCACCTCCACGTTGGGAAGTCACCTCTAGATAGAGACATTTTCACATTACGACGCTGCAATTGGGTTGTCAAGGCGTATGGCAGAAGAGCCAGCGTGAGAGACCTCCAGGTTCATCTGGACGGGTACCGGGTTACGGAGCATGTCGGAAACCGGGCACAAGCGCTCAGCAAGCGCGAGGAGTTCCCGGAGGCGTTCCTCGGGCTCCGGGCTAACAATGTGGACGGACACCTCGAGCCGCTGGAATCCTGGCCGCACCTGCGGGTCGATTCCAAGGCAACCGCGCAGATCGAGATCTCCCAGAACTTCGACATCAATCGCGTGGATCTCCAGGCCCAGCTGTTCGGCCAGGACAGCGAGCATGAGTTCCTGGCACGCGCCCAATGCGACGAGCAGGAGTTCCACCGGATTCGGCCCCCGATCGCTCCCACCCAATGCTGGTGGCTCGTCCACGATGATCGGTTCGAACTGACGAACATGACCAATCGCTTGGGTACCACCAGCCCACTCGACTCGGACCATTGTGGTCCCGCTGGCCAAGCGAGGAGTCGCTCGGATAGCCTCAATAAGATTGGTCAATGCTTCTTTGACCAAATGTCCGTTAACACGTACTGCCATGCAGGACGCCTCCCGTCGTGGTCAGAGACTCAACTTAGCGAGCAACGCTTGGAGCGAGACGAGCAACGCAGTTGCGCGCATCGTCAGACGCACCAATCTCGAGCAAGAAAAACGGGGGAATGGATTAGCGGGGGCTACACTCGCAGATGCGAGGCCAGAAGGAATAGACGCCAATCATTGTTGGGCACGGCGGAACGGGCCAGGCCTGGAGCCTCCGTGTGTTGCGCTTCTGAGCTTGTGCGTGCATGGCCCGTGACGCTCCTTCGGCTCAGCGCTCGCATCGCCTCGCGAGACCTGAGTGTACGGCAGTTGTCAGTGTCTCGTCAAGGCAACACCGACCCGTGTCTTTCCCCGCTTCCTCGAACGACCGCTGCGCCATCGCAGTGGAGGCGGACTGTGGTCGGGCAGCTAAGGCGCGCGACATGACGTGTTTAGCGATGTTTCTTCCCTGTCGACAAGAAAGCAAGGCTTTCCTCCTCTCGATTGGGAAGGAGACCACGCTCAACACAGCAGAGATCGGATGCTGACCGCTTGTCATACTCTGTCCCTGAGACGTCATGTGCTTCGATTCGCAATTGGCAGGATGCACAAGTCAGAGGTCTTATCGCTGATGCGACAGTCGTCGTGCTACGATGGCGCACACGGCTCCGCCTGGACCAAGGGGGGGTGAACCGACCTGCGGCGGGCGGTTCCACCGCCGCACCGCACGCCGGAGCGTGGCAACGGCGTCCTCTCCTTGTCCGACGGCCAGTAATTTAGTGCCCAACCGCTGGCGGGCGACCACCACGCCGTTGCAGCGGAATTTCTGGGATGAGGAAAGTGAAGAGCAGAGCCAAAAGCAAGATAATCATCCCGGCAAGGAAGACGTGGTCAATGGCCACAGCGAGCGACTCTCGGATGACCTGAAGGAGCAGCTCCAGCAACTGTTGTCCTTGCGGTCCGAAGGCGGCGGCCTGCTGTCGCATCTGCTGCATCGCCTCCGGGCTCATGAAAATCTGGGGATTCTGCAGCACGGTAAGACGCTCCGCTGGTACAGCTGCGCGTACTTCTGGAGGAATTCGCGCAGCGAGCTCGTTCTGGAACCGATTTGTCATCACTGTGCCGAGAATCGCTGCACCGATCGTTCCCCCAATGGATCGGAAGAAGGTGAGCGCGGAGGTGACTTCACCGAGTCGTTCCAGTGGAAAAGCGTTCTGAATGATGATGGTGAACAGACTCATGGTCGTGCCAATACCGAGGCCAAGGATGATCATGTTGCGGACGACTTCCGTACTCGATGTGTGAATGTCCATCTGGGAGAGGAGGAACATGCCGACCACGGCGACAGCGACGGTACCGATTCCGAGAATCTTGTATCGACCGGTGCGGGCGAGGATTTGCCCGCCGAGGATACTTGAGAACACAAAGCCCAGCATCATGGGTGTGAGGACCGCGCCAGAGTTCGTCGCCGTTCTTCCAAGGACTGCTTGTACAAACAGCGGAAGATAGAGAATGGTCCCGAACATTCCTATGGCGATGAGAAATGCAGCGAGAAGCGTTGGGGTAAAGATTCGGTTCCGAAAGAGCCGGAGGTCGAGAATTGGTTCAGCGGCCCGGAATTCGACCAGGGCAAAGAGAGCAAGGAACACGGCACTGGCAGTAAAGAGTCCAATGATCTGGACCGAGCTCCACGGGTACTCTGTTCCCGCCCAGGAGAAGGCGAGGAGCATAGGAGTCACGCCAGCGATGAGCAGTGCTGCACCGAGGTAGTCGATGCTGTGCTGACGGCCGCTCGCGAGTTTGGGCATGGTGAGGCCAGTGGTCAAGAGTGCGACTACTCCAATCGGCATGTTGACATAGAACACCCAGCGCCAGCCCCAGTGATCCGTAATCCAGCCACCGAGGCTTGGCCCGATAATGGCACTAAATCCGAAGACTGCCGCAAAGAGTCCCTGCCACTTGCCACGTTCCGCAGGTGGGAACAGGTCACCGATGATCGCAATGGCAATCGGGAAGAGTGCTCCGCCCCCGATTCCTTGAATTGCGCGGAAGAGAATGAGCTGAGTCATACTCTGTGCCATACCAGACAGTGCAGAGCCGAGGAGGAAAACGATCATTCCGAAGAGAAAGAATGTACGCCGTCCGTAGATATCCGAGAGCTTCCCGTAGAGCGGAACAGTGACGGTAGATGTGAGCATATAGGCTGTGAATACCCATGCATAGTGCTCAAGACCGTGCAGTTCGGCAATAACGCGGGGCATTGCGGTACCAACGATGGTCTGGTCGAGGGCGGCGAGCAGCATACCCAGCAGCAAGCCGGGCAGGATCAGCGCTAAACGCTGTCGTTGCCGTTGGATGTCCTGCGCTGGTGTGGACACAGTGATGGTTTCCATCTGTCTTCGTCTCCCTTTCTCATTCTGGTCAGTTCGTTATCCGAGCTCGGCGTGCCGCCTCAGCGAGTGCTCGAACACCCTGCAGTAAGGCTCGGAGGTCAACGAAGTCGAGCTGGTTCAAAAGGTCGCGCCAGTATTGCTCGTTGCCCTGACGCAATTGCCGGAGAAAGTCCTCCCCCGAGGCGGTGAGTTCCACGACTGTCCGCCTCCGGTCGCGCTCGTCCTCGCGTCGTCTCACCAGGCCGAGATGGACTAAGCGGTCGATGAGGTGGCTTGCGGTTGGTGAGGTGATCGAGAGCCGCTCGGCTACCTCACTGACCGTGAGAGGACCGCTGCAAGAAAGCGCAAACAGAACCTTCAATTGTGCCATCGAGAGGTCGAACTCACCGAGTCGCGGCGGGCTTCGACGGTGGAGGTAGGCGATCACTTCACGCATTTCGCGAATGACTGTCTCAATGAGGTCGAGTCGGTCATCCATGTCACTCCCCCACAGAAGGTCGCCAGAGTCAACGGGAGGAGTCTACCGGAATCATTCGACAATGTCCAATGATTCGACGTTATCGATAGATTCAAGGGCCATCCATCTGGGGCTGCTTGACGTATAATGAAGGTGGACAGCCGCTGAAGACGACGGATCCTGCAGATTCCGCTCCACCCCTCCCCTTCCCGCGTTCGAGCCGGGCATGTGCCCGGCTCGACGTTGTTCGGGTGCGCTTTGTGCCTGGTCGGCAATGCTTGCCGACCTGACGCGTCCATGCTAGGATGCAGGTGCGTGTGTACGTACACGTTCGTGGGGGACGGCAATGCGACCCAAGCAGCTCTGGCAAGTCGCTCTGGGGGATCTGGCGAAGCGCGTCTCGCGGGCAAATTTCGAGACATGGCTCAAACACACAGAGCTCGTCGGGATCGACGATGACTGTGCAATTGTCGCAGCGCCGTCTACCTTTGCCGCCGAGCAGTTACGAGTGAAGTTCGCGCGTGATATCCAGGAGACGCTGTCGTTGCTCGTGGGTCGACCGATTGCCGTCCAGTTCACCGTGCACGGAATAGATGCAGACAGTGCTTCGATGGGGCGGCGCGGGCCACGTCGTCCCGTCGACACACCAGAGCAGTCGACCAAGCAGTTGGCATTGACTCCGTCGCCAGAGCATGGCCTCAATCCCCGATACACCTTCGAGAAATTTGTGGTCGGGCCGAGCAACCGGTTGGCCCATGCTGCTGCCCTTGCTGTAGCCGACCGTCCCGGAGAAAAGTTCAATCCGCTTTTCATCTATGGTGGTGTGGGCTTGGGAAAGACACATCTCCTGCATGCGATCGGTCACCGAGCGCTGGCGAATCGCCCGGGATTACGGGTCTGTTATGTCTCATCGGAGGCGTTCACCAATGATCTGATCAACGCCATCCGTCATCAACGGACAGACGAGTTTCGGAATCGTTACCGCACGATTGATATCTTGATGATCGATGATATCCAGTTCATCGCTGGAAAAGAGAGTACCCAAGAAGAGTTTTTCCACACCTTCAATGCTCTCTACCAGGCGGGCAAGCAAATTGTGATCTCCAGCGACCGGCCACCGCGGCTCATTCCGGATCTTGCCGACCGTCTTCGGTCCCGGTTCGAAGGGGGGCTCCTAGCGGATATCCAACCACCAGACCTGGAAACGCGACAGGCGATTCTGATTGAGAAGGGGCGCGAACTCGGCATGCACATACCCAATGATGTTGTCGAGTACATCGCCCGTCGCGTGGAAAGCAACATCCGCGAGCTCGAAGGGGCCTTGAACCGGATCGTCGCGCTCGCGCAGCTCACACACCAACCGATCACGCTCGCGCTTGCGGTCGAAGCACTCCAGGAGGGCGATGGACGGTCACGGCGCGAGCAGCTGACACCGGAGCTTGTGCTCCAGGTAGTCTGCAGTCATTTCCGTGTCTCGCTGGCTGAGTTGGTCGGCCCCGGCAGACGGCGAGAGGTTGTTGTCCCACGTCAAGTGGCGATGTACCTCCTGCGCGATGAGCTCGGTCTTTCGCTTGTCGAGATTGGCCAGCGACTCGGTGGGCGTGACCACACGACGGTTCTGCACGGGGTCGAAAAGATTGAACAACAATTGACCCAAGACGAGCAGTTGCGCGGTGAGGTGCTGGCGCTCCGTGCGCGACTCTATCAGGATGCGGCTGCTCCGGCGGTAGCTCGCCGCTAGACGCGCCAGAGAAGTCCACTGATAACGAGGACGACGACGAGACCGATCCACACCACCGCGATTCCCTGAGCGCCTGCCGTGAGACCAGCAGCTGCAGTGAGTGGAATCGCCGCGAGGAGGACGAATGTCAGCGTGAGACCTTTTCCAAGTGCGGCGCGCCGTCGCCGTCGCTCGCGTTCGCGCCAGAGCTCTTCTACCCGTTGCTCGATTGCCTGATCCATCTGCCGCAGAAAGTGATCCACGAGCTCACGGTCATAGTCCGGACCAAGTTCCTTGCGCGACGCCAGGGTGATGCGCAATTCCTCTCTTAAGCCCGGATCGGTGGAAACTGGAGGATGCGGGGGCGGTTGGGTGAGAGCGGTGACGAGCGTCCGGACGACTTCCCAAAGTCGAGGAGGAGATCTGCGATGTGCTGCCATCGTGCACCTCCCGACGGGACAACTCAGGAGACTGCCAGGCGTGCCCGATCGAGTCGTTGCACCAGAACCTCAGCGAAATGCAGCGGACGACGCTGCGTAAAGTGAGCAATTTGCTCGCGGCAGGAGACACCGGCTACCACCACAATTGTCTCCGGCGGCTGCTCGAGCACCTTTGGAAAGAGTCGATCTGCCCCAATCTTCTGCGAAATCTCGTAGTGCTCGGTTTCATAGCCGAATGAGCCAGCCATACCGCAGCATCCTGCGCCGCTCTCTTCCACCTGGCAGCCTGCCGCGCGCAAGAGTGCAAGTGTGTGCTTGACACCTACCAAGGCTTTCTGATGGCAATGCCCGTGGAACAAGAGACGTGGGCCTGGATCGGAACGGAAGGGAAGTGCCAAGCTCTCGCGTTCGACTGCACGTGACAGGAACTCGTCGAGCAGAAAGCTTTGTTCGGCAACGATGGTAACGTCGTCTGATGGAGGCAAGAGGTCGGGATATTCGTCGCGGAACGTTAAGATGCAGCTTGGTTCGGTGCCAACGATGGGGATACCTGCGCGTGCAAAGGGTGCGAGGAGTGCGACGTTCTCGCGCGCAACGCGTTGTGCGTCGCGGAGGAGCCCTTTCGAAATCATCGGGCGGCCACAGCACTGTCGTCGTTCCAGCACCAAGACTTGGTAGCCTGCCGCCTCAAGCAGCATAACTGCTGCGCGCCCGATTTCGGGATAGTTATAGGTGGCAAAGGTGTCGTGGAAGTAGATGACCGGTCCGCGAACCCCGTCGGTGCGAGGGATATGCTGATCGCGGAACCACCGATCAAACGGGACGCGGGCGAAGGAAGGGAGCGAGCGGTTGGGGTGGATGCCCAGAGCCCGCTTTGCGAGCGTGCCGAGCGGAGTTCGTAGCGCGAGGTTACTGAACGGTGCAGTGCGTGAGCCGAACCGGTTCAGCAGATGGATATGCGCGAATGCCCGCGCACGCAGCGGTGTCCCGTGCACGGCATAGTACTGCGCGAGAAACTCCGCTTTGATTCGCGCCATGTCAACGCTCGAGGGACACTCGGTCTTGCACGCCTTGCAGGCGAGACAGAGGTCGAATACCTCATAGGTTCGTGGGTCAGTGAAATGTCTTGGTTCGAGAATACGCCCAGCAAGCGCGTTGCGGAGTGCGTTGGCACGGGCACGTGTGGTGTCACGTTCGTCGCGTGTCGCCATGTAAGAGGGGCACATCGTCCCAACACCGAGCTTCCGACAAACGCCGGCTCCGTTGCACATCTCAATGGCGCGCAGGAAACCGCCATCTTGTCGGAAGGCAAAGAAGGTCTTTGGCTCGACCGGCCGATAGTCCGGCCCGTACCGCAGGTTCTGATCAAGTGGCGGACAATCGACAATCTTCCCCGGATTGAGGAGGCCGAGTGGATCAAAAGCGGCCTTCAGATCTTTCATGCACTGGTAGAGTGTGGGACCGAAGAGAAGGGGATTGAGCTCGCCGCGGGCCAAACCGTCGCCATGCTCGCCGCTCAGCACACCACCGAACCGTTTGGCGAGCTCCAAAGAGCCTTCGGTGAGTGCCCGCATCGTCCGCACGCCATCAGCCGTCTTCAGATTCACAAGGGGGCGGACATGCAGACAGCCGGCGCTGGCGTGCGCGTAGAAAGCAGCTTTTGTCCCGTGCTCAGCGACGAGGCGAAGGATCTCACGCACATAGTCGGCGAGGTGTTCGACTGGTACCGAGACATCTTCAATACAGGCGATGGGCTTGAGATCACCGCGGATACTGTAAAGGAGACCAAGACCGGCTTTGCGTACGGCCCAAACGTCGGCTTGTTGCTGGCGGTCGGTGATCGCGATGGGATCACGCCCGAGCCGGCGCTCTGCGACTACCCGGAGGAGCCGATCCAACTTGCTCTGAAGCTCCTGCTCGCTCTCGGCATAGTATTCGACCATGAGCAGGGCTTCAGGGGCACCGCGTAAAAACGCAATCCGTGGCGCGTAACCGGGTTGTTCTCGGGTAAGCCGTATCAGCAGTCCGTCCATCAGTTCTACGGCCGACGGTTCCGTCTCGAGCAGGGTCGGTACCGCTTCCATCGCTTCGACGAGGTCATCGAATTGGAGAAGGACGAGCCCGGTGAGTCGAGGAAGCGGCACGAGGTTCAACGTGTACTCAAGCCCGACCGCCAAAGTCCCTTCGGAACTTGCCAGAAGTCGCGCCACGTTCAGCTGGGGCTCGAGGAGGACGGGAAGGCCATAACCGCTCGCTCGGCGCCAGTGTTTGGGATACTCACGGGCAATCGCTTCGCCGTATTGCGTGCGGAGGCGCAGGAGTTCGCGGTAGAGTAACCCTTCACGGGAATCGCAGGAAGCGCGGCGTTCGACCTCATCCCACGGAAGCGAGCGAAACGAGAGTTCGCTGCCGTCGGAGAGCAGCGTATGCGCTTCAAGGACGTGATCGGCCGTCATGCCGTAAAGTATCGAGTGGGAGCCGGACGCGTTATTGCCGATCACCCCGCCGATTGTTGCTCGATCTGCACTGGCTGGATCGGGGCCGAACATGAGGCCATAGCGGCGGAGCTTCGCATTGAGCTGGGCCAAGACAATGCCGGGCTGGACGCGAGCTGTACGCGCGCTGGGATCGACGTCGAGGAGCTGGTTCAGGTACTTCGAAAAGTCGATGACAATGGCTCGGCCGACGGCCTGTCCGGCGAGACTGCTGCCACCACCGCGAGGCAAAACTGGTACCCGAAATTGCCGGGCGAGCTCGATCGTCCAACGGACATCGTCGTAGGTGCGGGGAATCACAACGCCGATCGGCTCGATCTGGTAATTCGAGGCGTCAGTGCTGTAGAGCATGCGACTGTAAAGATCGAAGCGGACTTCTCCCTCTAGTCGCCAGCGCAACGCTTGTTCAAGCTCGTGAGTACTCTCCTGAGACATTCTGCTTGGTCCTTGTGTCGAGCGAGCCGATACGGTCGTCACTCTGTATGCCCCCCTTTGATGAGCTGGGCATCAGCCCTGCTCCACGGCACTGTCCAGGAGCAGTCTAGCATTCGCGGGTGCAGTGCGGGTGGGTGCTCATTCGATGAAGTCAATGACCTCGGGATCGTCGGTCTGCCACAGCTGCTTTGGAGCAGGGTATCCCAAGGCACAGAGGCGCTGGATCACTGCGAGGATCACCTCGTCTGGCGTGGATGCTCCTGCGGTAACACCGATTCGCTGAATGCCCTCAACCAGCCGGGGATCTACGTCATCTGGCCGTTCGATTAAGTGACTCGGTATCCCATAGTCTCGACAAAGCTCAACGAGGCGCGCTGAATTCGAACTCTTGCGACCCCCAACGACAAGGACGAGGTCAACACGTTGGGTCAGTCGAGCCAAAGCCTCCTGACGTTCCCAGGTCGGCTGACAGATCGTGTTAACGACGCGCAGTTCTCCTCCATGCGGGAGCACCCAACTTAAGAGGGACTGCGCAAACCGCACGAACTCATCGGTTCGCTTTGTCGTTTGGGAGATGAGCGCCACCTTGCGGGGCGGTGGTGCATCTGTCTCGCTTCCACGTGGACCCGTCCAGGGCAGCTCTGACACGTCACAGACTGCCACAGCACGGCTGGTTGCGGCCCACCCCAAGACTCCCCGGACCTCGGGATGCGAACGGTCTCCATACACGACAATGAAATACCCTTGTTGCGCGAGTCGACGGGCAAGTCGTTGCACCTTGGTAACGAGTGGGCACGTTGTATCGACCACTTCTAAGCCAAGGTCTGCGCACTCCTCATACCGTTGTGGAGGAGCCCCATGTGCAGTGATGGCGACGCGGGTGAAGCCTTGGGCCTTCGCTGATACGGCGTCGACCACGGGAATGACGCCATCTGCATGGAGTTGTTCAACCGCAACGGGGTTGTGAATGATGTCGCCAAGTGCAGCGACTGGTCGCTCGCGAGCAGCGATCCGAACAAGTTCTAAAGCCCTGCGGACACCCCAGCAGAAGCCAAGGACATCGGCAACGATGACTTCGCGCTCGCTGGCTCCGATGGGCTCAGTCTGTCGCGGTGCAGTCACAATTGCCCCCTCTCCACGATCTTCGGGACAATAACCGCTTTTGACGGTGCCTCTGCCGGCATCTCTGAGAGGATGAGGGAACTGGTCACTGCTGCGGAGAGCAGGACCCCGGGAATTCCAGCTCCGGGGTGTGTTCCAGCACCGACGAAGTAGAGTCCGGGAAGACCGGAGCGATTGTGCGGACGGAAATAGGCGGACTGAAACAAAGTTGGTTCGAAGGCGAAGGCTGCCCCGTACATGCTGCGATAGATCCGGTCGAACTCGATCGGAGTCCACTCGGCCCAGGCCTGGAGAGATTCCTGCAGATTGGTGAAGCCGTGGACATATTCCAAGGTGGTGAGAACACGTTGTCGGAATGCTTCACGGGCATCATTACTCCAGTTGCTGAGAGGTCGCCCGAGGTGAGGAACCGGGACCAGGATATACAAACTTTCGTGACCGGGAGGGGCGAAGCTCGAATCGGTCTGGGCCGGGGCATGCAGATAAAACGCGAGCTCGGAGAGGGTCCCTGGACCATCAAAGAGTTCGCGCAACTGCTGTACATAATCGAGCGGCATAATGATCGTGTGATGCGCTAATTGGGAGTACCGACGAGCCACGCCAGCATAGAGCAGGTAACAGCTCATAGAGTAGCGAGCGTGACGGATCCACCGTCGCAAGCCCGTAGTCGTGTCTGGCGGCAAAAGGTCCACGACCGTCCGTGCGATGTCTGCGTTGACGACCACCGCATTCGCGGTGTCGTCCGTCAGCGAGGACGACACCGCGAATGCGTCCCAAGGGGTCGATGCGCAGCTGCTCGACAGGAGTCCCAAGGAGTAACTCGCCACCCAAACGGGTAAGAAGCCGCGTGAGGAGATCGACGAGCGAACGCATTCCGCCACGGGCGAAGTACACGCCCTCCAGACGTTCAAGATAAGGCACAATACTATAGATTGCACTAGCTCGGAGTGGATTTCCCCCAATGAACAGTGGGTGGAAGGAAAAGGCCATACGCAAATGTGATTCACGGAAGTACCGTGAGACGAATTGGTAGACGCTCTCATGGGCTCGTAAATGGATTAACTCAGGAAGAACTCGCAGAAACAGGGGTAAGCGGTCGAAAGGCCGGCGTGCCAGATCGCCAAAGGCACGTTCGTAAATGTGGCGCGTCGTCGCGATAAACGCTCGGTAAGTCCCGACAGCAGTCGGATCGAACCGGGCATTTTCTTCTGCATCGCGTGCTGCATCACCCCAATAATCAAATTGCTTGCCGTCACTGAATAGAATCCGATACGCTGGGCGCAGCGGGATGAGTTCAACTTCGTCCTGGAGCGTGGTCCCGGCGAGACGGCACAGTTCCTCGAAGAGCGAAGGGAGTGTGACCAAGGTCGGTCCGGTGTCAAATCGATACGGGCCGAGCTCCAACCAGCCGGCCCGGCCTCCCGGGCGCTCGAGAGCTTCCACCACGGTCACGTCATAGCCAGCGGCGAGCAGGCGTACCGCTGCGGCAAGGCCGCCGAATCCTGCTCCAACGACAACAATCTTCGTCATTCCATGCCTCCTGCTGACACCGCACGTGCCGTTTCTACGTTCCCCTCTGAGCCAGTTTGCAGCGCTTGGGCAAGTTGGTTGGCGAGTGCGCGGAAAGAATCACGAGGGCCAACGTAGAGGACGGGTTGGATGTCAAGGACAATAACTGAGCCGCTGTACCGGATCCGAATTGGTACGACTGGGATCGGGTGCGTCAACGTGCGCGCTGCACGTCCAGCGAGCCACAGCGCCCCAAGGTGTACCGTTGTGTGGTGTACTCGCCGTCCAGGGAGGTGCGGATCGATGATCGGGTACGCCTCGGGAAAAATGACGAGGGCTTCCCCCCGTAGAAGCCGAGCAAGCGCTTCGCGCAACCCGCGAAACAGGCGCTGCCGACTCTCCGCTGGACTGTACAGCAGACCTGGTCGAGTGATCTCAGCTGGACGGATAATGACCGGCCAACCTGCCAACTGACAGAGCCACTCCATAAGTCTGCGCCAGGAGTGCGTAGGAACCCAGTCAAGCGCCACGATAAACCGCAGTTGTCGGGGGATTCCAGCAAGGAGGACGCGTCCGTCATCAAGGTGATGGATGTGCTGGGGAACGAGAAGGAGAGGGCCAGTTGCTGGAAGATACTCGAGACCGGAAACAACAAGTCTTCGACGAGTGAGCGTCACGCGGGCGAGCAGTCGCAAGGTGAGCCAGGCCATTTTCTCGCTCATCGCTGGATGACGAGGTGTGGAGGCGCGAGCTACTGGGTGGTGCATTCGGTCGTATGGATGTCTCTGCGGAACGACAGCGAGTGAAGCGGGGAGAAGCCCGAGGAGCGTCGCAATAGCGACGGCGCCCCAGAGTCCAACGACGAGACACAGTGCTGCCGCAAAGAACAGGTTTGCGCTGTACACGGCAAACGGCAAGCTCGGTGACACAGTTAGCGGAGGGTCACTGCGCCAGGCGAAGCGGCTCGCCGTCATGAATGCCGCGCTGGTGAGTGCCCAGCCAACAAAGTTGATGACCGGCATCCCATAATAGGACCCGGCCTGGTGCCACACCCAAAAACGAGCTTGCAAGGAGTCGTGTGCCATTGCTGGATCTAAGACCAAATCCCAAACGACCAGAAGCCAGACGCCAAACGGGATGGTGGACAGGGGGCGAGCAGTGCCGAGCCAGCGGGCGCTGACCTGAGTGGCGAGCAACCAGCTGGCGAGACCAACGGTGAACCAAGACAGGGGAATTGTGAAGGGAACGCGGTCCAATACCTTCGGTCCTAGTCCGTAGGTGTAGCTGTAGTTCCCAAACGGCCAGCCGGTACTCGTGCCGATAAGCTCGGCAGCCAGGGAGATGGTAACGCTCAGGCCGAAGAAGGACAGAATCTTCCTGGGCCCCAAGGCTTTCCAGCCATACGCAAAGACGGCAGCAGCACCCAGCACGATATAGAGGACGCCGCCCCAACGCATGTCGAAGGCGTAAACAGTCCGGCCAAGTTCAAGGTGGGCCCAAAGTTCCGGCTGTTGGAGTGCCACGGAAATGCCTGCAATTCCGAAGAGGAGTGCGACCACGTAGGCGATAAAGAGCCACCATTCGAGTCGGAGCACTCTCACGGTTGCCCTCCTTGTCCAATCGTGCGACCACGCCACACGGGTCGTTGCACTGTGGCTGCCTGGATAATTCGAGCAACGACGAGCACATCGGCAGCAGGCGACAGCCAATACCACCACGAATGCCACCGATATGCGCGTCGCATTCCGGCAAGGATACCGAGGCGGACGGCAGCGCTGAGAAAGGCAGGCAGGCGGAGCGTTGGAGAGCGGAGACTTATGAGGCACAATGGCAGCCAGGCTCCCTGCGTACCTGTCAGCAGTGCCAAATCGAGGACCGCGGCGAAGTTGCCCCGGGTTTCCTTTAGGTGGAGCGAACGCGGCCACGAGGTCCAAACTTGACGACCTTCTGGATACATCGTGACGAATGAGTCATCGAGTGCATCCAGGAAGGCAATCGGTTCGCCCATGGCGGACAGCGAGCGAGCAAGGGCGAGATCTTCCGCATTGGCGAATGCCACTCGCCGACCATTGTCCAGAGCCGCCAGAAGATGCCGATGGAGGATCAGCGCTTGCCCGTTGGCAAAGACCTGGTCTGGTGAACGCGCGATTTGCCCTGGTAAGCCAACCCGGTAAACGAGGGAAGTAAGCATCGCGGGATGGAGCAGCCAGCTCAGAGGATCGGTCGCTGGTGCTTGGAGTAGTGCGACCGAGGCGCAGCGTACTCCGAGTTCCTCACACGCTGCAACCAGGCGATCAGGGAATGTTGGACTTGGACGAACGTCAGCGTCGAGCAGAAGGATCCAATTCGATTGAGGGCTTGCCAGCTCAAACCCATGGACGATGCCCCAACTCTTACCATTCCACCCGAGCGGTGGCTCGCCAGCGGAGACAACACGGATCCGTTGATCGCGAACAGCATAACTTTGTGCCAGGGCACGAGTACGATCACTTGATCCGGTATCCACAACGAGAATCTCTTGCACCACGTGAGAGAAACGGAGCACACCCTCAAGACATGGGGCCAAACGCGATTGCTCGTTGTACACCGGGATGATGACCGTCATCACGGTTTGGCGATCCCCAACTGAATGCACCTGCATGTCTCGGGGAATGCGCTGGAATGCTGAGACAAGGAGTCGCCCTACGACCATGAGCTGTGCGAGAGTCAAAACCAGTTTGGCGATCAGCGCAGGCTGAAGAAATCCTCTCATGGCCGATACGCCTCTCCGAGTTCCGTCAACCTCTGCAAGACGAGGGGGAAGCTCGGATGGTCTGGTCGGACCAGTTGGTGGTTCCCAGCGACGCGTTCAAGACGAACGTGTGTGTGAAAGCGGGTGAGTAGGTGTTCGGTGTCTTTGAGGGGGACAGTGTCATCGTCGACGCCGTGGATGATGGTAACCGGGCAACGCACGGCTTCCCCTGCCTTTCTGGCCTCTGAAGCAGTGCGGGCCAGTTGATGAAGGAGATGCCAAGGGAGCCTAACCTCCCGTAGCTGATTCCGGATGGTTGGATTGCGCAGGTCCAGCAGCGGGTTCCAACCACTTAACGCCTGCTGGACTGAGGGATCGTCGAAGTCCGTTCGGGCAAAAGGACGAGGCCCGCCGCCGAGCCGCGCGAGAATGGGCAGAAGGATCCGGTACCCGGCGGGGAGCGCTAAGCGGGAGAACGGTGCCAGGAGGACCACGTGTGACGGCTGAAAATGGGCAGCGAGGATCAGTGCCAAGGCCCCGCCGAGCGAGAAGCCAACCACGATCACCGACTGGAACGAGGTAAGAGTCGCTGCGGCGCGACGCAGGTCGTCCTCCCAGTCCTCCAGACGCACGTGCGGGAGTTCCTCAATGCTTGAGCCGAAACCAGGCAAGAGCGGTGCGAGGACGTGATGTCCGCGTTCGTGGAGAGCCATCGCAATTGGCCTCCACTCAGCTGGCGATCCGAGGAAGC
This sequence comes from Thermomicrobium sp. CFH 73360, assembly GCF_023806465.1. Classification (GTDB taxonomy): domain Bacteria; phylum Chloroflexota; class Chloroflexia; order Thermomicrobiales; family Thermomicrobiaceae; genus Thermomicrobium. Next base: position 164,983 of record NZ_JAMSLS010000001.1, on the reverse strand, counting down.
CGTGAATCATCAGAAATGCCGGTGCGGTCCCTTCCGAGGCAAACGGCTGGTACTCCTCTCCAAGGAAGGCTGTGCGGATGGTCATCCACAAGTCGGACATTGTTTCTGTTCCCCTCGCCGCAACTGTCGTTGGAGCCGCCAGGCCCGGAGGAGCGCAAGGAGCTTATCGTCGGCTCCAGCGACTGCGCGGGTGCGAATGGAGTCGTAGTCGTTCCGCTCAATTGCGATCAAGATAGAGGAATAAAGCTCTGCAGCTGCGATGATGCCGAACCGTACATCGCCAGGTAGGCAGGCAAACCCGTCCCTCGCACGTTGCTAGAAGAGCTTTGCCCGGACGCTCTGCAAACGCACGAGCTGGCGCACCGAAGGTGGCGCTGGTGCGTAATTGCGAGCAAGTCGGAAGAGTTCGTGTTCGTCCACTGAGAACCGTCGAAGATCCTGACGGGGAATGTATAACCGATCTCGGCGGAGGTCCTCACCAAGATCCCTCGCGATGTTCGTGAGCTGCATTGCTTGTCCGAGTGTGCACGCTGCTTGTGCACCACGGGCGCAGCGAACTCCGAGGAGTGGGGCAAGGGTCAGGCCCACCGTGCCCCCAACGGAGTAACAGTAATGCAAAAGCTGTTCATAATTTTCGATGCGGCGTGGGCGAAGATCGCCAATGAGACCATCGATTAGATCGAGCGCATAGATGCCGGGGAGACGATAGTGCCGATAAATTGATGCGATCGCGGTGGCGAGTGTAGGATCTAGTGGTGGAGTAGAAGAGAAGTCCGAGGTGAGCCAATCCCGCCAGCTGAGTAACATTGTCCGGGCTTGCTCGGCCGCGACCATCCCTGTGTCGACCAGATCGTCAAGGAGACGGAAGAATGCATAGAGAACGGTCGTTTCTTGGCGCACACGGGGAGGGAGGAACTGACTGGCGAGCCAGAAGCTCCGTCCGTGGCGGGCGAGGATCAATTGCCAGGACGGTTGATGGAGGGCCAGCGCGCTCGTGGTACCAGCGGTCGTGTGATTCAAACTAATCATAGTTCCAATGACCAGCGACGAGTCACACTACTAGTATACGGAGTTCGGCCGCTCTCCCGCAAAGCAGTCATCGGTTCCCTTACCGGGCCTCGAAAAAAACGGATTCTTAGCGCAATCGTCGCAAGCTTAGGAAAGTGTTGTAGTACATCATTCGACGGGAGAATCTTCTCTAACTCCCGTCAGCAAAGATCGTCCAGAAGCGCCCCATTTTTCGCGTCCTCAGTAGGCACGGTGAAGAATGTTCGCATCGCTGAAAGGGGCAGAGACTGCGAGGAGTGTACCCCTTGGGGGCCAGCGGACTGGTAGAAGCGGGGACGTCAATTGCCAGGGGTGTGGTCAGCGTCAACCGTTTTCCCTGGGCCAAGGTTTGTGGTGACCGACCTATGATCCGGGGTATTTTGACACGTTGGTAATCGCTCATTCGTGAGATGCTCAGCAACAGTAGTGCTCGTTCGTGATGTGTGGTTATCGCGGTCTGCGAGGGTATCGGACGGTGACCGCGGCCTGTTGCCGGGACGCCTTTTAGGGAAGTACCCACAGTGATGCGCAGCGTATCGGCGCGCGAAGGCGATCATGTCCCCTCGCGCGCCGGCAGCTAGACGAGAGCTTATCGGCGAAGGCCTGACAGCAGCAAGGGCAGCGCTGAGTTGACGAGTTCAGTGGGCTCCGCGTTGGTCAAGCGAGCTTGCGCGTGCATCGCCTCAGCGGTCGAGAGGATGGCTAGCGCGGCAAAACGGGTATCGACATCGCGCCCTTCGCCACGCTGGCGCGCCGCCTGCAGCATGGATTCGATCGGCCGGACGAGACAATCGAGCGCGAGGTCGGTGAGGCGCTTCCGGTGTTCCTCGGAGATTGCTGGGAAGTCAGCAAGGAGCATTCGGGCAAGGTCGACCGGCGCGTGACCTGCTAACCAGAGCAATACGGCGCGCAGTCCTTCTTCCAGGGAGGCACCTGCGGCGGTAATGGCCTGTTCCAGTCCCTCACGGTGTGCTTGGAGCCCACGTTCAGTAACAGTGACGTAGAGTTCCTCCTTACCACCAGGGAAGTGGTAGTAGAGCGATGCTTGGCGTATCCCTAGTTCTTGGGCGATGTCCCTGAGCGTCACCGCCTTGTAACCGCGCTCAGCAAACAGCCGCTCGGCTGCGGCCTGAACCCGTTCGCGAGCAGCACTCATCGAGCTCACCACAGTACCCTCCTCCGACTTGGGCTTCTACTGAACGACCAGTCACACTATACCAAAACGTTCCATTGTCGTCAAATGACCGGTACAGTCAGGTAAATACCTCCAGAACCCGTCATAACAGGGAAAGTGATGACGCTTCGCGTGCCGTTTCGGTACAAAACCTGCATTTCTGGTCAACCGCAGGATACCCGGGATGTTTGTGATCAAGTATGATCATGCTTGGGAGGAATGGTGGCCGATGGTGAGCACAAGCACCCCACGCCTTGTACGGCGTAATCAGAGCGTTTTGTGGGTTGTCCGTATCCTCGTGTTCGTTGCTTTCTTCGATCTCTTCGTACAATTTCCCATCGCTGCACCGTACGCGGTCGTTCTCGGCGCATCCTCGACACTCGTTGGGCTCGTGGTCGCAGCGTATTCGATGGCTAATTTGCCCGGCAATATACTGGCTGGGGTGCTCCTTGATCGATGGGGACGCACCCGGCTTCTGCTCATCGGCTTAGTCCTGACGGCCGTAGTCGTGGCCGCTTATTCAATCGCCCGTTCGCCCGATCAGCTGATGGTGCTACGGATTCTCCACGGGCTGGTCGTCGCGACGCTTGCGCCAGGCGCATTTGCCCTCGCAGGTGATGTAGCGTCGCCGGGTGACCGGGTGCGTGTCATGGGGGTGAATGGGGCAGTCATCGCGTTGGCGGCAATCGTTGCTCCTGCATTAGCGGGCATTGTGCAAGAATGGTTTGGATTCGGCTGGGTGTTCTTGCTCGATGCAGTGCTTCTTTTGAACGCGGCTGCGCTGCTCTGGTTGTTCCGTCATACGTTGCAGCCACTGGAGTCCCGACGCTCAGTCACCGATAGGGTGGTGACTCGTTGGCCGCTTTTGGTGCGCCAACAAGCTGCACCGTACTGGGTGATTCTGACGTTTGCGATCGCTTTGGGCGTTCTCGTAACACACGTTCCCGAGCGGCTGCAAGCGCTGGGGATCTCGCCTGTGGTTCGTGGTACGGCTTTCAGCCTGTACGGGTTGGTGGCTGCGGCCGTCATGATCAGTCCGTTCGGCGGGCAGGTGCTGCGCCAGCGGTGGGCAGTAAAAGCGGTCGTCGGTGTGTGGCTGGTTGCGCTCGGTTTGCTCGTCGCAAGCGGGTTCGGACTCTCGTCACCTCTCACAATCGAGCGATTGACCCTTCTCGGAGCTGCGGTCTTCGGCTTCGGCTTCGGTCTTCTGTTCCCCACAGTAACAGCGGAAGTCGCCCGGCGCAGTTCCGGTGAGACACGCGGGCGGGCTTTCGGTTTGTTTTATGCACTCTACTCCCTTGGGGTCGTCTTTGGTGCCGTCATGTCCGGTTGGCTGGCGGAGATCGGATCAGTTGGATCAGGTTGGCCGTTCGTTGCTGGTGCACTCTTCGGTGCCGCCGGTTCAATTCTTCCGCTGCTCGAACGGCGTGTGCATGTGGAGGTGCCGGCCTAAGGACGGCATTGTGGAAGACCCCGCAGTAACTCTGTCAGAAGCGCATCGAGGCTGCTCTGCAGAGCGACGACGTGATTGGTGTCAAGACGCAGAAGTGCCTTAGTGAGCACCGCTGCCGGTGCAATGTCTGCGAGTGCGGCAAGACGCCCAGCTGGGGTTGGCGTTATTAGCACGGCGCGTCGATCGCGCGGATCAGACTCGCGATGAGCGAGGCCTGCCCGTTCAAGGCCGTCTACAAGCCGTGTTGCTGCACCGCGTGAGATTCCCAGCATCACCGCAAGCTCACTCGCGCGCAGTGGACCGAGTGTTGTAAGCAATTGTAGTGCTACCATGTCTCGTTTGACTGTGACGCGACGTGTTACGTCTACCAAAATGCCGAGCACCCGTGCTGTCAAAATGACCTGCAGCAGGAGCTCTGTCACCTGAGTGGGGGTGTTCTGTTGTGATAACCGATCTGCAGTCATATCACTGACCGTCCGCGCTCTGCTCGTTTAGCCTAGCGTGTTTTGGAGACTGTTGCGTATCACATTCTCGTAGCCGATCGGTCATGGATGAAGGGGATGAGAGTCCTAGGGCGATCGCGGGCCTGCGGTCTCGTGTGTTGCTCGATACAAGTGCTAAAAGGTTCGAGTAGAGCTACTGTGATTTCTCAAGGAAGCTCCGGTCCCCCGCAGCAGCGTTCGTGCAACGAAAGTCGTCTCTCGTGCGGTGTTACCTGTTCTCACTGTTTGGTTTACTGCTGGACTACTGTTGTTCCTTCGTCCAGGGGCGTTGCACGTCCATGGGCGCTCTCCTGGTGTAGAGGACCTTTTCCGGTGGGGCAACCGCCGTGCCCACGCCCTCTTCAACTGCTAAGCAATTCTTGGGAAAGCTATCGGGGAGGTTGCACCACAGTCGATTTGGCGTGAGACGGTGCTTCGTGTAGGCTAGCGCACGTGGAAAGGCGACGGATTCGTGGAGATCGAGCGAGGGACGGAGCAGGCAACCATGGCGGAATATCCAGTACTACCTTGCGAACAACGCGAGATCATGGGCAAGAAAGTCAAGCAACTTCGGCGTTCCGGCAAGACCCCTGGGGTCATCTCTGGACCAGTTGTGCCGACCCCGGTGCCGGTGAGCTTCAATGAGCGGGACTTCGAGCGTGTTTATCATTGGGCCGGTACAGCTCGACTCGTTGAATTGGTCGTAGATGGGAAGACCTATCCGGTGTTTATCCGTGAGGTCGCGGTCCATCCAGTGAGTCGGCAAATCCTGAACGTCGAGTTCTATGCTCCTGATCTGGCGCGACCGGTCGTCGTGACAGTTCCGGTCGTGGCTGTTGGGGAGGTCGCTCCCGATGTCGCAGGGGTCGTGACGATCCAAACGCCGGAACTGGAAATCCGCGCACTTCCGACTGCTGTACCGGAGCATATCGAGGTCGATCTCAGTGTGCTCTCGAGCGAGCGTACCGCAATCCATGCTGGAGAGATCCCACTCCCGCCGGGTGTCGAACTCGAGACCGATCCGGAGGTCGTCGTTGTCGTCCTCGAAGAAGCGGAGGAAGCCGAGATCGCCGAAGAGGCGGCACACGTGTTGGCTGAAGAGATTGGGGATCGCCCACGCTTGGCGGAACAGGGTGCGACACCTGTCCGAGAGCGCGAGCTACGGGAATCATGAGGGCGCGTGTTTGCGGTGTCACAATCTGCAAGATCCGTTAGCGGCGGATCGTCCGGCCAACGCGGGATACGGCCAGCGCGGCGCCCGCAAGAAGCGAGAGCAACATGACCCAACGCCCCGGATGCCACGAGCGCCGGGGCGTTTCAATTGTCACGTGCTCAAGTTGCCATTCACGAGTGCCATCCGCACGTTTCAGGAGCCGAAGAGACACTGACTCAACAAGGACGATCCCAGGTAGCGCAGGAGGCGCTTCCTCTCGTGGCGATGACAGACGCTGCCGGAGGAATTCCCCGACAACTGGCAGTGCCGTCTCAATTGAACGTGCGAGCAGCCAGCGGAGGGGTGTCGGTGTGCTTGCCGGGAGGGCGAGTTCTGGACGATCGGGCACTTCGGTGAGCGGGACAGGGAGTAGTCGCGTCATGGACTCCTCTCTTTCCGCTGTCGGGTCTCCCACTCCTCACGGGCGCGGCGGACAGCGTCTTCACCACCGAGAAATTTCTCGATGAGCTGATCGAGACCAAATACCACGTCAACCCTGATGTCGACGTCCTGGTATTTGAGTACGAGGTCCTCATAACGCGTCCAATACCAGTCTTCTCCACCACCAGCGTGATATTCCCACTCTGGTCGAACCTGCACGAGCAGTCGTTTGTCTGGATCGAAGTATTCGAAAATCGCATCGATTGGTCGCTGCTGCTTACACACTGGGCAGCGTGTCCAATGGATCGTCTTGAGCAGGATGCCAAGTCGTGCATCCGGGTGGGTACGGACATTAACTCGACGAGCGACAGGCGCTGACCAGACAGCGTTGCACGGTGGACAACGCATCTCAATCTCGGTGAATTCGGTCGGAAGATCAGGAGCTACACTTGCCTGCTCGGTAGTCTCCGCCATTGGTGCTGCCCTTCGTGTGATGGCGTCCTGTGGCTTCCCACTCCCGGATTGTACTGAAAGCCTTCGGAGGTGTGATGACGCACTTCCGATCGCGATCCGCCACGCTTTCTCGAGGGTGAGGTAAGCGCTTATGGCCACGAGGGGCACAAAGGGGATGAAGTCAGCAGGCCTGAGAGACAAATCAACAAGCCGGTGGGAACTCACCCAAGCCATCAAAACGTATACAAGCCTCGTTGTCGGATAGAGAGGGTAGGAAGGTGAAAGAGATAGACTTGCTGTAGCCACGGGGGTTGCGGTGTCCGACCAGGAAGCAGCCGTCGCAGAGCTCGAACGAGTAGGGTTCCGAGTCGTACGACGCACGAGTGCACTCGTGTTTCTTGTGCATCCAGACTATCCCGGCTTGCTGGTGCGAGTAGGAACCGTTTTTGTGGTTGCGGAACGCGACGGTATCGAGCAGGCGCGTCAGCGGCTCGAGACGCTCGACGTAGAGACGCTGCTTGGCCAAGCCGAGGAGTAGTGAACGGAGTCCAGGGAATGGAAAGGCGCAAACTCTTGGCGGCGTTCTGGACCGGAGCCACAATCGGTCTGATTTGGGGTGTCGTACAGCTTGTCCTGGAGGTCATTTTCGGTGTGGGGACGTTTCTGCATGGATTTTTGGAGCTGAGCACGCGCTTGATCCCGGTGGAAACATTTGGATGGATCCTCGGTGTTGCCGAGGCGAGTGCGAAACCGCTTGCTTTGCTTCTTATCCTCGTGGTCTTGGCTCTTACGACTGGTGGTTTCGCCGTTCTCCTTGTTCGCTGGCCGCGGTCGCGTCGCTGGTCTCTCAGTCTCCTCGCGGCGGGCACCGCTCTCGGTACCTTCATTGTGGCGCTTGGCAGGGGCGGTTCTCTTTTCGTGAGTGGGCTCGTTGCGGCAGGGCTCACTTTGGTCTTGGTCGGGGGATTAGCAGCGTTCACCGCTGATAATGACGCTCCGCTGTCGCTGCAGCGTCGGCAACTCCTTCGTGTTCTCGTCGCGGGTGGGCTTTTACTTTCGCTGGGAGCTGCTGGTCGACTGTTGAGTGCATTACAGGTGCGCTCTCGCCCACGGGGGACGGTCGATGCGCGTGGGCTGCCACCTGCTTTGACGCCGGTCGGTGATTTCTATGTTGTGTCGAAGAACCTATCCGATCCCATGGTCGATGGCGGGACGTGGCGTCTGCGCATCCACGGTCGGGTAACACGGGCGCTCGAACTCGATCTGGCGACGATCCGGACTCGACCGAGCACACGGATGATCTCAACGCTGGAGTGCATCAGCAACGACGTGTGGGGACCGTACATCAGTACCGGGGAATGGATCGGCGTGCCGCTCCGCGACCTGTTGCTCGAAGCCGAGCCGCAGCATCCGGTTGTTGAGGTGATCCTGCGGGCCGCTGATGGGTACAGCGACTCGATTCCGTTGTCGTTGGCGCTGCAGCCGTCGGTTCTCTTAGCGTACGGACTGAATGGCCAAACACTTCCTCCTGAGCACGGTTTCCCTCTCCGCTTGGTCGTGCCAGGAATCTATGGCATGAAGAACGTCAAATGGATTACAGAGATCGAGCTTTCCGATACTGACTACTTTGGGTTCTGGCAGCAACGCGGGTGGAGCGATACAGCTGTTGTGCAAATCCATTCACGGATCGACGTGCCACGTGGCGGAAGCGTCCTGCCCATTGGCCAGGATGTGTTCGTTGGAGGCATCGCTTTTGCGGGAGATCGGGGAATCGCCCGCGTCGAACTTTCCACGGACGGTGGGACGACGTGGCAGGACGTCGAGCGTGAGGCCCCACTTTCTCGCTTCAGCTGGGTGCGTTGGTGGACGATGTGGCGCCCGACCGTGCCAGGACGGTATCGGCTGGTGGTGCGCGCCTGGGACGGAACGGGAGCGCTACAAGAAGAGCAGGAGCGACCGCCTTTGCCCGAGGGGGCGACTGGATTCCACCGAATCACCGTCGAAGTCCGAGCAGCCGCATGAGGGAGAAACGGGGGCAGGCGAGGTGAGTCTCGAGACGTTTGAAGTGGTCCCTATCGGGGTCGTGCATTCTCCGGTGGCCGATCGCCGGTTGATGCCGCCCGGTGGGGTTCAAGCGGAGATCGAGGTGTATCCGGAATTTGCTGATGGTCTTTTGCGCATTGAGGAGAACAGCCATATCTGGGTTCTAGGCTGGTTCGTTGATGCTGATCGTGAGCGACTGCAACTGGTGCGCCCCGAGTACGAGCCGCCCCGCCGTCGCCGAGGTGTCTTTGGACTGCGTTCAGTCGCGCGCCCCAACCCGATTGCGCTGACAGCGACCCGCCTGCTGGCGGTTGAAGGGACCCGATTGCGTGTGGCTCCGCTTGACTTCATTGACGGTACGTTGGTTGTCGATCTGAAGCGCTACTCGCCAAGCTGGGACTGCATCTTTTCTGCACGGAGTTCACGCGATCGGTATTTGATTGACCTGGCGAGCGCCGAACGGCTCGCCGAATACGAGCTTGAGGCGATGAACTTTCACGGGGAGCTGTGCCCCTGGGTCGTGACGGGGGCACGTTTGATCCAGTATGTGAGTGTTTCCTGGCAGGTCCGGCCAAAGGACGCCGAACTCGCGGTGACGGTCAGCGTTCGTCCCGAACTCTGCCATCTGGCGGACGTGCTGCAGGCGCTCACCGGAGCGACCTTCGCCAGTGGCCGGTTGCTGGTGAGTGGCGAAGAGGCCATCGCGTTCCATTGGCGAGAACGAACACTGGTCGTGGTTCCCCGCGCCTTACCGAGTACCGAGTTCACAAAACTTCGGACGTTGCCATTGGAGGATCTTTTTGAACTGCTGCAATGATGCTTACTCCCACCGGAATGTTCGCCGGGCCAGGGCGAGAATGAGAAGCGTCCACAGGAGGAGTGCTCCAAGTTGTGCGACCGGCCATCCGGGCGAGGGAGCGAGCGTCTGGCGGAGCGCGCTGGCCAATGCGTTGGACGGAAGCGCGAGGCCAATGATTGCGAGAGGGCCGGGCAACCGTTCTACAGGCCAGGCGATGCCGCCAAGGAGAATGAGGAGGAGATAGAGGCCGTTCGCCAGCGCAAGCGTCGTCTCCGCGCGAAAGGTGCCAGCGATGAAGAGACCGAGACTGGCGAAGGTCGCTGTGCCCATCAGCATGGTGAGAAAGGCGAGGACGATGGATCCGCTTGGTCGCCAGCCGAAGCTCACGCCAACAAGTACGAGAATGAGTGCTTGCACCACTTCGATAGTGAGAACGGCGAGAATCTTGGCCCCGAGCAGGCGACCGCGTCCAAGCGGTGTCGCTCCAAGGCGCTTGAGGACACCGTAGTGCCGTTCGTAGGCCGTACGGATTCCCAGACTGACGAGGCCAATTGACATGACAGCAAGTGCAAGCATACTCGGCAAAAGGAAGTCAATCGGGCGGTCGTAACCGGACGGTGCGATCCTCAGCGCGGCGAAGAATACGAGCAGCGCTGGTGGAATGACCAGTGTGACCAGTAGCCCTTCTCCGCTGCGCAATGTGAGACGCAGTTCCATGCCGGTTTGTGCGATCAATGCACGCATTGGGAGTTACTCCCTGATCTCGTTTCCGGTGAGCCGCAGGAAGACCTCTTCAAGCGACTGGTAGCCAACGCGGAGTTCGGTGAGAAGAATGCCGTGCTCATACGCCCACCGCGTCAGTTCGACCAGGAGTTCCATTGGCCGTCCCGTTTCGAGAGCATAGCGACCCTCACCGAGTGATCGCACGGCCTGGACGCTCGGGAGACGGGTAAGCGCCGTCACGTCGAGATCGCGGATTGCGGTCACTGTCACGTGCTCAGCTTCGTACTGCATGAGTTCTCGCGGAGTCGCAAGGGCGATGAGATGGCCGTGATCGATAATCGCGACACGGTCGGCAAGGCGCTCTGCTTCCTCGAGGAAATGCGTGGTCAACAAGATAGTAATACCGCGCCGTTTGAAGTCCTCGATCAGCGACCAAGTGAGTCGTCGAGCCTGCGGATCCATACCGGTGGTCGGTTCGTCGAGGAAAAGGAGCTCTGGCTTGCCCACGAGCGCGAGCGCGAGTGCGAGACGCCGTTGCTGACCGCCAGAAAGGTACCGGTATCGAATGTGACTTACCTCCTCAAGGCCGACGAGGTGGAGAAGTTCTTGTGGATCCTGCGGATCGGGATAGAAGCTGGCGAAGAGTTGGAGCATTTCGTGCGGGGTTGCTGCTGGATAGATACCGCCGCTTTGCAGCATAACCCCGATCCGTGGCTTCAAGGCATCACTGTTGTGCCAGGGGTCAAGCCCAAGCACGCGGACAGTACCGCTATCCGGCCTCCGATAACCTTCCAGGATTTCAATCGTTGTGGTTTTGCCTGCCCCATTGGGTCCCAGGAGTGCAAAGAGTTCTCCGCGGCGAATGGTGAAGCTCAGTCCGTCGACCACCGGCCGGCCACTGTATCGTTTGACAAGATTCTCGACAACGATCGCATGGTCGACAGGCTCAGGCGCAAGAGCTGTGGGAACGGTGTTCGGGACAGTCACGCTCGTCCCTCCGACGCTAGACCGAGAAGACGTGGAACGTCGATATTCCAAGAAGCAGTCGACACGTCGGTCCCAAGGCCCCAAAGTGGAACAATGGCTTCGTGCCGGCTGCCATGGCTCCGGAGGTCGATTTCAGTCGCGATGGTCGGTAATGTTCCTGAGGGAGCAAAGACAGTGTGCTCGTCGCCGAGCACAAAGAGGTCACCAATATCGCTGATCGGCAGGTGGAACAAGTCAGCAGCCTGTCCAGAGTCGTAAACAGCCTCAATGCCGGGCAGTCCGGCGAGAATGTCGCGTGCTTGTTCAACGGAGCCGCGATGGACGAACACGTACCCCGCACCGCCCATGTTCTGATGATGGACGACATAGCGGTCGCGGATCGGGGGTACAAATGTCGCCTCGATTCCATAGTGCGCCAACGCTGCTGCGAGGTCGATTGCACGCCGTTTGGCACGCATGCCATGATCCGCAGTCACGACAATACGGTGGTCGGGAACACGCTGGAGGAGTTCGCCGATCCTTCGGTCGATCTGGGTCAGGTAATGCCGGGCTTCTGGAGTTCCGGGTGGCCAGCGATGTAGGGCGTAATCGGTTGTGGTGCAGTAAACCAGGTCCGGATGGAAGTGCTCCACGATGTACAGCAGTGCCTGTAATGTCCAATCGTCAACGGTCTCTGAGTAAATCTGTGGTGGAGTTCCAAGTGCCGCTACGAGGTCATCCGGCGGTTGCTCGGCGGTGACTGCCGTGTGCACGCCGCGTCCCAAGAAGTGGAGAAGTTTTCGTTTCGAGGTGATGAGTACAGTCCTTCCGCCAGCCTGGGCTACGCGTTCCAGGATCGTCGGCGCAGCGAGGAACTCCGCTGTCTCGATGAAGGTACCCTGACGGGTTTTGGGATCGAAACGAAAATTGCTGACAATCCTCGTTCGTTCCGGGAAAGAGCCGGTGATGATCGCGGCGTGGTTCACGTTCGTCACAGTGGGAATGACAGCTTGGACCAAGCGGAAGGAGCCGTAGGTGGCGAGCGCCTCCAGGTTCGGCGTCTCCGTGCTCTCGAGGTACATCGGGTCAAGGCCATCCAAAACGATGACGATAGTTGGGCGGAAGGTCATCGTCATAGTCCGTAGAGCATGACGTAGATAATCCAGCCGGTCACAACGACGTAAAACCACACGGGAAGCGTAATCCGGGCAATGGCGCGGTGACGTCGAAACTCCCGGCGAAGCGCTCGCGACAGCGTAATCAGGACGAGTGGTCCAAGCGCAATGGCCAGGATCGTGTGAGAGATAAGCACCGTGAAGTACACGATGCGCACCCAGCCTTCACCTGTATAGAGTTTGGTTCCAAGGAGGAAATACCGAAGGACGTAGACCACGAGGAAGAGCGCGGCGAAGACAGCTGCCGTCAGCATCGCATTGTGATGAAGAGAAATACGCTGCGAACGAACAGCGATGAAACCGATCAGGGCGCTAAGTCCACTCACAGCGATCAACGCGGTATTGACAAAAGGCAGCCATGTTTCCACTGACGAGTTCCCTTCAGTCGAACGCGCCCACTTCTTATACTGCTGGAATGATACCGGCGTGGCTGCTGCTGGTAGGTCGGGAAATCTCTGTTTGGAAACGAACTTGGGGGATATATGGCGGGGCAACGTCGATTCACCCGGCGATCGTGGTTGCGGACGATTCTGGGAACGCCGCTGGTGAGCTCTCTCCTGGCCTGTTCGCGGGCAGGGCAGGAGACAACACCAGGAACCACGGCAACGACGACGTCAGCGAAGCCGGTTGAGACACCAACCGTTGTTTCCAGTGCGCGTCTTCAGTTGCCCGACTATGTCGATCGATCTTCACTGGGGAAAGAACTCTTCGTCTTCAACTGGGGTGACTATATCGACCCCGAAGTGGTTGCAGACTTCGAACGGTTAACTGGTGTTCAGGTCACGATTGACACCTATGAGACAAACGAGCAGGCCATTGCGAAGCTCCAGCAGGGCGGTATGTCGTACGATGTGGTGGTTCCAACCGACTACGCAGTCCAAATCCTGATTGGTCTTGGCCTCCTCGAGCCACTTGACCGATCAGTTGTCCGTGCTCTCGAGCACCTTGATCCGAATAACCTGAATGGGCCATATGATCCTGGTAACCAGTACAGTGTTCCCTATTTTTGGGGTACTTCCGGATACGCATATGATACTGCGGTTCTTGGTGAAGGGCTTGAGAGCTGGGGATCGCTCTTCAATCCACCAGAGGCTGCACGGGGGAAAGTTGTTATGCACGGGTACTATCGCGAGACAATTGCAGCCGCCCTGCTGTGGCTCGGCTACCCGCTGAATGAGACGAGTGATGCAGCGCTGGCTCGTGCGCTTGAGGTCCTGAAAGCCCAAAAACCGTATGTTTTGACCTATACGAGCGAAAACAATGCGCAGCTGCTTGTGGCAGGTGAAGCAGTCATTGCTCACTGTTGGACGGGACAGGCGATCCTGGCCAAACGTGAACGCCCAACAATCCGGTATGTCATTCCTAAAGAAGGGTGTGCCGTTTGGCAGGACAATCTCTGTGTGGTGAAAAATGCACCGAACCGGTATACAGCGATGGTCTTTATCGATTTCCTATGCTGGCCGGAAATTGCTGCACGCAACGCAGCCTATGTGGGCTATGCGAGCCCGAATCGCTCGGCGCGTGAACGTGGTCTCTTGGATCCCGATGTAGTCAACGATCCGTCCATATACCTGGATGGAGAGACCTGGAAGCGACTGCAGTGGTTGCGAGACCTTGGACCAGACTATGTCAAGTATGACCGTCTTTGGACAGAGCTGCGAGCAGGCTAGGACGTCTCTGTCTTACTGGCGCTTTGGGCACGGCCCTGGTTCGACGTGAAGCTGGCTCGCAGCTGCTTGATCGAGAATCCAGGTAACTTCCCCAGGCACCGTCGCCAGGAGGTGTGCGGGGATGTCCACAGGGGCGAGCCGCTCCTCGAGAGCGCGCCGGACCGCTTGGGCCTTCTCCGATCCGGTCACAAGAACCAGCACTGCACGAGCAGCCTGCAGCACCACCGGTGTGATCGTAATGCGCGTCGAGGAGAGTGCCGGCACCGGATTTGCGACAACAAGGCGCCTTGTTTCCTCTAAGGCGGGCGTATGGGGAAAGAGCGAGGCAATATGGCCGTCTTGACCCATACCAAGAAGAATGAGGTCGAAGCGGGGCACCTCATCCTCTGACACGCCAAAGGCGGCGCGCATGGTTGCTTCATAGGCCAACGCAGCCTGTTCTGGTCCCAGTTCTGTTGGAACACGATGAATGCGGTCTGCCGGAATTGCGAGAACTGTGAGGAGAATCTCAGCTGCCATTCGGTAGTTGCTCTCGTCATGGTCGGGGGGAACCATTCGTTCGTCGCCCCAGAACCACTCGATCTGCTCCCAGGCTACTGCGTCGCGAAAGGGAGGTTGTGCCAGGAGTTCGTAGAGCAGTCGGGGGGTACGACCACCAGCGAGCGCGATACTTGCCCACCCTCGCTTTTGGATTGCTGCCGCTAAGGTCTCGGTGAGGATGTGGGCAGCGCGTCCCGCGGCCAGCCGTTCATCGCGGAGAACTTCGAGACGGCAGCTCATATCGTTAGTGCTCCTTCTGCCGTTCCAGCTTGCGATACTCGACTGCGATTGCCGTCGCCTCGTCGAGGGCATGCTCGTACAACCAGTCGGGAGTAACCTCTTGCAGTTCGTTGATGAGGAGACGCTGGAGGTCGAGGAGATGGTGGTGGAAGGCATGTTCCAAGACACAGTGATTCGGGTCGTGAACGCGTAGGCGCAAAGTGGCGCGATCGTGTCCGCTCAGGTCGATGGAGAAGGAGGCAGTCTCGTGGTTATGCTCAGCGACGAAGCTGACATGTACCAGTTGTCCATGAAAGAGTTCCTCGCCTGGCTGGGCTGCGATCGTCCAGCTGAGGCGCCGGTTTCCAGGGGCGGTGAGATCCAGGTGCCAACTGTTGCCATCCACCTCGAAAGACGCAAGACGCCAACCGAGACGGTTCGCCATCCAGCCGAGGTAGAGAAGCGCTTGTGTAGGGTTGGGTGTTAATCGCTGGCGGGCATATCCGTAGCGGAGGTCCACACGCGTGATAGCCTCAAGGGCCCAGCGGCAGTGCGGAATCTCGAACATCCGTGCCGTCGTCTCCTGCCACGGGCCGAGGCGTCCCCAGTTGAGGTCAGAGACCGCCGTGCTGCGTGCCACCTGCTGGACAAGACGCCGCGTTGCGATGACATCAGCGATCGGATGAGAGCTTTCGAGCGAGTCGAAGATGAGGCGATCGACGGCACGTGCGACAGCGACGAAGCGCCGATCATGGCATGGCAAGGGCCCCAACCACCAGAGGAAAGCCGGAAGATCGGGAAGCGCAAGAGGGATCAGGAGACTTGGAAGGAGCTCCATCCCATCACTCGGGAGAGTTATCGTGATCTGCTCGTAACAGGGGGCATACCGCTCAGCGATTCCGAGATTACATTGGATACTAATTTGTGGCTCTTCCAGTGGCTCCTGCCCACTTGCGACAAGAAGCACCACACGGGAAGGATGATGCATGGAGAGCCGACTAATCAGGTCACGGGCGGTGTCAGCCCGAGAAGTGTCCGGCGCATAGACGAACAGCGTGAGCACACTCGTCCGGCTGAGGGCCAGTTCGTTGCGGCGATCGGCCATCGGGGCGGACTGCCAAAGACGCGCGAGCTCGCGTTCGATTGCCTCGATGTCAAAAGGGAGCGCTGGTGGCGTGGAGCGCATGGGATGCCTCCCGTCCGAATCGGGTTCAGGGGCGGCGCCATCGTCGTCCGTCGCGTGCGATGAACTGCTCTGCCTCTGGTGGTCCCCATGTTCCGGCGTCATAGTTCGGAAACTCCGGCGGTGGTGATTCGGCCCAGCCGCGGAGGATCTGGGTTATTGGAACCCACGCCGCTTCCGTTTCATCGCGGCGGGTAAAGAGTGTTGAATCACCAAGCATGCAATCGAGCAGGAGGCGCTCGTAGGCGTCGGGAGACTGTACCAGGAACGAGGTTCCATACAGGAAACCCATTGTCACAGTGCGTAGGCGAATGCGCGGCCCTGGCACCTTTGCAGCGATATTGAGCGAAATGCCTTCATCTGGCTGAATCCGGATGACGAGCCAGTTGGGCTCGACGCCGGCTGTGGCCATCCCCTTGAAGAGTGGGTGCGGGACCCGCTTGAACTGGATGGCGATCTCGGTAACGCGCCGCGGAAGACGCTTACCGGTCCGCAGGTAGAAGGGCACATCAGCCCAACGCCAGTTGTCGATGAAGAGTTTCAATGCGACATACGTCTCGGTAAGGGAGTTCGGAGCGACGCGTGGTTCCTCGCGGTACCCGGGAACTGGTCGGCCGCCGATAAAGCCTGGGCCGTACTGCCCGCGAACGGTGAGCTCGTTGACATCCTCGGGACGGAGCGGTCGGAGAGCGCGTAGTGCCTTCACTTTCTCGTCACGCACAGGATCGGCCTCAAAGGCAATTGGGGGTTCCATCGCGATCACACTCAGAAGTTGGAGCATATGGTTCTGGACCATGTCGCGCAGCGCCCCGGCGCGGTCGTAGTAGCCGCCGCGTCCTTCGATGCCGATCGTCTCTGCAACCGTGATCTGGACATGGTCAATGTAATTGCGATTCCAGATCGGCTCAAAGATGCCGTTGGCGAAGCGGAGTGCGAGGATATTTTGGACGGTTTCCTTGCCCAAATAATGGTCAATCCGGTAAATCTGCTCCTCGCGGAAGTACCGGAGAAGATGGTTATTGAGCGTGATAGCGCTCTCGAGGTCATGTCCGAAGGGCTTTTCGACGATCAACCGAACCCAGCTCCCTGGCTGGGTTGGTTGAGCCAACCCGCTTTCCCCAAGAAATTGGGTGATTGTCTCATAGGCATCGGGTGGTGTTGCCAGATAGAAAATGCGGTTCCCGGCAGTCGCACGCTCCCGATCGATCCGCTCGAGCACCTCTCCCAATTTCGGGTAGACCGAGGCGTCAGTGAAATCGGCCGCGAAATAGAACAGGCCTTGGGCAAACGTCTCCCAAACATCCGGATCAATCGGTTGTCGACGAGAGAACCGCTCAACCGCCGCGCGCATTTCCTGTCGAAACTCGTCGTCGGTGAGCGGTCGACGGGCATAACCGACAATGCTGAACCCCGGAGGGAGGAGGCCATCATAAGCCAGATTGTAGAGTGCCGGGATCAATTTCCGACGAGTAAGGTCACCTGAGGCACCGAAGATGACCATGACGCACGGGTCGGGCAGTCGTTCGAAACGAAGTCCCTCACGGAGCGGATTTTGCAGCGTCGTCACAGTCATGGGCTCGCTCCAGTCGTTTCTTGCTCAGCGGTCTTGACAGCGTGCCCTCCGAATTCGCGGCGGAGTGCCGCGACGACTTTGGCAGCGAACGAATCTTCTTGGCGTGATCGGAAGCGCATCTGTAGTGAGAGAGTGATCACTGGTGCCGGTACGTCTTCCTCAATGGCAGTCAAAACCGTCCAGCGACCCTCGCCGGAATCTTCGACGTACCCGCGGATTGCGGAGAGCCGCGGGTCATTCCGGAACGCGCGCTCGGCCAACTCCAGGAGCCAAGAGCGAATGACGCTTCCCCGATTCCAGAGGGCAGCGAGGTCGGCCAAGTCATAGCGGTACGGCGAACGCTCGAGAATCTCAAATCCCTCGGCATAGGCTTGCATGAGTCCGTACTCGATACCATTATGGACCATCTTGGCGAAGTGCCCGGCGCCAGCGGGCCCCAGGTACCGGTAACCGTTCTCCGGAGCGAGCGTCGCCAGCGCCGGCTCAAGGTGGCGAAAGGCTGACTCGTCTCCGCCAACCATCAGGCAATAGCCGTACTCCAGGCCCCAAATGCCTCCACTCGTTCCCACGTCAAGGAAGCGGATACCACGATCTTGGAGAAACTGCGCTCGCCGGACAGAGTCTTTCCAATACGCATTTCCACCGTCGACAAGAATGTCGCTCGGTTCCAAGAGTTCGGCGAAATGCTGGAGCATCCGCTCCGTTACCTCTCCGGCGGGAAGCATGAGCCAGATAACACGCGGGGGAGTGAGGGTCCGAAGCGTGTCCTCCGGCGAGTAGGCGCCAACAGCTCCTTCACGCTCGAGTATCTGGATCGGTTCCGGGCTGCGGTTGTGGACGACGACACGATGGCCCCCACGCAGCAAGCGTCGGGCCATGTTGCTGCCCATTCGACCCAGGCCAACAATTGCGAGTTCCATCGTGCGCTCCTCCGTTTTCACTAGTGCGGAGCAGTGACGACAAGTTCCTGTTCGAGTCGCTCCAGGGCTGCCACGGTCTCTCCGCGCAGCGTGATCTGGAGCACGGGACGCCGACGCGCCAGCAATGCCTCGAAGTCGCCGTCGGCTTGCGCCAAGAAGAGCGTGCGGAAACTGTACGGCTGGCCCGGAATCGGCACGTCAGTGGCTGGTTCCGCAACCAGCTGCAAGAAGATGCCTGTCTCCGGTCCGCCCTTGTACAGTTGGCCGATCGAATGCAAGTAGCGTGGGCCAATACCAAGCGTCGTGGCGACCCGGAATCGTTCGGCCAAAAGCTGCCGAATGGCGTGCAAGCGCTCGAGAACGTCCGGTGTCGGGTCGACGAAGGCAAGCACTGCGAGATAGCTCGAGCTCGTGATGTGGGTGCAAAGCCCGACGAGTGCGGCGCGGAGATCGGAGGCACTGGTGCCAGCGACAGCAAGAGGCCCATCGACAAGCGAAACCGGTGGCCGAACGAGCTCACCTGTGCGGCGATATCCGTCTAGGAGCGCGGCCGTGCGGTCCTTACTGGCGCGAACATCTGGTTCGTCGAAGGGGTCGATCCCGAGTGCTCGACCCGCGATTGCCGTCGCGAATTCCCAGCGCAGCATTTCTGCGCCGAGTTCCCAGAGGTTCCAGAGTTGTGTTCGCAAGACGGGATGGCCAAGGGTTTCAGTAGCCTTGAGCAGCGCCTCAATCGGCTGGTATGGCTGAAGAGCAAGATCGATCCCGATGAATACACGATCAGTGCCATAGTGTTCGGGAGCCAGGTGCGGCTCATGCACGATCGGGACAAGTCCGGTTCCCTGCTTGCCAGTGCTCTCGGCCAGAAGCTGTTCGAGCCAGTCGCCGAAAGGCGCGACGGCGGGCTCAAGCAGGAACGTCACCTTGTCCCGCCCGAGCTGGGCCAGCGTCGCAAGTGCGGCGCCGAGCCACAAGCCGGGATTCTCGACGTTTGAGCGTTTCAGGCGCTCGGCCATCGGTGGCAGACGGTCCAACAGTGCCTCGATGGGAAGGCCGATGACCGCTGCGGGAACGAGCCCGAAGAAGGACAGTGCGCTATAACGGCCACCAATGTTTGGAGGGTTCAAGAAGATCCGACAGACATTGTGGCTACGCCCCCAGGCCTCGAGCGGCGTGCCAGGGTCGGTGATGACGATGACATGTTGCCCAGCGCGGTCACCGAGTTCCTGTTCGAGTTCACTGAACCAGTACGCTGCCAAACTACTTGTCTCGATCGTGGTGCCGGACTTCGAACTCACGATGATAAGAGTGCGAGCCAGATCGAGCTGGGTACGATAACGCTTGATCGTGTCCGGATTGGTTGTGTCGAAAACAAGCAGTTCGGGATGCTCCATGTCGTTGCCGAGCACCCGTTGGAAGACCTCTGGCGCAAGACTGCTCCCACCCATGCCGAGTAGGAGTGCGTGCGAGAACTTGCGCGCACGCACTTCTTCGCGCAGGGCAATGAGGTCTGGAAGATGTTCACGCATTTGTTCGTGGACTGTCAGCCAGCCGAGTCGCTGCTCGATCGCCCGTTGTCGATCAGGATCGTCAGTCCACAGTCGCGCGTCGCGTCGCCAGACGCGCTCGACCGCGTCAGCGGCGAGGAGTTGGGCGATGGTCCGGTCGATATCTGGGGCGTAGACGCCGACCGAACTTCCGCGGCGCTCGCTCAACGCAATCAGACTGCGTCGCCGATCAGCGATGCGGCGTAGCACGCTGTCGTAGGATTCTTGGAAGAGGCGCACCCCTTCGCGCTGGAGTTGGGTTGTCACTTCTTCATAGGAAATACCGAGTTCGGCAAGTTGCTGCAAGACGCGTTCGGCCTCGTGGATGCCTTCTTCCACTGTGTTCGGGCGAGGCTGGCCATGGTCGCGATAGGCCTCCACCGTGACTGGAGCCATTGTCTGCACGGTATAGGGGCCGATGAGGTGTTCAACGTACATGACGTCGCTATAGGCAGGGTTCTTCGTGCTTGTGCTTGCCCAGAGCGGACGCTGAATTCGCGCACCCTGGTGGCGTAGTTGAGCGAACCGTTCGCCCTCGAGAAAGATTCGCTTGAAGCGCTGGTAGGCAAGCTTGGCGTTGGCAATGGCGGCCTTCCCTTTGAGGGACTCAATAAGGGCGCGCTGCGCTGCGTCCTCCGTGCGAGCAAGAAGCGCGTCGAGACGCCGGTCGATCTCAGTGTCGACACGGGAGACGAAGAAACTCGCCACAGAAGCGATACGGTTAACGGTGAGACCTGCGGCGATCCGGCGCTCGATACCGCGGAGATATGCTTCCATCACCTGCTCATAGTTCTGTAGTGAGAAGAGGAGGGTGACGTTCACGTTAACGCCGTCAGCGATCAGTTGCTCGATCGCCGGGATTCCAGCCGGTGTACCCGGCACCTTGATCATAGCGTTGGGACGATCAATCTTCGCGAAGAGTCGCCGTGCTTCAGCAATCGTGCGTTCGGTATCGTCAGCGAGTGCAGGGGAAAGTTCGAGCGAGACGAAGCCGTCTTGTCCCTCGGATGCCTCGTAGATGAGGAAGAGCAGATCACAGGCCTTCTGGACATCGTGGACGGCGAGTTCCTCGAAGATCGTTTCGTCGGAGAGCCCGCGCGCAGCCAGCTCCGCAATCTCCTCATCGTATTCATCGGTGCTGCTGATCCCCTTGTCGAAGATAGTAGGGTTTGAGGTCACGCCGCGAAGACCATCATCTTCAATGAGACGTGCGAGTTCCCCTGAGGTGATCAAAGGACGGCTCAGAAAGTCGAGCCAGAAGCTCTGTCCATATGCTGCGAGTTGGCGGAGCGGATTGGTCATCTCGATACCCTCCGGAAGCGGGTCATCCCGAACGGATGAGCCGGTCGGCCAAGACGGAACCGGCTCTCAATCTTATCGCACCGGGCTCGGTGACCTCCGTCGGCATCAACAGCGAGGAAGAGCGGTGTGCGGGACAATCTCAATGACAGGGAGTTCTTCGGCATGCGCGAGCGCGAAGGCGATCTCAGCGTCATAGTCAAAGATCCGAAGAAGCCGTAGAAGCGGTCGGGTGGGGCGGGGTGGGCCGCAGCGGCGAGAGTAGGTCGCCATCCGCTCCATAAGAGCGCGGCGTTGCGCTGGATCTAGGACGACTTGGGCTCGTGCGCGCCAGCAGCGGTGCCCATGGCGCACGATGACCTCCGGGTTCGCAAGGATGTTGCGATACCAGTCTGCGCGAATGCCCGCGAGGCCCGCGAAGACGACGAACCGGTCATCCACTCTCATGGCGCTCAGTGCAGTACGCCGAGGGAGATTTGTCTTCCGGCCAATCGTTGTGAGCAGGACAACGCAGCGCCAGGCAAGGAGAGAGGCAAGCGGGCCTCGGTAGAGGTACACAGGGAGCTTGAGAAGCAGCCGTTGGAATCCTTTCGGACGAATGCGCACGAGCGTTGGAGGGTGCTCAGTCGTCATTGAGTACTCCTTTCGTTACTCTCAGAAGTCTTCGTCTGGGCACGCACGGCTGATCCAAGTGCAAGCAGCTCTTCTACTGCGGCAGGATTCTCAAGAGCCGAAAGGTCGCCAGGATCCAGGCCAAGGTAAGCCGCGCGGACAACGCGGCGCATGATCTTGGCGTTTCGGGTGCGAGGGAGATCGCTCACAAAATGGACGCGCTGCGGTCGCAGCGGCTTCCCAAGTTCGCGCGCGATGAGGTCCTGTATTTCCTGAGCCAGCTGTTCGCTCGGCTCGGAGCCACGCCGGAGAATACAGAAGACGACGAGCGTCTCACCCTTGACAGGGTCCGGGATGCCGATTACAGCGGCCTCTTGGACGGCCGGATGTGCGACCGCTACGGATTCCACCTCGGCTGGGCCCATTCGTTTGCCTGCGATCTTGAGTGTGTCGTCGGATCGGCCGAGGATATACCAGAAGCCGCTATCGTCAACGAGGGCCCAATCGCCGTGCACCCAAAGGTGCGGCCAGCGCGACCAGTAGGTGGCTAAATACCGGTCTGGATCACGCCAGAAACCCGCGGTCATGCCGACCCAGGGTTGACGAACAACAAGTTCACCTACTCGACCGCGGACTGATCGACCGGTCTCATCGACCACGTCGGCAGCCATACCAGGCACTGGACCAGTGAACGCACAGGGAGCCTGCGGCTCGATCGTTGTACAACCGACGATTCCACCTCCGATCTCGGTGCCGCCGGAGTAGTTGATGATGGGGCGCAGTCGGGCACCAACGGCTTCGAACAGCCACCACCACGGGGTTGGGTTCCACGGCTCGCCGGTCGAGCCGAAGGCGCGGAGGCTGCTCAGGTCGTGCCGCTCCTGGGGTGCTGCATTGCGGGCCATGAGCGCGCGCACGACCGTCGGCGTGAGGCCGAGCACGGTGATCCGGTGCCGCGCCACCAGTTGCCAGAGGCGGTCCGCTGTTGGCCAGTCGGGGGTTCCCTCGTAGAGCACAGCAGTTGCCCCAAGGAGCAGCGTGCCTTGGATGAGCCAAGGACCCATCATCCAGCCGAGATCGGTGAGCCAAAGAACCCGATCGTCGGTCTGAACGTCAAAGCAATACGCGAGGTCATGTGCCGCCTTGATTGGGAAGCCGGCTTGAACATGGACGGTTCCCTTCGGACGGCCGGTCGTTCCTGAGGTGTAGATGAGCATGTACGGACTTGTCGCATCGGTCAGTGTTGCCGATGGCGGAGCGCTCACCGCGGCGAGCCGTTCGTGCCACCAGTGATCACGGTTGGACGTCCAGGGGATGTCGGTGCCACTGCGCCGTACCACCAGGACGCGACGCACGGTAGGACAGTGGGCCAGAGCGCGGTCAGCAATCTCCTTGAGTCGAACGAGTTGCCCCCGGCGTGAGAATGCGTCCGCGGTGACCAAGAGCGTGGCCTCAGCGTCTTGCAGGCGAGCAGCGACAGCCTCTGGACCGAAGCCGGAGAAGATGGGGACAGCGATCGCGCCAAGCCAGCCGAGTGCGAGCGTCACCAGGGCTGTCTCTGGGAGCATCGGCAGAAAGATGCCGACCCGGTCACCGGCTGTGACGCCGAGTTCGGCCAAGGCTCCTGCGACGCGCGGGACGAGAGATGAGAGATCGCGATAGGTGAGGACAGCTGTTGCACCATCGTCTCCCTCCCAAAGGAGGGCGGGGCGATCGGATGTGCCCCAACGGGCGAGCAGATCGGCGACGTGGTTGTACTGTGCGTCTGGGAAAAAGGACGCCCAGGGCAAACCACGCGAGAGCTCGAGCACTGTGCTCGGCGGCCGCTGCCAGGCGATACCGAGATCGCTCACCGCGGCCTTCCAATACCATGCTGGGTCTTGGGCTGCACGTGCGCGGAGCTCGGCAAGAGTTTGACAACTAGTGCGCTCCAGGAAGCGGCGAAGACGGCTTCGCTCGAACGCCGAGGTGCTCGGTGACCATACAGGCTGTGTCATCGATCATCCTCCGATCGGATCGATTAGGCATTGTCATAGTAGGATCTCCTACCCAATGTGACTAGTCTTCTGATCGTCGGGTGCCCTCTTGACAGACGGGACGGCGATACCGTAGCCTGACGGCAGAGTCGCTTCTGGTGAGATGGGTGTACACGTTATTCCGAAGATTGTCCGGTATTTCGGGCGCGGAGGGATACGAGGGCATCCGTCACCAGGACTCGAGGCCAGATGGACGTGGTACGAGGAGGAGGTCGGAACAATGACCAACAGTGCAGAGGGTCGGTGGCTGGGTGGAAAACTCTCGCGACGGGCGCTTGTGCGAGGGATCGCGCTCGGCATGGCGACACCGATCGTCGGTGGGCTCCTTGCAGCCTGCGGCCAGCAAGCGACGCCGACACCGGCACCGCAGCCGACGCCGACTGCTGCTCCGGCGCAGCAGCCAACACCGACAGCGGCAGCAGCGGCGACACCGGCACCGGCAGCCACGCCGACGGCGACGCCGGTGGTGCTCAAGGGGACCAAGCTCAATATCCTCTTTGGGACGTTCTTCGTACCCGAGACACAGGATCTGATGAAGCAGCAGCTCCAGGAGTTCGGCAAGGAGACCGGGGTCGAGGCGACGATCGACTTCATTAACTGGCCGGACTTGCAGCCAAAGATTAGCGCAGCAGTGCAGGCCGGGGCTGGGCCGGACATCGTCGGCATGTGGGATACCTGGCCCTCCTTGTACAAGGAAGCGCTGGTCGACGTGCAGGATATCGTTGAGCAGCGGATGAAGGGAGAGGGAGACTACTTCGACTGGGTAAAGAAGACGGTTCTCGTGGGTGACCAGTGGCTGAGCATTCCCATTGGTGCGCCGACCAGTGCACAGGTCTTCCGGAAGAGTGCGCTGCAGCAGGCTGGGTGGCCGGATCCGAATAATCCCCCGGATACATGGGAAGATCTTTTCAAGATTGGCGTGGAGATGAAGAAGAACGGAATGCCACTCGGCCAGGCATTCGGGCACTCGACCGGTGACCCGCCATCGTTCTGCTATGCCTTCATGTGGGCGCACGGGGCGATGGAAGTCGAGGCCGATGGCAAGACCGTCGCCTTCAATAAGCCGCAGTTCGTGGAAGGGATGAAGCTCTTCCTGAGTTACTGGAAGCAGGCGTTCGACGAGACTGGACTGTCTTGGGACGATGCGACGAACAATCGTGCGTTCCTAGCCGGACAGATTGGGTGGACCTTTAACGGGAGCAGCATTTACATCGCGGCAAAGAAGCAGGCTCCGGACATCGCCGAAGATATCGTCCACCACATCTATCCAAAGGGGCCAGCTGGACGCTTCAACAACCTGGGAAGCTGGTCGGTGGGTATCCTGAAGTATTCAAAGAATATTGCCGGTGCGAAGGCGTTCCTTGAATGGTGGACGGCCCCAGAACAGTTTCGGAAGTGGTTGGAGATTCAGCAGGGATATCAGGTGGCGCCAACGGCATACTATTTGAATGACCCGTATTACAAGTCGGATCCGAAGCTCGTGCCGTACGTCGAGGCAGCCAAGTACGGGCGCAACAAGGGGTACGCCGGACTCGGGAACGAGAAGGCGGCTGAGGCGTTCGCCCGCTACATTGTGGTCGACACCTTCGCGCGTGCCATTCAGTCAGGGAACGCTGAAGAGGCGATTCAGTGGGGTGCCAGCGAGCTCCAAAAGATCTACGGGGCGTGAGCGCGAGGCGGGAGGAGTGGCACAGGACCACTCCTCCCGCCTTCTGGGCTTAACAGCCGTGTAAGTGTCGAGGTGCCACGATGACGACTGCTCCGGCCGGTACGGTCACCCAGGCAGTGCCGCTTCGCCTACGCGAGCGAGTGCGGCATTGGCTCGACAGCGAGCCGGTCCTCGCCTACCTTTTCATGTCACCCGGTTGGTTGATTCTTTTGTTGTTCATGAGTTATCCGTTTTTCTTGGGTATTTGGATTTCCCTCACCGACCGGACGGTTGGGCTCCCAAGCGGCGAGTTTGTTGGCTTTCGGAATTATGCGGAACTGCTGCGAGATCGGACTTTCCACCTGACGGTCATGAACACCTTTATCTATGGATTTGTGACGGTGCCGTTTAAGCTCGTGCTGGGCTTGCTCCTTGCGCTTTTACTCAATCAAGCTTTCCCAATGAGGAACGTCTTGCGGGCGGCATTGTTGCTTCCCTGGATCGTACCGACGGCACTTTCGAGTCTGGCGTGGCTCATGCTCTACGATGCGGTCCTGAGCCCGTTCTCCTGGTTGTTGAAAAACTGGGGGCTCATTGAGTCGAACATCGCCTTCCTTGGCACGCGCACGAATGCCATCATTTCGCTCTGTATCGCCAATATCTGGCGAGGAACCCCGTTCTTCGCAGTCGCGATCTTGGCAGGCTTGCAAGCGGTCCCACAGGAACTCCACGAGGCTGCGGCAATTGAGGGTGCCAACCGCGTGCAGCGGTTCCTTGCGGTGACGCTGCCAGTGATTAAGGGAATTCTCGTCATCACCACGCTCTTCTCAATCATTTGGACCTTCGCGGACTTCCAGCTGGTCTACGTGTTGACGAAGGGTGGACCGGCAAACTCCACGCACATCTTCGGTACCTATGCTTGGCAGATCGGGATTGGCGGAGCTGGAAAGCTCGGGATCGGTGCGGCGATCTCTCTGTACATGTTCCCCGTCCTAGCGGTTCTCTCGGCAATCTTGTTGCGCTACGTGCGTTCCCAGGAGGCATGAGGTGGTCGGCAGCAATCGGTTGAGCAGTCGGCTCTTCCTCCTTTACCTGCCATTAGCATTCTTTACTGTATTTCTGCTGTTTCCGTTCTATTGGATGCTTATCATCTCGCTGAAGCCGAATAGTCTGCTCCTTAACATGAAAATCAATCCATTATATCTCACTCAGTTTACGTTGGAGCATTACCGATATCTGCTGACCAACACCGATTTTCCGCGCTGGGCACTCAATACGGCGGTGGTCACTTTTGGGGCCACGTTTCTGTCATTGACGAGCAGTATCCTAATGGGATACGCGTTAGGACGATTTCGTTTCCGGGGCGGGAACTTGGCGGGTACGGCAATCTTCCTGGCGTATCTCATTCCGCCGACCCTGCTGTTCATTCCGCTCAGCCAGGTAGTCGCTCGCTTTGGGCTCTATAACTCCTATTGGGCGCTGATCTTAACGTATCCGACGTTCTTGATCCCGTTCGCGTCCTGGCTCCTGATGGGCTACTTTCGGACTATTCCGCGCGAGCTGGAAGAATGCGCGATGATCGACGGAGCGAGCCGGTTCCAAGCCATGTGGCGGATCATCTTGCCCCTGGCCCTCCCCGGCGTGCTTTCGGCCGGAATCTTCTCCTTCACGCTTTCGTGGAACGAGTTCCTGTATGCGCTCGTCTTCATGGGTTCCGGTGAAATGAAGACGATCCCCGTTGGGACAGTGAGCGATCTGATCCGAGCCGACGTCTTCCAGTGGGGGCCGCTCATGGCAGCGGCGATGCTTGGTTCAGTGCCTGTGGCGATCGCGTACATGTTCTTTGTTGATCAATATGTCTCCGGCCTCACTGCGGGAGCCGTCAAAGGCTAGGCTGGTCACTACCCAGGAAGCGGAACTTCCGTATACTAGTGCCGGGGCGATCTTCAGTGACGGAAACGCGAGATGTGCACGACGGAGGGTGCGCATGGCCCAGGTGATCTACGATCATGTGACCAAGCGATTCGATGGTGTGATCGCGGTCAATGATCTGACCCTCGAAGTCAAGGACGGTGAGTTCCTTGTTCTCGTCGGTCCATCCGGTTGTGGGAAGACCACTGCGTTGCGCTGTCTGGCGGGTCTCGAGGAAGTCACCAGTGGCGACATTATCATCGGTGACCGCGTGGTGACACACATCCCGCCGAAAGATCGCGACATCGCGATGGTGTTCCAGAATTACGCGCTGTATCCCCATATGACTGTTTATGAGAATATGGCATTCGGTTTGAAGCTCCGAAAGATGCCCAAGCAGGAGATTGATCGGCGCGTCAAAGAGGTCGCCGAGATGCTGGGCATCCAGGATCTCCTGAATCGGAAGCCACGCCAGCTCTCCGGTGGTCAACGGCAACGTGTTGCGCTTGGTCGTGCGATTGTGCGAGAGCCGCAAGTCTTCCTTATGGACGAGCCGTTGTCGAACCTCGACGCCAAGCTCCGCGTGCAGACCCGCGGTGAGCTGATTAAGCTGCAGCGTCGCCTGGGCGTGACGACGATCTACGTCACGCACGACCAGGTCGAGGCGATGACGATGGGGCATCGGATTGCTGTTATGAATCAGGGAGTGCTCCAGCAGCTCGATACCCCAGAGAATCTGTATGACCATCCAGCGAATCTCTTCGTCGCGACCTTTATTGGTAGCCCAGCCATGAATATCTTCCCCGCCCGTGTGGTCGCTGGAGATGGGACAGTACGGCTGGTCGCTGGTGACGTCACGCTCGAAGCGCCGGCGGAGCAGCGTGGTCGACTGGCTGAATATGCGAACCGCGAGGTGCTCGTAGGGATCCGACCAGAGGACTTGATCGTCCAGCCAGGTCAAGTCAGTGAAGACCGGCAATTGCGTTTGCCGGTGGAAATCGTTGAGCCGCTTGGTTCAGAGACCTTGGTTCACCTGCGTGGCCCTGCAGGTGCCCTGATCGCGAAGGCCGATCCACACCTGCACTTCTCTCCAGGGGAACTCGCCTCCGTCCGTGTCAAGATTGAGCACATGCATGCATTCGATCCACAGACAGAGCTCGCGCTCTTCTGATCTTGTGCCGCTCGCTCACGGTGGGGACCGCTCGGGCGTTGGGCGGTCCCCGTTCCTCTAAGGAAAGGGCCCGCGGTTGTGCAGTCCGTGAGACGGTTCGAGCGGCTTGCTGATGCGCTGTGAAACAGGTTCATTGATCCGTTCGGTATCCGACTCGAAATGACCGGCTCTGAACATCTCGACCGTTGCAGACGCCAAGCGATAGTGTGATGGTGGGCCTACCGATCCCTCGCCACCGTCACTGGAGCTCTTTAGCAGCGTGTCCGGAATAAGACTCAAGGAGAGGGTGAAACAGCGGCGGCTGTCAGTGCTGGAAAAATTCTATCGTTCATGTTCTCGGTATTATTGCGACACGTCTGCTGCTCTACAAGCCTTTCAGCGTTTCGGCACAACGGAGATTGTCCCGTCCGATTCTAAGACGACAAGGCGAGCTTCCTGTACCTCTTGTAGACCTGCTCGCCGAAGAGCTGCTTGTGCTTCTTCCAGACTGATCATCTCACGACGGAGTGCACGCCGATCCCAGCGTCCGTCACGTGCAAGAACTGTCGGCGGAGGCTCAAGCAGTCGCTGAATCGCTGCAACACGCAGCGCAAGCCAGCTCACACTTCGGTCTGCGACAAAGAAGGTCGTGGCGAGGAGGAGTCCGCCGGTCAAGGAGGTGTCAACACCAGTCATTGCGGGTTGCACTGCGTTCGCACTCAGGAGGATAAGAACGAGGTCAAAGATTGTCAGCTGGCCAAGTTGTCTTTTGCCAAAAAGACGTAATAGGATGATGAAGATTAAGTACATAACGAATCCTCTAACCACGAGTTCCCACGCTGGGGTTTGAAGTACGAGCATCGTATCACCCCCTGTACATGCAGAACTATAGGTGCATGCCTTATGATGTTGCGGAGAGAGGACGGTTGGGAGAACTGCGTTGACAAGTCGTCGGAAGGATCCCGATCTACTCAGTAGAACACAAGGAGATGCAGATCGACAGACGTACCGCTGTGCTCTAGAGATATCGGACAGGCCCTCCGTGGGCATCAGTTCAGAGTAGGAGGCGCCTACTTGGTGAGGAGCTGGGACGGGTCTTCTTCCTGGCGGTACGTCAATGAAAACAAGTGCCGCCGTCTGAAAACGGGGCACGCTCGGGAGACCACAGCCAAGGACAGCGATACCCGGCGCTGTGCTTCCCTTGGAGCATTACAAGTCGGCGCAGCTTCTCCGCAGAGACAGGCCCCAGAACGAAAAGTCCGGTGACAAGGATGCCACCGGGTCTTGTGCAGTCCAGACGATCGGTCAGACTGCCCCGCGGACCTCAGCCGGGAAGCTCGCGTTCGTGTAGACCTCTTGCACGTCGTCGAGGTCTTCCAGTGCCTCCAGTAGCTTCAAGGCACTCTGTGCTTGGCTGCCTTCCAGCTCGACCGTCGCCGTCGGGACACGCTGGATATCGGCCTGTCGGATCTGATAGCCCGCCTGCTGAAGCTTTTCGGCAACGTTGCTCAACTGGTCGGGCTCCGTAGTGATAATCACTGTATCGTCCTCGACCTCAAAGTCACGCGCACCAGCGTCGATCGCAGCGAGCGCGATCTCTTCGGCGTCGTGGCCATTGGTCGCAACAACGATCTGACCAAGCGTTTCGAACTGCCAAGCCACCGAACCGGTCTCACCGAGTGAGCCGCCGTACTTCGTGAATGTATGTCGGACGAGGGATGCGGTCCGATTCCGATTGTCAGTCAGTGCGATCGCCATTATGGCGATACCACCAGGACCGTAGCCCTCATAGACGATGGTCTCATATTCCTGTGCGCCACTAGCAGCACCACTCGCCTTGGCGATCGCGTTCTCGATCGTCTCCTTTGGCATCCCCTCGCGCTTGGCGCGTTCAATCGCCATGCGAAGGCGCACATTCGTCTCCGGATTTGGACCACCCTCACGGACGGCGACATGGATCTCGCGGGCCAGCTTACTAAAGATTTGACCCCTGCGGAAATCGGCTGCTTGCTTCTGCCGCTTGATTTGGGCCCACTTGGAGTGCCCTGCCATATTCTCACCTTCCCCTCATCAGGTCGAGGTAATCGACCGCCCACAGCACGGCAATAACCGGCACGGCGTCCCGTGTGTCGAGGAACTCGCATCTTGGTGTCTGAGATTGCGTCGGGGCTCCGCGCCGTTCGTGTGCACGACAGCCGACCGGTTCAATACTCCGGTACGACCGCCCGTGGGGCGTCGACTCTCACACAAAGTCTGCCAGATACGCACCGAACCGGGCAAGTCCGGTCACTGTTCGATGGCATCGACCCTGCGAACGGTGATCGTGCGACCACGCAAGCGAGTGCCAGCTAGAGCGGCGATGACGCGTTCTGCCGCTGCGACCGGAACTTCAACGAGTGTAAACCGGTCCGAGATTTCGATTTGCCCGATCTCCCGCCCCGGCAATCTCGCCTCGTTGGCGATTGCGCCAACGATGTCGCTGGGACGCACGCCGTCTCGCCGACCCAGTTCCAGGCGGAGCCGAACCATCCCCTTCTCCGGCCGATCACCACCCCAGAGTTCACGAAGCCGCTCAGGGTCGATGGCACGTTCTTCCAGGAGCAGAGTGATCGCTGCAGCGGCGATATCACTCGCGTCGTGGTATAGCAGCAGTTGATCAACGAGGAGGCGTCCTGCCGTGAGATCGCGCTGCTCGATGAGTTCGACCAGGGAGGCGCCGAGCAACTCACGCTGGCGTCGCACAATTTCTTCACGGGTCGGAATGCGACGTACCACGAGACGTTTCCCGATGGCGCGTTCGATGGTACGGAGCAACCAGCGCTCTCGTGGCTCGACGAGCGTGATTGCGGTTCCGGGTGCTCCTGCACGAGCAGTGCGGCCGATGCGATGGACATATGCGTCCGGATCCCCGGGGATATCAAAGTTGATTACGTGGCTCACGCTTGGGATATCGAGGCCACGCGCAGCGACGTCGGTGGCGATAAGCAGATCGACCTGTCCTGAGCGGAACCGTTGCATGGCCCGATCGCGCATCGCCTGACTGAGGTCGCCGTGAATCGCTTCGGCAGCATAACCGAGTGACTGTAGCCGGTGAGCCAGTTCGTCCGCACCGCTCTTGGTTCGGACAAAGACGATGGCAGAGGTTGGTGCTTCGAAGTCGAGAATGCGCGCGAGTGCATCGACCTTCGCGTGCGCGGTAACCTCATAAACAAACTGTTGGATTTGCGGTACCGTCACGCGCTCGGGATGAACTGCGATGGTCACCGGATGACGAAGAAAGCGCCGAGTCAAGTGCCGGATTCGTGGCGGGATCGTCGCGGAAAACAGCGCAGTCTGGCGTTCGCTCGGCACACGTTCGAGAATCCATTCAACGTCCTCAATGAATCCCATATCGAGCATCTCGTCGGCCTCATCGAGGACAACAATCCGCACTTGTTCCAGGTGAAGCGTCTCCCGCCGGATATGGTCCATGACGCGCCCCGGAGTGCCGACGACGACGTCAACAGGATGGCGAAGAGCCCGAAGCTGACGTTCGATCGGTTGACCACCGTAGAGGGCAAGGACTCGGACATCGAGATACCGGCCGAAACGATGGATAGCCTCCGCAACTTGCATCGCGAGTTCACGGGTTGGAGTGAGGACCAGTGCCTGTGGACCAGGACCATTCGGTTCAAGGCGCTGCAAGATGGGTAAGCCAAAAGCTGCCGTCTTGCCGGTACCGGTATGGGCCTGTACGATCACGTCTCGCCCTGCAAGTAGGACAGGAATTGCTTCCGCTTGAACCGGCATTGGCTGTTCAAAGCCGACGTCGCGCAGTGCCTCCAGCAAGGGTTGACTCAATCCGAGCGCAGCGAACGCGCTCGGCTGAGCAGGTCGGGTGAGGGTGAGATTCACGTAGTTCTCCTCAATACAGTATTGTTCGTCGGTTGTGCAGCTCCACTTCGAGTGCACAACCACCTCAGTATACCAAAATGCTCTCACTCGTTGATCGGCGTGATGACCTGTACTGCCGTGCCTCCTGCACTCACGGATCAGTCGATTCAATTCGTTGTCATAACGCGGAATTGGAGACAGGCGCCACCGCTGCGCCGAACCGGAGAATTGCCCCAGGGGTCTCACTGTTCTTTCGTTGGTCAATCGAGTATCGTGTTGCACGTTGTCGTCAAGACCACAAGTGCAGCGCCCTTCTCTCACAGCAAGAGGTGCCATTGTGAAATTCGGCACCCTCTGTGGTCGACTTCGTACGAATGCCTAAGGTGAGGCGGCGAATGCCGACGCCGACAAGGAGGTGACGGCAACGCCTGAACGGTGTGATGCCGTCTTGACGCAATGTCGTCAGGAGCGGCCAACTGTTGGTTCAATGAGTTCTGTGCGGATACTGATCTTACCGGCAGCTCGCCGATGCCGCGTGGCAACCACAGGGGACCTCGCCATCGTGGGATGCTGGAATGCCGCTACGTGAGGAGTGTAGTAAATCGCGTCCGGTTGCTGGAAAAGCGAGGATTTGCTGCAGAAGGATGGCGGAGTTTGAGCGGCTTTTCGCTTGGTTGGCGCAGCAGGAGCACTCTTGGTGAGTGACACGCTCACCTATCCTTTGTCTATGGGAGGTCTTGGGCAACTTCCTGCCGAAGCACCGCACCTCGAGGGAGGCTCTTGGTAAGGGGATTGTCGCTTGCCTGAATTGTGGCCTGATCGCTGGTGGTGTCTGAACCGCGACGCGAAGGTCGCCAGCCAGCGTCATGGCTGGGTGGTCGTCGGTGTGACACGTGCGCTGCGGTGCGCATCGTACTCGCATTGGCGTAAGCACTTCACGTCCCTGCTGGGATCGGGTAGTGTTAGCGCAGAGGGGCCAGGCTGCTGCAGACCGGAGGGGTTGATGCGACAGAACATCGCAAAGCGAAAGATGCTGGCCGGACAACCGGCGTTCGGGTACACACTGCAGCTTGGTGCACCGCTGGTGGCGGAAGCACTTGCCAATTGCGGGATCGATTTCATCCTGATTGATACGCAGCATGGGACATTCGGATCCGACACTCTCATTGCGACGCTGATGGCGCTCTCCTGCGGTCGGGCAGTTCCCATGGCACGTGTCGCCCGCAATGATTACACGTTGATCGGTCGGCTGCTCGATGACGGCGTGCTGGGAATCGTCGTCCCACTGATCCACACGCAGGAGGATGCGCAAGCGGTAGCGGAGGCGTGTCGCTTTCCACCTCGTGGCAAACGGTCATGGGGCTGGGGCCGAGCGCGTGTCTATGGATCGGACTATCCGGAGTGGATCGACGAGGAACTCTTTGTCGCTGTGCAGATCGAAAGTGCGCAAGCGGTCGAGAACGCTGAGGCAATCCTTTCTGTACCTGGGATCGATGGCTGTTGGATTGGCCCCGGGGATCTTGCGCTTTCACTTGGTATCGATCCGCGGCGTGCGGCAGAAGATGAGCGGCAAGAGCGGGCCATCGAGCGTGTTCTCGAGGCGTGCCGGAAGACGGGGAAAATCGCCGGCTATGCGGCGTATAGCGTCGACGACGCGTTGCGACGGGCGGCCCAAGGTTTCCACTTCGTAACTGCCGGAAGTGATATTGGGTTCCTGGTCCAAGGAGCCTTGACTGGTGTGGAGCGACTTGGACTGGCGGCTCAGGTAGGGCGAGGATACGGCGAGTAAGTGGTCAGACGAGCGCTCTTTCATGCGAACATGGTTGACAGAGTTCCGTCGTAGTCTGAAGATGCGACCGGCCCCGGAGCTGGTCAACTTCGCGCTGTTTCGCCCGCTCGGTTTTCTTGTTGCGCGCAGTGTCTTGCGTGCGCCTGTACGACCGACTGACCTTGTTCTTGTACACACCGTGCTTGGCCTGTGTGCTGCAAGTTTGATTGCACGTGGTGCTGATCGGCTGGCTGCGTTGCTCCTCCAAGCTGTTACTGTTTTGGACAATGCGGATGGCCAGCTGGCGCGACTCCGAGGAGAGGAAACTGAACTGGGCCGGTATCTGGATACCGAGCTCGATGGAGCTGTCAATCTGGCACTCTTTGCTGCGGTGGCCGCTCGAACAGGGCAACGTTGCCGATCACTCGCTGCCTTCACGGTGCTGACGCTGCTGCTCAGCTGGGACTTCAATGTGGAGTACTGCTACCGCTCAGCACGAGGAGAGGTGTTTCGTCCTGAGGTGCGGGATCGGGACGGTTGGGGACTAGCCTTGGCTCGCTGGATCTACCGGATTGTTTACACGCCACAGGATCAGGCAATCAGATGGTTGGAGATGAAGCTCCTTGCGCTCGTTGCGCGCAGCGATCCGAATCGAGCGGAGGTTGCTCAGCGCTGGTGGGATCGCTGGGTAACCTTTGCAGGAGCGAACCTGGGGCTTTCGACGCAATATGCTTGGCTTAGTGTCTTCTTATGGCGGCAGCGCCTGACACAGTATCCGAGTTTCGTCCTCAGTCAACTCCTTGTTCCAGTGGTCGTGACCATCGGTCGCTGGGTTTTGGTCCGGAGAGAACTCGGCGGTCGGCTTCTGGGGAGCAGTTCCTGAACAGAGAATGTCTGATGCCGTTCGAGGAGACGTCGAGTGTCAACTGCGACAGCCGACGTGGCCTTGGAAGGGCTCCAGCTGGGAGTGGGCGGGAGCAGAAGACCGTTTGTGTCCTATCGGTGAAGTTCTTCTTGTGATCGCAGGTTCTTGTTGATATCGCGCAATTTACAGTGGCCACGGCAAATGGTTGCGTCGTTTCGGGAAGGGTCGTGTTGAGGAAGCTCCGGAGTGGCGAGGTGGTGGTCCACTGCGACAGGCAACACAAAATTGCTCACCATGTGGTGCCCGTGTATGCTCATGCCAAGCCGGGCGCACAGTGTGACCCACCAGTTGGCGTCTGTGCGTCTGGCTGGTGACGATTCTGAAGGAAATGCGGAGCGCTTTTCATGACACACCCCGAACGAGTAATCGAGGCTGAAGACACTGGTCTGCGTTTTACGACGTCGGTGAATCTGACGCGGCTCCAAGAATTGGTCGCCGAATGGCTCGAGTTGATCGGCGAGGATCCAGAGCGGGAAGGACTGGAGCGAACACCGCAACGTGTCGCTGAGGCGTGGGCATTCCTCACCCGAGGGTATCGCCAGAATTTGCAAGAGATTGTGAATGGAGCGATCTTTCATGTGGAAGAAAACACAATGGTAGTCGTGAAGGGAATAGAGTTCTATTCGATGTGTGAGCACCATCTTCTGCCATTTTTTGGCCATATTCATATTGGATATCTACCGCAAGGAAAGATCCTCGGTTTGAGCAAGTTCGCGCGGATCGTCGACCTCTATGCTCGTCGGCTTCAGGTGCAGGAGCGTCTGACCCAGCAAGTCGCGCAGGCAATTCAGGATCTCTTGGCACCACAAGGTGTTGCGGTGGTTGCGGACGGTATTCATCTCTGCATGATGATGCGAGGCGTGGAGAAGCAACACGCTCGGACGACCACAAGTGCTATGCTGGGCATCTTTCGTGAGTCGCCCGAGGCGCGTGACGAGTTCTACCGTTTGCTCTCGACCACAACGTAAAAACGGCGGTAACGCAAGAGCTTAGCGACCGGGATCCTGAGCCAGCCAGTTTGCGAGTTCCCCTTCCATCTGCGTGAACCCTTCCGGTGAGGGTGAAGAGAGTGTCACTGCTGGACGAGGCTCGGCGAGAAAATCGCCTTCGATCGCGCCAGCCACGCCACGGCCGGTGAGGAACCAGCAGCGACCGTATGCTCGCACCTCGGGTTCGGGAGCATCGTAGCCCAACCAGCGAGCAATGTCGCGTGCGGCAACTTCCGCTTGCTGTTGAGCAAAAACTGCTGCCTTGGGTACGAGCAGGTTTTCGCGGATACGTACGGCTGCAACATCCCCGATAGCCCAGATCCCCTCGACACTCGTGCGCATCGTTTCTAACGAGGCCGGAACCCAATCGCCGTCTGCCAGGCCTGCGTCGCGAACCAGTGCGGGCGCGCGGTGCGGTGGCACAACGATCAAGAGATCAAAGAGTTCTCGGCTGCCAGAGGCGAAAACGACCTCACGGTGTCGTGAATCGACTGAACTGAGTTGCTCACCGGTGCGCACGCTCACGCCACGGGCTTCAAGCAGGCGGGTCAGCTGCTCGCCAATCGCGGGGCCAGCGACGGCCAGCGGGCTCGGCTCGGGTGTCACGACGGTCACTTCAATCGACTGGTCGATTCCTCGCTCCTGGGCGAGATCACGAACCAACAAGGCGACCTCGTAGGGCGCTGGCGGGCACTTGTACGGCAGGCGGGCAACAACGATCAAGACGCGTCCCCCAGGGAAACACTGGAGACGCTCACGCAACTGGAGCGCAGCAGGAAGGGTCCAGCAGTGGCCGGCGACGCCGTTCTCAAGCGCGCTCGCTAATCCGGGGATCACTTCTGGGACGACCTCTGCACCGCTGGCCAAGACGAGTGCGTCGTAGGTGATGGATCCGACACTCGTCTCGACACGTCGCGCGGCTGGGTCGATTTGCAACGCTTCGGCGACAAGCAATTCGGCCGTGCCAGCGAGCACGCGCGATGGCCGGATCATGACTTCCTCGGGTTCGCGCCAGCCGCGCATGATCAAGAGGAGCGTTACTCCAAGGCGCTGTTCGTCGTGCCGATCGATGACAACAATACGATCGTTGGGATCGAGATATGCGCGCAGTGCCCGAGCAGCTGCGAGGCCACCTGGTCCTGCACCAATGATGAGGACGTTGCGCGCCATTGCTTGCCCCCTTCGGCTTCCATCACGCGACCACGTGGGGATTGTACCCAGTCAGCGAAGCGAGTGATCGAGAACGCGATCTTGGTTGTCGAGGGGCAAGACATGGCGTAGAATCCCGGGACAAGGAAATGGTGAACAGATTCGAGCAGATTTGACAACATCGAGCAGAAACTGGAGACGAGAAATCTACGGGGAAGGATGCAGAGGCGACCGTGGCGACGGAGCTTCGCGTCGGAACGAGAGGTAGCGCGCTCGCTCTCGCCCAAGCGCAACAGGCCGTGGCCGCGCTTCTGCGCGTCGCTCCTGATCAACAGTGGACCATCGTTCCTATTGTCACGACTGGCGATCGAGATCGAGCGACGTCGCTCACGGTCCTTGGTGGGAGCGGCGTCTTTGTCAAGGAGCTCCATGAGGCGCTCCTCGCGGGAGGAATCGACCTTGCAGTGCACAGTGCCAAGGACCTTCCCACACAACTTCCCCGTGGCTTGGAGCTGGTGGCCGTCCTTGGTCGGGAAGATGTACGGGACGTTGTGGTGAGCCGATCCGGCGCGACGCTTGCAACTCTTCCACCCGGAGCGCGAATTGGGACCAGTTCCCGTCGTCGTCGCGCCTTGGTCGCAGCGCTCCGACCAGATGTCGAACTCGCCGATGTGCGGGGAAATGTTGACACCCGACTCCGCAAGCTTTGGGATGGAGCATTTGATGCGCTCATCCTTGCGGCGGCTGGTCTTGCGCGACTGGGGCGACTGGATGTCGTCACCGAATATCTTGGTTCTGACATCTTCGTCCCGGCTCCAGGTCAAGGAGCGCTGGCGCTCGTTTGCCGGGTTGACGATCCGGTAGGGGCGATCGTCGCCCAGGTCGATGAGCCAGATCTGCATCTTGCAGTGGCTGTCGAACGGTCTTTCCTCGCGGCATTCGGTAGTGGATGTTCCTTGCCGCTCGGTGCCTATGCCACCGTAGCGCATGGGATGGTGACGCTTCGCGTGGCGGTGGCAGGAAGCGAGCGGGGTCCCCTCCTGCGTCGTCAGGTGTCGTGGCCGACCTCGGACGCGATCCGAGCTGCGGCCGAGTTAGCACGGGAGATCCAGGCTGAACTGGCAGGACGTGGATCGTGGCAGCCAGAGAGGAGTGCTCCTCTAGCCGGACGGCGTGTCCTGGTTTTGCGACCGCTTGGGCAAGAGCGTGATCTTGTTGAGCGCTTGCGTGCACTCCAGGCCGTACCCGTTGTCGCTCCTGCCATCCGCATTGTGCCACCAGATGACTGGGAGCCACTGGATCGCGCCCTCGCAGAACTAGAACGGTTTGACTGGGTGGTGTTCACCAGCGTCAACGGCGTACGGGTCGTGATCGACCGGCTAGGCATGCTTGGCCGATTTGTCGATGTGTTGCGTGCAGTGAAGGTGGCTGCAATTGGTCCAGGGACAGCTCGGGAGCTCGCTGCACACGGGGTCACACCGAGCCTCGTTCCGCGGAACTACGTTGCCGAAGCGGTGGCTAAGGAACTCATCGCCCAAGGCGTGGGTAATGCACGAATCTTGCTTCCTCGAGCCGCCGAGGCGCGCGATGTCCTGCCGCGCGCTCTCGCTGAGGCTGGTGCCAACGTGGTCGTTGTGCCCGCGTATCGCACCCAGTCTCTTCCCTTGCCAGAAAATGTTCGGCATGACCTCATTGATGGTCGGATTGATTGGGTGCTCCTGACATCGAGTTCAACCGTGCGGAGTCTCGTCGCGGCGGTCGGTGACTTTGCCAACGTGCCCAGCCAGGTGCGGGTGGCAGCGATCGGGCCCGTGACGGCAGCCACCGCGCGCGAGCTGCAGGTGCGGGTGGACGTCGTTGCAGAGCGACATACGATCGATGGCCTCATCGAGGCGATTGTACGAGCCGAAGGGAGTTCGCGGTGAGTGCTGAGGCACTGCAGTTCCGTCGTTTTCGGCGTCTGCGACGGAGTGAGAATCTGCGGCGTCTTATCCGAGAGACGAGACTCAGCATCGAAGACTTCATTTATCCGCTGTTCGTTGTGCATGGCCACGGCGTTCGGCGAGAGGTGAACTCGATGCCTGGTGTCTACCAGCTGAGCGTAGATCAGTTGGGGCGCGAGGCCGAGGAACTTCTGGAACTTGGGATCGTTGCCGTTCTTCTCTTCGGTATCCCAGCTCGCAAGGACGAACTCGCGAGCGAGGCATACGATCCGGATGGCATTGTGCAGCGGGCGGTCCGGGAGTTGAAGCGGGTCGCGCCGGAGTTGGTTGTCATCACAGACGTCTGCAACTGCGAATATACGTCCCATGGGCACTGCGGGATCGTTCGCGATGGGCACATTCTCAACGATGCTACGCTCGAGCTTTTGGCACGGACCGCTGTTTCGCATGCCGAGGCTGGTGCTGACATGGTTGCGCCGTCCGATATGATGGACGGTCGCGTACGCGCGATCCGGCGTGCACTCGACCAGGCTGGGTTTTCGGAAATCCCGATTCTTTCCTACGCTGCCAAATACGCGTCGGCGTTCTACGGGCCGTTCCGAGAAGCGGCCGAATCTGCACCGGCGTTTGGTGACCGCCGATCGCATCAGATGGATCCGGGGAACCGGCGCGAAGCGCTGCGCGAGATTGCAACGGATCTCGAGGAAGGCGCGGATGCAATCATCGTGAAGCCGGCGCTTGCCTACCTTGATGTCGTTTCTGCAGCGCGAGAGCGCTTTGACGTGCCAATTGCGGCCTATAACGTGAGTGGTGAGTATGCGATGGTCAAGGCGGCGGCGCGCAATGGCTGGATCGATGAGCAGCGTGTCGTCGTCGAGATTTTGACCGGCATTCGCCGCGCTGGCGCGCAGATGATCATCACCTATCACGCGAAGGACGTTGCACGCTGGCTCCGCGAAGGGCAGATCAGTATGGCGCCTGCACGTGCTCTTGCTGAGTGATCGAGAGGGGAAGCCGATGACGCGATCAAGCATCCTCTGGGAGACGGCGCAGCGATATCTTCCTGGGGGTGTGAACAGTCCCGTGCGTGCCTTTCGGGCTGTCGCAGACGATCCACTCTTCATCGTCCGTGGAGAGGGGGCATACCTTATCGACGCTGATGGACAACGGTACCTCGATTTCATCTGTTCGTGGGGAGCGCTCTTTGCAGGGCATGCGCATCCCCATGTTGTCGCGCGAATTACGGAAGCGGCGCAGAATGGCACGAGCTTTGGCTTGCCGACTCCGCAGGAGGTTGAACTGGCTCGCACGATCGTCGAGGCGGTGCCGTCAGTGGAGCTCGTTCGCTTCGTCAACTCGGGGACCGAAGCGACCATGAGTGCCATTCGCTTGGCGCGAGCAGTCACTGGCCGGTCGTTGATTCTCAAGTTTGCCGGCTGCTATCACGGCCATGTCGATGCACTCTTGGTTGCTGCTGGCTCGGGAATCCTGACATTTGGTATTCCCGGTACTCCCGGTGTGACCAGTGGAACAGCACGCGAGACGCTGGTCCTGCCGTACAACGATGTCGCAGCGGCCGAGGAAGCGTTCGCGCGGTACGGTGAGCAGATTGCCGCGGTCATCGTTGAGCCGGTCGCTGGGAACATGGGCGTGGTACCACCGGTTCCCGGATTCTTGCAGCGCTTGCGCGACTTGACCAAAGGAAGCGGCGCTCTCCTTATTTTTGATGAAGTCATCACAGGCTTTCGGATTGGATGGAACGGCGCGCAAGGCAAGTACGGCGTTGAACCGGATCTCACCTGCTTTGGCAAGGTGATTGGGGGTGGACTACCCGTTGGGGCGTATGGTGGGCGACGCGATCTGATGGCGCAAGTTGCACCAAGTGGACCGGTGTATCAGGCGGGCACCTTATCCGGAAATCCGCTCACGATGGCGGCCGGGCTGGCGACGTTGGAGCTCGCGCGTCAGCCGGGAGCTTACGAGCGGCTCGAGGAGCTTGGTGCACGCCTGGAGCGTGGCTTGCGTGAGGCTGTGCGTCTGGCCGGTGTGCCCGCTGTGGTGCAACGAGTCGGGTCGATGCTCACGTTGTTTTTCACTGAAGCGCCGGTCACTAACGCGCGGCAGGCCGAGGCAGCGGACACAGCGCGTTTCGCGGCTTTCCACCGAGCGATGCGGAAGCGGGGCATCTTGTTGCCGCCGTCGCAGTTCGAAGCATGGTTCCTCTCGCTTGCGCACGAGGAGGCTGACGTGGACCGGACGGTTGCAGCAGCAGGAGAGGCGCTCCGAGAGGTCGTGCGGGGGTGAG
Organism: Thermomicrobium sp. CFH 73360; assembly: GCF_023806465.1. Classification (GTDB taxonomy): domain Bacteria; phylum Chloroflexota; class Chloroflexia; order Thermomicrobiales; family Thermomicrobiaceae; genus Thermomicrobium. Next base: position 123,814 of record NZ_JAMSLS010000001.1, on the reverse strand, counting down.
CATGTCACTTGCGGTCGTGGCGATCACACATCGAACGGCACCGTTGACGATCCGAGAACGACTCGGCTTTTCGCCGGACGATCAGGTCGCGTGGCTCCGCGAGTGGAAAAGCCTGGCGAACGAGCTCGTGCTGCTGGTGACGTGCCACCGTACGGAGCTCTACTGGATCGCTGACGAGCCGGGAACTGGGCGTGGTCTCGAGTGGCTCGCGGCTGCGGCTGGGCTACCGGTGGAGGTTCTTGCCCCCGTGGCGCTGAGAGCTGGAGGCGAGCAGGCGGTTCGCCACTTGATGCGGGTAGCAGCCGGGTTGGACTCACGTGTTGTCGGGGAGACGCAGATTCTCGGGCAGGTCCGTCGGGCAAGGGAGTTCGCGCGCACCGCGGGAACCCTCGGTCCCGTTCTTGAACGGCTCTTTTCGTTGAGTCTGGCAGCTGGACGCACCGCTCGCGCACGTTCCGGTCTGAGTGCGGGTGGGCGGTCGCTCGCACGGCTGGCGGTCGGCGCAGTCAGCCGTTCGCTCGGTGGACTCGGCGGACGAGCCGTACTGGTGCTCGGGGCTGGGGAGATGGGGCGGCTCGTTGTCACAGAATTGCGACGTGAACAGCCCGCTGTACTCTGGGTCAGCAATCGAACAGCCGGGCGACTCCAAGCACTTGCTGGTGATGGCGATGTCCGAGGGGTGGAATGGGCGCGGTGGCCCGAGTTGGTGGTTGAAGTCGATGCGATCTTCGTGGCGACAGCTGCTCCGGAACCGATCCTCTGTGCGAGGCATTTCGATTCACGTGCTCGTTCTGGTGTTGTGGTTGATCTTGCAGTTCCTCGGAATGTCGAGCCTTCCGTTGCACACGTCCCTGGAATTCGACTCATTACGGTCGACGATTTGCAGGATGAACCAGGGAGTTCACGAACACAGCCACCGTACCAGTGTGCCGAGGAGATTGTGGATCACTACGTGCGACGATACCTGCGGTGGTGGCAGGCACGGCAACTCGCTGAGGAGATCCGATTGGCCCAGGAAGTTCTCGAGCAGTTATGCCATCGCGAGCTCCGACGTGCCTTCCAGCTGATCGCCCGCAGTCCCGAGAAGGCAAGTGAGATTGAGCGTGAGGCAGCGGCAAGCGTTGCCCGGAAAGTCCTTGCTCCAGTCTTCCAGTCACTGCATCCGGAAGCGGATGGGGCAGCCACCGTCTTCCGTCTCCTGGCAGGCGTTCAGCGGTAGCTCTTCTTTCCCTCGTCTGGCGGGACGTTCGTTCGTCGTGAGTCCTGACTGCTGGTCCTCCACCTGCCAACGAGCGGCAGCCGAAACTTCCCCACGGATAAACGGTAACCTTAGGTTTTTTCAATGTACGATTCGGAGAGCTGAGGAGCGAAGGGACAGAAGTTTGTTCATTCGCGGTCGGCCAGCAAGTTCACCAGTTGCAACGCGGCATCGAGAACGGCTCGGCGAAGCGTTGGTCGCTCGCGGGCTCTTGACGCAGCAAGAGCTCGACCGGGCACTCGAGTACCAGCGGCGGACGGGTGACCGGATTGGTCGCATCCTGATTGCGCTCGGGCTCATTCGGCGTCGGCAGCTCTACCATGTTCTGGCTGAACTCTGGGGTTATCCCTTCGTCGATCTCTTGCAGGAGCCTCTCGACTCGCGTCTTGCACGACTCTTTGATCCTGCGGAGCTTGTCCAGCGACGATGCTTTCCTGTGCGTCGGCATGGTCCGGACATTTTTGTGGCGACAGCCGAGCAACCAAGTGCCGAACTGGAGGAGTTTATCCGCGGAGTGCTGGGACCGGTGACCGTGCGCCCACTCGTGACGACCGAGTGGGATATTGATTACGCCATCCGCACCGTTTTCCGTGACGTTGTTCTTGATCGGGCGGCGCTCGGACTCTACTTCCGGAATCCGGATGAGAGTGCTCGCCGGGTTCTGATTGGCTGGCAGAAGGTTTTGCTCGCGCTCATGGTAATTGGAGTCGTCCTGGGCTTGCTGTTCGCTCCACGCACCACCGCGGTGGTGCTCTCAGCACTCATCAACGGTGCATTGTTCCTCTTCGTCGCCTTCCATTTCGTCGTTGCCATGGCCGGAGCTCGCCACGAGCACGAGCAGGCAATCAGCGAGGAGGAGGTGAAGGCGCTCCGCGACGACGAACTTCCAATGTACACCGTATTGGTACCGGTGTATCGAGAAGCAAACGTCGTCCAACACTTGGTGGAAAATCTTCGGCGACTGGACTATCCACCGAGCAAGTTAGAAATTCTTCTGCTTATTGAGGAAGACGACGAGGAGACGCTGGCAGCTGCGAAGGCAGCGCGACCACCAGAGACGGTCACGTTCATCGTCGTGCCCAACGGTATGCCGAAGACGAAGCCGAAGGCTTGTAATGTGGGGCTGCTGTTCGCACGCGGCGAATACTTGACGATCTATGACGCAGAAGATCGTCCCGAGCCAGACCAACTCAAGAAGGCAGTCGTCGCTTTCCGGAAGGGGCCACCGGAACTGGTCTGTGTCCAAGCAGCGTTGAACTACTACAACGCGACAGAGAACCTCCTAACGCGCATGTTTACGCTTGAGTATTCGTACTGGTTCGACTACGTGCTCACCGGACTTGACCGGCTCGGATTGCCGATCCCGCTCGGCGGCACGAGTAATCATTTTCGCATCGACCGGCTCCGGGAGCTCGGTGGGTGGGATCCGTTCAACGTCACCGAGGATGCGGATTTGGGCATTCGCGCGGCGGCGCATGGTTACCGTGTTGGTGTCATCAACTCCACAACCTGGGAGGAAGCAAATAATCACGTCGGTAATTGGATTCGCCAGCGGTCTCGTTGGATCAAGGGATACATCCAGACCGTGCTCGTTCACACCCGGCACCCGGTGCAGCTGTTGAAGAGCGTTGGGCTAAAGAACGTTTTCGGTTTTATCCTTCTCATTGGCGGTGCTCCCTTTGCGTTCCTCTCATTGATCCCACTCTGGTCGATTACGCTGATCTGGCTGGTGACACGGACCCATCTCTTTGATGTGCTCTTTCCTCCAGCAGTTTTATACATGAGCTTGTTCAATCTTCTGATTGGCAACGGGGTGATGATCTACCTTGGTATGTTGGCTGGCTTTAAGCGACGTCGCTACCTGTTGATCCCCTTTGCCCTCCTCAATCCGTTCTACTGGGTACTTCATTCTCTGGCGTCTTATAAGGCTGTCTGGCAGCTGGTCACGAAGCCATTTTACTGGGAGAAGACGCGCCATGGCCTCACCCGTTATCTCGACCCCAGTACGCCCCTCGCGGCCGCAGGCGACTGAGGGCTTGCGTCTCGTCGATTTGACGTGGCGCGATCACCTCGTGCGGGTACTGCTCTTCAGCCTTCCTTTTCTAGGAGTTGCCCTCCTCGTGCACCGCCTCGCCTTCCTCAGTAACATGCATGCCCATATCGTCGAAAAGGCGCTCTTGGCAGCCGACCGCCTCCGGCTCGAAGTAATCGGCTTCCTCTATCCGCCACTCCCCTTCCTCAGCGTGCTTGTCTTCCCCCGCACCTGGATGCCGTCCGTCCTGGCGAGTATCGCTGCAGGAGGGATTGCCTGGCTCCTTTGGTACGACCTCGAACGCACCGGGCTGCCACGTTTGTGGCGTATGCTCTTGACGGTTTCGGTGGTTGCAACGCCGACAGCTCTGTACCTTGCGACACAGGCGTATCCGGAGGTACTTGCGCTCCATTTGGTGGTCGTGGCGTGGCACTATTACTGGAATTTTGTGCGATACGGACATACCTTTAGCGGGTTTGTCGCAGGGTTAGTTCTCGGTTTGGCCTTCTATGCGAACTTCTACGCGTTCCTGTACGCGATCGCCCTTGCCGGGCTTGTTCCGCTGTTCCGTCGCTCTGCAGATGACTCACGGCAAACGCGTGAGCACTGGGCGACGCTCAGTCAGATGCTGGTCACCGTGTTTCCGGCACTCTGGACCGCAGCAAGCTGGACGTACATCAATTGGGTCTTCACGGGAAATCCCTTTACCTATCTTGCCGGACCAGTGGCGGCAGCCATCGATTCGGTCCACTGGAGAGCGCCTCTCCCAGAACGAGTCGAGTGGTTACGCGAGTTCGCTCTGGAACTCCTCGCTCAGCCGTTGCTCTTGGCGGTCCTCGCGTTAAACGCGTGGCGCTACCCGAGACGGGTTGTTCCCCTTACCTTGTTGGCCACTTTACCGTCGCTCATCCGTCTCGCTGGCCTCGCCTACGGTTTGCCCCTGGCACTCGGAACCTATACCCTACTTGCTCTCCTCGCCCTGCCAGAGCGACTCCCGAGATGGGTCGGTCCGCTCCTCGTTCTCTTCGCTCTGCTGCAAGGGATTTCCGGCACGGCGCTTGTGCTGCGTGAGGGAGAGGTGCGGCAGTGGGAGCATGTACTGACCACCGGACAAGCACGAACGAGTGATCTTGACGAGCGTGCACTGGCAGCGGCGCTGCGCCAAGCCCCACCCCGGTCGATCCTCGCCGATGATCGAGGTGCTTATCGGCTCATCGCCCGTACGGAGTCGGCGCGACCTTTCTTGCTCCCTGCTGATGCCGACTTTCCATTGGCGCTGGGTTCGCCCAAAGACCGAGTCCAGTACATCCTCGTGAGTCCATCGGCTCCGGAGGATGATGTGGTAAGCGCGCAATTTCGGCTCGGGCCTCCACCTGGCTTCGTGGTGGATGGTTTCCGTGCGGACTGGATTGTGTACCGACGGAGCGATGCCCCAAGTCTCCTCGTTACGCCGTGAGGATCTGATGAGCGCGGAGGTTCTGAGCCAGGATTCGACTTAGGGGAAGCTATCCTCGACCTGGTCGTAGTTCGAGAACCGAGTGCGCCACACGCTGCACTGCGACCGAACTCCAGGCCAGCGGAACTGACTTTCCGCGAAGCCAGAGGCCAAGAAGGTCATCATAGTGGGGCGAAAGTGGGTGCCCAGACTGTCCGCCTGGCAGGACGACCTGCGCTTCGTCCCAGGCACCGAGTTCTACAACAAAGCGTAGCGAGGCGATAAACTGTACCGGGCCAAGTGGATCATGCGCCGAGACCCCGGCGGGATTAACCGTGTTGGCATCACCCCCGATCGGAAACGGTCCGCGATCGAAAAGCCAGCGAGGTGACGGTGACGCACCGAGGGGGTGCCTCAACGTAAGCGGGCGAATCGAACCCCATGCCCAGCACGCAGGGTCGCTCCCGTAGCGGTCGTGCAGTTCCTGGATCACCTCCCCAAGGGTTTCAAGGAGGACCTCTTCCCAGTCAGACTGAAACCAACCTGACGGTGGTGCTTCAAGAAGGCGAACAAGATGCGCGATCCGGCGGACACCCCAACTGGTCCCACCTGCCAAATCGTGGAAACCTGCTCCCACTACCCACCGCCAGCTTTGCGGTGCTCGTGCCTGGGCAACTCGCGCAGCAAGGCGATGAAGGAGAAGTTCAAAGACGCTTGCAGCAGCGCTCTCGGCTGACACGTTGCCGTCCCAGTCACGCAAGAGAGCGAGTGCCTGCTCGACAAGGGAAGTTTGGGCTGGGAGATCACGGAAGAAGTGTTTGATCTGCATCCACGGAAGCGAGTATGTATCGAGCTGCAATGTGAGCACCGCGTCACGATTCCAATCAAATCGATCCGCGAGCACCGATGCGATGCGCTCGACGCGATAGGGATCGAGATAATCAGCGCCGAGAGGCAAGGCTTCGTGGCGCTGTAGCGGCCGATTGTTCGCCGTAGCAATAAACTTTTCGGGTGGATTCACCAAACGTGGCAATCGTTCAGCAGGGACGTATCCAAGCCACGGGTCAGGGTTCTCCCAACCAGATACCGGCAGCAGACCGCTTGACGACCGGCGCTGGGGTACTGTGCCAGCGAGGAGCCAGCCGATTGTGCCGCATGAGTCCGCATAGACAAGGTTGAGCGGGAGATGTGGCCAGTCCACAAAGGCCTGCTCCAAGGCCTCAAACGAGCGGACCCGATGCATCTCCAGGAGTCCACGAATGGGTAGTGGATCGAGCCAAACAGCCCGCAGAGAGACGGCCCAGGGAACGCCACGGAGAGCCTGACTGACGATCGGTCCGCGACGTGTTTCCAAGACAAGGTCAGTGACGGCACCATGACCACGCACGCGAATCGTCTCCTGGTGAACCGTGCAGGGGACGAAACGGTCACCTTCGCGTACTGTCTTTCCGTCAGGACCGAACGCTTCAAGAACCACGTCTGTGTTGTCACTCAGTCCTGCGGTGACTCCCCACGCTGCAAAGCCGTTGTGGCCGGCGATGAATGCTGGGGTACCGATGAGGGTTGCACCTGCGATAGCCCAGGCTGGTGAGATGAGGTGCGCGAGGTACCAGAAGCAGGGAAGGATCGGACTCCAATGGGGGTCATTCGCCAGAATCGGTTTGCCACTCTGCGTCCGATCACCGGCAATAACCCAATTGTTGGAGGCTGCGGAGCCAGCAAGTCTACGAAGTTGATCCAGTTCACGCGAAAACTGCTCTAGCCAGGAGGGGGTAATTGGTGCCCGTGCCTCGTAGGTCTCACTGCTGGTGGGCAGAGCAGGATCCAAGTCGCGTAACGCCTCGGGACCATCCGTGAGCAGGACGTGCAGTCGAATGAGTTCTGAGGTCCAGTTTGAGGCCAAGGCGAAGGAGAGGAATTTCACCAGACCAAGCACATCGGCAGCGTCCCACGGCTGGGGTTCGGTTCGCAAGAGGAGGAACTCAATCGGACGAGCGGCGAGACCCCGTTCAAGCCCAGCGCGTATCCCGGCCAGGAACGCTTCGACCTGAGCGTGGATGTCATCGGAGAGGTGCGGGAGTTGTCGCAGCGATGCACGACGGAAGCCAATACGGCGGGCGAGACGATCAAAGGCCAGGCCGGGCGGACCAACGACCTCGGCGAGTTCGCCCCGGATCAAACGCCGCAGAAATTCAAGTTGAAAAGTTCGATCTTGTGCTTGACAGAATCCGAGGGCGAACCAGGCGTCGTGCTCGGTTTGGGCTTTGATATGGGGGATACCCCACAAATCACGGATGATGGTGACGACTGTATCGAGGCCCCGTACTTCAATACTGCCGGACGTGATCGGTAGGCGATGCCGCAAAACTCTTTGCCCAAAGCGACGGGTAAGGGACAACAACCACAGATGACTTGGGCGAGATGACGGCATGCAGTGACTCCTGTCCCTTCTGCTTTGGCAGACAGTGCGCGGTCCAGTGCTCCGTACACGATGATGCACGTCGAGTCGGTTCCGGTCAACTGCAGAATTCGCCGCAATGAAGGATGTTATGCAATGCGCCGAGGGAGAGGAGCTCGAAGGCCGCCATGCAAGGTCACCGTGTGAAAACGTGCGGATGTGGTGTCGGTGCGCTCATGATTTCTGACGTACACCCCCCTCGATGAACCCTACCATACACAAGGTGCGGTGAAGTCAAGTGAAGCATTCTTCAGAGTCGATCGGCAGTGGTGAGCCAGATCGGTTCCGTTTTGAGGAGAGACGAAATCCCGGAGAAGGACAGGAAACCGGCGTTCAGGGCTTGCGGCGAGAGATAATCGGAGAGTCCGTTGACGACCAGCCACACCTCCTGGCCATCTGGTGGTTCGAGCTGTTCTGGGCATTCTCCAAAGTGGTGCTGGTGCAAAGAGGCAGAGCGGGGCCAGAGACTTTGTGCCCCGCTCCCGTGACAGACCAAGGCCCGTAAGCCACAAACGTTGAAAGCGCAGCTCAGCTTCCGTCAGATCCCTCGACGCCAGTCGGTTGCGGCTGTTCAAGGTAGACGCCGACGCGGAGCATCTCCTTGAGTTGCAGCCACGCTGCTCGGGCTTCCTCGACACTGCCCTCTTCTTCAATCGTCGAAATGTCACCCGGATCACGGTCGAGGATGACGGCCTTGAGGACCCGCCGCATGATCTTCCCGCTCCGTGTCTTGGGAAGCGCACGGACGAAGTTGAGTTCGCCAATCACTGCGACTGGCCCGAGTTCCCGGCGAACCGTCTCAATGAGTTCGCGCTCGAGCTCTGGCGACGGCTCGTAACCCTGCTTGAGGGTGATGAACGCGCTAATCACCTCGCCCCGTAACGGGTCAGGCCGGCCAGTGACGCCCGCTTCGGCAACTGCGGGGTGCCGGAGGAAGGCACTCTCGACTTCGATGGTGCCGATGCGGTGATCTGCGATCTTGATGATCTCGTCGGCACGGCCTGCGAACCAGAAGTAGCCGTCTTCGTCGACAGAAGCAGCATCGCCAGTGAAATAGACGCCAGGAATACGCTGCCAATAGTCGCGCGCATAGCGTTCCGGCTCACCCCAGAGGCCAGCAGTCAGTCCCGGGAAAGGACGGCGGATGACGACAACGCCACGCTCACCGGGGCGGCAGGGTGTGCCGTCCTCTGGACGGACGACTGCAACGTCCATCCCGGGAAGCGGAAGACTTGCCGACCCCGGCTTGATGGGGAGCAATGCGATACCGTAGGGATTGCCGATGACGGGTCCGCCCGTCTCGGTTTGCCACCAGTGGTCGATCACCGGGATACGGTTCTGAAAGACGTCCTTCTGCAGCCATTCCCAGGCGGGTGGATTGAGTACTTCCCCAGCACAGACAACTCGCTCGACCGAACTGAGGTCGTACTTCCTGGCCGGTTCGGTGCCGTACTTCATCAGCAGACGAACCCCTGTGGGCGATGTAAAGATGCCGGTCACGCCGTTCTCTTCGATGATGCGGTAGGGTGTCTCAGCCGATGGATAATCGAGTGCTCCCTCGAAGGCGATCGTCGTCGCGCCGAGGAGGAGCGGAGCATAAACGATGTAGCTGTGACCAACAATCCAGCCGATGTCAGAGGTCGCCCACCAGACGTCCGACTGCTTTAGTCCGTGGCACCATTCCCCAGTGGAGCGAATACCAACCTGGTAGGGACCATGGGTGTGGATGGCGAGCTTTGGCTTTGCTGTCGTGCCGGACGTCGCCAAAATGAAAGCAGGCTCATTGGATTCCATCACCTCGTGGCAGTCGTCCTGGCCGACGGCAAGGGAGAAGAAGTCCTCCCACCACATGTCTCGCTCCGGTGTCATCGGTGGTGTAGCTGTGCCACGGCGGAGAACGACCACACGCTCGACTGTGGGAATGCCGCTCGCGAGTGCTTGATCCACGATCTCCTTGAGCCGTACCTCGCGACCGCGACGCCAGGTGAGGTCGGTGGTGAAGACGACCTTGGCACCGGCCATGCTCAAGCGGTCGGCGAGCGCACCGGCACCAAAGCCTGCGAAGACGACAATGTGGATTGCGCCGATTCGGGTCGTCGCCAGCATGAGCGCGATCGCCTCGGGACAGGTCGGCATGTAGATTCCGATTCGGTCACCGCGTTGGATGCCAAGGCCACGAAGGGCTGCGGCGAGACGTCGGACGAGACGCCAGAGCTGGACGTAGGTATACGTGCGGCGTTCACCCCACTCCGTTTCAGCGATCAGCGCCGCTCGGCCGCCCTGACCCGCGAGGATATGCCGATCCAGCGCGGCGTAGCTCAGATTTGTAAGCCCGCCGATGAACCAGCGAAAGGTCGGCGGTTCCCAGGCGAACGGCTCATCCCACGTGCGGAACCAGAAGGCACGTTCCGCCGCTCGTGCCCAGAAGCGCACCGGATCCTCAAGTCCCTCGCGCCGCCAATGAGCGACGATCGGGTTGATCACCTCCATGCGGCACCTCCTCGCTGCTCAGACATCCTGTCACGCGCTGTTATGGGCAGTATAATGCGTCCGGTTCTAACCTGTCGAGACGGTGAGGTGGCCAGGTGGACGATATCGTTCTTGGAAGTGTCACCGAGTTCTTGAAGCGCGTACCGCCGTTCCAGTTTCTGGGCGAGGAGCAATTGCGCCAACTGGCACGTCGGATCGAGGTGCACTATTTCCCCCGGGGCTCGGCGTTGATTCGCCGCGGTGAACGGCCACCCGACTACCTGTGGGTGGTCGTGCGGGGTGGTGTGAAGAAGGCACTACGGTCTGCGACCGGCGAGGAGCATATCTTCGAAGTTGCGAGCGAAGGGGACCTCGTCGGTGTGCTGTCGTCTGTCAACGGGTTGGAAGGTCAACTAGACGATATCGCAATTGAGGATACGGTCTGCTATGCCATCCCGCGTGCTGTAGTCCAGGAGTTGATTGCGACCGAACCGGCGGTCGCACGCTTTTTCGTAGGTGCTTTGCGGGAATGGGTGCGTACCAGCTTGACTGCGCTCGAGCGCCAGGAGGAGACGGGTGAAGGATCGCTTTTGCTTTCCGCGCCGTGTCGCTCCGTTGCTCGCCAGCCACTGCTCACCTGCACGCCAGAAACGAACGTCCGTGAGGCTGCGCGACGGATGAGTGCCGAGCGGGTGAACTCGGTCGTCGTCGTCGATGCGCAGGGGGGTGGCATCGGTATTGTCACCGACTGGGACTTGCGCGAGCGGGTGATCGCACTAGGACGCGCACTGGAAACGCCGGTCAGGGAAGTGATGAGCACGCCACTGGTGACGATTGATGCCGATCAGCTGTTGCTTGAGGCGCTCCGCTTGATGATCGGGCGCCGCATCAACCACTTGGTCGTTACCGAGGAGGGGAGACCGATCGGCATGCTGACCGCGTTCGATCTCCTGGTGCAACAAGGGACGAGCGCGCTCTTCCTTGCTCGAGCGATTGACCGCGAAACGCGCACTGAACGGCTGGCGTATGTCGTGGAGCAAGCGCAACGCCAGCTCTTGCCTTTCCTCCTTTCGCGAGGAATCCGGGCGGGCGAAGTGGCCCAACTAGTCAGCGAAATTAATGATCGCGTAATTGCACGTGTGTTGGCCTTGCTTGAACAGGAATTGGGACCGCCGCCGGTGCCTTATTGCTGGCTTGTTTTCGGTAGCGAGGGGCGCCGAGAGCAAACAATTCGTACCGACCAAGACAATGGTATCGTGTATAGTGATCCGCCTGCGGGGCAAGAGGAGCTGGTCCGGGGATACTTCCTGCGGCTTGGGCAATGGGCCGTTGAACGTCTGGTTGCGCTCGGCTTTCCACCCTGTCCCGGACGGTATTCCGCTGATAATCCAGCGTGGGTGTTGCCTGTGGAGGAGTGGAAGCGGAGGTTCCGTGCTTGGATGGCGGTGCCCGAGCCGCAATCGGTGCTGAATTCCCTGATTGTGTTTGATTTTCGCGGCGTTCACGGAGAACTTGCACTTGCCACGGAGCTCCGCTCGTACGTCAGGCAGGAACTCGCGCACAGTCCTCGCTTCCTCTTCCATGTGGCAGCGCTTTCGACTGCCCATCCGCCGCCACTTGGTTTTCTCGGGCGGTTTGTCGTTGAGCGTTCAGGGGAACACAAGAACCAGCTTGATCTGAAGATCGGTGGGACAGGAGCAATTGTGAACCTTGTTCGACTCTTCGCACTTGAACGCGGGATCGAGGAGACCAATACACTGGCCCGGTTACTTGCCTTGCGTGAAGCCCGGGCGATCGAGAGTCAACTTGCGGATGACCTTGCGCAGGCGTTCGAGTTCTTGCTCGGCCTGCGCGTGCGGGTACAGCTCGAACAGCTGCAACGGGGTGAACGGCCGTCCAATTTCGTAGATCCCCGACAGTTGAGCTCACTCGATCGAACGTTGTTGAAAGAGGCCTTCCGCGTCATTGGGAGAACCCAGGCCGTAGTTCGCGAACGATTCCATCTAGAACAGGCGGGGGAATGAGCGAGCAGAACGGTTGGCGTACCCGACTGGCTGCCATTCTGCGTCAACTTGGCATCGAGGGAGACCATCGTCACCTGTTTGAGGTTCGTTATACTGTCCTTGACGCTGAAATGACCGGTCTTGACATCGAGCAGGACGAGCTTTTGGCAATTGGTGCGGTTCGCATGGAGGGTCCGCGTATCCTGGTTGGGGAGCGTTTTTATAGTCTGATTCGCCCCACTGTGCGGCGGTGGGGACCGAGTGTTCCGATCCATGGTATTCGACCTATCGACGTGGCTGAGGCCCCTGAGCTTCGTCTTGTGCTCCCAGAATTTTTCGCCTTTCTTGCTGGTACGGTGTTAGTAGGGCATGGCGTTGAGGTCGATCGGAAGTTTCTGGAACGTGCAGCGCGTCGCCTGGGATTACGACTCCCGTGTTCACTGTGGATCGATACAGGGCGTGTCGCGCGATGGCTAACCTCGCATCACGGCACGTTCGTTGAGGCCGCGGCAGACCGTGGACGGTTCAGCCTCGAGGAGTTGCTAACAGCGTATGATATTGAGCCGCCGGCGCGCCATCATGCATTGGCTGATGCCTTTGTGGCGGCACAACTGTGGCAGCGCTTACTCTACGAACTCATCAACGAGCGGATTGAGACGTTACGTGATCTTCGGCTCGTTGGCCTCTGCTAGCCAACTTGCGACACCACAACGACGAGGAGCACACGCAGTCCCAAGAACAGTAGAATCAGCGTCACCGGAATCGCTATCGCTGGCACGTCAGGCAGGAGGCGGCGGACTGGTCGATATAGTGGCTCTGTGAAAAGGTAAAGGAGCTGATGAATGACGGTTCTTCGCCCACGAGTAAGCCAGTCAAGAACTGCACGGCCAATAACGAGCCACATGGCGATGGCAAGCAGCCAGTTCAAGATGGTGATGATCTCTTGAAGCATTTGTCATGTCTCCTCGCGTGACAAAGTAACCGGGTACCGGGAAGCCGGTACCCGGTAAGCGGACTGTTCTTCGACGATCAGTCGTGCCCGGCTGGTGCCACGCCTGGTGCAGTACCCGGCGCTGTGCCTGGAGCAGGGAGACGCATCTCGCCAACAGGGATGCGCAGCTGATCGACCATGTCTTCGATGTACTTCGGCGCGGGTGCGGTGGCCAGACTCACGATGATGAGGAGAAGGAAGTTCGCGGCCATACCGAAGATTCCGGCCGAGAGGTGGGACAGACCGAGGACGTTGATGCGAGGATCAATATAGTTCGCAATCATGTACGCAAAACACACGATTAAGCCGCCGATCATCCCGGCGATTGCGCCGTTGGCGTTGGCACGCTTCCAAAAGATTCCCAGCAAGATTACCGGGAAGAAGGTCGAAGCTGCGAGCGAGAAGGCCCATGCCACGAGTTGGACAATAAGGGCGAACTGGGGGATTGCTAGCAGGGCCGCGATAATAGCGGAGATAAGGATCATAAGGCGGCTGAGGAAGAACCGGCGACCGTAGGGCGCATTGGGGTTAATGATCTTCGCGTAGATGTCGTGGGCAACAGCAGTGGAGATGACCAAAAGTAACCCGTCAGCTGTAGAGAGTGCGGCGGCCAGACCACCAGCAGCAACGAGTGCGGCGATCGTGAAGGGCAAACCGGCGATCTCCGGGGTGGCGAGGACCACAATATCTGGGTTGATGGTCAGCTCATTAAATTGTAGGAGCCCATCACCGTTAGCATCTTTGATGGTCAAAAGACCAGTCCGGATCCAACTTGTGGTCCAGGCGGGAAGGGCGTTAATAGGCTGACCGACCACGTTCTGGAGCACTTCCCAACGTGAGAACGCAGCATAGGCGGGTGCGGTGACGTAGAGGAGCCAGATGAAGAACAAGGACCAACCGACACTGATACGTGCCTCCTTGGGGCTGGGCACTGTGTAGTACCGGATGAGAATATGCGGTAGACCGACAGTGCCGGCCATGAGACACAAGGTTAACGCGAGGAATTGCCACGGAGTACCGACCCAGTCGCGCACGGTGATCGGCTCAGGGGGAGTGAGACCGATCTGCTTAAACGCCGTGATAGCACTGGCGTTGGACAGTGCTTGCTTAAACGGCTGCACATAGGAGGCGAGATTCATTGACTGTTCAAGCTGGGCAATGTGACTAAGAGCCTGGCCGTACATGAGCTGTGGGAAGGGAACACCTGTCAGTTTGCCTGAGAGGAATGTAACCGGGATGAGGTAGGCCACAATCAAGATGATATACTGGGCAACTTGTGTCCAGGTGATAGACTTCATACCGCCGAGGAACGAACAGACCAGCACTCCGGCGAGACCAACAAAGACGCCCACCCGGTAGTCGAGACCGAAGAAGCGGCTCATGATAATACCGACGCCAGTCACCTGTGCAGTCACATACGCGAGCGAGACGATAATGGCACAGATGGCCGCGACGAGCCGAGTGAGCCGGGCTTTTTCACCGTAGCGAGTAGCAACGAAGTCTGGGATAGTGTATTGTCCAAACTTCCGGATATACGGTGCGAAGAGGAGCGCAAGCAAGACGTACCCACCGGTCCATCCCATGATGTAGGCAAGGCCGTCATATCCCAAAAGCCAGAGCGTGCCGGCCATAGAGATGAACGACGCAGCACTCATCCAGTCTGCGCCGGTAGCCATTCCGTTGAAGAACGCTGGCACACGACGACCAGCGACATAGTACTCTTCCAGCCGTCGTGTAAAGTTAAGAATTCCGATAAAAGCGTACAAGGCAAGTGTGAGAAAGATAAAGGCATAACCAATATATGCCTTCGGTAATCCAACATTCTCTAGTAAAAGAAGAATGAGTGTGAAGATGATTAGAAAGATAAAGAAGGATCCATAGTACTTGGCGAGGCGCCGACGAAACGCACTGATCTGGGCACGGGTCAGCGGGGTGTAGCCAGCTTCCTGTGCCATGCCTGCCCTACTCCTCTTCCTCGAAGCCGTACTTCTTGTCAATGACCTGGTTCATCGTCAAGGCGTACACAAAGATGAGAATGACGTAGACCGTGATCGCGAACTGACTGGAGAGCCAGTATCCGAGCGGGAAGCCGGTCAATATGCGGATATTGTTCAGCGAGGCTGCAAAAGGCGGATGGAGGTAGGTCACCGCAAACCAGATGACGAGGAGCGTGAGAATCAGTCTCCACTGTTCTTTCCAGTACGCTTCGAGCCGTGTGCTATCGACTCCTGGTGCCCCCGACATTGCAGTTCCTCCTGCCCTCTTCACTTCCCAATCAGTGGGAGATCATCCCGTATCTGATCGTTAACCCCCTGCCTCCTGCAATGTACTGACCAACAACCCGACTAGCACCTCCTTTCCTGCTGATCCGATCAGCTGCGTTCTAGATAAGGCTGGCGAGCTTGCCGTGTCGCGCACCCGCTGGAACCGTTGTCTCTCAGCATCCAACACAGTCTTGGACTACTTGCTGTATAGCGGAAGGGCTGAGCCCTGTCAAGGGGGCGCAATTTATGGGAACGATAATACGCACGTTATGGTGACCTATGCTGCTGAAGGAGCGAAAGATGGTTCCTCGGATATCTCGCAGCTGCGGTCGTCTCGATAGGACTCATCGAAGATTTCCGGGACTCATCTTATTGTATAATCATGACCTGTCAGCTGTCACGTAGAGGAGTCTTGCAAGATTCAACAAGTGCGATGACCCGGGGCTACCTTGTGAGTACCGTCCCCGCGTTGTGTCGTCGGTGGCGTTCGCACCATACACTATCGCCAGGGGGTGAAGGGTGTCAACGCCGATCCGACGTCAGTATCTGGCGATTAAGCAGCAGGTTCCTGACGCGTTGCTCCTCTTCCGGCTTGGCGATTTTTACGAACTCTTCGATGACGATGCAGTCATTGCAGCAAAGGTGCTCGATATCGCCTTAACCTCACGGGAGCTCGGCCGTGACCAGCGGGTGCCGATGGCTGGGATCCCGGTACATGCAGCTGAGCCATATATCGCGAAGCTTGTCGCAGCCGGCTATCGTGTTGCACTGTGCGATCAAATTGGTACGCCAGACGGTCGTCACCTTGTCGAACGCCGTATTACGCGTGTTGTCACACCCGGAACCATCACCGAGCCGTCGATGCTCGACTCGCGACGCAACACGTACATCGCGGCGCTCCTGCTCGATGAACTGCGAGCAGGACTCGCGTTTGCAGATCTCTCCACTGGGGAATTTGCAGCCACGGAATTGCTGGCAGGTTCGGCAGAGGAACTCCAGGCGGCAGTCGAACGTGAGCTCCTGCGTCTGGGACCAGCTGAACTGCTCTCCTCCTCCGAACAACGTGCTCGTGTGCCAGATGTTGGTGCCTTCGTCACGGAGACACCGGAATGGATCTGGAGCGAGCGTTCGGCGCGTCGTGCGTTGCAGGAGCACTTCCGGGTTGCGTCGTTGGAGGCGTTCGGATTGGAGGAACGGCCACTGGCGTTGCGTGCTGCTGGTGCACTCCTCCAGTATCTGGCCGAGACACAAGCGGGTCGGCTGCCCCAACTTGACGATCTCGTCGTTTATCGAACCGACACGTACATGACGCTCGATGCCGCAACGCGCCGCAACCTGGAGCTCCTTGAAACGGTACGGGGTGAACAGAGTCGCTCTCTTGTTGCGATCCTCGACCGAACCAAGACCCCAATGGGTGCACGACTCTTGCGTCGCTGGCTGAACCAGCCGTTGCTCGACGTGAGGGCGATTTGCCATCGTCAGGCGCGCGTTGCAGCGCTCGTCGAGGAGACGATGACACGGGTGCGCTTGGGCGAACTTCTGCGTGCGGTCGCAGATCTGGAGCGGCTTGCGAACCGCGTCGTGACGGAGCGTGTCACGCCAAGGGAACTCCGGCAGCTCGCACGTTCCTTGAGTGTGCTTCCTGATATCGCCGAGGCTGTCGCGCAACGAGACGAGTTGGCGAGTTTCGGTGCGTTACCCGATCTGTCTCCGGTTGCTCGGTTGATTGAGGCAGCGGTCGTTGACGATCCACCGGCCACCCTTGCCCAAGGACCAGTGATTCGCGCGGGATTCGCTCCAGAGCTCGATGAACTGCGCGCCCGAGCTCGTTCAGCGCGGGAATGGATCGCTTCGCTTGAACAGCGTGAGCGCGAGCGAACTGGGATTCGCTCACTCAAGGTCGGCTATAACAAGGTGTTCGGTTACTATATCGAGGTGAGCCATGCAAATCGGCACCTTGTGCCCTCTGACTATCAGCGCAAGCAGACACTCGTCGGCGCTGAGCGCTATGTCACTCCAGAGCTAAAGGAGTATGAACATCTTGTCCTCCATGCCGAGGAGCAGATTGCGGCACTCGAGGCAGACGTATATCGTCGAGTCGTTGGGGAAGTGGCGAGTTCGGCAGGACAGATCCGACGTGTGGCGCAGCTTGTCGCGGAACTTGACGTCTATCGGGCATTCGCTGAAGTCGCCGTCGAGCGTCGGTACACGCGACCCGAGGTTGACGAGAGCTTGATCCTCGAGATTAGCGGCGGTCGTCACCCAGTGGTGGAGACGACGACCGAACCAGGCCGTTTTGTGCCAAACGACACCCGCCTTGACGTCGAGGAACAGCAGATCATGATCCTCACCGGGCCGAATATGGCGGGAAAATCGACGTATCTGCGACAAGTGGCACTGATCGTACTACTGGCCCAGATTGGGTCCTTTGTACCGGCCGAGCATGCACGGGTCGGCATTGTGGATCGGATTTTCACCCGAATCGGCGCGCAGGACGACATCGCTTCTGGTCAGAGTACGTTCATGGTCGAAATGGTCGAGACAGCTGCAATCCTGCGCCAGGCAACGCAACGCTCGCTGGTTGTACTGGACGAGGTCGGACGCGGTACGAGCACCTACGACGGGCTCGCAATTGCCCGAGCCGTGGTCGAATATCTCCACAATCATCCACGACTGGGTTGTCGCACCCTCTTCGCGACGCATTACCACGAACTGACCGAACTGGAACGTGTCCTGCCGCGGGTCCGAAACTACCGGATGGACGTGTTCGAAGAAGGAGATCAAGTCGTCTTCCTGCACCGGGTTGTGCAAGGAGGCGTGGACAAGAGTTACGGCATCCACGTGGCACAACTCGCGGGTTTGCCGCAAGCCGTCATCCGAAGAGCGCGAGAGATCCTCGCTGATCTGGAAGAGGCGCGGTCGAGCGAGCGGGTGCGGCGCCGGACCGCGATGGCGAAGGACACGCCGGTAACGGTGCAGCTGACACTGTTCGGTGCTTTTCACCCGGTGGTTGAACGATTGAAGGCTCTTGAGCTTGACGCGATGACGCCTCTCGAAGCACTGACAGTTCTGTACGAACTCCAGCGTCTCGTGCGCGAGGATGCTGCGAATCGCTAATCATCACGTGCAAGCGCGTGCTTCAGCTGCTCCTGCTAGGAGGACGCAGCAGCCAGAGTGGGAGGAATGCGGAC
Source organism: Thermomicrobium sp. CFH 73360 (assembly GCF_023806465.1). Lineage (GTDB taxonomy): Bacteria > Chloroflexota > Chloroflexia > Thermomicrobiales > Thermomicrobiaceae > Thermomicrobium. The sequence goes on along the minus strand of NZ_JAMSLS010000001.1, from coordinate 105,713 downwards.
AGTGCGATAGCAGCTGAAAGGGCGAACATCACGCGGGGGCCGAACGCGCCATAGATCGGTGTGTACAGTGCGGGCGCGAGTCCTTGTACCAGGAAGCGGGCTCCCAAGAAATACGCCGATGCGGTACCACGGTGGCTGGGCGCCGCCTGGACGGCGAGGGTGCTGAAGGCAGTCCACGTGAGCATCGCTGCGAGACCAAGCGTCAGATAGGCTGCGGCGAATACCCAGGGATGCGGGGCCGCGGCCATTACTGCGACGGTACTGCTTATGGCCAGAAGGCCGAGAGCGGCCCCGCGTTGCGCGCCGAAGCGCTCGAGGAGGAGCCCAGCTGGCGGCCCAAACAGAATTGCGCCGAGGCCGTAGAGAGACACGACGAGTCCGATCGTTGCGTAATCGAGCTGCCACAAATCACGCAAAGCCTGCCCGAGGAGATAGGCCGTACCCATGACGGCCGCATTCGCGAGAAACGCGAGGGCGACGACTTGCGCAACTCCGCGATCAAGAGCAGCGAGGAGTTCGCGGAGGGCGTGACCGAGCGACGGCGCGCGCGGTCGGGGCGGCACGACGTGACCGTGTCGGTGGAACCAGACGAGGAGCCAGGCGCCAGCAATCCAGCTTACAAGCGCGACCGACACGAAAAAGAGTCGCCAGGACCAAGCCACGAGCAGACCCGCGATGAGCGGACCGATGAGATGGCCGGTCTGGTTGGCCGCAGAGAAGACAGCGATGGTCCGTGGCAGCTGCGTTGCCGGCAGTGCATCGCCGAGCGTCGCCAGCAGGATCGGTGTTGTGAAGGCATTCGTCACTCCAAGCAAGAGGCAGCCGAGCACGAAAAGACGCAGATTCGGTGCCAGAGCGCAGAGCAAAGCGGCCAGGCCGAATGACCCGAAGCCGGCCAGGATGACTACTCGGCGCGACGTAAGATCGGAAATGGTTCCCGAAAAGAACTGACACAAGCCAAAGGTCGCAAAATAGGCTGGAATGATCACCGAGAGTGCTGTTCGGTCAACATGAAAGACTCCCTGGAGAATTGGAAAGATGATAGGGAAGCCGCCGCCATTGTAGGGACCAATCAGTGAACCGAGATGGAATGGAGCGAGGCTCCACTGACTAAACCGCTGAGTCGCTGCTCGTCTTGACGAGCGAGTCGCCACTCCTCGCCTCCCTCGGCAAGTGTAGCGCTGAAGAACGCCTGGACACTGAGTTGTTCATGAGTGCAGAACAGCCAGCGGGGCTCTCGGAACGGTGGCGATGTTTTGCTCCCGATCGGGAACGGCAAAGGTCATCGATCGAGTGGCATGTTCCCAAACAACCAGTGGATACTCCGGCTCTGCGGACGATGCAACCCCTCGCGATTTCTGGGCTGCCGTCTCAAGTTCTTGGGACGTTCTCTCGCGGCGTCTTGATGATCGAACGACGATTTTCCATACCACCTGGGCTTGCGAGCACAGTGCAAGCCTGTGGGTGATCCTCCGGGGATCGCTTCTGAGAGTTCGTGTTCCTCTCCGAGTTGGGGTTTCTTAGCCTGGGGAAAGCGAGCAGTTGCGTCATGCGCCAACACTCGGGGGGTGAAGAGCCTCCTCTCAGCGGGAGAGTGCGTTCGTTTTCCGTGTCGTAGCACGTATGCGGAATACTGGTCGCCTCCGGGTCGCGTGGAACTATGCGTCGTGCACAAAAGGGCCGAGCCAGATTGCGCGTGGTGCCTGAGCACTGCACTCCCCGCTTCGGTACGCTGCACGAACGGAAGGGGGTGACGGCGATGGCGAAGGCCATTCGGTCTCGGACCCGAGAACCTCCGCATGTGATGCCTCCACGTTCGCCGGGAGTCGTTCGTACCGCACTCGATGAGCTGCGACGGTGCAGCGGAAGGGAGCTCGACGATGAGCGATGGTGCGATTGCCTGGATGCTGATCTCCACGGCATTGGTTCTCCTCATGACACCGGCACTTGGCTTCTTTTATGGCGGGCTGGTTCGCTCAAAGAACGTGCTGAACACGCTGATGATGAGTTTTGCGGCACTCCCCCTCGTTGGTCTTACTTGGGCGTTCCTCGGGTATTCCCTCGCCTTTGCACCGGGACTTCCGGTCATTGGTGACTTGTCCTTTGCACTGCTGCGTGGTGTCGATCTGGCTGCGCAAGGACAAATTCCTCACGTCCTCTTCATGAGTTTCCAGGCGACTTTTGCCATCATCACGGCGGCATTGATCAGCGGGGCACTCGTCGAACGTATGCGCTTCGGTCCGTACCTCGTGTTTCTTGCCCTGTGGGCGGTACTCATCTACGCACCAATTGCTCACTGGGTCTGGGGCGGCGGTTGGTTGGCGAACCTCGGGGCACTCGACTTTGCCGGGGGAACGGTGGTTCACGTGAATGCCGGTGTGGCGGCTGCCGTCGGCGCGCTGGTGCTCGGCCAGCGACGTGACTACGGTCGTCAGGCGATCCTGCCGCACCATATCCCCTTTACCCTGCTTGGTGCAGCACTCCTGTGGCTCGGGTGGTTCGGCTTTAACGCAGGGAGTGCTCTTGCTGCAAATGAATCAGCAGCACTCGCGTTCACGAACACGATGCTTGCTCCAATGGGCACAGCACTCGTGTGGATGCTCTTGGACGTGGTTCGGACTGGGAAGGTGACAGCTGTCGGTGTGGCGACGGCGATCGTCGTTGGATTGGTGGCGATTACCCCTGCGGCTGGTTTCGTCGCACCGCTGTCGGCAATCGCGCTCGGTGCACTCGCCGCGTTTCCAAGTTACTTCGCTCTGGTGTGGCGGGCTCGTACCCGCTTGGACGATTCCCTGGACGTCTTCGCGGCTCACGGGGTGGGCGGCCTGACCGGAGCGCTACTCACAGGAGTCTTTGCCCAGGAATCCTGGAACGGGGTGACAAACGGGCTGCTCTTTGGTAATCCCATGCAAGTGGTGATCCAAGCGGTTGCTGTCTTTGCGGTCGCGGCGTATACCGCGGTTGGGACGTTCGTGATCCTCCGGGCGATCGCTGCGGTCACGGCGCTTCGGGTGCCGGATCTCGCTGAACGGCTCGGTCTGGATGTCAGCGAGCACGGTGAGCAGGCGTACACGAGCGGTGAAGGAGCGATCCTTCTCTTGCCCACAGTACGGGCAGTGGAGAGTGGTGTACGCGTGGGACCAAAGGTCAAGCAAGTTGGAGGAAGTGCATGAAGCTGATCGTAGCGATCATCCGACCCGAAAAGTTGAACGACGTCTTGGAAGCATTGTTTCGCGCTGAGGTGCGTGGCCTGACGATTTCAGCTGCTCAAGGACACGGCGGGGAGATGGAACAGGTTGAAACGTATCGTGGCATGACCGTGAAAATGGAACTGACGCCAAAAGTGCGCCTCGATATCGGCGTGTCCGATCACTTCGTGGAGCCGACCGTGCAGGCGATTCTGGAAGCCGCTCGGACCGGACAGGTGGGGGACGGCAAGATTTTCGTCCTACCGGTGGAGCGTGTTTACCGAATCCGGACTGGAGAACGTGACGAAGCTGCGGTGACACCAGTCGCATGAATTCATCCAAGAACCCATCCCCACCCACCAACCGGCCCGCGGGGAGATCCCCCGCGGGCCGGTTGCGGCATGGGATGGATGGGAGGTCAGTCTGCAACAGCTCGGGCCTCGACGGGTCGCTCGCGCACGCGCCGTGTCGGGCGCTCCTCGACTGCTTCGATCGGAGGATGTGGAGCCACCTTCCAGAAGGCGGTGCGCAACTCGTCCCATCGTTCCAAAATCTCGCGGCCGCGTTGGCTGCTGGTGAAAGCGACATGCTTGGCAATGAGGGTGCGAAGCATCTCCTCGTCTTCGGCACTCAGGCGCTCCAACTGCACATACTCGCGGTTCAGGCGTCCTGGGAAGACACCTTCTGGGTCGAAGACAAAGGCGACGCCGTTCGTCATACCGGCTGCGAAGTTCCGCCCAGTTGGACCAAGGACGACGACAACGCCACCGGTCATGTACTCGCAACCGTGATCACCGACACCCTCAACTACTGCAATGGCGCCGGAGTTGCGGACCGCGAAGCGTTCACCAGCTTGTCCGGCAACGAAAAGTTCTCCGCCAGTCGCACCGTAGAGCACCGTGTTCCCGACAAGAACATGCGGCCGGTTCGTGTCGGCGGGGGGTTCGGGGGAGCGAACGATGATCGTGCCGCCACCCATGCCCTTCCCAACGTAGTCATTGGCCTCACCATTCAGGATGAGTGTCAGGCCGTGCCAGCACCAGGCGCCGAAACTCTGACCAGCCTGGCCGGTGAGTTCGACGGTGACAAGACCTTCAGGTGCACGCTCCCTGCCAAAGCGCAGCGCGAGTTCCCCGGCCAGACGGCCGCCAACCGCCCGATTGTGATTTCGTACCGTCGTGCTGATGCGGACTGGCTGGCGCTGCTCGAATGCCGGACGTGCCTGCTCAAGCAGCCATTCGTCGAGGGCCGGCCCGGTGAGGTCATGGAAGATATTCCGGTCATACAGACACCGACGCGGAGCGTTCGGATCGGCTGGTACCGCGAGCAACGGCTGGAGATCGAGCGTTGCGGCTGGTCCGTCGAGTTGGTCCATAACGGAGAGCAACTCGACGCGTCCAACGATGTCGTCCAGGCGCCGGGCTCCCAGCATGGCGAGATACTCCCGTACTTCCTCGACCAGGAGCGTGAAGAAGTTGATCACGTGCTCCGGCTTGCCAGCGAACCGCTTACGGAGATCTTCGCGCTGTGTCGCGATACCGGTCGGGCACGTGTTGAGGTGGCACTGTCGTGCCATGTCACAACCGATGGCGACGAGTGCAGCAGAGCCAAATCCGAACTCCTCCGCACCGAGTAAGGCCGCGATCACGATGTCTCGTGCCGTTTGCAGACCGCCATCGGTCCGCAGTCGCACTCGGCTACGCAGGTCGTTGAGGACAAGCGTCTGCTGGGTTTCGGCCAGACCGAGTTCCCATGGGACACCTGCATACTTGATCGAAGAGAGTGGCGAGGCACCTGTGCCGCCGCTATGGCCGCTAATGAGGATGTAGTCGGCATGGGCTTTGGCAACACCAGCCGCGATGGTGCCCACGCCGGCTTCGGCCACCAGCTTGACGCCGACCCGCGCGCGCGGATTGACCATCTTGAGGTCGTAGATCAGCTGAGCCAAGTCTTCAATGCTGTAAATATCATGGTGCGGTGGCGGCGAGATCAGCTGGATGCCAGGAATCGCATGACGGAAGCGGGCGATGATCGCTGTCACCTTGTGCGCGGGCAGCTGTCCACCCTCCCCGGGCTTGGATCCCTGGGCGATTTTGATCTCCAATTCCTCTGCCCGCACGAGGTACTCGGCCGTCACACCGAAGCGTGCACTGGCAACCTGTTTGATCTTGTTGTGCGGGACATCAGTCCCTTCCTCGTAGTACCAGTCAGGATCCTCGCCACCTTCGCCGCAGTTCGAGCGCGCTCCGATCCGGTTCATGGCGATAGCAAGGGTCCGGTGTGCCTCTGGTGAGAGCGCTCCCAAGGACATTGCCGTCACAACGAACCGTTTGCGGATCTCCTCTGCTGGCTCGACTTCGTCAAGTGGAATGGGCTGTGTCGGACGGAAAGTCAGGAGATCACGCAAGGCCATTGGGCGCCGATCCTGTACCAGCTGCACGTACTGCCGGTAGGCCTCACGATCACCGGTCTGGGCTGCCTGCTGGAGTGCCCGGACGTTTGTCGGGCTGAAAGCATGGTACTCACCATCCTTGCGGAAGCGGACAAAGCCCCAGTCGGGTAGCCGATCGATCGGCTCTGTGAAGGCAGAGGCATGTCGCTGGAGCGCGCGCTCGGCAATTCCCGCCAGGTCGAGCCCACCCAGACGCGACGGAGTTCCGGTGAAGAACTGATCGACGACGTCCTGGGACAGACCAAGGATCTCGAACAGTTGAGCACCCTGATAGCTTGCAAGTGTGGAGATCCCCATCTTCGACATGATCTTCAAGAGCCCATACTCGAGCTGCTTCACATAGCGCTTCGCGAGCTCGTCAGCAGAGAGCTGGTCAGCGCCGCGGGTGCCAGCGAAACTGCGGGCGACATGCAGCGCCAGATACGGATGAACTGCTGCTGCACCATATCCGATGAGGACCGCGGCCTGGTGTACATCCCAGACATCACCGGTGTCGCAGACGATTGAGGCACGCATCCGCTTGCCGGCCCGAATCAGGTGGTGGTGCACGGCGCCGACAGCAAGCGGCATGGGGATCGGTGCATGCGTGGCATCGACATCACGATCGCTCAGGATGAGGATGCTGACGCCCTCAGCAATCGCCTGCTCAGCGCAACGAAGGAGCTCGGCCAACGCTTGCTCCAGTCCGGCTGGCCCGTCTGCGACCTTGAAGACCGCGCGCAGTGTTCGAGCTTTCAGCTCTGGATGATTCGCGAGCGCAGCCAGCTGCTCCTCGAGCAAGATTGGGCTCGGCAAATGGAGGAGCCGTGCGTGCTCCGGCGTTTCGGTCAGGAGACTGGCGCGCGGTCCTAGATAAACATCAAGCGACATGACCAACTTTTCACGGAGTGAGTCGATTGGCGGGTTTGTTACCTGAGCAAAGCGCTGGCGGAAAAAGTGGGCCAATGGGCGCGGTAACTCCGAGAGAACAGCGAGGGGAGTGTCGTCGCCCATCGACCACAGCGGTTCTTTGCCCTCCACGGCCATTGGTTGGACGACAAGCCGCTGATCTTCCGCGGTAAAGCCGAAGGCGACCTGCCGACGAAGCCAATCGTGCTCCTCAACCTCGTGTCCGTTTCCGCCGACCGAGCTCGGCACCAAGTGCACGCGGTGCTGAGCGATCCATTCCCCGTAAGGACGCCGGACTGCGAGGAGCTGTTTGATCTCATGGTTCCGGTACACTGTGCCGGTCGCTGTGTCGGCAACGAGCATCTGCCCTGGGCCGAGGCGACCACGTTCGATGACGTGGCGTGTGGAGAGATCAATGACACCTACTTCGCTCGCAAGCACGACCAGTCCGTCCTCGGTAATTGAGTAGCGGGCTGGTCGCAAACCGTTACGGTCGAGGACCGCGCCAGCGACGCGCCCATCAGTAAAGGCGATCGCTGCGGGACCGTCCCAAGGCTCCATGAGCCCTGCATGGTAATCCAAGAATGCGCGCACCTCGGGGGCGAGATCATCCATATGCTCCCACGCCTCCGGGATGAGCATGGCGACGGCGTGAACGATGTCTCTGCCTGAGAGTTCCAGGAGTTCGAGCACTTGATCCAGGCTCATCGAGTCGGAACCCTCAGGATCGATTAACGGCAGCAGCTCTGAAAGTCGGTCGCCCCATAGCGGCGACGAGAGTTCCGGCTCGCGGGCGCGCATCCAGTTGCGGTTCCCTTGGAGGGTGTTAATCTCACCGTTGTGCGCGATCCGGCGGAACGGTTGGGCGAGTTGCCAGGTGGGGAACGTGTTGGTGCTGTACCGCTGGTGGAAGAGGGCGAGAGCGCTCTCCATCAGCGGATCCTGGAGATCTCGGTAAAAAGCTGCCAGATCGCGTGCTACGAAGAGGCCTTTATAGACGACCGTTCGACAAGACAGTGAGGGAACGAAGAAGCCGCGGATCCCGAGCTCCTTGGCACAGCGTTCCGCTCGCCGGCGGGCCAGATAGAGACGGCGCTCGAACTCCATTTCGTCGATCCCCGCCGGTCGGGCAGCGATGACTTGCTCGATATGGGGCATCGTCTGCCGTGCTTGCTGCCCGAGCACGGTGGGCTCGACTGGCACCACGCGCCACCAAACGTCGGAGATGTCCTGTGCTTGGAGAGCAGCAGTCAGTTCCTGTTTGCAGCGCTCGCTCGCTGCCGCATCCTGGAACGGGAGGAAGACCAGTCCTGCGGAGAGGCGCTCCGGCTCAACCGTTACGCCCAAAACGCGGGTGAGTTCCCGGACCAGCAGCTTACGCGGCAATTGCAGGGTCACGCCAGCGCCGTCACCTGTTTTTGCATCGGCTGACACGGCGCCGCGGTGTGTGAGATTGACGACTGCTTCGAGCGCATAGCGAACGATCTCGTGGCTGGGTTTCCCACTGAGGTCGGCAACGAAGCCAGTACCGCATGCGTCGTGCTCATAGTCTGGCCGGTAGAGTGGTGCGCCGACGATCTGTTCCTCGCTGCTCACACGCATCATTGCGTCGATAGCTCCTTCCCTCTGCGCTGAGGTCGTCGCTCCTACTCATGCACTGAGCGATGCTGATTCGACCTTTCAGCGAACGGATTTCCCTAGTGGCAAACAATGCGAGAACATCAATGCCCCGGTCGCGAGTTCCGGTCGGGGAGACCGGAATTATCCGACGCGCAAATTACTTGCGCGTCCTCGCCCGGGGCCTGAGAGGTACAGAACGCCTCAGGGAAGAGCTGAAGAACGCCAGCGTGGAACTCTGCTGAACCTGTGATGAGGGCACTTGCCGCGCCGTTGCCGCCATTCCGGTTCCTCCTCCATCGCTCGCGCGCCGTTGCGCGGGCAGAAACCGCGAGGACCTCAGCTGGGTACTATAGCAGGCAATCCGGTCGACCGCAAGACCCTTTTATGGAATCGATTCAGACATGAAGCAATTCGGTAGACTGTTGCTTCTGTCTGTCCCTGCTCCGGTTTGGCAACCGGGGGCTGTGTCCTTGACCGCTCGCTCTCCGCAAGGGCATCGTGACGGAGCTTGTCTCACGTTGGAAGCATCTCGGGTCCCAGGAGATTCGTGGAGTACGAGCGGGACAGGTTTCTCGTCTCATGCCCCTGTCAATCAAGAACTCCCAGAGGAGCGCGCTGGCGGTCCCTTTCACTTGGTGCAGGTCTGTGGGGGCAGAGCGACGGGGCAGGCGCCAGCGTCACACGGTAGACAAATGAGGATATCGCGTTATGCTCGCGGTGGTTTCCCAGTGAGTCGATGCTTGATGACCTTCCTTCGTGGGCGATGCCCGAAAACCGCGCGATCGACGATCCCGGCTGTGGAAGTGGCAGGAGGGTAGCTCTCCTGAGCGTAGCGTTGCGACCTTGGACGAGTGAGGTCGTGCCGATTGAGTCCCGTCATTTGAGTCCCTTGTCGACTTCCGTGCTCTGTGGGACACTGTGACCGTGCGGATCGGTGGTGCACGGTGAGGAATCTTGCACCGGCCGGTTTGCTTATGAGATGGGACGGCGATACGCCGCGGAAAGTCATGCGGGGGTATCGGTATGGGTGATGGGATGGTCACACATCCGGAGCCACAGACGGCACCGGACTTTGAGCAAGAGGCGCTTCACCACGTCTGGATCCACTCGGCGGAATGGATTCGCTTGGCTGAGGAGCGAGGTTTTCGGGTCTTTGAGAGAGCTTACGGGAGCATGCTCGTCGACGTTTACGGTCGCGAGTATATCGACGGTCTATCCGGCTTGTGGGTTGTCAACGCAGGGCACGGTCGACGCGAAATTGCTGAAGCAATGGCCGAGCAGGCTGCAAAGGTAGCCTATGTGTCCTCGGCCAATCATACGACCGTGCCAACAGTTCGCCTGGCCCACGAGCTCGCGGTGCGGCTTCCTGGAGACCTTAACCGTGTCTTCTTCTGTTCCGGCGGTTCGGAGGCGGTGGAGAGCGCGATCAAAATTGCGAAGCAAGTTCAAGCGATGCGGGGTTATCCGAAACGGTATAAGATCATCGCACGACGTGGAAGCTACCACGGCATGACCTATGGCGCGATGACGCTGACCCAATCGCGAAACGAAAAGTTCTTCGGGCCATTTCTGTACGGGGTGTACTACGTTCCCTCGCCGAACCGGTACCGCAATGACTTCGGGCTCGAAGGGGAGGAAGGGGATCTCATGTGTGCGAATTATGTGGAACAGGAGATCCTCTACCAGGATCCCGAGACGGTTGCAGCGGTGATCGGTGAGCCAATCTCGACGTCGAACGGGGTCCATGTTCCCTCACCCAAGTACTGGCAGCGTCTCCGGGAGATCTGCGACAAGTACGGCGTGCTGCTTATCATGGATGAGGTCATCAACGGCTTCGGCCGTACCGGGAAGATGTTTGCCGCTGAGCATTTCGGTGTTGTGCCCGACCTGATGACGATGGCGAAGGGAATTACGTCGGGGTACGCGCCGATGGGGGCGGTGGCCGTGCGGGACAAGGTGTTTGAGATCTTCCAAGAGCAGAAGGAGGTTCCGCTTGGCCACTTGCTGACATTTGGAGGTCATGCCGTTGCCGCGGCCGCTGCACTCAAGAACCTCGAGATCTTCGACCGTGAGGGGCTGGTGCAGCAAAGTGCGGAGAAGGGCAAGTACCTCCTCGAGCAGTTGAAGGGACTCCTCCGCCATCCGACCGTTGGCGACGTTCGTGGTCTGGGGCTGATGTGCGGCATCGAGCTTGTGAAGAGCAAGACGACAAAGGAGAAGTGGCCGCGGAACAGCGCCTTTGTCAAGGCATTAGAACGGCGGATGAATGAGAAGGGCTTGCTGACGCGGGTCTGGGAGATTGTCCACGTGGCCCCGCCGTTGGTCGTCACCTATGAGGAACTCGATCTGATTGTTGCGATCATCGATGAGGCACTGACGGAGACCGAGGACGAGTTCGCAAGCGAGATTACAGACTGAGACGAGTCCTTGCGCGTCAACCCGCGACGAGGCGTTCGAGAAGCCCCGCGAGGCGTTCGGGGTCGAGCGCCTCGTCGCGAATGAGGTAGCGGATGCGCCGTTCGCTATCGAGGATGTAGCTCACGGTGGTGTGCGCAACTTCGTACTGTCCATCAGCGAGAGGTTGACGCACGACGGCAATCGCGAAATCTGCCCATACCGACTCAAGAGTCTGTGGGTCACCGGTGAGATAGAGAATGTGATCCCCGAACCCATTGAGCGTGAGATACTGTTGCACACGCGTGGGTGTATCTCGCTCCGGGTCGACCGTGATAGCGATGATCTGCACCTGATTGCAGACGTTCTGCGGAAGACGCTGATAGGCGGCCACCAATTTCCGCAGCGTCAAAGGGCAGGTGTCCGGACAACTCGTATACACGAAGGTCACAATGAACGCGCGGCCTTCCAGACTTGAGAATTGGACTGTCTGGCCAGTCTGATTGAGTAATGTAAAGTCAGGGGCAGGCCGACCGTCGAGCTCAAGTGCCCATTCGAGGGCGCGCTGTGCCTGATACCAGCGGACCGCATACAGCACTCCCGTACCAACCAGCGCCACACATGCAAGGATCCAGAGTGTATTGCGGATGCGTCGTAGCATTATCGTTTCCCTCTCGTCGGTTGCGCTGCGCGGGTGATTCGGGGACGTTGGCCTGGTCCACCAAAGAGCCACCAAAGGAGTGGGATCGCCGTGATCGTGATAGCACCCCACAGCCACCAGGACCCCCACAGGGTGGGTTCTGCGCGTTCCACTGTGACGTCGAAGGCAACCGAGCCAGCTCCTCCGGGAGCCCGAATAGCCAACTCGATTCGATACCTCCCGGGTTGATCGACTGGAAACTCGGCCGCGTAGTAGAGCTTATTCGTCGCTTGCTCCCGCGTTACCGGATACTTCTGGGGCGAACCGCCATTCAAGGGGGTAATCGTGAGCAGAATCTCGGCGTTCTCGACGATCGCCTTATCCTCCTGACGTTGCAGAAGAACGCTCACATCCACAATTCCCGTCTGAAGCGGCACCGGGCTCGTGAAGACCGTGACCTCGTATGGCCCGATGGGGTAATTGGCCACCCGCACCTGCCCACCATTCGCAAGGACGGCCTCTGGCGTAAGGATAGTGAACAGGAGTGCGAGCGCAATAACTGCCAGAGATCGAGGCTGCGTCCGCTTGTTGGGTACTGGAGTACGGGAGACGGAGCTGCCTCGGTCAGCTTGCCGGCCCTGCTTCGAGCCGTGGGTGGGAAAGGGCTGGTGGGGGAGGTCCACCAGCCTCCAGGGTCTGCAAGTCCGCTGGCGGTGATTGTTTTGCATACTCTGGTTTCCGCTTCATCCTAGTAGTGTCCCGCGCATCTCCATGGGCTGGCCGAGAAGCCAAACACCGAAGAGAAAGAGTGCCATGTGGAGGACAAGCCAGGGAAGGACCGCGAGAAAGCCAAGCTGGAGTTGGCGGCCGAGCGCCAGTGCCCAAAGGACCGATCCGAAAAATCCCGCAGCAAGCGTGAGGACGACCACTTCGTAAACGGTATTCATCGGGAGTAGGCTGGCGAGCTGCCAAGCGGGTTGACCGAGGAGCGCAGATCCGAACACATCGAAGACAAAGTTTTGGGTCAGGGGTACGACTGTCAGCGCGCCGGTCAAGAAGTGAAAAAGGTAGTGAGCCGTCCACATTCCAAAGCCAAGCGGAGCAAGGGAATACACAAATCGCTGAAATCCCCACCACCGCGAGGGTGCTCCTGTGAGAACGCTTGTGACGAGCCCGGCGAGCATCGCTGCAACCGCCAGGAGACCGATGCCGCCCAGGAACATGAATGCGAGCAAAACGCCCTCGCTGGTAATACGCAGTGTCTGACTGAGCCAGCTTAAGAACTGGTAGACGGGGCTTACCATGCCGAAGGCGTTGAGAAGTCCAAGCCCGGTGAGTCCAAGGACAAGAAGCATCCAGTCCGGACGATTGCTCAGGCGCCCAATACCGGACCGGTTCACACCTGGATCGAGTTCTGACACCAGCGGGAGGCGGAGCCGTACAGTCACGTTCTGGTATGGGCAGGCATGAACACAGTCAAGGCAGAACGTGCAGTCGAGGTTCCCAACCTTGCGTGGTTGGAAGAGGCCAAGCTCGCAGCCGCGCTGCACCAGTTTCCCTTCTGAATCAACATGTCCGCGAATACAGTCCTTCGTCACGCAGCTTGCGCAGACTCCACGGTCACGGATTGTGACAGCAGACGGTGAAGCCAGTGAACCAAGAAAATTGAATTGGCCGATGGGGCAAACATGTTTGCAGAACGCTGCACCTCGGAAGAACCCGTCAATAAGAAACGCGGCCACAAAATACGTGATGATCACCCAGGCAGTCAGCCATGGGCTTGCCCAGAGGTCAAACACCTCGTAGGCCCAAAAGAAGACTACCAGAAGCACGAGCGCCAGCCATTTCCCCTGAAGCCAACGGGGCCAGGCACGGCGTGGTCGGAAGAGTCGCTGAGCGAGGCGCCGCGGCAGCAGAAAGGGACAAGCGAAACAGAAGAGGTTTCCAGCCAGTAACAGTGCCAGCACCACGAGCCCACGCCAATGTACCCACGGCAGGACACCGGCGAGATTCTTGGGGGCGAGGGGTGGTCCGAAAAATCCATCATAAAGGACAAGCAGAGCAAGAAACAGCAGTACAGCCTGCGCGCTCGTTCGGGCGTGTCGCCAGCGGAGCCACGGGCCGAGAATCGGCCAGTGTTGCAGATCGCTCCATGATCCGATGGTACGGTGTCTAAGCGCTTTCTGGGCGGTCATGGAGAACCTCCTACGGTGTAGGGGGTTACACTGGGGCTATGGTCATGACCGGGAGTGGCGGGCAACTGGCTACTTGACCGAACACCTGAGATCGTCGTGCGGGCTTCGAACGCTTGTCCATTCCTTGTTCCGCGGACGATGATGATCCAGTCTCCGGCCATGGTGAACTCGAAGTTTTCTGTCCGGTAGACTCCATCACCTTCCTCGGAGGCTTGCACGATCACCGGCTTCATTCCAGCGTGGGACATCGTGCCTTCGACCTCAACGGAGCCAAGACCAGCAAGAGTCTGCCCGCGTTCATCACGGAGCCGCAGGTGGAGTTCGGCGGGACCGACTTGGGGTGGTGATGGCTCGACCGACACGATGTCAACCATGACCTCGGAGCTTCGTTGGCCACGTTGGCAGGCGGCCAGACTGCTGGCCAGGACGACCAGCAGGAGAACCGAGAGGAGAAGGCGGATAACCGACATGGTACCTCCTCCGAAAGATTGCCAAAACGCCACGGCAGACGGATCATCCAGCTTGCGCGGAGGAGGCGAATCAGGTTCGTGCTGTCGATCGAATGGCGCGGGGCGTGAGTGGTCAGCACACGGTGTACGACCGTCACCCCGAGGCAGGTGAATGAGAATGGGGAGAACCGCAATGGTCAGCGTGAGGATGGGGTTACCACCCAGCGCGAGGAGGTTTACGTCTTGTGGATCGTACGTTGTTTGCGAGCGCAGTGGCCCATGATGATGACCGGGAAGTTCGAAGAGGGCGTGTGGGTGAGGAAAATCCGCACCGCAAGTGCAGACGGTTGGGAAGAGGAGAAGTCCGAGGCCTGTCGCCAGAACTGCCAACAGTGTGAGCGTGGTTGTTGCGCGTTGCGTCGTCGTCATCGTATTTCCTGCCCGCACGTGCGGCAGGCACTTATACTAGTGTACGGAATTGTGTTGGATTCATGCCTGCTTTGCTGAAAGCTTCTCGGTCCACACAGAAGAGCCGGACGCAGTCTGTGATGGAAGAGGTCTCTCCCCGCGAGCGATCGCGACGGCTGCCTCGGCGAGCAGGCGGGTGGGGTCGACAATCGGCACGGGGAGCGCGCCCTCCGGAAAGACCAGCGGGAGTTCCGTACAACCAAGGACGAGGGCGCGAGCGCCGCAATGGACGAGCCAGCTTCCCGCAGTAAGCGCCAACTCAGTGGTTTCGGTGTCCAGCTTCCCTGCTTTGACGCGGCTGATCGCGTTGGTGACCAGCGCCTGATGCTCTGAGTCAGGAACGAGCGCCTCTAGACCGCGATGGGCGAGTGCTTCCTGGTAGAGGCGGCTTGCAATCGTTCCGGCAGTCGCCAGGATACCTACCAGTGACCCCGCAGGCACGAGACGACTCACTTGTTCAGCTGTCTCTTCGATCATGCTGATGATCGGAATCGAGATCAGCTGCTGCACGGCGGCAAGAAACGCGTGTGCGGTGTTGCACGGAACGAGAAGCAAATCTGCGCCAGCCGCTTCCAGCCGTTGTGCACTGGCTATGAGCCAGGGAGTTGGGTCAGGACCGTTGCCGAGAAGCGCAGCGGTGCGGTCTGGGATGCGTGGGTCGGCATCAATGATCACATGCAGATGATCCTGGTCACACGTGGCCGGTGTGAGTTCAATGATCTTACGGTAGAGATCGACGGTTGCTAGAGGGCCCATCCCGCCGAGAATCCCAATTGTATACCGCTGCATCATCCCCTCCGAATCACTGCGCACGCTTACCTGATCCGAGGATAACCGATGCCCCACTGAGTACGAGGGTTGCTGGTGTCGGGTGCCAGGAACAACAGTGGATTTAGTATTCGGAGAGAGATGCGTCGGACGCACGCTGCGGACAAAGGGCAAGCCTCGTAAGGCGGAGTGTCTGAAGCATCGCGCACGCCGCAAGATACATTTTTGACGCCGATCTCAGCCGCATCGGCGCTCTACGAGGCAGTGGGAAACCGCGTCGCGAACAATTCTGCAATCGGGGTCGCGGTCGTTGAGCTCGAGGACCATCGAGCGGATAGGCAACCGTACCTCGGTTGGCTACGGTTGTTCCTTGACGCGCGGGCTGACAACACGCAGGATCGTGTTCGAGAGACAGATCGGGGGGCCGATGTTCATTGATCTCAGCTTTTTCGAGGTGGACGAGGGGATGCAACCGGAATTCGAACAAGTCTTCCGTGTCTTGATCGCTGCTGCTCGGGAGGCCGAAGGGTGCGTTTCTTCCGAACTGGTACGCCTTGACGAAGAACAACGCTATGTGTGGGTCGAACGCTGGGTGAGTCGGGAGGCACATAACGCCTTCAACCAGCGTCTCTTCGGTGAACTCCTGCCGCGCTTGCCAGAGTTCGAGCGCTATGCGCGGCGTCTTGTCGATCGGGACGCCGAGGGGTATGTGGTGATCTGAGAGACGCTTTGCTCTGCTGGGCTCTGGAGCGGTACACGAGTCGGGACGAGCTTGGTCTCGAAGGAAGGCTGGTGAGTCTCCAACGTGTCAGAGTGATCTGCGTAAAGAACCTGCATCGTGACAGAAGGTACAGGCAACCGGAGTGCGGTTGTCTCCGACGCTCAGAGGAGAGAGCTACACCACAACGTTGCGTCGTCGATCTCGCCCACCAGTGGGCTGGCGTACCGTCGAAACGCATCCGTCACTGCGTGCCCATCGGGGGCAATAAACGCATCAGGAACGCGCCGCTCACGACCGGCGAGGACGTCAAGAGGAATGGGTTGGAGGGCAATGCGATAGGGGTTGTCGCTCAGCCGCTCGATCCCAACCGAGCAGCCACTGTGTCCTGCACCTGCGCACTGTGCGGCAGTCCAGCCAACCAAACGGGCTTCCTCGCGGTCGAGGGGCACGATTGCGGGAATGAAGGAGCGGGCAAGTGCGCCGGGACGGATGACACGAACTCGTCGTCCAGAGCGTCTCTCCAGCGCTTCTGCGAGCACCTCTGCTGGACTGGGCGGATAGACGTGCCCATGAGGGTCGACCCATCGAACCGCAGACCCAGCGATTGGCGTCCCGGATGCGTCGCGCAGCGTTTCGGGCAGAACCGTGACGAGCCAACCCAGTTGTTGCTGCGCGGTGAGAAGCTCCTCGATGAGTGCCTCTCGCGAGAGCGGTGGGCGTTCCGGTAAGAGTAAGCGAAGATGTGGCCGGAGGTCTTGCGGAGTGACCAGCGCACAGGCGGCGACGAGCCAACCGGCGTTCCGGCCCTGGACTTCGAGGAGGGTAAAGGAATAGAGCTCCCGAACGGACCAACTGTCAAGAAGTAAGCCCTGTGTGGCGAAGGCAAGAAAGCGAGCCGCTGATGGATAACCTGGTGTGTGATCGTTTCCCGGGAGATCGTTGTCGATCGTCTTTGGAGCGTGGACAACAGCGAACGAGAAGCCAGCGCGGGTTGCAGCCGAAAGGAGTAGCTGTGCAGTCTCGGCTGTATCGTTCCCGCCGATCGCGATGAGCGCGGTTACCCCAAGCCTCCGTAGGCGCTCAAGGATCAGATTGCTTGCCTGATCGTCGAGTCGTTCACGCGACGTGCCCAGCGCGGCGCCGGGCGTGCGCGCCAGTGTCTCCAGCTGATGTTTGTCACACAATGTGAGATCGACCACGTCATGCGCGAGCAAACCTGCAACCCCGCGGCGAGCACCCAGCACACGCGTGAAGCCCGCACTTCGCGCACCCTCAATAACCCCTGCCAGGGTGGCATTCACCACAGCGGTTGGTCCGCCACTCTGAAAAACCAGTAACGCTTGCCCTCGCATTAGAAGTCTCCATGTGCTGGGAGAATACGGAATAGTCGCAAGGCATTGTCTGCAAGAATCTTGCGCTTTGCGTGTGGAGAGATTGGTAATTCTTCGATTACGCGCGGGGCGCGCTCAATATCTCCGATCTGATGTGGATGGTCACTACCGAGGAGAAGACGGTCTTCGCCAACGAAGGCGAGACCAAGAAGGAGACACGCAGGGTCAAAGAGGACCGTGTCGAGGTACATCTCACGAAAATAGTCCATTGGATCACGCTGGAGGCGACCGCGCAGTTCAGGATAGGCACGATAGCCGCGCTGCACGCGCTCGGCCAGGTACGGGAGCGTCCCACCGAGGTGGGTCTGGATTACGGTGAGGCGTGGGAACCGATCAAGGACACCACCGAGGACCATGCGAACGGCGACCATGGTCGTGTCGTAGGCGAAGCCGAGAAGGGCTACCAGCCGATAGTCGCTGAGGTAGTCGGCGAATGCCGGTGCGGTTGGATGAATCATGAGTGGAACATCGAGTGCCTCAGCTGCTTCAAAGACTGGCCAGAACTCCGGTGCATCGATCGGACGCCCGTTGACGTTCGAGAACACCATGGCTCCGACGAGACCAAGTTCGCGGACTGCTCGTTCAAGTTCGTACGCAGCTACTTCCGGAGTCTCAAGCGGAAGTGTGGCCAGACAGCGAAACCGGTGAGGATACGTACGCTGAATCTCTGCGAACTGTTCATTGACGACCCGTGCCAGCGCTCTGGCCCGATCAGGGCGCTCGACATGAATGCCAGGGGTGGTCAAGGAGAGGATCGCCATGTCGATTCCTGCACGTGCCATGTCCTCTACGCGTGCCTCGAGCGAGTGGTGTGCAGGAGCGAGGACGTTATAGTCGCCCGCATAGTGCAGCACGAGATTGCCCGCCTCATCACGGACCAACGTTACGTGGTCGCTTCTGCGCTCGATCTCGCGCAGGTATCCAGCCGGATAGAAGTGTGTGTGGCAATCGATCCGCACAAGTCCGTCACCTTCCACTTGCAACAGCGTCCAAGCTGTCTCGCCACGGTAGCATAACGAACGTCTTGTGAAAAGGGCGGTACCGCTCTGGCGTTGTGCTTCTTGTCCTTGGACGAAACTGCCTCGCCCAGTTCTCCTGGCGACAGTGATTCTCGAGTACCACGCGATACAGGGGGCGGTTGGCACCACGTGCGAAAAACCGAGACGACGTTTTGCCGGACACGCGGTGTGCCACAACCTTTCACGGGCGCCGCAAACGGTGCACTGCGACAGTAACAGTGGTGTCGCTGGCATCAGGCCAGGGGCCCGGCCAAAAGTCGACGTCGTCGTGCCAGCCCAATGTCCGCAACTGTTCCACGAACGTGGCAGCCGTGCGACGTCCTGGCTCGGCGAGCCAGAGTGACCCACCTGGTGCGATGAGGCGTTCGACGAGCGCAAGGAGCGGTACGATGTCCCGATCTTCGTAGAGGACGTCGGCTGCCAAGACCAGAGGTGTGTTTGTCGATTCGACCAGCGCCAAGAACTCGGGTGACGGCTGTCGCCAATTGAGACGGCATGTGGCGGGGGCACGGCCAGTATTCTGAAGACAGTTCCAGCGGGTCAGGAGCAAGGCCTCGGTACTGTAATCGGTGACAAGAAGTTCTGCGCCAGCCCACAGCGCTGCCACAGCCGTCACCCCGAGTCCGCAGCCGAGTTCGACGACAAAACGGCCGCGCACGGCCTCCGTATTCAGCAGGAGAGCGTCACCCAGCGCGATACCGCTCGGCCAGAGCTCGGCCCAATAGGGCAACTGCTCTTCGGGGTCGTCCTGTGCCAGCTCAAGGAGCCGATCGGTATCGGCTGGCTGAACGATTGTGAGATTCCGCCCGGAGCGGGGCAGAGTAAGCGAACGGACCCGAAGCGGGCCCAGCCGGGACTGATCCCAGCCGGGGATAACCATTTGCACCGGTGGAGTCTGCTCGGGAACATGGCTTGCTGTGACACGTCGCGGTGTCATCGCCGAGCCTCAGCGAGGCGACCGACGCGCCGGAGAGCGACGACAAACCGCTCGCGCCCCACCTTCATCTCCTCAAGATGCCCGTCCTCGCGCTCCGGATCGCCAGGGCGAAGTTCGACAGCGAGTGTCTCGTGCGCGATGTAGTCGGCGAACCGTTCGACGGCTGCAGCCATGTCCCCGGATGCCCGATAGACGACGACGATTGTGTCGTCGATCTCGAACCCGGCATTCTTGCGTGCCTCTTGAACTCCGCGGACGAAATCGCGTGCCAATCCCTCAAGCCGCAGCTCCGGCGTGATTTCGAGATCGACTGCGACGAGCAGGTCACGATCTTCGAAGGCGGCGAAACCGGGACGGTCAAGCGCTTCGACAAGGAAGTCGTCTGGACCAAACTCGAGTTCTTCACCATCGACAACCAGGACGACGTGGTTGCCAGCACGGAGGCGTCGCGCGAGCTGGTTCTGCTCCACTTCGGTCAGAACCCGCTGGAATGCCGGGAGCTTTGCCCCGAGTCGCGGCCCGAGGACGGGGAGGTTCGGCTTTACGCGATAGGTCAGGTAGTCTTCCGGGCGCTCGGCAAACTCGACAGCCTTGACGTTGAGCTCGTCCATAAACTGGTCAAGCAGTCGCTCAAGGGCGCGTCGAGCAGCGGGTTCACAGACGGCGACGACCGCTCGAGCCAGTGGTTGGCGCACCTTGACGCCGGCCTTATTGCGAGCTGCCCGGCCGAGCTCAACCGCCCGCAACAGCCAGTTCATGTCCTGGATAAGTTGGAGATCAACCTTCACCGGATCCGCCTCTGGGTAGTCAGTGAGATGCACCGACTCCGGGGCCTGAGGATCGACACGGCGGACCAGGTTCTGATACATGAGTTCGGTCGTGAACGGGATAAAGGGTGCCAGGAGCTTGGCCAACGTGACCAGCACCTCGTATAGCGTGAGATAGGCCGCTGCTTTGTCACGGTCGCTCTCGGTCTTCCAGAAGCGACGACGATTGCGGCGGATGTACCAGCTGGAGAGATCGTCGACGACAAACTCTTGAAGGGTACGGGCTGCATTCATCGAGTCGTAATCCTGGATCCGGTCGCGGACGGTCATGATGACCTGCTGGAGTCGTGCCAAGATCCAGCGATCAAGAAGCGTCCGTTCTTCGAGTGGCACATCGTGCTGAGACGGAACGAAGCCATCGAGGCGGGCATAGTTGGCGAAGAAGGCGTAGGAGTTCCAGAGCGGTAACAGGAATGTTCGGCGAACCTCATCGAGGAGGCGCCAGCCGAAGTTGAGATTCTGTGCCGGATTGTGCTTGAGGTAGAGCCAGCGCATGACGTCGACGCCGGCACGCTCAGCGGCTTCGTCGAACCAGATGGCGTTCCCTTTGCTCTTGTGCATTTCTTCGCCCTTCTCGTCACGGAGTAGGGCGAAGCCGAGGCAAGTCTTCATCGGTGCTTGTCCGGTGAGCACTGTGCTCTGGGCGAGCAAGGAGTAGAACCAATTCCGGAACTGGCCGGGGAACGACTCGGTGATGAAGTCGACCGGGAACCACTCCTGCCAGAAGTCGCGGTCGTGTCGATACCGAAGTGTCGAGAAGGGCACGATACCCGCGTCGAGCCATGGGTTCCCAACGTCAGGGATGCGGTTTGCCACGGCTCCGCACCGTTCGCAGCGGATCTTGACCGCATCGATCCATGGCCGGTGCGGTGTATGCCCTTCAAACTCTTCCCACCCGGCGATCGCTCGCTCGCGGAGCTCCTGCTCGCTACCGATGACATCAAACCAGCCGCACTCAGCGCACTGCCAGATGGGGAGCGCAAGGCCCCAGTAGCGCTTCTTCGAAATCATCCAGTCGTCCATGTTGCGGAGCCAATCCAGCTCGCGCTCGAGCCCGAACTCTGGGATCCAGCGCACCTGGCGAGCTGCCTCCATGACCTTTTCCCGCCAGGGATCGACCGCGATGAACCACTCGTCGACCAACCGGAAGACGAGTTCTGTCCCGCAGCGCCAGCAGGTCGGGTAGCGGTGGGTGTATGGTTCGCGACGGTACAACAGCCCGCGTGTCTCCAAGTCGCGTGCGATTGGGTCGGCGACGGTGTGTACGTGTTGCCCGGTCAGCCAGTCGAACCCATCCACGTAGTACCCGTCTTCGGTCAGCGGAGCGATGACGGCAAGCGCGTGCTCTTTGCTCAACTGGTAGTCCTCGCGCCCGCAGCCTGGCGCAATATGCACGATGCCGGTCCCCTCGCTTGGATCGACGGCTTCCCAGGGAATTACCCGGTGCTCGACTTGGGCATTGACCGGCAAGTGGTCGTAAGGTCCGCGGTACTGGAGGCCAATGAGGTCGCTCCCCTTGAGATATTGCAAGACCTCATACGGGCCACGCAGTGCGTGGCGAGCGGCTTCTTCGGCCAGGATCAGCACCTCATCGTTCTGCCGGACTCGGACGTAGGTGAGATCGGGATGGACGGCGGCCGCGACGTTTGCGGTGAGAGTCCAAGGCGTTGTCGTCCAGACGAGTAGTGATTCGCGGTCCTGTCCCTCGAGTGGGAAACGGACGTAGACACTGAGGTGTGTGATTTCCTTATATCCCTCGCTGACCTCCATCTCGGAGAGACCCGTGGCGCAGCGTGGGCACCAGGGCATGACGTCAAAGCCGTGGTAGATCCAGCCGTTCTGGTGACATACCTTTAGAAAGTGCCAAATCGCGTAGTTATTCTCGTCAGAAAGCGTGTAGTAGGAGTTGTCCCAATCCATGAAGTAGCCAAGACGCTTGGACTGTTCAGTCTGAATTGCCGAGTAAGTAAAGACGCGTTCCTTGCACTTCTCGACAAAACGATCGATGCCATAGGCCTCAATGTCCCGTTTGGATGTGAAGCCGAGTTCGCGCTCGACCTCGACCTCGACCCAGAGACCTTGGCAGTCGAAACCGTTCTGGTACCGCTGACGGTAGCCGAGCATGGTGTAGAAACGCTGGTAGAAATCTTTGTAGGTTCGTCCCCAGGCATGGTGCACGCCCATCGGATTGTTTGCGGTGATGGGGCCGTCCATAAACGAGTAGCGTTTATCGCTGTGTGTGTTGCGGGTGAGATACTTTTGAACGATGCCATGCTCATACCACCAGCGGAGGACTGCACGCTCGAGCGCTGGGAAGTCAACGTCCTTGGTTGGCACTGGCTCGAACATGTGGCGCACCTCCGAACAGTTCCAACGCTTTTTCGTCTCTCCTTGAAGCTCAGTACCGAAAACCCCCGCCCTCAGGCCTGAGGACGGGGGTCCACCCGCGGTACCACCCCAGTTGGCACAGGACGTTGGCGTCCTGCGCCCACTTTCGGTCGCTGTAACGGGCGACTCCCGTCTGCGCCTACTCTGGTGTCACTCCGGTTCGGGCAGCGGCTCGGGAAGGATCTTCCGTCGCGTGCATCCCATCCGGCTCACACCGTCCCGGACTCGCTGAGGGTGACTCGCGACGTACTCGTTTCCGTCTTCGCCCTTGCCGTGTTCATTTGTTACCATCCAAAACCCTACCACGCCTCTCGACTGGGCGACAACTGGCTACCGCTCCCAGCACCCAAAGAAGCATTGTGGGGTACGCAACATGCCTCATCATTGCTGCACCAGGCACGACAGAGCACCCTGCAGGTACCCAGGATCCGAGCAAAAGTTCCATGCCGGAGCGTGGCGTTGCAGGCCAATCATCGAAGAGAAGTGTGGAGGACGAGGTAGGCGGAAAGAAGACCGAGTGTTGACACTCACGCAAGCGTGGTTGAGCCCAGTGGTTCAGCGCTCCACAGTGCTGCTTTGTCAACACGATGCAGCCGTCGGTAGAGGAACGCTGCAAGAGGCTGAATTTCCCGCAGGTGCGCGGAAGGAAGAGGCTCTCCCAGCACCTGCTCTTGGGTGAGTTGACACGCACCAGTTGCTCTCATAGGGTTGGGGCGAGATTGTATGGGGATGTTGTGAACATGCCGAGACAGTCAATGGTATTACGTTGGCTTGCTTTGATCGGCGTCACCGCTATCATGGCGACGGCAGCTGGTGGGCGATTCCTCATCGGACTGGTCTTCCCCGATATTCAGCACGATCTGCACACGAGTCACGCGCAGCTCGGCTCGATCGTCTCGCTGAGCGTACTGATTGTCGGGCTTGCCCAACCAGGTGTCGGATGGCTTGTTGATCGCTACTCGGCTCGTGTCGTTGCATTGGGGGGACTGTCTAGCCTTGGCTTCGGTTTGATTCTCGGGGGTTATGCCCAGGATCGGCTCGCGCTGACACTCGGACTCGGGGTTCTGGCTGGTCTCGGACTTGCGACAATCTCACCAACGCTTCTCACACCGGTGGTGGCAGCGTGGTTTGAGCGAGGAAAAACGACAGCCCTCTCGCTGGTCTCGACAGTGAATCCGGCTGGGCAAGCGCTGGTGGTCCCAGTCTTGGCCGCACTGGTGACGGGGCTGGGCTGGCGTGCAGCGGTCTCCATGCTGGGGATTGGCTTACTCGTTCTCGCGCCAGCCGCAGCGCTGCTCCTGAGCTCTCACGGCACGCGGTGGAGTGGGAAGGCTGAAGCCAGCGGGTGCAGCGTGACCGATGCTCTCCGTTCACCTGCCTGGTGGCAGTTCGGGTTTGGCTTCTGGGTCTGTGGTTTCACGATGGGCTGGGTCATGACCTATTTCGTCGACTACGCGACGCGTCTTGGTCTGAGTCACACGGTGGCGGCCACGGGTCTTGCGCTGACTGGGTGGGCGAGCATTGCTGGAGCCTTTGCGACTGGCTGGTGGTTGGACCACACAGGAAGTACCCTCCCGTTAGCCGTTGTGTATGCACTGCGTGGATTGGGCTTCATCCTCCTTCTCTGGATTGGGGGACACACAGTTGGCCTCCTCATTGCTGCTCTTGTCATCGGGATTTCCTGGAGTGCGACGACACCGCTCACCTCATCGCTTTGTGCAACGCTTTTCGGGCTGCGTCGGCTGGGCACCATCTTCGGATTACTCTTCGCTGTGATGCCGGTGGGGACTGCTGCAGGATCCGCTTTGGCTGGCCTGCTCTTTGACTGGACCGGAAGCTACACGGTTTCGCTGTTGCTCTCAGCGGCGGCTGGGATCGCGGCAGCAGCCGTCGTGTTTCCGGTACGGGTGTCGCCGTGCCCGTGCGCCCAGCTCGACCCATTGCACCAAACCGTTCCCACGGCAGCCCAGTAAGCGGTGCGTGCAAGCTCCGATGAGTGGGCACTTTTTCCGTGCTGAACCGGTGACAGCGAAGCAGACGCGCTTCTGGGAAGTGGATCTGCTCCGCGGGTTTGCTTTCATCCTGATGGTGATCTATCACGGTGCGTTCGATCTCGCGGTGTTTGGTGGTTGGCCCATTGGCGTGACCTCAGGAGCCTGGCGTGCCTTCGCTGATTTCATCGCCAGTCTCTTCTTATTCGTCTCTGGCGTGTCGCTCGTCCTCGCACGGTCCCGTGCTGGTCAGGACACGCGCTCCTACTGGTGGCAAGTGCTGCGCCGTTCATCCCGTCTTGCTGCCGCGGCGGCTCTGGTGACGATCGTCACGTGGGTGATCAGTCCACGCGATGTTGTCCTGTTCGGGATCTTGCATCTCATCCTGCTGTCGAGTCTAGTGGCACTCCCACTCTTACGATTGGGACTCTGGAACCTTCCGATCGCGGCAGTGGCTTGGCTGCTTGGATTGCTGCTCGCTCGGCTACCGGGGAATCCTTGGCTGTTCTGGGTCGGTCTGGTACCGGCGGATTACCGCTCGTTTGATTTCCGACCCTTCCTGCCGTGGTTTGCGGTTGTGCTCCTTGGAGTCTCAGCGGGCAGCTGGCTGTATTCGGGCGGAGGACGGCGGTGGGCCTTCCCCTCTTGGGAACGACTATTCCCCATCTCGATTGTCATCTGGCTCGGCCGGCATAGCCTCATGCTCTATCTGATCCATCAGCCGGTTCTCGTCGTGCTGCTCGCTGTTCTTGGGCTTCTTGACGTAGGTCGTCTCATCGGATGATAACGGTCTGTGGTGGTACTCCAAAAAGGTTTGCAAGAGTGGGCCCAAATAACGCCCAAGGGTGGCAAGAAGTTCAGCATCAGCTGTTGAGAAGGGACGGGGATCAGTGCGTGAGACTGCAACGGCCCCGAGTACCCGAGAACCGGCGACAAGGGGTGCGACCAAAACGGCATAGAGATCACGCCTTCCCCACCTGAGAATCGTATTTGGTGGCGCCTCAGGGGCGATCACCGCAATAGGAGCGTTGCTTTCGATCGCCTGCCATGCGATCCCGTGACCGCGTGGGATCCGGACTGTGGCGGCGAGATCTTGATCGTGACGCGAGTACAGAACGTGCAAAGAGGTCGCCGATTCGTCGAGGAGGAAGATGACAATGTTGTCGTTCGACAGTGTGCCCGAAATCGCGAGGTCGATCACTTCAACCAAAGCATCAACGTTCGGGATATGCGGAAGATGCTCAGCCACTCGGTGGATGGCATGAGCAGCAACCGATGTCGGCGGAACAACGGAGTGCTGCAGTAGCAGGATTGGTACGCTGTTCGGGTCCCGAAGCGCTTCAAAGAAGGCGTCAACCACGGCAGGATGAAATTGCGTGCCCCGACCGTGACGAATCTCCTCGATCGCGTCCGCAAATCGGCGTGCCGGACCATAGGGGCGATCAGAGATCATGGTATCGAATGCGTCGGCCAGACCAATAATGGCGGCGCCGAGCGGAATCTCCTCCCCAGACAAGCCATCTGGATAACCTCGACCATCCCAACGCTCGTGGTGGGCGCGGACGAGTGGAATAATGCGACTTAGTTGCGGATGATTTGCCAAGATTTCGGCGCCGATGGAGGGGTGGAGCCGGATCAGTGCCCATTCCGATGGGTCCAACGCTCCTGGTTTCCCAAGGACATGATCTGGGATAGCGAGTTTGCCGATGTCGTGAAGGAGCGCGGCGAGTTCAATCTCTTCGATCGCCTCTCGTGAGAGCTGTAAGTGTTCGGCAATCACGCGGGCGATCCGTGCGACACGGCGCGAGTGATCGTGAGTCGCTGGATCCTTGGCATCAACCGCTGCGGCCAACGCCTCCACCGAGGCGCGATAGAGTGCCCGTTCGCGCTCATTCCCACGAACGATGTGGAAAGCGAGAGCGGCGTGAGTGGTAAGTTTGGCGAGGCGCCGACGCTCGCTCTTGGAAAAGCGGTGGGTTCCGAAGCGTCCGACGAGGAGGAGTCCCAACTCGTCGCCCTGGATGGCAAGCGGGGCGAAAACAAGGGACGACGGATGTGCAGCTGTCGCGAAGCGGAGGGCGTATCCGAGATCCTTCGTCGAGGTGTCTGGGATGTAGTGCAGAGTCCCTTCTAGAGTCCCTTCTGAGGAATGTGCACCAAAGTCAGCGATCTCCGGCTCGAGCGTCCAGCCCTTGGGTAGGCCATCGAAGTGCGGCGTCGTCGCAAGCGGGACAAAGCGACCTCGTTCGCGGTCGAGATCGAAGACAGCGGCAAAATCGAACCGCACGAGCGCAGAGAGCTTAGCAAGGAGTGCGCGTGCGAACGTGTCGCTTGAGCTTTGTGCCCCAAGATCGAGTGTCAGGTGTGTTACGGTGTCTTGCTCGAGTAACGCAATCCACCGCTCAGTTGCGTGGAGAATACGGTTTCGCACTTCCCAGAGTGTGACGGCGAGCTCTCCCCGTTCTGCCCGAAGCTGTTCTGGAAGTGCGAGTAAAAGAAACCCAGTTGGAGTCTCGTCAGGGTCAAGCGTTACAAGGAGAACAGTGTGAAATGTTGCAAGAATTTCCGAGAAGGGCGCACGGAATTCTGCCGGTACGAACACGGCATCACTGAAATCTAGAGCACGCTCAGAACTCATTGATGCCAGCCACTCATAGAACGCGTTTTGGCACAAAGGCTCGAGGTCGGGAAGTCGGTGAGAGGACAGAGCATCCGCCGTTGCGACGGCACGAGCCGGAAAGGCCGGACACTGGAGGACCAACGCCGCTGATCCACCGACCCATTCACTGAGCTGTTGGACGAGTGGAGGAGCGAAGGATCGCGGATCAAAGTCGCGGAGGAGCAGCTGGCTGACGGTGGCAAGGAGGGTCTGATAGTGTGCTTGCCGACGCAGGGCATGGCGCTGTGCGATGAAACGAATTGTTGTAGCCAGTTCACTTGCGATGAGGCTAGCGAGTTCGCGGTCGTATTCTGAGAAAGGAGAGACTCGCTTCCGCCCAAAACCAAGGACGCCAATTGTCTGTTCCTCGTAACGAACAGGGAACAGGAGTAGTGACCGTAAGGGGAAAGGCTGTCCTGGGCGATGGTATGTTCGAGGATCTTCCCAGGTATCGGTGATCAGGAGTTCGCGGCCAGTGCGGAAAACCCAACCAGCAAGACTTCGATCGAGGGGAATACGATGTCCGACGCGGGATTCAGGGATGGTGCCGGAGCCCCAGGAAACGC
Organism: Thermomicrobium sp. CFH 73360; assembly: GCF_023806465.1. Classification (GTDB taxonomy): domain Bacteria; phylum Chloroflexota; class Chloroflexia; order Thermomicrobiales; family Thermomicrobiaceae; genus Thermomicrobium. The sequence continues at coordinate 78,152 of NZ_JAMSLS010000001.1, read as the reverse complement.
GCAAGGCGTATGGTGAATCTGGGTCGGGTTCAAGGTAGATCATGGCATCATACCGCAGTCGGTCACGAATGACGCGTTCAACTTCTTCCAGCAAATCAGCAACTGAGGGAGTAGAGACAACGCGCTGGGAGACTTTCAAGAGGCTTCGCAGATCACTGATTGTTCTTTCCAGCTCAGCTCGGAAGGAGAGCCGCACAAGGGTCACGGCGATCTGCTCGAGAAGAACTGCTGCTGCTTCCAGTATCTCATGACGCGTGTTCGAAGGACGTCGAACTGTTGCGCTGATGTCCCAGCCGACGACCAGTGCGACAACGTTCGCGTCGGAGCGAATGCTGCAGAGGATAATGTGGTCGACCGAGGTCGGGAGCGCTTCCACCCACGGGCCTAACGTCTCATATGCTCTGTCACGAGGAACAACCTGCGGCCGACTGGTCAATTGCTCAAAATGTGACCAGGAGAACTCCCAGGTAGTGAGAGTTTCCCGAATGCTTTCGTCCGCGATATTCTGGAAAAAGACTTTGTGATCCTCTCCCGCCCGAAGCCACAACGCCAGAGATTCCACGCCGAGGAAGTCTGCCAGCGGACCCACCACCGCCCGACCAACGGCGTCGTGACTTGACGCGGTGGCCAGCGAGCGGTCGATTGCCAAGACGCGCGCCAGTGCCTGGCGTGCTAGCGCCTCGCGTTCATAGAGACGACCAGCGATTGCGACAAGAGCGGCGAGTGAGCACCACCGTTCAGCCTCACGGATCTCCCGGCGAAGGAATGGACGGGGGTTGTGATGTCGCCAGAGATAAGCGACGCCAACGAGTTCGTCTTGCGAGCGTAGTGGAATCACGAGGGCAACAAGCTTGCCACGCAATGCGAGTTCCCGCAGGCCAGGATTGACCGGTGGGAAGCGTCGCCAGTCGCGGGGACGATAAAGGTGCAGCGGCCGCTGGTGTTCACGGATCCAGCGCTCGGCTGGTACCTGGCTGGGAGGAACCTTGGCGACACCAACCGGAGTGAGCGATTCGGGAGGGAGTTCGCCTTCGATCGTCCCGAGGAGCACCTGTTCGAAGTCCTCATCGAAGACGAAAAAGCCGCCGAGGTCGGCATTGACGATCGGCAGGAGCGTCCGAAGGACGTGACGAAAAAGATTCTCCGGTGCTGGTTGCTCGGTGATCGTTCGCATGGTTAGGTCCACCGAAGCATGGTTGGCACTATGTCCACCACTTGAGTATATCGATTACGGCTTCGGCAAAAGATGGCAGTCACAGGTAGGTCAATCGTCCTGAATTCCGTCTTACGGTCATGCGCAGACTTCGTTATGCTGGTGCAAAGGGGAACTTCACGGAGGAGGTTCAGTGTGATCGAGCGGCTTTCCGCGGTCACGAGCCGGATCGCTTCGTTTATTGACAGTGGCGAGCTTGACGGAGCTGGCCTCGCAGTCGGGCGAGGCGGTGAAATGCTACTCGAGTGGTACGGAGGTGAAGCCGCTCCGGGGCTACCAGCCGGGCCTGGCGTTCTCTGGCCGTTGGCCTCGGTGAGCAAGCTTTACACCGCGGCGACTATTCTCGCTCTGGTCGAGCGGGGAATTTTGACACTCGGGACGACGGTGGCTTCGATCTTGCCGGAGTTTGACGAGGATGAGCGGCGCACGATCACCGTTCGACATCTCTTGACACACACCTCAGGCATTCCCTATGAGCCCGTTGACATGGAGCTACTGTTGCAACAGCAGCTTCCGTTGGACGAGGTGATCGAGGCGGCCTTCACTGAGCCGCTGGACTTCGCTCCAGGAAGTCGGATCGGGTACAGCGACCTCGGATACGCACTTCTCGGCGTGCTGGCGGAACGCGTGACGGGTCGACCCTTCCCTGAGCTCATGCGGGAGTTCGTTCTCTTGCCAGCTGGCCTCGATGAGACCCACTTTCCGCTGCGGGGTGATGTGCATGAGGGGCGCCTTGCTCGAGTCGTGGGCGGGCTTGGTGATGGATTGCCTTGGGCAATGTATGGTGCGCGATACGGTTTGCGCTTAGCCCACCCAGCGTGGGGAGTCGTGGCGACGCTCCCGGACGTAGTGCAGTTTCTACTCCACTTTACGCCGCACGCGCCAGGGCGCTTGCTTGCGCGGGCAACCGTCGCGGCGATGACGAGCCGGCAGACTCCGGAGACGCTGGGACTGCCGGGATGGGGCCTCGGGTTTGAGGTGGGAGGTGGGTATTTTGGCGAGGTGGATCTTTTCTCGCCGAGTTGCTTTGGGCATACGGGCGCCACGGGTTGTGCTGCATGGTACGATCCGGCCTACGATCTAGCGGTTGTCTTCGTTTCGAACCGGCATTTGAATCTTGGGCGAGAACGTTTCTTACAGCGGATTGCCTCAGTACTAAATGGTGTTGTCGCTGCAGTGACGTGAACACGTCCTGCGTGTTATACTGAGAATGCCGTGGCGGCGCGGGCCGACGCGGGCTTTTTTGTGTGAGGCTAATCCCGAGTGGGGAGCTGAGCAGTGCCAAAGCGAACATATCAGCCGAATCGGTTAGGTCGGAAGCGCGTCCATGGATTCCTGGCTCGAATGAGCACCCGTGGTGGGCGAGCCGTCCTGAAGCGACGGCGCCTAAAAGGGCGCTGGAAGCTGACTGTGTCGGACGAAAAGAAGATCACGCCCAATAAGCGCTAGGCATTCTTGTGATCGCGCGGCGGTTGCGTCTCCGCCGTTCCAGCGATTTCGAGCAGGTGCGGCGCCGGGGCCGGACCGTGAGTAGTCGACTCGTCGTTTTGCGCGTCGCACTGAACGGGCTTGCACATAATCGGTACGGATTCGCGGTCGGGCGGCGAGTCGGGAAGGCGGTGCGTCGCAACCGGGTGAAGCGCTGGCTGCGTGAAGCGGTACGGCGGATGCATCCGCATCTCCAACAGGGCTATGACCTCGTGTTTGTCGCCCGGGGTACACTGGCAGATGAGTCTGTGACGTATCATGAAGTTGCCGCCACAGTCGAGTCGTTGGTGAAGCGGGCTGGATTGTGGGCGGATCAAGATCGAGAGGGAGATTCTCAGGGTTTGGCGCGATGAAAGGGTTAGTCCTCCTCTTCATTCGCTTCTACCAGCGTTTTATCTCGCCGGGTCTGCCACCTGCGTGCCGCTTCTATCCAACGTGCTCGGAGTATGGCTACGAGGCGATCGAGCGGTACGGTATCATCAAAGGAGGCATCTTGGCGGTGCGGCGCATCGCACGCTGCCATCCTTTCCATCCTGGTGGATACGATCCGGTGCCATGAGCAAAGTCGGGTGTCACCAATGAGTGACCGGCATTCAGGAGGAAGCCGTTGATCATCTGGGATCAGTTTGTCTATGCGATCGAATGGGGCTTGGCACGCACCGCTGAATTAACGGGGAGCGCAGGTGTCGCGATCATTCTGTTCACGATCTTGATCAAGACGGTGCTCCTGCCGCTCACAATTAAGTCGGTGCGTTCTACCAAGGCGATGCAGGAACTCCAGCCCAAAATTCGGGAATTGCAGAAGAAGTATGGGCAGGACCGGCAGCGCCTTTCCGCCGAAATGATGAAACTGTATCAGGAGCATGGTATCAACCCAATGTCGGGTTGCCTTCCGATGCTCCTGCAGATTCCAGTGTTCTTCGGCTTGTACTTTGCGATCCGGAACTTGTCTCTGAGTCAGGTCGGTGCGTGGGCACACGGGTTCCTGTGGGTACCCGATCTCGCACAACCCGATCCCTTGCGGATTCTGCCGATCTTGGCTGGTGTATTTCAGTTCATCCAAACGCGGATGACTCGTCCAGCAGGGATGCGGCGATTCGAAGATCCGCAGCAGCAGATGATGTACTCGATGATGCTGTTCATGCCCGCGATGGTGGTCTTGTTTGGGTGGAATTTCGCGGCAGGTCCCGTTCTCTATTGGGTCGTTTCTGCACTCTATAGTGTGGTACAGCAGTGGTTGATCACCGGGTGGGGCGCGATGCGCGACTGGTTGCCGTTCCTGCCCGAGTTGCCGGAGCATCGACGGTTGGGGTACGTCGATCCGAAGCAGCGAGTGAACAACAAGGGAAATCGCGGTGGTCTCCTCAACCGACTCCTGCAACAGGCTCAGACGCAGGCCCAGCAGGGGACGCCGGCTGCAGGAGAGCCGAATCCGTCTGATCGCACATCTGCTGCCGTTTCGGCTCCCGCTGACCAGCCACCGCTCGACCCTGCTGCGCTGGTACCAAGACGTTCGCGTTCGCGTGGCAAGCGGTCATCCTGAGTGAGCGGTCACGCAGCGCGTCCCGACCGGGGCACGGGGGGACAGAGGCGCGGTGATGGCGGAAAAGAGAGCTGTTGAGATTCAGGCTCGATCGGTCGATGAGGCAGTAAAGCTCGCGCTGGAACAGTTGGGATTACCTCGCGAGCGCGTTCATGTGGAAGTGCTCGTCGACAATGTCCCCTATGGAGGGGAAGCACTCGTTCGGGTGACCCCACTCGGTAGCGGTGAGGTGTCGAGGGGACCGATCAAGCGACCAGATCCCCAGACCGAAGCAATTGTGAAACAGGTAGTGCGAGAACTCCTGCAGGCGATGGGCTTCTCCTGTACGGTCTTAGCGGTCGACAATCCGTCAATTATCGAACTCGGACCGGAGGATCCACCGACTGTCTTCATCGACATTCATGGTCCACATTCGGGTATGCTGATTGGGCGGCGCGGCGAGCACCTGGCGCAGCTCCAGTACTTGGTGAACGTGCTTGTCAATCGGCGCCTTTCGTCGTGGACACGTGTGATCATCGACGTTGAGGGGTACCGGAGCCGTCGTGAGGAGTCGCTGATTGCACTGGCGCATCGCGTAGCGCGCCAGGTGGCACGCACCAAGCAACCAGTGACGCTTGAGCCGATGCCCGCGAACGAGCGCCGGGTCATCCATGTCGCATTGCGTGAGAACCCAGACGTGGAGACGCGCAGTAGCGGTGAGGGGGATCAACGACGAGTCACTGTCTACCCGCGCCGCTGATGTCGCCAGGGAGGCCAGCGGCCGGAAAGGGATTCCCCGGTGAGTTCACAGCGTGCTCCACAATATGTCGCGATCGGCCATGTGACGGTTGATCTCGATCCGACAACGGGGTCGGCTCGGCTCGGCGGCACCGCGCTCTATGCGGCGCTGACGGCAGCGCGGTTTGGGTTGGATGCTGCCATCTTGACCCGCGGGAAGTTCGACACCTATGGCGCAGCAATTAGCGAGGAGCTCGCACGGTTCTCCCATGAAGTTGCAATGATCGTGCAGGAGGCTGCTGCGCCGACTGTTTTCACGAATCGTACGGTCGCAGGACGCCGTGAGCAAACAGTCCACTCGTGGGCCGGGCCGATCGATCTCAGCGGGTTGCCGCCAACCTGGCGCTCGGCACGGATTATTCATTTGGCTCCTGTCGCCCAGGAGATTGATCCACGGCAGGCTGGTCGTCTCAGCCCTGAGTTCCTCGGCGCGACCCCGCAAGGGTGGATGCGGCAGTGGCCACGCTCCGGTGGCCGCGTTCGGCTTATTCCCCTGCGCCTGCCGCATGAGCTGGTGACGCGGCTCGACGGGTTCGTCCTCAGCACATTAGAGCACACTCTTGCGAGGGATGAGATTGAGGCGATCGCACAGCGTGGCGTTGTTGCCATCACCAGAGGACCTGACGGAGCGACCGTGATTGACCGTGGACGGAGCTATGATATCCCGGCCTACCCAGTGACTGTGCGCGATGATGTCGGAGCGGGGGACGTCTTCGCGGCAGTGCTCTTTTTGCTCCGTGCCCAGCACGAAGCAACGCTGTGGGCGGCGAAGATGGCCGCCGCTGCTGCCGCTTTGAGGATCCAAGGACTCGGGCCTGATGCCGTGCCGACGCGCGAAGCGGTTGAGGCCTTTCTGGAACGAAGGGGCGAGCGACGGCGCTAAGCCTCGCGTTCAGGTGGATTGTGCGATCCGTACGACCCGGGCTCCCGACACGCGAATGATGTCCTCGGGACGGATTTCCAGCATCGTGTGATCGTCACCACCGCCACCATAGACGATTGGCTCCTCCAGAACGGCCGGATCGACGATGACTGGGACAGATGTGGCATGTCCGACCGGCGGAGTTGCACCAGCTGGGTAACCAGTAACGGTCACGACCTGCTCGGCGGGGGCAAGTACCAGCTGGTCACAGCCAAGCGCAGCTGCGAGCAGTACACGATCCACTCGCTGGTCACCGCGGACGACAGCGAGCACGCACTTGCCATCCACAGTCGAGAAGAGGAGGGATTTCACGATGCAGCGCGGTGAAACACCGAGTGCCTGTGCCGCTTCGGTAACAGTCCTCGTAGGTTGATCGAGGTGTAGCAATCGGGACTGTACCCCCTGACGCCTAAGGAACGCTTCGAGAGTCGTTGTGTCCAGGCGTGACACGGTGCACTCCGAGAGCAAGTCACGAAACCTCAAGGATACGTGCCGTGATCTGGCCGTTGGGGGTATCGATCATGACGCTGTCGCCGACCCGACGGCCGAGCAACGCTTTCCCAACCGGCGACTCGTTCGAGATGCGGCCAGCCGACGGCTTGGCCTCGATCGCACCGACGATCGTATACGTTTCGATCTCTCCATCAATTTCGATGGTGACGGTTGAGCCGACTCGGACAACCGAACGGTCACCATCGGTCGGCTCTTCGATAAGTTCGACACGCTTCAAGAGTTCCTCAATTTCCCGGATACGCCCCTCGATGAATGCTTGATCATGCTTCGCGGCATCGTAGGCGGCGTTTTCCCGGATGTCCCCATGCTCGCGCGCCTCTTGGATGACGCGTGCGATCTCGGGTCGGCGATGCTTCACAAGATACTCATATTCCCGGCGCAGCGCCTCCAGCCCTTCCCGCGTGATCGGAATTCGCTCACGAGTCATCGTCGTTTGACCTCCTGCACGGCAGATTTCGAGTTCCTTTTCGCTCGCGCGTTCCCTTCTCGGACGCGAATGGTAATGATAGCGTGTGTGTTTCCAAGTGACCACGGCGGCCAGACCCAGGGCAGCGTGCTACTCTGCGGTCATGAGAATCGTAGTGGACGTGACGCGCTCCTCTCGAGAACAATCGTGTGGGTCCGAATGCAGGCGAGGAGGGCAGTACAATGCAAGTTGAGACCTCGAATGCGGCGGAGTTGGTGCAGAAGGACATTGCGCACCATCTGCATCCATTGACGAACCTGCACCAGCTCCGCCGTGAGGGACCACTGGTTCTCGTCCGAGGGGAAGGCGTATGGGTTTGGGATGCCGAGGGACGTCGATACCTCGACGGATTCGCAGGGTTATGGAACGTGAACGTGGGCCATGGCCGTCGAGAGCTGGCCGAGGTTGCACGGGCGCAAATGGAGCGAATCGCGTTCGTCCCGACCTTCTTTGGATTGGCGAGTCCGCCGACGATCGAACTTGCAGCGCGTCTGGCTAACCTCTTCCCCGAACCGCTCAACCACTTCCAGTTCACCTGTGGTGGCGCAGAATCGAATGAGACAGCGATCAAGATCGCGCGTTATTACTGGTGGCTGAAAGGCCAGCCCGACCGCATGAAGATCCTTTCGCGCCGAATGGCTTATCACGGGATCGCGATGGGGGCCTTGTCTGCGACTGGTGTGCCGTCCTACTGGGAAGGGTTCGGGCCACGGCCGCCGGGATTCATCCATTTAACAGCTCCATACAAGTATCGCTTCGGGGAAGGACTCTCTGACGAGGAGTTTGTGGCACGTCTCGTGCAGGAACTCGAGGAGACGATTCAGCGTGAGGGGCCGGAGACGATCGCTGCGTTCATTGGGGAGCCCGTCCAGGGTGCGGGTGGAGTCGTAGTTCCACCCGACGGGTATTGGCCAGCAATCGCTCGTGTTCTCCGGCGGTACGGTATCTTACTCATCCTTGACGAGGTGATCACCGGTTTTGGGCGTACGGGAACACTCTTCGGGATGCAGCAGTACGGGATCGTGCCGGACATCGTGACCTTCGCCAAGGGCATCACCTCCGGATATCTCCCACTGGGTGGAGTTGGAGTAAGCGACGAAATTGCGGACACTTTGGCGAGTGCCGATCGCGTCTTTATGCATGGCTTCACCTATTCGGGGCATCCGGTGTCTTGTGCCGTCGCGCTCCGTAACCTCGATATTTTGCTCGCGGAACGACTATGGGAGAATGCCGCGGAGGCCGGGACTTATCTCCTGGAGGCCTTGCGGCAACTTGAGGAACGTCCGTACGTCGGTGAGGTGCGTGGCAAAGGGCTGATGCTCCTTATCGAGGTTGTCCAGGATAAGGTCACCAAAGAGAAGTACCCACCGGAGTTTAAGCTTGGTGCCAAGCTCGAGGCTGCAACACGACGCCGCGGCGTCATCGTCCGCTGCACGCCAGATGGAATCGTCATGGCACCGCCGCTCACCATTTCTCGCGCAGAGTGCGACATCCTCATCGAAGCCGTGGCAGGAGCGTTGGCTGACGTCCTTGAGTGAGGCACCCTTGGCAATCCTGCGAATTGGCAGGAAATCAGCTGCTCAGGGGGAGTGAACAGAGACTCGCTCCCCCGCAGTTCGTTTCCTCAGCGGGCGCAAGCACGCTTGATGGGATTTCCAAGCGATCGTGACTTAAGCCGCTACTGATATTGTCTTCCCACAAAAGCGGTTGGTATAGGGACCAGTCAATGGCAGCGTGGTCAGCCCGTTTCGATGAGAGACAGTGACATGAATGACTTTGCGTTCCATCGGCCTGTCTCTCGACCTTTGCTCGTGAATTCTCTTGACAAGCTCATTCATGATGAGTATAATTGCGGTCTGCATCTCTCCGAGCAGACATGCCACCACGGGTGATCTGAGAGCACGCCGGAGCGGTTGGGTGGCTGTGTGGCGGTGGTGTGAAAGACCGAGGAGGTGGTATGCGAGCTGTTCTTGGTCGAGTCCCGATCGAACTCGGGATTGTGGCGGCCGAGCGGGCCTTCCGAACGGTTCTTGGGCGGGAGGTTCGGTTTGCCACCGCGAATCGACGAGAGACTGCTGACCGCATTCTCCATGCTACCTGGGAGGTCTATAGCACGTACCTTCAAGGTTACCAGTGGAAGAAGGGATGCCACCCCAGCCGAACACGCGAGGAACGAGAACGGTTGATGCAAGCTGTGACTGCATTTTTCCTTGGTGTCGCCGTGTTGGAGTCGCTCTACGAAATCGACATGCTTGCTCGCTGGCTCGTTGGAGAGTTTGACTTCGAAGAACTCAGCGCCTGATCGAACGGAGGGCAAGAGCGTGGTGGGGTTTTTCGACCACGCTCTTTTCGTGCCATGTTACGCTCGATATGGGAACAACGGGTCCGTGGAGGAGCCGACGATGACGGAATTGACTCACTTTGACGAGCGCGGTCAGGCGCGCATGGTGGATGTCAGTGCAAAGCCAGAAACGCAGCGCGTTGCAGTCGCGCGAGGCCGCGTCCAGGTGCAGCCGGGAACACTTCGAGTCGTTCGCGAAGGGCGCGCGGCGAAGGGGGACGTCCTTGGTGTCGCTCGCGTCGCCGGGATCATGGCGGCGAAGCGGACGGCGGACTTGATCCCCCTTTGCCATCCCATACCCTTGACCAAGGTCGAACTGGATCTCCAACCAAACGAGGCTGAGTCGTGTATCGAGATTGAGGCACGCGTCGAGACGGTTGGTCGGACCGGGGTGGAAATGGAAGCGCTGACGGCGGTCGCTGTCGCAGCGCTGACGGTCTACGACATGCTGAAGGCAATTGACCGAGGGATAACGATTGACGCGATTGGACTAGTGCTCAAGGCGGGAGGCCGGAGCGGGGAGTGGCGCCGCTCGGGCTAAGTTGGCCTTAGTCGGCGGCGGAGACTGCCAACATGGGTTCGCCGGCACTCACTCGTTCGATCTGACCAGCGATTCCCCCGCCGACAACGCGATCTTCGACATACAGCACAACGGACTGACCCGGAGCGAGCGGCGGTGCCGGCTCGTCGAAGATGACCCAGTCACCTTCCACACGTGCTGGAATCCGCTGCCCCTGGTAACGCAACCGGGCCTCGCCAGTAGTTACCGGCTCATGCCAGATCGGGTCGACCAACTGGACAGCCCGGGTAAGGATCCGCTCGCGCGGTGCGACACGCGCAATCGCTCCCTCTGGCTCAATCGAGGCAATGTACCGGCGCTCTGGTGTCGGGTGTGTCCAGTGTAGACCGCGGCGCTGGCCGATCGTGACGAACGCAATGCCCGGATGAGATCCGACCACGTGTCCGAGTTCATCGACAAGCGGACCGGGACGCGCGGTCTCAGGACGCCGTTGTGCGACGAGCTGACCGATACCGCCGTAGGTTTTGGCGAAGCAGAGACCCACGGAGGAGGGCTTCTGGGCGACGAACAAGCCTGCGTCGCGCGCGATCGCGCGAACTCTCGGCTTATCATACTCGCCGAGCAGGAAGACAAGGCGCTCAACCTGTTCAGGTGTCAACCGGTACAGGACGTACGACTGGTCGCGCTGAAGATCACGCGCCTCGGCGATTCGCCAACCTGTGGGAGTCCAAACTTTGCGTACATAATGTCCAGTCGCGACGTACCGGATACCGAGTGCGTCGGCGAGTTCGAGCAAGGCCGGGATGCGAACTCGGTGATTGCACAGGATGCACGGATTCGGCGTTTCGGCTCGTGCGTAGTGCTCGACAGTCGGCTCAACGACGTGGCGCTCAAACTCGGGACGCAAGTCGCGCACGTAGAACGGAATACCCAGCTGGGCGGCGACAGCTCGCGCGTCCGCAGCAGCAGCATCGCCGCAGCAAACACCGTCCAAACCAGGCGCAGCGTCAAAAAGGCGCAAATGGATCCCGACCGGCTCCCAACCGGCTTGCTTCAACAGAAACGCGGTCACGGCGCTATCCACGCCGCCGGACAATGCCACCAGAATCCGCTCCGCCATTGTTCCTCACCAACAGTTCCCAATTCGCATTAATCGAATAATTGTAGCACAGCGACGTATCATCATTCCAGCTCAGTCGATTTGGTACCGACCGACTTGATAGGTCCGTGCATCAGGGGTAAGAACCGTCACCGAGCCAGCGAGCGACGCCTGCTCCGTCGCGCCAGTTCGGACCAGCAGCGCGCCCGGGACCGGGACGAGGACATTCGTCCACGGAAGTTGAAGCGGAACGAGTTGTGGTTGGAGCCCCTGAATGGCAAGGCCATCGACTTGAGAATCGGTCGTGACCCAGCGTTGCAAAAAAGGGCTGATGCGTGGGCCGAGGAGGAGCGCTGCGGCCAGGCCTACCAGGAAGGGTAAGGGCGAGAGCTGACGCAAGAGTAGCAACGTTGCAAGGAAGGCGAGGGCGAGAACAAGTTGGCTGGCCACGAGTGTGGTACCGCAACGCGGGTGGATTGCGAGTTGGCGCTCACCATGCTGGAGGCGGCGTAGGCCTTCTTGAGCGGCTTCCAGGACAAGCGTTGGGGCAACCGGACCGAAGATCAGGAAGCCATCCTGGCGTGCGAGACCAGCCAGTCTGGTCGGTCCGAATCGTTCCTCGATCACATTGATCGTCGCGTGCTCAAGCGCATGATTGCGCCGCAACTGTCGATCTCGGAGAAGCCGCACAAATTGACCAGGCGCCGTGATCAAGGTCACGAGCGACGTGAGGGTCAAACCGACCAGAACGGTCAGGGCGAGCAGGCCAATCACGAGAAGTATGGTGACGAGCAGGAGCACGAGCACGGGACCTCCGGCGTCCGCAGCACTGTCCGGTGCCAGTATGCCACATTTGACTGCGTTCTTGTTTGATGAGTAAAATGCTAAGTAATCGAAAGGATGAGGCCATGCAGGAAGCGGGCGCACTTCGTGAGGAAGTCGCCGAACTCCTCTTCGAACTCGCACGATCGCTGCGGCGGCGTACGCACCCGGTACGGCAGGGCGAGCTGACCCCGGAGCAGTTCTGGCTTCTCAAGCGCCTGTGGCTACGGGGGCCCCTGCGGATCGGCGAGCTCGCAGCCGAACTCGGTGTTACACCGGGATCGATCACCGTGGCATGCAAGCGCTTGGAGCGGGCTGGGCTACTCCAACGCGAGCGCGGGGCGTTTGGTGACGAGCGAGTCGTCATTGTTTCGCTGACTGCTGAAGGACAGGAACGGTTGCGTCAATGGCAGGAACTGCGGCGCGCATACTTGGTCGAACTTCTCGCTGTCTTGAGTTCAGAGGAGCTCGCGACCTTACGACCGCTCCTGGCGCGACTGGTCGCTGCGGCAGAACAAGAGGATGGGGTCCGCAATGCCGCTCGTTGAAGTGACGGAGCTCGTGCGGCGCTTTGAAGATGTCCTCGCGGTCGATCATGTGAGTTTCTCCATTGAACCTGGAGAGGTATTTGCGCTGCTCGGGCCGAACGGAGCCGGGAAGACCACGACGATTCGCATGCTCGTCACGCTCCTGCGTCCGACCAGTGGTACGGTCCGCATTGCAGGGATTGATGCCATTCGCTCTCCCGATCGGGTGCGCCGGGTGCTTGGGTACGTACCACAGACGTTGTCAGCTGACGGTTCCCTGACTGGCTACGAGCACCTGCTGATGGTTGCCAAGTTACTCCGCATTCCCCGGCGGGATCGTGAGCGCGCCATTGCGGAGGTCTTGGAGCTCGCACGACTAGAGGAGGCAGCAGATCGCCTTGTGCGGAGCTACTCGGGAGGCATGGTCCGACGACTAGAAATTGCCCAAGCAATCCTTCACCGGCCAGTGCTCCTGGTGCTGGACGAGCCGACGGTTGGACTTGATCCAACGGCTCGTCGAACAGTCTGGGAGGCGCTTCAGGAACTCCGGCGGCGCGAGGGGACCACCCTGCTCGTCACGACTCATTACATGGAGGAAGCGGAGCTTCACTGCGAGCGCATCGGAATTATGAACCGTGGCCGCTTAGTCGCTCTTGGGACCCCAGACGAATTGAAGGCGAGCATCGGCGGAGCGAGTTCGCTTGATGTTGTGTTCACGGCGTTGACAAGTGATACCTTGGAGTCGGGAGGGTCATTCAGTGAAGTCAGACAGCTCCGTCGGCGGCTCCGGCGTTTCGGTTGATCTCGCTACGCGGCTTGCCGAGGCAGTCCATCCGCTCTCGCTCGGAGAGCGAGTCGCGAGCTTCGTCGCGGCATCGCTCGTGGTAGCAGAAGTAGAAGCTCGTCGGTTGCGGCATGATCCATGGGAGGTTGTCACGCGCGCAATCCAGCCGCTCCTGTGGCTGACCATTTTTGGGCAGGCGGTTGCGCGAGCCCGCCTCTTTCCAGGGCAGGGAGATTATCTCTCGTTTCTCGCCCCGGGGATTCTGGCGCAATCGGTCATGTTTACCTCGATCTTCTATGGTCTTGCCATCATCTGGGAGCGGGACGCAGGGATTCTTCAGAAGATCCTCGTCTTGCCCGTCCCACGGGCAAGTTTCGTCGCTGGGAAAGGACTTGGGGCCGGGCTGCGCGCGCTCATACAGGGTGCTGTCATCATCCTCGTTGCTATCGCGATGGGTATCCCTCTTGAGGTCGCTCCGCTGTCACTCTTGACCTGCGCAGTTGCGATCGTCCTGGGCGCAAGTGTCTTCGCAACTCTCTCGATGCTGCTGGCGACGCTCTTAAAGACGCGCGAACGTTTCATGGGCATCGGCCAGGTCCTCACGATGCCGCTGTTCTTCGCGAGCAACGCCATTTATCCGCTCGACATCATGCCGAGCTGGCTGCGCATCCTGGCACATCTCAACCCGCTGAGTTATCTTGTCGAGCTCTTGCGCCAGGCACTTGTGGCAGGAAACACGCTCGGCGCACCGCGTGATTGGCTCGTGTTGCTCGCCTGGCTTGCGGTTTTACAGGTGATCGTGAGTCGCCGTTACGACCGTGTGATGTTGTAAGCCTCTGTAACACACAGCTTGGAACTCGGATCAGGCGGAGCATGACCACTGGAACCCGAGCCCGACTCATTGCGTCTTCTCAGCGAGGGTGTCAAGGGAGGATGACAATGGGAAGGGCTCTCCTCTTGGTAAGTCTGACTCTGATCGTGACACTTGGTTGTTCGCAATCGAATGAAGTGCTTCCCAGAGGACCATCCGAACCGGTGACACAAGGAGCACCCGGTAGGGAACCTGCGTCGCCGAGCAATCGGCTTCCCTCGATAGGCCGCCTCGTCGTACGGGAAGCCGAGCTCCTTGTCTGGTGTGACGATTACCTTGCGGCAGCGAGAGAAATCCAGGAGCTGGTCACGACGTTTGGTGGCTATGTGCTGGAGTCAGACGTGGTCGATCTACGAGACGAGAGTGGACCGCGCCAAGCATCCCTGACCGTAATGGTTCCAGCGGATGAGCTCGAGCACTTCCTGACCGCGGTCGCGGAACAACCGAGTGTCACACGTGTCGCGAGTGAGCGCGTGCGAAGTAGCGACGTGACTGAGGAAACGCTGGATCTCGCTGCGCGCCGGCGAACATTGGAGCGCACTGAAGCGCGACTCCAGGCGCTGCTAGAGCGGGCCCAGACGATCGACGAGATCCTGCGTCTTGAGCAAGAGCTTACCCGCGTGCGAATGGAGATCGAACAGATTGTTGAGCGTGAGCACTTCCTCGACCGACGAATCCAGTATGCGGAGGTTCGTTTACTGCTCGTCCCCACTCCGCGTCAGGGGGAGCCCGGTTTCCTCGAGACATTCCAGGAGGCGTGGTCAGCTTCACTCTTCTTCCTTCGGGTGGTGATTCGGGGCACGTTATGGGCAATTGTGCTGACGTGGTGGGTCTGGAGTACGCTGCTGGTGGTAACTGCGCTCTTGTTACTTTGGTGGAGACGAAGACCCTGGCGGAGGTCGCTGCCAGCTTGAAGGAACGGTGAGACCATACCTTGGAGAGCACGGCTCGAAGCGATCGGGGCGGGGATCGTCAAGCTACCGCAGCACCGAGCACTGCAATGGCTTGGACACAGTTGTCTTGCCGCGGCTCCTGAAATCAGTTCCGGCGGGGAACTGCGATTGCTACGCCCCACGGTGTTGCTCTTTGGGGGTCCTCTCTTGGTGTCGCTCGCGTGAGAGCGACCTGTCATCCTGTTGGTAGTAGACAGTGGAGCGTCCTGCTACGCGTCACCAGTGCCGAGACGATTGAGCACTGCCTGTTGCTCGCTAGGAACCACTTCCGAGGAAGCGACACTCGTGAAGTGGATCAGCGTTGTCCCAAAACAACAAGCCCTGCCAACGCATACGCGCGGGCGCACTGGAGGAGTTCGTCGACGCTCACCCACTCGTCTGGCTGGTGAGCGACGGTTGGATCGCCTGGACCGTAGATGACGGTGGGATACCCACGTGTAGCGAAAAAGCGACCGTCCGTGCCCATACTGAACCCGGTCAGCGAGCTGTCCAATCCGAGATAGTCATTGACTGCAACCATTGTCCGAACGAGTGGTGTGTCTTCCGGCTGGAGAATGGCCGGCCGGCCAGGCCACTCCGCAGCGGGCTCGACACTCACGCGCAGTCCCGGTACCGTTTGGATGGCACGCTCGGCTACCTCGCGGACCTCGTCAACCGCAGTGTTGGGGTTCTCTCCCGGAATTAAACGCCGGTCGATATAGATCGAGCAGCGATCAGGGACAACATTCGTCTTGACTCCGCCTTCGATCAAGCTGATCGTCGCGGAGGCTGGTGCGAAGTAGGGATGCCGACGCGCGGCCAAGCGGGGCCATAACTCCTCCCGAAGGGCGCTAATCACTTGTGCCATGCCCTCGATCGCATTAACACCTTCCCAGGGAAGAGCTCCATGGGCGGTTCGGCCATATACTGTGACGCGAATGCCGACACCACCGCGCTCCCCGATACAGATCCGATTGTTCGTGGGCTCAGCGACGAGCACGGCATTGGGACGGAGATCGGTGCGCTCGGCGATACGCTTTGCGCCAAACAGGCCACCCACCTCCTCATCAGCGACTTCGGTCACGACGAGCGTCCCCTGCAAGGGGACGCCGCTGCGCGCAAGTGCAGCAGCGGCCACGAGCTGTGCTGCGACCCCACCCTTTACGTCACAGCTACCGCGCCCATACAACTTCCCGTCGCGCACCACACCACCGAAGGGAGGTACCGTCCAAGCAGATTCCTCGCCCACCGGGACAACATCGAGGTGCGAATTCCAGAGAAAGAGGGGGCCTGGCTCGCTACCATAGCGAGCGATCACATTCGGTTTGGTCGGCTCGGCGGCGTCGAGCTCGATGGTGAAGCCTGCTGCACGGAGAAAATCGGCGCACACAGTTGCTGCTTCGCGCACGTCACCCGGTGGATTCACTGTTGGAATCCGGACAAGGTGTTGAGCGAGTGCCAGCACGTCTTCAAGGCGGATGAGTGCGAGGACTTGTTCGACAAGGGTCTGGTGGATCGATGGTATCCGCATTGTTCTCTCTCGTTCGCAAGAATGACCATGGGCCTGCAGACCCGCCCGAACACTGTGCTATGCTGGGCCAGGGACGGAGAGTTGTCAAGGAACGAAGTGGCGAAAGCGATGAGTGCAAGCGTAACCGAGATCGAAATGCTCCTGGGACAGGTACGTGGCGTAGCTTTCGATATGGACGGGGTTCTCTACCGGGGTGAGCAGCCACTGCCTGCGGCCGCCGAACTCGTAAAGGAACTTGCACGATGCGGTCTTGGCTACGTCATGGTGACAAACAACTCGACAAAGACGCCGGAACAGTATGCGGCGAAGCTTGCCGGCATGGGCATTGGGGTGCCAGCCGGGCGGATCATAACCTCTGGGATCGCGACGCGCGACTGGATGCAGTTGCGTTATCCGGCCGGAACCCGTGTCTATGTGCTTGGTATGCCGGCGCTCCAAGAAGCGATTTTGGGCGACGGTCGCTTTGTCGCAGCTGGGCGAGATGCAGAAGTGGTGGTGAGCGGTGCCGATTTCACACTCACCTACGAGAAACTCAAGATTGCCACGTTGGCGATCCGGGATGGAGCAGACTGGATTGCGACGAACGCTGACCGGACATTCCCCTCCGAAGAGGGGCTGATACCGGGGTCGGGCGCGATTGTTGCGGCACTCGCCGCAGCAACTGACCGCACCCCACGCGTCATTGGGAAACCGGAGCCCGCCATGGTCTTGCGGGCGGCGGATATTCTCGGTCTTTCTCCAAGCGAGGTTCTCATGATCGGCGATCGACTTGACACCGATGTTTTGGCAGGGAAGCGGGCTGGCGCCCGCACAGCTCTTGTTCTTACTGGAGTGAGTTCGAGGGCGGATCTGGCGCAAACGGAGATCATGCCCGATCTTGTCCTCGATGATCTCCGTGTCCTCTTGCAGGTCGTAAGGGAACGCCGCTCGTGAGGCAAGTTGGTCGCTACTGTGTAGAGGACCCTCGGACCATACAAGGGCGGGACGACGTCTCACTGCGAGGGTGGAACCTCGGCGCATTACGCGTGTGGTACGCCCTGGAGGCCCTTGAGGGAGTTCGTGGGAGGGTTCTGGTACCGGGTTGTGGCGCTGGGCGGTACGTGCGGGCGCTACAGCGTGAGCGGCCGGACCTCTGGATCGTCGGTGGGGATTTGAGCCGGACGGCGATCCGTGAGGCATACCGACGAGATCCGGAGGGACGGTACGTGGTCCTGGATGCTTGCCGGCTCCCGTTCGGGTCGAGCGCGTTTGATGCAGTTGTGTTTCTCGATGTGTTAGAGCATGTGCCGCAGCCTGCAGTGATGATCGATGAGTGCGTGCGTGTTCTACGACCGGGAGGCGTCCTGCACGCGTTCGTGCCGTTGGAGGCACAACCCGGGACGCTCTACTGGGTACTGCGCACGAGTGAACGGTGGCCGATTCACCGTTGGAAGCGCGATCACGTGGGACACGTTCAACGGTTTTCTGACCTAGACATCCTGCGCCTCTTGGCACGGGCTGGTTTCGAGGTACAGACGCTGCACTATAGCTTTCACTTGGTGGGGCAAATTCATGACGTTCTCGACTATTGGCAGCGAGAACGTGCCGCAGGAGCGACAGGCATTCTTCCGCTTTGGGCCGTCCGACTGGTGACGCGCCTTGCGTTTTTCGTCACCTGGCGATTGGCAGCGATTGAAGACCGTGTGAACCGGAGTCGTGCACTTGCAGCGGGTTTGCACGTGACAGCCTATCAACCAACGCGCGCCGAACAGCGAGCGGTCAGGGTCGCGTTGTCGGCACGGGATGGCCAGTGAGGGGGAGTTTGCTGTGTGGGAACCGATCATCGATGGACACACCGACTACGTTTTGTCGCTCTTCGAAACAGGACGTAACTTCTTCAACGAGAGTCATTGTGGCCATGTTGATCTCCCGCGAGCGAAGCGTGGCGGAATCGGCGCGATGCTCACGGCGATTTTCATCCGGGACGAATATCTCCCAGACCAAGCATTGGCGCGAACACTGCGTGGTGTCGACTTTTTATTCCGCATTATCGAGGCGTCAGGCGGAGCGATGGAGCTGATCACGAGCGCGTCGGAACTGGAAGCGTGTCTGGATCGCGGAAGGTTCGGGGTGATCCTGCACTATGAAGGTGCCGAGGCGATCGACCCAGAGTTCGCTGTGCTCCGGCTCAGTTACCAGCTTGGGCTGCGTTCCTTGGGGCTGACTTGGAGTCGACCCAATATTTTCGCGGAAGGAGTTGGTCCGCAGGATCGGGGACGAGGTCTCACGAGTCTGGGGCGTGCGCTCGTCAGGACGTGCAACGAACTGGGGATTCTCATTGATGTCTCCCACTTAAATGATGCGGGCTTCTGGGATGTGCTCGAGTACTCGGAGAAGCCGGTTGTGGCGAGCCATAGCAATTGCCGCGCGCTGTGTCCAGTTGCGCGGAATCTAAGCGACGAGCAAATCCTTGCGCTTGCCAAGAAAGGTGGGCTCGTAGGAATTAACTTCCATGTCGGTTTTCTTCGCGCGGGTGCGGAGCGACCAGAGGACGTACGACTCGATGACGTGATCGCGCACATCGATCATATTGTGGAGCTGGCTGGGGTGGACCACGTGGGCTTCGGTTCTGATTTCGATGGGGCAACGATGCCCGTAGACCTGGCCGATGTCGCTCACCTACCGCGCCTACTCGAGACATTAGTACGGCGTGGCTATGACGAGACAGCGTTGCGGAAGATCTGCCGCGAAAACTGGCTCCGTGTCATCCGCGCAGTTTGGCGTGAGTAACAGACGAAGACGCTCAATGCTGTGATCACTGCGGCCGGTGCACAGTGCACCGGCCGCTCACTGGTTCGCGCGTGATGCGGCGAATGCTCGCCGTTGGTCAGACATCGGTGACCAGTTCGAGCGATTTGTCTGCCACAATGCGGCGGACCATCGCCTCGAATCGCTCGATCGGCATCGAGCCAAGGTTCTCGTTTGTGCGCAATCGTACGGCGACACTTTCCTCAGCCACTTCCCGGTCGCCAACAACCAACATATATGGGATCTTCTGCAGCTGAGCATTGCGGATTTTGGCCTGCATCCGTTCGTCGCCATCGTCGACTTCGACGCGCAGGCCAGCCTCGTACAACCGATCGCGGATGCGATAGGCGTAGGGAAGGTGACGATCGGCGATTGGGATGATGACAGCCTGGACCGGAGCGAGCCAGACAGGGAACGCACCTGCAAAGTGCTCGATCAAGATACCGATGAAACGCTCGAGCGACCCGTAGATGACACGATGGATCACGACCGGTGTCTTTTCTGTGCCATCGCGGTCTGTGTATGTGCATCCAAAGCGGCGTGGAAGCTGGAAGTCGAGCTGGATGGTACCTGTTTGCCACTGACGGCCAAGCGCGTCTTCCATCAAAATGTCGATCTTGGGACCGTAGAATGCTCCCTCGCCCTCGCCGATCAGATAGTTTCCCGGGCCGGCATGGCGATCGAGGATACGCTGGAGAGCAGCTTCAGCTTTGTCCCAGGTCTCGGGATCACCCATGAAGTCATCGGGACGAGTCCCCAGTCGAAGCGTGTAGCGCAGCCCAAAGATACCGTAGAACAGCTGGGCGATGTCCAGGATACGTGCGAACTCCTCTTCGATTTGGTCTTCAGTCACAAAGATGTGGGCGTCGTCTTGCTGGAACTTGCGGACACGCAGGAGACCATGGAGGGTGCCGGAGCGCTCGTAGCGGTGCAGAATGTCACAGTCAGAAAGCCGCAAGGGAAGGTCACGGTAGCTGCGCTTCTTGAGGTTGTACACTACCATCGCATTGGGGCAGTTCATCGGTTTGACGCCGTAAACAAGGTGTTCGTCAAGTTGAATGAGGAACATATTCTCGCGATAGTGTTCCCAGTGACCTGAGGTCTCCCAGAGACTCTTGTCATTGATCAGTGGCGCGGCAATCTCCTGGTACCCTCGCTTTTCGTGCTCGCGTCGCCAGAAGTCGAGGAGAAGATTCAGGATTTTGAGCCCCTTTGGGAGCCAGTATGGCATGCCGGGTGCGGTGGGATCAAAGTGGAAAAGTTCAAGTTCTCGTCCGAGGCGACGATGATCGCGCCTCTCGGCCTCTTCGAGGCGATGAAGGTACGCCTCAAGTTGCTCGCGCGTTGGCCAGGACGTGCCGTAGATGCGTTGGAGCTGTGGGCGCCGCTCGTCACCGCGCCAATAGGCACCGGAGATGCGGAGGAGCTTGAAGAACCCGATTTGCGACGTATCGCGGACGTGGGGCCCGCGGCAGAGGTCGGTAAACCCGTCATGCGTGTACGTTGTGATCACCTCGTCAGGCGGGAACTCTTCGATGAGTTCGAGCTTATACGGCTGATCTCGAAAGAGTTCTCGCGCCTCTTCACGGCTGATAACCCGGCGGATGAAGGGGTAGGCGGCAGCCTTAATCTCTTCCATGCGGCGTTCGATCCACTCGAGGTCTTCAGGTGTGAGCGGTCTGGGCAAGTCGAAGTCGTAGTAGAAGCCATCGGCGATCGCGGGCCCGATACCCAACTTGGCTCCCGGAAATCGTTCGAGGACAGCCTGTGCCATCACATGCGCACAGGAATGCCGCATGCGTGCGAGGTCAAGTTCCTGCTCGCTCTCTGCTACGACAGCAAGATCCATCTCTTTTGTAAGGTCACCCATTTCGGTCCACCTCCTCGGTGCTGTGCTGGCTCAACTGAACGGCCTGCCGCCCTGTCGGGACGGCAGGCCGAGCCTGACGCGGTTCCACCCAACTTTCCGCCGGCCTTGAAACACCAGCGGCACTCATCGGGATGCCCGATAACGGGGGCTACCGGACCCGGCTACTCGCGTTCGCCGGACCAGCTCGCGGGCGGTACGAACGGCCACCGGAACCTAGTCGAGCTTCCAGCCTGCGACTCGACCTCTCTGGAGGTCGGCGACCGTCGCATGACCCGGTCGTCGCCATTTCCTCATTGCGAATGGTAGCCCTGTGCGAACAGTACCGTCAACGGCTCATTCTGTTGGAAAGCGGTCTGCTGGGGAAAAAAGAAACCTCGCCAGGCGGCGAGGCCTGCGGTGGGCGGTAGTAGACTCGAACTACTGACCTCCACGATGTCAACGTGGCGCTCTAACCAGCTGAGCTAACCGCCCACGCTGCTAAGGAGTATAGCGGAATGCACCGCTCACTGCAAGGGAGTGTTACGGGTATGCATCCGGCGTGCGCATACGTCTGTCCTCAGCACTCCTGTGTGTTGATTGTGCTGCTTGTTGCAGACCTGCTGGGTGCGGGCGCCGTTTCTCCTCCGGACTCTCGTGCTTCGCCCGCGGCCTTGGTCAGGCGGTAGTGCGTGCGCTCGTCCTGTATTCAGCGGACGGGCCAGGTTGGATACACAGCTTGGGAGGCCTTGATTCCTGTGCTGACGAATGCACGCGTGTTCGTGCGAGCAGCGGTGATGCTTCTGGAGGCACCGATGGCGGCACCGGGTTCAATGGCCGAAGTACTGATAGATCACCTCACGTGGTTGCCAGTGCACTTCCCAGTGGTTGAAGCGGGCGAGAAGAGCACGGACACGATCGTAGAGCGGCCGGAGTTTGGGGTCCCTCACCTTGTAGGCACCGCGAAGTTGTCGGGCCACGAGTTCGGAATCGGTCTGGATCTCGAGGATCGTGCCATGTGTCGGTGTTCCCCGTTGCTCCAGGAGCTCAACGAGCGTCTCCAGGGCCGCAAGAAGCGTCCGGTACTCGGCCTGGTTATTTGTTAGTGGCTCCTCGAACTCAATGGAACGGTCCATGGGTGGAACGTCAGGTAGCTCGAGACGATAACTTCCATAGGCTGGTCCAGGGTTGCCCCGCGAGCCGCCGTCAAAGATCAGAACAATACGCTTCAGTGGAGTGGTATCCTCCACCACGTTGCTGCTCCTTCACGATGCTGTGAGGAGCCGGGAGTCTCATCCGGCCCCTCACCGTGACAGAATCAGTATCGGGCGCCATTAGCTGGCCACTGCGGCTTGGCGCGCCCGCGACTGTTGGATGATACCCTCGGCAAGATGTTGCGGGACAGGCTGGTAGTGCGAGAACTCGGTGCGGAAGGTTCCACGCCCCTGCGTCAACGAGCGCAGCTCTGTAGCATACCGTTGAAGTTCGGCAAGTGGCACCAACGCCTCGATGGTCGTGCGGCCATTTTCCCCTGGCGACATGCCGAGGACGTGCGCCCGTTTGCCGTTTAGGTCACTCATCACGTCACCAGTGTATGTGTCTGGAACCGTGACCCAGAGCCGCATGATCGGTTCGAGGAGAATCGGCTTTGCGGCGGCTTGTCCTTTGCGGAAGGCCTGGGCTGCTGCGATCTTGAACGAGAGTTCCGACGAGTCGACAGAGTGGTAGGATCCGTCGACCAGCGTAACCTTCACATTTACCACGGGGTAGCCAGCGAGCACCCCCTCTTCCATCGCCTCCCGGACACCCTTCTCGACTGCCGGGATGAACTGCTTCGGGACAACGCCACCCACGATCGTTTCATGGAATTCAAAGTCGGCATCTGGAAGTGGTTCGAGGTCGAGGAAGACGTGGCCGTACTGCCCGTGCCCGCCGGTCTGCTTCTTGTGCTTGTACTCGACTCGACGTACTGGAACCGAGATCGTTTCCCGATAGGGAATGCGGGGCAAGCTCCAGTCGACCTGGACGCCGAACTTTCGTGCCATGCGGTCGAGCGCGATCTGGATGTGGCTCTCGCCCAGGCCGGAGAAGAGTGTTTCTCCCGTCTGATTCTCTCGGCCGACGCGCAACGTCGGATCCTCCTCGAGGAGTCGCTGCAAAGCGGTCCCCATTTTGTCCAGGTCAGTCTTGGTTCGCGGGAAGACGGCGACGGTGAACACAGGTTCGGGAAACTCGATGCCTGCAAGTGTGATTGGCCGACCCGGATCGGTCAAAGTATCGCCAGTTCGTGCAACCTGGAGCTTCGCCACTGCACCGATGTCGCCTGGCCCGATCTGTCCCATCGGTATCTGTTCTTTGCCCCGTACGACGAAGAGCTGGCCAATGCGTTCCGTCTCGCCGCGCTGCGGAACGGCGGCGTGCGAATCGGTCCGGAGGGTTCCGGAGTAGACGCGGAAGTAGGAAAGCTTGCCGACGAAGGGGTCGGCGAACGTCTTGAAGACAATCGCGGCGAGCGGGCCGCTCGGATCAGGCGCAAGTTCGATTCGCTGACCGTCTGCTCGCGTGGCGCTCGTCGGGCCGGGAGCCGGGAAGAAGTCGATGATCGCGTCGAGAAGTGGAAGTACACCCTTCAGAGCGGTGGCCGCGCTCACGAACACTGGCACAACCGCACCGCTGGCGATCGCTACACGCAAGCCAGCGCGCAATTCGTCCGTGCTGATGTCGTCACCTTCAAGGTAGCGGAGCGTTAATTCTTCGTCGCTCTCGCAGGCTGCCTCGATCAGCTGAGTGCGGAACTCATCCAGTGCGCTGACGAGCTCGTCCGGAACAGCAGTACTCTCAAGCGCTCCATTCTCCGTGTAGCGATAAGCCTGACCGGAGAGGACATCCACAAAGCCCTGGAAGGATTTCTCTTGACCGATTGGCAGATGCATCGGCACGACGCGGTTGCCGAACGCTGTCCGTGCACTGGCGAAGGCCTTGGTGAAGTTCGCGTGTTCGCGGTCCATTTTGTTGATCACCAAGGCACGTGGCAGTCGATGCGCTTCGGCGAGTTCCCACATGTGCTCGGTGCCGACCTCGACGCCGACCGTCGCATCCATCAGGATCAGCGCGGCATCGACGATGCGCATCGCACTGTGGACCTCACCGACAAAATCGAAGTATCCCGGCGTATCGATGAGATTCACTTTGTGTTCGCGCCATTCGAGAGGGATGATGCTAAGGGAGATCGAAATACGTCGCTTGTGCTCGTCAGGGTCCCAGTCGGAGACCGTCGTCCCCTCTTCGACACGACCCATCCGAGAGATCGTACGGGTCGCGTAGAGGAATGCTTCGGTCAACGAGGTTTTCCCTGTACCACCGTGGGAGAAAAGGCCGATATTACGGATCCGTTCTGGGGGATACTGCTTCACTGTACCCTCCTCACTAGCCGAACCGGCGACCGGTACCGCAAGCGGTACGGTGACGCCCAGATCGGATTTGCGCGAGATCGCCACATGGCGCACCTCGGCTTTCGGGACTGGCACCTGCTAGTATAACGCGCCAGCGACGTGATACGGGTAAGAGATGAGTCGAGAGGATCGGCAGATGACAACAGGAGCTGGACAGCAGTGCTCCGATGAGAAGGAGCGTCTTGTCGCACTGATCCAGGAACTGGCTGCCCTCGATGGCGTTTCCGGGCATGAGCAAGCAGTTGTCGCTCGACTCGTGGAACTGTTCCGTCCCTTTGCCGCAACGGTTGAGGTCGATTCGTTTGGGAACCTCGCTGCGTGGCTACCGTCACCGGTCGAGCGGCCGGTCCTGATGGTTTCCGCGCACTCCGATGAGATCGGTCTTGTGGTAAAAGGGATTGAGCCGAACGGATTTCTGCGTGTGGAAAAGATCGGCGGCGTCATCGACAGTCTCCTACCTGGGCGGCACGTTCGTGTGCGCGGGTATCGCGGGGTGATCGGCGTGCGTCCTGGACATCTCCAGAGTCCGGAGGAGCAACGGGCAGTTCCTCCACTGCGCGAAATCTATGTCGATCTCGGCTTCGACTCAGCAGAGGAAGTGAGAGCACTTGGCATCCGTCTTGGCGATCCGATCGCCTACGAGGAGCCAGTCGAGCGGTTGGCCAATCCGGATCGCATCAGTGGGAAAGCGTTGGACAACCGGGTCTCCTGCGCAGTGCTTGTCTTGCTGGCGGAGCGATTAGCTGGCGCAGCGCTGCGCTGCCGTCCAGTGTTGGTTGTGACGGTCCAGGAAGAAGTCGGCCTGCGTGGGGCGCAGATGGTCGCATTTCGTCTCTCTCCGGACGCAGCGATCGTGGTGGACACTGTTCCTGCTGGTGGGACGCCGGACACTGATTTCGTTAGAGATCTTGGAATTCGGATCGGTGGAGGGCCCGTGCTCGCTCTGGCGAGTGGGATGGGTGGAGTACGGGGGCATCTGGCACATCCTGGCATGCGCGACTTTCTCTTGCGGATTGCGGAGGAGCGTGGTATCGGAGTGCAACTTGCCCTCTTTCCACGCAGCACATCGGATGTTGCGGCCGTGCATCTCGCACGAGGCGGAATTCCGTCGATGGTGGTCAACATCGCGCGGCGGTATTCACACAGCCCGGTCGAGACGCTTGACCTCAACGACGTTCTGGCAACGATCGATCTTCTCGAGGCGGCTGTTCAAACGTTCGATTCAACGGTGTCCTTCGATTTCCTCGCTGGCCAAGGCGGTTAACCAAGCCTCGTGCTGCGCTGTCGAACTTGCTCATAGGCAAGGCGTAACCCATACAGGGTGAGGTCCGGCTCAACAGCCAGGAACTCCGGGACAAGTGGTGCAACGAGTGGGGCAAGACCACCCGTGGCAACGACCGGGGCTTCCTGACCGAGTTCCTCACGAATACGTCGGACAAGACCACGCACAAGTTCGGCGTATCCAAGGACCGTCCCGGCCTGGAGGCCCTCCCGGGTGCTCCGGCCGATGGCTCGGGACGGGGGCTCCAGGGCAACGGTGAACAACCGAGCCGCTCGCTGAGTCAGTGCTTCAAATGCGATTGTGATGCCCGGTGCGATAGCGCCACCGATGTATGCGCCCGTTGAATCAACGACATCGAAGGTGGTGCCCGTGCCGAAGTCGACGACGATCACAGGAGCACCGTAACGTTCGATTGCCCCGAGCGCGTTGCAGATTCGGTCCGCTCCAACCTCGGAAGGATTGTCAACTCGGAGTGGCAACCCGAGTTCCTGATTCCCATTGACAACAAGTGGTTCGATCGCAAGATGCCGCCGCGCGAGCTCAAGAAACACACTCGTCAAAGGTGGGACAACACTTGCGAGCGCGACTGCCTCAATGTTCTGAATGTCAAAGCCTTGGGTCTGGCTGAGAACGACAAGCTGCACCCACCATTCGTCAGGCATCCGGTCGCGGGCTGTGGCAAAACGCCAGCGCACGCACAGCTGAGTGCCTGCGAAGACTCCGATGACAATGTTCGTGTTTCCGACGTCGACTGCCAGAAGCACGGCGCGTACCCTTTCCTACGAGCTGAGGATGCGGGCGACCGCTCGTTCGCTGTTCCTGAGCGTACTGCAGGGCGAGTTCTCGTGCACGGTGCGCGCGATGAAGCGTGCGTGCTCGACGAGGAGCGGGAACGATGGCGGAACAACACCAATTATCCCGAAGCGGCCAAGTCGAGCGGCTTCGGGCAGAACCAATCGAGGGTCTGCGCAATGAAGTCAATCTCTTGGGGACATTGCTCGGAGATGTACTTCGTGAGCAGGGCGGACCAAGACTCTACGAGATTGTCGAACGAGCGCGGCAAGAAACGATCATCGCTCGTACCACTGGGAACGTTGCAGATCGTCTCCGAGCGCTCCTGGGGTGGATGGAGACTTTGCCTGACGAAGATCTCTTTGGTCTGGTCCGCGCCTTCGGGCTCTATTTCCACCTCATTAACCTTGCAGAGCAGCATCATCGGGTGCGGACGCTCCGGCAACGAGAACGAAATGAGCCGCCGCTGCATGAGTCGTTGGAAGCAGCGCTGTTGACGTTGCGAGAACGACGCATTGAGCCTGAACGGGTCGCGCGGATTCTGGGTGAACTTTTGGTCTTTCCCGTCTTTACGGCACACCCGTCTGAGCCGCGTCGGCGAACTGTGTTACAGCGGCTCGCGGCACTCGCGCCACTGATCCAGCAGTTGGACGATGTGCGTCTGGCGCCGCGCGAGCGTGAGTGGTTGCTGGACCGGATCCGGGAGGAGATCACGCTGCTCTGGCAGACGGCCGAGACCCGAGTGGCGCGACCGACGCCGCTTGACGAGGTTCGGAGCAACATTGCGATCCTCACTGGCTCGGTCTACGAGGTGGTTCCACTTCTGCGTCGTGCCTTGCGACGCGCATTGGCCCGCTCGTACCCCGAGCTGCTGGAGCGTCCTTGGCCTTTGCCGATACGACTTGGCACCTGGGTCGGTGGCGATCGTGACGGCAATCCGGCAGTGACTGCAGCGGTGACTGAAGCAACGGCACGTCTACTGCGTGAGGCGATTCTGCGCCGGTATCGTGAGGAAGTGGTCGAACTCCGCCGGGCACTGAGTATTTCGGCTCGGCTGCGATCGATCACACCGGAGCTCACCGCGGTTATTGAGCGCGAGCGAGAAGCACTCGGGTTGACTCCGGTGCGAGCCTGGGCTGACGAGCCGTACCGGCGAATCCTTGGCCTCATCGAGGAACGCTTGCGTCGAACAGACGTTGGAGAGGAGGGAGGATATACCTCGCCGGAGGAGCTCCTGGGACATCTGCAACTTGTCGCGGATTCCTTGCGCCGGAACGGTGGAAAGCGGATCGCGGACGGACGAGTGGCGGATTTGGTCGCTCGCGTCGAGGTGTTCGGTTTCCATCTCGCCGAGTTGGAGATCCGACAGGATGCAGCCCGGCATCGAGAAGCGCTCGCCGAGCTATTTGGGCTTTCTGGTCAGGTGGGTTTCAGTGAGCGAAGTCCAGAGGAACGTCTGGCGCTGGTGCTGGCTCGACTCCGTGCTGACCCGTTTGGTTTTCCACGCGGCGCGCTTTCCCCGGAGGCACGAGAAGTGCTTGACACATTCGATGCGGTAGCGCGGATCCAACGCTTCAACGGCCAACGTGCCTGTCATACGGTCATCGTGTCAATGACGGCCGAGCCGGCCGACGTTCTGGGGACGTTTGTGCTCGCGCGGGAGGCTGGGCTCTGCGGGGTGGGCACTGGCGGAAGGCAGGCATGGTCACGAATTGATGTCGTACCCCTCTTTGAGCAGATCGCAGAACTTGATCGCTGCCACAAGATTCTGGCACAGCTACTCGATATTCCGGAGTATCGGGCGCTGATTGCTTCCAGAGGCTCTGTCCAAGAAGTCATGGTCGGATATTCCGATAGTAACAAGGATGGTGGATACGTTTCCTCGAACTGGCGAATCTATCAAGCACAACAGCGCCTAGCAGAAGTTGCAGCGACATACAAGGTACGCTTGCAAATCTTCCACGGACGGGGAGGTGCGATTGGACGCGGTGGCGGCCCGATGGGACGGGCGATCTGGGCGCGACCGGCGGCGGCGCGCACGCCGCTCCTGAAGGTCACGGAGCAAGGCGAGGTGATCTTCGGACGGTACAACGATCCGGCGATTGCTCTCCGTCACTGGGAGCAAATGATGCATGCACTGCTCGTCTCGAGCTCAACCGAACATGAGCCCAATATTTCGCCAGAGTGGATCGAGTTGATGACTGCCTTGGCGGACTGGTCGCAGCAGGCATATGAGGAGCTCGTAAAAGTCGGTAACGTGTTTGTGTCCTATTTTACGATGGCGACACCCTTTCCCGAACTGGCCAGTCTGAACTTGGCGTCTCGCCCGGTTGCTCGGCGAACGGGAGCGCATGGAGTGATACAGTTCGCTGACCTTCGTGCCATCCCGTGGGTTTTCAGTTGGACCCAGACGCGTGTCAACCTTCCTGGTTGGTATGGCCTGGGAACAGCGCTCGAACGAGCGTTCGCATTCGGGGCGCAGGAAACACTTCAAGCGATGTATCGGCGATGGCCGTTCTTCGAGATGCTGGTTGATAACGCGCAAATCAGTTTGGCGACGGCTGAAATGGCAATCGCTGAGTTGTATGCGTCGCTGGCAAATAACGTCGCTGATGTCTTCACACGTATCCTGGACGAGCACAGCCGCACAGTGCGAATGGTGTTGGCGGTCACTGGTCAGCATGATCTCCTGGAGCGGTCGCCGATCCTTGCCCGACTGGTCAAGCTCCGCAACCCTTATGTTGATGTGCTCCATCTCTGCCAGATTGTGCTGCTGCGGCGCTACCGAAGGACAGAACAGGAGTCTCCTGAACGGCGGGCTCGCCTGCTGGATGCAATCCATCACAGTATCAACGCGATTGCGGCAGGACTACAGACGACTGGCTGAGTGGCTCCGGTGGCGAGAGAAGCAGTCGCTCCAGCTCTTCGCGCGCCAGTGGATCTATCTCGCGGTCATGAGCTCGCCGGAGCACTGGTTCGCTGAGGGCGAAGTCGATCCGCGCCATGGCCCAAGCGGCGTGGCTGCGCACGAGCGGTTGGTCATGACCAAGAACAGCTTCTTCGAGAGTCTCCAGGTGGCGAGCGTCGCCGACGTTGCCGAGGGCCACGGCAGCATTCCGCGCAAGCCCCGCGCGTTTTGCCCGCAGAACCGGTCGTCCACGATAGACACTCCGGAACTCCTCTTCAGTCATCCGGAGCAACCATTCGAGTGATGGGTAACAGTGCTCCAGCCGCTCAGGACGGACAACCTCCTCGTCCGTGGGTTGCGCCGCGGCAGTGTACGGACAGACTTCCTGGCAAATATCGCACCCGAATACCCAATTGCCTATAAGCGGTCGCAATTCCCAGGGAATCGGGCCCCGGTGTTCAATCGTCAGGTAGGAGATGCAGCGAGGCGCATAGAGCGCGTAAGGACCGACAAATGCACCGGTGGGACAGGCGTCCAGACATCGGCGACACCGCCCGCAGCGGGGGCGAAGTGGCTCATCGGGCTCGAGGTCGATGTCGACCACAAGCTCAGCAAGTAGGACCCACGAGCCGTGATGTGGGACGATGACCATGGTGTTCTTCCCCTGCCAGCCGAGTCCAGCGCGGACGGCAACCTCGCGGTCGACGATCCGTGCAGTGTCCACCAGATAGCGAGCCTCGATCCGCCGTCCCAGTCGTGCTTCCAGCAGCTGATGGAGTCGTTGCAGCCGATGGCGAAGGACGCGATGATAGTCGAGCCCCCATGCATAGCGTGCGATGCGACCGCGGACGATGCCATCGTCCGGTGGTTGGATGTCAGGAAGCCAATAGGGAAGCCCAACACTGATAATGCTCCGTGCGGTGCGGTGAAGATTGCGCGGATCTGCGGCGACTTCGGCACGCTGCTCGTTGAACCACTCCATGCCCTGGAGAAATCCCGTGCGGATCCGTGCACGCAGCAGGTCGGCAAGGCCGGGAAACGGCTCGGCCGTGGTCACCGCGACCAGCGTGAGCCCTGCCTCACGGGCAAGGGCACGAAGTTCGTCGCGTGTCAGGTGCATGATCGAGCCTCTCGTAAGAAGGCGGTGATTTCGTCCCGACTGGGGAGGGCGGCACGCGCTCCGACTGCGCGAGTGGCAAGCGCCCCCATCGCGTTGGCCAAGCGCCCAATCTTGGGTAGCGGCATCCGGAGGAGCAAACCGTAAACCACGCCAGCGGCGAACGCGTCTCCGGCCCCGGTTGAATCAACCGCAGTCACCTCGAAGGCTGGCACCTGCACGATGTCCCGCCTTGTCACAAGCACGGAGCCATCGCGACCGCGGCTGATTGCTGCGATCCGTGTTGCACCGAGTGGCATGGTTTCTTGAAGCCGCTCGACCGCGGTTTCGAGGTCGTCGAGGCCAAGAATTGCCCGGAGTTCGACCTCGTTCCCAACGAGCACATCGTGTTGCAACGCCAGTTGCAGGCTGCGCTCGGGTGGAAGCTCGGCCAGGTGTGTCAGTGTCCCAACAAGCCGCACACGGGGAGCGAAATGTGCAGGGAGATCGACGAGAAACTGACGGAGCTCGGTATCATCGACATCGATGACCACGAGCGGTGCGCCGAGGATCCGGTCAAGTGGCAGAGGATCGCCCATCCGTAGGCGCGCGCCGGGGAACTGAAGAATTGTTCGTTCAGGGCCTGGTGTCACCAGAATGGTGCAACGATCGGTTAGGGCTCCTGCTGGGGGTGGTACCAGGTGCACATCGAGACCCTCTTGCTGGAGCTCGCGCAAGAGCTGCAGTCCGAGAGCATCGTCTCCCACTGTTGTGACAAAGAGGGTTGAGACACCAAGGCGGGCAAGCGCAACAGCGATGTTCGCAGCGGTGCCACCGCCAGCTTCAAACTGTGCGGTGACGGTTGCACCAAGACCTTCCTGGAGATGTCGGTCGGGCACAAGGAACTGGTCCCACGACGTGGGGCCGAGGACGGCGACAGCAGGTTGCGGGCGGTTCGCCGTCTCGTTGCGCACGAGGAACCCCTCGTGATCTCAGTCCCCAACAATGGGGATACTGATTTGGCGTCGAGTATGCTGCTCCGTGCCGGATCGCCGCTCAGCGAGGATCTGCTCGATCTCCTCTTTCAACGCAGGGACGATCTCATGCTCCTCGACGCGGCGGACGATCTTCCCTTTACGGAAGATTACTCCTTTGCCACGTCCGGCTGCGACACCGACATCCGAATCCCGTGCCTCACCTGGTCCGTTGACGACGCAGCCCATAACAGCGACCTTGATGGGTTCCTGAATCGTCCGCAGGTACTCGTCGATCTCGTTGGCCAACCGGAAGAGATCAACTTCTACGCGCCCACACGTTGGGCATGCGACGAGCGTTGCGCCGCGCTCGCGAAGCCCCAAGCTCTTCAAGATCTCATAGGCTACCCAAACTTCCTCGACTGGATCGGTCGTCAGCGATATACGGATGGTGTCGCCAATACCCTCTTGAAGCAGCGTGCCGATCCCTATCGCTGAGCGGATAGCACCAGCCTTGGGAGTGCCTGCTTCGGTCACACCGAGGTGCAGTGGATAGTCATTCAGTTTCGCCATCCGTCGGTAGGCCTCGATCATAACAGGCACTTCAAATGCCTTAAGGGAAATCACAATGTCTCCGAAGTCGAGGTCCTCCAGAATTTTCACATGGCTAAGTGCCGTGCGCACCATATGCTCGGCGATCAGCTCGGTCTGGGTTGCTCCCTGTGCTGCCATCTCATCAACGAACTCGCGGGTCATCGGCGGGAGGGAGCCGAAATTGACGCCGATGCGGATTGGAACACCCCTCTCCTTTGCCTTTTGGACAACCTCACGGACTTCTTCCGGCTTGCGGATGTTGCCGGGATTGAGGCGCAACTTCTGCACACCGGCCTCGAGTGCCTTGAGAGCGAGCGTGTGCTCGAAATGGATATCCGCAACAACCGGGATCGGGGAACGCGGGACAATCTCGGCCAGGGCGGCTGCTGCGACGCGATCCGGCACTGCCACGCGCACGATCTCACAGCCCGCATCCGCGAGCTCGTGAATCTGTCGGAGCGTCGCCTGCGGATCACGGGTATCGGTCGTCGTCATAGATTGGACGACGATCGGGGCATCGCCACCGATCTGGACATCACCGACCCAGACTGGTCGAGTCTTGCGGCGCTGATAGGCCATCGTACTTGGTCTCCTCCTAACCTGGCGCTTGGAGCGCCCTGAGCCCTATCATATCAAGTGTGCACGATCCGCTTCTTGGGTGTCGATTGCGCCTTACCGCAGAAGCGACTCGCCACTGAGCAACCGGCCAATATCGACGAAGGCGACGATGAACATCAGGGTCAACAGGATTGCGAAGCCGATGAGGTGAATCAGGCCTTCTTTCTCGGGTGGAATGCGGCGGCCACGAATCGTTTCGACTAGGACGAAGAACAAGCGCCCGCCGTCCAACGCGGGGAAGGGAACCAGGTTCAGGATTGCGAGGTTCACGGACAACAGTGCTGTGAGATGCCCTAGCGTCACCCAGGCTGGCTCGGGGCTAAGCTGGAGAATTTCTGATGTTAACTGGCCCATACCGATCGGGCCGGCGATGTCGGTGAGCGATGCTTCCCCGCGGATGAGCATGAGAAGTCCCTGCACCATCTGCGCCACAAGCACAACAGTTTGGACAGCGCCATCAAGCGGAACACGCCACAGTGGAACGCGTGCCGTGACAAGTGTCGGGCGAATCGTCATGCCAAGGTTGGGTGATTCTCCGGCTGACTTTGGAGGGACAGCGAGCTGGAGCGTCGTCGTTTGCCCTTCTCGTTCGATGGTCAGTTCGACGGTTTGCCCAGCGTTTTGCTCCAGGAGAAGGGAGTAGATTGCCGCGTCTTCGATGGGATACATGCCGATACGGACAAGGCGATCTCCCGGCCGAATGCCCGCTATCGCGGCGGGCGAGCCAGTTTGAACGAATTCAACGGTGAGTCGTGCTGCTGGCTCCAGAAGGACGCGGATTCCCATGCGTCCTTGGCCGGGAGGGGGATTGTCGCGTGGCACAACGGTTGTTTCGATTTGCTCTGTTCCGCGCAGGAGTGTCACGCGGAGCGGACGCCCGGCAGCCTGTTCCGTCCGTTCGACGAGTTGGCTTGCATCACGCACGGGCTGACCGTCGAGCGCAACAATACGGTCTCCCGGTTGCCATCCGGCTGCAGCGGCAGGGGAATTGGCGACAACCTCCGCGACGTAGAGATGGAACTGTGGCTGGCCACGGAAGCCGACAAGGAGCATCATGACGAGGAAGGCGAGAAGAAGGTTCATCAATGCACCAGCGCCAAAGAAGATGGCGCGTTGCCAGCGCGGTTTGTTTTGGAGGCTGTCAGGTTCATCGGCTCGGCTGTCTTCGCCGACGACACGGACGAATCCGCCAAGCGGGATAGCATTGAAGGAATAGAGAACCCCACCTCGGCGAATACCGAAGAGACGCGGCGGGAGACCGATACCGAACTCGAGGACGCGAATTCCAAAGAGGCGGGCGGCGAGGAAGTGGCCGAGTTCATGAACCAAAATGAGGACCGCGAGGATAGGAACAATGTACAGGGCTTGCATCGTTGCTCGCCTTCTCGAGCCGGGAATCCCGGCCTGACCGACTAACTGTAACGAGTCACCGTGTCCCTCGTCAAACTGAAACGTGTCGATCGCTCGACCCTGTAGAGAGGAACCGTCGAACGCGAGGTAGGTATTGTTTCGGTGTGTCGTTCAGTTCGCTGAACACTCGCCGCCAAAGAGTGATCTAGCGCTCCTGCCGCGGAGATGCCGGTTGTGCGTCCACCAGATGGAGATGTGGCGACCCCGGGGTGACGCCTCGCCCGGCCACTGCGAAAGAAGAGCCGGTACGGGGGCGCGGCGTGGTTCGTGATCTGATCACCTGTGTAGCTCGTCTTGTGGACGAGAAGTGTCTTCGGCGACAATAAGCGCCGTCCTGCCGGAAGGTGTGGCATGGGACGGCAGGGCGGCGTGAACGGCATGGATGGATGGGAGGTTTCACTTTGATCATCGGAATTCCCCGAGAGATCAAGCCGCGTGAGTACCGAGTTGCCCAACCCCCGCATGGTGTTCGCGAGCTCGTCCGACATGGACACACGGTGCTCGTCGAACGGGGTGCTGGCGTTGGGAGCGGTTTCAACGACGCAGCCTATGTCGCTGCAGGAGCGACGCTAGTAGACGATGCAGCAACGGTGTGGTCGGAAGCGGAGCTCGTTGTCAAAGTGAAGGAGCCGATGGAGGCGGAGTACCCGTTCCTGCGCCCTGGTCTCATACTCTTCACGTTTCTCCATCTTGCTGCCAACGAAGCGTTGACACGAGTTCTTCTAGAACGAGAAGTAACGGCAATTGCATATGAGACGGTACAGTCACCTGATGGATCACTGCCCTTGTTGGCACCGATGAGCGAGGTCGCGGGGCGTTTGGCCGTTCAGGTTGGCGCCTATTATTTGATGGAACCGTATGGAGGCTGTGGGGTCCTCCTCGGTGGTGTACCGGGAGTCGCGCCAGGGCGAGTGGTCATTCTGGGTGGGGGGACTGTTGGGACGAATGCAGCGCAAGTGGCTCTTGGGCTCGGCGCCGATGTTATTCTGTTCGACATCAACATCGAGCGTTTACGGTATCTGGAGCAGATCCTGCATGGTCGTTTTCAGACACGCATGTCGAGTGAACAAGTGATTGCCGAGACGATCCGCGGAGCGGATCTCGTCATTGGGGCCGTCTTGATTCCAGGAGCGCGAGCGCCCAAACTGATCACCCGTGAGATGGTGGCGGTGATGCGCCGGGGGAGCGTCATCGTGGATGTGTCGATCGACCAAGGTGGTTGTGTGGAGACAGCGCGACCGACGACACATGACGCACCGGTCTATGAAGTTGACGGGATACTGCATTACATGGTGACCAACATGCCCGGGGCTGTGCCGCGGACAAGTACGCTCGCGCTCAGTAATGTGACCTTGCACTACTTGCTGAAGCTGGCAGATCTGGGGTTCACTGCTGCCGTCAAGCGCGACCCAGCGCTGGCGAAAGGCGTTAATGTGTTTAGAGGAAGGATCACGCATCCTTCCGTGGCCGAGGCATTGAGCTTACCGTTCGTGCCGCTCGAACAGTTGCTCTAGATGGCACGAAGGTAAGGTATCGTGTTTTTCGGTCGTGCATGCGGGAGAGTGGAGGCAGGACTGATGCAGACTGCGATTGAACAGTTCCTTGCTGGATTGGTGCGTGAGCGGGGACTCTCGCCGAATACTGTGGCGGCCTATCGCAATGACCTGGAGCAATTGACCGCATATCTACAGGAACAAGAGGGGATACGTGAATGGAGTGCATTGAGAAGTGACCACCTGAGCGCGTTTCTGGACTATCTTAGGCAGCGGCAGTACGCGGATACGACAACCGCCCGCAAGCTTGCGGCGATTAAGTCATTCTGTCAGTACCTCGTCCGAAGTAGAACTCTTCCCGAAAATCCTGCTCATGGATTACCGGCACCACGGGCCGGTCGCTTCACGCCTCATGCGATTAGTCCTCAGGAGATCCAGCAGTTAATCCAAGCGGCTTCAGCTGATCGTTCCCCCGAGGGTTTGCGGGACCGAGCGATGCTCGTCACCCTGGCAACGACTGGTCTGCGCGTGAGTGAACTGACCGCGTTGGACTTGTCAGATGTTGATCTGAACCACGGACAATTGATTGTCCGCCGGCCGAACGGCCGCGAGCGGCGTGTTCCGCTAGTGCGCGACGCGATTGAAGCGCTCCGTGATTACCTCGAGTATGGCCGGCCAGTCTTTGGGCCAACCAAATTCGAACAGGCCCTCTTTCTCAATCATCGTGGCACACGCTTGACGCGACAGGGCTTCTGGTTGATCTTGAAGGGCTACGCCGACGCCGTGGGGTTGCCAGAGGTGACCCCCCACACCCTGCGGCATTCCTTTGCTGTCCAGGCGCTCGCGAACGGCTGGGAGCTCCGCGACGTGCAGCGGATTCTTGGGCATGTGAGCCCGGCCACGACTTTGGTCTATCGCCGGCTTGTTGAACGAGTACTGCAGAGCGATGGGCGGGTTCCAGCAGGGCCGGAGTGCTACCATCAAGAGGTGAAGATGGGGGCAGCTATGAGCCCTGTCGGTGACGCCTGAGACGGCATGTCCGAGCCAGGGCAGCCCCTCGTCCGCGACGAGGGGCTGTGCGTGTCTGCGAGAGAGGATCGACGCGATGGAAGCCGGTCGGGCATCGACGGTTCGTCTGGAAACGATCGTCTCATTGGCGAAGCGGCGTGGCTTTGTCTATCCCGGGAGCGAGATCTATGGTGGTCTCGCCAACACTTGGGATTTCGGACCGCTTGGTGCCGAACTTAAGCGCAATCTTAAGAATGCTTGGTGGGAGTTCTTTATCCAGCGTCGTGAGGACATGCTCGGCTTGGATGGTGGCATTCTTTTGCATCCGCGTGTCTGGGAGGCTTCTGGACATGTAGAAGAGTTCAACGATCCGCTAGTTGACTGCCGCCGCTGCAAAAGCCGGTTCCGCGCTGACACGCTCATCGAAGAAAAGCTGGAGCGTTCCTCCGAAGGACTGTCCATCGAGGACATGACCCGCATCATTCAGGAATCGAATCTTGCTTGTCCGGTTTGCGGAGCACGTGACTGGACGCCCGTGCGCAAGTTCAACTTAATGTTCCGGACGTTCATTGGGCCGGTAGAGGAGCAATCGACGCTGGTGTACTTGCGCCCGGAAACTGCGCAGGCGATCTTTATCAACTTTAAACAAGTCGTCCAAACCAGCCGCGTGAAGATTCCGTTCGGAATCGGGCAGGTCGGGAAGGCCTTCCGGAACGAGATCACTCCGGGGAACTTCATCTTCCGGTTGCTCGAGTTCGAGCAGATGGAAATTGAGTACTTCATCCGACCAGAGACCTGGGAGGAGTACTTCGATCACTGGTTGAACGAGATGGCCCGTTTCTTACGTTGGATCGGCTTCAAACCGGACCGTCTCCGAACGCGCGAACATGGACCCCAGGAGCTGTCACACTACTCGAAGAAAACGATCGATTTCGAGTATCTCTTCCCCTTTGGTTGGAAGGAGTTGTGTGGTCTGGCCTATCGGACGGATTACGACCTCCGGCGACATCAGGAGTACAGTGGTGAGGATCTGACGTATTTCGATCAGGAACGGAATGAGCGGTTCATCCCGCACGTGATCGAGCCAACAATGGGTGTCGAGCGGTTGCTGCTGGCGCTCCTCTGTGACGCCTATGACGAAGAGCCAGCCGTCGATGTGAACGGAAACCCCTACACACGAGTCGTTCTGCGTTTCAACCCACGGATCGCACCCTACAAGGCCGCAGTCTTGCCGCTGATGCGTAAGCCGGAACTTGTGGAGGTGGCTCGCGAGGTGGCACGGGAGCTTCGCCAGCACGGCCGCATTGAGTACGACGAGACTCAGAGTATCGGGCGACGATATCGTCGCCAGGACGAGATCGGTACGCCCTACTGCATCACCATCGACTATCAGACGCTGGACGACCGGACAGTTACCATCCGTGATCGAGATACCATGCAGCAAGTCCGGGTGCCGATCGATCGGCTAAATGTGGAACTCGCGGAGCGTTTGCAGTCTGCGTAACTAGTCAAGTAGATCATCGTCGGGTTGACCAAGCAATTCGTCGAGAAGGCGCTGGAGTTCTTCCAGGGTGGAGTAATGGATGATCAAACGTCCGCCGCGCGCGCCCCTGCGGAGTTCGACCTTCGTTCGGAGACGGCGCTGCAGTTCTTGGGTCGCCCGTTCGAACTCGAGCGGTACGTTGGTCGTAGATCGACGATGTGATTGTGGGCGTGTCGACCAACGGCGGACGAGATCCTCGGTTTGGCGTACTGTAAGCCCCCGGTCACGGATCAAGCGCAGTGCCTCGAGCTGAGCGGAGGCATCTGGCAAAGACAGGAGTGCTCGAGCGTGTCCCTCGCTGATTTCTCCGGAAGCCAAGGCGCGCTGGATTGGCGCTGGGGCATCGAGCAGGCGGAGCGTGTTGGCAACAGCAGAG
Organism: Thermomicrobium sp. CFH 73360; assembly: GCF_023806465.1. Taxonomy (GTDB): domain Bacteria; phylum Chloroflexota; class Chloroflexia; order Thermomicrobiales; family Thermomicrobiaceae; genus Thermomicrobium. The sequence continues at coordinate 39,624 of NZ_JAMSLS010000001.1, read as the reverse complement.
CGGCTCTTTCCCACACGCTCGGCTACTTCGCTTTGGGTGAGACCGAACTCCTCGATCAGAGTACGGTAGGCAAGGGCGGTCTCAAGCGGCGAAAGATCAGCACGCTGAAGGTTTTCAACCAAAGCGATCTCGACGGCTTCCCGTGGGGACAGCTCGCGGATGATCGCTGGGATGACGGTGAGCCCTGCCAGTCGTGCGGCGCGCCAACGTCGCTCCCCTGCGACGATCTGGTAGGACGGTCTGCTGCCAGTACGAGCGACGATGATCGGCTGGACGACGCCGTGCTGGCGGATCGACTCCGCCAGCTCCTGCAGGTCTTCATCTCCGAACCATTGTCTGGGCTGCCGCGGGTTGGGCGTGATCTCCTCGATCGCGATTTCCTGGATAACATCAGTGCTCACGGCGGTGGTTTGAGGGATCAGCGCATCCAGTCCGCGTCCAAGACCGCTTCGTCGTGCCATGTGCCCCAACCATCCACTGTACTGGATCGAGTCTAGCACGGCGGTGAGTGGGTACCGATCTCGGGAGTATGCCTCGTGTGGATGATTGAGCTTCTGGCTCTTGTCCTGCTCGGTGCTGCCGCCCGCGCAATGGCCGAGGCTGGAGTTCGCTCAGCTTGGGCCCGTTGGGTGATTCATGGCGCGGTCCTTGGTGTCGGTTCGCTGTCTCTTGGTCTTGGTGCGCTGGCATTCCTGACCGGTGAACCACGATTGGCTGCCAGAGCCAGCGGTGCAGGCATCGGTCTCCTCCTTGCCTGGTGGCCGTCGTATCGTCGTCTCTGGGCGCGGTGGATAGCGATCAATCCGACATCGCTGCTTGACGCAATGGGACTGGCTGTCATACAAGGGACAATTGGCTTCTTCGTCGGGACCCTACTTCAGCCAGGCACAATTCCGAGCCTTGAGGTCAGCAAGGAGCAACTGCTTGGGCAGGCGTTGGCCGAAGTGGCACTAGCATTCGTCCTGATCGGCTTTCCTTTTTCACGGCAGTGGCAAAGCGCGGTCGATCGACTGGGCTTGCGCTGGCCGTCTCGTCGTGATCTTCTCGGAGCAGTGCTCTTCACTGCGGGGATGTTCGGCCTTTCGTTGCTGACGGGGCTTCTGGCTGGGCTGCTGCAACCGGGTGTCGTGGCACGGATCGAGGAGCGCATGTTACCGGTGACCACCGAGTTTGGCTCACCAGCCTGGGCTCTGGCTCTGGGAATCTTGGCTGGTGTTGGTGAGGAGCTCCTCTTCCGGGGCGCGGTACAACCCCGCTATGGGCTGCTGCTCACGGCTCTCTTGTTCACGGTAGTGCACGTGCAGTACGAGCTTTCAATCGTCACGCTTGGCGTCTTTGCCTTGGCGATCCTCCTCGGGATTGAGCGGCGCCGGCTGGGAACAAGCGCGTGTATCGTGACCCACGCGCTCTATGATGCGATTGCCGTTCTTCTCCAAAATGCGCTTCGGTAAGGAGTTCAGCTGGTGACGGGGAACTGTGCCCAGGTGCCGTCGTCAAAGAGGACGTAGACAAAACCGCGGTCGCTTTGGATCATGGTCCCTTGCTCGAAGTTCTGGATACGCGCTCCAGTTGGCATGACGTGAATCTCGGACTCGGTCGCATATCCGAGGGAGTCAGCCAAGGTAAGCGCTTCCCATACCTGGCCAAACGTTCCACCGGGGAGCCAGAGGTTGGGCTCGACTGAGCGGAACTCGAGCGGTGGGTCGACTGGGGCTGGCTCAGGCACACTCTTCCACGTACCGGTGGCTTCAAGGACGTACACAGTAAGCGTGTCAAAGCGCTCGACCATTAATCCCCGCTGGAAAGCGAGCTCCGCGGCATTAACGACCAATGCCGGAGAGACGGGTGCCCCGAGCTTTTTCTGTACTGCTTGATCAGCCCAGTAAATCCGGCCGAAGGCTCCTGTGACTGGAATCGGTTCGGGGGTCGTCGGCGTGGGCGAGAGAGCTGGTGTCGGAGTTGGCTCCGGAGCAGGAGTCGGAGGGACTGGCGTTGGTGTTGGAAGTGGTGTCGGAGTTGGACTCGCCACCGCAACCGCTGTTGGCGCCGGTTGCGGGGCCGGAGGCGGAGAAACTGACGGTTGCGACGAATTCGACGATGGGGAAGGGGTAGGTGGCGGTACGGACGAGACGGGGGTGCTGGCCGTTTGCGGGGTGGGGCTCGACTCGGTGATCGCAGGAGCACTGGGCGTTAGAGATGGTCCCGGTTGTGGAGCAACAGGGGTGAGGCCAGGCGTCTCAATCGCATGAACAATGGCGCTGGAGGTTCGGAAGGTCAGTGTATAGGTCAGACCGAGCCGATGTCCCCAACGATCTTCGGCATTTGGAAGGATTGCAATGTGATAGACGGTATCTGGCAGGAGTGCCACCCGACGCTCGCTATCAGCTCCAATAATCAGCTTTGTTCCTTCCCAGCTGATGGGTAGGCGCTCACGCTCACCGGGCGGGGAGATGCGGAGGTTCTGCGTCACCGATTCCTTGTTCATCGGCTTGGAAAAAACGATCTCGATCGGCTGATAGATTGGCCATCGTTGAGTGGTACCGGCTGCTGGGCGTGACTCGAGGATGCGTGGAGGCTGCGTACGCTGCAGTCCAATACTTGCGGAGAGTACGAGGGCGAGGACAATCACGACACTCAACGCCGTCGTTGTCACAGCAAGACGAAAGCGGTGACTGCGCCGCTGTTCGCGTTCTGTCTCTGCCAGCCGCTGCCAGAGTTGGCGTTGGAGCTGTCGCGGGGGTGGCGGGGTGGGTGGAAGACGACGCAAACGTTCGCGGAGACTTTGGTACTCTTGGAGGCGGCGCTGGCAATCTGGGCAGATGGCCAGATGTGCAAACAGTCGCTGTCGTTCCTCGTCCGACAGTTCGCCGTCGAGGTAGGCGGAGAGTAGGGGCCGGTAGAAACGACAGCTCCGCGAGCCCATTAGGTCGATGATGCCTCCATCTCATGGTAGAGGCGGCGAAATTCCTCACGAGCCCGAAACAGTAGCGACTTGGCGGCCGATCGCGAAATCCCCAGCAATTCCGCAATCTCGTCGCTCGAATACCCCTCGTACTCCCGGAGGATGAGCGCGGCTCGATAGCGTGGTTGCAATTGCTGTAAAACGCGCGTGACGACATCTTGCGTTTCAGTCTGCATCAACGCTCGTTCCGGATCGGTGCCGTTTGCACGAAGTGAGACCCCTTGCCAAGGGACGAGCTGATCCAAGCGCAACCAGCGTAGTCGATTGCGTCGGCGAAGCGTATCTAAGCAAACGTTGGCAGCAATACGACGTAACCAAGCACCCAGGTTTAAGTCGTCACTCGTCTGGGGAAGCGCTTTGTATGCTCGAAGAAAACACTCCTGAGTCAGGTCATTGGCATCCTCCGCATTCCCAACCATGCGGTAGATAAATTGATAGATCGTGCGCTCGTACTTCTGATAAAGCAAGGTAAACGCTTCTTCATCGCCCGCCTTGGCTCGGGCGATGCACCCTATCTCATCTGCCGCGGACAGCGCAAAGGTGCCCGACATTCCCTGTCCTCCCATGTCTATAACGAGCGACGGCTCGTCCGGATGCGGTGTACTCACGGCAGCGCTCCTGACGTGCCGATCGTACATGGTGCACCGTCGGCTGTCAATTCGGTGTGGGCTTGTCAGGGTCTTGTTTGTCAGCTATCACCCCACAATCTTGCCGATCCGACGTGTCCAATGGTCTCTCCACCTGTTGGCCAGGCCTCTGCGCAGGACAAAGGAGCGCTGTCTGCATGGACTGTCCGTCCGCTACGGTTGTTACCCGTTGCGGCGACCGCACGAAGCTGCCGCGGGATCAGGGATATCCAACCGCACCGTCTCACAGCAAACCTGCCGTGTCGCGTTGTCTGTGCATCCGGAGCGGTGGAAGTCGATGAAGTGCTTCGGGGTACCTCGACGCTGCACGGATGATTTCACTGAGGCGAGGGCAGCATGTTGCTGTTGAAGGCGGAACTGCAGAAGCGAACGAACGCAACCCACCCACACAGTGGCTTTGCGAGGAGCGCTGGTCTGTTCATCTGCTGGGCACATAGGATGGTCTGACGCGATTGCACTTGTTACGGTGCTGAGGGTTTCCCTCTGCGAATTCATCCAGTTTTCAAACAGGCGAGAGCACTGCGCAGCTGCCCTGCAACCGCCTTTGGGTGGATGGATTCCGTACTGGTACCAATTCTTTGCGGGGGCGCAGCACAGACGAGAAGGCGCGCGAGTACACTCGTCAGGCGATAGGTGGGTATGGAACGAACAGGATTGGTGACGATGGCGCATCCGTTTCTCGAGCGATTGCAGCGAGGACCATTGCTTGCTGATGGGGCAATGGGCACACAGCTGTATGAACGGGGTGTACGACCCGAGCAATGCTTTGAGGCAATCAATCTGCGCGCCCCGGACTTGGTTGTGGCGATTCACCGCGACTACATTTTGGCAGGAGCGGAGCTTATCGAAACGAATTCGTTTGGAGCGAATCGGATGAAGCTCGAGTCGCACGGGCTGGGTGAACGTGTACGGGAGGTGAACCGACGGGCCGTCCGTCTCGCTCGCGAGGCAAGAGAGATTACCGGTATCCCCGTTCTCATCGCTGGAGCGGTCGGACCGAGTGGGCGGATTCTCGCCCCGATCGGTACCGTCGCACCGGAGACGATTCGTGACGTGTTTCGTGAGCAGATCGAGGCGTTGCTCGAAGGTGGTGTTGATCTCCTGATCTTTGAGACGTTCAGTCAGCTCGAAGAGCTGCGGCAAGCCATCCTCGCTGCCCGTGAGGTCAGTGACCTTCCGCTTGTCGCGCAGATGACTTTCGCCGCCGATGGGCGGACGATGGCTGGCCACACACCGGACGTGGTTGTGCAATCGCTTGCCGAGCTCGGGGTGGATGCCATTGGGGTGAACTGCAGTGTCGGCCCACGGCCGACGCTTGCCGTTCTCCGGGATATGGTAGCTGCAAACACGGGGAATATTCCGCTGTCCGCGATGCCGAATGCTGGGTGGCCGACTGTTTTGGGTGATCGAGTGATCTTCGGCTCCTCGCCAGAGTATTTTGCAGATTTCGCGCAAGAAGCCCTCGAGCTAGGGGTTCGGATCTTGGGAGGTTGCTGTGGCACAACGCCAAACCACATCGCCGCCATGCGGCGAGTCCTTGACACGCGGAGGGGCACCAGTGTTTCCAGTGGTGCAGCTATCCGCGTTGAAGAGCGTGTTCGGCCGGTGACTGTCCTGGCTCCGGAGGGGCCGACGCGACTCAAACAGAAGCTGGGACGGGAATTCATTATCAGTGTCGAGATTGATCCTCCGAAGGGACTGAATCCTCAGAAGGCGATTCATGGTGCCCGAATGTTGCGTCAGTCTGGGGTCGAGTTCATCAACGTCGCGGATAGCCCAATGGCCCGCGTGCGTTTGAGCGCCTTGGGGCTTTGCTACCTTTTGCAACACGAGGTCGGCATCGAGACGATTTTGCACCTGACGACACGCGACCGGAATCTGATGGGGCTCCAATCGGATTTGCTTGGTGCCCACGCGCTCGGGGTGCGTAACATTTTGGCTCTTACAGGTGATCCTCCGACCTTGGGTGACTATCCTCATGCCACTCCAGTCTTTGACGTGGACTCCATAGGACTGGTGCGGATCTTAACGAATTTCAATAATGGTATGGACGCCGGTGGGGCCTCGATCGGCCAGCAGGCGAGCTTCACCATCGGGGTGGCATGCGATCCGACACGCCCTGACCTTGAACGGGAGTTGGAGCGGCTCCATGCCAAGCTCGCTGCAGGGGCGCACTTTATCATGACACAGCCTGTCTTTGATCTGGACACGTGGTTGACCTTTATGCGGAAGTACGAGGAGCGCTACGGGCCGCTTGGCGTGCCAGTCTTGCTCGGTATCCTTCCACTACAGAGCTACCGACATGCAGTGTTTCTGCACAATGAAGTGCCTGGTATCACGTTGACGGAAGAAGCACTGGATCGGATGCGGCGGGCCGGTGCCAACGGGCGTGCCGAAGGGGTCGCGATGGCGCGTGAACTTGTCGCCAGGGCCTTGGAAGTGGTGGAGGGGATTTACATCATGCCATCGTTCGGTCGTTACGAGGTGGCGGTCGAAGTGGTAGAGGGATTGCCGCGGAAGCGAATTCGTGGCGTGACTTCCTGAGGCGCAACAGTTTGCTATACTGCCGAATGGCTGTCTTTCTGCGGCCGTTCTCGCAGTCGGCAGCGTGGGAGAGTGCGGGATAAGGACTGAAGCGATGCAGGATCTCATCCGCAGTGTCCAAGAGCAGTACCTGAGGACAGATTTGCCTCCTTTCAGCCCGGGTGACACGGTGCGCGTGCACTACCGTGTTGTCGAGGGTGGGAATGTGCGCGTGCAGCCGTTCGAAGGAGTTGTCATCCGCAAGCGTGGTGGCGGGACGGATGCGACCTTCACGGTGCGCCGGATCGCCTCGCACGGCATCGGGGTCGAGCGGACGTTCCCGCTGCACAGTCCGCTCATTGAGAACATCGAGGTGTTGCGCCACGGGAAGGTGCGTCGCGCACGCTTGTACTACTTGCGTGAGCGTGCTGGAAAGGCGGCTCGTCTGAAGGAGCGACGGCGCCCTGAAGGCAGCTACCTGCGCTGAGGGGTGTGGCGATGTCAGCACCGCTCGTCTCGTCCAGTAAGCGCCAGTCTGGCCGAGACGAGCGGCCGACTTTCAAGCTTGAGCAGGAATTGTGGCAAGCCGGAAAGGTCCGGATCGCCGGACTCGATGAGGTGGGTCGGGGGGCGCTCGCGGGACCTGTTGTTGCTGCGGCCTGCGTTTTTGCCCCTGGCACAACCATCCCTGATCTTCTTTCTGACTCCAAGCGACTCACCCCGCGCCAGCGAGCACGTCTCGCAGAATGGATTCGCTCTCACGCTACAGCGTGGGCACTCGGCGCTGCGTCGCATCGTGAAATTGACCGGTACGGAATTGTTGTCGCGACCGCGCTGGCGATGCACCGCGCCGTAGCGCGTTTGGGACCGATCGATCATGTCCTCTATGACGGTCTTGTGCTTCCGGGCTTTGACTCGACGATCTCAACCGCGATCGTCGGCGGTGATTGCCTCTGTGCGAGCATCGCTGCAGCCTCGATTCTGGCCAAGGTCACGCGCGATCGGCTGATGGGGCAGCTTGCGCGGTTCTTTCCCGAGTACGGGTGGGAAGACAATGCAGGATATGGGACGTCTGCCCATCGGCAGGCGATCGCCCGTTTTGGCCTGACGCCTCTCCACCGTGGTTCATTCCGTATCGGAATAGGCGTTCAGGAGGATTAACCGGTGAAAGGCTCCGAACTTGGAGAGGCGGGTGAAGCGGCAGTCGCCCGCTGGCTTGCTGACAAAGGATGGGTTCTCATCGTTCGGAACTGGCGTTCTCGCAGCGGAGAGCTTGATATTGTGGCGCTTGACGACGATGTGTTGGTTGCGGTCGAGGTAAAAGTACGGCGAGTGGATGTGGCTGAGCCGGCCGAGTGGGCTGTTACCATTGCCAAGCGACGCCGGTTGCTGGCCACGCTGGCAGAGTTCCTTGCGGCACACCCGGAGCATGGCCAACGACTCTGTCGCATCGACCTTGTCGCTGTGACAGTGGATCGGGCTGGCCGTGTCGTTCGGTGGAGGCATTTCCCTGGCAGCGTCACTGAAGGGGAGGATGGTTGGTGGTGATTGACGCTGCGTTGGTCACACGCTTGTGGGAGGCTGGATGGGCGCGGCGGAATGAGCTTGTCTCTTTTGCTCAGGAACTTATCCGTACGAGAAGCTATCCGGGTGAGGAACGCGCAATTGCGGAGCTTGTCGTAGGACATCTTCAGAAGCTCGGGTACGACGAGGTGGAGATCGACCGAGCTGGCAATGTTGTTGGCCTGATCCGCGGCACTGGTCGTGGACTGTCTGTTCAGTTCAATGCACACCTCGATCACGTGCATGAGGGGGATCCAGAGGCGTGGCGTTATCCCCCGTACGCTGGTGTTGTCGCGGATGGTGTCCTGTACGGTCGCGGTGCCTGCGACGTGAAAGGGGCGCTGGCCAGTCAAGTGTATGGTCTCGTTCTGCTCCGTGATCTTGGCATGCGTCCGCCCGGTGACTGTTATGTCACAGCGGTCGTTCAGGAGGAGGTCGGTGGGCTTGGGGCCGCGGTTCTTTGTGAATGGTTGCGAACCGATACCGTCGTGCTTGGTGAAGCGACGAACCTGGAGTTGCGGCGTGGCCATCGCGGTCGGGTCGCTCTTGAGGTGCGATTTGTTGGTCGTTCGGCCCACGCCAGTGTCCCGGAACGTGGAGCCAATCCACTTTTTGCACTTGGTCGCTTCTTCTCACGCTTGAACGAACTGAAACATCGAGAGCATCCTGAACTAGGCAGGAGTACTGTTGCCCCGACGCTGCTGCGGACGGATCAAGAAAGCCCGAACGTGATTCCCGGGTCGGTGCGGCTGGTGTTGGACTGGCGGACTGTGCCAGGAGAAGACCCGGAAGAGTTACGAAGCATGGTCGCTGCATTGGCGGCTGACTGCCTCGAGGACGGCGTTCTTGTGGATGTCACAGTTCCCGTCCGTTCGGCTTGCAGCTACCGTGGGGTGACGATGGAGCTCCCGCCGACGAGGGGTTATGTTCTTCCGGCTGATCACTGGGCGATAAGGTCCGCAAGGCGGACACTCGAGACAGTGTTTGGCCGACCAGTATTCGACGGATTCTGGCGGTTTGCCACGGATGGTGGCCACTTTATGGCCCACGGCATGGCGACGATCGGGTTTGCGCCTGGCGATGAATCGCTTGCGCACACCGCGAACGATAGCGTGCGGATCGATGATCTGAAGACAGCAATGGTCGGGTACGCGGCGCTCGCGTTAGCCTTGACCAGCGTGGAGGAAGAGCCATGAGCACGAGCATCGAGCAGCATCGGGCAGCCGCACCCCGGTCGGTCCGCTGTGCGGTGATAACGGTCAGCGATACCCGGACGGCAGAAACAGATACAAGCGGGGCCCTGATTCGGGAGCGTTTAGAGCGTTGGGGTCATCAGGTTATTGCCTACGCTATCGTTCCCGACGAAGCAGATCAGATCGGCCAGTTGCTTAACGAGTTTCTGGAGCGGCCGGACTGTGACGCAGTGCTGTTGAATGGAGGCACTGGCATCGCACGGCGAGACGTCACTTATGAGGCAGTCGCCGCGCGACTCGAAAAGCGGTTAGATGGTTTTGGGGAACTTTTCCGGTGGTTGAGTTACCGTGAGATTGGAACGGCGGCGATGCTCTCGCGCGCCATCGCTGGTGTGGCTCGCGGCAAGGTGGTCATTGCAATGCCCGGCTCGACCGGTGCGGTGCGACTGGCGATGGATGAGCTTGTGTTGCCCGAGCTCGCGCATCTCGTATTTGAGGCGCGCAAGTGAGCGGAGAAGGGTCGACGAGATGAGTGACGGGGCGCAGACACGGCGGCCACCGCAAGTGCTCCGCGGGATGCGTGACTTTACCCCGCGGCAGATGCTCTTGCGCCAGCGGGTGATCGACATCCTCCGGCGTGTCTTCGAGCGCTACGGGTTTGATCCGATCGACACGCCGCTCCTGGAATACTATGAGGTGCTCTCGGGAAAGTACGGCGAAGAAGGGGAGAAGCTGCTCTACCGGTTCGTGGATCATGGTGGGCGTGCGGTTGGTCTTCGCTACGATCTCACTGTGCCGCTGGCACGCTATGTCGCGGTCCATCGTGCCGAACTGACGTTCCCCTTCAAGCGGTACCATATCGGTCCGGTCTTCCGAGCCGAACGGCCGCAGCGTGGCCGGTATCGCCAGTTCTGGCAATGCGATGTTGACGTCGTTGGCACGCGCTCGATGCTGGCGGATGCCGAGGTGCTTTCGGTCTGGATTGATGCCCTCTCGGCTCTCCGCGTGCCCAATGCCGTCATTCACGTCAACCACCGCCAGCTGTTGGAAGCGCTTGCCCGCGCGGCAGGCGTGGACCCAGCGCTTGCCCTGTCGGTCTATCGGGCGATTGATAAGTTGGCGAAGATAGGCGAGGACGGGGTTCGCGAGGAGTTGATTCGAGCGGGGGTGGAGCCGAAGGCAGCGGAGCGTGTGCTCGGGCTCATTCGGGTGCAGGGGCATCCAGAGACGGTGGTCGATACTGTTCGGCACTTGCTTGCTGAGGATGCCGAAGCACAGCGGGCGCTGGACGAGCTGGCGGAACTGTTTGGGTATCTGGCTGCATACGGAACTCCCGAAGGGAGCTACATCCTCGATCTCTCCCTGGCACGGGGACTTGACTACTACACTGGGCCGGTTGCTGAGGTCATTGTGCGGGAACCGGCGATTGGATCGCTTGGTGGTGCTGGTCGCTACGACCGGCTTATCGGCATGTTCCTTGGAGAGGAAATACCAGCGACTGGGGCTTCGCTTGGCTTGGAACGATTAGTCGAGGTGGTCGACGAATTTGGGCTGCTACCGACCCCTGAGACGGTCAGCGACGTTCTCGTTGTTGCTGTGGAGGAGCAGCAGCGTAGCGAAAGTCTGCGCGTGGCGCAGGAACTCCGAGCGAATGGGATAGACGCTGAGGTCTATCTCGGTGAGCGGGTCGATCTCCGGCGGCAGCTCCAGTATGCGAACCGGAAGGGTATCCCGTTCGCCATCATTGTTGGTCCGGACGAGCTCACCGTGGGGGTTGTGACGCTGCGTAACCTGGTTACCGGTGAACAGGAAAGGGTCGCAAGACACGAGATAGTAGCCACGGCGCTACAACGGCTGGTGGCAACTGGACGAAGGCCTGCGCGGGAGAGGACAGGACAAGAATGACAACACTGACGCCGTACCAGCGCGTGATGGTCGTCGTTGCACACCCGGACGACATGGAGTTTGGGGCTGGGGGCACGGTGGCGCGACTGGTACGCGAGGGGAAGGAGGTTGTCCTCGTTCAGTGCACCTCTGGTGACAAGGGGACGAACCGGCGTGATCTCTCGCCAGAGCACTTGGCCCGGCAGCGGGAGGAGGAGGAACAGGAAGCGTGTTGCCGACTTGGTGTACAGCAGATTGTCTTTTTACGCTTACCGGATGGTGAACTTGTGCCGGATTTGGCGTTCCGTGAGCGGATTGTGCGGCAGATCCGTACCTATTGTCCCGACATTGTGATCACACATGACCCGTTTCGCCCGTATGCATTGCACCCAGATCACCGAGCGGTGGGGATTACCACAATCGACGCGGTCTATCCCACGGCACGTGATCCGCTGTATTTTCCACAGCACCTCGCCGAGGGGCTCGAACCACACAAGGTGGCGGAGCTTTGGTTGTTTGGTGCCCAATATCCTGACCTCTATGTTGATATCGAAGAGACGATGGACCTGAAACTCGCGGCCCTCACGTCGCACCGCAGCCAGATCAGCGATCCGGTGGAGCTGGCACAGCGTGTACGGGAACGGGCAGCGGAGGTCGGTGCAGAGCGCGGATTGCGATACGCAGAAGCATTCAAGGTGATCGTGCTGCGCCGGTAGTATTGGTGAATACGCAACGAACACGTTGCGTTTCTTCAAGCAGTCTGCTATCCTGGTGATAGTTGATTAGCGTTGCCGTATGATGGTGGGGCGCGGTCCGGCGCCGCCGAAGGGAGTACTAACAGGATGGGTATCCCCATCGTGCAGCGGATCATGACGGATGAGCGCGCCGTGCCCCGGGCTGGTGAGCGCATCACACGCGACGCGTACGGGCGCGCAATTACCTATCTCCGTATTTCTCTAACGGACCGCTGTAACCTCCGCTGCGTGTACTGTATGCCGGCCCATGGAATGCAGTTCGCGCCACGGGACGAGCTCCTGACCGACGAGGAACTCTTGACGATTGTCCGCGCGGCTGCACGTATTGGTTTCAGTCGCCTGCGCCTCACGGGCGGTGAGCCAACGGTTCGGCCGAATCTTGTGGAGCTTGTCCGGGCGATGGCGGCGATTCCTGGAGTCGAGGATATCTCGATGACGACGAATGGTTTGCTCTTGGAACGGTTTGCGCATGATCTTGCCGCGGCTGGGCTGCGGCGCATCAATATCAGTTTGGACACGCTGGATCCCGAGCGATACCGCATTATGACGCGTGGTGGTCGTATTGAGAAGGTCTTCGCCGGTATCGCAGCTGCTGAGGCGGCCGGGCTCTCGCCGATTAAGCTGAACGCGGTGGTCGTTCGTGGTCTCAATGACCGTGAGGTGCCGGCACTCGCCGGGTTAACCCTTGAACGGCCATGGCAAGTACGTTTCATCGAAGTGATGCCGCTCGAGGGTGTGGTTGAGGTGCACGATACAGGGCTTGTCACCAGTGCCGAGACCCGGGCACGGATCGAGGAGGTGTATGGCCCGCTCGAGGAGTTGGAGGCGCCGCTGAGCGATCCAGCACGGGTCTATCGGATCCGGGGGGCTCGCGGGACGATAGGCTTTATCAGCCCGGTCAGTGAACCGTTCTGTGCGTTTTGCAATCGGATCCGTCTCACAGCTGATGGCAAGTTGCGGCTGTGCCTGTTGCGGAGTGACGAAGTGGACGTGCGTGAGCTCGTCCGGCGTGGGGCTAGTGAGGAGGAATTGATCGAGCGGATTCGTGCTGCTGTCTGGCGGAAACCGTGGGGGCATGGTCTCCGCGAAGGTGATCGCCGTACAGGTCGTGGCATGAGTCAAATTGGTGGGTGAGGCGAAACCATTTTGAAGAGGTGTGCCGCGGGGGACGCGAAGCGCGTCCCCCGCGCGGGTTTCAGAGCGGGGTGGTCTCAATCGTGCGAGCGCCCATTCGCACGTAAAGCGCCGATGAGGCCAGCCTTCGAGATGGGATTGCTTTGCTGCTGAGCGTGACCGTTGCTGCCCGTGTGAACCGGCTCAGTGACCACAGGGTTGTCAGCCAGGCGGCCGTGTGTGTGACTTCCCTCTCTCCGGTACTGCGGCTGTTTTTCGAGGGTAAAGTTCGCGATGAGGGAGCGGAGGCGCGCTGCGTACCGACCGACGATCTGCGCTTGTGTGCTGACTGCCTCGATTGCTTGCGCCGCGGCGTCGACTTGCGCGGTGGCGAGTTCTGCGCTGCGTTGCTGGTTGCTGACGACACGATCGATCGCTTTCACCGCATCGGTGACTTGAGCGGCTTGAGCGGCCATCTCTTCTGCAGCGGTCGCGTTCTGCTCGATGACCGCACTGACATCGCGCAGAGCCGCCACGACTCGTTCGCTTGCCTGTGCCATTTGACGCGCGGCGGCGGAGATTGCACTGACCTTCTCGCTTGTGCGCTCCACTGCATCGAGGATGGATTGCAGGGCTTGTCCGGCCTGGTCGGCACGGTCCGTACCGCTGGTAACCCGTTCAGCGCCGGTGCGCATTGCGGCAACTGCTTGCTCAGTGGCCGTGCGTACCTGATCGATAAGTGCGGCAATATCCTGCGTTTCTCGCCGGCTGCGTTCTGCGAGTTTCCGCACCTCGTCGGCGACGACCGCGAAGCCCCTCCCGTGTTCCCCTGCGCGTGCCGCCTCGATCGCCGCGTTCAAGGCGAGGAGGTTCGTCTGCTCAGCAAGGTTGTCAATCGTCTCGACGACCGCACTGATCTGTTGCCCAAGTTCACCGAGTTTGGCAACCCGATCCGCCGCAGCGAGCACGACATTCCGAATCTCCAGCATGGCATTGATGGTGTGCCGCACGGCATCGGCACCTGCATCAGCTGACTGCCGGGTGTTCATCGTTGCTTCCTCGACCGCACTCGTGTCAGCAAGCACGCGCTGGACATGGGCAACGAGCTCGTTTGCGGCGGCATTAATTCGTTCAAGGCTACGAGCTTGTGCGCTTGCCCCTGCTGCGACGGACTGAACCACTTGCTGAAGCTGTTCCATCGAGTTCCGAGCGGTTGTCGAGGCGCCTGCCACTTCGGCTGTTCCTTGACCCACATTTGCCGTACTCGCGCTGACTTCACGCATTGCATCGGCAGACTCGGTCGCTGCCCGATCCATCTGCTCCATTGCACCAGTAAGACCGTCAGCGGCTTGCTGGATATCAGCAACCATCGTTCGGAGCTGGTTGACCATAGCATCGAGTTCGTGAGCGGCACTACCGAGTTGGTGTTGGACGGCATTGAAAGATTCCACCATGCAGCCAATTTCATCCTGCCAGCTGACGCGAACGTCGTCGCTCGAGAATTGCACCGACTGCGTCAGATCGCCCGCGGCGATACGCCGCAGCGCGCTCGCGAAGCCTGGAACCTGTTCTTTTGCCAGACGACGTGCAGCTTGTGCCACTGCGAGTGCACTGGAGCGGATGCGCTGCGCAATCAGGATACCGACTGCCGTTTGCAAGACGACAAAGAACGCATGGATCAACGTAATGGTCCAAGATGGGCCGTCCTTGTAGACACTGTATGGGAAGAAGAGATTGAACAGAATATGATGGACAGCAATAAGTCCTGCCGCAAGTACAATCGGAAGCCAGTCATAGTAGATAATGAGGAAGGCTAACGCAACAAATATTTGAAAGTGCATTTCGATTAAGCCTCCTGAGAGATGAATGAGGAGTGCAGCATAGACCATGAGAAGAGCTGCAGCAAGGAGACGGTAGTACCGAGAGCCAGCGAGCAGCGGATAAGCCCCCGTCGCAATGGCAGTTAGGATTGTCGCTCCGGCGAGAGCTTGCCATAAGGGATGTTTGGCGAAGAGCAGGGTGACCGCAAGAGCAGCAACAGCGTGCCCCCACAGCACCCAGAGGCTGATCCGATCTCGCGATCGGTCCACGACCTGCAGCGATACGCCTGGGTTGCTCATCTGACCCCCTTCGTCACGACGGCTCCGACATCCCCTGCGTGGAAATATCGGCAGCTTTAGCGCGATTCTGAAGCAAGGGCAAGAGAGGGGGTCCGCGACGTGCGATCTTGGCGTCGCACCTGGAGACAAGGCAAGGGAGATCGAAGAGGAGTCCCGCGCAATCCTGTGCAGGCTCAACATCTTACAAGGGGAGCCGAGTAGGGGGAACCCCCTCGAGACAATTTAGGCTTGACTAAGCCAAGTCCTCCCATAGTCCCGCATCGCGCGAATGAGTGGCAACAGCGCGCGACCACGTGGGGTGAGTGCATAGCGTGTCCGGACGCCGTTGTTTTCCAGACGTTGGATGAGTCCAGCTGCTTCCAGTTGCTTGAGGCGAGTCGACAGGGTTTTTGGGCTAATCCCTTGAATAGAGCGCTCGAGTTCGCTGAACCGCGAAAGACCACGAGCGAGATCTCGAACAATCAACGGCGTCCAGCGGTCGCAGAGGATCGCAGCGGTCTGAGCCAACGGACAACGCTCTGGTGGTAAGGGAACCGACTGCATGGGGGACTCACCTCCATCCTGCCACGCGGTATGCTCGACTGGGCCATACGGCAGTGGGTCGTCCACCTGCGGTTGCGAGGGTAGCATCGGAAGATCGGTGGAACAAGTGGGGACGATCAGGTGCCTGAACAGGAATCGTTCTGTTGCAGGGCTGGCAGGATGGCGACAAGTAGAGGATTCCGGATCGATCGTGGTGAGATCTTTTCCCATTCTCGTGGAGTGACGGTCAATGAGGGATTCGGCGGGTGAGCATCGGTTGCCAGTCTGGCCGCGTGCAACAATGTACAGCCTGCCACCGGGCCTAACGAACGTAGCTGGTGTGGCTGTTGCACTTCTTGCTGCGGTGACTCTGGCCACGATCATCGTATGGTTCGGCCCAATCCCAGCAACGGCAGCACTTGGCGCCTTGGTGGTCGCGGCAGCGATCGCCTTTGATGTCCGGGCCGGGCTCTGGGTCGTGCTCGCTATTGCTGCTTTGCTCCCGTACGCCGTCATTCCGGTGAAAGTGATTATTACTCCTCCCATTCTAGAACTCGTCGGGCTTAGCGTGCTCGGCGTTTGGCTTCTCCAGCTTTTCTTGCGTCGGGATGTTGGTATCCCGCCACATCCCGTTCTGCTTGGTCTGGTCCTCTTCCTTGCTGTGACGTTGTTCGCGTTCGTGCTTGGTATCGGTCGCGGCTACACAACCCAAACCTATCATGACTATGCCAAGTTTCTCGTGAGCTCGAGTCTTTTCTTCGTTGCTTGGTCGTCGCTTCGGACACTTCACGATTTTCGGCGGATCACGGTCGTATTTCTCGGGCTGGCAAGCACGGCCGCACTCCTTGGGCTCGCACTCTATGCGGGCGGACCAGCCTTCACGCTGGCTGTGCTAGCGCGACTCGTGCCTTACGGGTATCCGGCATCGCGCATCGTGCGCTTCATCGAGGATGATCCGACGAAGCCGATGCGACTCACCAGCACAAGTGTTGACCCGAACTCGTTCGCGGGTTTGCTTGCACTCGCCTTCGTCGTCGGCGTCGCGCAAGTGGTGGCGCGTCGACCAGTGGTGCCGCGTTGGTTGGCGGTGGGGGCGAGTGTCGTGTCTGGGATGGCCTTGCTCCTGACCTATTCTCGAGCGGGGTGGTTGGGTGCGGCATTCGGAGTTGGAATCGTCGCGATCGTCCGTTATCGGTGGCTCCTTCTCCCCGGGGGGATGGGATTAGCGGGGGCGATCGCTTTCGGGATTGGCGAGGGCTTCTTTCAAAGACTGTGGCAAGGCTTCACGCTACAGGATCGGGCGACCCAGATGCGTTTGGAGGAGTATCGGACTGCGCTGGCGATCCTGCGCGAGTATCCAGCGTTTGGTGTCGGCTTTGGGCAGGCACCGACGGTAGAACTTTGGACAGGCGTTTCGAGCATCTACTTGCTTGTGGCTGAGCGGATGGGATTACTCGGCCTCGGTACTTTTCTGCTGGTCGTCATCGGAATACTGGGCATCGGGTGGCGAGCATTGCGTCAGGCGGGATGGGACAAGCGGAGTGACCTCCTCTTGGCCTGGCTCGGCGCGCAGGGAGCGGCGTTGCTTATTGGGATCTTCGATCACTACTACATGAACATCAGTTTTCCCCATATGGTTTTGATCTTCTGGTTCACGCATGTGATGGTCTTGGGGCTTGCGGTGCGAGTTCTGGGAAGTGTTCAGGAGGGGAAAAGTGGCACAGGAGAGGGCTGATCGCGAGCGAACGATACGGAATTTGCGGATTGCGGGGCCGACTCCACTACCGCCAGCGGTTCTTGCTGCGATGCAGCGACCGATGGTTCCGCATCGTGGTGTGTGGTTCCGGGGTTTTGTGAAAGCACTTCTTGGGCGCCTCCGAGTCTTGCATCGGACAGACGGCGAAGTCTTTGTCCTCCCTGGTACGGGGTCGGCAGGATGGGAAATCGCCATTGTCAACCTCTTGGTGCCCGGAGATCGCATTCTCCTCTTGGTCAACGGCGATTTTGGTGAGCGTTGGTGGCGGGTCGCCGAACGATACGGGGTGGAACTGATTGTTCGCCAGATCCCGTACGGGCGGGCGTTCAGAGCTGAGCAGGTGGCGCGCTGGTTGGAGGAGTGCCGCGGGGTACGTGCGGTGTTTATCGTGTATAATGAGACATCGACCGGGGTAACAAATCCGCTGCCGGAAATCTCGGCTGTGGTGCGCAGTGCTGGAGCACTGCTCGCTGTTGATGGTGTGAGTGCGGTGGGCGGACTGCCGCTGGAGATGGATGCCTGGGGGATCGATCTCATCTTCAGCGGGTCACAGAAAGCATGGATGTGCCCACCGGGACTTGTCATTGTGGGCGTTGGACCACGAGCCTGGGAGGCCGTCGAGCGAGCGGGCTTTCCACGGGCGTTCTGGGACCTTCGAGAGTACCGGACGGCGGCACGCAGCGGCGATCTCCCGTCGACGGCTCCGATTAGCCTCCTTTACGCGCTCGATGCAGCAGTTGGGTTGATCGAGGCAGAGAGGCTCGAGAACGTGTGGAGGCGACACCAGGAGCTTGCAGCGTGGTTTCGTATGGCAGCTCAGGAGCTTGGTCTGCGTTGCTTTGCCGAACCAGGCTACGAGAGTGCGACTGTCACAGCGCTCGAACCGCCGCCGGGAATTGGAGCTGATGAACTGGTCACTCGGTTAGAGGAGCAGCACGGAATCGCGGTGAACGGGGGCCAGGGGCGACTGAAGGGGAAGATCATCCGCGTGGGGCATATGGGTTGGGTGCAGCGCAGCGATCTCGAGGAGGTGGTCCAGGCACTGGCTCGAGAACTCCAGGCAAGTGTGTCGTGGAGGTGCCTCTGAGGCGATCATGCGAGTTGGAGTGTTCGGATTCGCATCCAGAGCCATGTTGCCGTGGGGCTGCGGGGCTTTGGGTGAGGGCAGTGAGAGTCGATGCCCGTCCATGCTTGTCGGAGAGCGAAGGAGTGGCTATACTAACGGCGGTGTCTCGCTAACCGACGGCTCGAACGAGACCGGAGGGTTGGCAAAACTACGACACTCGAGGAAGGTTCATGGTGGGGCAGCAGATCGACGAGGTGCATTTCGGTCGGCAGGGGCTCGGGAGCGTCCCGGTAATGGATGATGCCGAGTTGTTCCGACGACTTCTCGATGACCCGAGCCACGATTACCGACTGTTTCGCTACGGTGACGTGGTCGAGGGTGAGGTGATGTACGTCGGCCGGGAAGAGATCCTGGTCGATATTGGTGGCAAGTGCGAAGGGGTCGTTCCCAGCCGGGAATTCCAGACGTTGACGCCTGAGGAGTTGGGGCGTCTACGTCCGGGTGATCGCATTTTGGTGTTTGTTCTGCAGCCCGAAGATCAGGCCGGCCAAGCAGTGCTCTCGATCGATCGGGCACGTCAGGAGAAGACGTGGCGGCGCCTGCAGGAGATCTTCGAGGCCGGGGGAGTCATCGAGGCTGAGGTGGTGAACTATAACAAGGGTGGTCTCCTCGTGAACCTCGATGGCATTCGCGGCTTTGTGCCGGCGTCGCAGGTGGTGGCCATCCGCGGCGGTGACGAGGTGAGCAAGCAGGCTGACATGGCGCGGATGGTCGGGCAGCGCCTGAAGTTGAAGATCATCGAGATCAATCGTCACCGCAATCGGCTGATCCTCTCGGAGCGGCAGGCTGTTCAGGAGCAGCGAGATGCGATGAAGGCGCAGCTGATCGAGATGCTGCGAGAGGGGGAGACGCGGCGAGGGCGTGTCACGAGCATTGCCGATTTTGGTGCGTTTGTGGACATTGGTGGTGCAGATGGCCTCGTTCACCTTTCGGAGATTTCCTGGACACGTGTGAAGCACCCGAGCGAGGTCTTGCGTGTTGGTGACGAAGTTGACGTGATGGTGCTCTCGGTCAACCAAGAACAGCGGAAGATTGCGCTGTCCATTCGCCGAACGCAGCCCGAGCCCTGGATGCAGGTAGCGAGCCAGTTCCAGGTTGGGCAGCTTGTGCGTGGCACAATTACCCAGCTCGCGAGCTTTGGAGCTTTCGCGCGTCTCCAGGAGGGAGTTGAGGGGCTCATTCATGTTTCGGAGTTGGCTGGCTGGCGGGTGGAGCATCCCAATGAGGTCCTTCAAGAGGGTGACGAGGTCATTGTCAAGGTGATTCGCATCGATCCCGCCAGGAGGCGCATCGGGCTTAGTCTCCGGCGCGCGCTTGAGGTCGCAGATGAGGAACTGGAGGCGGTGCTGGGGCCCGAGGCGGTTGCGATCAAGGAGCAGCTGTTGGCACGGGGTATTACTCCGTATGCCCCCGAGGGCGAGGAGCCTATCGAGGCGGATGTCGACATCGAGCCGGAGGACGAAGAACCGCCGGCCGAACATGGTGGAGACGCCTAAGTCTCACCAGCAAAGCACATCGCACAACACAGTGGCGAGACCAAAACGTCCTGGAGAACTGCGTCCGGAGCCCCCAGCCTCGTACCTGGGGGCTCCGGCTTCCTGAAAGATGACTCCCGAGGATTTGGAGAGAGTGCCCAAGGGGAGTACACTTCATCGGTGCAGGAGGTGCCACGCAGTAGCCGAGGGCGTGCGGGGTTACTCGCCACAGCGTCTTTATCAACATCTCTCGAGAGAAGGGAAACGGGCGTTCGCCCGGGAGAGTGTGCTATGGCGGATAAGTTCGAAAAGTTCACGGAACGAGCACGGAAAGTGCTTGCGCTGGCGCAGGAAGAAGCGCGGCGGTTCAATCACAACTACATCGGAACGGAGCATCTGCTCCTCGGCCTTGTGCGCGAAGGGGAAGGGGTCGCTGCGCGCGTGCTGCAGAGCATGGGCGTGCAGTTGCCCAAGGTGCGAAGCGCCGTCGAGTTCATCATTGGGCGCGGGGAGAGTACGGTCGTCGGTGAGATCGGGCTTACTCCTCGAGCGCGCAAGGTCATTGAGTATGCGGTCGACGAGGCGCGTCGTCTTGGACACCACTACATTGGCACAGAGCACCTCCTGCTAGGTCTCGTCCGTGAGGGCGAGGGGATCGCTGCTGGAGTGCTGGAGAGCCTTGGGGTGAACTTGGAGAAGGTGCGCCAGCAGGTGCTCCAGGTCTTGGCTCAAGGCACGGCCTATCAGCAGCGTGCACAACAGACAAAGACGCCGTATCTCGATGCGCTGGGGTTCGACCTGACCGAAGCCGCTCGTTTGGGCAAGCTTGACCCAGTCATCGGGCGCCAGAATGAGATTGAACGTGTCATGCAGATTCTGTCACGGCGCACAAAGAACAACCCGGCACTGATTGGGGAACCGGGTGTTGGGAAGACGGCAATCGTAGAGGGTCTGGCGCAGCGGATTGTCGCTGGCGATGTACCGGAGCCGTTGCAGGGGAAGCGTCTTGTCGCGCTCGATATCGGAGCACTGGTGGCAGGAACCAAGTACCGTGGGGAGTTTGAAGAGCGGCTGAAGAAGATCGTCGCCGAGGTGAAGGAATCTGGCACGATTCTCTTCATCGACGAGCTCCACACCCTGGTTGGTGCTGGTGCGGCCGAGGGTGCCGTTGATGCAGCGAACATCCTGAAGCCGGCGCTCTCGCGCGGAGAGGTGCAGACGATCGGCGCAACAACGCTCGATGAATACCGGAAGTACATCGAGCGCGATGCTGCCCTGGAGCGGCGCTTCCAGCCGGTCATCGTGAATGAGCCGACCGTGGAGGAAACGATCGAGATCTTGAAGGGGATCCGCGAGCGGTACGAGGAGCACCACAAGCTGAAGATCTCAGATGGTGCGCTCCATGCGGCAGCAGTGCTTGCTGCCCGCTACGTGACTGATCGGTTCCTCCCGGACAAGGCGATCGATCTCGTGGACGAGGCTGCATCGCGCGTGCGCATGTACCGCTCGGCTTCACCGCCGTCGCTCAAGGAAGCGCGGCGCGGCTTAGAGTCGCTGCGTCGTGAGCTGGATGCGGCGGTGGCAAGCCAGGAGTTCGAGTTGGCAGCAGAGCTCCGCGAGCGTGAGCGGCAGCTGGTGCAGCGCATCCAGGAACTCGAACAGCATTGGCGGGAGGAGCAAGGGCAGGAAGAGCCCGTCGTGACGGAGGAGGACATCGCACAGGTCGTCTCCATGTGGACCGGCATCCCGCTCACCCGCTTGCATACCGAGGAGAGCGAGCGGCTGCTGCACATGGAGGAGGCACTGCACGAGCGTGTGATCGGGCAGGATGAGGCGATCTCGACGCTCGCGCGGGCTGTGCGACGTGCACGGGCTGGTTTGAAGGATCCGCGGCGGCCAATTGGGACTTTCATCTTCCTCGGACCGACCGGGGTTGGGAAGACATTGTTGGCACGCGCCTTGGCCGAATTCATGTTCGGAAGTGAGGATGCGCTCATCAAGATCGATATGAGCGAGTTCATGGAGCGACACACAGTGTCGCGCTTGGTCGGGGCGCCTCCAGGATACATTGGCTACGAGGAAGGTGGGCAGCTGACGGAGGCGGTACGGCGGAAGCCCTACTCGGTCATTCTTCTCGACGAAATCGAGAAGGCGCATCCGGAAGCGTTTAACATCCTCCTGCAGATAATGGAGGATGGGAATCTCACGGATGCGAAGGGACGGCGCGTCGACTTCCGGAATACGATCTTGATCATGACTTCGAACATTGGCGCGGAGTTGATCCAGCGCGAGGGCACACTGGGATTCGCCGTGGCTGAGGATCCGACGAAGAAGGCGCAGATTGACTACCAGGCGATGAGGGACAAGGTGCTCTCGCAGTTGAAGCAGACCTTCCGGCCGGAGTTCCTTAACCGGATCGACGCGGTGATCGTCTTCCATCCGCTGACGCCGGGGCACGTGCGTCAGATCGTTGACCTGGAGTTGAAACGGATCCGGAAGCAACTGGCCGAGCAGCAGATCGGCCTGGAGGTGACCGACGCTGCCAAGGATCTCCTGGCAACGCGCGGTTACGATCGGCAGTTCGGCGCGCGACCACTGCGGCGGATCATCCAGAACCTCATCGAAGATCCGCTGGCGGAGGCGATTCTGGCGGGACGCTTCAAGCCAGGCTCTACCGTACGCATTGACGTGCGGGACGAGCTGCTGACGATCGAGCCAGCAGAGGTTCTTAGCACTGTTTCATAACTGAGATTGGTGTTGCCAGGAATGCGGCGCCGGAATTCTCCGGTGCCGCATTCGTTATACTTCTGGGCGAACGAGTGTTCGCGTTAACTGATCGGGGGCAGCGTGTCACGAGGGCGTCAGCGGCGGAGAACAGTGTGGACTTGTCAGGCCTGCGGTCTGGAGAGTCCAGGGTACTTCGGTCGGTGTCCGTCGTGTGGAGCGTGGGGCTCGATGGTCGAGAAGACTGTCGAGTCGTCGGTCGGGATGGCCCCCGAGATAGGCGGTGGAACGCGACCACTGCGTCTTTCTCAAGTGAGGAGTGCTGAGGGACGACGTCTCACGGTTGGCTTGCCGGAGTTCGACCGCGTGCTTGGCGGAGGTCTTGTCCCCGGATCACTGGTTCTGCTCGGGGGTGATCCCGGCATCGGGAAGTCGACGCTCCTGTTGCAGGCCGCTCTCCGTGTAGCGGAATACGGTCAGGAGGTCCTATACGTGGCGGCGGAGGAATCGCCGGAACAGATGAAGCTCCGCGCTGATCGACTCGGGTCCGCCAGCGACGGCGTTGTTGTTCTTCCGGAAACAGCTCTCGATCGCGTCCTTGAGGTTGCGGAGGAATTGCGGCCGGCGATGCTTGTGGTGGATTCTATTCAGACGGTCTACTTGACCGGGCTTGAATCCTCGCCAGGGAGCGTATCGCAACTTCGCGACTGTACAGCGCAGCTTCTCCGCTTCGCCAAGCAGACTGCGACACCAATTTTCGTGGTCGGTCACGTCACAAAGGAAGGCTTGATTGCTGGTCCGCGCGTGGTTGAGCATATGGTCGATGTGGTCCTTTACTTGGAGGGTGAACGCTTTTACCAGCACCGAATTCTGCGCGCGGTCAAGAACCGGTTTGGGTCGACAAACGAGATCGGTGTCTTTGAGATGACCGATTCGGGACTGCGGGATGTTGGGAATCCTTCGGAGTTGTTCCTCGCCGAGCGAGTTCGGGATGCCCCAGGAAGCGCGGTCGTGGTTGCGCTAGAAGGCACGCGTCCAATCCTCATCGAGGTACAAGCGCTGACAAGCTCAGCTGGCTATGGAACGCCTCGCCGTGTTGCCACGGGATTCGATGCCACACGCTTGCAGCTACTTGTCGCTGTGCTGACGAAGCATGCAGGGCTTCGCCTTGCGGATCAGGATGTGTTCGTGAATGTGACTGGCGGTATTCGTCTCGTCGAGCCAGCAGCGGACCTCGGGGTTGCACTTGCGATCGCCTCGTCAGCGAGCGGGATCCCACTGGATCCAACCGCCGTCTACATTGGCGAACTTGGACTGGCAGGCGAGGTCCGCGGTGTCCATGCCTTGGAGCGTCGGTTGCAGGAAGCTGCGAGGTTGGGTTTCGAGCGTGCGGTCGTCCCAGCATCCAGCCGGGTGGCGAGTGTGTCTGCCGAACTCCGACTGCTCCCCATTCGTTCGTTAGCCGAGGCGGTCAGCGCACTCGCGGCACAGGCGGTGCGTTCGCGGCAGAACGGGCGCGAGCTGTCGCCTGGATGAGGTCCGCCAGGCGCTCAGCTGCGTCGGGAACGGCCAGAACCTTTCCCCGTTGTCCCATTGCCGCAAGTGCTTCTCGGTCAGCAACCAACCTCTCGACCAGTGTGACGATACGTTGAGGGGTCAAATCGCTTTGTGGCAGGAGAATCGCGCTTCCAAGATCATTGAGCAGGCGCGCGTTGGCGGTCTGCTCGTCGCCGCGTGTCCCAGGGAGAGGGACGAGAATCGCGGGTTTGCCAAGTGCGGCGAGCTCGGCAACGGTGCTGGCGCCAGCCCGGCTGATGACGAGATCAGCGGCGGCATAGACATCTGGGAGTTCCTCGGTGAGAAACTCGACCACAGCGTATCGTCTTTGCAGCGGATACGGAAGCATGCTACGTCGCTCGAGGAGGCGCGGCAAATCGCCATTGATCCGTGCTGGCCCGCACTGGTGTAACACTTGAACGGTCCCCACAAGGTCGGGTAAGGCGGCGGCGATAGCTTCATTGAGTGCGTGTGCGCCCAGAACGCCGCCTGTCACATAAACGAGCGGGAGATCCTTGGTAAAACCGAAGCGCCCGAGAGCACGTTGGGCGTCGCCTCGGAAGAGTTCACGGCGGATCGGGAGGCCGGTGTGGACGATCGCGGACCTCCTGCGCCTGAGCAGTGGACGCGTCGCCTCGAAGGAAATCGCCACTGCGTCAGCGAACCGTGCGGCAATCCGTGTCGCAAGACCCGCAATGGCCGTCTGCTCGTGGATGACGAGTGGAATCCGATTGAGCCAGCCACCGATGACGACGGGCACACTGACGTACCCACCTGTTCCGAAGACCACATCTGGGCGGAAAGTACGAATCAAAGAAGCTGCGGCCAGAATACCGAGAGGGACGGCGGCAAGGTCAAGGAGCGTACGCGGGGTTGGATCCCGGCGGAGTTTCCCGGTGGGAATCCACCGGAAGGGAATATCGTTCTGCTCAGCAAAGCGTCGTTCGACGCCGTGGCGCGAACCGATCCAGAGCACTTCCACATCGATTTGAGCGCGCAATGCGTCCAATGCTGCGAGAGCTGGTACGGTGTGACCACCGGTTCCGCCGCCGCCAATCACGAGACGCAATGGTCGTGTCATGCCTCCTCCGTTCCCTTTATCTGCAGATAGTACCGCGGGAAGATGCAGGAGAGTGGAAGTCACAATGGCAGTAGAATTGGGCGGTGACGCTGTACCGCAGCAGCGGTGTTAGCGGCTATCTTTGGTTTGCATGAGGAGATAAGCAGTGCGTACTCGAGGGTGGGAGATTGTCGCGAGCGTCGCTGCCGTGGTGCTGCTTGTCGACCAGATCAGCAAGGCGCTCGTCCTCGCCTATCTGGCACCAGGTGGCCCAGTCAGTGAGGTTGTGCTCATTCCTCGTATTCTTCGCCTCTTCTACGTTGAGAATACCGGAGCGGCATTTGGGCTCTTCCAAGGAAAGAATCCTCTGTTGGCTCTCTTGGCGCTCGCGGTTGTCGTCGTGCTTGCTATATGGTTCCGTGCACTTGTCGCATCCTGGCCTGGAGCCGTGGCGTTAGGTCTGCAGCTTGGTGGTGCGCTGGGAAACCTCGTCGATCGCTTCCGCCATGGATTCGTGGTGGACTTCATTGATTTCTCGTTTTGGCCGACCTTCAACGTTGCAGATAGCGCAATCACCATCGGAGTATTGTTGCTGGTTGGCCTGCTTGTGTGGCCCGAGGTGACGCGGACGTCGATAGATAGGAGCCGGACCGAACGGATTGATATGGAGCAGCGCACACGATGACAACCCGACCCCAAGAAGCGATACGGCTGGTTTTGCAAATTTCTGAGCGAGAGCACGGGGAGCGGCTCGATAAGCTCATCGCAAGCCGGGTGACAGGGATGAGCCGCAGTTTCGTGCAACAGATGATGAAGCAGGGGGAGATCCTCGTCAACGGTGAGCCGTGCAAGCCTGCTCAACGAGTCCGTTATGGTGATCGCCTGGAGGTGTATCTGCCACCAGTCGCACCACCCAGCGATCTTGAGCCAGAGTATCTCCCGATCCCGGTCATCTATGAGGATGACGATATTATCGTGTTCGATAAGCCGCCTGGGATCGTGACGCACCCTGCACCGGGACACGAGCATGGTACCCTCGTGAATGCACTCAAGGCGATTCGCCCTGACCTCCAAGTCCAACCAAGTCATCGACCGGGCATCGTGCATCGGCTTGACAAGGACACGTCAGGGCTGCTCGTGGTCGCCAAGACGGAGCCGGCACGCCTTGCCTTACTGGAACAATGGCACAGTCGAAGCGTCGTGAAAAAATACACGGCGCTGGTCCACGGCGTGGTCGAACCGGATTCCGGGACAATCGATGCACCAATCAGCCGGGATCCACGCGAACGGACAAAGATGGCAGTTGTTCCGTGGGGGCGGCCTGCGATCACGCACTTTCGCGTGATCGAACGCTTCCGTTGCGCGACACTCTTGGACGTTACGATTGAGACGGGACGGACGCACCAGATTCGCGTCCATTGTGCGTTCATTGGTCATTCAGTCGTTGGAGACCAACAGTACGGAGGAGACCGTCCTTTCTGTGTCCCTGTCCCTCGGCAGTTTTTGCATGCTCGCTACTTACGCTTTACTCTTCCGAGCACAGGGCAAACAATCGAGCTCGAGACACCGCTGCCCTACGATCTCCGTCACGTTTTGGAGGCAATCCGCCAGTGTGAGCGCGAGGGTGTCCCGTGTTCGAACCGCGCCTGAAACGTTTTGTTGAGGAACTCTTCCGTGAGGCTTTGAGTGCTGTCGATCCAGAGCGGCTCGTCCGGGAGGCAATTGAACTACGCGACAATGCAGTTCTTATTCGTGGTATCCCGCATCGGATCGAACGCGAGAGCCGCCTTGTGGTCTTAGCACTTGGTAAAGCGGCAGTGCCGATGGCGCGTGGGACACTGAGTGTGCTCGGGGGGCGGGTTCATCGCTGTGTGGTGGTCCCCAAGAGCGACGGCGAGGATTATGCTGAGCTGGAGCGGTGTCATGTTGTCCCGGGCAGTCATCCCCTCCCGGACGCACAAAGCCTCCGAGCTGGGCATGCACTCTTGGACGCGGTACGAGGTTTGAATCAGCACGATCTGGTTCTTGTTCTCTTGTCAGGTGGGGGATCTGCATTAGCCGAGGTGCCGCGCGCCCCTTTGGACTTAGACGACGTTGTGCTGACAACGGAACGCTTACTGAAGGCTGGAGCCGATATCTGGCTGCTCAATGCGGTGCGACGTCGTTTGAGTGACCTTAAGGGGGGCGGGCTTGCACGGGCAGCTGCACCAGCGCGCATTATCAATCTCATCGTTTCCGACGTATTGGGGAGCCCGCTTCCAGTGATTGCAAGCGGGCCAACAGTCGAACCGGAGACGACAACCGAAGACATAGCAAGAACACTCAGACAACTCGATGTGTGGTTCGACCTTCCGGAAACAGTTCGCGCCATCCTGGAAGAGCCGGAGAAATCGTCGCTCCGGTTGGGAAATGTGCTCCAATCAGTCGTGCTGGCCGATGCGGCCGTGCTTGCGCGTGCGGCGGTCGAAGCCTGCCGGGCGCGTGGACTTCCGGCCGTTCTGTGCGGCACGCGGTATACCGGTGAAGCAAGCCAGTTTGGGCGCTTCTGGGCGACCCTCGCGCGCTCGGTGCGGGAGGAGCGTCTGCCGTGGGCACCACCAGTCGCGTTGGTCGCGGCAGGTGAACTTACAGTGACCGTTCGGGGGGATGGACGCGGGGGCCGGAACACCGAAATGGCACTGGCAGCCGCGCTTGCAGTGACCGGGGCGCGCGACATCACGATCGCGAGCCTGGCATCGGATGGGGACGACGGCACAAGTGGAGCTGCCGGCGCCGTGGTGGATACAGGGACGGTCGACGCGTTGCGTGTTCTCGGTCTCGATGCTCGGGATGCATTGCATCGGAACGACTCCGCGACGGCCCTGGCAGCGGTCGGAGCGCTCGTTGTCACTGGGTTAACGGGCACGAACGTCAATGATCTCTACCTCGCGATTGTTGACGAAGCGAGGTAGGCTTAACGGGTTAACATCGTCGTGTCGATAGGGGGACGCGGGAGCCACCCCATCCGCTGAAGGGCTTCGCGACCAAGAAGACCGAGCGTAATCCGCGAGTCCTCGTCAGGGGCATTGGGGTTATATTCGAAGCGTGCTCGCTCGAAGTACTGCACGGTTCGCCCATTTTCAGTGAATTCCTCGCTGATCGGGTACCCGAAGACGCTCACTCCCCCATTTTTTTCCCAGAATTCTTTAAAGCCATAGGAGAGCGAATGGCCGGTTTCTGGAAAGTACCGGCGTTCCGTTGAGTCGGGGAACGGCGGTACCGGTGCGAAGGCTCGGTCAGCTGTGAGTTCAGCGCCAAGTCGACCGATGGTAATCCGGTGATCCTCCGGCGCGTTGGGACGATATTCGAGACGCACACGTTCGAAGTACTGGACAATGATCTGCTCTCCCGTTGTCGGGTCAGTGGTCGAAAACTCTTCGGTCAGGGGGTAACCGAAGATGCGCTCACCGCCATGTGTCTGCCAGAAGCGCTTGAATCCGCCGCTCAAAAAATGCTTAGTCTGGGTAAAGTACACCCGATCAGGCGAGGGTACGGCTGGGGGCTCTTGTGGATCTGAGGGAAGACGCTGGCGGATGGCTAAGGCTTGCACGCGCCCACGACCGCCTGGGAGTTCGGTAACCCACCCGACGACGCGATCAGAGATCGTTGGCCAGGCAACGCGCTGTGCCCGTGCGAGCGCAAATTCCGTTCGAAGCGCAATATCGTAGGCGTAGAGTTCGGGCAGGCCCGAACGCCAATCCTCCCACACCACGAATCGTTGACTCAACGCGATTCGCCCGATGAAGTGTCCCTCGGTGATAATCGTCTCTGAACCGCTTCGACGATCCAGCAGGATGAGCGATGGCGGCCCACCGCTACGGGCTTGGCGGCGAAAAGCAATCCAATCGCCGGCAATTACCGGGTCGATCTCGTCATCCGGGGAGGTGACGACAGGGGTGACGGTTCCACGTTGGCTGTCCCAAAGGACAAGATCCCAACTACCGTTACGGAACTCTTGCCAAAGAACAAATTGTCCGCTGACGGCCGGATTCGCTTGGTTAGCATCGCCTTGAGCAAGGTCGTAACGCTGCCCCGTTTGCAAGTCTCGTACGCGAATCTGGCCTCGGTCTCCACGCACTTCACGCCACGCGACGAGCGTGCCATCGATTGCCGGCTGTTCCACTTGCCCCGGCTGATCGGTGACGGTGAAGGTGGCACCGCTGGCGATGTCCGTACCGACGATCGTGGCGCGCGATGGATCGGCCCCGCTTACCCAGATCACGCGCGTGCCACTGACGGCCGGTTGGGACCGAGCTCCGGGACTGCGATCAGGGCGAAACTCTCGAGCATCGTCCAGATCGTAGGCATAGACATCTGGGGCACCGTTCCGGCGATCTTCCCAGACGAGTAGTGATCCGGAGGCGCGCAGGGAGCTCAGTTGGAGGCCGACCGACGATGTCAATGCAGGTTCGAGTCGGTAATCGCTGGATTGTGCGCGAACGGAAGTTGCGAAACGTGGCAAAAGCCAACTTACGAGCAAGAGGAGAATGAGTAGCGACCGTCTTACTCCCTGCAGGCGCTGTCGTCGTGTCTTCCTCACACCCAATGCCTCCACGCTACGGTCGCGGGCGAGTATACCTGCTACCGTTAGAGGTTGTGGCCGATGCGGAACGGGTGGAGAGGTATGTTTCCAGTGGTCATCGACGTTGACACTGGCGTGGACGATGCGCTTGCGCTCGGCCTAGCGCTTGCCCTGCCTGAACTCAGTGTCATCGCCGTGACGACAGTGGCCGGCAATGTGGACGTTGAGCAGGCAACCCAGAACACGCGCCGCGTGCTCGACTGGTTCGGGGCGGTGTCAGTTCCGGTCGCACGCGGCGCGAGTCAACCGCTGCTCCGTCCACACCGGGATGCTCGGGAGTTCCATGGACCCGATGGTCTTGGTGGAGCGATGCTTACGCCTCAACGTTCCGGACCGATTCTCGATACAGCCGCACCAGAGGTGATCGTACGGGCAGCACGGCGGTATGCTGGATTACTTCGCCTTGTGTGTCTTGGGCCGTTAACAAACCTGGCCATCGCGTTGCGCCTGGAACCGCGCCTGCCAGAACTCGTCGAGGGGCTGGTTATTATGGGTGGTGCGTTTGCCGTACCAGGCAACGTGACGTCGTTTGCAGAGTTCAACGTCTGGAGTGATCCAGAGGCTGCCCATATCGTCGCGGAGGCTCGCTTTCGGACTATCTGGGTCGGGCTGGACGTCACAACGGGCGTGCGCTTCGACCGGGCTGCGCGAGGACGCCTTGCGGGATCCGATCGCCGAGGGGCTCGACTTGCCTATGAAGTGTCACGCTGGGCTTTTGACGAGCGCGGAGTCGACTCCTTCGCCTTACATGATCCTGTGGCAGTCGCTGTCGCTGCGAGGCCGGATCTTGTCACCGGTGAGCGAGCCTTTGTGCATGTGTTGACCTCTCCAAGCGAGCTTTGTGGGCGCACGGTTTGGCGTGCCGAAGCAGGTGCACCCGCCTTGGTCGCGCAGGGAGTCAACGCGGAAGCGGTAAACGAGCTCTTGCGGGAGCGGTTAGGCCTGGTAGTAGTTGGGAAGGAGCCGACTCGGCCGGAAAGCCCTACGCCATAATTAGCATACCTGGAATGCATCCCGGGGCGATCCCCGGAAGCTGGAGGTAAGAGCAGTGTCGGGCGAAACGGTTCCTCACGAGCAGCCGTCACTGCAGGATGTGGATCTGTTAGGGCGGTTGACACAGTTCTTCGATACGCTCGAGCAGCATGTACGTGCTGGGCACGGTTGGTTCATCTTCAATGCACGTGGCCAGCGCGGGAATCGCATTGCAGCGTTTATCCTTGGGCGTCTGGCAGAGTATCAGCTGCTGTTCACGTATTACTTCGTGCCCTGGCGAGACTTCGCCTTGAATGCGTATATGGTCGAGGTCGAGTTGCAATCGCTGGCCGCGCAGCGGCAAAGCCTACAAGGGCGAGCACGGGAAGAGTTTGACATCGCGACACGCGTGTCACGGGATAACCTCGCGCGGATGATGGTCTCCGACCTCCTCATTGTTGCGGGGGTTCAACCGCGCCATCGTCATGAACTCGTGTTCCTTGACCAGGCGGTAGAGCGACGGTATCAGCAGCGGCTATCGACTATCTTGATAACTCCCGCACAACCGCATGAGCTGGCTTTGCAAATTGAGCGTGTTGCCCCAGGAGAACGATTTTGGGAGCGGCTGTTCGAGCGGATGTATGAACGTAGTCTGATCGCGCTTTGAGGTTAGATCCGGCGACCGAGTGCATGATCGGCGAGGGCTGCCAACATCGTACGGCCCTCGGTTGGTGGGAGCTCCGCCAAAAGTTCCTTGGCTTCTTCAACATAGCTTTTTGCTACGGCGAGCGCTTCCTCAAGAGCTCCCGACTCGCGGATGAGACGGACGGCCGTTGTGAGGGCTGCATCGTCTGCTGGACCATACCGGATCACTTCCTCGACGAATTCCCGTTCCTCACGCGTGGCTTTCCCGTCAGCGAGGAAGAGCATAGTTGGAAGCGTCACAGTCCCCTGACGCAAATCCTGGCCAGCCGGCTTCCCGAGTTCGTCCTCGCTCCCACGGAAGTCCAAGACGTCGTCAACGATCTGAAAGGCCATTCCCATGGCGCTGCCGAACGCACGCAGTGCTTCGATCTGATCTTCGGGGGCTTCGGCGAGAATGGCGCCGATTTCTGCGGATCCAGCGAAAAGCGACGCGGTCTTCCCGTAGATCCGGCGTTGGTAGTCATCGAGACTAATATCGGTTCGCCGTGAAGCGAAGAGTTCGCGAAGCTGCCCATCGCAGATGCTACCAAGACAACGCGCGAACACGGCAAGGACACGAGGGTTCATAGTGGAGGCGGCGAGCATGGCTGATCGTGCAAACATATAGTCGCCGACCATGATGACGATTGAGGAATCAAAGATCGCATTGAGTGTTGGCTGTCCTCGCCGACGGGATGCCCCGTCGATCGAATCATCGTGAATCAGCGATGCTGTATGCAGGAGCTCAATGCCAGCTGCTGCAGGGACCAGTCGTTCCAGGTCGTAGCGGAACGGTTTTGCAGCAAGGAGGAGGAGTAACGGACGCAGGCGTTTCCCGCCCGAGACGATCAGGGCTCGTAGAATATCGCCGACCAGCGGGAACTCGAGTGCAGTCTCCGCAAGGAGACGATCCTCCACCCGCTGAAGATCCGGACGCATCCGCTGAAGAACCGTGCTGAAGTCCAAGAATCCCCCGAACCTTGCTTCGTATCCCATCAGAGCCGCCTGCGCGGCTCTTGCTAGTATGTCTCAGAGAAAGCGTGCTCGAAAAGAGGTAGCGGTGATTTTGCCAGTGCCGGGCCAAGCGACTGGGGGCTTGCGGTATTGCGTGGAGGTTTTGGGGAGCCTGCCACTCGATCGTGGGTGTCCGGGCCATGGGTGGACTGCTCTGAGATCAGAGCAGTTTGGATGGACGGGCACGACTGTTATGGCATACTGCGGCGCGACGGGGAAATGAGGAGCTGGAGCTGAGACGGAGCGATCCGCGTGTACCCGAGCAGCAGACTGAATCGGCGCGGTCAGCGGCGGAGATTGTCCTGGAAAATCAGTCTGGCGAGCGTGCTCATTCCATTGTTGCTCGTTCTCGGAACGGCGGTCTACCAGCTTTGGTGGCACGACGATCAACTAGAACTCCTCGTGGTCGACCGCGGGACAGGACGGCCTATTGTGGGGGCGACCGTGGAAATGCCCAGTGGCGTGCTCCAGACGGATCGAGAAGGACGAGTGCGTGTTCCAAGGCTGACTGAAGGATCTTTGCGTATTGTCGCGCCGGATTATGACGCAGTCGTCGTATCGGTGAATCGCGAGACACGTCGTTTGCGGGTCCCCTTGCGCTCCAATGTCGTGCAAGGCTCGGTCGTTCGGAACGGAGATGGGCAGCCCATCCCCGGTGCGACGATCCGCGCCGTCCGTGACGGTGTGACGCTCGCCAGTGCGGTCACGGATGCAACAGGGCATTATGTCCTCCGAGGCGTTCCAGAGGGTGCAGAGCTCGTTGCCGAGCACATGGAGTATGCGACAGCGCGCGTGACGCTTGGCACTGACCAGAGCGTCGCTGATCTGGCCTTGCGTCCGGACGTGCTTCGCGGCGTCATCCGTGATCTGCAAGGGCAACCGGTGGCAGCAATCGTCGCAACAACTGGTATTTGGACGCGAGTCGCTGAGGACGGCACGTTCCAGCTCAAGGGGGTTGCTCCGGGCCAGCAGGTGTTCGTAAAGGCACCTGGATACCGTGCCACATCGCTCATCGTACCGGAGAACTTCCAGGTCCAAGTGACGCTGGAACCACTGGTCGTGCGTGCGATCTATATTAATGTGCTCGTCGCGTCAAAACCGGAAGCGCTGGAAAAACGGCTTCAACTGGTCGATCGGACTGAGTTGAACGCAGTGGTGATCGATCTTAAGGACAGCACTGGGCACGTGTACTACGATACGCAGGTTGCGCTGGCACACGAGATCGGCGCGGTCCGACCGATTCTCCAACCTCGGGAACTCGTGAGTGGCCTTAAAGCGCGTGGCATTTACACAATTGCCCGAATTGTGGTTTTTGAAGATCCTATCCTGGCAGAGGCGCGGCCAGAGTGGGCGATCCGCGACCGTACTACAGGCCAGGCTTGGCGAACCTGGAACGGGGTGGCGTGGGTCAACGCGTATCGCCGTGAGGTTTGGCAGTATAACGTTGCACTGGCTGTCGAAGCAGCAGGATTCGGCTTCGACGAGATCCAGTTCGACTACATTCGCTTCCCAACTGACGGACCCTTACAGAAAGCTGACTATGGAGTCAGTCACACCGCAGAGAATCGCATGGCCGCGATCGGGGGTTTTCTACAGACTGCATATGAGGCGCTCTTACCAACGCCGGCGTACCTAGCGGCAGATATTTTCGGTTTGACGATGTGGGAACTGAGCGACAGTGGGATCGGACAGAATCTCGAAGTGGTCGTAGAACACGTCGACTATGTGTGCCCGATGCTTTATCCTTCGCACTTCTGGGCTGGGTCGCTTGGCTTCGAGGTTCCGAACGACCATCCCTATGAAGTGATTCGATGGAGCCTAGAGAACGGCTTAACGCGAGTCCCGACGGCGAAACAGAAGTTCCGGGCGTGGCTCCAAGATTTTTCTTATGGACCTGGGAAGCCATATGGCCAGGAAGAGGTCCGGGCGCAGATCCAAGCGGTGTACGATGCCGGGCTCGAGTCGTGGATGCTGTGGAATGCCGATAGTGTGTATCAGGAGGAGGCATTAGAGCCTGCAGGTGGATGAGTCAAATGGAGAAGCGCCTGAGCGTGACAGCTGTTGCCCCGTTCACATTGATGCGTGATCTCCTCGTGACGGCACGGCCGCGCCAGTGGATCAAAAATGCTGTTGTATTGGCGCCGCTGGTGTTCGGACGGCGACTGCTCGACATGGGTGCACTTGTGGATGGGCTGCTTGCCACTTTAGCCTTTTGCGCTGCGGGGAGTGCGATTTACTTCTTTAACGATTGGAGTGACGCAGCAGCTGATCGTGAACATCCTCTCAAACGTCATCGTCCGATTGCGGCGGGACGTCTGCAAGCGCGGCATGTTTGGATCTCGATCGTTGGATTGGGAGTGCTGGCAGCGTGGTTTTCTTGGCTTGCCGGTGGTGAGACGTTCTTTGTTGTGTTGGGATATTGCGGGTTGATGCTGCTGTATAGCGTGCGCTTGAAGCATGTCGCGCTGCTCGACGTTTTCACAATTGCTGGTGGTTTCGTCCTCCGCGTATGGGGTGGAGCCGCTGCAGTCGAGGTGCCACTCTCGCCCTGGCTGTATCTCTGTACGGTGCTCCTCGCTCTATTCCTCGCCGTTGCCAAGCGGCGGCACGAGGTGTTGTTGCTGGAGGGCCTGGCAGCGAATCACCGGCGAACTCTGGACGACTATCCAGTTCCGCTCCTGGATGCGCTTCTGCAGGTGACAGCGACAGCGACGATCATGGCTTATTCGCTGTACACGTTCTCGGCCCCCAACCTTCCCGATGGGCACCGCATGATGCTGACAATTCCGTTCGTCTTGTACGGGATCTTCCGGTATTTGTACCTTGTCTACCGCCGGGATCTTGGAGGTATGCCGGAGCAGGTGCTTTTGGACGATCGACCACTCCTTGGGGCGATCATCGCATGGGGGCTCCTGATGCTGGCCTTGCTGTACGGCGCAGACTTGCTACAAGTCGGCGCAATGCAGTTGCGTTGATCATTGCAAGGCGTACCGAGGAGTGGTATACTCCGGCTCGGAGCTGGCTGAACAAGGCGTGCGCCGCGGACACGAGGAGCGGCGCGAAGAGGCGGAGGAGGCATCACAGCATGGTGAGCGTGCGACGAAGCACACGTCGCGAAGGAAACCGGCTCCAGCAGGAAGTGGTGGAAGCGTTCCAAGCCTGGTACGTCGGTTTTTCACCGCTCCTGCGGATGGCGGCGCGGCCTTGGAGGCCACCGCTCGAGGTGTATGAAGACGAACGGGGTTTGGTCGTGCGGGCGGAACTCGCTGGCCTACGCGAGGACGATATCAGCGTGGTCGTCAGCGATTCAGTGCTTCAGATCTCTGGAGTGCGACGACCTCGAGAAGAGGGCCAGCGGCGGACCTACCACGAGATGGGGATCGCCTATGGGCCATTTGAAGCAGAGGTTCTCTTGCCCTTTCCGGTCGATCTCGATCACGTGGAAGCTGTCTATGAGCGTGGGTTCCTGGAAGTGACCCTACCGCGAGCACGTGTCTCGCGTACTGTTCCGCTCCGTTCAGAGACTAGCCCTGAATCCTGAGGAGCGTGCGATGAGTGACGAACTGCGTAAGCCGATGGAAGAAAACGAGCAGCAGGTGGAAGGGGAAGCGCGGTCTGAGAAGCGTGAGCTCAAGCTCTTGCCGGTGCTTCCACTACGGAACACTGTTGTTTTCCCGACGACCCTAGTGCCGCTCGCAGCCGGACAGCCGCGTTCGCTGCGACTCATTGACGACGTGGCCTCAGGAGATCGGGTACTTGTTCTCGTCCTCCAGAAGGATCCGAAGAAGGAAGGTGCGGGTCCGCAGGATGTCTACCAGGTGGGTACAATCGGAAGCATCCAGCAGATGATGCGCGTCCCTGATGGAACGGTGCGCCTGGCGGTGCAGGGCCTGCGCCGGGTTCGGATCGTGGAGTGGGTGACCGAAGAGCCGTATCTGAAGGCACTCGTCGAGGAGATCCCTGAGGTTGTCGAGGATACGATCGAAGTTAAGGCTTTGACACGGACTGCGCTGGAGCTCTTCCAGCGGTTGGTCTCGTTGGTGTCCAATCTGCCGGAAGAACTCGTCACGGCGGTCTTGAATATCGAAGATCCGCTGCACTTGGTCTACCTTTTGGCGTCGAACCTGCGAATGGATCCCGAGGAGCGGCAGGCGCTCCTTGAGTTGGACAGCGTGCG
The DNA here is from genome assembly GCF_023806465.1 of Thermomicrobium sp. CFH 73360. GTDB lineage: Bacteria > Chloroflexota > Chloroflexia > Thermomicrobiales > Thermomicrobiaceae > Thermomicrobium. Next base: position 3,176 of record NZ_JAMSLS010000001.1, on the reverse strand, counting down.
TGACAAACTGCTGCGGCTGAACGCGTTTATGAGCCGTGAGCTGGATCTCCTCGAGCTCGGCAAGAAGATTCAGAGTGAGGTCCAGGAAGAGGTGGCGCGTTCGCAGCGTGAGTTCTACCTGCGCGAACAGCTCAAGGCGATCCAGCGCGAACTCGGTGAGACGAGCGAGCAGGAGGCGGAAATCAACGAGTTCCGGGCCAAGATTGAGCAGTCTGGTATGCCAGAGGAGGCTCGGCGTGAGGCTCTCCGCGAGCTGGAGCGGATGAGCAAGTTGCCGCCGGCATCGGCCGAGTATGGAGTGATCCGGACCTACCTCGACTGGCTCGTCTCGCTGCCATGGAATCGCAGCACCGAAGGTGAGATCGACATCGCACGGGCGCGCCAGATTCTGGATGAGGATCACTATGATCTCGAGAAGATCAAGGAGCGGATTTTGGAGTACCTTGCGGTGCGGCGCCTGCGCAAGGAACGAGGCGAGGAGAGTGAGCCAGGGCGCGAGCCGATCCTCTGCTTTGTGGGTCCTCCTGGTGTGGGGAAGACGAGCCTTGCGCAGTCGATTGCACGGGCACTCGGGCGAGCCTTCACGCGGATGTCACTCGGTGGTGTGCGGGACGAAGCGGAAATTCGTGGGCACCGGCGCACCTACATTGGCGCGATGCCTGGACGGATCATTCAGGCCATCCGGCGCGCTGGCACGAACGATCCGGTCTTCGTCCTCGATGAGATCGACAAAGTGGGGATGGACTGGCGAGGTGATCCGGCGTCCGCACTTCTGGAGGTGCTGGATCCGGAACAGAACAGTACCTTCCGGGATCACTACCTGGACGTGCCCTTCGACTTGTCGAAGGTCATGTTCATCGCAACGGCCAACGTGTTGGACACAATTCCGCCGGCACTTCGCGACCGGATGGAGATTCTTGTCCTGTCCGGATACACAGACGAGGAGAAGTTGCAGATCGCTCGCCGGTATCTCATTCCAAAGCAGTTCCGCCGGCATGCGTTGAATCCAGAGGATTTTGAGTTCACGGACGAGGCGATCTTGGAGATTATTCAGCATTACACGCGGGAAGCCGGTGTACGGAACCTCGAGCGCGAAGTTGCGGCGGTCGCGCGGAAGCTGGCGACGCGCATGGCCGAGGGGCAGGAGGTGCCGCGGACGATCACCGTCGATATGGTGCATGAGTTCTTGGGCAAGCGGCGGTACTATTATGAGGAGCTATCGGAGCGCACTGCCCAGCCAGGGGTTGCGATCGGTGTTGGCGTCACACCGGTTGGCGGGGACATTATGTTCATCGAGGCCACGCGCATGGTTGGTCGTGGCAATCTGCTCATTACAGGTCAGCTTGGCGAGGTCATGCGGGAGTCGGCTCAGGCTGCCTTGAGTATTGTGCGTTCACGTGCTGAGCAGTTTGGAATCGACCCGGACTTCATGAAGGACTCGGATATCCATATCCACGTTCCGTCCGGAGCGATTCCGAAGGATGGGCCATCTGCTGGAGTGACACTGGTCACCGCGCTGGTCTCGTTGCTAACCGGTATCCCGGTGCGCGAGGACGTGGCGATGACGGGTGAGATCACGTTGCGGGGCCAGGTGCTGCCAGTGGGTGGCATTAAGGAAAAGGCGCTGGCTGCGCAGCGTGCTGGTGTGAAGACGTTCATCTTGCCGAAGCGGAACGAGATGGACCTGGACGAGCTCCCTGCCACGCTCCGCGAGAACCTGCGCTTCGTCTTGGTCGAAACGATCGATGAAGTACTCCAGGCGGCATTGCCGGAGGAGTTCCAGCAGCGACTGAGAGAAACACAGGCCCGAGGACGTGGTGGAGAAGCGGCGGTTGAGTCGATTGCGGCACTCAGCTGAGTGCCACGGTCACCTGGAGAGGCCAGCGGGGCAGGTTGGACTACCTGCCCCGCTTCATTTCTGTTCCACGACTGTTGCGCGGCGGGCGGCGCGACTCTGTGCAGTCTCGATGAGTGCAGCGAACAGGGCATGATGGGCGGGGTAGTGCTGGAACAGGCGCTCGGGATGCCATTGGACTGCGAGGACAAAGGTGGCTCCTGGAATTTCAGCTGCTTCGATCACCCCGTCGGGAGCAGTCGCCGTAGGGAGGAGAGGAGGGGCGAGTTCTGCGACGGCCTGGTGGTGATAGGAGTTGACCATGAGGTGGGTGGTGCCAACGATACGGGCTAGGTGCGAGTCAGGTCGAATTGTGACGGGATGTGCCGGTTCGCCTGAGGGGATACTGAGTTCCTGCTGACGGTGATTGAGGGCGCCGTCAATCTGATCGGGAATATGTTGGATGAGCGTGCCGCCGAGTGCGACGTTGAGTACTTGCAGGCCGCGGCAGATCGCGAGGAGTGGGACGTCGGCGTTGAGTGCAGCGTGGACAAGGGCGATCTCAAATTCGTCGCGCACGTCCGATATCCCGTATGTTGCAGGATGAATGGTGGGAGCGTCGTAGCGGTAGGGTGCGATGTCGCCGCCTCCGGTGAGGAGGATGCCGTCGAGGTTCTCAAGAAAGCGGGCGGGTTCGAGGACAGGTGGCAGGACCACGGGGATTCCACCCGCGTGGGCGATAGCCTCGGCATAGTCGAGATTCAACGCCAGGCGAGTGGTGAGGCCGTGGGCTGCTGATTCTCGGGTGATGTCTGGAGTGATGCCGATAACTGGCGCTGGCACTGGATGCACTCCTTTCATTTTGACACTGAGGGTAGCACAGTAGTGCGTGCGATGAGTGCGATGTGCAGAGTGAGCATACTGGTGCAGTGGGACAATGAGGGCAAGGAGTCGGTGCAGGTCTGGCCAGCAATGGAATGAGCAAGTAGACCAGCGCTATTGCGCACCGGAGTGGAATCGCTCGGCTGTTAGAGGGGGTGAGATACTGTCGAAGAAGCGAGGTTGCAGGGCTTTCCGCGAGAGGTGAAGTTGCGGCGTTTGCGTTGGAGGTGAGGAGGGGAGAGGATAAGGGGTGAGTTCGCGACCCTTGACACGAGGGGCGGTGACGGGTATAGTATTGGATGCGTCTGGCGGAGCGATAAGCTCCGTGAGCACCTTGACAACTGGAGTGTGGTCGAGTGCACCGAGCCCTCGTGGCCGGAGTGGCCGACATCCCAAGTGAGCCACGAATCTGGTCGGTCTACCCCAAGAGGGGTGAAGGCCGAGCGGATTGTGAGTGGAG